>CBDIQC010000003.1:0-146675 GCA_965283875.1 uncultured Elusimicrobia bacterium | reverse complement strand
CCACGTATTGCTGCGAGGCGAAGGCCGCTGGCCGCGACCTGGCCAGCGGCGCGAAGGCGGGGATGAAGTGCCGCGCGCTGGAGAGCATCAGCAGGTGCACGTTCCCAACAAACGGCCAGGCCGCCCAAGGTCCACAGGCCGAGGTCGTTGCGGCGCGCGCGGTATAAGGCGAACGCGGCGACCGGCCAGGCCAGCAGGCCCCAGCCCCAGAACGCGGCGCGCGCGGCCGCGGCGGCGGGCCGCGTCCGCGGGGCGGGCGGCGGCCAGGCGCGCGGCCTCGCCGAAGGCGGCCCAGGTCCCGCGGCGCTGGCGGCCGGCGTCGTCGAGCGACACCGTCCCGCGCCCGGGCAGCAACGTGAGGTCGTCGGAGATCCGGCCCGAGGCGCCCGCGACCAGGCCGTATTCCACGACGCCGGCCTCGAAGGGCTGGAGGCGGCCGAGCAGCAGGCCGTTGCGGACGAGCCACGGCAGGAAAACGAGCAAGGCCGCGCCCCAGAAGTACGGCGAGCTCGAGGCCCAGCATCTCGAGCTTCGGCCGCGAGAGCGCCAGCCAAGCGGGGAGAAACAGCAGGAACGGCGCCAAGGTGGACCGCGCGAGCAGGCTCGCGCCCACCACCGCGCCCGCGAGCGCGGCCGCGCCCGGCGTCGGCGCGCGGCCCCAGCTCAATAACGCCAGCCCGACGCAGGCGGTCAACGCGCCGAAAAACAGCTGGATGTTGAGCGTGCCCGCGTGTTGGAGCGTGAGCGGGTCGAAGGCCAGCGCCGCGCCCGCGGCCAGCCCCGCGAGCGGCCCCGCGGCCGCGGCCGCGAGCCCCGCGGCGAGCGCGGCCAGCGCCAGGCCCCAGGCGCCCTGCGCGCGCCAGAAAAAGCCGGCCGGGCCGCCCCCGTCGGGGCTCAGCGCGAGCGCGAGGGGGAACAGGGCGCGCGCGTCGCCCCGGGCGCGCGCGCGCGTCCTCGGACGGGTCGTCGGAGGACCAGGTCCCGGAGCGCAGGTTCATGCGCTACGACGTGGTGCTCATCAAGGTCCGACCGTCCTCGTCGGACGGCGCGGTCGCGGCGCGCGAAAACGCGGCGCGACGGCGCGCCAGCCCCCGGCGAGCACGAGCGCGGCCAACGCGGCGAGCGCGAGACGCTTCAGCAGGCCCTCGGCAGGTTCAACGCGGGGTTGAGGCGGCGCGCGCGTCGCGTCTGGCCGAGCCATTCATAGGCCCAGCCGCGCAGGAAATCCGCCGCGGGCTCTCGGGCGACCGCGGCGAGGAAGCGGCGCAGCTCGCGGCGTGCCGCGGCTTTTTCGCCGGCGCGCACAAGGAGCTCTCCCAGCCACAGCCGCGCGACGGGTTCGCCGGGCTGGGCGGCGCAGAAACGCGACAGCGCGCGCCGCGACGCCGGGCGCGCGGCCGGATCGTAGGTGCGGCGCGTCTCGGGTTCGAGACTGGCGGAACGCGTCAGCGCCGCCAACGCGCCGGCGACGTCCCCGCGCTCGCGCCGCAGGTGGGCCCGCTTCTCCCAGGCGCCGGCGTGGCCCGGCCGCAAGGCGAGCGCGATGTCGAGGTCGCGCTCGGCCGCGTCGAGGCGGCGCGCCGCGAGGCTCGCGCCCGCGCGCCACACGTCAGGTCGCGGACGTTGACGGCCGCGCAGGGGCCGGGCGCGAGGTCGCGCAGGGCCGCGGCCGTCGCCGCGTCGCGGGCCAGGGCCAGCCCGGCTGGCGCGGGCGCTGCCCCCCCGGCAGGCCGCGGCCGCGGCGCTGGGCGTCCTGCTCATCTCGCGTGCCGAAGCTGGGCTTCCAACGCCGCGGTCCAGCCGGAGCCCGGGCGGCGGCGGCGGGCCTCGGCCAGCGCCGCGCGCGCGCGCGCCAGTGCCCGTCTATCGGAGACGCCGGCGAAACGGCAGCTGCCCGCCACGGCGTGCGCCCACCGCGGTCTTGGGCGAGCGCGCCGCCAGGGCGCGCGCGGCCGACGCGCACGCGGCGGTCCACGGCCGGGGCGCGGCCCTCGCGCAACGCGCCGGGCTCGCCGAGCAATACGGCGAAGCCTTCAAGGCGTCGGGATAGGCCGACGCGGCGCGGTCGAACTCGCGCTCCGCGGCACGCCGATTGCCCGGCACTTCGCCGCGGCCAGGCCCCGCAGCAGGCGCGGCCCGGCGGGCGTGCTGCTCGCCGCATCCAGAAAGGCCGCGAGCGGCGCGGCCGCGCCGCGGCCCCACAACGCGGCCGTAACGCCGCCACGCGCCGACGCAGTCCGCGTCCCAGCCCGCGTCGGCGAGGGCCGCGCGTCCTTCGGGAGAGGGCAGCAGGCTCAACGCCCGCCAGGCGCGCCCGGGCGCCCAAGGGTTCTCGGCGCCGCCGGCGCGTTCGAACCAGGCATGGGCCTCGCCGTGTAGCCCCTGAAGCCAGGCCACGCGCGCGCGCAGAGACAGCTCGACGGGTCCCAGGAGGGGGGAGCGTTGTATGACGTCGCGCACGCGCCGCAGCTCCGCGCCGTGAAGCGCGGCCCACACGCGCGCGTCCAGGTCTCCGAAATAATCCACGTTGAGGCCCGTGGCCTCGCGCAGGCCGGGCAGGGGGCGGTTCCACTCCGGGCTCAAGAGCAGGCGACGCGGGTCGCGCATACCCCGAAAGCTTAACATCTGTTACTATTCAGGACAACGGCATGGCCCCCGAGAACTGGGATTGGTGGATGGAGCGCCTGCTGCACCTCGTCTCGCCCGCCGATGGGCTGGGACGCTGGGACCCGCGTTCCGGGCCCGTCTTGGACCGCCCCGCTCTCCTTAAATGCCTCGCTGCCGCGCGCGCGCCCGCGGCGCGCCTGCGCCTGCGCCGGCTGCTGGGCGAACGTCCCGCGCTCCCGGCGAAGGACCCTCGCGATGCCTCCGCCCGGGCCTGGCTGGCCGAAGCCGTGTGCGCCGAGAATCCGCGCCGGGCCCTGCGCCTGCTGGCCGGCGCGTCGGACACGCGCGCCGACTATTATCGCGGCGCGGCGCACGGCAACAGCCTGACCACCAGCATCCGCGCCTTCGAACGCGCCGGCGTGGCCTGGCGCGGCGAGGCCGCGTTTTTGCCGCACCTGCTCGCGGCGTCGGCGCTGCTGCGCCTAGAGGACGGACGCGGGATGCTCTTGTCGCTGGAGCGCGCGCAGGCGCGCGGCGGTGACGTCGCGGCGCTGTATTGGCTGCGCGCCTACGCCCTCGATACGCTCGGCAAACCCGCGTTGGCCCGTCCGGCGCTGGCGGCGTCCAATGGGCGCTGTTCGAGCCCTGACGGCCCGGCCCTGCGCCGCGATCGGGCTGCGCGGGCGCGGCCTGCCGGCGTTCGCAACAATCCGCGCGGCCGCGGCGGCCGCGGAGGCCCCACGGCCGCCTGGGCGGCGGTCGAACGCGCCGAGGACCTGCGTTCGCGACCGCCGTTCTCGCGCTGCGCGAGGCGCTGCCGGCTGCTGCGCCGGCCGCGCGCCGACGGCCGCGCTCGACCGTGGGCCTGGCGCCTAGCCTCGGCCGCGGCGCTCGACGTACGCGGGCGGCAACGAGGCGCGCGCGCGGCGCTGACGCGCGCGGCGAAGCTCGCGCGCCTGCGGTGCAGGGCTCGCCGGTGCATGCGGCTGGCCTGGCTGGCCAACGCGCTGGGCGCCCTGGGGCTGCGCGTTCCGGGCCGGCGAGGTGATCCTGTCGGGCTCGCAGTCCGCCCTGGTGCCGGCTGACGCGACCGGCGACGAGCTGGTGTGCACCATCGGCGGCCTGGGCACCTGCCGCGCGCGTTTCCACGGAAGGAGTGCCCTGTGAACCTCACGCTGAGCCGCTCGGACATCGAGCGCCTGGCCGACCGCGTGGAGGCGGCGCAGGACCACGCCCGCGCGATCCCCAAGCTGACCGACGATTTCCCGCAGATGGGGCTGGCCGACGGCTACGCGGTGCAGTCCGAACTGCGCCGCCGCCGCGCAAGCGGGCGAGCTCGGCCTGGGCCGCGTCGAGCTCGCGTTTGAGCTCGTGCTGCGCGCCGCGCCGACTCGGCCTTGGCCGCGGCCAGCAGGCCGAGTCGGTCGCGGGTCGCCGACGCCGCGCTCGCGGCTTATAGCGCGCGGCGGCGGACTCGCCCTGCGCCGCCTATCTCGGCGCGCGCGGCGCGCTGCTCCTACAGCAAGGCCGCGCGCGCGCCGCCGTCGCCGACCTGCGCGCGGCCGTGCGCTGGAACGGCACCGTCGCGCGGTTCCAGTGCAAGCTCGGCGCGGCCTTGCTCGCGACCGGCGGCGCGGCCGAGGCGCGCGCGGCCTTCGACCGCTGGCTGTCGGGTTCGGCTTGGAGCGTCGCCTGCGGACGAGCCGAGGCCTATCGCCGCCTGGGCCGGCGCGCGCCGAGGCGCTTCGCGACGTCGCGTCCGCGCGCGCCTTGCGCCCGGAGTGCCCGTGGACCGCGCTCGCCGCCTCGCGCCTGGCGAATGACGACGTGGCCGCCTGCGCGGAGCTGCTCAAGGCCGTGGAGCGCGGCGGGGAGCTGCCGCCCGGCGCGCTCGCCGAGGCGCGCCGCCGCATGGGGCGCCTGGCGCGGCGCGCCCGGCGCAGGCTGGCGCGACGATGAAGCCGCGCGCGACGCCGTCCCGGAAACGCCGGCCGCGCGGCCGCCGCCCACCGCGCGCTCACGCGCCTGGTGCGGCGCGCCCCGCGCCTGGGCTGGGCGCGGTTCTACCGCGCGGGCCTGGCGGTCGCGCTCGGCCGTCCGCTCGTCGAGCCGCTGGCCGACCTGGCGATGCTCGACGCCTTGACGCCCGACGAATTGTTCGGCGTCGGCCGCGAGTTCGAGATCGCCCCGGCCTGCCGCGGCCCGCGCGTCGCGCGGCGCCTGGCCGCGCTGCGCCGCGCCGCGCCCCGCCTGGCCTGGGCCGCCGTGCTCGACGCCTACAGCCGCCGCCTCGACGAGGACTGGGGGCCGTGCGGCAAGGCCATGGAGGCGGCGCTGCGCCTGGCGCCGCGCTCGGCGCCCGTGCGCGCCTTGGCCGCGCGCGTGTTCTACGCCAACCGCCTGCCCGCGCGTTCGGTGGCCCTGCTCGAGAGCGCCCGGCGCCTGGCCCCGTCGTGTTTCTGGATCGCGGCCTGGCTGGGCGAGGCGCGGCGCTACGCCGGGCGCCCCCGCGAGGCCCTGCGCCTGCTCGACGAGGCCTTGGCGCGCGAGCCGCGTTACGACATCGCCTACTCCTGGCGCGGCGGCGTGCGCCGCGCGCTCGGGTTCCACCGCGACGCCGCGGCCGACCTCGACCTCGCCATCCGCCGCGAGTGGGAGGGGGACGGGGATTCGGCGTCCTTGGCCTGGGCCTAGCACGAGCGGCACCTGGCCAGCACGCGCTCGGCGCGTGCGGACGGCGCGTTCGCCGACCTGGCCGCCACGCACCGCTGCTCGACGCGCGTTACGTCTTCGTCTCCGGCGACCGACGCCGCGCGCGCCGCGCCTACGAGCTCGGCGTCGCGGGCGGCCTAGCGCCGCCGCGCCCGCGCCTGGCGCGCCACGACGGCTGAGCCGCCGCGGCACGCGACTCGGCGACCGCCGCCAAGGCGCTGCGCCGACCTCGACGCCGCGCTCCGGCGCTCGACCCGTCGGGCCGCGACTGGCGTGCGCAGCCGTCGTCGGTCGCGCTCAAACGCGCTGCGGCCGGACTCGTACGTCCATCGACCGCTGGACCGTGCCGGCCACGTCGAACTGTGCGACGCTTGAAGTCGACCATGCGGTACAGACGCTTGGCGCCGCCGCCGCGGAACCGGACCGCGATGCGGCCACCGCCGCCGCGACCGCGGCCGACTTGGTCAGCGCGCTGCAGGCGGCGACTGCGCCGCGGCGCCGCGAGTGCGCGTGCGGCGGCAGGTCCAGCTGCGGCGGCCGGCGACGTCGGATGTCGCTGTGACGGTCGCGACGTTGACGCCGGTCGCGGCCTCCGAGGCGCACTCGTGGCCGCGGGCGCTGCCGCCGACCGACGCGCCGCCGAGGCTCGATGAGGCCTCCGCGGGCGGGCGCGTGATCGAGCAGGCGCGCACTACGACGTCCGGCGACCTTGCTCAAGGGCGTGCGCGGCTGCGAGCGCCACCCCGCGGTGGCGGCCTACGCGCGCCTGCGCCGCGACGCGCGCCCGGATTGGCCCGCGCAGGCCCTCGTCGCGCTGACGACCTGCCTCGACGACGGCCTGTCGGTCAAGGACCGCCCCGCCTGCCGGCGTTCGCCGCTGGCCGCCTCCGCCGCGGATTTCGCCGCGGCCTGCGGCCTGCGCGCCGCGCTCGACGCCGCGGGCCCGCTCGCCGCGCCGGCGGTGAGTCCCTGCGCGCGCGCCTGGCCGGGCGCGACCTGCCGGCGGAGTTCGCGGCCGACCGGCCGCGCGCCGCGCCCCGCGCGCGTGGCCATCGACTGCGCACAGCCCGGCAGCGGCTGCGCGCAGCTCGACCGCGCACGCCGAAGGCCAGCGAATGGGCCCCCGCCTTCAGCGCCGACGGTCGCTGGCTGGCCTTCCTGTCCGACGGCGACGGCGACAGCGATGTCCAGCTCTGGCGCATGGCCGGCAACGGCGCCGCGCCGCGCGTCGCGCCCGACGGCTTCGACGCGCGTATTGCGACGACTCCTGGCCGCAATGCGCGCGCGAGCACCTGGCCCAGGGCCTGGCCCTGCGCCGTGAGCCGAAGCGCCGCGCCAACCCGCGCCTGCCTTTCCAGGCGCGCGTCGCGGCGCGCTTCGCCGAATACGAGAAGAACCGCGCCCGTTACCCGGACGTGACGGCCTTCCTGCCGCGATGCGCGACGCCCTCGGCGCGCGCCCCGCGCCCGCCGTCGCCGCGGTCGCGCCCGAGCCCGCGGCCGAGGACCCCGCGCTCGCCGCCGCCGTCGCGCGCGCGGCCAAAGACCCCGCCGGCGCGCGCGCCGACCTCGAAGCGCTCGCGGCGCGGCTGCCCGACGACGGCGCCGTCCTGCTCAGCCTCGCCGTGCTCACGCGGGCCGCCGACAAAAAAGGACCGCGCCTGGGCCGACCGCGCGCTGACCGAGCCGCAGCGAACACGGCGGGCCGTGGCTGCTGCCCGACGCCTTATCGACGCGCGCGGGCTGGCGCCGCGAGGACGGCGACCACATCGGCGCGCGCCTGGACCTCGAGGAGGCGCGCGCGGCGGCCCCGCTCGATTGGCCGCGCCGCGCCGAAACCGAGGCGGCGCTGGGGCCCGCCGACCGATGAGGCGGGCGGCGCCGGTTCTCGCCGGGCTTCTCCTCCTGTGCGCGTGCGGCCCCGAGCCCGACCGCGCGCTGCTCTACGCCCACCCCGAGGCGCGTTCGCCCTTTTTCCGTCTGGATGCGGCGACCGGCCTCTACCGCGCCGCGCGTCCGGGCGCGGCCGCGAGCGCCTTCCCCGCGGCCAAGGCCCCGGGCGTTTTCCGCGTGTTCGTCGCGGGCGGTTCCATCGCCCGCCTGTATGAAGGCCCGGGCGCGCTCGCCGACGTCTTGCCCCCGCTGCTGCCCGGCCGGACCGTCGAGGTCGTCAACGCGGGCATGGCGGGCTACGACGCGGCGCGCGAGGAATACGTCGTGGCCGAAGCCTTGCGCCTGGGCGCCGACGCCGTGGTCCTGCTCACCGGGCACAACGAAAGCGCGAACCTGCCGCCGCCGCTGCCGCGGTGGCGCCTGCGCCTGGGCCTGTGGGCGGCGTCCGCGGGCCTGGCGCGCCGACCGCCCGAGGAGACGGCCGCGCCCCTGGCCGCCTTCGAGGCGGCCTTGCGCCGCATGGCGCGCGCCGCGCGCGCGCGCGGCGTCGCCTTCGTTTTGGTGAGACCGCCGCTCAACGTGCGCGACGGCGCGCCGCAAGGCGCCCTGCCGCGCGGCCCCGCCGCGTCCGAAGGCTGGGCGCGCCGCCTGGCGGGCGATTGCGCGGGCGCGCGCGCGGCCTGGGCGCGCGCGGAGGCCGACGCCGCGCCCGGCGACGCGGCCGAGCTGGTTTTTTCACCGGACGCTGCCTCGAGCGCGAACGCCGCCCGGCCGACGCCGCGGCCGCCTACGCGCGCGCGCTGGCGCTCGAGGCCCGCGCGCCGCGGCCGCTGCGGGCCGGCCTGCGCCGACGTCTTGGCCCGCGTCGCGACGGAGGAAGGCGCGCTCCTGGCCGACGCCCAGGCCGCCTTCGCCGCGCGCGCCGGCGCCGCGGGGCCCGGCCTGGAAGCCTTCACCGACCGGGTGCGCTGGTCTACCCGCTGTTCTTCCAGCAGATCGATGCCGCGATCGCCGGCGCGCTCGGCATCACAAGCCTCCGGCTCGATCCGGCTCCGTGGCCACCAGGCCGCCCCGCCCGCCGGCGCCGAGGGCTGGCTGACCACCCTGCGTTACGCCGCGCAGGAGGCCTCCCGGTCCGCGCCGCGCCTCTCGCCCGTCGCGCTGGCGTATCTGGAGCGCGTGCTCGAGCGTTGGCCCGCGGCCGTCCACGAACGCGTCCTTCTCGCCGAAGCGGACGCGGCCTCTCCGGGCGCGGCCTGGGGGCAACCCGCGCTCGCCGCGGGCGCGCCTTACGTGCGCCACCTCGCGCTGGCGCGCCAGCTCGCCGGCGACGCGGCCGCCGCCGCGCGCCTTTACGCGGAAGCCGGCCCCGACGCGTCGGCCGACGACGTGTTCCTCGCCGGCGCGCGGCGCCTCACGCCGGAGGGCGCGCGCGAGGAGCGCGCGCGGCGGCCGCGGCGGCGCGCCTGGCGGCGGCCGCGCGTTGGACCGCGGCGCCGTCGCCCTGCTGCTCGCCGCGCTCGCCGCCGCCGACCCCGCGGGCGCCCGCGCCGCGGCGGCCGACCCGGCTCGTCGCAGGTGCTGTTCCGAAGCCTTATCGCGGCCGTCGGCGACATGCCCGCGGCGCGACGCGCCGCGTGCCGTCCCGGGCTCGGCGTCGCCGGAGACTTGGCCTGCGCTCGTCGCGAGGCGGTCGGGGGGAGCAAGGACCGAGCGAAAGCCGCCGCTCGCCACGCGCTCGCCGCCGAGCCCGAAGGCCCCTTGGCGCGTTCCGCCGCCATCTTGCTCCAGGACCTGGGGGAGCCCGCCGCCGCGGCCGGCGTCCTGCGCCGCCTCTCCGACCTCGCGCCGGGCGACGCGGGCCTGGCCTGCGACGCGGGAACGGCGGCTTTTTTGGCCGGCGACCAACGAGCGGCCGAAGCGTCGTTTAAACGAGCCGGCGCGCCCTGCGGCCGCTGACGTTTAACGAGCGAGCGCGGCGTCGAGGCTGGATCGAGCCTCGGGCGAGGACGGCTCGAGGGCCAAGGCGCGGCGGAAATGCTCCGCGGCCTCTTTTTTGCGGCCGGCGAGGAAGGCGCACACGCCCGCGTCGAGCCAGGCGCGCGCCGACGGCGCGGCCGCGGCGCGGGCCTTCAGGAAGTGGTAGGTGCTGGAATACACGCCCGGCTTCCTGCAGGCGCAGCAACGGCGCGCGCGCCGACGCCGGGGCCGCGTCGGCGAAGGCCGGGGCCCACTCGGCGAGCGGCACGCCTTCGAAGGCGGCCTCGGCGCGGCGTCCGAGGCCTTCGGCGGCGCCCGCGCGCAGGCGTTCCTGCCAGGCCTTCTCCTCGGGGGTGCGCGCGACGGTGAGGCGCTGGTCGGCCTCCCACAGGCGCGCGGCCTCGGCCGCGGCGGCTGGCGGCGGGCGCGTCGCGGCGGCGCGCGCGGCCACGGTCTGCCACAGGCGCAGGTCCAGGCGCGGGTCGTCGCCGAAGGGGGCGCCCGCAAGGGACGCGGCCAGCGCCCCGGTCGCGCCCGCGCGCCCCAGCGCCTCCTCGGCGCGCGCGCGTTCCGCGGCCAGGCGCGGCAGGTCGGGCAGCGCGCCGCGCGGCCTCTGCCAGGTCGGGCAAGGCATCGGCCGCCCGTCCTGCGACGAGCAGCCGGGCCGCAGCCGCGCGCCGCCGACGATGGCGATGCGGATCGGCTTGTCGGGGAAGGCGGCGTGGGCCGGGGCGCCGGCCATCACGGCCAGCGGAAGCGCCAGCGCCAGCAGCGCCGTCAGCGCGACGGCCGCGGGCCGCGCGGCGGCGGCGAGCGGGCGGCGGAGGAGCACCACGACCGCGGCCAGCGCGGCGAGCGGCGCGACCGGCACGTTCTCGAACCCGACGTCGCCAGCGCGGCGTGCGCCAGGAAGAAATAAGCGGCGAAGCCCGCCAGCGCCCACGCCGCCGGGTCGCGGCGCGCGCGCCACAGCCCCGCGGCGGCCAGCAACGCCAGCCACGGCAGCAGGCCGAAGGCGTAACGCAGGCGGCGCACGACGGCCGCCGCGTAAGCCCCGGGCGCGGCGGCCACGCGCCGCGCCGGCCGGCTCGCCGCGGCCAGCGCGGTGATGAGCTGGGCCAGCGCGCGGCGGTCGCCTTCGGGCGTGGTGTCGGTCATGCCCAGCGCCCCGCCGACCACGAGCATGTCCGAGGCCCCGCGTTCGAAAGGGGTCCACGAGCCGTGCACGCGCGCGTTCATGAACATCCACGGCAGGACGGCCATGGCGCAGGGCAAAAGCAGCCGGGCGGCCGACGCCGCGCTCTTTCGGTCGCGGCCGCGGGCCAGCTCCACGGCCGCGACGAGGAGGGGAAGAAACGCCAGCGTGGAGCGATAGGTCAGCCCGGCCGCGAAGGCCAGGCCCGTCAGCCAATCCGCGGCCGGCCCCGGGCGGCGCGCGCGCAGCGCGAGCGCGAGCGCGGGCAGGAGCACGAACGGCGTGTAGAAGAACATCTTGAGGAAGCCCGGAGGTTTGGGAAGGCCGGCCAGCACGAACAGAGCCGCCGCCGCCGCGAGCAGGCCCGCGCCAGGCCCCGCCGAGCAAGGCGCCGGCCGCGCCCGCGAGCGCGGCCACGGCGCACGCGGCCGCGGCGAAGGCCCACGGCGCGGCGCTCGGGCGGTCCAGCAGCAAAGACGTCTCGAGGAGCGGACCCAACGGCAGCCGGAAGCTAGGGTCCACGGACGCGGGGTGAACGCCCGTGCGCAAGGCGTGTCCGATCTCGACGTGGGAGAATGAAATCAACGCGCGGGCGTCGCGGGCCGAGGCGAGCAGGCGCGGCGCGGCCAGGGCACAGCAGGACCGCGGCGGCCGCGGCGCAGGCGCCGGCCCGCCAGTCGGCCCGGGACCTCATTCCTTGAGCCGGTCCGTGGTGACCGACGTCGCCGTGACGCCGGGCAGCGGCGCGCCTTCGCCGTCGCGCAGCTGCTCGCCCAGCCAGGTGATGGGCTGGGGCTTAAACGACGTCTCGATGAAGCTGCGGCAGCCCGCGGCGTAGGCCGCGCGCACCGCGTCGAGGTGGCGCTCGCAGGCCACGGTCTGCTCGGCGAGCAGCTCCTTGATGCGGGCCGGGTCGGTCTCGGCCTTGCCGGAGGTGCCCATGAACACGGGGACCTTCGGCGCCTTCACGGGGATGGCCGCGAGCGTCGCGGCGAGCGCGGCCTTGGCGGGCGCGAAGGCCGCGGTGTGATAGGGGCCCTCCACCTTGAGGACCTTCACGCGCACGGGCCAGTCCTCGGCGCGGGCCTTGGCGGCGTAGGCTTCCAGCGCGGCCACCGTGCCGCCGAGCGTGCCTTTGCCGAGGGTGTTCCACAGCGCCACCGACACGCCCGGCACCTCGCCCACGGATTCGGCGATGTCGTTGAAGTCGTCGGCCGACGCCGCGGCCAGTCCCATGGGCTCGGTGAAGGCGGCGCAGCAGTCCGAGAACGCCTTGGCGCGCGCGGCGATGAAGCGGCCGCTGTCCTCGAGCGTCAGCGCCTCGGCCGCGACCAGCGCCGCCACCACGCCCATCGAATGGCCGACGGCCCCGTCGAGCTCCAGGCCGGGGTGGTAGGCCTTATACGCCAGCCAATGAGCGACGTGGGAGGCGTGGATGGCGCGCTGGGCGTTGAAGGTCTTGGCCAGCGCGTCCTCGGGCATCGTCGTCAGCAAGGTTTCGAGGTCGGCGCCCAGGAAGGGCTTCAGGCGTTCGACCGCCTCGCGCGCGGGCGCGTGTTTGAGCAGCTCCACGCCCATGCCCGTCTCCTGCACCGATTGCCCGGCGAACAAGACGCAGAACTTGGCCATGACGTGATTCTAGCGCTTCGTCTTGGGGCGGGGCAACGCGCGGCCTCACGCCGCCATGCGGGGGAAGGTTTTACGCAGGTAGGCGACCATCGGCGGCTCCTCGCCCGACGCGGCGTCTCGGTGCAGGAGCATCCCGACCGCGACCAGGGCCTCCATGATGAGGTAAAGGGAGTAGGCGAAGGCCGCGCCCAGGATTCCAATCAGGAAGGCCGCGCCGATGACGATATAGGCCTCGTTGATCCACCACAGCCCCAGCCACGCCGAGAGGTTGCCGTCCGGCCAGAACACGCTCATCGCGGGGAACGCCATGAAGCCGCAGAAAAACGGCACGGCGAACGCGCCCACCACCAGCTCGCCGCCCACGGCCGCGGCGCCGAGCCAGGCCAGCGCGACGGGGCCCGTCTGGCGCACGGCCACCGTATGGGCGCGTTCGAAGCCTTGGAGCAAGGACACGTCCTCGTCCATACACGCCGCCAGCACCAAGGACGCGCCCATCTGCACGCCGTTTTGCAGCAGCCATACGGCCAGACGCGCCAGGGGCGAGACGGCGCGCGGCAGGCGGGGCTCGAACTTGCGGTACGCCACTTCGAGGAAGAGCAGCACGCCGAACACCAGCGCGCTTAAAAGAAGGATGTCGCCGGCGCGCCGGGCCGCGGCCCGCACCGACGCGCCGAAGGAGACCGCGCGGCCGCGCGCCGACGCCGTCAAGGCGTGCAGCAAGGTCGCGTGCAGGAAATAGAGCAGGAAGCCGCCGGTGAAATACGCGAGCAGCACGCGCGGGCTGAGCACGGTCAGCAGCGCCAGCGCCTCGGCGTCGTCTTTGCTCGTGCCGGGCGGCGGGGGTTGGCGAAGATGGACCAGACGACCGTCCCGACCACGCCGAAGATGACGAGGGCCGAGCCGACGGGCAGCAACGCGATGAGGCGCTCGCGGCGCAGGAGGTCGGCGGCTCCGCCGAAGGCCTTGCGGTAGGGCGCCGAGGCGCCGAACAGCAGGCTCAGCGCGCCCGCGCGCCAGAAAATGGTCAGCAGGCCGAAGACGCCGACCGTCAGCGGCATGCCCAGCGCGATGGCGGCCAGCGCCCAGTCCTCGAGCTTCGCGCGAAGACGGAAGCCGCGGCGCGAGGCGCGCGCGCCGTCCGACCAGCGGTTCTTCCACGTCGTGACGTCGCTCATCACGGCGTCGGCGCGCACGCGGAAGTCGCGCTCCGGGTCGTCCCGATAGGGCTTCACGGCGGCGACGACGGCCTCGATGGCCTGGTCGAAGCCGGGGTTGTCCGGGAACTCCCGCGTGAACACCTCGGGGCCGCGGCCGCCGGAGGGCGGGTACGGGACGTCCAGGCGCATGGCGTCGAGGACGCGCACCGCGTCGTAGCGTCCGGCGTTTTTAAGCCGCGAGGCGAGCTCGTGGCCGGCCTCGGGCTCGCCCTTGTTCCAGCGCGCGTTGAGGTCCTCGAGCGTTCCGGCGGCGGCGAACGGAGCGAGGGCGAACAACACGGCCAGGGCGATGGCTCGAATCATCCGGTAAGGATAAGGCGCGCGGCCCCTCGGCGCAAGCCCGCGCTTAGAACCGCACGGAGGCGCCCATGAAGAAGCCGGCGCGTTCGGTGATGGCGTGGTCGAGGTTGAGGTCGGTATGCGTCCCGCCCGGCCGGTGCGCCCGGCGGTTGCCCGTGCGGCTGTAGAAATACAGGCGCTGCCAGCCCGCCTCCAGGCGCACGAACGACCAGCGCCAGGCCGCGAGCAGGTTGAAATGGATGGCGGTGCCGCGCGCGCGGTCCTCGTAGTTGGGGAAATTCGAGCTCAGCGTGCCCGACAACGCGGAGCGGTTGTCGAAACCGTCGCCCTGGTACTCCATGACCGGCGACCACAACGCCCAGCCCTCGAAGCCGAAGCCCAAGGGCAGGCGCACGTCGTCGCGCAGGCCGATGTGGCCGCCCTGCCAACGCGCCTCGTAGGTGGAGTCGAGATTGTTGATGGGGCCGACGCCGGGCGTGACGGTGACCTGGTTGGTCTGCACGTCCACGGAGCCGTTGGTGATGCGCATGCGGTCGATGAAGCGGTGGTAGCCCAAGATGACGTCCAGCGAATGGCCGTATTCGGTCTCGTCGATGGTCGAGAGCGACTGCTCGAGCACGCGCAGGTTCAGGTTCGCCGCGCTCCAACGCGCCGTGCCGGTCAGCTCCGCGCCCTCTCGGAAATACTCCACATGGTCGGGTTTGGTCCATTGCGCGCCGGTCGGGGTCCAGGTGAATAAGTCGAAGTGCGGCGCGTGGAGGGCGTCGCTGCCGCTCCAGCGCCCGCGCGAACGCGAGCGCCCGTCCTGGGCCTCGACCGACAGCCACGACAGGGGGGCGAACTCCACAGAATGCACGATGAACTCGTTGCGCGGCTTGAACTTCTGGGTGTAGGTCAGCCAATACACGGGCTCGGCCACGCCCTGGGTGACCGTGGCCGAGTAGCTCTCGCTGTGGCGCGTCTCCGCCGAGCCCTCCGCGGCCCACCACCAGGACCGCAGGCGGACGATCTCGCGCTGCTTGGGCTTGCGCCCGATCATCTCGGCCTTGGGCACGCGCATGAGGTCGTCTTTGCGCGGGGGGATGATCTCGTATAGGGGCTTGTCTTCTTCCGGTTCCGGGGGCGGTCGCTTCACCGTCGGCGCCTTCGTCGCCGACGCGGGCCGCCGAGCGGGCGCGAACGAAGGCAGCAATTCCGGCTCCGCGCCGCGTTGCGCGGCGCAAGGCAAAGCCCACAGCAGGAGCAGCGCCGTAGCGCGCGCCTTCCTCATAGCAGCTGGAAGTATGCCCGGAGGGTGTTACAGGAAGGTGACGAAGGTGATGACGAAGGGTCAGGCACCGAGTTGACGAATTTCGTCAACTCGGTGCCTGACCCCTTCGTCAACTCGCCATGAACAGGCAGGCGGCGTAGCGGCCGGAGTGGGAGAGGGACAAGCTCCAGTCTTGGGGCTTGCCGCGCCAGAGGGCGACGGGCAAGCCGCCTTGCTCGGAGTAGGCGAGTTTGGCGGAGGAGCCGATCTCGTCGTTGCAGGAGGCGATGAAATCGAGGGCCATCTCGCGGGCGAAGGCGCCGGGGGACGCGCCCGCGGGGACCTCGGCCACCTGCCATAACGCGTCGCCCGGGGCTTCCTCGTCGCCGATCCAGCCGCCGCGCAGCACCGCCACGCGATGCGAGCTTGTCGGCGTCGTCGTCGGTGAAACGGATGTCGAGCATCAGGTTGGTGGGCACGTGCACGGCCTTGCGGCGGAACAAATCCACCTCGATCTCGCGGAAGGCGGCGTTGGGCACGACGACCTCGGCGCGGGCCAGGGCCTTGTGGCAGGCTTCCTTGGCGCAGAAGAAGCGCCAGAAGGCGGGAAACAGCGCCGCCGGCCCTGCGCGGCGAGGTAATCCTTCTCGCGGGGCGTCAGGTGGCGGTCGAGCCACTCCGGATCGGCGTCGGTGAGGTCGTCGGAGAAGTTGTCGAGCAGGCGCGGGCTCTTCAAATCCACCACGTCGTTGCCCGCGCAGTTTTTGGGCATGTCGCAGCCCCGCCACCACTCCTCTTGAAGCTGGGCCACCCGGTCGAACAGCCGCTGCGAGATGGCGCGGGGGCTTTCGCCCGGCGCGGCGCCGTCCATCAGCGCGAAGGTGGCGCGCAGCAGGTCGCCTTTCTCCGGCGCCACGGTCGTGCCGATCTGGCGGTCGCCGCGCAGATAGACGCACAGGAACTTGGCGCGCGGGTTGATCAGCGCGAGTTTGCCGAGGAAGTCCTTTGGCCGGCTGCGCTCGAACCAGCCCGAGCGCGAACGCCCGGCCTCCGGATAGACGAAGATGGACCCGCCGCCTTCGAGCACCCAGGCGCATTTCTCGAAGGCGTTCTGGCGGAAGGCCTCGGCGGCCGCGTCCTCGCCGCCGCGGCGGAAGGGGATGCAGCGGCACAGGTAGAGCAGCGCGCGGATGGCGGCGCTTTGGAGGGGGCCGCCCAGGCTGTAGTAGTTGGTCTGCTCGGGCGTGGACCACGGCGTGTAGCGGTCCGAGCCCACCCGCGAGAGCGGCACCACCGCCCAATACACGAGGAAGGAGTCGATGAGGGTGAGGTGGTTGGCCGCCCAGATGACGGGCCCGTCGTGCGCGTCGAGCTCGGCCCAGAGCTTCTCGCGCAGGTCGTCGATGTCGTCGGGCAGGCGGTAGCGGAAATAAAACCGCGCAATCGCCGCCACCAGGAGCGACAGTGGCGCGGCGACCGCGCGGCTGAGCAGGCGTTGCCGCCCGAGGGACTTCAGGTCCTCGGGCGAAAGCGCCACTTTAGGCGATCTTCTCGGCGGCCGAGACGGCTTCCTGCAGGGCGGCGCGCACGGCGTCCACCTTCTGCTGGTCCACGGCGCGGCGCTTGCCGGCGGCTTCGGCGACTTCCTGCGACACGCGCAGCTTGGCGGCCGACATCTTCAGGCGCGTGCGGATCTCGGCTTCCTCGGTGCGCAGCTTGGCCAGCGCGGCGGCGTCGCCGCCGGCCGACAGCCCCTTGATCTTCTCGAGGGTCATGTTCAGCTCGCTGGAGAGCGCGTCGTAGGCGGCCTTGTCGTTGGTGAAGGTCTTGAGCTTGGACGCCGCGAGCTTCGCCGCGTCGGCGAGCGTCGCGTCGTAATCCTTCGCCTGGGCGGCGAGGGTCTTGAGGTTGGCGGCGGCTTCCGAGCGCTCCGCGCCCGCGAGCTTCTCGGCCTTGGCGGCCATCTTCTTCAAGGCGTCGGCCATCTTCCAGCCGTCGCCGCAGGCCATGATGTAGGCGAAGGACACCACGCCCTCGAGGTAGGCGTCGTTCTTCGGCATGTGGCCGGCGTCCATGAGCATCTTAACGGAGAGGCCCGGGGTGGCGGCCAAGGCGTCCTGGCCGTCGAGGATGCGCAGCTTGCCCAGCTCGCCGGGGGCGAGCTTGAACTCGGCGGAGCCTTCCGCGAGCGGGACCTTGGTCGTCATCTTGGTCAGGAACTGGCGCTCGATGGACATGGTGATGTCGGCCAGGTTGGAGGACTCGATGCCCATGCCCACGATGGAGCCGAGATAGGGGGTGTTGCCGTCGGCCTTGGCGAAGTTGGCCTCGTTGGTGGCGTATTTCTTCACGCCCGCCGTGATGCGCGTCTCCGCGTCCTGGGGGGTGATGGTGTTGAGGTCGGTCGCTTCGACCGTCGCCTGCTTTCTCATGAATGCCATGGGGTGTTTTCTCCTAGAGGTCCGTGCGGATATTCTACTTATCGCTCCAACGCTTGAACAGCAGACAGCCGTTGACGTCGCCGAAGCCGAAGCTGGCCTTGATGACGTATTCGAGCTCCTTGACGATCATCTCGTGGGGGATGCTGTCGCCCACGGGAATCTGGGGGTGCACCTGCTCGCAGTTGATGGACGGATGCACGTAGCCGTGCACGATCTGGTCCACCACCGCGGCCGATTCGAGGGCGCCCGCGGCGCCAAGCGAGTGCCCGATCATGGACTTCGTTCCCTGGATGAGGGGGAAGGCCTTCACGTCGAGCTCGAGCGCCTTGAGCCACGAGCCGACCTCGCGAGGGTCCGCGCCGGTCGAGGTGAGATGTCCGTTAATCAGAGAAATGCGCTTCGGGTCCACGCCGCTGTCTTTGAGAACCTTCTGAATGCAGCGCCGGACGCCGTCAGGATTAGGGAAGGTCATCGTCCCGCCGTCGCGCTGGCCGCCGGAGTTGCAGTAGGCGCTCACGAGCTCGACGAGGATTTTCGCGCCGCGTTTCTGCGCGTGCTCCAGCGTCTCCAGGCGCAGGATGCCCGCGCCGCCGGAGGGCACGAAGCCGCAGGCGCCCGCGCCCATGGGCTGGGAGCCTTTCTCGGGCATGGCGTTGAACTTCGAGCACAAGACGTCGCGCATCGCGTCGAAGCCCGACCACGTGCCGTAATGCGTGCCTTCGGCGCCGCCGGCGTACATGGACTCGGCGTAGCCGAGCTGCATGTGTTTAAACGCCTCGAAAATCGCCTCGGTGCCGGTGTTGCACGCCGAAGAGTTGGTCGTGGTCTGTCCGCCCAGGCCGAGGAACTTGCCCACGGCGACCGACACGGACGAGCCCATGATTTTGGGCACGATGTCGGTGCCCATCGGGCGGCAGCCCATGCCCGGGTCCTGGTCCGCGGCCTCGGCCATCACCGGGCCCTGCTCCTCGAACATGGTGTCCATGCCGCCGATGCCGCAGCCGATGACCGCGCCGGTGTCCCAATCGACGGGGGAGTCTGCGTAGCCCTTCTTCAAATCCACGTTGACGCCCGACATACGCGCGGCTTCCACCGCGGCCATCGTGGCATAGACCATCGCCTCGTTGAGCTTGGCGAGGTCGGCCTCGGGGATGAGGGCCTCGGCTTCATCGGGCCCGACGGGGGGCTTGCCGCCGATTTGCGAGGAGAACTTGAGGTCGGCCAGCTCCTGGTGGAAGCTGATGCCCGACTTGCCGGCCTTCAGCGCCGCGCGGTAGGCGCCCATGCCCAGGCCGTTGGGGGCCACGGCGCCGACGCCGGTGACGACGATGCGTTTTCGGTTGCTCATTTGCCCTCGCTGCCCTTGGGGACGAACATGCCGGCGGTCTGGCCGGTGAACACGGTCTCGCCGTCTTGCGGCCCGCCGAGGAACTGGATCTCGACCTCGCTGACGAGTTTGCTGCCGCGGAAATAGCCTTCTTCGCCGAAGGTGGCCTGCACGATGGTGCGGTCGCCGGGTTTGACCGGGCGTTTGAACACGCATTTGTCGGCGGAGGTGAAGAAGCCCACGAGCTGCTTGATCTCCTCGGGCGAGCGCGTCTTGGCGAGGTGGTAGATGCACCAGGCCACGCTGCCGATCTGGGCCGACATCTCGATGAGTTTGACGCCGGGCACCACGGGGTAGCCGGGGAAGTGGCCTTCGCAGTCCTCGTCCTTCCACGTGTAGGCGCCGATAATGTGCTCGTCGTCCATCTCGATGATTTCGTCGATGAACCGCATGGGGCGCTGCTGCGGAATCATCTTGAGGACCTGCTCTTTCGTGAGTTCCATCAGAGGTGCATGCCTCCGTCCACGGCGATGACGGCGCCGTTCAAATATTGGTTCTCGATGGCGTGCCAGACGGTCTCGGCCACGGCTTCCGGCGCGCCGAAGGCGCCGAGCGCGACGCCTTTCTTGATGCCGGCGCGCTGCTCCTCGGGAATGGACGCGGTCATCGCGGTCTCGATGAAGCCGGGGGCCACGGCGACGACGCGCACGCCTTTGGGACCGACTTCCGCGGCGAACTGCAGCGTCAGCGCCTCGAGCGCGGCCTTGGTCGCGCGGTAGATGGCCGAGCCGACGACGGCCTGGCGGGCCAGGACGGAGGAGACGTTGACGATGACGCCGCTTTCGTTGCGGGCCATCTCTTTGGCGAAATCGCGCATCAGGAACAACGGCGCTTTTAGATTGGTGGAAACCAGCTTGTCGAAGCCTTCTTCGGTCACGAGTAATGCCGGTTCGTGCGGCTTGTCGATGCCGGCGTTATTCACGAGGCAAAACGGATTGCCCTTGGCGAGAACGGCATCCAGCAAAGATTTTCGGCCTTCGGCCGAAGATAAGTCAGCACGAACGATGAACGACCCCGGGATTTCAGCGGAGACGGCTTTCGCCGCGGCTTCGTTGCCGTTGTAATGCAGGCAAAGGGTCAGCTGGCCGCCGGACTTCTCATGAATCATTTTGGCGACGGCGGCCCCGATGCCGCCCGACGCGCCCGTCACCACCGCGATGTCGGCCATGGTTTATTCCTTTATCTTGAGCTTGCCGCCGGTGGACAGCGCGGAGGCGAGGGGATAATCCGCGTAGCGGATGTTCTTGTGGCAGCCGACGTTGGCGTTGACGATGGTCATCACCTTGCGCGAGCCGGCATAAACCTCGGCGTCGGCGCGGATGAACATGTCGCCCGTGGGCGCGCGGAAGGCTTTCACCACCCGCACATGATAAACGATGTCGCCGTCTTCGGGCGAGACGTCGCCGTGGAACTCGACGCGCTCGAAGCCCAGCGCGCGGCCGGTCCCGGCGCTGCCGGTCCAGGCGTGATAGACGCCGACGAGCTGCCACACGCCGTCCACGAGGAGGGCCGCGGGTTTGACGCCGCCGTTCATGGAGAAGAACCACTCCGTCGGCCCGTTGGCGCGCGTGGCCAGCACCTCGGCGGGTTCGGCGGCGATGCGGCGCACCGTGCCGACCTCGAGCATGAGCGAATCCGGGAGAAGGGGCATTTCGTCCTTGGCATCGTGGACCAAAGAACCCCGCGACAGCGCGACCACCTCGGCGGCGGAGAAGGAATCGCGCGACTTAAACGCCGCCATCGAGAGGGGGGCGCGGAAGACCTCGGCGCGCGCGGGCGGCAAGGCGGGCGCGGCCGCGCCGTCGCTGTCCCAGAACGCGGTGCCGACCTGCGCCGACTCGATGCTGTAAACCGGCACGCCGTCCACGGATACGGTCGCCTTGCCCGTCAGCAGGAAGTCGTCGCCGTCCTTCTCGAGCGAGAGCACCTCGACGGCGTACACGACTTCTTTATCATACGGTCGGATCTGCCCGAAAAACGATACGCCTTCCATGCCCAGAGGTTTGCACGCCGGCAGGCCGCGCTGCGCCGCGAAGTGGCGCAGGCTCTGCCACACCGCATCGACGCCCCAGCAGCCGGGCATCACGGGGTCGGTGAGGAAGTGGCAGGCGTAGAACCAGTCGTCGAAACGGTTCTTGCGCACGGTGACGATGCGGCCCGTGCCCTTGGCTTCGTCCCAGGTCGATTCGCGGACCTCGTGGAACGGAGTGAGCAGGCCGGTGGGGAGACCCGTCACTGGATCTCCATCAGCCCGCCGCCCCACGCCAGCCCCGCGCCGAGCACCGCGTAAACGATCTTGTCGCCTTTGTGGAGCGTGTCCAGGCGCTGGGCCACGGCCGACGGCATGCCGCCGGCGGCGATGTTGCCCTGGGTGGTGACGTTGTGGATGTGGCGTTCTTCGGGGAGGCCCAGGTGCCCCAGGATGGAATCCATCATGACCTTGTTGGCCTGGTGGGTGACCGTATAGACCTCGTCGGCGTACAGCTTCTTGGCGGCGGCCACGGCTTCGAACGCCTCGACGGTTTTGCGGATGGAGAACTCGCGGACCTTGCCGCCGTCCTGCCAGAAGTGGCGCGTGCCATCGACGATGACGTCGGTGGCGCCTTCGGGCGCGGAGGCGAACATCACGGGCTCCACCTTGACGCGGCCCTTGTGTTTGAAGGAGCACAGCTGGGCGGCGGCGCCGTCGCCCCAGATGTAGCCATCGACGCAGTCGGTCGAATAATCGGTGCGCGTCGTGTAGCAGGCGGTCTGGACGGTGAGCACGTATTCGGGCCAGGCTTCCTCGCGCAGGTCGCCCAGGTACATCATGTGGCGCGCGAAAGACGAACACGCCGTGTTCATGTCGATGTGCGGCCCGGAGCCGATGCCCAGGGCCTTGGCGATGTAGCTCGCGGTGGAGGGCACGGGGTCGAAGGGGATGTCGGAATTGCACACCACCATGCCGATCTGGTGCGGCTTGACGCCGGTGTGGGCCAGGGCCTTCTGCGCCGCGCGCATGGCGAGCGTCACGGGCGTCTCCCCGCGCGACTTCGCGTGGATGATGGCCTGCATCGGGTCCTTGTTCTTCGTGGTCGCGATGTATTCGCGCGACAACACGGAGCGGCGCTCGTAGATGCCCAGGCGGGATTTGACCCAATCCGCGCCCTTCTTGAGGCCGACCTCTTTATGGAGGAAGTCGTTGTCGATGACGGTGTCGGGCAACGCCCAACCCATCCCGAGCAGATGGAACGGAACGCTCATGTCTTAGAGCCCGGAGATGGCTTCGCCGCCATCCACGCGGATGATGCTCCCGTTGGCCCAACGCAAGGTCGGGCCGCACAGGCCGAGGATGGTCTCCGCGATGTCTTCCGGGGTGCTGAGCCGGTGGAAGGGGTTGCGGATGCGCGCCTGCGCCTTCATCAGGTCGAAGTTCGGAATGGCGTTGCCGGCGGGCGTGTCGGTGATGCCGGCCTGCACGATGTAGGACGACACGCCGTAGGGCGCGAGCTCGACGGCCATCGCGCGGCATGACGCCTCGAGCGCGGTTTTGGCGGCCGACACCGCGGCGTAGCCTTTCCACGCGATCTCGTTGCCCTCGGAGGTCATGGCCACGGTGCGGGCGTCCTTGGTGAGGAGGCCTTCCTTGCACAGCTCGCGGCTCCACAGGAGGTAGTCGTAGCCCATCATGAAGATGGTCTTCTGGAGGTCTTCCTGCGTCAGGAGCTCGTCGCGGTACGGGATGCGGCTGTCGGCGAGGGTGTGGAGGGCGTCGCAGCCCTTATCATGGAAGGCGGTGTTGATGGCGGCCTTCACTTTGTCGGCGGGCAGGCCCAGGGCCTCGGCGAGGCCTTTGACGGCCATGCCGCGGAAGTCGGGGGTCTTGTCCTCGATCATGAGGCGGCAGGAGCCGGCCGCGATGGACTGCATGAACAGGTGGACCTTGCCGGGCCCGCAGTTGCTCATGATGGACTCGAAGACCTCGCCGCGGCCCTCGTCGTCGAACAAGTTGACGTTGTGGGTGACCAGCTTGACCCCGGAGGCCCGAATCTCGTCGAAATGGGGCTTGATGACCGTCTCCACCGTGCCCTCTTTGTCCTTGTGGCCGATGAGGATGTTGAAACCGGCCCGTGCCAGCCTTTTAGCCGTCGCCAGGCCGAACCCCGACGAGCCGCCCAGGATGACCGCCCACAGCCCCGCGCCCTTGAAATCCAACGGATTTTTCTGGTCCATTCACATATTATACCAAGCCCCGCCCCAAAATCGTCATTGACCCCCGTCAAACCCCCGGTGCCAGGGTTGTAGAGATTAATGAGGGGACAGGCACTCTCGTTAATTAACGAAAGGGGCGGGTGTACTTTGATACCATGGCCGCGTGAAGGACCCCCGGGAGCGATTCACGCAGACCGCCGAGCTGTACGACCGCCACAGGCCCTCCTATCCGGCGGCGCTTATCGACTGGCTCATTGCCGCCGCGGAGCTCAAGCCGGGAGCGGCCGTGGCCGACATCGGTTGCGGCACGGGCATCTCGGCCCGCCTTTTCGCCCAGCGTGGGTTTGCGGTGACCGGAATCGATCCAAACGCGGCCATGCTTGAGAAGGCGCGCGCCAAGGGGGGCGCGGATTACCGGCAAGGCGAATCCAACGCCACCGGCCTACCTGACGCGAGCGCGGACTTGGTCTTCGCGGCCCAGGCGTTCCATTGGTTCGACGTCGCGAGCACCCTCGCCGAATGGCGACGTATCCTCAAGCCCGGCGGCCTGGCCGCCGCGTTTTGGAACGATCGCGTCGCCGACACGCCTTTTCTCAAGGAGTACGAAGCCTTGCTCCAGGCCTCGAGCGTCGAATATCGCGAGCTGACCCGCCGTCGCTCCACCCTCGCCGAGCTGGAAGCCGCGCCCGGCGTGACGGCGTGGACGCGAGCGGACTTCCCGTCGCAGCAGCGCTTCGGCCGCGAAGGACTGTTCGGCCGGGTGTATTCATCGTCCTACGTAACCCATGGCGTGGCCGACAAGAAATCCTTCGACGCCGCGCTCGACGCGTTGTTCGACCGCCACGCGGCCGCCGGCTTCGTCGAGTTCCGTTATCACACGGTCGCCGCCCACTGGAGGCTACCTTGACGTCCCCTTTGTCATAGCTACCACAGCAGCGCTTCTTGGGGGCCGCGGACCACGGGCGTTTGCGGGCGGTTGAGGCGGCGGGCGCGGGTGGTGACCATGCGGTACAGGTAGCGCAGGGCGTCCTCCAAGGCCAGGTGTTTGCCCAGCGCGGCCTCGCCGCGCAGGCCGCGCAGTAGGTAATAGGTCAACACGCCGTGGCGCTGGTCGTCGATGACGCCCGCGGTTTCGGTGGGCGAAGACGCCATCACCACGGTCAGGCGCGGCGAGGAGGGGGTGGGCAGGCGCGCGCGCGTCGTGGGCCGGTCCTCGTATTTGTTCCAGGTGCGGTCGCCGTAGCCGGCGAAGGAGGCGTCGAAGATGGCGGTGACCTGCGCGGCCTCCAGCGTCTCGAGCGAGCGATAGAGGGAGGACAAGGTGACGGTCGTCGAGGCCCAGTGCCGCGGGTCGGCGTCCCAGGTGAGCAGGTAGGGCTCTCCGCCGCGCTCGTCGCTGCCGCCGAAGCCGGCGTAGTAGAACCAGACGCGCGATTGCGGCACGGCCGAGGCGCGCAGGCGCGCCAGCGCCGCGGCGACGGCCTCGCTGGTGGCGTCTTTGTCGGCGAGGAAGATGACGTTGGCCGCGGGCACGCCGAGCACGGTTTCCGCGTATTCGCGCATCAGCGCGGCGTCGCGCGCGGCGTAACGCGCGTCCGATAACGCGGCGTGCCGCTCGGCGCCGATGATCAGCGCCAGGTCGGACGGGCGCGTGCGCGCGGCCAGCCCGTCGAGCTGGTCCACGTCGGAGACCGGCGGCCCCAGCAGCTTGACGCGTTCGGCGTCGAGCCGGTCGCCGCGCCGGCCGGACGCCTCGTCTGCGGCCGCGGCTTCCAAGGCCTCCTGGATGCCGTCGAGGATGAGCTCCTCGCGCCGCCGCCGTCCGTCCGCGCCGATGGAATCCGAGCTGTCCTGGAGGAACAACACCTCTACCAAGGTCTGGTCCTCCGTGCGCCCGGGATGGAAGAACACCCCCGCCGAGGACATGCCGTGGAAGTCGTCGGCGTAGATGGCGCGCAGCTCGCGCGTGGCGGTGTAGGCCGAGCCGTCGAAATGCCTCGCCGCGGCGCGATAGACCTCGTTGTAATGCGCCTTGAACAGCCGCGTGGTGCCGGGAAAACGCCGCTGGCGCACCTGCACGCGCGGCTCCGGCCGGTCATCGCGCCAGGCGAAGGGATCCGGCGTCGCGCACCCCGCGCTCAGGAGCAGCCCGACGAGCAAACCCGCGAGGCGGCCGATGTTGATGCGCCTCATGCCCGTTACATAGCAACGAACCCGCCTAATAACAAGAGGGCCAGGTACTGACTTATACCCGAGCCAGCCGCTCAGGTATGAGTTAGGTACCTGGCCCTTTTGTTATAGCGCCACCCTCCGAAGGCGAAGGGCGTTGAAGATGACGGAGACGGAACTCAGGCTCATCGCGGCGCCGGCGAACATCGGGCCGACGAGGATGCCGAAGTGCGGGTGCAACACGCCGGCGGCCAACGGGATGCCCACGGCGTTGTAGATGAAGGCGAAGAACAGGTTCTGGCGGGCGTTGCGCCGGAAGGCGCGGCTGAGGCGTCGGGCCCGGAGCAGGCCGTTTAGATCGCCGCGCACCAAGGTGATTCCCGCGCTTTCGAGCGCCGCGTCGGCGCCCGCGCCCATGGCGATGCCCACCGCCGCCCGCGCCAAGGCCGGGGCGTCGTTGACCCCGTCGCCGGCCATGGCCACGACGCGCCCCTCGCCCGTCAGCCGCGCCACCAAGGCTTCTTTGTCCTCGGGGCGCGCCTGCGCCTCCACCCGGGTGATGCCGACCTGGCGCGCTACGGCCTCGGCGGCCACGCGGTGGTCTCCCGTCGCCATAACCACGGCTACGCCTTCAGCCGCCAGCGCGGCCACGGCGGCGGCCGCGTCGGCTTTGACGGGGTCCGATACGGCCAGAAGCCCCAGCGACCGCCCGAGCGACCCGACGAAAAACACGGTCCGGCCCTGCCCGCGCAGGCGGTCCGCCGTCGCGGTCAGCTCGGACGTCGCGCCGCCGGCGTGGTCGGCGGTGCCAACCGAGACCACGACGTCCCCGGCGCGTCCCGACACCCCGCGTCCCGTGACGGAGGCGAAATCCGTCAGCGGGGGGAGCTCCAGCCCCTTCTCGCGGGCCGCGTCCACGACGGCTTTGGCCAGCGGGTGCTCGCTGCCGCGCTCCACCGCGGCGGCCAGCCGCAGCAGCTCGTCGTCAGTAACCCCGGGAGCGGGCACGACCTCGGTCAGGCGCGGTTTGCCTTCGGTGAGCGTGCCGGTTTTATCGACCACCAAGGTGTCCACCGCGGCCAGAATCTCCAGCGCCTCGGCGTCGCGCACCAAGATACCGGACGACGCGCCGCGGCCCACGGCCGTCATCACCGACATCGGGATGGCCAGCCCCAAGGCGCAAGGGCAGGCGATGATGAGCACGGACACGGCCGCGACCAGGGCGTGCGAAAGCCGCGGCTCGGGCCCCAGCAGCAGCCACGCCGCGCCCGCCAGCAACGAAGCGAGCACGACCAGCGGGACGAACCACGCCGACACGCGGTCGGCCAGGCTCTGGGAGGGGGCGCGGCTGCGCTGGGCGGCGGCCACTAAGGTCACGATGCGCGCCAGCAAGCCGTCGCCGCCGACTTTTTCAGCCACCATCAAGAAACCGCCCGCGCCGTTTAAGGTCGATCCCGTCACCGCGTCGCCCGCGCGTTTGCGCACGGGCATGGGCTCGCCGGTGACCAACGACTCATCAACGAAACTTTCGCCTTCCACCACCGCGCCGTCGGCGGGCACCTTTTCTCCGGGACGCACCCGCAGGCGGTCGCCCACGCCCACTTCCGCCAAAGCGACCTCGGCCTCCGAGCCGTCGGCCGCCACGCGTAAGGCGGTTTTGGGCGCCAGACTCAGCAACGCGCGGATGGCCCCGGCCGTGCGTTTGCGCGCGCGCAGCTCCAGCACCTGTCCGAGCAAGGCCAACGCCGTGATGGCCGCCGCCGCCTCGTAGTAGAGATGCAGCATGCCATGAGCGTCGCGCGCCGAGGCCGGGAACAACCCCGGGGCCACGGTGGCGGCCGCGCTGTAGAGGAACGCCGACCCCACTCCCAGCCCGATGAGGGTGAACATGTTCGGGCTGCGGTGTTTGACGGAATCCACGGCCCGGCGCAGCAGCGGCAGGCCCGCCCAGAACACCGCCGGCGCGCTCAGCCCGAGCTGCAGCCAGGGCGACCAGCGCCCCAGCCACGGCGGCGCTTCGTGCGCCAGCCACATCCCGCCCATCGCGAGCGCGACCGTGCCCGCGGCCAGCGCCCCGCCCACGATGGTGCGCCGTGTCATGTCGCGCAGCTCGCTGTCATCTTCGGCCTCGGCCGAAGGCTCCAGCGGCTCCAACGACATCCCGCACAACGGGCAGTCCCCGGGGCCTTCCTGGCGCACCTCGGGGTGCATCGGGCAGGTGTAAATCGCGCCCGGCTTGGCCGCCGGCGCGGGCGGCGTTTCCTCCGTCAGGTATTTCGCCGGGTCGGCGGCGAAACGGGTGCGGCAGGAAACGCTGCAGAAGTGGTAGGTCGTGCCGTTATGGTCGTGGCGCCCGCCTTTGGCGGTCGCCGGGTCCACGGTCATGCCGCAGACCGGGTCTAAGACCCCTTCTTTCGCGTCGTGTGAGTGCTCGTGTAAGTGGTTCATCGCGTCCTCCGGTGGGGCTTTCGCCCTTCACCCCATGAACGCGCGAGCCGGGGAATCTTACAGTCGGCTCAATCGTGACGGCAGGAGCAGTCCTGGCAGCCGTGTTCGGCGCAGGCCCCGCACGTGCTCATCAACCCTTTGCGCAGCGACTCCCGGGCCCGGTGCAGACGCACCGACGCGTTGTTGGCCGTCAGCCCGAGGTCCTCGGCCGCTTCGGCCACCGACTTCTCCTCGAGCTCGACTAGCCTGATCATCTCACCATATTCCGGTTTGAGGTCCGGTACCAAGGCGGTGACGCATTTGCAGACGGCTTTTTCGAGCTCCGGGTCGGGTTTTTCCACGGGCTCGCCCTCGGCGGCCAGGCGGTCCTCCATGCGCCGGCGGGAGGCGTCGCGGCGCAGGTGGTCTATCATCGCGGAGCGCAAGACGCGGTAGAACCACGGCACCACGCCCGCCTCGTCGGTGACCTGGTCCAGGCTTTTGAGCCCCTTCACGTAGGCGGCTTGGAGCACTTCCTCGGCCTCCGCCTGCCCGCCCACGCGTGACTGTAGGAAGGCGAGGAATTCAGCGCGTCGTTCTAGCAGGCGGGCGAGCGTCGAGTCGGATGGCATCAGCCGCATTATAGCGCAACGGCGCGGGCCGGGGCGTCGAGCCGCGCGTCATGGCGAGCAGCGGCGCGGCTAAAGCGGGCCAAGCGCCGACGGCGCGCGCGGCGGCTTCCGCCACGGCCGGCCGCATGAGCAGGTTCTGAAGGCCGCGCCCCACGCGCAGGCGCGCGGCGAAACGACGGCGCCAGGCCTTCTCCCAGCGCCGCGCCAACGTCGCGTCGTCGCCCGACTCCATGAGCTCGGCCAGCAGGATGGCGCCTTCCAGGGCCATCGACTGGCCGTCGCCGCACAACGGCGCGATCATGCCGGCGGCGTCGCCTAAAAACAGCACGGGGCCCTCGCCGGTCGTCCGTAGCGAGAAGGCGAGTTGGGCGGCGGCCAGCGGCACGCCCGCGGGACGCAGGTCGGCGAAACGCGCGCGCAGGCTGGGGCTCAGGCGCGAGAGGAACAAGGGAAGGTCGCGCACGGTCGGCGCGCCCGTCTCTCTTAAGAGCCGTTCGTGCGCGAGCAGGCAGGCGTTTACGCTCCCGTCCTCGCCGAAGCTCAAGCCGCAGTAGCCGCCGTTGAAGAGATGCACCTCGACGGCCCCGTACAAACGCGTGGCGGCCGCTTGCGCGCCCGGCCGGAACTCATGGCGCAGCTTGTAGCCGATAAACGGCGAACGCCGCCCGGCGTCGGCGCGACCCAACGCGCCGTCGAGCTGGTTGCGCCGTCCGTAGGCGGCGACCACGAGGTCGGCGCGCATCCGGCCCTTGCTGAACGTCCCGTCCGGCCGGCGACGCTCCACCTCGAGCTCGACGCAGCCGGGCTTTCGCGTCAGCCGCGTAACCGTGGCGCCTTCGAACGCGAGGGCCCCTCGCCGTTGCGCGTGCCGCAGTAGCGTCTCGTCGAAGGCCGCGCGGCCCAGCCCCCAGGCCTGCCCGCCCAGGTCGAAGGCGACCTCGCGCCCCGAAGGCGTGTAGAAACGCGCGCGGGTCAGCGGGGCGGGACACAGCGCCTTCACCTCGTCCAAGCAGCCCACCCGCGCGAGCAGGCCCTGCGACTCCATCGAGAGGAACTCCCCGCACAGCTTGGGGCGGGGGAAGTGGTCGCGCTCCAGCAGCACCGGCCGGCGTCCCTGCGCCGCGAGCAAGGCGGCCAACGCGCTGCCGGCGGGCCCTCCGCCGATGATGGCGACCGAACACCAGGACGGAAGGCTCATCGCTTCACCGTGAGCTGCCAGCGGAAGGCCCAGCGCCAGCGGATGTCCGGGCGCGGCAACTCGGCGCGCCGGCACAGCTCCTCGAGCTCGGGGCGCGTGAATCCGCGCAGCACCGATACCGGCGCGTCGTGGCGGATGAAGCGGTCGCGCGAGGCCAGCCGCGTGAGCAACTTGATGGCGTGATAGGCCGCGCCGTGGCGGTGCAGGTCGTTGACCGCGACACCCAGCCTCGCGCGGGCGAACATCGCGGCGAGCGCGTCGGCGGCTTCCTCTCCCGGGCAGTGGTGCAGCATGAGACCGGCGTGGACGACGTCGAAGGCTCCGCCGGGGCCGAGGTGGAACAGGTTGTCTTGCGAGAAGGTGAGGCCCGGGCGCCGGCGCAGCTGAGCCAGCCGGACCGTCGCTGCCGAGCGGTCGATGCCGTGCACCTCGGCGTCGAGACCCCGGCCGCGCGCCCAGTCGAGCATGACGGCGGCGGCCTCGCCGTCGCCGCAGCCCACGTCGAGGATGCGCAGGCGCCGGGTCCCGGGGGGCACGAGGGCCTCCAGCGCGCCGACGGTGGCCGCGTGTCCTCCGAGGCGGCGGTTGATGGCCCCCAGCTCCCGGAAGGTCGCGCGCAGCGCGTCGGCGGAGAGGTCCTCCTCGTCCATCAACTCGGGCTGTTCGCTGCGGCGGCTTAAGTCGAGGGCGTTCATCGCGGGGGCATAAACAACGCCGCTTCCATCGTCAGCCCGGGGCCGAAGCCCAAGGCGACCAGCGGCCCCTCGCCGTCGCGCGCGAGCTCGCGCTCCAGCACGAAAAAAATCGTGGCGCTCGACATGTTCCCGCAGTCGGACAATACCCCGCGCGAGGACGCGGTGGCCGCGTCGTCGAGGCCGAGCGCCTCGGCCACGGCGGAGACGATTCGCCGCCCGCCGGGGTGCGGCGCCCAGCGGCGGACCTCCGCGCGCGACAGGCCCTCTTGAGCCAGGAAACCGTCCACGAAGCCCGGCGCGTGCTCGGCGATGGCGTCGGGCACGCGGCGGTCCAAGGTCATCTCAAAACCCGTGTCGCCGATGCGCCAGGTCATCGGGGACTCGGTGCCCTGCGCCACGCTGCGCGTACGGTCGCGGCCAGGTCGGCCAGGCCGCCCGCGCGCGTCGCGCCGGCGCCGCGAACACGGCCGCGGCCGCGCCGTCGGCGCCGACAGGCTGTCGGAGACGAGGAAGTCGGGCCAGAGCCGCTTCTGGAAATGCAATGTGCACAGCTCGACGGACACCACAGAGCGCGACCGCGCGTTCATCCGCGGCGATGGCTTCGCCGGCGAGCTTCATCGCGTTGAATCCCGCGTAACAGCCCATGAAGCCCACCACGGTCCGCCGCACCTGCGGCCGCAGTCCCAGGCGCGCGATGAGCCGCAGGTCCGGGCCCGGGGCGAAGAAGCCCGTGCACGTGGTGAAGATGAGATGGGTGACCTCGCGCGCGGCGAACCCCGAACGCGCCAGCGCCTCTTTGGCCGCCGCTTCGGCCAGGGGCACGCTTTCGCGCTCGTAGGCCTCCAGGCGACGCGCCGTGCTCGGGAAGGGCTCTAAGGCGTCGTTTTTAGGGAAAAACTCGTAACCTTCGGCGTCGAGCGTGGCGTAATCTTTGAGCACGCTGTGGCGCCGCGTGATGCCCGAGGAGGCGTACAGCCGCTCGATGAGCGGGGCCGAACGCGCGCCTTGCTCTCCATACGACGCGCGCGCCGTGGCGGTCATGAAGCGCATCACGGCGTTTTGGCCGGAGGAGACCCCAGGTAGCGCGGTGCCCAGTCCGTAGAGTCGCGCGCGTCGGGAAGGGGCGGGCACGTCTGTTAGTATAGGACATGAGGCGTCGCCCTTTTATGACCCCGTCGTCACAGTTCCATAAGGGCGAGCAGGCCGGTCTTGGTCAGCTGGTAGTCGCGGCGGCGTTCGGCGTATTGGCGGCGGTAGCCGAGGTAGCGCTGGGCCGCGCCGAGCGCGTCGAGCGAGTTCTTCACGCCGCGTTCGTATTCCTCCAGGGTGCGGCCGAGGTAGAGCTTACCCTTGGCGATGCGCTCCTCGGCGAAGTGCACGAGCTCGTGGTCGTGTTTGAGGTCCTCCTTGGCCACGCGCACCGCGGCGTCGGCGGCCAGCGCGCGCTGGTCGTGCCGGCGCGTCTCGCCTTCGGCGCGCAGGCGAAGGGCCTTGGCCTCGGAAGACGAGCGTAGGCCGTCGAAGAGCGGCACGCTTAGGCGCATGCCCACCGCGCGGTCGTCGCGATTTCGGCTCGCGGTATCGTCGCGCTCTCGAAGGGTGTAGAGATAATACCCGCCGTAGAGGTCGAGCGACGGCGCCCACCAGTCGCGCGCCTTTTTGCGCTCCTGCTCCGCCGCCCCGGCGCGAGCCGGAGGGCGGCCGCCTCGGGGAGGCCGCGCCGTCGAAGGCGACGGCGAGCAACGACTCGTCGTGGTCGTGGCCGATGTCCTCGGGCGTGACGACGGGGGTGTCCGGCGGCAGGCCCAAGGCCGCGGCCAGGCGCATCTGCCGCAAGATGGCGGCGTGGGCCAGACTTTCGCGCTCTTCTTTCAGCACCGAGCCGTGCAGCTCGAACTCCAGGCGGTCGGTTTCGGTGGCCAGGCCGCGGTTGATGCGCCGCTGGGCGAGCGCGAGCAGCTTCTCGTTTTCCGCCAACGCTTCCGCGTACAACTTGACGGTTTCCCGGTCGGAAACCAGCCGCCAATACGCCTCGCGCGCCGCGGCCAGTTCGACCGCCGCGGCCGAACGCGACTCGGCGGAGGCGAGTTCCGCTTGGTTCACGCGCGTATTTTCGTCCCGCCAGTCGCGTCCGCCGTTGAACAGGTTGACCGAGGCTTCCAGGTGGCCGTAGGGCTGGGTGCGCGCCGGAAAAGCCAGGGTCGTGAAACGCTCCGCGCCCGCCTCGGCCGTCACGCGGGGGAGATAGGAGCGCCCCAGCTGGCCCGTGCGCGCGCGCGCGGCCTCGGCCAGGCTCGCCGCGCCCGTCACCGCCCGGTTCTTTTCGGCGACCAGGCGCGGCAGGTCTTCATAGCGCACCTCCACGGCCTCCCCGGCGAGCGCCGGGGAGGCCAGGAGGCAGGCGAGCGCGAGCGGCAGGCGCATATCAGTCCAACCCGTCGAAGGCGGCCAGCAGCTTCTTTTTGCCTTCGGTGAAGGTCACGTCGATGTTGTAGGGCTTGCCCGAGGGTTTGGGCGCCTTGCCCGTGAACGCGCCATCTTTGAGCGCCAGGGTGAATGGGGCCTGGTTCAGTTTCTTCTTCTTCATCGACAGCAGGACGGCCTTGGCGTTTTTACCGAACCGCGCCGGTTCGAGCGGCTTCATGTCCGCGTCGTAGAAATACACGCGCACGGTCCCGTCTTCGGAACGCGTGAGTTCGGCCTTGTACTGGAGCGCGGCCTTAGGCCCCAGCTTGGCCTCGTCGGCCAACACGACGGCGGTGACGACCCCGCCCATGCGTCCTCCATCGACGAGTTTGGGGCCGTGGCCCTCGTCGTGGGCGGCGGCGGGCGAAGACAGCGACAACGCGGCGGCGAGTAGCAATCCCAGTCTTTTCATCACAGGTCTCCTTTGGCGTCTTTTTCGGCTTCTTGCTTCTCCAGAGCGATGAGGCGCTCGGCGGGTCCCTTGCCGAAGCGAAGGAACACGGCGGGCGTGACGATGATGTCGAGCAAGGTGGACGACAACAGGCCGCCCACGATGACCACGGCGACAGGGTAGAGGATTTCTTTGCCGGGCTCGCCTTTGGACAAGAGCAGCGGCACCAAGGCCAGCGCGGCCGTCAGCGCGGTCATGAGCACGGGGACCAGACGCTCCAAGGAGCCGCGCACGACCATGGCCTCGCCGAAAGCCTCGCCTTCGTCGCGCATGAGGTGCAGGTAGTGGCTGATCATCATGATGCCGTTGCGGCTGGCGATGCCGCACAACGTGATGAAGGCGATAAGCGTCGCCACCGACAACGTGCGTTCGGTCAGCCAGATGGCCCAGAGGCTCCCGATAAGGGCCAGCGGCACGTTGAGCATGATCTGCAGGGCCAAGGTCGAAGAGCGGAAATGCGCGTAGAGCACCAGGAAGATGCCCAGCAACGACGCCGCGCCCAACAGGAGCAGCCGCCGCGACGCCTTCTGCTGGCTTTCGAACTGCCCGCCGAAGGTGATGAAGTATCCTTCGGGCAACACGACTTTTTCGGCGACCTTGGCGCGCAGCTCATCGACGAGGCTGCCGAGGTCGCGGCCGTGCGAGTTGGCCGACACGACGATGCGACGCTGCATCGCCTCGCGGTTGACCATGTTGGGGCCGGTGCCTTTATAGACCTCGGCCAGGTCGCCCACCGTGACCAGCCGGCCCGTGGGCATGGTTTTGACCAACGTCGCGGAGATGGCGTCGGGGTCGGCGCGCGAGGCGTCATCGAGGCGCATGAAGATGTCATGGCGGCGTTGGCGCTCGAGCACCGAGCCCACGGCTTCGCCGTTAAGCGCCATCTCCAGGTCCTCGGCCAGCGCGCCCGGGCGCACGGCGTGGCGCGCGGCCTCCTCTCGGTCCACCGCGATTTTCAGCTGGGGAATGAGCACCAACGGTTCCAGCGCCAGGTCCACCACCCCGGGCACGCCTTTCATGGCGTCTTCGACCGCGGCGCCCAAGCGGCGCAGCTCGCTGAGCTCGGGGCCGGAAACCTTCACCGCGATCTGCGCGCGCACGCCCGAAAGCAGATGGTCGAGCCGATGGCTGATGGGTTGTCCGATGTTGACGGCCACGTCGCCCGTTTTTTCCACGCGTTCGCGCAGGTCCTGGAGCACCTCGCGCCGGGGACGCCCGCCTTCTTTAAAGTCCACGTCGATCTCGCTCCAATGCACGCCTTCGGCGTGTTCGTCGAGCTCGGCGCGCCCGGTGCGCCGGATGGTGGATTTGACCTCGGGCACCGAGAGCATGGCCTGCTCGATGCGCGTGCCGAGCTCGTCGGAGGCGGCCAAGGCGATGCCCGGCGCCGCGGCCACGCCGATGGTGGCCGTGCCTTCGTTGAACTCAGGCAAGAAGCTGCGGCCCATGAAAGGCAGCAAGGCCAAAGACAACACGAGCGCGACGGCGCAGCCGCCGAGCAAGGCGTTGGGATGGCGGATGGTGCGGGCCAGCAACGCGCGGTCCCAGGTCTTGAGCTTGCGCACCACGGCCCCGTCTTCATGGCGCGCCAAGGCCTTCTCTCCGCCCAATAAATAAGAACACAACGCCGGCGTCACGGTCAGCGACACGACCAAGGACGCCACCAGCGAGATGATGTAGGCCGCGCCCAGCGGCGCGAACAGCCGGCCCTCGATGCCGCCCAACGCGAACAGCGGCAGGAACACCAGCACCACGATGACGGTCGAAAACACGATGGAGTTGCGCACCTCGGAGGACGCCTCATACACCACTCGCAAAACGCCCTTGGGGGACCCCGCGGCTTTGTTCTCGCGCAGGCGGCGATAGACGTTCTCGACGTCAACGATGGCGTCGTCCACGAGCTCGCCGATGGCCACCGCCAAGCCGCCCAAGGTCATCGTGTTGATGCCCAATCCCAACAGCTTGAAAACGATGGCGCTGATGAGGATGGACAACGGGATAGCCGTCAGCGTGATGGCCGTGGTGCGGACGTTCACTAAAAAGAGGAACAAGATGACGGCCACCATGATGGCCCCGTCGCGCAAAGCCTCCTCGACGTTGGCGATGGAGGCCTCGATGAAACGCGACTGCTTGAACAGGTCGCCTTCGATTTTTGCGCCGGGGGGCAGCGCCTTTTGTAAATCCGCCAGCAACGCGTCCACCGCGCGCGTGAGCGCGATGGTGTCGGCGCCGGGTTGTTTCTGCACGGTCATGACGACGGAGTGTTTGGCGTTGACGCTGGCTTCGCCGCGTTTGAGCTTGGGGCCGACGCGCACCTCGGCCACGTCTTTGACGAGGACGGGGCGTCCCAGGTGCAGGCCGACGGGGGACTGCTCGAGCTCCTCGGCGGTTTCCGCGCGCGCCAACGGGCGGACGAGGAATTCCTTCCCGTCGATGTCGATGAAGCCGCCGGTGGTGTTTTCGCTGAGCTCGGACAGGGCGTGTTTGAGGTCCTCGAGCGAGATGCCCTTGCGTTGGAGTTTGTCGCCCGACACCAGGATCTGGAACTGTTTGACCTCGCCGCCCATGACGACCACTTGGGAGATGCCGGCCACGGTCATCAGGCGCGGGCGCACCGTCCAGTCGGCCAAGGTGCGCAGCTCCATGGGCGACACCGACCCGTCGGGGCTGGTCAGCCCCACGAACTGGATCTCGCCCATGATGGACGTGACCGGCCCCATCACCGGGGTCAGGCCCTCGGGCATGGATTCCTTGGCGAGTTGCAGGCGCTCGGCCACGAGCTGGCGGTTGCGGAACACGTCGGTGCCCCAGTCGAACTCGACGTGCACGATCGAGATGCCGATGCCGCTCGAGGAGCGCACGCGCACCACGCCGGGCGTGCCGTTAAGCGCGGCCTCCAAGGGATAGGTCACCAAGGTCTCCACTTCCTCGGGCGCCAGGCCGTGCGACTCGGTGAGGATGGCCACCGTGGGCCGGTTCAAATCGGGGAACACGTCCACGGGCAGGCCGGAAGCGATCCAGGCGCCGTAGCCGGAAAGGACCACGGCCGCGGCCAGCACCGCGAAGCGGCGGCGCAGCGAGAAACGGATGATGGCGTCGAGCATGAGGCTCCTCGCGCGTAGGCGCGGGCACGTCGGTCAAGGGAATGGGGACGTCTTACGGGCGCGGCGGACCTAACGTGGTCAGCGCGGAGGCGCGCGGCCGGCGCAGGCGGGGGAACGACGGACGAAGGCGGCCGAAGGGGCGGGTCGAGCGCGCGTGAAAGCCCGGGCCCGTCGTCGGCGCGCGCGAGCGGCGCGGCCGGCTCGGCCAGGGCGATGACGGCACGCCGCGGCGTGATGAGGCGGGCCGTGCCCGGCGCCAGGCGCGGCGCTTCGTCGTGGGTCCAGCTCTCCAGCACGGGGTGCGGCTCGGACGCGTCGTGGTCGTGGCGGTGGACGACCCCGTCCTCGTGTTCGTGCGTCGCGGAGGCCCGCTCCAGCATATGCGCCGCGGCGTGCGCCGCGACCGGGCAGAAGGCGCCCGCGGCGAGCAAAAACGCGGCGGCGGCGCGTAAGGCCTTCATGCCCACGTTGTAACAGAAGTCGGGGGCAATTGCAAGGCGCCGAGGCGTCCCAGGGAGGTGAAAGCCGGGGCCGTAGCGTTGCGTGTCACGCTTGCGAGAAGCTCCCTTCCGTGTTAAACTGATGAAGATGAACCGGCTCGGTAAGCTGTTGCTGGCCGCCGCGCTCGCCCTCTCTTGGGCGGCGCCCCTGTGCGCCATGCCCGCGCCTCAGGCCGACGCCCATGCCTGCTGCCCCGGCGACGAAGCCCCCGCCGCGCCCGCCGCCGACGCGTCCTGCTGCGAGGCCGCGCCGGCCCTGCCGCCCGCGCCCGCCGTCGCCCCGCAACCCGTCGCCATCGCGCCTTCGGCCGCGCCCGCCCCGCTCGCCGCCGCCCCCGTCTTCGCCGGTCACGTCGCCGACGCCTCCTCCCTGCCGCCCGACTCCCCTCCCGGGGCGTCTTCGGGCCTCTCGCCTCCCGCCGCCGGACTGTAAGGTCCGTCGCGCGCCCGCGTTAATCGGGCGAACCGTCTAGAACCGTTCGGAGGCTTTGTGATCGCTCTTCTCGCCGTCTTGCCGTTGTCGGTCTCGCTGGCCCAGCCGCTTACTGCGGACGAGGCCGCGCGCCTGGCCCTCTCGCGCAACCCCGCCTTCAAGGCGTTAATGGAGGAGGTCGGGGTGGCCGAGGCCGATTTAACCGAAGCCGGCCTGCCCGCCAACCCGCGTTTCCACGGCGCCCTGCGTTACGCCGGCACGCAAGGCGGCGCGCGCGGCCACGAGCTGGGCGTCAAAATCGACTTGTTGAGCCTTTTCGCGCTTCCTCTCAAGAAACGCGTCACCTCCTCGCGCCTGGAGCAGGCGCGTTTTCGCTTGTCGCACGAGGTGTTGGGGCTGGAGACCGAGGTCAAAGCCGCCTTCTACGACTACGTCGCCGCCGCGCGCCGCCTCGAGCTGCGCCGCGACGCCGTGGCCGCCCTCGACGCCGCGGCGACCCTCTCGCGCCGGGGCCGCGAGGCCGGCAACGTCAGCCGCCTCGACCAGGCCGTAACCGAGGCCGTTCATCAAGAAGGCCTCGTCGAGCTCGCGCGAGACGAAGCTGCCGTCGCCGTCGCCCGCGAACGCCTGGCCAGGCTCGCCGGCCTGCAAAACGAGCCGGACTGGTCCGTGCCGTCGGGCTGGCCCGAATTGCCCGCCGCCGACGCCGACCCCGTCGCCGTGGAAAAACTCGCGGTGTCTCGCCGTTGGGACCTGGCGGCCGCGCGCACGGAGCCCAAGGTGCTGGAAGACGCGCGCCGTCTGGAAAACCGCGCCATCTTCGGCCCGCTCGAGCTGGGCGTCGATTCCGAGCGCGAATACGGCGGCCAGACGGGTTACGGCCCCGAGTTCGAGGTGGGCGTGCCGCTTTTCGACCGCCGGCAGGGCGGCCGCGCGCGCGTGCGCGCGCTCACGCGCCAAAGCCTGGCCTCCGCCGACGCGCTGGAGGCTCATATCCGCTTCGAGGTGCGCGCCGCCGCCGCGAACGTGGCCGCCGCCCGCAAGGCCGTCGAGGCGCGCCGCGCGGCCCTGCCGCTTCGCCGCGACATCACCTCCGAGACGCTCAAGAACTACAACTACATGCTGCTCGGCGCCGACACGCTTCTCGCCGCCAAACGCGAGGAGCTCCAAGCCGCCGCCGCCTTAAGCGACGCCTTCAAAGACTACTGGACCGCCCGCGCCGAGCTCGACCGCGCCTCGGGCGGCGACGCGAACCACCCCGGAGGAAGCTGATATGAACGTCCTGCCCCTGCTGCTCGCCGCGCTCGCCGCCGCCTACACGCCGGTCGCCACGCCCAACGGCTCGACTCTTAAACCCGAGCTCAAAGACGGCGTGAAGATATTCCGTCTGACCGTCGAAGCCTGCGACCATGAGCTGGCTCCCGGCTCGCGCATCAAGGCCTGGTGTTATAACGGCGCCACGCCCGGGCCCACCATCGAAGCGGTCGAAGGCGACCGCGTGCGCATCTTGGTCACCAACAAGCTGCCGGAAGCCACGGCCGTGCATTGGCACGGCCTCATCTTGCCCAGCGGCATGGACGGGGTCAGCGGCTTGAGCCAAGAAGGCATCCCGCCCGGCGACACCTTCGCCTACGAATTCACGCTCAAGCAGCACGGCACGCAGATGTATCACTCCCACGCCGATGAGATGGTGCAGATGGGGCTGGGCACCATGGGGTTTTTCGTCATCCACCCCAAGGCGCGCAAAAACAAGATCGACCGCGACTACGCCCTCATGCTTAACGAGTGGTCCCTGCACCCCGGCACGACGCGTCCGGACCCGAGCGTGATGACGGACTTCAACCTCTTCACCTTCAACAGCCGCGCCTTCCCGGGCACCGCGCCTCTCGTCGCCAAACCCGGCGAACGCGTGCGCGTGCGCATCGGCAACGTGTCCCAGGACTGCCACCCCGTCCACCTTCACGGCCACACCTTTAAAATCGTCGCCACCGACGGCGGCGACATCCCGGATTCGGCGCAATGGCCCGAAACCACGGCCGTCGTCTGCCCCGGCCAGACCCGCGATTTCGAGTTCATCGCCATCGAAGGCGACTGGGCCATGCATTGCCACAAGCGTCACCACCCCATGAACCCCATGGGCCACGGCATCCCCAACATGATCGGCGTGGACCAGAAAGGCGTCGAGGCCCAGGTCAAGAAGCTGGTCCCCGGCTATATGGCCATGGGCGAGAAGGGCATGGAAGAACACGCCGCCCACGCCAAACACATGGAAGGCCCCGAAAACACCCTGCCCATGATGGGGGGAGACGGCCCTTTCGGCAACCTGGGCATGGGGGGGATGTTCACCGTGCTCAAGGTCCATCCGGACCTGCCGCCCGTCAAAGACGCCGACGACTACATGAAACGCGTGAAGCTCCCCGGCGACCTGGGTTGGTTTAAGAACCCGCCCGGTACCGTGGCGCGTTCCATTAATAAGAAGCCCGCCGCCGCCGCCGTTTATACCTGCCCGATGCATCCCGACGTCGTTTCGCCGGCTCCCGGCAAATGCCCTAAATGCGGCATGGATCTCGTCCCGCGCCAAGGCGCGGGCAAGGACTCACACGAAGGTCATTAAGGAGGTCGTATGAAAAAACTGCTGCTGACGGTCGTAGTGATGGGCGCGGCCGCCGCCGTCGCCTACGCCGCGGACTGCTGTTTCACGGGTTCGGCCTGTTGCGCCACCCGCCCGCCCTGCTGCGCGGGAAAGTAGTCCGGCAAGCTGTAAGGGGCCCCGCCGCACGGCGGGCCCCTCCCGGCGGCTCTCTTGACTTTTCGTTTCGCCGATGTTACGGTAATGACTGGCCGCTCAATTTTCGAGTCTTTAAAGGAGAACACCTTGAAAATCACCCTCGCCGCGCTGGTCTTCGCGCTCTCCGGCGCGCCCTCCGTCGCGTCGGCCACCGAGCTCAAATCCGTCAGCTACAACCCGGTGCGGGGCCTCGAGGTGAAGTTGGTCGAGGGGTTCGCGAACCTCGGCGGAGCCAAAGGCACGTCGCAGGTCGGCGGCGGCGACCTTTCGAAACTGGCCGCGGGCGACGAAGTCAGCAACCCGGGCACCACCCCGCTCAAGATCAGCATCAACGGCGTGACCATCGTCGTCCCTGCGGGCGCCTCCTTCAAATTCGGCGGCGTCGGCAAAAACGGCGTCGAGATCTCGGGCGTCACCGGCACCGTCTCCGTCGAGACCGGAAAGTCCGCCGCCTCCGTCAGCTCCGGCCAAACCATCGCCGCCGCGACCGAGGGGGGCAAAACCACCATGGCCGTGCTCGCGGGCCCGCCCGTGACCATCGTCACCGACGGCAAGAAGGAAGTCGTCAAGCCCGGCTTCGCCATGACCGCCACGGAATCCACGGCCCCCGCCGCGACGAAGACCGCGGACGCCGACACCGACGGCGACTCGCTGCCCGTCGTCACCGTCATCACGGTGGTCGTCGCGCCCCTGCAGGAAACCAACAGCGCCAACACCAACACCTGCACCAACACCACCAGCCCTTCCTCGCCGTCCAACTGACGATTCGTAAATTACTTGGTTGACAATGCTAGGCCGCAATGGTAATTTGTCAGCCGCGACTTTCGTCATCCCTGCCGCTCTGGAGAATCGTTTGAAACTAAAGACTTTAGCCCTGTCCGTCATGCTCGCCTTGTCCGCGTCCGTCTCCGTCGCCGCGCTCACCGTCGGCGCCGGCGCCGGCGGCATCGGCAGAGGCAACGCCTGCAACGTCGTTACTCTTAAGGCCGGCGACACCGTCCCGGCCGGCGCGGAAGTCACCGTCACCGGCGGCAACGCCACCTTCACCTCCGGCGGCGTGACGGTCAACGCCCCCGCGGGCGCCGGCTTCAAGTTCGGCGGCGAAGGCAAAAACGGCGTTGAAATCACCGGCACCGCCGGTTCGCTGACCGTCGGCGCGGGCAAGTCCGTCGCCACGGTCAACGCCGGCTCCGGCATCGCCGTCAACGCCGCCGGCGGCAAGGTCGTTGTCGCGGTCGTTTCCGGCAACCCCGTCTCGGTCGTTACCAACGGCAAGTCCGAGACCGTCAAGGCCGGCTTCGCCATGACCGCCACCGAGACCGCGGCTCCGATCGCGTCGAAGACCGACAAAAAGATCTCCGACGACGGCGAAACCGTCCCGGTCGCGACCATCGTGACCGTCGTCGTGGCGCCCCTGCAGGAAACCAACAGCACCAACACCAACACCTGCACCAACACCACCAGCCCGTCTTCGCCCTGCAACTAAGACTCTAAAACAATGAAAACTGGAGATATGATGACCCGTGCCTTCCTCGCCGCCCTCGTGGCGCTGACGTCCGTCGTTCCCGCGTCGGCCGCCATCACGGCGGGTCCCGCCGAGATCAAGCCTTATTACGGTCTCGAGACCCGCTACGAAGACAACATCTACCGCGTGCCCAAGGACCAGAACAACCACGCGGTCGCCGGCGGCGGCGTGCGCGGCTCGGCCATCGTCTCCAACAACATCGGCGTCAAGGTCGCGGCGCCCCTCGAGCAGCACAAGCTCACCGCGATGTACGACTTCACCGCCGAGAACTACGCCAAGCAGTCCCGCGCCAACAACGCCTACAACCAGAAGGCCGGCCTTGGTTACGGCTACGAAGGCTCCATCATCAAGGCGAAGCTCGACGAGTATTACGAGAACACCCAGGACCCGGCCTTCAACCCGAACGGCACGGTCACCAACGGCGCTCTCGTTCAGCGCGAGCGCCGCTGGAAGAACAACCTCGCCGGCTCGGTCGAATACGCGCTCGGCGATAAGTTCTTCTTCGCCGTGGACGCCGGCTGGACCATCAACCGCTACTTGAACCGCGCCGGCGGCGCCACGTCCTTGGCCAACATCCTCAACACGTCCGAAGGCACGTTCGGCTTCAAGACGGGTTACCAGGTGCAGCCCAAGACCCGCGTCTACGTCGGCTTTCACCGTGGCATCGTCCACTACACCGAGGAGACCCGCCAGGACAACCACCGGGACTTCAACACCGACTTCGGCGTGGAAGGCGAGTTCACCGAGAAGCTGAAGGGCCGCGTGCAGGTCGGTCACCAGTACCTGCACTTCGACAAGGACACCGCCAACCCGAACCGCGACCGCATCGGCCGCGTCTTCAACGTCTCCACCGCGCTCGACTACCAGCCCTTGGAGAACACGAAGACCAACCTCACGGTCAACCGCTCGGCCAGCAACTCGGCGTCCACCCAGGCTCGTTACTTCACGTCCGCGGGCGTCTCCCTCGGCGTGACGCAGCAGCTGGGCAAGGCCTCCGTCGGCGTCACCGGCGGCTTCCAGCAGGACAAATACTCCCAGGACTTCACCATCGGCACCTTGACCCGCTCGCGCCGCGACGATAACTACAACGCGGGCGTCAAAGCCGACTACAAGTTCAACGAGATGATCGCCGCGGGCGCCTCCTTCACCCGCACCGCTCGTTTCTCGACCTTCAGCCGCCAGTTCAGCTACAAGGACGCCATCACCGGCCTCAACCTCAAGCTGACGTTCTAAGCGACGGACGAACAAAAAGCGGGCCCGGCAGAGATGCCGGGCCCGCTTCTTTTGGGGGGAGGCGTTAGGCCGGCTGCAAGCGTAGCTTCATCCCAATGGCCGCGACGAGCTGGCGCAGGCTCTCTAGGCGGGGGTTCCCGGTCTTGGAGAGCATCTTAAAGAGGTGCTCACGGTTGAGCCCCGTCTTCTGAGCCAACGCCCGGATGCCGCCATGCGCGTCGGCCACGTCGTGCAACCCGAGCAGGAAGGCGTCCTCGCCTTCATCTAGGCAGGCGTTAAGATACCCCGCCGCGTACGGGAGGTCCTTAAGGTCGCGCAGCAGGTCCTTACGGTAACTTCCAGACGCTTTGTTCCGCTGGCTCATCAGCTGCTCCTCCGTTGGTAGTCGCGCCAATACTCTTTGGCCTTGGATATGTCCGCCGCTTGCCGTTTCTTGTCGCCCGCATAGAGAAGAATCACCAGTTGTCGTCCGCGCACGCCGTAGTAGATGCGGTAGCCCGGCCCCAGGTCCAGCTTGATCTCATAGACACCCTCTCCCACCGGCTCGGCGTCGCCCATGTGGCCGAGCCGCACTCGGGATAGGCGTGCTTGCACACGCTGCCGTATGGCGCCGTCGAGCGCGTAGAGCCATTCCTCGAAGGGGAAGCGTCCGCCTGCCGTTTCGTAATAACGAATCTGTATCGGAGCATGGTCCATCTCCCGGCCTCCTTACTGTAGTTCATAAACTACTGAGCGTCAAGGGGGGTTGTAGCCAGCGGGCGCCCCTACACTACATACGATTGACCACCCCCCGAAGTTCCCTCGACCCCGGCAATTTTGGTAACATCATCGTCGTGAGAACGTTACAACTCTGCATCCTCGCCGCCACTCTCACCGCCTGCTCGGGCGTGCGCTGGACGCCGCCCACCGCCTCGGCCCCGGAATCGCTCGCCGCGGCCGCCGCCGCTTCGGCCGTCGCGCCGAAGGCCGCCGCCGTCGCTCCCGCCCCGTCTTCCTCTAAGGCCCAGGAGGAAGCCGTCATCGCCGCCGCCCTGCAGCAGGTCCAGACGGCCAAGGTGGACTACCGCATCTCCGGCGCCGATCTCCTGCAGGTCACCGTGCTCGGCGAGAAGGACTTCGACCGCACCGCCCGCGTCGGCCAGAACGGCAACATCTCCTATCCTCTGGTGGGGGAGGTCAAGGTCGGCGGTCTTTCCACCTCCGAAGCTGAACGCGCCATCGCCGACGGCCTCAAGGACTATTTGGTCAAGCCGCAGGTCACCGTCTTCATCAAAGAATACGGCAACAAGAAGGTTTTCGTCTTCGGCCAGGTCTTCAAGCCCGGCGCCGTGGAAATACCGACCGAGACCAAGATGACCGTCCTGGAAGCCGTCTCCCAGGCCGGCGGCTTCACCCGCATCGCCGCGCCCGACCGCACGCGCGTCATCCGCAGCGTCAACGGCAAAAGCGAGTCCTACGAGATAGAAGTCTCTGCCATCACCAAACGCGGTGAGAAGCAGAAAGACATCTCCCTCGAACCCAACGACATCGTTTTCGTCCCCGAAAGCTTCTTCTAAAGCGAGGCGCGCGACATGAACGAACCCACCGACGCCGGCGTCATCGACGCGTCGTATTACCTCGACGTCCTGATGCGCCGCCGTTGGATTGCGTCGGCGGTTTTTTTATTGGTCATGACGGCCGTCGTCGCCGTCACTTTCACCACCACTCCCGTCTACCAGGCGAGCGCCTTGCTCGTCATCGAAAAGGAGCGCGGCGCCGCGGCGCAGGCCGCCTCCCTGATCGAGAACTCCAACGACGACTACTACCAGACCCAGTATAAGCTGCTGCAGAGCTTGTCCTTGATCCGCAAGGTGCACGAGGACCTTAAGTTAGGAGAGCGGGTCGAATTCTCCGACCCCCGCGGCGCGCTGAAGCTGTCCAAGGCCATCGTCATTTCGCCCATCCTGCGTAGCCGCCTAGTCTACGTCCGCGCCAACTCGACCGACCCCGAACTCGCCGTTCGCATCGCCAACAAGCTCAGCGAAACTTTCGTCGATCAGAACCTCGCCAATCAGTTGTTCATCTCCAAGGAGGTTCTCCAGGCCCTCCAGATGAAGGAAGGCAAGGCCAGCTACGACTCCCTGCCCGCCGTGGTCAACGACCCCCTCATTCTCTCCCTGCGCCAGGAGTACGCCCGCCTCGACAGCCAGCGCGCGGACATGTCCCAGCGCTACACCGACAAATTCCCTGCTCTTAAAGCTCTCAAGTCAAACATGGCCGCAGTGGACGCACAGATTAGGGCGCAGACTGAGCGCATCGTTTCCTCGCTAAAGACCGAGCTCTCCGGTCAGCTCAAGGGCAATAACGTCCGCGTCATCGACCCGGCTGAGTTGCCCGAGTACCCCATCAAGCCCAATAAGCGAACGAACCTGATGTTGGGGCTGCTAGTTGGCGCGGCGTTGGGACTGGGCCTGGCCTTCCTCATCGAGACGCTCGATCAAAGCATTCGCACCCAGGAGGACATCGAGAACAAGCTCGGCCTGCCCTTCCTCGGCGTCCTGCCCCAGGCCGTCATCCAGAAGGGCCGCGTCTTCGAGCCCCTGCTCGCCAAGGAGCTCTCGTTGACCAGCGAGGCCTTCCGTAACATGCGCACCATGGTTGACTTCGCGGGCGTGGGCGGCAAGTCCAAGGCCCTCGTCGTGACTTCCACTGTTCAGGGCGAGGGCAAGACCTATGTCGCTTCCAATCTCGCCGTCGCCATGGCTCAATTGGGTGAAAGCGTCCTGCTCATTGACGGTGACTTGCGCCGCCCCAACATCCATCGCGCCTTCGGCCTCTCTACTGAGAAAGGGCTGAGCGATTTCCTGGTCTCCGGACGACGCCCTGAAGACGCCGCCAGCCTCATCCAGAATAGCGATGTCCCCGGTCTCTCGGTGCTCACCTGCGGCCCCCGCCCGCCCAATCCTTCCGAACTCCTCAACACGCCGCGGTTGGGAGCCCTGGTGGCCTGGGCCCGCGAGAACTATGACCGAGTGGTGGTGGACTGCACTCCCATGTTCCCAATCAACGACACACTGCTCTGGGGCCGACATATCGCCTCGGCTGTATTCGTCGTACGCTTCGGCGTCACGCGCCTTCCCCTCATTAGCAGCGCTTCCCAGAAACTCACCACGGGTGGCATCAAGCCGTTGGGCGTGGCCGTTAACGCCGCCGTCGCCGGAGGCTTATCCTACGCCTCCTATGGCTACTACTACCAGCAGTACTACCACTCCTACCACCAGCAGGAGGAGGCGGCCACCAAGGGCTCATGAGCCCGGCTGCCCGCGCCGGGCATCAGGCGGCGCTTGTCGCCATCCTGGCGCTGACAGTGACGCTCTTCGGAGGCGTTGAGCCGTGGGCTCGCCCTAGCCTGGGACTCCTTGTCGGCCTCCTTAGCCTTTTCCTAGCCTGGTGTGACGGACGGAGGCCGCCGTGGCCTCTGCTGGCACCGTTGATGGTCGCCATCGTCCTAGGCCTGCTGGCCACTGCCTTTCCGGGCGGCCCGGCGGGGCCCGCGGATTATCACCCTTCCGCTGCTTCCCCGGAGCGATCTCTATCGGCCTCCGCCTACCTCGTCGCGACCATGTTGGCGCTATGGGCCTCGGCGGCGCTGTTTCGAGGCCAGGAGGGCCTGCGCCGGGCGGGAAACGCGCTCGTGGCCGTGGCCTGCTTCTTGATCCTCCTGGCGGCGGCGCTACGGGCTTCGGGAACTCACAAGTTGTTGGGGATTCTTTCCTACACCTGGGGCAATCCGTTCGGCCCCATCCTCAACTACAATCACGCGGCCGACATCCTAATACTTGCCATCCCTGTCGCCATTTCGCGAGCGGCCGCGCCGCCCGACGCACGGATGGTGCCCAGCGAGTACTGGGCGCGCCGGCTCGTTCTCGTCTTCCCCGCGCTGTTCTTATTCGGAGGACTGCTTGCCACATCCTCTCGGGGTGCCGCGATTTTTCTGGCCATCGCGCTGGCCGCTTGGGGCCTCGTGCGTTTGCGCGGGTCCTCTCGATGGGGGGCCGTCGCCGTCGCCGCTGCTTTGCCCTTTGCCGTGCTTGTGCGAAATGCGCTCTTCAACCCTGCTCGTGCCGGATTCTTCGACGACTCCACGTCCATCCGCTTCGCCATGTGGCGGGGCGCTCTGACGCTTCTGGCGGACAAGCCGCTGTTCGGGGTGGGGGCGGGTGGCGTCTATGGCATCTTCGAACCGTACCGACCATCCTGGATGAACCTAGCCGTCGATCATGTTCATTGCGAGCCGTTGGAATGGCTGTTGGAGTACGGCGTACTTGGCGGGGGCTTGATTGCAATCGCGTCGGTACTCGCTGTGCGCAAATTCCGCCGGTTATGGCAGGTGGCTGAGGCGGCTCCGCGCGCGGCGGCACTGCCGTTGCTCGTCGGACTTGGGGCGGTGGCCACGCACCAGCTCGTTGATTTCTCCTTGCGAATCCCAGCGGTGGCGTTCATATTCGTCCTGGCCTGCGGCGCCGTCTGGGGCGGCCTGATGGGGGAGAGCAGGTCCCTTCTTCACAGGCGCGGCGCCGCTCCGGTGTTGGCCGCCATCGCCTTTATAGTCCTCCTATACGAAGGCGTTCCCGCGGGCATGGCTGGTTATCATGAGGCACGGCACCGCTACGAGAAGGTTGAGTCGCAACGCCCTGCACTTGAACGGGCCCTCGCATGGCGCGATTCGGCGAATTACCATAGGAGAGCCTCGATGTTGAGCTCCGCTAATGATGCTATCGCTGAGCGGCGCGCCGCCCTCGCGCACGTGCAGCAGGCCCTGTCGTTAGAGCCCTTGTCCGGTCTTCATCGAGGAGTGGCAAGCCAGGTCCTGCTGAGGATGGGCCGGACCGAGGATGCGCAAAGTTTGTCCTCTTGGGGTGGTGGCAGCCGATGATGCGCCTACGCGATGCCATATTTCGCGCCAATGACGCTTATCGGGATGAGTGGATTGAGGCCAGTGCTAAGAGGCTTCCGATGGGAAGCAGGGTATTGGACATGGGCGCAGGCACCTGCCGGCATAAGCCGCGCTTCGCGCATTGTTGGTATGAAGCGCAGGACTTCTGCCGTTACGAGCCGGATGCAGGCACTTCTGATGACCCCTCGTGGTCGTATGGGATGATCGATTACGTGTGCGACGCAACTTCGGTGCCGCTGCCCGACGGCTCTTTCGATGCCGTCCTCTGTAGCGAGACGCTCGAGCATGTGCCCCGTCCTGCCGCCGTCGTGCGCGAGGCCGCGCGTCTGTTGAAGCCGGGCGGCACGCTGATGCTGACGGCCCCGCTCGGTTCCGGCCTTCACATGATGCCGCACCACTATTTCGGCGGCTTCACTCCATCTTGGTATCACCGGGTTCTCGCAGAGTCAGGTTGCGAGCAGGTTGAAATCGAGGCCAATGGCGGGTTTTTTCGAATGTACGGCCAGGAATCCCAACGTTTCGCGCACTTGCTCTCACCCTTGCGCCTCCGGGCACCGCTCTGGGCGAAAGCGCTTGCCGCGCCCCTGTGGGCCGTGCTCTGGCCCGTGATGGGGCTTCTCCTGCCGACGTTATGCGCCTGGCTGGATCGGTATGATTCGAGGCGAGAATTCACCGTCGGGTACTTCGTCTACGCTCGACGTGGGCAGGGTCTTCAGCGCCCTCCGTCGATATTGTAAACTTACGACATGTCCGATACTTTTTGGTCTTCCCGGCGGGTGATGGTCACAGGCGGCGGTGGCTTCTTGGGCACACATCTGGTTGAGAAGCTCCAGGAGAGGGGCTGCCGCGATATCTTCGTACCGCGCAAGAAGGATTATGACCTGCGCGAGCGGGAGGCCATACTTCGCGCGCTGAATGATTCTCGCCCGGACATGATTATCCACCTCGCGGCAGTGGTAGGCGGCATCGGTGCTAACAGGGAGCGGCCCGCGGATTTCTTCTATGAGAACCTCATGATGGGCACCCAGCTTATCCACGAGTCATGGAAGGCGGGGGTCAAAAAATTCGTAGCCCTTGGCACTATCTGCGCCTATCCCAAGCATACCCCTGTTCCTTTCAAGGAGGAGGACATCTGGAACGGCTATCCTGAGGAGACCAACGCCCCCTACGGCCTCGCTAAGAAGATGCTGCTCGTTCAGTCGCAGGCCTACCGGCAACAGCACGGTTTCGACTCCATCTACCTGAGCCCTGTCAACCTCTACGGTCCTCGCGATCATGCGGACCTCAAGACTTCCCATGTCATCCCAGCCCTCATCCGCAAGTGCGTAGAGGCTCAAGAGCGCGGTGAAGCCTCCATCGAGGTTTGGGGAACCGGAAAAGCGACGCGTGAGTTCCTGTATGTCGAGGACGCGGCAGAAGGAATCCTGCTTGCAGCCGAGAAATACGATGGAGCCGACCCCGTGAACCTTGGCGTCGGGCGCGAGATTCCTATCAAGGAACTTGTCGATACCATCGTCCGGCTCACCGGTTTCACGGGGCAGGTCGTCTGGGACGCTTCGAAGCCCGACGGACAGCCGCGGCGAGCGCTAGACACGGCCAAGGCGGAGAACCTTTTCGGATTCAAGGCGCAGACATCCTTTGAAGACGGGCTGCGCAGGACCATCGACTGGTATCGCCGGGCTCATAGCGGCGCTTCGGCGGCAGTCGCGGCGCGCTGAGGTCCCGGTGAGCTCAGGCCTGAGCGGGAGGCTGAAATCCTTCGTCCGGTCGACGCCGGCGCTCGATGACGCTCTTTGGCGCGCAAGAGCGCTCTCTTTCCACCGAGAATACCTAAAACGCCGGGAAGGGTATCACGCGCGCGTCTCCGAGCCGGCAATCTCGACGGAGTCCGCTGGACGAGAACTCCGCTCGCGGTTGACGGCGCGAGGTTACCGTCCGACCCCGCGGGCGTGGGGCTCCATCCATACCTTCGCCTTCATCCCCAGGGTTGGTTGGCATTCGACCCTATATGAATCGTTATCACGGATGGGGCCGGTCACCGCATACGATTATGTCGCGTTGGGCGTGACGCCTGGCGACCTTACTATCGGTGGAGCGACGGCCATCGCGGCCCGCGCAAAAGTGAACGCCGGTGTCGTCTCGGCGTTTGAAGCGGCGCACGCCAAACGGCCCGTAGACTGGGTATTCGTTTACGCGACGGGTTCGGAAATTCGCGCGGGGGTCGTCGCCGAGATCCAGCGGCGTTTCGGCGTCCCGTGCGTCGTCATGTGCCTCGACGACAAGAACTCGTGGACGGGGCCGATGTTCGACGATCACCGCGGCGGGCAGATCGACCTTGCCCGGGTCTTCGACCTCGCTTGGGCCTCCGCCTCAGTCGCGTGCCCGTGGTACGTCGCGGAGGGGGGCAATCCCCTCTACCTTCCCGAAGGCTGCGACCCGCGGCACTATCGCCCCATGGATACGCCGAAAGACATCCAGGTCAGCTTCGTGGGTGCCGTATACAACCGTCGCGCCCAGGTGATTCGTTTCCTGCGCAATCACGGCATCCCTATCCAAGTCTTCGGCCCGGGATGGGGCACTAGCGTCCCAAGTGATGCGGATAAAATCGCCATCTTCAATCGTAGCGTCATCAACCTGGGCCTGGGGTGGGCCGGCTGGTCGGACCAGATTACCAACGTCAAGGGCCGAGATTTCGAACTCCCCTGCGTTGGCGGCGGGGCTTATTTGACTACCTATAATTCAGATTTCGCGCGGCACTTCGATGTCGGCCGCGAGGTGCTCTGTTATGGCAACGACTTCGAGCTCGTTGAGATGATTCGCCATTGGCTTGCCCGTCCGCAGGAGTGCGCAGCCATAGGCCGCGCCGCCCGCGAGCGCTGCGTAAGGGAGCACGCCTGGGAGCATCGCTTCGCCCTCATCGGCCACATGGCGGGATTCCTGGCGGAAGGCGAAGCTCCGGAGCCCGTCGCGTGAGCCTGCGTGACGCGGCGAGGCTGGCCCTTCGATACGCCGCCCCATTCGCCACGCTACGCGGACTTCCGAGCCTGCCGGGCCGCTACTCCCGGTATTTTTCGGATCGCCGCCGCTATCGTGCACTCGGAGGGGAAGCGCTGCAGCTTACCGACGGCTACCCTTGCCTGGATGACGCCACGGCCGATACCGCTTTCGATGCCCATTACTTCTTTCAGGAGGCATGGGCGGCGCGGCATATCGCGCGCCTGATGCCGTCCGCGCACGTCGATGTGGGATCGCGCCTCGCATTCGTCGCGGCTGTCAGCGCCTTCGTGCCGGTGAAGTTCGTCGACATCAGGCCGATGCGGGCGGAGTTGTCGGGCTGCACCGTCGTCAAGGGCAGCCTCCTCGCATTGCCCTTCCAGGACGCTTCGGTCAGCTCCCTGTCATGCCTCCACGTAATTGAGCACATCGGACTTGGGCGCTATGGCGACCCGTTGGACCCCGACGGCTCGCGTAAGGCCGCCAGCGAGTTGTCACGCGTGCTTGCGCCAGGCGGAACGCTGCTGCTGTCCGCGCCTGTCGGCCGGCCGCGCACCATGTTCAACGCTCATCGCATCCACTCGCCGTCGGCACTGCAGGCGCTGTTCCCGGAACTACGGCTCGAGGAGTTTTCTGGCGTGGACGATGCTGGGAATTTCATACAAAGACAAAGCCCTGACGCGCTCTCGCATTGCTCATATGCATGCGGCTTCTATCTCTTCCGTCGTGGAGCGCGCGCCGCATGATTGTCGCGGCAGCAGCAGAAGCGACCAGCGAAGGCAGGTCCGTCACCCTGCGCGCCGCGTTCGTGTGCCTTGCTGGCATCGCGATTCATCTGGCCGGCCTCGCAGTTTCGGACATCTCAGACCTCACAGCCGCGCTCCAGATGACGCTCCTTGTGCTCTGCTTTTGCGGCGTGCTCTCGGCGTGGGTCGGGCGCAGGGATCCCCACCTAGGCATGTTGATTGCCGCGTTAGCCGCCTTGAGGTTGGCGTCGGCGACTTGGGTGTTCCACTTCGGCCTCAAGGACGACGTGGCGATGCGCGTCGTCGGGGATCTCAACGGCTTGTTCGATGCAGTCCGATACGATTATTACGCGCAGGACTTGGTGCAGTCCGGGATGCCCTGGGGGGAGTATTTCGCGGGCGCCCGACTGAACACCATGGGCATCGTTGCTCTCGCCGCGGTTGTCTATTCGGCATTTCCCGCGGATGTCTATCTCGTCGTTCTTCTTGGAGTCTGCGCGACGGCCCTGACGGTGTTGTTCGTCCATCGGTTCGCCTCCTCGCTGTTCGACCGCCGGATCGCCGACTTGTGCGCAATCGTCTTCTGCATGATGCCCGATTCGTTGAGCTACGGCGGCATGCTGATGAAAGAAACCATCATCACCATGCTTTTTATGGCCGGCTGCTTGGGCCTGCTTTCCTTGGGCTCCAACTGGCGCGCATGGCTGCGGCTGCTGGTGGCTTCCGCCTCATTACTGTTCTTTCGAGACGGTCTCGCGATGGTCCTTATAGCAGCGGCGGTTTTAGTCGCGTCGTCGTCTCTATCTGTCCGCGTGCGCACTCTGGTCTTGTCGTTGACCGCGCTGCTTGTGGCCGTCGCCCGATTCGTCGATCTGGGTGACAGCGGCCTGACTTTCTATTCGGTGGACCATGCGCTTGGGGGATATCAGGGCGACGAGTCACAGCTATCCTACGCGCACGGGTACTCGTCGTCAGTCGCCGCGGCGGTGGGCATGGACATCACGTTAGGCAGGCTATATATGCTGCCCGTGAAGGTGCTCTTGTCGTTTGTCGTCCCATTTCCGCCATGGCAATGGACGGTTTCGTTCCATTCGAACATGATTCTGCTCAGCCAGTGGGGCTTCCTTGCCCTGCTGCCTGCGGCGTTCTGGCAGGCATGGGTGTTATGGAAGGGAAGGGGCCGAGCGATTGCAGTTCTAGCCCCTCTGGCCCTGACTCTTGTGGCGAATGCCTTATCCGGACCCTTCATTTATGACCGGTACCGCTTCCCGCTTTTGCCGGCCGTGCTCGCCTTCGGGTTCATGGGCCTGCGGAATCCTTTCGTGACGCGCCGGATCTACCCCGCAGCGTCAGCGGCCTTCGGACTGGTCGTCTCATTTTATTATGTCTTCAAGATGGTTCGGTCGTGAGGTCACATTCTGCGAATAAGTGCTACAATTCCTACATAAATCATGGCTAACATCCTCATTGTAGGTGGTGCGGGTTATGTCGGCGGGGCCCTGACGGACGCTCTTGTGAACACCGACCACAAAGTCCGTGTTTACGATTCCCTGGTGTACGAAGAGTCCTACCGCAAGCCCATCAATTTCGTCTGCGGAGATGTTCGAGATTGGACACGATTGGCCCCGCACCTGAAGTGGGCCGACGTGGTGGTATGGTTAGCGGCGCTAGTCGGCGATGGCGCTTGCGCGATGGACCCAAAACTCACCGAAGAAATCAACCAGCATTCGGTGCGGGAGCTGTCTAAGCGCTTCAGCGGCCGCATCATCTTTACGTCCACCTGCTCGGTTTACGGCGCCCAAGACGGGCTGCTCCGGGAAGATTCGCCGTTGAACCCGCTCTCGCTTTACGCTCAGACTAAGGCCGAGGCTGAGAAGTACCTGCTGGATCGCGATGCGGTCGTGTTCCGCCTGGGGACGTTGTTCGGGGTGGGGGACACCTACTCACGAATCCGCCTGGACTTGGTCGTCAACGTCCTGACTGTGAAGGCCTGCCTCTACAACCGTATCAGCGTCTTCGGCGGCGACCAGTACCGTCCGCTGCTGCACGTGCGCGACGTAGCCGAGGCGGTCGTGCAGAACCTGGAGGGGCGCCAGACCGGCCTCTACAACCTGCATAAGGTCAACGTCCGCATCACCGACCTCGCGGATATGTTCACCCGCCACTTCCCCGGCATCGACGTCCAGCGCACCGAGGTGAAGTTTCAGGACAGCCGCAACTACCGGGTGACGAGCGAGAAGGCCGAGAAGGCGTTCGGCTTCGCGCCGAAGTGGGGCGTGGAGGAAGGCATGCTCGAGCTCAAGGCCATCATCCAGGCCGACCGCATCAAGAACGTCGCCATCCCGCGCCATTCGAACCACCGCTTCCTCAAGGAGCTGCTCGAGCGGCCTACGTCGCCTTTGGGGTACGAGGCCCCGACCGAGATATGAACCTTTCCCCTGACGAGCCCACTCTGATCGAAGGTGGCATCGCTGTGGACGACCGCGGCAGCCTGAGCTTCGTGAACCCCTTCGACTTCGTCGGCGTGAAGCGTTTCTACGCGATTACCAACCACCGCCAGGGCTTCGTGCGCGCCTGGCACGGCCACAAGAAGGAGGCGAAATTCGTGTACGTCGCCTCCGGCGCGGCCATCGTCGCCGCGGTCAAGATCGACGACTGGACCAAGCCGTCGAAGGACCTCCCGGTCAAGCGGTACGTCCTCAGCGCCAACAAGCCCTCGCTGCTCCATATCCCCGCCGGCTACGCCAACGGCTTCATGAACTTGACGGAAGACGCCCGCCTCTTCTACTTCTCGACGACGACGATCGAGGAGAGCAAAGGCGACGACTACCGGTTCGATTCGCGCCTCTGGGACTGCTGGCAGGTCGTCGAACGCTGATTCATGCCTGAAGTCAGCCTTCTTATCCCTTGCCTCAATGAGGCGCCCAACCTGCCCGCACTGTTAGAGCGTTTGGAGCGGGTCTGCCTGGCTGCCGACCTGGACGTAGAGACGCTCATACTAGATGACGCGAGCGAAGATGATACCCTCAAGGTGGCGCAGGCTCTGCGGACAAAGCATCGTCCCCTAAACATCAGGGTTGTGCACCGTTTCGAGCCTCGTCGGGGTCTGGGGGCGCTAATTCGTTATGGGTTGGCCCATGCAACGGGACGGTATGCGCTACTAATAACGGCGGACGGGGCCCACCCCATCGAGGATATCCCAAAGTATGTCTCCGAGGCGCGTAGCGGAGCGCAGCTCGTCCAATGTTCTCGTTATGAGCGGGCAGAGGACTCGCAAGACATCCCGACGAGGTTTCAGCGCTACTCATCCGCGTATCGCGTCGCTGTTCGTGCACTCCTTGGCTGGGATATGCGGGATCCGACATGCTCGTTCAAGCTGGTGGATAGGACCTTTCTTCTGGCCGTGGGAATGCGCGCAAATAATTTGTCTTTAATCCCAGAGATGGTATTTAAGACCCACCTGGCTGGCGGGCGTGTCCATATCGTGCCTGGACGACAGTCATTCCGAAAAAAGGGGATTTCTCAGTTCAACTTCATACGGGAGTCATCGAGCTACGCCTACGTCCTCATTCGTGCCGCACTACATCGTGCGTCCATCTGGGGGTGGTTCTAGATGGGAGCGAGTCCATCCTTGTGTATCGTCGTGCCTGTATTCAATGAGGATCGCGTCATCGAGCGCAATCTGGGCGTTATACTTCGGTGCGCCCGCGGCCTCGGCATCAAGGCCCTACTTCTCGCGGTCAACGACGGCTCTTCCGACGACACTAAGGAATGTCTGAGGCGATTCTCAGAGGGCTGTTCGCCGGAGCATTTTCAGTACATCGACCTTCCGGTCAACAAAGGATACGGAGCGGCGTGTCGCGCCGGCTTGAGCCAGGCGGTAACTGACGGGTTCGATTACGTGCTGTTCATGGACAGTGACCTGACCGACGACCCGGAATACTTGACCGTTTTTGTCGAGAAGATGCGGGAGGGGTACGACTACATCAAGACAACTCGCCGTGCGGGTCACGGAGGGTACGTGGGGGTGCCGCTCCATCGCCGCGTTATCTCTCATCTAGGGTGCTCAATCGCGCGTGTCGCGACAGGACTCCCGTTGACCGACATGGCAAACGGCTTCCGCGCAGTAAAAGTGGACGTTCTCCGTGGGTTGGATCTCGAAGAGAACGGGTTCGGTTTAATTATGGAAGAGTTGATGAAATCACGACTGCGAGCGCGGCGGTACTGCGAGATATCGCGCGTGCAGGGCATTCGCTCGGCGGACGCGCGACCGTCCGCGTTCGAATACGATTTCAAGACAATTTGGAGCTACTTTAAATTCTTGTTTGTTTAGTGGAGGGCAGGATGAGGATCTTGGTGCTAGGCGCGACGGGCATGCTGGGGCAAGCCGTGTATCGTTATTTCAAGAATTGCCACGACTGCGAAGTCATCGGCACGACCCGGGGGCCAGTTGGGGGGCTTATTCGCTTCGACGTGCGCGATGGCATTGAGAGCCTCCTGGACGCAGTTGGCACGGTCGATTATGTAATCAACTGCATCGGCATTACGAAGCCTTATTGTCATGATGAGAACAACGCTGAGGTGAGCGTCGCGATCGAGGTAAATTCCGCATTCCCCCACCGCTTAGCGGTTGCGGCTGAGATGAGGGCATTCAAAGTGATCCAAATCGCGACGGACTGTGTGTTCTCTGGCACCAAGGGGCAATATGACGAATCCGCACAGCATGACCCCGTGGATGCCTACGGGAAGACTAAAAGCATGGGTGAAGTCCGGGCGCCGCACTTCCTAAACATTCGCTGCTCGATTGTGGGGAGCGAACCGACCCGCGGCGTCTTTCTGCTCGACTGGTTTCTGAAGCACAAGCCCGGAGATAAAGTCTCAGGCTTCGCGCACCACCGCTGGAACGGCGTCACGACCTTGCAGTTCGCCGAACTATGCAAGGAGATCATTTTCAAAGGGCATTTTGACCAGTTGACGGCCATTTCAAGCGTGCACCATTTTGTCCCCAATAATACCGTGAGCAAATACGAGCTTCTGGCGGTTTTTAACAAGGTCTACGAAAAAGGAGTCATTGTCGAAAAACGCGAGTCGGGCGACCAAGTCGATCGCACGCTCGCCACAAAGTTTAATGCCCTTGAAGCCATCTACCATCGGACGACAATCGAAGCTAAAGTGGCGGAACTCCGCCAATTCGAGCGTCTGGGCGAATTCGTCCATCATACAACGTGCCGTTTCTGCGGGAGCTCCCGGCTAGCGCGCGTGCTCGACTTCGGCAACATGCCGCTCGCGGGGGGATTCCTGAAGCGGGAGGAAATACCCGATGAGCGAATCTATCCTTTGAAACTCCACTTCTGCGAGGATTGCACCCTTGTGCAGGTCAACAATGCGATTCCGCCGGAGACGCTGTTCCGAAACTATTTCTACTTTTCGTCTAGCATTCGCACATTGGTCGACCATTGCGGAGCCTTTGCGCGGGAGGTGCACGACCGCTTTCTTCGTAATCGCAAGGACGCATCAGTCTTTGAGATTGGATGCAACGACGGGGTGATGCTGAAGCCCTTTGCGGCGCTCGGCGTCCGTTCGGTCGGGATGGACCCAGCCAAGAATGTCGTTGAATCCGTCAAGGACACTTCGTTCACCATCCTCAACGACTTCTTCGGTGAGCGCTCCGCGAAGGGGGTCTTGGAGCGCTACGGCAAGTTTGACGCCATCACCTCTAGCTACTCCTTCGCACACATAGACGACATGCGTAGCGCAATGAGCGGGGTTCAATCCCTTTTGAAGGACGACGGCGTGTTTGTTTTTGAGGTCTATTATCTTGGGACGCTCCTTGATGAGATGCAGTACGACATGGTCTATCACGAACACTGCAGTTATTATTCACTGATGGCCCTGTCGAAGTTCCTTGCGGGCTACGGCATGGAGGTCTTCGATACGAAATTCACCCCAGGTGTTAGGTCTGGGGCGGTGCGGTTTTATGCCCGCCACATTGGAAAGCGGTCGGAGCCTAAAACCGTCGCAGTCGCCGAAATGGAGCGCTACGAGGTGGAGAAAGGATTCGATCGGGTCGAAACGTACATGGATTATGCTGGCAAAGTGGCGAAGACCCGGACGCAGCTTGTGGCCGTTCTGGACGGACTTAAGGCTAAGGGGCACTCGATTGTGGGGTATGGCGCCTCAGGGCGTGGGACGATGATTATGAATTATTGTGGCATCGATAGCCGCTACTTGGACTATGTGATTGACGATGCCCCGGCGAAGCATGGTTACTTCACGCCGGGAACTCATGTGGAAATACGACCTTGGGGCGCGGAGAACTCCAAGGCCAAACCACCCTATCTGCTTCTGTTCGCCTGGAGCTTTATGAAAGAGGTTTTGGAAAAACGCAAGGATTTCCTCGAAGCCGGAGGCCAGTTCATCGTCCCACTACCCGAAGTGAGCATTGTAGGAGTGCGGGCGGCGGAAGCGACCGTTAGCCCGTCGGGCGGTAGGCACTGATATGGCGAGGAAGCCCAAGTTAGCCATCATTCTCGGGATACGACCGGATGTTATTCGGGCCAGTCTTTTCCTGAACCGGATACGCGCCGATCGCCGAGTCGATGTCACTTTCATTTGGTCAGGCCAGCACTATTCCGACAACCTGAAAGACGTGTTTTTCCGCGAGCTTGGAGTCAAGCCGCCGGAGATTGAACTCAATGCCCGCGGTGCCAACGACGCGGAGGTTAGCTCGTCCATCATCTCCCGACTCTACCCAGTGCTCGAGAAACTCAAACCAGACGCCGCAATGTTCCTGGGCGACACCAACACGGTCATCTCTTGTCTGGCCGCGGCACAACTCAATATCCCGATCGTGCATTTTGAGGGGTGCATGCGTTCATATGATTGGCGTATGCCCGAGGAGAAGTATCGAGGCGTCATCGATCATCTCGCTGACCTCATCTACACCTATTACCCGGAATACAAGAAGCAGGGCATCGACGAGGGCATCAATCCTAAGGCAATCGTGGTGGTCGCTAATCCAATCGTCGATGTCCTTCAGAAGCACTATTTCGAAAAGAAGGCATTCTTCGACAGGATGGCGTCGCCTAAGTTCTTCGCCGCGCGTGGCATCGCGGAGGGGGACTTCTATGCTATGACGTGTCATCGGCGCGAGAACGTCCACATTAAATCCTCATTCAAGAGCATTCTCGACCTGGTTGCGGCAGCGCCGCGGAAGGTTTACTTCCCTGCCTCTTATCGCACCCAGAAAGTCCTTAAGGAATACGGCCTCAAGGTGCCCAAGAACGTCATCATGGTTGACCCCGTAGGCTACCATGAATTCCTGGTGCTCATGACGCGCTCAGCGGGCGTCATCACTGACTCAGGCACAGTTGTGGAGGAGACGGCGGTATTGGGCGTGCCGTCGGTGCAGATGCGTCACGCGACGGAAAGGCCGCAGACGTATGACGCACGCACAAGCGTTAAATTCGACCCCACGAAGCCACGCAGCTATCCCGCCAAGACCGTCTTTGACAAGCTGGAGTATTTGAGTGGCCAAAGATGGAAGCACGGGCTTGGTGATGGGAAATCATCAGAGCGGATATATAGGGACATGGTGCGACGTCTGATTTCAGGTCGCATCAGTAATCATCGCCCAATGGATTATCACCTGAATGTGAAACGTTCCTATATCGGTGACGGCATCAAACTCCCGTCGCGCCATTGATTGGGTGTGGATGATGTCTATCGAGCTAAAGTCGGAATACTACGCGGGATACCTAAAGGAAATCAACGCTAAGATCGACAATCCATTTTCGATTCATGGTCGTCACCATAAGAATCTGAATTCATTCATTCAGCAAGGTGTTGCCGATCTTCCAAGCGGCGCACGTGTCCTGGACGCCGGTTGCGGCCTGAGCATATGGATTCGCCCGGAGATGAGGCAGAATTGGCGGATTACCGGCATCGATGTCCAGCCTGATTCGATTAAGGCTTGTCAGGAAATCTACGGTGGGGCAGATTACCGCCTGGCGGACCTCTATGCGTTAGACTTTCATGACGCCGAATTCGACGCTGTCGTCATGCGTGAAGTTATCGAGCACTTCCGGGAGCCTGAGCGGGCTGTGCAGGAGGTCTTGAGGGTTCTTAAGCCTGGTGGTCGCTATGTGCTCACGACTCCGAACTACGACAGTGTCTTGCTCCACCTTATCGAGCAGACCTACAACCGCTTCTTTGGGGGCCCCTTCAAGCCTTATCTTGAGGATGTTCATCCGAGTAAGTTCCGGGTTAAGACATTAGAGGCGCTCATATCAAAGTATTTCAAGATTGAGCGCTATCATTCAATTGACTACGGCATCAACTTGTGCTGCGTGGCAGTGAAGCGATAGGAGATGCTGAAGCTCCTGGTTATTTACGCAGTTGGCCTCGGAGCGACTGCGATTGCCAGTCTCGTTGTCATTTCACGTGGTGAGGCAATCCTGCGATTGCTGACGCCGCGAAAGGCTGTGGGCATCGCAGTGGTCACAACGGTATCACTCCTAATTCTTCAAATCCTCAAGTTGCTGAGCATGAGGAACTTTGCAGATTTCGCAGCGTGGGTAGAGATTATCGACTCGATAGCCCGGGGCAATGGGCCTATCTGCTCAATCCAAGAAGCCTTCGTCCCGGGCGCTGGGCACTGGTTCTCAGCGCATTTCACCCCGTGGGTGTACCTATTTGCGGTTCCATATTTGTTGGTTTCTCACCCGGCCACGTTACTTGTTTCGCAATCCGTGGTGATGGTGACTGGCCCAGTGGCGCTATTTTTCTATGCACGTTCAAGGTTGGATTCACCCGGAGCAGCGGCTTATGCTGCCGCTGCATTGGCTGTGCACCCTACTTATCAATACATTCAGCTCTACGAGTTTGAGATGCTTCGGTTCTGCATCCCCTTAATTATTGCGACCCTGTTTGCATGGCGGATGGGATGGCGATGGGCCTATTGGGGTGGCCTAGCGGCATCACTGCTAGTGAGGGAAGAGGTTGCTCTGGTTTTCATTGCATTTGGGCTGGTAGTTGCCGTGCAGGAACGTTCTGTGACGGGGTACGGAGTTCCGACGGCAATCACTTCGATGGGATATTTCGTCATGGTTGTGTTGTGGGTGATGCCATCTTTCCGCGAGTCGACGCAGTACTCACACATCGCAGCAGGATTCTTCAGCGCCTATGGCGCGACGCCGCAGGAAGCTGCGATGGTCATCCTGTCTGATCCGGTCAGGTTTCTTGGCCACTATCTGCATCCAATCAAGGTGGCCAACGTTGTGATGCTGCTAGCCCCATTTGCATTCCTACCGCTGGCGGCGCCGCTGTCTGTTGCCGCATTGGGCAATTTGGCGGTAAACATGCTTAGCATCTCCGGGACGCACACATCGTATTTCCTCTACTACGTGTCTCCGGCGTTGGCGTTTCTGGCGGTTGCCGCTGTTGATGCATTGCCGGCCGCGGCCCGCGCCATTAGCATGTGGCATGGGCGAGCAGTGGGGCATCACCATGCGGCGGGATTGTTGTTCGTGGCGTCTGCGGTTGCCGCTGTATTCTTCTCGCCTGCGCCGTACTCACTTCAGTTTTGGGCTAGCACGTATAGTCTTGCACCCTTTCGCACGCAACGTTTCCACGTTACAGATTACCTGAGGATTAAGCGCTTTTCCAACGCGCGTGAGGCATCTCGCAGCCTAACCTCTGACTCGATAGTTTCCGCAGAACAATCCCTCTTGCCTATCGTGGCTGGTCGAGCCAAGCTTTTAGTATTTCCTGATGTCCGCGATGCCGACTTTGTATTCCTTGATCGTGAGAATCCATTGAAGAGCGGGGTCGGGACGGTCCCTGGATCCTGGGATGGGTTTCGGCTGAATCCCGAAGAATATTACAGTCCAATCGAATCTTCGTCCGACTGGGTCCGCCTTTCAGATGTCGGAGGCATGCGTTTGTACAGAAGGAGAGCCCCGAGTGCACGTGAGACGACGCATGAGCATGTCCTGGGAGAAGGCGAGGCTTCATTAAGGGTTGTTCGGTGAGGCCCCCGCTCGTGACCGTCGTTATAGGAGCGCGAAACGAGAGTTTGACGCTCCCTCGGGCGCTGAAGAGCCTGTTGGCCCAGTCTATGCCGGATTGGGAGTGTGTAGTTGTCGACGACGGATCCACGGATGGCACTGCCGATGCGGCCCGAATCGACCCGCGCGTGCATGTCATATCCGTGGCGCCGGCTGGCTTGACGGCGGCTCTGCGCCGTGGCTGTGACGTGGCCCAGGGAGATTACGTCGCACGTTTGGATGCCGATGATGAGTGTCTGCCTGAGCGTTTAGCACGGCAGATTGGGGCCCTCAATCAAAACCCGGATATTGCCGCCATCGGATGCGGTGTCGAATTGTATACGGATTCCGGCCGATTTGCCGGGCAGCGCATCTTCCCGGCCGACCATGCTGGCCTCCAGGCATCCCTGGACTCATTCCTGACGCCGATTCCGCACTCTACCTTGATGGTCCGCCGTGAGGTGCTGCGCCGTGTTGGAGGCTATCGCGCCATTTTCGAGAAAGCTCAGGATTACGACCTGCTCCGACGAATATCGGAAGGTGGCAAGTTGGCCAGCCTGCCCGAGAGCCTGGTGCGTTTGACTGTTTCGAGCCAATCCGTGACCAATTCAAGCCAAGGCGGAGAGCAGTTCGAGTTCTGCGCCCTCGCTTATGCAAGTTCCGTGCTTCGAAACGAGCGTGAACGCGATCCCTTGGAGGGTAACGACGCGGCGGCGTTTCAGCGTGACTTCCGAGGCTGGTACCGTGCGAGCCGCCTGCCTTCGATATTCCAATCCCGCCTGGCGCGGCGCGGCGCTCGCGCCGCGCACGCCGATGGGCGCCCGCTCGCCGCCGTCGGTGCTTTGGTTCGCGCCACGGTCGTAGACCCCCAGTGGGCGTTCCGGAAGTTGGGTGGAGACGCGGCGCTCGGCGCGTTGACCCGTGCCTGGGCGCTCTCATGGGCCGAGGGACACCGCTGATGTGCGGCATTGCTGGTGTCTGGGCACTCCCCAACACCAGGGCGTCGAATGTCGGGCGTTTGTTGGCTAACGCCTTAAGCCATAGAGGACCGGACGGCGAAGGAGTCGAACAGATTCCCGCTGCAAGGGGAAGCGTCATCACTCTAGCGCACCGGCGTCTTTCAATCCTGGACCTCACAGAGAACGGCCGCCAGCCGATGCAGGACCCCGAGACGGGGAACTGGGTCGTGTTCAACGGCGAGATTTACAACCATAAGGAACTTCGCGCGGAGTTGGAGGCGGCGGGAGAGACGTTCCGTTCGCAGAGCGATACCGAGGTGCTATTGCGAATCTACGCCCGGCGCGGGCGAGGGGCGCTCGACGTCCTTCAAGGCATGTTCGCGTTCGCGTTATGGGACGCGGCGCGTAGCGAATTGCTACTCGCCGTCGATCCTCTCGGTATCAAGCCGCTTTACTGGACGACGCTGCCGGGCGGGGGATTCGCGTTCGCTTCTGAGGTGCGCGCGCTGCTGGACGCAGGCTTAGCGCCGCGCCGGGCTGACCCCGAGGCGCTGGCGAGCTACTTGGCCTATGGAGCCGTTCAAGGTCCCATCACAGCTATTGCCGGTGTGCACGCGCTACAGGCCGGGCACCTCCTGACGGTCTCGTCAGTTGGCCGGGTCGAGGGGCCGAAGCGTTATTGGCGTCCGGCCTTCCGTGCTGTGGGGAGCCCTCCGCCATCGCGAAGCGAGGCGGTGGCGCGCTTGAAAGACCTGCTTGACGGAGTCGTGGCGCAGCATCTCACTGCCGACGTTCCTGTGTCAGTGTTTCTTAGCGGCGGCGTGGACTCGACGGTGCTGGCCCATTTCGCCGCTCGCCACGCCAGGAGTCTTAAGTCGTTCTCGGTGTCCTTCGAGGAGGCGGCCTGGTCGGAAGCCCCTTATTTCCGCGAGACGGCGGCCTCTTTCGGGCTCGATCATCAGGAACTTGTGTTGGGCGCAGATGAGTTGCAGTCCCTGCTCCCGAGGGCGCTCGATGCCTTGGACCAGCCGACCTTGGACGGCGTCAATGTCTTCGTGCTCTCGAAGGCGGTCCGTGGGGCTGGATTGAAGGTGGCGCTCTCCGGGCAGGGCGGCGACGAAGTCTTTGGCGGCTATTCAACCTTCCGCCTCGTCCCCCGGGCTCTGTCGTGGTCGCGCCCTATGGCGTTCGCACCGGCTTTCAGCAGGCGTGCCGTTGCCGCGGCTTGGGAGGCGGCCCGCGGCCGCGTGCTGCCCGGGAAGGCGGAGCAGTTCCTGCGTGACGGGGGGGACGCTCTGGATGTATACCTGCTGATGCGGCAGGTGTTCGACCCCGGGACGCGCGCAAGATTGCTGCCGGCCGCGCCCGCATCTCGGCGCGGGCTTCCGGCGGATCTCTTGAATGAGATGCGAGAACTCTCCGACGGACTCGACCCCGTAAATGCCGTCTCTTCGTTCGAGCTCCGCTCGTATCTCGGGCAGATGCTCTTGCGCGACGGCGACGTGATGAGCATGGCGCACGGCCTCGAGGTCCGCGTTCCCTTCCTCGATCGCCGGGTCGTGGACTTCATGGCATCGTTGCCGGGCTCGATGAAGATGGAGACGGGTCGGCCCAAGCCTTTGTTGCTCGACGCAGCCGGTGGCGCGGTCCCTGAGAAGGTGTGGAGACGTCCTAAACAGGGCTTCACTTTCCCTTGGGAACTCTGGCTGCGTGGACGCCTGCGGCCGATGGGCGATGAGGCTTTGAACGACGCCGAAACGTGGCGGGCGCTCGGGTTCTCGCCGGAGGCCGTCGTCGCCCTTTGGCGGGCGTTCCAGGATGGACGCGCGGGTCTCACCTGGTCGCGTGTGTGGGCGCTCATCGCCCTGCGTGAGTGGGCCGTGCGGACGAAGGTGTCGCTGTGACAGGGGGGCGCTTGAGCCGAGCCGGTCATGAGCGCTTACTCTCAAGACACGACATTCGCGATTGAAATGAACTTGAGAGTCCTGATTTCGGCCGTGTCGGCGAAGAGTTACGGGGGCGATTCGTATTTTCGCTCCCTTCTTCCCGTCCTGTCTAGCCGCAGCGGCACCGAATGCGTCGTCATCGCCCCCGACGACCGTTACGCGACGTTATGCCGCGGCCCGGTCCGGCTCGAAGTGGTCTCGATTCCCAAGGTGTTCCGTGGCCCGGCGAGGGCCGCCTGGGACCAAGCCATGCTCCCGCGGCTGGCTAGGCGGCACGGCGCGTCGGTAATCTATACGGCCGCCAATTCGGGAGTGATCGGCTCCTCGGTTCCCTGCGTCATCGCGGTTCGCAACATGGAGGCCCTCGTCCCGGTGCGGCCGGGGACGCCGGCTTCGCACCGGCTCCGTCACGCGCTGCTCTCTCGATTCACTCGCGCCTCAGCGCGCGCCGCTTCGCGCGTGGTAGCCGCGTCCGAGTTCGTGCGCGAAACGGTGGAGGCGCTCGGGGTCCCCGCCGAGCGCATTACAACGGTCTATCACGGCGTGGACGACCTGCCTCGACCGGACCTGAGTCTCGCAAGAAAGGGCGGGTACCTCGCGGCCGCGGCCAAGTTCGTGCGCTACGCGAACCTGGAAACGATGATTAGAGCATTCGCTCGTATTAGGCGGAGCGGTTATAAGGGCGAGCTTCGCATGGCGGGGGGGCGCATGACCCCGGCTACGAGCGCGAGATCCGGGAGTTGGCGCGTTCGTCGGGGGTGTCGGAGGTGGTCCGTTTTCTCGGCTACCGCCCCAGAGTGGAGGTGCAGGAGATGATGCGTCATGCGGACGCTTTTTTGTTTCCCTCGGTGCTGGAGGCCTGCCCATTCACCTTGCTTGAGGCGATGAGCCAGGCGGCGGCCATCGTGGCGACGACGGCTCCTCCCATGCCAGAGTTCGCGCGTGACGGGGTTTTACTCGTGCCCCCCACGGATGACGCGGCCTTCGCGGAGGCCGCCTTCAAAGCAATGGGAGACGTGCAATTGCGCGAGAGGGCGCGTATGCGCGCGGACGATTTCACTTGGGCGAAAGCGGCGGACCGGCTTGTCGAAGTCTGGACGGCCGCCGCTGGGGAGGCGCATTGAGCTATTGGATGAGAAAGTTGCTCGAGCCGCATGTCTGGCGAAGGCTGGCATACGAGCGCATGAGCGAGCCAATTCACATGAACTTGGCTGCGTTGGTTGCGTTCGTGCTGGGGGGTTCCGCACGCGCGTTGCCTTTGACCTAGTCGTTCGTCCCCAGAACGCCTTCGCGATGCTGAAGGCGGCCGACTATGCGGCAAGGCTAGGAATCAAGGAGCTGGTAGCCGTCGAGTTCGGGGTCGCGGCGGGCGCGGGACTGATGAACCTGGCGGAGATTGGGGAGATGGTGACGCGCGAGACCGGCGTGCGTTGGCGCATCGTCGGCTTCGACACCGGCAAAGGCATGCCACCACCGAAGGACTTCCGTGACCACCCGGAGCTTTATCAGACCGGCGATTTCAACATGAATGAGGCAGCGCTTCGCGCGCGCCTCCCACCCAGCACGGAGCTCGTCATCGGCCCCATAGAGGAGACCGTCCCCGCCTTCGCGGCGAGGCTGAGCCCCTCAGCGCCGCTGGCCTACGTATCGCTCGATGTCGATTATTACTCGTCCAGTATGGCGGCATTGAAGCTCCTGGCTGGCCCGCCTGAGAACTACCTGCCGCTTAGCATCGTATATCTCGACGATCTCGAGGACGATATGCACAACAGCCGCTGCGGCGAACTCGCGGCGGTGGAGGACACCGTGAAGCTTCTGGCCCCCCGGGCCATCGAGCGCCATCCGTTCCTTCGCAGCTACCGCCTCATGAAGAACGCCCGCTGGGTGGATCACATCTTCTACTACCATGTCGTCGACCATCCATTTCGCACGCGACTCGAGCCGCGGCGCCCTGCCGTGAATCTGGGGAACGCCTATCTCCGCTAAACCGCTGCGCGTAATCCTAGTGGTCGACCGCTACGCGCCCGAGGCGCGTTCGGCGGCGCACCTTTTCGAGGATCTGGCCAAGGCGCTTGCAGGACGGGGCCACGACGTCGCCGTGGTGACGAAGAAGCCCACGGAGAACCTCCCTGACGGCTCGGAGTATCCGGGTGTGGAATTCCGCGATGGGGTCAGGGTCGTGCGGATGCGTAGCTACCTCGGCGAGCCCCGCAGTACCGTCCTTAAGGGCCTCGATCAGCTTTTTCTCGCGGCGCGCGTTTGGCTTCGACTGGTCTTTCTGGAATCGCCTGACGCCGTGCTGGTCTACTCGCCCCCATTGCCTTTGGCCGCCGCCTGTGTCGCTTCGGGGCGTCCTGTCGTCCTTAACCTCCATGACCTGTACCCGCGCACGGCCGTGGAACTGGGCCGGCTGAACTCGCCCTTACTCGTGGCGCTGGCGAGGCTTCTTGAGGATTTTGTTTATCGCCGAACGCGTCGTTTCGTCGTGCCGGCGCCCGACAGCGCCCGATATCTGACCCAGCAGAAGGGAATACCGGAGGAGGCAGTCGCCCTGTGCTACAACTGGGTCGATTTGAACCTCACCTTGCCCGGCGATGGCTCTGGTTTCCGTAAGGCCCATGGCTTGGACGGGCGGTTCTTGGTGACCTACGCTGGGCTCGTGGGCGTCGCGCAGGACCTCTCGGCTGTCGTAGATGCCGCGCGGCGCGCCCATGACGACGACGTGGTGCTTTTCCTGGTCATGGGAGAGGGCTCCGAGTTGGCGCGCTGGAAGTCGGAAGGCGCGGGGCTGGCCAACTTGCGCTTCATGCCGACCCTGCCCCGCGAGGAGTACCTTCAGGCCTTGCGGGCGTCGGACGCGTGCCTGCTGGCCTTGTCTGGGAACCTGAAGTCTCCGGCGATCCCCGGCAAGCTGCAGAGCATCATGGCGGTGGCAAAGCCGGTTCTTGCCGTCGTCCCGGCAGGCTCCGCAGCCGCGCATGCGGTGGAAGAGGCGGGGTGCGGCTTCGTCACAGCTCCTTCGGACGGCGCCGCGTTGTTGGCCGCGGCCCGCAAGCTCCGTGATGACGCCCCTCTGCGTAGGCGGCTCGGGGAAGCGGGCAGACGGCACGCTGAGGCGAAGTTCTCGCTGGCGCGGGCCGTCGAGATATTCGAGTCCGCTTTGGTCCAGTCTGTAGGTTAAGTTCCAGCCGCCGGGTTCCGCTCGAAATGATAAAATCGACACACTGATGGTACGGCCTCTTTCACGTCTGTGGTTCGTGCGCACGTTGGTCCCCGCTCTGGGCGACGTTGTTCTGCTCACCGCCGCGCTCGCCGGTTCGTTCGCGCTGCGGCAGCCCGAGCTGCTGAAGGCAGATGTCTTCATGGGCTTCGCGCCGCTTTTCTGCTTTTTCCTAGCGACCTTTTACATCTCTGGGTTGTATGAGCTTCGCTTGGTTCGTGATTTCGTTTCGTTGATCAGCGGCCTGCTTGCCTCTGGAGTCGTCTGCTGGGTCCTCGGTACCATGTATTTCTATTTGCTGGGGCCGTATCTCGGCCTCGCGCCCAAGACGCATCTCGCCGTGACCGTGGCGGCGGCTCATCTAGGCATGCTGGGTTGGCGCCGCGTCATTCTCTTGGCGACGGACTTCAGCTTGATGCGTATGCGGCTGTTCGTGCTTGCGGACATGTCCCATGTTGGGCATCTGCGCACGGCCGTCTCTCAGCGCTCTCAAGACGACCTGGACTTGGCCGTATCGCTCGATGACGGCGCCGACCTCGTCGTGGCGGATGGCACCTGGATCGAAGGGCATTGGGAGGAGGCGCGGCGCGTGTTTGCCGAGGCCGTCGCTAAACGCGTGCCTGTCGTGAGCCTCGATAGCTTCTACGAATCCCTCTTTGGCAAGGTTTCGCCGCTCTATGCGGGTGAGCCCGCTTGGGCCCTCGAGCATGTGTTGCCGCGGGCGGACGGCGTTTATTTCAAGATCAAGAGAAGCTTCGACGTGTTGTCGGCGGCATTCGGGCTCGTCCTCTTGGCTCCGCTGTTTGCCCTGACGGCGCTCGGAATTCATTTGGTGGACGGCATGCCGCCGTTATTCGGCCAGCCCCGTGTCGGATATCTAGGCCGGACGTTCACGCTCTGGAAGTTCCGCACCATGCGGCCGGGCGCCGATGCGGACGGCCCTTTCAGTCCCGACCGGGAGTCGAAGCAGCGGGTGACTTCCCTTGGGCGATTCCTGCGCCGTTATCGCCTCGATGAATTCCCTCAGCTGTGGAACGTGCTTCGTGGCGACATGTCCCTGGTCGGCCCGCGCCCAGAATGGGTCAAGGAAGTCGAAGTGCTCGAGAAGTCCGTCCCGAATTACCACCTCCGCCATCTAGTTCCCCCGGGGATAACGGGGTGGGCTCAAGTCTATTACCGTGCGACCAATGACCCGAAAGATTCGGTCGAGAAGCATCACTACGATCTTTACTATCTCAAACATTATTCTCCCGCGCTCGACCTGACCATCCTCCTCAAAACCATCAAGCGAGTGTTCGTGAAAGATTCCCGCGTGCCGTCCATCCTGACGCCCTTCCCTCATACGGGGCGCGTCACCCCGCTGCCGGTGGACATCGCGTCCATCATCAGCCGCAATTAACATGGCGGCGACGTCCGTCGAGCATGCGGTGAATATTCCGGGCGTGCTCGGCAGTCGATTCAGACGACTGAGCGCGGAAGGCAGTTGGCTCGTCTTCGGCCAAGCCTGTGCGATGCTCGGCTCGCTCGTTCTCGTTAGGGTCCTCACGGGACGTCTTGACCCGGAGCAATACGGACGGCTGGCCCTCAGTCTGACGATGGTCGCCTTGATTAACCAGGTAGTGATGGGGGGCGTGGTGTCCGGCGTCGGCCGGTTCTACCCCGTCGCCGTGAGCGAGGGGGCGTTGCCCGCGTTCCTGGGCGCGGTCCGCGGGCTGCTGCTCAAAGCGACCTTCATGCTCGTCATACTCGCCGTGCTGCTGGCGGGCGCTTTTTTGTACATGGGAGAAGCGCATTGGCTCGGGCTTCTTACGGTGACGGTGATTTTCTCGATTCTAAGCGGCTATAATTCGGCCCTCGGTGCGATTTTCAACGCGGCTCGCAGGCGTGCCGTGGTCGCGCTGCACGGCGGCCTGGAAGCCGGCCTGAAAATCGTTCTCGTCATAATCGTGCTTTCGTGGGCGGGCGCATCCAGTGCGGCGGTCATCGCCGCATTCTCCGTGGCGCTCCTGGCCGCGCTTTGCTCGCAGTTGATCGTCCTCGCCCGCTCGGCCGGCACGCGCACATCTGACGGCGCTGCCGCTTCGCGCTGGGCGCGGCAGATATGGGCCTATTCGTGGCCGATGGCGGCCGGCGGACTCTTTAACTGGGGTTACTACGCTTCGCAAAGGTGGGCGTTAGAGCTGTTCGCGTCGACGCGCGAGGTCGGACACTTCTATGCGTTGACGCAGGTCGCCTATGCGCCCGTCAGCGTCGCGGGGGCGATGGCGCTATCCTTCATCACCCCGATATTATTCGCTAGGGTGGGCGGGGCAAGCGACGAAGAACGGATAAGAGGCACCCAGCATCTGATTATGCGGCTCGCGGCATTCGGCCTCGGAGCGACGCTTATTTGCTCGCTTGTCAGCGTCTTTGCGCATGAGACTCTGTTCCGTCTTTTGGTCGCGGCGGAGTATCGTGGCGTATCGGCCTATATGCCCTACGTCGTGCTGGCGGCCGGCATACTGCAAGTGTCGCAGTCGGTGGGAGTGCTCGTCGCCATTGAGAACGAGACGGCCCGGATCCTGCCTTTGGCCGTCGTCGGGAACGCCCTCACAGCCATGATGAACCTTTGGTTTACCCGGGAGTGGGGGCTATCGGGGCTCATCGTTAGCATGGTGGCCGGCGCGGCCCTGCATCTCACGTGGATGTCCGCTATTGCCTCGAAGAATGTGTTCCGCAGGCGGATGGAGGTCACGCGATGAGCGCCGCGACTCGGCTAAGGAGCCTGGCTCAGATCATCCGGGCTCCGAAGCTTTCTTTGATTCACCGCCGTTTTCGGGGATTCACCATGATTCCGCGTAGGACCTACGTTGGGAATCTGGAGTTGTGCCGGGCGCATCAGGGCTTATCGGGTGCGGTGGTGGAGTGCGGGTCGTGGAAGGGAGGGATGATTGCCGGCGTCGCGTCATTGTTGGGTGACGGCCGCGAGTACTTCCTGTACGACAGTTTCGAAGGGCTGCCGGACGCTAAGCCGATCGACGGAGCCGGGGCGACGGCATGGCAGCAGGACAAGGAGTCTCCGTTCTATTTCGAGAACTGCCGCGCGAACGAGCAGGATGCGGCGATTGCGATGAGAATAAGCGGCGCAACAAAGTTCCATATCGTCAAAGGCTGGTTTGAGAAGACCCTGCCCGACTTCCCGGCCGGCACTCCAATCGCCATCCTTAGGCTCGACGGCGATTGGTATGAGTCCACCATGGCGTGTTTGGAGAATCTGTATCGGCACGTCATTCCAGGCGGCATCATCATCATCGATGATTATCACACCTGGGACGGCTGCAGCAGGGCCGTCCATGACTTCTTGCAGCGCAACGGCCTCAACGACAGGATTTGCCAATGGGGCGACGACGTGGCCTATATCCGGAAGCGAGGCGAACGGTTCGCCGCCACGGAGGGGGCCCATTGAGCAAGGAAGCAATCACGCAGCTTGAGGTGAGGAGCCCGATTACTGGTGGAGCGGATGTCTCACTTCTGCGTGAAGTCGAATGCGGGGCGCTCGCGGCGGATTACTTGCGCATATTCGGGGTGGACATCAACGCGCTGCTGAAAGGGCGTCAAAAACTAGGCTTGTATAGGTGCAACGAGAGCGGATTCCGGTTCTACGCTCCGCCGGATGTGGTGGGCGACGGCTCGTTCTACCGTCAGTTGGAATCGAACGATTGGTACTACATGCCCACGAAATGGGAGTTCCAAGAGGCGATTCGTTTTATCCGCCCGGGCTCTTCGGTTCTGGAAATCGGAGCGGCGAGGGGCGATTTTCTCCTGCGCCTGCGGGAGCAGGTACCGGACGTTATGTCTGTGGGGCTGGAGCTCAATGCTCAGGCGGCGGAAACGGCCCGGACGAGAGGGGTCCCTGTGCGCGTCGAATCGTCCTCGGAACACGCTGTCTCTCACCCGGCAGCATACGACGCTGTCGTGTCGTTCCAGTTGCTTGAACATGTGCCGAATCCGATGGATATCCTCAAGGACGCCCTATCGATGCTGAAGCCCGGCGGTCTGGTAATCGTCGGCGTGCCCGACAACTCGGCCCGTCCTACGGACTCCATCTTCGTCACGCAGCAGAACATCCTTAACATGCCGCCGCATCATCAGGGGCTCTGGGATGTCCCCTCGCTCGCGTTCCTGCAGAAGGTGCTTCCGGTGAGGCTCGAGCATGTCGCGGTCGAGCCCGCGACGGCCACCCATCACAGCAACAGTTATCGCGGCCTCATGAAGAGCGACCTCATCGCGCGCTTCGGGCGGTTTCTGGGGTTCGCTCTTTATGCGCTTGGACGCCCCTTCTATAACCATGCCTTGTCTCATCTGAATCCATATCTCCCGGCACACTCCATACTCGCCGTATACCGAAGGCTTCCGTAGATTCGGTTTCCGGATTTAGAGCATGAAGATTCTGATGGCGAGCCGGTATGTGCAGCCGAAGGCGAAACATTTCAACGCGAACGTGGTTCGCCAAGCCCTCGCGTTGAAGTCGGCCCACGGTGTAAACGTCGAAATTGTCACATGGCCCGGAAACGACTTCTGGGAGGGCCCAGTGCCGGCGCCCTCCACCGGGCTGTCGTTGCCGCCAATATTTGTGGAGGCTGGCGGCCTTACCTTCCATGTCATCAATCCGCCTGCCGGGTGGGATGAGCGGCCGCCCAGTGATTCCTCTTGGAGCGAAGCGGTCGAGTTCGGGGTACGACTGCTTGAGAAGTTGCAACCCGACGTCCTTCACCTCCAGCACTGGAGCGGGCTTTGGTGGCTACTAGAGTCGGCGCAACGCGTCGGCATCGCTACGGTGTACTCCAATCACGATTGGGGAATCGCTTGCCTACGCACCATCCTCGTGAAGGGAGACGGCTCGTTGTGCGACGGGCACGTATCCGTCGATAAATGCGGGGAATGCATCTGGCAGGGGCGCAATCTCGTCGGCAAAGCCAATGAATTGGTGGCGAGTTCGGGCGCGGGCCGGATGTTGATTGAGGCCGCGTTTAAGTCGCCGTTGAAGCCGATATTCGAGCAGCGGGGCGCCGTGCGCCTCCCAGCCCGGACCCGGGTCGAGATGAACTTGCGCAGATCCGAACGTGTCCTGCGCAGTTTGGACTCCTTGGTGACTCCTTCGCGCTTCGGCAAGGCGTTCTTCTCGCGGCTGGGCGTGCCGGACGAGCGGATTCGTGTGATGCCTTGGTATCACGACCCGGTCAGCATGAACAAGACGGTAACGTCTTCGCAGCCGTTCACCATCACCTACATCGGGAGGGTGTCTCAGGAGAAAGGGGTTCACCAGATTTTAGCGGCGATGGCTCGTGTGCGATCTGCGGAGCCGGTCGAGCTTCGCATCGCAGGGGCCAACTCTTCCGCCTATTGCCAGCAGTTAAGAAGCAAGTACGCTTCGAGCGCAGGCGCCCACCCGGTACGATGGTTGGGCTGGTCGGAGGTCGAGCCGTTGTTCCTGAGCACTGATGTTTGCGTCATCCCGTCGGTGTGGATCGACAATACTCCACTCTCGCTCATCGAGGCGATGAGCTATCGGGTCCCCGTCGTCGCAACGAGAGTCCCGCCAATCGAAGAATTGGTCAAGGAGGGAGAGAACGGCTATCTGGCGGAGTTCATGTCGGTGGATTCTTTAGCGCGCGCGATCGAGCGGGCCATCGCGGACAAGGCTCGCATTCGCGCGGGCGAGATGGTATTTCCTCGCGTAGACGGCTGCCGTGAGTACACTCGAGGCATCAAAGAGGTGTATTCCTCTGTCGCCCGATAGCTCCCCGCGCCTTTGCGCGCTTCTCCTGGCCGCCGGTAGCATGGCGGCCTGCGCGTTGCCTCCTCAGGAGTTCCCGGTCGGCTTCTTCGGCGTGGAGACCCCGGAAGACGCGCGCCTGCTGGCGGCGCAGGGCTACAACGCGTTCCAGTCCTATCGGACCTCACCCGCCGACGTGAAGGCCGTAGCGGACGAGGCGCGTCGGCAGGGGGCGCTCTTCCTGGTCTCGCATAAGGAAATCGTTGCTTCCACGGCTCCAGCGGCGGCATATCCCGGGGCGTGGTGGTACCTTCAGGACGAGCCGGACGTGCATATGATGGACGCGGACGACATGAAGGCGATCGATGCGCAGGTGCGAAAGTGGGCGCCAGGACATAAGACCGCATTCGTGGTTGGCGACGGCAATAAAGCCCGGGATTATCCGGAGGTGGCCGACGCCATCATGGTCGACTGGTACCCTGTGCCGCACCGACCGCTAGAATCGGCTGGCGATCATGTCCGCATGACCGCCGCGGCCGCGGGCGGACGTAAAGTGTGGGCGGTGTTACAGGCGATGGACTGGACGCATTTCGCGCCGGCGGTCATCAAAGGCAAGAACTTCGTCGGAAGGTTTCCCAACATCGGGGAAATCCGCTTCATGAGTTATGACGCGGTGCTCGGCGGGGCGCAGGGTGTGTGGTATTTCGTTTATACGGTCGCCCCGGGACGAACCCTGTCGCATACTCCCGAGTTATTGTTCGCGGTAAGCTGGGTAGCGCGCGAGATGAAGTCAATGGCGCCCGTCTTCGCGCGCGGGCGATCGCTAGAGCTCCCGTTCGATGCGCCTGGTCAAGATTGGGCTGCGAGAGCGTGGACCTACCGTGGGCGGGACTACCTAGTCATCGCAAACCGGACCAAGGACAAGTTCAGGAAGATGCCTGCGGTCGCGCTAGAGCCCGGCTGGCGTCCGTTGTTCGAGCCACGACGCGACGTGCGGGAATTGCTGCAAGAACATAATGGCAATCACTATCTTAAACCCTACCAGGTGGTGGTGCTTCAGAGCCGATTGCGCCCGAGACGATTGCTCGGCCTGTGATAGAATGACGTCCATAATTCGATGAAGCTAAATGATCCACTTGTCGTCTCGAAGCCGTGGGGTCACGAACTGTGGTTCGCGCAGCAGCGGCGTTATGTCGGGAAGCTGCTCGTCATTAATCGCGGGAAGCGCTTGAGCCTGCAATACCACAAGGTCAAACACGAGAGCATCTACGTGCTCAAGGGCGTGCTCAGCCTCCAGCTGGGGGGGAGGACTAGGTTACTTAAGCCGGGCGCGAGTTTCGCCGTCCGACCGAAGGTGAAGCACCGGTTCGCGGCGCCCGCGGGACGCGTGACCCTCATTGAGGTGTCGACGCCGGAGACGTGGGACGTGGTGCGCGTCGCGGATGATTATGGCCGCTAGAAAGCCGAAGGCGCTCATCACGGGGGTGACGGGCCAGGACGGGGCTTACCTCGCGGAATTGCTGCTAGAGAAGGGGTATGACGTCCACGGCATGAAGCGCCGGACGTCGCTGCCCAACACGGGCCGCATCGAGCACCTGCTGGGGGGCGCGGGCCGCAAGCCGCGGCTCACTTTGCACGAAGGCGACATGACGGATTCGACGAGCCTGCTGCGGATCGTCGCGGCGGTGCGGCCCGATGAGATTTACAACCTGGCGGCGCAAAGCCATGTCGCGGTCAGCTTCGAGGAGCCGGAGTACACGGCCAATTCTGACGGGCTCGGGACGCTGCGGTTGCTTGAGACCCTGCGTACCCTCGGGCTCGAGAAGAAGACGCGGTTCTACCAGGCGTCCACGTCCGAGCTTTACGGGAAGGTCCGAGAAACGCCGCAGCGCGAGACCACGCCGTTTTACCCGCGTTCACCCTACGGAGTGGCGAAGCTGTACGCCTATTGGATCACGGTCAACTACCGGGAAGCCTACGGGATGTTCGCCTGCAACGGCGTCCTCTTCAACCACGAATCACCGCGGCGCGGGGAGGCCTTCGTGACGAGAAAGATCACCCGGGCGCTGACGCGCATCAAGCTGGGGTTGCAGGACACGCTCGTGCTCGGCAACCTTGACTCGAAGCGGGATTGGGGGCACGCGCGCGACTACGTCGAGGCGATGTGGCTGATGCTCCGGCAGCGAAAGCCCGTCGATTACGTCATCGCGACGGGGCGCCAGAACACTGTAAGGGACTTCGTCGAGGCGACGGCGCGCGCCTTGGATATCCAGCTTAAGTGGAAGGGCCGCGGCGCCGCCGAGAAAGGCGTGGATGCGCGGACCGGGAAGGCCATCGTGACGCTCGACAAGCGCTATTTGCGCCCGACCGAGGTGGACGCACTGCTCGGTAACGCCGCCAAGGCACGGCGCGAACTGGGATGGCGGCCGAGGACATCGTTTTCGGCCTTGGTCCGCGAGATGGTGCACGAGGACCTGCTCACCGCCAAAGGCGAGCTAGCGCTGCTGTAGCGCGGTTAACGTCCGAGCCTGTTGATAGGCGCTGTGCTAGAATCCTCGACGATGAAACGCCTGCTGCCCCTGCTGCTGCTGTGCGGCTGCGCCAAAACCGAGGCGGTCGCGCCGCGTTTCACGGCGACGGTGGCCGAAGCCGTGGCCGCGCCGCCGTCTTCGCTCGAGGTGAAGGCCGGCCAGGAGCGTTTGCCGGGCAAGGTGGTGCCGGTGTGGATCCAGCGCGGCTTGGTGCCCGAGGAGATCTTGGGCGCGCTCCCGGACGAGCGGCGCGCGACGGGGGACGAGGACGCCAAGGCGCTGGCGCGGATTGATTGCCGCGCCGAGCCCATGGGCGCCTACACCGACGGCATGCCGGCCTACCGCAGCGACTGCACGGTCGAGGTGCGGGCCATCCCGGGGCTGGGATTGACCGCCAAACGGGCGTTCACCGGCAAGGTGCCGCCCCAGGTGCAGACGGAGGGGCGGTTCGTCTCGACGACCCCGCCCGATTACGCGGCCATCGCCGACTGGCTGCGCGTCCTTCCCCTGAAATAGAACGAGCGCCCGGTTTATCCGGCCTCTCTTGGGGTTAAAGAGGCCGGGCCGGGCGCCCGTTAAAACAACTCACCGAAGTGCCTGACCCTTATCTCATCGACGCGACTTCGGCGTCGTTGCGGCGCAGGCGGTCGGCGGTGGGGAGGCCGGCGCCCTGGTCCTCGTCGGCCGAACCGGGGAGTTTGGCGGCGGCGCGTTCCACGGCGGCGCGGCCGTCGCGGGCGCCGGAGGCCAAGGCCAAGGCGACCAGGCCGGTGACGTGGGGGGCCGCCATCGAGGTGCCCGAGAGCACCTCGCGGGTCAGCCCGCCGTTGAGCTTCAGGGACGGGATGTCGAAGCCCGGGGCGATGACATCGACTTCCGGGCCGCGGCTGGAGAAGAAGGCGGTTTTGTCGTCCTCGGTCGAAGCGCCGACCGCGATGGCCTGCGGGTATTTGGCGGGGTAGTTGACCGCCGCCCCGGAGTTGCCGGAGGCCGCGACGATGATCAGGCCGCGACGCGTGGCGGCTTCCACGGCCAGGCGCAGGGGCTCGCTGCCTTCGTCGGCGCCGAGGCTCAAGTTGGCGACCTGGATGCCGTTGGCCGCGGCCCATTCGATGCCGGCGATGACGTCGTCGTAGGTGCCGTTGCCGTCTTTGTCGAGCACGCGCACCGCGTAGAGCGAGACCTCGGGGGCGACGCCGACGACGCCTTCGTTGTCGCGTTTGGCCGCGATGGTGCCCGCGACGTGGGTGCCGTGGCCCTCTTCATCGCCCCAGTTATCGGGGCCGCCCTGCTGGAGCGCGTTGTAGCCGCCGACGAGCACGCCGGCGAGCTGGGGGTGGTCTTTCTGCACGCCGGTGTCGATGACGGCGACCTTGACGCCGCGGCCGGCGGTGCGCTGCCAGGCCGAAGCCGCGCGCACGCGGCGCACGCCCCAGGGCTGCTCGCGGTCCTCGGCGGCTTCGCCGATTTCGGCGGCGCGGACGGCGGCGGAACGCGTGAAGCGGAACGTCCCGGGCTCGGGGAAGGTGAAAGCGGGCAGGCCGCGCGTCTCGCGCAGCCAGTTCTTGACCGGGGAGGCATCGACGCGGCGCACGGCGGAGTTGGTGGCCAGGCGGTTCTCCGCGAAGCTGACCCGGCCTTCGGGGACCTCGATGACCACGGCGTTGATGGACGCGAGTTCCCGGACCACCGCGCAGCCGGCGGTGCGCGCGGCGGCGGTGCATTCGCTTAAGCTCACGCCGGGTTTGCAGGTCACGATGCGGCGCACGGTTTCGCCCGCGGAGAGCGGGCAGAACTGGGCGCGAGCGGCGGGAGCCAGGAGGAGCAGTCCGAGGAGGAGGCGGGTAGCGGGGGTCATAGGACCTAGTCTAGTGGGGCCGAAGGACCTACCTCAGGGCCTAAAGGCCTAGATGCGTCTAGGTCCAAAGGCCTAGACGTCTTGGGACAAGAGAAGGGCGCGCAGGACCCCGCCTGGCCCAGGCGCCCGGACGCCTTCCCCTGTTATCATCAGTTGACGCCAAACCACGCTCACGGGGATATAGACATGGTTCGACGCCTCACCGCCGCGACGCTTTCCGCCCTCATCGTCCTCCTCTCGCCCGGCCTTGAAGCCGGCCGCGCCTTCGCCGCCGGCGCCGCCCCTCGCGTCAACGCGCCCGCCGCCGGAGCCATCGGCGCGACCGTCGCGATGCCCGTGCGCCTGCCCCTTCAGGGCCTGACCGGCATCTCTTTGCCCTCTCCGTCCATCTCGCCGCGCCCGAGCGTGCTCCCTTCGGGCGGCGTGACCTTGCCCGGCGCGCCCAGCGCGATTTTCAGCCCCGTCGCCGCCCCGGCCGACGCTCGCACTGGCCGCCTCGGTGCCCGCGATGGCCGAGACGCTCGCGCCCGCGCTCGAAGCCGCCGCGGCCGGCAACGCCGGCGCCGGCGCCGACCACGCCAACGCCGAGCACATCGAGAACGTCATCACCGGCCGCCACAGCATCGGCGGCGCCTACGCGGCCGTCGTCATCCCCGGCGCGCCCGCCTTCACGCCTTACGGCCTGGAGGCCGCCGCCGACGCGCCCGCTTCGCCCGCTATCAAAGGAGCGCCCGAGGCCCCGAAGCCCGCGGCCGTTAAAACCGTCTCCTCGCGCCTGTCCTACGCGCTGCACCGCCGCATCCTCACCATGGTGGCCGCGCTGACCGGGGCCGTGCACAGCATGCCCGCCGCCGGGACCGCGCTGACCGACAAGGCCATCGCGGCCGCGGCCGACCGCCGCGTGGTCATCTCCGACTTCGACGATACGCTGGCCTCCTACAACCAGGTCCTCCCGCAGGACATGATTGACGCCATCGCCGCGGTCAAAGCCGCGGGCAAAGACTTCGTCGTCATCTCCGACCGCGGCGACGAGAAACGCGGCCACCAGCTCACCGTGTTCGAGTCCCTCGAGAGCCTCCCGGTCTCCTTGCGCGAGGGCATGTACGTCGCCGCCAACGCCGGCGGCCGCGTCTATCGCTACGACGCCGACGGCGTGCCGCAGCGCGTTTATGAGGCGCCGGCGCTGGAAGCCGACCGCAAGGCCTTGGTCGAGCAGGCCGCCGCCGCCACCAAGGAGCGCATGAAGGCGCTCGGGGCCGAGCAGCACCAGCCCAGCGAGACCAACAACAACCCTTCGGAGTCGTGGAACACCTACGGCTACGCGATGATGCTCAAGGTCGGCTCGAGCGAAGCCCAGGTGCGCGGCGCGGCCGCCATCATGCAGGAGGAGCTCGCCTCGCGCGGCATCATGGCCGAGGTCAACCCGCGTTTCGCCAAGGACCCGGCGAACCCTCCTTACATCAACTTCTCCATCATCACCAAGCAGCCCGCCACCGCCTACATCGCGAAGGCCTTGGGCGCGACCGCGGCCGACGTCGTCATCGTGGGCGACAGCATGTACACGCCGCGCGAGGCCAAGAAGGCCGGCTCGTTCCTTGATAAGCTCGGCGCGCGCCTGTCCGGCCGCGCGATGCCCAAAACCGGCAACGCCACGGACTACAACATGGAGAAGGCGCTCCCGGGCGCGCTCACCTTCGCGGTCGGCCACAACGCCGACCCGCGCATGACCAACGCCATCGTCACCGCGGTGAAGGGCCCCGAGTCCACGCGCCGCATGCTGCTCTCCGTGGCGTCCAAGCCTGCGGGCGCGCAGAAGGCCCGCTCCTACGCGCTCGACGACGTCGGCGCCATCTTCGCGGTCATCGCCATCGTCGGCATGTCCGTGGGCGCGATGTGGGCGATGCTCTACGCCATCGGCGAGATCCTGACCCAGGGCGAGCAGATGCTGCGCAACTGGCAGAACATGGACGAGTTCTTCATGCTCGGCGCGGCCGGCATGGCGCTGGGCACGATGAAGCCGGCGGGGGACAAGAAGGAAGACCCCGCCAAGAAGGTCAACGAGGACAAGCCGCTGACCCGCCTCGAAAAGGTCGGCGTGGCGATTTTCCTGCCCGTGGCCGTGCTCGGCGCGTTGTACATGTGGTACCTGCTCTACGCCGGCTTCGGCAACCTCCAGCCCGCGCCCGTGGAAATCCCGGAAGGCTGGCAGGGGCCCGTGCCGAGTTTCCGCGGCATCGAGGACATGTTCGGCGCCGCCGGCCTCGGCGGCCTGGGCATGATGGGCATGCTCGGCATCCGCCAGGCGGGGGCCGACATCAAGGCCTTCGGCCGGCGCGTGGTGGAGTTGCTGCGCCCCGCGTTCCCGTTTTTCGCCTGGCTGGGCCTCGTCGGCGCGGTGGCCGGCATCTACACCTTGCTGGCCATGGCGATGATGAGCGCGCCCGCCGCGGTGCCCGCCGTGCCCGTCGCCCCGGGCGGTTGGGAAAGCCTCTTCAACGGCCTCGGCTTAGGCGCCGCCTTCGCCGGCATGGCCGGCTCCATGATGTTCGCGCCGATGGTCACGGCCAACCCGGCCCCGGGTTACGCCTTGGCGCACAAACGCGCCGTCGAGATCGCCGAGAAACGCGGCGTCGCCGCCGACAAGGTCCTGTTCGTGCAGGCCGTCGCCGTGATGCCCGCGCGCGAGACGCGCCGCTGGAACTACGAGTTCGCCCTGCCGCGCGCCGACGGCAAATACGACCTGGTCTATGTGGACGCCGATAAAACCTTCGACTCGCCCACCGACTACCGCTCGTCCATCTACGCCGGCGTCGGGTTCCTGCCCGACGGCGTGGTCGCCCAGAGCCTGCAGCCCTACCACATGACCCGCGGCGCCCAGGTGGCGCCCGAGTCCGCGCTCGACGTCCTGCGCAAGGCCGCGCCCGGCTTCGGCTCGCGCGTGAGCGTGTCGCTGCGCCTGGAGCGGACCGAGGACTTGGACGCCTGGTACCGCTTCTACGACGACCACGGCGCGGTGGCCGCGGTCAACGCCCGCACCGGCGAGGTGCGCGTCGAAACCGCGCCCGTCGCCGGCGCGGTTAAAACCGGCATGAGCACGACCACCAAGGTCCTGCTCGTCTTGGCCGCCGCCGCCGTCGTGTACGCGGCCGTCACCGGACAACTCTTCGCCGTGGCGGGTTTCGCGGTCGCCGCGGGCGCGATCAAGAAAACGGGCAAACCCGCCGAAGCCAAACTCACCGACGCCGACGTGCGCGCCTCGGCGGCCTCGGTCATCTCTTATAAGGGCCGCCCGTGGTCCTCGACGGAGTTCAACTCCGTGTATTACCCGACGCTCGAGGGGCTCAAGGCCAAAGGCGCCACCAAGCGCCAGATCGCGCTTTTCGAGAAACTCGTCGCCGACGCGCCCATCAAGGGCGGCTCCTTCAACCCCTGGTCCGGCGACTGACCTCGGTCAACCCCGCGCGCGCCGCGGCATGGTAGAATAACCCCGCAATGGGGCCGACCGCGCCGACCTGGGGCGCCTTCCTCCTATATTCCGCCGCGACCTTCGCGGCGTTCGGCTATTTGTGGAGCAAGGACGCGCGCGCCTCGCGCGTGATGCTGGCGCTGCTGACCGGCGGGGTGGTCTTGCACCTCGTCGGCTTCGGCCTGCTGCTCTCCTTGTTCTGGTCCTACCCCGAGAACCGCTACTTCCTGCCCATCACGTCTTTCCACGGGGCCTTGTCCTTCATCGCGCTGGCCTTGGCCGTGGCCTTCCTCGCCGTCGAGAGCAGCCACCGCCTCGGCGTGCTCGGCGCCTTCGTGCTGCCGCTGGCCGCGGCGTCGGCGGGGGCGGCCGTGATGTGGACCGAGCCCGTGCTCGCGCCGCTGGAGCCGCGCCTGCGCTCCTACTGGCTCAACATCCATCCGGTGCTGCTCATGACCGCCTACGCGGTGATGGCCAACGCGTTCGGCGTGGGGCTGGCCCTGCTGCTCCAAGAGCGGCAAATCAAGTCGCGCAAGCCCAGCGAGCTGTGTTACCGCCTGCCGTCCCTCGACGAGCTCGACCGCCTGGTTGGCCGTATCGTTGCTTTCGCTCTTCCCGTGCTCGTTTTGGGCCTGGCCGTCGGCATGGTGTGGTCGCACCATGCCTGGGGACGCGTGTGGTCCTGGGAGCCCAAGCAGACCCTGGGCGCGCTCACCGCCGTGGTGTACGGCGCCTACCTGTGGCTGCGCCTGGCGCGCGGGCAGCGCGGCGCCAAGGCCGTGTATGTGTCCATGGCCGGCTTCGTCTTCGTGCTCCTGACCCTTTTCGGCGCCGAGCTCTTTAGCGGGCGCCACGGCTACCTGGGAGGGCCGCGCTGATGCGCCTGCTCTCCTTCTCCTGGAGCCACCGCTCGGGCGATGCGGCCGCGCGCGAGGCCCTGGCCGCGGTGCCGGTGGAGCGGGTCCTCTCGGAGCTCAAGGCGCGGGGGGTGGGAGAGGCCGCCGCGTTATCGACCTGCAACCGCTTCGAGCTCTACGTCGCGGGCACGCCCGCCGCGCCGCCCGACGCCGAGGCCGTGCTCGCCGCGCTCGCCGAGCTTTCGGGCTTCCCGGTCAGCGCCGGCGCCGCGCGCCGCGACGACGCCGAGGCGGTGGCGCACCTCTTCGGCGTTTCGGCGGGGCTCGACTCCATCGTCATCGGCGAGACCGAGATCCTCGGCCAGGTGAAGGCCGGCTACGAGGCGGCCAAAACCGCGGGGCTGACGGGCAAACGGCTCAACGTGTTGTTCCAGCGCGCGCTCTACGTCGGCAAGAAGGTGCGCAGCGAGACCGCGGTGGCCGCCGGGTCCTACTCCGTGCCCTCCGTGGCGGTGCAGATGGCCGAGAGCATCTTCGGCGACCTGCGCGGGCGCTCGGCCTTGGTGCTGGGCGCCGGCGCGATGGCCGAGCTGGCCGCCAAACACCTCGTGGCGCGCGGCGTGGCGCGCCTGAGCGTGGCCAACCGCACCTGGGAGCGCGCCTACCAGCTCGCCGCGCGTTTCGCGGGCGAGGCCGTCAAATGGGACGCGTTCCCGGCCGAGCTCGAGAAGGCCGACGTGGTCATCGCGTCCACCGGCGCGCCCACGGCCGTGGTCACGCGCGAGATGGTCGAGCGGGCCGCGCGCGCGCGCGGCGGACGCTCGTTGTTCTTCATCGACATCGCCATGCCCCGCGACGTCGAGGAAAGCGTGCACGCGCTCGACAACGTCTATCTCTACCGCCTCGAGGACCTCGAGGCCATCGTGTCCAAGAACATGGCCGGCCGCGCCGAGGCCATGGCGAGCGCGCGGGCCATCGTCGCCGATAAAACCGCCGAGTTCGACGCCTGGGCGAACTCGCTGTCTTCGGGGCGCGAGCGCAGCCTGAAACATTCCGAGGCGTCACGGTGAACGCGCTCCTGCTCGCGCTCGCGTTGGCGGCCCGCGCGTCGGCTCCGGCCGTCCCGGGCTACGGCATCCTCCTGCTCGCGCACGGGGGCGACCCGTCTTGGAACGCCGAGGTCGAGACCTTGCGCGCGTCCGTCGATAAACGGGTCCCGGTGGAAACGGCCCTCGGCATGGCCGACGCCAAGGCCATCGCCGCGGCGACCGAGCGCCTGCGCGGCCGCGGCGCGGCCAAGATCGTCGCGGTGCCGCTGTTCGTGCATTCGCGCTCCGAGGTGATGGACCAGACGCGTTACGTCCTCGGCATGACGGAGAAACCCTCCGAGGTGCTGCGCCTCGGGCTCGAACGGATGGCCAAGGCCCATCGGGGCCACGTGATGCCCGCGGGCGCTCCGCACGCGCACGCGTTCTCGCTCGACCGCGCGGTGCCGCCGGTGCCCACCGTGCTGACGACCGCGCTCGACGACGACCCTCTGGTGTCGGGCATCCTGCTCGCGCGCGCCAAGGCGCTGAGCCGCGACCCGAAAACCGAGACCGTCGTGCTCGTGGCGCACGGCCCGGTGGACCCGGCGGCGCTGCCGGCCTGGGAGAAGGACCTCGCCGCCCACGCGGCGCGCCTGAAGAAAGACGGCGGGTTCCGCGCCGTGGCCGGGCTGACGCTGCGCGACGACGCCGCGCCGCCCGTGCGCGCCGCCGCCGTCGCGCGCCTGCGCGCCGCGGTCGCGGCCGGCGCCAAAAAAGGACGGGCCCTCGTGGTGCCCGCTTTGCTCGCGCGCGGCGGCATCGAGAAGAAGATTCCCAAGGAGCTCGCCGGGCTCGAATACGCGTGGGACGGCAGCACCTTGATGCCCGACGCGGGGTTCGAGCGGTGGCTGGAGGCGCGCGGCGCGGCCGGCGCCGAAGCCGCGGACATGCGCCTGGGCGGGGGGGCCGCGCGATGACCTCTTATATAGGAAGAAGCGTTCTCGACGGGAAGTTTGACAAGCCGCCGCGCTATTCGTTATTTTACGTCGCTGACATGTCGTTTTTCGCTGAAACTAACATAGGTAATAACCAGAAATGAGCGAACCGACCACGCCGCCCGCCGCCCCGGCTCCCAAGCCCGCGGCCCCGGCCCCCAAACCCGACATGTCCCGAGGCGATTTCCTCTGGGCCGGCTGGAGCATGCTCGCCGGCTTCTTCGCCGCCTGCGGCGCCGCCGGCGCGCGTTTCATGTTCCCCAACGTCATCTACGAGCCCTCGCAGAAGTTCAACGCGGGCCCGGCCGCCGGCTACGACGTCGGCGTGTCCACCAAGTGGCTCAACGAGCAGCGCGTGTGGGTCATCCGCACCGAGACCGGCTTCTACGCCATGTGGGCGCGCTGCACGCACCTGGGCTGCACGCCGAACTGGTGGGCCGACCAGAACCGCTTCAAGTGCCCGTGTCACGGCTCCAACTACACGACCGACGGCGAGGTGGTCGCCGGCCCCGCCCCCATGCCGCTGTGGCGCACCAAGATCGAGCTCGCCGCGACCGGCGACCTGATCATCGACAAGGCCCTGCTCGAGAACAAGCCGGGCAAACGCGAGCAAGCCCCTTTCTTCGCCGCCTATACCTGAGGAGACCATGCCCACGCTCGATATCGAGAAGCTGAAGAAAGAGGTCATCGACTCCCAGTTGTGGCGCTCCGTGTTCCGGGGCGGCGTCTGGAAGGACACGCCCCGCGACCGCGCCGCGCACATCATCGGCAACGTGTGGCTGCACCTGCACCCGGTGAAGGTCCGCCCCCGCGCGCTCGAGTGGGCGCATCGTGGGGCATGGGCGGCATCTCCTTCGCGCTCTACCTCCTGCTGACGGTCACCGGCGTCGCGCTGATGTTCTACTACCGGCCCACCATCGGCCTGGCCTACCGCGACATCAAGGACCTCGAGTTCGCGGTCACGCTCGGCATGTTCCTGCGCAACGCCCACCGCTGGGCCGCGCAGGCCATGGTCGTGGCGGTCATCTTGCACATGGTGCGGGTGTTTCTCACCGGCGCCTACAAGAAGCCTCGCGAGTTCAACTGGGGCGTGGGCGTGCTGCTGCTGACGCTGACCTTGTTCCTGTCCTTCACCGGCTACCTGCTCCCCTGGGACCAGCTGGCCATCTGGGCCATCACCGTCGGCACGAACATGGCCGGCGCCACGCCCGTGCTCGGCAACGAGGGCCCGCTCGGCGCGGTCGTGGGCATGCGCATCAACAACGACGTGCGCTTCACCTTGCTCGGCGGCACGATGGTCGGCGAGAACACCTTGCTGCGCTTCTACGTGCTGCACTGCGTGGCCGTCCCGCTCATCGTGGGCATCCTGCTGATCCTCCACTTCTGGCGGGTGCGCAAGGACACGTTCTCGGCGGCGCCTTACGTCGCCAACGAGGAGAAGGTCGATGTCTGGCCGCACCTCATCAAGCGGGAATACGTCGCGGCCGCGGCGACCTGCGTGTTCATCTTCGTGTGGTCCATCCTGCAGAACGCGCCGTTGGAAGCCATCGCCAACCCCAACGTGACGACCAACCCCTCCAAGGCCCCGTGGTACTTCGTCGGCCTGCAGGAGCTGCTCGTCTATTTCGATCCGTGGATCGCCGGCGTCGTTATGCCCGGCCTCATCATCGTGGGCCTGATGGCCATCCCCTACATCGACACCAACCCGAAGGGCATCGGTTATTACGCCTGGAAGGAACGGCCCTTCGCCAACACCTTGTTCATGCTGGGCATCTTCATGTGGTTCGCCCTCATCTACATCGGCTACGCCTGCCGCGGCCCGAACTACGCGTGGTACTGGCCCTGGGAATCCTGGCTGATGACCAAACCCGCGCCGCCGCCGACGTGGAGCGTGTTCGGTCCCAAGCCGGCGGCCATCTGGCCGATCTGGGTCGGCGTGCCGCTGCTGGGCGCCGTCTCGGGCGCCTGGCTGCTCGGGCCTAAGCTCATCCAGAAGGAGCTCGACGGCAAGAAGCTCATGGGCGGCTTCCTCGGTCTGCTGACCTTGGTCTCCGTCATCGGCATGGTCATGGGGAAGATGGGCCCCGTCGCGGCCGGCTTCCTGCTCTTCCTGGCCGGGTCGTCGTTCTACTTCGGCTTCGTGATGCCGCAGCGCTACATCCGGACCTTGGACTGGCCGCGTTACCTGGTGACCATGGTGCTGGTCATCAGCACGATGTCCGTCCTGCTCAAGATGCTGGCGAGCCTGACCTTCAATATCAAGTACGTGCTGACCATCCCCGCGATCAGCATGAACTTCTAAGGGAACATGAGCTACCGAAAACTCTTCATCTGGTCCAACGTCCTCCTCCTGGCGACCTTCGCCTGGGCGTTCCTCAAGGACTTCTACGCCCCGTGGAAGCCGTACCAGAAGGCGTATTACAAGATGGCGGCGGCGTCGTTGGAGAAGCAGGCGGCGGCGGCCAAGGACCCGAAGGAGGCCGAACGTTACAAGGCCGAGGCCAAGAAGATGCGCAAGGCCCCGCTCGAGATCAAGCAGATCATCGTCGCGGACCTCAACCGCTTCGACCGCTGCATCACCTGCCACGTCGGCATGGACGAATACACCAACCCGACGCTCAAAAACGAGTTCACGGAGCACCCGTACAAGTCCCACCCCAAGGTCGATGAAGCCTTGGTCAAGAAACACGGCTTCACCAAGTTCGGCTGCACGTCCTGCCACTCCGGCCAGGGCCTGGCGACCGAGAAGGAAGCCGCGCACGGCTGGGTCAAACACTGGGAAAAGCCCATGCTCAAGGGCGACCACATCCAGGCGTCCTGCGTGAAGTGCCACGGCAACTTCGAGTCCCTCAAGGGGGCCGAGGTCGCGGCGAAGGGCAAGCAGCTCTTCACCAAACACGGTTGTTACGGCTGCCACGCGATCAACGGCTGGGGCGGCGTGACCTCGGTGGACCTCGGCGACATCGCCGACAAACCCTTCGAGCGCATCGCGGGCTACAACTTCGACAAGATCCGCTTCGACGGCAAGAAGCTGCCCAACGACCACCACCACAACGCCTGGAACCTGCAGAACTGGATCCTCGCGCACTTGATCAACGACCCGGCGAAGGTCACGCCTAACGACCCCTTCGCGCATTACAACACCGAGCCCATCCCGCCGTCGGGCATGCCCGACTACACCAAGGAGATCGACCGCGAGGGCGCCGACGCCATCACGGCCTATCTCTCCGGCCTGACCAAGGAAGAGCTCATCCCGTCGCGCTGGTACGTCCCGGGCCCGGCGAAGAAGGAGCCGGCCTTCGCGTCGGCTTCGGCGCACGGCAAATACGTGTTCGAGAAATACGGCTGCCAGGGCTGCCACGGCCTGGAGGCCAAACAGGGCCGCCGCCGCTTCAACGCGGCCGCCAACGGCCAGATGCCGGTGGACGAGGTCAAAGACGAGAAAACCATGCTCGCGCAGATGGAGCTCGGCACCGAGCCCACGCTCCCCGACCTCATGGGCACCTACACGCACGAGGAGCTGGTCAAGAAGATCGCCAACGGCGTGCCCGCCTCCGAGGCGAAGCTGTACAACCCGAAGGGCCCGGCGCCGCCCATCAACATGCCGGCCTGGAAGGACAAGATCTCGAAGAAGGAACTCGACGACCTGGCGACCTGGCTGCTGTCCATCGCCAAGAAGGACGATTCCGGCTTCTAAAAAGGAGACATCATGAACCGCACGATGACGCTCGCGTTCGCCGCCGTTCTCGCCTTCGCCGTCACGCCCGCCTTCGCCGCCGACGCCAAAGGCATGAGCGAGAAGGACAAGGCCCTGGCGCACCCCTACCCCAACGACTTCGGGCCCGAGACCTTGCCCGACGACGTCATCAAGTCCTACCCCGCCAACGTCCAGGCCGGGTACAAGAAACTGACCTCGAAGACCGGCGGCTGCGCGCAGTGCCACTCGGCGGCGCGCCCGCTCAACAGCCGCTTCGTCGAGCCCTCCGGCGGCACCGACGACGCCAAGCAGAACGCGGCGCTCGCGACGCTCAAGAAGGAGCAGCCCGACCTCTTCAAGGACAGCTCCATCTGGCAGGTCGAGGCCAAGGTCTGGAACCGCTACGTCAAGCGCATGATGAACAAGCCCGGCTGCGGCATCGCCAAGGCCGACGGCAAGGCCATCTGGGAGTTCCTCGCGCACGACTCCATCGCCCGCAAGACCGGCGCCAACGCCGCCAAGTGGGCCGAGCACCGCAAGGGGCTCATCGAGACGCTCAAGAAGAAGGACATGAAGCGTTACGAAGAGCTGAAGGCCGCCAACGACCTCTAAAGCCGTCTGAAGAAAAACACGCCGCCGCGCGTCCTGCTGGTTTACGGATACGAACCAAGCGGGCACAGCGCGGCGGCTTTTTCTTTGGGGGAAGCCCTGAGCGCGGCGGGCGCTGTCGTTTCATATGTAGAAGTGGCGGGGGGGCACCACCCGAAGGCCGGCCAGGCGGTCGCCCGGGGCTACCACGCGGTGCTGCGGGCCGCGCCGGGGCTGTTCGGGGCCTTATACGCCGCGCCGGCGGCGCGGCGAACCCTGAAGGCCGTGCGGTCGGTTTACCTGGGGCTAGGCGGCGCGCGTAAGCTCTTGGCCGGGGTGAGGCGCGAGGCCGCCGACGTCGTGGTTTGCCCGCAGGCGTCCGTGTCGGCCGTGTTCGCCGGCGCGCGCGCGCGAGGCGAGCTGGCGGTGCCGGTGGTGCTGAGCGAAGCCGTCACGCCGCGCACCCGTTTTGGACCGACCCGCCGCCCGACCTGCTCCTGGCCCCCGACGAGGCGTCCGCTGCCCTGCTGCGCGAGAGGGGGGCGCGGGCGGAGGTGAGCGGCATCCCGGTCGGCTCGGTTTTTAGACGCCTGCCGACGCGCGTCGAGGCGCGCGCGGCGCTGGCTTTGCCCGCGTCCGCGCCGGTCGTGCTGCTCAGCGGCGGCAGCAAAGGCCTGGCGGGCCTGGAGGCGGCGGCCACGGCCCTGCTGTCAGCGTCCCCGCGGGCGGTGGTGGTCGCGTTGTGCGGCGCCAACGACCGCCTCCTGGCGCGACTCTCGCGGCGCACGGACGGCCGTTTGCGCGCCTTCGGGCCGCAGCCCCCGGCCATGGTCGCGGCCTTGCTGGCGGCCTGCACCGCCACGTGGCCAAGCCCGGCGGCGTTACCGCCGCCGAATCGCTGGTCGCGGGCGTGCCCCTGGTGCTGCTGCCGCCTCTGCCCGGCCAAGAGGTGGAGAACGCGGCCTGGCTGACGGCCCGCGGCGCGGCGCTGGGCGCGGCCACGGCGCGCGAGGCCGGCCTGCGCGCGGCCCTGTTATTGGACGACGGTCGGCGCATCGCGAGCCTGACCGCGGCGGCTCTCTGCGCCGGCCGCCCGGACGCCGCGACGCGCGCGGCGGGATTCATCCTGGCGCCCTATCAGCGGGCGACGACGGCCGTTTACTAACGATAATAATACTAACGATAACCACTAGCGCTAGCGCCAGTTGGGGGCGAGCGCCGCGCTTGACGCGTCGCGACCGAGGGGGTATCCTTCCCGCGTGAGGGCCTGGGCGCTCGTTTTACTAATATCACCTGGCTTGGCGGGGGCCCAACCCACGGGCTCCAATGAGCGGCTGGGCGGCAGCGCCAAACGCCTGCTCGCCGGCGCGCTGGCCTTCCTTCCCACGGTCGGTTATCCCGACGCCTGCTTCACGGGGGCCAAAGCCGTGGCCAACATCTACACCGACCCGCGCGTGGCCGGCCAGGGCCGGGCCGGCTACCTCAACAACTGGACGTTTTTCTTCAGCTCGCCGCCGCCCAAGCCCGGCATCGTGCCCATCACGGTCACCGAGCCCTCGGGCGAGCCGCCGCTCGACCCGTTCAACCCGAACCGGACCTACAACGAATACGAACACAAGCCGAACTCCGACCGGTGGGAGGACACCGAGTGCATCACCGACCTGGTGGTGGACAGCGGCCGGGCCTACGCCGCGGCGCTTAAACACGGCTTGGCGATCAACCCGAACGATACGTACCTGCTCCACCTCCTGCGCGCTTCGAACGCGTCGAGCCCGTATTGGAAGGATAAACGCCTGCGGCGGCGCACGTTCTGGATCGTGGAGACGGACCAGGGCGACGAGCCCAACAGCCGCTACGTGGACGCGCTCACCGGGGTCGTCATCAAGGCCGGCCCGCGCGTGCCCGGCTCGTCGCTGCGGTTCAAATCCAGCGGCCCCGCCGCGCGTTGACGCGCCGCTTCAGCGGGCCCGAGGTGGGGGGCGACCTCGATGTCGAGGGCGCGCAGGCCCAAGGAGAGGTCCAGCAGGAAAAACGCGGCCCCGGCCATCAGCATGAAGATGTCGAAGCCCAATAAGACCAGCACCGCCGTCGAGACGTGCCAGCCCGCGAGCACCTTCACGAACATCAGGAAGACCATCAGGCAGGACAGGAACACGCTGGCCCCGTAGCAGGTGATGGACCAGCGCAGCCAGTGGGCGCGCTGGTGGACCAGGCGCAGCTGCTCGAGTTTGCCGTCTTTGCCGGCCGTGGCGGATTCGAGCTCGCGGCTGAGCGCGCGGGCGCGGTCGATGGCGCGGCCCAGGCGGACGATGGACGGCCCCAGGAGCAGGCTCACCGCCGTCACCAGCACGGCCGGGGAGATGGTGAACTGCAGGACGCTGAGCAGCGAGTCGGGCGCGCTTTCGGGCATGGGGAGGATAATAGCAGTTCGGCTTATTCGGCGAGGCGGCGCTCGACGCGTTCGAGCTCGCGCTCGAGCGCCTCGGCGTCGAGCGGGGCGCCGGCTTCGAGGCGGCCGCACAGCTCGGAGAGGCGGCGCGCGCCGAGCGCGGCGCTGGCGCCTTTGAGGGTGTGGGCCGCGCGGCGGCGCTTCTCCTCATCGTGGGATACGGCGGATGCGACGATTTCGTAGTACAGGCGCCGCGCGTCCTCCAGATAGGCGGCGCGCCAGCGCGGGGCCTCGGCGCCCACGGCCTCCAGCGCGCGCTCCAGCGTGGCCGCGTCGAGCGCCCCGCCCCAGCGCGAGAGCGCGGTGGCGAGCAGGTCGAGGCTCACGGGTTTGGCGAGGTGGCCGTCCATGCCCGCGTCCAGGCAGCGCTGGCGGTCCTCGGGGCGCGCGCCCGCCGTCAGCGCGATGACCGGGGTGCGCGGGCCGGCGCCTTCGCGGCGGCGCAGCTCCACGGTCGCGGCGTAGCCGTCGAGCACGGGCATGGCGCAGTCCATGAGCACGAGGTCGAAACGCTCGCGTTTGAGCAGCTCGAGGGCGGCGGCGCCGTCGTCGGCGGTCACCGCGGGGCAGCCGAGCTGGGCGAGCTGGGCCAAGATGACGCGGCGGTTGACCGGGTTGTCCTCGACGACGAGCACGCGCACGCCGCGCGCGTCGGCGCGGCAGGTCGGCGTCGAGGGCAAAGACGGCGCGGTCCCGGCGACGGCGAAGGCGGCCTCGAAGCGGAACGTCGCGCCTTTGCCGGGCGCGCTATCGACGCCGACCTCGCCGCCCATGAGCTCCGCGAGCTGGCGGCAGATGGCCAGGCCCAGTCCGGCGCCCTCGTGGCGACGCGTGACCGAGGCGTCGCCCTGGGTGAAGGCGGTAAACAGCGTGGGCAGCAGCGCCGGGGGCACGCCCGGGCCGGTGTCGCGCACGCGCAGGCGCAGCACCGCGTCGCCGCCCGACTGGCGCGGGCAGTCGGCCTCGACGGCCACGGCGCCGGCGGTCGTGAACTTGAGAGCGTTGCCCGCGAAGTTGAGCAGGACCTGGCGCAGGCGCGCGGCGTCGCCGATGAGCGCGGCGGGCACGTCGGGCGCGACCGTCGCGGAGAAGACCAGCCCCTTCTCCGCGGCTTTCTGGCGGAACAGGCGCTCGACGTCGGCCACCACCGCGCGCGGATCGAACGGCGCGGGGTCGAGCGCGAGGCGCCCGGCCTCCAGGCGCGAGAAGTCGAGCAGGTCGTCGATGAGGGCGAGCAGGCCGCGCCCCGCGTCGCGCGCCAGCGCGGCGCGCTCGCGCTGGACGTCCTCGAGCGGGGACTCCAGCAGCAGCTCGTTCATGCCGATGACGGCGTTGAGCGGGGTGCGCAGCTCGTGGCTGACGTTGGCCAGGAAGGCGGACTTGGCCTGGGCCGAGGCCAAGGCGGCGTCGCGGGCCGCGCGCAGGTCCTCCTCGAGGCGGCGGCGCTCGGTGATGTCCTCGGCCAGGCCGGCGACGCGATAGACCCGGCCCGCCTCGTCGCGCACCGAGAAGGCGCGGTCTCGGATCCAGCGCACGGCCCCGTCGGGGCGGATGATGCGGTAGATCTCGTCGTATTCGCCGCGGGCCTGGCGCGTCGTGGCCGCCTCGAGCACGCGCTCGCGGTCGTCGGGGTGCAGGGCGTCGAGCCAGGTGCGCGGCGAGTCGTTCAGGCTTTGGCGGGAGCGGCCCCAGACGTGCTCGTAGCCGGGGCTGATGTAGATGATGTTGTTCTTTTCGACGTCGCTAAGCCAGAACACCTCGCGGATGTTCTCGGCCACCTGGCGGAAGCGCTCCTCGCTCTCGCGCAGGGCCTCCTCGGCGCGGTGGCGGTCGTGTATGTCGGTGTGGGAGCCCGACATGCGCAGGGGGCGCCCGTCGGGCGTGCGCAGCAGCGCGCCGCGCGTGAGAATCCAGCGGTAGGAGCCGTCCTTGTGGCGCAGGCGGTGCTCCAGCTCGTAGAACGGCATGCGCCCGTCGTGGTACTCCTGCAGGACGGTCAGGGCGCGCGACGCGTCGTCGGGGTGGATCAGCGACTTCCAGGTCTCCAGGGCGTGCGGCAGCTCGCGCTCGCCGTAGCCGAGCATGGACAGCCAGCGGGGGAGAAGAACACCTCCCCGGTCTCGACGTTCCAGTCCCACAAGCCGTCGTTGGAGCCCTGGACGGCGAGCACGTAACGCTCGTGGGACCGGCGCATCTCCTCGCCGAGGAGCGCGCGTTCGCGGTCCACGCGGCTGAGGTAGGACAAGGTCCACGCGATGGCCGCGGCCAGCAGCAGGCCGAAGGAGGAGCTCGCCGCCAGGGCGGCCGCCTCGCGGCTGAGCAGGCCGCTGCTCGCCGCCCGGCGGGCCGCCAGCGCGAAAAGCGGCGGCGCCAGCAGGGCGCCGAGAATCAGGCCTCGGCGCAGGCGCGCCAGGGGGTTCATGGGGGGATTGTAGCACTCCGGCCGCGGGCGGTTTGACTCCCCCGGGGCGGTTGAGTACAATGACCTCATGGCCGCCACCAAGGCGAAGGAAGTCGGCGTCGGGGACAAAGCCCCCGCTTTCGCCGCGCCCGACGAGACCGGGCGCCCCTGGTCGTTGAAAGCCCTCAAAGGGCGCACGGTGGTCCTGTACTTCTACCCGAAGGACAACACCCCGGGTTGCACCGTCGAGGCGTGCGATTTCCGCGACCGATTCGACGCGTTCAATAAAAAGAAGGTCGTCGTGCTCGGCGTGAGCCCGGATTCCGCCAAGTCCCACGCCGGCTTCAAGGCCAAACACGGCCTGCCCTTCCCGCTCCTCGTGGACGAGGACAAGACCATCTGCCAGGCGTACGGCGTGTGGAAGGAGAAATCCCTCTACGGCCGCAAGTTCATGGGCGTGGAGCGCTCGACCTTCGTCATCGACCCCGACGGCAGACTCGTCCGGGCCGAGCGAAAGGTTTCCGTGGCCGGTCACTCTCAGGAAGTGCTGGAGGCCGTCTAATGCCCGCTCCCCAGAACGACGCGCGCCGCGCCGCCCTCGTCAAAGGCGCCTCCAAGGCCAAGATCAAGGCGCTGGTCAACCTCTCGGCCTGCACCGGCTGCGAGGTGTGCATCGCGGTGTGCCCCGTGCCCAACTGCATCGTGAAGTTCGGCGACGACCCCGCGAGCAACGGCGTCTATGTGGACTACGAGATCTGCATCGGCTGCCAGCTGTGCGCCAAGGACTGCCCGTGGGAGACCATCAAGATGGTGCCCACGTCCACCGTGTACGGCCACTCGACCTCGCTCGATTCCCAGCCCGACGCCGCGCACCCCGTTTTCGCCAAACTCGAGCTCCTGCCCGAGGACGTCAAGACGCCCGCCGTCGTCGGCGGGCTGCTTCCCGCTCCGGTGAAGCCCATGCCGGCTCCCGTGGCGCCGCCCAAACCCGCCGCTCCGCCCCCGCCTCCGACCGCGGCGTAGTTCGCGCCGCCTTCGCGGCGCGAATGTGCTGTTGCAGATCCCGGTCCGGGGTTATCCTGCGCCTAGACCCCCTGCGAAAGGATGCCCCCATGAACCCCCGCTCCCTCGTATCGTGCGCTCTGGCGTTTCTGCTGGCGGCGCCGCCGGCCTCGGCCGTCACGGTGGTGGCGCGAACCGGCATCAAGGCGCCGACCGCTTTCGCCACCCCCGCCGTCGCCGGCGCGCGCATCTTGGCGATGCCTGAAAGCAGCAACCTGCTCGGAGGCCGGACGCTGAACCTGGTGCAGACCAGCGCCGCGGCCTACCTGTTGGACCGAGCGCTGGAACGCAACGCCGAGATTCTCGGCCGCACGTTGCCGGCTGACCAGGTGTCCGCGCGGGTGGCGGCTCTCGCCGCCTCTCCGGCGAGCGTGATCCAGCTGGTCGCCCAGCAAGCCGAGGCCGTCGCCGCGCGCCCGGGGGCGTTCGCGGAGCTGGACCCGGCGCAGATCACGGCCGCGCAGCTGCTGGGCCAGGTCGGGATCTTCAACCGGACCACGTCGAGAAAACTCGCCGACGTGAAGGTGAAAGTCGATTCGCAGCTCAGGGGCGCGTTGAACCCCGAGGCGTTCGCGCAGTGGGCGGACGGAGCGATGATGCGTCCGCAGCTCGACGAGCCTCAAGGCGTCCTGGTCGCGGGCGTCGGGCAGATCGGAACGCCGGGCCAGGTGGTGTTGAACGACCCCGCCGGCTTGTTCGACCCGCGCCGCGCGCCCGTCCCCAGAATCTCGTTGTCGGCCTCGCCGGCGCCGTCAGGCCTGCGAGGCGCCGACTTGACCGCGAGCGGCCTGCTGCGCCCCGCGCTCTCCCGCAAGGACCCCTTCAAGGTTCGCCAGGCCAAAGCCTTCGCGACCACGGTCCTCTATTTCCTCAAGCAAGCTTATCTCAACGACGGGGAGGCTCGCGTCGCCATCGCGCGCGCGGCCAGGGACAGCCAGGTCATCGACATCGGTTTGAGGTCGGAGGACCCCCGCAACGCCCTGCGCGCGGATTTGTTGAGCGTCATCGGCGACAAGGTGCGCCGCCGCTGGGCCGTCGCGTCGCTGCTCGCCCAAGCCCATCAACGCTCGGACGCCATGGAGGCGGCCATTCTCCAGGCGCAGAAACAAGGGACGGTCGCGCCCGAGGCCATGTTCGACGTCTGGAACATCGGCGCGGGCATCCACGACTCGATTTTCCAATCCATCGCGACCAACGAGGGCTACGCGCACCGGTTGGGCACCGGCGAGCTCACCGATCTCATCGCGGCGACCTTCGCGCAGACCGGCGACGTGCTCCAGCTCAACAGCCCGACGCGCGCCGCGAGCGAGGAGGCCGGCGCCCAGCTGGGCGGCGACCTCAACTTCCTGCCCGGAGGGCCGTTCCAGGTCCGCGACATCGACAAGGCGGGCATCCCCCAAGCGCGCTCGCTCGCCGAGGTCACGACCCTCAATCGCGCCACCAGCGGCGGCGAAATCCTCTTCAAGCACCGCATCGTCAAGGTCCGCGCGAAGAGCAAGGGCGGGGCGGACCGCGCGAGCTGGCCCCTCGAATATCAAATCGAGCTCAACAACGCGCGGGGCCAGAAGCTGTTCGTGTATTCGAACGCGGTCGTGGAAACGTCGGGGTTGGGCGTGCCGTCTTTCCGGGTCGCGGACGAGTGGACCAACGAGCTCGTTGACGAGGCCGACCGCGCCAACGAGAACGACCCCGCCGGGGCGCCGTCGAAGGAGGGCATCCTCAACGACAACACCTTCTTCCGCAGCTTCAACGCGTCGGACACCCCGATGCGTCCGTACGCCGGCAAACGCGTCGCCGTGGTCGGGGCGGGGGATACGGGCAACGTCGTCGTGGAGACGTTGGGCCGTTTGGCCTCCCAGGAGGCGTACGGCCGCGACGTCTCGCGCATCGGCACGCCGCGCCTCATCCGCTGGATCGGTCCCAGCTACGAAGACTGCATCTCCTTCGCCGCGCAGAACCGGCCGCGTTATCTCGCCATCAGCCGCCTCCTGCCTAAAAAGGGAGTGCCCAACAGCGGACTCGTCCGGCCGATCAAGGCCCGCCCCCAGTCGGTGCGGCGCATCCGCGTCGGGGCCGACGGAACCACCGTCCTGGCCCGCCAGCAGCGCGACGGCAGCTGGCTCGACACGCTCGGGGACCCCATCACGTTGCTGCCCGGGACGGTGGCGTTCGAAGTCGCGTCCGTCGGCCCGGACGGCAGGACCACGGCGCGCGAGATTTTCGACGTCGTGATCACCGCCACCGGCCAGGCCAAGGACAAATACGCGCGTTACGACGAGTTCTTCGAACGCGACGGCTCCGGAGCGGCGTTCAGCGCGTCCAACCCCATCGCCGATTCCGACCGCGTGGAGGAAGTGAGAACGACGGTCGATGGCGCGCAAGCGGTCGTCGCGAAACGTCTGGTCGGCACCAGGATCTACTTCGCCGGCACGGCCGCGGGACGTTTGGCGGCGCCTTCGCTGCAAGCCGGCGTCGGGCCGAACAAGGAGTCGATTTTCGCCCTGGGCAAGCTGACCGCGGCCTTCACGAAGACGTTGCTGGGCGGCTTGTTGACCCCGGCGGGGCTGAAGGCGCCGAGCGATCCTCAGCCGGTGGAAGTCGGTCTTTTGAACCGCCGCGGCGAAGCCGTGACGCTCCAGCGAGAGTACCCGGGTTATCCCGCGCGCGACATCCAAGCCGGGCAGGACGTGTTTTGCCAATCCTTCCTGCAGGCCCAGATGGCGCGGCTCAGCACGGTGGGGGCGAGGCCCGGCAGGTCCTCGGCCGATCAGGCCGGGCGCCGAAGCGGCGGGCGCAGGCGGCGTGGATCCAGGCCCCGGCGCAGGCGGCCTCGAAACTGTCCATGCCCTGGGCGATCAGGCCGCCGATGAAGCCGGCCAGCACGTCGCTCGGACCCGGCCGTGGCCAGCCAGGGCGCGTCGTCGAGGCAGACGGCCGCCCGGTCGTCCGGCGCGGCGATGACCGTGTCCGGGCCCTTCAGGCAGCACGATGGCCCGCGGCCCGCCGGGCCGCCTCCTGGGCCGTCGGCGATGCGGTGGGGGCTGGCCAGCGCCAGCAGTCCGCGGAGCGGGCGCCGGTGCCGCTCCCGCGCCGCGGCGATATCACGCCGGCCGCCGGCCTCAAATACGTGGACGCGGGCATCCTGGCCGCGCGCGCGATGTCCTTGCGCGACTTCCTGGCTACTCCGGAGGCTCGCTCCGTGCGCGATAAGCCGACGCTCGCGAAGCTCTACACGTTGGCGTCGTATTTGGGCGTGGCGCCCGAGACGTTGGTGTCGGATTTCATCTCGTTCCGCGACTCGATCGACCCGCAATCTTTCGACGAGTTGAAGAACCTCAGCGCGCTGGAGGTCGTCGAACTCTTCCTCCTGGCGCGCACGGCCACTCCGGCCATCAGGCCATCAGGCTATCTCGGCTACGCGCTCCAATACGGCCGCTTCAAGCAGGGCAACGCCCGTGAGTTCAGGAATCCCGACGCCGTGCGCGAGCTTTATGTCCTGAGCCAGGTGCAGGGTTTTGATGCGCGCCAGAGGGGGAGAACCGCCGACTTGCTCAAGAGCCCCGCGTTCGCGGCCAACCCCGACTCCGCCGCGTTGACGTTGTTGGCGGGCCTTAAATTCGCCAACCCGGCGGACCAGTTCGTCGCGTTCGAGAAGTTCAAGGCCGACGCGCGCCGGCGTTACCCGAAGCAGCTCGGCGGCTTCACGGGCCTCAGCGACGCGGGACTGCGCAGCATCTTCGCCCTGGAGTTCCTGGCGGACGCCAAAGGAGGGCAGCTGTTGGCGCTTTATTTCGAGCAGTTGGCCTCCGACCCGGTGTTCGCGCGGCTCGATGAAAAGTCCAGGCTGGCCGTGCTCGCGACGCCCGCGACGCGAAAAGGGGTCGTGCCCGGACGCAACGCGCTTTTCTTCTGACGGGCCGCCGCGGCTGGCGGGGGTAGAATGCTAGTCTAGAGCGTGGCCCGGACCGTCCGCGACGGTTTCTCCGGTTTCGCGCGCGCGGCATTGGCGCTCGGCGCGCTCGCCCTCGTCGTATTCGGAGTACACGCCCCGCGCCTGGGCCTTTACCTCGACGACTGGTTCCTCTTCGAGGCCTTGCTCGGCGGCGGCGGGTGGTGGGAACGCGTCGCGGCGCTCTCGAAGACCGGCTTCGCGCCCCGCACGCTCAACGTCGTCTTTTTCCCGACGGTGTTCCAGTTCGCCGGCGACCGGCCCGCGGCCTGGCACGCCTACCTCGCGGCGCAGGATTGGGCGTTGGCGTGCGTCTGGTTCGCGCTGCTGCGGCGCTGGCTGGGCTCGGAGCGGCTCGCGCTGAGCGCGGCCGCGCTCGGTCTGCTCTACCCGGTCAGCCCGGCGACGCACCATTGGCTCACGAGCGCGCCGCAAGCCGGGGCGCTGCTGCTCGTGTTCGCGAGCCTGCTCGCGCACCTCGACTGGCTGGAGCGGCGCAAGCCCGCGTCGCTGGCCCTCGCGTTGGGGCTTTACGCGGCGTCTTTGCTCCATTACGAGGCGGGGGCCTTTCTCATCGGCCTGCAGGCGCTGGTCGTCGCGCGCCGCGCGGGGGCGCGCGCCGCGGCGCGAGACGTCGTAGCTCCCTACGCCGCGGTCCTGCTGGCCGCGCTGCTCTGGCAGCGTCACGGCGGCTCCTGGCTGACGGGCGCGCCGCACCCTAAAACGCTCGGGTTGAGCGCGACGCGCCTGCTGGGCTCCTACGCGGAGGCGCTGCGGGTGCTGGGCCCCGACGCGTGGGGCCTGGCCGCGCGGTCGTTTGCGCCCTGGCGGGCCGCGTTCTCCGTCGAGGCGCAGGCGCTGCTGGCGGCGTGTATCGCGGGCGCGGCCTGGGGCGTTTCGCGCGCCGGGCCCCAGCAGGACGCGGCCCCGGCTTTGCGGCCGGCCGCGGCGTTGGGCGGGGCCATGCTCGTGGCCGCCTACCTGCCGTTCGCCCTCACGGGGAAATACCCGGCGAACATCGCCGGGCTGATGAGCCGGACCAACGCGGCCGGCGCGTTGGCCGCCGGCCTGCTGCTGGCCGTCGCGCTCGAGGCCGCGGCCGTGGCCGGGCGCCGCGCGGGGCTGCCGCGAGCGGGCCGCGTCGCGCGCGCCGCAGGCCTCGCCGTTTTACTGGCGGCCTGCGCGTGGACCGATTGGGTCGTTGCCGGGCAATGGGCCGCGGCCGGGAACCTTCAGAAGGAGCTGCTCGCCAAGGTCGGCGCGCGCGCGCGCGACACGCCGAAGGCCGGCGTCGTCCTTCTGGCCAACGCGCCGGCTCAGCTCGCCGGCGTCGAGGTGTTCACCGAGCATTGGGGGTTCTCCTCGGCGCTGCGCCTGGCGTCGGGACGCCGCGACGTGGGCGGCATGGTCCTAAAGCCGTGTATGCGCCCCGAGGCGCGCGGCGTGGCGGATTATTGCGCCGACCCGCCTGGAATCACGCCCTACGGCGCGCTCTACATCTACGACGCCGCCTCCGACCGCCTGCTCCAGCTGGCGGCGCCGCGCCGATGAAAACGCGCGGAGCCTGGCCCGCGGTCTGCGCCGGAACCGCCGCGGGGCTGCTCTTGGCCGCGTTCGGCGGCGAGGCCGCCTGCCGGCTCGGGCTGATCGCCAACGAGGCGCATAGAGCCGCCTCGGCGCGCGCGGCCGCGCCGCGGGGGCCGCGCGTGCTCGTGTTGGGCGATTCCTTCCTCGCCGACAACCAGGGCCTCGACCGGCTGCTGCGCGCGCGGGTGGCCGCCGCGGGCGGGGCCGTGCTGAATCTTTCGCGCGGCGGCGCGCGCCCGGCCGACCACCTGGCCGCGTTGCGCCGCCACGGCGCGCGTTTTAAGCCGACCGTCGTATTGCTCGGGCGCACGGTCGCCAACGACACGACCGACACGTTATGGCGCACGAGCGCCGAGGAGCACGCGGCCGTGCGGGCCGGGCCGGTGGATTCTTCGACGTCGTGGCTGCGGGAGCACCTGGCCGTGGGCCTGCGCCGGCGCCAAGCGCGCCGGGCGGCCGAGCTATCGGCCGGGCGAGAACGGCGCCGCCGGGCGCGGCCGAAGCGGTGAACCCGTATCTGGCGTTGTCGGCGGCCTTGCGTCCCGACTTCATGGCGATGAACCTGAGCCGCAGCGAGCCGGCCGCGCTCGGCGCCTGGGAGGCCGATGAGAAGCTCTACCGCGAGGCGCGCGCGGCGGCCGACGCGCTGGGCGCGCGGCTGCTGCTCGTCGCGCTGCCGGCCGCGGCGCAGGTGGACGCCGGGCATCACGCCTTTTTCGCGCGCTTGGGCTTCCGGGTGGATCGCGCGTGGCTGCGCGAACGGGTCCCGCAGGAGCGGCTGGCGGCGCTGTGCCGACGCGAGGGCCTCGACTGCGCGGACCTGCTGCCGGCCTTCCGCGCCGCGCGCGGCGGGGGGCTTTTCCTCGAGCGCGACGACCACTACTCCCCGCGCGGCGAGGCGCTGGCCGACGCCGCGCTCGGGCCGCGGCTGGAGGCGGCGCTCTCGGCGGGCCGCGCGCAAACTGCTACTCTATCGCCATGAGCGAGCCTGAGACCGCGAAGAAAAAAGTGTTCGTCGCCGGCCTGCCGTGGGAGACCACGCAGCAGGAGCTCTTCGACCTCATCAAGCCCTACGGCCGCATCATCGAGGCCAAACTCATCCTCGACCGCGACACCGGCAAGTCCAAGGGCTTCGGCTTCGTGGAGATGTCGTCGGAGGACGAGGCCAAGGCCGTCATCCGCCAGCTCGACGGCTCCTACGTCGGCACGCGCAAGCTGTTCGTCAACGAATACAAGGCGCCGGCCAAACCCGTCGCGCCCGACCGCGGCCCGCGCCCCGACGCGCCCCGCGCCTTCTCGCCTTCGCCGCGCCCTGCCGCGCCCGGCCCCGTGCCGGGCCCGCCCGGCGGCGTCGAGCGCCGCTCCGGCCAGGACCGCCGCAAGAACCCCGGCGTCGGCGGCCCCGCGTCCTCGTCTTCGGGCGAGCGCCGCGAGTTCAAGAAGCCTTGGGAAAAGAAGCCCTGGGACAAGGACCGCAAACCCGGCGGTTTCGGCGACAAGAAGCCCTGGGTCAAACGCGAGGGCGGCTTCGGCGGCAAACCTTCCTTCGGCGACAAACCTTCGTTCGGCGATAAGAAGCCGTGGCAGAAGAAGCCGTGGTCCAAGGACAAACCCTCCTTCGGCGACAAGAAACCCTGGGTCAAAAAAGAAGGCGGCTTCGGCGGCAAACCCTCGTTCGGCGACAAGAAGCCCTGGGTCAAGAAAGAAGGCGGCTTCGGCGACAAACCCGCCTTCGGCGAGAAGAAGCCGTGGGAGAAGAAACCCTGGGACAAGAAACCCGGCGGCGGCTTCGGCGGCAAGAAGCCCTTCGGCAAAAAACCGTTCGGCAAGAAGCCGGGCGGCTTCCGCAAGCCTTCGCCGTAACGCGCCGGACCCCGCCCGCGTCCTGCGCCGGCGCAACAACATTATCGTTAGTAACTGCGCCAGAGCAAAGATTATCGTTAGTCGTCGCGCCGGGGGTGGGCATCCCCGGCGATTGACCCCTAGACCGAAAGCGGCTTCCCGCGCATAATACGGGCACGCCGAGCACCGGCACCGGCGTCTTGGCCGCCAGCATGCCGGGCAGGTGAGCCGCACCGCCGGCGCCGGCGATGACGGCGCGCAGCCCGTCGAAGGCGAGCCGCCTCGGCGTGCGCGAACGTCTCGTCGGCGCATGCGGGCGGCCGCCACGACTGCGCCTGGAAGGGCGATGCCGACCATCTGGTACACCGGAAATCGCCGACCGCCGACGCCGACACGGTGAAGTCGTCGGCCGAGCTGGGCCTCTCGGGCGCGAGCCCGGGCATGCTCGCCGAGCTACCGCCGCGCCACCGACGCGGAGGCCGTGGTGTTCGGCGCGGTGTCGGCCGACGGGCGCGCGCTCGAGCTCAGCGTGCTCGACACGCGCACCGGGGACCTGCTGCTGCGCGCGCGCGCGCGCGCCGCGGGCGAGAAGTTCGCCTCGGCGCGCGAGGCCGCCGCCGCGGGCGCGGCCGCGCTGGCCCCGCTGGCCAAAGGGCGCCGCGGCAAGGCCGTCACCCCGCAAGACGACGAGCTTCCGCCTCCCTGAACAGGTAAAATGTCGGCGGCATGACCGAGCCGCCGTCCACGCCGTTCGGCCGCACCCTCTACCCGCTGGCCCTGCTGCTTTGGCTGGGCGCCTTCGGCTGGCGCGCGTGCGGCGTGTCGCGCGCGGCGACGGCGCTGGCGCGCGAGACCACGGCGCTGGAAGGGGAGGCGCAGGCCCTCGACCGCGGCGCGCGGCGGCTGGCGGCGCTGGAGCGCCAGGCCCACGAGCAGTCGCGCGACGCGTTGTTTCTGACCGCGCTGCCCAACATCCTGCCCGAGGACAAGAGCTACCTGCGCACGCAGAAGGCCATCGCCGACGAGGCGTCCGCGCTGCGCGCGAAGGTGGGCGGGCGCCTCAAAGGCGTGCTGCACCTCGTCGTGGACGCCAAGGTCAACAAGCTCTACGTCAAACGCGGCGGGCTCATCCTCTGGTCGGCCGACGTCTCGGTGGGCCGCGGCGGGGTGCTCAACGACAAACGCACCGGCCGGCGCTGGGAGTTCGTGACGCCGCGAGGCGAGTTCCGCGTCATCGGCAAGGCGCTCAACCCGCGTTGGCGCAAGCCCGACTGGGCCTACGTCGAGGCCGGCGAGCCCGTGCCGCCCCCGGCCGACCCGTCGCGTTTCGTGGAGGGGGAGCTCGGCGCCTACGTGCTCAACCTCGGCGACGGCTACCTCATCCACGGCACCAAACGCGAGGAACTGCTGGGGCGCCCCGCCTCTCACGGCTGCGTGCGCGTCGGAGCCGACGACCTGTCCAAGCTGTACGCGGAGGTCCCCGTGGGCACGCGGGTGTTCATCTTCGAATGAGCGGGCAAACCCTCGACGCCTGGCTGCGGCGCGGCGACCGGCGCGCGGGCGTGTTGGCCCTCGTGACGGTGGGCGCGGCCGCGTTAGCGCTGGGCTGGACGCTGCAAGCGTGGCTCGCCGCGCGCGCCGAACTCGTCGCGCTCGACCGCGAGTCCGCGGCCGCGGCTCGCGCCGACCTCGAACTCGAGCTGGCCGAACGCGGCGCCTTGCGCGACCTGGTCGCCCAGGACCTGGCCCGCGCCAAGGAGAACGCGTCGAGCCTCACGCGCTCGCGCCGCGTGCTTTTTGAGGGCGGGCTGCGCGTCTCGGAGGAGACTCGCCTGCTCCAGAAGCAGTGGGAGATCATGACCACCTGGCTGCGGCTCGACGAGGCCGCCGACCGCGTGCACGTGATGAACGGCGAGCAGGCCGCCTCCACGTGGGAGCTGGGCGGCGCCCGGCCGCGCGTGGTGGGCGGCGAACTCAAAGCGCTGCCCGGGCGCGCGACCATCATCTCCAAGGAGCGTTACGCCCACCCCGAACGCCCGAAGGCCGACGCCGCCGGCGGCCTGCTCGACTGGGAGCCGCCGCAGGTCGGAACCTCCGTGCGCGCCAGCGCGCTCGGCGAATACGTGATGTTCACCCGCGAGGGACTCATCGTGCACGGCCCGCCTAAGAAGGAGGCCGAACACGAGGCCTATCCTCACCTGTGCCTGACCTTGCCCGCCGCGACCGCGCGCCGTCTCTACGTCGCCGCTTTCATCGGCACGCGTATCATCTTAAAACCGGAGACCAAGCCATGAGGACCGTTATAGCCGCGTTGTGCGCCGCCCTGCTGCTCGCCGCGCCCGCCGCCGCGCAGGAGGCCGCGCCCGTCGCCGCGTCCGACGAGGCCGCCGACGCGCCCAAAGCCTGGCCCGTGAAAATCGGCGGGCGCCGCACCACGGGCACCGGCGGCTACAAGGGCCGCAGCGGCTACGTGCAGGTGGGGTCCGAGTGGCGGCTGCGCGCGTCCTACACCGATTACACTTTCGACGGCACGACCACGACGACTCGCACCGGCTCGCTGCGGGCGTCCTATCAGGGAGAACAGCTCTCGCTCGGCCTGAACGCGTCGGTCACTCCGCGCGCGGAGGAGTACCGCAACCGCGCCTTCGGCGCGGAGGCCGGCTGGGTCTTCCTGCCCGCCGACGAAGCCGCGCTCATCGAGGAGTGGGAGCTCAACGGCTGGTGGTCGCAGACCCGGCATCATCAGAGCGTGCCCGCCACCTTGCTGATTCCCGTGCAACGCGAGCTCATCATCAACCAGAACGACCTGGGTCTGGGCATGTCGGTCACGGCGCTGAAGACGACGCTTTCGTTGGACGGCTCCGTCTCGCTCTACGACCAGGACTATTTCGACGAGCTCAACCGCGCGTTGCGCCGGCGGCCTCGGCTGAGCGCGGCGGCCTCGTTGGTCAACGGCTTCCCGCGCAGCAACGCCTCGGCGCGGCTCGACGTGGAAGCGGCGAAATGGGTCACGCCCTACGTGTCCTACGCGCGTACGACCTTCCGGGTGGGAGGGCAACCTGTCGCGCACGCCTACGGCGTCGGCGGGAACTTCCGCTACGGGCCCGCGGGACTGGAGGTCGGTTTTGAACGCTCCAAACAACGGGGCAGCCCTGACAACTCGTACCTCAGTCTCGGCGGGAGCGTGAAGTTTTGAGCGCGCCCGCGGCCCGGCGCGAGCTGACGCGCTTCGACCTGACCTGCCTCGGGGTCAACGCCATCGTGGGCTCGAGCGTGTTCCTGTTCCCGGGCAAACTCGCCGGCCTGCTCGGCGCCGCCTCGCCCGCGGCGTTCGCCTTCACCGCTCTGCTGCTGGCGCCGGTGGGGCTGTGCTTCGCGGAGGCCGCCTCGGCGCATGACCGGCCGGGCGGGCCGTCGCTGTACGCCCAGTCCGAGTTCGGACCCGTCTGGGGCTTCGCGGTGGGCTGGTTGTGCTGGGTGACGATGATCGTCAGCTGGGCCGCGGTGGCCAATGGCGTGGCGTCCTACCTGCCTTTCGCCGCGGGCCATCCGTGGGCCGGCAAAGCCGCGGCCGTGGGCGCCATCTTCTTCTTCGGGATGCTCAACCGCCGGGGCGTACGCCTGGGCGCCTGGGTGTGCAACGGCTTCACCGTGGCCAAACTCGTGCCGCTGGCGCTCGTCGCGCTGGCGGGGCTTCGGGCCTTGCCGTCCTGGCGCCCGACGCCGGGACCTGAGGGCTGGGCTCCGCTCGGCTCGGCCTGTTTCCTGGCCTACTTCGCCTTCCAGGGTTTTGAAACCGTGCCGGTGCCCGCCGGCGAGGCCAAGGACCCGGGACGCGACGTGCCGTTCGCCGTGCTCGCCGCCATCGGCGGCTCCACCGTCCTTTATATCCTCGTGCAGGTCGCGGCGGTGACCGCGGTGCCGGACCTCGCGGCCTCCACGCGCCCGCTGGCCGACGCCGCCGGCGCGATCTACGGCCCCTGGGCCGTGCAGCTCATCGTGGCCGGCGCCACCATCTCGATGCTCGGCTACGTCGCCGGCAACGCGTTGGGGGGGCCCCGTTACCTGGCCGCGCTGGCCGAGGAAGGCCACCTGCCCGCGCGCCTGGGCGCGGCGCATCCGCGCTGGGGCACGCCGGCCGAGGCCATCGCCATCTCCACGGGCGTGGCCTGCGTCGCCGCGCTCGTGCTCGACTTCGGCAGCCTCGTGGACTTCAGCAACGTCGTTATCGGCGGCCAGTTCCTGGCCACCGCGGCCGCCGTCATCGCCCGCCGCCGCCGCGGCGCGCCCGCGCGTTTCCGCGCGCCGGGCGGCTACCTCGTGCCTGTCGCGGCCATGGCGGCCACCGTCTGGCTCGGCGCCCAGGGCGGCTGGGGGCAGGTCGCCGCCTCCGTCGCCGTCTTAGCGCTCGGCCTGGCGCTCCGCTACGCCCTCAAGCGGGCTTAACGAGCTCAACGAAAGGGACAGGCACCTAAGTTATACTTCGCTGCCGGCCATCGAGGTAGAACGTAGGCACCGGTCCCTTTTGTTATATCGAGCCTTGACTATTGTAATCAAGTCTGTTACATTAAGAGGGCCGCACACATCGTCACCCAGGAGACTACCAACATGCGCATGATCCTCGCCGCCGCCTTGCTCGCCGCAGCCGCCGTTCCCGCGACCGCCGCGCAGTACACCATCGACGCGGGCCATTCCAACGTCGGCTTCCGCGTCCGTCACTTCGTGGCCAAGACCACCGGCCGCTTCACGAAGTTCTCCGGCACCATCGACTACACGGAGGGCAAACCCGCCTCTTGGAAGGTCGATGCCTCCATCGACCCGGCGTCCATCAATACCGACAACGAGAAACGCGACGGCCACCTCAAGTCCGCGGACTTCTTCGACGTGGAGAAGTGCCCCGCGATGGGCTTCAAGAGCACCAAGGTCACGGACGTCAAAGACGGCGCGGGCAAGCTGCACGGCGACTTGACCATGCACTGCGTGACCAAGCCGGTCGTGCTCGACCTCGAGATCGGCGGCGTGTCCGGCGCCAAGGCCGGCTTCTCGGCCAAGGGCAAGATCGCCCGCAAGGACTTCGGCATCGTCTGGAACCGCGCGCTCGACAACGGCGGCGCCGTGCTCGGCGAGGACGTCGAGGTCACTCTCGACATCGAGGCCGACGAGGTCAAGGACGCGCCCAAGGCTCCCGCCAAGAAGTGACAAAAGCGGGGGTTGACAGCTTCCGGTTCATGCGCTAACCTTCCAACGCCTCGGGTACCCCGGGGTCCATGGACCAAAGACGGACAGGAGGACGAATGATGAAGCGCACGCTGTTGGCCGTTGCCGTGCTGGCCCTTGCCGGTGCCGCTCACGCCGGTGGTCAGAATGACGGTGGTTGCGGTCTCGGCAGCATGTTGTTCAAGGAAGACAAACCCGTGCATCAGATCCTGGCGGCCACGACCAACGGGTCGTTCGGCAACCAGACCTTCGGCATCACCACCGGAACGCTCGGCTGTTCCTCCGGCGGCCTGCTGAAGTCTTCCAAGGAGCGCGAGGTCTTCACCGCCTCGAACTTCCGCGCCATCGAGCGCGAGATGGCCGCGGGCAAAGGCGAGCACCTCGCCTCCCTGGCGACCCTCTCCGGCTACAAGGCCGCGGAGTTCTCGGCGTTCGCGAAGGCGAACTACGAGAAGCTGATCCCGAGCGAGAAGACCACGCCCGCGGAGCTGCTCCAGAACATCGACAAGGCCGCCGCCGGCGTCCTCTAAAGCGAGCCTGAACGTTTGAAAAGGGGGGCGGGCGGTCCTGGGATCGCCCGCCCCCTTCTTTTATTGCTGCTGGCCCTGCCGGGCGTTGGCGTCGCGGGCGCGCCGACAGAAGTCCTCGAGCGCGCCCGGTCTCGCCGTCTTTGGGACGAGCCTACCTGGGCTCGACTCCTCCACTATAAGCCCGTCCTGGGCGGGGGCCTCAAAGGCGACGCGACCGACGGCCTTTACCTCTCCCCGAACGGGCGCACCGACCCGAAGGCGGAGCTCCTGGCCTCCGTGGACGCGTTATACGACCCCGCGACGGACGCCCAGGGCGAAACCGCCGCCTGCCGCCTGCCCGCGAGGTCGGCGTGGCTGCGCGAGAAACTGGGCCTGGGCCCCGGGCCCGCCTGCCCGCGTTTCGAGGACTGGCGGCGCCTGCTCGACGCGCGCGCGGTGACCTTGGTTTTCGCCTCGTCCTACATCAACAATCCGTCGTCCATGTTCGGGCACACCTTCCTGCGCCTGGAGCGCGCCGCGGTGGGCGAGGACGAACGCCTGCGCGACAACACGCTTAACTTCGCGGGCGAAACCGGGGAGGACGGCGGCGCTCTCTTCGCGGTGAAGGGGCTGCTCGGCTTCTACCCCGGGCGCTACACCGCCGTGCCGTATTTCCTCAAGGCCGCCGAATACGGCAACATCGAGAGCCGCGACCTGTGGGAGTACCGGCTGTCCTTGCAGCCCGAGGAGGTCGAGCGCCTGGCCGCGCACGCCTGGGAGGTCGGGCGTTCGACCTTCCCGTACCTGTTCCTCTCGAAGAACTGCTCCTACCAGCTCATGCCCTTCCTCGAGGCGGCGGCCCCGCGCCTGGATCTGTTCCCGGGCTCGCCCGCCATCGTCGGGCCGGTGGACACGTTGCGCGCGGTCGTCGAGACGCCGGGCCTGGTGACCCAGACGCGTTACCGCCCGGCTCACGCGACCGTGATGCGCCAGCGCCGCGCCTTGCTCACGGGAGCCGAGCGGCGCCTGGCCGAGACCTACGCCGCGGGCCGCGCCGAGGAAGCCGACCGCCTCGCGCTAGAGCTGCCGTCGGCGCGCCGGGCGCTGGTCCTCGACGCCGCGCAGGACTACGTCCTTTATAAGAAGGGCTTCTCGCCCGACGTCGCGCCCGAGGTGAGGGCGTTGGAGCGTTCCATCCTCGTGCGGCGGGCGAAGGTTCCCGAGCTGCCTGAGGACCTGGCGCCGCCGTCTTGGGCCGTGCCGCCCGAGACCGGTCACCGACGCAAACGCCTCCAGCTCGGCGGCGGCGCGCGGCGCGGCGGCGGCTTCGCCGAGCTCGCCTGGCGGCCGGGGTATCACGACCTGCTAGACGCGGGCGCGGGCTACGTGCCGGGCGCGGCCATCGAGGGCTTCTCCTGGCGCCTGCGTTATGACGGCGGGGAGCGGCGGCTCTACGCGCGCGACCTGCGCCTCGTCGAGATTCTCTCGGTGGCGCCTTTCGACCCGTGGATGAAGAAGCCCTCGTGGTCGGTCGGCACCGGGCTCGACACCGCCTTCGAGAAGGGGCGGCCCGCGCCGGACTCGCTGGTTTATGAGGGCCATGCGGGCTCCGGGTTGGCCTTCGAGCCCGTCTCCGGGCTCGTGTTGTTCGGGCTGACCCAGGCCGAGGGCGCCGCCGGCGCGGTCCTTGATAAGGGCTGGCGCGTGGGCGCCAGCCTGCGCGCCGGGCTCACCGCGGCGTTGGGCCGGCGCTGGACGGCCGCGCTCGACGGCGGGCTGTCGGCCACGGCCTGGGGCGATCGGACGCCCAACCATCGCCTGCGGGCGGGGCTCAATTTCGCGCCGGCCCGCGACGCGGCCGTGCGCGTGGAGGGCCTGCTGCGCGGGCCCCACCGGGAGGCCGGCCTCTATGCCGTGCTCTATCATTAAGCGGCTCGTTTTTCTCTCTCCGGTGCTGCTGACCCTCGGGTGCTCCGGCTGCTCGGGGGTGTTCCTGCAGCCCGACCGCGCCTTACACGCCAAACCCGAGCAGGTGGGCGCGAAATGGGAGGAGGCGCGTTTCGCCTCGGCCGACGGAACGCCGCTGACGGGCCTGTGGCTTCCCGCGCGCCCGGGCCCCGGCAAAGGGGTCGTCGTCCAGTTCCACGGCAACGGCGAGAACATGACGTCGCACTTCCTCTATGTGTGGTGGCTGACGCTCGAGGGCTGGGACGTGTTCGCCTTCGACTACCGCGGCTACGGCGCCTCCGGCGGCAAGAAATCCCTGGCCGGGGCCGTGGAGGACGGCGTCGCGGCGCTGGCCTACGCGCGCGGGCGCGCCGCGGGGCGGCCTCTCGTCGTGGTGGGGCAAAGCCTGGGCGGGGCGCTGGCGTTGGCGAGCCTGGAGAAAGACGGGGGGGAGGGCGTCAAAGGCCTGATTCTTGATTCGACCTTCGCCTCCTACCGCCGCATCGCGCGCGAGAAGCTGGGGATGCTCTGGCTGACCTGGCCGTTGCAGTACTCCGCTGTCCTTCCTCGTCGGGGATAGTCACGCCGCCGAGCGTTACGCTCGGCGGCGTAAGCCGTTGCCGTTGCTGATGTTCCACGGCGAACGCGACCCCGTCGTCCCCATCCACCACGGCCGCCGGCTCTTCGACGCCGCGCTCGGGCCCAAGGAGTTCGTGCCGGTAGCCGGCGCCGGCCACACCGAGGCCTTCGGCGACCGCCGCCCGGACCATAAGGCGCGCATCGTCGCGTTCCTCGTCGAGGCCGCGCGCTGAGCTAGGCGCGAAGGCCTAAACGCGGCCTAGGCCCTAAGCCTGGGCCCGACGCCCCGTTGGCCCAGGCGAGCCCCGGGCGTTCCCCGTATCCTCAAGGGAGATGACGAGACGCCACCACGGTGGACTGCAGGAGCGCGACGGCGCGCGCCTTAACGGCTGGATGGAGCGCGAGCTCCCCGGCCGGCCGCGCATCCTGGTGGTCGAAGACGAACCCGAGCTGCGCGCGTCCATCATGCGGTTCCTCGACTGCTTCGACTGCGAGGTGGCCGAGGCCGGCTCCGGCCGCGAGGCCCTCGAGGCCGCCGCGCGGCACGCGCCCGAGCTCATCATCCTCGATTTCGGTCTTCCCGACTTCAACGGCTTCGAGCTGCTGCGGCGCCTGCGCTCTCAGCACGAGTTCGTGACCACGCCCATGCTCATGCTCTCGGGCACGCCGCGGGCCTTCTCGTTGGCCGAGACCTTCGCCCTGGAGCTGACGGGCCTAGTCAAAAAGCCGGCGAGCTCCGAACTGTTATACGAGGAGGTCTGCCGCGCGCTCGGCGGCCGCCTCAAGCGCCGCGAAGGCGCCGAGCCCACCCCCGACACGGTCGCCGGCGGCGCGGCGTCCGCGCAGGCCGAGGCCGAGCTCAAGAACATTCTCGACGTCGAGAACCGTCAATGCGAGATCGACGCCGAGGACGGCCACGCCCAGGAGGCGGCCGCCGACGCCGCCGCCGCCGAGGCCGCGCCCGTCATCAAGCTCGTCAACGCCGTGTTGAGCCTCGCCGTGGAGAAGAAGGCCAGCGACATCCACATCGAGCCGCAGGAGCGCGTCATCCGCGTGCGTTTCCGCATGGACGGCGCGATGGTCCCCCAGCTCGAGGTCCCGGCGAGCATGGGGCCGGCCATCACCGCGCGTTTGAAGGTCATGGCGCACCTCAACATCTCCGAGCGCCGCGTGCCGCAGGACGGCCGCTTCCGCCTCACCATGCCGGACCGCCGCAAGCTCGAAATCCGCCTGAGCACCTTGCCCAGCCGCTACGGCGAGAAGATCGTCATGCGCCTGCTCGGTCAGTCAAGCATCAGCGGCGACCTCTCCAAGCTCAACGGGCACCCGCGCGACCTGCAGTGCATCGCCGCCGCCATCGAGAACCCCAACGGCCTCATCCTCTTGACCGGCCCGACGGGCAGCGGCAAAACCACCACCCTCTACACGATGATCGCCGCGCTCAACACGCCCGAGCGCAACATCGTCACCGTCGAGGACCCGGTCGAATACGAATTGCCGGGCATCACCCAAGTCAACGTGCGCAACGAGGTCGGTCTGACCTTCGAGAAGTCGCTACGCGCCTTCCTGCGCCAGGACCCCGACGTCATCCTCGTCGGCGAGATTCGCGACCTCGAGACGGCCTCGATCGCGCTCAAGGCGTCCGTCACCGGGCACCTGGTCCTGTCAACGTTGCACACTAACGACTCCGTCACCTCCATCTCCCGGCTCGTGGACATGGGCGTGCCGCCCTACCTCGTGGCCGCGGCCGTGCGCCTGGTCGTGGCCCAGCGCCTCGTGCGCGTGTTGTGCCCGCACTGCAAGAAGATGGCCCCCGTGCCCGACGCGCAGAAACGTTTCCTCGCCGGCGAGGAGCTCATCCGTTTCACCGCCGCCTACGCCCCGGCGGGCTGCATCCGCTGCGACGGCTCGGGTTATAAGGGCCGCGCGGGCGTCATGGAAGTCCTGCCCATCCGCACCGCGGTCATGCGCGAAGCCATCACCCGCGGCGCCTCGCCCGACGCGCTCCAGAACATCGCGCTGGCCGACGGCCTGCGCCCCCTGCGTATGGGCGCCCTCGACCTCGTCGAGCGCGGCACCACGTCGCTAGCCGAAGCCCTGAAAATCCTCGTCAGCGAATAACGAAACTGAGGGTTGTCCCTCGGCCTAACGCGTGGCGACGCGCAGAAGGGCGGCTTGGAGGACGGCGCGCGTCGAGTCGTCGGTTTCGACCTTGTGGGCGGAGGTCAGGGCCTGCGCCTGCGCGGGGCCGCCGATGGAGCCCAAGGCCAGCGCGGCGGCGGCGCGCCACGCCGGAATCGGGGTCGGTGAGCGCGAGCGACACGGCGTCGGCCGAGCGCGGGCCGCCGATCTCCTGGAGCCGACCTGCACCGCCGTGGTCAGGTCGGACCTGGCATCGCGACTCCCTGAGCGAGGCAGTTCTCCAGGGCGCAGATCCGCAGCAGGACGTCGCCGCTGCTGTCGAGCGTCGATGGCCGCGGCGTCGCGCAGTCGCCAGGCGGCGTCAGTGCGGACAGTGACGCACCAACTTGGTCGAGGTCATCATCGACCGCGCAGGCGGCCGATGGCGATGGCGGCGGCGACGCGCACCTGGTCCGTCGTGCTGTGCGGCTGCGCGGCGCGCAGGGCCACGCCGTCGCCGATGCGGCCCAGCGCGACGGCCGCGGCGGCGCGGACCTCGGGCTCCTCGTCGAGGCGCAGGAGCACGCCGCGCAGGTGCGGCACCGCGGCGACGTTGCGCGGCACCGCGGCCGAGAACACCGCGGACATGCGGTCGGCGGCGCGCGGCGAGCGCAGGCCGGCACTGCAGCCATAACGCGGAGGGCGGCGCGGCCACGGCGTCGCGCAGGTCCTCGCCCGACGCCTCGGCCGCGAGGGACTCCAGCGGGTCCTCGGTCGGCCCGAGCGCGCGCGCGAGCGGGATGGCGTCGCCGGAATAACCCGGCAAGGGCATCTTCGTCGCGGGGGCGGTCGTCGCGGACGAAGACGGCAGGGCGAGCGCGAGCACGGCCGCGGCCAGGGAGGTGGTCATGGGGGGAACAGTCTAACAGGCCCGGGCGGAATCCGCCAGGGGGGTCAGACGGAGGCCGGGGACTTGGGGGAGGCCGCGGACGCGGGCTCGACCTTCTTCGGCGAGGACATGCCGATCGCGAGCTTGACGCTCGCGCCGAAGGTCTTGAGCGGCTCTCCTAACGTGTGGGACACCATGCGCACGCAGCCCAGCGAGCAGCCGGCCTCGCAGGGTTTGTGGACGTCGTTGGTGCGAAGACGGGCGGGCGTGGTCTCCATGAGGTCGAGGGCGACGCCGCGCTGCTGGGCGCACCACTGGATGGAGCCGGCCGCGGTCACGTAGAGGAACTTGAAGCCGCCGAGGCACTTCCACGGGCGGGAGAAGTCGCCGCGCAGCATCTCCTTGAGATGCTCGCCGTAGAAGTTGACGCCTTCGAAGACGCCGTATTTGTCGAGGAGCTTGAGGTATTGCTCGCCTTTGATGGCGATCTGGCCGCCCTTGCCGTGCATGATGGAGAAGCCGAAGGCGAAGGGGAGCTCCTTGAGCGTCGCGCGGAACTCGTCGTAGTTGTTGAGGTTCTCCTCGTTGAGGACGGACTGGATCTCGACTTGGAACTTGGCGGTCTCCGCGAGGAGCTTCAGCTTCGGGAGAACGGATTTCAACGACTTGTCGGACCAGTCGGTCGGGTGGAGCGTGTCCACGGAGACCTGCATGAAATCGAGGCCGGCTTCGTTTAAGTCCAGGATGTTCTTCTTGGTGAGGAGAAAACCATTCGTGATAATCGTCGCCAGATTGGATCCGCCACGTTTGGACTTCACGTGGGCGACCAACAACGAAATATCAGGATGCATCATCGTCTCGCCGCCGAGGAAGTCGTAAACCAGGACGCCGAGGTCGTCGAGCTTGTCGATGCGGGCCTTGAGCGTCTCCAGGGGGATGATGGGAGCGCCCGGCGTGTATTCGTCGCAATACGAACACGTCAGGTTGCAGTCGTCGGTGACGACGACCTGGGCGTACATGGGCCGGTCATCCATGACCCGCTTGGCGCCCGTGAGCACGAACTTCGCATCGACGGCCATGGGAGATTATACGAAGAAAAGCCCCTCCCCCGACGGGCGGGGGAGGGGCTTTTTCGTCGTCTTTATTGAGGCGCGGTCCCGGCTTCCAGCTCGCGGAACGCCCCGGAGGATTCCCGCAGGTCGTCGGCGGTGGGCGCCGGGTCGGTGAGGGAATAGCCGTCGCGGTCGAAGAGCCGGAACGAGCGCTGCACCTGCCCGTTGACCGTCTTCTCGACGACGAGCATGATCTGCAGCTCGCCGTCGCCGCCGGTGGAGAACTGGACCTCCTTGACGTCGGAGGCCAGGAACTCCGGCTCGAAGGCCGGCGTCTCGGCGGTGTCGTAGAGGAACGCGTCGCGGGTATCCCCGAAGATCTGCACCTCGCGGGTGCCGTCCTCGCTGACGTAGGTCTCGCGCTCGGGCTGGGCGGGGCCGGCCGGGTCGCTCGGCGCGGGCTCGGCGGGCGGCGTCGCGTCGGGGATGAGCACGACCCCGCCGCGGGCGTCGCGGTACTGGTAGTAGCGCCCGTCGTCATAGACGTACACCACGGTCACGTTGACGGGGTCGCGGTACCACCAACGGCCGTCGTGCAGATAGACCCAGCGGTGGAAATACGGGTCGTACCACCAGTAGTAGCCTTCATGGTGGCGCGTCCAGAAGAACACCGAGCCGATGGTGAAGCCCCACCAGTGGCGCCGGTAGCGGTCGTAGTGGTGGCCGACGCGATGGCCGTTCCAGTTGTACCAGTCGTAGCCGTGGTGGTTGTGGCGGTTCCACGTGCGCTCGTGGTAGTGGATGTTGTTGATGATGACCGTGTTGTTGATGATACGCACGTGGTCGCGGCCCGGGGCCAGGCGGCGGCCCCAGCGATCCTGGTGATGGCGCTCGCCGGGCTGGTGCGGGAAGCGGACCTCGCGGTCGTCGCCGTGGCGACGGTCGAGCCCGCGGTCCACGCGGGGAGGACGCGGCACGGTGCGGCCCGGGCGGCGCTCGCCCGGGTCCACGATCACGGGCGGCCGGCGGCCGGGAACGCGGCCGTCGGGGTTGCGGCGCGGGTCGCGGGTGCGAGGGTGACGCTCGCCGGGGTTGCGGTCGCCGAGGGTTGCGCTCGCCAGGATTGCGCTCGCCGGGGTTGCGGTCGCGAGGGTTGCGCTCGCCAGGATTGCGCTCGCCGGGGTTGCGGTCGCGAGGGTTGCGCTCGCCAGGGTTTCGTTCGCCGGGGGTTGCGCTCGCCAGGATTGCGCTCGCCGGGGTTGCGGTCGCGAGGGTTGCGCTCGCCAGGGTTTCGTTCCGCCGGGGTTGCGCTCGCCAGGATTGCGCTCGCCGGGGTTGCGGTCGCGAGGGTTGCGCTCGCCAGGATTGCGCTCGCCGGGGTTGCGGTCGCGAGGGTTGCGCTCGCCAGGATTGCGCTCGCCGGGGTTGCGGTCGCGAGGGTTGCGCTCGCCAGGATTGCGTTCGCCGGGATTGCGCTCGCCGGGGGTTCTGTCGCGAGGAACCTCACGGCGGGGCTCTTCGCGGCGAGGGATTTCGCGGGGAATCTCGCGGCGGGGCTCTTCGCGGCGAGGGATTTCGCGGGGAATCTCGCGGCGCGGCTCTTCGCGGCGGGGGTTGTCGCGGGGAATCTCGCGGCGGGGCTCTTCGCGGCGAGGGCTTCGCGGCGAGGCTCTTCGCGGCGCGGCAGCTCGCGGGGGGCTTCGCGGCGTCCTTCGCCACCGCGGGGCATGTCGCGGCGGCCTTCACCGCCGCCACCACCGCGCGGGAAGCGGCCTTCACCCTGCGCGGACGCGATCGTCACGACGACGAGCAAGAGTTTGATGATCATACGCGCAAATTACAAACATACGGGCCCAGCGCGCGTTAAAGCGAGGGCCTAGGCGGGAGTCGCAAAAGGCCTACCCGAAAATAGGACCAAAGACCTATCCGATTTTCGGGCCTTTCGCCGCGCGGCGATTCTGCTAAAGTCTCCGCATGTCGCGTCTCCTGTTTCTCGGCCTGACGGCGGGCACCTTGGCGGGCGGGTTCGCGCGTTACGGGCTCGCGAGCGCGCTGGCGCGCGCGACGGGCGGCCGCTTCCCGTGGCGGCATCCTCGCGGTGAACCTGCTCGGCTGCCTGCTCGCCGGCGCGGTGGACGGCCTGTCCGGGCGGCTTTCGCCCGAGGCGCGCGCGGCCCTGCTCGCGGGCTTCTGCGGCGCCTTCACCACCTTCTCGGCGCTGATGCTCGACGCGTCGAGCCTCCTGCGCGCCGGCGACGCCGGGCGCGCGTTTTTATACGTGACGGGCAGCGCGGCCGCCGGGCTGGCGTGCGTGCGCCTCGGCGGGCTGCTCGCCTCGCGTTTTTGACCCGCCCCCGGCGGTAATGGGATAATCGGGGCGTGGCGAACCTGCTCGCGGGCGAGAAGAGCCCGTACCTCCTCCAGCACAAGGACAACCCCGTGTTCTGGCGTCCGTGGGGGGAGGCCGCCTTCGCCGCGGCGCGCGCCGAGGACAAACCCATCCTCCTCTCCATCGGCTACTCGACGTGCCATTGGTGCCACGTCATGGAGCGCGAGAGCTTCGCCGACGAAGCGGTCGCCGAGGTGATGAACCGTCACTTCGTGTGCGTCAAGCTCGACCGCGAGGAACGCCCGGACGTGGACAAGGTCTATATGACCGCGGTGCAGGCGATGACGGGCCAAGGCGGCTGGCCGCTCAACGTCTTCCTGACGCCCGCGCTCAAGCCGTTCTTCGGCGGCACGTATTACCCGCCCGATTCGCGCTGGGGCCGGCCGGGCTGGCCGCAGCTGCTGGGCCGCATCGCGGAGCTGTGGCGCGACCGGCGCGACGACATCAACGGCGACGCGGAGCGCATGACGGGCGCCATCACGGGCCATCTCGCGGCCGAAGGCGCGCGCGGGAAGCCCGGGAGCGAGGCGCTCGTGAAGGCCATGGCCGCGCTCGCCAACGCCTACGACTCCGTGCACGGCGGTTTCGGCGACGCGCCCAAGTTCCCGATGCCTTCGTATCAGCGCCTGCTGCTGCGCCAGGCCGCGCGCACGGGCGACGACGCCGCCGCGCAGATGGCGCTGACGAGCCTGCGCGCGATGGGCCGCGGCGGCGCCTACGACCAGATCGGCGGGGGGCTGCACCGCTATTCCACCGACGAGCAGTGGCGCGTGCCCCATTTCGAGAAGATGCTCTACGACAACGCCCAGCTGCTCGAGAACCTCGGCGACGCCCTCCTTTATAAGCCCGACGCGGAGCTGCGGCGCCTGCTCGAGCGCACCGCGGCCTACCTCGAGCGCGACCTGCGGCACCCGGAGGGGGGCTTTTATTCCGCCGAGGACGCGGATTCCCTGCCGCCGGGCGAGACCGACCCGCACGCGAAGACGGAAGGCGCGTTCTACCTCTGGTCGCCCGACGAGATCGTGGATTCCCTGGCCGGCGACGCGCCGGCCTTCAACGCGCGTTACGCGATCACGCCCGACGGCAACGCCCTCAACGACCCGCACGGCGAGTTCACGGGCAAAAGCATCCCTTACGACGCCGACCCGGCCGCGATGCCCGAGGAGCGCGCCGCGCCCGCGCGAGAGCGCCTGCGCGTGGACCGCGAGGCCCGGCCCCGCCCGTCGCTCGACGACAAGGTCCTCACGTCCTGGAACGGGCTGGCGCTGAGCGGCCTGGCGCGCGCCTACTGCGCGACCGGCGAGGCGCGGCTGCTGCGCCTGGCCGACGGCGCGGCGGATTTCCTGCGGGCCAAACTCGCCGATAAAAGCGGCCGCGCCCTGCTGCACCGCTGGCGCGACGGCGACGCCGCCATCCCCGGCATGGCCGACGACTACGCCTATCTGGCGCAAGGCTTGGTGGACCTCTACGAAGCGGGCTTCGACCCGGCGCGCCTGGCCTGGGCCGCGGACCTCGCGCAGGAGGCCGTCTCCCGCTTCGCCGCCGAAGGCGGGGGCGTCTATCTCACCGCGCAAGGCGCGGCGCCCGAGCTCATCGCGCGCGCCATCGAGGACCACGACGGCGTCGAGCCCGCGCCGAGCTCGGTGTTGGCCGACGCGTGCCTGCGCCTCTACGAGCTGACCGGGCGCGAGCCGCTGCGCGCCTTCGCGGACCGCACCCTCGAGCGCTTCGGCGGGCGCCTGGCCGAGCGGCCGTCGGTGCTTCCCTACATGTGCTGCGCGCTGGACCGGGCGCTGGGCAAAACGCGCCTCGTCGTCATCGCGGGGCTCGAGCTGCCCGGCGGCACCGAGATGCTCAAAGCCGTGCGCGCCAAGCTCCGCCCCGGCGTGAGCGTCGCGGGCTTCACCGCGAAAACCCAGGCCGCCACGGCCGCGCTCGTGCCCGCCGTCGCGGAGATGGCGCTGGGCAAGAAATCGCGCGCCTACCTGTGCGAGGACGGCGCCTGCGGGCTGCCGATGGAGAACGCGGCCGAGCTGTTCCGCCGCCTGGACGACCGATGAAAGAAGACACGCGCACCGACGAGCAGAAGGCCAAATCCAAACGCGCCCACGCCAACTCCATGATCGTCATGGGCGCGTTGACCACGGTGTGCGCGCTGGCCGCCGGGCTCATCGCCATGACCGGCGGGGACATGCCCGATTTCATGTACGGCCGCTTCGGCGCGCGCGGCGGCGAGGACCGCCCGGCCGTGCGCCGTGCCGCGCGCGAGCCTGGTCGCCTTCGCGCCCTGGGGCGACGCGGCCTTTTCGCGCGCCAACAGCGAGAAGAAGCTGGTCCTGCTGCACCTGACCTCGACGTGGGCGCGCCAAGGGCGCTGGATGGAGGAGAACGTGTACGCCGACCCGGCGTGCGCGGAGCTCGTCGCGGCGTCGTTGGTCCCGGTGAAAGCCGACCTCGACGAGCGCCCCGAGCTGGCGCGTTACCATCGCGGCTGGCCCACCACCGCCTTGCTGCTGCCGGACCGCCGCCTCGTCGTCGCGGGCACGGCCATGTCCTGCCCGATGTTCAAGGCGTTCATCGAGGTCGTGCTCAAGGGCGGCATGGACAGCGCCGTGGCCGCGGCCGAAGACGAGGGGCGCCGCCCGGCCGGCGCGCTGCGGCCCACCGGCCCCAACGCGCCCTATTTCCCGCCCTGGAAGACGCTCACGCGCGAGGAGCTGCCGCGCGCGCTCAAGCTCGAGGACCCGGTGTGGGGGGGCTTCTACCGCTACTCCTCGACCCCGGACGGCGGGGCGCCGGAATACGAGCGCCTGCTGACCGACCAGGCCGACGCGGTCGCGGCGCTGTCCGCGCTCGACCCCGAGGCCGCCAAACGCGCGCTGGCCTTCGTGGAGCGTTTCTTGACCTTGCCGGGCGGCGGCTACGCCCACAGCCTCGACTCCGAGGTGTTCCTGGCCGACGGCCGCATCATGGACGGCCGCGCCTACTTCGCGCTCGACGACGCCCGCCGACGCGCCTGCGGCCTGCCGCGCGCCGACACGCGCCGCTTCCGCGAGGCCGAGAAACGCATGGCCGCCGCGGTGCTCGCCTCGCCCGTCGCCACGCCCTCCCAGAAAGCCCACGCCCGCCGGCTATAAGAAAAGGGACGGGTACCAAGCTTATACTTAGTCCGAAGTATAAGGTTGGTACCCGTCCCCTTTCTTGCTATCTAGAAGTCGTCGGCGGCGGGTTTGCCGGCGGCGGATTTGGGCTTGAGGGTGAAGAGGTACTCGACGACGGCGTTGACCTCGGCGTCCTTGAGCTGCTCTTTCCACTTGGGCATGACGAGGAGCGGCAGGGGCTGGGTCGAATCGTTGGGGATGGGCACGACGCCGTCCTTGATCTTCTGGTACAGCTCCTGCTTGGTGTAGCCGTCGGAGACGAGCTTGAGCGACGGGATGAGGCCGCCCGCGACGTTGTTGTTGGGGTAGCCGCCGTAGCCGTCCTGGCCGTGGCAGGTCACGCAGCCGGCCTTCTCGTAGATGATGCGGCCGCGCTCCGCCTTGGGCAGGGCCTTGGCGTGGTCGGTGTCCCACGGGCGCGTGGGCCAGGCCTGGCCCTTCTGCGCGGCGAGGTAGGCGACGAGGTCCTTGCGGATGTCGTCGCTGAGGTTGAAGTCCGGCATGACGGTTTTCTGGTTCCAGGCGTGCGGGTCCTGCAGCCAGGCGTCGAGCCACGCGGCGGTCTTGCGGTAGCCGACCATGGTCAGGTCCGGGCCCCAGTTATGGCCGGCGTCCCCGACCTGGTGGCATTTGACGCAGCCGAGGCCGTTGAAGTAACGCTCGCCGCGCACGACCGGGTCGGTCGAAGGCGTCTGGCCGTTGCAGGCCGAGAGGGCGAGGGCGGCGAACACGAGGGCGAAACGTTTCATTTCAGACGCCTCCAAAGAGCAGCATCCCGAAGATGAGCGGAAGATAGGCGAGGGAAGCCAAAAAGAGCCGGCGCGTGTCGGGCACGGCCATGGTCCAGCTGGCTTTCATGCCCAGGCCGAGGAAGGCGGTGGACACGAGAAGCGCGGGCAGGCCGTAGGACTTGCCGGCCATGCCGAGATAGACGGGCAGCAAGGTGGCCGGCAGGAGGGTGAAGGAGTGCAGCGCGATCTGGATGGACGTCGTGCCGCCGTCGGGGTGGACGACGGGCATGACCTTGAAGCCGGCGGCGGCGTATTCGTCGCGGTACATCCAGAAAAGGGCGAGGAAATGCGGGATCTGCCAGAAGAACTGGATGGCGAACAGGGCCCCGGCGCGCGCGTCGAGCCCCTGCGCGGCGCCCGCCCAGCCGATGAGGGGGGGCATGGCGCCGGCGGCGGCGCCGATCCAGGTCGTCTGCGGCGTCACCTTCTTGAGCGGTGTGTAGGCCAGCACGTAAAGGGCGATGGTCAGCGCGGTGAGGCCCGCGGCCAGGCGGCCGGCGGCGAGCCAGACGAGCGCGGGGCCGGCGGCGGCCAGCATCGAGGCCGAAGACGAGGGCGGTGTTAGGCGCCAGACGGCCCATCGGCAGGGGCCGGGTCTTGGTGCGGCGCATCAGGCCGTCCTCGACGCGCTCGAGGTACTGGTTGAGGGCGCCGCAGGCGGCGGAGGCGAGCGTGACGCCCGCCAGCAGGCCCCAGAAGGAAAGGGTCAAGCGCCCGCCGGCCACAGCCCAGCCGAGCGCCGCGGTCAGCGACACGAGCAAGGAGATGCGCGGCTTGGTCAACGCGAGGAGGTCCTTCATCGGGCGAGCCTCCGGGCGCGCAGCGCCAGCGCGAGCAAGAGCCCAAGGTCGCCGCGCCGCCCACGAGGTGGATGGTGCGCCACAAGGCGGCGGAGCGGTAGTCGAGCAGGAAGGTCGCGTCGTAACGCACGCGGTAGGCGAGCAGGCCCAACGCGATCTGGCCGGGGACGACCAGCGCGACGAGCAGGGCCGGGCCGCGCAAGGAGGCCGGGCCGCGCTTGAAGGCCGTGAACACGGCGGCCGCGGCGAGCAGCAGCACGGCGAAGGCCCAGAGGACGTGGAGCGGGGCGACCGCGCCGGTGTGGCGCAGCAGCGCGCCGAGCAGCAGCTGCGCGAACGCGGCGGCGAACGCGACGGAGGCCAAGATGAAGGTGCGGCCGGCCTTCTCGTCGCGCGGCAAGGCCTGGTAGGACGCCGAGGAGGCGATGGCGGAGGCCAGGAGCAGGCAGAAAACGGCCTGGCCGAGGCACGCGTGAGAGATGGAGACGGCCGGGGGCAGGCGCATCAGCACGGTGAGGCCGCCGAGCAGGGCCTGCACGACGATGAGGCCGGCCGCCCAGCGGCAGGCCGCGCGGGCCTCGGCGCCGACGCCGGGGCGAAGCGAGAGCACCGCCTGGGCCAAGGACATGAGGGCCACGACGCCGGCGATCATGCGGTGGCCGTGCTCGTAGAACACGCCGCCGGTCATGCGCGGCATCACCTGGCCGAAGGACAGGGGCCAGTCGGGCACGGCCAGGCCGGAGCCGGTGGAGGTGACCATGCCGCCCGCGCCGAGCAAAAACAACGCCGAGGCCGCGGTGGCCGCCGACCAGCCGGCGAAAAGGCCGTCTCGCGGCGGAGCGGCGTCGCGGGCCGGGCGCGCGGAGGCGGTCATGAGCACTTAGGCGTTCTCCGCCCGCAGGCGCGCCTTCTCGACGCGCCACAAGGTGTAGGCGAAGCCGCCCACCAGCGCGAAGGTGACCGTTAGGAGGAGGACGATGCCCCACCAGATGCCGTCGTAGAGCCCCGTGCCGTCGGCGGCGCCGAAACACGTGGCGCAGGCCGCGGCCGGTCCCGCGAGCGCGAGCAGGCCGGCGGCGAGGACGGCGGCGTTCATCGGAACTCCCCGGACTTGCGCCAGAACCAGACGAGGTAGGGCACGGTGAGCAGGGCCCCGCCCAGCGAGGCCTTGAGCGCCCACGGGGTCTCCAGTCCGCCGGCGTTGTAGCCCGCGGCCCAGGCCGCGGTGACGCCGAGCATGGCGAGCGCGGAGGCGATGAAGAAGAGGTGGAAGTGCTTCAGCGACATCAGTGGTGGGCTCCGGCCGCGGCTTTGTCGTCGCCGTGCGCGGGCGCGTGCGCCGGACCCTGCGCCTTGACGTCCACGGGCGTCGTGATGTTTTTGGCGGTGAGGCGGGCGTCGATGAGGCCGATGACGAGGAAGGCGCCGAAGAACATGGTCAGGCCGAGCGCGTAATAGATGAGCTTCTTCTCGCCCCACAGGTGCATGAACACCGCGACGACGAGGCCGGCCTTGATGCTGGCCACGAACAGGCCCAGCGCGACGGCCGAGCCGATGGAGAGGTGGAACTTCGAGATCCACACCGTGACCACGGTGAGGACCATCAGCGCGGCGAAGACGCCCATGTAGAGCTTGACGTTGGGCGCGTGGTCGTCGTGCTGCGCGGCGGCGGGGGCGTGTTTGGCCATGGGGTCTCCTCTCTAGAGCAGGTAGAGCGCCGGGAACAGGAAGATCCAGACGACGTCGACGAAGTGCCAATACAGGCCGGCGCCTTCGATGCGGCCGAGGAAAAGCGGGTCGTTCCAGCAGTCGTCGCTCCAGCTCATGGCGAGCAGGACGGCGTTCAAGACGATGCCGCCCACGACGTGCAGGCCGTGCAGGCCCGTCATCGTGAAATACACCGCGTAGAAGATGGACGTCGCCGGCGAGATGCCGTGCTCGAACTTGGCCCCGTACTCCACGGCCTTGATGCCGAGGAAGACGAAGGAGAGCGCGAGCGTGGCGGCCATCCAGAGCCGGAACTGGCTCTTGCTCTTGTTATAGACGCCCACGTAGGCGAGCACGATGGTCACCGAGGAGGAGATGAGCACGAAGGTGTTCGCCATCGCCAGCGGCACGTTCAAGACGTCCCAGCCCCACGGCCAGGCCACCGAGCCCATGCGGAGCACGATGTAGGTCGTGAACAAGGTCGCGAACAGCATGATCTCCGAGGCGAGGAACAGCCAGACGCCGAGCTTGGCGTTGGTGATGCCGGAGTGCGTGTCGGGGTTCTCCATCGTGATGGCGTTCATTTCAGGGGATCCTCAGGAGGGCTCGTGCTGCGGCCAGTAATCCTTCTTATGGTCGGGGTGCGAGTACTCGTAGGGCCCGCGATAGACCTTCGGCGTCTTCTCGAAGTTGCCGTGCGGGGGCGGGGAGGGGCAGGCCCACTCCAGCGTGGTCGCCTCCCAGGGGTTGTCCTTGGGTTTGGCGCCGCGGAAGGCGCTGTTGATGAAGTTGTAGATGAAGGGCAGCTGGAAGGCCATCAGGCCGTAGGCGAACCAGGTGCTGACCACGTTGAGGCCCTGGGTGGACATGTTGTGCAGCTGGGCCGTCGGGTCGTAGAGGCGGCGCGACACGCCGGCCAGGCCCATGATGAGCATGGGCGCGAAGATGCCGGTCATCGTGACCACCGAGCCCCAGAAGTGGATGAGGCCGAGGCGGTCGTCCATCTTGCGCCCGAACATCTTGGGGAACCAGTAGTAGGTGCCGCCCAGGAGCGCGATGATGGAGCCCGTCACCACCACGAAGTGGAAGTGGCCGATGACGTAGTAGGTGTCGTGCAGGTAGATGTCGGTCACCGTCAGGCCCAGCGGCAGGCCGGTCAGGCCGCCGATGCCGAACAGCGGCAGGAAGGCCAGGGCGAAGAGCATCGGCACGTTGTAGCGGATGGACGCGCCCTTGAGCGAGAAGATGAGGCAGGTCAGGATGGCCACCGAGGGCACCGAGATGATCATCGTGGTGACCAGGAAGAAGTTGCCCAGCGCCGGCGACATGCCGGAGATGAACATGTGGTGCGCCCAGACCATGAAGGAGAGCGCGCCGATGGCGATCATCGAGAACACGAGGGTCTTGTAGCCGTGCAGGGGCTTGCGCGTGTTATTGGCGATGATTTCGGCGACGATGCCCATGGGCGGCAGCACGAGCACATAGACCTCGGGGTGGGCGAGGAACCAGAACAGGTGCTGCCACAGCAGCGGCTGGCCGCCGCCGGAGCCGTGGTAGGCCTGGCCCAGGATGACGAGGTCCTGGGGCATGTAGAAGCTGGTGTGGAACACCCGGTCCATGAGCTGGAGCACCGAGGCGGCTTCCAGCGGGGGGAAGGCCAGCAGCAGCAGCACCGAGGTGACCATCTGCGCCCAGACGAAGACGGGCAGGCGCCACAGCGACAGCCCCGGCGCGCGCATGTTGAGCGCGGTGACCAGGAAGTTGATGGAGCCGAGCAAGGACGAATAGGCGATGACCATCGACAGCAGCCACACCGTCTGACCAGGGTTGATGATGGACAGCGGCGGGTAAGACGTCCAGCCTGACTGGGCCGCGCCGCCGGGCATCAGGAAGGACGACAGCATCAGGATGCCGCCGGGCAGGTAGGTCCAATACGACGCCATGTTCAGGCGCGGGAAGGCCATGTCGGGCGCGCCGATCTGCAGCGGCAGGACGTAGTTGCCGTAGGCGCCGACCGCGAGCGGCACGATGCCCAAGAACACCATGATGGTGCCGTGCATGGCGCCGAAGGCGTTGTAGAGCTCGCCGGACATCACGCCGTTGGGGGCCAGGTCGGCCGGGAAGAGGTGGCCGAAGAACGGGATGGGCTGCCCGGGGTAGGCGAGCTGCCAGCGCATCAGCAGCATGAGCGAGAAGCCCACGAGCAGGAACACGAAGGAGGTCACCATGTACTGGATGCCGATGACCTTGTGGTCCACGGAGAAGACGTATTTCTGGATGAAGCTCAGCTCGTGGTGTCCGTGATTGTCGTGGGACATTTAAAAGTCCTCCGAGGGGTTCGAAGCCTTGGGAGCGGCGGGGTTAAGCGCGAGCCGGGACTTGTACCAGGCGTCGAACTCGTCGGGCGTCTGCACGAACACGTCGCCGCGCATCAGGCTGTGGCCGAAGCCGCACAGCTGGGCGCAGGTCAGCTCGAACTTGCCCGCGACGGTCGGCTCGACCCACAGGGGGATCTTCATGCCGGGCATCATGTCCTGCTTGATGCGGAACTCGGGGACGAAGAAGCTGTGGATGACGTCTTTGGAGGTCAGCTCGATGACGGCGGGTTTGCCCACGGGCAGGCGCAGCTCGTTGCCCAGCACGAGGTCGTCGGCCGCGGCCGCGTCCGTGCGGTCGAGCCCGATGGGGTTGCTGAAGTGGATGAGCTCGGGGCGGCGCGCGCCGAGTTTGCCGTCGGGGCCGGGGTAGTGGACGTTCCAGGCGAACTGCTCGGCGATGAGCGCGAGCTTCAGCGGCGGCTCGACGTCGGGCTGGTTCATCTTGATGCGGCTCCACACCGGGATGGCGTAGAACACGATCAGCGCGATCTCGAAGGCCATGACGAGCAGGTCGGGCAGGAGGCTCTTGAGCTCTCCGGCGGCGCCGTGGGCCTTCTCGTCCTCGCGGACGGCCGGCACGCCCGGACGGGCGCGGTACTTCACCAGCAGGTAGGTGAAGAAGATGCCCCACAAGACGAAGATGGCGATCATGGCGGCATGGATGAGCCAGATGCCGAAATCGATCTTCGCGGCGTACGTGGAGGCGGCGAGCGGCATGCTCCAGCCGTAGTTGTTCATGCGTTCCCCTTGCGCAGAATCACGACGCCTGAGGATTATACACGCGCATTACGGGTCCGAAGTTGATTTGGGTCAACTCCCGCGCGAGTTCGGCGCGACGCCGCCTAGATTACCAGCCTTCCTCACCGGAGGAGGCGGGGGACAGGCTGAGCAGGTAGGACGCGACGGCGTCGAGCTCCGCGTCGTCGAGGACCGCGCCCCAGGCCGGCATGCCGATGAGGGGCTCGGGGCCTTTGGGGTCGGCTTTTTCCGGGCGCGGCACGCCGAGGCGGATCTTCTTGACGAGCTCGGCCTTGTTGTAGCCTTCTGAGACCTTGAGCAAGGATGGGATGAGTCCGCCCTTCACGTTGTTGTTGGGGTAGCCGCCCTTTCCGCCCAGGCCGTGGCAGGCCACGCAGCCCGCGCGCGCGTAGAGGACGCGTCCGCGCGCCACGGGGTCCTTTAATAAGGAGGGGTCGTCCCAGGCGCGTTTTCCGGGCGGAGCGTCGGCGCCTTTGAGCCCGGCCATATAGGTCACGATGGCTTTACGCGCCTCTTCGGGCAGGCGCGTGTTGGGCATGAGGGTGTCCGGCTTCCAGGCCTGCGGGTCCTTCATCCACAACGCGAGCCACTCCTCGGAATGGCGGAAGCCGACGAAGGTGAGGTCGGGGCCCGTCGCGCTGCCGTCGCCGCCGACGCGGTGGCAGGAGGCGCAACCGACCTGTTTGAAATAAGCCTTGCCCGCGCCGGGGCCGGGGGGGACGGGCTGCGAACAGGCGGCCAGCAGCAGGAGCGCCGGGAGCAGCCGCCTCATAACATGTGCGCCCCGCCGGGCGTCGCGTCCTCGACGAGGACCTCGGCGTCGGGCGCGGCGATGTCGCGGGGGAACAGCCAGACGGTGTAGGGGCGTCGGCGCGCGCCGACGGCCTCGCCGCGGCGGAAGGCCACGTAGCTCACCGTGAGCTTCTTGCCGCCCTCGGCGGTGCGGAAGCTCCAGCCGAGCCGGTATTCGCCGGGGCGTTTGTCGCCCAGGAACACGGCCACGGCGAAATGCGTGGCGAGGTCCACCTGGGGGGCGGGACGTTCGATCTTCTCCCACAAGGACCGCCACCCCTCCTCGTCGCGGATGACCACGTAACCCGCGGCGGGCACGCTCGAGTCGTTGCCGTTCCAATCGCGCACCTTCACCTTCGAGCTCGAGGCGCAGCCGGCCAGCAGGAGCAGCAGGGGGAGAAGGCGTTTCATGCGGACATCATAGCAAGGAGGCGCTCCGGAGGAAAAATGGTAGAATGCCTAAAGGCGTCACGGAGGCACTATGGGCGGTCTGGGAACCACTGAAATCGTCGTCATCGCCGTCGTCGCGCTCATCCTTTTCGGGCCCGGCAAGATTCCGGAGTTCGCCCGCCAGTGCGGCCGCGCCGTCAACCTCTTCAAGCAGGGCTTGAAGGAGGGGCTCGAGGACGCGCCGAAGAAGGACGAGCCCGCCGTCAAGGGTTGAGCCGCAAACCCGTCACCGTTTTCGCGGCCGGCTGCTTCAACCGCGTTCATCCCGCCCACCTGCGGCTGCTGCGCCAGGCCAAGGTGCTCGGCGACCGCCTCGTGGTCGTGCTCTCAAACGACGCGCACAACAAGAAGCCCAACGCCGTGCCCGCCGCGGCTCGCCAGAAGACGCTCGAGTCTTACGGCGTGGCCGACGAGGTCCTGGTCGGAGACGCCGGTTCCTTCGCGGCCTCCCTGCGCCGGGTCTCCCCGGACATCCTGGTCCTGGGCTACGACCAGAAGCTGCCCGACCCTGAGACCGAGGAAGCGGTGCGCGCGCTCGGCGTGCGGGTCATCGTGATGCCCTGGTTTCCCGGCAAGGAAGACCGTGCCGAGGCCTGTTAGGCCTTTTGTCGCCGCAGCGGTGCCCTTTGGGCCCGACCTCCTACCCTAATAGGCCGCTATCATCCTAACGTGAGACGAGCGGCCCTCATCGGCCTCGCCGTGTTTCTCGCTTTGCCCTCGCAGGGGTTGGCGGGCGTCATTCGCGCCGTGCCGACGCGCGCCATGCCGGTCACGCTGAGAGGTTCGCCTCTGCTCAGCGGCCGCAGCGCGCCGACGCTCCTGGTTCGTCCCGTCGCGGCGAGCCCGTCGTTAAACGCGTCGCTTCTGTTCTCGCCGTCGCCCGCCGACGCCATCGCCGCGCCCGCCGCCGCGCCGTTGCCCGCGCCGGCGCCCGCCGCCGCCCTCCTCGCCCCCGCCGACGCGCCTGCCGCCGCCCCCGACGCGCCGGCCGAAGCCCAGGTCGCCGACGCGGCGCGGCGCTTCGACCTCTCCGCGCCGCGCGAGTCCGCGGAGCTATCCGTGCCGGCCGACGCTCCGCCGCCCTCCGAAGCGCCCGCGCCGAGCGGGCTGACGCCGTCGGACGGCGCGCCCGGGACCACGCTGCGACGGCGCATCCCGGACGTGCCCAACCAGCGCCCGTTCCTGTTGCGGCACTACGGCCTGGTCAAAGCGCTGCTGGCGCCCATCCTTAAGCTCGTTTACCCCATCGTCGTCTCCGACGCGCGCCACATCCCCGCGACCGGGCCCGTCATCCTCGTGGCCAACCACGCGGGCTACATCGACCCGCTGCTGCTCGCCTACGCGGCGGGCCGGCCCGTGCGTTTCATGATGTTTCGCGGCATCTACGAGTGGCCCGGCCTCAAATGGTTCTTCAAGGGCATCGGCGCCATCCCGGTCGGCGCGGGCGAGTCGCGCGAGGTCCGTGGACGGCGCGCTCGCGCTGGCGCGCGCGGCGCTGCGCGACGGCGAGGTCCTGGTCATCTTCCCGGAAGGCAAGCTGACCCACACCGGCGGCATGGACAAGTTCAAACGCGGCTTCGAGAACCTCGCGCGCGAGACCGGCGCGCCGGTCATCCCCGCGCACATCGACGGGGTCTGGGGCTCGGTGTTCTCGCATCGCGAGGACTTCCGCCCGCTGCCGCGGCGCGTGTTGGCCGAGCACGGCGGCGCACCGCCGTGCGTTTCGGCCCGTCGCTGGCGGTCGCCGACACCGCCAGCGCGCGCCAGGCCGTGCAGGAGCTGGGCGCCGACGCGATGGAGTCGCGCATCCGCGCGAGCGGGCGCACGCTCGGCCGCGAGTTCGTGTCCTCGGCCAAGCGGCGCTGGTCCTTGCCCGCGTTGTCGGACGTCCTGCGACACCAGCGCGACGCGCCCGTCGTCGAGGGTGGCGGCGCCGGTCACCGCGCTCGACGCGGCGGCGGGACTGAGGTCGGCCCAGGTCCGGCCCAGGTCGGGCGACGCGAACACGTGGCCGCGCAGGCCGTAGACGAGCAGCCGGCCGTCCGGCGCGGCGTGCACGCCGCGTCGCGCGCGGCCGGGCTCGACACCGTCGTCACGACGCGGCGTTTCGCGGCGTCCGGGGCGGGGCGCGCGTCGTTGCCGCCGGGCGTGAAGACGCTTTACCTCGAAGACCTCGCGCCGGCGCCGTGGAAGGCGGCGCTGCTGCGCGCGGTGCTGCGCGTCGTGCCCCGCGGCTGGGCCGAGGCGCTCGTCGCCCGTCGCGCGGCCCGCGGGCTTGAAGAAACGGCGACCATCCTCTACACCGGCGGCGCCGACGGGCTACCCAAAGGAGTGGAGCTCACCCACCTCAACTTACGGGCCAACTCCGAGATGATCCGCGAGGCGTACGCCTTCCGCCCCGACGACGTCATCTTGGGCACCTTGCCGCTGTTCCACTCCTTCGGGTTCGCCATGACGCTTTGGACGCCGTTGCTCAAAGGAATCGCGGTGGCCTACCACGCCGACCCGCTCGACGCGGCCTCGGTCGCGCGCCTGGCGACGGCTTCGCGCGCCACCGTCCTGCTCGGCACGCCGACCCTGTTCGCGCGTTATCTCGAGCAGGCGCCGCCGGAGGCCTTCGCGGGGGCGCGTTTCGCCGCGGCCGGGGCGGAGCATCACGCCCTACGCCGATGCTCCTACGCTTGTTCGGCGTGCGCCCGCTGGAAGGCTATGGCGCGACCGAGCTGTCGCCGGTCGCGGCGGTCAATGTTCCCGACCGCGGGCCGCAGGAGGGCGGGCGAGTCGGCACCGTCGGCCAGCCGCTGCCGGGCCTGGCGATGCGCATAGTGGACCCGGTGACGTTCGAGGTGCTGCCGCCTGGGCGCGAAGGCCTGCTCCTGGTCAAAGGCGCCAGCGTGATGAAGGGTTACCTCGGCGACCCCGCGCGCACCGCGGCCGCGCTACGGGGCGGCTGGTACGTCACCGGCGACATGGCCGTCATGCAGCGCGAAGGCTTCGTGACGTGGCTGCGCCGCGCCCCGGGCTTTGAGAGGCCGCGGCCTTGAACGACCGCGCCTACGCGTTTTTCGTCGTCAACTACCTGGCCCAAGGGCTGGCGGGCCTGGCCTACGAGCCTGTCTCTTATTTCCTGAAGGACGGGCTCGGCCTGGGACCGGCGCAGGCCGCGGTGTTCGTGTCCTGGATGACCTTCCCGTTGACGGTTAAGCCGCTGCTCGGCCCGCTCACCGACATGTTGCCGTGGAGCGGGCGCCGCCGCGGGCCGCACCTCGTCGTGGCCGCGCTGGGCACGGCGGCCTGCTGGCTGGCGCTGGCCGCGCTGGGCGCGCCGTCCTACGCCGCGGCGCTGGCGCTTCTCGTGCTCGTCAACGTGGGCACCGTGCTCGCCGACGTGGTCTGCGACGGCGTCATGGTCGAACGCGGCCGGGCGCTGGGCAAAACCGCCGCCTACCAGGCGACCCAGGTCGGCGCGTTGTACCTGACCCTCGTCGTCACGGGCTTCGGCGGCGGCTGGCTGTCCCAGCACGCGAGCTGGCGCACGGCCTTCCTCATCGCGGCCGCGTTCCCGCTGCTGACCGCGCTGTCCGTGGTCTGGCTCGAGGAGCCGCGCGCGGGCGGCGTGCGCGAGACCGCGGCGCGCGGGCGCGCCGGCTTGCTCGCGCTGCTGCGCGACGGACGCGCGCGCGCCGTGGCGCTGGGCATCTTCCTCTTCAGCTGCACGCCGTTCTTGGGCACGGCCCAGTTCTACTACCAGGCCGAGCACCTGAAGCTCTCGCCGCTGTTCATCGGCGGGCTCGCCGACGGCGAGCGGCTTCGCGGGCCTCGCCGGCGCCGCCGCGTTCGGCTGGGCGCTGCGCGCGGGCGCTGGACACCGCCCGCCTGGCCCGCCTGTCCGTCCTCGTGGGCGCGCCGCTGAGCCTGCTCTACCTCTTCTACAGCGGCCCGTACGCCGTGCTCGCGTTGACCGTGCTTTTCGGCCTAACCGGCGTCGTGTTCCGCCTGGCCTGGATGGACCTCGCGGCGAGGACCTGCCCTGAAGGCGCCGAGGCGACGTCGTACGCCTTCTTCATGGCGGTGTTCAACCTGGCCGCGCTCGCCTCCAACGCTTTGGGCGGCGCGCTCTACGCCGGCCTCAGCGCGCGTTACGGCGCCTGGGAAGCGATGGCGGCGTTGTCCCTCATCGGCACGGTGGCCACCTTGGCCTGCTACCCGGTCCTGCGCCGCGCCGCGGCCTAGGGAACGACGCGGCGGGCGCCGAGGTAGCGCTGGGCGTAATACTTCTTGCCGAGGTCGTCGATGACGACGCCGCGCGAGGAGGACGCGTGCATGAAGCGGCGGGTGCGCGGGTCGATGACGAGTCCCACGTGCGACACGCCGACGCCCATGGTGTTGAAGAAGACGAGGTCGCCTTCGCGCAACGCGCCGTTGACCTTGGCCCCGGTCGTCCACTGCTGGCGGCTCACGCGCGGCAGGCGCACGAGGTTCTCGCCGTAGGAGTTCTGGGTCAGCGCCGAGCAGTCGATGCCTTTGTGCGTGGTCCCGCCCCAGACGTAAGGCACGCCGAGGTAGGAGTTGGCCGAGGCGTTGACGCCGGGCCAGACCTGGGCGAGCTCGGGGGTCACTGCGGCGGCGGGCGCGGGGGCCGGCGCCGCGGGCGCGACGGGCGCGCTCGGCGCGGGCCGCGGGAGGGGCGGCTTGGCGGAAGGCGCTGACGGCGTCGGAGCCGACGGCGCGGCGACCGCGGGAGCCTTGGACGCGGACGGCGACGCGACCGGGGCCTTCGGTGCCGCCGACGGCCTGACAAAGGGATCGGAGGGGCGCGACGGCGCGACAGGCGCAGCGGGTTTGGCGGCGGAGGGCGACGTCGGTTTGGCCGCGGCGGGCGCCGACGGCAGGGCCTTGGCGGCGGGGGGAGGCGGGGCGGTGACGACGAGCGCTTCGGCTTTTTCTTCGACGGGCGATTCGTAAACGGGCGGAGGCGGCGGCGCCTTGACGAACACGCCGTCGTAAGGCGGCAGCTCGACGCGGCGTCCCGCGCGTTTGGCGGCGCGGAAGGCGGCCTTGGCGTCGCCGCTGGCCTTGCCGGGGCGTTCGCCCTGCGTCACGCGGCCGAAGAGGAAGGTGGCGTAGTCCTTGGCGTCGAAGCCGTCTTTGACCGCGTCCACGAGCGCCCACTTCAAGGTGTTGAAGGTGGAGTCGTCGATGTCGCGCTCCATGGTCAGACGCACGAGGTCGGCGGCGACGTCGGCGGGCACCTTCGCCTCGACGAGCTGGCGGTAGCCGTTGGCCCACACGGCGATGCGGTCGCCGGGGATGGCCTTGCGGTAGCCGTACAGCGCGATGCCTTCGACGGCCTCGGCGGGCGCGCCGCGCGCCATGGCCTGCCACGCGGCGAAGGCGACTTCGGCGACGCGGTCATACGGCGTCTCGTCGAAGGAGCCTTCGGTGATGATGTGCAAGACGACGGGCACGCCGGCGGCGCGGCGGGCGTCCACGATCTGCAGGCCGTAGTCGGCGAAGCGGGTTTCGAGGGCGGCGAGCAGGGCCGCGCGTTCGGGTGGGTCGTAGGCGCGGTCCTTGGCGAGCTCGGCGCCGAGCACCTCCAGGAGGTTCTGGCGCGACTGCGCCGCGGCGGGCGCGGCGAGCAGGAGCGCGAGCAGGGCGGCCGCGGCTCTCATCGGCGTTTGCGGATCTCCCCGCGCATCTCGGTCTCGAGGTCTTCCATCTCCTTGATCTGCGCCTCGAGCAGCTTGTCGCGGTCGAAGGGGCGGCTTTCGGTTACGACGGCGCGCGGCGCGGGCACGGACGCGGCGACGCGGGCGCTCGCCGGGGCCGCGACGGGCGTCGCGACAGGGTCCACGAAGGAGCGAGCGACCGGCACCGACGGCGCGGCCGCGGGCGAGCGACGGCGCCGCGGCCGTAGGCCAAGGAGACGCCGCCGCCGGAGGCGAGCCAGCGTCGCGCGACGTCGGAGCGCACGGCGAAGTTGACCGCGGTGATGGCCAGGCCGTCGGAGGCCTTGCGCGACATCAAGGTGTTGACGCCCACGATGCGCCCGGAGGCGTCGAGCAGCGGCCCGCCTGAGTTGCCGCGATTGATGCTGGCGTCGGTCTGGAAGGCGTCTTTGCCTTTGACGCCGCCCAGGTCGGCGGCGAGCGTGCTCACGACGCCGGTGGTCAAGGTCCACAGCCCGCCCTGTTCGGGATGGCCGATGGCGGCGACGCGTTCGCCGACCTCGACGCCTTCGGGATCGCCGAGGGCGAGTGGGCGGCGCCCCGCCGGCGGCGCGATGGAGACGACGGCCAAGTCGAGCGCCGGGTCCCAGGCGACGACGCGGCCGATGACGGGCTCCTGCAGGTCGCGTTTAGGGTCGCCCGTCATCTTCTTGGGCTTGAAATAAACGCGCACGGTCGGCCAGGGCTTGCGCGTGGAATCGCGCACGACGACGTGGGCGTTGGTGAGGATGCGCCCCTCGTCGTCGATGAGGGAGCCGGTGCCGATTTCGCCGGCGCCGTCCTCGGACGAGCACAGGATGAACGCGACGGCGGGCGCGGCGCGCTGGTAGATGGCGCGCGGATCGAAGGGAGCTTCGGGCGCTTCGGGCCCGGCGTTTTCGACGATGGTCGCGCCGGAGTCGAGGGTGCGCGCGCGCGGCGGCTTCGGCCTGCCGCTGCTGGACAGCCAGACGCCGGGCGCGGCGGCCGCGCCGGCGAGGGCCACGCGCGTAGTCGGCGTAGAGCTGGCCCGCGAGCAGGTGGGCGGCGGCCTCTTCGGCGGGCGGCAGCTTCTTCTCGAGCCAGGACGATTTGAGCGCGCGCAACGTCTCATCGGCGCGCGCGACCTCCGCGGAGGCGGACCAGCCGGGCACGGCCTCGCGGGCGGGCTTAGACGGGGTCAACGCGCGGACGTACACGCCCCAGCCCGCCTTGACGAGCTCACGGTCATCGATGCGCGAGGCGGGTCCGGTGAGCAGGACGCGGACCTTGGAAGGGAGGGCGGTTTCCTTCGCCCAGGCGTCGAGGGCGCGCGCGGCGTCGGCGCGGGCGTCGCCGCCTTCGGGAAGGGACAAGACCTGGACCCACTGCGACGCGGGCCAACGCGCCGTGCACGCGTTTCAAATCGGCGGCGTCGGCGGGAGAGGGAGAAGGCCCGAGCAAGGCGCGACGCAAGGCGCGTTCGCGGTCGAGCAGGCGCTGGTCCAAGTCCTCGCCCGCATCGGTGGGGATGCCGCCGCGCACGGCGGCCACGGCGGCGGTGCGCGGGGCCGACTTCACGGCCCTTTTGTTGAGGTACGCGGAGACGCGCTTATATAGGGAGGACAACGAGGCGGGCTCGGCCGCGGCGGGGGAGGCCAGCAACGCGGCGAGCAACAGCGCGGTCATGGGGGCATTATGCCGCCGCGCCGACGATACTGTCAAGGCGCGCGTCAATGCTAGAATGGCCCCCATGGCGAAGGCCGCGGGGTGGATGAAGCTGGCCCTGGCGCTGGTCCTCACGGGCGTCCTGGGGGCCGCGGCGGCGCTCGTCGCCCTGAAGGCTTTTTTCCCCGAGCCGAAGCTGCGCGCGATGGTCGTTGACGGCGCGCGCAAGCAGCTCGGGCGCGACGTGAAGCTCGCCCACATCTCGCTGGGCCTGCGCGGGCTGTCCCTCGACGGGCTCGAGATTTCCGAATTCCCGGATTTCGCGGCGGGCACCTTCCTGTCGGTGGAGCGTTTCCGCCTGCGCCCCTCTTGGCGCGCGCTGCTCAAAAAGAAGCTGGTGGTGTCCACGGTGGACGCGCACGGGCTCAAGGTCTCGGTGGCGCGCCGCGCAGACGGCACGTACAACTTCTCGACGCTCGCCTCCTCCGCGCCGACGGCCGCCGCTACGCCCGCGGCCCCGGCCGAGAGGCCCGAGTTCGCGGTGCACCGCGTGAAGGTGACCGACGCCGCGTTCGACTACAAAGACGCCGCAGCGGGGCAGAGCTGGCAGGTGAGCGAGGCCGCCTTCGACGTGCGCGGCTTCGGGCTGCTAGCGCCTTTCGACCTCGAGGCCTCCGCGCGCGTGCGCGGCGCGGCCGGGGGGCGTCCGGTGGACGCGAAGTTCGCCTTCGACGCGACGGTGGACCCGGCCCGCGGCGACGTCGCCAAGCTCAAGGTGAAGGCGCGCCGCCTGTCGCTGGAGGCCGAGGGCCTGACGCTCAAGGGTTCGGCCGAGGTGGACGGCCTAACGCCGCCGCGCGCGAGCTTCGACGCGACGCTCGCGACGGCGGGTAAAACCCTTCTCGCGGCCGAAGGCGAGGTGCGCCTGTCGTCGGCGGCGGGCGGCGACTTCAACGCCGTCGTGAAGGCCGAGACCGACGGCCTGGACACGACGTTGCTGGCCAAGTGGCTGCCGTCCTCCGGCGTGCCCGCTTTAAGCCTCGCCGGCCGCCAAACTTTCGCTCGACGCCTCGCGGCGCGGGGCCCATGCCGAGGTGCGCGAGTTCTCCTTGGTCTGGAAGGACGGCAAGGCCGAAGGCAAACTCTCGGCGCATCGGCCTGGGCACGGCCGCGCCGGCCTACGACGGGCGCGTGACGCTCGCGGTTTCGCTGCCGGCGGTGGCGCCCGGTCAATATCCGTTTCTGAAGCTGCCGCCCAAGGTCGCGCTGCTCCGCCTCGCGCGTGGACGGACGCGTGGAGTTCTCCGGCGACGGCGCGCGGCTGGAGTCGCTGAAGATCGCCGTGCCGCAGGGCACGGTGACGCTGTCGGGCACGGTCGCCAAGCTCGGCACGGCCAAACCTGTACCCGACGTCGCCATGACGCTCGCGCTCGCGTTGCCCGCGGCGCGCGCCGGGGACCTGCCCGTCGCGCTCCCCGCGTCGGTGCCGCCGGGCTTCGTCCTGCCTGCGACCCGGCTCGACGGCGTGGTCCGCCTCAAAGGCGACGACGTGAGGTTCGGCGACCTCGTCTTGAGCTTCGCGGCGGGCAAGGTGACGCTGTCGGGCGCCGTGCTCAAGGCGCTCGCGGCCACGCCGCGTCCCGAGCTCGAGGTGGCGGGCACGTTGTCCTTGCCCGCGCTCACCGAAAAGGACCTGCCCTTTCCCGGGGTGCCCGAGGGCCTACGCGCCCCGGCGTCGGTCTGGGAGGCCGACCTCGACTACACGCTCGAGCGCCTGCGCGTGCGCAAGCTGCGCGTGAAGGTCGGCGGCAACGACGTGGCCGTCGAGGGCACGGTGGGCGACCCCGCGGGGCGCATGGTCTATGACCTACTGGTCAAATGTAAGTCCTTCGTGCTGGAAGAGCTGACCCAGCTCACCCCGCAGACGCGCGGCCTGGAGCTCAAGGGCTCGGGCTTCGTGGCGATGTCGGTGACCGGCAGCGGCGCCAAACCCGTGTTCGCGGGCAAGGCGCAGTTTCGCGGCGCGGGCGCGACCGTGGCGGGGCTGCCGCTCTCCGATTTTGCCGGCACCGCGTCCTTCGACGAGCGCCGCCTCGACGTGCCGAACCTGAAGGGCAAGGTCGCCGACGGCGCGCTCGAGATGGACCTGACCGTGAAGGACTTCGCCAAGTCGCCGGAGATCACCCTCGATGCGTCGCTCGACCGCTTCGACCTGGGTCGGTTCCTCGACGCGCAGAAGCGCTACAAGGCTGAGCAGGCGGCCGCGCCCAAACCCGCCGCCAAGCCCGGCGAGCCGCCGGCGGCCGTGCCCTCCTCGCGCTCGCGCGGCTCCTTCGCCGTCGCGGCGCTGGCCCACCCGCAGGCGACGGTGTCCCACGTGAAGCTCTCCTGGGACCTGACGGGCATCGGCCCGGACCTGCGCCCGCTCAACGGCAGCGCGCGGATGAGCGTGGGCGCCGGACGGTTGCGTAGCGCCAAGGATATGGCCGCGCAGAACCCCGCGTTGAAGGTGCTCATGATTCCCTTGACCATCATCCAGGGGCTGGGGCGGGCTTTCGGGCTACCGGACCTTTCCGACGTGGCCGTAAGATCTATCGTCGGGGATTACCTCATCAAGGACGGCGTCATGCACGTGCGAGACAGCCGCCTTGATAGCGATAAGGTGCAGGCCCTCGGCAGCGGGCAGCGTCGACTTGCCGAAGGAAGCGCTGGACTTGGTCGTCACGGCGCAGATGAGCGGCTCTCGGCTTGTCCGCGCCCAAGGATATCGAGGCTGCTGGCACCATCACCGAGCCCAAGACGAAGCTCAAGGTCGGCAAGTTCCTGGGCGACACCTTGCAGCACGGCCTGCAGAACCTGCTGCAGAAGGCCGCTAAACCCACCGAGTAGCCCGGGTTAAGTCGGGGGGCAGCCCCGCTTAACTACTGATTTTCGAAGAAGGCTCTAATCGCGGCTTCGGTTTGCGCGGCGACCTTCTTGGAGAGGGCGGCCAAGGCGCGGCGGCGGGCTTCGCCGGGGTCGGCGGAGGCCTGGCGCTCGGCGGCCTCGAAGCGGGAGAACACCTTGCCTTCGCGGCCTTCCTTCAGCGTGACGGTCGCGGTGGCGCGCGACCACTTCCAGCGGTCGTCGCCCCCGGTGCCCGGCTCCACGGCGACGTCGGCGTCGGCCAGCAGGTCGGCGGCGGCGCCCGCGGCGGCGGGTTTGGCGGTCAGGCCGGCGGCGTTGAGGCCGCCGACGACGCCGGCGACGACCTCCTTGCCGCCGTCGCCTTCGGAGGACACGACCACGTTGAGCGCGGCGAGCGCGGCGGCGGCGGCGGAGCGCGCGACGCCCGAGTCGACGCGCGCCGGCGACGATGCCGCCGCCGAGCACGCGGTGCTCGGCCTCGAGCTCGCCGCGCGCCTTGAGCAACGCGGACAGCTTGGCCGCGGCCTCGGCCTTCTCGAAGCGGTCGGAGGCGGCGTCGAGTTTGCCTTTCCAGGAGGCGGCCTCGCCGTCGAGGGAGTCGAGTTTCTCGGTCACGGCGAGCAGGGCCTTGTCCTTGGGCAACGCGGCGAGCGCGTAGTAGCGGCCGGTCGCCGGGTCCTTCCAGCGCTCGACGACGTCGGAGCCTTCGAGGGCCTTCTTGGCGACGGTGCGCACCTGCTGGGCCACGGTCTGGGAGAAGGTGGTCGCGGTTTTGCCGCCCTGCGTGAGGCTGCTTTCGGTCTCATCGACGCCGGTATCGACGCTCACGCCGGAGGAGAACACGCGCGCGACCCGCCGCGGGCGCGGTCGGCGGCGGCGTTTTCATCGTCGGCGGAGCCCACGCCTGCAGGATGAAGCGCGCGCGCGGCCAGCGGGGGCTTTCGCCCTCGACCCAGGCCGGGCGGGGGCCGCCGGCGGAGGCGGGGCCGCCTTTGCGACCGCCGCCGGCGCAGGCCGTCAGCGACAACGAGAAGTGGAGAGGAGTCGAGTCCGTGTTTGTTGGTCATAGGGCCGTCCTGTCGCGGAGATAGGTGCGGCGGCCCTTGCGGACCGTCACGCCTTTGAAGAGCTGGTTCGACAACGTGGCCCCGGAGGGGCCGGTGTAGGTCACGGTCACGTCGTGCGTCCCGGGGGAAGGTAGAGCCGCGCCACGCGAAACTGCGCGGGCAACGTGGCCCAGGCGCGGGTGTCGGCGACCTCGGTGGCGACCGCGGTGATGGCGGTGCCGGCCTGCGTGAGCAAGGTCTGCCAGGAATCCTTGCCGTATTTTTTGGCGGCGGCGTCGGAGGCGGCCTTGGCGAGGATGTATTTGACCGTGGCGCGCGCGATGGCTCGGGCGCGGATGACGCCGAGGCGCTCCTCGAGGTCCTTGCGCGCGATGGCCGAGACGTCCTCGGCCAGTTCGGTGACGGCGCGCACGCCCGCGGCTTCGACGGCCGAGCCCGCGATGGTGAAGGGGTCCTGGACGTAGTCCGGGAACGCGACGGCGACCGACTTGCCCGCGGTCAGGCCGGCGGCCACCGCGCGACGGGCCTGGCCGGCCTCGGCCTCGTCGTCTTTGGTGGCGTCGAGCGCGGTGAGCGCCTCGCGCCAAGCGATGAATAACGTCTTGCTCACCTTGCGGGGCGCCACGCCGTTGTAGTGGAGGAAGACGAGTTCGCCGGCGCCCGCGCGCGCGCCCGCCGGCTCCAGGCGCGGGACCGGCGTGCCGTACGCCTTGGCGTACAGCTCGTAAGCCTTGCGCGACTTCTCGCGCGCGATGCGCGCGTCGTCGGGTTTGCCGTCGTCCTCATAAAGGAGGGAGGCGAGGAACTGGGCGAAGGCGTCGTCTTTGTACGCGGTCGATTTGGCGCCATAGACGTCCGAATACTCCTGCAGGAGGCGCGAGAGCTTGCGGACCTCGACGAGCGCGTCCTCGAGGTCGGCCAGGAACACGTAGTTGAGCGCGCGATAGACGTTGACGAGGGCGCGCTCGAAACGTTCGCCGGCGTATTCGGTCGTGGTGTCGTTGAGCATCAAGGTGCCGGCGGCGCGCGTGACGCTTTTGGTGTAGAGCTCCTCCATGCGCCGCTCGGCCTTATCCAGGCTCGCGTCGCTGTCCTTGAACTTGCCGGCGTCGTGCTGGACGGCGCCGAGGTCGAGGTAGTAGAGGACCTGGTTCTTGCGGCCGTAGGAGGACTCCTTGGCCGAGACGGTTTTCTTCTCGGCGCGCTCGAAGTCGCGGGCGGCGAGGTAGCCGTTGACCTCCTGCGCAGGGAGCCTGAGGCCCGCCGCAGGCCGCCAGGAGGGGAGCAGAAGGAAGACGGCCCCGCCTTTCAGGGACGACAGGCGGGGCCGCTTGACGCCCATGCGCGGCTTACCAGCCGGCCTTGGACCGCTTCACGAACTTCTTGATCTTCTTCTGGCCGTTCCAGGCGATCTTGTTGGACTTCATGTTGAGCAGCTTGAGGTTGGTCTGGTAGAAGACCACCGCCTTGCCGCCCTCCTGGTCCACGATCTGGTTGAGGGTGCCCGACAACATGTAATTGGCCCCCGTTTCCTGGCCGTGCGCCGTCCGCGTCTCCTCGGAGGCGTTGGTGTCCTGGTCCAGGCGCTCGTCGCGCACCTCGCCGCGCTCGTTTTTGGAGGCGACGAACTCCACCTTGCCGGAGTTGATCAGCGCGCGCTGCAGCTCCTCGACGAAGGTGTCGGTGTTGATGTGCTCCTGCGACTGGTTCTTCACGGTGCCCACGATGACGGTCGGCTCCTTGCCGCCCGTCTCCTTGAGCGCCCGCGGGTACCAGGTCTGCGCCAGGCAGTCCGAAATCATCTCTTCGGCCACCAGGCGCGAGTCGGTGTCGTTCCACTTGCCGCTGACGTCCTTGACCTCGCCGGCGTCCATGCGGGTGACGGACGTCCCGCAGGCGGACAGCGACAGGGCCAGGGAGGCGGCGATAAGAGAGGGGACCCTCATCTTAGTTGCGCTTCGCCTCTTCGGCCGCGAGCTCGTCGAAAGCCTTCTCGGCGTTGGCCTTCACGTAGTCGCGGACCTTGGCGTCGAGGTCCTTGGACTGCGCCAGGCTCTCCTGCACCGCGGACATGTCGAGCTTCACGAGCGAATAGACGATGTTGTTCTCCTTGTCCACCCAGTGGTCCACGGGGACGGAGCCGTGGAGGGTGAATTTGGCGAAGTTCTTCATCGTGCTGGAGACCATCTGCTCCTCGGAGGACTTGCCCATGTCTCCGGCGGTGACGGAGGCCATGTAGTCCTTCGACAGCGAGGTCACGTAGGAGTTCATGATCTTCGCGAGGTCGGCGCGGCCGCGGTCGTCGGCGGAGGCGCGGGCCAGCGGGATGTTACGCACGCCCTGGATGGAGCCGACGCCGTAGAAGACCTGCTTGCCGGCCTGGTCCTTGAAGGCGCCGGTTCCTTTGTTGACCCACTCGGGGGCGTTGTTGGCGATGGGGGACGGTTTGCCCTTCGAGGCGCAGCCGGTGAGAGCGGCGGCGGTGACGAGGGCGAGGGTGAGGGCGGAGAGTCGGTTCATGACGGGGCGGCCTCCTGGGGCCCTCTTTAGGGAAGGCCCGTCCGAAGTCTAACAGACCCAGGGGGGGCTGTCAAGAAAACGGCGTGTGACCGTGGTCACCCCATGATTTGGTAAGATGGCGCCGATGCCCCCCTCGGAAGAACGGCTGCTCGTCTGGCTCGACCTGGAGATGACCGGGCTCGAGCCCGATCGCGACGTCATCATGGAAATCGCGACGGTCGTCACCGACAGCGACCTCAACGTGCTCGCCGAAGGCCCCTGCCTGGCCGTGCACCAGCCCGACGCCGTGCTCGACACCATGGACCCCTGGTGCATCGAGCAACACGGCAAGTCCGGCCTGACCCAGCGCTGCCGCGAGTCCAAGGTGAGCGCGCTCGACGCCCAGGCGCGCACGCTGGAGTTCCTCGCGAAGTGGTGCGCGCCCGGCAAGTCCCCGCTGTGCGGCAACACCATCGGCCAGGACCGGCGCTTCCTGGTCAAATACATGCCGCGCCTGCACGACTTCTTCCACTACCGCTCCATCGACGTCTCCTCCATCAAGGAGCTCGTCTCCTCGCTGGGCACTTCGAGGCCAAATACGTCTATACGAAGGAGAAGCGGCACCTCTCCCTCGAGGACGTCAAGGAGTCCATCGAGGAGCTGCGGCACTACCGGCGCACCGTCTTCCGTTAGACGGGCCCGAAGGTCCCAAGACGACGTAGGACCCTAGACCTGGCTTCGGCGGGCCCTCTGGTCCTGAAAGCATCCTTCCTAGCGGCGTATCATTCCGCACAGATGGTTCACGTCACCGGAGGCCCCATGCGCCACGCCGCCCTCGCCGCGATTCTCGTCGCCCTGCCCGCCGTCTCGTCCGCCGGTGATTACGGCTTCACCGAGAGCCTGCGCGGCATCCGCGACCTGGTGCGTCCCGCCGCCGGCGAGCCCCGCTTCATCCCGGCCGATTTCGTCAAACCCCGGCGCCGCCCGGGCCTGGAGAACCTGGATCAGGAGCAGGCGAACCTGTTCGCTGAAACCATGCCCGCGACCTTCATCGTGCGCATCGGCGAGCGCGGCCAGCGCGGCAGCGGCACCGGCAGCGGCTACTTCATCCATCCGGACGGCACGGGCATGACCAACGTGCACGTGGTGGGCACCGAGATCGGCAAGGAGGTCGAGATCGAGACGGTGCGCGGCGTCAAAAAGGCCCGCATCCTCGCCGTCGCTCCGGGCCGTGACATCGCCATCATCAAGGTCTCCAACGACGCCTTCAACGACTGGACGGCGCTCACCATGGGCGCGGGGCTGGCCGCGGGCCACAACGTGTTCGCCATCGGCAACCCGCTCGACCAGGGCGTCCACCTTCACGCGCGGCATCGTCAGCCGCCCGGCGCAGGACAAGATGAGCCCGTGGATGGACGTGCTCCAGCTCGACATCACCTTGAACCCCGGCAACTCCGGCGGCGCGCTCGTGGACACCTCGGGCCGTCTCGTCGGCATGAACCAGGCCGTGGCCCGCAGCGAGGTCGCCGACGGCGTCGGCTTCGCCATCCCCGTGCAGGAATTGGCCCGCGCCCGTGACGAGTTCGCCTCCACGCGGCGCCTCGTGGACGCCCACACCTCCCTCGGCGTGGCCGGCGAGGACCTGACCGTCATCAAGGCCGACGGCGCGCCCGCCACCGCGGGCTTCCGCGTCGGCGACGCGGTCATCTCCTTCCCCGGCTCCGCGACGGCGATTGCGGGCATGCGCGGCCAATGCTGGTACACGCGCGGCGGCGCGCTCGCGCCCGGGCCAGACCATCGCGGTCTCGGTCGTGCACGGCGTCGCCGCCCGCATCCACACCTCCCCGACGGCGGGCGGCGCGGCCGCGGCGTCGGTGGACGTGACCTTCAACCCGGCGACGGGCATGCTCGTCGCCCCGGCGCTCGCCGGCGCTGGGGGCCTTCATCATGGTGGTCACTCAGACCAGCGTCGAGGAACTCGAGTACAACGGCGCGCGCTACGTCATCGAGCCGCAGGGACAGCCCGGGCCGCAAGGCATGGTATTCAAGGCGGTTGGTTTCGCCAAAAAAGCGCTGGCGCCCGTCACCCTGAACCTGCCCGTCGAAGAGTACACGCAGTCGTTGACGGCGGCGACGGCGACGCCCGCGACGCCCTAATCAGCGACGCAGGAGCGTGCACGGCCCTTCGTCGCCGGCGCAGCGTTTAAGGCCCGCGGCACGCGCCGCGTCCGCCCCGCGGGCGTCCCCGAGGGCCTCCGCGCGCGCCGGCCAGGGACAGGAAAACCCCGGGCCCGGCGTCGGCGCGCTTGGAAGCGGCTGGCCAGCACGGCCGCGCCTTCCTGCTTGCGGCCGGCCAGACCGAACGCCACGCCGTGGTCGGCGGCAGCATCGACGGCGCGAACGCAGCGCGGCGGCCAGCGCCCCGAGAAGCCGCGCCAGCGTCCGCCGGCGCGGCCGGCCTGCTGATACAGCAGCGCCAGCTCGCGCGTCGCCGCGGCGTCGCGCGCCGCGGCGTCGGCGCAGGGCGAGCAGCGCGGCCGCGCCGCCGGGCTCGCCCGCGGCGAGCTCCACGCGGGCCGCGAGCAGAAGGCGTCGTACGTCGGGCTCGCCTGCGGCGCGGGCCAGCTCGCGCCGGGCGTCCTCTGGGCGGCCGAGCCTCAGCCACAACGCGGCCACTCGAGCCGGGTGCCTGCGCGCCGGCGGCGAGCGCCGGCGGATAGGCGCGCACGGGCGTCCTCCGGGCGGCCGGCCGCGGCCGCGGCGCTCCGCGGCCTCGAGCAGGAGCGCGGCGTCGCAGAGGACGTCGGCGCAGCGCCGCTTCGAGAAGGCCGTCGGCCAGGTCGTTTCGTCCGGCGTCGCGCAGAAGCCCCAGCAAACGCGGCGCGTCGTCGCCGGCGGCGGTGAAACCGTCGGGCCGCGACAGGCGTTCGACGGCCAGCGGCGCGTCGGCGGCGCGCGCGGCCAGCCCCAGCAGGGCGCGTTCGTGAGACGGGTAACGCGGCGGCGTCGAGCGTCGGCGCGGCGGGCGGCGGCCGCCGACCGCATGCGCAGCCTCTTGACTCCGCCGTATCAGGTGTGGCGGTCGCCAGAAGCCGGTCGACGAGCACAGCTCACGTCGGCACACCGGCAGCCCTTGATGGCGAAGCTGCAGATGAACCTGGCCGCTCATTGCGTCTAGACGAGGTGCCGCGGACGGCCACCAGCTGGATGCCGGAGAAGTGGCCTGAGCCTCGAGCGCTTTGCAAGATGGACGACCGTCGCAAGCGTCGGCTGACGAAGCTATGCCGCGGGGGCGCGCGACGGGCTCGGGGCGCGCAGGCCGTAACGTACGACGAGGGCGAGGGCCGTCGCGCAGGCGAGCGCGGCGGCCGCGGCGGCCGCGGGCGCGGCGCTCGCGCGCGGGCTCGACCGAGCATCGCCGAAGGCGCAGGCGGCGCGCGGCGTCGGCGCCGAGCACGGCGGCGAGCGCGGCGGCGGGCAAGGCCAATTGGCCTGCACGGCGAGCGCGGCGTGCGCGGCCAGGAGGTAGCCCGCGAGCGCGCCGAGCGCGGCGACGCGCGGGTCGCGGCGGCCGGCCCAGGCGGCCCAGGCGCCGGCGGCGAAGGGCAACGGCGCGGCCGCGAGCAGGTGATAGAGGCGGGCGGCCGCAAGTCCCGCGGTGCGCAGCGGGGAGCCGAGCAGTTCGCCCAGCGCCCAGCGCGCCGCCGCTCCGCCATCGCCCAGCTCGACGCCCGCCGGGAGCAAGGCGCGCAGCTCGCCTTCGACGGTGAAGACGAGGCCTGCGGCGCTCGCGACGAGGTTGGACAGCGCGGCGCCGTCTTCCAGCAGGACGAAGCGGCCGCTGAGGCGCCAGTTCATCCAGGCCCAAGGAAGCAGGAGCAGCAGCGGGCCGCCCAGGAGCGCGGCCGCGTCTGCGCGACGCGTTTGCCGCGCGCGGCCTCCCGGCGAGCAGGAGCGGCGCGAACAGCAGCAGCGGGGAGCGCACGAGCAAGGAGGGATCCCAGCGCCAGCGCGAGGAGAGCCGTCGCCTCCCGGCCGGGCGCGCGCGCGCGCCGCAGCAGGGCCAGCGCGACGGCGAGCACGGCCAGAGTGTAGAGCACCTGGACGTGGTCGGGCAACGCGCCGCGCGCGGCGGCGCAGTGGCTCCACAACACGGCCGCGACGGGGGCCGACCACGGCGAGCCCAGCGCGCCGGCGAGCGCGGTCAGAAGCAAGGCGAGCGCGGCCAGGCGCGCCGCGTCCCATAGGGGCGGGGGCAGGCGCGCGCCGAGCGCGGCCGACGCCGTGGCCAGCGGCATGCGGTAGGAGACCGACAGCGGCGCGGGGGCGGCTTCGCCGCGGACGAGCGCGGCGCCGAGGAGGCGGTAATGCGCTGGCCCGGATTCGTCGGGGCGGGTCCCGTAACGCAGGGAGAGAAGCGCCAGGCCCGTGAGGAGAGCCGCGAGGCTCCAGGACTTCATCGCGGGGGGAGTATAACGCGCCCGCGCGCGAGCGTCAACCGTAGGCGTAAGTTTCCTGGCGCGGCGCGGGCGGAGGCGTTATGCTGTCCGCATGACCTTGGACCGTCCTCTGGCTTACGGCGTCGGGCTGTACCTGCTCGCGGCCGCGGCCGACGGCGCTCTGACCTTGGCCGGGACCGGCGGGGACCCCGCGCTGGAGGGCAACGCCTTCATCGCGGCGGCGATGACGCGTTTCGGCGCGCCGCTGGGGCTGTTCCTGATGAAAACCGCGGCGGGCGCGGCGTGTTTCCTGCTCGCCACCGCCGGGCGCGACGCGATGCGACGGCGCGACGCGTGGCTCGATCGGGTGCCGTCCTCGCCGTGGGCGAGGGCCTGGGTGAGGAGCGGAGACCGCTCCTGGACGGTCGCTGGCGTCGGCGCAGCGCCGCGCGCCGCCCAGCCGCCGGCGCGGCGAGCCGGGCGGCGCTGCTGCGTTAGTTCCCTTCGGAAAGGCGGGTTTCGTGGCCGCCGACGCCGGTGCAGCCGCACGAGTCGGGGTGGCGGCATGCCTTCGCGCCAGCCGTCCTTCCCGAGCTCGGACTTCACCCAGCACGGGTAACAGAGCATGAGGCGGTTGATGGGTTTGTCCTCGCCGCAGCGGCGGCACAGGCCCTTTTTGGGCGGCGCCGGCTTGCGCAGGCGCTTGAGGTCCACCTCTTCTTTCGGCGTCTCGACGGGGTCGGCGTCGGTCTGCGGCTTCTCGATGACGAGCTCTTCAGTAAGCGTTTCAGTCATGTGACACACCTCGGTTGCACTTCTTGCACCAGCCGCCGGTTTTGCCGGCGGGGGATTTACGGGAAAGGCGCACGCTCGCGGCGCAGCCCGGGCAGGCGACCTCGATGCCGCTGCCGGGCTGCCAGGTCGGGAAGTCCTTGTTGAAGGCGTCCTCCGACCCGTGCCGCGGCTGCAGCCATTTGCCCGGGAGCATCAGGCGGCCTTCTTCTCCTGCATCATCGAGACGAGCTCGTAGGGGAGGGAGAAATGCTCCGACTCCTCGACGGTCTCGATCTCCTCCACGGATTTGACGCCGTAGCGCTCGCGGCAGAACTGGAGGACCTCCTGGACCAGGATCTCGGGCGCGGAGGCGCCGGAGGTCAGGCCCAACGTCTTCACGCCGTCCATCCACTCGTCTTTGATGTCGGCGGCGCGTTCGATGAGGTAGGAGCGCACGCCTTTCGACAGCGCGACCTCGCGCAGGCGGTTGGAGTTCGACGAGTTCGGCGCGCCGAGCACGAGCAGCAGGTCGGCCTGCGGCACGACGGCCTTCACCGCGTTCTGGCGGTTCTGGGTCGCGTAGCAGATGTCGTCCTTCTTGGGCGCGACGAGGTTGGGGAAGCGGCGCTTGAGCACCGCCACGATCTCGCGGGTGTCGTCGAGCGAGAGCGTGGTCTGCGTGTAGGCGATCTTCTCGGGGTTGGGCACCACGACCGTCTCGGCTTCCTTGACGTCGCCGACGACGATCATGTGGCCG
>CBDIQC010000002.1:0-282067 GCA_965283875.1 uncultured Elusimicrobia bacterium | reverse complement strand
TATATATATATATATATATATATATATATATATATATATATATATATATATATATATGTGTGTGTGTGTATATATATATATATATATATATATATATGTGTGTGTGTTCACTTCAGAGCACTATCCATATGCATGCAACTATAAGAGTGTAATCCCTAGCATGATTCGTACTAAATCACTCAGACCACACTATCCCCACCGGAGTAGTTCTGTGTGTTCCTATGAAGAAGTCACCCAATCAGCTCTTAGATTATAACCAGTTGCACACATACTAAGACAGTACTCAATGAAAGCTAAGAATCAGCCGAAGCCAAGTGCGCTTTGCCATAAAGTCGAGGTCTCATTCGCTGAAGCTGCGGCCATGGGCAGGATTTCGTTCCAAGGTCCGGAAGCTGGTCTTTGGAATCAACATAACGCAAGGTCAGAATACCCCTATCGATGTAATCAGAGATGAACTGAAACCTCAAAGCGAAATGCTTGCTCCTTCCTCGGTAATGACCAGTCCGAGCCAAACTCAAGCACCCATTATTGTCTTCCCAAAGAACCGTCGGTCATTAGCCAGTTTTCTGCAGAAGGCAACTTTTTGGGAGCAGCTTGTCGCGCTGATAATTTCAGCCTCCGTACTCGAAGTCGCCAATATACTTGCAACCTTTGATCGCCAATGTATAAGCGCATTGTTACAAGCAATATAATGACAACTCGTTGACTTTCGACTCGGCTTCACATCAGCCCACGACGAATCAGCCCATGATTCAAACTCGCCAGGCATAAGAGGCAACTTGACTTTGCTCGCGCACCACGTCAATTTTGCTTCCCTTCTACCCCAAGCATAACGGACGACTTGCTTAGCATACTCTCCAAGCTTTTGAGTTGGCTTAGTCATGTATACCTCGTCAAACAACTCATGACGTAACCGATTTCAGGCATAGTATTGACTGAGAGATAGAGCAATTCTCCAATCAACTTTTGATATCTAGCCACAAAGGCTGGATCTGCTGGTTTTTCCGAGGCTGCAACTGCATCCAGATCCACATTACACATCAAAGGCAACTTGCACGGTCTTATGGCTTTCGAGGCTTCCTCCACTGAAGCAGCTTCACGCCCCTCCAGAAGCCAAGTTTTAGCCATAGCCTCAATGTAATCTTGCTGATCACAAGACACAGAACCATCTTCTCCATAAGAGTATCTCACTCCTAAGAACCAGCTGAGATTTCCGGTAAAGTTCAGATCAATCCTGCCCTCTGTCCGCACATCGGCGTGAAATTGCTGCACCAAAGTTGGGCAATTTGAGCGCACGCCTGTGTTGTCAACATACAACAAAATGATAACAACAGCAACATCATGCGGGCAATCAGGATAAACTCTGTCCTCCTCCGGAATCACCTTCAAGTCTGCAAGTGTGGTCAAAGTTCGCAACTCTTTCGCAGTCTTAGAACCTTTCTTGACATTGACTTCATATCGAACAAAAACGCATTCATCACTCTGTAATTGTCGATAGCCAACACCAGTGTAAACCTCTCTGCAGAGCTTAAAGAAGGCAAGAGGTGCCTGCACCAAGCCGTATAACGTGCGTAAAAGTCTCAAGCACTTGCCCTTGGGTAAAGGAAATCCTGGGATTGCCTCCATGTACACCACCTCATCATCTGGCAGCACAGCCGAAACGAAAGCTGAGGTAGCATCCAAGTCCCATGAGCTAAATCCTGGCATGCTTGTCAAAGCCATGACGATGCGCAGCGTGACTTGAGAAATCGTAGGCGAAAATGACTCATTATAATGAATCCCTTTCTCCTGCATATAGCCTTTTACCACCAATCGCGCCTTATGTCTCTCATAGACCGATTGAATACGCTTGATCTTATACACCCATCGCACACCTAGCAGCGGAGCATCTATGGGAATATCTACCACTTCCCAACAGCCCATTTTAACCAACGTGTCAAACTCCAACTTGACGGCAGCCAGCCACTTTTCCACATCGGGAGCTTTCAGCATTGCATTCCAATCTGTTGGCTCTGTAAAGGCAGTGTCAACAAGTTCAATTGACAGAGCGCATGCCGTTGCCAATGCCTCCAACATGGAGCGACATTCTGCCATAGCAACTCCATATGCCTCTTCTGCCCACCAACTTTTTGGAATCAACTTCATCGCATCTTCGAAAGCAATCTCCTCAGTGTAGCCGTCTTTGAACTTCAACGTGTAGGTGTTACGCTCAAGGTTGAATCACCTCTTTACCGTGCCGTAATAGTTTCCAAAGCCAGGAAAATGCCTCAGTAATTTCTGGCCGTTTCAAGAGATTCTTATTTACTAAGAGAGCATTCTTTGAAACCTTAAAGTTCCGTGTCAGACTCGCTTTCTCTCCCGAAGGTAACGACATGCTCTCCTACTTCGCGAAGGTTTACTCCGGCGCCAGCGCCCTCGTCAAAGGCCATTGGATCACGCTGCGCTACATGTTCAAGCCCGCCGTCACCATCCACTACCCCGACGAGAAGCTGCTCCCGTTCGAGAAGTTCCGCGGCGCGCTGCTCTTCGACGCCTCGGTGTGCATCTCCTGCTCGCAGTGCGTCAAAGCCTGCCCCTCGGGCTGCATCAGCCTGGAGAACGCCAAAAACGAGACCGGCAAGAAGGTCGCGAAGGTCGATTGGTACACCATCGACTTCGGCAAGTGCAACTTCTGCCGCCTGTGCGAGGAGTCCTGCCCCACCAAGCCCAAGTCCGTGTGGCACTCCCTCGACTACGAGGTCATCTTCACCAAGCGCGACGAGATGGTGCGCGCCTGGAAGAAGGACTTCCCGTTCATCGGCAAATACTGGGACCGCAAGGCCCAGGATTTCAAGGACCCGGAGGGCCAGGTGGCCATCCACGACGTGCACGTGAGGAGAGACTAGGATGCTCGAGCAGATCGTCTTCTGGTCGCTGGCGACGCTGACCCTCGGCTCGGCGCTCGCCGTGGTGCTGCTGCGCAACACCGTCCACTCCTCCTTGTTCCTCGGCCTGTCGCTGGCGGGCGTGGCCGGCCTCTACGCCAGCCTGGGCGCCGACTTCCTCTTCGCGGCCCAGATCATGGTCTATGTCTCGGGCATCGCGGTGCTCATCATGTTCGCGGTCATGCTGCTCGGCCGCGCCTCCGACCTGCACCTGCGCCAGGTCAACGACCGCTGGATGGCCGCCCTGCTGGTCTGCGGCGTCTCCGCCGTGGGCCTGTGCAAGGTCGCGGCGGGCTTCCGCGAGGCCACCGCGCTCGGCGCGACCAAGCCCGGCACCCACGCGCTCGGCCGCCTGTTCCTCGGCGAATACCTGCTTCCCTTCGAGCTCGTCTCGCTCGTGCTGCTGGCCGCCCTGCTCGGCGCCGTCTTCTTCACCCACTCGGAGAAAGCGTCATGACCCTCGCCCACTACCTCGCCGTCGGCTCCGGCCTGTTCCTCATCGGCGTGTTCGGCGCGCTGACGCGCCGCAACATCATCGGCATCCTGATGTCGGTGGAGCTGATGTTCAACGCGGCCAACATCAACCTCGCCGCCTTCGACCGCTTCCTCAACCCCGGCGGCGTCGCCGGGCAATCCATGGCCCTCTTCGTCATCGCCATCGCCGCGGCCGAGGTCGTCGTCGGCCTGGCCCTGCTGCTGGCCATCTACCGCAACGCCGACACCGTTTACGCGGAAGATTTCAACCTCCTCAAGGGATAGACCATGCTCGAGCACGCCTACCTCATCCCGCTCATCCCCTTCGCGGCCTCCCTCATCATGTTCTTCGGGGCCAAGGAAGACCCGCATTCCCCGGCGCCCTGGATCGGCGTCGGCGCCATGCTCATCAGCCTCGGCCTCTCCGTGTCCGTGCTCTCGGCCTTCCTGGGCGGGGCGCCCGTTTATGAGCAGAACTGGCGCTGGTTCTCCTTCGCGACGACGGTGGGGGGCAAACATTTCGTCTATGACATGCCCATCGGCGTGCTCATCGACGGCGGCGCGGCGCTCGTCAGCGTCGTGGTGTGCTTCGTCAGCTCGCTCGTGCAGATCTACTCCATCGCGTACATGCACGACGACATCCGCTTCAAGCGCTACTTCTGCTACGTGTCCTTCTTCACCGCGGCCATGCTCGGCCTGGTGCTCTCGAGCAACCTGCTCGTGACCTTCGCCTGCTGGGAGCTCATGGGCCTGACGTCCTACCTGCTCATCGGCTTCTGGTTCGAGCGCGAGGGCCCCTGCGAGGCCCAGAAGAAGGCGTTCATGACCACCAAGCTCGGCGACTCCGGCCTCTACCTCGCCCTGCTGTTCCTCTATACGCTCGCCGGCTCCTTCCAGATCAGCCAGCTCGGCCAGTTCTTCTCCATGGGCTACGCGCCCGCCGCGGTGGCCTCCGTCATCGCGCTGGGCATCCTCGTGGGCGCCGCGGGCAAGTCCGCGCAGTTCCCGCTGTTCATCTGGCTGCCCGACGCCATGCAGGGCCCCACGCCCGGCTCGGCGCTCATCCACGCGGCCACCATGGTCGCGGCCGGCATCTACGTCGTGGCCCGCCTGTACTTCGTGTTCCTGGCCGCCCCCGACATCATGGCGTTGACCGCCTGGATCGGCTGCATCACCGCCTTCATGGCTGCAGCCATGGCCTTAGTAAGCTACGACATCAAAGGCGTGCTCGCCTTCTCGACCGTCTCCCAGCTCGGCTTCATGATGTGCGCGCTCGGCGTGGGCGGCTACACGGGGGCGCTGTTCCACCTCACCACGCACGCCTTCTTCAAGGCGCTGCTGTTCCTCGGCGCGGGCTGCGTCATCCACGCCGTGCACACCAACGACATGCGCGAGATGGGCGGCCTGTGGACCAAGCTGCCCATCACCTTCTGGACCATGCTCATCGCCTGCGGCGCCATCGCGGGCCTGCCCATCCTCTCGGGCTCCTACTCCAAGGACATGATCCTGGCCTACGTGCACGACTTCTCCAAGCCCATGTTCTGGATCATGCTGGGCACCGCGCTGATGACGGCGTTCTACATGTTCCGCCTCATCTTCCTGACCTTCACGGGCAAGGACCGCGACCACGAGAAGTTCCACCACGCGCACGAGGCGCCGGCGCTGATGACCGGCCCGCTGCTGCTGCTCGTCATCCCGACCATCGTCTCGGGCCTGGCGCTCAACGGCGTCATCTTCAAGCTCCTGCCCAAGCCGGTGCTGCAGTTCCAGACCGCGGCGGCCCACGCGGTCCCGGCCGGCTTACACGACGCCCCGGCCGATCCGCACGCCGCTCCGGCCGACCCGCACGCCGCCTCGGCGGCGGCGCCCGTCGCCGCGCCGCAGGAGCACGCCGCGGCGCCCGCGGCCGAGCACCACGGCGAGGGCCACCACCAGGAAGGCCACCTGCCGCCTTTCCTGCACTACCTGCTCTGGGTGCTCGTGCCGGCGTCCATCGGCTTCTCCTTCTTCCTGTACCGCGGGCCGAAGTACCCCGTCGCCGACGCCCTGAAGTCGACGTTCGCCCCGGTGTTCACCTTGCTCGAGCGCCGCTGCACGTTGACGACGTGTTCTACGCCTTGGTCGGCCTCAGCGACCGCTTCGCGGCGCTGTGTTTCTGGGTGGACGCCAACATCGTGGACCGCGTGTTCGTCGATGGCTGGGGCCTGGTCATGCGCGTGTTCGCGCACGTCAGCGACCTTTTCGACGCGTTGTTCGTGGACCGCACCGTGGACGGGTTCGGCGGCCTGACGGTGGACGCCGGCGTGGGCCTGCGCTCCTTCATCAAGGACGGCCAGGTGCAGGAATACCTGATGTACGCCGCGATCGCCTTCAGCCTCGCGGCGACTTTGATTCTGACGCGCTGACGCACCACATAGGGAGAACTGAGAACATGCTGAGCCTCATCACCTGGGCGCCCCTGGTCGGAGCCCTCATCGTCTTGTGCCTGCCGAAGGAAAAGGTCAAGGCCATCCAGGCCGTCGGCGCAGCGCGGCGGCGGGCTTGCCGCCGGCCGGCACCGGCTGCGACGACAGCCAGGCCGACAGCGCCGCGATGTCCGTCCGGCGCGAGCTGCGCGTGGATCCCCTCGCTCAACATCAACTACGCGCTCGGCACCGACGGGCTCTCCTACCCGCTCGTGCTGCTGACGACCTTCATGTGCCTCATCGCGCTCGTGGGCTCGCTGGGCATCGAGAAGCGCGTCAAGGAATACTTCTTCTGGTTCCTCGTGCTCGAGACCGGCATGCTCGGCGTGTTCGTCGCGCTCGACTTCGTCCTCTTCTACGTGTTCTGGGAGCTCACCCTCGTGCCGATGTACTTCCTCATCGGCGTCTGGGGCGGGCCCAAGAAGGAGTTCGCCGCCATCAAGTTCTTCCTGTACACGCTGACCGGCTCGGTGTTCATGTTCCTGGGCATCCTGGCGATGTACTTCAAGGGGGGGAACACCTTCGACCTCCTCCAGCTCATGCAGCTCGGCCCGACGTGGGAGCCCCGCTTCCAGATCCTCTGCTTCCTGGCCCTGTACCTCGGCCTGGCGGTGAAGATCCCGGCGGCGCCGTTCCACACCTGGCTGCCCTTGGCGCACGTCGAGGCCCCGACCCCCATCTCGGTCATCCTGGCCGCCGTCCTGCTCAAGATGGGCGTCTATGGCCTCCTGCGGCTGTGTTACCAGATCCTCCCGGGCGGCTTCGAGTGGTTCCTGCCCTACCTCGTCATCATCGCGGTCATCAACATCGTCTATGGCGCGTTGTGCGCCATGGCGCAGACCGACATGAAGAAGATGGTGGCCTACTCCTCGGTCAACCACATGGGCTACTGCCTGTTGGGCATCGCGGGCATGACCGCCGCGGGCTTCACCGGGGCGGTGTTTCAGATGGTGACGCACGGCATCATCACCGGCGCGCTCTTCCTCCTGGTCGGCGTCATCTACGACCGCGCGCACACCCGCGACATCTCCGCCTTCGGCGGCTTGGCGCTCAAGACCCCGGTTTATGCCGGGCTCATGATCCTCACCTGCTTCGCCTCGCTCGGCCTGCCCGGCCTGGCCGGCTTCGTCGGCGAGTTCATGTGTTTCCTGGGCGCGTTCCAGGCCTGGAAGTGGCACGCGGCGGTCTCCGTGCTCGGCATCATCGCGACGGCGGCGTTTTTCCTGCGCATGATGCAGAAGGTCTTCCTCGGCACGTTCAACGAGAAGTGGGCCGGCATCGAGGACATGACCGCGCGCGAGCTCATCTCCGTGGTGCCGCTGGCCGTCCTCACCGTCTGGTTCGGCGTGTTCCCGCAGTGGCCGCTGAGCCTGATGAACAAGACCATCGCGACGATGCTCGGGAAGTGACATGACCAACCTCCGCCTGCTGGCGCCGGAGATGCTCCTCGCGGGGCTCGCCCTCGCGGTGCTCTTCGTCGATATGTTCGTGCCCGTCAAACGCGCGCGCGTGTTGTACCACCTCGCGTGGCTCAGCGCCGCGGCCGTGCTCGTGATGACCGCGCTGACCCTCACGGGCGCCTCCGGCGCCCACGGCGTGGGCACGTTGTGGTCGGTGGACCCGTTCAGCCAGTTCCTCAAGATGTGCGTGGTGCTCACCACCGCGCTGTGCCTGCTCATGGGACTGGACTACACCGCCCTGCCCGAGCGCCACGCCGGCCTGTTCTCGGCCCTCGTGTTGTTCGCGGCGTCCGGGCTGATGTTCCTGGTCTCGGCCACCGACCTCCTGCTCGTGTTCGTCGCGCTCGAGCTGGTGTCCTTGTCCTCCTTCGTGCTCGCGGGCTTCGAACGCATGAACCCGAAGTCCAACGAGGGCGCCATGAAGTATTTCGTCTTCGGCGCGTTCTCCTCGGCCATCATGGTCTATGGCATCTCGCTGTATTACGGCGCCACCGGCGGCACCAAGCTCGCCGCGGCCGGCGCCGCTCCGTCGCCGCTGCTGCTGCTCGCCCTCGTGCTCATCCTGCTGGGCTTCGCCTTCAAGGCGTCCTTGGCCCCGATGCACTTCTGGGTGCCCGACGCCTACGAAGGCGCGCCGACCCCGGTGACGACCTTCCTCTCCATCGCGCCCAAGATCGCCACGCTCGGCGTCCTCGTGCGCGTGTTCGGCGTCATCTTCCCGGCCCCGGCCTGGGAGCTCACGTCCTTGCTCGCCTTGATGGCCGTGTTGACCATGACCATCGGCAACCTCACCGCCATCTTCCAGGACGACGTCAAACGCCTGCTGGCCTACTCCTCCATCGCCCAGGCCGGCTACCTGCTCATCGGCCTGGCGGCCGGCAACCCGCTCGGCCAGGAAGGCGTGCTGCTGTACTCCTTCACCTACGTCGCGATGAACCTCGGCTGCTTCGCCGTGGCGCAGGCCGTCGGCCAGTCCGCGGGCCATTACGGCCTGTCGGCCTTCGACGGGCTTTATAAGCGCTCCTTCGGCATGGCGCTGGCGATGTCCTTCTGCCTGCTGTCCTTGGCGGGCATCCCGCCCTTCGCGGGCTTCATGGGCAAGCTCTACATCTTCTCGTCCGCCGTGAAGGCGGACATGATGTGGCTCGCCGTCATCGGCGTGCTCAACAGCGTCGTCTCGGTTTATTACTACTTCCGCATCGCGCAACGCATGTTCCTGCGCGACGCGGCGGGGGAAGCCGAGCCGCTGCCCATCGGCGCCTTCGTCGCCGGCGGCGTGGCCGTCGCGGTCGTCGGCGTGCTGCTGTTCGGCGTCTATCCCGAGCCGCTCATCGCCGGCGTGAAGGCCTCGACGCGCTTCCTTCCCTGAGGCGATTTAGGTAGAATAAAAGTAAGATGAGCGCCGCGGCCCTTTTCCTCCTGCTGACGTTGCCCGCCGCGGCCGTGCCCGTCGCGCCGTCGCAGACGCTGGAGGCGCTGCGCGCCCAGGGCGTGCGCGACCCGCTGACCGAGCCGCGCGCCGAAGACGCCGCGGGCCGCTCCGGCGCCGGGTTCGACGGCTCGCCGTTCCACATCAAGACGCTGACGCCCGTCGAGAGCCTGCCGCTCGAGCGCCGCCGCGTCGAGACCCCCGTCGCCGACACGCCGGTCCCGCCGCGCGTCGCGGCGCCGCCCGCGCCCCAGGACCCCGCGCCCGTGCCCGGCGCGCCCGTGCGCAGCCCCACCGGCAACTACTATTTCGAGGGCACCTCGCCCGTGTCGGGCATCACCATCTACACGGCCAAGCCCGACCTGACGGGCGACGGCCGCACGGGCTCCGACGGCGCGTCGAGCCCTTACGCGAAATACGGCACGTGGGGCCTCATCGGCGGCGTCGTGCTGGCCGCGGCCGCGTTCGCGGTCGGCGGCCCGGTGGGCATCGGCCTGGGCGTGCTCGCGGGCATCGCCTTGGGCGCCGGCGCGCTGATTTCCTTCCTCTTCGGCAAGAAGAGATGACCCCGGCGCCCGCGGGCGCTAACGGTTCCAGTTCAGCTTGCGGTCTTTGGGGTCCGCCGCGTGCACCGGCGCCTTGAGCTTGGCGGCGACGACGAGCGCCGCGGCGATGATGACGATGCCCAGCCAGCGCCACGGGCCGCCGGAGGCCAAAAACGCCGCGAGGAAGGCCCCGCCCCGCTCGAAGAGGGCCGCGCTCCAGCTTTGCGCCTCGGGCGCGCCCCAGGTGACCGCGGCCGCGGCGAGCCCGGGGCGTCGGCGGGCGCGAGCAGGCGCGCCCACAGGGCCTCGTCTTTGTCCTGGCCCCACAGCCCCAGATAGACGGCCGCCGCGCCGCAGGCCGCGCCCAGGCCCGACAGCGCCATCGCCTCGATGGACGAAAGCGTCGCTCCCGCGTAACGCGCGGCGCAGGCCAAGGACAACGCCCAGGCCGCCAGGCCCGCGCCTTGCGCCAGCCCTGCAGGCGCTCGCCCAAGGTCAACGCGGCCACCGCGACGGACAACGCGAGCGAGGCCGCGACCCAGTCCTCGGTTCCGGCCTTGCGGAAGGAGCCGCCCAGCGCCGCCAGCACGAACACGCCCAGGATGGCCGCGAACACGCCGCGCGAGCCGCGCGCCGCCGCGCCAGGGGCGGCGGAGGCGGGGGCGGCGGGGGCGGCGCCCAGCCCTGGGGCGCGCGGCCGCGGCGGGCTGGGCCGCCGCGGGCGACGTGGACCGGCCGGTCAGGATCCGGCGCGCCAGCGGCTGCACCGAGGCCAGCAGCCGCAGGGGCCCGATCGGGACGATATCGCCGATGCTCTGGGTCGTGAACCGTGCTCGTATCGCGCCGTGGTGGCCGCCACCGCGCTGGCCGGCCGCTCGTCGGGATTTTTGGCGAGCAGGCGCGTGATCAGCGAGGCGTTGCGGCGCGTGACGCCCGGGCGCAGCGCCGCGGCGTCGGGCACGGCCTCCTCGCGGTGGCGGATGACGGCCTCCGCGGCGTTGAGGCCGTACGGCGGCTTGCCGGTGAGCGCGTACAGCCAGGTGCCGCCCACGGCGTACAGGTCGGCCCGCGCGTCCGCCGCGTGGCCGTAGCCCTGCTCGGGCGCCATGAAGAGGAAGGTGCCCGCGGGGTCGCCGGCGTCGCCGCCCCCGGCGTTCACGGCGAGGCCGAAGTCGGCGAGCTTGACGCCGCCTTGGCGGTTGAGTAAAATGTTGCCGGGCTTGACGTCGCGGTGCACGACGCCGGCCTCGTGCGCGACGGCGAGCGCGGCCAAGGTCTCCTTCATCACCGCCAGCGCCTGCTCCGGCGTCAGCGGGCCCGCGCGCGCCACGCGCGCCTCCAGCGACTCGCCTTCGATCCACTGCATCACGATGTAGGGGCGCCCGCCGGCCTCGCCCACCTCGCGGATGGCGACGATGCGGGGGTCGTCGAGCTTGGCCGCCGCGCGCGCCTCGGCCAGCGCGGCGGCCCGCGACGCCTCGCCGCCGGCCGCCAGGAGCTTGACCGCCACGACGCGTTCCAGCGCCAGGTGGCGCGCGCGATAAACCGCGCCCATGCCGCCGCGCCCGACCAGCGCCTCGAGCCGGCAGGGGCCGAGGGTCGAACCGATGAGAGGGTCCTTCTCCTCCATAGCGCCGAGGATAACAGCCCTCGCGCGCCCGCGCAAGGCCGCGCTAAGAGCGGTAATCCAATGCTAAAATACGGGCGATGATCCGGCTGCCGCTGTACCGGCTGAGCGCGCTCCTGGTCCTGTCATTGGCCGCGGCGCTGCATTGGGGCTCCCGCTGGGACGCCGCGCTGGCCATTTACCCCGTGGACGGCCAGCTCCTGGCCGGCCAGGCCTCCGACGAGGAGGAGGACGAGGTCGAATCCGACGACGGGGGCGGCTCCGGCCCCAAGACCTACCAGCGCATCAAGAAGACGGCCGACCGCCGCGTCGCGTCCTACGGCTTCTCCAACTTCAACCGCGACCGCATCGAGATCTCCTACTCCATCCCCGAGAGCCAGTTCCAGCCCTACAACCAGTCCTTCGGTTACAAGAAGGAGGACATCGCCGAGCTGCGCGCCCTGCGCGACCGGCGCAAGCAGCAGGCCTTCGCCGAAGCCACGAAGAAGGGCCAGTCGCAGGCGCAGTTCAACGCCGTGCTGGCCGGCCTCGACAAACAATACGACGCCGACCTCAAGAAGTACCTTGCCGACCACGGCTTCCGCATGGAGAAGAACAACGTGGTGACGGTCGATATGCCCGCGCTCGTGCGCAAAAACGCGGCCTTCGTCAAACCCATCTCCATGGAGTTCGACAAGTTCGCCATGGCGCGCCGCTACCGCTCCAACGAGATCATCGGCGCGGTGCTCTCCTTCGTGCAGACCGCGCTGCGCTACAAGCAGCCCGACCCGGTTTATAAAGGCAAACACACCGGCGGCCTTCTCCTGCCCCTGACGGCCGTGGTCATGGGCTGGGGGGACTGCGACACCAAAAGCGGCCTGATGGCCTCCATCCTTTCGAACTGGGGCCAGATGCGCATGGTGGGCGTGGGCGTGCCCGGCCACTACCTGATGGGCGTGCTGCAAATCCCCGAGAAAGGGGACGTTTTCGTCCAGTACGGCGGGCTGCAATACGTGCTCGTCGAGCCGGCGGGGCCCGCGTGGTTCCCCGTCGGCCAAGTCGCGGACACCACGATGACCTTGCTGCGCAACGGCGGCGAGGGCTACCGCATCGAACCGTTCTACAACAACTAGGAGGCCTCACATGTTCTTCACCCGCGTCCTGACCAGCAGCATGCACTTCGCGCTCATGGTGCTGCTGTCGGGCTTCGTCATCTACATCACCTACCGCGTCTTCATCAAGGCGAACCCCGACTTCAACATGGAGACCAAGATCAAGGAGGGCAACATCGCCGTCGGCCTGCTCGTGGCGACCATCCTCTACAGCGCGTCGAACATCCTCATGGCCGGCGCGGATTCCTCCATCCAGATGATGCGCATGCACATGCTGGCTCCCACCGACGACGGCATGAGCGCCGTCAAGATCGTCGGCCTCATCCTGGCCCACCTCACCGTCTCCATGATCCTCGCCGTGTTCTCCATCTCGGTGACGCTGCGCATGTTCGGCCGCCTCACCAAGGAGATGGAGGAGGGCAAGGAGCTCGCGAAGGGCAACATCGCCGTCGGCATCCTGCTCTCGAGCGTGGTGCTCGTGTCCTCGATGTACATCAAGGACGGCGTGGCCGCGTTGTCGAAGTCGCTGACGCCCCAGCCCTCCATCGGCCGCATCGAGGTCCTGCGCTGACCGCCATGAGCGCCAACGCCAAGGACTGGCGGGACAACTTCGCGGAGCTTAAAAACCTCTGCGCCGCGAGGAGGCCCGCATCGAGGCCTCCCGCTGCCTGCATCGCTACGACGCCCCGTGCGTGAAGGTGTGCCCCACGCACATCGACATCCCGCGCTTCATCCGCCAGATCGCGGCCGCCGACCTCGCTCGGCTCGGCCGAGACCATCCTGGAAGCCAACGCGCTCGGCCACTCCTGCGCGCGCGTGTGCCCCGTCGAGGTCCTCTGCGAGGGGGACTGCGTCTATCACGATTGGCACGAGAAGCCCATCGAGATCGCCCGCCTGCAGCGCTTCGCCACCGACGCGCTGCACGCGACCGGCGAGCAGCCTTTCACTCCGGGGCCCGACGCGGGCAAACGCGTCGCCGTCATCGGCGGCGGCCCGGCGGGGGTGTCGTGCGCGATGTACCTGCGGCGACTGGGCTTCGCCGTCTCGATTTTCGAAAAACGAGACCTGCCTGGTGGTCTTAATACCTACGGCGTGGCCGAATACAAGATGGACCAGAAAACCGCCCTCGAAGAGCTCAAGTGGCTGTTCCAGATGGGCTGCGACGTGGTCAAAGGCAAGGAGGTCGGCCGCGACATCCCCGTCGAGGACCTGCTCGCGGACTTCGACGCGGTGTTCCTGGGCATCGGCCTGGGCTCGACGCATTCGCTCGGCATCCCCGGCGAGAACCTGAAGGGCGTCTATGACGCGCTCACCTTCATCGAGCGCGTCAAAAACGGCGGCCGCGGCATCACGCCCAGCGCGCGCACGGTCGTCATCGGCGGCGGCAACACCGCCATCGACGCCACCACCCAGTCCAAACGCTCCGGCGCGACCGACGTGACCTTGGCCTACCGCCGCGGCCGCGAGGACATGTCCGCCTACGACTTCGAGGTCGAGCTGGCCCGCACCGACGGCGCCCACCTGCTGACCAACGCCGTGCCCGTGCGCATCCTGGGCAAAACCAAGGTGGAAGGCGTCGAGTTCTCGAAGTCCAAGGTCGTGAAGGGCAAGCTGACGATTCTGCCCCGCTCCAAGTTCGTCGTGGAGTGCGACCGCGTCATCAAGGCCATCGGCCAAGGCAAACACTTCGCGCTGGCCAAGGCGCTCAAGCTCCAGCAGAAGGACGACGGACGATTAATCTGCAACCCCGACACCCTCCAGACCTCCCAGCCCAAGGTGTTCGCCGGCGGCGACGCGGTCAACGGCGGCAAGGAGGTCGTCAACGCGGCGGCCGACGGCAAACGCGCCGCCCATGGTATTTGGACGTCCCTATTCCCAGGACGGCCCGTTCCCGAGGGGAACGAATATTGGGTGACTACCATCAACGGACGCGTGGTCGCGCCCATCACCCCTCGCGACGGGAGCCACGAATGACCCCGCACCACCATCACCACGCCAAACACAAGCCCAGCCTCGCGGCCAACACCGCGGGCATCAAGTCCCCGAACCCCTTCTGGCTGGCCTCGGCGCCGCCGACCAACTCCGGCGCGCAGATCATGCGCGCCTTCGAATACGGCTGGGGCGGGGCGGTGTGGAAAACGCTCGGCCAGGACCCGCCCGTCATCAACGTGTCCTCGCGTTACGGCGCCATGGACATGGGGGGGCAGAAGGTCGTGGGCTTCAACAACATCGAGCTCATCACCGACCGCCCGCTGGCGACCAACCTCAAGGAGATCTACGAGGTCAAGAAGCGGTTCCCCAACAACGCGGTCATCGCCTCCCTCATGGTGCCTTGCGAGCGCCAGGCCTGGCACGACATCGTCAAGAAGGTCGTGGATGCGGGCTCCGACGGCATCGAGCTGAACTTCGGCTGCCCGCACGGCATGAGCGAGCGCGGCATGGGCGCGGCGGTCGGCCAGGTGCCCGAATACGTGCAGATGGTCACGGAGTTCGTCAAAGAAGTCTCCAAGATTCCCGTGCTGGTCAAGCTCACGCCCAACGTCGCCGACGTGCGTTTCGCGGCGCGCGCGGCCAAGAAGGGCAAGGCCGACGGCGTCTCCCTCATCAACACCATCAACTCCATCATGGGCGTCGATGTCGAGACCATGGTCCCGAAGTTCGCGGTGCAGGGCAAGATCTCGCACGGCGGCTACTGCGGGCCGGCGGTCAAACCCATCGCGCTCAACATGGTCAGCCAGATCGCGACCGACCCCGAGACCGTCGGCCTGCCCATCTCGGGCATCGGCGGCATCTCGACGTGGTCGGACGCGGTCGAGTTCATGCTCCTGGGCTCGTCCTCGGTCCAGCTGTGCACGGCGGTCATGCACCATGGCTTTCGCATCATCGAGGACTTAAACGCCGGCCTCGAGGGCTGGATGAAGCGCAAGAACTTCTCCCGGCTCGACGACTTCATCGGCAAAACCGCGCCGAACATCGTGGACTGGAAACACCTCAACCTCCACTACAAGTCGGTCGCCAGCATCGACAAGGACAAATGCATCGGCTGCGACGTGTGTTACGTGTCCTGCAACGACACCACCCACCAGTGCATCGCCATCGACAAGAAAGGCGGCAACCGCAAGCCGCACGTGGTCCAGGCCGACTGCGTCGGCTGCAACCTGTGCTCGCTGGTCTGCCCGGTGGACGGCTGCATCACCATGACCCCGGTGGAGACCGGCCTCAAGCCCTTGACGTGGGACGATTACACGAAGAACGGCGGCAAGGACTACGGCGAGGTTTATCGCCGCCACTAGAACATGCCTCCCGAAACCGACAATCTCCGCCTCGAAGAGCTGTACGCCGGCGACCAGAAGGACCGCGAAACGGTCCTGTCCACCGCCGCGCAGGTCGAGAACCTGCGCACGCGCGACCTGGCGCGCCGCAAGGAGGTCTTCGAGATGATGTCCCAGGGCGAGGTCAACACGGTCAACGACCTCTACCGCGCCGCCGTCATCCTCCTGCACGGCGCCGAGCCCAAGGAGTTCCTGGCCGCGCACCGCCTGGCCGTGATGGCGTCGGTCAACGGCCACAAACCCGCGCGCTGGCTCTCCGCGGCCTCGCTCGACCGCTTCCTGATGTCCATCGGCCTGCCCCAGACCTACGGCACCCAGTTCGAGCACAACGCCGACGACGGGCGCTACCAGCTGCGCCTGCCCATCGACGACGCCACTCTGCTGCACTTCGAGAAACGCTTCTTCAACGTGCCCGCCGTCATCGAGCGGCTGGCCCAGCTCAACCGCAAACAAGCCTCCTAGGAGACGAAACCATGTCCCGAAACGTGAAGATCGGTCTCATCCAGGCGTCCTGCCCGTGGACCCCGCCCAAATATTCGCTCAAAGACATCAAGAAGAAGATGATCGACAAACACGTGGCCATGATCGAGCAGGCCGCCAAGAAGGGCGTGCAGATGCTCGGCCTCCAGGAGATCTTCTACGGCCCGTATTTCTGCGCCGAGCAGGACATCAAGTGGTACGACTGCGCCGAGCCCATCGACGGCCCGACCACCAAGCTGATGCAGAAGCTGGCCAAGAAGCACAAGATGGTCATCGTCTCGCCCATCTACGAGACGCCGTCGCCGGGCACGTATTACAACACCGCCGCGGTCATCGACGCCGACGGCACCAACCTGGGCGTCTATCGCAAGAACCACATCCCGCACTGCGCCCCGGGCTTCTGGGAGAAGTTCTACTTCAAACCCGGCAACCTGGGTTACCCCGTATTCCAGACGCGTTACGCCAAGGTCGGCGTCTATATCTGCTACGACCGCCACTTCCCCGACGGCGCCCGCGCTCTTGGTTTGAACGGGGCTGAAATCGTCTTCAATCCGTCCGCGACGGTGAAAGGTTTGTCGGAATATCTCTGGAAGCTCGAGCAGCCCGCGCACGCCGTGGCCAACCAGTATTTCGTCGCCGCGTCCAACCGGGTCGGCGTCGAAGGCCCCTGGAAGATCGGACAGTTCTACGGCCAGTCCTACGTCTGCGACCCGCGCGGCCAGATGCTCGCCGTCGGCTCCCACGACAAAGACGAGCTCGTGACCGCGACCGTGGATTTCGACCAGATTCTCGAGGTGCGCAAGACCTGGCAGTTCTTCCGCGACCGCCGGCCCGAGACCTACGGCGCGCTCGTGCAGCAGCTGCCTTAACCATGAAAAAATACGTCGACTACCTCCTCGACTCGGAGATCCACGACCACTCCGAGCCCATCACGAAGTCGCCGTATTGGAACAAGGACATCGCGCCCACGCGCAAAAACGAGCGCACGTGGGGCACCAAGGACATCGCGGTGCTCTGGATTTCGATGAGCGCCTGCATCCCCACGTACATGCTGGCGTCCTCGCTCATCTCCGAGGGCATGAACTGGTGGCAGGCCGTGTTGACCATCTTCCTGGGCAACTGCATCGTGCTGCTGCCGATGATCCTCAACGCGCACGCGGGCACGAAATACGGGATTCCCTATCCCGTGTATTGCCGGCCGGCCTTCGGCATCCTCGGCGCCAACGTGCCGGCCATCCTGCGCGCGTTGGTCGCCTGCGGCTGGTTCGGCATCCAGGCCTGGATCGGCGGCGCCGCCATCTACAAGCTGCTGGGCATCTATTACCCGGCCATGCTCGCCGCGCCGCCGGTGTTCGAGGGGCTCAACGCGGGGCAGTGGGGGTGCTTCCTGTTCTTCTGGAGCATCAACATGTTCGTCATCTACAAGGGCGTGGAATCCATCCGCGTCCTCCTGAACATCAAGGCGCCCCTGCTCATCGCACTCGGCCTGGCCTTGCTCGCCTGGGCCTACGTGCAGGCGGGGGGCTTCGGCAGCATGTTGTCCACGCCGTCGGCCTTCGAGCCGGGCCAGCCCAGGGCGGGTCAGTTCTGGCCGTTTTTCTTCCCGGCGCTGACCGGCATGATCGGGTTCTGGGCGACCTTGTCGCTCAACATCCCGGACTTCTCGCGCTACGCCAAGTCGCAGAAGGACCAGATGTGGGGCCAGGCCCTCGGCCTGCCCACGACCATGGGCCTCTACAGCTTCATCGGCGTGGCGGTGACCTCGGCGACCGTCGTCATCTACGGGCAGTCCATCTGGGACCCGGTGGACCTCATCGCCAAGTTTACGAACCCGCTGGTGCTGGCCATCGCGCTCGTCTCCTTGTGCCTGGCCACGCTCGCGACCAACATCGCGGCCAACGTCGTCGGCCCGGCCAACGACTTCGCGCACGTCTGGCCCGAGAAGATCGACTTCCGCATGGGCGGCTACATCACCGGGGTCATCGGCATCCTCATCCAGCCCTGGAAGCTCATCGCCGACCCGTCGGGCTATATTTTCACCTGGCTCATCGCCTATTCGTCCTTGCTCGGCTCCATCGGCGGCATCCTCATCTGCGACTACTACGTGCTGCGCGGCGCCAAGCTCGACGTGCGCGAGCTTTACGAGAAAAACGGCAGCTACTGGTACGCGGGCGGCGTCAACACCGTGGCCCTCATCGCCCTCGTGCTCGGCTGCGCGCCGGTGCTGCCGGGCTTTCTGGGCACCATCAAGGTGTTAGACGTCGCGCCGTGGTGGATCACGCTGTATCACTACGCCTGGTTCATCAGCTTCGGCGTTTCCTTCGTCGCCTACCGTATCTTGATGAAGTGGGGAAAGAACTCATGAGCTACGACCTGATCGTCAAAGGCGGCACCATCGTGTCCGCGTCGGATTCTTTCGTCGGGGACCTGGCCGTCGCCGACGGGCGCGTCGTCGCGGTCGGCAACATCACGGACCCCGCTAAGAAGACGCTGGACGCCCGCGGCAAGGTCGTCGTGCCCGGCGGCATCGACGTGCACACCCATTTCGACATGCCCTTCATGGGCGCCACCACCATCGACGACTTCTCGACCGGCTCGACGTCCGCCATGTTCGGCGGCACCACATCCATCGTGGATTTCGCCATCCAGAAGAAGGGCGAGACCTTCCGCCACGCGCTCGACGACTGGCACAAACGCGCCGCCGGCAAGTCGGCCGTCGATTACGGCTTCCACATGATCGTCACGGACTTCCCCGAGAAGGCCGAGAAGGAGATGGACAAACTCGTCGATGAGGGCGTCTCGTCCTTCAAGCTGTTCATGGCCTACCCCGGCATCTTCATGTCCGACGATGCCACCATCTTCCGCGCGCTGATGCGCACCAAGGAGAACGGCGGCACCATTTGTATGCACGCCGAGAACGGCTCGGTCATCGACGTGCTCATCGCCAAGGCCATCCGCGAGGGCAAAACCTCGCCCGAGTGGCACGCGTTGACCCGCCCCATGACCGCCGAACCGGCCGCAAGGGCGATGTCCGGGCTGTGGCCGAGATCGCCGGCGTGCCCATCTACTTCGTCCACCTGTCGGCCGGCGACGCGATGGAGGAAGTGCGCGCGGCGCGTTACCGCGGCCTGCCGGTTTATGCCGAGACCTGCCCCCAGTATCTCTACTTGTCCCATGAGGACTACAAACGCCCGGGCTTCGAAGGCGCCAAGTTCGTCATGTCGCCGCCGTTGCGCCCGGAGGGGAACTCCGAGCGGCTGTGGGCGGGCCTGGTCCGCAACGACCTCCAGGTCGTCTCGACCGACCACTGCTCCTTCTGCATGAAGGCCACGCCCAGCCAGCCCGGCAAGGAGCTGGGCAAGGACAGCTTCGCGAAGATTCCCAACGGCGCGCCCGGCGTGGAATACCGCCTGCTGCTGCTGTGGGACGCGGTGCAGAAGGGCCGCATCTCCGAGAACCGCTTCGTCGAGATCACCTCGACGACGCCGGCCAAGCTGTTCGGCCTTTACCCGCGCAAAGGGCATCTCAGCCCCGGCGCCGACGCCGACTTCGTCGTCATCGACCCCAACAAGCCGCACACCTTCAGCCTGAAGACCCACCACAGCGCCGCCGACTACAACCCTTACGAGGGCGTGACGGTGAAGGGCTCCATCCGCGACGTGTATTCTCGCGGCGTGGCCATGGTGGACGGCGGCAAGTGGGCCGGAGCGACCACGCACGGCCGGTTCCTCAAACGCACCGCCCGTAACGCCTGATGAGCAAACTCGCGCTGCTGGCCGCGGTGCTCATCGGCGCGGTGTTCTGCGCGGCGGGCTGCACCACGTCCTCGTCGCGCGCCGCGATGCACGGCGACCTCGACGCCCTGCGCAACCTCATCAGCGCCGGCGCGGACCTCGACGTCGCGGACGGCAACGGCGAGACGCCGCTCATGAAGACGGCCTTGCTGGGCAAAACCGAGGCCGCGCGGATGCTGCTCGACGCCGGCGCCAACCCCAACCGCGGCACCATGTTCGGCACGCCGTTGAGCTACGCCGTCAATTTCAAACGCGCCGAGCTGGCCGCCCTGCTCCTGGCCCGCGGCGCGACGCCCACGACCGAGGCCCGCGCGCTCGCGGCCACCGCCTCCGCGGCGGCAGCCGCGCCGCCGCGCTCGTCTCCGGGCAACCTCGACGATGCCGCCTACGACCGCCTACGCGCCTCCGCCGGCATGCCGGCGGAGGCGCGCGCGCCCGTCTCCGACGTGGATTCGCCGGCCAAGAGCGGCGTCCAGCGTCCCGATGATTTCGCGCTGGTCATCGGCATCGAGGACTACCAGTCCCTCCCCAGGGCGGACTACGGCGTGCGCGACGCGCAGACCGTGCGCAAGCACCTGGAGGCGTTGGGCTTCCCCGCGCGAAACATCATCTCGCTGGAAGGCGCGCGGGCCACCGGCAACAAGCTTAAAAGTTATCTCGAGGAGTGGCTTCCGCTCAACGTGAGCCCGACTTCGACCCTCTTCGTCTATTACTCCGGCCACGGCGCGCCCGACCCGGCCACCGGCGACGCCTACCTCGTGCCCTGGGACGGCGACGCGACCTTCCTCAAGTCCACGGCCTACCCGCTCAAGAAGCTCTACGCCGACCTCTCCAAAACCAAGGCCAAACGCGTCATCGTCGCGCTCGATGCCTGTTTCTCCGGGGCGGGGGGGCGCTCGGTGCTGGCCCAGGGCGCGCGGCCCTTGGTCGCCAAGGTCGCCGACGTGCCTGCGGGCGAACGCATGACCGTGCTCGCCGCCGCCTCCGGCGAGGAGATCACGGGCACCCTCAACGAGCAAGGCCACGGCATGTTCACCTACTTCCTGCTCAAAGGGCTCGCGGACGGCAAAAAGACCGCCCGGCAGCTCCACGACTACCTCACGCCGCGCGTCCAAGACGAGGCCCGTCGCCAGAACCGCCAGCAGACGCCGTCGTTGGCCGGCGCCTCGCTCGATTCACCGCTGCTCCCCTAACGACCAACTGGCGCTAGCGCTAGTGGTTATCGTTAGTATTATTATCGTTAGTAGCTGCGCCGGCGCAGCAACATTATCGTTAGTAAACGACCCGCCCCCGGGCTTAACACCGACGACGAATTGATATAATTCCCGATATGGCTACCGCGACCAAGAACACGCCCGCCGTGACGACGCTTAAGCAGTATATCGGCGGAAAGTGGGTGGAAGGCACGCACGCCGGCACGGTCGAGTCGGTCAACCCGGCCGATACGCGCGACGTGGTGGCGCGGTTCAAAAACGCGAGCAAGGCCGACGCGCTGAAGGCCATCGAGGCCGCGCAGAAGGCGGCCTCCGGCTGGGCCAAGACCCCGGCGCCCCAGCGCGGGCGCGTGTTGGCCAAGGCCGCCGAGATCTCCCGCCGCCGCCGCGACGAGCTGGCCGCGCTGATGACCCGCGAGCAGGGCAAGATCCTGTCCGAAGCCAAAGGCGAGATGGACAAGGGCACCACCCTCATCGATTGGTACGCGGGCGAAGGCCTGCGCTACATGGGCACGAGCTCGCCCTCCGAGCTGCCCGGCAATTTCCTCTACACGATGCGCGAGCCTCTCGGCGTCGTCTCCATCATCACGCCGTGGAACTTCCCGCTGGGCGATTCCCGTCTGGAAAACCGCGCCGGCTCTCGTCGCGGGCAACGCCGTGGTGCTCAAGGCGGCTTCGTCCGTGCCGGCGATGGCGGTCGAGATCGTCAAGATTTTCGAAGAGGCCGGGCTGCCGCCCGGCGTGCTGAACCTCGTGCTCGGCGAGCCCGAATCGTTCGGCGACACCCTCATCGAGGACCCGCGCCTGAAGGCCGTGTCCTTCACCGGCTCCAACGCGGTCGGGCAGCACGTCCACCAGCTGTGCGGCAAACGCGGCGCCAAGGTCACCTGCGAGATGGGCGGGAAGAACCCGGCCGTCGTGTGGAACGACGCCGACCTCAACCTCGCGCTCGGCGGCGTCATGAAGGGGGCCTTCGGCTCCACCGGTCAACGCTGCACGGCGACCTCCCGCCTTATTCTCGGGGAAAAGATCTACGACGAGTTCATGGGCATGCTGCTCGCCGAGGTCAAGAAGATCAAAGTCGGCAACGGCATGGACCCGACGGTCACCATGGGCCCGGCCATCGACGCGGCCCAGCTCAAGACCGACCTCGACTACATCGAGATCGGCAAGAAGGAAGGCAAGCTCCTTTCGGCGGCCGCCGCCTGACCGACGGGGACCTCAAACACGGCTTCTTCGTCGAGCCCACGGTTTTCGAGAACATCAAACCCAAGGCGCGCCTGTGGCAGGAGGAGATCTTCGGCCCTGTCCTCTCCGTGGCCAAGGCCAAGACCTTCGAGCAGGCCCTCGAGCTGGCCAACGACAGCCCCTTCGGCCTCACCTCCGCGTTCTACGGCCAGGACATGACCTTGGCCATGAAGTTCGTCGAGGGCATGGAAGCCGGCATGGTCCACCTCAACAGCCCGACCATCGGCGGAGAGGCCCAGGTGCCCTTCGGCGGCGTGAAGGGCTCGGGCGTGGGCGAGCGCGAGATGGCCAAAGACGGCCTGCACTTCTTCACCGAGCAGAAGACCGTGTTCGTCGATTACACCGGCCAGCGCCGCCAGTCTAATCTTTATTAACACGTGACGCCTTTTACGGCGACGGCGACGGGCGCGATGGCCGGGCTTTTCGGAGCCGGCTTGGCCCACGTGTTAACGGCGGCGCTCGACCGCACCGGCTCCGAGACTTGGCTGAAGGGCGCCTACGGCCCTCCCTTCTTCAACATCGCGGTCTATACCGGCGTGTTCTACGCCGCCATCGGCGCCGCCGCCGGCCGGCGCGCGCTCGAAGCCGCCATCGGCCTGCTGGGGCCCTTCCTGACCATCGTGCTGCCCATGACCGTGCTCACGCGCGTGGCGCGCCTGGGCGTCTATGAGACCGCCCCGTCGCTCGAGTGGAAGGCCGTGGTGTCCGTCGTTTATCTGCTCGCCATCTGGGGCACCATCGCCGCCATCGGCGCCTGCGCGGTCACCGTAAAACGCTGGCAGGGCGCCGCCGCCGCGGTCGTCGCCTCCTTGCTGGGCTACGGCGTGCTCGACCTGTTCGTGCGCCTCGTCCCGTCTTACGCCAAGTCCCCGTGGAACCCCGCGGGCTTCGTGCCTTCGCCCATCAACCTCATGGACGGCCTGCTGTCCGGCGCCGCCCTCACCCTCGCCGTCTGCCTCGTCGAACGGAGAAACCATGCCCGCTAAAACCGCCGCCAAAATCGCGTCCGCCGCCGAAACCGCCGCCGTGCGCGCCAAACACCTGCTCCCGCTTCCCGGCCCCATGTTCAAGAAGCCGGTGCAGATCGTCTCCGGCAAGATGCAGTTCCTCTACGACGAGAACGGCAAGGAATACCTCGACGGCTTCGCCGGCGTGGCGACCGTGTCCATCGGCCACTCGCATCCCCATTTCCTGTCGAAGCTCAAGGCGCAGATCGACGAGCTCCAGCACAACCCGCCGCTGTACCTCCATCCCGCCACCGGCGCCTTCGCCAAACGCCTCGCCGACAAGGCCAAAACCGTCAACCCCGACATGGACGTCGCGTTCTTCACCAACTCCGGCTCGGAGGCCAACGAGCTCGCCGTGTTCCTCGCCAAGGCCTACACCGGCCGCCACGAGTTCGTCGCGGTCCAGCGCTCCTACCACGGCCGCACGCAGATGACGGTGGCGCTCACCGGCCAGCACAACTGGCGCAACCTGCAGCCCTTCCCTCCGGGCGTGTCCTTCGCCCCGACGGACTACGCCTACCGCTTCGACGGTACGCCCGAGCAGAGCACCGCCGCGGCCATCAAGGGCCTCGAGCAGACCATCCTGACCAACAGCGGCGGCAAAATCGCCGGCATGTTCGCCGAGACCATCCTCGGCGTGGGCGGGCTCATCACGCCCGGCCCCGCCTACTTCAAGGCGGCGGTGGACCTCGTCCACAAATACGGCGGCCTCTTCGTCTCCGACGAGGTGCAGGCCGGCGTGGGCCGCACCGGCAAACATTACTTCGGCATCCAGCATTGGGGCGCCAAGCCCGACATCATCGTCATGGCCAAAGGCCTGGGCAACGGCTACCCCATCGGCGCGGTCATCACCACGCAGGAAGTCGCCAAGGCCATCGCCGGCAAGCTGCACTACAACACCTTCGGCGGCGGGCCCATGGCCATGGCCGCGGCCGACGCCGTCATGGACGTCGTCGAGAAGGACGACATCGCCGGCAACGCCGACAAGATCGGCAAACGCCTTCTCAACGCGCTGGGCAAGATCAAGGACGAACGCGTCGGCCAGGTCCGCGGCATGGGCCTGATGATCGGCGTCGAGCTGGTCAAAGACGCCAAAACCAAGGCGCCCGCCCCCGAGCTCACCGTCGATGTCGTCGAGTCCATGAAGGACCAGGGCGTGCTCGTCGGCAAAGGCGGCTTGGAAGGCAACACGCTTCGCATCCAGCCGCCGATGTGCCTGAACGAGAAGGACGCCGACCGCATCGTCGGCACCTTCGAGCAGGCCCTCAAGGATGCCTGAGCTCAACCCCCGGCGCACGGCGTCGCGCGGGGGGCGCTTCGCGCAGGTCTTAGCGGCCGTCCTCTCCGGGATGGCCGCGATGTACGTGCTCCAGAACTGGAACGCGGCCCACCGCTACAAGGTGGAGGCCGCCGCGCTGGTGGAGCCCGCGCCCGCGCCGACGGAGCAGCCGTCCGTGCGCCTGGACGCGCCCGACGGCTCGCCCAAGGGCCCCAAACCCGCGCCCCAGACGTCCATGCTGCTCAAAGCCGAGCCCAACGCCGCCGACGCGGGCGTCGTCGGCATGGGCGACCAGTTCGTGCCGTTCAAGACCAAGACGCCCAAACCCACGGGCTCCTCGCTGCCGCGCCTGCCGTCGGCGGCGCCGGCCGCGGAGGAGGCCGAGGAGCTCCCGCCGCCTCCCGCGCCGACGCCCGCCCCGGCGCCCGCGCCGCGCCTGCGCGAGCGGCGCATGGATTCGCGTTACGCCGCGGTCTCGGGCGTCGGCATCGGCGCCACCTTCCAGAAGCCGGAGCTCGTGGCCCCGACCTGGAAAAAGCCCGAGCCCGCCCCCGCGCCCAAGGCCAAGAAGAAACGCGCCGCCGCGGCCGTCGCCGCCGCCGAGACGGACGCGCCGCCCGAGCCCGAGGACGCGCCGTTGCCCATCATCCGCAGCCTGGCCGTCATCGAGGCCACCACCGCTCCCGCCCAGAACGTGGTCTCGCCCATCCAGCGGCCGCTCGACGGGCTGGCGGCCGAATATTGGACGCGCGGGCGCCTGGCGCGCACCGCGGCCGCGGCCGCGTTGTGCCTGCTGGGCGTGCTCTACCTCCTGTGGGCCTCGGGCTACCTCTCCGACGCCCCGCCCGCGCGCGAGGAGGGGAGCTGTGAGCCCCGCGGCCCTGCGGCGCGCGCTCGGCGGCTGGGCCGTGGCCATGGGCCTGGCCCACGTGTTGCCCGTGCTCTTCGTGGCCTTGTCCGCGGCGGGCCCGTCGCCGGTGGCCGTCAGCGGGCGCGCCAGCGGGCCTGGTCTACTACGGCCGACCATCGCGCTCACCGCCGGTCGGCCTGGGCTGGCTGCTCGCGCGCGCCTGGCTCGACAAGGTGTTCCACGGCGGCCCGTTCATCGATTTCGCGCTCGTGCTCACGGGCTTCTTCCTCGCCGCCTCCGTCAGCGGCTGGCTCGCGGGGCCCGCGCTCGCCGCGCTGGGCCTGCGCCTGCTCGGCGGCCGGCCGTTCTTCAACCCCCTATGACGACCCCACGCCCCACCCGTTCCGAGAAGGCCATCGCGCTCGCCGAGCAATACGGCGCGCACAACTACCATCCGCTGCCCGTCGTCATCGCGCGCGCCAAAGGCGTGTTCGTCTGGGACGCGGAGGGGCGGCGCTACTTCGATTTCCTGTCGGCCTACTCCGCGCTCAACCAGGGCCACAACCATCCCGCCATCGTGGCCGCGGCCAAGGCCCAGCTGGGCAAGGTCGCGCTCACCTCGCGCGCCTTCCACAACGAGCGCCTGGGGCCCTTCCTCGAGAAGCTGTGCAAGCTCACGGGCAAGGACCGGGCCCTGCCCATGAACAGCGGCGCCGAGGCCGTGGAGACCGCGATCAAGGCCATGCGCCTGTGGGGCTACCGCCACAAAGGCGTGGCCAAGGACAAGGCCGAGATCGTCGTTTTCGAGAACAACTTCCACGGCCGCACGACCACCATCGTCGGCTTCTCCTCGGACCCCGACAGCCGCGACGGCTTCGGCCCCGCCACGCCGGGCTTTAAACGCATCCCGTACGGCGACGCCCCGGCGCTCGAGAAAGCCATCGGCCCCAACACCGTCGGCGTGCTCTTCGAGCCCATCCAGGGCGAGGCCGGCGTCGTCATCCCGCCCGAGGGCTGGCTCAAGGCCGTGCGCGACATCTGCTCCGAGAAACGCGTGCTCATGTGCGCCGACGAGATCCAGACCGGCCTGGGCCGCACCGGCCTGATGTTCGCCTGCGACCACGAGGACGTCAAGCCCGACCTCTACATCCTCGGCAAGGCGCTGTCGGGGGGGCTCTACCCCATCTCGGCGGTCTGCGCCGACGACGACGTGCTCGGGCTGTTCACGCCCGGCACGCACGGCTCCACCTTCGGCGGCAGCCCGCTGGCCGCGGCCATCGGCTCGGCCGCGCTCGACGTGCTGGTGGGCGAGGACCTGCCGAAGCGCTCCGCGCGCGTGGCGCGCCGGCTCGTGGACAAGCTCGAGGGGCTCGGCCACCCGCGCTTGAAGGAGGTGCGCGCCCGCGGCATGCTCATCGCCGTCGAGTTCGCCGACCGCGTGCGCCCGCTCGTCGAGCGCCTGCGCGACGAAGGCGTGCTCGCCAAGGACACCCACGCCCGCCGTGCGCCTGGCGCCGCCGCTGGCGACGCCGAGCCTGACCGACGACGCCTTCGCGCGCATCAAACGCGCCGTCGCCGCCTTCGGCTCGTAGTATAATGAGGACTTCGTGAGCGAAGACATCCTCCTCGAGATCGGGCCCCTCCACAAGTCCTTCGGCGCGACGCCCATCCTGCGCGGCGTGAACCTCACCGTGCGCAAGGGCGAGTTCATGACCTTGCTCGGCCCCTCGGGCTGCGGCAAAACGACCACCTTGCGCATCATCGCGGGCTTCGAGCACCCCGACTCCGGGCGCGTGCTGCTCAACGGCGAGGACGTGACCCTCCAGGCGCCCTACGAGCGCGACGTGCACACCGTCTTCCAGCACTACGCCCTGTTCCCGCACCTCGACGTGGCCGGCAACATCGCCTTCGGCATGCGCATGGACAAGGTGCCCGAGGCCGAGATCGTCCGCCGCATCCCCGAGGCGCTGGCGATGGTCAAGCTGGCCGGCTTCGAGACGCGCCGCGTGTCCTCGCTCTCCGGCGGCCAGATGCAGCGCATCGCGCTGGCCCGCGCCATCGCGGGCCGCCCGGCGCTGCTGCTGCTCGACGAGCCGTTGGGCGCGCTCGACGAGAAGCTGCGCAAGGCCATGCAGCTCGAGCTCAAGAGCCTGCAGAAGCGCCTGGGCATCGCCTTCATCTACGTGACGCACGACCAAGAAGAGGCGATGACCATGTCCGACCGCATCGCCGTCTTCAACCACGGCCGCATCGAGCAGCTGGGAGCTCCCTCCGACATCTACGAGCAGCCCGCCACCTCCTTCGTGGCCGACTTCGTGGGCGGCGCCAACATCTTCTCCGCGCGCGTGCTGCCCGGCTCGGGCGAACGCGCCCACCTCCTGCTCGAGGACGAGCACGAGATCGTCGTGCCGCTCGACCCGGGCGAGACCTTGCCCGAGGTCGGCGCCAAGGTGAAGGTCGGCATCCGCCCCGAACGCGTGAAGGTCTATTACAAGGACGAGCTGCCCTTCGGCGCGCTGCGCTTCGACGCCACGCTCAAGGACACCGTGTTTTTGGGCGACGCCTGCCAGATCTACCTCCAGATGTTCAAGAAGAACCCCGAACGCCTCCTGCTGGCACAGGCCGGCGGCGACCGCTACGTGCTCGACGAACTCGAACGAGCGCGGCATCGCCGCGGTCCAGCCCGAGGACGTGACATCCTCGAGAAAGATGAGCAGTAGCTCGCGGCGCGACTTCCTGAAGGCAGCCGTGCTGGCGCCCCTGCTGCCGGCCTTCCTGGCCGCCTGCCGCCGCGCCGATTCCTCCAAACGCGTGGTCAACTTCTTCAACTGGTCGAACTACATCGGCAAAACCACGCTCGAGGACTTCAAGGCCAAAACCGGCGTCGAGGTGCATTACGACCTGTTCGCCGACGAGGAGGAGATGTTCGCCAAGATCCGCGCCGGCGCGCGCGGCTACGACCTCATCGTCGTGGGCGACTACCTCATCCCGCGCTTCCGCGCGCTCAACCTCATCGACCCCGTGCCCTCGGGGGCGCTCAAGAACCTCGACAACCTGGCGACGCGTTTCCGCCGCCCCATCTACGACCCCGACGAGACCACGGTGCCCTACCTGTGGGGGACCACCGGCATCGCCTTCAACCGCAAACGCTTCAAGAAGGCGCCCGACTCCTGGTGGGACCTGTGGGACGAGAAATATAAGGACCGCATCTCGATGCTCGACAACGTGCGCGACTGCATCTCGGTCGCCATGCAGCTGCTCAAGATCGACCAGACCACCAAGGACCCGCGCGACTTCGACAAGGTCCGCGAGCTGCTCATCAAGCAGAAGCCCCTGGTGAAGCAGTACAGCTCCGCGTCCTACCTCAACAGCCTCGTCGCCGGCGAGATCGACCTCGCGATGACCTGGTCGGGCGACCTGTTCCAGGCCGCGCGCGACAACCCCGATCTGGATTACGTCCTTCCGAAGGAAGGCACGTACATGTGGGTCGATTGCCTGGCCATCATGCGCGGCTCCAGCCACCGCGAGGACACCTTGCGTCTCATCGACTACATGCTCGAGCCCGAGGTGGGCGCGGGCATCGCCAACCACGTGCGTTACGCCACGCCCAACGAGAAGGCGCACCGGTTCGTCGAGAAGGCGCTGCTCACCGACCCGCGGGTTTATCCGCCGCCCAAACTCATGAAGCAGCTTTCGCTGCACCACGTGCTCGACAGCGAGCAAAGCGAGACGTGGAACCAGATCTGGGCCGACGTGAAGGTCGCCTGAGGTGACCAAGGCCCTGTCCTGGCTGCTCGGCGGGCGCCGGCCGCTGGCCAGCCACCTCCTGCTCGCGCCGACGACGGCCTGGCTCGTCGTGTTCCTGGTCATCCCGGCCCTGGCGCTGTTTTTCCTGTCCTTCGCCAAAAACGGCACCTACGGCCAGATCGTCTGGGAGCTGGGGCTGCACAACTATCGCCGCGCCTTCGACGCGAAGTATCTGCCGGTCCTCCTGCGCACCTTGGCCTTCGCGGGCTGCGCGACGACGACCTGCCTGCTCTTGGGCTACCCGCTGGCCTACTTCCTCGTTTTCCGCGCCGGCAAATGGAAAAACGCCCTGCTCATCGGCCTCATGGTCCCGTTCTGGTCCTCGACCCTCGTCGCCTTCTACTCCTGGATGATCGTGCTCGGCAAGGAAGGCCTGCTCAACACGGCCCTGCTCAAGCTCGGCTTCCTCAACAGCCCCATCGGCTTCCTCTACACGCCCGCGTCCGTCGTGTTGGGCCTGGTGTATTTCTACCTGCCCTTCATGGTCCTGCCCCTTTACGGCTCGCTCGACAAGGTGCCCCGCTCCCTGGTGGAGGCCGCCTACGACCTCGGCGCGGGCCGCTGGACGGCGTTCCTCAAGGTCACCTTGCCGCTGTCCTTGCCCGGCGTGGTCACGGGCTGCCTGCTGACGTTTATCCCGTGCCTGGGCGACTTCATCACCGCCGAGCTGCTGGGGGGGCCGCGTTATTACCTTCTCGGCAACCTCATCTCCAACCAGTTCCTGATGGCCCAGGACTGGCCCTTCGGCGCGGCGCTGACCGTCATCCTGCTCGCGGGCCTGGTCGCGGGCCTGCGCGTCTATCAGAAGTGGGAGGCCGACGCGTGAGGCGGGGAAACTGGCTGTCGGCCTATTGCGCGGCCCTGTACGGCTTTCTCTACCTGCCGCTCGTCGTCATGTTCGTCTTCTCCTTCAACGACGCGCGGCGCAACGTGGTCTGGAAGGGCTTCACCCTCAAGTGGTACGGGGTGCTTTTCTCGGACGCGGAGCTGATGAAGGCGATGTTGACCTCCCTCGAGCTCGCCGCGTCGGCCGCGGCCATCGCCTCGGTGCTGGGGCTGCTCGCGGCCTACGCCATGGTGCGCCACAAGCCCTTCCCCGGCAAAAGCCTGTACGGCGCTTTGCTCAACGTGCCGCTGATGATGCCCGAGGTCGCGCTCGGCGTCGGCATCCTGAGCTTCCTCGTGCGCGCCGGCTTCGAGCTGAACTTCGGGGCCCTGGCCTGCTCCCACGCGCTGATCTGCCTGCCCTACACCGTCGGCAGCATCCGCGCCCGGCTGAAATCCATCGGCGACGCCAACCTGGAGGACGCGGCCATGGACCTGGGCGCGACCGAGTGGCAGGCGTTCTGGAAGGTGACCTTGCCGCTGGCCATGCCGGCGGTGCTCTCGGGCGCGTTGCTCGCCTTCACCGTGAGCTTCGAGGACTTCGTCATCAGCTTCTTCGTCACCGGCATCGGCATCGTGACGATGCCCATCAAGGTGTATTCGATGATGAAGTTCGGCGTGACGCCCGAGATCAACGCCCTCTCGGTGTGCCTGCTGGCCGCGACCTTAGGCCTGGTCGCGCTTAATGCTTGGCTGGCGTCGCGGCAGGAGCGGGCGTAGCGGCGGCTTCGGCGGGGGCTTCGGTTTTGCCCTCGGTCATGCAGCAAGACGAGCCGGCCTTGTCCTTGCCGGTGGGGCACATCGTGAACTTGCCCGCGTTGATGCGCTGCACGCCCCACAAGGTCAACACGATGACGGCCAACGCGCCCACGCGCCCGATCACGTTCCCGTCCTGGTTGAGGGTCATGCCGCTATTTTAGCACGTCGGGACGGCGGAGGACAGGGGAGGGGGCGGCCGTTTGAGGTCAGCGGCCCGCGACAGCCGCGACGTCGCGGCGAATCTGAGCGCGCAACGCGGACAAGGACGCGAACTTCTTCTCGGCGCGTATTTTTTTCACGAAGCGAAGGGTGAGGGTCCGGCCGTATAAATCGCCTCGGTAACCGGGGATATGAACCTCGGTGACCAATTTCAGGCCGCCGATGGTCGGGCGCACGCCCACGTTGCAAGCGCCCACACGCGTGCCGATGGTGCTCCCCGTGACTTCGACCTTCCAGACGCCGCGCGGCGGATGGGTCTTCAGGCTGATATTGGCCGTCGGGAAGCCGAGTTTGCGGCCGACGCGAGCGCCCTTCACGACGCGCCCGCGGTACGTCCTCACTTGAGCGCGGCCTCGAGGAGCGGCAAAGACGCGGCCAGGCAGGCGGCCAGGTCCTGGGGCGGCATCTCGCGCCACTCGGCGAGCGGGCGGCCGTCCTCCAGGCGGAACGGCCCGACGGTTTCGCGGCGCAGGGCCGAGACGGTGCCGCCGCAGCCGAGCTTCTCGCCCAGCACCTCGGCCAAGGTGCGCACGTAGGTGCCGCTGCCGACCTCCATGCGGTAGGACATTTCGGGCGCGTCCCAGGCTAGAACCTTCCAAGTCTTCACCAGGGCGGTCCGGGCCTTCACGGGCACCTCTTCACCGGCGCGGGCATAGGCGTACAGCGGGCGGCCTTCGTGTTTGACGGCGGAATAAGCCGGGGCGGGAGCCGAAATCTCGCCATGCAGGGCGTCCGCGGCCTTCTGCAGCGCCTTGAGGTCCAGGGCCGGCAAAGGTTTCTCTTCGACGACCTTGCCCGTGATGTCGCCCGTATCGGTTTTGACCCCGAGCCGGATGGTGCCCGAATAAGTCTTATCCATGCCCTGGAGGCGCGCCTGGAGCTTGGTGCAGGGGCCGACGAGCACGACGAGCAGGCCGGTGGCCAGCGGGTCCAAGGTGCCGGTGTGGCCGACCTTGGTGCCCTTCGGGAAACGTTTGCGCAGGACGGCCACGACGTCATGGGACGTCCAGCCGGTGGGTTTGTCGGTGAGCAGCATCCCCGCGTGCGGCGGGACGGTCACTGGCCCTTTTCCTTCTCGAGCTTGTTGAGCAGGGCGTCGATGCGCGACGCGGTGCGGGGCGTGTCGTCGTATTTGAAGAGGAGGTTGGGCACGACCTTGACGGTCACGCGTTTCTTGAGGAGGCTGCGCAGGTAGGGGGCGGCGCGCTCCAAGGCCTTGGCCGCGCGCTCCTTCTCGGCCTCGGTGCCGAGGATGGAGTAATAAACCTTGAGGTTCTTGCGGTCGGCGGAAAGGTCCACGCCCGTGACGGTCAGGAAGCCGGAGAGGCCCGGGTCCTTGACCTCGCGGAGCAGCTCGACGACGAGCTCCTTGAACAGCTCCTTAAGACGCTCGCCTCGGTCGAACACGGGGTTCGCTTAGGCCTTCGTGGACTGCGACAGGCGACGCGTGCGCGTCTCCTTGATGAAGAACTCGAGGAGGTCGCCGACCTGGAAGCCGGAGTAGCCTTCGACGCCGATGCCGCACTCCTGGCCCTTCTCGATCTCTTTGACGTCGTCCTTGAAGTGGCGCAAGGTCGTGACCTTGCCGGTGTGGACGATCTCGCCGTTGCGCACCACCTTGATGTGGCCGCCGCGGGAGAGCTTGCCGTCGCGGATGGCGGAGCCGGCGATGACGCCGGCCTTGACCTTGAACAGCGCCTTGACTTCGCCTTTGCCGACGACGACGTCCACCACTTCGGGCGCGAGCAGGCCTTCGAGGGCGGCTTTGACGTCCTCGATGAGGTCGTAGATGATCTCGTATTTGCGGATCTCGACGCCTTCGCGCGTCGCGATCTCCTGGGCGCGCGGGTCGATGTCCGTGTGGAAGAGCAAGGTGACCGCGTCGGAGGCGGCCGCCAGCAGCACGTCGGATTCGTTGAGGTCGCCGATGGCGCCGTGGATGACGCGCACCTTGCACTCGGTGGTGGCCAGGCCCTCGAGCGAGTCGCGCAGGGCCTGCAGCGAGCCCTGCACGTCGGTCTTGAGCAGGATGTTGAGGTCCTTCGCCTTGACCGAGCCGCCGGCGGAGGTGAGCGCGCCGCGCAGGCCGACGAGCGTCATGTGCTTCTGGTGGGCCAGGGACTGCTCGCGGTGGATGAGGCGGCGCTTCTCCGCGATGTCGCGGGCGGCCTTCTCGTTCTCGACGACGGTGAAGGCGTCGCCGGCCTGCGGGTTGCCGGTCAGGCCGAGAATCTCGACCGGGGTCGAAGGCCCGGCGGCCTCGATGCGATGGCCCGCGTCGTCGATGAGGGCCTTGATCTTGCCGTAAGCCAGGCCCGCGACGAACGCGTCGCCGACCTTGAGCGTGCCGGCCTGCACGAGAACGGTGGACACCGAGCCGCGTTTGGCGTCCATGCGGCCCTCGAGGATGGTGCCGTAGGCGGGGCGGTCCGGGTTGGCCTTGAGCTCGAGGATCTCGGCCTGGAGCGCGAGGTTCTCGAGGAGCTTGTCGAGGTTGATGCGCTTCTTGGCGGAGACGTCCTGGAAGATGGTCTTGCCGCCCCACTCCTCGGCCTGCAGGCCGTGGTTGGCGAGGTCCTGGCGGATCTTCTGCGGGTTGGCGCCCGGCAGGTCGATCTTGTTGACCGCGACGATGATGGGCACGCCGGCGGCCTTGGCGTGGTCCATCGCCTCGATGGTCTGGGGCATGATGCCGTCGGTGGCCGACACGACGAGCACGACGATGTCGGTGACCTTGGCGCCGCGCGCGCGCATGGCGGTGAAGGCCTCGTGACCGGGCGTGTCGAGGAAGACGACCTCGCCCTTCTCGGTCTTAACCTTGTAGGCGCCGATGTGCTGGGTGATGCCGCCGGATTCGCCTTCGGCGACGCGCGCCGAGCGGATGGCGTCGAGCAGCGAGGTTTTGCCGTGGTCCACGTGGCCCATGATGGTGATGACGGGCGAGCGGGGCTTGAGCTTGGCGGGGTCTTCCTTCTCTTTGGCGACGACCGCGAGCTCCTCTTCTTTGTACATCGCGACGAGCTCGAGCTCGAAGCCGAAGTCGGAGGCGACGACCTGCGCGGCCTCGGTCTCGAGGCGCTGGTTGATGGTGGCGAAGATGCCGAGCGTCATCAGCTTCTTGATGACGTCGTTGGTCTTGACCTCCATCTTCTCGGAGAGCTCGCGCACGGTGAGCATCGAGGAGACCTGCAGCTTCTTAAGAGCGGACTTGGGCGCCGCGGGCTGAGGCGCGGGCTGCGGCTTCTGGTGGTGCGGCGGGCGATGGCCGCCGCCGCGCCGCCGAGCCGGCCCTGGCCGGGGCGGAACTGCTGCGGGGCGCCGCCGGGGCGCTGCGGCATGGGCGGCCGCGTTGTGATGGCGCCGGGGCGCAAAATCACGGGCTTCGAGGGAATCGGGGGGACGGGCGGCTTGGCCGGGGTCGCGGGCGCGCCGGAGACCGGCGGCTTGGCGCCGGGAGCGGCGGGCGCGCCGGGCACGGCGGGGCGGGGCGCGACGGGAGCGCCCGGAGCGCCGGCGCCGGGCACGGCGGGACGGGGCGGCACGGCGCCGGGCACGGGCGGCTCGGGCGGGACGGGCACGCCGGGGACCGCGGGCATGGCCGCGCCCGGGACGGTGGGCATGCCCGGGACGGGCGGCTGGCGGCGACGGGAGCGGGGCGGGCGGCGCGACGGGCGCCGGCGGCGCGACGGGAGCGGGGGCGGGAGGGGGCTCGGGCAGCTTGGGCGCCGGGGGCTTGGGAAGGGCGGCGCCGGCGGCCAGACGCGTCACGGTGGGCCCGGAGGAAGAGACCTTGCGCTTCTTGAAGAGGTCGAAGGCGGAGACCAGGCGGGAGCTCTCCGGCGCGATGGAGTTCTCCTCCTGCTTGGTGCGGACCTCGGCGGTCGTGCGCGCCACGCCCTCGACTTCGGGCTTCTTATCCTTAGCGGACTTGGACTTGGCGTCGGTCTTCTTGGCGGCCGGCTTCTTGGCCGCGGGCTTCTTCGTGGTGGTCTTCTTTTCCATTAGCAACGGCGATTATAGCATTTAAGCCCCGGCTTTCTCCTGGGCGGCTTTGGCGGCGGCGATGATCTTGGCCGCGGATTTGGCGCCGATGCCTTCCAGCGCGGTCAATTCCTCGACCGTGGCGCCCGCCAGGCGGGCGATGTCGGTGATGCCGCCGGCGACCAAGGTCTCGATGGTCTTGGGGCCGACGCCTTCGAGGCCTTCGAGCTGCTTGGCGGCCGCGTCCTCGTAGGCCTTGTATTCGGCGCGCATCTGGCCCTCGGACTTGACCTCGAGGGTCCAGCCGGTGAGCTTCTGCGCCAGGCGCACGTTCTGGCCGTCCTTGCCGATGGCCAGCGCGAGCTGCTCCTCGTTGACCTGGATCTCGGCGACGCGGTTCTCCGCGTCGGTGATGCGCACGTTGGCGACCTTGGCCGGCGCAAGCGCGTTGGCCAGGGCTTCCTCGACGCCGTCGGCGTAGGGGATGAGGTCGATGCGCTCGCCGGCCACCTCGTTCATGATGGAGCGGATGCGCGAGCCGCGCAGGCCCACGCAGGCGCCGATGGCGTCCACCTTGGGGTCGTTGGAGCGGACCACGACCTTGGCGCGGAAGCCCGGGTCGCGCACGATGCGCACGACCTCGATGGTCTTGTCGGCGATCTCGGGGACCTCCATCTCCATGAGGCGCTGCAGGAAGCTGTCCGAGGCGCGCGACAGCAGCACGGCGGGGCCGCGCTGCGCCTTATCGACGCGCAGGATGACGGCGCGAACGTTGCCGCCGATGTTGTAGCGCTCGCGGCGGATCTGCTCGCGCAGGGGAGAAGGGCCTCGGTTTTGCCGAGGTCCACCACGATGTTGCGCTCCATGAAGCGGTGCACGGAGCCGTTGACGATCTCGCCTTCCTTGGGCTTGAACTCGTCGTAGAGCTTGTCGCGCTCGACCTCGCGCACGCGCTGGGTGAGCACCTGCTTGGCGGTCTGGGCGGCGATGCGGGCGAAGTCGGCCGCGGGCGCGGGGTAGGACACCTCGTCGCCGACGGTGACGCCTTTCTTGATCTTCACGGCCTCGGCGAGGGTCATCTCGAGCTCGGGGTCCACGACGGTCTCGACGACCTTCTTGACCACCTGGGCGGAGAACACGGCCGTCTCGCGGTCGATCTTGGCGACGATCACCGCGTTTTTACCCACGTGTTTGCGCAGCGAGGACACGACGGCGCCCTCGATCATCGTGAGGATCTCCTCGACGGGGATGTTCTTCTCCCGCGCGATCTGCTCCAAAGCGCCCATCAGTTCGGACTTGGCCATATATTCTCCCTGAAACCTTAAATCACAGCTCCGCGGCGGCGGAGTCGTCGAGACGGACTTCCTCGACGCCCGCGCGCGCGAAACGTTTCTCGTCCGGGCCCACGGCGACGACGATGAAGCCGTCCCGCAGGCCCTTGAGCGTCCCGGCGAAGCGGCGCTGGCCGTTCTCCGGGATCTTCAGCTTGAGCTTCACCGGCTTGCCGGAGAAGCGTTCGAAATCCTTGTCCTTCTTGACGACGCGGTCGAGCCCGGGGGAGGACACCTCGAGCACGTAGGACTCGGTGATGCAGTCCTTCTCGTCGAGCAGAGCGCCGACCCGGTTGGAGAAATATTCGCAGTCGTCGAGCGTCAGGCCCGCGGGCTTGTCCAGGAACAGGCGCAGCATCCAGCGGTGGCCCTCGCGGCGCCACTGCATGTCCACGATTTCGCCGCCCTCCTGTTCGATGAGGGGGGTCAGCAGGGCTTCGAGCTCTTTGGCGTCCATTATTTTCTCAATAAAAAAGTGGCCCGAAACGGCAGGCCACTGTTCGCGATTAGTGCTAACGGCTTATGTGTAATTATACCACGCTTGGGCAAACGGCGTCAAGGGGCACGGGAGAACTACAGGCCGACGTTGAGGGGGCCGTTGGAGCCCGGGAGGTGCTCGTGGCCGTCGCGGTGGTCGGGCGGCAGGATGTGTTTCTCCACCGGCGCGCCGCCTTTGCGTTCGGCCTTGCTGAAGAGCATCCACGGGGCCGCCAGGCGCAGCAGGCCCAGGATGGTCGTGGCCACGGCGGCGATGAGCAGGCTGGTCGCCACCGGGATGTCGTTGAGGATGTAGCCGTACAAGAACGTGGACGCGATGGCGGCGATGATGCTCACGAAGGAGGACGCCGCGAGCACCTGGGTCATCTGCTTGTTGCCCTGCTCGCCCAGCTTCTTTTGGTAAAGCCCCGTCACGATCAGCCCGGCGAAGCCGGACGCCAAGGTCTGCAGGCCGTACAGCGAGAGCACGAGCCAGAACGACGGGTAGTAGATCATCGCCCAGAACGCGACGACCTCGAGGAAGGCGATGGCGTAGAACGGGATGGTGAGCTGCTCCTCGGTCTTGAAGCCGAGGCGCGTGAAGAGGCGGCGCAGCGGGTTGATGAACACCGAGACGAGCGCCGAGCCGAGGCTCGAGAAGGCCACGAGCAGGCCGAAGAAGCCCATCGGCGTGCTGACCAGGCCGTCGAGGAACCAGCCCAGCACCGGGACGCCCAGCAGGCCGTCGAGCGCGCCGCCCGAGCCCTTGAGCACGGTCTCCACGTATTCGGGCAGGACGTTGAACGTCAGCGGGTCGGTGAACAGCGACGCCACGAGGTTCATGCCCAGCAAGGTGCGCAGGAAGCGGTTGCCCCAGACGATTTTCAGACCCTCTTTCATCGAGGTCCACACGCTCTTGAGCGCGCCGCCGATACCCTTGGGGCCGGCCTCGGGCGTGCCGGCGACGGCGGCCTCGTTTTTCTCCTGGGCGATGAGCTTGATGCCCGCGAAGATGAGGCCGGAGAGGCCGGTCATCAGGGCGTACACGCCGTAGATGACGGCCGAGCCGGTGCCGGACTTGCCGAACCAATCCGGCATGCTCGCGATCTTGCCGGCGATGGCCGGCGCGAAGATGGCGACGACGGCCGAGGCGAAGGAGCGGATGGAGTTGGCGCGGACGCGCTCCTCGGTGGTGACCGACTTGTCGCCGATGATGCGCGCCGCCGAGCCGGCCGAGGACGTCGCGTGCAGGCCTTGGAAGAAGGACTGGACGCCGATAAGGCCGAGCAGGATCGCCAGCGACGGTCCCGCGCCGAGCAGGCCCGTCGAGAAGAAGAGGGTGGGGATGCCGAAGATGACCGCGGCGCGGATATACGAGCTGCGCACCAGCCACGGGCCCGGCGCGGCCGTGCCGCCCTTGGTGAACAGCGGCGTGGCGATGTAGCTGAAGGCCTGCGAGAACCAATGCGCCAGGCGCGAGTTCGAGCGGTTCTCGCGGATCAGCGCGTTGAGCTCGTCGGGCGAGAGCGCGGGGCGGCCGCTCTCGCGCACGGTGTTGCGGGTGAACGCCGACATCAGGTACGGCAGCGCCACGACGTACATCTGGATGCCGAGCATATAGACCTGCTCGCCCATGAAGTAGCGCCAGAACGCGCGGTTGCGCTCCGGGTCCTTGAACACCTTGACCCGGTCGGAGATCAAAGGCGATGCCCGGCCCGTCGCCGCCCAGCACCATCCATTGCTCGGCGCGCAGGGCCGCCAGCGCGACCTCGCCGGCGTCGGGGCGGCGGTTGAGCACCACGTCTTCGACACGCTCGCGCAGCACGGGCTTCGAGGTCGTCGTACACGCCCACCATGCCCGCGTTGACGATGCGCCATGTCCATGCCCGCCTGGATGGCGGTGGACGCGGCGGGCGCGGCGGCCAGCGGCGACGGCGTACGGTGAAGGCCGAGGCGCGGGGCGCGTCGGCGGGAGCGGCGAAGACGCCCGTCGGCGCCGGCGCGAAGGCCGAGGACGGCCGCAACGTGGGCGTCAGCGTCGCGCTGTGCGGCGCGGCGAGCAGGCCGCCCGACGGCAAAGCGAGCAGGGGGCGCGAGACGGGCGCGGTCGCGCGAGGCAGGACGGTCGGCAGGGCGCGGACGTTGGCGAAAGCGGGCTGGGCGAAAATGACGAACGAGACAGACGCCGCGACCGCCCGCCGCAGAGCTCTCACGCGCAGATTAAAGCGCATCCCGACGACGGCGCGAGACGGTCGGAAGACCTAGAGAGGGGAGGACAGGCGGCCCAGGCCGATATGGAGCGATAGTCCCGCCCCGTCGAGCCGGGACACCCCTTGCGCCCCTCTACGTCTGATATAAATAAATATATCAAGCGCAGAGGCGGCATGGACATTGGTCGCTAAGGGCGCCCGGCCGGCTGCTCGCGCACGCGGGAGCGCGCGGCGTCCTTGAGCCGCGGTCAACGCGCGCGGCACTGCGGATAGTTCAGCGTGCCGGGAGGCGCGGGGTTATAGGTGGTCGGGTTGACGCCCGGACAGCGTTTCCACTCCTCGCGCGACTGCGAGACGTAGGCGTGCCAGAGCCAGAAAAGCGGCGAGGCCGACGTCGTCGAGAAATCGCTCATGCAGCCGCCGAGCGTGCCGTGCACGCCGCCGTGCCAGCCGTCCATCGCCGCGGCGAGCTCCTGGTCCGTGTTGTACTGGCACACCTCGGGGAACTTGAAGCGTTCGGGCTTGGGCACGATGAGGCGGTAAAAACCCTCGGGGAGCCGCACGGGCTCGGCCCGGCCCACGGGCGTCACGAACTCGGGGGGAATCGGGCCGCCCGCCTCCCAATACGGCAACGGCAGGAATTCATCGAGGCCCTCGTGCGCCAGGTACATCTCCAGCTGGAGGATGTAGCGGTCGTGATGGGTGAACAGGCGCTCCCCCACGTGGCTGACGCCGCATAGATGCTCGCGGACCATGTCCGGGGTGAGGAATTCGCGCATCGCGGCGGCGAGGCGGGCCCGGGCGTCCGCGCCATAACGCGAGTCGAGCACGCTGCGCCGGATGACGGGCACCGCCTGCCCGATGCGGTTGAGGCCGTCGGTGTAACTCATCCCCGCGCTCCACTCCGTCGGCGGCAGCCTCTGGGGGCGCATCCCGCGAGCCAACGCCACGCGGCCGGCCCCGGTCACCTGCTCGATGAGCCCGCGCTCGTCTTCCGCGCCGGCTTCCATCGGCAGGAGCAACACCGCCGCCAAGAGCGCCTGCAGCCGCATGGCCACAGTGTAGCCCCGGCCCGGCGCCTGTCAAGGGAGGGTTTTAGGCGGCGACGGGGGCGGCGCCTTTGAGGCGCTCGGCCATCCGGGCGGGGGCTTCGTCGAGCTTCCAGCGCTCGGCGTCGGCGGAGCCGCGTTTCTTGTATTCGACCTCGCCGGCCTCCAGGGTGCGTTTGGAGACGACGAGGCGGTGCGGGATGCCGATGAGGTCCATGTCCTTGAACTTCACGCCGGGTTTGCCGTCGCGGTCGTCTTCCAGGACCTCGACGCCTTTGGCCTCGAGCGCGGCGACGAGCGCGTCCACCGCCGGACGGACCTTCGCGTCGTCGTTCTCATCGAGCGTGACGACGGCGACGTGAAACGGGGCGATCTCGGAGGGCCAGACGATGCCGTCCTTATCATGCCCCTGCTCGATGGCGGCCGCCACGACGCGCGACACGCCGATGCCGTAGCAGCCCATGACCATGACCTGGGGCTTCTGGGCCTTATCAAGGTACTCGGCCTTCATGGACGTCGAATACTTCGTGCCGAGCTTGAAGGTGTGGCCGACCTCGATGCCTTTGAAGAACTCGGTTTTGCCGCCGCAGGACGGGCAGGCGTCCTCGAGCGTCGCCGAGCGCAGGTCGAAGAAGCCCTTGATGGCCGGCAGCTCGCGGGCGATGTTGAAGTTGTCGGTGTGCAGGCCGTCCTTGTTGGCGCCCGAGACGCCGTTGAGGACGGCCTTGGTCGCGAAGTCGCAGTAGATGGCCACGCCGTCGTGGCCCTGGGGGCCGCCGAAGCCGACCTTGCAGCCCATGACGGTCTCGTATTGGGCGGGCGAGGCGCGGAACAGATTGGGCGCGCCGACGGCCGCGGCGAGTTTGGCCTCGTGAAGCTCGTGGTCGCCGCGCATCAGCGCGATGACCGGCGTCTTGCCGTCGATCATGTACAGCTGGGTCTTGAGGAATTCGGTGACCGGCCGCCCGACGAGCGCGGCCACGTCCGCGACGGTGGTTTTGCCCTGGGTGTCGAACTCGGTCAGCGGCTTGAACTTGGAGGCGTCGGGCGCGGTGAAGGCGTCCTTGATCTCCGAGCGCTCGATGTTGGCGCCGTATTCGCACTTGGTGCAGGAGACGATGGTCTCCTCGCCGGTCTCGGCGAGGACCATGAACTCGTGGGAGAAGGACCCGCCGATGGCGCCGGCCTGGGCGAGCACGGGCTTGAACTTCAGGCCGCAGCGCACGAACACGCGTTTGTAGGCCTCGTAGATGGTCTTGTAATACGCCGACGCGTCGGCTTCGTCGGCGTGGAAGGAGTAGGCGTCCTTCATCAGGAACTCGCGCGCGCGCATCACGCCGAAGCGGGGCCGGATCTCGTCGCGGAACTTGCGGCCGATCTGGTAGAGCATCACCGGCAATTGGCGCCAGGAGCGCACTTCCCGCCGCACGAGGTCGGTGACGACCTCCTCGGCGGTCGGCGCGAAGCAGAACTCGGCGTCCTTGCGGTCCTTGATGCGTAGCAGCTCCTTCCCATACACGGGCCAGCGGCCGGTCTCCTCCCACAGGCCCTTGGGCTGGATGACGGGCAGATCGACCTCGAGGCCGCCGATGCCGTCCATCTCCGCGCGCACGACTTTTTCCACCTTGCGCAGCACGCGCAGCCCCAGCGGGAGCCAGTCGTAGATGCCGGAGGCGACCTTGCGGATCATGCCCGCGCGCTGCATGAGCTGGGCGGACACGTTGTCCGCGTCGGACGGGGCCTCGCGCAGCGTCGGGAGCAGGTATTTCGAGAGCTTCATTTGGCCTTTTCGACGGCGGGTTTGTTCTTCTGGATGGCGCGCTCGTTGCGGATGCGCAGCACGTCGTTGTACGTGGCGAACACCAGCAGCGACAGCAGGAAGGCGATGCCCACCCCGTTGACCTTCTCGATGAGCTCGGGCTTGGGGCGGCGGCCGACGATGCCTTCCCAGATGTAGAACACGGCGTGCCCGCCGTCCAAGAGGGGACGGGCAGGATGTTGAAGAAGCCGATGGCCACCGAGATGAAGCCGATGAGGAAGACGAAGTCGGCCCAGTCGGAGTGCGCGGCGCGGTGCACCATCTGCACGATGCCCACGGGGCCCGCCAGATCGGGGCGCTCGCGTTTGTAGATCTTGCCGGCGATGGTGGTCACCGTGGCCTTGGACTGCGCCCAGCACTGCCGCAGGCCCTCGCCCGCCGCGGCGACGAAGCTCACGGGCTCGTAGTCCGCCTTGGGCATGATGCCGATGACGCCGCGCGTGCCGGTCTCGTCGGCCTTGGGCGTGATGCGCACGACGATCTTCTCGCCTTTGCGGTCGATGGTCAGCGCGATCTCCTTGCCCGCGGAGCGGTGGATGGACTGCGCCAGGTCCTCCCAGCCCGCCAGCGCGCGGCCGTCGAAGAGCAGCACGCGGTCGTCGAGCTCGATGCCGGCCTTGTCGGCGGGGAAACCCACCATCAGGTTGCCGATGACGGGCTCCTTGGACGCGACCGGCATGCCCTTGAGCCAGACGACGCCGGTGAACAAGGTGAAGGCGAGCACGTAGTTCATGGCCGGGCCGGCGGCCACGATGGCGAGGCGCCGGTTCCAGGACTGCCCGAAGTATTCGTCGGGCTTGGGGTCCACGCCCGCCGTCGAGGGGTCCTCGCCGGCCGGCTTGACGAAGCCGCCCAGCGGGATGGCGCAGATGGAGAAACGCGTGCCGGTGGAGTCGGTGACGCCGAGCAGCTCGGGGCCGAAGCCGAAGGCGAACTTCTCGACGCGCACGCCGAGCTTGCGCGCCACGATGAAGTGGCCGAACTCATGGAGGAAGATGACCAGGCCGAAGGTCAGGCCGACGGCGACGATGCTCCACAACGTGGCAAGTAGGGCGGTCATTTACAGGCCTCCTCGGCTTTGGTCCGCGCCCACGCGTCGATCTCGACGATCTCTTGGAAGCCGGGCAGGCCTCCGGTGACGGTGTAGGCGGCCATCGTCCGCTCGACGACGCGGGGAATGTCGGTGAACTTGATGCGGCCGGCGATAAAGGCCTCGACGGCGATCTCGTCGGCGGCCGAGAGCACGGCCGGCAGGCCGCCGCCGGCCTTCGCGGCCTCCTGCGCCAGCGCCAGGCACGGGAAGCGGCGGAAATCCGGCGCGCGGAACTCGAGCGTGCCGGCCTTGATCAAATCGAGCGGCTCGACGACGCGCGGGCCGCGCGCGGGGTAGGTCATGCCGTATTGGATGGGCAGCTTCATGTCGGGCAGGCCCATCTGCGCGAGCACCGAGCCGTCGGAGAACTCGACGCCCGAGTGGAAGATGCTCTGCGGGTGGATGACGATCTCGACCTGCTCGCGTTTGAGGCCGAACAGGTTCATGATCTCGATGAGCTCGAAACCCTTGTTCATCAAGGTCGCGCAGTCAATCGTGATCTTCTTGCCCATCTTCCACGTGGGGTGCTTCAGCGCCATGGCGGGCGTCACGTCGGCCAGGTCGCCCGCGTATTTGCCGAAGGCGCCGCCGGAGGCGGTGAGGATGACGCGTTTGATGGTCTTCAGCGGCGCGGCCGCGCGGGGATCGGGGTTGAGGCCCTGGACGCACTGGAAGATGGCGGAGGGCTCGGAGTCCACCGGCACGATCTTGGCGCCCCAGCGCTCGGCCTCGGCCATGAACTGCGCGCCGGCCATGACCATCGGCTCCTTGTTGGCGAGCGCGACGATTTTGCCCGCGCGGATGGCGGCCAGAAGGGGGGCGAAGCCCACGCCGCCCACCACCGAGGTGAGCACCACGTCCACGTCGGGGTGCGCGGCCATGTCGCACAGGCCCTGCACGCCGGGCTCGAGGTGTTTGGCCGCGCCGTTGAGGCGCGTCTTGAGATCCTTGGCCGCGTCGGCGGAGAACATCGAGACGGCCTTAGGTTTGAACTCCTTCGCCTGCTCGGCGACGAGCGCGGAGTTGCTGTGCGCGGCCAGGCCGAACACGGAGAGCACGTCCGGCATCTCGCGGATGACGTTGAGCGCGTTGACGCCGATGGAGCCGGTGGACCCGAGGATGGCGATTCTTTTCATAAATGCGCTTATGTCAGATCACCTAAAGCTCAGCGCGTAATACACCGCGGGGGCGGCGAGGATGTAGGAGTCGAAGCGGTCGAAGACGCCGCCATGGCCCGGCAGCAGCGCGCCGCTGTCCTTGACGCCCGCGTCGCGCTTGATCATGGACTCGGCGAGGTCGGAGACCTGGCCGATGGCGCCGATGGCCGCGCCCAGGCCGGCCGCGTGCACCGGCGTCATCGCGTCCTGCAGGCTGAAGCGCTGGACGAGCAAGGAGGTCACGACGGCCGCGGCGAAGCCGGCGGCGGCGCCTTCCCAGGTCTTCTTGGGGGAGACCTCGGCGGCGAGCGCGTTTTTGCCGTAGGCGCGGCCCGCGAAGTAGCCGGCCGTGTCGCTCGCCCACACCGCGAGGAACACGAGCACGACGAAGGCCTCGCCGTGCGGGCGCAGGTCGCGGATGAGCGCGAGGTGCGACGGCATCCAGCCCGCGAACAACGCCCCGAACAAGGTGAGCGCGGCGCGGTCGAGCGAGTGGACCTTCGAGAACAGCTCGAACAGCGCGATGAGCACCACGCCGGCGGCGAGCGCGAGGGGGAACGGTCCGCCCAGCGCCGCGCACGCGGCGAGCGCGGAGCCCACGAGCACCACGGGCACGGCCTGCACGGGGCGGCCGCCCAGGCGCAAGATGAGCGCGAACTCGTAGCAGCACATCGCGCACACGGCGACGACGAAAATCGAGAACGCCGTGCCGCCGGCGTGCACGAGCCAGAGCAGCAGCGGGATGCCGACGAGCGCGGTCAAGACGCGGGGCAGAAGCACTTCGGTGATTCTACCAAATAGGGGAGGGGGGGACCACTTTCGGATTACGCTTTATTTATATACGTTATCGACCTCTTTCAAAAGAGACCGAAAGCGCTGATTATTTCAGCGTTATCCCGAAGTGATCCCCCCGTCGGCGCGGCTAAGCTTTCGCGGAGAGGCCGCCGAAGCGGCGGTCGCGGCGCTGGTAATCCTCCAGCGCTTCGACGAGGTGGGGCTTGCGGAAGTCCGGCCACAACGTCGGCGTGACGTAGAGCTCGGCGTAGGCGGCCTGCCACAGCAGGAAATTGGAGATGCGCATCTCGCCCGAGGTGCGGATGACGAGGTCGAGCTCGGGCAGGTCGGCGGTGTAAAGATTTCTTCCCACCGAATCCTCATCGACCTTCCCTCCGGTCGCGATGACTTTGTTGACGGCGTCGAGAATTTCCTGGCGCCCGCCGTAGTTGAGCGCGAGCGTCAACCGAAGGCCCGTGTTGCCGGACAGCTCCTTGATGGACTTGGCGAGCTGCTCCTGCACGGCCTGGGGCAGCGCGTCGAGCCGGCCGATGGCGCCGAGGCGCACGTTGCTTTTGCCGAGCTCGAGGGTCTCCTTGTCGAGCGCCCAGCTCAGCAGGCGCATCAGCTCGCCGACCTCTTCCTTGGGGCGCAGCCAGTTCTCCGTCGAGAAGCTGTAGAGGGTGAGGGCCTCGATGCCCAGCTCGCCGCAGGAGCGGACGATCTCGCGCACGGAATCCACGCCCGCCTTGTGGCCCGCGACGCGGGGCAGACCCTTGGCCGCCGCCCAGCGACCGTTGCCGTCCATGATGACGGCGACGTGCCTGGGAAGGGACATCTTAGACCGTCAGGACTTCCTTCTCTTTGGCCGCGACGGTGTCGTCGATCTGCTTGGTGAAGGCGTCGGTGATCTTCTGGATGCGCTGCTCCACCACGCGCACGTCGTCTTCGGTGATCTCTTTGGCCTGGAAGGACTTCTTGATCTTGTTGAGGGCGTCCTGGCGCTCGGTGCGCACGCCGACGCGGAACTCCTCGCCGATCTTCTTGAGGAGCTTGACCATGTCCTTGCGGCGGTCTTCCGTCATCATCGGCAGGCTGATGCGGATCATCTTGCCGTCGTTCTGCGGCATCGCGCCCAGCTCGGCCTTCTGCAGGGCCTTCTCGATGTCCTGGAGGGTGGAGGGGTCCCAGGGGCGGACCTCGATGGTGCGCGCCTCGGGGACGGAGACGGCGGCGACCTGCTTGAGGGGGACCAAGGAGCCGTAGGCCTCGACCTTCACCGACTCGAGGATCTGGGGGTTGGCGCGGCCGGTGCGCAGGACGGACATGTCCTTGGCCATCTTGCCGAGGCGGTCCTTCATGGCCGCCTCCATCGCGGTGACGGCGGCGTTGACGGCGTCGCTGACGGGCATAGGTTACTCCGTGACGATGAGGGTGCCGACTTTTTCGCCGCTGACGGCGCGGGCGATGTTGCCAGGGACCGAGAGGTCGAAAACCATGACGGGCAGGCGGTTCTCCATGCACAACGTGAGCGCCGTCGTGTCCATGACCTTGAGGCGCTGCTTGATGGAGTCCATGAAGGTGAGCTTGTCGTATTTCTTGGCCGACTTGTCTTTCTTGGGGTCGGCGGTATAAACGCCGTCCACCTTCGTCGCTTTAAGCAACACTTCGGCCTCGATCTCGACGGCGCGCAGGGCGGCCGCGGTGTCGGTCGTGAAATACGGGTTGCCGGTGCCGCCGGCGAAGATGACGACGCGGCCCTTCTCGAGATGGCGCACGGCGCGGCGGCGGATGTAGGGCTCGGAGAGCTTGTTGATCTCGACGGCGGACTGCACGCGCGTGGGCACGCCGATCTGCTCGAGCGCGTCCTGGAGCGCCAGCGCGTTCATCAGCGTGGCGAGCATGCCCATGTAGTCGGCGGTGACGCGGCCGATGGCCTCGCCCCGGTCCTGCTCGCCGCGCCAGATGTTGCCGCCGCCGACGACGATGCCGAGCTGGAGGCCCTTCTCGACGGCCTTCTTGACCTCGGCCGAGATGGACGACAACGCCTCGGGGCGCACGCCGTGGCCGTTCTCCCCGCAGAGCGACTCTCCGGAGAGCTTGAGCAGGACCTTCTTGTACTTCTTGGTCGCTGGCATCCTGCGGGGCTACTGGCCCAGCTGGTAGCGCGCGAAGCGGACGATCTTGACCTCGCCGCCGAGCTTGGCGGACGCGTCCTTCAGGAGGTCGGTGACCGTCTTCTTCGGGTCCTGCTGCCAGGGCTGCTCGTTGAGCACCCACGCCTGGTAGAAAAGCTTGTTGATCTTGCCCTCGATGATCTTGGGGATCGACGCCTCGGGCTTGCCTTCCTTGCGGAGCACCTCGGTGTGGATCTCCTTCTCCTTCTCGATGTCCTCGGCCGGGACCTCGGCGCGCACGAGGTACTTCGCGGAGGCGCCGACGATCTGGAGGAGCAAGGTCTTGGCGAGGGCCTCGAGCTCGGGGCCCGCGGCGGGCGCGGAGAGCTCGATGAGCGCGCCGGTCTTGGCGGGGAGCGCGGGGTCGGGGCGGTGCGCGTAGCCGGCGATCAGGCCCGTGCCCTTGAGCTCGAAGCGGTCGAAGCGGCGCAGCGCCATGTTCTCGCCGAGCTTGCCGACCATCGGCTTGACGATGGACTCGTTGGCCGCATCGACGGAGCCGAGCTTGGCGGCGTAGGCGCCGTCGAGGATGGCGGTCACCATGCCGGTGAAATCGGCGCCCTTGGCGACGAAGTCGGTCTCGCAGTTGATCTCGACGATGGCGCCGACCTTGCCGTCGGTCTTGAACGCCACGGCGCCTTCCTTCGTGGCGCGCGTCGCCTTCTTGGCCGCGTCGGCCATGCCCTTCTTGCGAAGGATGGTGATGGCGTCGTTGAGGTTGCCCTTCGCCTCGTCGAGCGCGCGTTTGCAGTCCATCATGCCGGCGCCGGTCTTCTCGCGCAGCTCGCGGATCATCTGGGTGGCGTCCATCGTGGTCATGGCGTGTCCTGGGTGCGGAGAGGGATTAAGCGGCTTCCGAGGGAGCTTCCTCGGCGGCGTAAACGACATCGACGGCGGGCTGGGTCTCGTCGACCCCGCCCTCGGCGAGCATCGCGGCTTCGGCGCCCGCGACGGACGTCGCGTTCTTAGCGGCCTCGTAGGCGAGCTTGCCTTCGAGCACGGCGTCGGCGATCAGGCCGCAGAACAGCTTGATCGAGCGCGCCGCGTCGTCGTTGCCCGGAATCGGGTGGTCGATGAGGTCGGGGTCGCAGTCGGTGTCGCAGATGGCGACGATGGGGATGTTGAGCTTGCGGGCCTCGGTGACGGCGAGGTCCTCTTCGACGGGGTCCACGACGAACATGATGTCGGGCAGGCCGTCGAGCGCGCGCAGGCCGGAGAGGTTCTTCTTGAGCTTGGCCATCTCCTTGTTGAGGCGGGAGACTTCCTTCTTCGGCAGCACGGAGAAGATGCCGTCGGCCTGCCACTTCTCGAGCTCCTCGAGGCGCTTGAGGGACTTCTTGAGCGTCGAGTAGTTCGTGAGCGTGCCGCCGAGCCACTTCTCGGAGACGTAGGCGGCGCTGCAGCGCTCGGCCTCGGCCTTGAGGATGTCCTGGGCCTGCTTCTTGGTGCCCACGAAGAGGAACTTCTTGCCGAGGGCGGCCTGGTCGCGGACCCACTGGCCGACCTTCTTGAGCTCCTTGACCGTCTTCTGGAGGTCGATGATGTGGATGGCGTTGCGCTCGCCGAAAATGAAGCGGGACATCTTGGGGTTCCAGCGGCGGGTCTGGTGACCGAAGTGCACGCCGGCTTCCAGCATGGCTTTCATCGAGACGTTGATCATGAGCGGTTTATTATTCTCCGTGAGTTGGGGCGACGAGGAATGATAGCAAATCCGTCCTATTAAAGGGAAGGAGACGGCAAGGTCTTCGCGTACGCCTGCCAGGCGGGCTCCAGCGCCTTCATGTGGGCGAGGCCCGCGGCCGGCCCCAGGAGGGGGGTGGCGGCCACCGCGCGCACCTTGGCGGTCAGCAAGGAGGACTGTTTGGGGCGGGGCGTGGGCGAGGTGAACCGCGCGGCGGGCACGGACTCGAGCCCCGCCGGGTCCAGGCCCCAGGTCTTGGCGGCGAGCACCGCGAAGTCGTAACGCGTGATGGGCTCGGCGCCGACCACGTGGAAGATGCCGGCCGCCCCGGCCTCGACGAGATCGACGGTCACGTCGGCGAGGTTCTCCGCGTAGGTGGGATTATAAAGGAGGTCGCCGGCCAAGGACAGCTTCTGGCCGGCCGTCAGCTTGGCCCGCACCTGGAGCACGAAGTTCTTGGGCTCCCATTGCCAGCCGTAGGCGCCCGAGGTGCGGATGACCAGGTTGCGGGGGTCGCAGGCCAAGACCCCGGCCTCGGTTTCCGCCTTCTGGCGGCCGTATTCGTTGAGGGGGTTGGGCCGGTCTTCCTCGCTATAAGCGCCTTTGACCCCGTCGAAGACGTAGTCGGAGGAATAAAACACCATCCGGGCCCCGGCGTCGCGGGCGGCCCGGGCCACGTTGAGGGTGCCCAGGACGTTGACCTTGCGGGTCTCCTCAGGGTGGGTCTCGCAGTAGTCCACGTGGGGGTTGGCGGCCGGGACGGCCACGACCGCCGGCCGGTGTTCGGCCAGGCAGGCCCTAACGGCCGCCTCGTCCTGCATATCCAGGCGCAGGAAGCCGGGGCCGGGGTGGCAGTGGTAGGTCGCGGCCGCGGTGGGGTGGCCCCGGGCGGCCCAGGAACGGACCAAGGCGTTGCCGACCAGGCCGGTTCCGCCGATGACCAGGACCTTGGAAGGCCTATCCTTCATATTGGCGCATTATATCAAGCTTTTGACGGGGGGAGGGGGCCACCAGGACCCCCGTTATAGGACCGGAAGGCCCAGGCGTTCCCGCCGGGGTGTGGTATACTCAAGACATGATGAGCCTGTGGCTGGTCCTGATGGCGGCGCCCCTGGGGGCTCAAGAGCCCCAGATGCCCCAGCTGGCTTTCGCCAACCCGGCCAGCGTGAGCCGGTTTTTCGACTCCGCCCGCATGCGCCCGGACCTGGCCGTGGAGCTGCCCAGCGCGCCGGCCGACTCTCCCGCGCCGGCCCCGGCCCGCGCCGCCGCCGCCCCGGCCGCGCAGTACCGCGCCGCCACCCTCCATCAGCAGCTCGTGGTGCCCATCCCCCGCGAGACCCCGGCCTACCGCCGCACCTTCAAGCGGATGCTCGGCCAGCCCGATAAAACCGACCGTTACGACGACCTCATCCTCAAATACGCCCGCCGCCACCGCATCGACGCCCGCCTGGTCAAGGCCGTCATGGCCGCGGAATCCGAGTTCCGCCCCGAAGCCCTCTCGCCCGCCGGCGCCCGCGGCCTCATGCAGGTCATGCCCGCGACCGCCGAAGGCCTCAACGTCCCGGCCGACAAGCTTTACGACCCGGAGCACGGCATCAAGGCCGGCACCGGCTACCTCGCCGAGCTGCTGCGCACCGCCTGGAAGAAGTTCAAGCTCAAAGGCGTGCGTTACACCGACGCGCCCGACTGGGTCATCCAGCGCGTGGTCGCCGCCTACCACGCCGGCCCCCGCTTCCTGAGCAGCACCCGCTGGTTCGGCGCGACGCGCGCCTACGTGCGCAAGGTCGTGCTCTTCTACCGCTCGAAGGTGACCGACCTGCGCCGCCCCGTGCGCGCCGCCGCGGCGTCGCCGTCCTACCGCGAATTCGTCGTGCCGACGGGCTCCCTGCACTGATGCGCCGGCCCGTCCTCGCGATTCTCGCCGCGGCTCTGCTCGCCGCCTGCGCCGGCCCCCGGCCCTGCACCATGGCGTTGTGCCCCGTCTCCTCCGACGGCGTTTACGCGGTGCGCGGCGAGACCACGGTGTCCGCGCCCGCGGGCACGCCGTTGCCGGCCGTGCCGCCCGACGGCGGCGTCGATGTGAGCGCGGGCCGCGCCGAGTTCAAGATCCGCAAGTCGCGCGTCGTCGCGGAGGCCGGCGCCTCCTTCCGCTTCTTCCTCTCCAGCGGCGTCCCCGCGCTCGACGTGACGTCGGGCCCGGTGTCGGTCACGACGTCTTCGGCCGCGCCCGCCGCCGTCGCCCCCGGCGTTATTTTGCTTCAATAGCCGCCGTGCGAAAGGCGCTCATCACCGGCATCACCGGCCAGGACGGCTCGTATCTCGCCGAATTCCTCCTGTCGAAGGGCTACCAGGTCCACGGCGTCCAGCGCCGGACGTCGTTGCCCAACACCGACCGCCTCGCCGGGCTGCTGCGCGGCCCTCGCCGCGTCGTGCTGCACGACGGCGACATGACCGACGGCGGCAGCCTCACGCGCATCCTCGCGGCGACGCGCCCCGACGAGGTTTATAACCTCGCCGCGCAAAGCCACGTCGCGTCGAGCTTCGCCGAGCCGGAATACACGGCCAACGCCGACGCCTTGGGCACGCTGCGCCTGCTCGAGGGCCTGCGCGCGCTCGGGCTCAAAAAGACGCGGTTCTACCAGGCCTCGACGTCCGAGCTGTACGGCAAGGTGCGCGAGACGCCGCAAAGCGAGTCCACGCCGTTCCACCCGCGCTCGCCCTACGGCGTCGCCAAGCTCTACGCGTATTGGATCACGGTGAACTACCGCGAGGCCTACGGCCTCTACGCCTGCAACGGCGTGCTCTTCAACCACGAGTCGCCGCGCCGCGGCGAGGAGTTCGTCACCCGCAAGATCACCCGCGGCCTGGCGCGCCTGAAGCTCGGCCTCCAAGGCCCCGTGCGCCTGGGCAACCTCGACGCCAAACGCGACTGGGGCCACGCCCGCGACTACGTCGAGATGATGTGGTTGATGCTGCGCCGCAAGAAGCCCACGGACTACATCATCGCGACCGGGCGCCAGCACAGCGTGCGGACCTTCGTCGAGCTGGCGGCGGCGCGCCTGAAGCTGGACCTGGTCTGGCGCGGCAAAGGCGTCTCGGAGCGCGGCGTGGACGCCGCGACCGGCAAACCGCTCGTGGTCGTGGACCGCGCCTTGTTCCGGCCCTCCGAGGTGGACACCTTGCTCGGCCGCGCGGCGAAGGCCCGCCGCGAGCTGGGCTGGTCGCCGCGCACGAGTTTCCCGGCGCTCGTCGCCGAGATGGCGGCCGAGGACCTGCGCCTGGCCGAGCGCGAGCTGCTCGCCCGCCGCGCGGGCCTCTGACGCCGTGACGCGCCGCCTGCGCGTCCTGGCCGTCGCCGGGACGCGGCCCGAGGCGGTGAAGCTCGCCCCCGTCGTGCGCCTGCTGCGCCGCGACCGCGCCTTCTCCGTGCGCCTGCTGGCGACCGGGCAGCACCGCCGGCTCTTCGACGGGGCGCTGTCCGCCTTCGGCCTGCGCCCCGACGAGGACCTGCGCTTGATGAAGCCGGGCCAGTCGCCGGCCGCGTTCCTCGCGCTCGCGCGGCGCGGCGTCGATCGCGCGCTGGCGCGCCGCCCCGCGGACCTCGTCCTCGTGCAGGGCGACACCGCGACCGCGGCCGCCGCCGCGCTGGCGGCGTTCCGCCGCAAGGTGCCGGTCGCGCACGTGGAGGCCGGCCTGCGCTCCGGCGACCTGGCCGCGCCCTACCCCGAGGAGCTGCACCGCATCGCCATCGACCGCGTGGCGAGCGTGCACCTGGCGCCGACCGCGGCGGCCAAGGCCGCGCTGCTCAAGGAAGGCCGCTCCGCCGCGGGCATCTACGTCACCGGCAACACCGGCGTGGACGCGCTGCTCATGACGCTCAAACGCGGCGCGAAGAAGCCGGCTCGTCGCACGGCCGTGCTCACCTTGCACCGCCGCGAAAGCCACGGCCCGGTCTTGGCCGGGCTGCTGGGCGCCGTCGTCGCCGCGGCGAAACGTCTGCCCGACGTGCAGTGGCTGTGCCCGGTGCACCCCAACCCCGCGGTGCGCGCCGCCTACGCGGCTTTGCCCGCGAAAGGCCCGTTCCGGCTCGTCGAGCCGCTGCCGTACGCCGCGTTCGTGCGCGCGCTCGCCGGCGCCGCCTTCCTGGTCACCGACTCCGGCGGCATACAGGAGGAAGCGCCCAGCCTCGGATTACGCTACGTCGTGCTGCGCGCCGTGACCGAGCGCCCCGAGGGCCTGGGCCGCTGGGGGACGCTCGCCGGGCTCGACCCGGCGCGCGTGGAGCGGGCCATCGTGAAGGCCGCCGGCCTCCCGCGTCCCAAACCCGGCCGCAATCCGTTCGGCGACGGCAAAGCCGCGCCCCGCGTGGTCGCCGCCCTGAAACATTGGGCGGGCCTCGGCCCGCGCCCCGCCGATTTCCGGGCTTAACCCTTCGCGAGCAAAGTGCCGGTGACGGCCAGCGCGATGAGGCCGACGCCGATGGCGATCCACAACATGAGCCGGATCTCGTCGTCCCATTGCGGGTGCGCCGCCGGGTCGGGCTCGACGATGGCGGGGGGAGCGGCCGGCTCCGGCTTGAGGTAGGCGTCGGCCTCGCGGCGGATTTCCTCGCGGCGCGCGTCGTCGCGCTCCTCGGCCGGCGCGGGCGCCTCGGTCGGGGCGCGGCGGCGCGCGCTTTCGGCGGCGCGCCGCTCGAGCTCGAGGTCGGCGTAGAGGCGAGCGCGCTCGGCGTCGAGCGACGCCGCAGCTCGTCGAGCTCGCGGTCGGGCGCTCGCGCAGCTCGGCCTTGAGGCGCTCGGCGTCGCGCTTGTGCCCGGCGACGTCGATCTCGAAGCGCGCCTGCGGCGTCGCAGGCACGCCGAGGATACGCCTCGCGGCGGATCTGCTCGGCGTTGTCCATCGCCGTGCGCGGTGTCCTCGCGCGCGCGCGCAGGTCGGCCTCGAACGCGGCGGCGGCGGCCTCGGCCGCGGCTGGCGCTGACGCGTCGCGCACCGCGCGGGCGGCGGCTGATGGCGCAGCCCCAGGTCGGACCCGTCGAACCGGCGAGCTCGTGCTGGCCGTCACCTCTGCTCGAAGCGTTCGAACAGGCGCGCCTGCGCCGCCTCGGCGCACCTGCGTCCTTCCTCCTCGGCCTTGAGCTGCGCCTCCATGCCCTTCACGAACCGCTCGCAGTCCTCGTCACGGGGCATGGTGGACGCAGTGCAGGCGGCCTTCTCGGCGGCCTCGCAGCGGCCGTCGCGGTCGATCGCGCGCGGCATCGATGCCGGCAAGGCCATGCTGCAGCGCGTCGGCATCGACCCGTGCGCGCGGCTCGTGGAGGACGTCGCCTCGCGGTGCAGGGCCGCGGCGGTGTCCTGGAGCTCGTCGAGGCGTTTGGTGAGCTCGACCACGCGCTCGCGCAGGCGCTCCTTGCCGCGCATCTCGGTCTCGAGCTCGATGGCGCGGGCCTTCAGGCGGCGCTCGAGCTCCTCGACCTTCAGCTCGAGGCGCACGGTCTCGTAGGCGGCCGTCACCTCGTCGCCGGCGGCGGCGGGGGGGACGTCGGCGCGCGGCGCCTCGGCCTTAGGCTCCGGGCTGTTTTCCATCGTCCTCGTCCGGCTTCTTGAGCAGGTCGGCCTGCTCGCGCCAGCGCCGCTGGATCTCCGCGCGCTCGGCGTCGAGCGCGGCCTCCAGCTCCGCGCGGCGCTCCTCGAACTCGGCGCGCAGGCGCGCGCGCTCCTCCTCGAGCTGGGACTCGAGGCTCGACGCGCCGGAGAGGGCGCGGGCGCGCAGCTCGGCCTCGAGCTTGCGGGCCGCGGCGTAGGCCGCGTCGGCCTCCGCCCGGCGCGCGGCCTCGGCCTCGCGCGAGCGGGCGCGCTCCGCCTCGAGCTTCTCCTTGCCCTCGGCCAGCTCGCGCAGCAGGTCGCGCGCCTTGACGATGGCCTCGGCCTCGACGCGGCGGGCGTTCTCGGCGATGTGCTCCACGCGGCGCGCGCGCTCCTCGGCGTCGGCGAGCTGGGAGGCGAGGGCCTCCTTGGCCTGCAGCTGGGCCTCGCGCACCATCAGCTCGCGCTCGTCGTCGGCCTTGCGCTCCAGCGCCAGCACCCGGTCGGCGGCGTCGCGCTCGGCGCGGCGCGCCTCGGCGAGGATGGCCTTGGCGCGCTCCTCCTTCTCGGCGACCTCGGCGAGCAGCTCGTTCTCGCGGCGCTGGGCGGCCTCGAGCACGCGGTGGGCTTCGGCGCGGGCGGCGTCGGCCTTCGCCACGGCGGTCTCGGCGTCGGCGCGCAGGCGCTCGCGTTCGGCGGCGACGCCCGCGGTCGCCGCGCGCGCCTTCTCCAGCGCGGCGTCGGCGAACTCGCGCGCCTCGGCCGCCTCCGCGGAGAGGCGTTAGCAATCGGGGTGCCAGCGCGGCGGCGCGCGCGCTCTCGGCGCAGGACTCTGCGCGCCCACGCGCGCTAGGTGACGCAGGTCCATCTGCCTGCGCGGGGTCGGCGGCGTACTCGGCGGCCGCACAGTCAGCTGCTGTAGCAGCCCGTTGCCCGCGCTCGCCGCAGCTCAGCAGGACCGCCACGCCGCGTTCGGCGGCCCGCAGCGCGGCCAGCGCCCGCTGGCAGCTGGCCACGACACTGGCGCGCAGCGCCGCGCGCCTCGCTCGAGGCGCGACGGCGCCGACGCGGCCCGCGGTGTCGCAGTGCGACGCGCAGCGCGGCTTCGAGCGTCGCCGCGGCCCCGTCGAGGTCGAGCAGCGCGCGGTCGCGCTCGCCGAGCGCGCGCAGCGCCTGCAGGCGCGGCGGCGGCGGCGCGCCTCGGCGGTGGCGGCGTGGCGTCGGCGCTCGTGCGCCAGCCGTCGTCCAGCAGCCGCAGCGCCGCGGACCGTCGCGAGTGCTGCCAGCATCGGCGCCGAGCACGTCGATCGGCAGGCCCGCCGCGGCCTCGGCGGCGGCGATCAGGCCGTCGGCGCTGGCGCAGTCGCGGCCATACAGGTCGAACTCCTTGAGCCGCTCGCGGCGCTCGCGCTCGGCTTCCAGGCGCGCACGCTCCTCGGCCAGCAGGCGCTCCAACTCGGCCAGGCGGGGGGCGGAGCGCTCGAGCGCCTCGCGCGCCTCGCGCAGCTCGGCGTAGGCGCCCGCGGGGGGGACGATGAGGTCGGCCCAACGCCCGCCGAAGCCCTCCGAAGGGGCCGGCTCCGTCGAGGCGGGAGCCTGGCGGCGCTGGGCGATGACGTCTTCGACCTCCCGGCGGAAGTCGTCTTTCCAGGCGTGGTACGGGTCCATGCCCTTCGAGTATAGGGGAGGCCTGTTACAGCCGCAAGTCATGGTTAGGCCCTTCGTCCTACCTCGCGGGTGGGCCCGCCGGCCCTGACGACGGAGAGCCCGCGGGGGTATCGTCGGCGTATGAGGCCGCGTTCCCTCTCGCGGCGCGAGGCGGCGTTGGCCGCGGCGATGCTCGCCGCGCTGGCGCTGGCCTGGCGCGAGACGCACGGACCGGACCCCCTGCGGCCCGGACCCGGCCGCGCCGGCCCCCGCCTCTACGCCGGCGCCTCGCCCGCCGACGGCGGGCACCAAGAGGACGCCGCGCCGGAAGCGGCCGCGCCCGCCGCCGACGAGCAGCTGCGCGACGCGCCCGCCGAGCCGAGCCCTTTCACCCCGATGCTGGCCCTGCCGCCGCTGGCCGCCCATTGGCCGGAGGGCGGGGCCGCGCCCGAAGCCGGTTCGGCGCCGCGGCGCGCGAGTTCCGGACGACCTTCGTCCCAACGCGCGACCGTCCTCAAGAGGTACTATTATGTGTCCCGAAATGCTCGCGACGCTCCTCGCGCTCAGCCTCGCGCTCGCGACGTCCGCCGCCGCAGACGCTCCGCACGACAGCATGCGTGCGTTCACGGCCGTGACCGTCCTCGACCGCACTCCGCGCGCCACACACGCGCGCCCCGCGATTCACCTCCACGCACAGAACGCCACGCGCCCGCGCCTGCCAGTCGAGGTCGACGTGCGTCGCCACGACCGCGGCGCGCGCCCGTTCGCGGCGCAACGCGCGCGCCGCCCGCCGCGTTTCAAACCCATCCGCCTGGACCGCGCGCTGGGGCCCTACGCCATCCGCCCGCCCGGCGACGTCGCGGGGCCCACGCTCGCCCAGCTGTCCCCGCGCCAGCCGCTGGCCAAACCCGACGGCAAACCCGCGCGCTGGACCGAGGCGCCGCTGCGCTGGCTCGAGACCGTGGACCCGGCCGCGCCCGCGCCGCCCTGCCGCAAACGCGACGGGCACTGGCACGGCGAGCAGGAGGGGCGCTTCTACCACGCCGGCATCGGCCGCGGCCTGGCGCTCGACGACGCGTGGCTGTGGCTGGCGCGCCTGGAGCGGCGCTGGTGGGCCCTGCCCGACGCCGAACGCGCGCCGTGGCTGCGCCACCGCGGCCGCTGGTGGGTGCGCGACGACGGCGTGTGGTTCGTCCTGCACGAGGGGGAATCCTGGGCCTGGCGCCACTTCGCGCGCTGGGAGGCCGAAGGGCTCATCCACCCCGGCACGGGCACGGCCATCGTTTATAGCGCCGACTACGCGCGGGCCGCCGTCATCACGCCTGGCGAAGGCGCCGTGCTTTTCGACGCGCTCAGCGGCGCCGAGCTCGCGCGCTGGACCGAGGCCGAGCTGCCGCCGCGCTGGCGCCCCGCGCCGCGCGACCTGAACCTGCCCGCCGGGATTTGATATCCTCACGCGCATGCGCGCCCTTCTGCTCGCCGCCGTGTTGGCCGCTCCCGCCGCCGCCCAGGACGAATACGGCGCGCGCGGCATCTTCCCGGTTTACGACGTCGGCGCGCAGTGGGCCGTCTTCGACAAAACGGTCAAGAAGGGGGGCGCCGCGGCGCTGGCCCCCGGCGGCACCTTCCTGGTCGTGGGCGACGAAGGCGCCGGGCTTTTCTCGCTGGCCCGCTCCTCGCCGACCTACGGCGGCGCGTGCCGCTCCAACAAACCCGTGCGCCTGCGCGCCGGCCTGCTCAAAGGGCCGCGCTCCGCGGTGGGCGCGCCGGTCATCGCGGTGAAGGTGGCCGACGATTTCTCGCTGAAGGGCTCGCGCGCGGTGTATAAGGCCCTGCCCAACGCGACCGACGAGCCGCTCTACCAGCGCCTGATGCCCGCGCTGCGCGCCGCGGCCGCCGCCGAGGCCAAGGAAGGCGCCTACCGCTTCAAGCCCGACGACGAAGGCGCCGCCGCCTTCCTCGCCGACCCCAAACCCGAGCTCATCGCGCTCAAGATCGACTGGTCGGCGCCCGTCGCGCTCGCCGGGCTCAAGGACACGGTCGCGCTCGTGACCGGGGCGCAGGTTTCCTCGGCCTACCGCCGCTGCCTGCGCCTGGCGCACGCCGACCGCCTGCTCGGCGGCTGCGTGGAGATGCCCCACGACCTGATGACCGAGACGGCCTTGCTGCGCTTCGTCATCTACGACCCCAGCGGCAAAGGCCAGCCCTTCCTGCTCGCCTACACGCCGCAGGAGCCGCTGTGGGGCCACGAGCGCTGGGGCTTCGCGCTCAAGCCGACCGGCCCGCGCCTGTTCCTGCGCGACGCGATGAACCCGCGTTGCCGGGAAGGCTTCTAACGCTTCTTTAAGAAGCTGAGCAGCGCCCACCCCATCACGCCGAGCGCGAACAGGCTCGGGATGAGGTCGAAAAACGCCTGCCGCCGCAGCGAGCCGTGGAACAGCAGCCGCTGCAGGGCCAGCACGACGACGATCCAGACCAGCGCGTTGAAGAACTGCCCCGCGATGGGACCCCAGGACACGCCGGGCGGCGCGAGCGCGGCGCGCAGGCGGCGCTTGTCGCCCCAGGACAGGCTCGTGATCTGCGCGCCGACCCAGCAGGCGTAACCTTCGCGTTTGGCCCACATCGCGCGCGCGCCGCCGCGCACGGGCGGCTTGCCGTCGGAGAGCTCGAGGGAGAACAGGAAGCTCTCGCCCTCCTTCATGTCGTAGATGAGCTCGCCTTTGAAGCCCGCGGTCGTGAGGTCGTGCGCGGTGGCGGTGGGGTCGAGCACCTTGCCCGCCTCGTCGAGGATGACGAGCGGCAGCATGGTGATGAAGCGCGTCGCGGAGCGGCGCTCCGTCGGGTCGCTCATTCGGGGTAGAAGAGCAAGGTGTCCTGCTTGGGCGGCGCCTTCGGCGGCGGCGGGCCGAGCACGAGCTGCTCGAGCAGGCGGCGGAAACGCGGCAGCGCCTCCTCGAACTGCTTCTCGTCGGCGCGCAGGCGCGCGGTGTAGAGGCCGCTGCCGTCGGGCACGAGCACGGTCTCGGTGACGGAGACGCGCCGCTCGCTGCCCACCAAGGTGCCCTCCGGGTAGAGGTAACGTTTGGCGCGGCCGGCCAGCCCCGTGCGCGTGGAGACGCGCACCTCCTCCAGGCGCGCCGGCCCGTCCAAGACGGTCGCCGCGCGCAGCTCGCGCACCGCCGCGTCCCAGCCGCGGAAACCCTTGGCCGAGGCGGTGGTGAACCACACGGCCGCGCGCGCGACGCCGTCCTTATGGCGCCATTCGAGGCCGTTCTCCAGGCGGATGGGCTCGCCCCATTCCAACACGTCGCGCCAGGCGAAGAAGGGCTCCTGGCGCAGCTCGAGCGGCTTGGGGCGCAGGCCGCCGCCCAGCGCCGCGGGCTCCGGCGTGCCCAGGGCGCGGACGCGTTCGGAGGCGAGCGGGTACCACAACGTGCCGGCCAGCGCCGTGCGCGCGGAGAGCATCGCCTTGCCTTCGGCCGCGGGCGCCTGGTCCAGGCTGCGAAGGTCCGCGTCGCGCGGCAGCGGCGGGTGCGCGAGGAAGAAGGTCAGCAGGCGGCCGACGACGGCGGCCGCGCGGTCCACCGCCTCCACGAAGTCCGGGAAACGTCCGTCGAGCTCGTAGGCGCCGAGGAACGCCGTGCCGCCGGCCTTCAGGTCCACGGCGCGTTTGCCCAGGTCCGCCTCGGGCAGCACGACGCGGTAACGCGTGCCGCGCGCGTAGAAGCCCGCCGATAGCAGCGCGTAGCGCCCGGGGGGGAGGTCGAAGAAATAGAAGTAGCCGTCCTTGGCGAAGCCCGACGCCGCGCCCGGCCCGTCCTGCGGCCGCCCGTCGGCGCCCAGCTTCGCGACGACGCCGAAGGTCGCCACGTCGCGGGTGAAGCCGAACACCGCGCCGCGCACGTTGACGCGCGCCACCAGCATCCCGTGGTCCACCGACGTCGGCTTAGGCGGCGTCGTCGCGCAGCCCGCGCCCGCGAGCGCGACCGCGAGCGCGAGCCGCGCCGTCAGGCGCCGCATGCGGGCGCCGTTAGGGAAGCAGGTCTTGGGAGCAGTCGGTGCTGCTGCAGGAGATGGTGCCGGGAGGCGACACATAGGTCACGGTGTAGCAGCCGTAAACGGCGGGGCACGGCGTGTTGCGGACCATGGTGATGGACCACGACGGCGTGGCGGTGGTCGTCACCGCGCCGGCCGTGAACTTGCCCAAGGTGCCCATGTTCGCGTCGAACGTGCCCGCGGCGATGGTGCCGGAGAAATACACGCCGTTTTTGGCGAGGTACCGCTCCTGCGCGCCCTTGATGCCGTTGATCCACTGCATGGTCTCGGCGAACTTTCCTTTCTCGACGACCTTGAAGTACTGCGGCACCGCGATGGCGGCGAGGATGCCGATGATGAGCACGACGACCAACAGCTCGATGAGGGTGAAGCCGGAACGAGCGTCCCGAGCGCGGCGGATGGGCATTTGAGCCTCCTGACCGCGAGAGACGGCGGTGCAGGGAGTATAACCCTGCGGAGGGGGTGGCGCAAGGCTCCTTGCGCCTGTTGTATAATCGCGGCATGGACGCCTTCGATTTCGAGCAGCTCTCCAAGGACATCGTCTCGACCCGCTTCGCCGAGGTCTCCGACGTGCCCGCCGCCGCCGCCGAGATCGCGCGCAAGATGATCGTCACCGGGGTCACCAGCACGCACAACAAGCAGGACCCCCATAAAACGGTCACCGACGTGTGCAAAGGCGTGATGGGCGGCGCCTTGCTGCTCGGCAAGGACCTGCCGCCCATCGCCATCGCTCTGCTCGGCGAGATCGCCGCCGTGTCCGCCGACGTGAACCTCGACCCCTCCGAGATGATGACCTGGGCGATGGAAGGCATCGCGCGCGTCTGCCACATGGCCGGCGCGCCCGTCGAGTCGGCCGTGCAGGAGGCCATCGAGGCCAAATACATGGGCGCCGGCGAAGCCTTCGCCGCCGCCTGCCGCGCGGCCGGGTCCTGATGCGCGTCGCGCTCGCGCAGGTGGACGCCACGGTCGGCGACCTGCGCGGCAACTCCGAACGCGTGTTGTCCGCCCTCGACGAGGCGTCGCGCCGCGGCGCGCGCCTGGCCGTGTTCCCGGAGCAGACGCTCGGCGGCTACCCCGCGCTCGATCTGTGGGAGGAGCGCGGCTTCGCCGAGGCCAACGAGAAGGCGCTGGCCGCGCTCGCCAAGAAGGTGCGCGGCACCGCCGCGCTGGTGGGCTTCGTGTCGCGCAGCGCGGGCAAGGTCGGCAAACCCGCGCGCAACTCCGCGGCGCTGCTGCACGAGGGCAAGGTGGTGGCCGTGCGCCACAAGACCTTGCTGCCCACCTACGACGTCTTCGACGAGGCGCGTTACTTCGAGCCGGCCGAGCACAACCGCCCCATCGCCTGGGGCGGGCGCAAACTCGGCGTCACCATCTGCGAGGACGCCTGGGCGCGCGACCCCTCCACCTCGCGCCGCCTCTACGACGTGGACCCCGTCGCCGCGCAGGCCAAGGCCGGCGCCGACCTGCTCTTGAACCTGTCGGCCTCGCCGTACCTGCGCGGCAAAACCGAGACGCGCAAACGCCTCGTCGCCGACCACGCCAAACGCCTGAAGCGCCCGCTGTTCTACTGCAACGCGGTCGGCGGCAACGACGAGATCGTCTTCGACGGCGGCAGCCTGGCCTACGACGCCAAAGGCAAGCTGCGCGCGCGCGCCGCCTTCGCCGCGACCGACCTGCTCGTCATCGACGCGGATACCTGGGAAGGCGCCTCGCTGGCGCCCGAGCCGTCCTCCATCGGCCAGGTGGGCGAGATCCTCACGCTCGGCATCAAGGACTTCGCCGCCAAATGCGGGCTGCAGACGGCCTTCATCGGGCTGTCGGGCGGCATCGATTCCGCCGTGGTCGCGGCGCTGGCCGTGCGCGCGCTGGGCCCGCACCGCGTGGTCGGCGTGTCCATGCCGTCGGCGTATTCGTCCAAGGGCAGCGTCGATGACGCCCGCGCTCTGGCCCAGAACCTCGGCATCGAGCTGCGCTCGGCGCCCATCGCGCCGGTTTATCAGGCGCTGGTGGGCGCGCTCGGCTCGGACTGGGGCCAGGGCTCGCCCGACCTGGCCGAGCAGAACCTGCAGGCGCGCGCGCGCGGCGTCATCTTGATGGGCCTGGCCAATAAGGCGCACCGCGGCTTCGTCCTGACGACCGGCAATAAAAGCGAGCTGGCCGTGGGCTACTGCACGCTGTACGGCGACATGTGCGGCGCGTTGGCCCCGCTGGCCGACTGCCCCAAACGCCTCGTCTATGACCTCGCGCGCTGGCTCAACGAGGGCCGCCAGGTCGTGCCCGCCTCCTCCATCGACAAGGCCCCGTCGGCCGAGCTCAAGCCCGGTCAAAAAGACCAGGACGACCTGCCGCCCTACGACCAGGTCGATGACGCGCTCGAGGCCTGGGTGCAGGACCGCCTGGAGCCCGGCCGCGTCGCCAAACTCGTCGGCGACCGCAAAACCGCCGAGACCTTGCTCGACCGCATGGACTGGTCCGAGTTCAAGCGCCGCCAGGCGCCCCCGGGCCTGAAGATCTCCTCCAAGGCGTTCGGCGTAGGCCGGCGCATGCCCATCGCGAAAGCCGGCTGGCGCGTGCGCGCCGGGCTGTGAAGCCCGCCGCGCTCGAGCTCTACAAACAAGCCGTCCGCGCCAACGACTTCGCCGCCGCCGCCGCCGCGGGCGACGACGTGTTCGCCGCGGGCGCCCCGCCGGTCTCCGTGCTCAACGTGCTGCGCTGGCCGCGCTTCGACACGCAGTTCAACTACCACGCGCTCTCCGCCGATTACTGGAACGCGCTCGACGCCGCGACGTCCGCTTTCCTCGCCGCCTCGCCGCGTTCGCCGTGGGCCGCGTTTTTCCGCCGCTGGTCCATCAACCACGGCGAACGGCCCACGCGCCGCGCCGAGATGGCGGCCAACGCGAAACGCCTGCGCGCCGCGCCGGTGAAAACCTGGGGCTGGATGCGCGCCGAGCTGGCCAAGGACCACCTCATCCTCGGCCTTTTCCGCGACGCCGAGCGCGACTACCGCGCGGCGCTGGCCTACGACCCGGGCGACTGGCCCTCGCGCCTGTTCCTCGCGGAAACCTTGCTCTGCCTCGGCCGCAAAAGGACGCCTTCGCCGCCTCCGCGCGCGGAATCGAAGACGCGGGCGAGGCGGGAAAAGACGCCTTGGCCTGGGCCGGGGAAATAGACCTGTGGGCCGGCCGCCGCCCCGAGGCGAGGCGTCGCTTGAAAAAGCCGGCGCGCTCGGCGCCGAGCAGGCCTTCTGCTGGATGGGGGGGCTGCTCGTCGGTGACAAACGTTACGAAGAAGCGCTCTCGGTCACCGCGCTGGGCCTCAAACGCCGTCCCAAAGACAGCGAGGCGCGCGTCTGGCGCGCCGAGGCGCAATTGCGGCTGGGGCGCCCGCAGCTCGCGCTCGAGGAAGTCGAAGCCGCCGGCGCCGACGGCGGCCCGAGCTTCGAGTTGTTTCTGGGCGTGATGAAAGTCCTCGCGCTCGACGCGTTGGGACGCGGCGGCGAGGCGTCCGCCGTCTTCCGCCGCCTGCCGCTGGCGCCCGTGGCTTTCGCCGCGAAAAAGCTGAAAGTCGCGGCCACGCCCGCCGCGTTGTGCGAGGAAATCCTCCGCCTTTCCGGCGGCATCCGTCGCAACGGCTACGAACGCGCGTTATGGCTCGGCACGATGGCGCCCGACGATGAAAAAGTCGGCGAACGTTTCGACGCCCCGGCCGAACGCCTCTCGCGCGCCGACGCCTTGCTCAGCGCCGAAAAAACCGGCGAAGCCGCGGCCCTTATCGCGAGTTTGCTCGACTCTCGCCCGCAAGACCCCGCCGTGCTCCTCCTCGAAGGCCGCCGTTTGCGCCGCGCGGGCAAAGCCGCCGCCGCCGCGAAGGTATTCGCCCGCGTCAAAGGGCTGCCCGCCGCCCTCCATCTAGCAGAAGCGCTGGCGCAAGCCGGCAAAACTTCCGCCGCGCTCTCCGGCCTGAAACGCGCGCTCAAAGATTCGAAGAAATCCTCCTCCCTCGACGTTTACATGGCCGGGCTGTACGCCGGCGATTTCCCCGCCGCCGTGAAGGCGGGGGAAGCCGTGCTCGAAAAAAGCCACCGCTACGAAGACCTGCGCCGTCTGACCTGGCTGACCCTCGTCCACGACTACCGCAGCGAGGACCAGCCCCGCCCGCTCGTCGCCGCCGTCCTCAAAAACCTCTCGGCCTACCGCAAGAAGAAGCCGGATTGCCCGTGGGCCCGTTATTGGGAGTTCTACTTCCTCGAAGAAGCCGAGCTCCCCAACGACCCGGCCTCGGCCGCCGCGACGGGGCGTTACGCCTGGATGCGTTATCAAACCGGCCGCGCTCGTTTCCTGCGCGGCGACTTCGCCGGGGCCGCAGAAGATTTCAAGCTCGCCGCGCCCTCCTCCGACCCGGCGAACTGGCGCGCGTTGTGTTTCGGGGCCGAAGCCGCCTGGTGCCTGGGCCGCCCCGAGGCCGAATGGCGCGCCGCCTTCGACGCCGCCGAAGCGGTCACGCCCGAAGGCGATCGCCTGGGCATGCTGACGTGGAAGGGGGAGGTCCTGTTGTGGGCGGGCTTCTACGAAGAAGCTCTCGGCCTTATCCGCGCCTCCACCGCGCGCGGGCCGTCCGACGCCTTGGTCTGGGAGGGCGCCGCATTGACCTTATTGGGCCGCCCAGAAGACGGGCTCGACCGGCTCGATGTCGCGCTGGCCCGCACGCCCAAACGCGGGGACGCTTTGCTCTGGCGCGCCGAGACCCTGCTCCGCCTGGAACGGCTGGATGCCGCCCTCGCCGCCGCCGAACGCGCCGTCCAGCATCACGCGACCGAGGCCGACGTCCCGAACTTCTACGCCGGGCGCTGCGCGGCATCATCCTGGAACGCCGCGGCGACGCCTCCGGCGCGGCCGCTGACTGGTCGTCTTTGCCGCCCGCGGTGCGCGAGAGGGCATCTTCGTTTGACGAGCTCCTACGCTTGTCGCGCGGCCTGCGCTCCGAACTGCGCGCCGCCGCCTGGCTCGCCGCCCCGCCCGCCGAATTAGGCTGACATAGCCGCAGTGTTTGTCGCCGCCAATATTTGGCCCGCCCCCATGGAATAGTCTTTATTTTCCCACTATACTCCGCTATCACACCCCAAATTAACGCCGGATTATACCGCCCGGCCTAATTACAAGTTAGATGGCGAAAGCGGCCAAGGCGCAGACTTGAAGGACCAAGAGTGTAACGGCAATACGGACATTCGCGGGCACAACACGGCAGCACGGGAAACGACAACGGGAACGGCATGAACGGCAAAACGGATCGAGGGCACCTGCCTCCGCCATCTAACTATTGGGTAGTGCGGACGGCGGCTCCCAGGGAAATCTCAATAGCCGCCGCCGCACACCCTCGGCGTTAGGGCCACCAAGGGCATATATGAAGCATGAGCCGCCAGGATGGGGAAAGGATCTGCTAACGGATTTTTTCAATGCGGCCGACGCGAACATGCGGGCGACCTTTGTCCAGAAGAAATCGTGGGCAAATAAGCTTATCGGCATTAATGCTGTTTTCCAGGATGCTCAAGTTAAATCTGCCGATGAGGGGGCAGTGATTCTCGCTCTGTTGAAGTCCCGCTCTCACCATGCATACCAAGCAGCTTGTCGTCTGGGATTTGCAGCCCAATGCACAGATACTTACCCACTATCCCGGTCTTGTCTCGAAAGTGCATTGACTTGCCACCATCTCGCAGCCAACCCAAAACTGTCCGCGGTATGGTTTGCCCGGCATAACGGGCCCAATGAGCTTAAGAAGTGTAGGCAGGAATTCGGCTACGGGCGCCTTTTAAAGTGTCTCGAAGCTGTTGATGCGAATCTTGCACAGGCAACTGACCTGCTTTATCAATCGACGATTGATATGGGCGCGCATGCAAACGAGCGATCTGTAACCGCCAATCTGGAAACCTTCGAGGACGGCGATGAGGTTGTGTACAGGATTAAGTCTTTACACACCGATGGCCCAGTGCTGGAGGTTAGTTTAAAGATCATCGCATCAGTTGGCATTGCGGCAATTCGGATATTTGAGCGAGTCTCGCCAGATCATTTTCTAAAACATGGTCTATCTGCCCGAATTCAGGAATTGTCAGTTGGGCTGTAGGCTTATTTGGGGTAGAACGGCCGGCCGCTTGTGTGGGGGGGCGCGGCGGAGGAGTCGCCACTCCCCCAGGCGTTAGAGGGGAATATTGAAATGCCGCCGCCCGATTACAGACGGTGGTCAGTTGCATTACCTCACCGCTCCCTCGTTTCGGCCATCGAGCGCGAGATGGATGATTACCTATCTCATTTTGCTGAACTTGCGGTTCTTCAAAAGCGCGCCGAGCCCGATCATGATGCGCTCGACGAACGGCGAGCCGTCCTGATTATTTTGATGAGCAGCTACCTCGAAGCGGCCATCAATCTCTACTTCGCCTTCGCATTCAATCCAGAGGAAATCAAAGGCCTAGACCGGCGTTCGGTATTCAACAAGTGGGTGAAAATACCTACGAAACGCGTACCAACCTACACAGTTGACCCCGAGATTTCCAGGGAACTAGAGCAACTCCTGGAGTGCCGCCATGCGCTTGTGCATATGCAGCCGGAATTTAGCGTTGAAGATCGGGTCATTCACACGGGGAATTCCGCTCCGCTTGGGATAGTTTCACATGCGACCATAATGAGGTGGGCATTACTTCCGCTGGAGCTCGTAAAGAACATCGAGGCTCAGGATAAGAGTGAAGCTGGCCATTCTTTGGGAACCACCTCCGATGCCTGGGATGTTAGCCAAGGCTGGGGAGATCGCCTAAAGTTCTACCAAAAGAAATATTCGGCAGGACGCGGCGAGCGACGCTACTTTTCCTACTAACATTATGCAGCGAGGCATGAAGTTTAACAGCGCGCTATATTGTCTAGTGCTAGCTTGCGTCTCTCCATTATACGGGGCGCAACCCGTCGTTACACGAAGCACTAGCAGTTCTCCTTCGGGGAATATATCGGTTAAAGTCGAAGTGCTCGCACATTCAACTTTCACATTGCCCATGGCCAATATTGACGAAGTGAACAATGTGCAGTATTCGATTAAGTTTTGGGGGGTTCGAAAGAAACGGGCCGAGGCCACATACACTGATGTCTATGGCTGGGGAGACGAAACAGCAACGCCCGCCCCAACGGCTAACATCTTTGGGCAACTCACCTGGAGCCCAAAGGAGGATTTCGTAATCTTACCCGAAGAACACTGGGCGGGTGCGCCGTCCTCACCGATTCGGACCGCAGTGAATCTAAATCCCGAAGTTCACTGGTCGACCGCTTATGTGCATATGGATATTGTGGCCTGGGCTGATGATTTTAAGGTGGCAGGCAATTTGCACTCGGACTGCGACTACCGCGTTGTTCTTTTTGATGGGAGAAGCGGCCAAGTCGAGGATGTCCGGAAGAGCACAATCCAGTCCCACGGCTTCGCAATTAGCAACTCGTCTGGAACGAGAATAACCATCGAGTCACTTTTAGACAACTGCCGGATGGAAAGCGATGAGCTCTCATTCAAGAAGACGTGCGAGGAACTGGATTTGAAGTCGATGAGTAGCGCCCCCGTCCCTTGCAAGAATCCCTGATCCAATTAGAGCGCGCAGAGCACCATAAACATGAACACGCGTAAACGGATTCAAGACTATATCTCCTCGCAGCCCGAACCAAAACGTGGGGAGATGCGGGAGCTGCACCGATTCATCTTGGCGCAAATGCCGAGGTGCACGTTGTGGTTCCTGGATGGCAAAGACCAAAATGGCAAGGTCGTTTCCAATCCGAGCGTCGGATACGGCCTGAGAACCATCAAATACGCCGACGGAAGCACGAAAGACTTCTTCCAGATCGGCTTGAGCGCGAACACGACAGGGATTTCAATCTATATCCTCGGCATCGAGGACAAGAAACACTTAGCCCGGACATACGGGAAGAAATTGGGCAAGGCCAGCATCACGGGTTATTGCATCAAGCTCAGAAAGCTGGCGGATATAAACACCGGCGTGCTCGGCGCCGCGATACGAGACGGAGTGGAGCAAACCAGCTAATCACGACGGAGAAGCGACATGACCCCTATCGCGAAAAACACGATTTGCCTTTGGTATGAACGCGAGGCGGAGCAGGCGGCCAAGTTCTACGCCGCCACGTTCCCGAATTCGAAGGTCGGCGCGGTTCATCGCGCGCCGGGCGACTTCCCGTCGGGGACCCAGGGCGACGTGTTGACCGTCGAGTTCACCGTGCTGGGTGTGCCGTGCCTGGGGCTCAACGGCGGGCCCGCGTTCAAACACAACGAGGCGTTCTCCTTCCAGGTCGCCACCGAGGACCAGGCCGAGACCGACCGCTACTGGAACGCCATCGTCGGCAACGGCGGCCAGGAAAGCGAGTGCGGCTGGTGCAAGGACAAGTGGGGCATCTCCTGGCAGATCACACCGGTCGCGTTGACCCGGGCTTATACCAGCCCCGACCGCGCCGTCGCCAAGCGGGCTTTCGCCGCCATGATGACGATGAGAAAAATCGATGTCGCCGCTATCGAAGCGGCGGTTCGCGGTTAACGGCGCGGCGGGTTATCCACGTCATTCACAAGCCCGGTGTTGTTAACAACACCTGACAGCGCGGGACACCTGTCCCTCTCGTTAATTAACGAAAGTGCCTGTCCCTTTCGTTAACTCAAATCATGGGCAGGGCGTCGGGACGCGTTTGAAGGCGCGGACGAGCTTGCCCAACAAGGCCAGGCGCTGGCGTTTGAGGGCTTCGTCGTCGGCCATGACGTGGACCTTCTCGAAGAAAAGGTCGAGGTGGGGTTTGACGCCCACCAAGGACTTCAGGCCGCCTTCGAAGTCGCCGCGCACGATGCGGTCGTTGGCGTTGCCTTCGGCCGACACCAGCGCGTCGTAGAGGGCCAGCTCGGAGGGGTCGCGCAGGAGCGCCTTCTCGGGCGTCTCGTGTTCGCCGGCTTTGTTCTGCTTGAGGATGTTGGAGGCGCGTTTGAAGGCGGCGGCCAAGGGCTCGAAGGCGGGGTCGCGGCGGACGAGTTTGACGGCCGACATGCGGCGGAAGGCGTCGGGGAGGTGTTTAAGAGCGCCGGCCTTCACGGACCGGATCTCATCGACGGCGTAGCCGAGTTCTTCGAACATGGCGGCCGCGCGGCCCCACAGGAAGTCGGCGAGCTGGGCGGTGAGTTTGGCCGCGTCGGGCACGGCGACGGGCTGCAAAGACACCGCGTGCGCCAACGCTTCTTCCAAGTCGAGGGGGAGCTGCTTTTCCAGCACGATGCGGATCGCGCCCAAGGCCTGCCGGCGCAGCGCGTACGGGTCGGCCGAGCCCGTGGGGATCAGGCCCGCGGCGAAGCAGCCCGCGAGGCTGTCGAGTTTGCCGGCCAGAGACACCACGCTCGCCTCGACGGTGACGGGCACCGGGGTTTTCGCGGCGACGGGGAAGTAGAACTGCTCGATGGCCAGCGCGACGCGTTCGTCTTTGCCGTCGTGGCGGGCATAGACCCCGCCCATGGCGCCCTGGAGCTCGGGGAACTCTTTAACGACGTCGGTGACCAGGTCCGCGTAGGCCAGGTGCGCGGCCTCGGAAACGACGCTTTCCTCCACGGGCGCGGTGGTGCGCAGGCGCGCGGCGAGCCAGCCCGCGAGCGATTCCACGCGCAACGCCTTCTGCGACATCGAGCCTAACGCCTTTTGGAAGGTGACGCGTTCCAGGAGCGGGAACTTGGACTCGAGCGTGCTGGCCGTGTCGCGGCCGGTGAAAAACGCCGCGTCGTTGAAACGCGCCTCGAGCACGCGCTGGTAGCCTTCGCGCACCAGCTCGTTGCCGGAGGACAACCCGTCGCGCACGCCGATGAAGTGGGGAAGCAGCGCGCCGTTTTGCGCGACCACGGGGAAAAACTTCAGCTGCTTTTTCATGACCATCTTGAGCAGCGCGGCGGGCAGCTTCATGTGTTCGTCGCGAAGCGTGCCGAGGACGGGGACCGGATGTTCGACCATGAAGTTCGTCTCGTCGAGCAGCTCCTCGTCGGGGTCGGGGCGGCCGCCGGTTTTTTTGACGGCGGCGTCGAGCGCCTTGGAGAGGTAGGCTTTGCGTTCGGCCGGGTCGGCGATGACCAGCCCCTGGCGCAGCGCCGCGGCGTGTTTCGACGGGTCCTTGAGGACCACGGGCTTCTTGGCGAGCACGGGGTGCCCGTAGGCGGCGCGGCCGGACTTGACGCCCGCGAGCTGGACCGGCACGACCTTGTCGCCGAGCAAAGCGGTGATGGCGCGCAGCGGGCGGCCGAACTTGAAGCCCGTCTCCTCCCACACCATGGTTTTGGGGAACTGGAGGGCCTTGAGCAGCTCGGGGATGAACACGGCGAGCAATTCGAGGGCGGGCAGGCCCTTGGTGGCGACCTCGGCGTAATACACGCCGTCGGTGGCGACGAGCGCCTCGGGGGCCAGGCCGTATTTGCGGGCGAACCCTTCGAGCGCGGGCGCGGGCGCGCCCACCTTGGGGCCTTTGAAACGTTCCGAGGCGTCGCGGCCCTTGGGCTCGAGCCCTTTGACCGTCAAGACGAGGTGGCGCATCGTGCCGGCGACGGCGACGGCGTCGTAGCCCACGCGGGCCTTGAGCCACGTCTCGGAGAAGGAGCGCAGTTGCTCGAGCGCGGGGGGGACGAACCGCGCGGGGAAAGGCTCCGTCAGGAAGTCGAGGAGGAAGTCGGCCTTTTTGGCGGGCTTGGCGGCGGCTTTTTTAGACATGGGCGGGGGCCTTGGGCGTGCGCGTCTCGATGTAGAGCTCCATGACCTTGCGGGCCAGGGCGCGGATGCGGCCGATGTACTGCGCGCGTTCGGTGACCGAGATGGCGCCGCGGGCCTCGAGCGTGTTGAAGAGGTGCGAGGCGCGCACCACGCAGTCGTACGCGGGCAGCGGGTCGCCCAGGCCGCACAGGCGCGCGCCTTCGGCCTCCCACTCGTTGAAGTGCCGCGAGAGAAGGGCGACGTCGGCGGTCTCGAAGTTGTAGCGGGAGAACTCGCGCTCCTGCGGCTTGTGGATGTCGCCGTAGGTCAGGCCCCCGCCGTAGTCGAGGTCATAAACCGAGTCTTTCTTCTGGAGGTACATCGCGATGCGCTCCAGGCCGTAGGTCAGCTCCACGGAGACCGGCGACAGCGGCATGGACCCCATCTGCTGGAAATAGGTGAACTGCGTGATCTCCATCCCGTCAAGCCAGACCTCCCAGCCCACGCCCGAGGCGCCGAGCGTCGGCGATTCCCAATCATCCTCGATCCAGCGCAGGTCGTGCTGCTTGGGGTCGAGCCCGATGGCCTTGAGCGAGCGCTGGTAGGTGTCGGTGATGCCCGCGGGCACCGGCTTCATGATGACCTGGAACTGGTAATACTTGCCCAGGCGGTTGGGGTTGTCGCCGTAGCGGCCGTCGGCGGGGCGGCGCGAGGGCTCGATGTAGGCGTAACGCGCGGGCGCGGCGGTCAACGCGCCGAAGAAGGTGGCGGGGTTGAAGGTGCCCGCGCCTTTCTCCAGATCGTAGGGGTGCACGACGGCGCAGCCTTCGCGCGACCAGAAGGACTGCAGCTCGAGGACGATTTCTTGGAAACTCAGGGCCTGGCTCATGCGGGGACTCCCGTTAGGCTGTCTTGAAAATCGAAGGCGCGCAGCGCGCGGCCGATCTGCGACTGGACGTGTTCGCGCAAGAGGCGCAGGCCCGCCTCGCGGGCCGCGGGCGCGTCGGGCAATAAGGCGAGCGCGGCGGGCTCCACCTCGTGCAGGCGCGACCAGAACGAGGCGCACGACGACGGCGCGCGCTCGCGCAGGCCGAAGCCCGCGGCCTCGACGAGGCGCAGGCCGAAGGCCAGCGGCAGCCAGGGGCTGGGGCTTTCCTCGAGCGCGGCCAGAAACGCGAGCAACAGCCGGTATTTGGCGGGGCTGGGGTCGTGTTCGACGGTGAGCCGCTCGAGCAGCTCGCAGCAGGTCAACGCCGACACCGTGCGGTCGAAGTCGCCGCGCAGGGCCGGGAAACTCGCGGCGATGCGCCCGCCCACGGCCTTGGCGAACTCGGAGCGCGGGGAGATATGCAGGCGGTATTCGCCCCACACGCCGGGCTCCGACAGCGCCTTGAGCTTGCCCGCCGGGCGGTTGACGCCCACGAAGCGCACGGGCAGCTTGCCGAAGGTCTCGGTGAACACCACGGCGAGGCGGTCGTATTCGCCCAGGTTGCGGCGCGAGAGCACGACGCCGAGCGCGTTGACGATCATGCGAGCGTTTTCCGGTAGGCCGCGCGTTCGGCGGCGCCGACGCGCCGGAAGCCCGCGCGGCCGGCCTCGGTGAGCGGCGCTAAAGCGCCGTCGTCGCACCCGAGGTAGAGCAGCCAGCGGCCGTCCGTGGGGAGCGCCGCGAACACCCGGGCCGCGGCGGCGCGCGGCAGGCGCCGCCAGGCGGCGACGCGGGCCAGGGGCGTGAGGCGGCCCCAGCCTTTCAGGAGCGCGGCGGCTTCGGGTGACGACATCCGCTGATTATAGGATTTACGGGGCGCCGCGCTTCTCGAGCGTCGCGAGCGTGCTGTCGAGCAGGGCCGGCGCGTAGGAGAAGCCGTGGCCCGGCACCACCCAGCGCGCCGGGTAGGCGCGCAGCGCCTCGACGGCCTTGGGCCACGACTCGCGGTCCGCGTCGGAGGTGTTGCCCACGCGGTTGGCGGAGAGCACGAGGCAGCCGCCGAAGAGGATTTTGCGGCGGGGGAACCACACCACCACGTTGTCGGGCGAATGCCCGGCGCCGTGGTAGGCCACCACCACGTCGTCGCCTCCCACGGAGAGCTTGAGGCCGCGCTCGAGGCTGAACGTCCCGTCAGCGGGCGTGACCGGCGTGGCGAGGAAGTCGCGGCGGCGCGCCTCGTCGTCGATGGAGGCGGAGATGCCGCCCATGACCGCGCGACCGCGCGACTTCATCAGCTTCACCGTGGCGTCGGAGGCGTAAATCGGGACGTTTTTCTCCTTGAGCACGCTGTTGCCGCCGGTGCGATCGACGTGGAAATGCGTGTTGACCGCCAGCAGGCGGCGCTTCGGGTATCGTTTGCCCACCCAGGCCAGCAGCTCGCGCATCCCGGCCGGGGTCCACAACGCGTCCACGAGCACGAGGTCGTTGTCGCCCGCCTCCACCAGCAGCGCGTTGGCCGACCACGGCTGGAGCTGGGTCACGACGTAGGCGCCGGGCTCCAACGTGCGGACCGCGATTTCCGGCGCGGCGGCCGGCGGCGCCTCCAGACCCGCTTCGCGCGCGGAGGCGGGCACGGAGAGCCACACGGCGAGCAAAAGGGCGGTCACGGCACCCTCCCGGGCACGGGAAGGAAGGCGCCTCGCGGCAACGACGCGTCGGCGCCCGGGTCGGGGCCGGGTTCGGCGTCCACGTCGCCGCCGAGCAGGCGGATGGGCGCGAGGAAGGCCGCGGGGCGGTCGTAGTTGAGCTCGATGAAGCCCGGGCTGCCGGCCACGCGCCCGCCCAGGCCGTCGCGGGCCGCGAGCAAGGCCAGGTGGTAGCGCCCGGGCCCCAACGCGTCGAACTCGAAGCGGCCCGCCTCGTCGGGGAAGGTCGAGCCCGAGAGGAAATAATGCGTGGTGTTGGTCGCCGAGCTGCGCCAGACGAAGAACAAGCCGACGAGCACGTCCTGGGCGCCTTCGTCGCCGCGCAGGAGGCGGCCTTCGATGTGGCCGTCGCGCATGTCCTCGATGGGCGTGACCTCGATGCGTTTGTCGTTGACGGGCCAGAGGTTGTCGATGCGGTCAGCCAGGCGCGCGCGGCGTCCTCGATGCCGAAGCGCGCGTAGGCGGCGGAGAAGCCCTCGAAGATGTATTGGGCGGTGGTCACGCCTTCGAAGCCCGCGCGTCGGTCCTCGCTGTAGGTCTCGAGCTGGCGCAGCTTCTGGAGGCGGGCGTCGGTAAGCGGGCCCGCGCGCAGCAGCTCGAGCGCGCGGCGGTAGTCGGGCGCGGCGCGCCCGGGCAAGGACAACATCGCCGCGTCGAGCGCGCGCTCCGCGTCCCAGCGCAGCAGCCAGCCGCGGCGCACCGCGGCCAACGCGTCGTCGGCGAACACGTCGCGCAGGCGGCGTTCTTTAAGGAAGGCCTCCAGGCGCTCGAGGCTTTCGGCCGACAGGTCCACGCGGTCGTCGGAGAGACGGCGCTCCTCGTAACGGACCGCTTCGCCGCGCGAGGGGTAAAGCCACGCCACGTCCGCGACCACGGCGTCGGACTTCGGCGGCACGCCCGCGGCCTCCGACAACGACCGCGGCCCGTAGCCCCAGCCGGCGCGCAGGACGCCCTCGACGCCGATCGTCACGGCCGCCCAGACGAGCACCGCGCCGCACAGCAGCGCGCGGGCGCGCGGGCGCCACTCGCGGTTGGTCAGCGCCTCGGACAAAAACAGCGCGGTCACGGCGAGCGCCGGCGCGAGCAGCGCGCCGAGCAAGGGGCCGCCGAACGTCGCGCCGGACAGCTCGAGGGCCTTGGACAGCTGCGGCCAACGCGCCGCGCACCAGCCCGCCGAGCCCGCCGCCAGGCCGAACGCCGCGCCGACGGCGGCGCCGCGCCCGGCGAGCCCGAAGGCCGCCGCCCCCAGCCCGACGCCGAGCAGATGGAGGAAGAGGCCGCGCGCGGGCGGGATTTCCAGCGGGAAGTCGTCGCCGAACAACATGGGCGCGCGGCCCCAGTCGAGCGCCGTCGCCGACAAGGCCAGCAACGTCAGCCACAGCGCGGCGCCGCGGAGGCGGCCGGAGCCTTCGGGCAGGCCGAGGCGCACGCGCAGCACGACGGCCAGCAGCACCAGACTGACGACCTGAGGGCGCGGAGCATGCTGAGCTACCAGTTTCACAGCCGGACGCACGTTGGCCGCGTGCGCGAGAACAACGAGGACGCGGTCGCCTTTGACGCCGCCGCCGGCGGCGATGCTCGCGCAGCAGGCGGCGCATGATCTTGCCGGAGCGGGTCTTGGGCAGGCCGCGGCGAAGCGCAGGTCGGCCGGGCGCGCGATGGCGCCGATGGCCTTGGTGACGTGCGCCTTCAAGTCGTCCTTGAGCTCGGGGCTGGGCAGGCGCCCGCCCTTGAGCGTGACGAAGGCCGAGACGGCCTGGCCGTGCAGCTCGTCGGGGCGGCCGACGACGGCGGCCTCGGCCACGAAGGGGTGCGAGACGAGCGCGGATTCGATCTCCATCGTGGACAGGCGATGGCCGGAGACGTTCAAGACGTCGTCGATGCGGCCGAGCACCCAGAAGTAGCCGTGTTTGTCGCGGCGCGCGCCGTCGCCCGTGAAATACATGCCCGGAATCTGGGACCAGTACTGCTGCTTGAAGCGCTCGTCGTCGCCCCAGATGGTGCGCAGCATGGACGGCCACGGCCGGCGCACGACCAGGTAGCCGCCCGAGCCCAGCGGCACGCTTTTGCCCGTTTTATCCACGACGTCGGCCTCGATGCCGGGAAGCGGCAAGGTGCACGAGCCGGGTTTGGTCGCCGTCGCGCCGGGCAAAGGCGACATCATGATGCCGCCGGTCTCGGTCTGCCACCACGTATCGACGATGGGGCAGCGGCCCCCGCCGATGACGTCGCGATACCAGCGCCACGCCTCGGGGTTGATGGGCTCGCCGACGGTGCCGAGCAGGCGCAGGGAGGACAGGTCGCGGCCCTTCGGCCACTCGTCGCCCATGCGCATGAAGGCGCGGATGGCCGTCGGCGCGGTGTAGAACACCGAGACCGCGTGGCGCTCGATGAGCTGCCAGAAGCGGTCGGGCTTGGGGGTCATGGGGGCGCCCTCGTACATGAAGACGGTCGCGCCATTCGCCAACGGACCGTACACGACGTAGGAATGCCCCGTGACCCAGCCGATGTCGGCGGTGCACCAATACACGTCGGACTCTTTAAGGTCGAAGACGTTTTTGGTCGTCCACGCGACCTGGGTGAGATAGCCGCCGGTGGTGTGCAGCACCCCTTTCGGCTTCCCGGTGGAACCGGACGTATAAAGGATGAATAACGGATGCTCGGAATCTAGCGCGACAGGAGGGCAAGAGGACGATTCCTTCGCGATCAGATCATGCCACCAATGATCCTTGCCTTCGGTCCAGGCCACGTCGTTGCCGCAGCGGCGCAAAACGACGACGGCTTTGACGCTGGGCGCTTCCTTCACGGCCTCGTCCACGGCGTCTTTGAGGCGCAGCACCGCGCCTTTGCGCCAGCCGCCGTCGGCGGTGATGACGACCTTGCACTGCGAATCGTTGACGCGGTCGCGCAGCGCCTCGGCGGAGAAGCCGCCGAACACGACGTTGTGCGCGGCGCCGAGGCGCGCGCAGGCGAGCATGGCGACGGCGGCCTCGGGCACGAGCGGCATGTAGATGGCGACGCGGTCGCCCTTCTCCACGCCGAGCCTCTTGAGCGCGTTGGCGAACTGGCACACCTCGCGGTGGAGCTGGAGGTAGGTGAGCGTGCGGACCTCGCCGGGCTCGCCTTCCCAGATGAGGGCGGCCTTGTGGCGGCGCGGGCCGTCGAGGTGGCGGTCGAGGCAGTTGTCGGAGACGTTGAGCTTGCCGCCGACGAACCACTTCGCGTGCGGCGCCTTCCACTGGAGGACCTTCTTCCACGGCTTGAGCCAGCGCAGCTCCTTGGCGACGCCGGCCCAATACGTCTCGGGAGCGCGGCGCGCGGCGGCGGCGAGGCGCTCGCGCGCGGCTTTGCCGCCGACGCGGGCCGTCTTCACGAAGGCGGGGGAGGGGGGGTAGAGCTTCTCTTCCTTAAGAAGGACGTCGATCGAGGTCTCCGCTTCGCCGTTTTTCATGGATTTCAACATAGCATTTTTCTTATAATCAGCCCTCTATGCTTCCCACTTATCGACCTCGCAACCGCAAGCGCGCCAAGAAGATCGGTTTCCGCGCCCGTATGTCCACTCCCGGCGGCCGCAACGTCCTCCGGGCCCGTCGCCAGAAAGGCCGTCACCGCCTGATCAAGAAGCAGGCGTAAACGGTGCCCGGCTTCGGGCCCCGCGCGCGCCTGAAGGATGGGCGCGACTTCCGGCGCGTCTATGAGAATGGACGCAAAACCGTCGGAAGCGCGCTCATCCTCTGGCACCGCGGGGGCGACCCCGTCGCGGAGCCGCGCCTCGGCCTGTCGGTAAGCTCCAAGGTCGGGAACGCGGTGCGTCGCAACCGCCTCAAGCGGTTGCTGCGCGAGGCTTTCCGCCTCCACCGCCACGAGCTCGCGGCCGGGCTCGAGCTCGTCGCCTATCCGCGCGCCGGCTGTCCGTGGAAACGGCATGCCGACGCCGAGAGCGACCTCCTCGAGCTGTGCCGCAAGGCCGGGCTTCTGCGCAAATGACCAACGTCCTCTTGGCCGTGCTGGACCTCTACCGGGCCGCCGTGCGGCCGTTCCTTCCGCCCGCCTGCCGCTTCCACCCGAGCTGCGGGGACTACGCGCGCGAAGCCGTCGCGACGCGCGGCGCCTTCGCCGGACTCGGGCTCACGCTGCGGCGCGTCTCCCGCTGCCATCCTTTCACCGACGGCGGTTACGACCCCGTCCCCAAAACCCATGGATAAGAACCTCCTGCTGGCCGTCGTGTTGTCCATCACCGTGTACGCGGGCTGGTTCGGCTTCATCGACCCGAAGCTTAATCCCAAGCCGGCCAAACCCGCCGTCGCCGCGGCCGCGGCCAACAGCGCCGGCAAATCCGCGCTCGGACCGGCCGCCGCTCCCTCCATGAAGGACGCGACGTCACCCGCGACGCCGGCCGCCAAGGCCGCTCCCGCGGCCGCCGCCGGGGAACCCCTTCCTCTTCGCCTGGGCGAGGTGGACGCGCTCGTCAGCCCGCGCGGCGGCGCGCTCGTGAGCTACAAGCAGCCCGAGCCGCTCGGCGTCGTCGAGCTCGTCGCCAACCAGGAGAACGGCATGTTCTCCACCATGCCCGACCTGTCCTTCGCGCGCGACCCGAAGCTCAAGGACGCCAACGCGTTGTCGGCCGAACGCGCCGACGGCCTGAAGGTCGTCAAGCAGTACCTGCCCGGCCAGGGCCAGGTGCTCTCGCGCCTGCGCGTGAGCGCGACCAACTCCACGCGCAAGCCGCTCGACGTCGGCGCCTGGCAGCTCGTCATCGGCCCGGGCCTGGGCACCATCGCCACCGAGCTCAAGGAAAACAAGGACGTTATGCGCGCCATCGGCCTGAAGCCCGGCGCCGAAGGCCTGCGCGGCAGCATCGAGACGCTCAAAGACGGCACCTACCCGACGCCGTACCGCTGGGTCGCCGTCGATAACCGCTACTTCCTCGCCGCCGTCGTCCCGTCGTGGGAGCATTTCTCGCCCGTGGCCGCGACCGGGCACAACACGGTGACGCTCACCGCCAAACCCGTGACCTTGCCTCCGGGCGGGACCTTCACCTGGGAGCTTCCCTATTACCTCGGCCCCAAGGGCCAGACCGGCCTGTCGTCTTACGGCATCGGCCTGGAGCGCGCCGTGGACTTCGGCTACTTCTGGCAGATCGGCCGCCCGATGCTCAACGCCTTGTGGTGGCTGCAGTCGCGCATCGGCAACTGGGGCTGGGCCATCGTCGTGTTGACCTTGGCGCTGCAGGTCGTGTTGTTCCCGCTGACCTGGAAGAGCCTGCGCGCCGCGGCCGCCATGAAGAAGCTGTCGCCCGAGATGGCGAAGCTGCAGGCGAAATACAAAGAGGACCCGCAGCGCCTCAACCAGGAGATGATGGCGCTGTATAAGAAGACCGGCGCCAACCCGCTCGGCGGCTGCCTGCCGATGCTCCTGCAGATGCCCATCTTCGTCGCGTTGTTCAACGTCCTGCGCAACTCCTGGGAGCTGCACGGCGCCCCTTGGATGTTCTGGGTCGTGGACCTCTCCGCGAAGGACCCGTATTACGTGCTGCCCATCGTCATGGGCGGCTTGATGTGGCTGCAGAGCAAGCTCAACCCGCCGTCGGCCGACCCCACGCAGCAGCAGATCATGATGTTCATGCCGGTCATCTTCACCTTCATGTTCCTCAACTTCCCGTCGGGACTCGTCCTCTACTGGCTGACGAACTCTCTCGTCAGCACCGTCCTTCAGCTCGGCTTGAAGGACCGCCTCGAGGCCTAGCCCGCCCCCAAGGAGACAAACCATGGACCCCATCGAAATCGAAGGTAAAACCGTCGCCGAAGCCGTCGATGCCGCCCTCAAGAGCTCGGGCCTGCGCCGCGACCAGGTCGAAGTGGACGTCATCCAGGAAGCCGTCGCCGGCGTGCTCGGCTTCGGCGCCAAGCCCGCGCGCGTGCGCATCACCGAGAAGCGCTGGGGCCCCGGCTCCGCGCCGCCGCTCCCGGTCAAACCCGTGCCCGCGCCGCGCCCCGAGCGCCGCGACCCGGGCGCGGGCCGAACACGTCATAGCGCCGCAACCAGCCGCCCCGCGCGCCGGAGCCCCGCCGCGACGCTTCCGCGCCGCGACGCGAGGAGCCGCCGCCTGAGTAGCCCTGCTGGCGAGCCGCGCGCATGCCCGCCCCGGCGCCCGCGCGCCCGGCGCTGGACACCTGCGTCGCGACAGGCCCCGCGCCGACGTCCGCGAGGAGGCGTCCAAGCCCCTGACCGCCGCCGAAGGTCGCCGAGGCCTGCGCCAAGGCGCAGGTCATCGACACCGACCTGCTGCGCGGCATGATCACGTTCAATCGTCGGCGCCCGACCGTCAACTCGCCGACGCGGGACGCCAAGCTCTCGACGCGTGAAGGCGTCCGTCGAGTCGCAGGACGCGTCGCTGCTCGTGGGCCGCGACGGCCGCGTGCTCGAGTCCCTGCAGTTCATCACGACCTTGCTCATGGCGCGCGGCGGGGCCACCCCCATCGCGGTCCAGGTGGACGCCTTGTCCTACTGGGAGAAACGCGAAGGCTCCGTGCTCGACGCGGCGCGCAACGCCGTCGAGTCGGTGAAGGCCACCGGCCGCCCCTTCCGCATGGAGCCGATGGACGCGTCCATGCGCCGCCTCATCCACCGCAGCCTGTCCTCGCATCCCGACGTGACGACGTCCTCGGAGGGGAAGGCCCGTGGCGCAAGCTCGTCATCCGGCCTAGTGCAGAGGCTGACCCTGGTATACCAGCGTGGCTGAGGCATTCCATTCTGCTCATCTCTTGCGCTTCAGCGAGCAGCCGCGCCGTCGCCGCGTCGCTCGCAAGCGCATGCTGCGTGACACAGAAGCGTTTAGTTTCGACGCGCCGCCGTCCACGAAGGCCGCGTCCTCGATGAAGTGGTCGCCGTCTTCTCCGCTGGCGCCCGCCAGCGCCACCGGCGAGGACACCCTCGAGCTGACCTGCCACGGCTCGCCGCTCGTCCTTCGCGCCCTGCTCGACGCCTGCGCGGCGCTGGCTGCTGCCTGGCCGAGCCCGGCGAGTTCACCGAGCCGCGCCTTCCTCAACGACAAGCTCGACCTGGCCCAGGCCGAGGCCGTCGCGGACTTGACTACAGCCAGCACTCACATACGCGCGCGCGGCGCTCGCGCGGCTGCAGCGCGGGCTGTCGCGCCGCGTCGAAGCCGTGCGCGCGCCGCTGTTCGACCTGCTGGCCGAGGTCGAGGCGCGGCTGGACCATCCGGAGGAGGAGCTCGCGCCGATTCCCGTGGGGACGGCCGCGGCGACGCTCGAGGACGCCCGCGCCTCGGTGAAACTCCTGCTCGCGGGGCAGGAGCGGGGACGGCTGCTGCGCGACGGCGCGCGCGTCGGGTTGTTCGGGCCGCCGAACGCCGGGAAATCCAGCCTGCTCAACGCTCTGCTAGGTAAAGACCGCGCCATCGTTTCGCCGCGGCCCGGGACCACGCGCGATACGCTCGAGGAAAACGTCGAGCTGGCCGGGCTGCCGGCGGTGCTCGTGGATACGGCGGGCCTTAGAGAGGCGGCGACGCCCGAGGAAGCCGAAGGCGTGCGGCGCGCCGAGGAGGCGCTGGCGGCTTGTGATGTGGCGGTGCTGGTGTCCGACTGCACAGGGCCTATTGAGCAAGCGGCTGAGCTTTTCGACCGCGCGCGGAAATTACGGCCTGGTGGCGCGGTCGTTTCGGTTTGGAATAAGAGCGATTTATGCGACGCGCCGCCTGCCGGCGGCGTATCAGTATCAGCCCTCACCGGGAACGGCTTGAACGAATTGGCCGCGGCGGTCGCCGCCGCCGCCGGCCCGCTGGACTTCGAGATGCCCCGTCACGCGTGCGCGCCGGCCACCGTGTGCGGCTGGGCCGAGCGCTTGCGACCTGATGACGCCGTCGCGGTCAACATCCTGACCACGCCAGCGCCTACGGCAACCGCGACGATCTAAGCTGCTCGGCGCGCTGGCCCGCCTGGGCGACCCTGGGCGAGCGACATCGGCGACGACGTATGGACGCCGTTTTCTCGCGTTTTTGCCTCGGGAAATGACAGACTGGTGATGCCATGAAGAAAAAGACGAAGAAGAAGGCCCGACCCGCGGCGAAGGCCAAGGCCCCCGCGACGCCGACCCGCACGCCGGTGTGGGACATCTCGCCCGAGGAGCAGCTCGTCGGCGCTCCGCTCGTCGGCAAGGTGCGGGCCTACGACGCCAAGACGCGCGAGATGACCTTGCGCCTCGAGGAATCGCTCTCGGCGGGAGATTCCCTGCGCGTGAAGGGCAAGGTCACCGACCTCACCCAGCGCGCCGAGCGCATCCGCGTGGGCAAACGCTCCGTGCAGAGCGCGCTGCCCGGCGAGACCGCCTTCGTCGAGGTGGCCGACGCCGTGCGCACCCGGCGACGCCGTCTGGACGCCGTGACCCGCTGGACCCCGTCGGCCTGCCTCCTCCTGCTGACGGCGGTCAACGTCCTCAACTACGTGGACCGGCAGGTGGCCTACGCGCTGCTGCCGCTGATCTCGGGCGAGCTCGCGCTCACCGACGCGCAGGCCGGCAGCCTCGCCTCCGCCTTCATGGTCGTCTATATGCTCGCCGCGCCGCCCATCGCCTGGCTCGCTGATTCGCGCGGGCGCCGCCCGTGGATCGCCGGCGGCATCGCGTTGTGGAGCGTGGCCACCGCGGCCGCGGGCCTGACGCGCTCCTTCTCGTCCCTGTTCTTCACGCGCGCGATGGTCGGGGTGGGGGAAGCCTGCTACGGCGCCATCTCTCCCTCGTTCGTCGCGGAGCGTTTCCCGCCCGAGCGGCGCGGCTGGGCCTTGGCCGTGTTCTCGATGGCCATCCCCGTGGGCTCGGCGCTGGGTTACGCCGGCGGCGGCTACATCGGCCAGCATTTCGGCTGGCGCAACGCCTTTTTCCTCGTGGGCCTGCCCGGCCTGCTGCTCGCCGCGGTGGCGATGACCTTGCCCAAGGACGAGCCGCGCCCGACCAAACCCGTCTGGGAAGGCTACCGCACGGTGTGGTCGGTGCCCACGTTCCGGCTCATCACCTTCGCGGGCGCGGCCATGACGTTCGCGCTCGGCGGGTTCGCGGTGTGGATGCCCACGTTTTTCCACCGGACCTGGGGCCTGAGCGTGGGTCAGGCCGGACTGTACTTCGGCGGCGTGACCGTGGCCGCGGGCCTGGCCGGCAGCCTGCTCGGCGGGTGGCTGGCCGACCGGCTCATCAAGACGCGGCCGCACGCCTACCTGCTCATCTCGGGCTTCGGGCTCATCGCGGGCATGCCGTGCGCGATGGCCGCCATCATGGCGCCGAGCCTCGCGGCCTCCATCGCCGCGTTGTTCCTCGCCGAGACCTTGCTGTTCCTCAACATGGGGCCGCTCAACGCGGCCATCGTGTCGGTCACGCGCCTGGAGACGCGCTCCATGGCCTTCGCCGCCAACATCTTCATCATCCACGCGCTCGGCGACGCGGTCTCGCCGACCTTGATCGGCCTGGGCTCGGACCGCTTCGGCCTGGCCAACGCCATGCTGCTCGCCTGCGTCGCGCTCGGGCTGGGCGGCTGGTTCTGCCTGGCCGCCCGCCGCCGCTACGACGCCGACGCCGTCGCCGCCCTCGGAGGTGCCCCCGCGTGAAAGCCGCCCTGCGACTCGCCTACCTGTGCGCCCTCAAGCCCGACCTCGCCGCCGTCGAGGTGAAGAAGCCCGAGGCGTTTCGCGCCGCCTTGACGTTGTGGGCGCTGTGGGTCGCCGCCTCGATGCTGTTCACTTTGCTCAAGCCCGCCGGCTTCCCCGAGCCCGCGATGGCGGCGCTGCCCTCGCGCCCGCCCCTGTTCTGGCTGCGCGTGTTGTTCTGGCAGCCCGTGCTGGCCGCCGTGCTCGTGGGCTTCGTCGGCATCGCGCTGCGCTGGCTGGGCACGGGCCGGCTCGCCTTCAAACTCGTCACCGGGGTCGCCTGGTCGGCCGCGCCGCTGCTGATCTCCTTCGCCTACGTGGGCAAGGCCCTGCCGCTGGCCGCGGCGTCGGCGCTGCTGGCCGCGTGGCTGGCGCCGACGTTGTGGTACGGCCGGCTCATCGAGGGCGCGCACTGGCGGCTGATCGCGGCCGTCGTGCTCGGGCTCAACGGCGTGTCCTTGCTGTCGCTGGGCGTGGAGCTGCTCATCATCCCGACGGGCAGCCTCGCCGCCTACAAGACCCTGATGGTCATCGTGCTGCTGTGGGTGCTCGGCGCGGCCGCGCGCCTGTTCAAACGCACCGAGGCCGCCGGCGCGGCGCGCGCGCTGGCCGCCGTTTTCTTCGCGTTGCTCGCGCAGAACATCTTCGTGGGCGCCGCCTTCCTGCTCAAGTGGCTGCCTCTGGAAGTCCTCAAAGTCCTGATGTATGCCTGAGGCCTACGACGTCGTCGTCGTCGGCGGCGGGCACGCGGGCATCGAAGCGAGCCACGCGGCCGCCCGTCTAGGCCGCCGCGTCGCCTTGCTCACCCAAAGCGCCGCCACCATCGGCACGATGTCGTGCAACCCCGCCGTCGGCGGCACGGGCAAGGGCCAGCTCGTGCGCGAGCTCGACGCGCTCGGCGGCGTGATGGCCTTAGGCGCCGACGCGTCCGGCCTGATGTTCCAAACCCTCAACCTCGGCAAAGGCGAGGCCGTGCGTTCGCCGCGCGTGCAGTGCGATAAATACGCCTATCGGCGCGTCATGCGCGAGGCCGTCACCGCGCGGCCCGGACTGAGCGTCGTGGAGGGGGAGGCCGCGTCGGTGTGGACCGACGCGACCGGGCTGCGCGGCGTCGAGCTCAAGGACGGGACGCGGCTGGAAGCGCGCTGCGTCGTGCTGACCACGGGAACCTTCCTCAACGGCCGCGCGCACACGGGCCTCTCGTCGCACCCGGCCGGACGCGTCGGCGAGGCGCCCTCGCTGGGCCTGTCGGCGTCTTTGCGCGGCCTGGGGCTGGAAGTGGGCCGCCTGAAAACCGGCACGCCGCCTCGCCTCGACGGGCGCACCATCGATTGGTCGAAGACGCGGCGGCAAGACGGCGACCAACCGCCGCAGGCGTTGTCTTTCCGCACCGAGCGCCTGGCCGTCGAGCAACTGCCGTGCTGGCTGACGCGCACGACGTCGGCGACCCACGACGTCATCCGCGCCGCCTTCGACCGCTCGCCGCTGTTCACAGGCGCCATCAAGGCGTCGGGACCGCGTTATTGCCCGTCGGTCGAGGACAAGGTGTCGCGGTTCCCGGAGAAGGACAGCCACCGCGTCTTCCTCGAGCCGGAGGGGCGCGACACGCACGAGGTTTACGTCAACGGCTTGTCCACCAGTCTTCCCGACGACGTTCAGGCGGCCATGGTCTCCACCGTGCCCGGCCTCGAACGGGCGGCTATTTTAAGACTCGGTTACGCCATCGAATACGATTTCTGCCCGCCCGACCAGCTCACGGCCGCGCTGGAGACCAAGGCCGTGCCGCGCCTGTTTTTGGCCGGACAGATCAACGGCACGACGGGTTATGAAGAAGCCGCGGCCCAGGGCCTGGTCGCCGGCGTCAACGCCGCGCGCGCCGCCGCGGGGGAAGCGCCCGTGCTCTGGGACCGCGCGCAGTCCTACATCGGCGTGATGGTCGATGACCTCGTCACCAAGGGCGTCGATGAGCCCTACCGCATGTTCACCGCGCGCGCCGAGAACCGCCTCGCGCTGCGCGCCGACAACGCGGACCTGCGCCTGATGCCCACGGCCTTCGCGCTCGGCCTGCTGCCCCAGGACCTGCGCCCCGCCTTCGAGCGTTACGCCGCCGCCGTCGAGACCGGCGCCGCGGCCGCGGACCTCGGGCCCTGGACCCTCGAGAAGGCCCTGGCCCAGCGCGACACCATCGCGACCTACGCGCTTTACATCGCGCGCGAGGAGAAGGCCGCCGCGTCGCGCCGCGGCTGGGAGCACGTCGAGCTGCCCGCCGGCGTGGATTACCGCCGCGCGGGCTCGCTGGGCGCCGAGGCGCTGCAGAAGCTCGCGCGCGTCAAGCCGCGCACCATCGGCCAGGCCGCGCGTATCCCCGGGCTGACGCCGGCCGACGTCCAAGCTTTATGGGTCCTGACGCGGGTTTCATGACGGCGACTAACGCCCTGTCGAGACTCGCCGCCGCCGCCGAAGGGTGGGGGGCGCCGCTCGACGCGGCCGCGCTCGAGCATATCGAGTCCTATCTGCGCGAGGTCGCAGCCAAGAATAAGACGACGAATCTCACGGCGGACGACGCCTGGGAAGACCTCGTGCTCAAACACGCGGCCGACGGCGTGTTCGCCGCCGCGGCGCTGCGCAAGGCCTTAGGCCGCGACGGCGTGCGCGTATGCGACCTCGGCTCGGGCGGCGGGTTCATCGGCGTGTGCCTGAAAATCGCCTGGCCCGAGGCGCAGGTGACCTTGATCGAGGCCGTGGAGCGCAAGTTCAAGTTCCTCAACGCGGAAAGCGTCCGCCTCGCGTTGCCGGGCCTGCGGGTCATCCAGCGGCGCGTGGGCGACGGGCGCCCCCACAACGCGTATGAATCGGGCTTCGACGCCGTGGTGGAGCGCGCGCTCGCGCCGCTCGACGAGGCGCTCGCGCTGGCGCGGCCGCTGCTCAAGCGGCACGGCCTGTTCGCGGCCTTCCAGTCGGTCCCGGCCGAACCCGCTATGGCGGGGGCGAAGATGAGATTGCTAGAGTCGGTGGGCTACCGCAGACCGGGCGAGGCGCAGGAACGCTACCTCGTCTTGTATCGGGCGGAGGACTAGAACATGCAGATGCTCAACCGCTACTTCACGCCCTTCGTCCTCATCCTCATCGTGTCGGCCGCCTATTTCCGCGGCCTGTGGGAGGATGAGTCGCGCGCTACCGCCTACGCCGCGCTGGCCATCCTCGCCGCCGACATGCTCGTCAACTGGTGGCTCAACAAGAACCAGTACCGCTGGGCGGGCTGGGCCGCGCGTTTCCGCCAGCTCCAGGTCTGGCTCAACCTCGGCTGGTCCATCCCGCTTTTCTACCTGCTGTTCCCGTATTGGAACCCGATGTGGCTGGTCTTCGTCATGGCGCCCACGGCCGCGGGCCTGACCTTCGGCCTGACCGAGACCGTGCTCTGCGCGCTCACCGCCGCCGCCGCCATGATCGGCGTGTATTGGCTGCGCCAGCCGCTGACGGGCGAGTTCCTGGGCATGGCCCTGTCCCAGGCGGCGTTCATCATCATCTTCTCGCTGTTCGTGCACGGCCTGGCGCAGGCCGCGCTGCGCCTGCGCGACGCCAACCGGGCCTGAACGGGCTTCACAATTCCGGGGTGGACGCCCGGGAGAAAGGCCGTTAAACTACCAACGTGGACGCCCTACTAAAACTCCGCGTCCTCATCTGGGTCTTGGTCGTGAGCCTTTGGGGGCTCATGGTCTATCAATACCTGGGCGAGGAGGAGCGCGAGGCCGCCAAGATGCAGGCCATCGTGAACCCCTACGTCAAGGGGGCCGTCCCGCTCGCGACGCCGCCCGAGGAGCCCGCGCTTTCCGCGCTCAACGCCCCGGCCGCCGTGCCCGTCGCCGTCGTCGCCCCGCAGCCGCCGCTGCCGCCGGCCGGCGCGCCCCAGCCCGTGCCCGACGACCTGGCCTCGCGCGTGTTGCCCGCGCCCGAGGCCGTGGGGCCGGCGCCGTCCAACGACCGGCGCCCCGCCGGCACGTCCCAGCCGCCGGCCGCCGGCGTCCCGCGCCAGCCGCCGCCCGCCGCGCGCCGCCGCGTGCAGGAGGACCGCTCCGCGGTCCCCGACCCGCCGCTGCCGCCCGGCTTCGCCAAACGCGTGACGCGCCACTTCAACGTCTATTCCGAGCAGTACCCGGCGTCGGACCGCTTCGTCGAGCTCATCGAGGCGCTGCACGGCAACCTCATGCTCGACCTGGCGCCGTTTTCGCCGTGGGCCAAGGACCAGCGCGTCACCATCTACCTCTTCAAGAGCCAGCAGACCTACCGCCAGGTCACCGGGCGGCCGTCGTGGTCGGGCGGCGCGAGCTCGGTGCCCAAACGCAAGGTCTATGTCTATGAAAGCGAGGAGCTGCCCGGCATCCTCGCGCACGAGCTGACGCACATCTACTTCGACGCGTTTTTCCTCGACGGCACCGCCAACCCGCTGTGGCTGTCCGAAGGCATGGCGACGCTCGTGCAGGTCGAGCGCGGCCTGGCCGCGCCCAACTGGCTGCGCGACAACCTCGAGATCCTCGAGCGGGGGGGCGGCATCCCCATCGACAGCTTCATGGCCGTGGGCACCACGTCGGGCTGGAACGACGACCGCGTGCGGCTGTGGTACGCGCAGGCCTACAGCATCGTGCGCTTCATGATCCGCACGCAGTACCGCTCGTCGTTCTACAAGTTCTCCGCGAACATGCGCGACGGCCAACGCGCCGACGAGGCGCTGTACCGCGCGTACGGCGCGCCCTACAACCGCCTCAAGGCGCTCGAATACGCGTGGCGCTACGAGCTGTCGCGCAATTCGTCCGTCTCCCGCCTGCCCGCTAACTAGCGCGGCGTCGTTTCCTCGTCGGAGAAAAATCACCCCTTGACAGGATTCGTCTGTTCCCCTATACTCGTGACCCGGTGGGGAAAAGTGGGGATGAATAACAAGCGAGTGGTTGGGAGTGGGGAATAATGTCTCTGCTCATCGGCCGTTACGAGTACTCGCTCGATCCCAAGAACCGCTTGGCCGTGCCGCCGAAGTATCGCGAGGCGCTCGCGAAGGAAAAAGGCTCGTCGTTCTTCCTGACGAGCGGCATGGAAGGCTGCCTGTACCTGTTCTTGCCGTCGCAGTGGGAGAAGCTGCTGGGCGACGACCTGCGCGCCTTCAGCATGGCCGACAAGGAGCAGGAGCGGGCGTTCAAGCGCAAGTTTTTCTCGGAAGCCGTGGAAGTGGAAGTCGATGCGCAGGGCCGCGTGCTGGTGCCGCAGTACCTGAAGGAACACGCGGGTCTGGGCGGCGCGGTGCTGGTGCAGGGCGCGGGCAAACGCGCCGAGGTCTGGGACGTGAAGCGCTGGGCGGCCTACGAGAAGGCGAAGGTCGCGCCGGCGTATAAGGCGATCGGGAAGAACCTGGAGATATGATCTTGACCGACGAGAGCCGCTGGACGCACGCGCCCGTGCTCCTGGGGGAAACCCTGGAGCGCCTCGCGTGCGACCCCGCCGGCCTCTATCTCGACGCCACGGTCGGGCTCGGCGGGCACACGGCGGCGTTATTAGGGAAGCTGCCGAAGGCGCGCGTGCTGGGTCTCGACCAGGATCCCGAGGCGCTCGCCGAGGCCTCCGTGAAGCTCGCGCCCTTCGGGGACCGCGCCCGCCTGCGCCGCGCCAACTTCCGCGACCTGGGCGCCGCCCTGGAAGCCGAAGGTTTCTTCCCGCTGTCCGGGGCCCTCTTCGACATCGGCGTGTCATCGCTCCAGTTAGACAAACCCGCCCGCGGGTTCTCATTTATGAAGGAGGGGCCGCTCGACATGCGCATGAGCCCCGATAACACGCTCACCGCCGAGGCCATCGTCAACAAGTGGCCCGTCGAGCAGATCACCTTGCTGCTCGCCGAGTTCGGCGAGGAGCCCGAGGCCGAGCGCGTGGCCCGAGCCATCGTCGCGCGCCGCGACCGCCGCCCCTTCACCTCCACCGTCGATCTGGCCGAGGCCGTGGCCGCCGTGCTGCCCCGCGTGGACAAACACCCCGCGACGCGCACCTTCCAGGCCCTGCGCATCGCGGTCAACCGCGAGCTCGAGGTCCTGTCGCGCGGCCTGGAGGCCGTGCTGCCCTACCTGCAGAACGGCGGGCGCCTGGCCGTCATCACGTTCCACTCCTTGGAAGACCGCATCGTCAAGAACGTTTTCGCGTCGTTCGTCGCGCAGGGTTCGTGCACGGCCGTGGACAAGGGCGCCGTCGCCTGCTCCGAGGACGAGGCCCGCCGCAACCCGCGCGCGCGCAGCGCCAAGCTCCGAGTCGTGGAAAAGAAACGCTAAGGGGGACATCTACCATGAAAAACCTGGGATTCCTGGTCGGCTCCAGCACGGGCCTCGCGGCGGTGACGAAACTCGACACCACCGTGGGCTTCCTCAGCGACCGCCGTCACGCCACCGACGTGGCGCCGGCGGGCAAGACGTCCGCGGCGGGCTACGTGTGGCGGCGCGTGTTCCTGCGCGGCAAGGCGGCGCCGAGGCCCTAGGACCATTTGGGCGTCCTCCCTCTCTCGGCGGAGGGGGGACGCCTCGCTCTGGCGGGCCCCCCTCTCGGCGGGGGGGACCCGCCTTAGATTTGACGTGACGTGAGGCGCGAAAAGTTTGGGCGGCTCCCTCTCTCGGCGGAGGGAGTCGCCTCGGTTCGGACGGTTTGGCGGTCCCCTCTCTCGGCGGAGGGGGCCGCCTCGATTCAGACGGTTTGGCGGGCCCCTCTCGGCGGGGGACCCGCCATTCGATTCAGACGGTTTGGCGGGCCCTCTCTCGGCGGAGGGCCCGCCATCGGTTGACGCACTGGCGGGCCCCTCTCGGCGGGGGACCCGCCACACTTTCCGGTAAGGAGCGGGCATTTGGTATGATGCGGTCGCGCATGAACTTCGACGCGGGCTCGGCGGCCAAGTTCGGGGTAGGGGGACTGCTCGTCCTCTTCCTGTGCTGGCAGCATATCTCCGCCACGCGTCTGGGCTACCGCGTCGCCCAAGCCCGCAAGGAGATACAGCGCTCGCGCGGCCGCGTCGAGGCGCTGCGTCTCCAAATCGACCAAGGCCTCTCGCCCGGCGCGCTCGCCGCGGAGGCCGGACGGCGCGGGCTGATTCCCGCGGACCCCGACTCGCTGCGCGTCCTGCCCGGACGGCAAGGCCCCATCGGCTGGCTGACGCGCCTCTTGGCGCGGGTGCCGGAGCCGGTGCGCTCCGCCTTCTCGGGCTGAGCTCCTCTTCATGGACTTCGGCCTTCGTCTGACCGTCGCCTCCGTCTTGTCGTTGGCCCCGCTGGGGCCGCTCTCCTTGCGCCTGGCCCACCTGCAGGTGCTGCGCCACGAGGCCCTGTCGGAGCGCGCGGAGGGGGAGTTCGCGCGCACCGCCTCCGAGGCCGCTCCCCGCGCCGACATCACCGACCGCAAAGGCCGCGTCCTGGCGCGTTCGGTGCCGACCTGGTCCGTGTTCCTCGACAAGAAGATGCTCAAGGACGCCGCCGAGCTGGGCCGCAAGCTCGGCCCCGTGCTCAAGATGCCCGCCGCCGAGCTCGAGCGCAAGGCGCGCGCCTCCGGCCGCTTCTGCTGGCTTAAAACCGGCGTGGACTTCGCGACGGCGCAGGCCGTGCAGGCCGCGCGCGTGGAATGCGTGGGCCTGACGCCGTCGTCCCAGCGCGTCTATCCCAACGCCGAGCTCGGCCGCACCGTGCTCGGCCTGGTGGGAGCGGAGGGCAAAGGCCTGTCGGGCCTGGAGCTGTCGCAGGAGAAACGCCTGCGCGGCAAGCCGCGCAAGGTCGAGCTCGTGCGCGACGGCAAAGGCCGCGCCATCCACCGCGACATCGCCGAGGACGGCGAGGTGCCGGCGGCGCTGAAGCTCACGCTTGACCGCAACGTGCAATACATCGTCGAGGAGGCGCTGGCCGAAGGCGCCGCCGCGCATTCGTTTAAGTCGGGCTACGCCGCGGTGCAGGACCCGCGCACCGGCGACATCCTGGCGATGGCCGCCTGGCCGCCCAACACGCTGAAGAACCCGCTCGTTCAAGACGCCTACGAGCCCGGCTCCACCTTCAAGGTCGTCACCGCGCTGGCCGCCATCGAGGAACGCCTCGTGTCGCCGACGGAGACCTTCTCGGGCGAAGGCGGCAAGTGGCAGATCGCCTCGGGCGTGACCATCACCGACCACGAGCCCGAGGCCGACATGAACCTCGCGCAGATCCTGGAGCGGTCCTCCAACATCGGCATCGCCAAGGTCGTCGAACGCGTCGGCGCCGCGCGCTTCTTCCGCGCCGCGCGCGCGCTGGGCTTCGGCCTGCGCACCGGCGTGCCCCTGCCCGGCGAGACCGCCGGCGACCTCAAACCTTTCTCCGACCTCGGCAAGGTCGGCTTGGCGGCGTCGTCCTACGGCTACGGCCTGTCGGTCAGCCCGCTGCAGATGCTCGGCGCCTACTCGGCCCTGGCCAACGGCGGCACGCTCTTCGAGCCGCGCCTGCTCGACGACGGCCGCGAGCCCGAGAAGGTGCGCCGCGTCGCCTCCGAACGCGCGGTGGGGGAGGTCTCGCGCATGCTCGAGGCCGTCGTGGAGAAGGGCACCGGCGCCACGGCCCGCATCCCGGGCTACCGCGTCGCGGGCAAAACCGGCACGGCCCGCAAGCTCGACCCGCTGACCCGCAAATATTCCCAGAAGGCCTACGTCGCGTCCTTCGCCGGCTGGCTGCCCGCCTCGGCGCCGCGCTGGACCATCCTCGTCATCGTCGATGAGCCCAAGGGCTCCTACTACGGCGGCCTCGTCGCCGCTCCCGTCTTCGCCAAGATCGGCCGCCGCCTGCTGACCATGGACGCGGTGGCGCCCGACCGGCCCGACGACCCCGCGCTCAAGAGGGGAAGCCTCGCCCCCGCGCCGCGCCCGGTGGCGGCCGCGCCCGCGCTGCTGACGGTCCGACGGGCGACGCGATGACGCTGGCGGAGCTCCTGCGCGCGGGAGCTTCCGGGGAGGCGCGCGGGCCGGTGGACGTGCCCGTGCGCGGCCTGCGCCACGACTCGCGCCGCGTGGAGCCCGGGGACCTGTTCTTCGCGCTGCCCGGCTCCAAGACCGACGGCAACCGCCACGCGCGCGAGGCGCTCGAGCGCGGCGCCGTGGCCGTCGTCAGCGAGCTCGACGCGCCGCCGCCGCCCGCCGTGGTCTCCGGGACCTGGGTGCGCGTGGCCGACGTCGCCGACGCCATGGCGCGCATGTCGGACCTCTATTTCGGCCGCCCGACCGCGGGCCTGCAGGTCGTGGGCGTCACCGGCACCAACGGCAAAACCACGACGACCTACATGCTCGAAGCCGCCGCCGCCGCGGGCGGCTCGACCGTCGGGGTCATCGGCACGGTGGAAACCCGCCTGGCCGGCAAACGCCTGGCCAAGGCCGTCAACACCACGCCCATCTCGCTCGAGCTCAACCGCACGCTCGCCGAGATGCGCGACGGCGGGGCCGACGCCGTGATGATGGAGGTGTCGTCCCACGCCTTGTCTCTAAAGAGGGCGGAGACCGTCGATTTCGACGCCGCGGTCTTCCTCAACCTCACGCGCGACCATCTCGACTTCCACAAGACCGTGGAGGACTACTTCGAGGCCAAGGGCCGGCTCTTCGACCTGCTCGCGCGCGTGGACAATACGAAGAAACTCAAGGTCGCCGCCCTCAACGCCGACGACCCCCGCGCCCACCACCTGCGCCGCCGCACCATCGGCTGCGACGTCGTCGAGTTCGGCCTGGGCGACGGCGCCAAGGACCTGCGCGCGCGCGTGTTGTCGGCCGATTTGAACGGCACGAAGATCGAATGGCTGTGGCGGGGGCGCCGCCTGGAAGGGGCCATCCGCATGCCCGGCCTCTACAACGTCTCCAACGCGACCGCGGCGGCGGCGGCGCTGCTCGGGCTCGGGCACGACCCGCAGAACGTCTTGAAGGGCCTCTCCGGGCTGCGCGCGGTGCCCGGCCGGCTGGAAGCCGTCGATGAAGGCCAGGACTTCCACGTGTTCGTGGATTACGCGCACACCGATTCCGCGCTGGAGACCGTGCTCGCCCTGCTCCAGTCCCTGCCGCACAAGAACATCATCACGGTCGTCGGCTGCGGGGGACCGCGACAAGACCAAACGCGGCCCCATGGGCGTGGCCGCCTGCCGCGTCTCGGTGGTCCAGGGCCGCACCAGCGACAACCCGCGCTGCGAGGACCCCGCCGCCATCCTGCCGACATCGAGGCCGGGGTTCGCGCGGCGGGCCTTAAACATCATACGATGGTGCCCGACCGCGGGGAGGCCATCGCCGCCGCGATCGCGCGGGCCCGGACCGGCGACGTGGTGCTCATCGCCGGGAAGGGGCATGAGGATTACCAGATCCTGCGCGAGCGCACCGTGCCCTTCGACGACCGGGAAGCGGCCCGGTCCGCCCTGCGTTCGCTTAAGAAATGAAGCTCGATCTGACCTGGGCAGGCCTGGCCCGCGCCGCGGGCGGGCGGTTGACCGCCGGCGCGGCCGACGCCGCCGTGGATTCTTTCTCCACCGACACCCGCACGCTCAAGCCGGGCCAGGCGTTCTGGGCCCTCAAAGGCGAGCGCCACGACGCGCACGACCACCTCGACGCGGGGCTGGCCGCCCGGGCCTCGGGCTGGGTCGTCGCCGCCGGCAGCCTCAAGCCCGGCGCGCCGCGCCCGGCCAACCTCGTCGAGGTCCCCGACACCCTCAAGGCGCTCCAGGCGCTGGCCCGCCATCACCGCCTGCGCTTCGACATCCCCGTGGTGGGCATCGCCGGGTCTAATGGCAAGACGACCACCAAAGAGATGCTCAAATCCATCTGCGGCCTCGTCGGCCCGACCTGCGCCACGCCCGGCAACTGGAACAACGAGGTCGGCGTGCCCCTGTCCCTGCTGGAGCTCGACGAGTCCCATCGCTACGGCATCTTCGAGCTCGCGGCCTGCCGCCGCGGCGAGATCGCCGAGCTGACGCGCATCGCCGTGCCGTCCATCGGCGTGCTCACCAACATCGGCCCCGACCACCTCGAGACCTTCGGCACCATCGAGACCACCTTCCAGACCAACTCCGAGCTCGTCGAAGGCCTGCCCGAGGACGGCAAGGCCGTCGTCAACGTGGACGACCCGTGGCTCGCCGCCCTCGAGACCCGCCTGGGCAGCCGCGCCGTCACCTACGGGGCCGGGCCGCGCTGCCGCGTGCGCATCGAGGACGGCCACCTCACCGTGGACCGCCGCCGCATCAAGCTCGACCTCAAGTCCTACGGCGCCTACAGCCGCTACAACGCCGCCGCCGCGGCCGCCGCCGCGCTCGCGCTGGGCATCGACGCCGACGTCATCGCCCGCGGGCTGGCCGCGCACACCCCGGGCATGCTGCGCCAGGAGCCGCTGGCGCACCCGAGCGGGGCCGTGCTCATGCTCGACGCGTACAACGCGAACCCGGCGTCGATGAAGGCGTCGGTCGAGGCCTTCGTCGAGGAGTACGCGAAGCGGCGGCTGACGCTCGTCCTGGGCGACATGAAGGAGCTCGGGCCCGAATCGGCCAAGTTCCACGCCGAGATGGGGGCGTGGCTGGCGACGTTGCCGCTGAAAGCCGTCTATCTCGCGGGGCCGGAGATGAAGGCGGCGGCGGCCGCGCTGACGGCCGCCAAGCCCCGCTTTCCCGTGGAGCATTCCTTGGAGCCCAAGTCGTGGACGCCGGCGCTCAAGGACGCCCTGACTGAATCAGACGCGGTGCTGTTCAAAGCCTCCCGGGCCATGCGGCTCGAGGAACTCGCGAGGTCCCTCTAGTGCTCTATTACCTGTGGCAGTGGAAGGAACTCTTCAGCCCGCTCAACGTTTTCCAATACATCACCATCCGCGCGGCGGGGGCGGCGGTGACGTCTCTGGCGGTGTGCCTGCTGCTGGGCCCGCGCCTCATCGCGTCCTTGCGCGAGAAGAAGATCGGCCAAGTCCAGCGCGACGACGGCCCCAAGTCGCACATGTCCAAGCGCGGCACGCCGACCATGGGCGGGCTGCTCATCGCGGTCGCGGTGCTGGGGTCCACCTGGCTGTGGATGCGCCCGGACAACCGCTTCACCTGGCTGCTGACGGCCGTGACCTTGTGCCTGGGCGCCATCGGCTTCTGGGACGACTACGTCAAACTCGTCAAGAAGAACCCCAAAGGCGCGCCCTCGAAGGTGAAGTTCCTCGTGCAGGTGCTCGTGGGCCTGGGCGTGACCGCCTACCTCGCGGTGTCGCCGCCCAACGGCTCGTTCGCCACCTCGCTGAACATCCCCTACGGCAAGGAGCTGTTCGTCGAGGCGGGCGTGCTCTACTTCGTGCTCTCGGTGCTCATGGTCGTGGGCGCGTCCAACGCGGTGAACCTCACCGACGGCCTCGACGGGCTGGCCGCGGGGTCGGTGCTCTTCTGCGCCCTGGCCTACGCCATCTTCGCCTACGTCGCGGGCAACGTGAAGTTCGCCTATTACCTGCGCATCATCCACGTCGAAGGCGCCGGCGAGATCTCGGTGTATCTGGCGGCGCTCATGGGCGCCTGCCTGGGCTTCCTGTGGTTCAACTCCTACCCCGCCGAGGTGTTCATGGGCGACACGGGCTCGCTGTTCCTCGGCGGCGTCATCGCCGCGGTGGCGCTGGCCGTCAAGCAGGAGCTCATCCTCGTCGTCGTGGGCGGCGTGTTCGTGCTGGAGACCCTGTCGGTCATCCTGCAGATGGCGTCCTTCAAATTACGAGGGGGCAAACGCATATTCCGCATGGCGCCCCTGCACCATCATTTCGAGCTCGGCGGGGTCGCCGAGCCCAAGGTCACCGTGCGCTTCTGGATCACGAGCATCGTGCTGATGCTCGCCGCGCTCGCGTCCCTGAAGCTGCGCTGAGCCCGATGGAAACGCGCCCGCTCTTCGACCCCAAGGTCTTCAAGAAGAAAAACGCCGGCGTGCTCGGCCTGGGCAAGTCCGGGCGCTCCGTCGCCAAGCTCCTGGCCAAGAAGGGGTTCAAGGTGCTGGTGTCGGACTCGCGTCCCAAGAAGACCGCGGCCGACGCGGCCAAAGGCCTGCCGACCTCCGTGAAGGTCGAGTTCGGCGGCCACAGCGACAAGCTCCTCAAGTGCGCCTTCGTCGTCAAAAGCCCGGGCCTCAAGCCCGACCTGCCCATCCTCAAGGCGCTGGCCGATAAAAACGTGCCGGTGTATAGCGAGCTCGAGATCGCGCTCGCGTTCTCCAAGGCCAAAGAAGTCATCGCCATCACCGGCACCAACGGCAAATCCACGACCACGGCGCTGACGTGGGAGGTGTTCAAGGCCGGCCTGGGTCGCGGCCGCAAAGCCGTGCTCGGCGGCAACATCGGCATCCCCATCTCCGAAGTGGCGCCCGCGGCCGGCCCCAAAGACGTCATCGTCGTGGAATGCTCGAGCTACCAGCTCGAGGACAGCGCGCACTTCCGCCCCGCGGCGTCCGCCCTGCTCAACATCACCGCCGACCATCTCGACCACCACGGCTCGATGGAGGCCTACGTGGCCGCCAAGACCCGGGTGTTCCGCGAGCAGGCCGAAGGCGACGCCTGCGTGTTCAACGCCGACGACCCGCACGTCTATAAGCTCTCGCGCGACTGCCCGTCGCGCCGGCTCTACTTCGGGCTCAAGGCCCCGCACGTGCACGCCTGGGAGGAGGGGGGCAAGCTCCGCTTCAAGCTGCCCGGCGCCAAGAAGGAGGTCGTGCTCACGCCGCCCAAGCTCCCGGGCCGCCACAACATCGAAAACGCTCTGGCGGCCGGCCTGCTGGGCCTGGCGCGCGGACTCAAGCCCGCCGCCATCCAGAAGGCGCTCAAGGCCTTCAAAGGCGTCGAGCACCGCATCGAGGAAGCCGGCACCTTCAAAGGCGTGCGCTGCGTCAACGACAGCAAGGCCACGAACGTGGATTCGACGATGGTGGCGCTCAAGGCCTTCGAGCCGCAGGGCAAGAGCCTGCTGCTCATCCTGGGCGGCCTGCACAAAGGCTCGCCTTACCTGCCGCTGAAGCCCGAGATCGAGAAAACCGTCAAAGGCATCCTCACCATCGGCTCGGCCGCGCGCCGCATCGAGGAGGACCTCTCGGGCCTGGTGCCCATCTTCCCCTGCGGCGACCTCGCCACCGCGGTCGAGACCGCGTTCAAGATCGGGACCAAGGGCGACATCCTCCTGCTCTCGCCGGCCTGCGCGTCCTTCGACCAGTTCCAGGATTTCGAGGACCGCGGGCGCAAGTTCAAGGCGCTGGTCAAGGACCTCGGCCGCAAGTGAGGCCCTCCGCGCGCCGCCGGGCGCCGATGGACTACGTCCTGCTGGGCACCGCGCTCACCTTGCTGGTGCTGGGCGTGTGCATGGTTTATTCCGCCTCGGTCATCTGGGCCGAGCAGAACCTGGGCCGGCCGCTGTATTTCTTCCACCGCCAGCTCGTCTGGGGCGTCATCGCGCTGTCGGCCATGTACGCCGCGTCGCGTTACGACTACAACCGCCTGCGCGAGTGGGTGCTGCCGGCCTACGTCGTCATCGTGGTCCTGCTCGTGGCGGCGCTGTTTTTCCCGCCCATCGCCGGGGTGCGCCGCTGGATCCGCCTCGGGCCCATCGGCCTGCAGCCCGCGGAGCTGGCCAAAATCGTCTCGGTCCTGTTCCTGGCCTCCTACCTCGACCGCAAACACTCCAAGCTCGGCTCGGCCGCGCACGGCCTGGCGCTGCCGCTGGGCGCCGTGGGCGTGCTGCTCCTGCTCATCGGCAAGGAGCCCGACCTGGGCACGCCCGTGCTGATGTTCGGGGTCACCATGCTCCTGCTCTTCATCGCGGGCGCCAAGATGCGCCTGCTGTTCGCGGCGGGCCTGGCCGCGGTGCCCATCGTGGCCTTCGAGCTGTGGCGCAAGCCCTACCGCCGCGCGCGCCTGCTGAGCTTCCTGTCGCCCTTCGAGCACATACAGGGCGCGGGCTACCAGCTCTCGCAGTCCTTGCTCGCGGTGGGCTCGGGCGGCTGGTTCGGCAAAGGTTTCGGCGCCTCCCAGCTCAAGCTGATGTACCTGCCCACGCCGCACACCGACTTCATCTTCCCCGTGGTCTGCGAGGAGCTGGGCCTGGTGGGCGCGCTGCTCGTGCTCGGACTGTTCGCGACCATCCTCGTGCGCGGCGTGACCATCGCCAAACACGCGCCCAACCTGTTCGGCACCTTGCTCGCCTGCGGCATCAGCTTCACCATCGTGCTCCAGGCCTTCTTCAACGTCGCCATGTCCATCGGCCTGCTGCCCACCAAGGGCATCCCGCTCCCGTTTTTCTCCTTCGGCGGCTCCTCGCTGCTCTCCACCCTCATCGGCATCGGCATCCTCCTGAACATCTCGCGCCAGGCTCAGGTCGAGCCCATCCACTAGATGAAGAGAGTCATCCTCGCTGCGGGCGGCACCGGAGGGCATTTTTATCCTGGCCTCGTCGCGTCGAGAGAATTTCGAATCCGTGGCTGGGAATGCCTGTTCATCGTTCGACGCGACGACCCCAACCGGGAGAAGCTCCAGACCGAGAACATGCCGTTCGTCGAGGTTAATCTGCGCGGCTTGCCGCGCACGTTAAATCTCGACCTCCTGAAATTTCCGTTCAGCTTGGCCTCCGCTCAGCGTCTGATGACCAAGGTCGTCCGCGACTTCCGTCCGGACCTCGTCGTCGGCATGGGCGGTTATCTGACGTTCCCGCTGGTGATGGCCGCGCGCTGCCGCCGCGTGCCCGCCGCGCTGCACGAATCCAACTCCGTGCTCGGCCTGGCCAACCGCGCCTCGGCTTTGCTCGGCGCCGAGGTGTATTGGGGCCTGCCGCCGCGCGAAGGGGAGGGGGCCGTCGTCGGCACCCCGGTGCGCGGCGAGCTGCTCCAGCTGCCCTCGCGCGAGGACGCGCTGCCGCCGCTTCGGCCTGGACCCTCGCCAGGCGCCGATCATGCCTTCGGTGGAGGGCAGCTCGGGCACGTCGCAGCGCTCACGATGTCGCTGCTGGCCCAGCAGGTCGTGCAGGTGCTGCACCTGGCGGGGCGCGGCAAGGCCGAGGAGACGGCGCGCCTCTACGGCGCCGCGCCCGCCGTGGTGCGCGACTACACCGAGGACATGGCCGCCGCCTACGCCGCCGCCGACCTCGTGGTGTGCCGCTCCGGCGCGTCCACGCTCTCCGAGCTCGCGGCGACGCGCCGGCCGGCCGTGCTCGTGCCCTACCCGCACGCCACCGACGACCACCAGACCGCCAACGCCCGCGTGTTCCAGACCGCGGGCGCGGCCGTGCTCCTGCCCGAGTCCGCGCTCGAGCGCAAGCTCGGCGGCGTGGTCGCGGATGTGTTAAAGTCCAAGCTCAAAGACACGATGGCCGCCGCCTACGGGCGCCTGGAGCTGCCCGACGCCCGGACCGCGGCGAAAACCTTCGTGGACGCGCTCGAGAAGACCCGATGAAAAAGCCCCATATCCTCGTTTGCAACGACGACGGCATCCACGGCCCCGGCCTGCCCGCGCTCATCGCCGCGATGAAGAAGCTGGGCACGGTCACCGTGGCGGTGCCCGAGCACGAACGCTCCGCCGACAGCCATTCCCTGACCCTCCACAAGCCCATCCGCGTGCGCAAGGTCTCCCCGGGCGTGTTCACGCTCAACGGCAGCCCCGCCGACTGCGCGCGTTTCGCCTTGCTCCAGATCCTGCGCGGCAAGGTGGACTTCGTGGCCAGCGGCATCAACCGCGGCTACAACCTGGGCGAAGACGTCGTCTATTCCGGCACCGTCGCCGCGGCCCGCGAGGCCACGATGAACGGCGCGCGCGCCGCCGCCTTCTCGCAGGATCCCTCGTCGGAGGATTACCGGCCGGGCGCCGACTACGCGCGCAAGATCGCCAAACTCGTCCTCACCAAGGGCCTGTCGCCGGGCATCTTCCTCAACGTGAACTTCCCGGCGCCCGGCCGCTCCGGCTTCAAAGGCGCGGTGCCCGTGCGGCTGGGACGGCGCGTGTACGATTCGCGCGTGACCAAACGCTCCGACCCGCGCGGCCAGGAGTATTTCTGGCTGGCCGGCCAACGCGTGACGAGCATCGACGAGCCGGGCACCGACGTCGCGGCCGCCTCGCGCGGCCTCGTCTCGGTGACGCCGCTGCTGCTCGACGCCACCGCGCTCGAGCCGCTCAAGACGCTGAAGTCATGGCCGCTTTAGCCCTCCTCCTCGCCTCCTACGCCGCCGCCGCCTCGACGGGCACCGTGACCCTTTCGGCCGCCGGCGACATCCGTCTCGACGGGCCCATCGCGGCCATCGCCAAGGAGGGGGGCCCCGAGGCGCCCACGGCCGACATCCGCCACCTGCTCGAGGCCGACATCGTGCACGGCAACCTCGAGACCCCGGTCACCACGCGCGGCAAAAAAACCGAGAAGACCTGGAACTTCCGCGCCCATCCCAAGCTCTTGCCCATCCTGAGCGCCGCGGGCTTCACCGTGCTGACCATCGCCAACAACCACGTCTGGGACTACGGGCTCGAAGGTTTCCTCGACACGGTCGCGGCCGTCAAAAAAGGCGGCTGGGTCATGATCGGCGGCGGCAAGGACCGCGCCGAGGCCGAGAAGGTCCGCGTGGTGGTCAAAAACGGCCTGAAGGTCGGCTTCGTGGGCCTGACCAGCACCAACCCCAAGGAAGGCTGGGCCAAGCCCGGCAAACCCGGCGTGGCCTATTCTGACTTCAAACGCATCGCGGGCATCGTCGCCGCCGCCAAAGAGGCCTGCGACGTGCTCGTGGTGAGCTTCCACGGCGGCACCGAGCTGGCCGAGGACCCCAACGACATCCAGAAGGCCGTCGCCCACGCCGCGGTGGACGCGGGCGCGGACCTGTTCCTCGGCCATCACCCGCACGTGCTCCAGCCCGTCGAGGTTTATAACGGCCGCCCCATCGTTTACAGCCTCGGCAACTTCATGTTCGTCTCGCCCACGCCCTCCACGCGCCCGACCGTGGTGGTGCGGGCCACGCTCACCAAGGACGGCGTCACCCGCCTCGAGCTGCACCCGGTGGATGGCAACTGGGGCCGCCTGAAGCCCGCCGCCAACGGGGGGGAGATCGAAGCGCAGGCCCGGGCCGCGCTCGACCGCCTGGGCGTGTTGGCCTCCCACCCGGAGCTGGTGTCCTTCGTGCCCTCCGGCCCGGGCAGTTGAAGCCCGCTCTCGGCATTAGCTAGGATACGCCCGTGGGCGCTAATTTCCTCAAGAAAATCCCGTTTCTTTCGGCCCTGACGCCGCAGCACCTGCGCGAGGTCTATCGCATCGGCCGCGAGCTGGAGCTGCAGCCCGATGAGGCCGTGTTCGCCAAACGCGAGGACGCCGACGCGGTGTTCGTGGTGCTGACGGGCCGCATCAAGATCTTCTCGCGCTCGCCCTCCAAGAAGAGCAAGACCTTCGCCTACCTCAAGACCGGCGACTTCTTCGGCGAGATGGCGCTCGTCGAGGGCGTGACGCGCACCGCCTCGGCCAAGGCCGTCGAGCCGTCGCGCCTGCTCGTCATCCGCAAGAACGATTTCAAACGCCTGCTCGCCAAGGACCACCACCTCGCCTACTACCTGCTCAAGACCATCTGCGAGCGCCTGCGCCTGGCCAACGAGGAGATCGAGGGGCTGCTGTTCCGCAACATCCTCGGCCGCGTGGCCAAAGCCATGCTCGACCTGGCCAAGAAGTCCGGCGACCGCGTCAACGGCGGGGGCCTGGTGCTCAAGGAACGCTACACCCAGCAGGAGCTCGCCGACGTCGTCGGCACCACGCGCGAGCCGCTGACCCGCGCCTTGTCTTCCCTGAGGCGCGCCGGCCTCGTGGACCATCGCGACGGCCGTTACGCCATCCCCGACCCCGTTAAACTGGGCGCGTTGTGCGCCTGGGATTAACCCCTTAAGGAACCCCGCCATGAGCCACCCGATGAGAGACCGCGCCGCCGCGTCCGTCAACGCCGCCAACGTGGGCCAGACCGTGCGCGTCGCCGGCTGGGTCCACTCCCGCCGCGACCACGGCGGCGTGTATTTCTTCGACCTGCGCGACCGCTCCGGCCTGCTCCAGGTCGTGGTCAACCCCGAGAAGGCCGCGGCCTTCCTCGCGGCGGGCAAACTCGGCGCGGAATACGTCGTCACCGTCTCCGGCGCGGTGCAGCGCCGCCCCAAGGGCACCGAGAATCCCAAACTTCCGACGGGCGAGGTCGAACTGCACGCCGAAGAGGTCACGGTCCTCAACGTCTGCAAGACCCTGCCCTTCGAGATCGACGAGCACATCAACGTCAACGAGGACGCGCGCCTGAAGTGGCGCTTCCTCGACCTGCGCCGCCGCCGCATGCTCGAGAACCTCACCAAGCGCCACACCATCGCGATGGCCGCGCGCAACGCGCTGGCCGCCGAGGGTTTCCTCGAGGTCGAGACGCCGATCCTGACCAAGGCCACGCCCGAAGGCGCGCGCGACTTCCTGGTGCCCTCGCGCCTGCACCCCGGCGAGTTCTACGCGTTGCCCCAGTCGCCCCAGATCTTCAAGCAGATGCTCATGGCCTCCGGCATCGAGAAATACATGCAGCTCGGCCGCTGTTTCCGCGACGAGGACCTGCGCGCCGACCGCCAGCCCGAGTTCACCCAGATCGATGTCGAGATGAGCTTCGTGCAGGAGAAGGACGTGCACGCCGCCGCCGAGAAGATGATCGCGGCGGTGTTCAAGGCCGCCATCGGCTTCGAGGTCAAGACCCCGTTCCCGCGCCTGGACTACTTCGACGCGATGCGCCGCTTCGGCTCGGACAAACCCGACCAGCGCTTCGGCTTCGAGATCGTCGATCTGACCGCGGAGCTCAAGGGCTCTCAGTTCAAGGTGTTCGGCGAGGCCGCCCGCGGCGGCGGCGTCGTGCGCGCCATCACCTGCGTCTCCGACTACTCCCGCTCCGAGATCGACAAGCTCACCGAGGTCGCCAAACTCAACGGCGCCAAAGGCCTCGCCTGGATCAAGTGGACCGCGGCCGGGCCGGAAACGCCCATCGCCAAGTTCATGACGCCCGCCGAGCTCGACGCCATCAAGGCCAAAACCGGCGCGACGCCGGGCGCCTTCACCTTCTTCGCCGCCGACAAGGAGATTCCCGCGAGCCTCGTGTTGGGCGCCATCCGCAAGGAGATCATCAACCGCCTCAAGCCCGCGCCCTCCACGCCCTGGCACTTCTGCTGGATCACCAACTTCCCGCTGCTCGAGTGGGAGCCCGAGGAGAAGCGCTGGACCTTCGCGCACAACCCCTTCACCGCGCCGCTCGAGGAAGAAGAGGCCAAGCTCGACAGCGACCCCGGCACGGTGCGCTCGCACCAATACGACATGGTGCTCAACGGCGTCGAGCTGGCGTCGGGCTCCATCCGCAACCACCGCGGCGACCTTCAGCGGAAGATCTTCTCGCTGATGGGTTTCTCGCCCGACGAGCAGAACCGCCTGTTCGGCCTGCTCCTCACCGCCTTGGACCACGGCGCGCCGCCGCACGGCGGCTTCGGCCTGGGCTTGGACCGTCTGGCCGCTTTGCTCTGCGGCGAGGACAGCATCCGCGAGGTCATCGCCTTCCCTAAGACCTCGAAAGGCACCGACCCCTTGTCCGAGGCCCCCGGCCCGGTCAAGGAGAAGAACCTCAAGGAGCTCCACATCAAGCTGGACCTCCCGCCCGCTCCCGCCCCGGCCCCCGTCCCCGCCAAATAAGCTGGGGGGACCGCTGGGCGCCTGTCCCCGCGCTTAACTAGGCGGTCAGGGCGGCGCGCGCGGGGGCGAGGCCCTCGGCGGGGGTGAAGCCGGGCTCCGCGCTCAGGAAGGCCGCCAGGCCTTCGGCGATGACCGTGTCCATCGCGTAGAAATCCACGTCTTTGCCCGGGGTGAAGCCGCCGCACGACGCGCAGGACCAGACCTCCTGCGCCCCGGTCACCAACGCGAGCGCCTTGTCGCAGCGCGCGCAATGGGGCAGGCCGGCCTTGGCCGTGACCACCTGGCGCGTCTCATCGGCCACGCCCAGCACCGGGTGCCACAACATGCCGCGGAACTCGATACGGCCTTCCACCAGACGGGAGGCGACGGGCGCGGGCGCCGGCGCGGGGCGCGGCGCGGCGACGGCGACGACGGGTCGGGGAGCCGGGGCGGGAAAAAAGCGGGAGAGCAGGCCGGTCGTCTTGGGGAAGGTCATGCCTTGAGCATAACCCCGCCCGTCGGACGGGGCCACCAAACAGAAAGGAAACACGGCCGCGGAGAATACGCGCGGTCTTACACCATGAAAAAAGCCGCCTTTCGGCGGCTTTAAAATCGGTGGACGTGACAGGGATCGAACCTGCGACCTCTTCCTTGCGAAGGAAGCGCTCTCCCAGCTGAGCTACACGCCCGACAGGCACATTATGCCATGTCGCGCCGGGGGGAGTCCAGGGCAGGGACGCGCTTGATGGGGTTGAGCCCATCGAAGTAGCGCCAGCGCCAGTTCGATGGGGTACACCTCATCACCACGTAGGGGGTCCAGAGTCCGTGTGCTCAGGGCCGGAGACGGTCGGCTCGTTGCTCCGCCGCGCTCGCCAGAATCCAGTCTCGGCGCGAACGCGTGTCAGTAAGGTAGGTGGCGCCCCCGGCGACCTCCGTGATGACCCCGATGACCTGCGGGCGCGTGATAACGCCTTGCGCATCGGCGTCATACACCGGCCCGCCGCTGTCGCCGTGCCACGCGCTGGGCGCGCCGTTTCGACCGGTGCCATCGCAGCTCGCGTTGCCCGCGCACATCATGCCGGCGATGGGTCCGCGGGGAGTCAACGCGACCCGGTTCAACGCCGGCGTCGTCGGGGCGCCCGGTGGGGCGCAGGCGGAAGAGCCCCCGATACGTGTGCCGCCGAAGCCGGCGACCACGACTTTAGGCGCGGCGTACCCGGGGTCTTCCGGACCGGCCAACATGGCCGGCGCGGCCGTTGCCGGCGCGTTTCGAGCCAGCATCACCACGGCCAAATCCGGGCCTGTCGGCGTGCGCAACGCGCCCCCGAACTCTTGATAACGCGGGTGGGGCTCGCCCGGCGCCGCCAGTATCTCGCCGCCTTGCGGGAAGTTCACCACGACCCTTCGCGTCACGACGGTCGTCTGCCAAGTCTCCTCGGCGCCGTTGACGCAACGCGGCATCATCACCTCGGTCGGGAAACAATGCGCCGCGGTCAACACCGCGTCGGGGGCGATGAGCACCCCGCTGCAATACGAGAACCACGGCTCGCCTCGTGCCAACCGGGAAGTGACGCGCGACTCGACTAAGAGCCACACCGTCGAACTCGTCGGCGGGTCGCCGGCGACCGCCGCGACGCCGCCCAGGATGGTGAACGGCACGGGGGTGGCCGCCGCTGTGACGGCATGAAGCGGCAGAACCAACGTACATGCCAGGCGGGTCCAGCGACGCATACCTTACTGTAACCCCTCGAGGTACGCGGCGCAAGCCCGCGCGGTGCTCGGAATCCGTCGGTCGCGTGGATCCAGTCGCGGTACGGGTTGATGTCCGTGACGAAGGTGGCGCCGCCCCCCGAACCGCGGATAAACGCGGCGATGGGGCGGACCTTCTCCGGAGCGCGCCCGTCGGCGTTCAACGGCTCATCCACCCAGGACGCGGGCCCGCCGCTGTCGCCGGGCGCGGACCCGGGCGTGCGGGAGAGCCGTTTACGCGTCGTGCAGTCGCCGTTGCCCGCGCAGAGCAGGTCGCTCATGGCTTTCCCGCGGTAAGCGATGGCCACTTCCCGCAAGGCGCCGGCACGGGGGGCGCGGCCGCAAGTGGGGGTCAGTGCGGCTCGGCCGTCTTCTCGCGCTTGAGCTTCTCTTTGATCTTGCGGATCTCGCGCTTGTAGCGCTGGCGGGCGGCGGAGTGCTCCTCGTTGGTCTCGGAGAAGACGTGGCCGCCGGTCGTGTCGGCGACGAAATACAAGGCGCGGGTGGTGGCGGGGCGGAGCACGGCCTCGAAGGAGCCCTTGCCCGGGCTGCAGATGGGCGCCGGCGGCAGGCCTTTATGGGCGTAGGTGTTGAAGGGGGAAGGATTCTGCAGGTCGGAGCGCGACAGCACCTTTTTCCAGTGGCCCAGGGCGTATTGGGTGGTGGGGTCGGCCTGCAGGCGCATGCCTTTCTTGAGCCGGTTGAGATAAACGGCCGCGATCATGGGGCGCTCGGCCGGCAGCACGGCCTCGCGTTCGACGATGGACGCCAAGATGAGCGAGTCCTCCAGGCTCAACGCGGGTTTGGGCGTCGCGTTTTTATAGGCGGCGACGATCTGCCGCTCGAACTCCTCGTTCATCATCTTGAGCGCGCGCTCCGCGCCGTGGCCCAACGGGAACTGGTAGGTGGAGGGGAACAGCCGCCCCTCGAGGCGCCGGTCGCGCACCAGGGCGAGGATGTCCGCGGCCTTGGCCACGCCGGACGCCTCGAGGCGCTCGGCGATCTGGCGCGCCATGAATCCTTCGGGGATGACGACCTTCACGTCGGCGGTCAGGCCCAAGGTGAGCTTGCGCGTCAGGGAGGTGAGCGGCTCGTTGACCCGCAGGTCGTAGGCGCCGGGTTTGAGCGCGCGGTCGAAGCCGGTGAGCTTGAGGAAGACGCGGAAGGCGAAGGCCGACGGCACGACCTTGTGACGCGCGAGCAAGGTCGAGGTCTGCCGGGCGGAGAGCCCTTCGGGTATCTCGACGCGCACGGGAGGCCCCGGCCGGAAAACGACGGCCGCGGCCACGGCCAGGAGGACGGCAAGCCCCGCCGCGGCGAGGAGCGCGCGCCTCACGCCGACGGCTTCTCGGTGCGGCGCAGCACGGCGCGCACGCGCGCCAGCAGCTCCGGCGCCTTGAACGGCTTGACGATGAAATCATCCACGCCGAAATGCAGGGCCTCGAGCTCCTCGTCGGCGGTCTGCTTGACGGTCAGCATCAGCACGGGCAGGTTCTTGAGCGCCGCGTCCCCGCGCAGGGCGCGGCTGAAGCGTTCGCCGTCCATGCGCGGCATCATCCAGTCCACGAGCACGATTTCGGGCGGCGTCTCGCGGGCCAGGCGCAGGCCTTCCTCGCCGTCCTTGGCCAGGCGCACGTCGTAGCCCGCATCGCGCAGGATGTCGGAGATGATGACGCGGTAGTCCTCCTCGTCGTCGATGACCAGCACCTTCGTCGCCATACGCGCCTCCTGCGTCATGCCGCCTGTAGTGAGAATCGCACCGAGGTGCCCTGCCCGGGCTGAGAACGGACCTCGATGCGGCCGCCGTGCTGGTCGATGATGGAGCGCACGATGTAGAGCCCCAGGCCCGTGCCTTTATGGCCCGCCACGCCGTCGGCGGTGTTGCGCCCCTGCACGAAGGGCGCGAAGAGGCGCTGGCGGTCGGACTCGTCCATGCCCCGGCCGGTGTCGGTCACGATGACCTCGACCCAGCGTTTGCCGCCTTCGCGCACCTGCTCGGCCGTGATGCCGATGCGGCCGCCGGAGGGGGTGAACTTGAGCGCGTTGGAGACGAGGTTGACCAGGACCTGGCGCATGCGGTCGCTGTCGGCGAGCACCGTGGGGACGCCGTCCATGCGGCTGGTCAGGGCCACGCCCTGCATGCCGGCCTTGGCCTCGAAGAACTGGCACACGTCGTCGGCCACGGCGCGCAGCTCCATCGGGCGCAGGACGCATTCCATCTTGCCCTTCTCGATCTTGGCGACGTCGAGCAGGTCGTTGATGAAGCCGGAGAGCCGCCGCACGTTGACGGCGATGCGCTCGAGGTACTCGCGCGACTGGCGCAGGCCCTCGGGGCCGGCCAGCATCTTCTCGTGGATGAGGGCCAGGAAGCTCTCGATGGCGCCCAGCGGCGAGCGCAGCTCGTGCGTGACGGAGGAGACGAAGTTGCGCTTGGCGACGTCCAGCTCGGCGAGGCGCTCGGACATGGAGTTGAAGGCGCCCACGAGCAGCCCGATCTCGTCGTCGGAGCGCCAGTCCAGGCGCTCGCCCAGGCGGCCCTTGCCGATCTCGTTGGCCAGCCGCCCGAGGGCGTTGAGCGGCTCGGTCATGGCGCGCGCGAAGAAGTAGGCGACGATCAGGCCGATGAGCGCGGTCAGCATCGCGACGGAGACCAGGACCTTCAGCGTCCGGTTGCGGGAGCGGACGATGGGCTCGCGCAGGGCGTCCTGGTCCACGCCGAAGACGACCTCGACCGACTGCCCGGGCTGGTTGGGGTCGGTGACGAGCACCTTGCGGTCCTTCACCGAGGGGCCGGTCGTCGTTTCGCCCATCTCGTGGTTGGAGACCTTCTCGCCTTTGCGCCAGGCCACGCGGGCGTAGCTGAGGGCCGGGTGCTGTCCTTTAAGGAAGTTCAGGTAGCTCAGGAGCTGGACCTGGTCGCGCTGGATGAGGGCGTCGAGCGAGGTGCGCGCGATGGCGTGGCGCAGGAGGTCCTCGGAACGGGCCTGCTGGGTGTCCTCGTAGGACTTGAGCACCGTCATCACGCCGACGCTCAGCAGGACCAGGGAAGCGATCTGGAGGCTGCCCGTCAGGAGGACCAACCGGGTCCGAATCTTCATATAACGAAATTACTAAATACGGGTTGACATTGTCTTGAGTCGCCTCTATCCTGTGCCTGTGAGCGAAAAGGACTTGACGGCCGAACGGGCCCTGCGGGAAATCGACGCCATCTCGTCGCTGGACACCGCCCGGATGACCCTGCGCTGGGCCCTGGAGCGCCTGCGCCTGCTCGAGGCGCGCGTCCAGACCGCCGAGGAGCGCGTCGGCACCGCGCAGGCCGAACGAGAGGCCGCCTCCCGCGCCCGCGAGGAGGAGCGCCGCGCCGCGCTCACCGCCCGCCAGGAGGCGGAGCGGGCCAAGGCCTTGTGCGCCCGCTTGGAGGAGCGCCTGGCCGCGTTAGGCGGCCCCGGGGCCAGCGCCGCGGCCCTCGCCCGCCAAGAGGTGGACCTCGCCGAGCGCGAGAAGAACCTCAAGACGATCGCCGCGAGGAGCGCCTGCGCCAGGCCGCCGCCGCCGAGCAGGCCCTCGCCCAAGACGAGCTCGCCGCCGCCCGCGAGCGCGCCGAACGCGAGGCGCAGCTGCGCGTCGGGGGGGAGAACGCCGCCGAGAAACGCGCCTTGGCCGGCGCGCGCGAGGAGCTGTCGGCGCGTTACGTGGGCCTGCACGAGGACGAGGTGCGCCTGCGCGCGCGCGAGCGCGCCCTCGAGGAGCGCGCGGCCCGCCTGGAGAAAACCGCCGAATCCACCGCCGCCGAGCTCGAGCGCACCGCGGCCGCGCAGTCGGCCCTGTTCCAAGGCGCCGCGCGGGCCGCCTGGACGCCGAGCTGCGCCTGCTGCAGGACCAGTGGGCCTCCGAGCGCAAGCTCCTGCTCTCCGAGCTGTCGGCCTGGCGCGAGCGCGCCAGGAACCTCACGCCCGAGATCCTGGCGCTGACCGCCCGCCTGCAGGCCGCCGACGAGGAGGTCGCGCGCCTGCGGGCCGACGTCGCGGCCGCGCGCGCCGACGTCTCGCGCCTGGAGACCCAGCTCGCCGCCGCCCGCGACGCCGGCCGCGACGAGACCGGCCGCCGGGCCCGCGCTGAAACCGCGGCGCACGAGGCCGGGCTGCGCGCCGAGGAGCTCGAAGCCGCGCTGCGCGCCCAGGAGCGCCGCGCCGCGGCCGCCGCGGCCGCCCGCGACGAGCTGCAGGCCGCGCTCTCCGGCCGCGAGGAAGCGCTGGCCCGCGTCGAGGACGAGCTCGACCGCCGCTTGAAGGAGACCCAGAAGGCGCTCGTCGCCCAATACGACGCCTGGTCCGCCCGCGAGGAAGAGGCGCGCCGCGAAGGCACCTCGTGGACCATCGCGATGGAAGCCCGCAAGAAGCAATCGGATGAAGCCCTCGCCCAGATCGCGGCCTTGCGCCGTGAGCTCATCGAGGAGATTACGCGCCGCAAAAAGCGTCCGTCATGACGTTGTTGTTGTCGTCGTCACCGAGGGGGACCCATGGATAAGCAGCACGAGGCGCCGCTGCAAGCGGCCTGGAAGCGCTTGGAAGGGCTGTGCACCGAACTGTGGGCCGACAACTCCCCGCGCGCGGTGGCCGCCCAGGCCCTGCTCGAGGAGTACCGCGGCGAGATGGTGCGCCACGACGCCCAGGTCCTGCAGGCCTGCGACCAGGCCGTTAAAAACGACCGGGAGCACGAAGAATCCCAGGAAGCCCTGCGCGTGCATTATTCCGCCGAGATCGCCGGCCTCAAGAAGCGGCTCGACCTGCTCGACCGCCTCGTGAAGGACAAAGACGCCGAGATTTCCGACCTGCTCACCCGCCTCGGGGACCACGAGCGCAAGAACTCCGAGATGCACGCCCAGTTCATCAAGACCGCCGCCGCCTCCGAAGAGGCCATGGCCAAGAAGATGGAGGAGCTCTACACCAGCCTCAAGTCGCGCGAGGAATCGCTCGAAGGCAGCTGGCGCAAACGCGAGCAGTCCCTCGAGGAGGAGGTCGCGAAGGTGCGCGAGGTGTTGTCCACGCGCCAGGCCGAGCTCGACGCCTGGGAGAAGCGCCGCGTCACCGAGGAGGACGTGCTCAAGCGCCGCGGCACCGACCTGGAGATCCGCAGCCAGCAGCTCCAGCAGGAATACCGGCTCAAGCAGCAGGAAATCGAGCTGCTCAAGACCTCGCTGCAGCGCAGCGTCACCGAGCTCGTGCGCCAATACCAGTCGCGTCTTAAAGGCGGCCAGGAGTCGCCCGCACGCTGATGCCGGACCCCGGGGACGAACTCGAGCGCATCCTCGCCGACACCCGGGCACAGCTGGGCCGTATCCGGCTGACGATGCCGGAGCTCGAAGACGGGACCCCGTCGCCGGGCGAGGTGCAGGAATGGGCCCGCTCCAGCCTCGCGCAGCCCGCTCTCGAGCCCGTCGTCAAAGCCGTCGCGCCGCCGCCGCCGCCCCCACCGCCCGTCGAGCTGCCCTCCGTCTCGCTCGCGCCGGAGCCGGCGCCCGTCGCCGCCGCGGCGCCCGCGGCCGTGATCGAACGCGCGCCCACGCCGCCGCCGCGCGAACCCGTTATCGCCGCTCCCGCCGCGCCCGCGCCTTCTGCCGCGCCCGTCCGCAAGCGCCTCGCCGCCCCCGTGGCGGCCGTGGCCGCCTTGGTCCTGCTGGCATGGGCCATCTTCAAACCCGGCAGCGGCGGCGTCGTGCTGCCCTTCGCCGATTTCGACGCGCTCACCGTGGACGCCGCGGGCGGCGTCATCGCCGCGCGCGGCCTGTTCATCGAACGCAAGGACGCCTCCGGCGACACCAGCCGCCTGGCCGACCTGGCGCGTCCGCTTCGCTCCTTGTCCTGGACGGCGAGCGGCCTCTACGGCTCGGACGGGACCCCGGCCCTTTTGCGCTGGCGCGGCCCCGGCGAGGAGCCCGACCGGTTCGTGCTCGACCACGCGCCTCAGTTCGTGTTCGCGTCCGGCGACGGGGTCTGGACCCGCGACGAGTCCGGCAACGTGCGCCAGTTCATGCTCAACCGCTCCATGACGGGCGTATATCTGCAGCCGCTGGACATGGCCGCCCTGCCGGGGGGGGCGCCGGGCTCCTTCGCGGTGGACGCGGCCGGGGCGGTGCTGACGCTTGACGCCTCGGGCGCGCTGCTGCGCCACGAACACCTCGAGGGCGCGTATTCGCCGCCCAGCCGCGGCCGCGTCTTCGGAGCGGGGGCGCGCCTCGTGCCCGCCGCGGATGGGGCGCGCGTCGTGGCGCCTCAAGACGACGGGGCCCCGCGCCTCGTCCCGCTGTAAGGCGGCGCGTCAGCGTTGCTTGACGGGCGGGGAGAAGCGGTAGCCGACGCCGTGCACGGTCTGCAGCAGCTCGCCCGCGGCCCCCAGCTTGCGCCGCAAGGACTCGACGTGTTTGTCGAGGGTGCGCGTCTCGACGCTGCCGGGGTAGTTCCAGACCGCGGTGAGCAGCTCGTCGCGTTTGAACGCGCGGTCGGGGTGGCGCAAGAGCTGGCCGAGCAGCTCGAACTCCAGCCGGGTGAGCTCGACGGCGCGGCCGGCCACCAAGGCCTGCCGGGAGACGAGTTTGAGCTCCACCGGGCCGCCGGTGAGCACGGTGACCACTTCCTCGGGAGCGTCGCCGGCCCACACGACGCGGCGCAGCAGCGTGCGCACGCGCTCGAGGAACACGGGGGCCTGGAAGGGCCGCGTGATGGCGTCGTCGGCGCCGGCGTCGAGAAGGGACACGGCCTCGCCGGAACCGGATTTAGGGTCCACGCACAACACCGGGAGACGGCGCAGCGCGGGGTCGGCGCGCAACTGCCTCAAAAAGCCCGTCGCCTCGGCGCCGTCGCCGCACGCGACCACGAGCAGCTGGGGGTTGGCGGAGCGGACGATTCCCATGGCCCCGTCTCGATTGCCGGCTTCGACGATGCGGTGGCCTTGCCCCGCGAGCAGCTCGACGAGCTGGGCGCGGAATTTGGCGTCGGCGGCGGCGACGGCGATGAGCATGCGCCTGGTCAGCCTCCGAAGACGGGGTATTCGCCGAAGACGTCCTTGAGCGCGTTGGTGACCTCGCCGACCGTGGCGTAGGCTTCGACGGCTTCCAGGATGGCGGGCATGAGGTTGGTCGGGCCCTTGGCCTCGGCGCGCAGACGCGCCAGCGCGGCCTGGACCTTGCCGTTGTCGCGCTCGCGGCGCAGCTTCTTGAGCGAGCGGACCTGGCGGTCCTCGACGGCCTGGTCGATCTTGAGGATGGGGGTCTTGGCGCCGCCGGCCGCGTGCACGTTGACGCCGACGATCTTGCGGCGGCCGGCGTTGAGGTCGGTCTCGAAGCGGTAGGCGGTCTCGGCGATTTCGCGGTGGAAGTAACCCTTCTCCGAGCGCGGGCACCACGCCGCCCAGCTCGCGGATGCGTTTGAGGATGGCCTGCGCCTTCTCCTCGACCGTGTCGGTGAGCGTCTCGAGGTAATAAGAGCCGCCGAACGGGTCGGGCGTGTCGGTGACGCCGGTCTCCAGCGCCAGGATCTGCTGGGTGCGCAGCGCGAGCTTGACCGCGTCGTCGGTGGGCAAGGCCAAGGCTTCGTCGTACGAGTTCGTGTGCAGGCTTTGCGTGCCGCCCAGAACCGCCGACATCGCCTCGATACGCAGTGCGAATGACGTTGTTGTCAGGGATCATGCTCGCGGACGGCGTCGGAGGTCTGCAAACTGATGGGCAGCATCCAGGAGATTAAAGACGCGGCATTCGCGGTGAGCACCGAGTGTCTTGGCCCAGCGCGGCGCGCAGCTTGGCGATCTCTTCGAAGAAGTCGTTGTGCACGTCGAAGAAGAAGGAGAGCTGGGAGGCGAAGTCGTCCACGTTCAAGCCGCGTTTGACGAGCCGCTCGACGTAGTCGCGCCCGTCGCCGAGCGTGAACGCGAGCTCCTGCACCGCGTCGGCGCCGGCCTCGCGGATGTGGTAGCCGGAGATGGAGATGGGATAGAAGCGGGGGTTTCTTTGACGCAGTACTCGATGAGGTCGAGCACCAGCCGCATCGAGGGCTCGGGGGGTAGAGGTACTCGTTTTGGGCGATGTACTCCTTCAAGATGTCGGTCTGGCAGGTGCCGCGCACGCGTTTGAAGGGCACGCCCTGCTTCTTGGCCAGCGCCAGGTACATCGCCAGGATGACGGGCGCGGGCAGGTTGATGGTCATCGACGTCGAGACCTTGCCGAGGTCGATGCCGCTAAAGAGAATCTCCATGTCGGCCAGGCTGTCCACGGCCACGCCCTCGCGGCCGACCTCGCCCAAGGAGCGGGGGTCGTCGGAGTCCAGGCCCATCAAGGTCGGCAGGTCGAAGGCGGTGGAGAGGCCGGTCTGGCCGTGCTCGAGCAGGTACTTGAAGCGCTCGTTGGTGTCCTTGGCGGTTTTATGGCCCGCGAACATGCGCATGGTCCACGGCGTCACGCGGTAGCCGCTGCCCTTGAGCCCGCGCGTGTACGGATAGGCGCCCGGCGTGCCGGTCGCGGCGGCGACGTCTTTGCCCGCGAGGTCGGCGGGGCCGTATTCGCGGCGGACCGGGATGCCCGACAGCGTGAGCGGGTCCTCGGCGGCGGACTTCTTGGCGGGCGCGTCGGTGCGCATCACTCGCCCCGGCGCCGGCCGCGCTCGCGCTGGAGCTTCTCGCGGAACTCGCGCATCTTGCGCTCGTCCTTGCGTTCGACGCGGGGCCCGCGGCGCTCCTGGCGGCGCTCCGCGCCCTGCTTGCGCTTCTCGAGGAACTCCTTGCGGCGTTCGCGCTGGCGCTCGAGGGCCTTCTTGCGCAGCTCCTGGCGCTGGGCCGGCGGCAGGGCCTTCCAGCTCTTGCGCAGGGCGGCCAAGCGGCGTCCGTGGCCGCGCATGAGCGCGCGGTGGCGCATCAGCCGCTGCAGCTGATAGGCGCCCAGGGGTTTGGCGCCCTTGGCGACGCGCGTCTCCTGGTTGGAGATGAGCAGCTCGGCGGGCCCGCCGTCGGCGGCGGAGACCTCCACCTTGCCCTCGTCGAAGACGCCGACGTGGGTCTGCTCGCCCTCGACCTCGACGCCGAACTCGGTGCCGCGCACGGCCGCGACCGCGGTCCCGGTGCGCACGCGCATGCGGTTCTCGCCCAGCTTCGAGATCTTGGCGAGCAGGGAGCCGAAGGCCAGCGAGAACACGGAGTCGCTCTTGGCCGCGGCCTCGATCTTGAAGTCGCTGCTCTCGCGCAAGGTGATGAGGTTGCCGCCGTCGAGCACGACCTCGGCGGAGGCGCCTTCGGCGGTGACCACGCGGTCGCCGGCGTCCAGCGGCATGCCCTCGCGCACCGGCAGCGCCCCGTGCCGCGTCGCCCGCGGACGCGCGCACACGTGACCTCGCCCTTGACCGCGCCCGCCGGACATGAGGCGTCCCAGTCCGTCGCGTCCGGCGCGTACGCGCCGGGGCGGCGGCGAGCGTCAGCGTCAGCAGCGCGGTGAGGAGTTTCATGGGTGGTCTCCTAGGTCAAGATGACTTTGTAGAACTGGTGTTTGCCGACTTTGAGCGTGAAATCCTTCGGCAGCTCGGCGGTGTCGGCGGTGACCTTCGTCTCGTTGACGGTCACGCCGCCCTGCGTCATGAGGCGCCGCGCCTCGCCCAACGACTTGGCGCCGCCGATACCGACGATGATCTTGGCCAACGGCGTGCCGGCGGGCTGGCGCACGGCGTCCGCGTCGGCGATGACGACGGCTTTTTTCTCGGAGAACGTGTCGTTGAAGAACTTGAGCGCCGCGTCGCCGGCGGCCTCGCCGTGGAACCGCGCGGTCAGCAAACGCGCGAGCTCCTTTTTGGCCGCCATCGGGTGTTTGGCCTTGACCGCCTCGAGGCTCTCGCTGGTGAGCAGCTCGTAATACTGCAGCATGAGCTCGTCGGAAACGCGCATGGTCTTGCCGAACACGTCGTTGGGCTCGTCGTTGAGCGCGATGTGGTTCTTGTAGGACTTCGACATCTTCTTCTCGCCGTCGAGGCCCACGAGGAGGGGCACGGTCAGCGCGACCTGCGCCTCCTGCCCGGCGTCCTGCTGCATCTTGCGGCCCATGAGCAGGTTGGTGAGCTGGTCGTTGCCGCCGAGCTCGACGTCGGCCTTCACGGCGACGGAGTCGTAGCCCTGCAGCAGCGGGTACATCACCTCGAGCAAGGTGATGGGGGAGCCGTCGGCCAGGCGTTTCTTGAAGTCCTCGCGCGCCGTGATCTGCTGGACGGTGTGCCGCTTCAGGGTGTCGAGCAGGTGCTCGCGCATGAACGGCGTCAGCCACGTCGAGTTGCGCACGACCTCGGTTTTCGCCTTGTCGAGAATCTTGAAGGCCTGGTCCTGGTAGGTCTGGGCGTTGGCCGCGACCTCGTCGGCGGTGAGCGTGGGCCGCGTCGAGTCCCGTCCCGAGGGGTCGCCGACCATGGCGGTGAAGTCGCCGATGATGAGCACGGCGGTATGCCCCAGGTCCTGGAACTGGCGGAGCTTGTTTAAGACCACCGAATGCCCCAGGTGCAGGTCGGCCGAGGTCGGGTCCACACCCAGCTTGACGCGCAGGACGCGTCCCGAGTTTAGCTTCTTCGCGAGCTCGTCTTCCGAAACGAGGGAAACCGTGCCGCGGCGCAGGAGGGCCAGCTGGGCTTTGAGGTCCACTTATGAGGAATATACAACACTCCGGGGCGGCCTTCCAAACGCCCGGAGGGGGGGCGGGAGAGCTACTTCTTCTGCTGGCCGCTCATCAGCATCTCCGACGCCACGCGGTCGAGCGCGCGGCGGGCCGACGTATTGCCGGGGTCGGCCTCGAGGATGCGCTTGAAGGCGCCGGCGGCCTCGGTCAGGCGGCCCTGCGAATACAGCTCGACGCCGGCGTCATAGAGCCTCTCGATGTCGCCGGGGCCCAACGGGGCCGGCGCCTTGGCGGCGCCCGTGGGGCGCGCCTTCGCGCGGTTGATGATGGTTTCGAGAGCCGTGATATAGGACTTGAGGGATTCCAGCTGCTGCGGGTCCTGCTCGAGCTTACGCGCGGTCTGCAGGGCCTTCAGCGCCTCCTCGTGCTGGCGCAGCGCGTAATGCGCCGCGCCGATGCGGCGGTAGGCCAGGGCGTTGTCGGGGGCGACGCGCAGGACCTCGGCGCCGAGCTGGAGCACGCGAGCGTGGTCCTTGGCCTGAAGCGCCTCCTCCATCTGCGACATCAGGGCCCAGACGAGTTTCTCCGAGCCCGAGACCGCGGCTTCGCTGGAGACGGCCACCTCGGGCGCCTCCGACTTCAGGCCCGTGCGCGCGGTGATGACGGCCTCCAGCGCGGGCGCGCGCGGGTCGTTGCCGTCGAGCGCCTTGGCGTAGGCGGCCTTCTTGAGCGCCTCGCGGTCGCGGCCGCCGGCGTAATGCAGGATGGACTCGTAGAGCACGGCGGCGTAGGGCGCGCTCATGTACTCCTTGACCACGGGCGCGACGCCCGCGGCCTCCTTCATCCGGTCGCGGCTCTCGGCGAGCGAGGCGGAGTCGGGGTTGAACGAGGCGGCCTGCGCGAGTTTATCGGCGGCGTCGGCGAAGCGGCCGTCCGTGGCGTCGAGGCGCGCCTGGCGCAAGAACTCCTCGATGGCGGTGCGACGGTACTGCGCGACGTTCTCGAGCTGGTAGCGGTAGGTCTCGGTGTTGGGGGCGGCGATGTCGGTGAGATTCTCGAGAAGCGCTTCGCTTAGCGCCGCGTCCGCGGCCCGCGAGCGGCCGAAGCGCATCGTCAGGCCGAGGCGGTGCGAGCCGGAGGTCGAGGTCAGCCCGCCGATGGGCAACGCGAAGCCGTAGTCGAACTGCATGCGGCTGATCTTGTAGGACAGGCCGAACGCCATCTGGCGGTGGTCGCGGCTGCCCGTGGACAACGCGCCGCGCACGCCGAAGGACCCGTGCAGGAGGGTCGGCAGCCACTTCTCCGCGCCGAAGGCCAGGATGCTATCTCGGGAGCCGTCCGGCGCGCTCATGAGGCGGATGTCGCTGGAGAGCACCGTGAAAGGCGTCTTGTACGCGGCGCCGAGCTTCACGTTGCGCCCGAGCTTATCGGTGCTCGCGAAGCCGACGTTGGGCTCCAGCACGTGCTGGACCATCATCGCCAAGGTCCAGCGGGGCTTCACGCGCCACAGGAAGCCCAGGTCCGCGTCGATGTTGTTCTTCGTGGTCTTCTGCAGCGCGGGGTCGGCCGTATTCGTGACGGCTCCGGTGTTCGAGATGCCGTTGCCCGCGACCGACGTCCCGCCGATGGAGCGCGACAGGAGCTTGAGGGTCAGGCCGCCGTAATAACGCCCCGGCGCCTCGCCGGCGAAAAGCGCCCGGCCGTAGGAGCCCATCAGCTGGTTCTCCGTGTAGAGCCCGCCGACGTTGAAGCGGTTCCACGCGCCGCCGAACGCGCCCTGGCGGCCCGCCGCCAACGGCTTGGCGTAGCCGATGAAGGAGTTCTGGATGTTGGAGCCGTCGGAGAGCCCGGTGAGCAGGCGGGAATACGTCGTGCCGAGCTCAGGACGTTCGAGGGTCGCCAGGCCGGCCGGGTTGTAATAAATCGAGTAAACGTCGTCGGCGACGGCGGTGTAGGCCTGGCCGAGGCCCGTGACGCGCGCGCCGACCCCCACGTCCTCGTACGCCGCCAGGGCGCGGCCCGCCGTCGCCGCGAGCAGCGCGCACGAGACGGCGAGACGCGGGAGCGCGTTTTTCATGGTCATCGGACGACGAGCACCGTCCCGGAGAAAACCTGCTCGGCGGCGTTGATGCGATAAACGTAGAGACCGCTGCGGACGCGGTCCGGCGCGTTGGCGTCCCAGGTGGCGTACTGCGCGCGGATGACGGAGGCGGGGCAGCCGGACCCGGCCGCGCCCGTGCGGTCGCGCCGCGCGCCGATGATGCCGACCTCGCCGCCGAAGAGGCCGTACACCTTGCCGCTGATGTCGGTGTCCTGCGGGTTCTCGAAGCAGAAGAAGACGAGATCGTTGACGCCGTCGCCGTTGGGGGTCACGACGCGCGACAACGTCCCGTAGAAGCGCACCGAGCCGCTTTGCGCGTACGACAGCGCGATGGCGAGCACGCCGACGGCGGCCGCCAGGGCGAGCCGCTTGGCCGACGCCGTTCCCGTCATTCGCGTCGTCCTCACCGGGCCACCACCATGGTGCCCGTGTAGGTGCGGCCGCCGCCCGTGATGCGGTAGATGTAGGCGCCGCCGCCGACGACGCGGCCGTTGGCGCGGCCGTTCCAGACCAAGGTGTTGGGCACCTGGCCGGGCGCCATGTCGGCGACGTAGGAGCCGGTCACGTCGAAGATGCGCCCGGACACCGGCTCGTTGCGCGGGCCCGGGTCGTAGGTGAAGATGACGACGTCGTTGATGCCGTCGCCGTTGGGCGTGATGACGCGCCCGGAGATGTTGGAGACGTCGAACGCCGGGCCGTCGGAGCGCGCCAGCGCGCGGATCTGGTAGTTGCCCAGGTTGGGGGACTCGACGGTCACGGTCTGCGTGACCGGATCCACCGTGCCGTAGACCTTCTTGAACTCCGCGCCGTTGTACCAGTACATACCCAGGTCCTTGATGGACGCCGCGCTCGTGCCCGTGCCGGCGGCGGCGACGCCGGCCGGAACCGGCGAGCCGCCGGACGTCTCGAAGCGCAGGACGACGCGCACGGCCTTGGGCAGCACGTAGTTCGGGAGGAAAGTCGCGCCGTCGCGCAACGCGCGCCAGGTGACGGACTGGAACACGCTGTCGCCGATGTCCTGCGGCCGACGCTCGCTGACGATGCGGATGTCGCTGCCGGCGTTGGCCGCGGCGTTGAGGCCGACGGCGGTCGCGTCATCGAGCACCACGCGCGAGACGCAGTCGTCGATGAAGTAGCTGCGCTCGCCCAGCGAGGAGATGGTCACGGGGCGCACGGAGAGGCCGAAGGTGTTATAGGAGTAGATGCGGTAGTAGTAGTTCAGCCCGCCCGTCGCGTTGACCAGGTTCGTCACCGAGACGGCGAGGCTCGAGACGTTCACGAAGGTGGGCGCGCAGATGTCGGTGGAGCGATACACCGCGTAACCCTGGAGTTCGTCGGCCAGCGGCGCCGAGGTGCTGATGAAGATCTCGCCGTCGCCGAAACGCGTCGTGGGCGACCACACCAGCGCCACGCTCGCCGGCGCCGGCAGGATCTGGATGCCGAGCGGCTCCATCGGGGCCATGTTGAAGGGGAACGCCCCGGCCGTCGCCGACACCGGGCCGTCCACGAGCGCCACGTCGCGCACGGTCACCCGGTAATAATAGGTCGGGCCGAGCGTCAGCGGGCGGTCGAGGAAGGTCAGCGCGGTCGTCGTCGTGACCGTGACGAAGCCGAAGCCCGCGTTGGTGGAGCGCGACACGCGGTAATGCAGGAAGCCGGACCCCATGCCGGTGGACGGAGGCCTTGTCGCGCGATCGCGCGCGCCCAGCAGCACCGCGGTGTCGGCCGTCGTGGCCGCAGGCGTGCATCGCGCCCGTCCGGCGTGCGCACGCCGATGCGGTTGGACGGCGCCGCGGCGACGTCGGCGGCGTTGAGCGCGACGATCTCCAAGAAATAGGTCGTGCCGGTGATGAGGCCGGTCAGGAACGCGGAAGGCGTGGTCACGGTCGCGGCCGACACGAAGGTGATGTTGTCCGTGCTGTTGCGCACGACGAAACGAGTGCCGGCGGGGTTGCCGTTGGCGCTCCAGGCCAAGGTGATGGTGGTCGAGGACGCCGACGTCGTCGAGAGGCTCAGCGCGGGCGCGGCCAAGGTCAACGTCGAGCCGAGCGAGGTGAACGCCGAGCAGACGGGGTTGCACGCGGCCACGCCCAGGTAGAAGGTGGTGTTCGGGTCGAGGCCGGCGACCGTCGCGGTGCTGGCCAAGGTCGAGGACGACGCGAACACGGGCGAAAGCCCGGCGCCCGTGGAGGCGACCATCAGGTACGAGTTGGCGCCCACCGACGTCGCCCAGTTGGCGCTGATCGACGAGATGTTGACCGCCAGGACGGTCCCCGCGGCCGGCGCGGGGGGGGCCGGGATGGGCAGCATCACGATGGTGGAGATATTAGAGGCGTAGGCGACGTCGCTGTCGCCGTCGGTCGTCCACACGCGCGCCCAATAGGTCGTGGACGGCAGAAGGCCCAGCAACGTGAGGCTGGCGACCTGCCCCGGAATCACGCCGTTGGTCGAGAAGGAGATGTTGGCGAGGCGGTGGTCGGAGAAGGTGTCGGGGGTGGTGAAGGACGCGACGCGGATGAAATAGGTGCTGCCGACCTGCAAGGTCCCGTCATGGCCGTCGTAGCCCGGCGTCGTCCATTGCAGGGACACGCTCGAAATCGCGACGCCGGCCGGCGCGAGGTCCGTCACCACGCGCGGGAAGGCGTGGAGCTGGGACCAGCCCGCGCGCATGACCGTGCCCGCGGACGCGGCGGTGGTGAAGGCCACTTCCTCCGCGATCGAGCCGACCACGCGGTTGTTACCCGTGGTCGAACTCTCGCCGCCGGCGTTTCCCACGTTCCTCACGACGCGATTAGTGCCCCCTTCCATCGATGGCCCCGCCCAGACGGCGGACGCGGCGAAAAGCAGACCGGCAAGCGCTCTACGCACTGCTCGAGTTTATCAGGCCCTAACAGTATTATTCGCGGTCCGAACGCGAAGAATCTGCGAAGTATCCTTCGCAAAACCGATACCGCCTTCTTCTTGTATGAACCGGCTTGCGGGGATATATTGAAGTGCTTGCGGAACCCTCTAAAGAACGGACCGGTGCGCTCCCTTCTCCTGCTCGCGACGCTTGCGTTGCCGGCCTCCCTCGGCTCGGCGGCAGGCGTCCCGCTGCGCATCAATTTCCAAGGCAAGCTGCTCGATAGCTCGTTCGTCCCGCGCAACGGCGTCGTCGCCATGGAGTTCCGCCTGTTCGACGCCGCGACGGGGGGGACCTTGCTGTGGGGCCCCGAGAGCCAGAGCCCGACCGTCAACAACGGCGTCTTCGCCGTCCAGCTCGGCGCCGTGACCCCACTGAGCCCGGACCTGTTCACCGGCACCTCGGTGTACCTGAGCCTCACCGTCGCCCCGGACGTATTTCCGGCCGGCGAGCTCTCCCCGCGCCAGCAGCTCATCGCGAGCCCCTACGCCATCACCGCCGGCCAGCTGTCCCAGTCCGGCAACATCCGCATCAACGCGGGCGGGGAGTCGGCCACCTTCACCACCACGGCAATCTGCAGCTGCCCGCCGGCGTCGTGGCCGGGTCGGGCACCTTCACCGGCGGCCTCACCGCCTCCAGCGGCACCTTCACCGCGACCGGGGCCACCGCCTACAGCCTGCAGACCTCCTCCGGCATCAACATCCTCGCCGGCACGCTCAACGTCGCCCAGGCCGTCGTGGCCGGCTCCTTCGTCGGCGACGGCTCGCGCTTGACCGGCGTCACCGTCAGCATCGGCAGCATCGACACCAACAAAATCGTGGCTGGCGCGATTATCACCGACAAACTCGTTGATGGCGCCGTGACCGCTCCCAAACTCGCCGATTCCTCGGTCTCTACCGCCAAGATCGCGGCCGGCGCCGTCACCTCCGACAAGTTCGCCGACGGCGCCATCACCACCGCCAAGCTCGCGGCCGGCGCCGTCACCTCCGACAAGTTTGCCGACAGCTCGGTCTCTACCGCCAAGATCGCCGCCGGTGCCGTTACTTCCGACAAGTTCGCTGATAGCTCGATCTCTACGGCCAAAATCGCCGCCGGCGCCGTCACCGCCGATAAGTTCGCTGACAGCTCGGTCTCTACCGCCAAGATCGCGGCCGGCGCCGTTACCTCTGATAAGTTCGCCGATGGCTCCATCACCACCGCCAAGCTCGCGGCCGGCGCCGTTACTGCCGATAAGTTCGCCGATTCCTCGGTTTCCACGGCCAAGATCGCGGCCGGCGCCGTTACCTCTGACAAGTTCGCCGATGGCGCCATCACCACCGCCAAGCTCGCGGCTGGCGCCGTTACCGCCGATAAGTTCGCCGACTCCTCGGTTTCCACGGCCAAGATCGCGGCCGGCGCCGTTACCTCTGACAAGTTCGCCGATGGCGCCATCACCACCGCCAAGCTCGCGGCTGGCGCCGTCACTGCCGACAAGTTCGCCGACTCCTCGGTTTCCACGGCCAAGATTGCGGCCGGCGCCGTTACTGCCGATAAGTTCGCTGACAGCTCGGTCTCTACCGCCAAGATCGCGGCCGGCGCCGTTACCTCTGACAAGTTCGCCGATGGCGCCATCACCACCGCCAAGCTCGCGGCTGGCGCCGTCACCGCCGACAAGTTCGCCGACTCCTCGGTTTCCACGGCCAAGATCGCGGCCGGCGCCGTTACCGCCGACAAGTTCGCAGACTCCTCGGTTTCCACGGCCAAGATTGCGGCCGGCGCCGTTACCTCTGACAAGTTCGCCGATGGCGCCATCACCACCGCCAAGCTCATCGCCGGCGCTGTCACGACCGACAAGCTGACCGATGCAGCCGTCACGGCTGCCAAGCTGGCCGACGGCTCGGTCGCCACGGCCAAGATTCTCGCTGGGGCCGTTACTGCCGACAAGTTCGCCGACTCCTCGGTTTCCACGGCCAAGATTGCGGCCGGCGCCGTTACCTCTGACAAGTTCGCCGATGGCGCCATCACCACCGCCAAGCTCGCGGCTGGCGCCGTTACCTCTGACAAGTTCGCCGATGGCGCCATCACCACCGCCAAGCTCGCGGCTGGCGCCGTTACCTCTGACAAGTTCGCCGATGGCGCCATCACCACCGCCAAGCTCGCGGCTGGCGCCGTCACCGCCGACAAGTTCGCCGACTCCTCGGTTTCCACGGCCAAGATCGCGGCCGGCGCCGTTACCTCTGATAAGTTCGCCGATGGCGCCATCACCACCGCCAAGCTCATCGCCGGCGCTGTCACGACCGACAAGCTGACCGATGCAGCCGTCACGGCTGCCAAGCTGGCCGACGGCTCGGTCGCCACGGCCAAGATTCTCGCTGGGGCCGTTACTGCCGACAAGTTCGCCGACTCCTCGGTCTCTACCGCCAAGATTGCGGCCGGCGCCGTTACCTCTGACAAGTTCGCCGATGGCGCCATCACCACCGCCAAGCTCGCGGCTGGCGCCGTTACCGCCGACAAGTTTGCCGACAGCTCGGTCTCTACCGCCAAGATCGCGGCCGGCGCCGTCACCGCCGACAAGTTCGCCGATGGCTCCATCACCACCGCGAAGATTGTGGCGGGGGGCGTCACCACCGACAAACTGACCGACTTGGCCGTCACGGCTGCCAAGCTGGCCGACGGCTCGGTCGCCACGGCCAAGATTCTGGCGGGGGCCGTTACTGCCGACAAGTTCGCCGATGGCGCCATCACCACCGCCAAGCTCGCGGCTGGCGCCGTCACCTCCGACAAGTTCGCCGATTCCTCGGTTTCCACGGCCAAGATTGCGGCCGGCGCCGTCACCTCTGACAAATTCGCCGATGGCTCTATCACCACCGCCAAGCTCATCGCCGGCGCTGTCACGACCGACAAGCTGACCGATGCAGCCGTCACGGCTGCCAAGCTGGCCGACGGCTCGGTCGCCACGGCCAAGATTCTCGCTGGGGCCGTTACTGCCGACAAGTTCGCCGACTCCTCGGTCTCTACCGCCAAGATTGCGGCCGGCGCCGTTACCTCTGACAAGTTCGCCGATGGCGCCATCACCACCGCCAAGCTCATCGCCGGCGCTGTCACGACCGACAAGCTGACCGATGCAGCCGTCACCGCTACCAAGCTGGCCGACGGCTCGGTCGCCACGGCCAAGATTCTCGCTGGGGCCGTTACCGCCGACAAGTTTGCCGACTCCTCGGTTTCCACGGCCAAGATCGCGGCCGGCGCCGTTACCTCTGACAAGTTCGCCGATGGCGCCATCACCACCGCCAAGATCGCGGCCGGCGCCGTTACCGCCGATAAGTTCGCCGACTCCTCGGTCTCCACGGCCAAAATCGCCGCCGGCGCCGTCACCGCCGACAAGTTCGCTGACAGCTCGGTCTCCACCGCCAAGATTGCGGCCGGCGCCGTTACCTCTGATAAGTTCGCCGATGGCTCCATCACCACCGCGAAGATTGTGGCGGGGGGCGTCACCACCGACAAACTGACTGACTTGGCCGTCACGGCTGCCAAGCTGGCCGACGGCTCGGTCGCCACGGCCAAGATTCTCGCTGGGGCCGTTACTGCCGACAAGTTCGCCGACTCCTCGGTCTCTACCGCCAAGATCGCCGCCGGCGCCGTCACCGCCGACAAGTTCGCCGACAGCTCGGTCTCTACCGCCAAGATCGCGGCCGGCGCCGTTACCTCTGATAAGTTCGCCGATGGCTCCATCACCACCGCGAAGATTGTGGCGGGGGGCGTCACCACCGACAAACTGACCGACTTGGCCGTCACGGCTGCCAAGCTGGCCGACGGCTCGGTCGCCACGGCCAAGATTCTCGCTGGGGCCGTTACCGCCGACAAGTTCGCCGACTCCTCGGTCTCTACCGCCAAGATTGCGGCCGGCGCCGTTACCGCCGATAAGTTCGCCGACTCCTCGGTCTCCACGGCCAAAATCGCCGCCGGCGCCGTCACCGCCGACAAGTTCGCTGACAGCTCGGTCTCTACCGCCAAGATCGCGGCCGGCGCCGTTACCGCCGATAAGTTCGCCGACTCCTCGGTCTCCACGGCCAAAATCGCCGCCGGCGCCGTCACCGCCGATAAGTTCGCCGATTCCTCGGTTTCCACGGCCAAGATCGCGGCCGGCGCCGTCACCTCCGACAAGTTCGCCGATGGCTCCATCACCACCGCGAAGATCGTGGCGGGGGGCGTCACCACCGACAAACTGACCGACTTGGCCGTCACGGCTGCCAAGCTGGCCGACGGCTCGGTCGCCACGGCCAAGATTCTCGCTGGGGCCGTTACCGCCGACAAGTTTGCCGACTCCTCGGTTTCCACGGCCAAGATTGCGGCCGGCGCCGTTACCTCTGATAAGTTCGCCGATGGCGCCATCACCACCGCCAAGCTCATCGCCGGCGCTGTCACGACCGACAAGCTGACCGATGCAGCCGTCACCGCTACCAAGCTGGCCGACGGCTCGGTCGCCACGGCCAAGATTCTCGCTGGGGCCGTTACCGCCGACAAGTTTGCCGACTCCTCGGTTTCCACGGCCAAGATCGCGGCCGGCGCCGTTACCTCTGACAAGTTCGCCGATGGCGCCATCACCACCGCCAAGATCGCGGCCGGCGCCGTTACCGCCGATAAGTTCGCCGACTCCTCGGTCTCCACGGCCAAAATCGCCGCCGGCGCCGTCACCGCCGATAAGTTCGCCGATTCCTCGGTTTCCACGGCCAAGATCGCGGCCGGCGCCGTCACCTCCGACAAGTTCGCCGATGGCTCCATCACCACCGCGAAGATTGTGGCGGGGGGCGTCACCACCGACAAACTGACCGACTTGGCCGTCACGGCTGCCAAGCTGGCCGACGGCTCGGTCGCCACGGCCAAGATTCTCGCTGGGGCCGTTACCGCCGACAAGTTTGCCGACTCCTCGGTTTCCACGGCCAAGATTGCGGCCGGCGCCGTTACCTCTGATAAGTTCGCCGATGGCGCCATCACCACCGCCAAGCTCATCGCCGGCGCTGTCACGACCGACAAGCTGACCGATGCAGCCGTCACCGCTACCAAGCTGGCCGACGGCTCGGTCGCCACGGCCAAGATTCTCGCTGGGGCCGTTACCGCCGACAAGTTTGCCGACTCCTCGGTTTCCACGGCCAAGATCGCGGCCGGCGCCGTTACCTCTGACAAGTTCGCCGATGGCGCCATCACCACCGCCAAGATCGCGGCCGGCGCCGTTACCGCCGATAAGTTCGCCGACTCCTCGGTCTCCACGGCCAAAATCGCCGCCGGCGCCGTCACCGCCGACAAGTTCGCTGACAGCTCGGTCTCCACCGCCAAGATTGCGGCCGGCGCCGTTACCTCTGATAAGTTCGCCGATGGCTCCATCACCACCGCGAAGATTGTGGCGGGGGGCGTCACCACCGACAAACTGACTGACTTGGCCGTCACGGCTGCCAAGCTGGCCGACGGCTCGGTCGCCACGGCCAAGATTCTCGCTGGGGCCGTTACTGCCGACAAGTTCGCCGACTCCTCGGTCTCTACCGCCAAGATTGCGGCCGGCGCCGTTACCTCTGACAAGTTCGCCGATGGCGCCATCACCACCGCCAAGCTCGCGGCTGGCGCCGTCACCTCCGACAAGTTCGCCGACTCCTCGGTCTCCACCGCCAAGATTGCGGCCGGCGCCGTTACCTCTGACAAGTTCGCCGATGGCTCCATCACCACCGCCAAGATCGCGGCCGGCGCCGTTACCGCCGACAAGTTTGCCGACTCCTCGGTTTCCACGGCCAAGATTGCGGCTGGCGCCGTCACCGCCGATAAGTTCGCCGACTCCTCGGTTTCCACGGCCAAGATCGCGGCCGGCGCCGTCACCTCCGACAAGTTCGCCGATGGCGCCATCACCACCGCCAAGCTCGCGGCTGGCGCCGTCACCGCCGACAAGTTCGCCGACTCCTCGGTTTCCACGGCCAAGATCGCGGCCGGCGCCGTCACCGCCGATAAGTTCGCCGATTCCTCGGTTTCCACGGCCAAGATCGCGGCCGGCGCCGTCACCTCCGACAAGTTCGCCGATGGCTCCATCACCACCGCGAAGATCGTGGCGGGGGGCGTCACCACCGACAAACTGACCGACTTGGCCGTCACGGCTGCCAAGCTGGCCGACGGCTCGGTCGCCACGGCCAAGATTCTCGCTGGGGCCGTTACTGCCGACAAGTTCGCCGACTCCTCGGTCTCTACCGCCAAGATTGCGGCCGGCGCCGTTACCTCTGACAAGTTCGCCGACTCCTCGGTCTCCACGGCCAAGATCCTCGCTGGCGCAGTCACCGCCGACAAGTTCGCCGATAGCTCGGTCTCCACCGCCAAGCTCGCGGCTGGCGCCGTCACTGCCGACAAGTTCGCCGACTCCTCGGTCTCCACGGCCAAGATTGCGGCCGGCGCCGTTACCTCTGATAAGTTCGCCGATGGCTCTATCACCACCGCCAAGCTCATCGCCGGAGCGGTTACGACCGACAAGCTGACTGACAACGCCGTCTCGGCCGCCAAACTTGCCGATGGCTCGGTGGCCACGGCTAAGATACTTACCGGAGCCGTTACCTCCGACAAGTTTGCCGATGGCGCCATCACCACCGCCAAGATCTCGGCTGGCGCTGTGACCTCTGACAAGTTCGCCGATGGCTCCATCACCACCGCCAAGCTCGTGGCCGGTGCCGTCACCACCGACAAGCTGACCGACCTGGCCGTCACAGCTGCCAAACTGGCCGACGGTTCGGTCGCCACGGCCAAGATTCTCGCTGGCGCGGTCACCGCCGATAAGTTCGCCGATTCCTCTGTCTCCACCGCCAAGATTGCCGCTGGCGCGGTCACCTCGGACAAATTCTCCGATGGCGCCATCACGACCGCTAAGCTCGCGGCCGGCGCTGTAACCTCGGACAAGCTGACTGATGGCTCCATCATTACTGACAAGCTGGGTGCTGGCGCCGTCACGACGGTCAAGATATTAGACGCCGCCATCACCTCCTCGAAGCTTGTTGACGACGCAGTCGTTACCGCGAAGATTGCCGCCGGCGCCGTCACTGCCGACAAGTTCGCCGATGGCTCCATCACCACCGCTAAGCTCATCGCTGGCGCTGTCACGACCGACAAGCTGACCGACAGCGCCGTCACCGCCGCCAAGCTGGCCGACGGCTCGATTGCCACGGCCAAGATTCTCGCTGGCGCGGTCACCGCCGACAAATTCGCTGACAGCTCGGTCTCCACTGCCAAGATTGCGGCCGGCGCCGTCACCTCCGACAAGTTCGCTGACAGCTCGGTCTCCACAGCCAAGATCGCCGCCGGTGCCGTTACCTCTGATAAGTTTGCCGATGGCTCCATCACCACCGCCAAGATCGTGGCGGGGGGCGTCACCACCGACAAGCTCACCGACTTGGCCGTCACGACTGCCAAACTCGCCGACGACTCGGTCGCCACGGCTAAGATTCTTGCCGGGGCCGTTACCTCCGACAAGTTCGCCGATTCCTCGGTTTCCACCGCCAAGATCGCGGCCGGGGCCGTTACTGCCGACAAGTTCGCCGACTCCTCGGTCTCCACGGCCAAGATTGCGGCCGGTGCCGTCACCTCTGACAAGTTCGCCGACGGCTCCATCACCACCGCCAAGCTCATCGCCGGCGCTGTCACGACCGACAAGCTGACCGACTTGGCCGTCACGGCTGCCAAACTCGCCGACGGCTCGGTGGCGACCGCCAAGATTCTGGCCGGCGCGGTCACCGCCGACAAGTTCGCTGACAGCTCGGTCTCCACGGCCAAGATTGCGGCCGGGGCCGTCACCTCTGACAAGTTCGCCGACGGCTCCATCACCACCGCCAAGCTCATCGCCGGCGCTGTCACGACCGACAAGCTGACCGACTTGGCCGTCACGGCTGCCAAACTCGCCGACGGCTCGGTGGCGACCGCCAAGATTCTGGCCGGCGCCGTCACCGCCGACAAGTTCGCTGACAGCTCGGTCTCCACGGCCAAAATTGCGGCCGGTGCCGTCACCTCCGACAAGTTTGCCGATGGGGCCATCACGACCGCCAAGCTCGCGGCTGGCGCCGTCACCGCCGACAAGTTCGCCGACTCCTCGGTCTCCACGGCCAAGATTGCGGCCGGGGCCGTTACCTCTGACAAGTTTGCCGACGGCTCCATCACCACCGCCAAGCTCGCGGCTGGCGCCGTCACCGCCGACAAGTTCGCCGACTCCTCGGTTTCCACGGCCAAGATCGCGGCCGGCGCCGTTACCTCTGATAAGTTCGCCGATGGCGCCATCACCACCGCAAAGCTCATCGCCGGCGCTGTCACGACCGACAAGCTGACCGACCTGGCCGTCACGGCTGCCAAACTCGCCGACGGCTCGATCGCCACGGCCAAGATTCTCGCTGGGGCCGTTACCGCCGACAAGTTTGCCGACTCCTCGGTTTCCACGGCCAAGATCGCGGCCGGCGCCGTTACCTCTGACAAGTTCGCCGATGGCGCCATCACCACCGCCAAGCTCGCGGCTGGCGCCGTCACCGCCGACAAGTTCGCCGACTCCTCGGTCTCCACGGCCAAGATCGCGGCCGGCGCCGTTACCTCTGACAAGTTCGCCGATGGCTCCATCACCACCGCCAAGCTCGTGGCGGGGGGCGTCACCACCGACAAGCTTACCGACAGCGCCGTCACCGCTGCCAAACTCGCCGACGACTCGGTCGCCACGGCCAAGATTCTCGCTGGCGCGGTCACCGCCGACAAGTTCGCCGACAGCTCGGTCTCTACCGCCAAGATCGCGGCCGGGGCCGTTACCTCTGACAAGTTCGCCGATGGCTCCATCACCACCGCCAAGCTCGCGGCTGGCGCCGTCACTGCCGACAAGTTCGCCGACTCCTCGGTCTCCACGGCCAAGATCGCGGCCGGCGCCGTTACCTCTGACAAGTTCGCCGATGGTTCTATCACCACCGCGAAGATCGTGGCGGGGGGCGTCACCACCGACAAGCTCACCGACTTGGCCGTCACGGCCGCCAAACTGGCCGACGGCTCGGTCGCCACGGCCAAGATCCTCGCTGGCGCCGTTACTGCCGACAAGTTCGCCGATTCCTCGGTTTCTACCGCCAAGATCGCCGCTGGCGCCGTTACCTCTGATAAGTTCGCCGATGGCTCCATCACCACCGCTAAGCTCATCGCTGGCGCTGTCACGACCGACAAGCTGACCGACTTGGCCGTCACGGCTGCCAAACTCGCTGACGACTCGGTCGCCACGGCCAAGATCGCCGCTGGTGCCGTCACCTCTGACAAGTTCGCCGACAGCTCGGTCTCCACGGCCAAGATTGCGGCCGGTGCCGTCACTGCCGACAAGTTCGCCGATTCCTCGGTTTCCACCGCCAAGATTGCGGCCGGCGCCGTTACCTCTGACAAGTTCGCCGATGGCTCCATCACCACCGCTAAGCTCATCGCTGGCGCTGTCACGACCGACAAGCTGACCGACAGCGCCGTCACCGCCGCCAAGCTGGCCGACGGCTCGATTGCCACGGCCAAGATTCTCGCTGGCGCGGTCACCGCCGACAAATTCGCTGACAGCTCGGTCTCCACTGCCAAGATTGCGGCCGGCGCCGTCACCTCCGACAAGTTCGCTGACAGCTCGGTCTCCACAGCCAAGATCGCCGCCGGTGCCGTTACCTCTGATAAGTTTGCCGATGGCTCCATCACCACCGCCAAGATCGTGGCGGGGGGCGTCACCACCGACAAGCTGACCGACTTGGCCGTCACGGCTGCCAAACTCGCTGACGACTCGGTCGCCACGGCCAAGATCGCCGCTGGTGCCGTCACCTCTGACAAGTTCGCCGACAGCTCGGTCTCCACGGCCAAGATTGCGGCCGGTGCCGTCACTGCCGACAAGTTCGCCGATTCCTCGGTTTCCACCGCCAAGATTGCGGCCGGCGCCGTTACCTCTGATAAGTTTGCCGATGGTTCTATCACCACCGCGAAGATCGTGGCGGGGGGCGTCACCACCGACAAGCTGACCGACTTGGCCGTCACGGCTGCCAAACTCGCTGACGACTCGGTCGCCACGGCCAAGATCGCCGCTGGTGCCGTCACCTCTGACAAGTTCGCCGACAGCTCGGTCTCCACGGCCAAGATTGCGGCCGGTGCCGTCACTGCCGACAAGTTCGCCGATTCCTCGGTTTCCACCGCCAAGATTGCGGCCGGCGCCGTTACCTCTGACAAGTTCGCCGATGGCTCCATCACCACCGCTAAGCTCATCGCTGGCGCTGTCACGACCGACAAGCTGACCGACAGCGCCGTCACCGCCGCCAAGCTCGCCGACGGCTCGGTGGCGACCGCGAAGATCCTCGCCGGCGCCGTCACCTCCGATAAGTTCGCTGATTCGTCGGTCTCCACCGCTAAGATCGCGGCTGGCGCTGTCACCTCCGACAAGTTCGCTGACAGCTCGGTCTCCACAGCCAAGATCGCCGCCGGTGCCGTTACCTCTGATAAGTTTGCCGATGGTTCTATCACCACCGCGAAGATCGTGGCGGGGGGCGTCACCACCGACAAGCTGACCGACTTGGCCGTCACGGCTGCCAAACTCGCCGACGACTCGGTCGCCACGGCCAAGATCCTCGCGGGCGCGGTCACCGCCGACAAGTTCGCTGACAGCTCGGTCTCCACGGCCAAGATTGCGGCCGGGGCCGTCACCTCTGACAAGTTCGCCGACGGCTCCATCACCACCGCCAAGCTCATCGCCGGCGCTGTCACGACCGACAAGCTGACCGACTTGGCCGTCACGGCTGCGAAACTGGCCGACGGCTCGGTCGCAACGGCCAAGATCCTCGCGGGCGCGGTCACCGCCGACAAGTTCGCTGACAGCTCGGTCTCCACGGCCAAGATTGCGGCCGGGGCCGTCACCTCTGACAAGTTCGCCGATGGCTCTATCACCACTGCGAAGATCGTGGCGGGGGGCGTCACCACCGACAAGCTGACCGACTTGGCCGTCACGGCTGCGAAACTGGCCGACGGCTCGGTCGCCACGGCCAAGATTCTCGCGGGCGCCGTCACCGCCGATAAATTCGCCGATTCCTCGGTCTCCACAGCCAAGATTGCGGCCGGTGCCGTCACCTCCGACAAGTTTGCCGATGGGGCCATCACGACCGCCAAGCTCATCGCCGGCGCTGTCACGACCGACAAGCTGACCGACAGCGCCGTCATCGCTGCCAAGCTCGCCGATGACTCGGTCGCCACGGCCAAGATCGTCGCCGGGGCCGTCACCTCCGACAAGTTCGCCGATTCGTCGGTCTCCACCGCCAAGATCGCGGCCGGGGCCGTTACCTCTGATAAGTTCGCCGACGGCTCCATCACCACCGCAAAACTCGTGGCCGGCGCGGTTACGACCGATAAGCTGACCGACAGCTCCGTCTCCGCTGCCAAGCTCGCCGACGGCTCGGTCGCCACGGCCAAGATCCTGGCCGGGGCCGTCACCTCCGACAAGTTCGCCGATTCGTCGGTCACGTCCGCCAAGCTCGCCGACGCCTCGGTCGTCACGACCAAGCTCGCGGCTGGCGTCGTCACCTCCGACAAGCTAGTCGACAACGCCGTCTCGGCTGCCAAGCTCGCTGACGGCGCTGTGGCGACCGCGAAGCTACTCGCCGGCGCCGTCACCTCCGACAAGTTTGCTGATGCCTCCGTGGTCACGGCCAAGCTCGCGGCCGGCGTGGTCACCTCCGACAAGCTGACCGACAACGCCGTCACCGCCGCCAAGCTCGCCGACGGCTCGGTGGCGACCGCCAAGATTGTGGCCGGCGCCGTCACCTCCGACAAGTTCGCCGATTCGTCGGTCTCCACCGCAAAAACTCGCGGCTGGCGCTGTCACCTCCGACAAGTTCGCCGATTCGTCGGTCTCCACCGCCAAGATCGCGGCCGGGGCCGTTACCTCTGATAAGTTCGCCGACGGCTCCATCACCACCGCAAAACTCGTGGCCGGCGCGGTTACGACCGATAAGCTGACCGACAGCTCCGTCTCCGCTGCCAAGCTCGCCGACGGCTCGGTCGCCACGGCCAAGATCCTGGCCGGGGCCGTCACCTCCGACAAGTTCGCCGATTCGTCGGTCACGTCCGCCAAGCTCGCCGACGCCTCGGTCGTCACGACCAAGCTCGCGGCTGGCGTCGTCACCTCCGACAAGCTGACCGACAACGCCGTCACCGCCGCCAAGCTGGCCGACGGCTCGGTGGCGACAGCGAAAATCCTCGCCGGCGCCGTCACCTCCGATAAGTTCGCTGATTCGTCGGTCTCCACCGCCAAGATCGCGGCTGGAGCGGTTACCTCTGATAAGTTCGCCGACGGTTCCATCACCACCACCAAGCTCATCGCCGGTGCCGTCACGACCGACAAGCTGACCGACAACGCCGTCACCGCCGCCAAACTCGCCGACGGCTCGGTGGCTACCGCCAAGATTCTGGCCGGCGCCGTCACCTCCGACAAGTTCGCCGATTCGTCGGTCACGTCCGCCAAGCTCGCCGACGCCTCGGTCGTCACGGCCAAGCTCGCGGCCGGCGTCGTCACCTCCGACAAGCTGACCGACAACGCCGTCACCGCCGCCAAGCTCGCCGATGACTCGGTCGCCACGGCCAAGATCGCGGCCGGAGCCGTTACCTCTGATAAGTTCGCCGACGGCTCCATCACCACCGCCAAGCTCATCTCCGGTGCCGTCACGACCGACAAGCTGACCGACAACGCCGTCACCGCCGCCAAACTCGCCGACGGCTCGGTGGCTACCGCCAAGATTCTGGCTGGCGCCGTCACCTCCGACAAGTTCGCCGATTCGTCGGTCTCCACCGCCAAGATCGCGGCCGGGGCCGTTACCTCTGATAAGTTCGCCGACGGCTCCATCTCCACCGCAAAACTCGTGGCCGGCGCGGTTACGTCCGATAAGCTGACCGACAGCTCCGTCACCGCTGCCAAGCTCGCCGACGGCTCGGTCGCCACGGCCAAGATCCTGGCCGGGGCCGTTACCTCCGATAAGTTTGCCGATTCGTCGGTCTCCACCGCCAAAATCGCGGCTGGCGCTGTCACCTCCGACAAGTTCGCCGATTCGTCGGTCTCCACCGCCAAGATTGCGGCTGGAGCCGTTACCTCTGATAAGTTCGCCGACGGTTCCATCACCACCGCCAAACTCATCGCTGGCGCGGTTACTACCGACAAGCTGACCGACAACGCCGTCATGGCTGCCAAGCTCGCCGACGGCTCGGTGGCGACCGCGAAGATCCTCGCCGGCGCCGTCACCTCCGATAAGTTCGCTGATTCGTCGGTCTCCACCGCCAAGATCGCGGCTGGAGCGGTTACCTCTGATAAGTTCGCCGACGGTTCCATCACCACCACCAAGCTCATCGCCGGTGCCGTCACGACCGACAAGCTGACCGACAACGCCGTCACCGCTGCCAAGCTGGCCGACGGCTCGGTGGCGACCGCGAAGATCCTCGCCGGCGCCGTCACCTCCGATAAGTTCGCTGATTCGTCGGTCTCCACCGCCAAGATCGCGGCTGGAGCCGTTACCTCTGATAAGTTCGCCGACGGTTCCATCACCACCGCCAAGCTCATCGCCGGTGCCGTCACGACCGACAAACTGACCGACAACGCCGTCACCGCCGCCAAACTCGCCGACGGCTCGGTGGCGACCGCCAAGATTCTGGCCGGCGCCGTCACCTCCGACAAGTTCGCCGATTCGTCGGTCACGTCCACCAAGCTCGCCGACGCCTCGGTCGTCACGGCCAAGCTTCGCGGCCGGCGTCGTCACCTCCGACAAGCTGACCGACAACGCCGTCACCGCCGCCAAGCTCGCCGATGACTCGGTCGCCACGGCCAAGATTGCGGCTGGAGCCGTTACCTCTGATAAGTTCGCCGACGGTTCCATCACCACCGCCAAGCTCATCGCCGGCGCGGTTACTACCGACAAGCTGACCGACAACGCCGTCACGGCTGCCAAGCTGGCCGACGGCTCGGTGGCGACCGCGAAGATCCTGGCTGGCGCCGTTACCTCCGACAAGTTCGCCGATTCGTCGGTCACGTCCGCCAAGCTCGCCGACGCCTCGGTCGTCACGGCCAAGCTCGCGGCCGGCGTCGTCACCTCCGACAAGCTGACCGACAACGCCGTCACCACCGCCAAAATCGCGGCTGGAGCGGTTACCTCTGATAAGTTCGCCGACGGTTCCATCACCACCGCCAAGCTCATCGCCGGCGCCGTCACGACCGACAAGCTGACCGACAACGCCGTCACCGCTGCCAAGCTCGCCGATGACTCGGTCGCCACGGCCAAGATCGTCGCCGGCGCCGTCACCTCCGACAAGTTCGCCGATTCGTCGGTCACGTCCGCCAAGCTCGCCGACGCCACGGTCGTCACGGCCAAGCTCGCGGCTGGCGTCGTCACCTCCGACAAGCTGACCGACAACGCCGTCACGGCTGCCAAGCTGGCCGACGGCTCGGTGGCGACCGCGAAGATCCTGGCTGGCGCCGTTACCTCCGACAAGTTCGCCGATTCGTCGGTCACGTCCGCCAAGCTCGCCGACGCCTCGGTCGTCACGGCCAAGCTCGCGGCCGGCGTCGTCAACTCCGACAAGCTGACCGACAACGCCGTCACGGCTGCCAAGCTGGCCGACGGCTCGGTGGCGACCGCGAAGATCCTCGCCGGCGCCGTCACCTCCGAGAAGTTCGCCGATTCTTCTGTTACCTCCGCCAAGCTTGCTGACGCCTCGGTCGTCACGGCCAAGCTCGCGGCCGGCGTCGTCAGCTCCGACAAGCTGACCGACAACGCCGTCACCGCCGCGAAGTTGGCCGACGGCTCGGTGGCGACCGCCAAGATTCTGGCCGGGGCCGTCACCTCCGACAAGTTCGCCGATTCGTCGGTCTCCACCGCCAAGATCGCGGCCGGGGCCGTTACCTCTGATAAGTTCGCCGACGGCTCCATCTCCACCGCAAAACTCGTGGCCGGCGCGGTTACGACCGATAAGCTGACCGACAGCTCCGTCTCCGCTGCCAAGCTCGCCGACGGCTCGGTCGCCACGGCCAAGATCCTGGCCGGCGCCGTCACCTCCGACAAGTTCGCCGATTCGTCGGTCACGTCCGCCAAGCTCGCCGACGCCTCGGTCGTCACGGCCAAGCTCGCGGCCGGCGTCGTCACCTCCGACAAGCTGACCGACAACGCCGTCACCGCCGCCAAGCTCGCCGACGCCTCGGTCGTCACGGCCAAGCTCGCGGCCGGCGTCGTCACCTCCGACAAGCTGGTCGACAACGCCGTCACCGCCGCCAAGCTGGCTGACGGCTCGGTGGCGACCGCCAAGATCCTGGCCGGCGCCGTCACCTCCGATAAGTTCGCCGACGCCTCGGTCTCCACCGCCAAGATCGCGGCCGGGGCCGTTACCTCCGACAAGCTGGTCGACAACGCCGTCACCGCCGCCAAACTCGCCGACGGCTCAGTGGCGACCGCGAAGATCCTCGTCGGCGCTGTTACCTCCGACAAGCTGACCGACAGCTCCGTCACCTCCGCCAAGCTCGCCGACGCCTCGGTCGTCACGGCCAAGCTCGCGGCCGGCGTCGTCACCTCCGACAAGCTGACCGACAACGCCGTCACGGCTACCAAGCTGGCCGACGGCTCGGTGGCCACGGCCAAGATCGTCGCCGGCGCCGTCACCTCCGACAAGTTCGCCGATTCGTCGGTCACGTCCGCCAAGCTCGCCGACGCCTCGGTCGTCACGGCCAAGCTCGCGGCCGGCGTCGTCACCTCCGACAAGCTGACCGACAGCGCCGTCACCGGCGCCAAGCTCGCCGATGGCTCGGTGGCGACCGCGAAGATTCTGGCCGGGGCCGTCACCTCCGACAAGTTCGCGGATGCCTCGGTTTCCACGGCCAAGATTGTTGCCGGCGCGGTCACTTCCGACAAGCTGACCGACAACGCCGTCACCGCCGCCAAGCTCGCCGATGGCTCGGTGGCCACCGCGAAGATTCTGACCGGGGCCGTTACCTCCGACAAGTTCGCCGATTCGTCGGTCACGTCCGCCAAGCTTGCGGACGCCTCGGTCGTCACGGCCAAAATCGTGGCGGGGGGCGTCACGACCGACAAGTTGACCGACAGCGCCGTCACCGCCGCCAAGCTCGCCGATGACTCGGTCGCCACCGCCAAGATCGCGGCTGGAGCCGTTACCTCTGATAAGTTCGCCGACGGTTCCATCACCACCGCCAAGCTCATCGCCGGTGCCGTCACGACCGACAAACTGACCGACAACGCCGTCACCGCCGCCAAACTCGCCGACGGCTCGGTGGCGACCGCCAAGATTCTGGCAGGCGCCGTCACCTCCGACAAGTTCGCCGATTCGTCGGTCACGTCCGCCAAGCTCGCCGACGCCTCCGTGGTCACGGCCAAAATCGTGGCGGGGGGCGTCACGACCGACAAGTTGACCGACAGCGCCGTCACCGCCGCCAAGCTCGCCGATGACTCGGTGGCCACGGCCAAGATCCTCGCCGGAGCCGTTACCTCCGACAAGTTTGCGGATGCCTCGGTTTCCACGGCCAAAATTGCGGCTGGCGCGGTCACTTCCGACAAGCTGACCGACAACGCCGTCACGGCCACCAAGCTCGCCGATGGCTCGGTGGCAACCGCCAAGATTCTGGCTGGCGCCGTTACCTCCGACAAGTTCGCCGATTCGTCGGTCACTTCCGCCAAGCTCGCCGACGCCTCCGTGGTCACCGCCAAGCTCGCGGCCGGCGTCGTCACCTCTGACAAGCTGACCGACAACGCCGTCACCGCCGCCAAGCTCGCCGATGACTCGGTCGCCACGGCCAAGATCCTCGCCGGAGCCGTTACCTCCGACAAGTTCGCGGATGCCTCGGTTTCCACGGCCAAGATTGCTGCCGGCGCGGTCACCTCTGACAAGTTCGCCGATGGCTCCATCACCACCGCCAAGCTCATCGCCGGCGCCGTCACGACTGACAAGCTGACCGACAATGCCGTCTCCGCTGCCAAACTGGCCGACGGCTCGGTGGCGACCGCGAAGATTCTGGCCGGGGCCGTTACCTCCGACAAGTTCGCCGATTCGTCGGTCACTTCCGCCAAGCTCGCCGACGCCTCCGTGGTCACCGCCAAGCTCGCGGCCGGCGTCGTCACCTCCGACAAGCTGACCGACAACGCCGTCACCGCCGCCAAACTCGCCGACGGCTCGGTGGCCACCGCGAAGATTCTGGCCGGGGCCGTTACCTCCGAAAAGTTTGCGGATGCCTCGGTTTCCACGGCCAAGATTGCTGCCGGCGCGGTCACTTCCGACAAGCTGACCGACAACGCCGTCTCCGTCGCCAAACTCGCCGATGGCTCAGTGGCGACCGCGAAGATTCTGGCCGGGGCCGTCACCTCCGACAAGTTCGCCGATTCGTCGGTCACGTCCGCCAAGCTTGCGGACGCCTCGGTCGTCACGGCCAAAATCGTGGCGGGGGGCGTCACCTCTGACAAGCTGACCGACAACGCCGTCACGGCCACCAAGCTCGCCGATGACTCGGTGGCCACGGCCAAGATCCTCGCCGGGGCCGTTACCTCCGACAAGTTCGCGGATGCCTCGGTTTCCACGGCCAAGATCGCAGCCGGGGCCGTCACCTCCGACAAGTTCGCCGATTCGTCGGTCACTTCCGCCAAGCTCGCCGACGGCTCTGTGGCGACCGCCAAGCTCATCGCCGGCGCCGTCACCTCCGACAAGCTGACCGACAATGCCGTCTCGGCCGCCAAACTCGCCGACGGCTCGGTGGCCACCGCGAAGATTCTGGCCGGGGCCGTTACCTCCGACAAGTTCGCCGATGGCTCCATCACCACCGCCAAGCTCATCGCCGGCGCTGTCACGACTGACAAGCTGACCGACAACGCCGTCACGGCCACCAAGCTCGCCGATGGCTCGGTGGCAACCGCCAAGATTCTGGCTGGCGCCGTTACCTCCGACAAGTTCGCCGATTCGTCGGTCACCTCCGCCAAGCTCGCTGACGCCTCCGTGGTCACCGCCAAGCTCGCGGCCGGCGTCGTCACCTCTGACAAGCTGACCGACAACGCCGTCTCGGCTGCCAAACTCGCCGACGGCTCGGTGGCGACCGCCAAGATTCTGGCCGGCGCCGTCACCTCCGACAAGTTCGCCGACGCCTCGGTCTCCACCGCCAAGATCTCGGCTGGGGCCGTCACCACCGACAAGCTGACCGACAACGCCGTCTCCGCTGCCAAGCTCGCCGACGCCTCGGTGGCAACCGCCAAGATTCTGGCCGGCGCCGTTACCTCCGACAAGTTCGCCGATTCGTCGGTCACCTCCGCCAAGCTCGCTGACGCCTCCGTGGTCACCGCCAAGCTCGCGGCCGGCGTCGTCACCTCCGACAAGCTGACCGACAACGCCGTCTCCGCTGCCAAGTTGGCCGACGGCTCGGTGGCGACCGCCAAGATCCTGACCGGCGCCGTCACCTCCGACAAGTTCGCCGACGCCTCGGTCTCCACCGCCAAGATCTCGGCTGGGGCCGTCACCACCGACAAGCTGACCGACAACGCCGTCTCCGCTGCCAAGTTGGCCGACGGCTCGGTGGCGACCGCCAAGATTCTGGCTGGCGCCGTTACCTCCGACAAGTTCGCCGATTCGTCGGTCACCTCCGCCAAGCTCGCTGACGCCTCCGTGGTCACCGCCAAGCTCGCGGCCGGCGTCGTCACCTCTGACAAGCTGACCGACAACGCCGTCTCCGCTGCCAAGTTGGCCGACGGCTCGGTGGCGACTGCCAAGATTCTGGCCGGGGCCGTTACCTCCGACAAGTTTGCCGATGCCTCGGTCACCACCGCCAAGATTGCGGCTGGCGCCGTTACCTCTGATAAGTTCGCTGATGGCTCCATCACCACCGCCAAGCTCATCGCCGGCGCTGTCACGACCGACAAGCTGACCGACAACGCCGTCTCCGCTGCCAAGCTGGCCGACGGCTCGGTGGCGACTGCGAAGATCCTGGCCGGCGCCGTCACCTCCGACAAGTTCGCCGATTCGTCGGTCACCACTGCCAAGATTGCGGCTGGCGCCGTTACCTCTGATAAGTTCGCTGATGGCTCCATCACCACCGCTAAGCTCATCGCCGGCGCTGTCACGACCGACAAGCTGACCGACAACGCCGTCTCCGTTGCCAAGTTGGCCGACGGCTCGGTGGCGACTGCGAAGATCCTGGCCGGTGCCGTCACCTCCGACAAGTTTGCCGATGCCTCGGTCACCACTGCCAAGATTGCGGCTGGCGCCGTCACCTCTGACAAGTTCGCTGATGGATCCATCACCACTGCCAAGCTTATCGCCGGCGCTGTCACGACCGACAAGCTGACCGATAACGCCGTCTCGACTGCCAAGCTGGCCGACGGATCGGTGGCGACTGCCAAGATTCAGGCCGGGGCCGTCACCTCCGACAAGTTCGCTGATTCGTCGGTCACCTCCGCCAAGCTGGCTGACGCCTCCGTGGTCACGGCCAAGCTCGCGGCCGGCGTCGTCACCACCGACAAGCTGACCGACAGCGCCGTCACCGCCGCGAAGTTGGCCGACGGCTCGGTGGCGACCGCCAAGATTCTGGCCGGGGCCGTCACCTCCGACAAGTTCGCCGATTCGTCGGTCACCTCCGCCAAGCTGGCTGACGCCTCCGTGGTCACGGCCAAGCTCGCGGCCGGCGTCGTCACCACCGACAAACTCACCGACAACGCCGTCTCGGCTGCCAAACTTGCCGACGGCTCGGTGGCGACTGCGAAGATCCTGGCCGGCGCCGTCACCTCCGACAAGTTCGCCGATTCGTCGGTCACCTCCGCCAAGCTCGCTGACGCCTCCGTGGTCACGGCCAAGCTCGCGGCCGGCGTCGTCACCACCGACAAACTCACCGACAACGCCGTCTCGGCTGCCAAACTTGCCGACGGCTCGGTGGCGACTGCCAAGATTCTTGCCGGGGCCGTTACCTCCGACAAGTTCGCCGATGCCTCGGTCACCACCGCCAAGATTGCGGCCGGCGCGGTCACGACCGACAAGCTAACCGACAACGCCGTCTCGGCCGCCAAGTTGGCCGACGGCTCGGTGGCGACCGCCAAGATTCTGGCCGGGGCCGTCACCTCCGACAAGTTCGCCGATTCGTCGGTCACCTCCGCCAAGCTCGCCGACGCCTCCGTGGTCACGGCCAAGATTGTGGCGGGGGGCATCACCACCGACAAGCTGACCGACGGCGCCGTCTCCGCTGCCAAGCTGGCCGACGGCTCGGTGGCGACTGCGAAGATCCTGGCCGGCGCCGTCACCTCCGACAAGTTGACCGACAACGCTGTGACTTCCACCAAGCTCGCCGACGCCTCCGTGGTCACTGCCAAGCTGGTGGCGGGGGGCGTCACCACCGACAAACTCGTCGATACCGCGGTTACTGCCGCTAAGCTCGCTGACGCCTCGGTCGCCACGGCCAAAATCGTCGCCGGGGCCGTCACCTCCGATAAGTTCGCCGACAGCCTCTGTTTCCACCGCCAAGATCGCGCCCGGCGCCGTCACTACCGACAAGCTGACCGACACCTCGGTTACCTCCGCCAAGCTGGCCGACGGCTCGGTGGCGACCGCCAAGATTCTGGCCGGGGCCGTCACCTCTGACAAGTTCGCCGACGCCTCGGTCTCCACGGCCAAGATCGCGGCCGGCGCGGTCACCTCCGACAAGTTCGCCGACAGCTCGGTTTCCACTGCCAAGATCGCGGCCGGCGCGGTCACCTCCGACAAGTTCGCCGACAGCTCGGTTTCCACTGCCAAGATCGCCGCCGGCGCGGTCACCAGCGACAAGTTGACCGATAACGCCGTTACCGCTGCCAAACTGACGGACGGCTCGGTGGCGACTGCGAAGCTCCTTGCCGGGGCCGTCACCTCTGACAAGCTGACCGACAACGTCGTGACTTCCGCCAAGCTCGCCGACGCCTCCGTGGTGACGGCCAAACTCGCGGCCGGCGTCGTCACCACCGACAAACTCACCGACAACGCCGTCTCGGCTGCCAAGCTGGCCGACGGCTCGGTGGCGACCGCCAAGATTCTGGCCGGCGCCGTTACCTCTGACAAGTTCGCCGATGCCTCGGTCTCCACGGCCAAGATCGCGGCCGGCGCGGTCACCTCCGATAAGTTCGCCGACAGCTCGGTTTCCACCGCCAAGATCGCGGCCGGCGCCGTCACCAGCGACAAGTTGACCGACAACACCGTTACCGCTGCCAAGCTGGCGGACGGCTCAGTGGCGACTGCGAAGATTCTCGCCGGGGCCGTCACCAGCGACAAGCTCACCGACAACGCCGTGACTTCCGCCAAGCTCGCCGACGCCTCCGTTGTGACGGCCAAGCTCGCGGCCGGCGTCGTCACCACCGACAAACTCACCGACAACGCCGTCTCGGCTGCCAAGCTGGCCGACGGCTCGGTGGCGACCGCCAAGATTCTGGCCGGTGCCGTTACCTCCGACAAGCTGACCGACAACGCCGTGACTTCAGCCAAACTCGCCGACGCCTCCGTGGTGACGGCCAAGCTAATGGCGGGGGGCGTCACCACCGACAAAATCGTCGATACCGCGGTTACCGCCGCGAAGCTCGCTGACGCCTCGGTCGCCACGGCCAAAATCGTCGCCGGGGCCGTCACCTCCGATAAGTTCGCCGACAGCTCGGTTTCCACCGCCAAGATCGCGGCCGGTGCCGTCACCAGCGACAAGTTGACCGACAACGCCGTTACCGCCGCCAAGCTGGCCGACGGCTCAGTGGCGACCGCGAAGCTCCTTGCCGGGGCCGTCACCTCCGACAAGCTGACCGACAACGCCGTCACGTCTGCGAAGCTCGCCGACGCCTCCGTGGTCACGGCCAAGCTGGTGGCGGGGGCCGTCACCACCGACAAACTCGTCGATACCGCGGTTACCGCCGCTAAGTTGGCCGACGCCTCGGTCGCCACGGCCAAGATCGTCGCTGGGGCCGTCACCTCCGATAAGTTCGCCGATGCCTCGGTCTCCACGGCCAAGATCGCGGCCGGCGCGGTCACCTCCGATAAGTTCGCCGACAGCTCGGTTTCCACCGCCAAGATCGCGGCCGGCGCCGTCACCAGCGACAAGTTGACCGACACCGCCGTTACCGCTGCCAAGCTGGCGGACGGCTCAGTGGCGACTGCGAAGATTCTCGCAGGGGCCGTCACCAGCGACAAGCTGACCGACAACGCCGTCACGTCTGCGAAGCTCGCCGACGCCTCCGTGGTCACGGCCAAGCTGGTGGCGGGGGCCGTCACCACCGACAAACTCGTCGATACCGCGGTTACCGCCGCTAAGTTGGCCGACGCCTCGGTCGCCACGGCCAAGATCGTCGCCGGGGCCGTCACCTCTGACAAGTTCGCCGACAGCTCGGTTTCCACGGCCAAGATCGCCGCCGGCGCGGTCACCACCGCCAAGCTGACCGATGCCGCCGTGGTCACGGCTAAGATTGCCGCCGGCGCCGTCACGACCGACAAGCTGACCGACACCTCGGTGACCGCCGCCAAGCTGGCCGACGGCTCGGTGGCGACTGCGAAGATTCTCGCCGGGGCCGTCACCTCCGACAAGCTGACCGACAACGCCGTGACTTCAGCCAAACTCGCCGACGCCTCCGTGGTCACGGCCAAGCTCGTGGCGGGGGGCGTCACTACCGACAAACTCGTCGATACCGCGGTTACCGCCGCGAAGCTCGCTGACGCCTCGGTCGCCACGGCCAAAATCGTCGCCGGGGCCGTCACCTCCGATAAGTTCGCCGACAGCTCGGTTTCCACCGCCAAGATCGCGGCCGGCGCCGTCACCAGCGACAAGTTGACCGACAACGCCGTTACCGCCGCCAAGCTGGCCGACGGCTCGGTGGCGACCGCGAAGCTCCTTGCCGGGGCCGTCACCTCCGACAAGCTGACCGACAACGCCGTGACTTCAGCCAAACTCGCCGACGCCTCCGTGGTGACGGCCAAGCTGGTGGCGGGGGGCGTCACCACCGACAAACTCGTCGATACCGCGGTTACCGCCGCCAAGTTGGCCGATGCCTCGGTCGCCACGGCCAAGATCGTCGCCGGGGCCGTTACCTCCGATAAGTTCGCTGACAGCTCAGTTTCCACGGCCAAGATCGCGGCCGGCGCGGTTACCACCGACAAGCTGACCGACAACACCGTCTCGGCTGCCAAGCTGGCTGACGGCTCGGTGGCGACTGCGAAGATTCTCGCCGGGGCCGTCACCTCCGACAAGCTGACCGATAACGCCGTCTCGGCCGCCAAGCTGGCTGATGGCTCTGTGTCGACCACCAAGATTCTTGCCGGGGCCGTTACCTCTGACAAGTTCGCCGACTCCTCGGTCTCTACTGCCAAGATCTCGGCCGGCGCGATCACCTCTGACAAGTTCGCTGACTTCTCGGTCTCTACCGCTAAGATCGCGGCCGGTGCGGTCACCTCTGACAAGTTCGCCGATGGCTCGGTTATCACCGCTAAGATCGCCGCCGGCGCGGTTACCACCGACAAGCTGACCGACAACACCGTCTCGGCTGCCAAGCTGGCTGACGGCTCGGTGGCGACTGCGAAGATTCTCGCCGGGGCCGTCACCTCCGACAAGCTGACCGATAACGCCGTCTCGGCCGCCAAGCTGGCTGATGGCTCTGTGTCGACCACCAAGATTCTTGCCGGGGCCGTTACCTCTGACAAGTTCGCCGACTCCTCGGTCTCTACTGCCAAGATCTCGGCCGGCGCGATCACCTCTGACAAGTTCGCTGACTCCTCGGTCTCTACCGCTAAGATCGCGGCCGGTGCGGTCACCTCTGACAAGTTCGCCGATGGCTCGGTTATCACCGCTAAGATCGCCGCCGGCGCGGTCACCACCGACAAGCTCACCGACTTGGCCGTCACCTCAGCCAAGCTCGCAGACGGCTCGGTTGTCACGGCCAAGATCGTGGCCGGCGCCGTCACCAGCGACAAGCTGTCCGATTCCGCCGTTGTCACGGCCAAGCTCGCTGCCAACTCCGTCACCACCGTGAAAATCCTCAGCGGCGCAGTGGATACGGACAAACTCGCGATCGACGCCGTCACCACCGCGAAAATCCTGAGCAGCGCCGTGGATACCGGCAAACTCGCGACCGACGCCGTCACCGCCGCGAAGATTCTGAGCGGCGCAGTGGTCACGGGCAAACTCGCAACCGACGCCGTCACTACGGCCAAGGTTCTTGAAGCTGCAATCACCACAGGAAAACTCGCAGCCGACTCGGTGACGACCGTCAAGATCGTCGACGCCGCAGTCGTCACCGCCAAAATTGCCAGCGGCGCGATCAACACGGATAAGCTCAACGCCAACGCGGTCACCACGGTAAAGATTCTCGATGCCGCCGTGGTTACGGCCAAGCTGGCCAACGGAGTAATCACCACTGACAAGCTCGCCGCCGATTCTGTCACTCGCGTGAAGATGATTACGGCCATTCCGAAGAATATCCAAGTCTTCACTACGCCCGGCGCCAACACCTGGACGCGCCCTACCGGCATCGACTTCGTCTATGTACGCTGCTGGGGCGCTGGCGGCGCCGGCGGCACGGCAGCCGCAAACGCGTCAGACGGCGGTGGCGGATCTGGAGGCTACGGCGAGGGAATCATCGAGGTTACCGCCAACGTCACCGTGACGATCGGCACCGGCGGAACGGTTCCTGGCGGCAATGGAGGGCTAAGTAGCTTCGCGGGCGTGACGACCTTGACTGCCAACGGCGGGACCGGCACCGGCACTAACGCGGGTGGAGCAGGCGCGACTGCAGGAACTGGCGGTGTTATAAACTTGGCGGGACAGGCGGGAGGGAACGGCTTCGCCGCAGGTGCGACAGCTGACGGTAGTCGCAGCGGCGACGGCGGGTCAGCACCATTGGGAGGAGGCGGCGGGAAGGGTCGCGGAGGCTCGAACGCCGCTGGCGCTGCGGGTCAAAACGCAATGGCTGGCAGCGTGCCTGGTGGCGGCGGCGGTGGCGGCGCCGAGTCCAGCGGCACCGGCGGCGCCGGCGCAAATGGAATGTGCATCGTCAGCTACTGAGTCCGTCTTCGGGACGAGCGGCTCACACTATAATGTCCACCTAGGTCCGCATAGGTCTTGCACGAATCCTGATTCGGGTCTAAACTGCGCCCAGTAAGCCGCATGCTCTGTCGTCCGGGCCGAGACCGGACAATATGACTAAGACCTCGCGTTGGACCGCCGTCCGCGCGCATCCTAGCGTGCGCGTAGCCCGAGTCGCGGGTCACCATGTCTCCTGCCGCCACAAGGAGTCCCTCCCATGAAGCGCGCGCTTCGAGTCTTGCTCGCCGCCCTGCTGGCTTCTCCGGCGTCGGTTTGCGCCAACCCGTATGGGGGGGAGGTCGTCGCCGGAGCGGCCGCCATCATCGGCAGCGGCTCGAGCCCGACCGTGACGGTGAACCAGACCAGCGACCTCGCCGTCATCAACTGGCAGGGCTTCTCCATCGACGCGGGCCAATTAACCCGGTTCGTCCAGCCTTCGGCGCTGTCCGCGACGCTCAACCGGGTCACGGGCGGAGACCCGACGTCCATCTACGGGACGTTGCAGGCCAACGGCAGGGTCTATGTCATCAACCCGAACGGAATCGCCATCGGGCCGACAGGGGTGATAGACGCTCAGAGCTTTATCGCCTCCTCGCTTGACGTCAGCGACGTCCAATTCATGTCCGGCGGCCTCCTCGATTTCGCCGGCGGCTCCCAGGCCGGCGTCGCCAACTACGGGCGCATCAGCGCCAACGGCGGCGACGTCTTCTTGCTCGCGCGCACCGTGCGCAACGACGGGAGCATCTCGGCGCCTCACGGCACGGTCGGCCTCGCGTCCGGCTCGCAGATACTGCTCAAGCCGGCGGGCGACGAGCGCGTGTTCATCCAGGCCGGTTCCGCCACGAGCGACATCGGCGTCGACCAACGGGGACAAGTCCAAGCGGCCATCGCGGAGCTTAAGGCCGCGGGCGGCAACGTATATGGCTTGGCGGTCAACAACTCCGGCATCGTGCGAGCCGCCGCCATGACCAACGTCGGCGGCCGCATCTTTCTGACCGCCACAGGCGGCTCCGTCTCAAATTCAGGCGAGTTCACGGCGACGCAGGGGAACATGGGCGGCGAGGTGCGCGTCGCCGGAGATGTCATCACCTTGAAAGGCGGGTCTAAGATCGACGTCAGCGGCCCCGATGGCGGTGGGACGGTCCTTATCGGAGGCGATGAGCGCGACGTCGGCTCGATGCAGCGCGCCCAGGAAGTGAACGTGGAATCCGGCGCTTCGATCAGGGCTGACGCTCTTCTGAGCGGGAACGGCGGCAAGGTCGTGTTATGGTCGGACGGCGCCGTCGCGTTCCATGGGGACATCTCAGCCCGCGGCGGGGCACACGGCGGTAATGGCGGTTTTACCGAAGTATCCGGACTCGACCTGACCTACGACGGCTTGGTCGACCTACGCGCAGCGTATGGCGACGTCGGGAAGCTCCTCATCGACCCGACCGATGTCACCATCGGCAATTCCGGGGACATTACGCCCGCCGCCTTGGCCGCCCAGCTTGACGCCGCCGACACGACCGTCATGGCCGACAACTCCGTTACGGTCGCCGACGCCGTCTCCTGGAGCAGCGTCTACGGTCTGACCCTCGACGCGGGCAACGACATCTTCATCAACGCGGGAGTCACCGCAACGGCTGCCGGCTCACTGACGCTCAACAGCGACGCCATCGCGCTCGCTGCTGATATCACGACCGGGGGCAATCAGAGCTATAACGGGGCCGTCACCCTCAGCGGGCCAGCCGGCGTCGGCGTCGCGTTGCTCAGCTTTGGTGGAAACGTGGACTTCTCCAGTATCATCGACAGCACGATAGACGAAGGCCTCCCTCACGCCTTAGGCGTTGACGCGCAGGCCGGCGATGTGACTTTCGGCGGCGCCGTCGGTGGTGGGACCGCGCTCGATGGGCTGAACGTGGTCGCCAACAACATTCACCTCAATGGCGGAGCCATCACCACGACCGGCGCGCAGAACATCGTCGGCGCGACGAACCTGGGCGCGGATACGACGCTCACCAGCGGCGCGGGCGACTTGACGCTCTACGGCTCGGTGGACGGCGCTTACGGCCTCACCGTCAACGCCGGGGCTGGCGGCGCCGGGCTCGAATCGGTCGGCAACACGACCGCATTGAGCTACCTGAACGCCTCCTCCGACCTCGGTATCTATCTAATCGACGGGGTGACCACCTCCGGCTCGCAGGCTTATAACGGCCCGGTGGTCATCACCGGACCGTTCGGCGGCACAGGCGTCGGGTTGGCAAGCTTCGCCGGGAACATCGATTTTGCCGGCGCCATCGACAGCACGATAGACGAAGGCCTCCCTCACGCCTTAGGCGTTGACGCGCAGGCCGGCGATGTGACTTTCGGCGGCGCCGTCGGTGGTGGGACCGCGCTCGATGGGCTGAACGTGGTCGCCAACAACATTCACCTCAATGGCGGAGCCATCACCACGACCGGCGCGCAGAACATCGTCGGCGCGACGAACCTGGGCGCGGATACGACGCTCACCAGCGGCGCGGGCGACTTGACGCTCTACGGCTCGGTGGACGGCGCTTACGGCCTCACCGTCAACGCCGGGGCTGGCGGCGCCGGGCTCGAATCGGTCGGCAACACGACCGCATTGAGCTACCTGAACGCCTCCTCCGACCTCGGTATCTATCTAATCGACGGGGTGACCACCTCCGGCTCGCAGGCTTATAACGGCCCGGTGGTCATCACCGGACCGTTCGGCGGCACAGGCGTCGGGTTGGCAAGCTTCGCCGGGAACATCGATTTTGCCGGCGCCATCGACAGCACGATAGACGAAGGCCTCCCTCACGCCTTAGGCGTTGACGCGCAGGCCGGCGATGTGACTTTCGGCGGCGCCGTCGGTGGTGGGACCGCGCTCGATGGGCTGAACGTGGTCGCCAACAACATTCACCTCAATGGCGGAGCCATCACCACGACCGGCGCGCAGAACATCGTCGGCGCGACGAACCTGGGCGCGGATACGACGCTCACCAGCGGCGCGGGCGACTTGACGCTCTACGGCTCGGTGGACGGCGCTTACGGCCTCACCGTCAACGCCGGGGCTGGCGGCGCCGGGCTCGAATCGGTCGGCAACACGACCGCATTGAGCTACCTGAACGCCTCCTCCGACCTCGGTATCTATCTAATCGACGGGGTGACCACCTCCGGCTCGCAGGCTTATAACGGCCCGGTGGTCATCACCGGACCGTTCGGCGGCACAGGCGTCGGGTTGGCAAGCTTCGCCGGGAACATCGATTTTGCCGGCGCCATCGACAGCACGATAGACGAAGGCCTCCCTCACGCCTTAGGCGTTGACGCGCAGGCCGGCGATGTGACTTTCGGCGGCGCCGTCGGTGGTGGGACCGCGCTCGATGGGCTGAACGTGGTCGCCAACAACATTCACCTCAATGGCGGAGCCATCACCACGACCGGCGCGCAGAACATCGTCGGCGCGACGAACCTGGGCGCGGATACGACGCTCACCAGCGGCGCGGGCGACTTGACGCTCTACGGCTCGGTGGACGGCGCTTACGGCCTCACCGTCAACGCCGGGGCTGGCGGCGCCGGGCTCGAATCGGTCGGCAACACGACCGCATTGAGCTACCTGAACGCCTCCTCCGACCTCGGTATCTATCTAATCGACGGGGTGACCACCTCCGGCTCGCAGGCTTATAACGGCCCGGTGGTCATCACCGGACCGTTCGGCGGCACAGGCGTCGGGTTGGCAAGCTTCGCCGGGAACATCGATTTTGCCGGCGCCATCGACAGCACGATAGACGAAGGCCTCCCTCACGCCCTAGGCGTTGACGCGCAGGCCGGCGATGTGACTTTCGGCGGCGCCGTAGGCGGGGGGACCGCGCTCGATGGGTTGAACGTGGTCGCCAACAATATCCACCTTAACGGCGGCGCCATCACCACGACCGGCGCGCAGGCGCATCAATGGCGCGGTGAGCTTGGGGGCAGATGCGACGCTGGAAAGCTCTCTGGTCGGTGGAGACATAGACTTCCTCGACACGGTCGATGGGGCACATGCGCTAAACGTCAGTGCCGGGACGGGCGAAATGACGTTCAAGCAGGAGGTGGGCGGGATTAATCCGCTCGCCTCGCTGGATGTCACGGCCACGAACATCAATCTCAATGGCGGTGCCGTCTACACCACCGGCGCACAGAATTATAACGGATCTGTATTCTTCGGTTTTGATCCGATTTTGGACAGTTCGGAGGGAGGAGGCGACATCCGATTCCACGGCACAGTCGACGGCCCCGAGGCGCTGTTCGTGAACGCGGGGGACGGCGAAGTCGTCTTTGGGGGCTCCGTGGGTGGCAACGAAACCCTCAATGAGTTGGGCGTATCCGCCTCCAATATTCGTTTTGATGACGCGTTAAACCTAGGCGCCTTGGGCGCGACGCTGACGGCCGACAAGACTACTCCTGCCGCCGGGAATATCCACTTCAGCGGCCCAGTTGGCCTCGCCGGCCGGACCCTTACGGCATCCGCCGACGGGGACATCGTATTCGCTGGAGCGGTCGGCAGCGCCGGTGGAACCGGAATCCTGCAAGCCTCCATCGCCGCCGATGGGCAGGGCAGCATCTACGTCAACGCTCCCATCACCAACGCCGATGTCGCTCTGACAAACGATGTCCCGTTCACGTCCCAGAACCAAGCGGCTGGCTTCGGCGGCATCGAGGTCAACGCGAACATCTCAGCGCCGAACAGCCTGGACATCGTCAGCAAGAACCGCATATACATCGGCGCGGACGTATCCGCCCCCGCGGGACAGATTAACAGCAACGGCAGCGGCCAGACGTTCGTGACTGGGACAATCAACGGCATGGCCGTGACCGGCGACGGCGACCATGGCGGAATCACGAGTGGAGATTTCGCGGGCACGCCGTACACCTGGGACTCCATCAACGGCGTGTTCACGCTCGACGGCGCGCTGAGCGCGCTCGCCCTCAGCAACGCGCTCCAGAGCCTGGCTCCGGAGACGGTCCATTTGAACGCCGCGGTCGCCAACCTCGACGGCTTCGGCGCGCTCGACATGTTTTCCGGCAGCGGCGGCTTTCATGTCAACGCCGCCTTGAGCAACACCAACTCGAGCGATTTCCGGATAGGCGCGATGGGAGCGGGAGGCGACGTTCACGTGTCGGCCCCCATCAGCAACGGCGCAGGGCTAATATCGATTGTATCCGAATCGGGTGACGTTCATATGGACGCGCCGGTGAACAACAACAGCTCCGGCGGCGTCCGCTTCGTCGCCGGGGGAACCATCCGTCTGAACGCAGACGTCGCCTCCGAGAGCGGCGGCCAGGAGTACGTCGGCGCCGTAGTCCTCGGCGGCGACAGGTTCTTGTCCGGGGGGACGGGGCTCATCGACTTCGGCGGTACCATCGATGGGACGCACGCGTTGACGGTAGCTGCTGGGGCCGGGAGCTTGCGCTTCGGCGGATCGGTTGGCGCCACGACGCCACTGAAGTCTCTGAAAGGAACCGGCCCTGGCTCTACGATATTCGGCGGGGCCGGAATAACGACCACGAGAGGGCAGAGCTACTCAGGACCCGTCATCGTGAGCGGTGATGTCGCTCTCGTCGCCGCCGCGCTCGACTTCGGAGGAACGGTCGATGACGCGGAAGACGGCGCTCATGTGCTGACCATCTCAGGCCCCGGTAACTTGACCTTCGCCGGTAAAGTCGGCTCCGAGGCGGCGCTGAAGGGCCTCAACCAGAGCGGCTACGGCCTGGTCAAGCTGAACGGCGGCGCGGTGACGACGACCGGCGACCAGACCTACGGCGGCGCGGTCAAGCTCGGGGCGGACACCCTACTGACTGCGGGCGGCGACGTAATCTTCGGCCGCGATGTCTCCGGCGGCGATTACTCGTTGACGGTCGTCGCGGACGGCAGCGTCACGACCGAGAAGATCAAGGCGGGCGCCCTCTCGCTGACCAGCGGCGAGACGCTGTCCTGGAACGGCATCCTCCGGGGGACCGGCGTGAGCCTGTTCGGCCAGGACCTCGTCATGAGGGACAAGGTCACGGCGACGACTAGCGCCGGGGTGCTGATGTTGGCGGGCAATTCATTCAACAACGCCGCGAACAAGAAGATTTCGGTGCATGATGGCGGACGCTGGCTAATATACTCGCTCAATCCCGCCAATGACGTCAAAGGCAAGTTGAAGGGCTCGTCCGAGTTCGGCACTTCCTATCCAGCGGAGCCGTCTTTCTCTGGCAACGGCTTCGTTTATAGCTCAGAGTTCTAGAGGTGTGCGCGCTACCCACGTAAGGTACCCGCGACTGCCGAGATGGGCCGGGGCGTTGCCATGCCTCGCTCTCCTGTCCATCGGCGCGGCGGCGGTCGAGTTACGTACTGTCTCCGGGACGGAGGCTCCCTTGTTGAAGGCGATCTGGATCGTCGCCGACCCCAGAGACGTCCTCTCTGAGGGTACGCCGGAGGCCACTGGCGTCGAGGTGCGCGGCGTCGAGCCTCTGGAGCGCCCCGCGCTCAAGAAGCGGCTGGAGGCTCACCTCGGCTCGCGCATGAGCGACGAGAAGCGCGCGGACGTCGTAGAGGAAATCGTGCGTTTCCTACGGCAGAACCGCATCCTGGCTGACGTGAGCGTGCCGCCGCAGGAGATCACGGGCGGGGTTCTTCAGATCCTGGTCCTGATCGGCAAGGTCGGGCGCGTGAAGGTGGAGGGCGCTCGCTGGTCGGGCGCGGAGTCCCTCGCCGCGAGCCTCGGCGTCCGACCGGGGGAGGCGGTTGACCCGGAGCGGCTTCTGGCAGATATTGATTGGCTCAACCGAAATCCCTTCCGGCGCGTGAGCGTAGTCTACAGTAAGGGCCATGCGCTCGGCGAGACCGACCTTACGCTCGAGGCCACGGAACGATTTCCGCTGCGCGTGTTCGCGGGCTATGATGACAGCGGGACCCCGGTGACTGGCAATGACCGCCTCACGGCGGGATTGAACTGGGGCAACGTGCTTAGGGGCGACGGCCAGTTCGTTTACCAGTATACGACCGACCCCGACTCCAAGTGGTTCTCGGCGCATTCAGCAAGCCTCCTCCAGCCCCTGCCGTGGCGGCATGTCCTGACCGTGCACGGCAGCTACGCCGACATCCACGGCGACGTGCCGGCGCCCTTCGACCTCACCGGCTTCAACTGGCAGGCCGGCGTCCGTTACGAGGTACCTCTGCCCAAGCTCGCTGGATCGCGTATGAGCCTGAGGCAGTCGGTCGTCACCGGCTTCGACTTCAAGCGGTCGAACAACAACCTGGCCTTCGGCGGCCAGCAGGTGTTCGGCACGCAGACCGACGTCGTGCAGTGGAGCTGGGGACATGTCGCAAGCATTAAGGACCGCTTGGGCGCGTTCGATCTGCGTTTGACGGGTTACGCCAGCCCCGGTCGGTGGACCTCCGGGAGCACGGACGGCGCGTATCGCCTCTCGCGAGCAGGAACGCGGGCGCGCTATGTTTACGGCAAAATCGAGGCCAACCGCACGACTAACCTTCCACGCGGCTTCGGCCACGTCGTCCAAGCGAGCTATCAGGAATCGGACGCGAACCTGCTGGCGACTGAACAACTCGGCCTCGGCGGATCCGATTCCATCCGCGGTTACGACGCCCGCATCGCCAACGGAGATCGCGGCTATATCATCTCTAACGAGTTGCGCACTCCTTCCGTCAACGCGTTGTACCGACCCGGCTCGCACCCGGACGACAAAATTCATGCCTTGGTGTTCTTCGATTACGGCAGCGTTTCGAACAAGGAACTGTTGCACGGCGAGGCGGCCCGGACCATCATGTCGAGCGTAGGGGCGGGAGTGCGCTACGCCATTTCGAGCCATCTGTCATTTCGAAGCGACTATGGTTGGCAGCTGCGCCAAATATCCGCGCAACGCTCTTTTGCCTCCAGGGCGCATATCGGCCTCAACGTGACTTACTAAGTCGCACCAGTATTCGTGACAAGGCCTACGGCGCGCCTGCGTGCGCCGAAACCTCTTTATACACGAGATTCGATATGTCGCGTATGACCTCCGCTGACATGGCGAAGTCTTTCCCGCGGGTCATGACGCAGAGGCTGTAGTGCTTTTTCGGGTGGTAAACGATGCCACAATCGTGGAGTTGGCGCACATTCGCCTCGCTGTAGAACCGCTCCCCGTATTTGTGCGCGACGACGATGCCCGGAGGGACGCCGGCGACGAGAGCGTCCTTGTAGGTTGACTCAGCCAGCAAGGCCAGCGCCTTCTGAGAGGACTCCTTGCTCAGGTATGACGCATTGTATAACACGCGAAAGAAGGTCGCGTATTCCCGAATGGTCATGCTGTCCTCAACATTACGCACATCGGGGATGATGAGGCCGAAGTCGCGATAAACTTCGTCTTGCTCCTCCTGGGACACAGCGCCGCGCAACAAGACGAGAGCGTCATTGTCCGAATGGACGGCCAGCGCCCGGACGACTTCGTGTATCGTGTATTCGACGCCGGGAAACAACGCCCGAATGGAAAGATAGGCCTGGCCGCGGTAAGGGACGTCGAACTTAACGCGTTTCGCGCCGAAAGAGGGGTCCTTCTCCATGTGACGGAAGGCCGCAAGCAGGAGCGGAACCTTGAGCAGGCTGGCGGGGGTGAACTTCTCCTCGAAGTTGATGCCGCGCAGCGGCCCGTTCTCGAGATCGCGGAAGTAAACGGAGACTAATTCGACCTTACCCGCGGCTTTGCGCTCCTCGATGAGGGCCTTGATTTTGTACGAGAACGGGTGAAGCTCCTTCAGCTCGAGGTCTGGCTGTTCGCGAAGCAGCGGGTTAAGCAAGGTGAAATCGTCGGTGCTAGTGAGCGGCCTCGGAGCGGCGCACGCGAGCGGCAAGAGGGCGGCGAAGAATAATCCGGCTCGTTTCGGCATGCCGGATATTAGCATACTAACGCGGGCGGGCCAGCTCGGTGGCGACGTCGCGGCGGGCCTTAAGCAGCGGCTCGAAAAGCGGGTCGAGCGCTATGGCTTTGTCGAGCTCACGGGCAGCGTCGCCTAGGCGCGAGACGAACCCCAGGTCGGCGTGCATACGCGAGGCGTTGGCGGCGGCGTAATGGGCCGTGGAGCGGCCCGGGTGGCAGTTGAGCGCGTCGGCGGCCGCGCGGTCGGCGCGCGCGAGCAGTTCGAGGCGCTCCTGCGCGGAACGCGTGGCGTTGATCCAGTCGGCGATGTCGTTGAGCTCGCCGGTGATGTAGGAGAGCTCGCACGGCGCCAGCTTGCGGGCGGCGGCGATTTCGGACTTGGCTAAGGGGTGGTTGTCCTTGGCGTGCGCCCAGGCGCCGCGTTTATAGGTCGCGTCCGCCCAGGCGCCGCGCGCGGCATATGAGAAGGACAAAGTCGCCAAGACCGCCAGGATGAGCAGGGGGGGGCGAGGGAGCTCCGCGGTCCCCGCTCCCGAGACCCGTGATACCAACAAGCCGGCGCACACGGCCGCCAGCGTCCAGACCTCGAGCGCGACCGGGTTGAGCGCCAGGTTCACCCCTAGGGCCAACAGGCCCGCGGCCAAAGCGGCGGCAGGGGCTCTGTTTTTTCCGTCCTGCAGGGCACGCCGCGCGCAGCCGTATAGGCTCGCCAGGAGCCAGGCGTAGGCGGCCGCGCCGACCAAACCGAGGCTCGAGAGCACGTGCAAGAGCTCGTTGTGGGCGTAGGCCTGATAGTGGCCGCTGCTGCCCGACAGCGTCACGAAGGCCTCGCTGCGCAGGAGCTTGAAGGCGTCCTCGAAACCGTCGGGGCCCCAGCCGAGGAACGGGCGGCGCGTGAACGCTTCGAGCGCGGCCTTCCAGACCTCGACGCGAGTGGCGTCCGTGCTGGCCGCCGCGCCCGGTCGGAAGCAATAAGCGACCGTGAGCGCGGCGGCCGCGCCCGCGACCGCGGTCGCGACGGGAAGGGCCTTGGCAGGGTCGCGGCGGCTGAGCAGCCAATACGCGACGGCGCCGACGCCCGCGGCGAGCAGGGCGCCGCGCGAGCCGCTGGCGAGCAAGCCGCCCGCGATGGTCGCGGCGCATAAAACGGATAATGCCCCGCGCTCGACGTCGAGACGGCGCAGCGCGAGAGGCAGCAGAAGGGCCAGGAGCGCGCCGAGGTCCACGGGGCTTCCCAACGTGGATACCGCGCGGCCGCGAGTGGGGAGCGCTTTGAGCCGGAATACAGGGTCAATTCCCGCGCGTTGGAGAACGGCGTAGGCCGCAACAATGACGGCCGCCCAGAGCAGGAGCCGCGCCGGTGCCTCTTCGCGGCCTCGCGCGGCGCGCGCGCCGAGCTGGGCGACCGCCGCGACCAAGGTAAGCCCCCACAAGCCGGCGGCGTAAGAATCGTAGCGACCGCGCAGGCTCGTCGCGGGGTCGTCGGCATTGAGCGCCGACAGCGCGGCGGCGGCAAGGCAGGCGAATAACGGGTAATCCAGCGCCGTGACGCCGCCCGCGAGAGTCTTCGGCGCGGCCGCCGCGCCCCAGGCCGCCAGCGCGAGCCCCACGTTGAGCGTCAGGAGCTTGGCCAAGGTGAACTCGGCGACGAACAGCTTGGTCCAGGCCAGCGGGACGAGGATGATAAGGACGAACAGCGCCGCGTCCACGGCGGGCGAGCGCTTAGAGGAAGTCATAAGGGTCCGAGTCGAGCGCGAGCCGCGCGACCGACGGGAGCTTGTACGCGCGGGCCGCGACCAGACAGGCCTCGACGCGGTCGGCGGCGAGCTTGACCAGCACCTGGTGGCGGAAGCGGCCGCGGACTTCCTTGAGCAAGGCGGGCGCGGGGCCGATGACATCGCAGCCGGCCACGAGTTTGAGCGCCTCGGCGAAACCTTCGGCGGCGGCCTGCGCCTTCTCGTCGTCTTTGGCCGAGATGACCGCGCGGACCATCGCGGAGGACGGCGGGTAACCCAGCTCCTGGCGGGAGAGCAGCTCGGCGTCGGCCCAAGCGGCGTAGTCTCCGTTGGCGGCGCCCGCGACGGCGGGATGATCCGGCGACAGGGTCTGCAGCACGACCTCGCCGGGTTTGTCGGCGCGCCCCGCGCGGCCGGCCACCTGCGCGAGCAGCTGCATGGTCCGCTCGGAGGAACGGAAATCCGGCATGTGCAGCATGGTGTCGGCGTCCACCACGCCCACTAGCGTGACCTCCGGGAAGTGGAAGCTCTTGGCGACGAGTTTCGTGCCCACGAGCACGTCCGCTTTGCGGGCGCGGAACTGGTCGTAGACGCGATCTTCAAGTTTGCGCTCTTTTGAGACGGTGTCGCGGTCCATGCGCAGCACGCGCGCGCCGGGCAGGCGGCGTTTGACCTCGGCGGCCACGCGCTGGGTGCCCACGCCGGAGGCGCGCACCGAGGGGTCCCCGCAGGCGCCGCATTTCTCGGGGGGCGGCCAGGTTTTGCCGCAGTGGTGGCACACCAGTACCCAACGCGCCTGGCCGAGCTCGGGCTGCTCGGACTCGGCGGCATCGTGCTGGATTTTGGCCACGCCGCAGTCGGCGCAACGGTCCACCCAGCGGCATTTGCCGCACATGGTGAGCGTCGCGAAGCCGCGGCGGTTGACCATGAGGATGACCTGCTCCTTGCGCGCAAGCCGCTCCTTCATCATCTCCACGAGCTCATCGGAGAGCACCTCGCCGAAACGCGCGGGTGCGGTCATGCGCACGGGCGCGCGCGGCACCGCGGAGACCCGGTCGGGCATCGCGACGAGCTCGGCATGCCCGCGGCGAACCTGGTCCCAGGCCTCGATGGACGGCTCGTCGAGCAGGAGCCAGCACCGCGAGCTCGCGCACCACGCGCGCGGGCGAGCGCCACGTCGCGGGCGTGATAACAAGGCGATTGCCCGTCCTGCTTGAACGATTCATCTTGCTCTTCGTCCAAAACGACCAGGCGCATGTCTTTAAACGGCAGCAGGCACGCGGAGCGGGCGCCCACCACCACCTTCACGTCCCCGCGCCGCACGCCGAGCCAGGCGAGACGCTTCTCGCGCGGCGTCTGCAGGCTGTGCCACAGGCAGACGGGCACGCCCAGCGACGCGGCGAACTCGTCGAAGAAGGGCCGGGTCAGGGAGATCTCGGGCAGCAGGAACAGCGCCTGGCCGCCGTCGGCGATGGCGCGGCGTATCAGGCGCAGGTACACCTCGGTTTTACCCGAGGCGGGCACGCCGAACAGCAGGACGGTCGCCGCCTTCTTCGCGTCGAGCAGGGCGGTCAGGCGCGACACCGCGCCGGCCTGTCCCGGCGTGAGCTCGAAGGCCGCGGCGGCGGGTTTCTGCGGGACCGGGGCGAACGTCGCCGGCTCCGCCAGCGATTTGAGCGCCGTCGGGACCATCGCCTTGACGCATTCGCCGATGGGCGCGCCGAAGCGCCTCGACATGAAGCGGGCGCAGTCGAGCATCTCCGACGTGAGCGCCGGGCCGGCGTCGAGCGCGGCTTCGATGGGTTTGAGCGGGCGCTCGGGGTTTCCGTCGAACACGCGCAGCACCACCCCGACCTGCCGCCGCGGCCCGAAGGGCACGCGCACGCGCGCGCCGGCTTCCACGGTCATCCCGTCGGGGACGAGGTAATGGAAGCCCTTGGCGAGGGGGACGGGTACGGCGACCTCGGCGATGCGCAGGCGGCCTCCGGCTACTTGATGGCGGTGAAGACGAAGTGCGGCGGGATGTTGCGCACCTCGAACTGCGTGTCCACGTCCGAGAAATAATCCTTGAGCAGCGGGATGAGGTGGGTCGTCACCTGGTAGGGGACGAAACGCCCGCCCGGCCGGATGATCTCCGACGTTTTGAGCAACAGCTCGTGGCGGCCGCGGTTGGAGAAGTAGGAGAACGGCACGCCCGAGGTGACGGCGTCCACCGGGGCCTGGACGCCCACGCGTTCGAGGATGCGGTCGATCTCCCGCACGTCGCCGTGTATCGGAATCAGGCGATCGTCCTTGACCGTCGAAACGAGTTCCTCATAAAGCTTCTGGTTGAACTCGATGGCCACCAGCTTGGCGTCGGGGCGCATCTCCTCGAGGATGCGGCGCGTGATGACGCCTTGCGCGGCGCCGTATTCCACGACGGTTTTGGCGTCCTTCAAATTCATGCCCTTGATGACGCGCTCGACGATGTATTTGCTCGACGGCGTGACGGCCGCCACCGCGGGGTCGTCGAGAAACACGCGGAAGTAGCCCATGAAGTCGCCGCGGTCGCTGTCCTCGGACTTGTTCTTCTTGGCCTCGTCGATGAGCTCCTCGAGCTTGGCGCGGCCCTTCTTGACGCGTTCGGCGATGAGGTCGCCGAGCTCGTCGAGCACGTCGCGGTCGTTCTTGGGGCGGGGGGCGGGCTTGCTCATCGGGAAAGCTCCTCTTTAAGGCTCTTCATGTCGGTCCACACGTCGCGCTTGAGGTCGGGATTGCGCAACAGGGCGGCCGGGTGGAAGGTGGGCAGCAGCTTGATGGCGGGCAGGCCTTCGCCCGGCTCGTAGGTGCGCCACTTGCCGCGGATCTTGGTGATGGGCGTGTCGTCGCCGAGCAGCGCGCGCGCGGGCACGGCGCCGAGCGTGACGAGGACCTTGGGCTTGATGGCGCGGATCTGCGCCTCGAGCCAACCGCGGCAGGCGGCCATCTCCTCGGGGCTGGGCGGGCGGTCGTTGCCGTGGCTTTCCGGGTCCTTCGGGTTCTTCATCGGGTGGCATTTGACGATGTTGGCGATATAGACCGTCCGGCGCGAGAGCCCGATGGACTCCATGATCTTGTCGAGCAGCTGGCCGGAGCGGCCGATGAAGGGCTCGCCCTTGTGGTCTTCCTGGAAGCCGGGGCCTTCGCCGATGAACATCACCTGCGCCGTCGCGCTGCCCACGCCGGGCACGGCCTGGATGCGGTAATTCCCGAGCTCGCAGGCGCGGCACGCCTTGATCTTCTCCGCGAGCTCGGAGAGCGTCCCTTCGCGCGACGGCTCGGCCGCGGGCTTCGACTGGGGCTTAACAACGGCGGGGACGGTCCCCTTTGCGGCCGGTGAGGCGGGCGCTGCGGGGACAGTCCCCTGCCACTCGTCGGAGCCGGTGAGCGCGACGCGGCGCTTCAGGGACCGCGTCAGTTCAGCGAGTTCGTTGCGTTCGGCGCTCAAGGAGTCGGCCCACCTCGACGAGGATCGCGCGCGCGACGCGGGGCTTGGGCGCCGTTGCGAGCCGCCGGAGGCCGTCGCGCGACACGAGCGTCGCGCGGATGCTGCCCGAGGCGAGGGTGGCGGGCCCGTTGGCGACGACGAGGTCCAATCCCTTGCGCACGAGCTTCTGCCGCGCGTACGCCGCGGCGCGGTGCGTCTCGAGGGCGAATCCGACGAAGACTTGTCCCGGGACCCGTCGTGCAGCGGCGTCTTTGATGATATCGGGATTGGGCACCAAAGTCAAACTCGCGCGGCCCGCGCCGCGCTTGAGCGTCTTCGACGAGACACGGGCTCGGGCGCCAGTCGGCCACCGCCGCCGCCCCGATGACGACGTCTTGCCGCGCCGAGAGACGCAGCGTCTCGCGGCGCATCTGCAACGCCGTGGTCACGGGGATCACCTTGACGCCTTCGGGCGCGGGCAAGGACACCGGCCCGCAGACGACGGTGACCCGCGCGCCCAGGCTTTTCGCGGCCGTCGCGAGCGCGAAGCCCATCGCGCCGGAGGACGCGTTGCTCAGGTAACGGACCGGGTCGAGCGGCTCGCGCGTCGGGCCCGAGGTGATGAGGACGCGGCGGCCGCGGAGCGTCACTTCAGCGCGTGACGGACGATCTCGTCCACCGCGAGGAGGCGTCCCCAGCCGACCTTGCCGCTCGCGAGCTCGCCTTTCTCCGGCCCCCAGACGCGGTAGCCGAACTCCTTGACGCGCGCGACGTTGGCGCGCGTGGCGGGGTGCTCCCACATCTCGGCGTCCATCGCCGGGCACACGGCCACGGTCGAACGCGTCGAGAGCACGAGCGAATCCAACAGGCCTTCGGCTCGGCCCTGCGCGAGGCGCGCAAGGAAGTCCGCCGTCGCGGGAGCGACCAGCACGAGGTCGGCCCAGCCGGCCAATGAAAGATGCGCCATCTCCCAGAGCGACGGGTCGTGCAAGGACTGCGCGACCGGGTTCTTCGACACCGTGGCGAGCGCCAGCGGCGCGACGAAATGCGCCGCGTTGGGCGTGAGCACGCAGCGGACCTCGGCGCCCTTCTTCACCAGGCCCCGGACGATCTCCGGGGCCTTGTAGGCCGCGATGCTGCCCGTCACGCCGAGGACGATCCGGCGCGCCTTCGCCATGGAGGACTAGTCCTTCTTGGCTTCGGCTTCGGCCGGCTCGGCCTTGGCGGCGGCCTTCTTCAAGTCCTTCCAGTCCACCTTGCCGGTGAGGACCTCGCGCAAGGCGAGGTCGAGGAGTTCGGCGGGGGTGAGGTGGCGGTTCTCCTCGCGCTTCTTCAGCTCGCGGGCCCAATGGGCGGCCATGGGGATGGCGGAGTACTTGCCCTCGCCGAAATCGAGCATCAGCTCCTCGGTGGTCTTCGGCAGGACGGTCTCCTTCACGGCTTCTTTCTTGGCCATTGGTCGGTCTCCTAGGCGCGCGACGGCGCGGTCGTTTGCACGGGGTTGAGACGCGCGAGGTCGAGGCGGGACGTCCGCAGCGTCTCGGCGGTGAGGATGGAATCGATCTGGGATACGGCGGCGTCCAGATCGTCGTTGACGACGACGTAATCGTAGTCCTTCGCGGCGGCGATCTCGGCGCGCGCGGCGGTCAGGCGTTTGGCCACGGATTCGTGCGCGTCGCGGCGCGCGGCGAGGCGCGAGCGCAGTTCCTCGATGGAGGGGGGCATCACGAAGACCAGGACGGCCGTGGGCATCTTGCGCCGGATGGCGAGCGCGCCCTGCACGTCGATGGCGAGCAACACGTTGCGGCCGGAGTCGATGGTGTCCTCGATGTAGCGGCGCGGGGTGCCGTAATACTCCTCGTGCACCATCGCCCACTCGAGGAACTCGTGGCGGGCGATCTTGCGCTTGAAGTCCTCGCGGTCGAGGAAGAAGTAGGCCTTCCCGTTGCGCTCGCCGGGGCGGGGGCGCGCGTGGTGCAGGAGACGGAGTAACGCGTGTCCTTGCGCTCGGCCAGGAGACGGCGGCAAATCGTGGTCTTGCCCGCGCCCGAGGGTGCGGAGATGATCAGGATCGCGCCTTTCCTCATGAAGAGGTCATTCTACCGCATTATAAGGGGAACCGCAAGGCGTTGCCGACGGCCCGCGGGGATATGTATCATCCGGGCATGGAACAGAACGAACAGCCCCAGCTCCAGGTGGAGATCGACGAAGCGGTCGCGCGCGGCATCTACACCAACCTCGCGTTGCTCACCCACAGCGAGACCGAGGTCATCCTCGATTTCCTCTTCATCCAGCCGCAGACGCCCAAGGCGAAGGTCCTCACGCGCCTGGTGACCTCGCCGGTGCACGCCAAACGCCTGCTGTGGGCGCTCAAGGACAACGTCGAGAAATACGAGGCCCGCTACGGCCCCATCGCCGCGGGCGAATCGCCCGCCCCGGCGCGAGAGGGCGTTTACCAGTGAGCCGCGCGCCGGCGCCCGCGCCGGCCGTCGAGCTCGTCTTCGTCGGCAGCGAGCTGCTCGCCGGGCAGGTCAACACCCATCAGGCCTGGATGTCCTCGCGCCTGCGCGCCGCGGGGCTCGACGTCACGGGCGCGGCGAGCGTGCCCGACGACCGCGCCGCCATCGCCGCGGCCCTGCGCCGCGCGGCCGCGCGCGGCTCGCTGGTCGTCGTCTGCGGCGGCCTGGGCCCGACGTTCGACGACCTCACCCGCGAGGCCGCCGCCGCGGCCTTCGGCCGGACCCTGCGCTTCGAGCCGCGGCTGTGGCGCGCCATCGAGCGCCGCTTCCGCCGCTACCACGCGCGCATCCCCGAGGAGAACAAGCGCCAGGCCGAGGTGCTGTCCGGCGCCACGGTGCTGGCCAACCCCAACGGCTCGGCGCCCGGCCAGACGCTGCTCGCACGCGCCGGCGGCCGCCGCGTGCCGGTGTTTTTCCTGCCCGGCCCCCAGCCGGAGATGGCGCCGCTGTTCGAAGGCCACGTTCTGCCGCGCGCGCGCCGCCTGGTGCGCGGCGGCTTCGCCTCGTGGTCGGTGCGCCTGGCGGGCGTGCCCGAATCCATCGCCGACGAACGGCTGGACCCGGTGCGCGCCGCGTTCCCGGGCGCGGACTTCACCATCCTCGCCTCGGGCGGAGAGGTCTCCTTCCACGCGACCGTGCGCGCCGCGACGCCCGCGAAGGCGAAGGCCGCGCTCGCGCGCCTGCGGCGCGCCGCGCTCGACGCGGTGGGGCGCTGGGCCTACGGCGAGGGCGACGCGACGCTCGACGCCGCGGTGGGCGCGCGCTTGAAAAAGCGCGGCCTCACGCTCGCGGTCGCCGAGTCCTGCACGGGCGGGCTGCTCGGCGGCAGGCTCACCTCGGTGCCCGGCGCGTCGGCGTGGTTCAAGGGCGGCGTCATCGCCTACGACGACGCGGTCAAGCGCCGCGCGCTGAAGGTGCCCGCCGCGCTGCTCGCCCGCCACGGCGCGGTCTCGGCCGAATGCGCCGCCGCCCTCGCGCGCGGCGCCCGCGCCGCCGCCGGCGCGAGCGTCGGGCTGTCGGTGACCGGCATCGCCGGCCCCGGCGGCGCGCGGCCCGGCAAACCCGTGGGAACCGTGTTCGTCGCGGCCAGCGGCCCGGGTCGCCGCGAAAGCGGGCGCCGGCTCAAGCTTCACGGCAGCCGCGAAGAGGTGCGCCGCCGCTCGGTGTCGGCGGCGCTCGCGCTGGCCTGGGAGGTCCTGCGATGACCCCCAAGAAGCCGGACATGCCGGCCGAGCTGCTGGCCGAGGTCATTTCCAGCGCGCCGCTCGTGCTCTTCGCCGTCGACGCCGACGGCGTGGTCACGCTGACCCAGGGCCGCGGGCTCGAGGCGCTCGGGCTCAAGCCCGGAGACCAGGTCGGCCAGTCGCTCTTCGACCTCTACGCCGACCACCCGCTCATCCTCGAGAACGTCCGCCGCGTCCTGCGCGGGGAGACCTTTACGGCCGTCGCGCCGCTCGGCGACTTCCTCTTCGAGACGCGCTTCGCGCCGCTGCTCGATTGGGGCGGAAAGGTCGTCGGGGCCACCGGCGTGGCCGTGGACGTCAGCCTCACCCACGCGGCCGCGCTCGCCAAGGACGAATACCTCTCGCAGCTCGCGCACGAGCTGCGCACGCCCCTGACCACGGCCTCGGGCTGGGCCTGGCTGCTCACGCAAGGCGAGCTGGCCGGCGATGAGGTCCGCCACGCCAACGAGGCCGTCGCGCGCAGCGTCGAGGACATGCGCCGCTTGCTCACCGAGATCCGCGACATGGCGGCCGCCTCCGAGGGCCGCCTGCGCCTGGAGCCGGCGCCCGTGGAGCTCGACGCGCTGCTGCGCGAGGCCGCGGCGTCCTTGCGCCTGGCGGCCGAGGCCAAAGGCCTGACGGTGACGCTCGACGCGCCCCGCCTCGCCTCCGTCGGCGACTCCGCGCGGCTCCACCAGGCCTTCTGGCACCTCCTCTCCAACGCCGTGAAGTTCTCGCCCAACGGCGGCGCCGTGCGCGCGTCGCTGGCCGCGCAGGGCACCTTCGCCGTCCTGACCGTCTCCGACGAAGGCCCGGGCGTCGAGCCGGCGCAGCGCGCGGGGTCTTCGACCGCGCCCGCGCCGTCGCCGCGGGGAAGGCCCGCCCGCGGGGCCTCGGCCTGGGGCTCGCCATGGTGCGCGCGTTAGCCGAGCTGCACGGGGGGACGTCGCCGTCGCGGACGGCAACCCCGGCGCGCGTTTCATCCTGCGCCTGCCGCTGTCCGCCCGCGCGCCCGCCGCGCGCCCGGCCGCCGCGCCGAAGGCGCCCGCGCTGTCTGCGGCAGGTCAGCACCAGGCCGTCGGCGCCGGCGTCGGCCGCCTGGCCGATCAGTGCCCGGGCGGGCGCGGCGCCCGCGCGACGCTGACCGACGAAAAAAACGTCGCCCGCCGCCCTGCGCCGCGCCAAGCCGGGGCTGCTCGTCACCGACCTGCTCGACCCGGCCACCGGGTCCTGCGTCCTCCTCAAGACCTTGCCCGCCTCCTCGCGGGCCCTGGCCCTGCTGCCCGACAGCTCGCCCCTGAAGCTCAAGGCGCTCAAAGCCGGCTTCGCCGCCTGCGTGAGCGCCCCGCCCGACCCCCGGGAGCTGGCCGCCGCCGCCGCCTCGGCCGCCTCCGGCCTCAGCGCCCGCCGCCGCCCCTCGTGAGCGCCCGTCTTGACGGGTCGGCCCGAGTTTCATAGAATCAATACAATCATGATCACGAAAGAGAACAAAACCGAGACCGTTAAGAAGTTCGGCAAGGGGACCGGCGACTCCGGCTCCACGCCCGTGCAAATCGCGCTCCTCACCGAGCGCATCAAGGACCTCTCCGGTCACTTGAAGTCGAACAAGAAGGACTATTCCTCGCAGCGCGGCCTCCTCAAGATGGTCGGTCAGCGCCGCCGTCTCCTCGCCTACCTCAAGAAGAAGGACCTTGCGGCTTACGGGGCTATCCTGAAGTCGCTCGAACTGAGGAAATAAACCATGTCCTTCAACCAGAAGATCACCCTGCAGGAAACTGTGGGGGGCAAGAGCTTTTCCCTCCAGACCGGCACCTTGGCCAAACAGGCCGGCGGCGCCGTCACCGTGCACCTCGGCGAGACCATCGTGTTCTGCGCCGCGACCGCCTCGCAGTCCCCGAAGGACATCAGCTTCATGCCGCTGACGTCCGACTACCGCGAGCGCACCTACGCCGCGGGCCGCGTGCCCGGCGGCTTCTTCAAGCGTGAGAACCGCCCCCGCGACAAGGAGACCTTGACCGCGCGCCTGGTGGACCGCCCGCTGCGCCCGTTGTTCCCCGACGGGTGGCGCTACGAGACGATGCTCCAGAGCATCGCCATCTCCTGCGACATGCTCCATGACCCCGACGTGCTCGCCATCACCGGCGCCTCGACGGCGCTGATGCTCTCCGACATCCCGTGGAACGGGCCCGTCGGCGGCGTGCGCATCTGCCGCGTCAACGGCGAATTCGTGTTCTTCCCGACGTGGGAGCAACGCGAGACCGCCGAGCTCGAGCTCGTCGTCGCCGGCAAGAAGGACGCCCTCCTGATGGTCGAGGGCTCCGCCAACGAAGTCTCGGAAGAAGTGTTCGCCGAGGCGCTCGACCTCGCCCAGAAAGAAATCAACAAGCTTTGCGCGCTCCAGCTCGAGCTCGTCAAGCAGAGCCAGGCCGCCGGCCGCAAGGTGACCAAGCGCGAGATTCCTTCCACCGAGAAACCCGCCGCCATCGTGGACTTCGTCATGAAGGGCGCGGTCGCCGGCGTCAAGGCGGCGCTTCGCTCCAAGCTCGACAAACACGGCCTGGACGCCAAGGTCGATGAGCTCAAGGACGGCCTCAAGAAGCAGATCGAGGAGAAGGGCAAAACCGACCCCGCGTTCGCCGACGGCGCGAAGTGGGTGGGCAAGGTCCTCGAGGACATCCTCTACACGGAAAGCCGCGCGCTCACGCTCGACGAGAAGCAGCGCCCGGACGGCCGCGGTTTCGAGGAAATCCGCCCCATCGAGATCACGATGACGCCTTTCGGGCGCCTGCACGGGTCCGTGGTGTTCCAGCGCGGTCAGACGCAAGCGTTCTGCTCGGCCACGCTCGGCACCCCGGGCGACATGCAGATCATGGACCAGCTGGAGGGGGAATATAAGGAGCGTTTCATGCTCCATTACAACTTCCCCGCCTTCTCGGTCGGCGAGGTCCGCCCGGAACGCGGCCCCGGCCGCCGCGAGATCGGCCACGGCGCGCTCGCGCGCCGCTCTCTGGCCCCGCTCCTCCCTAAAGAGGACGAGTTCCCCTACACGCTGCGCGTGGTTTCGGAGATTTGGGAGTCCAACGGCTCCTCTTCGATGGCCTCCGTCTGCGGCGGCTCTCTCGCGTTGTTCGACGCGGGCGTCCCGCTTAAGGCGCCGTGCGCCGGCATCGCGATGGGCCTCGTGCTCGAGGGCTCGAAATACGCGGTGCTGACCGACATCGCCGGCATCGAGGACCACAACGGCGACATGGACTTCAAGGTCGCGGGCACCAAAGACGGCATCACCGGCTTCCAGATGGACATGAAGATCGAGGGCCTCTCGATCGCCATCATGAAGGAAGCCTTGGCCCAGGCCAAACGCGGCCGCATGCACATCCTCGGGAAGATGAATGAGGCGTTGGCCGAGCCGCGCAAGGAGCTTTCTCCTTACGCGCCGCGCCTGTACCGCATCCAGATTCCCGGCGACAAGATCGGCGCCCTCATCGGGCCCGGCGGCAAGAACATCCGCCGCATCCAGGAGACCTACGGCGTCAACATCGACGTCGAGGACGACGGCTCGGTGTTCGTTTCCGGCACCGACCCCATCGGCTGCGACCAGGCGAAAGCCGAGGTCGAGGCGCTCACGCTGGAGGCCGAAATCGGCAAGATCTACAAGGGGCACGTCGTCTCCATCAAGGAGTTCGGCGCGTTCGTCGAGATTTTCCCGGGCAAGGAAGGCCTTCTGCACATCTCGCAGATCGCCGTGCAGCGCGTCAACAAGGTGGAGGACGTGCTCAAGATCGGCGAAGAGATCGAGGTGAAGGTCCTCGAGATCGGAGACGAGGGCAAGATCCGCCTTTCGCGCAAGGCCGTCACCAACCCCGGTTCCGAGGGTGACACCCCCGGACCTGGTCCGCGCCGTGAAGGCGGGGACCGCGGTGGACGACCGTCTCACGCCGGCGGTGGTCGCGGCGGTCGTCGCTAAGCAGCTCTAACACGTCGTCAACGGGAGTCTTATGCCCAAGAAGACGGGGACGCAGAAAAACGGGAACGGTTCAGGGCCGCTGTCGGCCTTGAAAGACGTGTACGCCTTCATGACCGCCAACGGCCTGGACGCCGTCGAGGTCACGCACGAGGGGGAACACGTCAAACTCGTCCGCCGCAAGGCGGCCGTGTCGCACGTTCCCGTGCCCGTCGCCGTGCCCATGGCCGGAGCCGCGTCTTACGCGGCTCCGGCCGGGGCCGCCCCGTCCGCGGCGCCGTCGGCCCCCGCCGCTCCCGCGGCCCCGGCCGGCACGCCCGTCAAGTCGCCCATGATGGGCATCTTCTACCGCGCGTCGTCTCCGTCGTCGCCGCCGTTCTGCAAAGAAGGCGACGTGGTCAAACCCGGCCAGGTCATCGCCATGATCGAGGCCATGAAAGTCTTCAACGAGATCAAGGCCGAGTTCCAGGGCACCGTCGTGAAGTGCCTCGTCGAGAACGGCAAGCCGGTCAAGTCCGGCCAAGACCTCTACATCCTCGCGCGCTGATTCAACCTAAGGGGTCAGACCCCTTGTTAAGTCCCAAACGAACGCCCCGGAGGGGAAACCCTCCGGGGCGTTTCGTTTTCCTGCGCCGGCGCAGCATGATTATCGTTAGTAACCCGGAAAGTTAAGCTGGGTGCCTGTCCCCCGGCTTAACTAGAGAATCCAGCCGGAGCCGGGGAGGGCGACGCGGCAGTCCATGGGGTCGGCGGCGCCGCTGCGCTCGAGGGCCTCGTTGATGCCGGCGCCGGTGGCGCCGCCGAGGGGGACCAGGCCCAGGCGTTTGACGCCCGCATCGCGCGCCAACGACACCACGGGCTCCCAGGCGCCGCGGTAACGCGCTCCGCCGGACACCGGGTCGCCGGAGCTCCGGGCGAAGCCGTGGAGCAGCAGGTCGGCGCCGGCGAACAAGGTCTTGAACTTCTCGCGCTCGTGGCGGTTCCAGTCCTCGGCGACGGGGGGAAGGTCGTTGGCCGGGCACCAGACGATGCGCCGGCCCTGGACGTCCAGGCGCCAGGCCAGGCAGGCGCCGCCGTGCTGGGTGTAACGCGTGGACGCCATCAGGCCGGGGCCGAGCTGCAGGTCGGCCTCGCGCTGGGGGTAGAGCAACGGCGTGCCGGGGGCGCGCTGCCCGGGCAGCCCGTTCATGTGCGGGGCCAGGCGCTGGAGCAGCGAATCGGCGTCGTCGGGGCCCGACAGGCTGATGCGGCAGCCCGAGCCCAGCAGCGGGGCGAAGGAGCGGAATTCGTGGACCGCGTCCTCGTCGTAACGCGAGAGCAGGACCCAGGCCGACGCCGGGCGCACGGAGCGGCTGGAGAGCCAATGCGCGGTGCCTTTGCCCGCGTCGAAGAAGATCCACTGGCCCGCGGCCTCCAGCACGAGGCCGCCCTCGGTCAGGGCCGCCACCAACGGCGCGGTGGGGGGAGCCGGCGGCGCGGCGGCGGGCTCGGCCACGCCGAGCAGGCCGCCGATGCCCGCGGCCAGGTCCGCGGTCTTAAACGGCTTGTTGAAGAACAGGTCGGCGCCGTAACGTTTGGCGTCCTCGCGGTCCTTGTCGAACTGCTTGGCGGTGAGCACGACGATCTTGACGTGGCGCGTGGCCGGGGTCTCGCGGATGGCGCGGCAGGCGGAGAGGCCGTCCACGCCCGGCATCATGATGTCGAGCACGACCAGGCGCGGGCGCGCGTCCTTGACGATCTGCACCACGCCGGCCCCGCTGGGAAAATGCGCCGCGCTCAGGCCCCGGCTGCGCAGGATCTCGCCGACCAGGTCGCCGACCCGGGGGTCGTCATCGAAGATGAGCACGTCGGCCATAGGCGGAGCGTAACAGGGCCGCGGCGAGGCGTCAAGCCGCGTTTATTCGGCTTTCGAGCGGCGGAAGTAGTCCACCGGGATGAGCAAGGTGTCGAGGATGGCGGAGAAGGGGAGGTCCACGACGTACATCAGGCGGCGCAGGGCGCGGTCCTCCTCGCTGGGGTTGCGCAGCTGCTCGACGTTTTCGCGCGTGCCGGCGTAGAACTCGGCGGCGCCGTCCTCGCGGCGCGCCTCGACGGCGGCGCAGCCCGTGGTAGCGGCCAGCAGGGCTAACATGAGAGTTCGTTTCATGGGTAGGCGGCGCCGGCGTCGGCGCTCATCATTAGTAATATTATCAGTAGTTCATGGGGAAGTCACGGCTTCTAGGTCTTAAGGCCCAGGTTCCGCCCCCGGGCGGCGCGCACCCTATGGGGATGCGCCTAGCCGCGTTGGTGCTACCCCTCCTGCTGGCCGCCGCGCCCGCCGCCGCCTCCACCTACACGCCGCGCGGCTATATCGAGGCGACGCTGACGGCCTCGCTGGCGCTGCGTTCGGCGCAAAAGACCTGGGACCGGGCGCAGCAGACGTACCGCTCCGCGCTGCTCGACGCGGGCCTGCCCACGATGTCCCTGAGCCTGTCCAACCGGCTTTATGACGACGAGGACCCGACCGTGCGCCTGCGCCGCCGCGAGACGTCCTCGCTCCTGTCGGCCAACTGGAACCTCTACGACTCCTCGCGCAGCCCGCTGGCCAAGGTCAAACAGGCGCGGCTGGACTACGAGGCGGCGCAGCTGAGCTACCAGACGGCCCGCCAGGACGAGGCGCTCAAGGCGCTGCGCCGTTTCTTCGCGCTGTATTCGACCCGCCGGCGCGTCGTGACGGCGCGCGCGGACCTCAAGTCGCGCGAGCGCCAGCTGGCCGACACCAAGGAGCAGTTCGACTCGGGCACGCGCAGCCGCATCGAGATGACGCAGAGCGAGGGCGACAAGCTGCAAAGCGAGGTCTCGCTGGCCGAGGCCGAGGCCGCCCAGCGCAAGGCGCTGTTCGCCTTCAACGAGCTGCTCAACGCCGAGCCCGACGCGCCCCAGGACGTCGCGGTCAGCACCGCCGCGGCGCCCGCGCTGAGCCCCGCCGCGACCGACCTCGAACGCGCGCTGCGCGACAACTTCGCCCTGCGCTCCTCGCGCGTCACCCTCGAGAAGACGCGCCTGGCCGCGCGGCTGGGCATACGCGGCGCCCTGCCCGTGCTCAAGGTGGACGCGGCGTGGGCCAAAACCGGCCTCGGCGTCATCGGCGAGCCGGGCGCGCGGGGGCGGGGGAACCCGGACTACAGCGTCGGCACCTCGCTGACCTTCCCGTTCGGCTTCCTCGGCGCGCAGAACGCCTTCAACATCGCCGGGCAGCGCGCGGCCGCGGAGGCCGGCGAGATGACCCTGCGCGACGCCGAACGCGCCTTCAACTCCCTTTTCCTCAACGCGCGCGGACATCGAGCTGCAGGTCTCACGTCGCTGAAGCTGCTCGAGTTCCAGGTGAAGGCGCAGCAGGAGGCGACCGACAACCTGCTCGTCGAATATTCGCAGGGCGGCGCGCAGTTCCTGCAGCTCGACACCGCGCAGAGCAAGCTGCTCGAGTCGAGCAACCGGCTGACCGACGCGACGAACGCGCTCGAGCTCTCGCGCGCGAGTTATCGCATCCTGCTGGGCGAGGCTTTCTGGGAATAGGAGGACGCATGCGCGGCAAGCTCAAACCGGCGTTATGGCTCGCGGCCCTGGCCCTCGTGGCCGCGGGCGGGTCGTGCGGCTACAAGCGCTACAAGAAGATGCTCATCCGCGCCGACCTCAACGACTTCCTGCGCCCGGTGGCCAAAGGCGACCTCCAGCTCAACCTGCAGGAATCCGGCGAGCTGGTCTCGCGCGACACCGTGGACGTGTTCCCGCCCGGCAAAGGCTTCATCGTCGAGGTGGTCAAGAAGGAAGGCCAATACGTCGAGAAGGGCGACAAGATCATGATGTTCAAGGGCGGCGAGCGCATCGATTCGACCCAATACGTGCCGGTGCCCATCGTCGCGCCGCGCGCCGGCCTGCTGACGCGCTGCGTGGCGCGTTACGGCGGGGCCGAAGGCGAGATCCGCGAGGGCAAACGCGTGGACGGGGCGTCCACCTGCGTGACCCGCGTCGTGGACATGAAGGCCCTGGCCGTCAACCTGCAGATCGGCGAGATCGACGTGTACAAGCTCAAGGCCGGCATGCCCGTGACCATCACCTTCACGTCCATCCCCGGGGAGAAGTTCGCCGGGAAGGTGGACGTCGTCGCGCCCATGGCCGAGAGCCGCAGCTCCAACTGGGGCTCGTCCGGCTCGAAGGTGTTCCGCGTCGTCATCAACATCGAGAAGCCCACGCTGCGCATGCGCGTGGGCATGAGCGCGGTCGTCACGGCGCCGCTGGAGGCCAAGAAGGACGTGCTCAAGGCGCCCATCGAGGTCTTGTTCCAGGAAGGGCTCAACCACTACGTGTTCCGCCAGACCGACGGCTACGAGGCGGAGAAGCTGCAGGTCTTCCCGGGCCTGCGCTCCGAGACCGAGGTCGAGCTCGTCGGGCCCTTGAAGGCCGGCGACATCCTGTTCACGGCGGCCCCCGACAGCCTGCGATGAGCCTGCGCTGCGAGAATCTGGAGAAGTCCTACGCCGGGGGCCAATCCGGCTGGCCCGCCCTGCGGGGCCTCTCCTTTGAAATCGCCGACGGCGAGTTCATCGCGGTGACCGGCCCCTCGGGCTGCGGCAAATCCACCTTGCTCAACATCCTCGGCCTGCTCGACGAGCCCTCCGGCGGGCGCTACGAGCTCGGCGGGCGCGACGTGCGGGCGATGTCCGACGGCGAACGCTCGGCGGCGCGCCGCGACGAGCTGGGCTTCGTGTTCCAGTCCTTCCACCTGCTCAACCGCCTCTCCGCGCTGGAGAACGTCTGCCTGCCCATGATGTACGCGGGCCAGGAGACCAAGGCCATGCGCGCGCGCGCCACGCAGCTGTTGGCGCGCGTCGGCCTCAAGGGCAAGGAGGGGAAGATCCCGCTCGAGCTTTCCGGCGGCGAACGGCAACGCGTGGCCATCGCGCGCGCGTTGGCCAACGAGCCCAAGCTCATCCTCGCCGACGAGCCCACCGGCAACCTGGACTCCTCCTCCACGCGCGAGATCATGGACCTGCTCTTCGAGCTCAACGCCGGCGGCATCACCATCGTCATGGTCACCCACGACCGCGACCTGGCCGCCCGGGCCGGGCGCAACCTGCGCATGCGCGACGGGAGGCTGGAGTGAGGGCGCTGCTCAACGCCGCGCGCACCGGGTTCACCGAGCTCTGGTCGCACCGCACGCGCTCGGCGCTGAGCTTCCTGGCCATCGCCGTGGGCTCGGTCGTCTTCATCGACTCCTTCGCGGCCATCGTCGAGACCCAGCGCCGCCTGCGCGAGCAGGAGCGCGTCTCGGGCGTCGCGAGGCTGAAGGTCATGCAGAACAACGGCCGCTCCTACTCCGATCCGGACAACTACGTGCCCAATCCGGCCATCCGCTACGAGGACGTGCAGAAGCTCAAGGAGCGCGTGCCCGGGCTGTACATGGTCTCGCCCGAGGCGCGCGACTGGCGCAACGTGTTCGAATACGAGGGCAAACGCGTCGTCACCTCGGTGTACGGCGTCACGCCGGAGTGGACCAAGCGCGACTTCGTTTACGCGCTGCGCGGCCGCTTCCTCGACCAGCACGACGTGGACAACCGCGCGCGCGTCTGCGTGGTCGTGCGCAAGGCGCCGCCCGCGCCCGCCAGCCGCTTCGACAAGGCCCAGCGCAAACGCTGGGACTACACCTCGGCCTTCGACGTGCTGGTGTCGCACGCCGACCTGCTCGGCAAATCCGTGAAGATCGACAACATCGCCTTCACCGTCGTGGGCGTGCTCGAGGAGCTGCCGGCGTCGCGGCGTCCGGCCACGGTCTGGAGCGGCGGGCGCGACCAGCAGGTCCTGGCGCCCGTGACGACCTTGCACCACACGGGCATCATCTTCGAGTCGCAGTCGCTCGACCTCAACATCGACACGGGCGACGAGCGGAACTTCGACGACTCCCTGCGCCGCATCAAGGACTGGCTCAAGGCGCGTTACGGCGACGAGGAGGCCTTCGTCATCGAGAACCAGCTCGAGCAGATCAAGGACCGCATCGACACCAGCCTGAAGGCCGCGCTGATGACCATCTCGCTGGGCATGCTCGCCTTCATCGCCGGCGGCATCGGCATCATGAACGTGACCTTGGCCACCGTGTTCTCGCGCACCACCGAGATCGGCATCCGCCGCGCCATCGGGGCGAGCCGGGGGGACATCATGCTGCAGTTCGTCGTGGAGGCCGTGATGCTCGGCCTCATCGGCGGCGTGCTGGGCTCGGCCGTGGGCTGGTTGTGGGGGGTGCCCGGCAAGGTCCTGCTGGGCCTGGAGCGCAGCCCCATCATGCCGTGGATGCCCGTGGTCTCCGTGTTCATCGCGGCGCTGACGGCCTTCGTCTTCGCCTTGTACCCCGCCTGGGTCGCCGCCAGCCTCAAACCCGCCGACGCCTTGCGCGCGGATTAGCCGCCGCGGCGTCGCTCCCCTGGAAAGTACGGAAAAAACCGCTATAATTCGTGCCCATGGCCACCAACAGATACCGCTCGGCGGCGAAGGCGACGAAGTCGTCCAAGACGCGCAAGGATATCCTCCCGTCGGCCCTGCGCTGGGTCGCGTTTTTCCTCGGCGCGGTGTACCTCGGCTGGGCGCTGCTGTTCCCGGCGTGGTCCGGCGTCATCGGCCAGCACGTCAGCGAGTTCCTGTTCCGCCTGCTCGGCACCGCCTCCTACCTGGTGCCCGCCTTCATGTTCAACGGCCTGCTGCAGCACGTGCTGCGCGGCAAGAGCTCGGGCTGGATCAGCACCTCGCTCGCCTCGACGTTCGGCCTGCTCTCCGGCGCGGCGTTGTGCGCCCAGGTCGGCGGCTGGCTCGGTTATGAGGCGTCGCTCGCCGGCGGCTCTGTCGGCGCCGCGACGGGGCGCGTGCTCGGCGCGGGCCTGGGCGCGGCCGGCGAGTTCATCGCCGGCGTCGGCGTGTTCCTCTTCTCGCTGCAGGTGTGCTTCGAGATTCAGTGGTCCGCCGCGGCGCAGGCCTTCGCCAAGCTGCTGGCGGAGGACTGGCAGGAGCTCATGAAGTCGCGCGGCCAGCTCAAGGAGCTCAAGGCCAAGGCCCCGACCTCCGACGAGGCCGCCAAGACGAAGTCGAAGGCCGAGCCCAAACCCGCGAAGGCCGACGACAAACCCGCCGCCCCGCCGCCGCCCAAGGCCGTGGACACGCGCGAGGTTAAGCCGCTGGTCCTCATCGAGGAGAAGTCGCCCAAACCCAAGGCCGCGGCCGCCGACGCGCCGCGCCCCGCCGCGCCCGCGCCCGCCGCCTACAAGGACTACAAGGCGCCGCCGATGGACCTGCTGCGCCTGCCCTCCGATGAGCGCCACCGCGGCAAACCCACCGAGGCCGAGATCGCGCAGGCCGTCGCCGACCTGGAGCGCACGCTCAAGAGCTTCGAGATCGAGGCGCACGTCTCCGGCTACGCGCCCGGCCCCGTCATCACCCGCTACGAGATCACCCCGGCCCCGGGCGTGAAGGTGTCCTCCATCGTCGCGCTGGAAAACGACATCGCGCTCGCCATGAAGGCCAAGGGCATCCGCATCGTCGCGCCCATCCCGGGCAAGGCCGCCGTCGGCATCGAGCTGCCCAACCCGCGCCAGGCCTCCGTCGTGCTGCGCGAGATCCTCCAGAGCGAGGCCATGCCCGCCTCCGCGCCGCTGCTGTCCTTCGGCCTCGGCCTCTCCGCGTCGGGCGAGCCGCAGTCGGCCGACATCGCCAAGATGCCGCACGTGCTCGTGGCCGGCGCCACCGGCTCGGGCAAGTCGGTGCTCATCCACTCGATGGTGCTGTCCATCCTCTACCGCGCGCGCCCCGACGAGGTGAAGTTCCTCCTCATCGACCCGAAACGCACCGAGCTGACCTTCTACGAAGGCATCCCGCACCTCTTCGACCCGTGCGTCGATCCCGCGCGCGTGTCCGTCATCACGAGCCCCAAGGACGCGGCCAAGAGCCTCAAGGCGCTGGTCAGCCTCATGGAGAAACGCTACGAGCGCCTCCAACTGCACGGCGTGCGCAACATCGAGGGCTACAACGCGGTCGCCGACAAGAAGGGCCTGCCGCGCGACTTCTACATCGTCGTCGTCATCGACGAGCTGGCCGACCTGATGCTCATCGCCGGCGACATCGTGGAAGACGCCATCCAGCGCCTGACCCAGATGGCGCGCGCGGTCGGCATCCACCTGGTGCTGGCCACCCAGCGCCCGTCGGTGGACGTCATCACCGGCGTCATCAAGGCCAACCTGCCCAGCCGCATCGCGCTGCAGGTCATCTCCAAGATCGACTCCAAGGTCATCTTGGACTGCACCGGCGCCGAGGCCCTCCAGGGGCGCGGCGACCTGCTGTACCTGTCGAGCGGCGCGCAGAAGCCCGAGCGCTGCCAGGGCGCCTTCGTCTCCGAGGACGAGATCCGCAACATCGTCGAGTACTTGAAGACCCAGGGCAAACCCGACTACCCCATGCTCGAGACCATGGCGGCCAAGGACGGCGCCGCCGCCGACCTGTCGAAGTTCGGCGTCGAGCCGCTGGAGTTCTCGCAGGCGCTCAAGCTCATCCTCGAGCGCCGCCGCGTGTCCCAGGACCTCCTCAAGAGCCAGTTCGGCTCCTCGGCGCGCGCCACCAACATCCTCTCGGCTCTCGAGGTGAAGGCCTTCATCCACAAGCCCGAGGGCTCCAACCGCTGGGAGATCCACTTCGACGAGATCGAGAGCTACATGCGCTCGCATTTCCCGCAAGTGCCCCTGGACGTCAAGGACAACTGATGCGCGCCGCGCTGCGCGCGCGCGCGACGCTGGCGCCCGCGGCCCAGGCCGCCGCAGAAGGCGCCGGCTCCGGCGCCCGCGCCGCTGCCCGTCTTCGCCGCGTCGAGCGCGCCCATCACGCTCGAGCTGGTGGCCGAACGCTTCAAGGCCTTCGACGGCGCGCTCAAGACCCTGCAGGCCGACGTGCGCCAGTTCGTGCGCCTGGACGGCTCGGACACCGTGCAAAGCGTGGAGGGGGCCGTCTCCTTCAAGAAGCCCGACCTGCTGCGCCTCGTCCACCGCATCCCGGAGCCGCAGACCGTCGTGGCCGACGGGACCTGGCTGTGGGTGTTCCGCCACTCCACCAAGCAGGTCATCCAGACGCGCATGGAAGCCTGGCGCAAGTCCGAGCCGCTGGCCCAGGGCCTGCTCGACTTCGGCAAGTCCGCCGAGCTGCTCGAGCGCTACGACGCCGTCGTGTCCACCGTGTCCGCGCCCGGCGCCGACGGCTACCGCCGCTTCGAGGTGACGCTCAAGCCCAAGAAGAAGGACGGCGCCGACTTCGAGCTGACGCTGAAGGCCTCGGAGAAGGACTACTTCCCGGCCGAGGCCTCCTTGCGCGTCGGCCGCGCGCGCATCCGCTCCATTTTCGAGAACGTCCGTTACAACCCCGAGCTCCCCGACGCCGAGTTCCGCTTCTCGCCGCCGCAGGACGCCGACGTGTTCCAGAGCCACGAACGATGAGCCCCGAATTCGACGCCTTGCGCCAAATCCAGAGCAAACACGTGCCGACCCTCAAGACCGAGATCGGCGCCGTGCTCAAGGCCGCCCGCCTGAAGAAAGGGCTCGCGGTGGAAGCCGTCGCCCGCCAGACCCGCATCTCCAAGAAGTTCCTCGAGGCGCTCGAAGCCGACCGCTTCGAGGAGTTCCCGGCCTTGGTGTACCTGCGCGGCTTCCGCGAAAGACGGCGTCACTGATCACGAGCTTCCCGGGTGCACTCTTCCCGCTTTCCGCCACCGCGCCGCCGCCGCCCGCCGAGTCAAGACCGCCAAGGAGCCCCCGCGCCCGCTGCCCCGGCCGCCGCGGCGCCCGCCGCGCCGGCTTCGGCGCCGGCCGCGGCCATGGCCGTCGGGCCGACGCCCGCGCCCGCGCACGCGGCCCCGACGCACGCCGCGCCGTCGCACGCCCCCGCGTCGCCCGCGAACACGCACCACGTCTCCACGCACGCCCCGGCCGGCGCCACCGGCGCGACCGGCGCCATCGCCTTCTCCGTGGTGCTCGCCGCGGGCCTCGGCTGGTGGTTGTTCTCGCACCGCGCGCCCGCCGCGCCCGCGCCCGCGCCCGAGCCGCCGAAGGCCCTCCAGCCGCTGGGCCGCGTCGCCGAGCCCGTGCTCGTGCTGCGTTTCGTCTCCGACGCCTGGGTGAAGGTCAGCCTGGACGGGCAGCCCGTCTTCGAAGGCCGCGCGCCGCGCGGCTCCTCGCAGGAGTGGAAGCCCCAGAAGACGCTGACCTTGCGGACCACCTCGCCGGAGGCGCTCGCCCTCGAGCTCGACGGCGCGCCGCGCCCGCTGGGCGCGCCCGGGGCCGACGGCGAGTACCGCATCGACCTGCCTTAACGCATGACCCTCGCGAACCGCCTGACGATGCTGCGCGTCGTCTTGGCGGTCGCGGTTTTTTTCCTCCTGCTGGCCGAGGGCCTCAAGCCGCACGTGACGGCCTTCGCGCTGTTCCTCGCGGCCATCGTCACCGATTGGCTCGACGGCTGGCTGGCGCGGCGCACCGGCACCACGAGCCCGTTCGGCAAGGTCGCCGACCCCATCGCCGACAAGATCCTCGTGCTCGGCACCTTCATCGCGCTCATCCGCACCAAGGACCTCGACATCCCGTTGTGGGCCGTGTTCCTCATGATCGCGCGCGAGCTGCTCATCGGCGGCGTGCGCGTGCTGGCCGGCGCGCAGGGCAAGGTCCTGGCCGCCGACAAGGGGGGGAAGATCAAGATGGTCGTGCAGTCGGTGGCCGTGCTCATCCTGGTGGGCGCGGTCTGCCTCCAGGACGCGGGCCTGGCCCCGGCCTGGCTGCCCAAAACCGCGGCCCCGCTGACCGTGTTGTGCGTCATCCTCTCGTTCTCGAGCCTGTGGTCCTACCTGCGCCAGTCGCGGGCCATGCTGGAGAAGTCGTGGAGCTGAACGCCGTCTGCGCCTTCGTTGCCACCGGGGCCAGAATCAGCTATATTGCCCTGCCGTCGATTAAGGGGCGCAAGTGGACGGGCGCGGGCTTCATCGGGACGCTGGAGGGCGTGGCCCTCTGGTGGCTGCTCCCGGACGACCCTCGCCTCTACGCGGTGACGGTGATCGCGCTCACCTTGGCGGCATGCTGGGTCTGCGGGCGCGCCGAGGCGTATCTCGGCCGGCACGACGACCCCCGCATCGTGCTCGACGAGGTGGTCGGCTTCTGGTGGGCGGCGGCGTTCCTGCCGCGCTCCTGGCCGCACGTCCTCGCCGCGTTCGTGTTGTTCCGTATCTGCGACACGCTCAAGCCGTGGCCCGCGCGGGAGCTGGAACGCCTGCCCGGGGGCTGGGGCATCGTCGCCGACGACGTCGGCGCCGGCATCGTGGCGGCCGTAGCGCTGTATATCCTGCCCTGGAGGTGGATCGGGTCGTGACGACGCTGACGCTCGCGCTCCTGCTCGCCGTCCCCGGCACCGCCCAGGACACCGCCGTCACGCCCTGGGGCGTCGCCGCCGATAGCGCGCCCGCCGTCTCCAGCGCCGCGGCGCCCTCCGGCCCCGCGCTGGGCAACCCCTTGCCCGTCTCCGGCGGCCCCTGGGTGCCCGCCGAGTTCCTGTTCTTCTCCAACGGCCGCGTGGTCAGCGACTACGCCTGGCGCGATAAGATCCGCGGGCGCCGCGACGTGCTCTACACCACCGCCGACCTCAGCGGCGACGTGCAGGCCCTGCTCGCCCTCAAGCTCTTCGACAAGGTGACGCCCGCGGTGTACGGCATCCCCGGCACTTTGGTCGGCACGGACCTGGCCCCCATCTCGGTGTCCTCCCAGCAGGTGCGCGTCGTCTTCGACGTGCTCGAGACCCCCAAGGTCGAGGCGCCCAAGCCCAAGTTCGTCACGCCGCCCACCGCGGTCGGCGGCGTGTTCCTGACCCCCACGGCCTACCGCGGCGCCGGCCGGCACCTCAACCCGGGACTCGCGCTCGACCTCAACGCCGCGTATTTCATCGGCCGGCTCTACGGCAAGAACTCGTTCCCCAACTCGCCGCGCAAGTCCAACTACATCGACCGCATCGGCTTGTGGACCTTGACCGCCGACGGCAAGATGCAGGTCCAGTCCGAAAGCGTCATCCGCCCCGCCGTCGCGGTCGGCGGCCAGGCCATGCTGGTTTTCCGCGACTCGCCCCAGCCCACCGTGCAGACGCCGGGCGTGTCGGTCAAGATCGACGCCAAAACCACGCGCGTGCTCACCGACGGCTACTTCGTCGTCTCCAAGAAGTTCGGGCCCATCCGCACCAGCGCCGGCGTGATGCAGGGCACCATGGGCGAGCTCGCCGCCGAGCTCACCGAGTTCCTGCGCCCCGAGGCCCTGCGCTTCTACGCCAACAAACCCGGCGCCGAGGTCCATTCCCGCACCGTGCCCTTCGGCTCGGCCTTCTACCTGCTCAAGCCCGACTTCCCCATCGGCGTCGAGTTCATGAAGTTCAACGGCGCGCCGCTGAACCCCTACCTCATCAACTTCAAGCTCGGCCGCTTCCTGAAGCTGAACTTCGACCTCGCCCTCATCAAGTTCCAGGGCGGCTACGACGTCCTCGGCGTCTTCCAGTTCCGCTATAACCACTTCCCGAAGAACTAAGTTGACGAAGGGGCCTGGCACCGAGTTGACGAAATGGAGCGGCCTGCGCGAGCGGCTGGCCGTCAGGCCGCCGATCCGCATCGAGGAGCCCGGCAGCGTCGAGACCGCCGTCTCCGTCATCCTCTCGCCCGGAAAGAAGGGCCTCGACGTCCTGCTCATTCGCCGCGCCGAACGCGAGGGGGACCCGTGGTCCGGGCACATCGGCCTGCCCGGCGGGCGGCGCGACCCCGGCGATAAGACCCGACTCGACACCGCCTTGCGCGAGACCTTCGAAGAGGTGCACGTGAAGCTGCCCGCCTCGGCCTTGCTCGGCGAGCTCGACGACCTGCACCCGCGGACGGCCAGCCTGCCGTCGGTGTGCATCCGGCCCTTCGTCTTCGGCCTGGACGCGCGCCCCGCCGCCAAACCCAGCGCCGAGGTGGCGGGCTGCCATTGGCTGCCGCTGGAGCCCCTGCTCGCCGCCGAAGCCACCGCAGAGGTCGTCATCCGCGGCGAAGCCGTGCCCGTGCCCTGCCTGCGCCCCGCCGCGGACCTCGTGGTGTGGGGCCTGACCTACCGCATCCTCCGGGGCCTGAGCGAACGTTTGTAGAGCCGACGAAGACCAACGCAGGAGAGTCGGCAATGACAACAACGCAATTTTTCATCTCCCTCGCCGCGAATCTCCCGGGACTTGTCTGCTTCGCGTTGTGGACCCGCGGGGTAGCGACGGACAACCAACTTTACGGGTGGGCGCTTCTGCCCTTCGCCCCCTTGGGAGCCATCGGCTGGCTGAGCGCGCTAGGTTTGTCGGCCTACGCGACGTGGCAGTACGCCCGACGGGAGCGGCCGGAGCCGGACGCCAAGCGCTCATTCGCGGCGCTGCTGTGCGGCTGGCTGCTTCTGCTGCCGTTCGCCTGGACCCTCGCTCAGTATATGGTGCTGCTGGCCTTCGCGTAACGAGCTCAGGGCCGGCGCGCGCGCAGCGCGGCCAGGTAGCGTCGGGCGTCGGCGTGGCCCGGGTCCAGGCGCAAGGCCTCCGCCAGGTTCGATTCGACGGCGGGCCAATCGCGGCCCCACGCCAGCACGGCCATGTTGTAACGCGTCTGCGCCAGCGGCTGCAGCGCCAGCGCGCGGGCGTAAAACGCCGCCGCGCCGTCGCGGTCGCCGGTTTTCTCGGCGACGACGCCGCGGTGCGTCGCGGCCTCGGCGGCCTGGCGGCGGATGGACGCTTTGAGGTCGGGCAGGCCGCGGTAAGCGTCGGCCAAAGCCAGCTTGCGGCGGAACAACTCGCCGGCCAGGTCGTAAACACCGGCGGCCTCGGCCCAGCGGCTCTCCAGCGAGCTCAGGTAGCCCAGGAAAAGCGGGACCTCCGGGAAGTCCCACTCCAACGCCCAGGCCCTCTCTAAACTCGCGCGCGCCTCGGCCGCGCGTCCCAGCGCGTGTTGGCGCAGGCCGCGGCGATACGACGCCGCCGCGTAGGCGTCGATGAGGTCGGCGGCGAAGAAATCCTCGGCCGCGTCGTAACGCATCACACCGCGCAGCGGGAGCGTTTCCCACAGGCTGCCGTCGTCCTCCGGGGCGCCCGGGGACAGGGCCTGGAGCAGCCCGCGCGGGCGCGCGCCCGCGGCCACGGCCGCGGGCAGCTCGACGTCCTGCGTGGCGTAGAGCGGCCCCGCCAGGGCCAAGGCGCCCCAGCCGCGCGGCTCGCGCAGTCCGACGAGGGGGAAAGCCGGATCGCGGCGCCGCCAGTCGGCCTGATACCACGGCGAATCCGCCAGCCCCTGGGCCACCACGCGCACGTCCGGGCGCCAGCCGTGCAGCGCCTGATGATGCCACAAGGCGTAGAGCGGGACGTCTTTTTTGGCGATGACGACCGCGCCCGGGGGCGCGGCGTCGAAGACGGCCCGCGCGTAATCGTAGCCGCGCAGGCTCCAGCGGCGGTCCATGCGCGCGGGCACGCCCTGCCACAGCGGCCAGGCTAACGCGGCCGCGGCGCACGCCGCGGGCGCCCAGGCGGCCGCGGCGGCGGACGCGGCCGCGCCTTGCGCCGCCCAGAACACGAACACGACGTCGGAGAGCAGATAATGCGGCTCGACGATGGCGGCCGCGTGCGGGTTGGGCGGCATGTTCGCGAGGAAGAGGAACACGGGTCCGCTCCACCACCACGCGGCCAGAGGGCCCCAGGAGCGCGCGCGGTCCTCGCGGAAGGCCGCGGCCGCGCCGAACAACGCCGCGCCCAAGCCCAGCGGGCCGAAGGCGTCCCACAGGTGCCGGCCCCACAGCCTCAGGTTGTCGAGGAACAGCTCGCCCGTCGCGTAGTTCCGCGAGATGAGGTCGAGCGTGCCGCCGTAACGCGTGCGCAGCAGCGAGTCGAGGAAGTTCGGCCAGGACGCGGGGTGGTTCCAGTCGAGGAAGGGTCCCGTGGCGGAACGCACCGGCAGATAGAGGTACAACGAGAGACCGGCCAGGCCCCATAACGCCGCCTGGCGGCTCGCGGCCGCGCCGCCGGTGCGCCGCCACAACGTCGCGGCGGCGAGCGCGGCGACCGGCCAGTTGGCCCCGGTGGCGGCCGTGAACGTCGGCACGAGGACGAGCGCCGCGAGCGCCCACCAGCGGTCCTCGTCGGGGCCCAGCGGGCGGCGCGAGAGGGCCAGCCAGGCGATGCCCGGCGCCCACAGCAGCAGGTCGAGGCGGTTGGCCAAGGACAGCCCCGCGGCGAAACAAAGCGCGGGCCACAAACGCTCCTCGCCGTCGGCCACGCGCCACGCCAACGCGAGCAGCGCGACCGCGGTGAGCACCCACAACGCGTACATCTCCGACACCTGCCCCACGGCGATGGCGCGCGGGTTGCAGGCCAGCAGGAAGGCGCCGAAAAGGGCGGGAAAGGTCCCGAGGCGGCGGCGCAGCTCCGAGAACAGCAGCGCGACGGCGCCCGCGAGCGCGACGGCCGAGAGCAGGTTCAGGCGGTAGGCCGGGTTGCCCAGCGGCAGGAGCAGCCACAGCTTGGAGAGCAGGACGTAGAGCGGATACCCCGGCGCGTGCGCCACGCCCAGCGTCGCGCCCGCGACCGTCAGCTCTCCCGTGTCGCGCCAGGGCGCCAGCGCCGGCGGCAGCCAAGCCAGGTAGGCGGAAAACGCCGCGAGGAAAACGGCGGCTTCACGCATGGCCGCGCCTCCGCCGCCACGCCCATTCGACGAGCAGCAGCAACGCCGCCAGCGCGAGCCAGGGCCCCGTGTCGAACGGCTTGAGCCGGCGCACGACCTCGCTCTGGGCGCGCGGCGCGGGCAGGCGCTCGAGCAGGCGCTGCGGGCCTTCCTCCGCGAGGTCCGCGAACTCGCCGCCGCCCGCCGCCGCGGCGCGGCCGAGCCAGGCGCGGTCCATCGGGCGGTCGGTCGCCGGCTCCCAGACGAAACGGACGCCGTCCTCGCCCCACGCCTTGCCGCGCACGCGCGCGGTGACGCGCAGTCGGTGGCTGCCGGGCGCCAGGCCGGTGAGCTCGACGGCGTATTGGCCCGGCGCGGTGACGCGCGGCGAGAGCACGCGGGCGCGCCCCGACGGGTCGGTCCACGTCGCTTCGACGCGGGTCTCGGCCTCGGGCGCGGGGCCGAAGCCCTCGTCGAAGACGCGCAGGGGGAAGATCGCGGGCTCGCGCGCGGGCAGACGGTCGGGCACGGGCGCGAACTTCACCTTGGACAAATCGAGGTTGCCGGTGAGATAGGCGATGGCCCGTCCCCAGAAGCGGCCGCACGCGCCGGCGGCCAAACGGTCGCCCGCCGCGCCGAGCCGCCAACGCCAGGTGCTGTCGGTGCTCACGAGCATCACCTTGCCGCGCCCGTAAGGGCGCACCGCCACGACGGGCAGCGGCGAGCCGTCCTCGGCGCGCTCGCTCGGGTGCGACACCAGCACCGCCGCGCCCGGGCGCGTCGCCGCGAAGCGGCCCCAGCCGTCGAGCGGGGGAGCGCGTCCCACGCGCGTTTGGCGGCCTCGGGCGTCTCCTCGAGGCGCAGCAGCGGGTGCTCGAAGGACGCCGCCTTCGGGCCGAACAGGCCGGGCACGAAGTCCGGCTCGCGCCCCGACAACGCCACGGGCAGCAGCTCCTCGAGCGGCGAGCCGCGGTAGCCCCCGCCGGAGAACGCGTTTTCGCCGCCCATCACGAGCAAGGCGCCGCCGCCCGCGACGAAACGTTTGAGCGCGTCGAGGTACTGCGGCGGCAGGCGGAAACGCGCGGCCGAGAAGTTCTCGAGGATGAACAGGTCGAACTGCGGCAGCGCGCGGCCGAAGATCTCGTCCACCGGGAACGGGATCAGGGACAACTCGCGATCGGGCGCGGGCGAGGGGTTCTCGGGGTTGCGCAGGATGACGAAGGAGACCAGCTCGCGGTTGGGGTCGGCCTTGAGGAACTCGCGCAGGAAGGCGTATTCGGCGCTGGGGCGCCCGGCCAGGAACATGATGCGGTCAGCTCTGGCGCACCACCTCGACGCGGAACTCGCGCGAGCGTTTGCGCCCGCCCGATTCGGCCTCGAGGCGGAAACGCTCCGTGCCGAGCCGCTCCGCGCGGACCGTGAAGGTGGAGCCGAAGGTCTCGAGGTCGCTGCGCACGCGGCGCTCGACGCGGTCCACGACGCGCCAGCCGCCCGGGGCGCTTTCGTCGCCGCGCAGGAAGGTCACGGTCACGGGTTTGCCGCCGACGCCGGCGGCCTCGAGCTGGGCCTCCACCGGCACGGCCCCGTGAAGGTAGGCGAAGTCGGGCGCGCGCAGGTCGAGGAAGGCGGCGCCGGGCTCGCGGCGCGAGGGGCCCACGCCCAACACGTCCACGGGAACGCCCGCGGCCGCGAGCGCCGCGCCGGGGTCGGACGCGTCGGCGCCCCCGTCGGTGACCAGCCACACGCGCGCGGGCGCGGCGCCCGCGGCGACGGCCTCGGCGAGGGACTCCTCGAGCCGCAGGGTCTCCGAGGAGGCCTTGGCCGAAGCGAGCGCGTCCAGGCCGCCGAGCGGACGGGCGCGGTCGCCCAGCGCGACGACGGCGACGTCGGCCCGGGCCTCGAGCGCGCCGCGATGGCGCTGGAGCCACGCGACGCCCTGCTCGAAACGCGTGCCCGCGCCCGCGCCGCGCGCCTCATGGCGGCGCTCGCGTCGAGCCGCCATCGAGCAGGCGCCGACCCGCGCCGTGGCGGAGCGGCGCAGCGCCGCCGTGGGGGCGAGCACCGCCATCAGCACCGCGGCGGCGGCGCCGCCGCGCAGCAGCGCGGGGCCGCGCCCGTAGGCCGCGCGCGAGAAGTGGAACGCGACGGCGCCCGCGGCCAGCGCGGCCGCGCACGCCCCGGCGCCCGACACCGCCTCGACGCCGAGCGTCACGGCGCGGCCCCCAGCTTGTCGAGGATGGCGCGCTGGTGCACGGCGTCCGATTTATAAGAGCCCGTCAGCGCGTACATCACGATGTTGAGCGCCGTGCGGCGCGCCTGCTCGCGCTGCGGCTCGCCGCCGGGCGTCACGGTCTTCAGCGGGCGGCCCAACGCGTCTTTGGCCAGCGCGCCCATCACGTCGTCGCGCGTGTAGAGCACCGCCAAACGACCGTCCCAGTCCACGCCTTCCGACGCGCCGGACGCGCGCACGCGTCCCGACGGCCCGCGCAGGAGGAAAAAGGTGCGGTACAAGACGTGGTCGCCGGGAAGCTTCTTGAGCTCGGCCTCCGGCAGCAATCGCGGCAGGAGCCGCCGCACCCAGCGGTCGAAGCCTCCGGGCGGACCGCCGCCGGAATCCTCCAGCCACAGGAACCCGCCGCCCGAGAGGAACTGGCGCAGGCGGCGCAGCTCGTCGTCGGTGAGCTCCGCGGGCGCGGAGCGGCCCGTCAGATACAGGAAGGGGAGGAGGACAGCGCCGGGTCCGACAACGACAACGCGCGGCGGCGCGGCGCGGTGCGCACGCTGGTGATCTGGCCCAGCCAGGCGACCAGCTCGTCGGCGGCGTCGGGGTACGGGTCCCAGTCCGCGCCGTGTTTCCATTGGGTCCAAATGAAACGATCGCCCTGCTGGGCGCTCGCGCCGACGCTCAGGAAAACGAGCAGGGCCGCCGCCGCGACCGCGACGCGCGCGGGGCTTTTCTTGCGGTACGCCGCCGTCGGCAGGGCCAGCAGCATCTCCAGGGCGAGCAGGAGCGCCGCGACGAGCAGCATCCACTCCTTGCGGTCCTCGCCGTACACCTCGGCGATGAAGCCGCTCTCCAGCGCGTCCGGGCCGTAGGCCGCCCACGGCGGGTCGGCGTGGGCCGACAGCTCGCTTTCGCCGCGCGAACGGTCCAGGTTCACGGCGAACACGCGCCGGCTCCCGCCGCTTTCGGCCGCGAACTCGTATAACCCGGGCTCCTCGGCCGCGCCGTACGTCGCGCGGCGGCCGCGCACCTCGACGGCCGTGCGCCGTCCGTCCGGGGCGCGCACCCAGACGCGGCCGGGCGCGGCTTCCGACTCGCCCCAGGCCCAGGTCAGGCTCTCGCCCACGCGCGCCGCGTAGGAGCCCTCCGACGCCGCGGCCGGCGCCAGCGCCGCCTCCAGCGCGGCCTCCACGTAGGCGGCGAAGAACGGCTTGGCCGCGAGGTTGCTCCAGTCGATGTCGAAGGGAGCCGCCGAGACGACCACGCGTCCGCGGCCGTGCGCCGCCGCGACCAGCAGCGGACGCCCCGCGCCGTCGGACGCCAGCGTCTCGGCGCCGGGGGCGAGCTCGAGGGCGAAACGCCGGTCCACCGCGGCGGCGCCCGGGTCGAAGCCTTTGAGCGCCGCGGCGACGTCTCCGAACGTCTTCAGCCCTTTGGGAGCGGGCGCGTCGTCGAGCGCGCCGAAACGCGCGGGCGACCAGGCGGCCAGCGCAGCCAGGTCGGCGGGCGCGGCTTTGGCGCCGGGCACGAGCCAGACGCCGCCGCCCGCCGCGGCGAAGGCGTCCAGGCGCGCGGCAGCCCGGGCGCGCGGCGGCAGGCGTCGGCGAGCATCGATGCCCGACGAACGCCAAGCAGCGCGCCCGAGGCGTCGAAGAAGATCACCGCAACGCGCGACCAGGCAAAGAGCCACGCGGCATCGCCGCCGAACGCCTCGCGCAGGAACCAGCCATGCGCCGCCGCGGAAGTACTCCGGGTCGCGCGTGCGGCACGAGCACGCGCATGGCGCAGCGCGCCGGCGCAGCGAGAACCAGAGTCGTCGTCGGCCGCGAAGGCGTCGGGGCGCGCCGCGACGCGCCCGCTCCACGCGGGGGCCGCGGGGTCGGCCGCCGGCGGCAGGACAGCTCGACGCGCGCCTCGCCGCCGTCGGCGGGCGTCGCGCGCGGCGGCCGCGCGCCGGGCGTCCACCCAGAGGTCGAGCGGCACCGCGCCCGCGCCGCGGCCATAGACGCGCGCCTCCAGCCGCGAGGTCGACGGCTGCGTCGACCCGGCCGTGGCGACGCACGCTGGCGGCGACGCTCGCGGCGGCAGCCGCAGGCCGAGCACGGCCGCGCCGTAGGCGAGCGAGGCCGCGCCGAGCAGCAGGCGGCCGCCGAGGCCTTTGCGGACGGCTGCGGCGGCGCCCGACCGGCGAGCGCGACAGCAGGTCCGCCGCCGCCGCGAGGCCCGCGGCGACGTCGGTGCCGCGCCAGGTCGGCTTGGCGCGCGCCAGCGCCGCGGACGCCTCGGCCGGCGTCCCCCAGGCGGGAGGCGCGCCTTCGAGGCGGTCGGTGAACACGGCCACGGCCGCGCGGTCCCCGCGCCCCAGGCGCGCGAGCAGGCGCTCGCCCGCGGCGCGCGCCGCGTCGAAACGCGCGCCCAGCGCCTTCGCGCGCGCCATGCACGCCGACGCGGTCGAGCAGCAGCGCCAGCACCGGCCTCGTCGCCCGCCGCCGCGCCGCGGCGCTTAGGGCCGGCCGCCGCCAGGATGAGGGCGGCCAGCAGGCCGCAACGCGCCGCGAGCAGCAGCAGCTCGCGCAGGCGCGAGCGCGGCAGCACGCGCGCGGACCTCGCGCGCCAACGAGAGGTCGGGGAACACCACGCGGCGCGCGGCGCGGCGCGCCTGCATGTCGCGACGAGCGTACAAGTGCGCGGCGGGCAGCGCCCACATCTGCGCCGGGCTGGTGAAGATCATGCCGCCAGGGCCCTTTCCAGCGCGGCCTCCCACGACGCGGCGCCGACGGCGACGGCGAGGCGGTGCCGGCGTGGCGGAAGGCCTTGGCATAAACGTCCTGCCGGCGGGCCGCGGCCTCGCGGTAGGCTTCGCCGCATTCCGCGGCGTCGAAGGGGAGGACGCCGCCTTCGAGGCCTTCGAGCAGCACGGGGCCCTCGAACGGCGGGGCCAGCTCGTCGGGGTCGAGCACCTGCACCACGAGCAGCTCATGGCGTCGCGCGCGCAAGCGCGCGGCGGCGGCGAGCACGGCCTCCGGGTCGCCCTGCAGGTCGCTGACCAGGGCGACGAGCCCGCGGCGCGGCAGGCGCTCGGCCGCGGCCTCGAGCGCGGCGGGCAGGCCGGTCTCGCCGCCGGGCGCGGCCGCCTCCAGCGCGTCGTCGAGCGCGGCCAGCCACGCGGCGCCGGAGCGCGGCGGCAGGCTCGCGCGGGGGGAGGCGTCGAAGACGGTGAGCCCGGCCTCGTCGCCCTGGTCGAGCGCGAGCCAGGCCAGCGCCGCGGCGACGCGGCGCGCGGCGTGCATCTTGGGCTCGCGCCCCTCCCCGGCGTAGCCCATCGAACCCGAGGCGTCGAGGAGCACGGAGACCGTCATGCGCTGCTCGGAGCGGAACGCGCGCACCATCGGACGGTCCAGGCGCGCGTACGCCTTCCAGTCGATGGCGCGCGCCTCGTCGGCGGCGTCGTAAGGACGGTGGTGGGAGAAGTCGCGGGAGAGCCCGCGCGCCAGCGAGCGATGGCGTCCGGACGCGCCTCCGCCGGCGGGCCGGCGCAGGGCGAGCGAGAACGCCTTCAGCCGCGCTTGTGCGGCGGGGTCAAGCCACTTCATCGAGCAGGCGCCCGATGAGCTCGTCCGCCTTCGCGCCTTCGGCCTCGGCGCGGTAGCTGAGGACGACCCGGTGGCGCAGGACGGGGCGCGCGACCGCCGCTACGTCCTCGACGGCGACGGCCAGGCGCCCGTTGAGCAGCGCGCGCGCCTTGGCCGCGACCACCAAGGACTGACTGGCGCGCGGGCCCGCGCCCCAGGACACGAGCGGCTTCAGGCTCTCGGGGCAGAGGGGTCCTTCGGCCGCGTGGCCCGCGCCAGGCGCACGGCGCGATCGACGACCGCGTCGGGCACGGGCACGCGGCGCACCAGGTCCTGCAGCTCGAGGACCTGGGCCGCGTCGAGCACCTTCTCCAAGACCGGCGTCTTGCCGCCCGTGGTCTCGATGACGATGCGGCGCTCCTCCTCGAAGGAGGGGTACTCCATCAGCGACTGGAGGAAGAAGCGGTCGAGCTGCGCTTCAGGGAGCGGGTAGGTGCCCTCCTGCTCGATGGGGTTCTGCGTCGCCATGACGAAAAACGGCTGGGGCAAGGCGTGCGTGGCGCCGCCGGCGGTGACCTGGCCCTCCTGCATGGCCTGCAGGAGCGCGGCCTGGGTGCGCGGGGGCGTGCGGTTGATTTCGTCGGCCAGCACGAGGTTGGCGAACACGGGGCCCGCGTAGCGCGCCTTCGAACTCGCCGGTGTTCTCCGTCGAGCACCATCGGTGCCCGTCAGGTCGGCGGGCAGCAGGTCGGGCGTGAACTGGATGCGCGAGAACTGACGCATCGACGCACTGCGGCCAGCGCTGGTGACGAGCAAGGTCTTGGCCAGGCCGGGCACGCCCTGGAGCAGGCAGTGGCCGCGCGAGAACAGCGCGATGAGCACCTCCTCGACGGCGACGTCCTGGCCCACGATGACGGCGCCGAGCTGGCGGCGCACGGCGTCGCGCGCGGCCGACAGGCGTTTGGCGAGGTCGAGGTCCTTCGTCTCGGGGCTCATGCGGACACGTTAGCGTTTTTGCGGCTCAGACTCCAGACGAGCAGGCCCAAGCCGCAGGCGACGGAGCCGACGACGGCCAAAACGAGGCGCCGGTCCATCGGCGGGGGTTCCAGCGGGATGGTCGGCGTCGCGCCGAGGATGCCGGGCACCGTGTTGGGCCCCGCCTTGAGCGCCGCCAGCACGCCGGTGAGCAGGTCGTCGGCCGCGGGGCCGCGCGCCAGCAGGGAGTAGCCCCAATAGCCCCACGGGAGGAAACCGACGGCGAAACGCCCGTTCATCCCGTCGGTGAGCTTGGCCCAGGAGTACACCGCCACGGGGCCCGCGGGCGTGGGCGCCGCCGCCGGCGCCGTCGCCGAGCCCGGGTCGGCTCCCGCGCCGCCCGCCGCGGCCGCGCGCACGATGGCGGCTTGCTCGGTCGCCGGGGTGGAGTCGTCCTCGATGCGCTGGAACAGCAGCTCGGAGCCCGAGCCCTCGATGATGAGCACGAAGCCTTCCTTCTTCTCCTTATCGGTCGGCGCGCGCGAGCGCAGCCCGCCGCCGAGCGCGACCTCGAGCTGGCCGTCGAGGCTGCGCGCGGAGCCGCTTTCGACGACCGCGCCTTCCACGCGCGGGTACTCCAGGGCCTCGATGAGCGAGGGCAGCATCGCCTCCGGCGCGGCGCTGTTGAGCGTGGCCACGAAGGTCGTCGGCCCGGCCTCGCCCAGGCTCACGATGAGCCGCGGCTTGCCGTCGAGGTCGGCGCGCAGGAAGTGGCAGACCACGCCGTTGCGGAAGGCGCGGCGCTCGACGCGCCCGTCGCTCTTGAAGTCGAGGCGCGCGCCCTGGCGGATGCCCTCGAGCACGTCGCGCAAGTACAGCCGCACGGCCCCGGCGTTGTCGAGCGGCACGCCGCTGACGCGCGCCACCTGGAAGGTGCTCGTCTCGGGGCCCTTGAGCGCGGCGACGAGCATCTTGCCCTTCTTGGCGGGCGTGGCGTCGCTCCAGCCCGGGGGCGGCGTCACCGTCAGGTCCGCGGCGGCGGCGGACGCCGGGAGGGGGGCCACGGACAACGCGAGGGCGAGAAGCGTTCCTCTCATATGCGGGAGCGCCGTAGTTTATATAATCGGGGCCATGGCAAATAGCGTCGGACTCAAGGACATCCTCATCGCGGGCGGCCCCGTGCTCGCCGGCATGATCGTGCTGTCGATTTACTGCATGGCTCTCGTCTGGGAGCGCTGGCGTTATTTCCAGCGCATGACGGGCGGCTACGAGAACTTCCTCGCGCGCGTGCGCCAGCTCGCCGCCGACGGCAAGCTCAACGACGCGGCCCAGCTCGCCCGCGGGCACAAAGGCCTGGCCTCCGGTGTCGTACAGGCCGTGCTGACCGGCCCGACCAACCGCGACGACCGCCGGCGCGCCGCCGAACGCGCCATCGCCCGCGCGACCGCCGAGCTCGAGCGCGGCATGTCCAACCTCGGCACCATCGCCACGGTGGCGCCCTTCATCGGCCTGTTCGGCACGGTCATCGGCGTCATGCGCGCCTTCAAGGACCTCGCCTCCGCAGCGGGCGCGGGCCCGGGCGTGGTCGCCGTCGGCATCTCGGAGGCCCTGGTGTGCACGGCCGCGGGCCTGCTCGTGGCCATTCCGGCGGTGGCCGCCTACAACCACTTCAACACGCGCATCACGCGTTTCGGCGAGGAGCTCGGCTGGATGGCCGAAGAGGTCCTCGAGAACCTGAGCGGGGCGCACCGCTGATGAAGATCGACACCGGCGCGGCGCGACGGCGCAAGGTCATCGCGGAGATGAACCTCGTGCCCCTCATCGACGTCTCGCTGATCCTCGTCATCATCTTCATGGTGCTCACGCCCATCCTGGTGCATTCCCAGCTCACGGTGAAGCTGCCCAAGGCCAGCTCGGGCGCGCCCGCCTCCGCCGATTCGGCGGTGACGGTGCAGATCTCGCGCACGGGGGCCGTCACCGTCGAAGGCGTGTCCGTGCGCTGGGAGAAGCTCGAACGCGAGCTCACCTTGCGCGCCTCGAAGTCCTCCGGCAAAACCGTGCTCGTGCAGGCCGACCGGCTCACGCCCGTCGAGAAGGTCGTGCAGGTGCTCGACATCGCCAAACGCCTCGGCGTGGGCAAACTCGGCATCGGCGTCATCCCCGAGGACGGCCCGAACCCGTGAACCCGACGCTGGCCCCCTACCTCTACCGCTCCTTCGCCGCCCACGGCGTACTGCTCGTCGGGCTCGCGCTGCTGGGCGGGCGGGCGGCGGTGAAGGCGGACAAGGTCTATACCATCGATTTCGTGGGCGCCACGTCCATCCAGTCCGCGGGCGCGGCCGCCGCCGCGTCCAAGGCCGCGTACGTCGAGCCCGTCGCCGCCAAACCCGCGCCGCAGGCCGACCCCGACGACTGGGCCACGGGCAAGCGCAAAGGCGGACGTTACGCCCTGCCGCGGCCGAGCCTGCTCAAAGGCTGGAAGGACGCGGCGCCCGTCGCGCCGCAGCAGCCGTCCATGAGCCAGGCGCCGGGCACGACGACGCCGGGCGCGCCGCCCGGCGGCGCGGCGGGCGACGCCGGCGTGGCCACCGACCTCCCCAATTTCCCGTATCCGTGGTACATCTCCCAGATCCGCCTCATGTTGTTCAACGAGTGGCAGAAACGCATGCCCGGGGGCGGAGGGGAAGGCATCGTCGTGTTCTCCATCCTGCGCAACGGCAACCCGACCGACCTGCGCATGGAATCCACCTCCGGCGACGCGGCCTTCGACGCCGCCGCGCTCGCGTCAGTCCAGTCCGCCGCGCCCTTCCCCGCGCTGCCGTCGGGTTTCTCCGAGCCCTTTTTAAAGATCCACCTCTCGTTGAGATCCCAGTGAGCGCGCTGCTGCGGATGCTCGCCGTCGGCGGGCTCGTCTATGCCGGCTTCGCCGTGGCCTACCCGGACTGGGAGGGCAGCGTGTACCCGGCGATGACCTTGTCGCTGATCGCGGGCGGCGCCGTGGGCGTATGGTTCCTGCACAAGATCCTCGACCTGGGCGAAGGCACGGCCAAGATCGCGCTCGAAATCGGCTTCGTCGTCGTCATCGTGTTGTGGGTCGGCTACACCATGCCGCAGAAATCCGGCAAGGCCCCGTTCACGCAATGGGCCGAAGGCGTGCGCCCCAAACGCGACGACGCGCGGCGCGGCTTCAAGCGCCTGGGCATCGACCCCGGCGGCGCCGTCGCCGAGAAGGTCGTGGACCTCTTCCCACGCTGATGACGCGCCGCCTGCTTCTCGGCGGCCTGCTCCTGCTGCTGCTCGCGGAGGCCGCCACGACGTCTCGCGAGTCCCGCGACGATGCCGGTCTCGCGGCGCGGCGCCCCCTGCCGCCGTCTTCGCATCGCTACATCGGCGAACTGGAAGCGCGCTTCCCGCGTCGCTGGAACGCGCTGCTGCGCGGCTCGGGGCTGCACGGCGTGCGCCTGGAACACAACGTGGCGTTTAGCCTGCGAGGACGCGGGATGCACTTGACCACTCCGGAGGGCTTCGCCGCGCTGTCCATGAGCGATGCGACGCGGCTCTACGCGCGCCCGAAGCCCGCGGGGGTCTATCGCGTGGCGGTCTTGGGCGGCTCGACCGTGTTCGGCACGGGCGCGCGCCGCCCCGAGGAGACGCTGCCGGCGCGCATCCGCGCGGCGCTCGCCGCCGCGGCGCCGGGGCGCGTGTTGGAGGTCATCAACGCCGGAATCCCCGGGGCCGCCTCGGGCCGCGAATGGCTTTATCTGGAGTCCGTGCTCCTCGCCTACGAGCCGGACCTTGTCATCGTCTATAACGGCTGGAACGACGTCTGGACCAATCATCATCTTCTCTCGCGCACCGCCAGCCTCGGTCCCGCCGCGCTCGCGCACGCGGAAGACGACACCATCAACGCGCGCTTAAACGACTCCGTCACCGTCGCGGGGAGCGCGCGTTCGCTCGCGGCCAACGCGGGCGGCGAGCTCGATTTGGCCCTCTCGCGCAGCGCCCTGTACCGCCGCCTGCGCGAGGCGGTCGCGAGCCGCTCGCGACCCGCCGAAAAACCGAAGCCGGCGCTTCACCCGCAGGCCGTGGAGATGTACGCTCGCAACCTGGAGCGTTTCATCGCCACCGCCAGACGCGAGCGATTCAAACTCGCCTTGTTCCTGCAGCCCTTGCTCGGCGTTGACGGCAAACCGCTCAGCTCCGAAGAGGCCGTTTTCACCGACCAGTCGGCGCTGCACTTACGCGCGCCTTTCTACGCGTAGGCTCAGCGGGCCCGCCGCGCTCGCGCGGCGCCATCGCGGCGGCGACGGCGTCTGCGCGGCCTCGCTGAACTCCGTCTTCGCTCGGACGAAGGAAACCGTGTACGTCGATGCCGGGCACCTCAACGAACGCGGCAACGAACTCGTCGCGACGGAGATGGTCCGGCGGCTGCGCGCCTGCCGCCTGCTGCCCGTCCAGACCGTTTTGAAATAAGTTACGATGTTGGAAGCGGTCCCCGATTTGGAGAGGTGGGTGAGCGGCTGAAACCAGCGGTTTGCTAAACCGCCGTATGAGTGCAAACTTGTACCGAGGGTTCGAATCCCTCCCTCTCCGAGCTTTTTGCTGATATGCCGGTATGGATGCTCGGGTCTACTAGGTCGATCTTGTAGGCCGAGTCGACTCCGTGCTTCACCCGTGAAAACATGAACGGCCATTACTCGAGCCTCGACGAGTTCTGGCCGTTTTATGTTTCCCAGCACCTGCACCCGGCCAACCGGCGGCTGCACTTCTGGGGAACGACGCTGGGCCTGTTCCTGCTGGGCGTGGCCCTCGCGCGGCGCGAGCCGCACCTGCTGCTGCGCGCCTTGCTCGTGGGGTGCGGCTCGGCCTGGGTGGGGCACTTCGTCTTCGAGAAGAACCGCCCCGCGACCTTCCGTTATCCCCTGCTGTCGCTTCGCGCCGACGCCCGGCTGTGGAGCTACACGCTCACGGGCCGCATGGACGCCGAGATCCTGCGCCTGACGCCCCAGCTCAAGGCGCTGCGCGCCGCCGACCGGTAGCGTATTCGCACATTACGCCTCTTTCGGGAGAGGCGCGATGAACGGAAACGCTATCGCCTTTGCCGCGCTTAAGCCGCGGGAAGCGACTTCTCGTCGGAGGCGAAGAACTTCTTGAGGTCCTCGAGGCCTTCGAGGCGTTTGCAGGAGGGGAGGGATTCCACGAAGAACTTGCCGTAACCCTTGTGGAGCAGGCGCGAGTCGAGCACGACCACGGCGCCGCGGTCGGTCGAGGAGCGGATGAGGCGGCCGAAGCCCTGACGGAACTTCATGACGGCCTTGGGCAAGGACCAGTCGCGGAAATATTCGCGCCCGTTCTCCTCCAGCCAGCGTTTGCGCGCCTCCTCGACGGGCGAGGAGATGTTGGGGAACGGCAGCTTGACCAGCACGACGCACGACAACGCGGGGCCCGGCACGTCCACGCCCTGCCAGAACGTGTCCACGCCGAGCAACACGGCGTCGCCGGCCTCTTCGAAACGCTCGAGCAGGTCCTCGTGGCCGGTCGTGCCCTGCGCCCACACCTTGCGGCCCTTCACCTTCGCGCGCAGCGCCGCGTGGACCTTGCGCAGCAGGCGCCAGGAGGAGAACAAGATGAACACGCCGCCCGGCACGGCCTTGATGATGTCCGCGCAGGCGTCGGCGACGGCGGCGGCGTGGGCGGCTTCCTCTTTGGGGGACGGCACGCCGTCGGCGAGCCACAACGCGGCCTGGGAGCGGTAGTCGTAGGGGGAATCGAGCACCAGCTCGCGCGCGTCGGGCAGGCCCACGCGCGCCTTGAAGTCCTTGAGGCCCTCGTCGCCCGTGGACAAGGTCGCCGACGTCAACACGCACGGCACCCCTTTGGAGAACAGGCCGTCGGCCAGGCGTTTGCCCACGTCGAGCGGGGCCGAACGCAGCTCCGGGCCGGTGCGCGGCCAGGCCACCCAGCGCGCGGTTTCGGCGCCGGCGTCGGGCTTGAGGATGTTGGCGAGGTCGGTGCCCAGGCCCACGAGGCGGGCGTGCAGCAGGCGCACGTCGTTCTCCTCGGGACGGCCCTCGAAGTCGGCGGCGGTGTCCGCCAAGGCCCGGTCCAGCGCGAGCAGCGGCGCGGGCAAGGTCTCCGGCGTTTTTTCCAGCAGCTTCCCGGACGCTTCGTCGTCGGGGCCCTCGAGACCGCGGTCCCGGGCGAGCTGCTCGAGGAACCGCGCCGTCGCGCTCAGCGCCTCGTGCGCGACGTCGGCCAAGGGCTCGCGGCCCAGCACCTTGCCCGTGGCGGCGGCCTCCTCGGCCAGCAGAGACATCCGTCCCAGCGAGACGTGCGAGCCGTAACGCGCGGTCGCCGCCTCCTCGAGGTTATGCGCCTCGTCGAGGATCATCGCGTCGTAGGGCGGCAGGCGCGCGCCCGACAGGAGCAAGGCGTGGTTGACCACGACGATGTGCGCGCGTTCGGCCTTTTCGCGGTCCTTGCGCCACAGGCAGCGGTCCCAATACGGCCCGCCCGGGCCCATACACACGTCGGTGTCGCGGTGCAGGCGCCGCCACAACGTCTCGGGCACCAGCTCCGGCAGGCTCGAGCGGTGGCCGGTGTCGGCCTTTTTCGCCCACTCCGTCAGCGACGCGACCACCTTCTCGCCGCCTTCGCTGGTGAGCGACGGCTGGGCCGCCAGGCGCGTGAGCCGCTGCACGCACAGGTAGTTCTCCGAGCCCATGAGCATGGCCGTGCGCAGCGGCAGGCCGGCTTCGCCGAGCACCTTGGACACGGTCGGCAGCTCTTGGTGGAGAAGCTGTTCCTGCAGCGCGCGGGTGTGCGTGGACACCAGCACCCGCCGGTCGTGGCGCACCGCCCAAAGGGCGGCGGGCAGCAGGTAGCCCAGGGATTTGCCGACGCCGGTCCCGGCCTCCACCACGAGGTGCCGCTCGCCTTCGAGCGACTCCCACACCGCGCGCGCCATCGTCTCCTGCGCCGCGCGGCTTTCATGCCGCTTGAGGACCCGGGAAAGCGCGCCGCCGCCGAACACCGCGTCGAGGTCCACGACGCGATTATAGCGAACCCCGACGGCTAACGGCTGCGCCGCTAGCGGCGCAGCGCCGTCAACGCCAGCAACGCGGGGGCGTGGCCCGGAAGGCGGGGGGAGGGGGCGGCGGCGTCGAGCGCGCGGGCGGCGGCGGCGCGGGCGGCGAGCGCGGCGGCCAGGGCGGCCTCGGCCGCGGCGACGGCGGCGTCGTCGTCGCCTTCCGCAACGGGCGTCGCGGCGAGGCGGCGCAAGGCTTCCTCATAGGCGCGCAGGCGCGCGTCCTGCGCGGCCGCGCCGAGGGTGACCTCGACGGCGACGGTGACGCGCTCCACCGCGCCGCGGCGCGGGTCGGCGGCGAGCGTGCCGCGCCCGTCGGCGCCGGCCTGGGAGCCGAGCTCGGCGAGGGCGTCGAGCACGGCCTGGCGGCCGCTGACGGCCGTCACCGTCGAGTCGGCGTAGAGGCCGCCGCGCCCGCGCACGACCTCGAGGGATTCGCGGCGCACGCCGCCTCGGAAGGAGGCCAGGATGCCGTCGCGCGAGGCGTCGCGGTCCTCGCGGGCCCAGCGCACCTCGCGCAGCCAGGCGCCCGCGCCGAAATGCACGTTGTGGCGCCCATCCACGGTGCGCGCGTCGCGGTCGAAGGCGCCTTCGCCGGGGCGCGGCGCGCCTTCCACGTCCACGCGGTCGGGGAACTGGCTGGGGTCCTGCCAGCGGGTGACGGGGTCGGGCAGCAGGTCGAGCAGGTCGATGGCGTGCAGCAAGCGCCCGAGCGCGTCGCGCCGCTCGGTCGCGCCGCCTTCGCCGCGGTACATCCAAGCGCGGCCCAGGTAGCCCTCGTGCTCCGGCGAGCGGCCGGTGATGAGCTCCACGGGGGTGCGCAGCACCCGCGCGGCACCTCGAGCACGATCTGCGGCCAGTTCGTCGGGCGGTAGGACCAGCCCTGCGCGTCGGACACGCCGTCCTCGGCCGCGTCCAGGCGGCGCTCGAGCAGCGGCCTTCCCAGGCGCACGCCTTCGCCGGTCTCGGGGTCGATCCAGCGCCGCAGGCGCCGGTAGGGGGGCAGCGGCCCGTCGAGGTCGCGCCACACGCGGCCTTCCGCGTCCTCGAGCCACCAGCCCGCCGACGCGCGGCGCACGTCGGCCTCGGTCTCGAAGACGCGGCGCACGCGGCCGGAGGCGTCCACCTCGGCAGCGGCGGGAGCCGCGGCCAGACGGCGCGAGCCGACGCCGCCCAAGTCCACGCGGCGGCCGGCGATCCACGCCTCGACGACGACGCCGTCGTCAGCCAGGCCGAGCACGAGGTCGTCGGCGCGGTGGAGCCTCGAAGGCGCGCGACGGGTCGCCGGCGACGGCGGCGCGCGCGCGCGCGGCCTCGGAGCTCGGAGGCGTCCATGAACACCGCGACCGGCTCGCCGTCGGGGCCGAGCGCGAACGCGAAGGCCTCGAGCTTCAGGCGCAGCCAGCCCGCGCGGCGCGACTCCAGCGATTCGCGGCGGGCCTCGTCGCTGAGCGCGGCCAGGCCCGCGCGCCCGACGCGGCCGCGGCGCCAGGCGGCGCTCGTGGAATCGGCGAGGAAGGCCTCCAGGGACGGCCAGCGCGCCGGGTCGGCGGCGGCGCCCTCGGGCAGGACGTAGAGGACGAGCGACGCCGGGTCGCGCCAGCGCGCCGACAACGCGGGCAACGCGCCGCGCAGGCCGGTGCGGCTGGAGCGACCCGCTTCGAACCACAACGCGCGGCCGGAGGCCTCCAGGCGGCGCAGTTCGGAGAGGGACAAGGTCGCGACCGGGGCGCCGTCCTCCTCGGGGCCGCCGTCGGTGAGCGCGACCTCGGCGGTCTCGAGCGTCGCGGCGAGCGCGCGGGCGCGCGGCGCGCGGCGTCGCGCAGCGCGCGGCGGCGGCCGCCGCGGCCGCGGCGTCCACCCCGCCAAGGACACCGGCGGCGCCGGCGGCGCGGGCCTGCTCGACGGTGCGCGGCGCGGCGCCGCCGTCGTCGGCAAGAGGAAGCGGCGGCCGTCCGCCTCGACGACGCGCCCGGCCTGGACGTAACGCGGGAGCCGGCGATCAGCCAGGTGTCGCCGTCGGGGACGCACAGCAGCGTAGAGCGGGGCGACGCCGGAGGGCGTCAAGCGCCAGCGTTCGCGCAGGGAGCGCAGATACGACAGCGACTCCGACGCGACGTCGAGGTCTCGCGATTCCGCGGGGTCGAAGGCCAACGCGCGCAGGCGCGCCTCGGCCAGGCCGACGGCGGCGTCGGCCGTGAGCATCCCGCGCCCGTAGGTCAGGCGGTCGCGGCGGCGGCGCAGGCTCTCGCGCACGTCGAACAACGCGTCGAAGGCGCGCGTCCACCCGGCGTCGGCGCGCGTCTCGGGCAGGCCCATGGCGGCCTCCACCTCAGCGTCGAAGGCGTCGAGCGCCGAGACGTAGGCGTCGAGGGCGCGGTCGCGCAGGAGATGGTCCTCGGAGCCGCCGGTGCGCGCGAGCCAGGAGGCCAACGCGTCGCGCCGCGCCGCGGCGACGCGTTCGGAGAGAGCGCTCAGGCGCGTAAGGGAGGCGGCGACGGCGGGCGGCGCGTCCAGGCGCGCGACGTAGGCGGCGCGCAGCGCCGCCGACAACGTCTCCTGACGGGCCCTTCCTTCGGCCTCGTTTTCGGCGCGGCCCGCGACGTCGGCGCGCAGGAAGGCGGCCACCGCGGTCCAGCCGCCGCGCGGGCCGCCCAGGCCGTCCATCAGCCGTCCGAGCACTTCCTCGAGCCCTTGGCGGCGCCCCTGGACGTCGCAGCGCATCAGCAGGTCCAAGGTCTCCGAGGGCGTGAAGCCGCCCAAGGACACGGCGCTCGCGTCGCGGCGCGCGGTGCGGTAGGCGGCCGCGCGGCGCGCGAGCTCCTCGCGCACGCTGGCCGGCGCGTCGGCCAGCACCTCGGCGTTGCGGCGCTCGAAGTCCTCGTCGAGCAGGCGGTCGGCCCAATAGGAGAGCAGGCGCTCGCGCGGGGAGCGTTCGGAGGCGTCGAGCGCGTCGCCCGACGGCGCGGCGCCCGGGGCGCGGGCGTAGGCGCCCGGCTCCACGCCCAGCGCGGTGAGCTCGACGACGAGGCGGGCGAAGTCGCGCTTGAGCGCGAACAAGGCCTCGAGGAAGGCGGCCTGCGCGGCCAGCGCCTCGGCGAGCGCGGCGTCGGTCTCGGTTTCCGGGGCCATGCCCGCGCGGCGGCGCTCGCCCATGCCAAGCAGGTGGCGACGCGCCGCGACGACGCGCTCGCGCTGGGCGGAGAGCACGCGCGTGCCGTCGGCGACCGAGGCGAGCAAAGCGTGCAGCATCAGGCCCAGGCCCTTGAGCCGGTCCTGCGCCTCCAGCTCGCGGCGCAGCGCGTCGTCGAGCACCGCGGTGAGCGCCCCGCGCAGGCGCTCAGGGTCGGGCGCCTCGAGGAAGCCGGCCTGCACCCAGCTGCCGCGGAACAGCCCGAACGCGGCCACCGGCGTGAAGCCCTTGTAGCTCATGCGTTCGGCGATGAGGTCCGCGCGCAGCTGCGGCAGGCGGTCGCGGGCGGCGCCGACCTCGCCGGGCAGGCCTTCCTCGAAGAGCACTCGCCCGATGAGGTCGAGGTCGAGCGTCTCCGCGTCCGCGAGCGCGCGGCGCGCCGCGGCTTCGTCGGATTCCTCGGCCTCGGCCGGCAGCAGCGCGAGCAGGCGCGCGGCCTCGTCGGACGCCCAGGCCCAGCAGGCCCGCGGCCTCGGCCAGGTCGGCGTCGAGCCGAGCTCGCGCGCGGCCCGCGGCCGGGCCCGCGCGGCGCGACAACGCGGCGCCCAGGCGCAGGCGGGAGAGCAGCGCGTCGGCCCGCGCGCGGGCGCGCGTGGCCGCCAGGGCGCGGCGGTCGTCGAAGGCGCGCTCGCGCAGCAGCGCCAGCGCCGCCAGGGCCTCGGGGCGCGTCGCGGGGGAGCGCAGGCGGACCTCGACCCAGCTCTCGATGAAGGTGCGGCCCACCGGGTCGCCCGCCAAGGTCGAGATGGAGCAGTACCAGCGCGCCGTGCCGCCGGCCTCGAGCAGGGGGAGGAGCCGAACACCCCGGAGTCGCTCGACTCGGAGGGTCCGGGCTCGGCGGCGAGCGTGGCGGCGCGCAGGCGCTCCTGGAGCTGGGCCCACGTCGCGGGCGCGCTCGCGCGGGCCGGCGCCGCGCCTTCGCCGCCCAAGGACAGCAGCGCGGCGCGCAGGCGGAAGATGGCCCGGTCGAGCTCGAGGGCGGCCAGGCGCGAGACCACGTCCGCGCGCCCTTCCAGCGACGCGCGGCGCGAACGCGCCGTCGCGAGCTCGGCCGTCAAACGCGCGCGCAGCGCCGGCAGGTTCTCCTCGAACGCCTCGAGGGCGCGCTCCGCCTCGATGACGCGCTCGCGCGCGGCGGCCATCAGCTCCGGCGAGACGCCGCCTTCGCCCGAAAGGGCGTTGAGCAGGCGTCCGAGCGAGCGGCCCACCAAGGACACCGGCTCCAGCCGCAGGCGCTCGGCGCGCAGGCCCGAATCCACCGCCTGCTCCACGGCGCGCGCCACCGCCACGCGGGAGGCCAACACGTCGCGGGCGGCGGCGACCGGGTCGCGGGCGGCGAGGCGCTCGGCCAGCGCGGCCAGCGCCGCGTCGGGGTCGGCCTGCCGCCAGCGCGCCTCGAGCGGGCGGCCCAGCAGGTGGTTGGCCGCGGCCTCGCTCTCGCGGCGGCGCATGTCGAGCCCCGCGCACAACGCTGCGGGCGCCTCGGCGCCGGCCGCGCGGCACAGCTCGAGGGCGCGCGCGTCGAAGGCGGCCTCGCCCGCGGCCGCGGCCAGGCCCGCGGCGGCGTCGGCGGCGACCTTGTCCTGCCAGCGCGTGTAGAGCTGCTGCTCGGCCCCGCGGCGCGCGACCTCGAGGTCGCGCAGCTCCGCGGGCGCGAGCTCGACGGTGACCGTGGGCCAGGCGCCCAGGCCGGTCAGGCCGAACGCGGGGATGAGCGCCACGCCCGTCGCGGTGAGGTTGGCGCCCACGCTGAGGTCCACGTCCACCTTGCGCACGCGCCGGTCGGCGGCCTCGAGCAGCTCTCGCGCCGCGGCCGAGCGCAGGGCCAGCGCCTCCCAGTCCGGGGAGCGCGTCACCGCCGCGTCGAAGGCCTCGCCCCAGGTCGGCGGCACGCCCGGGTCGCGCCCCTCGCCGGTCGCCGCGGTGGAGCGGGCGTCGAGGATGGCCCACGCGGCCTGCAGCGAGCCCTGCACCCGCGCGTCGAGGAGGTCGCCCACGACCTCGGACCACTCGCGCACCGCGGCGCGCAAGGCGGACGGCAAGATGAGGGCGTTGCGGAAGGCCCGCAACGCGTCGCCCACCGCGGCGGCCGCGGCGGGCGCGCGCGCGGCGAGCTCGCGCGACTGGCGGTCGCCAGGACGCGGCGGCCAAGACCTCGCCGCGCGCGCGCAGGCGCGTGCGCGCCAGCCGGCCCGCCATCTCGGCGAGCACCGCGCGGTCGGTCAGCTCGAGAGCGGCCTGCGCGTGGCCGCGGTTCGGGTCGTAGATGGGCAGGCGCACGGTGAAGGAGGCGCCCAAGGCCTGGCTCGACAACATGTCGGGAAGCTGGGAGCCCACCGAGAAGGTGAGCCGCTCGATCCAGGGAATCCAGTCGAGCACGTGGAGTGATTCCGAAGGGATATCGAGGCCGGTGCGCGCGCGGCTGAGCAGGTCGGCCAGGCGCGTCGGGCGCGACAGCGCGCCGGACACGAGGGACATCAGACGGTCCAGGTCCTGGGGGTTGAGCCCGCCGAACGGCGGCGCCTCGCTGGGGCCGCGCCCGGTGAGCGCGTTGTAGCGCAGGAGGGCCTGGCTCTCCAGCCCCGCGGCGACGGCCGCGTCGGCGCGCGCCTCGGCCGCGAGCACCGGGTCCTGGGAGTGCGCCGCGGTGTACAGCGCGATCTGGCGGCGCCAGCGCGCGGAGGCCACGGCGGCCAAGGTCGCCTGCCAGGCGCGCGTCAGCTCGAGCAGGCGCTCCTGCAGGTCGAGGCCGAGCTCGAGCAGCGCGGTGGCGCGGCTTTCCACCAGCGCGCGCTGGGAGCGCGTGAGCGTGACGTCGGTGCGCGTGCCCGCCTGGAAGCCGCCGCCGGTGGCGCGTTCGGCCGTGCCTTCGCCCACGGGGCCGGAGACGAAGCCCACCATCGCGCCGGTGCGCACGTTGTCGAGGAACGCGCCGGCGCGCACCAGCTCGCCCACCTCGCGCGAGAGGCGGCCGATCTCGAGGGTGGTCAGGCGGCGGCCGATGTCGGAGTCGAACACGCGGCGCAGCTCCGCGAGCGCCGGGTTCGCGGGGTCGTCGCGCGTGAAGAAGGTCTCGAGCTCGCGCTCGAAGACCGCGAGCGCGCGCCCGCCGGTCAGGTCGCGCGCGGCGTCGCCGGAGGCCGCGCGCCACAGCTCGCCCAGCGAGAAGGACGACTCCAGCGAGACCGCGAGCCGGTCGTTGAGGCCGATGTAGCGCGAGCCGTAGGAAAGAGCCGCCGAGGAGTTGTCGCCCAGGCGCTGGCGCGCCTCGGCGTAGAAGGCCGAGGCGGTGCCCAGCACCTTGCCCTGGGCCGAGAGCACCAGGCCCATATCGGGGAGCGCGAAGCTCGCCCGGCCCACGACGGTGTCGTAACGCTGGCCCAGCTCGTAGCCGGCCTCGAGGTTCAGGGTCGCGGGCGTGCCCGCCACGTCGAAGGAGAAGCCGCGCAGCACGGTCGCGCCGATGGCGTCCTGGCTGACCGCGTCGGTGCCCGAGACGCGCGAGTAGTGGATGTCCATGGTGAAGGTGTCGCGCGTGCCCAGAACGCGGCCCAGATCGACGCCCACGCCCAGGCGCGTGCGCGCGTAGCGGCGGTCCTCGCCTTCGGCCTCCACGGAGAAGGTCTCGTCGAGCGCCGGGTCGAAGCCCGTGAAGTCCAGGTTGATGGTCTGCAGGAACCGGCGCGGGTCGCGCGCGAGCAGGAGCGTCTGCTCGGCGTTGAGCGTCAGCACCTCGGTGAAGCGCACCCGCGCGCGCAGGTTCGCGCCGTAATACTGCGGGTTGTCGCCCGGGTTGGTCATCGCGACGTCGGCGAAGCCGGCCGCGCCGAAATAGACCTTCCCGTCGGCCACCATGAGCGCGAAGTCGTCGAAGACCATCATGCGCGCTTCCTGCGCCTGGCCGCCCACGCCGAGCTCGGTGGGGATGTCCTGCACGAGCTTATGGAAGGTGACGTCGAGGTAGTTGACCAAGCGGTCGGAGTCGAGCGATTCGACGCGCACGGTCACGCCTTGGTCGCCGAAGGGCGCATTGGCCTCCGAAGGCGGGCTGGCGAAGCGATGGCCGATGACGCTCACGTTCTGGCCCCACAGGCGCAGGACGTTGCCGAGCGTGACCTGCTGTGAGGTCTCCAGGCCCCCGGGCGTGGAGAACTCGGTCTGATACACGAGGTAGAAGCCGTTGGTGCCCTCGCCGAACTCGGCGAAGCCCGCGCCGGGCAGCAGGCGCGCCAAAGACGCCGGGTCGCGCAGGATGGTCTCGCGCAGCTCGACCAAGTCGCGAGAGGCGGTGTCCGGGGCGAAGGCCGCGAAGAGCTGCGAAAGGAACGACGCCAAGGAGCCCTTGGGGATGACGAGGGTCTGCGGGCCGCGCGGTCCCGCGGCGAGCCAGGCGGGGGAGCGGCGGCCGGCGGCGACGGCGCGCGCGGCCAGGTCGGGAGAGAGGCGCCCGGCGTCGCCGACCTCTTCGAGCAAGGCCGACAACGCCTCGCGCTCGACGGCGAGCTCGCGCAAGGCGCCCTCGACGACGGCGACGGCGGCGTCGCGCTGGCGCGTGACGCGCCGGGCGTCGATGTTGGCTTCGAGCACCGCGCGCGTGCGCTCCTGGATGGCGGTCATGTTCTGCGCCACGCGCGCCATCGCGTTCTCGCGGGGGTCGTTGAGCTGGGCGAGCCAGCCCGTCACCGTGCGGCGCTGGTCCTGGATGTCCTGGCGCGCGCGCAGCAGGGCGCCGCGCGTCTCGCGCGCGGCGCGCTCCTCGGCGTCGAGGGCCTCGCCGCCGGAGCGATATACCTCGGAGAGGGTGTCGTAATAGGTCTGCACGCGGTCCACCGTGCCCACGCCTTCCTCGCTCCAGGCCGCCTTCTGGCCGAACAGCTCGGCGCCCTCGCGGGCCACGTCGCGCAGCCGCCCGAGCAAGGACGCCTTGCGCGCGAGCAAGGCCTCGCCGCCCGACAGGTCGCCGCCGATCCAGGCCGCGTCGAGGTCGGCGTCGGCCAGCGCGGCGTCGAGCGCGGAGTCGGCGCGGCGCAGGAACGCCTCGAAGAGGGGGATGCGTTCGGCCAGGAAGGTCTCGGAGCTGGAGACCAACGCGTCGGCGAAAAGGTAGCGGGCCAGCGACTCGGCGTACGACGTGCCCGCGCCCGGGCCGCCGGTCACGCCCGTCGCGGTGGAAGGAACCAGGCGTTTGACCGCCTCCACGACGAGCAGCGCCGTGCGTTGGGAGGGGGACACGTCCACGGGCGGCTGGGTCCCGGTGGGGATGCCGCCGTCGCCGCCGCCGACCGCGATGTCGCCGCCGCCCGCGGCCGCGGCCTCGTCGCCGATGGCCTTGAGGTCGGCGGCCAGGTCCTGCAGGAAGCGGCGGTCGGCCAGCGCGGTCAGCTCGTCGGCCGAGCTTTCGCCCACCGTGGGGAACGCGTAACGCGCGGCCAGGCGCCGGCGCGAGCCCGTGAGCTCGTCGATGCGGCCGAGGATGGAGGCGAGCTCGCCGGCCAGCGCGTTGAGCCGCGCGGCGCGCGCGGCGCGCTCCTCGCGGTACACCGCGGCGCGCCGGACCAGGGAGTAAGGCACGGTCTCGCCGTGCAACGGCTCGGTCTCCGCGTTCGCGGGGTCCTTGCGGCGGCGCATCTGGTCGAGGAAGTCCACGACCGTTCCTTTATAGTCCCGGTAGGTGGCGCGCACGGTCTCGATGCCGGCGGCGGCGGCGGCGCGGTCGCCTTCGGCGGCGCCGTTGGTGGCCAGCGCCCAGGGCAAGGTCACGCGCAGGCCTTCGGCCACGCGTTCGTAGAGGTTCTTCTTCTCGCGGTACAGCTTGGCGTAGCCGTCGCCGTCGTAGTCCGGGCCGCTTTGCGCGACGCGTTCGTCCACGAAGGGCAGCAAGGTCCGGTCGATGAAGCCCTGCAGGCGCTCGAGCATGGGCGACAGCGCCACGTTGACCAGCGCGCGTTTGCGGTCGATGAGAGCCTGCGCCTGGGCGGAGGGGAAACCCGCGCGCGCGTAAGCCTCGTCGAGCACGGCGTCGGCGACCACCGCATCCATCGCCGCGGCCGATTCCGTGAACCGCGCCCGCGCCTCGGGCAAGATGACGTCCACCGGGCGGTCGAGCGCCGCCGCGATGCCGCGCGCCTTCAGGCGCTCGGCCGTGAGGTCGCCCAGGAAGGAGACGTTGCGCGCGATGTCGATGCGAAGCGCGCTCGCCTCGAATTGCGCGTCGCCCTCGGGCAGGCGAGCGGCGTCGAGGCGGTCGAGCAGATCGACGAGCGCGGTGCGGTGCTCGTCGGCAGAGCGGCCCGCCAGACGCGGCAAGCCCGCGCCGGGCACGAGGGCCTCGAACCGCGCGGAGTAGGCGTCGGTCTCCTCCGCGAGGGGCTGCGCCGCGGCGTCGAGCCGGGCGGCCTTCGCGCGCTCTTCCGCGCGCCACGCCGCGTGCGACGCCGGGATGGAGTCGCCGAAATCGTCGAACACGCGCCGCGTCGCGGACGGGTCGAGGGATTCGGCCGCGTCGTCGCGGTAGCCGCGGTGCTCCTCGCCCTGGGCGCGCCAGTGCGTCTTGCGCGCCTCGAGCATCGCCAGCACCGCCGGGGCGTCCGGGTTGCGCAGCGAGTTCTCGGGCACGCCGGGCACGACGGCCACGAGCACGCCCGCGAACTCCAAGGGCACCTGCGCGAGCTGGCGGTCGGCGTCGGCGAGTTTGACGCGGTAACCCGTGATCTCGCGCGAGCGCGCCTCCAGCCACGGGCGCGAGAGGTCGGAGACGCCGCTGCCGCCGCCGCCGCTGCGCAGGAGTTTGCTCGAGCTCGGGCAGGAGGGCCAGGCGGCGCGCGTATTCCGTGAGCGCGTCCGGGCTGCGCGCGCGGTCGCGCGCGTCCATCGCGGAGAGCAACGACGGCACCGCGACGCGGAAACGCTCCACGGACGCGGCGAGCGCGCCCGCGCGCGCGGACAAAGACGCGAAATCCGCGGCCTGGACCCGGTCGGCGGCCGCGCCTTCGGAGGCCTCGCGGCGCCATTCCTCCACGCGCCCGGCCTGGCGGTCGGATTCGCCGCCCGCGGAGGCGCCCGAACGACGGCGTTCCTCAATAGCGGCGAAACGCTGGTCCACCAGGTTGATCAGGCGGCCCAGCGCCGTGTCGGCCGAGTTGAGGACGTTGAGGCTGTAGGAGAGGTCCATCACCATGGCCAAACGCGCGTAGTTGCGGCGGAACTCCAAGGTGTCGCGCCCGCCGCGGCGCTCGCAGCAGGGCGGACTGCCGGGCGCGCTCGGCCACCGCCAGCAGCGCCTCGGCCGCCTCGCGCTCCGCCAGCCCCGCCTGCACGCGCGACTGCGCGGCCTCGACGCGGGCGGCGGCTTCGGCGACGCGCCGCTCGAGGGGGGTGCCGGCCAGGTCCGGCGTCGCGGGCTGGGCGGGCGCGGCCGGGTCCTCGACGCGGTCGAGCAGGCGGCGCAGGGAATCGAGGCCCGCCCAGCGCGCGTCGTCGGAGCCCGTCGCGCCGGTGCCGCCCGCCGGCGGCGGCGCGTCGAGACGGCGTTCGGCCTCCGCGAGCAGCTCCTCGACGGTGGCGGCGCGGTCCGGGCGCGGCGCGGCCAGGTCGGTCCCCTGGGAAAGCCGCTCCTCGCGGGCGAAGCTGCGCGCGGGCGCGGCCGCCAAGGGCGCGCGGGGGGGCGCGGGCGCCGCCGCCAGGTCGGCCCAAGCGACCCCGGGGCTGGCCCGGCCGGCGACGGGGGGAGCGGAGAAGCCCGCCAGGCGCGTCGCCGCCGCGGACACCGGCGCGTCGGCCGCGAGGCTCGTGACGCGGGTGAGCGGAGCCGTCCCGAGGCCCGCGGCCTCCTGCAGGTCGTCCAGGCGAGCGCGCGCGTCGTCGCGCGGCGCCGGCGAGACGCGGGCGCGGTCCGGCACCCGCGTCCAGCGGGCCGAACACGCGGAGCCCCAGCCAGTCCGAGGTCGCGGGCGCGGCTTCGGCGAGCGCGGCCGCGGCCTCGCGCAGGGAGCCGGCGGTGGGCTCGGGGCTCTCCAGGGCGCGGCGGAAGGCGAGGAAGGCGGGAAGCCCCGCGGCCCCGCCGTAAGGCGAGGAGGCCGCGGCGCCGGCGGGCGCGGGCAACGGCGCGAAATTTAATGACGCCGACGGCGCCCACCCGGCCGAGGCCACGGCGTCGCGCAAGCCGTCGAGCCCGCCCGGGGCAGCCGCGGGCGCGGAGGGCGGCGGAGGCGCGGCGAAGGCGCGGCGGCGGCGGGGGAGGGCGCCAGGAGGCAAAACACGACCGCGCCGGCATACAGCCGGCGGATGGCCTCGGGAACTCGGCGAGAAGTTTTACCCATTCGGCCCAGCAGACCCGGCCGTACGACCTACGTATTACGGAGCCGTGGGCCTATCCTATCATAGGCCCTTCGTACTCAGTCAAGTGCCTGAGTTAAATCCCGCCCCGCTCGACGGTGCTACATCTTTTAATGCCTGTCACTAAATGACGACCGTATGACTATCCTCCGAGTTATCCACTTGTCCACAGGGCCGTTCATTGACGGCGCGGGCCCAGGGTTGCTAATCTTCGTCATGGCTCACGCCGAGACGCCGGAACCCGTCACCCGCCTCTGGAAAACCGCCGCGCACCTGCCCCAGACCGTGCGGCTGCTGGGCACCCGCTACCGCGCCCTGTTCCTGGCGCACGCCGCGGCCTGCCGCCCGACCGGCGACGCGGCCACGGTGGCGGACGCGTTGGCCTTCGCCGACTTCCTGCGCCGCCAGGAGCGCGTGGGCCTGCTCGCCAACGAGCGCGAGGCCGTGCGCCGCGACGAAAACGCCCTGCGCCGCCGCTACCGCCTGCGGCGCGAAGGGGAGAACATCCAGGCCGTGGAGAAGTGGATTGTGTTCCAATGGATCGGCTTGTGAGCGCGCCGCGCCCGACCGGCGGCCACGCCTCGACCGGGGACCAGTCCTATCGCGCCCCGGCCCTGCTCGACTTCGTGACGGGCCTCATCGGCCGCGAGGACGCGGTGATGAAGGCCATCCGCACGGAGACGACGTCCCACGGCATCCCGCCCATCAACGTCGGTCCCGACGAGGGCCGCATCCTCCACTTCCTCGTCACGGTCATCGGCGCCAAGAAGGTCGTCGAGGTCGGCACGCTCGCCGGCTACTCGGCCGCCTGGATGGCGCGCGCCCTGCCGGCGGGGGGGCGCCTCGACACGATCGAATACGACCCCAAACACGCCGCCGTCGCCAAGGACAATCTTAAGAAGGCGGGCGTGGGCGACAAGACCTTCGTCCACGTCGGCGCCGGCAACGACGTGTTGCCGACGTTGGTGAAACACGGGCCCTACGACCTGTGCTTCATCGACGCCGACAAACCCGGCTATCCCGACTACGCGCGCTGGGCCGTCAAAAACGTGCGCTCCGGCGGGCTCGTCATTTGCGACAACGCCTATCTTTTCGGGAAGCTTCACCGCACCGATCTTCCCTCGTCCGATGAGGACGCGCCCAAGGCCCCGCGCATGCGCGAGTGCCTGACCTTGCTGACGGACGAGAGCCTGTTCTCCTCCTGCGCGATGCTGCCCACCGGCGAAGGCATGGCCGTCGCCGTGCGCCGCTGAGGCGGCCATGAAAGGCGCCTCCGAAGTCGAGGAGCGCGTGGACGACGGGACAGCCGGCGTCGGCGGCTGGCGCACCATCCTGTTCAACTGCGACTGCCATAGCTTCGACGAGGTGGAGCGCGTGGTGATGCAGGCGACCCGCTGCTCCCTGTCGCGCGCCCGCGAGCTGTCCCACGAGGTGCACACCAAGGGCAGCGCCGTGGTCTATAAAGGAGTCCGGGAACGCTGCGAGGCGGTCGCCGACGTCATCGGCTCCACCGGCCTGCAGGTGAAGGTCGCCGAGTAAAACTGCTATAAAAGGAACGTGGTCAGCGGCTCCGCGCTGAAGCTCCCTCACCGGACCTTGGGGTCCACGAAGCTCTCTCTTTCAGAGATCGGCTTCGGGGGCTGGGGCATCGGCAAGTCCATGTGGGGCAAAACCGACGACCACGAGTCCCTGGCCGCCCTGCGCGCCGCCATCGACGCGGGCGTGGATTATTTCGACACGGCCTACGCCTACGGCGCCGGCCATTCCGAACGCCTCATCGCGCGCGCTTTCAAGGACGCCGGCCGGCGCTCCGTGGTGTCCACCAAGGTCGCGCCCAAAAACATGGAGTGGCCCGGGCACCCTCGCTCGCGCCTGGGCCTGGTGTTCCCGCCCGACTGGGTGCGCCTGAGCGCGGAGCGTTCGCTGCGAAACCTCGGCGGGGACGGGCTGGACCTGTTCCAGTTCCACGTCTGGCACGACGAGTGGCTCAAGGACCCGCTGTGGCCCGCGCTCGCCGAGGAGATGTCGCGCCTCAAGCAGGAGGGGAAGGTCCGCCACTGGGGCGTGTCCATCAACAACGACGACCCCGACTCGGCGCTGGCCCTCATCCGTTCCGGCCTCGTGGACGCCGCGCAGGTGCTCTTCAACATGTTCGACCAGCGCGCGGCCGACAAGCTGCTGCCGCTGTGCAAGGAGAAAGGCGTCGGCGTCATCGTGCGCTGCCCCTTCGACGAGGGCAGCCTCACGGGCACGCTCACGCGCGAGACCCGCTTCGAGCCCGAGGATTTCCGCTCGCATTACTTCGGCGGCGAGCGCCTGCCCGAGACCTGCCGCCGCGCCGACGAGCTGGCGCGCGCCGTCATCGGGCCCAAGGCCGAGACCTTGGCCGCGGCCGCGCTCAAGTTCGCGCTGAGCTTCGACGCCGTCACGACCGTCATCCCGGGCATGCGCCGCGTCTCCCACGTGACCTTCAACGCCCGGGCCGCCGACGGCCGCTACTTCGACGCGAGCGAGCTCGCGGTCATCGCCAAGCACCGCTGGGTCCGCGACTTCTACCTTTGAGCCCGGCGCGCCGCGAGCTGCTGCTGCTCTTCGCCGCGGCGCTGGCCGTGCGGCTGGCCTTCATCGCCGCCGACGGCCGCGGGGCCGGCGAACGTGTCGGCGACGCGCAGGACTACCATTCCTACGCCGAAAGCCTCCTCGACCGCGGCGTTTATGAGAACGACCAGGGCGAACGGGCCTCGCGCATGCCCGGCTACCCGCTCCTGCTCGCGGCGCAATACGCGACGCTCGGCCGCTCGCCGGTCCTGACCCAGTTCCTGCAGGCGCTGCTGGGCGCGGGCGCCTGCGTGCTGGTGTTCCTGCTCGCGGGCCGCTTCAGCGCCGGGCGCTGGCCGCTCGTCGCGGGCCTGTTCGCCGCTTTCTCCTTCGACATGATCCAGCCCGGCGCGCGGCTGCTCACCGAGGGCCCCGCCGCGTTTTTCCTGACGCTGACGTTATGGCTGCTGTCGGAGGACCGCGCCCTGCAGGCGCGCCGCGCCGCGTTCGCCGGCGCGGCGGCCGGCGCGTTGACCTTGCTGCGCCCCGAATTCGCGCCGTGGGCCGCGCTCATCGCGGGGCTGGCGGGCTGGCGCTCGCGCTGGCTCAACGCGCTCGTGTTCCTGGCCGTCGTCGCCGCCTTCCTTCTCCCGTGGACCCTGCGCAACCGCCTGACGCTGGGAAGGCCCATCGCCGCCACGACCGCCGGCGCCTTCAACGTGTACGGCTGGGGCATCCCCCGGACCATCGAGGAACGGCTCGGCGGCCCCGCCTGGGAGCGCGCGCCGCAGGCCGCCACCGAGCTGGAGAAGTCGGACTTCTACGCCGCCCGGGCCAAACGTTTTTTCCTGATGGAAGGAGCCTCCGGGCTCGCGCTGAAGGCGGCCGTCTTGAACCTCGTCCTGCTCCACTATCCCTTCTCGCCCGCGCTCGACCCCACCTTCGTCTTCCTGCTGCCGCTGTGGCTCGCGGGGCTGTGGGTCGTGCGGCTGGACGGACGCCGTCGCGCGCTGCTGTGGACCGTCGCCTACCTCACGCCCTTGTATTGCGTGGCCGGCGTCATGATTCCGCGCCACCGCGAGACCTACGCGCCCGTCCTGGTCCTGCTGGCCGTCGCGGGGCTGGAGGCGCTGGCAAGCCCGATGGGGGACGCGCGCCGCGGCCCGCGCGGCCGCCGGGTGGGGGGCCGCCTGCGCGGCGGCCTGGGCCTTGGCGCCCTGGCTTCGAGGCCTCGCGCTGGGCCTGCGGGACCGTCTGCTGTCTTGATTTCGTAACATCACCCCGCTATCCTCCGATGGTCTTGATGCCTCCACGCTTCCTCCCGTTCGCGCAGGCCCTCCTGCTCGCGGCGACGCCGGCCTTCGCGGCCGACGCCGGCCTCGGCCGCCGCGTCTATGCGGAGGCCAAGGAGCTCTACGTGCGGGGGGATTTCCGCGGGGCGCTGGCCGCGGCCAACCGCGCGCTGGCCGACGACTCCAAGATCTCCGGCGCCTACGAGCTGCGCGCGCGCTGCTGGGACGCGTTGGGCGACGTCGCGCGCCGCCGCGCCGACGCCGAGAAGGCCCTGTCCCTGGCCGGCTCGCGCCGCGGCGTGGACGAGGCCATCGCCCAAGGCGGCGCCGAGCTCCTGCTCGGGCGGCCGCAGAAGGCCCTCGTCAGCCTCAACGCCGCGCTCGACGCCGCCGGCAACGACCCCGAGGCCCTCGCGCGCGCGCGCGCGTGTGGCGCAAGCTCGGCGACCGCCCCAAGGCGCTGGCCGACCTCGACGCCGCGCTCAAGGCCCGCCCGAAGGTGCCGGTCTGGCTGTACAGCCGCGCGCTCACGCGTTACGAGCTCGGCCGCGACGTCGAAGCCATCGCCGACCTCACCGCCGCGCTGCGCGTCAACAAGCAGTTCGCGCCCGCCTACGGGCTGGTGGGCTCGGCCCTGGCGCGCAAAGGCGACTTCAAACGCTCGCTGAAGGCGTACGACAAGGCGCTGGCGCTCGACGCCTCCTACGGCTACGCCTACCTCGGACGCGCCGCCATCCGCCTGCGCCAGGGCAACGAGGCCGCGGCGCTCAAGGACTTCGAGGAGGCGGTGCGCGCCGACGCCCAGGACTACGCGCCCTACTACAACCGCGGCGAGGCGCACTGGCGCGCCAACCGCCGCGAGCCCGCGCTGGGCGATTTCCGCCTCGCCCTGGACTCGCCCAAGCTGACGTCCGAGGCCGCGCTGGCCATCGGCGACCGCTACCTGTCCATCCAGCTGTGGCGCGAGGCGGCCGAAGCCTACGGCCGCGCCCGCGACGACGGCGCCGGCATCACGGCGCTCCTGCGCCGCGCCAAGGCTTATGAGGCGCTCAAGGACCCTAAAAAGGCGCTGCTCGACCTCGACCTCGCGGTCAAGGAGGAGCCGGGCTCCGCCGCCGCGCTCGCCGCGCGGGGGGGGCTGCAGTCGCGCATGGGCCTCGACGACCCGGCGCTGGCCGACTTCACCCGCGCGCTGCGCCTGGAGCCCAAGAACCCCGAGATCCTGACCGCGCGCGGCAGCTTCTACGCGCGCGTCGGCAAGGCCAACCTCGCGCTCGAGGACTTCGACAAGGCCGTGGAAGCCGACGCGAAATACGCCGAGGCCTATAACGGCCGCGGCGCGCTCTACGCCAACGCGCTCGGCGACCAGGAGAAGGCCCTGCGCGACGTGCTCAAGGCCGTCGAGCTCGAGCCGCGCAACCCCGCCTTCCACTTCAACATGGGCGTGCTGCGCACGCGCAACCGCCTGTTCCACAAGGCGCTGGATTCCTTCGAGGCCGCGCTCGCGCTCAAGGGCCCGGCCGCGCGCGTGCTCGAGCGCCGCGCCGACGCGAAGTTCCTGCTCGGCGACCACGTCGGCGCCGTGCGCGACATCGAGTCCGCGCTGGAGAAGGACCCGCGCAACCCCGCCCTCTACGACATGCTCGGCTGGATCCGCCTGCGCGGCCGCGAGCCCGAGCAGGCCGTGCGCGACCTCAGCCAGGCCCTGCACCTCGACGCCGCGCTGGCGCCCGCGTACCTGCACCGCGCTTTGGCCTACGGCGCGCTGGGCCAGCTCAAACCCGCCATCGCCGACCTCGACCGCGCGCTCAAGCTCGAGCCGTCGTCCAAGGACGGCTGGACCTACCTGTGCCAGGCGTACCGGCTGCGCCGCGACCCGAAGGAGGCGCTGAAAGCCTGCGACCGCGCGGTGGCCATCGACTCACAACACGGCCCGGCCTACCTCCAGCGCGCCTTGACCTGGCACCAGCTCAAGCAGTGGCCGCGCGTCATCGAGGACGTGGAGACCGCCTGGCAGCTCGGCGCGCGCCGCGCCGAGGCCATACTCGCCCGCGCCATCGCCCACGCGGCCAACCGCCAGTATAAAGAGGCGCACCACGCCTACCTGCTGGCGCTGCGCCTGGACCCCTACGTCAAGAGCCCCTACGTCGGCTTCGCCCCGGGCCACCCGGAGGGCGCGGACTTCCTCACCGCCATCGTGGACCTCGACAAACGCATGCAGGAGGACCTGCGCAGCCCCTACGTCTTCATCCTGCGCGCCGACTCCCTGCACAACGCCGACCAGTTCGACAAGGCCGTGCTCGAATACACCAAGGCGATGGAGCTCGACGGCAGCGTGGCCGACGCCTACGTCGGCCGCGGCGTCGCGTTGTCGGGGCAGGACGCGCTCGAGGCGTCCCAGCAGGACTTCATCCGCGCCCTCGAGCTCGAGCCCGACGAGGCGTCCACGCGCGTGCGCCTGGCGACCGTGCTCACCATGCGCCGCAACTACCGGGCCGCGCTCGGCGAATTGGCGAAGGCGATCAAGGTGGACCCCAAGTTCGCGGAGGCGCACCTGCGCGCCGGCAACGTCCATTATTTCCTGAGGGACTACGCCAAGGCGCAGGAGAGCTACGTCCTGGCGGCGAAGGCCGACCCGCTCGACGCCAACGCGCTCAACGGCCAGGGCCTGGCCCTGTTCGCCCAGCGCCGCCACGAGGACGCCCTCGAGCTGTTCAGCCGCGCGTTGGCGCTCAACCCGCTGTCCGACCGCTACTACCGCAACCGCGCCGCGGTCTGGACCAGCCTGCAGAAGTTCGGCAACGCCGCCGCCGACTTCCGCGCCGCGAGCATGGTCAACACCGACCCGACCCTCGTGGACGAGTACCGCCGCCTCATCGAAGAGGCCGAGACGCGTTCGGCGCGCGGCAAGTCCACGTAGCCGCGGCCTGAAGCGCCCGCCGCGGGTTTGATACAATCCTCGCCGTCATGAACGGCCCGAACACCGACATCCCCGGCCTTTTCGGCAAAGGCCGACCGGTCTTTTCCTTCGAGTTCTTCCTGCCCAAGTCGCCCGACGACCTGGACGGGTTCCTCGCGGAGGTGCGCAAGCTGCGCGAGCTCGGGCCGGATTACGTGACGCTCACCTACGGGGCCGGCGGCAGCGCCCGCGACCGCACCATCGATACCGTCGGCCGCCTGCAGAAGGAGACCGGCCTGCCCGCCGCCTGCCACCTCACGGGCATCGCCCACACCAAGGCCGAGGTGTCCGCCGTGCTCGACCGCCTCGAAGCCATGGGCGTGCGCCACCTGGTCGCCCTGCGCGGCGACGCGCCCAAGGACGCCGCCGTCAAGCCGGTGGGGGAGCGCGACTTCGGCTACGCCGCCGACCTCGTGCGCTTCGTCAAGGCGCGCGGGGGCTTCCGCATGGCCGTCGCCGCCTACCCCGAGAAGCACCCCGAGGCCGCCTCCGCCGACGCGGACCTCGCCGCCTTCGCGGCCAAGGTGCGCGAGGGCGCGGACTGGGCGATGACCCAGTTGTTCTTCGAGGCGCGGGATTACTTCGCCTTCGTCGCCCGCGCGCGCGCGGCCGGCGTGGACGTGCCGATCGTGCCCGGCATCATGCCGGTCACGGGCTACGCCCAGCTCAAACGCTTCAGCTCGCTGTGCGGCACCCGCATCCCCGCGGTGATGGAGGCCGAGCTCGCGCGCATCCAGGCCGACCCCGACGAGGTCGTCCGCTTCGGCATCGACTGGGCCGTGGCGCAGTCCCGCGCCCTACTCGCCGGCGGCGCGCCCGGCCATCCACTTCTACACGCTCAACCAGTCGGCGCTGACGCTGGAGGTCTGCCGCCGGCTCGCGTCGGCGCGCGGCTGAAACGCGCGCGGCGCGCTCAGACCACGCGCACCGCCGCCGGGTCGAAGTCGGGCTTCGGCGACGGCCCCCGGAACGATCCGAGTCGAGCGCCTCAACGTCTTCGACCCGAAGGTGCCCGGCGAAGGCTGGTGGCCTTTCCGCATCGCCAACCGCATCCACGTCCAGACGCGCGAGCACATCATCCGCCGCGAGCTGCTGTTTCGCGAGGGCGAGGCCTGGGACCCGCTCAAGGTCATCCAGTCGGAGCGCAACCTGCGCGCCAACGGCTCGTTTAGGCGCGTGGACATCTCGAGCTCGACGGACGGCGTGCTCGTGCGCTCGCAGGACTCCTGGACGACCAACCCGAAGCTGTCCTTCGGCACCGAAGGCGGCCGCTCCTTCTATTCCTACGGGCTCGAGGAGAACAACGTCTTCGGCTACGGCAAAAGCGTCGGCTTCGCCCACAACGAGGACGGGATCCGCCGCTCCAACTCCATCCTCTACGGCGACCCGCGTTTCTTCGGCACGCGCCTGCGCCTGGGCGCCGCCTACACCGACGCCAGCGACGGGGATTCGGGCTCGGCCTTCCTCACGCGGCCGTTCTACTCCCTCGATTCCGACAACGCGCTGTCTTTATCCTGGAACCGTTCGCTGGGCGACGGCGACATCGTGCGCGACGGCGAGGTTTTCTCCGAATACCGCGTCCGCAACCGCGTCACCGAGGCGTCCATCGGGCAGCGCCTCAACGACGACCAGCTGTTCGTCAACCGCTTCGAGATGGGCTGGTACTCCGAGCGCCGCCAATACGAAGCCACGGCCAAGACCAACGGCCCCTTGCCCGTGGACCAAGAGCTGTCCGGCCCCACGGTGGGCTGGTCCTGGGTCGTGCCGCGCTACGTCAAGGAGACGTTCGTGGACCGCATGGAGCAAGTCGAGGACTTCAACCTCGGCAACGAGTTCACCATGCGCGGCGGCTGGATGCCTAAAACCACGGGGTCCGACCGCGACCGCGCGTTGTTCTACGCGCGCGACCAGCAGGGCCTGGGACTGGGAGAAGGCCGTTTCGCGCTGGCCGCGCTCACCCTCAGCGGACGCACCCGCGACAAACGCTGGGAGAACGCCTCGATGTCGGCGGCCGCGAACCTGATCTGGAAAACGCAGCTCGTCGGCGACCAGACCCTCGTCGCGCACTTCGAAGGCGTGACGGGCCGCTACCTCGACCGCGACAGCCAGGTCACGCTCGGCGGAGGCTCGGGCCTGCGCGGCTACAAAAACGACGCGTTCGTCGGCGGCAAAGCGGTGCTGATGAACCTCGAGAACCGCTTCTTCGTGCCCGGCGAGTTCCTGCACCTGATGCGCTTCGGAGGCGTGATCTTCTTCGACAGCGGCATGGTCGCCAAGGAAGGCGCCGGCTTCAACCCCAACAGCTTCAAGTCCGACGTCGGCATCGGCCTGCGCGTGGGCTCGACGCGCTCTCGCGGAGGCGCGGTCGGCCGGGTGGACCTGGCCTACGCGCTCAACCGCGACCCGGGGCGCCCTCGCTGGGTGCTGACCATCCAGGCGGGGCAGGCCTTCGACCTGTTCAACAGCGCCGCCCGCCGGGTGCGCCAAAGCCCGGCCTCCCGCCTTCAATAGCCGGGGCTTTTTGCTACGATAGCGGCCACATATGAGGAATAGCGCTCTCCTGGCGCTCGCCGTTCTCCTGTCCGGCTGCTCGCTCAATAAAATCGTCCTGGTGCCCACCTCGTCCTTGCTCGTGGCCGGCCGCTCCGCCGTGCTCGACGAGCCCGATTGGCAGCAGGGCCGCGAAGCCATGCCCGCCCAGCTCGCCCTCATCGAGAGCCTGCTCGTCACCGACCCCGCCAACCTCGACTTGCGCCGCCTGGCCGCCGAAGGTTTCGGCGGGGGGGCGTTCCTCTTCCTCGAGGACGCCGAACCCGCCCGCGCCAAAGGCTTCTACCTGCGCGGGCGCGACCATGCTCTGGCCGCGCTCGCCTTCAAACGCCAGTTCGTGGGCCTGTCCGCGCTGCCGCCGGAGGAGTTCGAGAAACGACTCAAGGCCGCGGTCAAAGAGGACGTGCCCGACCTGTTCTGGGCGGGCTTCGCCTGGGCGGGCTACATCAACCTCTCCAAGGACGACGCCGCCGCGTTGGCCGACCTGCCGAAGGCCACCGCGCTGATGACGCGCTCCTGGGAGCTCGACCCGTCCTTCCAGCACGGGGGCGCGGATTTGTTCTTCGGGCTCTATTACGCCTCGCGCCCGCCCCTGCTCGGCGGCAACCCCGCCAAGGCCAAGACGCATTTCGAATGGGCCCATCGCATCACCAAGGGCCAGTACCTCATGACCCACTTCCTCAACGCGCGCTGGTACGCCGTGGCCGTCCAGGACCAGGAGCTGTGCCGCCAGCTGCTCAAGAAGGTCCTCGACGAGCCCTCCGGCCGACTGCCCGGCGCCCGCCTGGCCGACGAGGCCGCCAAACGCAAAGCCGCCGCCATGCTGGAGAAAATCGATGATTATTTCTAGATGCTCGAAGTTATTCCTTATCGGCATCTGCGCCGGGTCGCTCGCGACCCGGCCGAAGCCTCTCGCGGCGGCGCCCGCCGCCGTCAAGTTCGCCACGCTCGCGCCCGACGGCTCGACGTGGATGAAGGTGCTCACCGAGCTGTCCAAGGACCTCGAGAAGGAGACCAACGGCGGGCTCAAGCTCAAGTTCTACGCGGGCGGCGTCGCCGGCGACGAGAAGGACGTGGTCAAGAAGATGCGCATCGGCCAGCTCCACGCGGCCGGCCTGACCGGCGTGGGCCTGGGCGAGGTCTCCTCCGAGACGCGGCTGCTCGACGCGCCGTGGCTGTTCCGCAACCACGCGGAGCTCGAGGCCGTGCGCGGCAAGCTCTCGAAGGACCTCGAGGCCTCGTTGGAGAAGGGAGGGTTCGTCCTGCTGGGTTGGACCGACCTCGGCTCCGTCTATGTGTTCAGCCGCGGCGTGGTCAACGGCCCGGACGACATGAAGAAGGCGAAGATGTGGGTGTGGGAAGGCGACCCCATCGCGTCCTCGGCCTACAAGGCCCTCGGCGTCAGCCCCGTCCCGCTCTCCGTAGTGGACGTCATGCAATCGCTGCAGACCGGCATGATCGACGCCGTGTACGGCCCGCCCTTGGGCGTGGTCGCGCTGCAGTGGCACGCCAAGCTCAAACACATCTACCCCGTGCCCATGGCCGAGTCCACCGGCGCGGTGCTCGTCACCAAGAAATATTTCGACGCGTTGCCGGCCGACCAGCAGAAGACGCTGCGCGAGGTCTCCGCGCGCCACCTCAAGCGGCTCAACGACCTGACCAACGCCGAGAACGGCAAGGCGTTGGAGTCCGTCGCTAAAAACGGCCTCACCTTGGGCGCGCGCCCGGACGCCGCGACGCTCGGGCGTTACGAGGAGCTCGGCCGCGCCGCGCGCAAGGACATGACGGGCCGCCTGTTCCCGGCGGAGCTCGTGCTCAAGCTCGAGAAGGAGCTCGCCGCCCTCCGTGCGCGAAAAACTACGAAGAGCTGAGGCCGCGCTCGCGTCCGCCGAGGGCGCGCTGCTGGTCGCCTTGCTCGGGGTGATGATCGCGCTCGCGTTCGCCTCGGTGGTCCTGCGCCGCTTCGGCCTGGGCCTCCTGTGGGGGGAGACCTTGCTCAAGCAGCTGGTGCTGCTCACCGGCTTCCTCGGCGCGGCGCTCGCCGCCGCCCACGAGAAACATTTCGCCTGGGAAGCCGCGCACATGGGCGCGCCCAAGGGCCTCCAGCCTTGGCTGCGCCTGCTCGCCAACCTCTCCGCCGCCGTCGTGTGCGCCTTGCTCATGAAGGCCGCCTGGCATTTCACGCTGGAGGAGAAAGCCGCCTCGGCCGTGCTCATGACCATCGGCCAGACCCAGGTGCCCGCCTGGCTGTTCACCGCCGGCATCCCCGCGGGCTTCCTGCTCATCATGCTCCACGCCCTCTTCAAGTCGGCCGACGCCGCCTGGGACCTACGGCGATGAACACGGCCCTCGTATCGGGCGGTTTCCTCCTGCTGGCCGCCTTGGGCGCGCCGGTGTTCGCCATCCTGGGCGCGCTGGCCCTGTGGCTGTTCCACGGCGCGGGCATCGACCCCTCGGCCGTCATCATCGAGCTCGCGCGGCTCGCGTCGTTGCCCTCGCTCGTCGCCATCCCGCTGTTCACCTTCGCCGGCTACCTGCTCGCCGAAAGCGGCTCGCCGCGCCGCCTCGTCGCGCTGGCCGAGGCGCTGTTCGGCTGGCTTCCCGGCGGGGTCGCCGTGGCGGGGCTGTGCGCCTGCGCGCTGTTCACCGCCTTCACCGGCGCTTCCGGCGTGACCATCATCGCGCTGGGGGGGCTCATCCACCCGTTGCTGCTCAAGCAGGGCTACCCGGAGAAGTTCTCGTTGGGCCTGATTTCGACGACCGGCAGCCTCGGTCTTCTCTTCCCGCCCAGCCTGCCCATCATCTTATACGCCTTGGTCGGGAAGCTGTCCGTGGACCAGCTGTTCGCGGCCGCCGCGGTGCCCGGGCTGCTCCTGCTGGCGGCTTTGTCGGCCTACTCCGTCGTCGTCGCGCGCCGCAGCGGCGTCAAGCCCCTGCGCTTCTCCGTGGACACGGTCCTCGCCGCCGCCAAAGACGGCGCGTGGGAAATCCCGCTGCCGTTCCTCATCATCGGCGGCATCTACGGCGGCTTCTTCACGGCGTCCGAAGCCGCGGCGGTGATGTGTTTCTACGTCGTCGTCGTCGAGGTGTTCGTCTATCGCGACGTCGCGTTTAATCGCCTGCCGGCGATCGCGCGAGAGGCCATGATCCTCGTCGGCGCCATCCTCATCGTGCTCGGCTGCGCCCTCGGGCTGACCAACTACATGATCGACGCGGAGATTCCCGGCCGCATCTTCGAGTTCCTGCACAAACACGTCGAGAGCCCGTGGGGCTTCCTGGCCCTGCTCAACGTGTTCCTGCTCGTCGTCAACATGGTCGAGATTTTCTCGGCCATCGTCATCGTGGTGCCCATCATCGTGCCCGTGGCCCTGCAGTACGGCATCGACCCCATTCATCTGGGCACGCTCTTCCTGCTCAACCTCGAGCTCGGCTATATGACGCCGCCGCTCGGCCTCAACCTCTTCCTCGCCTCGCGTCGTTTCGACAAGCCCCTGCCCGTCCTCTACCGGGCCGTGGCGCCGTTCTGGTTCCTGATCCTGGCCGCGCTGGCCGTCGTCACCTACTGGCCGGGCCTGAGCCTCTGGCTGCCCCGCTACCTCGGAGTGAAATGATGAACCCCAAAGCCCCCAAAGAGCTGCTGCCGGAGCAGAAGCAGGCGCTCATCGCCAAGATCCGCCACGCCCGCGCCTACATGCGCGCCTACGAGGACATCGAGTTCATGGGCCGCAAGGACCTGCGCCCGGTGCGCCTGCAGCTCGAGCTGCTCAAGCCCGAGCTCATCTTGCGCGAGCACAAGATCCGCTCCACCATCGTGGTGTTCGGCTCGGCGCGCATCCTGTCGCCCGAGGACGCGCGGCGCGCGCTGAAGGCCGCGCAGGACGGCGTCGCCGCCAAACCCAAGGACGCCGACGCCAAGCGCCGCCTGGCCGAGGTCGAGCGCAAGGTGCAGCTCTCCCGCTGGTACGAGGAAGCGCGCCGCTTCTCGGCGCTGCTCTCGGCCGCCCAGAAGTCCGGCCAGGACCTCGAATACGTCATCACCACCGGCGGCGGCCCCGGCATCATGGAAGCGGCCAACCGCGGCGCCTGGGAGCAGGGGGCCAAGAGCATCGGCCTCAACATCACGCTGCCGCACGAGCAGGACCCCAACCCCTACATCACGCCGGAGCTGTGTTTCCAGTTCCACTACTTCTCCCTGCGCAAGATGCACTTCCTCATGCGCGCCAAGGCCCTCGTCGCCTTCCCGGGCGGCTACGGCACGCTCGACGAGCTGTTCGAGGCGTTAACCCTCGTGCAGACCGGCAAGAAGCGCCTGCTGCCCATCGTGCTCGTGGGCAAGGAGTTCTGGTCCAAGCTCGTCAACTTCGACCACCTCGCCGAGATGGGCATGATCGCCTGGGACGATATCCGCCTGTGCAAGATCGTGGACACCGCCGAGGAAGGCTGGGACCACATCCGCAAGTTCTGGAAGACCCACGCGAGGTCCACGTCGGCCGAGTGAGCGTCCTTCTGCTCGCCCTCCTGCTCGGCGCGCCCGCTTCGGCCGCCTCGCCGTTCCTCGAGGCCCTGAGGCGGGCCGAAGCCCGCGCGCCGTCCGACCCGGAGCGCGTGGAGTTCGCCACGCGCGCCATCCGCGCCTGGCTGCCGAAGGACGGCCGCCTCATGCTCTCCCACGCCTACCTGCGCCGCGCCGAGGCGCTCCTGCTCGGCCGCGAAGACGCCGCCGCGGCCGAGGACCTCACGCAGGTGATGGCCAACGACCCCGGCAACCACCGCGCCCAGCTGCTGCGCGGCCAGGCGCGCCTGGCCTCGGCGAAAGTCCTCGAGGCCGAAGCCGACTTCGCGGGTTACGCCGCCTCCGAGCCGGAGGACCCCGAGGGCTGGGTGGGGCTGGCGCGCGCGCGCCTGCCGGAGAGAGGCCGCAACCGCCCGCCCGAGGCGCGCAAGGCCGCCGCCCGCGCCCGCCGCCTGGCGCCCTCGGACTGGCGCCCGGACTGGCTCGAAGGCCGCGCCTGGCGCGTCGAAGGCCGCGCCGACGCCGCGCTCGCGCCGCTGGAACGCTCCGTCGGGCTCGCCAAGTCCGCCCAGCCGGAGCCGCTGGCCGAGCTCGCGTCCGCCCGCGCCGCGCTCGGCCGCCACGCCGAGGCCGTCGAGGACTGGTCCAAGGTCGTCCCGCTCTACGAGCGACGCCTCGTGGAGGGCGACCGCACGCGCGCCTCCGCCAAGAGCCGCGACGCCGAACGCGCGCTGCTGGCCGAGGCCTACGTCTCCCGCGGCCGCCTGCGCGAGTTCCTGCTGCAGCCCGACGCCGCGCGGGGGGACTTCAACGAGGCCTGCGAACTGGGCCGCAAGGACGCCTGCGACCGCCTCAAGGCCTCGCCCGCCCCCGCGGCCCGGCGCCGGCCGTCCGCCGAGGCCTTGCCCGAGCCCGGCGAGGCCCCGCGGCCGCGCAAGAAGCCGCGCCGCGCCAAACCCGCGTCCAGCGATCCCGGTGAGAGGGTGTATGCGAACTAGCTTGCTGTCGCTCGTTTTGTTGTGCGCCGCCGCGCCGGCCGTCGCGGGCCCGCACCTGAGCCCGGCCGCGGAAAAGCAGCTCACCGAAGGCATCGACCGCCTCTACGGGCTCGACTACGACGCGTCGCGCGCCGCCTTCCGCAAGCTCATCGAGCTCGAGCCCGACAACCCCTGGGGCTATCTCTTCGAGGCGGGGGGCATCTGGTGGCAGTCGTCTCAGGAATACGGGCTGTTCAAAGATACGCCGACCCTCCAAGGCCTCTTCGAGCAGGACGTCGAAGCCGCCTTGCGCAAGGCCGAGGCCTACATCGATTCCAAGGACCGCCAGACGCGGGCCGACGGCTACTTCGTCTCGGGCATGACGCTCGGCACGCGCGGCCAGTGGAACGTCATGAAAGGCAAATGGATCGCCGCCTATCTCGACGGCAAAAAGGCGGTCAAACACCTCAACAAATGCGTCAAGCTCGACGAGGAGTATTACGACGCCTACCTCGGCCTGGGGCTGTTCGACTACCAAGCGGCGCGGTTCTCGGGCATCGCGCGCCTGGGCGCCTTCCTCGGCGGCATGCGCGGCGACGAGAAACGCGGCCTGGAGCGCATCAACCTGGCCGTGGACAAGGCGCGTTACGCCAACCGCCAGGCCGCCCAGCTGCTGGCCAACACCTTCATCATCGACATGAAGGACTACGCGCGGGCGTTGCCCGTGCTCCAACGCCTGCGCGAGATGTTCCCCGGCAGCGTCTATTTCGTCTTCCTGGAGGCGCTGGCCCGCCACCGCCTCGGCGACTGGGACAAGTCGGCGGCGCTGGGCCGCGTCCTTTTCGCGGCCGCGGAGGCCGACCCCGCCGCCTTCCGCCGCAAGGAGCTCACCCTCGTCTGCGGGCTCTCCGGCGACGCCTGCCTGGCGCCCGCCGACGGCGAACGCATGCTCGCCTGGGCCGACCACGCCCTGGCCATGACCGCCAAGGAAAAACCCGCGCCGTACCACACCTGGGTGCGCATGCTGCGCGGCTACAGCCTGGACCTGCTCGGCCGCCGCGACGACGCCGCCAAGGAATACCTGAAGATCGCCTACCTTCCCGATTTCGACGGCGCGCGCGAGCGCGCGCGCGAGTGCCTCGCCGCCCCGTGCGACCGCGCCGCGCTCCTGCGCATGCTGCGCGAGCGCTCCAAGCCATGACGACCCCGCCGCGCCTGGCGCTCGCGCTGCTGCTGCTGGGCGCGGGCGCGCGCGCCGCCGCCCAGGACTGCGTCCCCGGCTTCTACAACTCCGAGCCGCGCGACTCGACGTGGTACTACGGCGTCGGCAAAGGCGCCGACGCCTCCTTGGCCCGCAAGGACGCCTTGGCGCACCTGCTGCTGAAGGTCAGCGGCGGCGAGCCCGACGTGCCCGCCGAGGCGCTGGCGGGCTGGGAGCAGGACGACCACGGCGAATGCCGCGGCGTACACTACGTCATCGACCGCATCGAGAAGGACCGCGCCCGCGCCAACCTCGCCCGTATCCGCGAGCGCAAAAACGCCGCGCGCCCGCCCGACGCCGCGCCGGCCCCCGCCGCGCCGGTCCCGGTCGTGGTCCACAACAACATCACCGTGCCCGGCGCGCCGCCCGCGCCTCGCGACGACCTCAAGCTCCTGCTGCTGGCCGCCTGCTTCGTGCTGGCGCTGGCCGCGTTCGTCGCCCTCAAGCGCCGGGACGCGTACGCGCCGGTCGTCGGCCCCAGCCGCGACGTCGTGTCCGAGCCCAAGCCCCGCGACGCCGTCAAACGAGACGGCGCCCTCAAGCTGAAGTTCGCGGCCGTCGCGCGCCAGCCGCAGGCCGAAGCGATGAGCGAGATCGCGCTCAGCGGCGCGCTCGCCTACCTCAAGGCGCACCGCGGCGAAGGCACGTGCAAATCCGTGCCCGGCCACGAGGAGCTGGTGCGCGCCGGGACCCGGGAGATGGCCTACCGCTACGACGCGCAAGGCTGGACGGTCAGCTCCGAGCCGTGGTCCTTCTACGCCGTGAAGGCCGACGACGGCGTGGCGATGGGCTTCGGCTTCTTCCTCTACGCCTCCGCCTTGCCGGGCTACGTCGATTGCGAGATCCTCTTCGCCATCGGGGCGCCCGTGGAAAGCGCCTACCGCAAGCAGATGGAGGAGGGCCTCCACGAAGGCCTGCCGTGGGCCGTGCAGGCCGCCGTCACCCGCCTCGGCGCCGCGAAAACGCGCGAAGACGCGTCTTAACGACGCCCCCGCATCCGACTTGATTTTGTAACGCGGGAGGGCTATCCTCCGTGAGCTATGCCGAATCTCTCCTTATGGCTCGGCCTCATCGCGGCCGGCGCGGTGCTCGCCTGGAGCTTGTTCCAGCCCGGGGCCACGACCATCTTCGACATGCACGGCCTCATCATCGTCATCGGTGGGGCGGCGGCGGCCATGCTCATCAGCACGCCGGCCGGGCAGCTCTTCAGCGCCGTGCGCACGTTCTTCTGGACCCTCATCCCCGGCAAGCTCCCGTCGCCCGACGAGATCACCGGGGAGCTGCTGCGCCTCTCGCGCAAGGCCCGCGCCGAAGGCGGCCTGCTCGCGTTGCGCGACGAATCCCCGCAGTTCGCGGGCGGCTTCCTCAAACGCGCGCTCAGCGCCGCGCAGTCGTCGGGCGACACGGTGGGCGCGCGCGAGATCATCGAGCTCGAGATCAAGCGCCGCCGCGTGCAGCGCACCGAGGACGCCAACGTGTTCCGCACTTTGGGCCTGCTCGCGCCCATGTTCGGCCTGCTCGGCACCCTCATCGGCATGCTGCGCGTGCTCCAATCCATGACCGAGCCGACGAAGCTCGGCCCGGCGATGGCGCTGGCCTTGTCCTCGGCCTTCATCGGCATCGCGCTGGCGAACTTCTTCTGCGTGCCCATCGCCGGCCAGATCCGCCTGCTGTCCATGCGCGAGACGCAGATGCTCGAGATGATCCTCGAAGGCGTCCTCGAGATCGCCGCCAACCGGCCCACCTACATCGTCCAGCTCAAGCTGGAGGCCTTCATGGGCCGCCCCGCCGCCGCGGCCGCCGGCGGCGACCGGGGCTGAGCGCGCCGCATGGCCCGCCACGGCGCCTGGGACGAACGCGAGGAGGAGCTGGAGAACCAGCTCAACCGCGGCGCGTTGTGGGCCGTCACGTACGGCGACCTCATGAGCTACCTCATGATCTTCTTCCTGATGCTCTACGTCGCCGCGTCCTCGCGCAGCGTCGGCATCCAGATGAGCCTCAAGGCCGCCGAGCAGAAGTTCAACGAGGACGCCGAGACGGTCAAGGACCTGTTCGCCCGCTACGGCGTGCAGAAGATCGCGCGCCTCGAGGTGGGGGAGAACAAGATCCGCATCGTCTTCCTGGCGCCCGTGCTCTTCGACTCCGGCGCCGCCTTCATGAAATCCGACTCCCTGCCCGCGCTCAACGACCTGGTCGCCAGCCTCAACGACATCCCCAATCCCATCCAGATCGAGGGCCACACCGACGATCGGCCCTTGGGCGCGGGTTCCAAGTTCGAGTCCAACTGGGAGCTCTCCGCGGCGCGCGCCTTCGCGGTGCTGCGCTTCCTCGAGGTCAACGGCATCCCCCAGCAGCGGCTCTCCGCCATCGGCTACGGGGAGTTCCGGCCCACCCAGCCCAACGACACGCCCGAAGGGCGCACCGCCAACCGGCGCATCGAGATCAACATCATGCGCCGGGAAGACTAGCTAGGCGGCCGGCAGCGCGGGCGCGGGCTTCTGGGCCCGCGGGATGGTGAAGGCGAACCGCGAGCCGTCGCCGGGCTTGGACTCCACCCAGATGCGCCCGCCGTGCAGCTCGACGATCTTGCGGCAGATGGACAGCCCCAGGCCGTAGCCCGCGCGTTTGGCGGCGTCGCGGTCGAGCTGCTTGAACTTCTCGAAGACGGCGTCGAGCTTATCGGCGGGGATGCCGGGGCCCGTGTCCTTGACGGCGAACTCGACGTCGGCGCCGACGGAGGCCGCCGACAAGGTGATGGCGCCGCCCGTCGGGGTGAACTTCATCGCGTTGCCGACGAGGTTCATGAGCACGCGCTCCACCAGGCGGGTGTCGCAGGCCAGCTCCAAGCCGGCGCCCGCGGCCACGTCGAGCTTGATGCCTTTGCCTTCGGCCGGCACCGAATACAGGCTGCGCACGGACCCCAGCAGCACGTCGCTTTTGGCCGCCGTCGTCACCAACGACATGGTGCCGGACTCGAGCTTGGCGATGTCGAGGATGTCGGTGACCAGCGCGCCCAGGCGTTTGGAGGCCTGCTCGGCCAGCTCGACGTAGGTCTTCTCCTTGTCGCCCAGGTTCTGCATGCGCTTCATGAAATGGACGATGCCGTCGATGACCGTGATGGGGCCGCGCAGGTCGTGCACGATGGCGTGGAAGAACTCCTCCTTCATGCGCTCCAGCTCGCGCTCGACGGTGATGTCGCGCAGCAGGACGAGGATGCCCACCTCCTTGCGGTCGCGCACGACGGTCAAGGCGCGCGCCGCGTAGAACACGGGCTCGCCGCCTTCGAGAGGGGCCAGCGAGACGACCGCGCTCTCGACGCGTTTCGCGCGGCTCTGCACGGCGCCGACGATGCGTTTGAGCTCCGCGGAGCCGAGCACCTCGGCCACCTTGCCGGGCTTCTCCTGGTTGCGCACGCCCAGGATCTTGGCCGCCGTGGCGTTGACGTAGAGGACGGTGCCGTCGAAGGCCACGAGCAGCACGGCCTCGGGGATGTTCTTGACCAGCGCGTCGATCTTGGCCTTCTCCTCCATGATCCGGTCGATCTGGATCTCCTGGAACGTCTTCACCTTGGCGGTCATCGCGTTGAAGGTGGCGCCCAGCGTGTCGAGCTCGCCCCAGCCCAACGAGGGCACGGGGCGCTGGAAGTCGTTGCGCGCCACGCGTTCGGCCGCCGAGATGAGGGCCGTCACGGGCTGGAGCAGGCGCACGCTCAGGCCGTAGGCGCCGGCGGCCACGAGCAGGCAGATGGCGATGAAGAAGCCGGTCGCGCGCGCGGCGGCCACCTCGGAGCTCGCGTAGGCCTCGCGGCGGCTCTGCAGGCTGACCGCGCGCAGTCCCGAGGCGGGCGCCAAGGCGTAGGCCGCGACGTAGGGGCCGTCGTCGCCGGGCACGTCGTCGAGCCAGCCGTCCTTGTCCTTGCCCTCGAGTTTCCAGTCCTTCGTGGGGGGGGCGTCGCCCAGGCCGGGCACGGGTTTGCCCGACGAGTCCACGAACAACACCCGGCCGCGGCCGATGGCGCCCTTGGACAGCTTATCCAGGCGCCGGCCCAAGGTCCGCAGCGAGTAGGCGAGGTACAACGTGCGCCCGTCCACGAGCGGATGCGCGGCGGGAAGCACGGCCACCCCGTTGACGACGTAGGGCGCGCCCAGCATGAGGCGGTTCATCCGCGCGCGGTCGATGTAGGCCTCTTCCTTCGAACGGTCGGCCAGCTCCTCGGAGCGGAAGAACTCCGGGTCGGCGACCCGGAAGGTCTCCTGGCCGTTTTTATCGAGCAGGGCGACCAGGGCGACGTTGGAGTCGCTCGCGGCGGCCTTGCGCAGCGCGCCCGTCTCCAGCGTCTCGTTGGCGCGGGCGCGGTCCACGTCCTCGACGACCACCAAGGCGCGATTGAGCTGCTCGGCGGTGCGCTCGGCCACGTCCGCGGCGAGCACGGCCATGCGCGTGTGCAGGGCGCGCGCGTTATCGGCCAGCGCCTGGCGCTGGGTGAACATCCACACGCCCATCGCCATCACGGGCAGCAGCGCGAACGCGAGGAGGATGAGGAAAAAGCGGGCGAAAAGCTTCATCGGTCAGGGGTCCCGGTCGCGACTATACCATAGCGGGGCCGGGCGGCAGAGGCGGCGCGAAGGTGAGCACCAGGCGGGCGCCGCGTTCGCGCGCGTTGGAGGCCTCCGCGTCGCCGCCCCAGCGCCGCAGGGTGCGGCGCACGATGGAGAGTCCCAGCCCGGCGTGGCCTTTGCGCGGGCTGACGAACGGCTCGAAGCGGCGCTCCAGCCACGCGCCGGGGAACCCGGGCCCGTCGTCGGCGAACTCCACGCGCAAGGCGCCCTCGGGGGTCTTGGAGGCCTTGACCAGGAGCTTGCCGCCCTTGGGCACGGCCTCGAGCACGTTGCGCAAGACGTGATACACCAGAACGCGCAGCGGCGCGGGCTCGTGCGGCGCGGCGGGAAGCGCGCGCGGCAGGTCGCGCGTCACGGTGATGCCGCGTTTGCGCAGCGCCGGCTCCCAGGCCGACAACGCCTGCTCGAGCGCGGGCAGCACCGGCGCGGGCTCGGCCGGCGCGGGGCCTTCGGCCAGCGCCAGCTCGATGGACGAAAGCGAATCCACGGCCGCGCCGATGGACGCCGCGGCCAGGCGCACGAGGGACTTGGCGCCGGGCTTGAGCGGGGCCGCCGACAGCCGCCGCAGGTGCGCGTAGGCGGCCTCCACCGAGGGGCGGACCAGGCGCAGCAGGCGGCCCCAGCCCGGGTCGAGCACGGGCTCCAGGTTGGGGGCGATGAAGTCGGGCAGATCGGGCAGGTCCGGCTCGGAGAGCAGCGGCTCCTCGCCGATGAGCGGCAGCGCGCCTTCCGCGCGCGCGGAGGCGAGCGCCCGCTCCAACGCGTCGAGCTTGCCGCGCAGCGTCATCTCGCGCTCCTCGGCCAGCACCTTGAGCTTCTCCAGCTCGCGGCGCAGCGGCGGGGCCGCCTCCGACTCCTGCCGGGCGATCGCCAAGGCCTGCTCGAGCGCCTCGACCTTGCCCTGCAGCCCCGACTCGCGGTCGTCGAGCAGGAGCTTGACCTTCTCCAGCTCGCGGCGCAGCGACGCGGTCACCGCGTGCGCGCGGCCCGCCTCCTCCTCGGCCTGCCGGGCCTCGAGCGCGGCCGCGGCGACCGAGGCGCGCGCCTGGGAGGACTCCACCCGGCGCTCGCGTTCGAGCTGCTCCAGGCGCAGCAGCGCGGTCTCCAGGCGGTCACGCCGGGGCGCGCCAGGTCGCCGGAGGCGTCGCGGTGCGACGAGCGGTACGCGGCGGCGGCGCGGTCGAGCGCGTCGAGCTCGGCGCGCGCGCTTCGGCGATGTCCTCGATGGCGCGGCGCGCGTAGCGGTCCGCGACCGTCGCCTCGGCCTTGCGCCGCAGGGACTCCAGGCGCACGCGTTCGGCGCCCATGAGGGTGAGGCGCTCCTCGAGCGACGCGCAGCGCGCCTCGAGCTCCAGGCGGGACTTGCGGGCGCGCTCCTCGGCCTCGGCGCGGGCCTGCGCGGGCTCGCCGGCCTGCGGGCGCTTCTCGAGCTCGCGCGCGAGGCGTTCGGCCTCCGCGCGCGCGACGGACGCCTCCTCGCGGCGCTCTCCGACCTCGCGCGAGAGCTCCTCGACGCGGGCGCGGGCGGCCTCGAGCGCGGCGCGCAAGGACGCCTCGGCCGCGCCGCGGGCGATGTCGCTGAGGTCCGGGGCCGGCTCCACGCCGGCCTCGCGGCGGAAGGCGTCGAGCATGCCCGCCGCGCTCGATCGGCCGATGCCGCGCGCGGCGGCGGCCTTCCTCGCTCACAGGAGCTCGCTGCCGGCTTCGGCGGCGCCGAGCTTGATCTCGCCCTTGGCGGCCAGGCCGTCGCGCGCGTCGAGGATCTTGGAGCGCGGCTCGAGCACCTTGTCGCGGGGCTGCGGCGCGGAGAGCAGGTCGCGCACCAGCTCGCGGGGCCCGTCGGGCAGCTCGGCGAGCACGCGGTCCACGACCCCGGCCGGCACGCCGCGCAGGGCGAAGCCCCAGGCCTCGTAGGGGATGGCCGTGATGAGGCGGCGCAGCTCCACGGGCGAAAGCGTCTCCAGGTCCTCGATGGTGAACAAGTGGCGCTCGACGTCGGCCACGCCCTCCTGGTTGCGCAAGGTCAGGCGCCCGAGAAGGTCGGAGCGCGTGTCGAGCGGCACGCGGCTGAGGATGCGCCCGAGTCGCTCCGAGCCCTCCACGCCGTGCTCCACCGCGCGTTTGAGCCTCTCCTCGATGTCGGAGAGGCGGTCCGGGTCGGCGACGCGCAGCCGCAGCAAGGCCGTGGACGCCTCGGCCTGCAGGTCGCCGGGCAGCGCCGAGAAAAGACGCGACGCGACGTCGGGCATGGCCTGCGCGAGGTAGCTGAACACCACGGCGAGCTCGTCGGGCTTCTCGGCGGCCAGCGCGCGCGCCGCGTCGGCCGGCTCGCGCTCCGCGAGGAAATCGAAGCGCCGGCCGAGCGCCGGGAGCGGCCCGCCGTCGCCGCCCGCGCCGCCGCCTTCGCCGCCGGCGTCGAGCAGGCCGGACGGCGCGCCGGGCACGAGCTCCGGCAGCGGCTCGGCGGGCAGGAACCCCTCGTCCTCGCCGCCGCCTTTGCGTTTGCCGAGCTCGGTCGCGAAGACGCGCGCCGCGCGCACGAACGCGAGCGAGAAGATGATGATGGCCAGCAAGGCCGCCGCGACGGCGGCGCCCACGTAAGACGCCGAGCGCACGCTCTCCGGCGAGGCGAAGGCGACCTTCCACGCCGGCTGGATGGGGGCGCGCAGGATGGCCAGGCTGTCGCCGCGCGAGCCGTCGATGCGCAGGAGCTGGGGGAGGAGCTGGGCCACGTCGCGCACGGCCTCCTCGCTCAAGGTGGTGTCGAGCACGACGGTGGCGGCGATCTGCTTGATCTCGAAGCCGTTGTCGCGCTGGCTTTGCTCGTGGTCCTTCTGGGTGAACTGGGGCTCCTCGGGCTTCTCCGGCTGCTTCTCGCCAGCGCCGCCGGGCAGGACCGGATCGACGGCCTTGCTCTTGGAGTAACCCGGCAGGTCGAGGATGCGGGCGGCCTCGCCGCCCGTCATGGCCGTGCGGTCGAGGGGGGAGACGATGGTCGTCTCGGTGCGGATGGAGGAGCGCTCGCCCTTGATCTCGATGAGCACCTTCGAGCGGCCCGGCCCCAGGATGGAGTCCAGCGTTTCGCGCGCGCGCGAGGCCAGACGCTCGGAGGCCTGGGCCTCCTCCGCGTCAACGGCCGCGGCCGTCCCGGGGGGGACCGCCGCCAGAAATACGGCCAGCCAGAGCCAGCGCATAAGGCTCTTAAGGATAACCTATCAGCCCGGCTTCCCTATTAAGGATTTGTTATCGGCCGGGGGGGTGGGGGCCGGCGGGGGGCCGATGGGCAAGACGAAATGGAAACGCGAGCCGCGCCCCGGGTCGGACGTCACCCCGATGCGCCCTTTGTGCATCTCCACGATGGCCTTGGAGATGGCCAGCCCCAGGCCCGCGCCGCCCGCCTTCAGCGGGTTGCGCACGCGCTCGAACGGCGCGAAGATGCGCGCCAGCGCCTCCGGGGGGATGCCCACCCCGGTGTCGGCCACCGCGACCTCCAGGCCGTCGGCCACCTTCTTGACCGTCACGTCCACGCGCCCGCCGGGGCGGGTGAACTTCACCGCGTTGGACACCAGGTTGGTCACCACCTGGGTGACCAGGTCCGCGTCGGCGCCCAGCGCGGGCAGCCCGGGTTCGGCCTTGAACTCCAGGGTTTTGCCTTCCTCCTGGGCGCGCGAGCGCAGGAACAGCACCGTGTCCTCGACGACCTTCGAGACGTCGGTCATGCGCGGATGGAAGTCGAGCTTGCCGCGCTCGATTTTGGCCATGTCGAGCAGGCTCGTGACGAAATGGGTCAGGCGCGCGGCGTTCTCGCGCACGCGTTCGAGCTGGCGGCGCTCGTCCTCGTTGAGCCCGCGCGCGTCGCGCAGCAGCGCCTTGACGTAGCTCTCGATGGCGCCCAGCGGCGAGCGCAACTCGTGGGTGACCGAGGCGACGAAGGTGCGCTTGAGCTCGTCGAGCTCGCGCAGGCGCGCGGTCATGTCGTTGAGGCCGCGCGCCAGCCGCGCGACCTCGTCGGACCCTTCGTCGGGCACGCGCACCGACAACTTGCCCGCGCCGATCTCCGCGAGCGCGCGCTCGATGGCGATGAGCCGCGAGGACAACGTCCAGCCCAACGGCACGCTGACGAGCACGCCCAGCAGCAGCACGACCGCCGCGGCGCGCCCGAGGTCGCGCGCCAGCACGCGGTAGGCCTGCTGCAGCCGTTCGTCGAGCACGCGCCTCGAGAAGGTGACCTCCGCGGCCGCCTCCGGCCCGTCGCCGCGCGCGGGCGAGGACACGCTCTCGATTCGCACCGGCTCGCTCGACGGCGGGGGGACCGCGTCGCGGTGGCTCTCCCAGCGGCCGCCGAGGCGGGCGCGGGTGAACAACACCTCGGCGCGGTCGCGGTCGAGATAGGCCAAGTAGTCGAGGAGCATCAGCGGGTCGCGCGCGAGCTGGGATTCCTCGGCCATCGCGTGCACGTTCTCCATGAGCAGGCGCACCTTCTCGTCCTCGGCCCGGCGCAGCGAGCGGCGCTCGATGGCGACGAACACCGCGGCCGCCGAGCCGGCGGCGGTCGCCACCGCCAGGGAGAGGATGAGGGCCAGCTTGACGCGGATGCTCATGTCAGCGGCGCGGCCGGCGGCGGTCGATGCGCTCGAGCGCCTTGCGGGCCTGGGCGTTCTCGGGGTCGATCTGCAGGATGCGGATGAACATCGCCGTCGCCTGGAGGTATTCGCCGCGCGCGTAGTGCTCGACGCCCTTCTGGTAGAGGCGCTCCACGTCGCGCGGGTCGCCCGACGGCGCCTTGGCCTTGATGACGGCGGCCGGCGGCGGGGCGACGGGCGCGGCGGCCGCGGGCGCCGGGCGGCGGCCGACAGTCCGCCGCTCAGGGCGGAGCCGCCGTCGAAGGCGCGCGGCGGCAGAACCTTGCGCCCGTGCAGCGTCGATGGCGGCGGGCAGCGCGGCGACGGGGGCGGGCGCGGCGGCCGGCGCGGGCGCCGGCGTCGGCAGGCGCGGTCATCGCGGGCAGCGAGGCCGCCGGCGCCGCCGGCGCGCTCCTTGGCCTCGACGCACGAGTGCTCGCGCAGCGACTCCAGCTCGCGCTCGCGTTTCTCGAGCGGCATCGCGGCCTCCCACGTCTGGATGGCCTCGAGGTAGCGGGCCTGCACGTAGCGCAGCGAGCCCAGGCGCAGCAGGGCGGTCACGTTGTCGGGCTCGATGGCCAGGATGTCCATCAGCTGGCTCTCGACCTTGCCGGCGTCGCCGCGGGTGTTGGACAGCTCGACGCGGTAGAGCAGCTCCTCCATGAAGCCGCGCGGGTGGTCCGGCGGGAGCTTCTCGGATTTCAGGCCGACGCCTTTCTCCATGTCGTCGAGCATCTTGTTGAGGCGCGCGTCCTCGGTCTTCATGCTGTAGGCGTAGGACATCTGGAGCATGGCCAGGCGGTCCTCGGCCTTGAGGAAGCGCTCGACGCTGGCGACCAAGGTCTGGTCGAACTTGGTCTGCACCTCGGGGATGTCCGGGAAGTAGCCGGCGACGAGGTCCAGGCGGTTGGCCAGGCGGATGAGGGGCGGCGACAGCGGCTGGCGCTGGGCGAACTCGACTAAGGCCTTGTGCGCGGCGCGGTACTTGCGCTGCATGATGAGCTGGCGGACGTTGGCCAGGCGCGGGTCCTCGAGGGTCTGGGGCTTGAGCTCCTCGCTGTATTCGTAGCCGTAGTCCGGGCCGTTCTCGCGCAGCTTCTTGGCCTGCTCGAGCAGCTCGCGGCTGATTTCCTCGTCGGCCGTCGGCGCGCCGAAGTGGAAGGTCAGGCCGACCCGGTGCGAGCCGGACTGCCCCTTCACGGCGCCCACCGGCAGGATGAAGGCGTAGTCGGCCTGGACCTTGTTGACGCGGTAGGCGAAGCCCATGGTCATCTGGCGGTAGTCGTTGGCGCCCACGCCGAGGGAGCCGCGGACGCCGAACTGGCCGTAGTCGAGGGTGGGGAAGAAGCGCTCGGCCGCGAAGATCATATCGCGCTCGGTGCCGCCCGCGCCTTTGCGCATCTTGACCTCGCCCATGAGGCTGAGCCACAGGGATTTGTAGGCCACGCCGAAGTTCATGGCGCGCTCGAGCTTGTCCTGGCCCGCGAAGCCGACGTTGGGGCTCATCAAGTGCTGGATGGCCAGGCCCATCTGGAAGCGGCGGGGGAAGCGGTACAGGAAGCCGAGGTCCATGTCCATCGCGCCGGCGCTGGTTTTGCCCGACAGCACGGGGTCCACGCCGCCGCTGCAGTTGATGCCGGAGCAGGACGCGGAGGCCTCCGGGGTCTTGCTGAAGGAGCGCGAGAGCTGCTTGAAGTTGAAGCCGGTCAGCAGCTGCGAGCCGCTGTCGCGCTCGAGCGTCTTGCGCGCGTAGGACAACGCGATGGTCTGCTCGGTGTAGAGGCCGCCGAGGCTGAAGCGGTTGAGGCCGAAGCCGAACGTGCCCTTGCGGCCGCGCGCCCACGGGTGGGCGTACATGATCTGGTGATGTCGATGTCCGAGCCGTCCGACAGCGCGTAGTCCTGCCAGCCGCTGGCGGCGCCCAGCCAGGCGTCCAGCCGGGCGAGGCCGGCCGGGCTCGCAGCGGCATGGCGCACGTCGTCGGCCAGGCCGGTGAGCTTCGCGCGAGGCCGGCGCGCGGCCGCCCGCGCCGTTGTCGTCGAACGCGGCGCGCGCGGGGAGCGCGGCGACGGCCAGCAGGAGGGCGAGAAGCAGGCGGCTCATCGCACCACCACCACCGCGCCGCTCACGGTCTGCTGCTCGATCGTGATGACGTAGATATAGACGCCCGACGGCATCGTCGAGCCCGGGGCCCAGCTCACCGAGCTGGCCAAGGCCGTCGTGGGCAGGATTTCGACCTCGGCGACCTTGTGGCCGCGCACGTCATAGACGCGCAAGGAGCCGCCGGAATCGCGCGGGTTGATGAACTGGAAGGTCGCGGTGTCGTTGCGCCCGTCCCCGTTGGGGGTGACGAAGCGGTTGACGACCCCGGAGAACGCGAAGGCGGCCGGCCGGAACCCGGAGGCGAAGACGCCCGCCGTGAGGGTCAGGAGCAACGCGAACGGCTTGAGGAGGCCGGCCATCGCTCCGGAGTATATAGGGAAGCTGCGAAGTCGATGTTACAGGGAGGCGAACCCCCTTCGAAACCCTTGCGAACCCTGATACGCCGTTTTTGTCGTCCGAATCACTATCAATCGCTAATATATAACACTATTTGACACTTAGACTGCCGGCGTGGCTCGTTTACACCGGGTTGCCGTCTTCTTGGAGGCCTCTTGCGGCGCTAATAACTAGCGGATGATGACGAGCGTGCCGGTGAAAACGCGGCCTTCGGACTCGATCTGGTAGATATAGACGCCGCCCGGGAGGGTCGAGCTGGGCGTCCACATCTTCGAGGTGGAGCTGACCCCGGCCGGCAGGCTGCCCACGACCACCTTGCCGCGGATGTCGAGGATGCGGATGCTGACATCGGAGTCGCGGGGGTTGTCGTAGGTGAAGACCACCGCGTCGTTTTTGCCGTCGCCGTTGGGCGTCACCATGCGGTTGGAGACGCCGGCCTGGTTGAAGTTGAAGCCGTGGCGTTCTCCACCGTGCGCAACTGGTAGCTGTCGCGCATGCTTCGTCTCGATGCTCATGGTCTGCGACAGCTCGTCGACCGTGCCGTAGAGCTGGACCCAGCGCGAGCCGTTGTACCAGTACACCGCGAGGTTGTTGGGCGTGTTGGCCACGCCTCCCGCCAAGGGCGTCGCGCCGGCGGGCGTGGCGACCTGGCCGCTCGCGTTGACGTTGTAGTAAATCTTCAGGCGGCCGAGGCCCTCGATGGAGAGGTACGGGTCGAGCAGTTGGCCGCCCTTCCAGGCGCCGAAGAAGATGGACTGGACGATGCGTCCGCCGAGCTCCTGCGGGCGGCTGGACGCCTCGATGAGGTAGGCGCTCATCGGGTCGGCGCCGATGCCTTCCACCGGCAGGAGCGACTGCGCGCGGACCTCGAAGGAGCTGCGGACGGTCGCCGTGGACTCCGGCGAGACCACCCACGCGGACTTCGAATCGATGGTGCGCACGATGGACGGACGCGACTGGCCGCCGCCGCCCTCGGCGCGCACGTAGTAGGACCAGGACGCCGTGGACGGGCCCGTCCAGCTCAAGGTGCTCACGCCGATAGCCGGGCTGGCGTACATGTAGTACGTCGCCAGAGGACTGAGCGCGCCGTACACGCGGTAGCCGGTCAGCTCGTCGGGCGTCGGGTTCTGCGGGTCCACGAAGCCTTCGCCGTCGGCGTAGCGCACCACGGGCATCCAGCGCAGGGTCATGTCGGGGCCGTTGGTGCTCAGCGCGACGCCGAAGGGCGCCTGCGGCAGGCGCTGGACCAGCTCGGCGCTGACCGTGGAGGCGAACACGCTCTCCAAGGCGATGCCCGCGTGCGTCGGCAGGCCTTTATCCCAGGCGCCGACGCGGAACCAGAAGGTGCCCGACGACTGGTTGACGGCCACCTGCGTGGACACCGTCGGCGTCGCCGCCGAGTCCACGTCGATGGTCCAATACGTGCTGAAGTCGGCCGCCGTCGCGTAGTAGATGCGGTAGAAGTCCGTGTCGTAGGCGCTGGAGGTGGCGAAGGTCACCGTGAACGTCGAGCGGCCCGACTGGACGGCGCTCAGGCCCGCGGGGGCGGCCGGCCGCGCGTCGAAGATGAGCGTGTTGACGGGCGAGCCCGACGTGGCCGGCGTGTCGCCGTCGGAGAGCAGGCCGCCGTTGTCCTGGCTGACGACCATCGCCCAATACGTGACGCCGGGCTCCAGGCGCGTGAGCAGCAGCATCTCGGCGGAGCCGGGGTAGCCGGGCGCGGGCGGGGTCGCGGGCACGGCCGGGGCGGGCAGCGCGGTCACGCTGGTGGCCAAGCCCCACCACGTGGTCGTGCTGCCGCCCACCGAGGCGATGCTGAACGTCGCGCACGCGCACGTAGTAGGTGGAGGCGGCCGACAGGGCCGCGAAGTTGTAGCTGTTGGCGTCGGGCGCGGTCCACTGCAGCAGCATCTGCCCTTCCGCGCCCGCGAGACCGGTGAGGTCGGTCACGGGCGAGGGAGGCCAGATGTCGCGGGGCACGATGCTGACGGTCAAGGAGTCGGGCTGAGCGGCGGCCGGCGGCGGCGCGAAGGCGGGCAGAGCCCAGCCCAGCGCCGCGGCGAGAGCCGCGCGCAGCAGCAGTCCGGCCCGGCCGCTCACGCGGTCGGTCCGCACCGTCGCCTCCGATTCACCGTCTCGCTTCACATGCCTCCTATTTCTGCGTCTCCACGAACACCTTCACCGGGGCGTCCAGCCAGAACCCGGTCGTCAACCCCGTCTTCACCGTCGCGGCCCAGCGTTTGCCGCGGTACTCCGGCTTGTCGGGCACCTGCACGGTCAGCAATCCGATTCCGATCTCCTCCGGCTCCACCGTCACCGTCGCCTTGACCACCTTCAGCCATGACAGGTCCGGCAGCTCCTCGTAGCCGGTGGGGAGGGGGGCCCGACGATCCCACTTCTCCACCGACAACAGCAGGTCCAGCCGGTCCGGCGCGTAGTTGGCCACCCGGATGGACTTCTTGGCCTCCTTGCGCGCGTCCCACTTCTTGCCCAGCGGCACGTCGAGCAGATAGAGCTCCTTGGGCTTCACGTCGAAGTCCATCTGCTTCATCGCGTTCTTCTGCTTCTCCTCCTTCACCGACTCCGGGCTCTGACCGATGGAGAGCCGGATGCGGTTCTGGATGGCGACGCCGTACATCGACCCGTTCGTGCTCACGCTGCGCGCGACCACCAGCACCTGGTAGTTCTTCCCGATCAGCGCCGGATCGTCCGGGATGGTCACCAGGATGTCGCAGAACCCCAAACCCTTCGCGTCCAGGCTCAGCCGGTCCGGCAGGGCCTTGAACCACGACGGGTCCGGAATCTCCTCGTAGTCCTTCACCAGCGTGCCCGCGTACGGCCGCACGAACTGGATGACCACGTCCGTCGCCGCGTCCCCGCGGTTCTCGACGCCGAACGGCACGCGGGCCACCTCGCGCAGGTTGTAGGTCCGCCCGGGCTTGGCGCCTTCGAGGATGACGTCCCCGAACCGCGCCGCCAGGCCGACTTTCGCCCGCGCTTCGCCCGGGGCCCACAGGCCCAGAACCAGCGCCAACGCGACGGCTCCCCCGAGGGGGCTTTCTCGCTTCATCCGCTTCGCTCTCTCTTGCTTCCGTTCATAATCCTCTCTTCCTCCCCCTTGGGGGGAGCGGCGCGAGGCCGCTCCCCCGTAGGGAGGACTGTTTCAGTTCATTACGGCTGCGGCGCTCCGGCCGCGACCGTGACGTAGATGTTCTTGGCCGTCAACGTCGTCGTCACCTGGGGCAACGTGAACTTCAGCCACAGGTGAGAACGGCTCGCCGGCACGTCGCCGGCCAGCGACGACACGTGGTTGTCCATGTTCTTGTAGCCCGCCGCGGTCGCGTCCACCTCGTAACGCGTCCCGCCGTTGGCCGCGCCGACGTATTGCGGGGTGTTGAACAGCAGGTCCGTCGCCCCGTAGGCGCCCGCCAGGCCCTGCACGACCGTTCCCGACACGATGCTGGTGTCGGTGAACACCGCCCACACCTGCAGCGCATCGGTCTCCTGCGCCGCGGTGCTGTTATCGATGGTCCACGACCCATCGAGCACCTCGGGCACGATTTGCAGCTGCGTCGATGCGTACGAGCTCTGCACCTGCACGGTGGTCACGTTGACCGTGTAGGTGCTCACGCCCAGGCCCACCGAACCGAGGTTCAGCAGGGCCGGGGTGATCGCCGTGTCCACATCGACCGCGTAAGCCGCGGTCGGCGTGATGGTCACGGTCAACGAGTCCATGTCCGCCGCCTTGGCGGTGCCCGTCAGCAACGTCCCCAGGAGCAGCAGCGCTCCCAGGAGCGTCCAGCTCTTCGTCCTCCCTTGCGTCTTCATGCGTTCTCTCCTTTGCGTCTCCGTCTCCGCGGCCTTCCGGCCGCGCCCGTCACAAAGCGGTCGCGCGGGCCCACCGCGGGCCGCGAGGCCCGGGGCCGGCGTCTTCATCTCTCTTGCTTCCGTTCATAATCCTCTCTTCCTCCCCCTTGGGGGGAGCGGCGCGAGGCCGCTCCCCCGTAGGGAGGACTGTTTCAGTTCATTACGGCTGCGGCGCTCCGGCCGCGACCGTGACGTAGATGTTCTTGGCCGTCAACGTCGTCGTCACCTGGGGCAACGTGAACTTCAGCCACAGGTGAGAACGGCTCGCCGGCACGTCGCCGGCCAGCGACGACACGTGGTTGTCCATGTTCTTGTAGCCCGCCGCGGTCGCGTCCACCTCGTAACGCGTCCCGCCGTTGGCCGCGCCGACGTATTGCGGGGTGTTGAACAGCAGGTCCGTCGCCCCGTAGGCGCCCGCCAGGCCCTGCACGACCGTCCCCGACACGATGCTGGTGTCGGTGAACACCGCCCACACCTGCAGCGCGTCGGTCTCCTGCGCCGCGGTGCTGTTATCGATGGTCCACGACCCGTCGAGCACCTCGGGCAGGATCTGCAGCTGCGTCGATGCGTACGAGCTCTGCACCTGCACGGTGGTCACGTTGACCGTGTAGGTGCTCACGCCCAGGCCCACCGAACCGAGGTTCAGCAGGGCCGGGGTGATGGCCGTGTCCACATCGACCGCGTAAGCCGCGGTCGGCGTGATGGTCACGGTCAACGAGTCCGTGTCCGCCGCCTTGGCGGTGCCCGTCAGCAGCGTCCCCAAGAGCAGCAGCGCTCCCAGGAGCGTCCAGCCTTTCGTCCTCCCGTTCGTCTTCATACGTTCATTCTCCTTGCCCATCATTTTTCTCACGGGTTCGGGTCGGGATCGGGATCCCGGACCGCCCGCGCGAAGATTCGGATGTCCTGCGGCACGACCGTCGACGTCACCAGAGGGGTCTGCAGCTTGAACCAGAGCGTGCGCGTCGCGCCCACGGGCACCTGGACGCAGTTGCCGCCGAAGGCGAAGACCAGGCCGGAGCAGATGGTCTCGGCGTCGGCCAGCGCGTCCTCGGCGCCGAAGTCGCCCACGAGGGGCTCGGAGCCGTTGACGATCATGGACATGACGTATTGGTCGGTGCCGGGCGTCGCGCCGATGCGCCACGGGCTGGACGCGGTCAAGGTGGTCGCGCGGACCCAGTAGGTCTCCTTGACGTTGCCGGTGTTGGTGACGATGACGCTCGTCGTGATGAGCACCGTGCTGTTCATGGTGACCAGGCCGGGCACCGAGATGGTGTGGGTGGTCAGCTCGACGCCGAGCTGCACGGGCATCAAGGTCGAGACCGCGCCGGCGAAGTTCGGGACGCTGTTGTGGTTGAGCGAGCCGACGCGGAAGTAATAGGTGACGCCGCCGCGCAAGTTATCGATGGTCAGCGTGCTCGGCTGGACGCCGAAGGTGGTGACGGAGGAGGCCCAGAGGGGGGCGAACGTCGCCATGCTCGAGGCCTGCAGCACGTAGCCTTGAGCGCTCATCGAGGACGCGTCGGGCGGCGCCAGCGCCAGCGGGTGCCAGTTGACCACCATGCTGGTCAGGTGGATGTTATAGACGGTGGTGCCGGTCACGAGCAGGGACAAGGTCGCCGTGCTCACGACGGTCTGCGAGTAGATGGTCGCGCCGCCGTAGAGCGCGCCCGCGCGCAGGAAGTAGGTGGTGTTGGGCATCAGCGGCGTCACGCTGAGGCGGTCCTGCGTGCCGAACACGGTCGAGCTCACGGTCACGCCGCCGCCGAAGTCCGCGCGCGTGGACGCCTGGACGGTGTAGCCGTCGGCGGCGACCGTGCCGTAGGTCAGGCCGGCGCTGGAGGAGGCCGACGTGCCACCACGGCCACGTTGGTCGGCCCGGCGCCCCAGTCCACGAGAGAGTTGGGGTCGTTCTCGTAGGCCGGGCCCGCGCGCAGGCCGCTGTAGGCGCGCATCGTGACGCGCGACGCCAGGTCCAGCGCCGAGGCGCCGACGTTGGCGCCGATGGACGCGTCCTCGAAGCCGGCCAAGGTGATGGTCGAGACGTGCGCGCCGCCGAGATAATGAATGGCGGTCGCGCCCGAGGCCAGCGAGCGGAACGTGATGGAGTCCACGGCGAGCGTGAAGTTGGCCGCCTGCGTCGAGACCTGCAGTCCGCGGGCCGCGCCGGTGACGGTGACGCTGCCCAGGCTGACCACGCCGGCGCTGGCCGTGCTCAGCCACAGGCCGCGGCCCAGCGAGGGGGCCATCAGCGTGCTCGTCGCCAGCGTCAGGTTCACGCCCGCGTCGAAGACGAGCGCCGAGCCGGCGGTGTTGGTGGCGACGAACACCATGCCGCGAAGCACCGTGCCCGTCGAGCGGCTGATGAGAGCCGCGGTGGAGCCTTGGACGTAGCTGTTCTCCACCGTGTTCGTGCTCGTGTTGACGAACTGCAGCGCGACGAGGCCGGCGGCCTGGCTGGTGACCGTGCTCTGGGTCAGAAGGTTGCCGACGGGCGCGGCGCCGCCCGCGAGGCGCACCGCGACGCCGGACGCGTTGAGGACGTTGACTCTCGCGAACGTGTTCCACGAACCCTGCCAGAGGTCCAGCGTCGCGTAATCCGAATCGTCGGACAGCAGCGTCGAGTCGTAGGCGCTGCTGTTCCAGTCCTCGACGCCGAGCGCCGCCGCGTTGCCGACCGCGTACAGGTTGGAGCGCGTCACCGTGTTGGAGGAGCCGCCGTTGAAGTACAGCGCGTACCAGCCGCCGCCGCCGACGGCCGTGCTGTAGGAGATGGACGTGTATTCGGCCGTATCCAGCGACAGGCCCAGGCCGTTGGGGTTGGCGATATAGCTGCGCGTGACGGTGTTCGACGAGGCGCTGACGAAGTTCAAGGCCGGCGAATAACCGGCGCCGAGCGACGTCATCGTGCTGTCGGCGATGAGGTTGCCCGTCTCGGTCCAGATTTCCATGGCCGTGCCGAGGCTGTTGTGGATGAAGGAGTACGAGATGGTGTTGGACGACGACCGGATGAACGCGGCGTAGTTTCCGGCGGCGGCGTTGGTCATCGTGCTGTGACTGACGACGTTCCAGTTCGACACGCCCCACAGGTAGAGCGCGTCGCCGCTGCCGCCGTTCATGTAGGAGCCGGTGATGGTGTTGGAGGAGCTGTCATCGAGGTACAGCGCGGTCCACGTGTTGCCGGTGGCGGCGGTGCTGCGCGAGACGACGTTGGACATGCCCAGCTCGATCATGACGCCGTAACCGGCGGCGTTGCGCGCGTAAGACGCGTTGAAGCTGCTCGAGGACGCGCCCTGCAGATAGACGGCGTTGTAAGCCGTGCCGTTGTTGATGGCCGTGCTGTAGGAAACGCTCGTCATGTAGCTGCCCTGCAGCCAGATGCCGTGCGCCGACTGCACCGTCACGCTGGCGTAAGAGACCGCGCTCCAGCTCGAGACCGCGACGCCCGCGCGCCAGATGCTGCCGCCCGAGTCCACGTTCATCGAAGACACGCGGACGTAGGACGAGGACGCGTACACGCCGTACGTCACCGGCTCCACGGTCGGCTTGACGTCGATGCCGTACACGTTGACCGAGGCGTTCTTGACGAAGAACGCCGCGGTGGAGGTGGCCGGCGGGTCCACGACCGCGCGCGAGCCCACGCCCGGGTCCGTGAAGATGGAGATGGAGGAACCGTTGTTGGTGAAGTTCTCCACCGTGACCTGCTCGGCGTAGGTCGCCGCGTCGCGGATAACGACGCACGAGTGGCCGGTCAGCGTGCTCGGCAGGGCCGCCACGCCGGCGCCGATCGTCGCGTAGGTCTGCCCCGCGCCGACGTTGCGCGTGACCACGCAGCCCGGGAAGCCGGTGTTGCCGGTGCGCGACGCCTCGGCCGTGTTGCCGTAGGAGCCCTGGTTGAGGCGGCCGCCGTTGGGCGCGGGCTCGAGCGAGTAGTCCGACGTCGGGTCGCCGGCGTCGATGGTGGGGGAATCGGTGCCGTCGTTGACGAAGGCCTGGGTCAGCGGGTTGAAGCGGCCGGCCGTCGAGCGCGGGTGGAAGTCCTCGACGCCGGCGGAAGGGTTGAACCACTGCGGGTGCGACGACTGCGAGCCGGCGTCGTCGCCGGAGGCCGCGCGCCACGCCGCCAGGCCCTGGAAGGGCGCGGCGCCCCATTCGAAGGACAACGCGGAGTTGGACGAGAACAACGTGTTGAAGTCGGAGAGGAAACCGGTCTGGCTGTTGGCCGAAACCGCCAACGTCGCGGACGAACCGGTCGTGGCGAAGGAGAAGGACGAGGAGAACACGTTGCCCACGACCTGCACGCCCGTGGCCGCGCTGGTCACGCGTAGCAGGTAGGCGTTGGTCAGCGCCGTGCCGGTCGAGTGGACGTCGTTGTAACGCAGCAAGGTGTTGTCCGCGTCGCTGAGGCGGATGGACTCGATGGAGCCGGCGGTGACCATGCCGGGGTTGGAGAAGCGGTTGCGCGTGACGTAGAGGCCCGCCGAGGATTCCGCGTGCAGGCCGTACGCGTAGTTCGCCGTGCCCGCCGCGCGCAGGACGACGGTGTTGTCCTGCACGGTCGCGCCGGTGAGCAGGCCGTCGAAGGCGAGGCCGTAGGTGTTGGCCGAGTTCGACAGGCTCATGACCACGGTGTTGGAGACGATGCGCACGTCCGCGCCCGCCGTCTGCGTCGCCACGAACAGGCCGTAGTGCGCGCCGCCGAGCGTGTTGCTCGAGAAGGCCAGCAGGCCGCGGTTGGCGCGGTCGAGCCACACGGCCTTGCCCATGGTGCCGCCCGACAACGTGCCGGACACGGTCGAGGAGCTCAGGGTGAAGTTGACGTTGCCCAGGCCGAGCGCCACGCCGGCGCCGTTGCCGTTGGTGAAGGCGAAGTCGCTGTCGATGAGCGCGACGCCGGTGGAGCGGTTGACCGTCACGGCGGTGCTGGCCTGCACGTAGGTGTTGAACACCGTGTTGGTCGAGACCGAGTCGAAGGCCAGGCCGACGCCGCCGCCCGTGTTGGTGACGGTCGTGAAGGCGATCACGTTGTTGACGCCGCTGGTCTCGAAGCTCAGCGCGGGGACGTTGCCCTGGCCGATGACGAAAACGCCGGAGACCGTGTTGCTCGACGCGTTGTTGAGGTACAAGCCCCGGTTGTTGCCGACCACCGTGGTGTTGAGCACGCGGTTGAGGACGCCGCCGTTGAGCATCAGGCCGATGGCGTTGGACGCGACGTCCGAGACGTAACAACCCGTGACGACGTTGCTGGCGCCGTTGAGCACGAACGCCGCGTTGCCCGCGCCGGAGCTCGTGATGGTCGAGGCGGTGAAGGTGTTGGCGACCGAGGCGGCGTCCACGTTCACGCCGTAGGTGCCCACGGAGCGGATGACGCTCCCGGTCACGGTGGTGCTCGAAGCGCCCGAGAGCGCGAGGGCGTCGGACGCCGCGACGACCGTGCTGCCTTCGATGCGGGTGTAGTTCGAGTTGAGCGTCAGATAGACGCCGCGCGCGCCGCCGCTCTCCAGGTAGCTGCGCGAGAACGTGTTGGACGAAGCGCCGAAGAAGAACGCGGCGTCCGCGGCGGCGTAGCCGGTGCTGAGGCTGACCGTGTTATTGCGGGCGTTCTCATCGAAGCGGTACGCGGTGCCGATGGAGTTGCTGGCGACGACCGCGATGAAGGTGTTGGACGACGCGCCGTTGAAGTGCACCGCGTTGGCGGCGACGTTGCGCGCCGAGAACGTGCTGTGCATCACGAGCGTCATCGTGCTGCCGTCCAGCCACAGGCCCTGCGCGTTCCACGCGGTGACCGAGGTGAAGTCCACGAGGCTCCAGGAGCTGACGCGCACGCCGGCCGTGTAGAAGCCCGCCGAGCCCGAGGTGCTGACGACCACGCTGCTGATGCGCACCTGCGTGGAGGACGCGTAGATGCCGTAGGGGACGGCGTTGATGCCGACCACGTCGATGCCGTACACGTTGACCGAGGCGTTGGCGATGTGGAAGCCCGCCGTGGACGTGGCGGGCGGCCGCACGAACGGCTGGAGGCCGGACGCGGGGTCGGCCGCGATGGTGATCGACGAGCCGTTGTTGACGAAGTTGCGCACCGTGACCTGCTCGGGATAAACGCCGCCGTCGCGCACGATGACGCACGCGTGGCCGTTGAGCGACTGCGGCAGCGAATCCACGGCGGACTGGATGGTGAAATACGGGCCGTCCACCTTGTGCACGTTGCGCGTGATGAAGCAGCCGAAGGGCGGCAAGGTCTGCGCGGTCGCGCCGGCCGAGAGCGCGGAGCGCGTGCCGTCGCGCTCGGCCGTCTTGATGGCGAAGTAATACGTCACGCCGCCGGTCAGGCCGGTGACCGTCATCGTCAGGCGCGAGCCCGTCACCGCGGCCGCGGGCGGCGTGGGCGTGACGACGGTCGCCGCGTTGAACTTCGCGTCGGAGATGGCGGGCGACTCCGCCGCCAGCGAGCTGTAGCGCACGACGTACGCGCCGGGCGTGTTGAGCTCGAGGCCGTCGTTGCCGGGCGTCGTCCACTGCAGGTAGATCTGGCTCGACGCGGAGGTGGACGAGGACCACAAGTCGGTGACGCGGTTGGGGTAGTGATAACCGGCCTGCAGGCCGTCGCGCCCGCGGTAGCCCGCCGACGTCGCGGTGGTCAACGCGAGCGAGCCGGTCGTGCCGTCCTCGCGGTAGGTGGCGGACGTCTTGCGGCGGCCGCCGGCGTTGACGTCGGAGCGGGTGTTGCGGAAGCTCGCGCTCGTGGACTCGGCGGCGTCGGCGGAGGTGACCGTCAGGAGGGGGGTGGAAAAGAGCGCGGACGCGAGAAAGATATACGTGAGCGCGCGCGCGTAAGAGAACATCACGCGAATGTTACCCTTATAGTGCGAAATCCATATTACGGCGGGGCGAAAAGTGAATAAAACCGCGAATTGCTATAGTATGGGGGATGACGGACGACCTGGGAGCCCGGATCGTGGTCCACGCCTGGTCGGCGGGGGAACCCCTGCCTTTGCCGCTGCTGGCCGGACTGGAGTCGCGCGGCATCCGGGTGTTATCGGCCGGGGATTGGCCCACGCTGCGCAAGCTCGCGAGCTCGGTTCCGGCCGACGCGGTGCTCGCCCGCCCCGACCTGGTGCAGCCCCGCGAGCTGGCCGGACGCCTGCGTCGGCTGTACGGCCGCACCGCGCTGCCGGTGCTGTTTCTCGTCGGAGCGGAGGCCGCGCCGGGCACCGAGGCGGCCCTGATCGAGGGGGGGGCCGACGACGCCTTGCGCCTTCCCGCCGACGGCGAGCTGTTGGCCGCGCGTCTGGAGGCGGCGGTGCGCGACGCGGAGCGTTGGCAGGCTCCGCGCGCCTGGCCCAAACACGTGTTGCGGACGTCCGACGGGGCGCTCGCGCTCGACCTGAAGGCCCGACGCTGTCTCCTAAAAGCGCCCGACGGGACCTATAGCGACCTCATTTTAACGCGCCGCCAGCAGGACACGCTGGCCGCCCTGTTGCGCCGCCCCAACCGCCCGGTGTCCTGGGAGCAGCTGTACCGCAAAGGCTGGCGCCCGGGCAAGCTGCGCAAACGCTCTCGCACCTTGGTCCAGCACATCCTGAGCCTGCGCCGGAAGCTGGGCGCGCAAGGCCGCCGCATCACCGCGGTGCCGGGCTTCGGCTATCGGCTCGCGGACTAAACGTTCTCGTCGTGTTTTTAGCCGTAATTTAGCAGGGATTGCGCGACGTTCTCAGACCGCTATACTGGTAACGTGAACGCGCGCGTCCGACTCGGCTTCCTGCTTTTCGCCATTCCTATAGGAGCCGCCGCGCACGAGTCTCACAGCGCCAGTTTCCGCAACCTCGTCCGCCGGCGCCGCCACGTCCACAGCACACTCTCGCCACGGCCCGAGCCGTGAAGCCCCGGGTTCCCTGAGCCTTTCGCGCCGGCTCCGGCGCCGCTAAACCCCGCCCATGCGCCTCGCCTTCGCCCGCGGCGGCGTCATGGTTGTGGGCCGCGACCGCGGCCGGCGCCGCCGCCGCCTTCGCGGCGGCGTTCGCGCTCGCGCGCCGTCGCCGCGCCGGCGAGGAATCGCTCGCCTTCGCCGCGCACGAGCTCAAATCCCCGCTGGCCGCCATCGAAGCCTACCTCGCGCTCATGGAGGAGGACGGCCGCTCCGGCGCCGCCGACACGCGCGCCTGGCTCGAGGACGTCGCTCGCATGCGCACCACCGCGGCGCACCTGCGCCGCACCATCGGCGACATGCTGGAGATGACGCGGCTGGAGGACGGCCGGCTGCGCCTGGAGGCCCGCGCGTTCGACCTCGGCGCGCTCGCGCGCGAATGCGCCGGCGCGTACGGCGCGCTTGCCGCGCAGGACGGCCTGCGGCTGAAGGTCGAGGGCGGCGCGGCGCCCGCGTGGGGCGACCCCAAACGCCTGCTGCAGGTGTTCGCCAACCTCATCGGCAACGCGCTGAAGTTCACCCCCGACGGCGGCACGGTCACCGTGACGTGTTCGCGGCGGCGCGCGCGCGCGCGTCGCCGTGGCCGACGACGGCCCCGGCGTGCCTCCGGCGCGGCGCGCCCGCTTGTTCCAGCGCTTCGCGCGACTCTCCGAGCCCGCCCGCGGCGGCCCCGGCACCGGGCTGGGCCTCTACATCGGCCGCCGGCTCGCCGAGGCCTCCGGCGGGACGCTCGAACACGCGCCCGGCGCCGACGGGCGCGGCGCCGTGTTCACCTTGACCTTGCCCGAGGCCCGTCGCGAGCGCCAAACCACGTGGTCTCATCGTCGATCGCCAGCCTAGATACGCGCCGCTGCTCATCATCGCCGACCGCTCGCGCAGCGCCGGCGTACGACAGCTAGCCGCGAGCGGCGCGGTGCAGCCCGCGAGCTGCTGCTGGCGCGCACGCCGGACGCAGCCGTGCCCGATTGGAACATGCCCGGCGAAGCGGCGTCGAGTTCGCCCGCTGGCTGCGGCAGCAGCCGCGCCTGTCGTCGTTGCCCGTCATCATGGTGTCGGTCAACGCGACGCCCGCCGATCAGGCGCGCGGCCTGCGCGAGGGAGAGCTGTCCGCCTACCTGGTCAAACCGTTCGAGCCCGCCGAGCTCGCCGCACGCCTGCGCGCCCTCCTGGCGCGCCGCGCCGCGTCCGGAGAGCGCCCCTGAGCCCGGGAGGCTGACGTGACCGTCGCGCGCGCCTGCGCCCTCGCCTTCGTCGCGGCCGTCGCCGTGTACGGCGGGACGCTCGACAACGGCTTCGTCTGGGACGACCAATTACACGTCGTGGGCGACCCGTTCGCCTCCGACGCGACCAACCTGGCCGTGTTGTTCTCGCGCGAGTTCTGGAAGGGCTCCGCGTCGGTGGAAGGCAGCGGGCGCCCCGTGCTCCTCTTCTCCTTCCTCGTGGACCGGGCATATTGGGGGGACGTGGCGGGCGGCTACCACCTGACGAACATCCTGCTGCACGGCGCGGCCAGCGCGGCCCTCGCGGGCTTCGCCGCGGCCGCGCTCGCCTCGCCCGCGGCGGGCGCCGCGGCGGGGCTCCTCTTCGCGCTGCACCCCGCGCAAAGCGAGGCCGTGTGCGCCATCGCCTTCCGCGGTGAGCTTCTCGCCGCCTTGTTCGGCCTGCTCGCGCTGCTCGCGCGCCGACGCGCTTCGAGCGGCAACCCCGCGTGGCTCGCGCCCGCGGCCGCCGGCTTCGCGTTGTCCTTGCTCTCGAAGGAGAACGCCGTCGCCTGGCCCGCGCTCGCGCTGCTCGACGAGGCGCTGATGCCGGCCGCCGCGCGCGCGACGCCGCGGCGCGCCGTCCTTCAGGCCGTCGTGTTCGCGCTGGTGCTGGGCGGGGCATGCGGCGTTCCGCCTGCCGCGCGGCGAACGCCGCGCTTGCGTCCCAGCCGGCCGCCGCGCCGCCGCCCGCGCCGGCTCGACGCCGGCCGTGCTGCTCAATCCGCTGCGCGCGCCGGCCCACTACGACGCCGAAGCCCATCTGGGCCGACGCCTTGACGATCGCGCCGCCCGGCTTAGCGACCATGACCGGCGTGTCTTCGATTACGCCCGCCTCGCCGCCTGCCGGCCGGCCTGCAGGCCGACCGCGCCTGCGCCCGTCGTGGAGCGTTGGTCGGCCCCGCGTTTCTGGGCCGGCGTCGCGGCGCTGCTCGGCCTGCTGGCCGCCGCTTGGCGGCTGCGCCGCGCGCAGCCGGTCGCCTGCCTGGGACTGCTCTGGTTCCTGGCGGCGCTGGCGCCGGTGTCGGGAATCCTTCCGCTGTACAACCTCATCGCCGAGCGTTACCTCTACATGCCGCTGGCCGGCGCCGCTCTTTGCGCCGCCGCCTTGTTCCACGCCGCGCGCCGCGGCCCCCGGCCCAAAGCGGCCCTGGCCGTCGCCGCGGCGCTGCTGGCCGCGGCGGCCGCGGCGACGGTCCGACGCGTGCCCGCCTGGCGCGACGAGAAGACCTTGTTCGGCGCGGCGCCCGCGGCCGAGAGCAGCCGCCTGCGCTACAACCGCGGCCGGCTGGCGCGCGAAGGCGGCCGCTTCGAGGAGGCGGCCGAGGAGTACCGGCGCGCGCTCGAACTCAACCCCAGCTCGCTGGAGGCCTTGGTCAACCTCGCCGAGGTCGAGGCCTCCGTGGGCCGCTTCGACGAGCAGCTCGCGCTGCTGAAGCGCGCGGTGTCGCTATCGCCGCGCAGCGGCATGGCGCTCACCGCGCTCGCCGGAGCCGAGGAAAGGCGCGGCCGCTCCCTCGAAGCCCTCGGGTTGTATCAACGCGCCATCGCGGCCGATCCCGCGCTCGCCGTCGCCCGGACCCAATACGCGCGCGCGCTGCAGCGGGCGGGGCGCCATCACGACGCGTTGCAGCAGGCGGGCTTCGCCACGCAGCTCGACCCCAAGTCGTTCGAAGCGGCCTACCTGCTGGGCCAACTCGCGATGGACGTCGAGAACTGGAACCGCTGCGCCCGCGGCATGAAACAGGCCGTCGCGCTCGATGAAAAAAACGGCCTGGCCTTGGCGAACCTCGGCGTCTGCCGCCACCGCCTCGGGCAGCTCAGCGGGGACGTGACCTACTTCAACATGGCGCTCGGGCCGATGCGCAACGCGGTCAAATATCTTCCCGGCAACGCGGAGGCGCGCGCCGCGTTGGGGACCTTGTACGCCGACCTCGGCCGTTTTCCCGAGTCGCAGGCGGCCTACCGCGACGCGCTGCGCATCGACGACCGCTCGCCCATGATGTGGCACGACTACGCCGTCTCCTTGCACCGCCCGGGGCTGCTGGGCCCGGCCGCCGACGCCTACGAAAACGCCCTGTTGCGGGACCCGCGCAAGGTCGAGTCGCTCGTCAACCTGGCCGGCATACGCGCCGTCCAACGCCGCTTCGACGAGGCTCGTTCGCTCATCGACAGGGCCGAGGCCGTCCGGCCGCGCGACCCTCTCATCCGCAAAGCGGCCGAGGCCATCGAGCAGGCGCGCGGCGCGGCGGAGGCGAATTAGTATGATGCCGAGGATGCGCCTGAGCCTCTTGGTGCTGACCTACCGGCGGACGGCCGAGCTGCTCGCCTGCCTCGACGCGTTGGAGCGCGACGGCGCGCCCGGCGCCTGCGAGACGCTCGTGGGGCTCAACGACGAGCCGGCGGCCAACGACGCGCTCGCGCGGCTGCTCGCCGAGCGCCACCCCTGGGCGCGGACGTTGCCCTTGCGCCGTTGCGGGCGGGGCGAGGCGCGCAACCGCCTGGCCGCCGCCGCGACCGGCGACGTGTTGTATTTCCTCGACGACGACACCGTCGCCCCGCCCGGCTTCATCGCGCGCGTCGCGCAAGCCTTCCGCCGCTTCCCCGACGCCGCGGCGCTCGGCGGGCCCAACGTCGGCCCGCCCGGCGCCGCCGCGTTCCCGCGCGCCGCCGACTTCCTGCTGCGCTCGCCGCTCGGAGCCGGCCCCATGCGCGTGCGGCACCTGCGCGAAGGCGCCGCCTGCCGCGCGCCGGGCTGGTGGTTCACGCTGAGCAACCTCGGCGTGCGCCGCGAGGCGTTGCGCCGCGGCCTGCGTTTCCCGCCGCGCGCCGCCAGCGCCGAGGAGACGCTGTTCCTCCACGAATTGGAGCGCGCCGGGCTTCACGCGGTGCACGATCCGTCCCTCTACGTGTACCATCGGCGCCGCGCGGACTGGAAAGGCTTCTTCCGGCAGGTCTATTCCTGCGGCGTGGGCCGCGCCCAGATCACGCGCGCCGCGCCGTCGTCGCTGCTGCCGGCGACGCTGGCGCCCGCCGCCGCGCTCGCCGTCGCCGCGCTGCTCGCCTGGCGCCACGCGCCCGCCGCGCTGGCCTTGCTCGCCGTTTACGCCGCCGCCGGCCTCTTCGAGGCCGGGCGCATGGCCTGGCGCGAACGCGACCCCGCCGCGCTCCTGCTGCCCGCCCTTTTCCCGCTGGCGCACGCCGCCTACGCGTGCGGCCTGGCCGCCGGCTCGTTCGCCCTGCCCGCTTCCGATGCAGCGATTACACCTGGACTTTCTTGGGACGCGCGTCCGGCTGACGGCTGAGCCGGGCCCGGCCCTCGAAGAACTCGCCCGCGACTTCTCGTCCTTCGCCGACCCGACGCCGGGGCCGCCGGACGTCAACGTGCGTTTGTGCGGCGAGTCCTGTCCGCCGCCCGAGGGCCCGTGGCGCTGGCGCTGGCGGGATTTCGCGACGCGCCCCGACGGCGCCGCCCGCCTGGTCCGCTGGGACGACGGAGCCTGGGCGCGCTGCGAATACGGCGCCGAGCAAGTCGTCGTCCACGCCGCCGACGACGAACGCCGGCGCGAGCTCGCCTACCTGGCGGTCCTCTCGCGCGCGGGCGAGGCGCTCGACCGGCGCGGCCTGCACCGCGTGCACGCCCTCGGCTTGGCGGGGCCCCGCGGGGCGGCCCTCGTGCTCCTGCCCAGCGGCGGGGGGAAAAGCACGCTCGCCCTCGAGCTGCTGCGGCGCGGGAGCCTGCGCGTGCTCTCCGACGAGAGCCCGCTCGTGGACCGGGACGGGCGCGTCTTTCCCTTCCCGCTGCGCCTGGCGCTGCGGCCGGGCGCCGACGTCGCCGGGCTCGCCGCGTCGGACCTGCGGACGTTCCGCCGCCGCGGCTACGGCGCCAAGACCCTCGTCGAGCCTTCGGCCCTGCGCGCGGCCGCCGGCGGCGCCGCGCCCGCGCGCTGGCTCTTCGACGGGACCTCGTCAACGGGCGCGCCGTCGGTCGAACCGTTGTCGCCCGCCCGCGCCCTCTCCGCCCTGGCCGGTCCGCTCGTCATCGGCGTGGGCCTCGCGCAGATGGCCGAATACATGGCGCGGGCCGACGTCGCGCTGGCGTCCATCGCGGCGTCGCGCGCGCGCGCCGCGCTGGCGCTCGCGCGCCGGACCGCCGCGTCGCGCCTGCTGCTGGGCTCGCGCGGGCCGGCGGCGACGGCGGACCTGCTCGAACGCGTCATGGGGGCCGCGTGAGGCACGTCGCGCTGCTCGCGCCGCGGCCGCTTTACCCCGAACGCAGCGGCGGCGAGATCCGCGTCGCGACCTTGCTGCGGCGCCTCTCGGACCGCTGGCGCTTCACCGTGCTCACGCTCGCGAGGCCCGAGTCGCGGCTGCTAGCGGAGGCCGCCGCCGCCTTCGTCGAACGCAGCACCGGGGCGCGCGTGCGCCTGGCCTGGCGCACCCCCGGCGCGCGGGTCCCCGACGGCCTGCCCGCCGTTTCGCGCGACCACGCCGACCCGGCCTTCGAGCGCGCGCTCGAGGCGCTCGCCGCGCAGGACCCCGTGGACCTCGTCGCGCTCGAGTTCACCCAGCTCGCGCAATACGCGCGGGACGCCGCGCGCCTGGCGCCGGTCGTGCTGACCGAGCACGACTCGAGCGTGCTGCGCCCGGCCGACAGCTACCTGCGCGGGGCCGGCGCCGCCCCGGCGGAGCGCGCCCGCGTCGCCGCGCACCTGCGCGAGGCCTTCGGCCATTGCGCCCGCGTGGTCGCGGTCTCCGACGCCGACGCCGCGCGCCTGGCGCGCTGGCCGGCGCCGATGAGGTGGCCGTCGTGCGCCGGGATTCGCTGGCCTTCGCGTTCGCGCCGCCGGCCGTGCGGCGCGCCGGCGAAGCCGTGTTCGTCGGCCATTACCCGCATTACCCCAACGAGGAGGCGGCCGTGCGCCTGTGCCGCGACATCCTCCCGCTGATGCTCAAACGCGCGCCCGTCCGGCTGCGGCTCGTCGGCTCGGGGCCCACGCCCGCGGTGCGCGCGCTGGCCGGCCCCGCCGTGGAGGTGGTCGGCGAGGTCGCCGACGTCGCGCCGGAGCTGCGGCGCGCGCGCGTGTTCCTCGCGCCGATGAAGCTGGGGTTCGGCATCAAGGGCAAGGTGCTCGAGGCGTTCGCCTGCGGCGCCCCGGTCGTCGCGTCGCCGCGCGCGTGCGAGGCCATGCCCGGGCTGGTCCCGGGAGAGCACCTGCTCGTGGCCCGCGACGCGCGCTCCTTCGCCGCGGCCGCCGTCCGCCTGCTCGAGGACGACGCGACTCGCGGCCCGCCTGGCCGCCGCCGCGGCGCGCCTACGCGCAGGCGCGCTTCGGCTGGGCCGCCCAGGCCGATCGGCTCGACGCGGTGTATCGCGCCGCGCTGCGGGAGGGCAAGCCGTGTCCGGCCTGACCCTCGAGCTCGAGCGCCTGCTGGTCATGGCCCGCTGCGAATGGCGGGTGCGCGAGCAATCCAGCCTGTTCGGCTTCCTGTGGACCTTGCTGCAGCCCCTGCTGCTGTTCTTGGTGCTGCTGCTCGTGTTCACGCGCTGGCTGGGGCCGCGTTCGCCGGACTTCCCGGCCCAGCTGCTCATCGGCGTGGTGCACTACGGCTTCTTCTCCTCGGCCACGTTGTACGCGTGCACCGCGCTGCGCCGTCGCCGCGGCATCGTGCTCAACTTCCCGGTCCCGCGCGAGCTCATCGTGCTCTCCTCGGTGCTCAGCGTCGCGACCTCGTTTTTGCTCGAGCTGGCCGTGCTGGCGCCCATCCTCGCCGCGCTGGGCCACCCGCCCACCTGGAGCTGGATCGCGGTGCCCTTCATCGCCGCGGGGTTCATCGTCGGCATGGCGGGGCTGTGCCTGGCGTTGGCCGCCATCGGCGCGCGTTTCCCGGATTTCGAGCGGGTGTGGGCCATCGCGGTGCAGGCCGGCTTCTTCCTGACGCCGGTGTTCTACCGCATGAGCGACGTGAGCGCCTCGCACCAGCACCTCATCGGGCTCAACCCGATGGCGCGGCTCATCGAGACGGCGCGCGTCGCGCTGCTCTACGGGCGGCTGCCCGACGCCGGGGGCGCCGCGCTCGGCGCCGTCGTCGCCGCGGCGCTCGCCGCGGGCGGGTGGGCGCTGTTCCGTTCCCAGCGCTCGCGCTTCGGCGACGACGTCGCGGTTTAACGCGCCGGACGCGTCTCGGAGGCGCACCGACGGCTCGCGGCGCTCCGGCCCGCCCGGACGGTGCGTCCGGTTCTCCTCGACCCAGCGCGCCAGCTCGAAGGACAGCCGCGCCACGACCTCCGGCCGCGACGCGGCGAGGTCGCGCGTCTCGCCGGGGTCGGCGAGCAGGTCGTAGAGCTCGTAGCCGCCTTTGTCGAAGGTCCACAGCAGCTTCCAGCGGCCGTCGCGCACGACGCGCTCGTCCACGCGCAGGTCGCGGCCGTCGTTGCCCGACAGGTTGCGCCGCGAGCTGGCGAACGCGTAGGTCCGCCACGGCGCCTTGGGGTCGGCGAGCAGCGGCTCGATGCTGCGCCCCGGCAGGTCGAGGGCGGGCGCGCCGGCCCAGTCGAGCAAGGTCGGCATGATGTCGCCGCGCTCGACGAGCGCTTTGACGCGTTTGCCGGCCAGGTCGGGGCGGCCCGGCTTGAGCACGATGAGCGGCACGCGCAGCGTCGGCTCGTAGAGGCCCTGCGTGTGCCCCAGCAGGCCGTGTTCGCCCAGGCTCTCGCCGTGGTCGGCCGTGAACATGACGACCGTGTCCTCGCCGAGGCCGCGTTTCTGGAGCTCCGCGAGCAGGCGGCCGATGCCGTCGTCCATCTCGCGCACGGCGGAGTCGTAACGCGCGACCAGGTGCGCGAGGTGTTTGGGGTCGGACTTGAACTCGCGCACGAGCGGCTCCAAGGACGCGGGCCAGCCCGCGGCCTCGCCGCTGTAGGCGCGCGCGAAGGGCACGCCCATCGTGCGCGTGTCGAGCGCGACGCCTTCGTAGCCCGGGTCGTAACGCACCGGGCCCTTGAGCTCCAGCGGCGCGTGCAGGTCGTCCACGGCGAGGTAGAGGAAGAAGGGCTTCTTCGCCGTCTTCGCGCCTTTGGCCTTCGCGTCGCGCCCGCCGAGCCAGCTCTCGACCTGGTCGAGGTAGGACGCCACCGGCGCCTGGGCGCGTCCGGGGCCGCCCGTGGAGAAGGAGTTCACGTAATGGTCGAAGCCGCGGGTCAGGCCCCACTCCGGCAGGAGATAAACGCCGCCGCTGAACGCCGCGGTGTCGTAGCCGGACTTCTTGAGCGTCTCCGCCATGGTCGGCATGCCCGGCGGCAAGGCGCGCGGGTCGTTGGTGTAGAGGCCGTGGGCCTCCGGCGGGCGCCCGGTGAACAACGTCGCGTAGTTGGGCAGGCACCAGGAGCCCTGCGCCATGGCGTTCTCGAACACGACGCCGGACGCCGCGAGCTTGTCGATGGACGGCGTGGTGTCGCGCGTGTAGCCGTAGGCGCCGACGTGGTCGGCGCGCAGCGAGCACACGTCGATGACGACGAGGTTCGGCGCGGCGGCCGCGGGCGCGGCGCAAGCCAGCGGCGAGCGGCGACGATCTGCACCATGGCCGCCCCCGCGCGCTCCGGCGCTCGGCGTCGAGACCGCGCCCGGCCGGCAACCCCGGCTGCGGCGCGAAGCGCCAGGCCTCGCCCCGAGACGATCATCGAAGGAGCGCATCGTCGAGCGCCGCCGTCGAGGTCGCAGGTGGAACGCCGCCCGCCGCAAGCTGCCTCGACCGTCGCAAGGCGCTGATCCAGGCGCGCCGGCGATCGCCGCCGTCGGTGACCGCAGATACCGCAAGGCTCACGCTGTGGCTGTTGCGGCGGGTCGAGGTCCAGGCCAGAATCTGTCGCGCAGCGCCAGCGGCGGCCAGGCTCGGCGACGAACGCTGCTATAAACTCGATCAGCGCCTGCATCGGCCGATCTCCTTGTCCGGCGCGCGCGGGCGCGAGCGCGAGGGAGGCCGGGAAATCCTGGTAGGCGCTCGCGCGCCACGCGGCCCACCCCGCGGGATACAGCAGCACGGGCAGCGCGCCGCGCGCGCCGCAGGCCGCGGCCCGCCGCGCCCACGCGGCCAGGCACGCGGCGAGCGACTCCTCGGGGAGGTCCGGCTCGAGCACCGCGTAGCGATGGTGCAGCGAATCGAACAACGCGCCGCGCAGGCCCCCGGCCAGGTCCCGGCGCGCGAGCTCGACGTCTTCGCCCGGGGCCGCGGACGACGGGGCCGTTCCCGCGTCGCCGGACTCGCCGCCTTCATCGAGCCGGCGCGCCAAGGCCGCCGCGAGACGGCAAGCGGCCTCATGCGGGCGCTCTCCGCCGAGCTCCGCCAGCCGCTCGGCCCACAGCGGCGACGCGCGATACTCGACGCGTGAAAGCGCGGCGCCCGCCAGGCCTTCGGGCGAGAGGTAGCGCAGCACGTCGAGCGCGTCCTTGGCCGCCTCGCGGCGCAAGGCGTCGCCGGGCAGGCCGGGGGAGAAACACGTGCGCATGAGGCGGCTGTACGCCACCGCGGCTTCCAGGCGCGCGCCCAGGCGCGCCGCCGACGCGGTGGGCGTCGGCGCCGGGGGCAATCGGCTCGCCAGCAGCCGCGCCACGCCGCGTCGTCGCGGCTGCGCGGTGCGCGGCAGGCCGGCCGCGGCGCGCGGCGGCCCAGTCGGCCTGGACCGCCAGCCGGCAGCTACGCCCAAGGCGAGGAAAAGCGCCGGGCCCGCGCGAACGCGTCCTCGCGCTCGGCCAGCGGCGCCTCGTCGTCGACCAGCGCCGTTGAGCGCGTAGGTCGGACTGTCGCCCGGCGCCCAGCCGCCCGCGGCCCAGCTGCGGTGCGCCCACGCGCCGCGCAGCCCCGGCAGGCGCCCCGCCCACGCCGCGAACAGCGCCACGGCGGCGGCGGCGGCGGCGCGATAGGGCGACGAGAGAAAGGCGGCGGTAAGCTGCACGAAGCGGCGCGCACGGCCGTAAGGCGCGGCCGCGACCGCGCCCGGCGCCGCGCACAGGCGGGCGGCGGCGCCGACGCGCACGGCGCCGCGGCACGGCCCGAGCAGGTGCGCGTGCCCCGTCTCGACGACGAGCGCTTCTCCGCCCGGCGCGCTGACGCAGCGGCGCGCGCGAAGCCGTCGCCGCCGGCACGCCCACCGCGGGGCCCGTGGAGCCGCGGTAGTCCAAGCCGTCCACGTCCGCCTCTCCGACGCGCACGAACACGCCCGTGGCGAGGCGTTCGAAGCGCAGGCCGCGGACGCGGGCCGCGCCGCCCTCCACCTGGAGGTGCCCACGCGGCCGTCGCGCGCGCCGCCGCGCGGGTCGGCCAAGCGTCCGCCCGGGCCGACGTGGACCGCCGTCGCGTTGCCCCTCGCCTCGAGCCCGGAGGCGGTCACGTCGCCCTCCGCGTGGGCCAGGCCGGTGTCCCAGCCCGTCAACGTCACGCGCTCGAGGCGGTGGCCGGGGCCGCGCAGCTCCAGGCCCGTCTTCCCGGGCCCGGACACGACGCAGCGCGACAGCGCGACGGCGCCGCCGGCGAGCACGGGCACGGCGAGCGTCACCGGGCGCAGGAGGGCGCCCCGCGCCTCCAGCGCGCCTTCGACGACGAGGCGCGCGCGCGCGTCGGCCGCGACGACGCGGCAGCCCGCGAGCAGCAGCAGGCGGCGACCCGGCGGGACGAGCAGCGCGCCCGAGAGGCGGACCTCGCCGCGCCACGCCTCGTCGCGCTCGAGCACGCGCAGGCTCATCGTCGTTCGAGCTCCGGGTCGAGCTGGTCGAGGAACACCAGGGATTTGTGGCACCACTTGTCGATGAAGATGCGGCGGTTCTCCTCGATATGGCGGCGCGCCACGCGGTTCTCCTCGAAGGACTTGTGGCCGTAGTGGTGGACGAACACGTCCTCGGCCAGCAGCACCTCGCGGCCCGACTGGATGAGCCGCAGGCAGAAGTCGAAGTCCTCGTAGCAGCCCATGCCGAAACGCTCGTCGAGGCCGCCGATGGCGGCCAACGCCTCGCGCGAATGGAGCAGGCAGAAGCCGGCCAGGCGGTGCACGGAGCGCGAGCGGCCGTGGTGCTTGAGCGCCCAGGCCTGGGCCAGGGCGGGGAGCCGCTTCTGCGAATAAGGCCCGGGGTCGGCGCGCTGCACGCCGTTGATGCTGTTGGTGTAGGGGCCGACGGCCCCGGCGCGCGGGTGCCGGCGCGCGCAGCCGATCAGGCCCTCGAGCCAGCCGGGCGTGACCACCACGTCGTTGTTGAGCCAGACCAGCCAGCGGCCCCGAGACGCGGCCAGGCCTTGGTTGACGGCCGCCGCGAAGCCGAGGTTGCGGCGGTTGGTCACGACGCGCACGCGCGGGTCGCGCAGGCGGCGCAGGAAGGCGCCGGTGCCGTCGGTGGACCCGTTGTCCACGACCACGACCTCGTAGGGGCGCGTCGTCCAGCGCGCGAGCGCGGCCAGGCAGCGGCGCGTGTAGGCCAGGCCGTTCCAGCAGGGGATGACCACGCTGGTCAAGCCGGCTTCGGCGGGGCGTGGAGCGAGCAGCGCCGCCAGCTCGCGCCTGACGGCGCCGCGCAGCGCCGCGCCGCCCTTGGGCGGCAGGTCCCACGTCGCCTCGGGCGTGCCGGGCCCGGGGAACAGGCGCTCGGCCCAGACCACGAGCGCGGGGCCGAAACGCGCCAGCGCCACGCGCAGGCGCGGCGCGACGTAGGCGACGCGCTCGACGCATTCGACCGCCGAAGTCGCAGATCAGGCCGCGCGCAGGCGCCGGCCCTCACGGCGGCGGCGGCGCCGGCCGGCTCGCCGGCGCCCTGCCGCCGCGCCGCCACGCGGCGAGCGCGGCGAGCGCGGCGTGCCGCGCGCGCGACCTGCGCCGCGCTCGCGCGCGCGCCCGCGGGCACGACGAGCGCAGACGGCGCTCAGCCACGCGCGAGCTGCCGGCGGTAGGCGCCCGCCACGTCGGCGCAGGCGCCGTGCGCCTCGACGCGGCCGCGTTGAGCGCAGCGCCGCCCGCATTCGCGCTCCGCCGTGTCGAGGCCGTGCGTCGCGAGCACCGCCGCGGCGCCCGCGGCGCGGGCCGAGCGCAGGCGGTCCAGGCAGCGCGCCGCGAACGCGGCGTCGCCGACCGAGAACACCTCGTCGAAGATGAGCAGGTCGAAGTCGGCGTGCAGCGCGGTGGCGAAGACCACGCGCGCCTGGTAGCCCGCCGACAGCTCGCCCAGGCGCGAGTCGAGATACGGCTCGAGCTCGCCGAAGGCCGTGATGGCGTCGCGCCGCGCGGAGAGCTCGCGCGCGCTCATGCCGTACAACGCCGCGGTCAGGCGCATGTTCTCGCGCACGGACAGCTCGGGGTAAAGCCCCGCGCCCGGCGACAGGAAGGAGCCGACGCGTCCGCGCGTGGCCGCGCGGCCCTCCGACGGGGTGAGCACGCCCGCGAGCAGCAGCAGCAAGGTGGATTTGCCCGCGCCGTTGGGGCCGATGACCGCCAGCGCCTCGCCGGGGGGGAGGGCGAAGGAGGCCTCGCGCAGCGCCCAGCGGCGGGCCATGCCGCCTTCTCCGGTCATGGAGGCGCGCAGGCGCCCGAAGAGCGTCCTCTCGGCGCGCGCTCCCGTCCAGAAGAACTTGCCCAGACCCACCGCTTCGGCGGCGTAGCGGCCCATCAGGTCCTCATTAAAGCATTTGTATATAATGCGCCGATGCCACCGCGGGAGATCCTCCTCGTCAAGCTCGGAGCCCTCGGCGACGTCGCGCGCACGACCGGGCTGCTCGCGGCCCTGCGCCGGCGCCACGCGCCCTGCCGCCTCTCCTGGCTCACGCGGCGAGACGCCTTGCCCCTGCTCGCGGGCCTGCCCCTGGAGCGCGCGGCGGCGCTGGGCACTCCGGCCGCGCGCCGTCTGCGCGCCGTCCACCTGCGATCCCGTGGTCAACATGGACGACGCGCCGACGCGGCCGTGCGCGCCGCCGCCGCCATGCGCGCGGCGAGACGGTGCGGCGTCGTGCCCGGCCCCGGCGGCCGCCCGACCTACACGCCGGACTGCGAGCCCGTGTTCCGGACTCGGCCTGCTCGCGCCCGACCGCGCCGCCGCCGACCGCCGCAAACGCGCCAACCGCGCGAGCTACCAGCGGCTCTGGGCCCGCGCGCTGGGCCTCGCGGCGTCCGACCGCGACCTGCGCCCGCTGCTGCCCGGCGGCCTGCGCGCGCCGCGTCGCCGTCGCGGCCCCGTGGCGCTGCACGCGGGCTCGGGCAAACGCTGGCCGTCCAAGCGCCTGCCCGTGCCCGTCGCCGCCGCCATCGTCGCGCGGCTCGCCGCCGCCGGCCTCGAGCCCGAGCTGGTCACGGGGCCCGCCGAGCGCCGCCGCAACGCCGCCATCGTCCGGCTCGCGGGCGCCGGACGCGTGGGCCGCGCGCGCACGCTCGCGGGGCTGGCGCGCTGGCTCGCGGGCTGCCGCGCGCTCGTGACCACCGACAGCCTGCCCATGCACCTCGCCTTGGCCGCGGGCACGCCGTGTATCGCCTTGTTCGGGCCGACGAGCGCCGCCGAGATCGCGACGTTCGGGCCGGCGGCCAAGCTCGGACCGCGGCCGCCCTGCGGCTGCTTCTACCGCCCGCGCTGCCCCCACGGCTCCTGCCTGCGCGACGTGGACCCCGCCGAGGTCGTCCGGCGCGCGCGCGCCCTGGCCGCGTGAGCGCGCTCGCGCTGGCCGCGCTGCTCGCCGCGCCCGCCGCCGCCGCGCCCGCGCCCAAGCGTCCCAACGTCGTGCTCATCGTGGTGGACGCGCTGTCGGCGCGGCACCTCGGCGCCTACGGCTACCGGCGCGCGACGTCGCCGCGCCTCGACGCGCTGGCCGCCGAAGGCGCGCTCTTCGAGACCGTCGTCGCCCCGTCGAACTGGACCTTGCCGTCGCTGGCCTCGCTGTTGACGGGGCTGCTGCCCTCCGCGCACGGCGCGTTGCTGCCGCCCGCCGCCAAGGACTGGGCCGCGAAGCTGGAAGCCGGCCGCCTCGTGCCGGGCCCCGGCGAGCGCCTGGAGGCGTCGCGACCGACCGTGGCGCGGCGCCTCGCCGCGGCGGGCTACCGCACGGCGGCCGTGGTCAGCGGCGGCTTCTGCCGCTCCGCCTTCGGCTTCGGGCGCGGCTTCCACGAGTACCACGACCTGGGCGGGCTGGCCGAACACATCGAGCCGACCTACCTGCCCCTGCTCGAGAAGGAGCGCGGCCGGCCGTTCTTCCTCTATATCCACCTCAGCGACGTGCACGACCCCTATCAGGCGCCCGCGCCCTACGGCAAGAAGTGGGCCGACCCCGCGTACCGAGGCCCGATGGACGGCTCGCGCGCGGCCCTGCGCGTCCTGCAGCACGAGCTGTGCGCGGGCCGCGGCGACCCGGCCGACCTGGCGCAGGCCGAGGCGCTTTACGACGGCGGCGTCTCCTACGCCGACGCCGCCATCGGCCGCCTGCTCGACCGGCTCGCCGCCGCGGGGCTCGCCGACGACACCGCCGTTTTCGTGACGGCCGACCACGGCGAGGGCTTCGGCTCGCGCAAGCTCCTGCGCCACGGCAGCGGGTTCTCCGACGAGGTCCTGCTCGTGCCGTTGCTCGTGCGCGCCCCGGGCCTGCCGCGCGGCCTGCGCGTCGGAGGCCAGGTCCGCGCGCTCGATGTGGCGCCGACCATCCTCGAGCTGGCCGGTCTGGCGCCTGCGCCGATGCAGGGGCGTTCGCTGCTGGGCGCGCTGCGCGGCGGGCCGGCGCCGGACCTCGAGGCCGTCAGCCAGACCGACGACGGGTCGGCGCTGCGCGCCGGCGGCTGGAAGCTGGTCCGGTTCAACGAGCAGCCGCCGAGCCTCTACGACCTCGCCGCCGACCCGGGAGAACGCCGCGACCTCGCGGCCGAGCGCCCGGAGGTCGTCGCGCGGCTCGGCGCGCGCCTGGACGCGCTCGAGGGGGAGGCCCGCGCGCTGGCGAAACGCCTGCCCGCGCTGCCCGCGCGGCGCGTCCGGCCGAACATGCGCGAGCGCCTGAAAGCCGCCGGCTACGTGGACTGACCTCTCGACGAGAAATCGCCCGTCGGGCCCCGGGCTGTTATATATATAATCCTCTCATCCGATGAGAGTGGCGATCGTCGTTATGCCGTGGTTCGACGTCACGACGGCCGCGCTCGGCGCCGGCCTGCTCAAGGCCTACCTCGCGCCGCGCGGCATCCGCTGCGACGTGCTGCACCTCAACCTCCTCATGGCCGAACGCGTCGGCGGCCTGGCGCAGATCCTCGCCGACAGCACCAAGTCGGTGTGGCCCGAGTGGTTCTTCGGCTACCACCTGTTCGGGCCGGGCGGCCTGGGCGAGGTGCGCACCTCGCTGGCGGACGCCGCCAAGACGCGGACCTTCCAGGAGTTCATCGCCCGCTCCAACCTGTCCCTGGAGCGCCTCGAGGCGCTCGTGGACGCGGACGTGCCGGAGTTCCTCGACGAGTGCCTCGAATCGGTCGATTGGTCGCGTTACGACGCCATCGGCTTCTCGAGCATCATGGCCAGCCACAGCGCGTGCCTGGCGCTGGCCCGCCTTCTCAAGCGGCGTTTCCCCGACAAGCCGCTCATCCTCGGCGGCTCCAACGTGGAGAGCGAGATGGGCCCGGCCGCGCTCGAGGCCTGCGACTGGCTCGACTACGTCGTCTCCGGCGAGGGGGAGAAGGCCCTGACGCGCCTGCTCGAGAACATCCGGGACGGCCGCCCGCACGAGCCCGTGCCCGGCGTGTCGCTGCGCGGCGCCGACGGCCGCGTCGCCACGACGCCGGCCGGCCCGCCCATCGACATGGACGAGCTGCCCACGCCCGATTTCACGGAATACTTCGGCACGCTCGCGTCCTCCCCGGTCGGCGCGTGGATCAGCCCGCGCATCATCCCCTTCGAGAGCTCGCGCGGCTGCTGGTGGGGGGCCAAGCAGCACTGCACCTTCTGCGGCCTCAACGGCGAGGTGATGACCATGCGCGTGCGCTCGGCCCCGCGCGTGCTCGAGGACATCGTGGCGCTCGAGAAGCGCCACGGCTCCCTCGACCTGCTCGCCACCGACAACATCATCGCGCTCGAGCACATGAAGACCTTGATGCCCGAGCTCAAGCGCCTGCGCCTGGAAAGCGGCATCGACTACTCCTTCTTCTACAACGTGAAGTCCAACCTCACCGAGGAGCAGATCGCGCTGCTCGCGCAGGCGGCGGTGGACCGGCTCGAGCCCGGCATCGAGAGCATGGACTCCGGCGTGCTGAAGCTGATGCGCAAAGGCGTCAAAGGCATCCACAACATCCAGACCCTCAAGTTCGCCACCGAGCAGGGCATGACGGTTTATTGGAACTACCTGTGCGGCTTCCCCGGCGAGGACCCCGCCGCCTACGGGCCCATGGCGGAGCAGGCGCTCGCGCTGACCCATCTCGCGCCGCCCATCGGCGTGCACCCCATCCGCCCCGACCGCTTCAGCCCCTATCACGAGCGCCCGGCCGAGTTCGGCATCGAGAAGCCCCGCCCCGTCGAGGCGTACCGGCACATCTTCCCGTCGGAGCGTTTCGACCTCGGCCGCACGGCGTTTTACCACGACTTCGCCCCGCGCCCCGGCGACGACGCGCCCGCGCGTTACGCGGCGCCGCTGTCGGTCAACGTGGACGCGTGGCGGCGCGTGTTCGCGACGACCTTCTTCGCCTACCGCCAGGGCCACGGCTTCGTGGACCTCTACGACTCGCGCCCGCGCAAGGCCGACGCGCGCCCGGCGCTCGGCGTGGCCCGACTCGAAGGCTTCGACGCGTTCATCTTCCGCCACTTCCGCTCCTTCTCTCCCGTCTCGCGCCTGGAGAAGGCCGCGCGCGAGGCCGGCGTCTGGCCCGGCGAGGCCGTCGCCCGCGAAAGGCTCGACGCGCTGGTGGCCGACCGCGTGCTCGCGCGCGAGGACGACCTCTACCTGACGCTCGCCGTCCCGCTGGCGCGCCTGCAGGAGCGCCAGAAGAGCGCGCTCGAGCAGCTGCTCGGCGTGCACCATGAATGGTACCGCGACCGCGTCCGCACGGGTCCGCGTCCGGAGCGTTTCGCCTGGACGTGAAGGCGCCGCCGCGCACCTTGCTGGTCAACGCCCCCTGGGGCGCCATCGCGCACCCGAGCATCCAGGTCGGGCTGCTCAAACGCTGCCTGGAGGCGCGCGGGCTGCCCTGCGACGCCGCCTACGCCAACCTGTGGCTGCTCGAGAAGCTCTCCTACGACGACTACCTCGACGTGTGCGAGGAGTTCTCCTTCCTGGGCGAGTGGCTGTTCTCGCGCCCGCTGTTTGGCGACCTGCGCGGCCCCGACGGGCTCGATTTTTGGGACGCGTTCACGCGCCGCTGGCCGCAGGCCCTGGAGCGTTACGGCGCGTCGGGCGGCGCGCTCATGCGCGCGCGCCGCGAGCGCCTCATCCCCGAGTTCCTCGAGGACGCGCTCGCCCGCGTCGATTGGGGCCGCTACGCCGTCGTCGGCTTCACCTGCACCTTCGACCAGGTCATGGCGTCGCTGGCGCTCTCGCGCGAGATCAAGCGCCGGCACCCGGACGTGGCCATCGTCTTCGGCGGCTCCCAGCTCGACGGCCCGATGGGCCCGGCCTACCAGCGCGCCTTCCCGTGGATCGACCACGTGGTGCTCGGCGAAGCCGAGGAAAGCCTGCCCGAGCTCGTCGCGCGCCTGGGCGACGGGCGCGGCGCCGCGGGCATCCCGGGCGTGACGCGGCGCGACGCCTCCGGCGCCGTGACGCTCGACGCGCCGGCGCGCCCCGTCGCCGACATCGGGCGCTTTCCGGTCCCCGATTACGCGGGCTACTTCGAAACGCTCGACGCGGTGCGCGCCAAAACCGGCGCGCTCGTCCCCGAGCCGGCGCTGCTCATCGAGACCGCGAAGGGCTGCTGGTGGGGGGAGCTCTCCCACTGCGTGTTCTGCAGCCTCAACGACGAGACCATCGCCTTCCGCGCGAAGACGCCCGAACGCGTGCTCTCCGAGCTCAAGGAGCAGAGCCGCCGCCACCGCAGCCTTTCCTTCCGCGCCGTGGACAGCATCTTCGAGAAGTCCTTCTTCGAGGGGCTGCTGCCGCGCCTCGAGGACCACGATTTCGACCTGTACTTCGAGGCCAAGGCCAACCTCACCGAGCCGCAGCTCGCGGCCATGTCGCGCGCCGGCGTGCGCGAGTTCCTCATCGGCATCGACAGCCTCAGCTCCGGCGCGCTCAAGCTGATGCGCAAGGGCGGCACCGCCCTGCAGAACGTCCAGCTGCTCAAGTGGGCCCGCCGCCACGGCATCCGCACCGAGTGGGGCATCCTCTACCGCTGCCCCGGCGAGACCGAGGAGATGTACCAGGAGATGGCCGCGCTCATCCCGAAGCTCGCGCACCTGGAGCCCCCGCGCACGTTGTGGGACCTCAAGCTGCTGCGTTTCAGCCCGTTCCACGACCGGCCCGCCGCGTTCGGCATCACCGACGTGCGCCCCGCCGACCTCTACGCCTACCTGTTCCCGCCCGGCGGCCTGGACCTCGACGACGCGGCGTTCATGTTCGACGCGACCTGGGAGGCGTCGGCGGTCGCGGCGAAGGGCCTGCCGCCGCTGCGCGCCGCCGTCGAAGCGTGGCGCCGCGCCGAGGCCACGGGACGGCGCGCGCTCGAGTACCGCCGCGGCCCCGGCTTCATCGAGATCGTGGACGCGCGCGCCGCGAACGGCCGCCGCGAGCACCTCGTCGTCGATGGCTGGGCGGCCGACGTGTACGACCGCTGCGACGCCATCCGCGGGCGCGCGGAGCTGCTCGTCTTCGCGAGCGAGCGCGCGGGGCGCGCCGTGGCTCCCGCCGAGCTCGACGCCGCGCTGGCGGGCTTCGTCGCGCGCGGGCTGATGCTCGAGGAGAAGGGCCGCTACCTCAGCCTCGCTCAGCCGCCCGCGGGCGCGACGCCGTCCCGCGCGCCCGCGGAGCGCGCGGCCGCCGGAGCCGCCGCGTGAGCCGCCGCCCGTCGTCGGCATCGTGTACGCCTGCGAGGCCTGCGCCGCCAGTCGCCCGCGCGCTCGACCCGGTCGCCGCGCAGACGTGGCAGCGACTGCGAGGTCGTCGTCGTCGATGACCTCGACCGGCGGGACCGCCGCGCATCGCGGCCGAGCGCGCCCGCGGCGTGACCGGTGCTGCCGCCGGACGCGCCGGCGCGGCGCCGCCGCCGCCGGCGGCGCACGCCTCGAGCTGGGCGCGACTGGTCGCAGGGCCTTCCTCGACCAGACGACTGGTGGCGCCCGCGTTTCTCGAGACCGCGCTGCGCGGCCTTCGCGCTGGGCGTGTCGCCGCCGTCGCGACCAACTACGACCTCATCGACGACGCGGGGCGCGTGCGCCTGCGCCGCGCCCACCGCCCGGGCCAGCGGCCTCGACCCCGCGGTGCGCGCCTTGGGGCTCTCCTTCCTGCCGCACCATTCCTCCACCGTGCTGCGGCGCGCCGCGGTGGACCGCGTCGGCGGCTTCGACGAGAGCTTCACGTCGTTCTGCGAGGACGCGGATTTCTGGTACCGCCTGGCGCGCGAGCTGGGGCCGGGCGCCTTCAAGCTCGTGGACCGTCGTCTGGCCTGCTACCGCCGCCGGCGCCCCACGCTCAAGGCGCAGGTCGCGCGCCGGCTGCGCGGCTGGGCCGGGCTCGAGGAGAAGGAGCGCGCGCGTTTCTTCGAACTGGCGCGCCTGCTCGTCAAACACGACGGCTGGCTCGCGGCCGCCGTGCCCGAGGCGCGCGTTTGAAGGTCGCGCTGCTCACTGCCGGTGTGGGACGACCCGACCTTGCCGGGCATCGCCCGCGACCTCGCCGCCGAGCTCGGCGGCCGCGTGGAGCTGCTGGCCGTGGCGCGCGCCCGCCGCCGCGGCGCGCCGCGCCGCCTGCGCGACGGCGGCGTCGATGTGCGGCTCATCGGGTGGACCGCCCCGCGCCCGCTGCGCGCGCTCGAGGACGCGGTCAACGCGCTGCGCGTGCCCTGGGAGCTGGCGCGCCGGCGGCGCCGCGAGGCGCCCGCGCTGGCGCATTACCACTTCGCGGGCAACGACGCCTGGCTGTTCGTCGCGCTCGCCGCGCCGTTTTTCAAGACGCCGCTGCATGTGAGCGTGCACGGGGTGCTGCGCGGGTTCCCGGGGCGGCCGCTGCTGCGCCGCTTGTGCGGCGCCGTCCTGCGCCGCGCGCGCGCCGTGTCCGCGGTGTCCGAAGCCGCGCGCCGCGCGCTCGTGCGCGACTTCCCGGACGCCGCGCCAAAAACCGCGGTCATCGCCAACGGGGTGGACGTCGCGTTGTTCGCGCGCGAAACGGCGGGCCCGCGGCCGCACCCGCGCCGCTACGTCCTCTCCGTCAGCCGCGCCGAATACGCCAAGGGCCTCGACATCCTGCTCATGGCCTTCGCGGGCCTGGCCGCCTCGCGCCCCGGGCTCGACCTGCTCGTCTGCGGCGCCGAAGACGACGACGGCCAGGCGCGCGGCCTCGCCGCGGCGCTCGGCCTGGGCGAGCGCGTGCGTTGGCTCGGCGTGCGCCCGAAGGAAGAGGTCGCAGTCCTGCTGCGACACTGCGAATTGATGGCGCTGGGCTCGCGTTTCGGCGAGGCCGACAGCCTCGCCGCGCTCGAAGCGCGCGCCGCGGGCGCGCCGGTCGTGATGCCGTCGGCGGACCTGCCGGCCAAGGACCCGGGCGCGCTCGCCGCGGCCATGGCGCGGCTGCTCGACGACCCCGCCGAACGCGAGCGGCAGGCCGCCGCGGGGCGCCTCGAGACGCGCGGCCGCGCCGCGATGGCCGACGCCTACCTGGATTGGTACGGAGCGGCGCGATGAAGGTCGCGCTCGTCAGCCCGCCGTGGGCGCGCGTGGACGCGCCTTCGCTGTTATGCGCGACGCTCAAACCCGTGCTCGCCGCGCGCGGGGCACGAGGCCGTCGTGCGCGACCTGGGCCTGGAGCTCGCCTGCTCAGCTGGGCCGCGAGCACTACGAGGCGCTGGGCGCGCTGGAGCACGCGACCCGGCCTGATCGCGCCGTGTCGCGCCCGCGCTCGGCGTCGACGCCCGCGGCCAACGCGCAACAGCGTCCGCGCGCGTTCGGCTCGCGGCGCTGCGCCGCATCCGCCCGTCGGCTCGTCAGCTGGCGCGACTGTGCCGGTCCACGCTCGCCCCGGAGCTTGAGCACCTGGTCACGCCGTGCGGCCTGCGCCGCGCGACGTGTCGCGTCAGCCCGAGCACGACGTCCATCGCTGGTCAGCTCCGCTGACCGTCGCTGCTCCTCAGCGACTCAGCCCCGCCTGGCACGGTCGCTCGCGGGCGCGTCGGTGGAAGGCCTGGTCGCCGCGGCCGTGCTCGACGCCTTCCGACGTGGACTGGGTCGCCCAAGGCGACCCCGAGGCCGTTTTGCCCGGGCTGCTCTCCGCGCTGGCCGGCGGCGCGCCGCCGCCGCCCGGCGCGCTGAAGGCCGGGGGCGACGCCGCGTCTTACGGCCTGCTCGACGGGCTCGACGGCCTGCCGCGCCCGGACTTCGACGACTGGTTCGAGTCCCTGCGCGCGGCGCGCCGCCGCGGCCTGCTCGTGCTCGACGTGTCGCTGCCCTTCGAAGGCTCGCGCGGCTGCTGGTGGGGGAAGAAGTCGCACTGCCGCTTCTGCAACCTCAACGACGCGACCATCGCGCCGCGCTCCAAAAGCGGCGCGCGCCTCGCCTCCGAGCTCGCGGAGCAGGCGCGCCGCCACCACGTCCTGCGCTTCCACGCGCGCGACAACATCCTGCCGCGCGACTACGCCGCGGACCTGCTGCCGCGGCTGGCCGGCCTCGACCTGCGCGTCTTCTACGAGATGAAGCCGCAGGCCGGCCGCGCGGAGGTCGCCGCGCTCGCCGCCGCCGGCGTGCGCGAGATCCAAAGCGGCCTCGAGACCTTCTCCTCGCGCCTGCTCGCCGTCGCGGGCAAAGGCGCGACCGCGACGCAGAACGTCGCCTTCATGAAATGGGCGCGCCGGCACGACGTGGACCTGCGCTGGTTCCTGCTCACGGGTTTCCCGGGCGAGACCGAGGCGGACTACGAACGCGTGCTGCGCGTGCTGCCGCGCCTGCGCCACCTCCAGCCCGTCGCCTGCGCCTGCGCCGCCTCGAGCCGAGCCGCGCGGCAGCCCGTGGTATCGAGGCGCGCGGCCGCGCGCCTTGCCGCGACGCGCGGCCTACCGAGTAGCGAGGAGGCAAGCCCGTCCTCGGGCTGCATTGGCCGCGCCCGCACTGGTTCGACCACGAGCTGGAGGTGGCGCGACCGCCTCGCTGGCAACGCGCGCGCGGCTGGCCGCCGCCGTCCCGCCCGCGCACAGCCTGGCCCGGCCGTACCTGCCGCGCCTGCGCCAGCGCCGCCCGGTCCAGCAGCTCGGCGTCGCCGCGCCGGGGCCGGGCGCCGCGACGTGACGACGCTCGAAGGCGACGCGGCCTGGGCCTACGCCGCCTGCGCGGAGACGGCGCGGTCGGTCCCGGAGCTCGCGGCCGCCGCGCGCCTCGCCGGCCGCGCGCTCGATGCGCGCGCTGGCGCGCGAGCTGGCCGCGCCCGACGACCGCGGCCTGGTCTGGGAGGAGGACGGGCGCTACCTGGCGCTCGCCTTGCCCGGGGCTCGCGTCCCGGAGGAACATGATATACTGGCGCTGCGACGCCCGCGCGTCGCGGGCGCGACGGCGCCGGAGGGAACCCGATGAAGAAAGAGAAAGCCTCCAAGAAGGATAAAAAGAGCAAGAAGAAGTACGCCAAGCCCGCTTTCCAGAAACACGGCAAGCTGGGCCGCATGGTCGTCGCGATGTCCACGTGCTGCGTCACCGAACGCCTGCGCGAGGCCGTGAAGACCGGCTCGCGACGCAAGATGCGGGACTTGCTCGGCGACCTCGCCGCGGCCCGCTAAAGGGCCATGAGCCGGGGACCGCGCTCCCGGCCCGCGCACCTAGTCGTGGGCGCGGGCGCCAAAGGGCTGATGCTCGCCCTCGCGCTGGCCCGCCGCGGCGAACGCGTGCTCGTCGCCGAAGGCGCCGACGCCCCGGGCGGCCTGGCCCGCTCGTTCCGCTACGGCGGCTTCACCTTCGACCTCGGCCTGCACGCCTTCGTGTCCTCGCGTCCGGCCCTGCGCGCGCTGGCGCGCGAGCTGCTCGGCCCTGACCACCGCTCCTTCACCGCCTCCGCGGCGTCCCTGCTTCCCGACGGGTCCTTGCTGTCGGACTCCTCGCGTTGGTGCGCGTCGGGCCTGGCCCGCACCTTCCACGACCTCATGGGCGCGGGAGAGGAGGACGGCTGGAACTGCATGCGCGTCTCGCGGCCCCCGCGCGTGGTGTCGCTGGCGCGGCGGCTTCGGCCGCCGGCTCAGCCGTGGCGGGAGATCGAGGCGCTCGGCGGGCGCGTCCTCCTGAACACGCGCGTGGAGACGACCGACCTCGCCATCGAGGACGGACGCGTCGTGCGCGCGCGCCTGCGCGGACGCTGGACGCCCGTGCGCGCCTGCCACTGGGCCGCGGGCACCGACGCGCTGCTCGGCCGGCGCGCGCCCGCCCCCGACCTGCTGGTGATGACGCATTTCATGGTCCGCGGCGCGGCGCCGGTGCCGCATCATTGGGTCCGCCTCTTCGGCGTGACCGACCCGTTCGCGCCGCGCTTGGCCTACTTCCCCGCGGCGTTCGCGCCCGCCAACGCGCCCGCGGGCCATCACGGGGTCGGCGCCGTCATCCCGCTGCGCCTGGCGCCGCGCGCGACGCCCGAGGCACGGCCAAGGACGCCCGCTGGTCGCCGAGGTCATCGCGCCGTCGACATGCCGCCGGCCGCGCTCGAGCGCGCCGCGTGCCGACGCCGATGTCGCGCGCCTGCGTGACCGGCGCCACGCGCCGCCCTGGCCGCCGCGCCAGGCCACCGCCGGCCACGCTGGCGACCCCGGCAGCTGCGCGGCCTGACGCTCGAGGGCACGCGCGCCGTCCCGGCCGAGGTCGCGGGCCTGCGCGCCGCCGACGTGCCGCGCCTGCGCCTGCTCTGGGCCTTCGCGTTCCCGGGCGCGAGGCAGGTGCGTTCGCAACCCGCCGTCGTGGGGCGGCGCGTTGTTCGTCGGCGGCCAGGACGGCACGGTGTACGCGCTGGACGCCGAGACCGGCTGCGTGCGCGACCGGCCGCGCGCTGCCCCTCGTGGACGACTGCGCCGCCGCCGCGGCCGCGCGGCCCGCCGCGTGCGCCCGCGCGCTCGACGCCGAAGCCGACCGCATCCTCGCCGCGGGCCCCGACCTCGTGGGCTTCTCGGTGCTCACGATGGCCGAGGAGGCCACGCTCGGGCTCGCGCGGCGCATCAAGGCCGCGTCGCCGCGCACGCGCGTGGTCCTGGGCGGGGCGCAATGCCTGCGCGAGACGCTGGCCTTCGAGCTCGCCGCCGACCCCGCGGTGGACGGCGTGCTGCTCGGCGAGGCCGACCACACCTTCCCGCGCCTCGTCGAGGCCCTGGAGCCCGGGCAGGACCTGCCCGTGATGCCCGGCCTGCTCTCGCGCCGCGACGGCCGCGTCGTGGACGGCGGCGACGCCGCGCCCGTCGAGGACCTCGACGCCTTGCTCGTTCCTCGACTTCGACGGCTTCGAGATGGGCCGCTACCCCGGGGAGAGCCTGTTCCTCTCCACCAGCCGCGGCTGCGTGCGCCAATGCGCCTTCTGCACGCACATCGTCCACCATAAGACCTTCCGCGTCATGAGCCCGGAGCGCACGCTCGCCGAGATCCGCCATCATCTCGCGGCGCACCCGGCGCGCTCGCTGGTGGAGTTCAACGATTCGCTGGTCAACGGCGACGTCGCGCGCCTCAAACGCCTCTCGCAGCTGCTCGTGGACCTGCGCCTGGACCGGCTCGCCGCGGGCGGCCGCGACTTCGCCTGGTCGGGCATGGCCATCCTGCACCGCACGCTGTCGCCCGCGCTGCTCACGACGCTGCGGCGCGGCGGCTGCGTCGCGCTCAAATACGGCTTCGAGAGCGCCAGCCAGCGCGTGGTGGATCTCATGGGCAAGGACTTCCGCGTCGCCGACGCGGAGCGGATCATCGCGGACACGCGCGCGGCGGGCATCGAGCCGTTCATCTTCGTGCTCGCCGGCTACCCGGGCGAGACCGAGGCCGACTTCCAGCTGACGCTCGACTTCATCGAGCGCAACGCCGGCGTGCTCGGCGGGGTGATGCTCTCCAGCGCCGAGGTCCAGAAAGGCTCCCGCCTGGACCGCGAGGCGGCGCGCGCGGCGTGGCCCTGCCGCTGCGCGACCGCGTGGGCTGGTCCTCGGCCGACGGGACGAACACGCCGGCCGTGCGCGCCGACCGCGTGGCGCGCGCCGTCGCGCTCGTGGAGCGGCTGGGCCTGGCGCGCCGCCACGTCTTCTCCAGCCGCACCGGGGAGTTCGCGCCCGCCTGATGCGCCGAGCGCTGACCAGCGTCATCGTGCCGTGCTGGAACGCGCTCGCGCTCACCCGCGTGTGCCTGACGCGCTTGGCGCGCCACACGCGGGGAGACTGCGAGCTCGTCGTGGTGGACAACGGCTCGACCGACGGCACCCCGGAGTGGCTCGAGGCCTTCGCGCGGCGCCCGGGCGCCTTGTCCGCGGTGCGCGTCCTGCGCAACCGCCGCAACCTCGGCTACCCTCGCGCCATGAACCAGGGGCTCGCGGCCGCGCGCGGCGAACGCGTCGTGTTCGGCAACGCCGACGCCGCGGTGTCGCCGGGCTGGCTCGAAGGGCTGCTGGAGGCCTTCGACGCGCGTCCGGACGTCGGCGGCGTCTCGCCGTGCTCCAACCCGCCGCGGCCGCAGCCGCCGCCCGGCCCGTGGTCGGCCGAGCCGTGGTACGACGGGCTCAAGGGGCTGGAGCGTTTCACGAGCGCGGCCGCGCTCGCGCCGGCGCCCGCCTTCCTGCCCGCCGACGGCTTCGTGCCGGGCTTCTGGTTCCTGACCTCGCGCGCGACGCTCGAGCGCGTCGGGAACTTCGACGAGCGTTTCTCTCCCGGCGGCTTCGAGGACTGGGACCTGCAGTGGCGCATGCGCCGCGCGGGCCTGGCGCTGGGGTTCGCGGGCCGCGTGTACGTCCACCACGCCTGGTCGGGCGTCTCGCGCCTCAACGGCGTGGACCCGGCCCGCGCCTACGGGCCCGCCCGCCTGGCCCGCTTCCACCGCAAGAACCCCGACGCCGTCGGGGCGCGGATGGAGGCCCGGACTTTCTTTGCTATGATGGCGCCATGACGACTATGAAAGGAGCGTTCAAGGTCGCCCCGCACATCGCCTGGCGCCGCGTCGAAAAGGAGGTCGTCGTCCTCGACCTCGATTCCAGCGTGTATTACTCCTTCAACGAGGTCGGCGCCGAGCTCTGGGCCCAGCTGGCCGAGGGCGCGCCCCTCGAGGACGCCGTCGCCCGCGTGGCCGAGGAGTTCGACGCCGAGCCCGCGACCGTCGAGCAGGACGCGGCCGAGTTCCTGAAGGCGCTGCGCGCCGAGAAGTTCCTCGAGCCCGCCTAGCTCCGCCACGCCATGAGCCGCGACCCGGCGACGTTCCGGCGCGGGCCGGCCCCGCCGCCGCCCGGACCCGAGCCGGCCCTGCGCGTCCCCCGGGCGCCGCCCGCGCGTTGCGCCTGCCCATCCCCGTCTGCGAGCCGGTCCTGCGCGGCAACGAAGGCCGCTACGTGGCGCGCTGCGTGCGCTCGGGCTGGATCTCCTCGGCCGGGCCCATGGTGCGCGAGTTCGAGGCGGCCTTCGCCGAACGCGTGGGCGCGGCCGACGCGGTGGCCTGCAGCAGCGGCACGGCGGCCCTGCACCTCGCCCTCGTCGGCGCCGGCATCGGCCCCGGCGACGAGGTGCTCATCCCGTCGTTCACGATGGCGGCCGTCGCCAACACCGTCCTGCACGCGGGCGCGACGCCGGTGCTCGCCGACGTGGACCCGCTCACCTGGAACATGGACCCCGAGGACGCGGCGCGCCGCGTCACGCGCCGCACCAAGGCGCTCGTCGCGGTGCACACCTACGGCTCGCCCGCGCCGATGGACGCGCTCGCGCGGCTCGCGCGCCGGCGCGGCCTGGTGCTGCTCGAGGACGCCGCCGAAGGCCTCGGCGGCGCGTGGCGCGGCCGCGCGGTCGGCTCCTGGGGAGCGGCCGCGGCCTTCAGCCTGTACGCCAACAAGGTCATCACCACGGGCGAAGGCGGCATCGTCGCCGTGAAGGGCCGGGCCATGGCCGCGCGCCTGCGCACCTTGCGCGACCACGGCTTCAGCGCCGACCGCCACTTCTGGCACCGCGTCGTCGGCTTCAACTACCGCATGACGAGCCTGCAGGCCGCGGTCGGCCTGGCGCAGCTCGAACGCTTCGACGCTTTGCTCGAAGCCGCCGCCGCGCCGCGCGCGCCTACTCGCGCTGTTCGAGACGATTTCTTTTTTCAGTCCTTTTTGGCCCATCCCACTGCGCGCACGAGCGACTGGGTGCGGCCAGTGGCCTGCTTTGCCTCAGCCACCTTCTTGACGGCCTTGCGCGCTGCCGTCATCCGGCACGACCTCGAGCCGCGCTCCTTCTTCACGCCGCTGCACCTGCAGCCCGCCTACGGGAGCCTGTTTCGCGGCCAGCGCCGGCGCGTGTCCGAGGCGCTGGGCGAAAACGGCTGTACCTGCCTTCCTCCTCGGGGCTGACGCCGGCGCGCCTGGCCTACGTCTCGGCCGCCGTGCGCGCCGCGCGCCCCCGGCGACGGTGAGAACCGCGGCCCCGGGTCCCCGCGACTGGGCGCCGCTGGTCGCGGTCCTCGCCCTATTCCTCTTCGCCGGCTCGCGCGCGCTCGACCTGCCGGGCCTGTGGCCGGACGAGGCCTCCGACGCCGTGCTGGGCATGGAGGTCGCCCTCGACCTGCCGCGCTCGCCGTCCGACTGGCGCGTCGAGCTGGGGGGGAGGAGCTACCCGCTGCGCACCCGTCATCCTTACGACTTCTCCGCGTTCAACATCTACGCCTCGGCGCTCGCCTTCGAGCTCGGCGGCGTGTCGGTGGCGGTCCTGCGGTTCTCGGCCTTGCTCGTCTGCGCCGCCGGCCTGGCCGCGTTGTACGCGCTCGCGCTGCCCGCGCTGGGCGCCGCCGGCGCTTTCGCCGCGGCGCTGCTGCTCGCGCTCCAGCCCGCCTACCTGCTCCACGCCCGCCTCGGCTACTTCGCGGCGGAGACCTTCCTCGTCCTGCCCGGCTGCGCCGCGCTGGCGCTGGCCTTCGGGTGGCGCCGCACGCGCCGACCCGCGGCGCTGTGCGCGGCCGCGTTCGTGCTGGGCGCCTCGCTCAATATCACGACCAAGGCGCTGGCGCTCGTGTGCGCGTATCCGCCGCTGTTCTGGGCGCTGCTGCCGCGCCCCGAGCGTCCTTCGAGGCGGCTGCTCGCGGCGGCGGCGGCGTGCGGCGCGCTCGGCGCGGCCAACTTCATCCTCTTCAACGCGACGCACGGGCTGGAGATCGGCCGCTCCTTGCTCGAAGCCCTCGCCGCGCCGACCCCCGCCGGCGTGGACAACGCCGCGTGGGGCGCCAACCTCCTGACGCGCCTGGGACAACTCGGCTCGCTGTTCGCCGGCCGCGTACCTCGCGGGGCTGGCCGGAGAGGTCACGTCCGACCGCCTGTTCACGCCGTTCCTCCTCGCGTCGGCCGCCGCGCTGGCCTGGCGCGTGCGGCGCGAGCGCGACTTCGCCGGCCGGCCGCTCGCGTCGTTCGCGCTGCTCGCGGCCCCGGCCTTGCTCGCGCTGACCGCCTTCACGCCCATGGGCCTGGACCACCAGCACCTGCTCGTTCTGTGGCCGTGCCTGGCCGTCATCGGCGCCGCGGCCCTCACCTGGCTGCGCGAGCGGCGCGGGACGGCGGCCGCCGTCGTCGCTCTCGGGCTCGTCGTCCTTCCTCCGCTCGCACCGACGCGGCGTTTTACAAGCGGCTGGGCGAGAGCGGCGGCCTCGCCGACTGGTCCGACGCGGTGTACGCCGTCGCGGCCGCGCTCGACCGCGAGGGCGCGACGCGACCGCCGTCGCGCTCGAGTGGGGCTTCCCGCAGAGCGTCTATCTGCTCACGAAGGGCCGCGTGCGCCCGGTCGGGCTGGGCGGGCACCGCCGCCGCGCGGTCGAACGCGGCTTCGCGACGCTGGAGCGACGCGCCCTGGAGCCCGGCGCCTACTTCATCTCGGCCGCCGGCGACGCCAGCGAGGTCGGCGCGCTTTATCACGAGCGCCTGCGCGCCGTCGTCGCGAAGGCGAAGCGGCGCCTGGTCCTCGTCCACGAGGCCGCCGACCGCGCGGGACGGCCGCGTTACCGCGTCTGGAAGGTCGCGCCGTGACGACGCGCCGCGAGCTCGCCGGCGTCGCCGCCCTGCACGCCGCGCTCGCGTCGCTGAGCTTCGCCCGGCTGCTCGCGGCGCCCGGCGACGCCGCGCTCGCCCGCAGCCTCTTCGACCTGGCCTCCACGGTATGGGTGCAATGGTGGGGCCCGTTCGCGGCGCTGCGCGGCCTCGACCCGTTTTCCACGAGCTGGGTGTATCATCCCGCCGTGAGCCGGCTCGCCGTGGACGCGGACCTGCCGCGCTGGCTGCTGTCGGCGCCGCTCGGCGCGCTGTTCGGCCCGCTCGGGGCCCATCACGCGCTCGCCGTCTTCTCCTACGCCGCGACCGGCGCGGCCTGCTACGCCCTGCTGCGCCGCTTCTCGGCTTCCATCGCGGGCTGCCTGCTGGGCTCGTTCGCCTTCGCCTACTCTTCCTATCGCGGCTACGCGCTGCTCTCGGGCCACGGCGAGATGCTGCAGGCGCAATGGGGCGTGCTGCTCGCGCTCGCGTTCGCGGACTGCGCCCGGCGCGCGCGAGCGGCCGCGCCGCCTCTCGGCGCCGCGCATGCGGGCGTCTCGGCCGACCCGCGCACGGCCGTGATGCCTACGCTTTGTCCTGCGCCGCGCCGCCGGCGCGTTCGCGGCTGCGACGCCGGCCGACGTGCGGGCGTCGCGCGTCGCGTGGCTGCGCGGCGACTGCTGCTCGCTCGCCGCCGGGCCTGCGGCGCTCGACGCCGGTCACGCGAGCTCGGGCCGTGGCGCATGCCGCGCGCCGCGTCCATGGCGGTCGGGCCCGCGCGAGTGCTCGCCTGGCCCGCGCATCGAAGCCTTGCGACAGCTCGGCGCGGCGCCGCCCGCCTCGGGCTGGCCGAGGCGGCGGCCAGCTGCCTGGGCCCGCGTTCCTCGTGCTGGCCGCCTTCGGGGCGTGGTCGGCGCGCCGTCGCCCGGAGCGCCGGCCTCTGCTCCTCGTCGCCGCGGCGTTCCTGCTGCTGGCCGCCTTCCCGTCCGCCGTCACCGGCCTGCCCGTCGTGAGCTTCCTGCGCGTGCCGGCGCGGTTCATGTTCGGCGCGACCTTGGCCGGAGCCGCGCTGGCGGCCTGGGGCTGGGAGGCCGCGGCCGCGCGCGTGCGCGCCGCCGCGGCGCGGCGCGTCCTCTGGGCGGCCTGCGCGGCGGCGTTCCTGCTTGAAACCAACCCCGTGTTCGAGCGGCCCGTCGCGCTCGAAGACGTCTCCGGCCCCGCGCTCGACGCGCTCGCCGCGGCGCCCGTCGGCGCCGTGCTCGAATTGCCGCTGGAGCTCCCGCCGCTGGCGCACGGCGACGGCTCCAGCCGCTCGCGCCGCTGCGAGCCGCGCGCCACGGCCGGCCGCTGATCAACGGGCATCTGTCGGCGCCGGGCCCCGGCGCGGCGGCGCTCGCGCGCCGTCCCGACGTGCGCCGCCTGCTCGCCTGCCAGCGCGGCGACTGCGCGGGCGTGGACGCGGCGTTCTGGCGCGGCCTGCGCGGGGAGCTGGGCGCGCGTTACGTGCTGAGCACGTCCGCGGTCTCGCCGTCTTTGGCCGCCGCGCTCGGCCGCGCGCCGCTGCGCCCGCTCGCGGCCTCCGGCGGCCTGCGGGCCTTCGAGCTCGCGCCGGAGGCGCCGTGAACGCGCCCGCGGTGAGCGCCGTGCTGCCCACGCTCGACGAGGCCGACAACGTCGCGGCCTGCTCGACGCCCTTGTGCTCGCCGCCTTCGGTCCCGGCCTCGAAGCCGTCGTCGTGGACGACGGCTCGCGCGACGGCACGCCGGAGCGCGTGCTCGCCTACGCCGCCGCGCACCCGCGGCGCGCCGTGGTCCTGCTGCGCCGCGCGGGGCCGCGCGGCCTCACCGCGAGCCTGCGCGACGGCTTCGCCGCGGCGCGCGGCGAGGCGGTCGTGTGGCTCGACGCGGACCTGTCCATGCCCTCGGAGCACGCCGCGCGCCTCGTCGCCGCGCTCGCGCGCTGCGACCTGGCCGTGGCTCGCGTTTCCGGCGGCGGCGGCTGGCCCAAGTCCGCGCGCTGGCCGCGCGACCGTCGCCTGGCGCCGGCGCCGCTCAGCGCCGTGCTCGACGTCGGCGCTGCTGCGCGCTGCTCGGCGGCGGCCTCACCGACTACACGAGCGGCTTCGCGGCCGCGCGCCGCGCCGACCTGCTGGCGCTCGGGCTGGAGGGGGCGCACGGCGATTATTTCATGGACCTGGTCGTCCGCGCCCGGCGCGCGGGCCTGCGCGTCGAGGAGCTGGCGTACGTCATCGCGCCGCGACGCGCGGGGGACTCCAAAACCGCGTCGAGCGCCCTCGGCTTCGCGCGGCGCGGCCTGCGTTACCTCGCGACGGCCGTGAAGCTCGCGTTGCGCGAGCCGCGCCGCAGCGCGGCGCCCGTGTCGCCGTCGGCCGCCGACAGCAGCCGGAAGCCGGCGGCCGACAACGCCGCCTCCACCTCGGGGCGCGACCAGTAACGCAGCCGGTGCGTCTCGCGGAAGCGAGACGACCGGCGCCCGCGCGTCACGACGTAGTCCTGCGTGACGACGGCGTAGCGGCCCGTCGGGTCGGTCCGCGCCGCGGCCCGGCGCGTCGACCGACAACGCGCCCTCGCGGGCGCGTCGGGTCACCGGGCGCCCGGCCGCCTGCGGCGCGCGCCACACGTCGAAATAGAGCAGGCCGCCGTCGCGCAGGCTCGCGCGCGCCGCGGCCAGCGCCGCGGCCAGGCCCGCCTCGTCGCGCAGGTAGCTGAACACGTGGAACAGCGCGACCGCGGCGTCGTAGCGGCGGCCGGGGCGCGAGGCGCGCAGGTCGCCGACGTGAAACGCGGGCGCCTGCGCCCGCGGCAGGCCGGCGGCTCGCGCGCGCGCCCGCGCGAGCATGCCGCGGCTGCGGTCGAACCCGGTCACCCGCCAGCCCAGGCGCGCCAGCGCCGCCGCGTGGCGGCCCGTGCCGCAGCCCAGCTCGAGCAGCGTCCGCGCGCGGGGCCGGCGCCGGCGCAGAAGGCGGCTGAGCGCGGCGGCTTCGCCGGCGTAATCCTTGCCCGCGTAGAGGAGGTCATAGACGGCGGCGGAGCGGCCGAACATGGGAGCAAAATGATATCACTCCTCTATGGCCGACGTGGTCCTCGTCTATCCTCGGACGCGCTGGGACATCCGCAACCTCACGACCCGGCTCCCCTTGTCGGTGCTCTACATCGCGACCTATCTGCGCCGCCACGGCGTCGCGGTCGAGATCGTGGACCAACGCGTCGATGACGGCTGGGATAGCGCGGCTGCGCGCTTGCTCGCTTCGAAAGGCCCGCCTGGGTGGTGCATCAGCTCGATGACGGGCAAACAGATCCGCTGGGGCCTCGCCGCCGCCCGCGTCGTGCGCGAGGCCGCGCCGACGGTGCCGCTCGTCTGGGGAGGCGTGCACCCGAGCATCCTGCCCGAGCAGACCCTCGGCCATCCTCTCGTGGACCTCGTGGCCGTGGGCGACGGCGAGGAGCTCGCCCTCGAGCTCACCGCCGCGCTCAAGGGGCCCGGCCCCGCCGACCTCTCGAAGATCGCGGGCCTGGCCTGGAAACGCGGCGGGCGCCCGGTGGTCAACCCGCCGCGCGACCCCGTCTCCATGGACGAGCTGCCGCCGCTCGACTACGCGCGTAGCCGTGGAGGACTACGTCCTCAACGAGATCCGGGAGAACGCTCGCTCCAGATCACCACCAGCCGCGGCTGCCCTGGCGCTGCTCCCACTGCTACATCGTCACCATGCCCAACGGCCGGCGCTACCGCGCCGAAAGCCCGGAGCGCACGGTGGACCACATCGAGCGGCTCGTCAAGGAGCACCGCCTCAAGCGCCGTGCACATCAACGACGACGAGTTCTTCACGAAGCTCGACCGCACGCGCGCGGTCTGCCGCGGCGTCATCGAGCGCGGCCTCGACGTGACGCGCTGCGCGCCAACTGCTCGCATCGACTACATCGACAATGAGCAATGCCT
>CBDIQC010000001.1:1327500-3098302 GCA_965283875.1 uncultured Elusimicrobia bacterium | reverse complement strand
GCGCGCCTCGCCCAACTCCGACGCGGGCGTGTGCGCCTTCCTCGCCGGCCGCAAAAGAGGCCGCGGAGCATTTCCGCCGCGCCTTGGCCCTCGAGCCGTCCTCGCCCGAGGCTCGATCCAGCCTCGACGCCGCGCTCGCTCGTTAAACGTCAGCGGCCGCAGGGCGCGCCGGCTCGTTTAAACGACGCTTCGGCCGCTCGTTGGTCGCCGGCCAAAAAAGCCGCCGTTCCCGCGTCGCAGGCCAGGCCCGCGTCGCCCGGCGCGAGGTCGGAGAGGCGGCGCAGGACGCCGGCCGCGGCGGCGGGCTCCCCCAGGTCCTGGAGCAAGATGGCGGCGGAACGCGCCAAGGGGCCTTCGGGCTCGGCGGCGAGCGCGTGGCGAGCGGCGGCTTTCGCTCGGTCCTTGCTCCCCCCGACCGCCTCGCGACGAGCGCAGGCCAAGTCTCCCGGCGACGCCGAGCCGGACGCGCAGCGCGGCGCCCGCGTCCGCGGAGCAGTCGGCCGACGGCACGGACGGCGCTTCGGACAGCCCTGCAGCAGAGCCGGGTCGGCCGCCGCGGCGCGGGCGCCGCGGGGTCGGCGGCGGCGAGCGCGGCGAGCGACGTGGGCGCAGCGGGGCGCGGTCGCAGCACCGCGGCTGAGGCCGGCAGCGCCGCCGCGGCCGCCGCGCGCTGCTCCTCGCGCGCGCCCTCCGGCGTGAGGCGCCGCGCGCCGGCGAGGAACACGTCGTCGGCCGACGCGTCGGGGCCGGCTTCCGCGTAAAGGCGCGCGGCGGCGGCCGCGTCGCCGGCGAGCTGGCGCGCCAGCGCGAGGTGGCGCACGTAAGGCGCGCCCGCGGCGAGCGCGGGGTTGCCCCCAGGCCGCGCCCGGAGAGGCCGCGTCCGCTTCGGCGAGAAGGACGCGTTCGTGGACGGCCGCGGGCCAACGCTCGAGCACGCGCTCCAGATACGCCAGCGCGACGGGCGAGAGGCGCGGCGCGGACCGGGAGGCCTCCTGCGCGGCGTAACGCAGGGTGGTCAGCCAGCCCTCGGCGCCGGCGGGCGGGGCGGGCACTGGTGGCCCGCGATCTCGGACGCGACGCCGGAGGCTTGTGATGCCGAGCGCGCCGGCGATCGCGGCATCGACGCGCAAGCCACAGTCGGGGAGACCAGTGCACCCGGTCGGTGAAGGCTTCCAGGCCGGGCCCCGCGGCGCCGGCGCGCGCGGCGAAGGCGGCCTGGGCGTCGGCCAGGAGCGCGCCTTCCTCCGTCGCGACGCGGGCCAAGACGTCGGCGCAGGCCGGCCCGCAGCGGCCGCGGCGCGCGGGCCTCGAGCGCCAGCGCGCGCGCGTAGGCGGCCGCGGCGTCTTTGGGGCCCGGGCGGCGTCGCGCTCGAGGCAGCGTCCGGTGAAAAAACCAGCTCGGCCGCGTCGCCGGGCGCGGCGTCGGCCTCCGCGCGCGCCCAGGCCGCGCGCGCGCCCGCGCAATCGCCCGCCAGGCGGCGCGCCCAGCCTTCGGACGCGGCGGGGCCGCGCGGCAGGGCGCCTTGCGGCGCGCCGTCGCGCACGTTGAGCGGCGGTCTCACCAAAACGAAGGCGACGCCGCGCGCGCGCCGGCGCGCGCCATGCGGCGCAAGGCCGCCTCGAAGGCGGCCAGGGGCGCGGCCGTCTCCTCGGGCGGTCGGCGCGCCAGGCCCGCGGACGCCGCCCACAGGCCCAGGCGCAGGCGCCACCGCGGCAGCGGCGGCGGCAGGTTCGCGCTTTCGTTGTGCCCGGTGAGCAGGACCACGGCGTCGGCGCCCAGGCGCAAGGCTTCGGCCACGACGTATTCCTCGCGCGCCGCGTCGTAGCCCGCCATGCCCGCGTTGACGACCTCGACGGTCCGGCCGGGCAGCAGCGGGGGCAAGACGTCGGCGAGCGCGCCCGGGCCTTCATACAGGCGGGCGATGGAACCGCCCGCGACGAACACGCGGAAAACGCCCGGGGCCTTGGCCGCGGGGAAGGCGCTCGCGGCCGCGCCCGGACGCGCGGCGCGGTAGAGGCCGGTCGCCGCATCCAGACGGAAAAAGGGCGAACGCGCCTCGGGGTGGGCGTAGAGCAGCGCGCGGTCGGGCTCGGGGCCGCACGCGCACAGGAGGAGAAGCCCGGCGAGAACCGGCGCCGCCCGCCTCATCGGTCGGCGGGCCCCAGCGCCGCCTCGGTTTCGGCGCGGCGCGGCCAATCGAGCGGGGCCGCCGCGCGCGCCTCCTCGAGGTCCAGGCGCGCGCCGATGTGGTCGCCGTCCTCGCGGCGCCAGCCCGCGCGCGTCGATAAGGCGTCGGGCAGCAGCCACGGCCCGCCGTGTTCGCGCGGCTCGGTCAGCGCGCGGTCGGCCCAGGCGCGGTCCTTTTTTGTCGGCGGCCCGCGTGAGCACGGCGAGGCTGAGCAGGACGGCGCCGTCGTCGGGCAGCCGCGCGAGTGCATTGGCTCGGCGCGCGCGCCGGCGCGTCTTTGGCCGCGCGCGCGACGGCGCGCGGCGAGCGCGGGGTCCTCAGGCCGCGGGCTCGGGCGCGACCGCGGCGACGGCGGGCGCGGGGCGCGCGCCGAGGGCGTCGCGCATGCGCGGCAGGAAGGCCGTCACGTCCGGGTAACGGGCGCGGTTCTTCTCGTATTCGGCGAAGCGCGCCGCGACGCGCGCCTGGAAAGGCAGGCGCGGGTTGGCGCGGCGCTTCGGCTCACGGCGCAGGGCCAGGCCCTGGGCCAGGTGCTCGCGCGCGCATTGCGGCCAGGAGTCGTCGCAATACGACGCGTCGAAGCCGTCGGGCGCGGACGTCGCGCGCGCGGCCGTCGTCGCACAGGGCGTGGCCGATTTCGTGCCAGTATGTCGAGCGCGTCGCCGTCGGACAGGAAGGCCAGCCAGCTGACCGGGGTCGGCGCTGAAGGCGGGGGCACCATTCGCTGGCCTTCGGCGTGCTCGCGAGTCAGCGCCCGTTCCAGAAGCGGCCGGGCTCGAGCGCGGGCCGAGGGCCACGCGCGCGGGGCGCGGTCGCGCGGCCGGTCGTAGGCCGCGAACTCCGCCGGCAGGTCGCGCCCGGCCAGGCGCGCGCGCAGGGACTTCGACCGCCGGCGCGGCGAGCGGGCCCGCGGCGTCGAGCGCGGCGCGCAGGCCGCAGGCCGCGGCGAAATCCGCGGCGGAGGCGGCCAGCGGCGAACGCCGGCAGGCGGGGCGGTCCTTGACCGACAGGCCGTCGTCGAGGCAGGTCGTCAGCGCGACGAGGGCCTGCGCGGGCCAATCCGGGCGCGCGTCGCGGCGCAGGCGCGCGCAGGCCGCCAACCGCGGGGTGGCGCTCGCAGCCGCGCACGCCCTTGATCGAGCGCGACGGTAAGCGCCTCGGCAGAGGCGCGCGGGCTCGACTCGTGCCCAGCAGCTCGAGCGCCCGCGGAGGCCAGCTCGCATCGGCGGCGCGTCGGTCGGCGGCGACGCCCGCGGCCACGGGCGCCGCGGAGGCAAGCGACCGCTCTGATGCGCGTTCAACGCGCGACCTCACGGGACGCCGCCGCGCTCGCGGCGCGCTGCTGCGAGGCCGCGCGCTCGCAGCGCGAGCGGCCAGCGACGCCGCGCGCGCGGTCCTGAGCGCGTCGGCGCGAGCACGTGCGGCGGTAGGCCGCGCGCGGCCGCTTCCGCGGCGTACGACGCCACGCGTCGGTACACGCGCCGCCGACTCAGGTCGCAGCAGCGCCGCGGTCGGCACGCTCGTCCAGCGTGGCTGGAGCGCGGCCGAGCTGGCGCAGGCGTTTGAGCGCGACCACGAGGTTGCGCCGCGCGTCGCGGTCCGACGGGTCGAGCGCGAGCGCGGCGTCGAGGTCGGCCAGCGCCTCGGCGGCGCTCGCGGGCTCGGCGAACGTTGGCGCGCCAGGCGCGCGCGGCGGCCAGGCGCGTGGCCGCCTCGCGGCGGTCGACCGGCGGCAGGCCTACGGCGCGAGGCGCGGCCAGGCGGCGGTCGCCGGAGACGAAGACGTAACGCGCGTTGAGCCGGTGCGCGGCGGCCAGGTCGGCGAACGCGCCGTCCCACGCGCCGAGCGCGCGTTTGGCCAGGTGCCGCTCGTGGTAGGCCCAGGCCAAGGACGCCGAATCCCCGTCCCCCTCCCACTCGCGGCGGATGGCGAGGTCGAGGTCGGCCGCGGCGTCGCGGTGGAACCCGAGCGCGCGGCGCACGCCGCCGCGCCAGGAGTAGGCGATGTCGTAACGCGGCTCGCGCGCCAAGGCCTCGTCGAGCAGGCGCAGGGCCTCGCGGGGGCGCCCGGCGTAGCGCCGCGCCTCGCCCAGCCAGGCCGCGATCCAGAAACACGACGGGGCCAGGCGCCGGGCGCTCTCGAGCAGGGCCACCGAACGCGCGGGCAGGCGGTTGGCGTAGAACACGCGCGCGGCCAAGGCGCGCACGGGCGCCGAGCGCGGCGCCAGGCGCAGCGCCGCCTCCATGGCCTTGCCGCACGGCCCCCAGTCCTCGTCGAGGCGGCGGCTGTAGGCGTCGAGCACGGCGGCCCAGGCCAGGCGGGGCGCGGCGCGGCGCAGCGCGGCCAGGCGCCGCGCGACGCGCGGGCCGCGGCAGGCCGGGGCGATCTCGAACTCGCGGCCGACGCCGAACAATTCGTCGGGCGTCAAGGCGTCGAGCATCGCCAGGTCGGCCAGCGGCTCGACGAGCGGACGGCCGAGCGCGACCGCCAGGCCCGCGCGGTAGAACCGCGCCCAGCCCAGGCGCGGGGCGCGCCGCACCAGGCGCGTGAGCGCGCGGTGGGCGGCGGCCGTGCGGCCGGCGTTTCCGGGACGGCGTCGCGCGCGGCTTCATCGTCGCGCCAGCCTGCGCCGGGCGCGCCGCGCCAGGCGCCCCATGCGGCGGCGCGCCTCGGCGAGCGCGCCGGGCGGCAGCTCCCCGCCGCGCTCCACGGCCTTGAGCAGCTCCGCGCAGGCGGCCACGTCGTCATTCGCCAGGCGCGAGGCGGCGAGCGCGGTCCACGGGCACTCCGGGCGCAAGGCGCGCGCGGACGCGACGTCGCGAAGCGCCTCGGCGCGCCGGCCCAGGCGGCGATAGGCCTCGGCTCGTCCGGCCAAGGCGCTCCAAGCCGAACCCGACAGCCAGCGGTCGAAGGCCGCGCGCGCCTCGGCCGCGCCGCCGGTCGCGAGCAAGGCCGCGCCGAGCTTGCACTGGAACCGCGCGACGGTGCCGTTCCAGCGCACGGCCGCGCGCAGGTCGGCGAGCGGCGCGCGCGCGGCCTTGCTGTAGGAGCAGCGCGCCGCGCGCGCCGAGATAGGCGGCGCAGGGCGAGTCCGCCGCCGCGCGCGTATAAGCCGCGAGCGCGGCGTCGCTGCGCCCGCAGCCGACTCGGCCTTGGCCGCGGCCAAGGCCGAGCTCGGCCGCGGGCGCAGCACGAGCTCAGACGCGAGCTCGACGCGGCCCAGGCCGAGCTCGCCCGCTTGCGCGGCGGCGGCGCAGGTTCGGACTGCACCGCGTAGCCGTCGGCCAGCCCCATCTGCGGGGAATCGTCGGTCAGCTTGGGGATCGCGCGGGCGTGGTCCTGCGCCGCACTCCACGCGGTCGGTCAGGCGCTCGGTGTCCGTAGCGCATCGCGTGCGGTCCCAGTGCGCTCGGCGTCCGACGAGGAACAGCTCGTGGCAGCTCCACGCGTAGCCGGGCTCGATGAGGATGGCGCGTTCGAGCTCGGCGGCGGCCTCTTTCAGGCGTCCGGCGCGGCGCAGGGCCCCGCCGCGCCAGGCGTGCGCGAGGCCGATAACCCGGCGCCAGGCGCGCGGCCTCGTCCAGCTCGGCCAGCGCCCCGGCGCGCCAGGCACAGCCGCCGCGGCCGCGCCAGGCGCGGATCCAGCCCGCCTCGGGCGCGAGCTTCGCCGCGCGCGTCAGCGTCGCGCGCGCGCTCTTTGTCCGCCCGCGTTGTCGAGCCCGCGGCCGAGGTAGGCCCATGGCCCACGGTCGAACGCGGCGTCAGGCGCGCGGCGCGGCGCAGCAGCGGCAGCGCCTCGGCGTAGCGCGAGAAAGCGGGCGAACGCAGGTCCTCGGCGCGTCGACGCCGCCCAGGCGGCCGAGGCCGCCGCGGCGACGCCGCGGCCGCGAGGATTGCCCGAACGCCGGCAGGCCGCGCCCGCGCAGCCGCGTCGCGGCGCAGGGCCGCGGCACGGTCGAGGCTCGAACACCGCCCATCCATGCTGCCGCTTCGACGCCGGACGGGCCAACGCGGGTTTGCCGAGCGTATCGAGGGCGTAGGCGCGCAGCCAATACAGCGCCGCGACGTCACCGCCGCGCGCCTGCGCGCGCTCCAGCGACAAGAGCATCCCGCGTCCGTCCTCTAGGCGCAGCAGGGCCGACGCCGCGAGCAGGTGCGGCAAAACGCGGCCTCGCCGCGCCAGGCCACGCCGGCGCGTTCGAAGGCGCGGATGCTGGTGGTCAGGCTGTTGCCGTCGCCGCGCCGCGATAATAGTCGGCGCGCGCGTCCGACGCGCCGGCCAGCAGGCGCAGGGCCCGGCGCGGATTCTCGGCGCACACGGCTTCGGCCAGCCAGGCCCGGGCGGAGGCATCGCGAGGGTCCTTCGCCGGGAGCGCGGGACGTTCGCCCAGCAGCCGGCGCAGGCGCAGGCGCGCCGCGGGCGCGCGCGCGGCAGCGAGGCATTTAAGGAGAGCGGGGCGGTCCAAGACGGGCCCGGAACGCGGGTCCCAGCGTCCCAGCCCATCGGCGGGCGAGACGAGGTGCAGCAGGCGCTCCATCCACCAATCCCAGTTCTCGGGGGCCATGCCGTTGTCCTGAATAGTAACAGATGTTAAGCTTTCGGGGTATGCGCGACCCGCGTCGCCTGCTCTTGAGCCCGGAGTGGAACCGCCCCCTGCCCGGCCTGCGCGAGGCCACGGGCCTCAACGTGGATTATTTCGGAGACCTGGACGCGCGCGTGTGGGCCGCGCTTCACGGCGCGGAGCTGCGGCGCGTGCGCGACGTCATACAACGCTCCCCCCTCCTGGGACCCGTCGAGCTGTCTCTGCGCGCGCGCGTGGCCTGGCTTCAGGGGCTACACGGCGAGGCCCATGCCTGGTTCGAACGCGCCGGCGGCGCCGAGAACCCTTGGGCGCCCGGGCGCGCCTGGCGGGCGTTGAGCCTGCTGCCCTCTCCCGAAGGACGCGCGGCCCTCGCCGACGCGGGCTGCAACGGCGGACGGCAACCACGCTGTGGCGGCAAGGGATAGGGTCGGTAACGGACCTCGGCCACGGGCAGCGCCGCGCCCTTGCCGCAGCGATGGTCGCGCCACGATCTGCTGCGGGGCCTGGCCGCGCTGCGACCCAGTCCGCAATCGCCGTCATCGGATCGAAATCTTCGGGCGCAGAGGCAGACGGCGCTATCCCAGCCGAGGCTGGCCGATGGCTCGGCGCGCCAGGCGCGATGCGCGAAGACCGCTGCCGCGGCCGGGGACCGCCGCGTGCGCGGCGCGCGCGCCCTGGCGGCGCGCTCGCCCAAGACCGCGGTGGGCGCACGCCGTGGCGGGCAGCTGCCGTTTCGCCGGCGTCTCCGATAGACGGGCACTGGCGCGCGCGCGCGCGGCGCTGGCCGAGGCCCGCCGCCGCCGCCCGGGCTCCGGCTGGACCGCGGCGTTGGAAGCCCAGCTTCGGCCCTCGAGATGAGCGGGACACGCCCAGCGCCGCGGCCGCGGCCTGCCGGGGGGGCAGCGCCCGCGCCAGCCGGTCGGCTGGCCCTGGCCCGCGACGCGGCGACGGCCGCGGCCCTGCGCGACCTCGCGCCCGGCCCCTGCGCGGCCGTCAACGTCCGCGACCTGACGCGTGGCGCGCGGGCGCGAGCCTCGCGGCGCGCCGCCTCGACGCGGCCGAGCGCGACCTCGACATCGCGCTCGCCTTGCGGCCGGGCCACGCCGGCGCCTGGGAGAAGCGGGCCCACCTGCGGCGCGAGCGCGGGGACGTCGCCGGCGCGTTGGCGGCGCTGACGCGTTCCGCCAGTCTCGAACCCGAGACGCGCCGCACCTACGATCCGGCCGCGCGCCCGGCGTCGCGGCGCGCGCTGTCGCGTTTCTGCGCCGCCCAGCCCGGCGAACCCGTCGCGCGGCTGTGGCTGGGAGAGCTCCTTGTGCGCGCCGGCGAAAAAGCCGCGGCACGCCGCGAGCTGCGCCGCTTCCTCGCCGCGGTCGCCCGAGAGCCCGCGGCGGATTTCCTGCGCGGCTGGGCCTATGAATGGCTCGGCCAGACGCGACGCGCGCGCCGCCTCAACCCCGCGTTGAACCTGCCGAGGGCCTGCTGAAGCGTCTCGCGCTCGCCGCGTTGGCCGCGCTCGTGCTCGCCGGGGGCTGGCGCGCCGTCGCGCCGCGTTTTCGCGCGCCGCGACCGCGCCGTCCGACGAGGACGGTCGGACCTATCACCACGCGGCGCTGAACCTGCGCTCCGGGACCTTGTCCGTCGACGACCCGTCCGAGGACGCGCCGCGCGCGCCCGGGGCGACGCGCGCGCCCCTGTTCCCCCTCGCGCTCGCGCTGAGCCCCGACGGGGGCGGCCCGGCCGGCTTTTTCTGGCGCGCGCAGGGCGCCTGGGGCCTGGCGCTGGCCGCGCTCGCCGCGGGGCTCGCGGCCGCGGCCGCGGGGCCGCTCGCGGGGCTGGCCGCGGGCGCGGCGCTGGCCTTCGACCCGCTCACGCTCCAACACGCGGGCACGCTCAACATCCAGCTGTTTTTCGGCGCGTTGACCGCCTGCGTCGGGCTGGCGTTATTGAGCTGGGGCCGCGCGCCGACGCCGGGCGCGGCCGCGCTCGCGGGCGCGGTGGTGGGCGCGAGCCTGCTCGCGCGGTCCACCTTGGCGCCGTTCCTGCTGTTTCTCCCCGCTTGGCTGGCGCTCTCGCGGCCGAAGCTCAAGATGCCGGGCCTCCAGCTCGCCTCATCTGGGGCGCGGCCTTGCTCGTTTTCCTGCCGTGGCTCGTCCGCAACGGCCTGCTGCTCGGCCGCCTCCAGCCCTTCGAGGCCGGCGTCGTGGAATACGGCCTGGTCGCGGGCGCCTCGGGCCGGATCTCCGACGACCTCACGTTGCTGCCCGGGCGCGGGACGGTGTCGCTCGACGACGCCGGCCGCCAGCGCCGCGGGACCTGGGCCGCCTTCGGCGAGGCCGCGCGCCTGGCCGCCGCCCGCCCCGCGGACGCGGCCCGCGCCGCGGCCGCGCGCGCCGCGTTCTGGGGCTGGGGCCTGCTGGCCTGGCCGGTCGCCGCGTTCGCCTTATACCGCGCGCGCCGCAACGACCTCGGCCTGTGGACCTTGGGCGGCCCGGCCGGCGCCGATCTCGACGGCCAGGCCGACACGGTGGCGCAGGTGGAGCGGGCCTTCGCGCCGCTGGCCGCGCAGGGGCTGACGCTTCAGCTCAGCGGCGCGCCGGTGTTCGCGGTGCACAGCCGTGCGCAGATCGAGCACGAGGCCATCCAGCTGGCCGCTCGTCGGCAGCCTGGCGAGCTCGCGGACGGCCTGCTGGCGCATCGCCTGGCGCCGGCGGCGCGCCGCTCCGAGGCCGTCGCGGCCGCCGTCGAGGCCGGCCGCGCCGACGAGGCCCGGCTCCTGCTCGCCGCGCGCCCGGCGGGCCCCGCCTGGCAGGACGAACGCGCCGCGCGCCTGCTCCAGAAGCTCGGCGACCACGCGGCCTGCGAGAAGGCCTTCGCCGCCCTGGCCGACGCCCACCCGCGCGGCGGGCGTTTCGCCGCCGACGCGGCCGTGTGCGCGTCGCTCGCCGGGCGCGCGGCGCCCGCCGAAGCGCTGGCGCGGCGCGCGCTGGCCGCCGAGCCCGGCTTCCTGCCCGCGGCGTTGACCTTGGGCGCGTTGCTCGAGCGCCGCGGCCGGCGCGAGGAGGCCGCGCGGATTTACGCCGCCGCCCTGGCCGCGTCGCGGCGTCCGCCCGAGGACCCGCTGGCCCGGGCCGTGGCCGACGCGTTGTCGAGGCCGCGGTGAAACGCCTGGCGGCGGCGTTCGCCCTCATCGCGGCGTTGGCCGCGCTGGGCGTATCGGCACGCGCCTTCCTCGAGCGCGCGCCGCGCCTGCGCGCGGGGCTCGACGTCGCGCACGTCGAGCTCGGCGAAGCCCTGCGCCTGGCCGCCCACCCGGCGTCGGTCAACCCGTCGTACCGCCTGCCGTGGGCCGCGGTGCTGGAAGCCGACGCCTACCTGCGCCTGTCTCCGCGCGCCCTGACGGCGTGGGCCGCGGGCCTGTGGCTGTTGGCCCTGCTGCTGGTCTTCGCGCTCGGCCGCGAGCTCGGCGGCACGGCGGGCGGGGCCGCGGCCGCCGCGTTGTGGGCGCCGGTGTTCGCGCGCCTGCCGCACGGGCCGGGCACGCTCAAACAGACCTGGCTCACCGTGCTGGGGCTGCTCGCCGCGGCGTTGTGGGTGCGGCGCGCCAAGAAGGACTCCGACCGCGCGAGCCTGCTCGCCGGAGCGGGGCTGGGCCTGACCCTGCTCACGCGCGGGACCTTCGTGTTCCTGCCTTTGCTGAGCGTCCTGCTCGAGCGCCGCCGACGCGCCGGGCTGCTCGCCGGGGCGGCGCTGGCCTTCCTGCTGCCGTGGACCGCGATGAACCTGGCCTCCCACGGCCGCTTCGTGCCGCTCGAAGACGGGGCCATGAACATGAACGTGGTCACCGGGGCCTTGGGCACGGTGTTCTGCGCGCACGGCGACTACGCCGCCTTCATGGGCGACGGCGCCGGCTCCCCGCTCGCCTGGGCCGCCAAAACCGTCGCGGCCGAGCCCGCGCGTTACCTGCGCGGCGTGGCGGGCCGCGTGGCGCGCGTCCTCGAGCTGCAGCCCTTCTTGTTCCTGCTCGCGGGCCTGGCGCTTTTCTCCAGAAGGCGCGACCCCGGCGTGCGCGCGCTGGGCCTGTTCGCCGCCTATTTCATCGCCGTCAACGTCGCGATGTCCATCGAGGACAACTACTTCGAGCCGTTGTGGCCCCTGCTCGCCGCCCGTCCGTCGCGACCGCGGCCGCAGCGGCGCGCGGCAGCCCGCGCCGCGCGCGCCGGCCGCGCTCGGCCGCCTGCGCGGCTGCATCGCCGCCGAGCGGCGGCGCAGCGCGCCGGCCTACGCCGCGGTCCAGTACCCCGAGCCCATCAAGGCCGCCGAGGCCGCGCTCGACGCCTCCGAGCTGCTCGTCGCGCGCGCTCGCCGAGGCGCTGGCCGACGCGCGCCGCCGCCTGGGCCGCGAAGACGCCGCGGGCGCGGTGGCGGCGCTCGGCGCCGCGACGCCGCTCGAAGGCCTGCCGCGCCGCGAGGTCCTGCTCGCCTGGGCCTTGGCCAAAGGCGGGCGTCCGGGACTGCTCTTCGACCTCGAGACCGCGGGCCGCGACGCGCCGTCCGCCCACGGCGACGCGCAGGGCGAAACCGCGGCCGTGTATCGCGCCGTGGCCCACGAGCGCGAAGGCCGGCGGGCCGAGGCGCTGAAAGCCGCGCGCCTCGCCGTGGAGCAGTGGGCGGCCTGGCAGGGCTTTCTCACGCCGGGGCGCGAAGCCGCGGCCGACGCGCTCGCGCCCGCGCTGCGCGCCGCGGCCTACGGGCGTTTCCTGGTGCGCCTGGACCAGATCTTCGAGGGCCAGGGCCACGCCGACCTCGAACGCGCCCTCCTGCTGACCGCGCTCTCGCAGCGCGACGCCGAGGCCTGGCGGCGGCTGTTCGAGGCGCGCCTGGCCCGCGGCGAAAGAGACGGCGCGGCCGAGGCGCTGCGCGCGCGCGAACGCCTCGTTAAGGAGCGCGAGGCGCGGCGCACGGCCGCCTTCGATTGGGAGCGGCTTGGACGCCCGGCCGACGCGGCGGCGGCCTTCGGCCGGATTTTAAAAGAGGACGGCGAGGACGCGCGCACGTGGTCGGACCGCGGCGTGGCGCTTACCGCGCCGGGCGGCTGGCTCGCCGAGGCGGCGCTGCGCCGCGCCTTGGCGCTCGACCCCGGCTTCGACGCGGCCCGGCGCTCGCTCGACGCGGCGCTCAGCGAGCGGGCGTCTCGGGCCCCAACGCCTCGATAAGGCGCGGCCAGAAGTCGTCGATGGAACGGTAACGGCCCGCGGCCAGGCCGGGCTCGTAGTCGGACGCCAGCGCCCTCTCCAGGCGCCGGACCGCGAGCGCCGCGGCGTCGCCTTCATCGCCGCGTTTCTCCCCGCGCCGCGCGGCCACGCGGCGCTCCAGCGCCGAAACGAGCAGGTGCAGCGCGCACGTATGCCACGACGGGCGGCACGCGGCGCCGAAGCCCGGCAGCAGGCCGGCGCGCGCCTCGAAGGCGGCGCGGTGGCGGACGTAGGCCGGCTCGGCGGCGAGGTAATAGAACTCCAGCGGCGCGCCGCGCGCGGCGAAGCGCGGCCGCCCCGTCTCGTCCCAGGACGGCGTCAGCACGCTGAACACCCGGAACGGGCCCTGCACGACGCGGTCGCCGTCGTAGGGGTAGGGCAGGATGTAGGACGTGTAGGCGTCGGGCGTATAAATCAACGACAACGCGAGCAGGCCGGCGGCGTCGAAGCCTGGACAGCCTTGAGATAGGCTTCGACCTCGCCGAGGGTCTGTTCGGGTGGCCGGCCCGAGCGGGCTTCGGCTTCCACAAAATCGCCCATGATCCGCGAGAGCTGGACCGTCACGACCTGTCGCGCAGGTCGCGCAGGAAGGCCTCGAGCGCCTCGTCGCCGCCGGAGGCGTCGATGAAATCGCGCGAGATGGCGGGGCGCGGCGCGGGCCAGGCGAAGGCGGGCGGCTCGCCGAGGGCGGACAACACGAGCACGTAGGCTTCGGCGCCGCCGCGTTCGTCGGCGATACGCGCGTACGTCGTCACGGCGGGGTGGCCTTTCCACGCGGCGAAACGCGTCGTTACGTCGGCCATCGACGGCGGCAGGGGCGGCTCGGCCTTGCGGCGCCCGGCCAGGGTTTGAACGACCCCCAACACGTCCACGCGCGCGTCGCAGCGCGCGTCGAGGCGGGGCGCGGCCGCCGCGGGCAAAGCCGCGGCGAGCAGGAGCGCGAGAATCATGCCGCCAGGCGGGCGCGCGGGGTTTCGCCTTCGAAGGACAACTCGCGCACGCGGCGGCCGAGCAGCAGGAAGGCCGAGACCGAGGCCTCGTTCGCCGAAAGGCGCGGACAGGTCCAGGCGCAAGAACCGCGGCCACGGCTCGGGGCGCGCGAGCACCAAAGACCAGCGGCCGGTGGGGCGCGCGGCCTTGCCTTCGCCTTCGAACTCCACGACGGCCGAGGCCACGGGGCAACGCGCGTGGAAGGACGCGACGCGCGCGGCCAGGCCGGGGTCGGCGAACAGCTTGGCGGCCCAGCGGCGTGCGGGCGCAAGCGACAGGCGGCGCGGCGCCGCGCCAGGCGCGGCCTCCAGGCGCGCGGCCGCCGGCCTCCAGCCACGTCGCCGCGACGCGCCCTGCGGCCGCGTCCCAACGCACGCCGGCGCGCGCGGGGCCTGGCGGCAGGAAGCTTTCGCCCAGGCCGAGCGCGGCCGCCAGGCCGTCGGCCGCGTCCAGCTCGCGCTCCACGTCGAGGGTCTCGAGTCCGCCGGGGCCCACGCCCACGGACCAGCCGCGCCCGGGCGCGGCCTCCAGAGGCGCCAGCGCCTCCTCGAGCCCTTGGAAACGCAGCTCGGGGAAGGTTTCGGCGGCGGCGGCGAGCAGCTCGCGGCGTTCGAGCGTATTCACGCGTCCCCCTCCTTGGCCGCGCCCGCGTCGGGGGCGGCTTCCACCTCGCGGTCTCCCGGCGAGAGGAACGGCGCGCGGCCCACGCGGTCGGCGAAGGCGTCCGCCTTGTGCAGGCCGGTGCCGGGCAAGGCGTGGGCGAGGCGGTGCGCGGCGTGGGCGGCGCGGGCCTCGTCGAGCAAGGCCGGCGGGAACCAGGACATGCCGTGTCGCACGGTCGCCAGCTCGCGCCAGAGGCGGTTGGTGAAACGCGCGCCGAACTCGGTCAGATCGGCGTACAGGGCCACGGTGCGCAGCGCGTCCTCGCTTTGCTCGGCGCGCAGGGCCACGTTGACCATGCCGTCCACGCTTTCCTCCTTGCGATAGGACTCGCGCGACAGGGCTTTGAGCAGGTGGCTCGCCACGTTGATGAAGGCGTGCGCGCCCAGCAGCAGGCCGCGCAGGCGCCGCGCGTCCTTGCGCCACGGCGAATAGAACACCTGGCCGCCTTGGCCGGGCTCGAGCAGGGGGTCCACCTCGAGCAGCTGGTTCATCTTCTGGTGGCAGAACTCGTGAATGAGCGTCTCGGCCTGCAGAATCACCGAGTCGGCGTGCGAGAGGCACAACACGCCGCGCATGCTCACGTAGGACGAGCTCACGCTCGCCATGGTCGGCGAGGGCTGCAGCGGCATCACCACGCGCGTGAGCTCGAGCAGCTCGGCGTGCAGGTTCGGGTCCTGGTCGCGCATCTGGGTGAGGGCGCGGCCGAGCACGGCGGCGAACTTCTCCTCGTCGGCGGCGTTCGGGTGGGCGATGCCGTGCATGACCACGCCGTGGCCGAGCAGCCAGGGCAGGTGCTCGCTGTAGAGCCCGTCGGCGGCCTGCGGGGAGCGGCGCAGCCGCGCGACCCCGAAGGCGGTCCCGGCCGCGCCCGCGCCGTCGAAGGCGTCGCGCGGCAGCGTCACGGGCGCGAGGCCCTCCACCGCGATGGTCAGCCCCGCGGCCGTGCAGCTCACCTTGGCGCGCGCGCGGCCGCGCTCCTCGCCGAAGCCCACCGACCACGGCGTGTCGGGCAGGTGCAGGCGCCCGCCCGGGTCGAGGGTCGCGTCGAAGGCCGCCTTCTCGCGCCGGCGCCACGCCACCGACAGCGGGAAGGCCGCGAACTGGCCGTAATGCAGGGCCCAATCCTCGGCGGAGGCGGGGTCGGCGGCGAAGTGGCGCTCGCGCAGGTGCAGCCAATAGTCCAGCGCCGGGTCGCTGAGCAGGCGGCGGCGCTCGGGCGTGTCCTTGGCGCAGGCCAACCCCACGCGCGGCAGCGGGATGGCGCGGGCCGCGGCCGGGGCCTTGCGCAGGTCGGCCGCGGCGGCGCGCACGCGCGCCAGGTGTCGGCGCTCGCGCAGCGCCGCGACGGCGCGCCAGCCGGCGCCCGTGCCGCCCGATACCGCCCAGTCGTTCTCGTCGAGCCTCATAACGCGGTCACGATTCTACTCAAAACATGGCCCCCCAGGAGCCAGGTCAGGAAGTAGCCCAGGAAAATCCAATGCGCGAAGGACATGGTGTGGTTGAGCGCGATGACGTCCACCCCCTTTCGGCGGCACCACTTGCGCAGGGCCTCGGTCTGCTCGAAGGTCAGGCCGTCGGCGTAGCTGTCCTCGAAATGTTTGGCGTAGAACTTCGCGTCGTCCTTCTCCACGCGCTCGAGAAACCGCGGGTGGAGCACCATGTAGGGCAGCAGCGCGTCGGGCGGCACGTCGGGGTGGTCCTCGTCCTCCCACACGCGCACGAACACGAAACACAGGCCGAAGAACAGGCCGAGGGCCGCCAGCGGGCCGAGGTCGGCGGCCCAGGACAGCCCCGCCCACAGCCGCCAGAACGCCATGGACAGGAAGCCGAAGAACAGGCCGAACACCGGCAGCACGTACATGCCCACCTCGCCGGCCATGATGCCCATGGTCCAACGCATGCCCAGCCACAGGAACACGCCGAACACCGACAGGGAGCGCACGGCGTGGAGCAGGTCCGCGGCGAAGTCCGGCGTGCGCCCGGCGAACCCCACCGCGAAACACACCGCGGCGACCGCGGGCGTGGCCCAGCGGCCGAGCGTGGCGTTGGCGCGGTTCCACACGAACAGAGAGATGAAGCACAACGCGGTGCGCGCGGCCGGCGTCTCGATGATGCCCTTGAGCCCGACCGAGAGCAGCGCCATCAGGAACATGGAGAAGCCCCACGACAACACGCCCCAGCCCAGCTCCGCGGGTTTGCGCCACGCGCCCACGACGTCGGCGCGCGCGCGCCCGACGGCCTCGCGCGCCAGGCGCGCCAGCGAGTCGCGCGCGAAGTCCAGGCCGCGGCGCAGGCCGAGCTTGGCGATGAAGTCGCCCTGGTGCTTGAGGCGGCTCTGCCACAGGTAGGCCAGCACCGAGACGAAGACCCACGCGCAGGCGGGCAGGAAGATGTTGATGAGCGCCGATAGGAACAGCCAGCCGCCGTGGAAGGACCCCGAGATGGACAACAGCGGGATGACCGAGCCCAGGAACAGGAACAGCTTCGCGTCGCCCGCGGGCCAGATGCGCGCGCGCCACAGGCCCAGGCCGGCCACCGTGGTCGCGGCCAGGTGCCACAGGAAGTCGCGGTAGAACTCCCAGCTGTAGAACACGTGCGTCACGCCGAAGGCGCCGAGCACGGTGGAGCCGAGCATGAGGGCGTAACACGTCGCGGCGAACAAAACGCCCAGGCGCAGGTCGCGGTGGAGGATCTTCTGCTCCTTCCAGTCGCGCGAGGCCAGCCGCGCCCACAACACCAGAAAAGCCGCCCAAGCCGTCCAGCGGACGACCGGCAGCAGGGCGCCCGCGGAGGGCGCGTCGGTCATCGGCGCGCGCCCCGGCCGGCGGCCGACAAGCCGCCGTGCAGGCGGGTCAGCAGCTCGGCGATACGCGGATAGAAGTCCCCCAAGGTGGGGTAGGCGGCGCGCGAGGCCTCGTACACCTTGAGCAGCTCGTGCACGGGCCCGATGAGGGCGAAGCCGTCGCGGCGCTCCTTCTCCAAGGCGTCGCGGCCTTCGGCCTCGCCTTCGACCTTCGTCACCAGGCGCGCGCACACCGCGCGGATGACGTGTTCGTCGATCATGTGCAGCCAGCCGGGCGGGCCGTCGTATTTGTTCTTGGCCAGGCCGGTCATCAAGGTGTAGAGCCCCGCCAGCGGCTCGAGCGCGGCGCCGTGCTCCTGCGTCCACAGGTCCACGACGGTGTGGCACACCTCGTGCCAGGCCGTGCGGCGGAAGTCCAACAGCTCGAAGTCGTAGTCGGCGAGGCCTTTGACGACGCGGCGGTGGCCGATGATCGAATGGATTTCGCACAGGCCCTCATCCTCGGGTCGTTCGGGGCGGTAGAGCACGTTGTGCGGCGTCGAGCCGTGCAGCAGCGGCGAAACCGCGAAGCGGTAGCGGTGCGGCAGGGGCAGCCCCAGATAGTCCTCGAGCGGGGCGAGATAGTCGGTCTGGCCGATGAGGCCATCGATTTCCGCCGTCGCGGCGGCGTGACGTTTGGCGGCTTCCTTGAGCCAGCGGCCGAAGGCGGGCAGCGCCGCGAAGTCGCGCGCGGCCGGCAGCAGGCGCGCCACCGCGTCGGCTTTGCCCGCGTTGGCGTAATGCTCCTTCTGACGGCGCACGGCCAGGCCCGGGGGCAGGTCGAAGTCTAGGATGATGAGGGACGGGTGGCGGTGGCGCCAGGCTTTCTCGTCCATGGACTTCATCAACGCGACGGCCTCGTGTTTGGCGTCCAAGGCGTCTCGGACGAGGTCCAGGTCCTTGCTTTTTTCGCCCTGGGGACAGGGGTTGCGTCCGGTCAGCGCTTCCAGCGCCGCGACCAGCTCCACGCGCCCGTCCAGGCCCACCACCCAAGGCTTTTTCGCCATACCCCTAAGGTTAACCTCCTTCCCCTAATAAGTCAACGCCACGTATAACTTGGCCTTTCGTCAACTTGGGGTCAGGCACTTTCGTCAACTTTCCCTTTTCGTCAACTTGGTGCCTGACCCCTTCGTCAACTCTTGAAGAGGTCGGGGGCGAGGGATTTAGCGCGGAGGTAGAAGGGGGCGGCGGAGCGGGGGTCGCCGGCTTTTTCGCGGCAGGCGCCGGCGGCGATGAGGGCCCAGACGCTATTGGGTTGATGAGACAAAGCTCGGTCGAAGTCGGCGCGGGCCTCGGCGCAACGGCCGAGCTCGCAGTAGGCGCGGCCGCGCCAGACGGCCAGGTCGGCGTCGGCGGGCAACAACGCCGCCGCGGCGCTTAGGTCGGCGAGGGCGTCGGCGGCCTTCCCTTGGGACAACAGCAGCTCCCCCCTCCAGGCGCGGGTCCACGGCGCGTCGGGGCGAAGCGTCAACGAGCGGTCGAAATCGGAAGCCGCTTCGTCGAGCCGTCCCTGGCGCCGGCGCACCGCGCCGCGCCAGGCGTACAACGCGCCGAAGGCGGAATCATCCCCGGCCGCTTTCGCCCCCGAGCCTAAGACTCGCTGCGGGCCGGAGGCGTCTGGGTCAAGCTCGCCCGCCGCGCGCAAGGCGTCATACGCGGCGGGCGCATCCGTTTCTCCCATGAGCAGCTCGGCCCGCACGAGCGCTCCCCACGCAGGCGTTCCGTCCGCCGTTAAATTCTCGATGGCTTCTTTGATACGCCCCATGCGCGCCAGAGCGACGCCCCCCCACGCCCGCGCCTCGTTCTCCCTGGGGATCGGCGTGCGAGGCGGCCTCGTGCGCGGCGTCGTTTGTCCGCAGGCCAGACGGGCGCAGCGCGCGCGCGGCCGATGCCGCGCCGCCGGGCTCGGGCGACGCCGCGCCGCAGGTGCTAGGCGAGCGCCAGCTCGATGCGGCCGCTCTCCAGCGCGGCGGCCGAGCGCAACGACAGGCCCAGCGGCGTCTCGTCCGCGCTTTCCTCGGCGAGGCGGCGCGCGACGCCTTCGGGGCGCTGGGCGGGGCGGCCGCGGCGGGCCTCGGCCTCGGCGAGCGCGGCGTAGGCGGCGAAGGCGGACGCGGCGGCGGAGGCAGGTCCTTGAGCAGGCGCTCGATGAGCGGGGGCGCGGCCTCGGTGAACAGGCGCGCGGCGGCGATGAGCTCGTCGGCGCCTTTGTCGGCCGAGCCCGCGCCCCAGGAAGGCGAAGCCGCGCAGGACCAGCGGCCCCGCCCCGTCGAGGCCGCGCAGCAGGCGCGACGCGGCGGCGGCGCGGCCCGCGCGCAGCTCGAGCTCGGCGGCGCGTTCGCGCGCCTCGGGCGAGCGGGCGCGGCGGCGCTCGGCGGGCGAGGGGCCCAGCACGCGCGTCCAGGCGTCGGCCAGGCCGGCGTTGGCCGGGTCGGCTCGGAAAGCGGCCAGCAAGTCGTCGAGCGCGTCGGCCTCGCGGCCGAGGCGCCAGCGCGCGAGGCAGCGCCACAACCGCGCCACGGCCGAGCCGGGCGCGAGCCGCACGGCCTCGTCGAGGTCGGCGCAGGCCGGCGCCCATTTCTTCAGCGCGGCGAGCGCTTCGCCGCGCCACAGGCGGGCGGCGAACAGCGCGGGGTCCGCCTTCACCGCGGCGTCGAGCGCGACGAGCGCCGGCCCCGGACGGTCGGCGTCGAGCTGGCGGCGGCCGTGCCAGGCCATCGCGGCGGCGCCTTTGGCCGGGGTCTCGGGCCGGAAGAGGAACGGGTCGGCGTGCCCTTCGCACGGCGGGGTCTCGCGGCGGTCGGTGGCGCGGCGTTTGGCGCGGCGCGCCCACGTGTAGAGGCCGCCGCGCGTGTTCGGCGGCGAGGATAACGAGCCCGGGCCCTCGTGGACGAGACGTTTGAAGCCGAAGAGCCACGGCAGCGGCGAATAACCGAAGGCGTGCGGGGCCGAGAGACGCACGCATTCCGAGAGGTCCTCGTACACGAGGGCGTGCCGCCCGGCCTGGGCCGCGGTGAGCGCGCGCTGGTAGCGGAAGGACGGGCGCGGCAAGGCGTCGAGCACCTCGGTGAGATCGGCGAGCGCGCCTTTGGCGTCGCCGAAGGCGCGGCGCAGGTTCGCGCGCCAGGCGAAGCCCAGGCGGTAGGCCGGGTCCAGGCGCAGGCCGGTCTCGACCTCCTTGAGCGCCTCCTTCTGGCGGCCGAAGGATTGCAGGATCTCCGCGCGCCAGCAGCGCATCCAGCCCGCGTCCGGACGGAGCTTGGCGGCCGCGGCGAGCGCGTCGAGCGCCTCGAGGCTGGGGCCCGGGCCGCCGGACGCGCGCCGGTCGTCGCCGACGCGCGCGTCCGAGGAAGGCGTGGATCCAAGCCCGCTGCGAATCGCGCGACCAGCGGTGGCCAGACCAGCTTGCTGAGCTGGACGCCCTGCCATGCCTCGGCCCGGGCGCGGGCTGTGCGGCGGCCGGCGCGGCGGCGCTCGCCGGGCGAGGCGGTCGACCATGACCTGCTGCGCTCGCCGGGGCCGAATTCGCCGCTGGATGTAGAGCCCGCGCACGAACCCGGCCGAGGTGCTGCTGGCTGCTCGTCGGCGCGCAGTGCGACGCGACGGCGGCGTCCTGCGGCCCGCGGCGACGCGAGCGCGGCAGCGGCTGAGGTCCGCGACCCACGAGGCGCAGCGCGGCGCAGCGCCTTGAGCATGCGCCGTCAGGTCCGTCACCGCGCCGGCCGCGTCGCCGGCGCGTTCGCGCGCGACGGCGCGCAGCAGGCGCGCGCCGCCGGGCGTTTTGGCGAGCTAGGCCGCCATGTCGAGCTCGGCGACGGCCCCGGGGCGGCCGAGCAGCCACCAGGCGTAGCCGCGCCACAGGCGCGCGGGCGCCCAGCCCGGGGCGGCGGCGACGGCCGCGTCCAGGTCGGCCAACGCGCCGGCCGGGTCGCGCGCGACGCGGGCTTCTCCGCGGAAGGCGAGCGCCTCGGCGCAGGCCGGGGCCTTCTTGAGCGCGGCGGCCAGATCCGCTTCGGCGCCGGCGGCGTCGCCGAGCAGGCGTTTGAGCCGCGCGCGGCCGGCCAGCGCCTTGGGGCCGAGTTTGCCCTTGAGCTTCTCGGCCGCGGCGCGATAGGCCTTGGCGTTGAGCCGGCCGTGCGCCGGCACGACGAGCTCGCCGAGAAAACGCGCGTCCCCGGCCAGGAGCTCGCCGGGCTCCACCACGTCGAGCCCGCCGAGGCGGGGCGAGGACGGCCGGCGAGGACGTCTTTCATTTGGGCGGGATGAGGAGGGTGTAGCTCGGGTCGATGCGGCCGTGCCAGCCGCGCAACGACGACAACGCGATGAGGTCGGGGCGTTCGTTGAAGGAGCGGCCGTAGGCCCAGGCCTTGTGCCCGGCGCCGTACGTCGCCTCCAGGCGCGCGCAGAAACGCAGGTAATCCTCCTTGCCGATGACGGCCACCGAGGCGTTGAAGTACAGGACCGCTGGCACGCGCGGGTCGATGGTGGTTTCGGGCACGAACACGGTGGACCAGTCGAGCACCTGCTGGCCCCAGAACGCGGCCGAGCCGGGCAAGGCGTCGAAGGCGAGCGTGTCCATGGAGGACACCGCCGGATACACGCGCCATTCCACGCCCAGGCGCCGGCACTCGGCGATGAGGCTCGCGGCCAGGCCGCCGCACACGTGCGGGTGGCCGCGCGTGACGAAGCCGGTGGTGCGGCCCTTGGCGACGCGGCGGAAGATCGTCTTGGTCCAGCGCGCGTCGGCGCCGCGCACGTCGAACATCGTGGGCTCGCCCTCGTCGGAGAGCAGCCAGATGAGACCGCCGATCTCGGGCTCGGAAAGGTTGTTGAAGACGAAGTCGCAGGCCGCGACCATGCGCAACGCGTCGAGCGTCGCGGTGTAAGGCGGCTTGATGCCCAGGCCGCAGATGACGAGGCGCGCCTTGTCCTTGGGCGGCGGCGGCTCGGCGCGGTCGGCGGTCAGCGCCAGGCCGCGCGCCACCGTCGCGTGGAAACGCGCCTTAAGCGAGAGTCCGCCGTCTCCGCCCAGCTCGGCGGCCCTCATGAACGCGGCGGCGGCGTCGCCGTACTCCCGGCGCTTGAGCGCGAGGTTCCCGCGTTGATAGGCGACGGGGCCCGCCAGGTCCGGCCGGCGCCGTTGCGTCGCGTTCAAGAGCTTCTCGAGACGCGTCACGCGCCCGGTGCGGATACGAATGGCCGCGGCCTCGAGCGCGGCTTCGTCGTCGCCGATGAGCGACGCGCCTTCGGCGTCTTTGGCGGCGCCGGCCAGGTCCCCGCGGATGAGGCGGACCTCGGCGCGGGTGAGCAGCGGGCGCGGGTCCCGGCGCGAAGGGCGGCGGCCCGGCCCAGGGCCGCGCTCCAGCCGGGTGATAATGGCGCCGGCAGATCTGGATGTGGGCGCGGCGCTGGAGCAGCTCGGCGCTTTCGCCGTCGGCCGCCAGCGCGGAATCGCAGTCGGCCAGGGCGCGGTCCATGTCGCCGAGCTCCTCGAGCACGCGCGAGCGCTCGAGATACACCCAGGCGCGCGGCTCTCGCTCGAGCGCGGCGGCGAGATCCCGGAGGCAGGCGCCGGTGTCGCCGGCCGCGCGCGCGGCGCGCGCCGCTGAGCACGAGCGGCCAGGCTTGATTCGAAGCGGCCGCCGTGGCGGCCACGAGACGCCGGCGCGCGGCCTTCGGATCGCTCGTCGCCGCGGCGAGGCCCGACAGCGCGAGCGCGCTGGCCGCCTCTTCGCCCCCGCGTTTCTCGGCGGCCGAAAGCGCGTCCGTCGCGTCGCGGCCCAGGCCGAGCAGCACGGCGGCCTTCAGCACCGCGGCCCACGGCTCGGCGTCGAGCGGGTCGAGGCCGGTCAACGCCTGCTCGAGGCGTCCCGCGTGCAGGTGCTCGGCGGCCAGCCACAGCTTCGCGCGCGGCTCCCCGGCCGCGGCGGCCTTCGTCAGCACGGCGAGCGCTTCCTCGCGGCGGCCGAGCGCGGAGAGCAGGCGGCCTTTGACGGCGCCTTTGGCGGTTTTGAGCGCCCGCAGATACAGCTCGGCGGCCGCGGGTCCGCGGTCGAGCAGCACGCGCCGGTGCTCCTCCCCCCCGTCCAGCGCCGACAGCAGCTCGGTCTTCTTCATCAGCCGCCGATCCAGGACGGCGCGGCCTGGCCTTTGCCCTCGATGTGGTGCGCGTCGGTGCGGCCGAGGTCGGTGGAGGGCTGGGTTTTCGCCGGCAGATACAAGACGGCCTCGGGGCCGGCGTCTTTGAGGCCCTTGGGCAGGTCCGCGACCGTCGCGCGGCGGCCGGCCGCGGCGCCGGAGCACCAGACCACGAGGTGGTCCGCCGGGTACAAAGCGGCCAGGCGCGCGGCGGCCGCGGCGTAGGACGCGGACGTCACGGGCTCGTAGAAATAAACGACGAGCGGCCACACCGGGTTGGGCGATACTTCCTTTCCGGCGAGCGCGGCGTGTTCGAAGGACTGCAGGCCGTGGATGGTGGTCCCGATGGTGGCGCCGACGGCCGAAGCCCCACGCCCATGGGCGACACCGCGCCGTAGGACTTCCACGCCACGCCCGCGGCCTCGCAGGCCGCGACGACGGCCCCGCCGAGCGCGGAGAAATAGAAGGGATGGCCCGGCGTGACGAGCGCGCAGTCGCGCCCGGCCTTGGCCTCGGCGAGCAAAGCCGCGACCGCGGCCTTGGGCTCGGGCGCGGCGACGAGCGCGCCTTTCGGCGCGAACTCGGCGAGGAACTTGCGGTCGGGCTCGGCCAGTCCGCTTGCCAGGATCTTGCGGCACGCGCCGGCGGCGGCGAGGACCTCGACGGAGGCGTGGTCGCGGGGCGAGACGCCCAGGCCGAGAAGATGGACGGTGGCGCTCATGCGGGGCTCCTGGTGACGGAAGGATAATGGACGATGGCCGAGACGCTCAGGCGCTCGCGGCGTTCCTCGACCTGCGCCGCGGTCCACGCCTGGGGCTTCTGGCCGACGACGTGGTCGAGCACGAGGGCCGGCGCGTCGGGGCCGCGCTGCCCGGCCAAGGCGCGGCAGGCGCCGAGCACGGCCGCGTCGCCGGCTTCGATGTTGAAGAACACGGTGGTGGGCAGTCCGGGGTCGAGCAAAGACCCCGCGACGGCCGCGCGGCTGTCGAGCACGGCCATGCCGCGGCGCGCGCCGGGGTCCGGGGGCAGTCGGCCGGTGATGAACTCCCACGAGCTCGCGGAGGGCTGGCAGCGCCAGGCCCACTTCTTGGCGCGGGCGCGCTCCAGCATCATGGCGCCGAGCGGCCCGTAAACGAGCGCGTTGCCGCGCGTGACGAAGGCCGCGCGGCGGCCCGCGGCGCACTCCTTGAGCATGACGGCGGTGAGCCGCTCCTCGTCGTTGTCCTGGTGGTAGTTCACCGCGCGCACGTCGGGGTTCAAGGCGCGCAGGAATTCGAACATCTCGTCGCCCATGACGTTGTTGAACACCACATCGACGCTCGCGATGCCCCGCAGCATGGCGGCCGTGGCCGTGTAAGGCGGCTCGGCGCCTAATCCCAAGAATAAGAGCCTCTCTTTCGGCCCCTTGGACGTTGCCGTCGCCGTACCCATGACGAGCGCCACCGTCTTATAAAAGGAGGCTTTGCGCCCCAACGCATCCCCCGGCGCGCAGTCGTCGGCCAACGCGCCCAGGAGCTTCGCGGCCTCCTTCCACTTTTTAGCGCGCAGCAAGGCGTACGCAGCGAGGAACCTCAGGCGCCCGTGCAGGTCGGGCCCGAGGCCGCGTTTCTTCAAACGCGCCGCGATTTCCTTGGACGCGGCCGCGGCGCCGCCGGCCAGGAGCTGGACCTGCAGGCGCCAGGCGAGCAAACCTTCGTCGTCGGGCGCGGCGGCCTCGGCGGCGCGGGCGTCGGCGAGAGCGTCCTTGAGCCGCCCCGCGGCGGACAACACGCGCGAGCGCGAGAACAGCAGGCCCGCGTCGCCGCGCTCGGTTTTGAGCGCGCGGCCGTATTCGGCCGCGGCCTCGTCGTGCTCGCGCCAGCATTCGAGCAGGTGCGCGCGCAGGCGGCGGTGGGCGAGCGACGGCTCGCCCGCGATGGCGCGTTCGGCCGCGCGCAAGGCGGCCGGGATGACGCCGGCGCGTTCCTCCACGCGCGCGAGCTCGGCCCACAACCAGGGCTCCTTTTCGCGGCGCAGGGCTTCCTCGACGGCCAGGCGCGCGCCGCCGACGTCGTTGGCGCCTTCGCGCAGGTTCGCGAGCAGGACGAAGGGCCAGGCGCGGCGCGTAAGTTTGGCGGCGCGCGCGAGGGCCGCCTCGGCGCCGGGCAGGTCGCCCTCTTTGGCGCGCAGCAGGCCGGCGAGCGCGTGGGCCTCGGCGCCGCCGTCGGCCGCCAGCGCGCGCTCGACGAAGCCCCGCACGCGGCCAGGTCGCCGGCGCCGAACTGGAACACGCCCGGCTCCAGCACCGGGTTCACGCTGACCGGAATCACGCTCTTGGGCGGGAAACGCCCTTCGAGCAGCAGTTTGGACAGCGGGTTCTCGATGCGCTGCTGAATCGCCCGCTTGAGCGGCCGCGCGCCATACACAGGGTCAAACCCCACCTTGCAGCCCTCCCAGGACTTCAGCCACGTGGGCATGAAGTCGAGCATCGTCGGCCAGCGCGCGCGGTCGTTTTCGTAGGCCTCGAGGGCCGCGGTGACGGCGTCGCAGAAGCGGTAACCTTCCTCGCGGTCGGCGGCGGCGAGTTTCTCCATGGCCGCGCGGCCGCGGCGCGCCAAGAGCATGCGCTGCGTGGCGGCGCGCACGAAATGCTCCGAGAAGCAGTCCATCCAATCCTTGCGGCGCGCCATGCGCGGCAAGGTCTCGTAGAGATGTTTGAAGCGTTCGGCCTCCGGCTCGTATAAGCCGCACCACGGGTCGAGCACGGTGTGCAGGTGCTCGTGCCAGCCGGTCCACAGCAAGGCGTCGATGTCCGGCGTGAACAGGCATTCCTCGAACTCCGCCTCGCTGGTGAGCGGGCCGAGCACGGTGCGCGCGCCGCGCGCGCCGTCGTCGTCGAGCAGGATGGCGCGGATGCGCGCCGAGCGCAGCAAGGGCGAAAGCACGACGTCGTAGTAGGCGTGGATGGGCCGGCCGACGTAGGCCGAGACGGCCTCGGCGTACGGCTCCTTGTCCACTAACGGCCTGAGCTTCATCGTCCAGCGGTCGAACAGCGGCTTGCGCGCGCCGACCCATTCGTCGAAGCGCGACCGCTCCACGAAGCGGCGCAAGGCGTCGAGGAAGCGCAGGTCCTCGCCGTGGCGCCAGGCGGGCGTGCGCGGGAGCATGCCCGGAGGCGGCGTGACGCCCATCATCATCTGGGTCATCGCGTACCACGGGAAGTCCGGGTTGGCGCGGGCCGAGGCGGTGCGGCCGAAGGCGTCGAGCAGGCCGGCGTCGAGCTTGGGGCCGAAGCGGCCCACGGCCTCCTCGACGTACTCCGCCATCTCGGGCGCGCGGGCGCGGGCCACGGGGCAAGGACCGTCGCACCCGTATCACCGACCGTCTGCGAGCAGGCCCGCCAGCTCGAGCGCGGACGTCGCCCAGGGCCTTGCCGAGCCGGCGCTGGGGATGGCCTCGCGCCGGGCCTCGTGGTCGGTTCGTGCGGGCCGCGCGCGCCGCTTCGGCACAGCCGGCCGTCTGCCGCTGGGCCGCGTCGCTGGGCGCGCGGCCTGCTCGCGCGCGGCGCGCAGGCGCGCGCGCGCTTCGGAGGCGGCGGCCAGGGCCGGGTCGCCTTCGGCGGCCTTGGCCAGCTCGGCGAGGCCGCGGCGTCCTCCCCAGCGCCTCGAGCACGAGGCCGCGGCGCAGGCGCGCGGCGGCCTCCTCGAGGCCGAGGGCGGCGCGCGCGCGTAGGCGGCCGCGGCGGGGCGGCCCTTGCCCAAAGCCGCGAGCAGGTCGCCTTCGAACAGGGCCAGCGTCCCCGCCGGGAAGGCCGGGCCCGGGCGTTTGGCCGCGGCGCGCACATCGGAGAGCGCTGCGTCGAGGTCGGCCGAGGCGGGCGAGCAGGCGCGCGCGCCATACCCGCGCGGCCGCGTGGGCGGGGCGATCTTGACCGCCGCCGTCAGCGCGGCGAGCGCCTCCTCGTCGCGTCCCGCGCCCTCGAGCAGCTGGCCGCGCCAGGCGGCGAGCCACGGGTCGCGCCGGCGGCGCGCGGTCGAGCGCGCCGAGCCCGTCGAGCGTCCCGAGCGCGGTGCAACCGGCGTGACGCGGCCAGCGCCGCGGCCCACGCGGCCGCGGCCGCCGCGCGCGCCGCGCGTCGCCGCCTGCGGACGCCGGCCAGGTTCACCAGCGCATCGCGCGCGGACGCGGCCCGTGCGCGCGGCGACGCCGAAGCCGCCTTTGGCCGGCGGGCGCGCCGCGTCCAGCGCCGCGACGGCGTCCTCGGCGCGGCCGGCGCGCGCGAGCGCGGCGGCGTTGGCGGCGGCGCAGACGGGGTCGCCCGGCGCGGCGGCCGCGGCCTTCGCGGCGGCGGAGAGGGCGCCTTCGCGGCCCAACGCGAGCAGGACGAGGGCGCGCTCGCCCGCCAGCCACGGCGTGCCGGGCGCGGCCGCGAGCGCGGCGTCGAAGCGCGCCAACGACTCCTCCAGGCGTCCGGTGCGGGAGAGGGCGCGCGCCAAGGCGGCCAAGGCGCGAGGGTCGCGCGGGGCGAGCTCGACGGCGCGCGAGGCGTCCTCGACGGCGTGGCTGTAGCGCCCGGCCGCGGCGCGGACCTCGGCGCGCAGGGAGTTCAGCTCGGCGCTTTCTCCCCCGCGCGCGATGAGGGCGTCCAGTCGCGCCAACGACGCGGCGTGGTCCTTGCCGGGCTTCCAGCCGCGCTCCGGCGGGGCGAGCGCGGGGCTCACGGGCGCCTCCCGTCGTGTTCGCCGCATTTGGAGCAACGGCCGCAAGGACGGCCCGCGACCGGGCGCAGGCAGGAGAAGGTGAGATGGAACGGGAACTCCGGCCGGCGGCGGCGCACCTGCTCCTTGGTCAACGCGCGGTACGGCGCCGACACGCGCACGGGCAGCTTGAAGGAGTCGCCGATGGCGCGCTCCATGTCCTTGAAGAAGGCGCGCGTGGCGTCGGGGAACGGGTTGCCGGCCAAGGTGGCGATGGCGATCTCGCGCGCGCCCACGCGGTGCGCGAGCGAGGCCGCGCAGGTCAGCAGGAGCAGGTTGCGCCCGGGCAGATACACCGAATCCCAGGCGTCGCGGTCGCTGGGCGTGCCGCGCCCGTCGCGGCTCCAGTGCCGCTCGGGGATGAGCAGGGGCTCGGCGCTCATGACGGTCAGGGGCTTGAGCGTGCGGTGTTTGAGCGCGCGCAGCTGGCGGCGCAGGCGGCCGAGCTCGGCCTTCTCCCACAGGAAGCCGCAGCGCACGAACAGCGGGTACACGACGCGCCCGGAGGCCGCGAGCTCGTCGGCGAGCACGCCGCTGTCCTCGCCGCCGCTGGTGAGCACGACCACGGGGGGCTTCTTCACGCGGCGGCCCCTTGGCGCAGGCGCGGGTCGAGGGCGTAGGCCTTCTCGAGCGCGGCGGCGGCCTTTTTCCCTTGGCCCAGCGACTCGAGCGCGACCGCGCGGCCGACCTGGGCCAACGCGTGTTTCGGCGCGGCTTTGGCGGCGGCGTCGAAGTCCGCGAGCGCGGCTTTGGCGTCGCCGGCTTCCAGGCGCGCCTGCCCCAGCCACACGCGGCCGTCGGCGTAGGCGGGCAGGGTTTTCGCCGCCGACGCGAGGTCGGCCAAGGCGCCGGGCGCGTCGCCGGCGCGCAGGCGCAGCTCGCCGCGCCAGGCGCGCGCCCAGGCCAGGCCGCCGTCGAGGCTCAGCGCCTTGTCGAGGTCGGCGCGCGCCCCGGCCGCGTCGCCGCGCCCGCGTTTCCAGGCGCCGCGCCAGCCGTAGGTCCAGGCGTGGGCCGGGTCCGACGCGATGGCCGGGGGCTCGGCGCCCAGGAAGTCGTAGGCGTGGGAGAGGTTGCCGTCGGTGCGGGCGGCTTCGAGCACGTCGGCGAACCCCGCAACGGCCTTGCCGCCGGCGCGCAGGGCCTCGCCGCGCAAGGCGCGCATCCAGGCGATGTTCGGGCGGGCCTTCACCGCTTTGTCGAGCGCGGCGAGGGCTTCCTTGTTTTTGCCCAGCTTGCGGAGGATCTCGCCGCGCCAGCCCCAGGCGTAGGCGGGGTCCTTGGGGTCGGCCTTCTCCGCGGCGAGCGTGTCCGCCAGCGCGCCCTGGAGGTCGCCGGCGTAACGTTTCGCCTTGGCGCGCACGACGAAGGTCCACGCCCAGCGCGGGTCGGCCGCGACCGCGCGGTCGGCGGCGGCGACGGCGTCGGCGAAACGCCCGGCCGAGCGCCGCGCCTCGCTGAGCAGGACCGACGCGCCCGCGTTGTTCGCGTCGAGCGCGAGCGCGGCTTCGGCGTCGGCCGCGGCCCCGTCGAGGTCGAGCAGGTGGCGTTTGCCCTCGCCGCGCGCGCTGAGGCGGGCGGGATCCTTCGGCGCGAGCGCGACGAGGCGGTCGAGGTCGGCCAAGGCCAGGTCGTGGCGGCCGCGGTTGCGCTGGGCCTCGACGCGGCGGCCGAGGGCCTGGGCGTCGGAGGGGTTCTTCGCCAGGAGCGCGTCGAGCAAGGCGACGGCCTCGTCCGCCATCCAGTCGCGCGCGGCGCGTTCGGCGGCGGCGAGGCTCACGCGGCCCCCAGCTCGGCGACGAGGCGGCGGGCTTCCTCGTATTCCGGGTGGATGGCGAGCGCGGCCCTGAGGTCCTCGAGCGCGGCGGCGGTGCGTCCCTGCGCCGCGCGCGCCAGCGCCCGGCCGCGGCGCGCCCAGGCCGAACGGAAATCCAGGCGCGCGGCCTCGGTGAAGTCCTTCTCCGCGTCGCGCGGCCAGCCCGCGGCCAGGCGCGTCTCGCCGCGCCAGCCGTAGGCGTCGGCCTACCAAGCGTCGCGCCATGGCCACGACGGCCAGCGCCGACGCGGCTTCGGCCAGGCGGCCGAGGCGCAGCAGCACCAGCCCGCGCAGGGCCAGCACCCAGGCCGCGCGCGGCGCGAGCGCGGCCGCGCGGTCCAGGCATTCCAACGCCTCGGGCTCGCGGCCGCCGTGGAGAAGGGCATGACCGGGATGTCGCGCGTGGCGGGCGCGGCCTTCAGGCGGCGGCATTGGCGACGAGCGCGAGCGCGCGCTCGGCCGGCTCGACCTGCTGTCCAGCAACGCCGGCATCGGGCATGGGCGGCTCCGAGGTCGGCCAGCGCCCCGTCGAGGTCGCCGAGCGCGCGGCGCGCGAGCGAGCGCTGGTGGAGCGCCCACGCGCGCGCGTCGGCGGCCTGCTCCGGGTCGAGCGCGACCAGCGCGCGGTCGGGGCGCAGCGCGGCGGCCAGGTCGGCCAGCGCCCGGTCGCCGCAGACGCTCGGCGTAGTCCATGGCCGCCGCAGGCCCGCGCCGGGCGATAACCCGGCGAGAGGCGCAACCCTGCGTCGAGCGCGGCCAGCGCGCCCGCCGCGTCGCCCTCATGGCGCAGCGCCTCGCCCAGCCAGCAGCGCAGCCGGCCTTCGGCGGGCGCGAGGCGGCAGGCCTCGCGCAGGTCCTTGGAGCCTTGATACGCGGCGCGCGGGCCGCGAAGGGCCAGGCGCGCCCGCACGGCCAGCAGGCCCGGCGCGCGCAGGCGCCGCAGGGCCTCGTCGAACGCGGCGGCCGCCTCGTCCAAACGCGACTCGCCGCGCAGCGCAGAACGCCTCCAGCGCCTTGGCCCACGCCGCGGGCGAGCTCGTGGAGAAGCCGGGCAGCGGCGGCAGCGCCAGGTCGCCGTAGGCCCACCACCGCCGAGGGCGGCAGGCGGTCGGCCGCCGCGAGGTCGGCGAGCCGCGTCACGGCCGCCCAGCGCGGCGCGCAGCAGCAGCGCGGGCAGGCAGGCGGGGTCGGCGCGCAGGCAGCGGTCCAGGGCGCGCAAGGCGTCGCGTTTGGCGCCGCGCGCCAGCGCCCGGCGCGCCGCGACGAGCGCCGTCAGCCCTTTCAACTGATGCGGCATCGGATCACCGCCTCGCGCAGGTAGTCGCGCATGCGGGAATCCGAGCGGGCGGCCAGCGCGACCTTGTCCATGAAGGCGCGCGCCATCTCCGAGCGCCAGCGGTAGGGGTCGTTGCCTTCGTTGACCTGCGGGTTGCTGTAGTAGTCGGACGTGCAGTTCTTGCACTGGTCGGAGGCGAGGTCGAAGGTGCAGTCGCGGTAACGCGGGGGCACGCCCGCCTTCGCGTCGCCGACCTTGGCCTTCTTGCGCCCCTCCCAATCGACGAAGGCGAAGGGATAAAACGAGAAGTTCCCGTCCGGGTACGTTTCCATCGAGGAATGGAACGGGCACCAGTCCTCGAGCACGACGCCTTCCTTCAGCATCAGCGGGACCATCGAGCACACCACCGAGCGGAAGCGCCCGGCCTGCGCCTCCTCCCAGATGTAGTCGAACACCTTGGCGAGCATCGGGCGGAACAGGTGTTTGGTGTCCTTCCAGCCGAAGCCGTGGATGACCTCGATCTCGATGTTCTCGAAGCCTAATCCCACCAAGGTTTTATAGTTGTCGAGCATCTTCTCGACGTTGCCGGGGTGCACGCACTGGATGGCCATCGAGCGGCGTTTGCCGATGGTGTCGAAGATGAGCGGCAGATTGGGAATCATCTTCTCCCAAGACCCGGCCCCGCCCTTGAGCTTGCGGTGCTCGTCGTGCGTCGCGGCGTCGCCGTCCATCGAGACCGACAGGAAGAAGCGCTGCTCGGCCAGAAACTCGAGCCACTCGCGTTTGAGCGGCAGGCCCGCGCTCGTGCAGATGGAGAGGTCGAGGTCCTTGCCGGCCTTCACGGCTTCGGCGCGGGCGTACAGCGCGATGTCGCGGGCCACGTCGAAGTTGACGAAGGGCTCGCCGCCGTAGAGCAGGAGCTTCTTGACGGGGCCCGGCGAGGACAGCTGGAAGCGCACGAGATTCTGGACGTGCTCCCAGGAGATGACCTCGCCGGAGTCCTTGTCGATGAAGCAGTATTCGCAGCGCAGCGGACAGGCCGTGTTGATGGCGACCTTGAAGCGGCGGATCTCCTTGTTGGTCGCCAGCCCCAGCGCCCTTAAGCGCTCGAGCTCCTTGGGGCCGTACGCGGCGTCGAGCTCAGACGACGCGGGCGCGCGCATAGATGTCCTCGAAGGCGGGATGGTCGCCGCACAGGTCCACGAGCTCGCTGAGGCCCTCGGCGAAGGCGTCGGCGGCGCGGCGGAAGTTGGCGAGCGCGAGCTTCGGGTCGCGGCCGGCCTGGCGGGCGTGGGCCACGACGCCGATGGGGCAGAACACCTCTTTGTCGCCCCCGCCGATTTTCTCGATATAGGCGGCGAACTCGGTGAGTTGTTTGCCGCGGCCGTTCCAATCCATGCCTTCCTCGGCGCCGCCGGTAAACAGGTCCTTGGCCTGGCCGATAGGGAAGGAGAGGCCTTTGTCGCAGGAGTAATAACGGCCGTCGGGGCCGAGCACCATGTTATGACAGTCGTGCCACCAGCGTTCGCCGAGGCGGTTGGCCTCGAGGTTCTGCATCACCGAGTAGAGGATCTGGATTTGCGGCGCGCGCGTGCCGGAGTCGAGCAGGGCCTTGTACCAGCGGGCCAGCCCCGAGAGGGCCTTGCGCATGACCGCGAGCTTCGCCTCGGGCCAGTCCTCGTAGAGCTCCGGGTTAAACGTGATGCGCCCGAAGCCCATCTGCTGGAAGGCGTGGATGTTCGACAAGAGGCGGTCCACCGTGTCCGCGGTGAAGACGAGGCTGACGCCCAGGTTCGACTTGTCCAAGGGGCCGAGCTTCTCCATCGCGTCGTCATAGACGGAGCGGTCGGTCGATTTGTAATAGACCCGGTGTTTGTCGTTGTCGGCCTTTTTGCCGTCGAGGCTGATGGTGCAGTGCACCCCGACCTCCTTGAGAAAGGCGACCTTGTCCGGGGTCAGGAGGGTCCCGTTCGTGAAGGTCTGCAGGATGATGTCGTCGCCGCCGCGTTCGCGCGCGTAACGCGCGCTTTGCTGGAACAGCTTCCAATCCAGCAGCGGCTCGCCGCCCAGGAAGGTGACCTTGCGGTCGGGCGACGGCACCGCCTCGCAGAACTCATCGACCGCCCGCCGGACCTGCGCGAAGGTCAGGCGGGCCCCGGGGCCCTGGTTGACCGCGACGTAACAATAGCTGCAGGCCAAGTTGCAGCTATCGGACAGATACACGGCCAGATGGTCGAGTCGCCCCATAAAAGCCCGAGCCTCCGTTCCCTAAGGGAGACGGAGGTAGCTCGCGGCCTTCTTCAGCAGCGCGGGCAGCACCAGCCGCCGCGGCAATGCGAGCCGTGGGAGCCGTGCGACCCGTGCGACCCGTGCGAGCCGTGCGACCCGTGCGAGCCGTGCGACCCGTGCGAGCCGTGGGACCCGTGGGACCCGTGCGACCCGTGGGAGCCGTGCGACCCGTGGGAGCCGTGCGACACGTGCGAGCCGGCGCCGCCCGAGTTGTGCAGGTAGTTGGAGTGCTGGGCCGGAGCGGGCGCCGACTTGAGCAGCGCCGCGCCGATGATGCCGAGGGCCGTCGCGGTTTTCACCACGTTGCCCTTGGTGATCTTGCCTTCCTCGGAGCTCAGGAACACCGAGGCGTCCTTCTTGAGCGAAGGCAGCAGGGACTTCTTGGCCTTTTTAGCCTTCCCTTTGCCGCCCGTCGCCTTCGATTTCTTCTTGGCCATGATCTCCTCTCGTGTCGCGCGTCTAGATGCTACCGGTCCTTGTACTCCAGCCACGACTCCAACACTTTACGTTTTTCCGGGTCTTGAAGCCTAGTGAACAACTCGTCGAAGACGCCCATCATCTTGCCGCACCAGCTGTTGGTCGGCATCTGCCCCCACAACGAGCCCTGGGTGGCGTGGCCGTGCACGGGCTGGACGGTGCAGAAAGGGTTGTAGGCGCACTGGAAACACATGGGCTGCGACCACGGCGAGGAGGCGTACAGCGACGCCTTCACCGTCGGGTGCTCGATGAGGTCGGCGAAGCTCGACGTGGCCACGTCGCCGATCTTGAAGAAGCCGTCCCCGTCGGCGGCGAGCAGGCGGCCGTCCTCGGCCGTATAAACCGCGCCGTCCCAGTCGTAGGCCAGGCGCGCGACGCCGTCGGCGTACGGGAAGCGCCAGTGGCGGCCTTCGAGCACGCGCAGCAGCAGGATGAGGGCCATCTTCTCATACGCCTTCACGCCTTGCTGGTTCAGCTTGATGAGATGGTCGATGGCGCGGCCGTAGAAGGCCGCGTATTGGGCCGGGGTGTAGCCGATGACGTCCCAGGAGCGGCGCGCGAAACCGATGGGGTCCAGCGGGCCCAGCTGGACGCGCTCCAGGCCCAGGCCCGTGAGCTGGTCGATGATGGCTTCCGGCTGCTCGAGCGAGAAGCGAGAGACCGTGCAGATGGCGTTGGGCGCGTCGAGCTTGGCCCCGGCCGCGCGGCGCGCCTGGATGGCCTTGATGCGGTCGAGCACGAGCTCGTGCGAGTTGCCGCCCAGAAACGTGCGGTTCTTGTTGTGCAGGGCCGCCGGGCCGTCGAGAGAGGTGCAGAAGCTGACCTGGTGCTCGGCGAGCCAGTCGAGCTTGGCGTCATCGAGCAAGGAGAAGTTGGAGATGAGCCCGAAGTGCAGCTCCTTCTGGCGGTGTTTGTTCTTGAGCTTCGCGTATTCGATGACGAGTTTGACCACGGGCCAGTTGAGCAGGGGCTCGCCGCCCTGGAACTCGAAGGTGAGCTTGGGGTTGGGGCTGTCGAAGGCGAGGTCCACGGCGCGCGCCGCGGTGTCGGGCGTCATGTCCGTCTCGACGCGCGAAGGGTCCACGACGCTGGCGTGGCAATACACGCATTTGAAGTTGCAGCGCTTGGTGACGACGATGGTGTGCACCGAGGGCCCGGGCCAGCGCAGCAGGAAACGCTCGGTCGCGGCTTCGGCGAGGCGCTTGAAATCGAGCTGGTCGAGGACGAAGTCCTTCTGGATGAGCTCCTTGCCCAGCGGCTCCTGGTCGCCCACGCCGCCCGCGAGGTAGCGGCGGTAGTCGGCGGCCGACATCGTCGCGTGCTCCCCGGCGTCGTTGGTGAGCAGGACCTTGCCGCCGAGCAGGCGGGCGTTGTGCGCCGCGACCTTGCGGGGCTCCTTCTCGAGGAGCCCGGCGGGCGAGGTCAGGCGCGAGCCGCTCTCAGCCAACGGATTTCTCCGGCGGGATGGGCGAGCCCTGGGGCGCGATGCGTTTGGGCATGGTGCGGCGGATCTCGTCCTGCGTCTCGGCCAGGAGCTTCTTGACCTCGGCCAGGAACGCCGGGTCCTTCTCCCCCTCCGGCGCGGCCGCGGGGTGCTCCCCGCCGCGCGCGGCGAGCAAGGTCTGCGCGGCGATGAGGTCGGCGACCTTGCGGTTGAAGCGGGCGACGACGAAGCGGTACTCCTGGTTCAGCAATTCGTTCGCGAACTCGCCGGCCAGCGCCTTGAGGCCGTCGGCGTCGAGGCTCTTGCGCGCCTTGAGCGTGAGCTCGTGGCGGCCCTTGCCTTCGCCGGCCGAGGCCTCGCATTTGGATTCGAACACGGCCGCGGCGATGCGCAGCGCGTCCTCCGAATAAACCTTGGACGGCACGGAGAAGGAGACTTCACGGGCCTTCGCGTCGATGTCGAGCTTCAAGAAGCGGCCTCCACGGCGCCGGCGGGCGCCACCACGTCGTTCTCCTGCCACTTGCACTGGTCGCGCACGAGCCAGGCGTCGAAGATCTTGCGGGCCTGCGGGTCGCGCAGGCGCTTCATGAGGGCGTCGAAGATGCCCATGTGCGTGAAGCACCACGGGCTCGTCGGCATCTGGCCGGCCACCGAGCGCTGCATCTCGTAGTGGAACACGGGCTCGGCGCCGCACCAGGGCTTATACGTGCACTGGCCGCACATCGGCTGGGTCTCGAGGTTGGAGGCGGCGGCGCAGGCGCGCGCGGTCGGGTGGTCGAGCACCTCGAGCCACGTGTCTTTGGCGACGTCGCCGACCTGGAAGATGGGGTCGCCCTGGTGATCGACCATGCGGCCTTCATCGGAGACGAAGATGCGGCCGTCGTAGTTGTAGGCCAGGCAGCCGAGCACCGCGCCGGCGGGCCAACGCAGGTCCATGAAGCCGGGGTCCTCCCCCTTCACGATCTTGGTCAGGAGGATGAGCGCGTTGCGCTCCATGATGGTGCCCTTGCCCGTGGCGTTGAGCTCCAGGATGTAGTCGAGCGTGTCCTCGTAGAACTTCACGAAGTCCGACGCGTCGTAGCCGATCTCGTGCCACACGCGTTTGGCGTAGCCGATAGGCGAGAGCGGGCGCAGGAAGATCTGGTCCATGCCGAGCGAGGCGTACAGGTCCACGATCTCGCGGCCGCGCGGCAAGGAGAACCGCGTCGTGGTCATCAGCGCGCTGGGCAGGTAGTGGCGCTTGGACGGGTCGGCCTTGGCGCGGTCCATGATCTTGGTGAGCCAGTGCACCACCTTGGGCTGGGCCTCGCCGCCGCCGAGGAACGGGCGGTTTTTATTGTGGAGGTCGGCCGGACCGTCCAGCGACGTGCAGATGGACACGTTGTTCTCTTCGAGGAAGGCGTGTTTCTCGTCCGTCATCAACGTGAAGTTGTTGACCAGCGCCAGGATGAGCCGGCGGTTGGAGGCCTTGGCCTTGGCGCGCGCGTATTTCACCACGAACTTCACGACGGGCCAGTTGAGCAGCGGCTCGCCGCCCTGGAACTCGATGCAGATGGACGGGTTGGGCGTGGAGAAGATGAAGTCCACCGTCTTCTTCGCGGTCTCGAGGTCCATGTCCGTGTCGGTGCGCGACGGGTCCACGACGCTCGAGTGGCAGTACTGGCACTTCTGGTTGCAGCGCAGCGTCACCACCATCATGTGCAGCGAGGGCCCCGGGATGTGGCGGAAACCCGTCTGCTTCAGGTAGGACGCGGCGAGGTCGGGAAAGTCGAGGCGGCCGGAGAGGAAGCCGCGCGAGGCCAGCTCCTTGTGCAGGGGCTCGGTGTCGGCGACCTTGCCGGCCACGAACCGCTCGAAGTCCGGCTTGTCGAGCATCAGCCAGCGGCCCCAGTCGTTGCTCAGCAGGACCCAGTCGCCGAAGTCGCGGAAGTTGAAGGGGCCGAGCCCCTTGGGGTCGGCCTTCACGCCCGCGGGCAGCGAGGTCAGGCGGCTCACTTCTTCTCCTGCTGCGCTTCCCATGAGGGCGACACGCCTTTGGCAGGCCTCGAGCGACACGTCTCGAGCTCGGTGGCGCTTGAATCGGTCTCGGGCTCGAGCTATTGCAAGCGTCCACTGCGTGGCGGGCTGCGCGTCGGTGAGCTGCTCGGGCGGCGCCTCGGCGGCGGCGGCGGCCGGCTTCTGCTGGGCCAAGGTCACGGCGTTCTCGGCCACGTATTCGCGCACGCTGCGGTTGTTCTTGGCGATGGCCCAGCGCAGCTTCTGCGACTCGAGATCGGCCGTGAAGGCGGCGCGCACGTCGGCCGCCTTCACGCCGGGCTTCGGCGTGAACGAAACCGTGAGAGTCTTGGTGCGGTCGCCTTCGAGCGCGACCCAGGCGCGGTCCATCATCAGGTAGGCGGCGCCGAGGGCGGGCTCGAGGCCCAGCTTCTTGACGTCGAGAGAAAAGGACAACCCGGAGGGCTCGGGCTTCGCTTTCTTAGCGGCTTTGGGGCGCGCGGCGGGGCGGACCTTCTTTTTAGGGCTCATTCAGGGATATTCCTAATAAGGTGCGTCTATCCCCGAATTTTAACAGGAGTATCGGGCGGTGTCAACGCCCCATTTCTCCAATGCTGGCAAGGCTTTTTCGAGGTCCCAGCCGGAAAAGATGGCATCGAGGACGCCCATGTGGACGGTGCAGCGCGGGCTGTCCGGAAGGCGCCCCCACGGGGACCCCTGCTCGGCCTGATGGACCGACGGCGGCACCGTGCACAACAGGCGGTAGGCGCAGTCCCCGCACAGCGGCTGGACGTCGCGCCAGGCCCCGGCCGCGATGAGGCGCGCCAACGGCGACTCGGCGAGCGCGTCGAAACGCAGCGCCGCCACGGGGCCCAACGCGTAGGTCGCGTCGCCCGCCTCGGCGAGGGCGAGGCCGTCCTCGGACGAATACACGGCGCCGTCGGGCGCGTAGGCGAGCGTCTCGAGCAGGTCCACGCCCGGGCGCTCCCCCGCTCGGCCGCCGAGCAGCGCCGCGGCCCATTCGTCGTTAGGGCCTTCCTCCCAACGCTCCTTGAGCCGCGCGAGCGCGGCCTCGTAAAACGCCACGAAGCGGCGCGCGTCGGCCGGCGTGCGCGCCGTCGGCGCGAACAGCACCGAGCCGACGCCGCGCGCGGCGAGCAGGTCCACCCAGGCGCGCGGGTCTCGCGCCCCGGCCCGACGCGCACGAGCGCCCGCGCGCAGGGACGGATCGCCGACGAAGCGGACGCCGGCGTCCGTCGGCGAGCAGCTCCGCGCGCACGGGCAAGGCCCGCTCGCTCAGGAAGCCCGACAACGCGCCGCCGACGTCGCCTTTGACGCGCGCCGTGAGCAGCAGGCCGCGGCGCGACCACTCCGCCTTCTTCTCCGCGTAACGCACGGCGAAACGGACGACGGCGCCCGCGGCCGCGGCGTCGTCGGCCGCCAGCTCCAACGCGAGCGCGGGGCGCGGCGTGGCGAAGGCGAAATCGACGCAGGCCTTCGCGGTCTCCGGCGTCATGACCGCGCCGCCGCGCGCGAGGAACAACACGTGGGTCGCCGAGACGCCGATGCTCGGCCGCCCGGTCTCGACGAGCTCGCGCGCGACGCGAATCGGCGTCGAAGGCGTCGGCGAGGGCGCCCGGCGGCGCGAGGCGGGCGCGCAGCGCGTCGCACGCGGGCAGGCCGGCGAGGAAACGCCCGTATTCGGCGACGGTCAGCCGCGCCACGCGCCCCGACGGGCCGGCGACGAGCACGGTCTGCCCCACGCGGCGCGCGCGGTGCGGGCCCACCGAGCGGTGGGCCGCCGTCGGCGCGTCCCAGTCGGCCAGGCGCGTCACTCGCCTCTCCGCGCCTGCTCCAGGAGCTTGGCGACGTCCTCGCGGCGGTCCGCAGCCACGGTCGGCTCGAGCATCTCGAGCGGGTCCTCGGGGCTGGCGGGAAACCCTTCGGCGAGCAGGCGCGAGGACAAGGCGCGCGCCGCCGGCCCCGCGGTTTTCAGGCGCGACTGGCGCCAGCCGTGGGAGAGGGCCTCATCGAGGAGCTCGGCGAGCAGCGCGGGCGCGCCGCGGCCCTCCACCTCGACGAGCCAACGCGTCCCGACGGCCTCGAGCGACACCGCGGCGCGCGGGCCCAGCGCCAAGGCGCCGGCGGCGAGGTCCGCCTTCGCGTACAAGCTCTTGGGCACGCGGGCCGAGGCTTTCACGCGCCCCCCTTCTTGCCGCGGTCTTCCCAGTTGCGGCGCTGCTCGGGCGCGAGCGTGGGCGAGGCCTCCGCCTCGGCGAGCAAGGCCGCGATCTCGGCGTCCACCTCGGGCGGCAGGCCGTCCTCGGGTTTGGCGAGTTTGGCGTCGGCGTGCGCGGCGAGTTTGAGCGCCTTGGTCAGTAAGGCCGCCTCGGGCATGCGCCCGCGCCGGCGGATGGAGGCGCGCCGCCGTTCGCCGTCGTAGGCCGACCAGAAAGCCTTCTTCAGGCCCTTGCCGCCGCCGGGTTTGGCCGTGAGTATCGCGGTCAAGGTCTTCCCCTTCAGGTCGAGCCGCACGTGCGCGCGTTCGAGCAGGCGGTAGGCCGCGCCGCGGAAGGCCTCGCGGTCGCCGCCGCGCGGAAGGTTCACCGTCTCAGGCATGCGCGGGGTCGCCGGCCGACGCGATGGGTTGGGTACGGGTTGTCGGAGAAGGTCACCGGGCGCGGGGCGGAGACGGGCGCGATGTCGGGCGCGCCCATGTGTTTGATGTAGGAGCGGTGCACGCCCACGCACTGGTCCTTATATTGGCAAGACGTGCGGCAACCGTCGAGCCAGGTGACCTTGAAGCCGGCCAAGGTGCGCCACACGCGCGGCCACAGGCGGGTCGGCACGGTGCACAACGAGAAGTGGTACAGGCGCGCGTCCTTGAAGCCCGCGAGCTTCTCGAAGTTGCGGTCGATGGCCGCGGCGGCGTCGCTCTGCGTGAAAAGAAGGCGGTCGCGGTATTTCTCCGCGAAACCCTCGACCTCCTCGAAGAGGAACACCACGCGATCGACCCACGGGAACTCCTTGAGCAGGAAGTCGAGCAGGCCGTCGAGGTATTTGGCCTGCACCTTGGTCATGATGATGCGGATCTCGACGAGCTGGCCCGGCCGGCGGTGCAGGGCCAGGTGCCGCAGGCCTTTGACGGTGTCGTCGAAGGAGCCGGGCGTGCGAGAGATGCTCTCGTGCGTCGGCGCGTCGTAGCCGAACATGGGCACGGCGATCTCGAAGGGCTTGTAGCCGATGCCGCAGACGCGCCGGGCGAAGTCCGCGTCGGCGAACATGCGCCCGTTGGAGAGCAGGCGGATCAGGTTCGACGGGAACTCGCGCCGGATGAGCGCCAGGATTTTGAGGAAATCCGGGTGCAAGGTCGGCTCGCCGCCGGTGAGGTTGAAGTAGTCGCGCACCTCGTCGAACTTCACGAAGGTCTGCAGCCCGCGTTTGTAGTCGTAGAGCTTCTTGGCCAGGGCCTCGTAGGAGTAGCGGTCCGTGGTGTGGCGGAAGCCCTCGACGGGGTTGGAGCAGAACACGCAGCCGATGTTGCACTGCGGCCAGATGGGAAAATCAGGCACGCGCTTTCACCGGGGCTTTCACCGGCATGAACTCCGAGTCGTCGTAGCGGCGGAGGTACTCCTTCCAGATGCCCTCGCAGGAGTCGTAGAGCGAGCAGCCGACGCATTTCTCGGTTTTGGCGCGGCCCGCCTTCACGCGGGAGGCGCCGACGTCCTCGTTCTTGAAATCGGGCGCCCAGTGGCGCGTGCGGAAGGTCTGGACCTCGCGGATCTCCGAGATCTGGTCGAGGTGGTCGGGGAAGTGGCACAGGGGCACGTAACGCGCCACGAAGTCCCGGGTGCCGCCTTTGCGGCCGATGTCCAAGGTCTCGCGGATGTAGGGCGCGGCCTCGGAGATGCGCGGCACCAGGCCGTCGAAGTTCGTGTAGGCGCCGCCGTAGGTGGGGTCCACGAAGATGAACTCGACGTGGTGGATGCCGAGCTTGAGGAACAGCCGGCCGATGTCGGGCAGGTGCTTCATGTTCTGCTTCACGACGGTGCAGTTGCCGAAGATGCGCTCCAGCCCCTCCTTGCGCACGTTCTCGACGGCCTTCAAGATGTCGTCGAAGGCGCCCGGGGCATAAACCATCTCGTCGTGCAGCTTGGCGTTGTGGCCGTGCACCGAGAACACGATGTCGGTGATGCCCGCCTTGACCGTCTCCTTGGCGAATTCCGGGTAGGCCAACATCCGTCCGTTCGTGACCACCACGATGTCCTTGAAGCCCAGCTTCTTCGCCGTTTTCACCAAGGGAATGAAGTCGCGTCGGATGGTGGTCTCGCCGCCGATCATCTCCAGGTATTCGACGCCGGACGCCTTGGCCTGCACCATCTCCTCGACGATCTGCCGCGTGCTTTTATCGGGCAGGTCGCGTTTGTTCAAGTCGATGCAGAAGTGGCAATGGGCGTTGCAGGAGAAACCCGTGAAGAGCACGAGCTTCTGCGTTTTTCCGCCCGAAGGCGGCGTCCAGCCCGGGCCCTCCTTCTCGCTCACGCGGCGGGCACCTCCGCGACGAGGTTCCAGACGTATTTGCCCTTCGAGAAGACGCGTTTGACCGCGCCCATCTTGATCAGGGTCTCGGCCGCGTTGATGACGGCGTTTTCGTCCTTGCAGTCCTTGCAGATGGCGAGCGTCTCGGCCAAGTCGAGGAACTGCTTGGTGGAGAGGTTGTTCTTGATCTTGAGCACCGCGAGCACGCACTGCTCGTTGTCGGTGAGCACGCCCTGGCGGCCCTCGTGTTTGGCGCGGCCGGCGAAAGGCGCGTCGTAACGCTCGGGGATCTCGGTGAGCGCCTTGATCTCGCTCGTGCCGAAATAACGCGCGTAGGAGGCGTCCCAGCCGATGCAGCGGTCGTTATAGACGCACTTCTTGCACTCGTCGGTTTTCGTCGTGTGCGCCTGGGCGGTCATGTCCAGGTCGCGTTTCTCCCCCTTCGGGTTGACGACCATGGTGTTGAACGCGGACCAGCCCAGCATCTGCTGCTCGTAACCTGGTAATACGCAAGGCGTGAAATGCAGAAGCAGCGGCGGCTTCGGATAATTGATGGCCGTAAACACTTCGTAGGCCTTCTTGATATACGGCGCGATGTCCGTCATCCGTACGCCGATCTTGGCTCCTTTATCAGCGTTCAACGTCATGTTCCCCTCATAAAGGGGCGCGATGATGACGAAGTTGGAGAGCTGGAGCTTGAGCAGGAAGAGCTCGTAGAACTCGACCAAGTGGCGGTAGTTCATCTCGTTGAGGACGATGTTCACGCCGATGCCCACGTTGAGCTGCTTCAGGTTCTCGATGGACTTGAGGTTCTTCTCGAAGGCGCCGGGCACCGCGACGAGTTTGTCGTGCAGCTCGGCGTTGTGGCCGTGCAGCGAGTATTTCACGAAGGTCAGGCCCGCGTCGCGCAGGAGCTTGGCGTATTCGTAGTCGGCGATGCGGATGCCGTTGGTCTGGATGCGCACGTAGCCGTAGCCGATCTTTTTAGCCAAGGCAATCAGCTTGGGGAGCTCCGGCCGGATGGTGGGCTCGCCGCCGGTGAAGCCGAGGCGCCGGTAGCCGTTTTTGTACGCCATGTACATGAACTCGACCGCCTTCTCGAAGGGCAGGTCGTTGGGCTCCTTGCGCCACTCGAAATCCTGGGAGCAGAACAGGCACTTGGCCGAGCAGTTGTAGTTGAGGAGGATGTCGAAACATTTGGGCTCGTCGAAGGACTCGCGGTCCACGCGCTCGAGCTTGGGCAGCTCCTTCATGATGTCAGCCACCGCAGGCCTCCTGGGCGTAGCTCGTCACCGCGTCCGCGAACAGGTCCGCCTCCGCCTCGGTGTTGTACGGCCCGAAGGACGCCCGCACGGTCGCGTCCACGCCGAGGCGGCGGTGCTGGAGGTGCGCGCAGTGTTCGCCCACGCGCACCGCCACGAAGCGGCCCTTGAGCTCGTGGTTGAGATAGAGGTTGAAGTCCACCGGCGAGAAATCGGGATGCGCCGCGACGAAGGTGACGAGGCTACCCTGCGCCAACGCCTCGGGGCGGCCGAGCACGCGGACCTGCGGGACCTTGGAAAGGGCCGCGGCCGTCCGCGCCACCAGCGCGCTCACATGCCCGCGAAGCGCCGCGGGCGCGAGCGAACCCCGGACCTTCAGGGCTTCATGGAGCCCGATGGCCCCTCCGAAATCCTGGACGCCCGCTTCGAATCTCATCGGCGCGTCCAGATACGTCGCCGTCGGAAGGCCGGTCTTACCGTCCCACGCGACGGACTTCACCGTGCCGCCGCCGAGTTTGTAATGCCGCAGGCGGTTCAGCTCGGTCTCGTGGCCCCACAACACGCCGGTCCCGAACGGCCCGCCGAGTTTGTGGCCCGAGAAGGCGACGAAGTCGGCGCCCAGGGTCGAGACGTCCTCGAGGTGGGTGCCCAGGTACTGCGCGTCGTCCACGAGCACGCGGACGCCTTTGCGTTTGGCGAGCTTCGCCGCTTCCGCGGCGGGCGTGACGCCGCCCATGACGTTGGAGGCGTGCGTCAGCGCGAGCAAGGCCGTCTTGTCGTCGAGCAAGGACGAGAGCTTGTCCAGGTCGAGGCGTCCGTCGATGGAGGGGCAGATGGCCAGCTCGATGACGCCTTCCTCCGCGAGCTGGAGGAACGGCAGCGCGACCGCGTTGTGTTCGAGGTCGGTGATGACCACCTTGCGCCGGCTCGGCTCGTAGGGGAAGCCGCGCGCCACCATGTTCACCGCCTCGGTCGTGCCCGAGGTGAAGACGATCTCGTTGGGGCTTTCGGCGCGCAGGAAGGCCGCGACGGCCTGCCGCGACGCCTGGAACCAGTCCTCGACCGCCTGGGAGAGCAGGTGCGTCGAACGTTTGCCGCCGCAGCCGCCCCAGTTCGCGTAGAAATCCGCGAGGCGCTCCGACACGGCTTCGGGCTTGAGCGCGGTGCAGGCGCTGTCGAGATACACGAGGCGTTTGCCGCCGATCTCCTGCGCCAGCGAGGGGTATAAGGCGCGCAGCGCCTCGACGTCGAAGGCCGCCGGCGCGGTTTTAGAGGGCGCCATAAACCTCGATGTAGTCTTTGCGGGGACCCGGGCAGGCGTCGGCCATGGCGCAGCCGTCGCAGTCGGCGACCTGCTGCTTCTCGGAGAGATGGCGGCCCGGCGTCTTCTCGCGCAGCTTGCGGTAGTCGGCGTGGTGGTCCTTCCACTCCATGACGAAACACACCGGGATGTGGTCCACGTCGAAACGCACGCCGAGCTCGTCGCAGGCCGCAAACGCCCGGCGCAGCCACGGGGCGGCGTCGCGGAAGGCGGGCATGACCAGGCGGTTGTTCTTGGCGCGGCCCATGCCTTTGACGTAGGAGAACTGGATCCAGGCGAAGCCGGGGAAGGTCTTCACGGCGTAGCGCACGAAGTCCTCGGCCTGACGGTAGTTGACCTCGTGCACGATGTAGTTCAGGCGCACGGGTTTGCCCAGGGCGATGAGCTTGCGCACGCCGCGCTCGCGCGCCTCGAAGGCGCCGGGGCTCTCGGTGACCGCGACGTCGAGCTCCGCGGTGTGGGCCGAGGCGTTGACGTTCCAGAAGTCCACGAGGCCGTTGAGCTGCTCGAGGCGCCGGGGGTCCCACTTCTCGACGAGGACGGCGTTGGTCTGGAACTCGACGATATTGCCGAGCTTTTTGGCGTGGGCCACGATGGCCAGCAGCTCCAGGGGCTCGCGCAGCATCGGGTCGCCGCCCGAGATCTGCACGTGGCCGGTGCGGTCCGCGCTTATCTCGGCCTGCAGGGAGGCGAGCTCGTACCCGCCGGTCCGCCCCTCCGCGGAGCAGAACACGCACTTGATGTTGCAGACCCCGTTGACGGTTCCAGCTTCGCTATAGTCGGCTGAACCTACCTGCATCGTTCCCGAGCGTCAGAGCGAGGGCAGCCGCCGGAGGGACAGGGGCAGCAGAGCATCCACGCGTTGGCGCTGTTGCCCTGGACGTCCGTGTAGCGCGGCATCATCACGTATTTGCTCATGACGCCGGACTGCAGCGTCGCGTAGGTGCCGCCGGGGCACGCGGTGGAGCCGGTCGTGAGATAGGAGCGGACGTGGCCCGAGTTGCACGTGCCCTCGCTGCGGGCGACGACGACGCCCATGACGTCGGCGCGGTCGGCCTGGATGTTCATGGTCTGCGCGTGGCCGCCGGCGCCGTTATGGGTGTAGAACGAGACGTTCTGCCCCGAGAACTGCAGCAGCGCGCCCGCGCCGCCGGAGGCGACCCAGGCGGAGCCGTTGTAATACTCGTTGTTGGCGAGGTGCATGTAGTTGCCGCCGGAGCTCAGGTAGGCCTGGCCGATGCGCAACGACGTGTTCTGGGCCGCGCTGATGGAGACGGCGCTGCCCGTCACGGAGAGGTTGCCCGTCACGCTGGCCGTGCCGGACACCGTGATGTTGCCGCTCACCGAGGTGTTGCCGCCCAAGGTGCTGGCGCCGTTGACGTGCAGCTTGGTGCTCGGCGAGGCCGTGCCCACGCCCACGTTGCCGCCGTCGCGCGCCAGGTAGGTGTTGCCCGTCGTGATCATGTTCGTGTACACGCCGGAGGGGGCCGGGTAATACGTGGACAAGGTCACGGCTTCGGAGTTGAGCTCGGGGACCACGCTGAGCACCATCACGGCGGCCAAGAGGACTCGTTTGGCGCCGGCGCCGAGCCTGAAATCGAGACGGATGACGATGTCGGCCATAGGAATGGACCCCCTGCTACTTTTCGCAGTGTAACAGGGGCGCCCCCTCCTGTCAATAGGCGCCTATAAGGAGAAAAGGCCTAGGGCCAGCACCGGGTCCGCCAGCCGCAGCAGCCCCGCGCGAGACCCCGGGGACAAGGCCCCGGGCTTAAGGCCGTCCCAAACCGCGTCCAGGGCCCCGGAGCGGTCCAGCCCGTCGGCCAGGCGGTCGGCGAAACGTTTACGGTAGCCGACCACGCCCCGGGAGCTCGATTCCGCGGGCGCGTCAGCCAGGCCCTGGGCGATGGCCCGCAGCTCGGCGCGCTCGCCGCGGGCGGCGGAGAGGGCGTCCCAGGAGAAGGCCAGCGGCGCGCGGTAGGACGTTCGCGCGAGATACAGCGACCAGTCTTCGGGCGCGAAGCCTTTGGAACGGAGGTCCGCCTCGGACGGGGCGCCGGTGAGCGGGCCGGGCCGCAACCAAAGGCCCGCCTTCGGCGGGGTTTCGGCAAGCGTCACCTTAGCGGACAACCCGTGGAACGACAAGACACGACGGAGAACGGCGGCCAGCTCCGCCCCGCGCGGGCACGACTCAACGGCGATATCCGGCGTCGCTTCGGGACGAAGCGCGACGGCGACGCCGGATGACTCGTCAAAAAGAGTGACCGCCACGGCACAATGATACAATACGCGCATGACCGACGCCTCCCGGCGTTATCCGCAGACGGGCGTGTTCTACCGCGCGCTGGACCGCGAGTTCCCCCTCGCCGTGAGCGGCGAGGGCTGCTGGATTATCGATGACAAAGGCCGGCGTTACCTCGACGCGTGCGGCGGCGCCTACGTCGCCAACCTCGGCCACGGCGTCAGCGTGGTGGCCGACGCGGTCGCCGAGCAGATCCGCAAGGTCGCCTACGTCAACGGCACGGCCTTCACCAACTACCCGGCCGAGGCGCTGGCCGCCGAGCTGCGGACGCTGAACCCGAAGGGCCTCGATTTCGCGTATTTCCTCTCCTCGGGCTCCGAAGCCGTCGAGGCCGCGCTCAAGCTCGCCCGCCAGCACCACGTGGAGGCCGGCAAGCCGGGCAAACACAAGATCATCGCGCGCACGCCGGGCTACCACGGCAACACCTTGCTCGCCTTGTCGGCGTCGGCGCGCGAGCACTACAAGAAGATGTTCGGCCCGTGGCTCGTGCCCGTGACCATGATCGGCGCGCCCTACCCCTATCGCCGCGACGCCGCGGACCCCGCGATGACCGGGCAGGCCCTGGAGGACGCCATCTTGAAGGAGGGCGCCGACACCGTCGCGGCCTTCATCGCCGAGCCCGTGGGCGGCTCCTCGACGGGCGGCTCGGTCCCGCCGGCCGACTACTACAAGAACATCCGCCGCATCTGCGACAAATACGACGTCTTGTTCATCGCCGACGAGGTGCTCTCCGGCTCCGGGCGCACGGGCAAGTGGGCCGCCATCGACCATTTCGGCGTGACCCCCGACATCATGACGCTCGGCAAAGGCCTGTCCGGCGGCTACGTGCCCCTCTCCGCCGTCATCGCCGCCGAGAAGGTCATCGCGCCCATCGCCAAAGGCAGCGGCGTCTTCAAACACGCCCAGACCTTCTCGCATTCCCCCGCCATCTGCGCCGCGGGCCTGGCGGCCGTGCGCCACATCAAGAAGGAGAAACTCGTCGAGCGTTGCGCCGCCATGGGCGTCGTGCTGCACCGCAAACTCGCCGCGCTGCGGGACCTGCCGTGTATCGGCGACGTGCGCGGCCTCGGCCTGCTGGCCGGCGTGGAGTTCGTCTCGGACAAGGCGACGAAGGCGCCGTTTGCGCGTTCGCTCAAGTTCGCCGAGACCTTCACGCAGAAGGCGCAGGACGCCGGCCTGCTCGTCTGGCCCAACACCGGCCACGCCGACGGCGAAAACGGCGACCTCGTCATGCTCGCGCCCCCTTTCATCATCGCCGAAGCCGAGCTCGACGAGCTCGTCGTTCGTTTCAAGACCGCGCTGACCGCCACGCTGGAGGCCTGCCATGCCCGCTAACGCCCCGTCGAAAATCACCTACACCGCAACGACCGCCGACATGACCGCCTTCCACGCGGCCTTCGACGCCGCGCTCGCCTCCGCGCGCGCCGCCAAGGACCGCTCCTACCCGATGTTCGTGGACGGCGCGCCCATCATGGGCAAGTCGCGCTACGAGAAGAAGTCCCCCATCGACGGGACCGTGCTCAGCGAGTTCCCCCTGGCCACCGTCGCCGAGGTGGACGCCGCGCTGAAGGCCGCCAAAAAAGCGTCGAAGGCCTGGGCCGCCAAACCCTGGCCGGAGCGCGTGGCGCTGCTGCGCAAGGCCGCGGTCCTCATCCGCGAGCGCAAATACGACATCGCCGCCGTCGTCGCGCTCGAGGTCGGCAAAAACCGCATGGAGTCCATGGGCGACACCGAAGAGGCCGCCGACCTTCTCGATTACTACGCCAAGCAGCTCGAGGACGCCGACGGCTACGTCAAACCCCTGGGCAAGCTCCTGCCCAACGAACGGACGGCCTCGGTGATGCGCCCCTACGGCGTGTTCGTCTGCGTCGCGCCGTTCAACTTCCCCATCTCGCTGTCGGCCGGCATGTCCGGCGCGGCCCTGCTCGGCGGCAACGTGGTCGTTTATAAGCCGTCGCTCGAGTGCCCGCTCACCGGCTACAAGCTCTACGAGTGTTTCCGCGACGCGGGCGTGCCCGCGGGCGCGTTCCAGCTCGTCACCGGCGACGGCCCCGCGGTGGGCGAGGCGTTGTGGCGGCACCCGCTGACCGACGGCGTGGTGTTCACCGGCTCCAAGGAAGTCGGCCTTAAGATCCACAAGGAGTTCTCGGCGCGTTACGTCAAACCCGTGCTCATGGAGCTCGGCGGCAAGAACCCGACCTATGTCTCCGAATCGGCCGACCTCGACCAGGCGTCCGACGGCGTGATGAAGTCCGCCTTCGGCCTGCAGGGGCAGAAGTGCTCGGCCTGCTCGCGCGTGTACGTGCACGAGAAGGTTTACGACGCCTTCGTGAAGCGGCTCGTCGAGAAGACGGCCAAACTCGTCGTGGGGGACCCGACCGATAAAGCCGTGTACATGGGCCCCGTCATCCACGAACGCGCGGTGAAGACCTACCTGGGCGCGGTGGAATCCGCCAAGAAGGGCGGGCGCATCCTCTACGGCGGCGAGCGCCTCAAGGGCGACGGCCTACGACAAGGGACACTTCGTCGCGCCGGCCATCGCCGAGCTGCCGCTGGACCACGAGCTGTTCATGCGCGAGCTGTTCTGCCCCTTCCTCGCGGTGGGCAAGGTCAAGTCCTTCGACGAGGCCGTCGGCGAATGCAACAAGGCCGAATACGGCCTGACCGCGGGCATCTTCACGGCGAACAAGGACGAGATCGCGCGGTTCTTCGACGAGGTGGAGTCCGGCGTGTGTTACGCCAACCGCCCCACCGGCGCGACGACGGGCGCCTGGCCCGGCGTGCAGACCTTCTGTGGCTGGAAAGGCTCCGGCTCCTCGGGCAAAGGCGGCTGCGGCCCCTACTACGTGTCGCAGTTCATGCGCGAGCAGAGCCGGACGGTCATGGAATAACATGACCGCGCGCGGCGCGGTCAACTTCTCGCTCGCCGCGCTCGTTGTGTTGGCCGGCGCCGAATCCGTATCGCGCTTCCGTGAGCAGTGGTCGTGCCCTGAGGCCGTCGCCGGCCCCGGCTACGACCTATACGCCGTCGGCGAATCGACCGCCAAAGGCGAGCCCTACGACCGCTCCGGTTTCTCCCTCGCGGGCCTCGTCGCCGCGCGCCTGGACGCCGCGCCCGTGACCGTCCACCCGTTGGCCCGCGGCGGGCAGTCCATCTACCCGCAGACGGTCGCGCTCGAGCGCGTATTGCGCTGCCGCGACCGGAGCCGCCCCGGCGCGGCCCTGATTTACTCCGGCCACAACGACGAAGGCCGGCGCCGCGGCGCCTCCTGGCTCATGCGTTGGGAGCGTTTCCTGCCGCGCTCGCGCCTGCTCGAGGCCGCGGTTTACCGCCTCGAGGAAAAAGTCCCGGCCCTGCGCGCGCGCACGCTCGACACCTGGCTGTTCCATCTGAAACGCGCCGTGGCCGCGTGCCGCGCCGCGGGCGTCACGCCGGTGCTCGCCGTGCCGGTGTCCGACTTCCGCGCCGACCCGGGGTCTACGAGCCGGGCAGCGACGCGTCCGCGCTGGCGCCGCTGGCCGAGGCGCCGTGCGCCGCGCTCGAAGGCCTCGCCGCGGCGGCCGGGCCCTGCGTCCGTCCTTATCTCCTCTGGCGCCGCGCGCTGCGCCGAGGCCGCGGGCGACGCGTCCGCGGCCCGCGCGTTCTACCGCGAGGCGCAGGACGCCGCCGACACGCGCGCCTTCGGCCGCGCCACGAGCGCGCAGGTGGCGGCCTTGCGCGCGTTCGCGGCCGAGGAAGGCGTCGCGTTGGCCGACGCCGAGGCCGCCTTCGAAGCGCGCCGCGGCTTGTTCGCCGACATCCAGCATCCGAACATGGACGGCTACCTCCTGCTCGCCGACGCCTACGCCCGCGCGCTCGGCGCGACGCGCCCGGGCCCCAAAGACGCCGCGGCCGCCTACGCGTCGTTCGGCTGCGGCGCGCCGTGCCGCGCCGAGGCGCTCGCCGACTCCGGGTGGTTCTTCCTCACCGTGTCGGTGGGCCACGCCGCGCCCGGCGCGCGGCTGGCGGCGGCGCGCGGCCGCTTCGTCGAGTCGCTGGCGCTGGCCCCGGGGCGTGCGCCGCGCGGCTGGGCGCCGCGCTCGCCGAGCGACCCGACCTGCTCGCGCGCCCCGAGGAGGTCGCGCGGCTGGGACGCCTCGGGCTGTTCTTCCGCCGCGGCGAGGAGCCCGGGCCCGAGGCGCGCGCCGAACTGGCGGCCGTGCTCGGCCGCGAGCCCTAATTGGTAGAATCCCCGCATGCCCGCTAAAACCGCCGCCAAACCCTCTCTGAAGGCCGCCGACTACCCGCGCATCGTCGTGCCCCCGCCCGGGCCGAAGGCCAAGGCCGTCATCGCCAAGGACAAGGAGTTCTCCTCCCCCTCCTACATCAAGGAATACCCGCTGGTCATGGCGGGCGGAAAAGGCGCGATGGTCGAGGACGTCGATGGCAACCGCTACATCGACTGGATGGCCGGCATCGCGGTGGCCTCGACGGGTTACCAGCACCCCGTCGTGACCAAGGCCGTGCAGGACGCGGCCGCCAAGTTCCTCCACATCTGCGGGACCGATTTCTATTACCCCGGCTTCTCCGACCTGTGCGAGCGCCTCGCCAAATCCGCGCCCGGCGGCGGCAAGTGGCGCACCTTCCTCACCAACTCCGGCACCGAGGCCGTCGAAGGCGCGGTCAAACTCGCGCGCCACCACACGCACCGCCACGCGCTGATCTCCTTCCACAGCTCCTTCCACGGCCGCTCCTACGCCGCGATGACGCTGTCGTCCTCCAAGGTGAAGTACCGCAAGGGCTTCGGGCCGCTGCTGCCCGGCGTGCACCACCTGCCCTTCCACAACCCCTACCGCAACACGCTCGAGGACTGCGTGCACGCCGCCCACCAGCTTTTCGAGACCGTCGTCTCCCCCGAGGAGGTGGCCGCCGTCGTGATGGAGCCCCTCCAGGGCGAAGGCGGCTACGTGCTGCCCTCGCGCGAGTTCCTCCGGTTCTGGCGCGACCTGTGCGACCAATACGGGATGCTCCTGGTCTTCGACGAGGTGCAGACCGGCGCCGGGCGCACGGGCAAGATGTGGGCCGCCGAACATTTCGGCGTGGCCCCCGACATCTTCGTCACCGCCAAGGGCCTGGGCTCCGGCCTGCCCATCGGCGCCATCGTCGCGCGCGAGAAGGTGATGACCTGGCCGCGCGGCTCCCACGGCTCCACCTACGGCGGCAACCCCGTGGCCTGCGCCTCCGCGCTGGCGACCCTCGGCCTCGTCGAGAAGGAGCTCGCCGCCAACGCGACGAAGATGGGCGAGCGCCTGCAGAAGGGCCTCAAGGAGCTCCAGAAGAAACACGACTGCATCGGCGACGTGCGCGGCCTGGGCCTGTTCATCGGCGTCGAGTTCGTCAAGGACCGCAAGACCAAGGAGCCGGCGACCGAGCTCGTCGCCGCGCTCGAGCAGCTCGCCTTCACCAAGGGCCTGCTCCTGCTGGGCTGCGGCAAGTCCACCATCCGCGTGGCGCCGCCGCTGGTGCTCACCGCCTACGACGTGGACGCGGGCCTGGAGATTCTCGACGCGTGCCTGACCGAGCTGCGCTGACGACCGCCCCCGCCTACCTGGCGCGCGCGACGCGCGGGCTCAAGGCGGCGGACCCGGTGATGCGCCGGCTCATCGAGGCGCTCGGCCCGTGCCGGTTGCGCTGCAGCCCGCAGGACGTGTTCTCCTCGCTGGTGGCGTCCATCACCTACCAGCAGCTCAACGGCAAGGCGGCGGCGACCATCCATGGAGCGCGTGCTCGCGCACTTCGACGGCGGCAAAGCTTTGACGCCGAAACGTTTCCAAAAGGTCGCCGACGCGAAGCTGCGGGCCGCCGGGCTGTCGGCCAACAAGCTCCTGGCCATGCGCGACCTCGCGGAGAAGTGCCTCACCGGCTCGGTCCCGGAGCGCGCGGCGCTCGAGCGGCTGCCCGACATCGAGATCGTCGAGAAGCTGACGCAGGTGCGCGGCATCGGCGTGTGGACGGCGCACATGTTCCTCATGTTCCGCCTGGGGCGCCCCGACGTGCTGCCGGTGGGCGACTTCGCCATCCGCAAGGCCTTCGGACGGCACTACCGCAAAAGCGGCGCCATGCCCCCGCCCGAGGCGGTCGAGCGGCACGGGCGCGTGTGGGCCCCGTGGCGCACGGTGGCGAGCTGGTACCTGTGGCGCTCGCTCGACGGAGACGCCGCGCTTTAGGCTAGGGCGCCTTCGGCTTGGCCGGGGCTTCGGTCGCCAGCTTGAAGCGCTTGAGCGCCCCGTCGGCGTCCTTGCGGATGTCCTTGAAGCGGGCGAAACGCGCGGGGTACTGCTCCTTGTCCTTGGGCTCGTGCCCGTCGAGCGCGACGCCGATGGCCACCAGCAGCGAGTCCACCTCGGTGCGCTTGGCCACCACCTCGTTCATGGCCGCCACGCGCGGGCCGGGGTTCTTGTCGCGCCACTCCTTGGCGGCGGCGTCGATGAGCGACTCCTCGCGTTTGGCCTTCGCCGAAACCATCGCCTTGCAGTAGCCCTCGCTGACGGCGGCGAACAGGGGCTGGCACGACTCGAGTTTGCCGGTGACGGTCACCGCGCACAGCGCCGAGCCGCCGCACGAGCCGCCTTTGCGCGCGGCCCGCAGAGCCGCGACGTCGGCGCAGGTGTAGCCGGGCACGTCGCCCTTGTAGCGGCCGCAGGAGCCGGCCGTGCCGGCGATGGCGCCGAACACGGCGTCGCAGTGGCCCTTCTCGTCGAACGGGCGCCACTTCATGCCGCGGAAGGTCTCGCATTTGCCCGCGGTGGCCGCGGCGCAGGAGTCGGCGCCCCCGCCGAGCGCGGCGCTCGCCTGGCGGCAGACCGCGGCCGCGTCTTTGCCGGTGATGGCGGCGTCGGCGAAACGCATCAGGTAGTAGGCGTCCACGCAGGCGGTGGTCGGCGTCTCGACGACGGGCTGCGCGCCGGCCGGCGTCGCCGGCGGCGGCACGGTGCACGCCGCGGTCTGGCCGGACGCGAGCGCCTGGCAGGCGAGGTAGCGGCTGACGGGCGCGCGCAAGGTGAGGTCCGATGACGCCGTCACGACGTCGCCGGCCTTGAAGGCGCCGCGGCAGTCGGTCTCCAGCTTCTTGATGTAGAGATCGCGGTAGTTGAGCTTGGCGTCGGGATTGCCGCCCTTCAGCGTCGCCTCGGCGCGCAGCAGCACGGCCTGCAGCTCCTTGACCTGGGCCGCGGCCTGCGCGAGCGACGCGTCGATGGCCTTGAGCCCGACGCTGGCGTTGGGCCTGGGCTTGGCGCCGACGGCCTGGTCGGGCTTCGGGTTGCTCAGGTTCATGTCGATGTCGCCGGCGGAAACGGAGGCGGCGAGCGCGAACACGAGGGCGGCGGCGAGGAGGTTTCTCATGGCCCGATAGTATAACAGGGCCTATCGTCACTTCAAGGCTTGCCGGCGCCTCCGGCGAGCAGGGCCTCGACGGCGCGGCGCTGGGCGGCGTCGAAGAGCCCGGGGTCGAGCTCGAGCGCGCGGCGGAAGTCCTCGGCCTGGCCCGCGGCGTCGCCGCGCGCGCCGCGCAAGGTGCCGCGCACGAGGTAGGCGCGCCCCGGCGGGCGCGGCGCGGCGAGCGCGGCGCCGGCCTCGCGTTCGGCCGCGGCCTCGTCGCCGCGGGCGAAATGGGCCTGCGCGGCGAGCGCGCGCGCCTCCGCGTAGCCGGCGTCGAGCTCGAGCGCGCGCCCGAGCGCCTTGAGCGCTTCGGCGGTTTTCCCGCTGGCCAGCGCGAGCCGCGCGAGGTCCATGAGGTGCGAGATGGTCGTGGGCGCGAGCTCGGTCACGCGGCGCAGGCGCTTGAGCGCCTCGGCCGGGCGTCCCTGCGCGGCCAAGGCGTCGCCGAGCGCCTTGTGCGCGCTCCAGGAGCGCGGCTCGAGCCGCACCGCCTTCTCCAGATCGCGGCGCGCGGCCGCGCCCTGACCCAAGGCCGCGAGGCAGGCGCCGCGCCAGGACAACACCGCGGCCTCGCGCGGCAGCGCGCGCACGGCGCGGTCGAGCGCCTCGCGCGCCTCGTGGTGGCGGCCTTCCTTGGCCAGCGACCAGCCGCGCCAGGCCTGCAGCCACCCCAGGTCGGGGCGCGCCGCCACGGCGTCGGCCACCGAGAAGGCCGCCGGCCAGACGAACTTCGGGTCGGCCTTGAAGGACGCCGCCAGGTCGGCGAGCGCGCCTTCGTAGTCGGCCAGGCCCAGGCGCGCCTTGCACCGCTCGTAACGCGAGAACTGGTAGAAGGGGTCGAGCGCCACGGCGACCTCGAGGTCGCGCGCGGCGTCGGCGTGCGCGCCGCGGCGCACGAGCAAGGCGCCGCGCCAGGCGTAGGTGAACGGGTACCACGGCATGAGCCGCGCGGCGGACGCGAAATCGGCCAGGGCCTTCTCGGCGTCGCCGGCGCGCGCCAGCGCCGCGCCGCGCCAGGCGAGGACCCAGCCGCTGCCCGGGGCCAGCGCCGCGGCGCGGTCGAACTCGGCGATGCCGGCGCGGCCGCCTTGCGCGTTGTTGAGCGCGCGCCCGAGCACGGCCAGCACCCAGGCCGCCCGCGGCGCCAGGCGCGCGGCTTCGGCGTAGTCCTCGAGCGCCTCGGCGCTCAGGCAGATGCGCGGATCGCGTTTGAGCTCGGCGCGTTCGGCGAACAGCAGGGCCGAGCCGGGGCGGCGCGCGATCTCCTTGTCGAGCACGCCGAGGTAGTGGCGCGCGTCGCCCCAGGTCTCGGTGCCGAAGCCGGGCAGCAGGTACGACGCGCCGACGTCGGGGTCGCGGTCGCGGGCCTGGTGGCACAACGCGAGCGCCTCCTCCTCGCGGCCTTCGCGGTGGCGCAGCTGGCTGAGCAGGGCGTAGGCCGCGGGGCTACCCGGGTCGTCGGCGATGGCCGCCTCGCAGAGACCGGCCGCGGCGGCGCGGTCCTCGGCGTGGAAGGCGGCCAGCGCGCGCAGCAGCAGCAGCACGTGCGGCGGGCGCTTGAACAGCGCGGCCGCCTCGTCGAAGTCGCGCCGCGCCCAGCCGAACTCGCGGATCTCCAGGCGCGCCTGGCCGCGCCACAGGCGCGCCCACGGGTCCGCGGGGTCGAGCTTGAGCGCCTCCGCCAGGACCTTGAGCGCGCGTTTCGGGTCGGCGACGACGTCGAGCTCGCCCAGCCAGGCCCGCGCGCGCGCCGAGCGCGGGTCCTTGGCCGCGGCGCGCTGCAGGTCCTTTCGGGCCCCGCGCAGGTCGCCGCGCAGGCGGCGCACGCGCCCGCGCGCGGCCAGGTCCTCGGCGTCGGCGGCCCCGGCGAGCGACGCCTCGAGCGCGGCCAGCTCGCGCACGTGGATGCCGCGGAAGGCCTTGAGCTCGCGCCGGCCGAAGCCGGGGGCGGCGCCCGTGACGGATTCCTCCTCGCCCGGGGTCTGATGGGAGCTGTGGCGCTCGGCCACGTCGAGCACGTCGCCTTCCCCCAGCGCCTCCAGCTCGGACAGCGCCTTGCGCGCCGCGTCGCTCATCGTACTACCCTATATAACATGCGCCGGGGAAAAGACGCAACGACCCGGCCGCGCTACTTGAGAGCGAGCCGAACGCCTTCGAGCGCCGCCTGCGCCTCGTCGAGCGAGGTCCGGGCCCGCGCCGCGTCCGTCTTGGCCGCGGCCTCGGCGAAGCCGGCGGCCGCCTTGTCGCTGCGCGACGGAGCGGCGGCGAAGTCGTCCGCGCGGGTTGCAGGCGGCGTCGGCGGCCTCGAAGTGCCGCCGCGTGACGTCGCGCAGGAGGTCGAGGACCTCCCAGGCGCGGCGGCGCGAGGCCTCGAGCGGCTCCTGCCCTAACGCGCCAAGCCGCTCTTTGGCGAGCGCCACGGGAGCGGGCAGCTCCTCGGCCCGGGCCGCCGCGACGAACGCGGCGGAGGACAGCTCGATGAACGGGCGGGCCGACTCGCGCGCGGCCGCGCGCATGGCGCCGGCGTGAGAGTCCAGAGCGGCCGCGGCGGCTTCGGGCGCCTTCAGGGCTTCGGCGGCCGCGCGCAGACGCGCCCTCGGCCGCGTCGAGCGACGGGCGGTGCTTCTTCCTCTCCTCCTCCGGCAGGGCGTCGGCTTTTTTCGACAAGGCCGCGCGCTCCGCCGTCAGCCGCTCCCAGCGGCGGCGCTGCGCCGCGGACGGCGCCGACAGCTCCTCGACGCGGCGCTCCAGCGCGCCGCCCTTGGCCGAGGCCTCCAGCTCCGCGGCCCGGGCGCGCGCCGCCTGCTCGAGCGCGCGGGCCGCGGCCGCCCCCGCGAGCGCCTGCTTGAGCCCCTCATCGAGCCCCGCCGCGATGGCCGGAGCCTTGGCCGGCTCCAGCGCCAGGCCCGCCGCGTCCACGACGCGCGCGTAGGCGGCGGTCGCCGCGGCGCGCAGGGCGGCCCGGTCCGCGTCGGGGTCGTAACGCGCGGCCGACGCGAGGACCGGCGCCAGCAGGACGGCGCACGCGGCGAGGGCGTTTTTCATCGCCCGATTATAACGCGCCGCGGCCTCGCTCGCTATAGGCCTCGTAACACGATTCAGGTAATATAGGCGGCATGGGAGCGCTCCTGGCTCTGGTCCTGGCCTGCGGCGCGGCGGCCGAAGACGGCGTGGCCGACGCGCTGGTGAAGCTGCGCGCCGAGCCCGAGCCGACGGCCCGCGTCGAGCTGGTCCGCGCGCTCAACGCGCCGCCGCTGCGCGGCCCGCGCGCCCTACTCCGGTCTCGTCGAGACGATGGAGCGGGACCTCTCCGACGTCGTGCGCCTCGCCGCGGCCAAAGCCGTCGCCACCTGGCCCGGCGGCGAGCCCTTGGAGCGCCTCGACAAGTTCCTCAAGACCGAGGCCAGCGCGTCGTCGCGCCGCGACCTGGTCCTCGCGCTGTCCACCGAGCCCGCCCACGCCTCCAACCCCGACGCCACGCGCATCCTGGCCGCGCTGCTGCTCGACGACCCGAACCCCGCCGTGCGCCGCGGCGCGGCCGTCGCGCTCGCCCTGCGCCGCGACCTCACCGCCATCGGCGCGGCCCGCAAAGCCGCGACCGCCGACCCCGACAAAGACGTGCGCTCCGTCGCGGCCAAAGCCGTCGCCGTGCTGGAGAAGCCCCCGAAGGCCAAGGCGAAGAAGAAGGCCCCCCCGCCGCCCAAGGAGGACGCCGTGAAGGGCAAGGACAAATGCTCCCCGCCCTACGGCTGGTGCGAATGCGGCTACCCGGTCATCAAAACCGCGCCCAAATGCCTCACGCGCGAGGATTGCCGCCACCTCTACGTGAACTCCTACCGGCGCAACAACCTCTCCTGCGACTGGGACGGCCAGGACATGGCGACGACGGAGTGATTTGGTAGGATAGGCTCCGCATGAAGAACAAGGTCGTGTCCATGAAGGAAGCGGTGTCGTCCCTCGTCTCGGACGGGGACACCCTCGTCATCGAAGGGTTCACCCACCTCATCAGCTTCGCCGCCGGCCACGAGATCATCCGCCAGCGCAAGAAAGGCCTCACGCTCGCGCGGCTGACGCCCGACCTGGTCTATGACCAGCTCATCCACGCCGGCTGCGCCCAGAAGCTCGTGTTCTCCTGGGCCGGCAACCCCGGCGTGGGCTCGCTGCACGCCTTCCGCCGCGCCACCGAAGCCAAGCCCCCGACGCTCGCGCTCGAGGAGTACTCGCACTTCGGCATGGTCGCCCGCCTCTCGGCCGGCGCCGCCAACCTCCCCTTCTGGCCGCTGCGCAACTACGCGGACACCGATATCCCGAAAGCCAACCCCCGCATCAAGACGGTCAAATGCCCGTTCACCGGCGAGGAGCTGGCCGCCGTGCCCGCGCTGCGGCCCGACGTCACCATCGTGCACGCCCAGCGCGCCGACAAGGAAGGCAACGCGCAGATCTGGGGCCTGATGGGCGTGCAGAAGGAGGCCGCCTTCGCGTCCAAGAAGGTCATCCTCGTGGTCGAGGAGCTCGTCGAGCAGTCCGTCATCCGCTCCGACCCCAACCGCACCCTCATCCCCGGCCTGCAGGTGGACGCCGTCGTCGTCGAGCCCTGGGGCGCGCACCCGTCCTACGCGCAGGGCTACTACGACCGCGACAACGATTTCTACGTGGCCTGGGACAAGATCGCCCGCGACCCCAAAACCTTCGACGCCTACCTCGACGAGTTCGTCTTCGGCGTCGCCGACCGCGCCGGCTACATGAAGAAACACGTCGGCCTCGCCGAGCGCCTGAAAGCCAAGCCCCTCGTCTGCGCCGGCGTCAACTACGGCTATTAACGCGTAGGTCTTTAGGCCTAGACGCGGGCTCCCCCCGAGGGCCCTGCTCCCCCGGGCGGCGCGGGGTTACAGTGAGGGCATGAACACTTTCTCCTTGCTGGCCGCGCTGACGGTCCTCGCTCCGGCGTTCGCGTCCGCCGCTCCGCCCGCGCACGTCTGCAGCGCCGAGGGCATGTTCGCCTCGCTCAACGCCATCAACGCCGTGCACGTCTGCCTCGCGGCCGTCGAGACGCGGCTCGGCCAGCCGGGGCAAGATGAGTCCTTCGCCGCGCCGCTGCGCCGCCGCGCCGCCGCGGCGCGCGCGGTCGTGGACGGCCTGTATCCTGAAGCGGTCGCCGGCTCGCAGAGCAACGAATACGCCGCGGCCGTGCGCGAAACCGCCGCCCTGCACGCGACGTTGCGCGCCGCCGCCGAAGCGGCCGCGTTGGCGCGCCAGGAGCGCATCATGCGCCGCATCGGCGCGGGCATGGGCCTGCACCCGTTGCACTGATTACCGTTGACGGGCGCTCCCGACGGCGCTACCATCTGGCCATGAGGCGCCTCGCGCTCGCCGCGCTGCTGACCGGCTCGCTGACGTCAGCGGCCGTCGCCCAAGAAGTTGGCCCGCTGATGGTCGTCGTCGGCCGGCGCGACATCCACCCGGCCGCCTACATCCCGGTCACCTCGCCCCAGCCGCGCACCCAGCCGCTGTCGCTCGTCGTGGAGGCGGGCTCGCCGTGGGAGCAGCCCGGCCGGCTCGAGGCCCTGCTCGGCAAGGCGTCCGACGTCTTGTCCCAATGCGGCGTGGCGCTCGGCGAAGCCAAGGTCGTGAGCGTGCGCTGGACCGCCGAAGGCCTGCGCCGCCTCAACGACCAGAATCCTTATAATGGCCCGGCGCAGATGGCCGTGATGAGCGCCCCGGAGATTCCTTCCTTGCGTCCCGTGGGCTTCCTGTTCGCCGAGAACAGCATCCCCTCCACCGCCTCGGCCTACAACGGCCGCTCCGTGCGCTACTTCTCCACCCAGTTCCCGGCCGCCATCCAGCTGCTCAACACCTTCTGGATGACCGGCGACCAGGAGACCCGGGGCCGTCGCCGCGACGAGCTGCCGTCCTACAGCGTCACCGCCCACGAACTCGTGCACCTCTTCGGCGACCTCGGGCATATCATGGTCCGGCCCAACCTGATGTCGGACTACGACACGCCCGGCTCCAAGTCCCGCGACCTGGTCCCCGCGCAATGCGTCGAAATCGCCAAGCTGCACGGCCTGCCCGGCGTCCCGACCAACATCCTCTTGTCCCCCGACCTCAGCCTCCCCTACCCCGTCAACGAAGCCCGCTAGCCGGGCATCGAGCCTCCCGTAAAAAGCCGGTAAAAACGCTTTTCCTGGGGTTGAAAACGCGCCGTCCCCGCGTTATGCTGGGGGCATGAAACCCCTTCTATCCGCCCTGCTGCTGGTCGCGCCGTTCGCCGGAGCGCAGCCGCCCGGAAGCGGCGCGGAGTCTTCGAGGCCGCAGGCGCTCGTCGAGGCGGCCGCCGAACCGATTTTCGGCTTCACCATGCGCCAGGACTGCGACGAAGTGCCCGACGCGGGGCCCGCTCCGATGACGCCGGCGTCGCAGGACGCTCTCTCCGACTTCCTCGGCTCGACGAACTCGCAGCGATACGGGCCCAATTTCCAGATCGGGACGGCTCCCGACGGGTTCACCGGCGCCACGCGGGTCGTGTCGGGAGAATACACCGAACTGCCGGTCGGCGATCAGGACCGTCACGGCAACTACGAGAACCTGGTCATGCGACGCGGCTGGGGCTCCATAGTCGCCGCCGGTGCCTGGCGGGCGTTCCCGAACCTGAACCCCTCCTCCGGCGACGTCACCCAGGACGTCTGGCATTTCGTGGTGGGCGGTAGCCACATCCTGCTCGCGCGGCGCAGCGTGAAGAGGCACGGCTTCCCGGGCCGGATCTTCTCCTACTGCATGCCGCCCGCGGACGGCTCGGTGCAGATTCAGTTCCAACGCGTGATGCGCTCGCTGCAGCTCACCACGCGCCCGGCGATCGAGCTCTAAGGCCGCCTCCTCTCGCCGGGCGCGGCCCAAAAACGCTAGAATCGGCGTCATGACGCCGACCGAAGCCGCGCCCGCGACCGACTTCACGCTCAACGAGCTGATGTGCGTGCTCGCCGCCCGCGAGATCAAGGACGGGGACGTGGTGTTCGTGGGCATCGGCCTGCCCAACCTGGCCTGCAACCTGGCCCGCGCCACGCACGCGCCGAACATGACCCTCATCTACGAATCCGGGGCCGTCGGCGCCATCCCCGAACGCGTGCCCCCCTCCATCGGCGACCCCGCCTTGGTGACCGGCTCGCTCATGGTCACCTCGATGGCCGACATCTTCCAGTCCTTCCTGCAGAACGGGAAGATCCAGATCGGCTTCCTCGGCGGCGCGCAGGTCGATCGTTTCGGCAACATCAACACCACGGTGGTCGGCCCGTACGACGCCCCCAAGGTGCGCCTGCCCGGCTCCGGCGGCGCGTCGGAAATCGCGGCCCACGCCCAACGCGTGCTCATCGTCACCAAGCTCGACAAACGCGCCTTCCCGGCGAAGGTGGACTTCGTCACCTCGCACGGCAAACGCGTCAGCCGCGTCATCACGAACATGGGCATCCTCGAGCCCGACGCCTCCGGCGAGTTGTGCCTGGCCGCGCTCCACCCGGGCGTGACCTACGAGCAGGTCCAGGAGAACGTGGGCTGGACGCTCAAGAAGAAACCCGTCGTCGGCGCGACCGCCGCGCCCTACGCGCACGAGATCGAGCTGCTGCGCGTGAAGCTCGACCCCAAGAGGCTACACATCAAATGAACGCCGCCCTCCTGTTATTGGCCGCGCTCGCGTCCGCCGAGGTCCGCGAGGCGTCCACCATGCTCCCCGTCGAGGCGGAGCTGACCCCCGGCACCTTGCTCGTCTTCGACGTCGATAACACCTTGCTCGGGCCCGTCGGCAACCTCTACTCCGACCAGTGGGCGTATTACGCCGAGAAGGCGTTCAAACGCGACGGCCTCAGCGAAGAGGAAGCCGGCAAGAAGCTCGGCGAGATCTGGACCGAGGGCCTCAAGCGCAGCAAGGTCAAACCCGTCGAGAACACGACCCCGGCCATCGTCGCCAAGGCCCAGAAGGCCGGCTACGCCGTGATGGCGCTGACCGCCCGCGGCCCCGAGGACGCCCCCGCCACCCGCCGGCAGTTCAAGGACGCGGGCTACGACCTGTCGCGCTCCGGCCCCAAGTCCCGCGCCGCCGGCTACGACAACGGCGTGCTCTTCGTCGGCGACGGCCCCGACAAAGGCAAGGCCCTCGTCGCCTTCCTCGCCGCCGCCAAGCTCAAACCCGCCCGCGTCGTGTTCGTGGACGACAAGCCGCACCACGCCAAAAACGTGGACGCCGCGCTCACCGCCGCCGGCATCCCGTGCGTCGCCTTCCGCTACGGCGCCGCCGACGCCAAGGTCCGCGCCTTCAACGACGTGATGGCCGAAGCCGACACCGCCGAGAACGCCGAAGCCCTGTTCCACGGCCGGCTCGCGCCCGCCCCCAAACCCTAAAGGACACCCCATGGCCTCCACCACCGACACGAAGCAGATCATCTATTCCCTCATCGACGTGGGCCGCATCCACCCGCCCAAAAAGCAGGTGCTCAAGGGCATCTACCTCTCCTTCTACTACGGCGCCAAGATCGGCGTGCTCGGCGACAACGGCTCGGGCAAATCCACCTTGCTGCGCATCATGGCGGGCAAGGACACCGAATACACCGGCCAGATCACCCAGTCGAAGGGTTACACCGTGGGCATCCTCGAGCAGGAGCCCCAGCTCGACCCCGAGAAGACGGTCAAGGACACCGTGTCCGAGGCCCTCGGCGAGGCGGTGAAACTCGTCAACGATTACAACGCCATCAACGACAAACTCGCCGACCCGGCGCTGACGCCCGAGGACATGGAGAAGCTGCTCGAGAAGCAGGGCAAGCTCCAGGAGCGCATCGAGGCGGTCAACGGCTGGGAAATCGACAGCACCCTCGAGCTCGCGATGGACGCCCTGCGCTGCCCGCCCTCCGACCAGAAATGCGGGACGTTGTCCGGCGGCGAAAAGCGCCGCGTGGCGCTGTGCCGGCTCCTGCTCCAAAAGCCCGACATCCTGCTCTTAGACGAGCCCACCAACCACCTCGACGCCGAGTCCGTCGAGTGGCTGGAGCACCACCTGCACGACTACCCCGGCACCATCATCGCGGTGACCCACGATCGTTACTTCCTCGACAACGTGGCCGGCTGGATCCTCGAGCTCGACCGCGGCGAGGGCATCCCCTACAAGGGCAACTACGCCTCCTGGCTCGAGCAGAAGGGCGACCGCCTGGCCAAGGAAGCCAAGTCCGAGACCAAGATGCAGAAGGCGCTCGCCGAAGAGCTCGAGTGGGTGCGCAAGGGCGCCAAGGGACGCCAGGCCAAGTCCAAGGCCCGTCTGTCCGCCTACGACAAGATGCTCGAGGACTCGCAGAAGGACAAAGGCTACGACGACCTCGAAATCTACATCCCGCCGGGGCCCCGCCTGGGCGACATCGTCATCGAGGCCAAAGGCATCGCCAAGGCCTTCGGCGACAAGCTCCTCTACGACAACCTCTCCTTCAAGCTCCCGCCCAACGGCATCGTGGGAGTTATCGGCCCCAACGGCGCCGGTAAAACGACGCTGTTTCGGATGATCACGGGCCAGGAGAAGCCCGACGCCGGCACCTTCAAGGTCGGCGAGACGGTCAAGCTCGGCTACGTGGATCAGAACCGCCACTTAGACGGCGACAAAAACGTATGGGACGTCATCTCCGACGGCCTCGACGTCATCAAACTCGGCAAACAGGAGATGCCGTCGCGCGCCTACGTCGGCCGCTTCAACTTCGCGGGCCAGGACCAGCAGAAGCTCGTCAAGAACCTCTCGGGCGGCGAACGTAACCGCGTGCACCTCGCCAAGATGCTGAAGGAAGGCGCCAACGTGCTGCTGCTCGACGAGCCGACCAACGACTTGGACGTTCACACCCTCCGTGCTCTTGAAGAGGCCATTGAGAACTTCCCGGGCTGCGCCGTGGTCATCAGCCACGACCGCTGGTTCCTCGACCGCGTCGCCACCCACATCCTCGCCTTCGAGGGCGATTCGCAGGTGGTGTGGTTCGAGGGCGACTACTCGGCCTACGAGGCCGACAAGAAGAAGCGCCTGGGCGAGGCCGCGCCCAAACGCATCCACTACAAGAAGCTCACGCGCTGACCTTGACCGCTCTCCTGCTGGTGAGCGTCGGCCCCAAGCTGGTCGCGGGGCTGGCCTTGCCGGCGCTGGGGGCGTTGTGGAGCGCCAACCGTAAAATCACGCCCGCCTGGCGCCGGGCCGCCGTCCTGGCCGTCGTCGCTTTCGCCGCCGCGTTGCTGGCCCGTCTGCTGCTCGTCGCGCCGGGGCACCGCGTGTTCTACGACGAATACGAGCACCTGGACCTGGCCCGCAACCTGGCCGAACGCGGCGTCTATGCGGCGACCATGGGCTACGTCCCGGGCGCGCTCACCGTGGACCGCCTGCCGCTGTGGCCGCCGCTGGCGCACCTGCATTACGCCGCCGTTTTCCTCGCCGGCGGCTACTCCGAGAGCGCGGTGTCGGCCTCAACATCGCGTTATCGAGCCTGGCGACCCTGGCCGCCGCCGCGGCGAGTTTCGCCGCGTTCTCGAGCCCCGTGGCCGCGGGCCTGACCGCTCTGTTCCTGGCGCTGTCGCCCGTCGGCATCATGTACGCGGGCACCGCTGATTTATCCTCCACGGCCGTGTTATGGACCGCGTTGGCCTGGCTTGCGGCCTTCCGCGCGGCCCACGACGAGCGTCCGCGCGCGGTCTGGGCCGCGGGGCTGACGCTCGCCGCGGCGCTCCACGCGCGTCCCGACGGCCTGCTGCTGCTGCCGCCGCTGCTGTGGCTGCTCTCCCGCCGCGGAGCGAAGGCCGCCGGGCCGCTGGCGCTGGCCGCGTTGTCATCGCTCCCGTTGTTCGTGCTCGCGTATTCGGCGCGCGCCGCCGGGCACGACGGCTACGGCGACAGCTGGCCGTCCTTGTTCGGTCGCGTCCCGGTCCAGGCGCTGGAAAACCTCTGGTTCTTCCTCAAGCCGACGTCGCCTCGCCCGCTGCTTCTTGCCGCCGCCGTCTGGGGGACGTGGTCGTTGCGCCGAGAGCGGTCCGTGCGCGCCCTGTGCGCGTCCGCCGGGCTTTATTTCGCGTTATACGCCGCCTACCCCACGAGCTCGTTTATCCGCGGCTCCGGCGACAAATACGCGCTCGCCCTCGAGCTGCCGCTGGCCTTGCTCGCGGGCCTGGGCGCCGCCCGTCTTTTGGAGAAACGTCCCCGCGTCTTGCCGGCGGGCCTGGCCGCTTTGGGCCTGCTCGCTCCGTTGACCTTGCGCCCGCACAGCGATCCCGCCTACGCCGCCTCCGACGCCTTCCTGCGCCGCCTCGCCCCGTACGTGAAGGACGGCCCGCCGCTGCTGACCTTCGTCCCCCCCGCCGGACGCGCCGTGCTCGACGCGTCGGTGCTCCATCCCCGCCTGTTGCTCGAGATGGGCCCGGTGCGCCTCGACCCGGAAGGCCGCGGCTTCCTGCTGCTGAGGGACGAGGCCGGTGAGCGCCGTCCTGAAGACAACGCCGCGCTCGAGGCCCTCGTGAAGGCGGTTTACCACGAGACCGAGCTGTTCTCCGAAACCGCCGGCGGCCGCCGACGCCTGCTCACCCGCCTGACGCCGCGTTAGAATTCGCACCGACACCGGCGGCCAACTCACTCGCTAGCTGGCGTTCGCCACTAACTGGCGCTAGCGCTAGTGGTTATCGTTAGTATTATTATGGTTAGTAACCGCGTCGAAGCGCGCTACTCGGCAGCGGCACGGCCTACAGCATCGTCGGGAGAAAGCCCCTTCAGGGCCGCATACGCTCGCGGCGCTGCTGGCGGCGGTCCTGCTTGCGCTCGCGGCGCTGCTCGACACGGTCGCGGCGTTCGGTTCAGGGCCGCATACGCTCGCGGCGCTCGCGCAGGAACCGCTCGCGTTTCTCGGGCTCCATCTCGCGCAGCTTGCGGTAACGCTCGCGCACGAGGCGGCGCTGCTCGGGCGACAGGTCCTTGAAGCGCTGCCACTTCCCCTCGAGCTCGGCGCGACGCTCCTCGGGCAAGGCCTTCCAGCGTCGGAAGTTCTCCAGCGCGCGCTCCTTCTGCTGCGGCGTCATCGCCTCCCAGCGGGCGCGGGCGTCGCTCGGGGGCGCGGCGTCCTGGGCGCGGGCGGCGCCGCCGCCCAGCATCACGGCGGCCGACAATACGGCGGCGCGTAAGGCCTTCATCGCGCGTCCTCCTCGGCGTCGTCTTCGAGCAAAGACATGTCCTCGAGCAGGTCGAGGTTCTCCAGCAGCTCGGCCGGCGGGCGCGCCAGCTCCTCGCGGCGCGCCACGGCGCCGGCGCCGAGCAGGACGGTCGTCAGCAGGATGTCGAGATAGTTCATGCGGCGTCGAGCTCCGTGGCGTCTAGCAGTTCGTCGAGATGGTCGAGCATGGGGGCCGATTCCAGGAATTCCAGCTCCTCGGCCGGGGCCGAAGCCGCGGGCGGGTCCGTCACGACGGGGCGGCGTAGCACCGCCAAGGTCAAGGCGCCCAGCGCGAGCCCGGCGGCCAGGCCGGCGGCCAGGCGGCGCGGCGCGCGGGCCTCGCCGCGCGCGGCCGCGAGAATCTTCGCGCGTTGATGCGCCCAGCCCGCCTCGCCGCGGCGGGCGCGGGGCAGGTGTTTGTCCAGTCCGTCCCAGAAGGGGTCGCTCACGGCTCCTCCTTCATAAGGACCTCGAGCTTGGCGCGGGCCTGGTGGAGGGTCGCCTTCACCGTGCCTTCGGCCGCGCCGGTGGCGGCGGCGATGTCCACGACCTCGAGGCCCTCGAGTCGCAGCAGAATCATCTCGCGCTGGCGGGCGGGCAAGGCGTCCACGGCCGCGCGCAGGCGGGCCGTGCGGTCGGCCGCGGCGTGGTCGGCCACGGGGTCGGAGGAGGCGTCGGGCAAGGCGTCGCCCAAGGTCGGCGCGTCGTCGGCGTCGCGAGGCACGGCGCGTCCAGGCTCAGCCAGCGGCGCAGCGAGCGCCAGCGCCAGGCGGAGCGGGCCTTGTTGAGCGCGATGCGCATGAGCCAGGACTTGCCCGAGGCCTCGCCGCGGTAGCTTCCCGCGGACTTCCACACCGCCAGGAAGGTCTCCTGGGCGACGTCGTCGGCCGCCGCCTCATCCTTGAGGAGGCGTTGGGCCACGGCCGTCACCGACGGGAGGTAGGTCTTCATGAGCTCGTCCAAGGCCGATTCCTCGCCCCGGGCCACGGCTTCGATGAGGCGGCGGTCTCGATCCTCCATTCCTTTAGACGTCCGCCGGCGCGCCCGGGTTTAGTCGAAAAGGGACTAAACCCGCGGGCCGCCGGCCGCGTCAAGGACGGTAAGGTAGCAAAGGAGACAACCGACATGAAGACGCCACTTGCCGCGATGTTTGCCGTGATGTGCCTGGCCGCCCCGCTGCGGGCCGCCGATACCGCGCCCGCCGAAGCCCCCACGACTCAGGACGGCAGCCCCCGCGAGAACCGCGGCGAGCGCCTGGAGAACCGGGGAGAGAAACTCGAGAACCGGGGCGAACGACGCGAGAACCGAGGCGAACGCCTCGAGCGACGCGGCGACCGCCGTGAGGAGCGAGGCGAGCGCCTCGAAGAGAAAGGCGAGCGTCTGCAGGAGCGCGCCGAACGGATGGATGACCGCGCCGACGCGCTGCGCGAAGCCGGTAAAGACGGCGCCGCCGACCGCCTGGACCGCAAATCCGACCGCCTGGAGAACAAGGGCGAGCGTCTCGAGCGTCGAGGCGAGCGGATGCAGCGCCAAGGCGACCGGATGGAGCACCGCGGCGAACGCGCTGAACGGCGCGGCGAGCGGATGGAGCGGCGCGGCAACCGCATGGAACGCCGCGGCGAACGCCTGCAGCGCGGCGGCGGCCCCGGACGTCGTTAAGGCCGGCAGGCCCCTGGCTGCGCCGTCTTACAGGCGGCGCAGCCAGGTCCGGGCAGCAGCCGCAGGACCCGTCGAGCGCGAGCGCCGCGTCCAGGTCCGCGCGGGCCGCGGCGGCCTGTCCCAACGTCGCGAGGCAGCGTCCCCGGAAGGCCCGGGCCCAGGCGTCCTTCGGCCGGCGGCGCACCGCGGCGTCGAGGTCGGCGCGCAGCGCCGGGACGTTGGGCGGCGGCGGCGCGCCTTCTTTAACGCGCGGGCTCCAGAACGCGCGCGGGTCCATGGGATAAACCTTCTCGAGCTCGAGGCAGGCCTCGCGATAACGGCCGAGCTTGAACAAGGCCTCGGCGCGGTAACACGGGCCGTACACGTGGCGCGGGTCGCGCGCGGACAAGGCGTCCGCGCTGGCCAGGGCCGCCTTCGGCCGGCCGAGCATCAGCAAGAGCCGCGCGCGCCACTCGTGGGCGTACACGAAGTCCGGGTCCAGGCGCAGGGCCTTCTCGAAATCCGCGAGCGCGGCGCGGTAGCGGCGCGCCACGCGCCGCGCCTCCCCCCGCCAGGCCACGACCGGCGCCGAACGCGGCGCCAGGCGCACGGCTTTGTCCAGCGCGGGCAGGCCGCGCGCGACGTCTTTGGACGTGGCCAGCGCCCGACCCTTGAGCGCCCACCACCAGCCCTCGCGTTTGCGCGCGGGCGCGAAGCCGTCGAGCAGGGCCAAGGTCTCGCTTAAACGCCCGGCGTCGCAGTGCAGGTCGGCCAGCTCGGCGCGCGACCACTCGTCGCCCGGATCGCGGCGCAGCGCGGCCGTCAGGTCGGCGACCGCGCCGGCCTCGTCGCCGCCGTCGTTGCGCAGCTCGCCGCGCAGGCGCAAGGCGCGCGTATCGCCCGGGTCGCGGGCCAACACCGCGTCGAGGTCGCGCAGCGCCGCGGCGAGCCCGTCGTTGCTGCGGCGCGCGCGGCTGGAGAAGGCGGCGGCCGCGGCGCGCACGAGCCGCGCGACGGACAACGACGGCCGGGCCTTGAGCGCGGCGCCGGCCAGCCGCGCCGCCTCGTCGTAGTGGCCCATGCGCAGGCGCGCCGCGGCGAGCAGGGCGCGCAGCTCGGGCGACGGGCGCGCGGCCGGGGAGCGAACCTTCGAGCAGCTTCTTGATCGCTTCGAGTGAGGTCGAGAAATCACCCGATTGCAGCGGCCCCAGCACCAGCGCCGGGTTGACGGTGACAAACTCCATGTCGCCGCCCTCGGCCGCCATCCAGTCGCGCGCGGCGCGTTCGGCGATGGTCTTGGACTTGACGGTCAGGCATAGGCGATGGCTGGCGCTCGCGCAAACGTCAGTCCAGTCCGCTTCGGTGAACACCGACTGTCGACCGGCCGTCGACCATAGGCTATCGCCGCCAGCGAGCGGGTCATGACAGGAAGCGCTTGCAGCCAGGTCGCGGTCCACGGCGAGCGCGGCGGTGAAGTCACGCTCGGCCGCGGCGGCGCGCCGGGCGTCGAGGCGCAGGCGACCGCGCGCCAGGAAGCCGCGCGCGAAACGCGCGTCGAGCTTCAGCGCGCGCGTCAGGCTCGCCTCCGCGTCGCGGCGGCGCCCCAACACGGCGAAGGCCTCGCCGCGGAAGCCCCAGGCCCAGGCCCGTGCCGGGTCGAGGCGCGCGGCCTCGCCCAACAGCGCGAGCGCGCCGGAGGCGTCGCCCTGGGACAGGCGCCACTCCCTGTCCAGGTCAGCAGCTTGGCGGCCCAGCGGCCGGCGGCGAGCTCCGGGTCCTCCGACAGGCGGGCGAGCGCTTGTTCGCCGGCCTCCGGCCCGAGGCTGCGCCAGCCGTAGCGGTTGGCGCGTTTGAAGGCGGCGTCGAGCCAACGCAGGGCCGCGCGGCCTTCCCCGAGCGCCAGGCGGGCGCGCGCCGCCTCGAGCGGCGCTTCCTCGTAGCCGCGGTGCCGGGCGGCGCGCGCCGCGTCGGACAACGCCCCGCGCGTCGCCGCGGGCCAGGCGCAGGCGCGCCCGGCACACGCGCGCCACGGCCTCGCGCGGGTCCAGGCGCAAGGCGCGTTCGCAGTCCTCGAGCGCGCCGGAGGCGTCGCCCAGGCGGCGCCGCGTCTCGGCGCGCCACGCGTACAGGTAAGCCTGGCGCGGGGCCGCGGCCACCGCGGCGTCGAGGTCGGCGCGCAGCGCCGGGACGTTGGGCGGCGGCGGCGCGCCTTCTTTAACGCGCGGCGCTCGCGAGAACGCGCGCGGGCTGGCGCCCCAGCACCGCCCGGCCTCATACAGACGGCGCGCGTCCGGATGGTCGGGCACACGCGCCTCGCCCACGGAAAGCCCCGCGACCCAGCCGCACTCCGGGTCCGCGTCGAAGGCCCGCGTGACGTCGGCCACGGCCAGGCGCGTGAGCCCGCGCGCGCCTTTGGCCCGCGCGCGCAGCGACAGCGCCCAGCCGTGGCCGGCGGCGGCCGCGGCCTTGAGCGCGCGCTCCGCGCGTTCGGGGCGCCTCTTCGAGCAGCGCGACGGCCTCCAGGCCCGCCTTCCAGTGTCCGGCGCTCATGACGGGAACGCCACCGCCTCGCCGTCGCCGTAACGCTCGACGTAGGGCGCTTCGAAGCCCAGGCACTCGGCGTCCAGCGCGCAGGCCGCGCAGGCCGCGGGTTTGACGCGCCCGCGCCGCTCCTGGGCGAAGGAGCCTTCGCGCAGGCCGGCCGGGTCCACCAGGAGGCTGTGGCCTTCTTCTTTAGCCCAGTTGCGCAGGCGCCCGCGAAACTCGGGCAAGGCGCACGGGGGCACGTTGTAGATTTTGATCTTCTCGCCGACGCCCAACGCTTCGGCCTGCGCGAGCGCGGCGGCGAGAACGGGTTTGGCGTCCGCGATCTTGAGGCGGAGGCGCTCCTGGTTGTCGGCCATCAGGCCTTCGTAATGCGGCAGATACGCCTGGATCTCGACATAGGCCGGGTCCGCCGCGAAGCGGCGCACGAACGCCGGAAAGCCGTTCATGTTCTCCGCCGTCAGCACGAAGTTCAGCACCAGCGGGATTTTCGCGGCCTTCAGATGCTCCAGCGCCTGGAGCGCCTTCGCGAAGGCGCCGGGCACCTCGACCATCTTGTCGTGGAGCGCGGCGTCGGCCCCGTGGACGGACACGCAGGCGAAGGTAAGCCCGGCGTCGAGCAAGGTCCGCGCGTAGGCCGGGTCCGCCAGCAGCAGGCCGTTGGTGATGATGCCGGCGTCGGCGTAGCCGGCCTTGCGCGCCAGGCGCAGCATCGCGGGCAGCTCCTTGAGCAAGGTGACCTCGCCGCCCGAGAAGGTCGCGCCGTCGTAGCCTTTCGCGCGTTCGGCCACGAGCAGGCCGGCGACCTGCTCGAGCGACAGCTTCCACGCGACGAGCTCCGGCGTCAGCGCCGGGTTGTAGCAGAACGGGCACTTCGCCTGGCAGGCGTAGTTGAGGAACACGTCGAGCATGCGGCGTTCGGCGAGCGCGCCGCTCACGCCGCCTGCGCCCGAGGTCGCCGTGCCGTAATCGCGCGCCGCGCGCAGTCGGCCGCGGCGCCGCGTCCGTCGCCGCCGCGGCGCCAGCGCGGCGCGGCGGCGGTAGGCGTCGGTCCAGGCCGGGCGCGGCGCGCGACGCGGCGCCAGGTCGGCGTCAGCGCCCGTGCGGGTCGAGCAGCTCGGCATAGCGATGCAGCCGACGCGCCGCGATGCGGCCGACGTCGCGAACCAGGCGGCCACGTCGAGCCAAGGCGCGCTCGCGCACGCCAGGCGCGAGCGGCCCGGCGCTGCTGCAGCAGCGCCTCGTCGCGCGTCCGTCGGCCGCGGCCGCGGCCAGGTCCGACCGAGCCGGCGCTCGGGCCGGCCTGAGCAGCAGCAGCAAGCCGCGCGTCAGCCGCGCCCACGGGTCGGACGGCGCGCGCGCACGCCGGCGTCGAGCTCGGCGCGAAACGCCGCTTCGCGCGCCGCGCGCGTCTCGACGCCGAGCCTCGTCGCCGGGTTCCACAACGAGGCGACGTCGAGCGGGGCGACGCGGCTGAAATCCGCGTAGGCGGCTTTCGCGCGGCCCGCCTTCCACAACGCCTCGCCGCGCCAGGCGAACGCCAGGCGCCGCGCCGCGTCGAGGCGGCAGGCCCGGTCGAGGTCGGAGAGCGCGCCTTGGACGTCGCCGGCGACCAGGCGCAGGCGCCCGCGCACCTCAAAGGTGAACGCGTAGTCCGGGTCGCGGCGCGCGGCCTCGTCGAGGTCGCGGCGCGCCTCCTCCAGGCGGCCCAGCCCGCGCAAAGCCTCGGCGCGCCAGGCCAGCAGGCCGCCGCGTTTCTCGCGCTTGAGCGCCTCGTCGAAATCCTTCAGCGCCGCCTCGGCGCGCCCGCACAGGCCCTTGAAGCGGCCGCTTTGCGCCAGCAGCCACCAGGTGCGCCCGGTCTGGCGTTCGACGCGTTTGAGCTCGGCCAGCGCGGGCGCGTACCGTTTGAGGTCGGCCAAGGTGTCGGCCAGGCCCAGGCGCGTGCGCCAGTCGCCGGGCGCGAGTTTCAGCACGGCCCGGAGCGCGGCCACGCCTTCGGCGTTGCGCTCGCATTCGAGCAGGAGCTGCGCCTTGAGCAGCAGCACGTCGCGGCGAGGGCCGAGGCGGCGTTGGGCGCGGGCGACGTTCTCCAACGCCTCCGGCAACGGGACGCGGGAACGCTCCCGGTCCGCCAGCAGCCATAACGCGGTGGCGCGCAGGAGGTCGTGTCGGGCGCCCGTCGCGCCGCGCAGCACGGCGACGGCTTCTTGCGGGCGGCCCGACAACAACAACGCCGTTGCGAGCACGCCAGAACGCTCATCGGGAGCGCAATGTTTTGACGACTTCCGGAGTTTCGCGAGGTCGCGTCTAGACAGCAAGGGACGAGGCGACCTCGCGGACATGTCCTCGTCCCCGGTGAAGCCGTAGAGCCCCGTCAGGTCCGCGGGGATTTTGCGGCCGGGCAGCAGCGCGCGCAGGACGGCCGGAAAATCAGAGCCCCCGGCCCGCGCGACGGCGCGAGCCAGGGGCATCCGAGCTCCGGTTACCGTTAAGCGGCGAGCGCCAGGGCGCGGCGGCCGCCGAAACGGCGCAGGCCGTCTTCCGCCTCGTGGCACTTGCCGTCCAGGACGAAGGCCGTGCGGAAGGCCTCGCGGGACTCCTCGGTGCGGCCGAGGGCCCACAAGGATTCGCCGCGCCACACGTGCGCCAGCGCGAAGCGCTGGTCGCGCACGGCGACGGCGTGGTCGAAGGCGATGACCGCCTCCGGGTGGCGGCCGGCTTCGGCGAGCGCGCGCCCGAGCCGCGCCCAGGCCCAGCGGGCCGAGACGCCTTTGGCCTTCACCGCGGCCAGGTCGAGGGAGGCGATGGCCTCGTCGAGGCGGCCGAGGCGTCGCAGCGCCTCGCCGCGCCAGGACAACGCGTAGCCGTGGTTCTTGTCGAGCTTCAGGGCCTTGTCCAGGTCGGCCAGGCCGAGCTCGACGGCGCCGTCCTCGAGCAGGCAGCGCCCGCGGAAGGCCAGCGCCCACGCGTCGCGCGGGGCGGCCTTGACGCCGGCGTCGAGGTCCTCGCGGAACGCCTTGTGGCGCTTGCCGCCGACGTTGTCGAGCATGAAATAATGCTCCTGGGTCTGCGAGCCCTTCAGGCGCGCGTTCCAGAGCGCGCCGGGCTGGGCCGGGAACACTTCCTCGAAGTCGGCGGCGGCCTTGCGGGCGTCGCCGGCCTTCCACCAGGATTCGCCGCGCCACGCCTGCGCGAGCATCTCGCGCGCCTCGATCTTGAGCGTGCGGTCGAAATCCGCGATGGCCTTCTTGTAGTCGCCGAGCAGGAGGTGCACGCGGCCGCGCCACTCGTGCGCGAGCCGGTAGCCGCCGTCGAGCGCGATGGCGCGCGTGAGCTCCTTAAGCGCCTCGGGGTAGCGGCCCAGGCGGCGCAGCGCCTCGGCCTTCCACGCCACGAGCGGGCCGCACTTCGGGTCGAGCGACTCGGCCTTGGTGAAGTCCTGGAGCGCGAGCTCGTAATAGCCGGAGATGCCGCGCAGGCGGCCGCGCTGGCCCCACGCCCACGCCTGGTCGGGGAACCGCTTGATGAGGTGGTTGGCTTCCTTGAGCGCGGACTTGTAGTGGCCGGTCTCGCCGAGCACCTCGAGGCGCTCGGTGCGCGCCCAGACGAACTTGGGCGAGAGCTTGAGCACGCGGTCGGCGTCGGCCAGACGGCCGGGCACGTCCTCGAGCTCGCGGCGGATGCCGGCGCGCACGACGTAGGGGTACAAAGCCTTCGGGTCGGCCTTCACGGCCTTATCGACGGCGACCAGCGCCTCGGGCAGCAGGTCGCGGGTGCGGCGCTCGTCGCCGAGCAGCCAGATGGCGGCGGCGTGCAGGAAGTTCGGCCAATACGAGCCGGGGCGGGCCTCGGCGACGTGGGCCAGCGACGCGGTCGCGCGGGCGTATTCACCGAGGAACAAGTCGAGGTAGCCGGCGAGCAGGCGCGCGTCGAGCGCGGGCAGGTCGGAGGCGAGCACGGCTTTGCGGGCCTTGAGGAAGGCCGGGCGGTGCGGCTCGAGGCCGAAGTCCTGCTCGTACATCAGGTCCTGGCGGCCGTCGGTCGCCGGGAAAAAGACCTCAAGGCCGACGGGAAGACGCTCGCCGGTCAAAGCGCGAACGGCGCCGGACCAGTCACCCCGAGCGACGGATTGCACCGCGTTTTTGGCGTTTTTCATCGTCTCATTCCTCATTAGCGCGACGTCCGGCCCGATTGGCAGAGTGTAACAGGACGAAGATAAGTTGTCAATCCCGGATTCAGCTTGTTTTTACGTCGTTTTCAGCCTAAAACTTCCCGCGCCACGATGAGCGCCTGGACCTCGGTGGTCCCTTCGTAAATCTCGGTGACGCGCACGTCCCGGAAATACCGTTCGACGGGGAATTCGCGCACGAAACCGTTGCCGCCGTGGATCTGGACCGCGTCGTAGCAGGCCTTGTTGGCGATGCGCGAGGCGAAGGATTTGGCCATGGACGCGGCCGCCGTGCACTTCTCCCCCCGCGACAGCAGGTCGGCGGCCTTGTACACGAGCAGCCGCGCCGCCTCGATGTTCGTCGCCATGTCGGCGATTTTGGCCTGGGTGAGCTGGAACTCGGCGATTTTTTTGCCGAACTGCTTGCGCTGCTTGGCGTAGGCCACGGCTTCCTCGAGCGCGGCCTGCGCGATGCCCACGGCCTGGGCCGCGATGCCGATGCGGCCGGCGTCGAGCAACGCCATGGCGATCTTGAAGCCCCCGCCGACCGAGCCGAGCACCGCGGACTTGGGAATCTTGGCGCCGGCGAAGTTCAGCTCGCGCGTGTCGGAGGCGCGCAGGCCCATCTTCTTCTCTTTTTTCCCGACAGTGAAGCCGGGCGCGCCTTTCTCGACGAGCAGGCAGGTGATGCCGCGCGAGCCCGCCTCTTTGTTGGTCGAGACGAACACGACGAAGAGCGAGGCGAAACCGCCGTTGGTGACCCAGGCCTTGGTGCCGTTGACCAGCCAGTGGTCGCCTTTGTCCTCGGCCGTCGTGGACAAGGAGCCCGCGTCGGTGCCGGAGCCGGGCTCCGACAGCGAGTAGGCGCCGATGTATTCGCCGGCGGCGAGTCTGGGCAGGTACTTCTTCTTCTGCTCGTCGGTGCCGAACTTCGCCACCGCGGAGCAGATGAGGGTGTTGTGCACCGTGACGCAGACCTGGAAGGACGCCGAGCCGCGCGCGAGCTCCTCCATCGCGGCCGCGTAGGCCAGCGGATCGACGCCCAAGCCGCCGAACGCCTCGGGCACCGAGAGGCCGAAGAAGCCGAGCGCGGCGCCTTCTTTATAAACCTCGGGCGGGATGGCCTCGTGTTCGTCCCACTCCAGCGCGCCGGGCTTGAGGCGCTTCTCGGCGAACTCCCGGGCGGAGTCGCGCAGCATGGCCATCGCTTCGGTGGGCTGGAAATCCATTATTTTTTGGCGTATTCGTAGAAGCCGGCGCCGGTCTTGACGCCGAGTTTGCCGGCGGCCACCATCTCGCGCAGCAGGGGCGACGGCTTGTATTTGACGCCGCCGAAGCCTTGGTCGAGCACCTCCATGATGGCGAGGCACACGTCGAGGCCGATGTAGTCGGCCAGCGCGATGGGACCCATCGGGTGGGCCATGCCCAGCTTCATGATGGTGTCGATGTCTTCCTTGGTGGAGACCCCCTCGCGCAGGCACTCGATGGCTTCGTTGAGCATGGGCATCAAGACCCTATTCGAGACGAAGCCGGGGAAATCGTTGGCCACCGCGCCGATTTTGCCGAGCTCCGTCGTCAGCTCCTTGACGGCGGCGGTCGTCTCGTCGGAGGTGGCCTTGCCGCGGATGATCTCGACGAGCTTCATGACGGGCACCGGGTTCATGAAATGCATGCCGATGACGCGCGACGGGTCGGGCACGGCCGCGGCGATGGACGTGATGGGCAACGACGAGGTGTTGGTGGCGAGGATGGCGCCGGGCGCGCCGTGCGCGGCGAGCTCTTTAAAAACCGCGGTCTTGAGGTCCAGCCGCTCGGGCACGGCCTCGACGGCGAAGTCGAAGCCTTTGGCCTCGGCGATGGAGGTCGCGACCGACAGGCGGCCGAGCGCCGCGTTTTTCTCCGCGGCGGAGATGGCGCCTTTGGCGGCCTGGCGCTCCAGGTTCTTGGTGATGGTCGCCAGGGCCTTGTCGGCCAGCTCCTTCTTGGCCTCGACGAGGGTGATGTCGTAGCCGTTTAAGGCGAAGACGTGGGCGATGCCGTTGCCCATCGTCCCGCCGCCCACCACGCACACGCGCTGGATGTCCATCGCCGCCATCCTACCAATTCGGCCGCGCTCAGCGCGAGAACGCGGCGAGCAGACGCTCGAGCTCGGCGGCGTCAGTCGCGTCGAAGGCCGCGAGGCGTTCGCTGTCAACGTCGAGCACCGCGAACGCCTTTCCGTCCGCGCCGCGGACCGGCAGGCATATCTCGGAGAGGTTGCGCGGGTCGCAGACGATGTGGTCCGCGCCGAGGGCGTGCACGTCGTCCACGATGACGGTCCGGTTCTCGCGCGCGCAGCGGCCGCACACGCCGTGCATCTCCAGCGGCGAGCAGGCGGGTTTGTCGCGGCGCGGGCCCAACGTCATGCTCCGGCCGTCGGGCTCCAGCAGGTAAAAGCCGACCCAGGAGTAGGGCTCCCGGGCGAAGGCGGCCCAGAACGCGCCGCCAGCCGCGGCGCCGCGCCGCGGGCGAGGCGGCGCGGCCGCGGCGAGCGCGGCGCGCACGCGGGCGTAACGTTGGGCCTTGGTCATGGCGCGCACAGCCTCGCCTTGGCGGCCAGCGGCATGTAATGCTGGTCCTGGGGCGAGACCCAAGCCCGTCCCGCCGCGTAGCGGCGGGACCACCTCGCCACGAGCCGCTGCGCGTCGGCGTCCAGCGCCGACGCGTCGCGCTGCGAAGACCGGTAGAGGGCGTCGGCCGCGAACACCGCTTTGCCGCCGTTGCAGAGCGTCTCGTCGATGGCGCGTTGCGCGGCGTCGGCGCCCAACACGCGTTGCCCGAACCGCTCGGTCGCGGCGTCCGGCCCGGCCAGCGCGATGACGGACGCGCGGCCCATCAAGCCGTAGGACAACGCCCAGTCCGGCTCCGACAACGCGACCAACACGTCGCCGGGGCCGAGGCGCTCGGCGAGGTAGGCGGCCTCCGCCAGCGCGGGGTTGCCGGCCGGGGCGTATTGCGGCGGGCGGCACAGGTGAGCCAGCAGCAGCACGGCCGCGCCGGGCCAGTGGCGCGGCACGGCCGCCGCGAACACGGCCGGAACCAGCAAGGTCCCCGCGTACACGAAGCGGTTCTGCGGGTCGTTGACGAAGAAAAACGCGGTCACCGCCGCCCACAGCCCGGCGGCCAGCCGCCACAACGCGCGCTCGTTCCAGGCGCGCCGCCGCGAGGCGTAGCCGCACGCGGCGAGCACGACGGGCGCGACGAACCAGGGCAGGTCGGCGGGCGCGTCGCTGCGCCAGAACGCGGCGAGCTGCCCGGCCACGTCGCCCGATTTCCACAGCGGCACGATGTCCTTGGGCAGCGACGCGACGAGGCCGGACAAGGTCGGCGGGAACGGCCAGCCGAGCACGGACAGGCGGTGGACGAACACCGCGTACGCGCCGGCGAGCACGAGGGCCGTCGCGCCGCTGTAGCGCGAGGAAGGCCTCCCGCCCGGCGCGCCGGCGCAGCTCGTAAAGCGCGGGCAAAGCGACGAGCCCCGCGGCCGTGTCGAAGGACGCGGCCAGCCCGGTCCACACGCCGGCCCACAAGGCGTCGCGGCCGTCGAGTTTCTCGCGCGCCAGCAGCTGATGCGCGACGGCGAGCAGGCACGCCGTCGATAACGTGTAGCTCGTCGTCTGCAGGCCCCACGACCACAGGTTCTGGGTCAACGCCAGCAGGCCCGCGGCGCCGAACGCGACGGAGTGTTTGCCGCCGGCGCGCAGGACGACCCGGTGGAGCAGGACGATGTTGGCCATGCCGGCCAGCAGGCTGACGGCCTGCAGCGCGGGCAACGCCGGCCCCGTGGCGCCGAACGCCTCCCAGGCCCAACGCGCCAAGGCCACGATCGGAAGATATAAAGGATGGAAGGGCTCGAGGGTGTTGTAGGCCCCCGCCGCCTCGACGAGCGGGGCACATCAAGGTGTGCGTGTTATGACCGGCAGGCGCCAGGGCCAGACGGGCGCCGGCCCAGGACAGGGCGAGGAGCAGGGGGGCCGCCGTAGTTGTGCGGGCCGTCACAAGACGGTAGAATACCGTCCATGGCCAAGAAAGTCAAAGCGGACCCCTCCCGCCAGCCCTTCCAGTACCCCCTCAAGCGGCAGTTCGTCGAGCCGGATTGGACGCGCCTGCCCGGGTATAAAAACGTCACGAAGGAGCAGTGGGAATCCGCACTTTGGCAGCGCCAGCACTCCCTTAAGAACCTCAAGGACTTAAAAGACGCCCTCGGCGCCCACCTGACCGACGACATCGCCGAAGACATCATGCGCGACCAGAAGGAAACCGCGACGATGTCCTTGCTCATCCCCCCGCACATGCTCAACTGCATGGACGAGAAGGACCTCAAAAACGACCCGGTCCGCCGCTACATGATTCCGATGCGCTCCGACCGTCACCCGGAGTGGCCCAACCACCCCGTGGCCTCGCGCGACTCGCTCCACGAGAGCGAGATGTGGGCCACCGAAGGCCTCACCCACCGCTACCCCACCAAGGTGCTCGCCGAGATGATCTCGACGTGCCCGCAGTGCTGCGGCCATTGCACGCGCATGGACCTCGTCGGCAACTCCGTGCCCCAGGTCGAGAAACACAAGTTCGAGCTCCAGCCCGACGCGCGCTGGGACGCCATGCTCGACTACCTGCGCAAGACCCCGACCATCCGCGACGTGGTCGTGTCCGGCGGCGACATCGCCAACGTGCCCATCGCCAAACTCGAGGCCTTCCTGATGAGCCTCATGGACATCCCCAACATCCGCGACATCCGCCTCGCCACCAAGGGCCTCCAGGGCCTGCCCCAGCATTTCCTGCAGGACGAGGTGCTCAAGGCGCTCGAGCGCATCGCCAAACGCGCCTGGGACCGCGGCGTCGATATCGCGGTCCACACGCACGTCAACCACGCCTCCCAGGTGACGCCGCTCGTCGGCCGCGCCGTGCGCAAGCTGCTCGAGATGGGCTTTCGCGACGTGCGCAACCAGGGCGTGCTGCTGCGCGGCATCAACTCGTCCCAGAAAGACATGCTCGAGCTGTGTTTCATGCTGCTCGACCACGCGAAGATCATGCCGTACTACTTCTACATGGCCGACATGATCCCGAACTCGGAGCACTGGCGCTTGTCCATCGCCGAGGGCCAGAAGCTCCAGCACGACATCATGGGCTATCTGCCGGGCTTCGCCACGCCGCGCGTGACCGTCGATGTGCCTTACGTCGGCAAACGCTGGATCCACCAGCTCGCCGACTACGACCGCGTCAAAGGCATCTCCTACTGGACCAAGAACTACCGCACCGGCATCGAGGCCGATTCCGACGACGCCTTGACCCGCCGCTACGAATACTGCGACCCCGTCTATACCTTGCCCCCCGAGGGCCAGGCGTACTGGCGCGAGAAGCAGAAAACCCCCGCCCACGCCTGACTTAACGAAGGGGTCGGGTCAGCGCAGCGAGCCCTCGGTGCCGTCCTTGGCCGGCCGGAAGGCGATGGCCTCACCGCCCTCTTTTGTCAGGAAGCGCCGGGTCTTCTCCCGTACTTGTTTGATGAATTTCGCCTGCTTGGGGTGCGCCTTCAACGCCGCCGCGTAGACGTCTGCGGCGACCAGGACCGGCGCATCGCCGAAGGGCTCCGCCGCGAACGCCTTGGCCAAACCCTCGCGGATGGCTCGCTCCTTCTCAGGGACCAGCTTCTTCCAGACCATGATGAAGGGCTTTGAAGGATAGATGGTCTCGTTGTGGGTCTCGAGCATGTACGGCCCCGTCTTCGTGCCGACCCAGTAATCGCCTTCGACCTTCTCCGCCTTCTTGGCCGATAACGCCTCGAGCCGGCTCTTCAAGTCGGCAGCCCGGCTCGTGCCCGTCAGACAGGCCGTGAGGCAGGCGGCGGCCAGCACGACGTTGATGGCTTTCATGCGGCCAGTGTAGCCCGCCGGCCCGCCGGTCGCAAGGGCGCGGCCGCGCGCCCGCGGATGGGTGGACAACTCGCCGATTCGGGGCTAGACTAAGGCCGTGACCGCCGAGCGCATCCTCATCGTGGACGACGAGCCCGACATCGTCGTGCTCGTCAAGATGTGGCTGGAAGGCGCGGGGTACTCCAACCTGGAGAGCGTGAACACGGGCAAGGCCGCGCTCGAGGCCGCGGTGTCGCGCCGCTCGACGTGGTGCTGCTCGACCTCGGCCTGCCCGACATCGGCGGCATCGAGGTGTGCCAGAAGCTGCGCGCCGCGCCCGCGACCGCGCGCCTGCCCATCATCCTCTTCACCGGCCACCGCCGCGACAAGCTCGCCGGCCTCGAGGGCGGCGCGGATTATTTCGTGAGCAAAACCGGCGACCCCAAGGAGCTGCTGGCCACCTTCGAGGCGGTGTTCCGCCGCAAGAAGCAGGAGTCGGGCGTGCTCGAGCGCGGCGAGCTGCTGCTGCGTTCGGGCGAGCGCACGGCGTCGTGGCGCGGCGGCGCGCCGGTCACGCTCACGCCCAAGGCCTTCACCTTGCTCCACATCCTCGTGGAGCGCGGCCCCGCGCCCGTGTCGCGCGACGACCTGTACCGGCTGGTCGAAGGCGTGGAGAACCCCGGGCTCTCGCGCGCGCTCGACGTGCTGCTGCTGCGCCTGCGCAAGGCCCTGCCCCCCGAGCTGGCGGCGCGCATCGTCGTCGTGAAGAACTACGGCTACTGCTACCTCGAGCAGGCCAAAGTAACAGGCGTGTAACCCGGCGCAACAGCGCCGTGAATTTACTAATCGTTAACCTGGGGCTAGACTCGTGAACGTCCCACACGCCGATACCGCACACCCGGGGAAACCCGGGGCCGCAAAGCCGAGGGGCTGACGGGCGCGACGAGGCGCCGCAAGCCGGCCAGGCCGCCGAAGCCGGGACCTCTATGCGAGGGGTCATCACGCTGACGCTGGCCGCGGTGCTCACGGGTCTTCCCGCGCGCGCGGCGTCCGACGAGGCCGCCGGCCTCGCGGCGGCGCTGGGCGAGGCGGCGACGCGCCGGGGCGTCAAACGCATCGCCGTCATCCCCTTCGTAGGCCCGCGCGGCACGGCGTCCTACTCCGGCGCCGTGGTGTCGGCGCGCCTGGTCACCGCCTTGCTCGCGCGCGGCGGGCTCGACGTGGTCGAGCGCCCGCTGCTCGAGAGCATCCTCAGCGAGCAGAAGCTCGGCCTGTTCGGCGTGATGGACCCGGGCACGGCCAAAGCCGTGGGCAAGGTGCTGGGCGTCGATGCCATCCTCACCGGACAAGGTCGTGGAGCTGCGCGGCGACAAAGTCGAGCTCAACGCGCGGCTCATCCACGTCGAGACCGCCCAGGTGCTCGCCGCCGCCGCCGCGCGCGTGACCCGCGAGTGGGACGAGCCCTCCGACATCGGCTCGGCCGACGTGTTCGTCTCGGTCCCCTCGTTGGGCGGCGGCGCGCCGGCGCTGGCCTGGCGCGACTCGCTCAACGACGGCGCCGACGCCTGCGTCGAGCGCGAGAACCGTCTCGAGCGCGACCTGCTCGACTACAAGGCGCGCTTCTGGGTCGCCAAGCTCAAGGACCCGACGTTTTCGGCGGCGAGCATCACGCGCAACCCCGGCTCGGAGATCCGCGACCCGGGGCTGCGCGCCGAGTTCTACGAGCGGCTGCGCCGGCTCTATTATTCCGGCGAGGCCGCGCCGCTCTCGCCGCAGGAGCGCGCGGCGCTGGCCAACGGCTTGGACGACCTGCGCGCGTTGGCGCGCGCTTGCGAGGATTAAAGGAGGAAGCATGAAGACGAGGACATGGCTGGCGTGCGCGACGGCGCTGCTGACGGCCGGGTGCGCGGGCGTGACGGCGCGGGTGGACGACGGGAAGCTCGGCGACGTCATCGACCAGCGGCAGGTCCGGGGCGGCTACATCGAGGCCATCGGCATCGGCGCCTCCGACCCCGAGCTCAAGACCGAGACGCAGCGCAAGGCGCTGGCGCGCGACGCGGCCATCGTGAAAGCGCAATACGAGCTGCTGTCGCTGGTCAAAGGCGTGACCTTGGACGGCGGCGTGAGCGTGGAGCGGGCCATCGAGACCGACTCCGTGCTCGCGGCGCGCCTGCACGAGACCATCCGCGGCGCGGAGATCCTCAAAAGCGAGTTCACCGCCGACAACGGCTGCGTCGTGACCATGCGCCTGCCCCGGGAGCGCCTGCAGCGTTTGATGGGCGTGCGGTTCCAGTGAGGACCGGCCTGCTGCTCGCGGCGGCTTTGCTCGCGGGGTGCGCGACGTCGCCTCGCGGGCCGCGCACGGCGGCCGTGCGCGCCGAGGGCTGGGCGCCGCTCGGGCCCGAGGGGCGCGAACACGCGCGACGCCAAGGCCCTGGCCGACGCGCTGCGGCGCGAACTGCAGGAAGAAATCGGCATCACCGTCGAGGCGGACGTCCGTGCGCGATGCGGTCGCCTTGCGCCAGATGGTCTCCACGCGCAGCCGCGGGGTGGTGCGGTCCTGGCTCGTGCTCGGCGAGAGCGCGGCCGACGGCATCCTGAAGGTCGCGATCCTCGCCCAGGTCGAAGAGGGCCGCGGCCCGGGTCGGGCCGTCGCCTTGCGGCTGGGGGACGCGCGCGCCGAGGCGGGCGTGGCCCGCGCGCTGGCGGAAAGCGGCATCGAGACCGACCGCCGCGCCGCGACGCGTATCACCGGCTCGGCGACGTCGCGGCCGCTGCGCGCGTCGGTGTTTCCCGGCACCGAGACCTATCGCGCCAGCGCCGAGCTCGTCGTCAGCGCGCAGGGCGCGGCCGCGCGCCGCTACTTCGGCGAGGCGTCGGCGCTGGACGTGGACGGGGACCTGGCCGCGGCCAAAGCCGTCGAGGCCGCGGGTTATAAGGCGGGGCTGGCCCTGGCGGCGTCGCTGATGGGCTCGACCCCATCGAACTAGCGCCGGCGCTAGTTTGATGGGGTTAACCCCATCACAAGCAACTCACCCGAGTGCCGGACCCTTTATTCACCCGGTGGTCGGGGCGTTCTGGAGGATGGCGATCTTCTGCCAGACCTTGCGGGCCAGGCCGGTGGTGAGGTCCTCGATGCCGTCCACGGCCTCGAGCACGACCGGGTCTTGGACCTTCTGCGCGTACACCGCGGCGACCTTGCCGATGAGGGCCAGGCATTCGCCGCAATAATCCAGGTAGCGGCCCAACTCCTGGGCGGTCATGGCGCGTTTGGGCGAGGACGCGGTCGTTGCGCTGCGTCCGCGCAACGTGGAAGGGTCCTTGGTGAGCTGGTGCATGTCCACGACATGGGCCAGCGCGCGCAGCTCATGGAGCAGCGCCAGCGCCTCGCGGCGCTTGAGGCGCTCCTCGTAGTTCCACAGGGAATAGATGGCCATGCCCAGCAGGAGCACGAGGTTGACGGCCGCGTCGGCGCCTTGGATGAGATCGGTGAGCTTGGAGTCCGCCGTGGACGCCAGCGAGGCGCCGCGCATCGCGTACGCGAGGCCGGCCAGCAGCAGGAGCCCGAGCGTCCACGCCGCCGCGCGCAGCGGCCACAACGGGCGGGCGAGCGCGTCGGCCTTCGCGCCCGCGGCCGCGGCGATGGACGCCAGCTCGGCCACGGCCTTGCCCAGGCCCGAGCCGGCGAAGCGCTCCTCCACGCGCCGGCCCAGGAGGGCGGCGGTGTCGGTGATGAGCTCCGGCTGGAGGGTCTTCTTGAGCACCGGCCGGAGTTTAACCCCGGGACGCGCCGCGCGCAACCCCGCGATAAAAATCGCTAGAATCGTCCTATGGCGCTCACGCTTACGCCGGTCGGCGGCCTCGAGGGGCTGCTGCTCACGGATGGTCCCGCGTATCCCGACGACCGCGGGGTGTTTATGGAGTCGTTTCGCGCCGACGACTGGGCCAAGGCCGGCCTGCCGCCGCTGCTGCAGGACAACCTCTCGCGCTCCGCGAAAAACGTGGTCCGCGGCCTTCATTTCCAAAAAGGCGAACACGCCGTAGGCAAACTCGTGCGCTGCGCGCGCGGGCGCATCTTCGACGTGGCCGTGGACATCCGAAAAGGCTCCCCCACCTACGGGAAGTGGGCGGGCGTCGAGCTCGGCGAGGCGGGCAACCGCTGCCTGTGGGTGCCGGCGGGTTTCGCGCACGGCTTCTGCGCGCTGACCGACGACGCCGTGGTGACGTATAAGGTCACGGGCTACTGGTCGCCGGGCGTGGATGGGGGCGTACGCTGGAACGACCCGGCCATCGGCGTGAAATGGCCCGTCGCGGCCGCCGACGCGAAGGTCAGCGCCAAAGACGCCGCGCTCCCCCTGCTCGCCGCGTTATGAACGAAACGGCCGCGTTGACCTGGCTGGCGGGCGCGTTGTCGTTGGGCGCGATCGCCGCGGAGGCCCTGCGCGGCGACCCCTCCCGCTCCGTGTTCGTGCGCTCCGACCTGGCGCTCCCCTTTTACGCCGCGGGCATCGCGCAGTGGCTGTTTTACGGCGCGAAGACGGCCGACCCGGCTCTGCTCGTGACGTGTTCGCTCCAGTTCGTCCCCTTAACGGCGTTGCTGCGCCGCTACTGGCGCGCGCGGGTGAGCGCGTGATCGTGCATCGCGCGCTGGCCGGGCTGTTCTGCACCACGGGCCTGGTGCTGCTGGCCGTCGAGCTGCTGCGCGACCGCGAGGCGACGGCCGGCCGGGGCTTTAGCGCCCCCTACGCCGCGGCCATGGCCGTGTGGTGCCTGCTCGGCCTGCGCCTGGACTCGGGCGCACTGGTCTCCATCAGCCTCGTCCAGTTCGCCGCGGCCGCGACCTTGCTCGCCGCGGGCCGGGGGCGCGCGTGAAGCCCGCCTCCCCGCGCGCGCGCATCGTCGCGTTCTGGCTCGTGGTCATGGCCGCGCTCTACCTGGGCTGATGCCCGCCAGTACTGGACCTTCATGCCCGGGGCCGCCATCCGCGAGAGCGCGATGCAGCTCTACACCGCCAAGGAGTTCCGCGCCTTCTTCGCCAACGGGGCCGCGGCTTTGCTGTTCCTCTGGGGCTATTTCGGCAGGCTGCCCGCGGCGGACGCGCGCGGCACCTTCGGCCAGCGCCTGGCGCATATCCGCGTGGCGCGCCCCGACGGCTCGCCGCTGACGCCCGAGCAGCACGACGCGCGCGCGCGCGTCGCCGTGCTCAAGGCCATGGCGGTCCTCTTCGGCGGGCCCATTCTCGCCGCCTTCGGCGGCAACTTCGGGCTGTCCATCGCGGGGCTGGTCGCGCCGCTGGTCGCCCTGCTCGTGCTCTCCGCGCTGGCGTGGTCCGACCCCAACGGCGCCGGGCCGCTGGAACGCGCCGGCGGCTACCGCTACTTCGCGGTGGACTGACGTGGCCATCGCGCCGCAGCTTCTCATCGAGCAGGTCCGCAGCGCTTCGCCTTTTCTTTTTGAAGGCCCCGAGCCCGAAGGCCCGCGCCTTCGTTACCTGCGCGTGTTGCGCGCCTACGACGGCGGCCGCCTGGACGCGCCGGGTTATTACGAGCTGTGCCTGTGCGCGCATTGGGCCACCGCGGGCTCCTTCGTGCCGACCGACGTGGACAACGCCATCCGCTGGAAGCTGTGGCAGGACGTCCAGCCCGGCCTCGTCGAACTGCAGGCGCGACTCGTGCTCGAGGCGGCGACGTGGGACTACGCGCCCGTCACCGCGCGGCGCGTGGACACGCCGCAAGGCCCGCTCTCCACGCACGAAGGCACCTGGTTCTCGGTCGCCGTCGGCGCCTACGCCGCCTGCCGCGAGAGCTACCGGCGCCTCTCGGCGGAGGTCCTCGACGCCATGCGCGCCGAGGCCGACCGCGAGGACCGCGCCTACGCCGCGCTGCGCGCCGACCCGCTGGCGTATCTCAAATCCTCCGCGCTCGTGTCGCACAACTTCGGCGACTGCGACCGCGTGATGGACCAGTGGGAGCTCAAGGCCGGCGATCCGCTTTATGACGCGCTGTACGACGCGGCCAAACCCGGCTCCCCGCTGTACGGCGGGCGGCTCGGCGTGGCGGGACGCCTCCACCAGCAGCACCTGGGCGCCGACAACCACCGCCACTACCCGCTGCGCGCGGCGCGCCCGCTGCGGCGCTCGGCCGACCTGCTCCTGCCGGTGGGGCCGTTTTTCGACGACTGGGGCCGGCTCGTGGCGCGGCACCCGGACCTGAGCCCGGCCGATAAGGCCGAGGTGGTGCGCTGCCTGGTGGACGGCTGGGACCGACTGCACGAGCCGCCGGGCTACGCGCGGGCCTTGGCCGGCATCCTCGAGGCGTTCACCGGCGGGCGCGAGAAGCTCAAGAAGCTCCTGCCCGCCAAAGACATGCGCCTGCTGTCGTCCGGTTCGCTCAAAGTGGCGATGGACGAGCCGCAGGCGCGGTTCGAGGGACGTTGGGCGGCGAAAGTAAAAGCGACTAAGCCGTCGGCTTAGGTCGCGGCTTGGGGGCGGGCCACCAGTCGGTCATGACCCGAGTATAACAACGGCTTCCCCGAGGGTCAAGGCCCAGGACGACGGGCTTGACAGGGGCGGGCGAGAGGCGCACAATAGGGAAGCAGACGGTCTGGGGGTCTTCCATCAAGGTCCTTCTCCTCAACACGTTCCAACGGCCGGAAGCCACCGCGGGCGCCTACAAACGCTTCCTGTCCCCGATGCCGCCCATCACCATCGCCTACCTGGCGGCGGCGCTGGAGAAGGCCGGCGTGGACGTGCGTTTCTACGACGACGTGCTCAACTACGCCGACGAAGCGGCGTTCTCCGACACGTTGCGGACCTTCAAGCCCGACCTCGTGGGCATCTCGGTCGTCACGGGCACGGTCGGCGGCGCCGAACGCGCGGCCAAGATCGTGCGGCGCGACGCCCCCGAGGCGAAGATCGTGATGGGCAACATCCACGCCGACCTGTTCGCGCCCGAATACCTGCGCAGCGGCCTGTGCGACTTCGTGGTGCACGGCGAAGGCGAGGAGACCGTCGTCGAACTCGCCAAGGCGCTCGACGACCGCCAGCCCGATTTCTCCAAGGTCCGCGGCATCACCTACCTGCGCGACGGCGAGCCTTTCGCCACGCCGCACCGCCCGTTCATCGAGGACCTCGACTCCATCCCTTTCCCGGCGTGGCACCTCTTCCCCCTCGAGCGTTACCGGCTGTTCAGCTTCGCGCGCGTCGAGGAGCCCGGGACCTTGGTGCTCGGCTCGCGCGGCTGCCCGTTCACTTGTTCGTTCTGCACCTTGGTGGTCAACCAGAGCACGGTGCGCCGCCGCCGCTCGGTCAAGAACATCGTGGACGAGGTCGAATACCTGCACGACCGCTTCGGCTACAAGCAGGCCTCCTTCGTGGACCCCATCTTCCCCTTCCACCGCAAGGAGGGCTTCGACTTCGCCGCGGAGATGATCCGCCGCGGCCTGCACAAGAAGATGGTCTGGATCACCGAGACGCGCGTGGACCTCGTGGACGACGAGCTGCTCGTCGCGATGCGCGAGAGCGGTCTGCGCCGCATCATGTTCGGCTTCGAGACGGGCTCGGCCGAGGCGCTCAAACGCATCCGCAAGGCCGCGACGCTCGACAAAGGCATCGCGGCGGCCGCCGCGTCCAAACGCGCGGGCGTCAGCGTCGTGGGCTTCTTCATGCTGGGCATCCCGGGCACCACCGCCGCGGACATGGAAGCGACCATCGACTACGCGTGCAACCAGCTCGACATCGATTTCGCCAAGTTCACCGTCTTCGTCCCCTACCCCGGCACCCCGGACTATGAGCGCCTCAAGGCCGCCGGCGAGCTGCCCGCGCCCGAGGAGTGGAGCCGCTTCACCAGCTACCCCACGGCCGACAAGCCCCCGGCCTACGTGCCCAAAGGCCTCACCGCCGAGCAGGTCATCGCCTACCAGCGGAAGGCCTATCTCTCGTTCTACGTGCGGCCGAGCATGATCTTGCGCCAGCTGTTCACGCTGCGGGCCATGAGCGTCAAGGACATGGTCTCCGGCGTGCGCCTGATGGCGAGCCCGGCCTCCAGCTGACGGCCTTCGCGACGGCATGAAAGTCCTCTTCCTGCAGGACAACGGCCTCAACGAGTCCCCGGCGCTCACCGAGCTCTCGGGGCTCCTGCTCGCGCGCGGCCACCGCACCTCTTTGCTGCTCGAGCGCGAGACCCCCGACGTGTTCGCCGCCGCCGCGGCCGAGAACCCCGACGTGGTCCTGGTGCCCGCCTCCGTGCTCGCCGAGCCGTGGGTCGCGTCCATCTGCCGCCGCCTTAAGGACCGCCACCCCGCGCTGCCCGTCGTGGTCGCGGGGTCCTTGCCGACCTTGTCGGCGACCGCGCTCGAACGTATCGCCGCGGATTTCGCGGTGGCGGGAGAGGCCGAGCGCCCCGTGCTCGCGCTCCTCGACGCGCTGGAGGGCCGCGCCTCGCTTGACGCCGTGCCGGGGTTGACCCGGCGCGACGGCGCGGGCCTTAAACGCTCCCCACCGGCCCCGCCGGTCGAGGACCTCGACACCTTGCCGCCGCCCGACCGCGGCCTGTATTTCGACCGCTACCCGTTCATGGCCGCCTTCCCTTGGAAGAAGATGCTCGGCGGCCGGGGTTGCTTCTACGACTGCGTGTTCTGCTACCAGCCGACCCTCCAGGCGCTCGGCCCCAAACCCGGCGCCATCCGCCGCAAAAGCCCGGCCCGCCTGGTCGCCGAGGCGCGCGACCTGCGCGCGCGCTGGCCCGCCACGCGCCACGTGCATTTCTCCGATGACCTGTTCGTCTCCGACCTGCCGTGGATCCGGGCGTTCGCCGCGGCCTGGGGCGAAGGCGCCGGCCTGCCCTATTCGCTCAACACCACCGCCGACTTCATCACGCCCGAAACCGCGCGCCTGCTGGCCGACAGCGGCTGCCGCTCGGTGTCCATCGGCGTCGAAAGCGCGGACGAGGACCACCGCCGCCGCTCCCTGCGCAAAAACGTGCGCAACGCGACCATCGTGACGGCCGCCGCGCTCATCCGCGCGCACGGCATGACGCTGACCACCTTCAACATGCTGGCCTCGCCCGACGACACCTTCGACAACGCGCTCGAGACCCTGCGCTTCAACGTGGCGCTCAAGACCGATTACGCGCGCGTGACCTTGGCCGCGCCGCTGCCGGGCACGCCGATGGCCGCGGCCATGGGCCGCGACCCCGGCGCTCTCGCCCCGGGCCCGCGCGCGGCGGCCGCGAGCGCGGCCGACCTGCGCCGCTACGCCAACCTCTACCATCTCTTCGACCTCGGCGTCACCGCGCCCGCCTTGCTGCCGCTCATCGAGCGCCTGGTGGACTTCCCCTGGCCCGCGGCGCTCGCGCCCGCCGGGCTCATCCGGCTCTGGAAGGAGAAGCGCCAGTTCGGCCTGGGCTGGGCCGAAGGCCTGGCCTATTTCCGCCACGTCGGCCTGCCCGACCGGCGCACCGCCAACTTCGTGAGCCTCCTGTCATGAGCCCGAAGGTCACCGCCGTCGTGCCGTGCCGCGACGCCGCCGCCACGTTCGGACCTGACCCTGGCCGCGCTCGCCGCGGGCACCCGGGCGCCGGACGAGGTCATCGTGACCGACGACGCGTCGCGCGATGACAGCGCGCTCATCGCCGTGCGCGCGGGCGCCTCGGTCCTTCGCCAGCCTTCCTCGCGCGGCCCCGGCGCGGCGCGAAACCGCGCGGTAGCGGCCGCGCTGCACCCCCTCGTCCTGCTCGTGGACGCCGACGTCGTGGTCGAACCCGGCGCGCTGGCCCTGGCGCTGGACGCCTTGGCCCCGGGCTGCGGCGGCGTGCAGGGCGTTTACACCGCCGACTCCGAGGACTTGAGCGCGGCCGGCAGCTACAAACACGGCTCCCAGCTCGAGAACATCGCGCGCCTGGGCCGCGGCCCCGTCTCCGTGTTGGGCAGCTCGCTGGCGCTCGTACGCCGCGAGGCCCTTCTCGCGGCCGGGGGTTTTCCCGAGACGCTCGCGGCCGCCAGCGTCGAGGACCGCCTGCTGGGCGCGCGCCTGGCCGAAGGCGGCGCGCCGCTCCTGCTAGAGCCGGCGTTTCGCGGCCGCCATCTCCATGACTACGACCTGGCCGGCCTGCTGCGCACGGATTTCACCCGCGCGCGCGACGAAGTGCTCCACTGGGGCCGCCTGGGCGCGGCGCGCGGCTACGTGCACCCGCGCAAGAAGGCGGGCTACGCCGCCTATCTCGCCGGCGGCGCGCTGGCCGCCGCGTCGTTCCCGCTGGCCGGGGCCGGCCTGATCGCCGCGGCCGTGGCCGCCGACGTCGCCGCGGTGGCCGCGGCCACGGGCCGCCTGCGCTGGGCCTGGCCGCTGGTGTCCTTGCTCGACCACGCCGCGGTGCTCGCGGGCGCGGCGACGGGCGCGGCCGCATCGCTGCGCCGGGGGCCGCGTGAGCCTGCTGCGGCCGGCGCGCAAGCTGTTCTTTAAAGACGGCGCGCTGCCGGAGGTGCTCACCGCCTTCGTCACGCACCGCTGCAACGCGGACTGCTCCTTCTGCTTCTTCTCCGACTCGCTCAACAAGCCCGTGGACGAGCTCAGCGCGGCCGAGTGGCGCGCCGTGGCCAAAAGCCTCGGGCCCTTCGGCCTGCTCATCATGACCGGCGGCGAGCCCTTCTTGCGCGCCGAGCTGCCCGACATCGCCGCGGGCTTCGCGCTGGAGGGCGCGGAAAACATCGCGGTGCCCACCAACGGCTACCAGACCGACCGCATCGCGCCCCTCGTCGAGGCCGCGCTCGACGCGACGCCGCTGAAGACCTTGTGCGTCTCGTTGTCCATCGACGCGCTCGGCGCGGAGCACGACGCCTTGCGCAAGGTCCCCGGCGGCTTTTCGCGCCTGCTCGAGACCGCCGCCGTCTTGCGCGAGCTGCGCGCGCGCCGCCCCGGCCGCCTGCTGCTCCACACCGCGACCGTGTTCTCGGCGGTCAACCAGCGCGGCGTCGAGGCCACGCTCAAGGAGATCGAGCGCCTCGTCGAGCCCGACTCGATGGGGCTGACCTTGGTGCGCCCCCCCTTCAGCGGCCCGCACCAAGACGGCCTGGACGTCGCGCAGTACCGCCGCCTCAATACCGCGCTGGCCGAACGCTCGGTGTCGAGCCGCTACCACCCCATCGGGGCCAAGCTTCACCGAGCCAAAACCCAACGCGTGGCCGCCGAGCAGCTCGACGGCCTCTACGTCTCGCCGTGTTACGCGGGCACCTTGTCGGCGGTCGTGCTCGCCGACGGGCGCATGCCGCTGTGCGAGAAACGCGGCGAGTTGCTGGGCTCCTTGCGCGACTTCGACTGCGACCTGGCGGCGCTCTGGCGCTCGCCGCAGGCCCGCGAACGCGCCGCGCGCCAGCAGGCCGAACGATGCGCGTGCGGCCACGAGTGTTTCGTGACGCCGAGCATCCTTTTCAACCCCCGCGAGCTCGCCAAAGCCCTGCTGGCCTGAGCCGCGCGCCGCGCCGAAGGCGCCGCACCACCCGGCGGCGCACCACCCGGCGCCGCACGAGCCCGGGAAACTCGGCGAGTCGCTGCACCCGCCCGAGCACTGCAACATGATGCGTTAGCGGCCGAAAACCGCGATGCGCAGGTGCCGCGCGAACATGCGCAGCGCGCCGGCGCTGGCGGGACGCCGCGGCGCCAGCGGCGCGGTGGCGAGCACCTTCAGCAGGTGACCGGCGTTCTCCAGCGCGCGCACCGGCCCCGGCTGCTGCGGGCGGTGCGAGCCGGTGAGCCGGGCGGCTCGGCGCACGCGTCCGAGCGAGCCCGCGTGGGCCAAGGTCGTGTAACGCAGGCGCGGCGTGCGCGCCGGCAGCTGCCCGTACAGGTCGCCGCGTCGCAGCACGGCCTCCAGGCGCGGGGCCAGGGCCTCGGGCGCGCCGCCTTCCTCCATGACGCGCACGAACTCCTCGACGGTCGCGTGGAAGCCCGGGTCGGCCGCGGCCCATTGCGGGTAGGCCATGTCCGGGCCCCCGTCGGGCGACGCGCCCGTGCCGGCGCGGTCGAGGTTGAGGGCCAGCCAATACAGGGTCTGAGCCTGCTCGAACAGCAGCGGATGGCGGAAGCCCAGGAAATGCGCGTGGATGACCCGCGCGACGTGCGGGATCTCGCGCTGGTGGCGGGTTTCGAGGTAGGACAGCGCCTCCTCGCCGGAGCGCCCTTCTTTTAAGACCGCGTCGAGCCCCAAGGCCAAGCGCGTCACGCCGGCGGTGGCGACCATGTTGCCCGGGGAGAAAAACGGGTCGGTGAAGCCCGAGGCCGGCGGCAGGATGGCCCAGTTGCGGCCCACGACCTTTTTGGCGCGCCACTGCAGCGGGCCCGTGGCGGTGTAGGGCCGCACGGGCGTCGCGCCCTCCATCATGGCCGCGAAGGCGGGGTTATCCGCGATGTAGGCGTGCAGCGCGGTTTTCGGGTCGCGCAGCGCCGCGGCCTCGTCGCCTTCGCGCAGCACCGCGCCGACGCTGGTCACGCCGTTATCGAACGGGATGACCCAGGCCCAGCCCTTGGGGTCGATGTGGTGGAAGGTCGTGTTCTCGCGCGGGATGCCCAACGACGGCCAGCCCCGGCCGTAACTTTCCTCCAGCGGCTTGAGCCCGGTGAAATGCGAATACACCGACCAGGAGCGGAACGCGCCGAACGGCTTCTCCTCGCGCAGGCCCAGCTTCTCGGCGAGGTAGCAGCCCGGCCCCGACGCGTCCACGATGAAACGCGCGTCGAGCGCGACGGGGCCCTCCGGCGTGTTCAACGTCGCCGCGACGGCCGGCCCGCTCAGGTCGAGCGACGCCACCTCGGTGTCGAGGTAGCCCTTCGCGCCGTAGGACAGGGCCGTGCGGTACAGGTAGTGGTCCTGGTCCGCGCGCAACGTGTGATAGGTCGGCCCCGCGGGCCACGGGTGGGTCTGGTGGAGGAACTCGTGCGCGCCGGGGAACTTGCCGGGGTTGAAGAGGAAGTAGAACGCCTCCTTGGGCCAGACCGCGATGGGCAGGCGGTGGTGCTTGATGTATTCGTAGGAGGAGAGCCGGCGCAGCTCCGGGGCGCCGTAGGCGCGGCCCAGCCAGTCGAGCAGGTACAGCTGCTCGGGCGTCGTGCTCTCGCCGACGGCGAAACGCGGGTGCGAGCCGCGGTCCACGAGCGCGACCGAGTAACCTTTGCGCGCGAGCACGGCGGCGGCCAGGCTCCCCGTATAACCCGCCCCGAGGATGAAGACGTCGCACGACGCCTTCATCAGATGTCGTACCAGCGCGGCTTGACCAGGCCGGTGTAACGCGTGCCCGACAGCGGGCTCGCGAACTCGGCCAAGGACCCGACGACGATGCGGCTCATCACCATGACCCACCACTTGTACATGTTGCGGCGGTACTTGTGCGGGGAGGTGATGCCGCGCAGGAACCAGCGCAGGCCCACGTAGCTCTTGTTGAGCTCGACGATGCCCTGCTCGATCTCGTCGCGCGTCATCGCGGCGGAGCGCACGACCGGCGTGGACAGGTCGAAGTACTCGAAGTCGTCGAGCTCGAGCCAGCCCTCCTTCTTGGCCTGGTCGTAGAGCTGGGTGCCGGGGAAAGGCGTCATGGGGTGGAAGGCCGGGTAGTCGAGGTCGAGGCTCTTGGCGAAGGCGAGCTGGGCCTTCATCGTTTCGGGCGTCTCCTCGCGGGTGCCCACGATGAAGGTGCCCTGGCGGAACACCTCCGGGTATTTGTCCTTGAGCAGCTTGAAGGCCGCGGCGCTCTGGCTCGCGTTGTAGAAGCTCTTGTCCCAGCCCTTGAGCGTGTTGTTCTCGTCGCGCTCCACGCCGATGCACACGTGGCGCAGGCCGCTTTTGACCAGCTTCTCGAGCACGCCCAGCTTCTCGTCGCGCAGGAGGTAGTCGGCGCGCACGAAGGCCATGTATTCGACGCCGAGCTTCTTCTCGATGAGCGCGTCGGCGAAGGCCGCGGACCACTTCGGGTCCACGTTGAAGGTCGGGTCGGTGAAGATGAGGCAGCGCTTGTTGTATTTCGTCGCGAGCAGCTCGATCTCCTCGATGGTCCGCTTGACGGACTTCGAGCGCCACCGCGGCGCCAGCTCCTCCTGGCGGCAGCCGTCCTCATCGACCGTGACCTCGCGTTTGGCGTCCTGGGTCCACCACACGCAGAAGGAGCAGGAGGCCGGGCAGCCGCGGCTGTGGTGGATGGTGGTGCCGCCTTGGGAGAACAGGTATTTGGCCTGGCCGTATTGGTCCATCGGCATCAGGTCGAAGGCGGGCAGGGGCAGGCTGTCGAGGTCCTCGATGAGCTCGCGCGGCGGCGTATATACGACCTGGCCGTCCTTCCAGTACGAGAGGCCGGTCACGCGGTACGGCGCCTCGGGGTCGCCGCTCGCCAGGGCCTTGCACAGCTCGAGCATGGTCATCTCGCCTTCGCCGCGGATGATGAAATCGATGGGCTCTTTACCCAGGTACAGCTCGCCCACGTTGGTGTAGTGCGAGCCGCCGAGCACCATCACCATCTTCGGGTTGATGCTCTTGACCAAGGCGACGAGTTTGCTGATCTCGGCCGCGTAGGTGGCGTGGTTCTCGCCGGCGGCGACCACGTCGGGCGCGTAGTCGCGGATGCGGTCGGCCAGCGTCTTCCAGCCCACCTTCGAGGGCATGCAATCGATGACCTTGACCTCGATGCCGCCCTCGCGCAGCACCGCGGCGACGTAGGCCAGCGCCTGCGGCATGAGGTAGTTGTCCTGCTCGTTCATGAACGGCCAGATGCGGCGCGGCGGCGAGACCAGGAGCACCTTCATTTCTTCGCCCCCGCCCCGAGGCTCTGGTCGTAGCTCCAGCCCAGCACCGCGTAGGAGGCCAGGCGCAGGCCCAGGCGTGCGTGGCGCAGCAGGTTGGGCACGCGCCGTCCCGACAGGGCGCGGCGCAGGATGTAGCCGGGCCTCAGGTAGAAGGCCCGGTGGAAGCGGCGGGTCTCGCGCCCGAGCTCCTCGTCATCGAGGGCGGCGGCGCGGCGCCCGAACGGCGTGCCGGCCAGCGGCGTGGCGGGGGTCACCTGGGCGTAGTCTAGGTCATTGTCCACGGCGAAGGCGATGGACGCGTCGCGCATCTCGCGCGTCTCGCCTTCGTAGCCGACCATGAAGGTGCCGCTCACCTCGAGGCCGGCGGCCTTGGCCCAGCGCACCGCGTCGCGGCCCTGGGCCACGGTCGTGCCTTTGCCGATGCGTTTGAGCACGCGGTCGTCGCCGGATTCGAAGCCGAAGCACACCTGCACGCAGCCGGCGTCGGCCATGCGGCGCAGCAGCTCCTCATCGACGGTGCTCACAGTGGCGAAGCAGCGCCAGGTCAGGTCGCGGCCGCGCGCCTTAAGGCCCTCGCAGATGGCGAGCACGCGGGCGCGGTCCCAGGTGAAGGTGTCGTCGCGGATGATGATCTCGCGGATGCCGTGGCGCGCGACGAGCTCGTCGATCTCCTCGAGCACGCGCGGCACCGGACGCGCGCGGATCTCGCGTTTGTTCCAGATGTGGGTGGGGCAGAAGTTGCAGTGGTGCGGGCAGCCGCGCACCGTCTCCATCGTCGTGGACGGCAGGCGCTTGCTGAAGGGAATCCAGTATTTGTCGAGGTCGAGCAGGTCTCGGGCCGGCAGCGGGTAACTCGGCCAGTCGGGCAGCGGGCCCGCCACGCGCCGCACGGCCTCGCCCTCACGAAAGGCCAGGTTGGGGACGGCGGCGGGGTCCTCGCCTTTGGCCAGGCGCAGCAACGCGTCCTCGGGGTCGCTGAGCGCGACGAAATGCGCGCCGCCTTCGACGAGGAAGGTCTCGGGCGCGGCGGCGACGTTGGGGCCGCTGAGCAGGAGGCGCGCCTGCGGGAACGCGGCGCGCAGCAGCCCGGCGAGAACCAGGTCGTCGGGGCCGCTTTGCCAGGCCGACGGGATGAGAATCAGGTCGGGCGGGGCGGCCTTCAGGTGCTCCACCACGCGCGGGTGGCGCCAGCCCAGGACGTTGGCCGCGACGAGCTCGAAACCGATGCCCTCGCGGCGCAGCAAGGCGGCGGCCGTGGCCAGCTCGAGCGGCGGGTAGGCGCACAACGACAGCGGCGCCGGGCTGCCGAAATGGTTGCGCAGGAACATGGACGGGCGCCCGCCGATGACGGCGAGCGGGTCGAGCAACGCGACGCGGCGCGCGCGGGCCATCAGCCCCTGCGCCTCGCCGTCGCGAGCCAGGCGCGCGCCTGCGTCGCGAGCGCCGGGTCCGAGCCGCTCGCGAGCTCGCGTTCGAGCAGAGCCGCGCGCCGCGCGGGGTCGCCGAGAGCGTCCTCGTCCACGAGGTGGTCGAGCGGCCCCTCGGGCACGTAATGCGTGCCCACGACGGAGAGGACCCCGAAGCCCGCGGCCTCCAGCGCCGCGGTCAGGCTCGCGGGGTCGTAGTACCGCACGAACAGCTCCTCGCTCGCGCCCTCGCGCAGCCGCGCCCCGTAGTGTCCCTCCACCGACACGAACAGCAGGCCGCCGGGCGCGAGCACGCGCCGCAGCTCGCCCAAAGACGCGTCGGCGTCGGGATGGTAACACACCAGCTCGAGCGCGAGCGCCGCATCGAAGGCTCCGTCGGGCAGGCCGGTCATGCGGCGCGCGTCGCCCAGGCGCACCGAGAACCGCTCCGCCCCGCCCGCGGCCAACACGTGGCGCGCCGCGGCCTTCAGCGCCGACGGCGAGGCGTCCAGGCCGGTCACGCGCAGGCCGCGCCGCAGCAAGGCGTCGCTGAAGCGCCCGACGCCGCAGCCCGCGTCGAGCACGGCCGCGCCGGGGCGCAGCGCCGCCAGCGACGGCTCGAGGTGGCGCAGGTAGATGTCGCGTTCGAAGGCCTTGAGCCGCCCGTTGTAGTCGTCGGCGCCCACGAAGTCGAACAAGGCGCGGTCGCTCGCCCAGCGGCCCTCGTAGGTGGCGACGTAGGCCAGGCCCGGCTCCGCCGCGCGCGCGCCGGGCGCGGGCGAGCAGGCGCGACAGCGCCGCGTCCTCGGTGGGCAGGCGCAGCTCCAGGCGCCCGGCCGCGTCCAGCGCCAGCCACGACGCGAGCGCGTCCCCGGGCGCGTCGCCCGCGGCCTTGAGGAGCTCGCCCACGGCCACGGGCGGCGTGAAGCCGCGCGGCAAGGGCAGGTCCTCCCAGCGCGAGCCGGGCACCGGGGCGAGCACGGCGTCGGAGAGCAAGGTCATGAAGACGGGGACCTCAAGACGGGCATCGTATCAAAACGCGCCGCGAAGTCCGCGCGCGCCAGGCCGCGGCCCGCGTAACGCGCGGCGGCGGCGACGCGTCGCGCGGCCGCCACGTCTTCGCGCGCCTGCGCGTTCAGGCCCAGTCCGCGCAGAAACGACGCGCGCGAGGCCAGCAGCAGCACCTCGTCGGCGGCGTCGCCGCGCGCGCGCGCGTCCTCCACCGCCCGGTCGAAGCAGGTCCGCGCCCCCGCCGGCGCCCACGGCGTCGCGGAGAGCCGCCGTTTGAAGCAGGCCTCGACCGAGCCTTCGTAGGCCGCGTCGAAGGGGTGGATGATGGCCCGGTTCCACGCCGCCGGCGCCTCGGGCTCGGGACCGGCGTCGGCGAAGTCCCAGCGCGGGGCCGCGCCTTCGGGCACGCGGTAGAAGCCGACGACGACCGGCACCGGGGCGGCCAGCTCGAAACGCGTCCACTCCCAGGGACCGTGCGCGTCCGTGGACCAGGCGTGGGCGAAACGCGCCTCGCGCCACGGCTCGCCGCGGGCCGCGAGCACGGGCTCGGCGCGCCCGCCGAACACCGTCTCGCTCGGCGCGCGGTAGGCCAGCAGGCACGCCGGGCGCGGCCCGCCGCCGTCCCACGCCGGGAAGTAGCGGCGCAGCATGCGCCCGCGCAGATCGTCGGGTCCGACGGCGACGGCGCAGCCTTCGGGCCACGCGGCGCGCGCCTCATGGAGGAACGCGAGCTCGCGGTCGTGAGTGCGCAGCGCGCCGCGCGCGGCGTCGAGCGCCTCCAAACCCGCGAAGCCGTACAACGCCAGGCCTCCGGCCAACGCGGCCCGCACCACGACGCGCCGTCGTCCCTCCCAGGCGGCCGCCCGATCGGTCAACAGGCCGCCCGCGAAGGCGAAGGGCAGGAGCACGAACAGGTGATGACGCGCGTGGCTGAGCGGATACACCGCCATCGGCGGGTACAAGGCGACAAACAGCAGCGCCCAGCCGCCGAGGAACGGCAGCCAAAAGCGGCTGCGCCGGCCCGTGTAGAGCCCCCACAACGCCGCGCCGGCCAGGAGCAGGCGCGCCGCGTTGGCGCCCATCAGCGGTCCCAAGGTCGAATCCACGAGCTGGTAGTCCAGGTTCGACGCCAGCGCCGCGAGCAGCGCGCCGGGCCCCAGCGGATCGGCCGGCAAGAGCTTGTTCGATGGGTGGGAGTTAACGGCCAAAAACAGGCCGGACAGCAGTGCGGCGGCCGTGGCCGCGGCGGCCGGGACACCCGGGCGGGCGCGCAGGTCCTGGGCGCGTCCCGCCGCGAGGGCGACGGCCAGCCCCCAGCCCACGGCCAGGCCGAACTCGAACTTGGTATCGGCCAGGATCAGGCCGGCCGCGCAGGCGACGACGAAGGCGTCGCGCGCCGCCGCCGGACCGTCGGCCGTCGCGAAACGCACCGCCGCGTAAACGCCGACGAGCAACAGGAGCAGCGCCGCGGAATCGGGCGCGAAGGAAGACGCCAGCAGCACGGCGTGCGCGCTGAGCAGGTAGAGGAGCGCCCCGGCGCCCGCGCCCGCGAGGCCCGCGCGCCCGCGCCGCAACGCGGCGAAGACGAGCAGCCCCGAGAGCAGCCAGCACAGGCGCTGGAACAGCAGCGCGCCGGCCCACGCGGCGCCGTTGACCGTCGCGTACAGCGCGAAGAGCGCGCGCGGCGCGGCCTCGCGTTCGGCGAACAGGTCCGCGACGTCCGACAGCGAGCTCGCGAGGAACCAGAGCGAATGCTCGTTGTGGCGCCCGGCGCGCAGCGGCTGGGTGGACGCCAGCGCCCAGCCGGCGAGCGCGACGACGAGCCCGAGCTGGACGGCCCGGCGGCGCGCGGGCCGCGGCGTCGTTCGCCACAAAGCCACGGCGTCGGCCAGGAGGGCCCGGCCGCATATTAGGAAGGAGATGAGGATGGCGGCCAGAAGGGCCCAGAGGCGCGCGTCCGCCTGCATACTTAGGAGTCTAACAGAAGAACCCGGGAACTGCTACCATCACAAAATGACCGCTTTTCCCCTGCTCCTCCTGGCCGCGGCCCCCTCCTGGCCGCCGATTCCAACCTGGAACTGCTGACGTCCGCCCAGCGCCATCGTCAACGAGGTGCTCGTTCTCAAGGCCAGTCCCCGGCCACCACTTCGGCGTGGACGCGCCCCAGAAATGCGGCGGGCAGAAGGCCTGGGAGGTCGTGCCCCGCCGCTTCCGCTGCCGCCTCGACAAACCCGGCGTCGCCGCCGTGGTCGCCAGCGTCTGCGACGACGCCAACACCTTCTGCAAGCAGGCCCGCTTCGACGTGACGGTGACCGGCGTCGCCAAAATCGGCAAAGCCGCGCCGAACTTGGCCGCGCCCAAAGGCGGCCACACCGGCCCGGCGGGTTTCTCCAACGACCCCGTCGCCTCCGCCGCGCGCGCCAAAAAGGAAGGCAAGCCGCTTTTCGTCCACTTCTTCGGCATCTGGTGCCCGCCCTGCAACGAACTCGAGGAGCACGCCTACCCGACGCCGGAGTTCAAGGCCGCCGCCGCGGATTACGTGCTCATCGCCCTCGACGCGGACGCGCCCGTCTCCTTCGACTGGAAGGCCCGCTTCAAGGTCGGCGGCTACCCGACCTTGGTGGTCGCCGACGGGGACCTGCGCGAAATCGGCCGCGTCGTGGGCTCGCGCTCCGGCGCGGGCCTGGCGAAGTTCCTCGGCGAGATGGCTCTCTTAAAAGGCCGGCCCGTGGAGGACGCCGCCCGCGCCGTGGCCAAGGACCCCGCCGCGCCCGCCGCCGAACGCCTGCGCGTGGCGCGCTGGCGCGCGGAGCGCGCGGAGTTCGACGAGGTCGAGCGCCTGCTCGCCGGCCGCACCGACCCCGCCTCGCGCCGCGTGCTGCTCGAGGCCCGCGACGAGCGACGCCCGCCGCGCCGCCGACGCCCCGGCCCGCGCCGCCAACGCGCGCCTGCTGCTGCGCGAGTTCCCCGACGCCGCCGACGCCGCAAGCCGGGCCTGCTCGTCGCCGCCGTGGACGCGCTGCAGGCGCTCGGCCTGCGCCAGGCCGTGCGCTCCTCCGTCGAGGTGTGGACCGCCTCGCCGTCCTTGGGCGAGACCTGGTTTAGCGCCGCGGACCTGCTCACGCTGGAAGCCGACTACATCGAGACCGTCGTCTCCACGCAGGCCGCCCGGCCCCTGTGGCTGAAGGCCGCCGCCGCGCACGAGGCCAAAGCCGCGTCCTCGCCGCTCGGCGCGGCCGCGCGCGCCGCGAACTTCTCGCGGGCCGACGCGTTGCGCCGCGCCGGCGAAAACGAAGCCGCCGCGGGCCTGCTCGCCTCGCTGGTGAAGGCGTACCCCGACGAGTTCACCTTCCACAACGAATACGCCTACACGCTCAAGGAGATGGGCCGCTACGCCGACGCCTACCCGGCCGCGGTGCGCGCGGTCGAGACCGGCTACGGCGACAACTGGCTGCGCGCCGTGAAGATCAAGGCCGAGCTCGAGCTCAAGCTGGGCCGGGCCAAAGACGCGGCGCGGACCGTGGACGAGGCCCTGGCCGAAACCGTGCTGCCCGCGACCACGGACGTGCGCTCCTTCCGCTACGTCGCGTCGCTGCGAGCGCTGCGCGCGGAGATCGCCAAGAAGCTCTAGGACCTTTGTCCGCGCGCGGACGGCCCCAAGGACCCACAAGGCGCGTCCGCAACCGTGCGATGATATCCCCATGACCCCCCTCCCCCTCGTGCTCGCCCTCTTCGCCCAGTCCGTCTCCGCCGGCGCTCTCGCCGAGCTGCGCCAGCTGGCCGGCGCCGCCGCCGACGAGCTTCGCCCCGTCGCCCCCATCGCGGGCGCGCCCGTCGCCCGCGCCGCCGCGCAGGCCGACCCCGTCATCCGCGTCACCGACGTCACGTGGAACGCGGCGTTCCCCCTCGAGCGCAAGGTCGTCGAAGCGGCCGGCCGCCGCGTCTGGACCAAGGCCTACTCCCGCTTCAGCTGCGAGTTCACGCCCGGCGCCGCCGCCGCGCGCTGCGACTACGCCTACGACGTGTGGCCCGAGATCTGCTGGTACGGCTACGACCACGTCGTCGCCGACCTGGCGCTGCGCGACGGCACCCCACGGTCGTGACCCAGGAGTGGCGAAGCTACTAGCCGCGCCCGAGCCGCGTTCCGAGGAGCCCGGCTCCTGGTGGAACGCGGGCGTCCGTTGGAGGCGTTGCGCCTGCTGGAGTCGGCCCCCGTGCCCCCGGCGCTTCGCGCCCAGCGCGACCGGACGCTGGAGGCCGCGCGCGCGTCCGCCGAGGACCACCTGTTCGCGGGGCGTTACGCCCCCGCGATGCGCCTGCTGGGAGCGCTCCGAGCGCCGCGACCCGCGCGACGCGCGCGTCCAGTTCTTGCTCGGCCTGCGCGAGCGTTTCGCGGCGCGCCCCGCTCCGGCGGCCCGGCGCTTCTCCCGCGCCGCGGCCCTGGAGCCGCGTAATCCGACCCCGCGCCTGTATCTCATCGAGGCCTTGATGCGGGCGGGCAAACCCGGCCCCGGCCTGGCCGCCGCGCGACGGGCGGCATCGACGCGTCTGTGGCACCAGCGCGCGTGGCCAGCGGATGATGCCTGCGTCATCTCGCCGCGCTCGAGCACGACGCCGCGCGGCGCGTGGGCGAACGCCTGCTCGACCTGCGTCCGCGCGACCCGCGCGTCGCCTCCGCGCTGGCGTGGCCCGTGTTCCACGAGCATTTCGAGCTGTTCACCCGGCCCGCGTCGCACCGCGACGCGGTCAAACGCGAGCTGCTGCGCGGCGCGCGGCGCGAGCCAAGCTCGCTGTGGCTGGCCTACTTCCGCGTGTTGTGGCTGCGTTACCCGGGCTACGAAGGCGCGCTGCGGCGCGCGGACTACGCCCTCGTGCGCGCGGCCGACCCCGCCCGTTACGGCTGGATGCGCTGGGAAGCGCGGCGCAACGCGCTCGACGGCGACGAAGGCCTGGCGGATGACGCGGCGCTGGCCGCGGATCTGGCGGCCGCGCGCGCGGCCGGCCTGCGCCCCAACGAACCCGACGAGCCGCGCCGGCTCTGACGTTTAGAGCGGCGGGCGCCGGGTGCTGTTGAAGCCGTAGCGGTACTCGAAGCGCTCCATCTTCCAGTCCGCCAGCGGGTTGCCGCCGCGATAGGCCGGGGCGTCCGAAGGCCAGCCGCCCTCGTACGAGCTCGACGACGAGCCCGAGGAGACGGGCGTGATGTCGGGCACCGCGCCGCGGGGCTCCCAGCTCTTCGGCTTGAAGAACGGGTCGCGGCTGTAGGCGATGGCGCGCAGCGCGGCGGCGACCAGCATGGGTTTGTCCTTGCTGGCCAGCATCGCCTCCAGGCGCGACATGCCCGGCGCGCCGTCGGGGCCGAGCGTGGGGCGCGCGTACTCCGCGAACCGGCCGGAGCGCACCAGCGAACGCGCCCAGGCGTCGGGCGAGGTGAAGTAGGCCTGCTCGTGCACGCTGTTGATGGAGCCGGGGTTGTTGCTCATCAGCTCCTCGAGGGCGGCGAGCGTCTCGCCGCCGCCGGCGATGCGCGCCAGCTCCACGTAGGCGAGCAGCTGGGTCCACTGGCTGCCGCCGGCGCCGCCGTAGCCGGTGATGCCGAACTTGTCGTGCCAGCGCTTGATGGCGTCGCCCAGGCCGCCGAAGAAGCCCGCCTGCGCGAGCACCGACGCCATGGCGCGCGAGGTCTCGTAGCCGGTGCGGCTGTAGGAGGCGTGTTTGCCCATCGCCTCGCGCAGCAGGGCCACGGCCTGCTCCGGGGTCGCCTCGTCGCCGACCGCCTTGAGGATGGCCATCTTGCGCGCCTCGTCGGCCGCGTTGTATTTGGCCTTGTCGAAGAACTCCGCGGTCAGCTCGCCGACGCGCTCCTGGCGGCGGTACAGCTCGAGCAGGCCGTCGGCGTCGCGTTTGGCGATGTCCTCGTCGGCCGGCACGCCGATGGCGCCCAGCGCGCGGTGCGCGGCGTCCTTGATGTCGGTGGAGCGCTCCGGGCTCTTGACCTCGTTGCCGCGTTTGAGCGCGGCGCGCGCGCCGGCGAGGCCGGCGCGGACGTAGAGCACGCCGAGCGCCTGCACGAGCGCGTTGTGCAGCGGGACCTCGAAATGGGTGGAGTCGGTGAAGCGGCGCGCGACGTTCTCGAGCATGGGGATGTCGTTGGAGGCGCAGGGCGGCAGCAGTAGCGGGAGGAGAGGAGTGGAGAGTTGCGGCTACTGTGTGCTCGGCGTGTCGGCGTCGGCGAGCATCTGCGAGTCGCCGCTGCTACAATGCCGGCGAGCTCAACCGCTGCCTATCGGCCGCAGCGCCTCGGCTGCGCGTGACCGTGCGTTCGGACGACGGGCACGGCGGTCCTGGTCGACGACGTGCACGAGCAGCGCCCCGCGGCACCTTCAGCCGCGCGCGGTCGGCTGGCCGGAGTGCGCCGCTCGGATCCGCGGGCCGCGAGGGCCGCGGCCGGCGCGGCCGCGAGCGCGGGCTTGGGCTTGCGGATCTCGAGCCAGAGCTGGGTGCCCTCGGCGCCGGTGGCGTAGCCCATGCGCGCGCCCGGGATGGCGGAGAGGCGGCGGTACAGGTCGAGCAGGTTGTGGTCCCACAACAGGCGGGCGGTCAAGTTGAGCTGGTCGGCCTTCTGCTGCGCCGTGAGGTAGTCCTTGGGCGCGGTCCCCGTGAAATGCATGAGCAAGGTCTTCTCGTCGTCCTCGGAGAGCTTATACGCGCCGCTGAAGCTCACGCGCACCGCGTCCGCGCCGTAGCTCGCGTTGACCGCGATGGTGCCGCGGCGCCGGCCTTGGTCGCCTGCTCCTTCATCAGGCGGGCGATCTGCTTGAGCCAGCCCTCGCCGACCGCGCCGGCCGGGGCGTCGAGCAGGTCCTGGACCTCCGGGCCCCAGTCCGCCGTCGCCGCGTTCACGCGCGACGCGGCGATGACCGAGCGCAACGCCGCGTCCTTCTTCTTGCCGTTGTTGTGCTCGAGCGCCGTCGCCGCGCCGGGGACGTCCAAACGAACGCCCGGCGAGAAGAAGGCCTGCTTTCGCTCCGTCGGCGCGGCCTCGGCCGCGCCGGCGGCGGCCGACGCCTGGGGACGGGCGCCGCGCATGAGCCGGTCGAACAGCGCCTCGGACGGCTCGTCGCCCTCGCCTTCGCCCGCCAGCTGCTCGATGAGCTTGAACACCTGGGCCGCGACGATCTCGGAGGCGCCGGTGATGCCGGCGCGCGGGGTCACCTTGGCGGGGCGCGGCGTGGCCTTGAACACGACCTGTTTGCCGTCGAAGGAGACCTCGATGCGGCCGCCGCGCACGTCGGAGCGGCCTTCGGAGGCCTCCTTGAGAATCCACTGCGCGAGCGGGTCCACGAGGTATTTCTCCACCGCGGCCTTCATGGGGCGCGCGCCGTAGAGCGGCGAGAAGCCCTCCACCATGATGAACTTGACGAAGGACGGGTCCACCGCGAGCGCCGTGCCGTGGCGGTCGTCGAGCACCTTCTCGAACTCGGCGATCTGCAGCTGGGCGATCTTGGCCGCGTCCTGCGCGCGCAGGCGGTTGACGCGCACCCACTTCTGCTTGGAGAAGGGGTCCTCGTCGAGGCGGTTGAGGAACTCGGGGCGGAAGAACTGCTTGGCGTTGAAGGCCACGGCCTCGTCGATGGCCGCGTCCCACTTGGCCTCGATCTCGGCGCGCTCCGCGGGGGTCTTGGCGGCGTCCACCGCGGCGGAGAACTTCTCGCCGTCCACGTCGCGCATGCCGAGGTTGGACGTCATGATGATGACCGTGTTCTTGAAGTCCACGGTGCGGCCTTCGCCGTCGGTCAGGCGGCCGTCGTCGAGGATCTGGAGGAGCACGTTGAAGACGTCCGGGTGCGCCTTCTCGACCTCGTCGAGCAGGATGACGGAGTAGGGCTTCTTGCGGACCGCCTCGGTGAGCTGGCCGCCGGCGCCGTGGCCGACGTAGCCGGGCGGCGAGCCGATGAGGCGCGCCACCGAGTGCGGCTCCTGGAACTCGGACATGTCGAAGCGGACCATGGCCTCGGGGTCCTTAAAGAGGAAGCGCGCGAGCTCCTTGGCGAGGTAGGTCTTGCCGACGCCGGTGGGGCCGACGAAGAGGAACTTGCCCATGGGCTGGCCGGGGTTGGACAGGCCGGCCTTGTTGCGGCGCACGGCGTTGGCGATGGCGGTGAGCGCGCGGTCCTGGTTGATGACGCGCTCGCCGACCTCCTTCTCCATGGAGTTGTAGCGGGCGGCGTCCTCCTCGCCCAAGTTGAGCTGGCCCGACGCGATGCCGGTGCGGATGGCGAGCGCGCGTTTGGCCACGTCCACGGTCACGTCGCCCTCGCCGTCGGCGATGGACTCGCTTTCGGCGTACAGCGCCTCGGCCTTGGCGATGAGCTCGGCCACGCGGTTGTACATCTCGATGGGCAGGGCCAAGGTGGAGGCGATGCCCTTGTCCACGAGGACCTGGCGCGCCTCGTTGGCGGCCACGACGAGCTGGTTCCAGGTCTCGCGCAGGTCCAGGGCCACGGCCGCGCGCAGGTTCTCGGGGCGCGAGAGCTCGGCGGAGTCCTGGACGAGCTTGATGGCCTTGTCCGGGTTGTAGTTCGTCTTGTCGAACTGGTGCGAGAGCTTCGCCGAGGCGACGAGCGTCTGGTCGGGAATCTTCGCCTTGTGCAGGCGCTGGAAGAAGCTGCGCAGCGCGCGCAGGATGGAGATGGTCTGCTCGACGTTGGTCTCCTCGACCTCCACCTTGTGGAAGCGGCGGCGGAACGCGTCGTCCTTCTCGATGTGCTCCTTGTACTCCTTGCGCGTGGTGGTCGCGATGACCGTGATCTTGCCGTCGCGCAGCGGGCCCTTGAGCGTGTTGGCGATCTTCACGCCCGCGGGGTCGAGGAAGAACTTCTGGATCTCGTCCATGAGGACGATGACGTCGTTGCCGCGCGAGGCGTCGCCGGAGTTCAGGCGCGGCAGCAGGTCCAAGATGGCGCCCAAGAGCCCCACGGGGTCGTCCTGGGTCAGGACCTTGTTGATGTCGAGCTCCACGAGCCAGCGGCCCTTGAGGCGGTCGAACTTGAGGAAGCCCTGGCCGTCGGCGGCCTCCATGTCCTCCATCATCTCGGCCAGGCCCTCGGCCACGGCGGTTTTGCCCACGCCGGCCTCGCCGATGATGACCACGGAGTTGCGCATGCCGCGCGGCGAGGTCACGATGGGCAGGATTTCCTTGACCTGGTCGTTGCGCGACACGACGGGGGCGCGCTCCTCCCCCGCCGGCTTGGCCACGGGGCGCAGGAACACCGACAGGAGCTGGATCTGCTTGTCGGTGAGCGTGCTCTTGCCGTCGTTGAGCTTCACGTTCTGCAGTACTCGATCCAGGCCTGGTGCGGGTCGCGGCGCGGGAGCGCCGCGGGCTCGGCGGCGGCGGCGACGGGCTCGGCGGCGGCGGGGCGCTCCGGCGCCTCGAGGCCGGCGCGCTCGTGCAGCGGGCGCACGGTCATCGCGCGGGCGCCGTCCTCGAGCGCGAGCATGCGGTAGGTGCGCGCGAAGTCGGCGGGCTGCTCCACCTCGAAGAGGGCCATGCCGTCGCGGCCGCGGAAGTTGAGGTGCACGAGGCGCAGGCGGCGCTCCTCGGCGTACGCGCGCATATCGTCGGCGCTCACGCCGTCGGCGAACTGGACCACCAGCGAGCGGCCGTGGTCGTAGGCGAGCGCGTCGGGGTAGGGCGCCGGCTTCTCGAGCAGGTCGGCCGTGCCGTTGGGGTGGATCTTGACCGTCGCGACGTCGTTGCGCGCGGCGAGGGTCTTGGCGTGGGCGACGGCGGCGTTGAGGTCGGCGAAGTGCAGCGCGACCTCGCCGTCGTCGCCAGCGCGCGCAGCGCGCCGCTCAGCTCGGCCGCGGCGGCGCGGGCCTGGTCCTCGGCGGTTTCGGCGGAGAACTTCACGATGACGAGGTTGGTGCTCCACTCCTCTTTGCCGTGCGACTCCACCTTGGCCGGCAGCACGGGCTCGGGCGCGGGGACGGGCGCCGGGGCTTCCACGGGGGCGGGCGCCTCGACGGCCGGGGCCTCGGCGACCGGGGCCGCGGGCGCGGCGGCGCCGGTCGAGGCGCGCCGCCACGGCGTGAGAGACGACGACGCGCGAGACGCGGGCGTCGGCGGCGTATTCGCGCGCCATCTCGGTGGCCTCGTCCATGCTGGACGCCGGAATCTGGTAGGCGCGCTCGGAGAGGCGCTCGCGGCGGCCGGCGACCGAGCCGAGCACGGCTTCGAGGGCCGCCGCGTCGGGCGCGGCGTCGAAGACCACGCGGATCTTCGCGTCGTCCTGGGCGGTCCCGGCGGCGATCTTCTCGCGCCAGTCGGACGGGACGGCCGACAAGGCCTCCGGGGAGACGTTCACGCGAGTCACGTTGTCGGCGGCGCGCAGGCGCTGGGCCGCGCGTCCGGTCGCGGTGGCGTCGGCGAAGGTCATCGTGACGCCGGAGGCGCCGCCGGAAAGCGTCCACGCCGCCTCGCCGGAAAGGACCTCCCCCGCCACGGCCAAGAGGGCGAGTTTCTCGTCTTCGCTGACGGGCGCGAAGAATTCGAGACGGAGCTGGTTGGCGGCCAAGCCGTTGACCGATGAGATAGGAGACAGACGCGGGCCGCCGTTGGCGGCGTCGGCCCCGTCGCCGACCGAGGCGATGGAGCCCAGCATGCCCAGGAAGCCGAAGCCGGCCGCCCACGCCGCCAGGTGCGGGATCGAATCGGGGAAGAACGCCGACGCCGCGCCCAGGCCGATGAGGCCGACGAAGCCGCCCAACGCCGCGCCGCCGGGGCCGTTGGCGGAGCGTTTCTTGTCGGCTTCCTTGAGCGTGTCCTTGAGCTTGCCCTGCTCGTGTTTGTTGTCCCAGCGCTTGAAGATGTCGTGGTCCTTGAGCCAGCGGCGCAGGCGCTCGTTGTAGGGCCCGTTGCGCGGGTCGGCGAGCACCTCGAGGATCTTCTCCTTGGAGTCCTCGGTCATGGCCTTGTCTTTGAGGAAGTCGGCGGCCTTATCCGGGTACTCGGCCATCAGGCGCTCGATCTTGTCGGCGTCGGAGAGGACCTTGAAGTCCTCCTTGGCCATCAGCTCGTCGATGAGGGTCTCCAGCGCGTTTTTCATCGCGTGTTCGGTCTCGTAGGCCGAGACCTCGCTGTCGAGCCCTTTGTCCTCGGCGATCTGCACGATGACCGCGGACCACTGGCTCATGATGTCCATGAGGTCCTTGACCGCGGCTTCCGAGCGGACCTTCTCGCGGATGCACCAGTAGTCGTAGGAGCACGGCAGGGCCAGGAACATCAGCGGCACCTGCAGCACGGTGAAGAAGGCGGCGTAGAACGCGCCGAGCGCCGCGAGGCTGGCCAGGCGGGTCAGGCCGTTGACCTTGTCGAAGGAGTGCACGTGCAGGTGCGACAGCAGGTGCGCGGGGCCCTCGTAGATGGCCTTGTACATGCGCTGGTAGCCCATGGGCAGGTGCGGGTCGTGGGTCCACTTCGCGTACCAGCTCTTGGGCAGCATGCTCACCAGGATCTTGCCGCCGTCGAGGAAGGGCAGGGGCAGGAGGTTGAAGGCGGTGAGCGCCAGGTTCATCTTGAAGAGCGTCAGCAGCGCCACCGACGCGACGCCCGCGGCGGGGAAGGCCAGGTAGGCCAGGCCCGCGACGGCGGCCAGCGCGAGGTTGGTCAGGGGCCCGAGCGCCGCGACCTTCGCCGCGTCGGTCTTGGGGTTCTTGAGGTTGTTGAAGTCCACGGGCACGGGTTTGGCCCAGCCGAAGAGCAGCGGGAAGCCGATGACGGCCGTGGAGGCGAGCAGGCTCGCGGCGGGCACGAGCACGGTGCCCAACAGCGAGATGTGCTTCAAGGGGTTGATGGTGTCGCGGCCGGCGAGCGCGGGCGTCTTGTCGCCCCAGATGCGCAGGCCGAGGATGTGCGCGGATTCGTGCGCGAGCACGGAGAGCATGAGCGCGCCGGAGACGATGGCCACCGGCACGATGCTCGCGTGGAAGATGCCGACGGTCAGGCCGATGATGGCGACCGGCGCGAAATATTTCACCCAGCGCGGGCCGCTTTCCTGCGCGGCGACGCGGCGCACGGCCTCGGGCGTGGGGATGGTCACGTCCTGGACGATGTCGTGGCGGTGAGCGTGGCGCGAGAGGCCCGTGGCGCGCGGGGCGGAAGCCTTGGCGGACGTGGCCGCGCCGTCCTCGAGCTCCTGGCGGCGCGTGGCGCCGTCGAAGGCCTCGCCGGTCCCGATGAACGGCAGCACGCGCGCGAGCGCGGCGCGCAGGCGCGACGGCGCCGTCGGGGTCTTGGGGGCGACCCAGCGCGGGCCGCTGTCGCCCTTCGGCGCGGGCGTGCCGGCGGGGGCCACCCAGCGCGGGCCGGCGTCCTGCTCCCTCGCGGGCGTCTGCGCCGGCGCGACGGACTTGTCGTCCTTCGGCGCGTCCGCGGGGGCCGCGACGGGCGCGGGCGCGAACGCGGCGGCGGGCGCGGCGAGCATGACGGGGGCGGAGACGTCGAGGCGCGGCGAGGCGGACGGCGCGGCGAAACCGACGGCGAGCGGGGAGACGCTCATCGCGGTCACGGGGGCCAGGCGCATCGCGGCGTCGGCGTAATCGGGCGGGGCCGTGACGGGACGGCCCGCGGGCACGCGCGCGACCTGGCCGATGGCGGCCGCGGCCGGAAGCTGGACGCCGAGGAGGATGGACAGCGCGATCGCGACGGAGAGTCCGGAACGCAAAGTCCGGCGCAGCTCGAGGGGTTTCTTCTTCATCGTTCTCCCAATGTGGTCGCATGCGCGACGCCTATAAAGGAATGGCGTGCCACCATCATAGATGACGTTGACCTGAATCAATAGGGACGTTGGACCCAACGAGGACCTGTATTAGGGCCCACGGCCGCGGGGGACTTCTGGGCTGGGTCCCGTCAGGCAGAAACGGCTAGGCGGGGACGGCGGAACGCATCCGCAGGATGACGCGGATGCCGGCGAGGTTGACCTTCTGCTCCATCAACGCCCGGACCTCGCGCAGCGAGTCGAGCTCCGTGTCGGTGCAGGCGCTGGCGCCCTTCGGTGCGCGAAGGGCGTAGCAGGCCGTGTTTCTCGATCCAGCGCAGGGTCCAGATCGGGATGCCCGTGAGGCGCGACGCCGCGCCGATCGTATAGACCGGGGTGCGCGACGTGCGGCGCTGGGGGCGGTTGAGCCTAGCCACGCGGGGGACGCCTCGACGGACGGCGCGCGGCGCGCCCGCCGGAGGTGTCCCCGTCGCTCTTGACGGCTTCCGAGCGGATCTTCACGTAGGGAGTCCAAGTGGCGGTGCGCTTCACGAACATCCAGGGCATCAGGTCCTTGGCGATCATCGGCGTTGATCCTCCCGGTTCCGTCTGGCCATCCATGTGCGGATATATAACAGCTTTTCTCATATCTGTCAATAGCTAATCTAACAGAAATAATCATGGGGGTTCGTCGTTCATCGCCGCGCGCGCCGTTTGGTATGATGGCGTCGTGAAGACGCTGCAGATTTATCTGGCGGACATGAAGGAGCTGCTCGGCGGGCGCGATTTCGTCTCGGCGCGCACGTGCCTCAAGGAGCTCAGCCCCATCGACCTGGCCGACGGGTGGGAGCACTTCACGCCCGACGAACGCGTCGCCATCTTCCGCCTCAGCACGCGCCAGCGCGCGATGCAGCTCTTCGAGGAGCTCGATCCCCCCCACCAGGCCGAGCTGGTCAACGGCCTGCAGCGCAAGGACGCCCAGGAGCTGCTCTCCGACCTCGACCCGTCCGAGACCAGCCGCATGCTGCGCGAGCTGCCCGCGCCGCTGGTGCGCCAGCTGTCCTCCATCATGAAGAAGGGCGGCTCCGAGCACCTGCAGCAGTACCTGCAGTACCCGGCCAAAACCGTCGGCGCGCTGATGCGCGGGCGCTTCGTGACGCTCGAGGAGAAGTGGACGACGAAGACCGCGCTCGAGCGCATCCAGTACAGCACGCGCCTGCGGCGCATCGAGGAGACGCACCTCGATACCCTCATCGTGGCCGACGCGCAGGAGCGCCTGCGCGGCGTCGTGGGCCTCAAGTCGCTCGTGGTCGCGCCCAACGACATGCCGGTCAAGGAGCTGATGGACGCCGCGCCGCCGACGCTCGCGCCGGAGGACGACCAGGAGGAGGCGGTCAAGCTTTTCACGCGCTACAAGCTCAAAAGCGCGCCCGTGGTGAACCCCGACGGCAAGGTGCTCGGCGTCGTCGTTTACAAGGACATCTTCGAGGTCGCCAGCGAGGAGACCGAAGAGGACTTCGCGAAGATGGCCGGCTTCACGCGCAGCGTGGGGCGCTCCGTGCTCAAGTCCGCGGGCGCGCGCCTGCCGTGGCTGGTCATCACCGCCTTCGGCGGCATGCTCGTCTCGGCCGTGGTCCAGCACTTCGAGGCCACGCTGTCCCAGATCATCGCCTTAGCCGCGTTCTCCCCCCTCATCGCCGGCATGGGCGGCAACGTCGGCGCGCAGACCGCGACCATCATGGTCCGCGGCCTGGCCACCGGCGAGATCGGCCACGGGGAGGAGCGCCGCGCCGTGCTCCACGAGATCGCCATCGGCTTCCTGCTGGGCGCGTGTTACGGCCTCGCGGTGGGCGGGCTCGCCGACTTCTTCTACTCGGAGCGTTACGGCCTGTGGTTCGGCGTGGTCGTGGGCCTGTCCATGTGTTTCTCCATGACCTTCGCCTCGGTGATGGCGTCGCTGGAGCCCTTCGTGCTGCGCCGCCTCGGCGTGGACCCGGCGACCGCGACCGGCCCGATGATCACCACCACCACCGACATCCTCAGCAACGCCCTGTATTTCTCGCTGGCGACCTGGCTGCTGCTGGGTTAGCCCAGCTTCAGGTTCGCCAGGACGGCGTCGAAGTCGCGACCGGGCTCGGCCTTGAGCTCGTAACCGCCGCCGAAGGGCAAGGCCAGCGTCAGCGCGTGCAACATCAGCCGCGGCGCGCCGCCCACGGGGCGCGGGGCGGGGCCGTACAACGGGTCGCCCAGCAGGGGGTGACCGAGCGCGCACAGGTGCGCGCGGATCTGGTGGCGGCGGCCGGTCAACGGCGTGACCTTGAGCAGCGTCGCGCCGCGCAGCGGCCGCGACACGGTCCAGCGCGTGAGGCTCTTTTGCCGTCGGGCGCCGGGGCCGTGCGCCCCGAGCCGAACTCCTTGAGCGCGGCGTCGGCGCGGCCTTCTCCGGCCACGACGCCTTTGACCGCCGCGAGATAGGTCTTGTCGGCGCGGCGCGACTCGAAGTCCGCGCACAACGCCTTGTGTGTCTCGGCGTCTTTGGCGAAAACAACGAGCCCGCTGGCCTCGCGGTCGAGCCGGTGCACGACCCAAAGCTTCACGCCGAGCCGGCGCTCGAGTTCCTTATTCAGCGGCTCGCCGATGTCGCCGCGACCCGGGATGGTGGCCTGGCCCGCCGGTTTATTGACCGCGATGAGTTTGGCGTCCTCGAAGACGACGGGCGCGCCGGGCGTGGTCACGGGCGGCGTCCGAGCACGCGGTCGCGCGCGGCGTGCGGCTCGAGCGCGCCGTCGGGCGCGGTCACCAGCCGGAGGAACTCCCACGCGGCCTCGGGCCGGCCGGCGTCCTGGGCGACCTGGTAGGCCGCGCCGGCCAAGGCGCCGCGGGTGTAGAGCCCGGTCGCGGGCCAAGCGCCGCTGACGCCAGCGCGTCCGTCCGCGAAATGCCGCAGCTGATTGTCGAAGATGGTGCCGGTCACGCCCGCCTCGACGGCCGGCAGGCCCGCGAGTTCGATGGCGCGCAGGAACTCGACGGCTACGGCTTCGGCCTCCGCGCCGCCGCGGGCCGACACGTAGCCCTCGCTTTGCAGCCAATGCGTGTATTCGTGCGCGAACAACACCCGGTAATGGGTCTCGAGGTCCTTCAACGAGCGCCAGCCCGGCGTGATCATGAGGCGGATGCCGAAATCCTTGCGGAAGTGCCCGTTAGGAATGCCTTGCCCGTCGGGGTGGTCCTTGTAGGTCCAGGCCGAATGCCAATACAGCCGGTAACCGACGGTCCGTTTGAGCACGTCGGCCGCATGAGCCGCGTCGAGCGGGCGGCCCAGTTTAGCCGCGACGAGGGGCAGTTCCGCGGCGACCCAGCGCGGGATGAGCGTTTCGGTCAGGATGCGTTCGTTGATCGGGCGCTCGTGGGTGTCGAGCATCGCCTGGTTGAAGCGGCGCCACGAGGTGGACTTCACCGCGATTTGGTTGCGCGCGAGCAGGGCCGGATACAACGAGGGAAAGGTGATTCTCATGACCATGCGACCGAAAAACGTGGAACCGAGCTTCTCCGCGGCGTCTTCGGCCATGTCCGAGTTCCACTCCACCACGCCGTCACGCGAGACCACCATGAACCGCGCATCTTTGCCGCGCGAGGTCTCGAGGTCGGTGGGCGAGGGATGGTCGGAGTAGATGGAATACGCCCCCAACGTCGCGTGCGGATGGTTATGGATGGCCACGTCGTAGTCGCCCCAATCGCCCGAAACGCCGTGGCGGTCGCCGGCCGCCATGCGCCAACGCCCGCTCGCTCGGTCGCGGAACAGGAACACCTCGTGGTCGAGCTCGGACAAAACGCGCAGGCTCTTGGGGCCGGGCGCGAAGTCCAGCTCCATGATCTCGCCGGCGGGAAGCGCCGCGAGTCGTGAGAGCGCGGCGCGCATGACTTGGCCGCTGTGGTCCACGCCTCCGAAGGCCAGGACCTGCGCGGTAGCGGGCCGGCGCGCCGGCGCCGCGGGCGCGGCCTTGACCAGCCCCGAGGGCGCGGGGTTGGCCGCCGGCGCGACGAACGTCAACGCGGGTCCGACGGAAACCGCGCCGCCGAGCTGGGCGCGCGCCATGAAATCGCGCTCGGAGGCGGCGGCGGACTCGCCGGACGTTCCCGCTTCGGCCTCGGGTAGCGGCTCGGCCAAGGTGGTGATGAGGCGCGGGGCAACGCCGGGCTCTCGCGCGGCGTCGGCGGCGGGCAGGAACGTCGCCGCTCGCGCGACGGGCGCGTCGGCCGGAGCCGGGGCCAGGGACAACACCGCTGCCGGCGCGAAAGCGACCGGAGACGCGGCGAAACGGGGCGCGTCGAAACGGGTGTTCAGACTCGGCGTCAAGGCCGGCTGCGTGGCCGGCAAAGCCACGACATGGCCGCCGCCGGCCGCGCGCACGACGGGCACGGCGACGCGCGCGTTGACCGCGCCCCAGGCGGGCGTTAAAGCGGCGAGGACGATGGCGAGGGGGACCGGCATCCTAAGATGAGGGTAACAGCCCCCACCCCCCGCTGCCAGGGGGCTTTCGGGACCCCGCGGCTTAGGTCCTTAGGCCGGGGCCGCTCAGATGCCGACGGGCGAGGACCACAAACCGGCGAGCGCCTGGCGTTGCGCGCGGCGGATGCCCGGGCGCAGGGGCTTGGGATCGGGCACGCGGCGGCCCGGCTCGGTGGCGCCGCGCACCGCCTTGAACCAGTCCGCGTCGAAGTGGACCAAGGAGCCGTCCGGCGCCTCGCCGAGGTTGCGCGAGAGATAATATTCGTACATGCCGCGGCGCGGACCGGTGTCCGTGTCGCGCACGCCGCGGCGCTCGAGCGCGTCCATCGTCGCTTGCGCCCGTTTGGCCCAATCCGCGACGTCCTTGGTCTTGGCGCGCTCCTGGATGAGCACGCGCCCGTGCCGGGCGCGGCGGCCGTCAATCTGGAGCTCGGCGTCGGTGACGATGGACGTCTCCGAAAACAGTCCGCCGAGTTTGGCTTTCGCGAGCGCGTAACCGTGCGAGGCGCCGCTGGGCAAGCCCAGCAGCGTCCGAGGTCCGCATCTGCAGATCTTTAAGATGAAGCCCGGCATCTCATCGGACTCGTAGATGTGCGTGCCGGTGAAGCCGCCGTACAGGAAAACAGCGCGAAACTTCGTCTTAGCTAGCTGCTCGCGCATGGCCGTCTGCGTCGGCCTCAGTCCAGCGCGGCGGCCAGCTCGGGCGCGCAGCTGCGCCGAGCCAGCCGTTCGTAGGCGGCGCGTTCCGCCGACGGCCAGCAGGCCGTCGGCCAGCTGGCGCTGCGCGGCCAGCGCCTCGGCCCAGCGCCGCCGCGGCCAGCCGCGTGCGGCCCGCCGGGCTCAGGCGCGCGTCTCGGCGGCAGCGCGCCAGCGCATGCGGCGCGGCCACCGCGGTCGCGCCCATGCCGTCGGCCTGTCCGCCGAGTTGGGCGCGGGCCATGAAGTCGGCTTCGGACGCCGCCGCGGATTCGGCCCCGGCGCCGGCTTCGGCCTCCGGCAGGGGCGATGCGAGCGTCGTAATCAGGCGCGGGCGGCCGTCGGGGCCGAACGGGGCGTCCACCGGCGAGACCACCGGCGCGGCCGCGGGCGCCGAGAAAGGCGCGTCGGCGGGCAGCACCGAGACGGGCGGCGCGAGCACGTTTTGCGGCGCGTCGGCCGGCGCGCGGAAAACCGCGGGTAACGCCGAGCCGGTCAGCAACGCGGCTCGAAAATCGGAAATCTGGGGCGCTACGGGGCCGACGGTCAAAGTCGGCGTCAGCGGCATCGTCACGTTCAGCAGCGGCACCGTGGTGACGCCGCCGGTCGTGCGGCCTGCGGGACGCGCGACGCGCGTGTTGCCGCCCGCACCCCAGGCGGGGGCCAGGACGGTCAGCGCCAGCGCGACGGAGAGAACGACTTTCCTCATATCAGAAGGGTAACAGCCCCCCGCCCATCCTACCAGGGGGCCTTTGGCACCCCCGGACCTAGGCCCTTAGACCCCGAGGCGACGGACGATTTTCGACGGGGACGTCGCGCCTTTGACCAGGAACAGGCTTTTCGGCGGGCAGCCGAGCTCCGCGGCCAGCAAGGTCAACGCCGCGGCGTTGGCCAGGCCGCGTTCGGCCGGGGCCTTCACCCACAACTCGTACGCGTCGGGGCCGCGGCGCTCCAAACGGTCGCGGCGGCTTCCCGGATGGACCTTCAGGCGGATGAGGGCGGCTTGTGCCGTCATGCCGGCAAGTTTATACTATCGCCGTGACCGCCGCGAGGGTGCTCGTCGTGGACGATGACGAGCCTTCGCTCGAGATTCTCAAGCGCCTGCTCGCCAAACGCGGACACGTGGCGACGACCGCGACCTCGGTGGACGCGGCCCGGGTCTTGCTCCGCAGCGGAGAGTTCGACGCGGTCCTGCTCGACCACGTCTTGCCCGGCGTCACCGGCTCCCAGGCCTTGCGCGAGTTCCGCACCCTCACGAAGGCGCCCCTCTACATCATGAGCGGTTACAACGACCCCGACTTCCAGAAAGACGCGTTGCTGCTGGGCGCGGCCGGCTTCCTGTCCAAACCCCTCGACTTCGACCTCGTCACTTCGATTCTGGAGGCCTTGCCCGGATGATATACCCGCCGCCTTCCGACCTCCGCCGCGAAATCCTCGCGGGCGTGACCACCTTCTTCACCATGGCCTACATCGTCGTGGTGAACCCCTCCATCTTGTCGGCGCCGGGCACGGGCATGCCGTTCTCCGGGGTGCTCACGGCCACGGTCCTGCTCGCCTTCTCCATGACTTTGCTCATGGGCCTTTACGGCCGGCTCCCTTTCGCGGTAGCGCCGGGCATGGGGCTCAACGCGTTTTTCGCCTACACCGTGGTGCTCGGCCACGGCGTGCCCTGGCCCGTGGCGTTGGGCGCGGTATTCTGGGCGGGCGTGTTGTTCCTCGTGTTGTCGCTGACGCCGCTGCGCGAACGCGTGGCCGAAGCCATTCCGGCGCACCTGCGCCATGCCTCGGCCGCGGGCATCGGTTTGTTCCTCGCCTTCATCGGCCTTAAAAACGCGGGCTTCGTCGTCGCCGACCCCGCGACCTTCGTCAAACTCGGCGTGTTGGACTTGAAGGTCGGCCTGAGCCTGGCCGGCGGCCTGCTCACCGTGTGGCTCATGGGCCGTAAAAGTCCTTTCGCCTTCCTCGCCGGAATCCTCGGGGTGACCGCCGCGGCCTGGGCGTTCGGCCTGGTCGCCGCGCCGGCGTCAGCGACGGCGCGTCCCGACTTCACGCTCATCTTGAAGCTCGACGTGTGGGGCGCGCTCGCTCCGGCCCTGCTGCCCACCGTGGTCTCCATCCTCATGACCGACCTCTTCGATTCGGTGGCGACCTTCGTCGGCGTGGCCTCCGCCACGGGTCTGGTGGACGAGAAAGGACGGCCCAAAAACCTCCGCCAAGGCCTCATCGTGGACGCATGGGCGACGCTCGGCGCGGGATTATTGGGCACCTCCTCGGGCACGGCCTACATCGAAAGCGCGGCCGGTATCGAGATGGGCGGGCGCACGGCCGTACCGCGGTGGCCGCGGCGTTCTGCTTCCTGCCCTGCCTGTTCCTCGCGCCGCTGGCCGGCATGGTCCCGCCTTACGCGACCGCGCCGACCTTGGTCATCGTGGGCGCGCTCATGTTCCGCTCCATCGCGCGGCTCGATGCCTCCAAACTCGAGGACGCGGTGCCAGCTTTTCTGGCGACCGCGCTCGTGCCGCTGACCTTCTCCATCACCCAGGGCCTGTTGTGGGGCTTCGTCTCTCACGCCGCGTTGTACACGCTGGCGGGCCGCCGCCGCGAGTTATCCGGTCCGACCTGGGTCGTGTCCTTCGTCTCGGCCGCGTTGTTGCTCATCGAGCACACCCGCTGATTCGTTAACGAAAACGTCTGTTAACGAAAGTGTCAGACACTTTCGTTAACTATTTGGCGGGCGGGATGAGGGCATAGCCGCGACCGGAGACCGAGACCAGCCACTGGTCGGACTTCCAGCCCAGCTTCAGGCGGATGCGGCGCACGTGCACCTCGACGGTCTTGAGCGAGCCTTCGGACGGCGCCTCGACGCCCCACACGTCCTTATAGATGGTGGACCGGTCGGTGGGGTTGGGGGTGCGCTGGGCCAGGTAGTAGAGGAGTTCGAACTCCTTGGGTGTGAGGTGCTGGTGTTCCTTGGAACCGAGGCTCACGATTTTACGCGGGTAATCCAATGCCAACGCGCCGACCGCGACGTGCGGCGGCGGCGCTTCCTTGTCCTCTCCGGCCTGGCGTCGAAGGATGGCGCGGCAGTAGGCGAGCAGTTTCAGGTCGACCGGCTTGGTCAGGTAGTCGTCGGCGCCCATGTCGAGGCCCGGCAATGCCTGCCCGTCTTTGTCGTTGCCCGTGAGGATGATGATGGGGATACGCGCGGTGACCGAGTCCTGCTTGAGGTGCTGGCACACCTCCAGGCCCTTCATGCCGGGCATGATGAGGTCGAGCACGACGAGGTCCGGCATGTCGCGTTGCGCGGCGACGATGCCGGCCTTGCCCGACGGCGCCTGCAGCACCTCGTAGCCCTCGAGCGAGAGCACGTCGGATACCGCCTTCCGGAAGGAAGCGTCGTCTTCGACAAGCAGGACCTTGGTCGCCATGCCCGCATTTTATACATTTAACCCGCATGGAGGCCAAGCTCGCCGCCGTCGCCGTCGTCGCCGCCGGGCTCGGCCTCGGCGCCGGGCTTTACCTCGCCCGGCGCCGCCGCAGCGCGCCCGTAGGCCCGGAGTCGGACCTCGAGGATAAACTCGCCTGGCTCCAGCGCCTGTCCACCGTCGGGCAGATGATGTCGAGCGTCGTGCACGAGGTGCGCACCCCGCTCAACACCGTCATCCTCACCGTGGAGCACGCGCAGCGGGTGCTCGAGCGCGGCGGCAACCCGAGCGACCAGCTCTCCGTCGTCGCACGCGAGGCCGACCGCGCCGTGGCCATCCTGTCGGACATCCTCGACTTCGCCAAACCCTCCCCCCTCGACCTGCAGCCCGTCGAGCTCGGCCCCGTGCTCACCATCGCCGTCGAGGTCCTGCGCATCCGCTTCAACGAGCGCGGCGTGGAGACCTACGTCGAGGTCCCCAAGGACCTCAAGGTGCTCGCCAGCGAGCGGCACCTCCACCAGGTGTTGACCATCCTGCTCATCAACGCGCTCGACGCCATGCCGTTCGGCGGCCGCCTCTCCATCCGCACCGAGCCGTCCGGCGGCATGATCCGCCTTATCCTGGCCGACACCGGCGTCGGCATCGAGGCCGAAACCCTCAAACGCCTCTTCGAGCCTTTCGCCACGACCCGCATCGAAAGCGGCGGCACCGGCCTGGGCCTCAACATCGCACGCTGGATCATGAACAAACACGGCGGCGAGGTCCTCATGACCAGCGAGGGCATCGGCAAAGGCACCACCGTCACCCTCACCCTCAAACCCGCAAACTAATCTGGGGGACAGGCCCCTGGCTTAGTTGACCTGGCACTGTGCTTAGTCGGACACTTTGATGAGCACGACTAAGCCCAGTGCCAGGTCTCCTAAGCTGAGGGCCTGTCCCCCAGCTTAGTCGTCCCTAAGCCGTAAAGCGCAGGAGGGCCTTCAGGACGGACTTGGCCAGGGGCGTCAGGCGGGTGCGGCTCCAGGCGTCGCCGGCGCGGCGGATGGCGTCGGCTTGGACGGGGTAGGGCTGGATAGTGGCGGACAAGTCGCCCATGGACAGGCCTTTACGCACGGCCATGGTGAGCTGGCCGATGGATTCGCCGGCGTGGCGCGAGACCAAAGTCGCGCCGAGAACCCGCCCGTCCTTGGCTGCCGTCACCTGCAGGAAACCCTCGGTGTCGCCTTCGAGGATGGCGCGGTCCACGCCGGTCAGCGGCATATCGAATGCCTGGTGCGCGACGCCGGCGGCCGCGGCGGCTTCGGGCGTGAGTCCGACGTGCGCGACCTCGGGGTCGGTGTAGGTGCACCACGGCACGACCAAGGAGGAAGCGCGTTTGCGTCCGAGGAACAACGCGTTCTGCACGACCAGGCGCGACGCGGCGTCGGCCGCGTGGGTGAACTTCCAGTCCAGGCACACGTCGCCGCTCGCGTAGATCTTACGGTTCGTCGTGCGCAGGAAATCGTCCACCACGACGCCCTTCTCGGCGTCGAACGTCACGCCCGCGGCTTCAAGCCCGAGGCCTTCGACGTTGGGACGACGTCCCGTCGCGACGAGCACCTTGTCGCAACTCACGGACCGCGTGACGCCGTTGGCCGCGACGCGGACCACGGTGTCCGCGCCGGCGCCCTGCACCCGGCGGCGCGAGCGCGCAGGTGGACTTCGACGCCGTCGCGGCGTAGCGCCGCTTCGACCAAGCGCCGGCCGCGGCGACGTCTTTGGGCAGCAGGCGCGCCGAGGAGGCGACGAGGGTCACCTTCGAGCCCAGGCGCGCGAAGGCCTGGGCGAGCTCGCAGCCGATGGGGCCTCCGCCGAGCACGACGAGGCGCGGCGGCAACGCCGTGAGCGTGAACACCGTCTCGTTGGTGAGGAACCCCGCCTCGGCCAGGCCGGGCAGGACCGGCACGGCCGCGCGCGCGCCGGTCGCGATGACGGCCTTCTTGAAACGCAACGTCCGGCCGCCGACATCCACGCGGTCCGGGCCGGAAAAGCGCGCCTCGCCCAGGAACACGTCCACGCCGAGCGACGCGAAACGCGCGGCGCCGTCATGCGGGGCGATGCCCGCGCGCAGCCGGCGCAGGCGCTCCATCACCGCGGGGAAATCCGCGCCCACGTCCGCAGCGCGCCCGCCCAACTCGGCCAGGCGGCGCGCGTCGGCCACGCCGCGGGCCGCGGCGAGCAGGGCCTTGGACGGCACGCAGCCGACGTTGAGGCAGTCGCCGCCCATCAGGCCGCGCTCCACGAGCGCCACCGAGGCGCCGACGCCGGCCGCGCCGGCCGCCGCGACGAGACCCGCGGTGCCCGCGCCGAGCACGACGAGGTCGTAGAGGGCTTGGGCTCGGGAGACTTCCAATCGGACGGGTGGACCGCCGCGACGAGCGCGTCGTCGTGTTCGTCGCCGCTGAGCAGCGAGCGTTTCCAGCTCACGGGATCTCCGTCGGCCAACGCGCGCCGCGCGGCGCGCCCCACGAGCGTGACCGCGCCGAGGGTGGCGAGCAATCCGACCGCGAAAAACGCCCATTCCGCCGGGGTGCGCGCCCGCCCGCCGGCGCCCGCGCGCACGGCTTCACCGGCCGCGGCGCCGAGCCAGACGTAGAGCAAGGTGCCCGGGACCATGCCTATACACGAGGCCCAGGCGTATTCCCGCAGCGAGATGCCGGTCAGGCCGTAGCCGTAGTTGAGCAGGATGAAGGGCAAGACGGGCGACAGGCGGGTGAGCACCACCACCTTCCAGCCCTCCTTGGCCACGGCGCGCGACACCGCGCGGAAGGCGGGGAAACCTTCGAGCTTGCGGCTGACCCAGTCCCGGAGGAGATACCGCCCCGCCAGGAAGGCCAGGCAGGCGCCGAGCGTCGCGCCCGCCCAGACCAGGAAGAACCCTTTCACGAGGCCGAACGCGGCGCCGGCGCCGAAGGTGAGCACCACGGCCGGCACGAAGGCCACGCAGCACACTGCGTAGAGCAGGACGAAGGCGGCCGAGCCGGCCGGCCCCATCGCCGCGATCGCGTCCAGCGCCGTCCTCAGCGCGTCGGCCATTGGCGCATGGTATCAACTATGCTAGAGTCCAAGCCACATGGCAGATTTCTACCGGAAGAAGAAGCGCAAGGTCGGGCCCAGCAAAAACGACGAGAAGCTCCAGCGCGCCCAGGACGCCGCCGCCGGCGAACGCGCGGCCGGCACGCTCGTGATGAACTTCCCCGGCGTGACCGGGTTGAAAGCGTCCCTCTCCGTGAAGGGCGCCCAGGGACAGATTCTCGAGGAACGAGTCCTCAACATCGGCGCCAACGACCCGTTCATGATCGTCACCGACTGCCCCGGCGCCTGCGGTTCGGGCAAGTTCGATTTCGCGGACTTCGTGGCCGAGGCCCTGTCCACCGACCGCCTCACCGGCCGCGCGGACCTGCCCTGCGGCATGCCGTCTTACGGCGGCGGCGGCGGCGCGACGTGCGCTTGCGTCGCGTCCTGCGTCTTCGAGGCCCGCAAGTGACCCGGGCGGCTCACGCCGCCCTCCTCGTCCTGTTCGCCCTTCCCGCCGGGGCGGCCTGCGTCCCGCAGCGGCCGAGCCATATCGGCGGCACCCAGGGTTACTCCGCCGAATACGGCGACAAGTGTTTCGTGTCCATCCACCCGAACAACGCGGTGAACCTCGTCTACCGCGACTACACCTTCTACAACTCGGGCCTGCTCATGGTGTTCAGCTCCTACGGCCCGGGCGATGACATCGGCCGCCTGACCTCGGCGCGCGAGTTCTACCTTTTTCCCCGCCTCGACGCCCCTCGCCTGGAGATGGACCCGGCCGCCGGCACGGTGTCGGTCGTGGCGTCCGACGGGAGGCGTTTCACCTTCGACCCGGCCACCGCGCAGGTCGCGACGCTCGACGGCGACGTAAGCGTGGACCCGCTCGTGGACCCCGCGGTGCGCGGCGGCGTCGCCATCACGCGTTACGCCGGGTTATTGCTCGACGCGGGTTACCGCCAGGGCGGCCAACCCACCGGCCGGCGCAACGGCGACTCGACCTTCCGCTCCCCTCACGGCCAGTTGTGCGCGGTGAAAAACGCGGAGATTTTCGACTACACGCCCGACGGCGAGCACCGCCTGAAGTTCGACGACGCGGCGCTTAAGGCCTGGCTCGCGACGCGTTGCCCGGCTTTGTCCGTCGGCTACTGAGCCGGCTTCGGCGGCCGCGAAAAACCCGCGCAACCCGTCATCGGCAGGCGCGGGTACTTGGCGTATCGTTCGTCTTCACCGGCCAGGGCGCATAACACCAGGTCGTCCCCGCCTTTGGAGCGCAGCGCTTTGCGGTGACGGCAGTCCAGGCACTGCCCCAGGCGCAACCGCGCGCGCGCGACGTCTTCGCCGAGGCAGGACGGGCACAGGCAAGCGCCTTCGCCTTCGGCCGGCACCGGCAACACGGCCGGCAACTCGGCGCACCAGCAGGAGGTTTTGCCCTCCGTTTTACCGCAGCCGAAGGCCGCGCCGCAGCGCGCGCAGGTGTCCATGCGCGAATCTAACCAAATCCCCCCCGCTGCGTGGTATCCTTAGGCGTGACCACCTCCGACCGCTGGGCCGCGTTGGCCGCGCGTCTCGCCGCGGCGGGCGTGCGCCCGGGCGACCTCGTCGAGCAGTTCACGCGCTCCGGCGGCGCGGGCGGCCAGAACGTCAACAAGGTGGAAACCGCGGTCACTCTTTTTCACACGCCCAGCGGCCTGATGGTGCGCGCGGAAGAAGAACGCTCCCAGGCGCTCAACCGCTACCTCGCGCGCGAACGCATGGCCGAGAAGCTGGAGAACATCGCGCGCGAGAAGGCCGCCGCGCGGCGACACCAGCAGGAGCTGGAGCGCCGGCGCAAACGCGGGCCGTCGAAGGCCGCCAAACGCCGCAACCTCGAGCAGAAGCGGCGCCGCTCTTCGGTCAAGCAGAACCGCGGGCGCGTGCGCGGCCACGGGGACGACTGATGCCCCCTCTTTGCCGCGCGCCAAATACCTGCTCAGCGAGACCTCGGCCGCCAAACTCGGCGCCAGCGCCGCCGAGGTCGCCTTCGTCGGGCGCTCCAACGTGGGCAAAAGCACCTTGCTCAACGGCCTGTGCAACCAGAAACTCGCCCACGTGTCCTCCATGCCCGGGCGCACGCGCGTCATCAACGTCTACGACGCGGGCGAGTCGCGCTGGCTCGTGGACCTGCCGGGTTACGGCTACGCCCAGGGCGGCCAGGCCGAACGCGCGGGCTGGGGCGACATGATCGAAGGTTACCTCACGCGCCGGCCCAATCTGCGCATGGTGCTCTCCTTGGTGGACGCGAAGGTCGGCCCCACCAAACTCGACTTCGAGATGCTCAAGTGGCTGCAGTCCATGCGCCTGCCCTGGACCGTCGTCGCCACGAAGGCCGACCAGGTCAAACCCTCGGTCGCGCGCCACCGCCGTCAAGAACTGGCGCACGCCGTGGGCATCGAGCCCGAGGCCATGTTCTGGGTGAGCGCGGAAAACGACGCGGGCATGCGCGACCTGCGCGCGGCCGTCACCGCCCTACTGTCGTAGGGCTTCCAGCGCTTCCCAGCGCCGGTACAACTCGTCGGCCTTGGCTTGCGCGGCGTCCACCGCGGCCTGGCGTTTGGCCAGCTCACCCGCGTCGGTGGCGATGGCGGGGTCCTCGAGCGCGGCTTTGGCCGTCTCGAGTTTCTCTTCGGCCGCCTTGATCTTGGAGTCCATGGAGCCCAGTTCCTTGGACTGCTCGGGCGTCAACGCGGGTTTGGGCGGAGGCGGCGCGGCGGCCCCGGCTTTGGGCTGGGCGTCGCGCCAGGTCTCCCACTGGGACAACTCGGCGTAGAAACGTCCGCCGCCTTTGCCGTCGAGCGCCAGAATGGACTGGCTCACGCGGTCGAGCAGCCAGCGGTCGTGGGTGACGAGCACGAGCGCGCCGGGAAAATCGCGCAGGCTGTTTTCGAGCACCTCGAGCGACTGCAGGTCGAGATCGTTGGTGGGCTCATCGAGCAGGAGCAGGTCCGCGCTCTGGCGCATGAGCCGCGCGATGAGCACGCGCGACTGCTCGCCGCCCGATAGCAGGCGCAGCGGCAGATGCATCTGCTCCTTGCGGAACAGGAAACGTTCGGCCCAGCCGTACACGTGGATGCGTTGGCCTTTGTATTCGACGTGTTCCCCGATGGGGCACAAGGATTTCTGGAGGCTCGCCTCCATGTCCAGGTCCTCGCGGTGCTGGTCGAAGGTGACCACCTGGAGGCGGTCGGCTTGTTTGAGCTCGCCCGCGTCCGGCGCGAGCGTGCCGGCCAGAATCTTAAGGAGGGTGCTTTTGCCCGAGCCGTTTTCACCCAGCAGGCCGAGTTTGTCGCCGGGGCCCAGCATCAAGTCGAGCGGGCCGAACAGGCGGCGGCCGCCCATGGACTTGGTCACGCCTTTGGCGCGCACGAGGCTCTTGGAGGCGCGTTCGGTCCCGAGGAAGTCGATTTCGGTCGCGCGGCCCTGGGCGTTGCGGTATTTGAGCTCGGCCAGCTCCGCGATCTGCTCGCCGGCGCGGTCAATACGCGCGGTCTGTTTGGTGGTGCGCGCCTTGGGGCCTTTGCGCAGCCATTCGATCTCGCCGCGCACGGTGTTGGCGAGTTTGACCTCCGCGGTCTGCTGGAGGGCGAACAACTCGTCGCGTTTCTCCAGGAAGTCGGCGTAGTTGCCCTTGGAGCTGAAGTGCCCGTCCTCATAACGCTTGTTGAGCTCGATGATGCGGTTGCATACGCGCTGCAGGAAGCGGCGGTCGTGCGTGACGACGAGAAACGGGAAACTCAGGTCCTGAAGGAATCCTTCCAGCCACAACACGCCTTCGAGGTCGAGGTGGTTGGTCGGCTCGTCGAGCAGGAGCAGGTCGGGCTCGCGCGCGACCTGGGAGAGGATGGACAGGCGTTTGCGCCAACCACCGGACAGGCTCGCGACCTTCTGGTCGTGGTCGGCGAAGCCCGCCTGTTCCAGGCCGTTCTCGACGCGGATGTCGATTTCCCAGTCCTCAAGCCCGAGGTCGGACACCGCGGAGGTGACCGCGCCGCGCACGGTAAGCCCGCCTTCGGCCTCATCGAAGCGGTCGCGCTGGGCCAGGTAACCCACGCGCAGCCCGCGCCGCAAGGACAACGTCCCGCCGTCCGGGGTGTCCTGGCCCGCCAGGATGCGCATCAAGGTGGACTTGCCCGCGCCGTTGGGCCCGATCATGCCCGTGCGCTCCCCTTCGAAAAGCCCCAGCGACAGCCCCTCGAAGAGAGGACGCACGCCGAAACTCTTGCTCAGCTTCTGACAGGAAAGGAGGATGGCCATAGTTAGCGAAAGGGACCCCTAGAAACACAAAACCCCTGGGCTTTGCTCGCCCAAGGGCCGGTCCCGACATTTCTAGTTACGGGTTCGAAAACGTGACGACGCCTAAAGTATAGCATGGAACCGGCCGCGATGCCAGGGGTATTTGGCATAATCAACGCGTGAGCAAGAAGGACGGCCACATCTTCCTGTCGTCCCCCCACCTCGGAGGGCGGGAACTGGCTTACATCCGCGAAGCCTTCCGCACGAACTGGATCGGGCCGCTGGGCCCGCACGTGGCCGCTTTCGAGGCGGCGTTCGCCAAACGCGCCGGCACGCGCCACGCCGTGGCCGTGTCCAGCGGTACCGCCGCCCTGCACCTCTCGCTTCGCGCGCTCAAGCTCAAGCCCGGCGAGGAGGTGTTGTGCTCCTCCTTCACCTTCGCGGCGACCGCCAACGCCATCACGTACGACGGCGGCGTGCCCGTGTTCATCGACAGCGAACGTTCGACCTGGAACCTGGACCCCGTCCTGCTCGCCGCCGAGCTCGACCGTCTCGCCAAAAAGCGTCGCCTGCCGCGCGCGGTCATCGCCGTGGACCTGTACGGCCAATGCGCCGACTACCGACCCATCGTCGCCGCCTGCCGCCGCCACGGCGTGCCGCTGATTGAAGACGCGGCCGAGGCCCTCGGCGCGACCTACCGCGGCCGGCCCTCCGGCTCCTTCGGCTGGGCGGGCGTGTTCTCCTTCAACGGAAACAAGATCATCACGACGTCCAGCGGCGGCATGCTCGTCACCGACGACGGCGCGCTCGCGCGCCACGCGCGTTTCCTGGCGACCCAGGCGCGCGACCCCGCCCCCCACTACCAGCACTCCCACATCGGCTTCAACTACCGCATGAGCAACGTGCTCGCCGGCATCGGCCTGGGCCAGCTCTCCGTGCTCGACCGCCGCGTGGCCGCGCGCCGCCGCGTGTTCGCCCGCTACAAGAAGGAACTGGGCGGCCTGCCCGGCGTGGCCTTCATGCCCGACGCGGCGCATTCGTTCTCGACGCATTGGCTGACGTGCGTGTTGTTCGACGCGAAGGCGTTCGGCGCGACGCGCGACGAGGTGCGCCTGGCCCTGGAGGCGCGCGACATCGAGGCGCGCCCGCTCTGGAAGCCGATGCACCTGCAGCCCGTGTTCAAGGGCCGGCGCATGGTCGGCGGCGCGGTGTCGGAGGACCTGTTCGCGCGCGGGCTGTGCCTGCCCAGCGGTTCGAACCTCACGGAGCGCGAGCAGGACCGCGTCATCGCCGCGGTGCTCGCCGCGCGCAAGGCGCGCCGCCGCCGATGAGCGCCGGGGCGCGCCCTTGGTGGCTCGCCCCCCGGCCGTTGCTGGCCGCGGCTTTGCTCGCGGCCCAGGTCGCGGGCGTCGCCTACTCCTTTTTCACCCCGCTGCGCTACTTCTGCTGGTCCCCCTACGACCGACAGACGCGTTTCACCGTCGAGGTCGAGGTCGGCGGCCGCCGCCTGCGCCCCGCGCACGCGCTCGCGCGTTACCGCCTGCCGGAGCACGGCTGGGACCAACGCTCGCCCGCCAACGTCCTCGACAAAATCCGCCAATACGAGGAATCGTACGGCCGCGGCGACGACGCCCGCGTGCGGGTGATCTACGACGTCAACGGCGGCCCCGAGCAGGAGTGGCGATGGCCGCGCTGACCCCGGGCTGGCGGCTGGGCGGAGGCGATCTGCCGGGCAACCTGCACCTGGCGGCGCGTTTGCTGGTGCTGTGTTTGTTGTGGCAGCAGCTGCCCGGGGCCTTCGACGACCCCTTCCTCCCGTTCCACCCGATCTTCGACGAGCTGCGCGGCCGCGGCGTCTTCGCCCCGGCGACCAAGGCCTTGTTCCTGGCCGGCGCGTTCGGCCTCTTCCTGTCGAAGCGCGCGCGCGTCCTGCCTCCTGGTCGGGGCCGCGATGCTGCTCAACATCCTGGGCTCCAAGGCCTTCTTCTCCAACGGCAAAACCTTCTACACCGCGCAGTTCCTGCTGTTGGGCCTCTACACCCCCGAAAGCGGGACGCGTTTCCTGCGCGCCCAGTTCGTGCTCGTGTACCTGGGCTGCGGCCTGAGCAAGGCGCTCGACCCCGACTGGTGGAGCGGGCAATATTTCGAGAACTGGTTCGCGCGGCGCGTCGAGCACGGCCCCTACATGGCCGCCGCCGCGCTGCTGCCGCCGCTGCTGCTCTCCAAGGTGATGTCGTGGAGCGTCATCGCCATGGAGTTCGCCGTCGCGGGCTTGTTCTGCCGGCCGCGCTGGGACCGCGCCGGCATCTGGCTGACCTTGTTCCTGCACACCGGCATCCTCGTCCTGCTGTGGGGCGCGACCTTCGCGGAGTTCTATTACGGCGTCGCCGCCGCCCTGCTCGCCTTCACGGCGTGGCCGAAGGCGCCGCTCGTGTTGGCCTACGACGCGGGCTCGCGCGCGATGACGCGCCTGGCCGGGGCCGTGCGCGCGCTGGACCTTGACGGGTTGTGGCGCGTCGAGGCCGGGGCCCCGGGCGCGCCGCTGCGCGCGGACCTGGACGGCCGGCGATACGAAGGCGTCGCGGCCCTCAAGCTCGCCCTGCGCCTGACGCCGCTCCTGGCCTATCTCCTGCTGATGGCCCTCCATCCCTATAAAAAAGCCCGGCCCTTCCTGATCGTGCCCATCGCGCTTTTCTTTTTCCCGCCGCTCGAAGCGTTATGGGACCGCCTGCTGCGCCGCGGGGCCGGCGGAGTCGTGCTCTACGACGGGGTGTGCGGCCTATGCGACCGCTTCGTCCAGTTCACGCTCGCGCGCGACCCGCAGGGGCTTTTCCGCTTCGCCGCGCTGCAGAAGCCCTACGCCGCCGAGCTCCTGGCGCGTCACGGCGTGGACCACGCGGACTTGGACACGGTTTATCTCGTAGTGGACGCGGGGCGCCCGACCGAGCGCCTGCTGTCGCGCTCCCGGGCGGTGTTCGCCGTGCTGGCGGGGCTCGGCGCGGGTTGGCGCCTGTTGTCGTGCGCCGGCGCGCTCCCGGCGTCCCTGCTCGACCGGGGCTACGACCTGGTCGCGTCCCTGCGCTACCGGCTGTTCGGCCGTTACGACGCCTGCGTGCTGCCGACGGCCGAACAGCGGTCGCGCTTCCTCGACTGACCTAGCGGGTCGCCGCGGCCGGGGCGAGCGATTCCACGCGGTGCTCCTCGAACTTCGCGTAGGCCGCCTTGATGTCGGTGGACTTGAGCGTGCGCTCCCAGCCGCACAGGCACTTCAGCTTGCGTTTATCGGAGCGGAACTCGAAGAGATGGGCTCTCACTTGGCCTCCGGGGCGGCGGCGGGCGCGGCGTCGGGGCCTTTCTCGCGGCGGGCGAGGGCGTCGGCCTTGTATTTCGCGTCGTAGGCGGCGATCTTGGCGAAATGGGCCTCGCGTTTGACCTTCGCGGCGGCCTTCTCGCCGCGGACGTCGTCGGACGACTTGCGACCAGCCATAGTACCCATGTTGTCTCCTTGCGGCCCCTCTAAAGAACGCGACCCCGGGCCGTTCGCGCCGCGGGGTGTATAAAGAGTGTAACTTTCTTTTGGGCGCGAGCGGTAGCGCCATGCGGCCCGCACGACCCCGGGGCAAGTGGTATCATCTCGCGTGGACACCTTCGAAGAGCTCAAGCTGAGCGAGCCGCTGTCGCGCGCCGTGCGCGAACTGGGCTTCGTGACCCCCACCCCCATCCAGCAGCAGGCCCTGCCGCTGCTGCTCGCCGGCCCCACCGACTTCATCGGCCTGGCCGCCACCGGCACCGGAAAAACCGCGGCCTTCGGCCTGCCCCTGCTCGAATCCGTGGACCCGCGCAGCCGCCACGTCCAGGGGCTCATCCTCTGCCCGACGCGCGAGCTCGCCCTGCAGGTCTCCGGCCAGATCGACCTGCTCGGCCGCTACAAAGGCGTCAAGGCGCTCCCCATCTACGGCGGCACCGGCTACGCCGACCAGCTCGCCGGCCTTAAGCGCGGCGCGCCCATCGTCGTGGGCACGCCGGGCCGCGTCATCGACCACATCGACCGCGGCGCGCTGTCGCTCAAAGACGCCAAAACCGTGGTCCTCGACGAGGCCGACGAGATGCTCGACATGGGCTTCCGCGAAGACCTCGAAGAACATCTCGCCGCCACCGCGCGCCCGACGAGCCACATCTGGCTGTTCTCGGCCACGATGAGCCCCGAGGTGCGCCGCGTCGCCGACACCTACCTGCGCAAGCCCAAACACGCCCAGGTCAACAAGACGGAGATGCTCTCGGGCACCGTCGAGCAAATCTACTACGTGGTGCGCGAGTTCGAGAAACCCGAGGTGCTGCGGCGGCTGATGGACCTCACCGACGACTTCTACGGCCTGATCTTCTGCCAGACCAAGTCGCTGGTCATGGACCTCACGCAGTACCTGACCGAACACGGCGTACAGGTGGACTCGTTGCACGGCGACAAGTCGCAGGAAGAGCGCGACCGCGCCATGCGCGCCTTCCGCGACCGCAAGACCACCGTGCTCGTGTGCACCGACGTCGCCTCGCGCGGCCTCGACGTCAAGGACCTCTCGCACGTCGTCAACTACTCCATCCCGCGCGAGCTCGAGCTCTACGTCCACCGCATCGGCCGCACCGCGCGCAGCGGCAAGTCCGGCGTGGCGCTGAGCCTGGTGACGCCGACCCACCGCCACCTCATCAATCGCGTCGAGCACCTCACCAAGACCAAGCTGCGCGAGGGCAAGATTCCCGGCCGCAAAGAAGTCACCGCCAAGAAGCTCTCGCGCCTGCTGGCGCGTTTCCAGGACCAGAAAGGCTACCAGCGCGCCGTCGATATGCTCGGCGCCGACTGGGAAGAGGCGGCCGGCGACATGACCTTGGGCGAGATCGTCGGGCGCTTCCTCACCATGATGGCCCCCGAGCTCTTCGAAGCGCCGCCGAAGGAGAAACCTTTGCCGCACGTGCACGTCGCCAAGCCGTCACCCTACCAGAAGAGGCGCCCATGAAAGCCCGAGACGGCGACACGCAGACCCAGACGCAGAAGGACCCGGCGCGACGCGGCGCGGGCGGGCGCTCCGGCAGCGGCGGCGGGCGCTGCCCGTCGTGCGACACCTATGTGCCGGCCAAACCCGGCTTCCGCCTTTCCACGATGAAGTGCCCCAAGTGCGGGACCCTGCTGGGGAAGCAGTAGCCTAAGCGCCGAACGTCCAGGCCAGGAAGCGGCTCGTCTTCTGGCCCTGGCCCATCGCGACGACGCGCACCTCGGCCGCGCCCGCCTTCTTGGCCGCGCGCTCCACACCCTCGAGCGTCTCGGCCTTCGAGACCAACGACGTGAACCAGCGCACCGAGCGCGCGACGGCCGCGCTCTCCTTGATCAGCAGGCGCACGAACGCGTCCTCGCCGCCCGGAAAACACAGCTCGCTCTCGCGCCCGCCGAAGTTGCGCGCCGCGTTCGCGTTCTGCCCCAGGTTCTTGCGTTTGCGCCGGGACGCCGCCTCCGCGGCGGCGAGCGAGGCGTGGAAGGGCGGGTTGCACACCAGCAGGTCGAAGCGTTCGCCCTCGACGAGCATGCCTTCGAGCGCGCGCGAGGCGCGGCGCTGCTGGCGCAGCTCCACCCCGCCCGCCAGCCCGGGGCTCGACGCGACGAGGGCGCGCGCGTGGGCGAGCGCGTCGGGGTCCACGTCCACACCCACGAAGCTCCAGCCGTATTCGGCCCGCCCCACGATGGGGTAGATGACGTTGGCGCCCACGCCGATGTCGAGCACGCGCACGGCGTCGCCGCGCGGCACCTCGCCGCCTGCGGCCAGCAGGTCCGCGGCGTGATGAATGTAGTCCGCGCGCCCCGGCACCGGCGGGCACAGGTAGCCCGGCGGGATGCGCCAGTCCGGCACGCCGTAATACGCGCGCAGCAAAGCGCGGTTCAAGGCCGCGACCGCCGCTGGATCGGCGAAATCCACGGTGGGCTCGCCCGCCGGGCTTTTGCGGATGAACGGCAGCAGCTCCGGCGCGGCGCGGCCGAGCAGGGCCATGTCGTAGCGGCCGTGATGGCGGTTGCGGGGATGCATGCGGCCCCCAGTTTAGCACGCCGCGCCGGTTGATTTATCGCGCGCCAATCGGCATACTCCCCGCGTGCCCGAAAGACGCCTGCTCGCCCCGCTCCTTTACGCCGTCTTGGGGCTCTTATTGCTCGCGGCCGCCAACAGCCGCGTCTTCGTGCGCGAGGACGCCCTGCAGGTGCCCAACCATTGCGGCCGCCTCAGCGCGGCGCCCGCTTCCGAACTGCTGCTCACCCGCGCCGTCGGCGAGGACGGCGCCTACTATCGGCCGCTGGCGAACCTGTTCCTCGGCGCGTTGGCGCGGACCACGGGTTGCGAGGACGCCCGTCCCTACCGCGCGGCCGCGGGGCTTCTGTGGTTGCTGTGCGCCGCGTCCTTGGCGTGGGCGTTGCTCAGCGCCGGGGCTTCCCCCCTCGCCGCTTGGGGCGCCGCCGCGCTGCTGATGGCGCATCCCTACAACAGCTGGTTCTTCGTCTCGCCGCTGCTGGCGACGGGGGCGCTGCTCCTGCCCGCGACCGTCGGCGCCTGGCGGAGCTATCGCGCCGCGGAGGACGGCCGCGGCGTCGCCGGCGCGCTGGGCGCCGCGGCCTGCGTGTATCTCGCCTGCCTCGCGCGCGAAAACGCGGTGCTCCTGCCGCTGGGCCTGGCCGTCGCCGCGTTTTTCTTCCGCCCCCGGCTCACGCGCGCGAGCGCGGCGGCGTTGGCGGCGGCCTTCGCCGCTTCGGGGCTTTATCTGCTCCAGCGTCGTTGGGTCTTGGCCCATGACCTCGCCGCGCATCCGCCGCTGTGGCAGTGGGAACGGCTGCCGGAGGCCGCCGTCGCCGCGACCGAGTACCTGCGGCTTCTGTTGACGGGCTCCTACCGCGCCTACGGCGCGATGTTGTCGTCCGACGGCGCCCCGCTCCACGTCGCGGCCTGGACGGCCGCCGCCGCGGTCGCCGCGTTTTTCGCTCCGAGGCGCCGCGAGTCCCTGGGCTGGGCCGCGCTGCTCCTGCTCTGCGCCTCGGAAATCGCGGTCTCCGCCTTGCTCAACGGCGAGGTGCTGCCCGTGCGCGCCACCGCGACTTTCGCGTTCGTATTTTTCCTGCTCGCGCTGAAGCTCGCGCCCAAACGCGCGACGGCCCTGGCGCTCGTCGGCATCGGCGTTTTCTGGTCAGCGCGCTCGTGGCGGCACGTGCGCGCCAGCGCGGACCCCGACGGGTTCCTCGAGCTTCACTCCAACCCGCCCTACAGCTGGAAAATCGAGGGCGAACGCGCCGCGTCCTGGCTGCGTCGCGGCGACGTGCCCCGCGCCTATGAAGCGGCGCGCGCCAGCGAGCGGCTTCGGCCTTCCTGGTTGACGAGCGCGCTGCGCGCCTCGCTGGAGGCCATCCATATCGCCCCCGGCCGACTCGACGAGCTGCGCGCGCTCGCGGCCTCGGGCCGCGGCGAGCCCGGCGCGCAGTTCGGCTACGTCAACCTCGGCGTCGCCTTCGGCCGAAACGGCGCCTGGGCGGAGGCCGACGCCTGCCTAGCGACGGCGACCGAGCTGGCGCCCGGCTACGGCGCGGCCTGGTCGCAGCGCGCCTGGTCCGCGGTCAGCCAGGGCCGCTGGGCCGACGGCGTTACGCTCGCGAGCAGGGCGCTCGAGCTGGCCCCGAACGACGCGGACAGCCGTCACAACCTGGCCTTCGCGCTGAGCCAATTGACCGCCTTGAAGCCGCGCGAGCCTCTCCGCTAAGAGGACAGCAGCAGGACCAGCGCGAAAACCACGAACAACGCGCCCGAGGCGCGATCGAAGAGCCGCCGCGTGCCCGGCTGGGACAACCAGCGCGCGGCGTGGCGCCCTCCCAGCGCGTAGGCGAGGTAACACGACACCTCGATGACCGCGAACAGCGCGACGAGCGCGGCGAACTGCGGGCCGCGCGGCCGTCCGGCGTCGATGAACTGGGGAAGGAACGCCGCCGCGAACAAGATGGCCTTGGGGTTGCTCAGCGAGACGAGCAGCCCCTGGCGGTAGAGACCGCCGCGCGGCAGCGGGGCCTGGGCGTGGGGCTCGGCCGACGGCGCGCGCCACAGCGACGCGCCGAGATAAACCAGATAAACCGCGCCCAGCAGGCGCAGCGCGCCGAACAGCGCCGGCGCCGCCTCGAGCACCGCCCCGAGCCCGGCGGCGGAGAACGCGAGCATCACGCACAACCCGGTCATCAGTCCGGCCATGGTCGCCAGCGAGCGGCGCAGGCCGTGTTTGACGCTCGTCGTCATGACGAGCAGCATGTTGGGCCCGGGCGTGGCCGCGATGACGATGGTGGCGGCGACGAAAAGTTTCCAGCGCTCGGGCATGAGGCATTTTACCATTCGCGCCGAAGATGAAGTACGATGGGCGCGTCGGACATAACACGGAGACATCATGAACACGTCGCGCCTCGCCCTCTCGCTCGCCGCGCTCCTTCTCGCCGTGGCGCTCCCCGCCCGCGCCCAGCTCGACGACCTGCGCAACCAGGCCGTCGAGCGGTTCAACGCGAACGACTACGCGGGCGCCGTCTCGCCGCTGTCGCAGGGCCTGAGCATCGCCGAAAGCCGCGGCCAGCAGGTGGCCATCGCGGACTTCGCGCAGAACCTAGGGCTGGCCTACGACTACAGCGGCCAGGCCGACAGCGCCATCCGCTACTACGAGCAGGCCATCCGGGTCTATCGCAGCCTCGGCAACAAGCCGGACCTCGCCGCGACCTTGGGCTACCTCGGCCTCGTGCTCAAGAGCAAGGGCGAAAACGCGCGCGCGCTCGCGCTCCTCAAAGAGTCGCTGGGCATGATGCAGGCGCTGGGCAACCGTTCCGCCGAAGGCATGGCGCTGGCGAACCTCGGCAACGCGTATTCCGAGATGTCGGAGCACGCGACCGCGCTCGACTACCACCTCAAGGCGCTCGCCATCCAGACCTCTCTCGGAGAGAAGGCGGGCGTGGCCATCGACCTGCAGAACATCACCGCGGACTACCAGGGCCTGGGCGATTACCCCAAGGCGCTCGACTACGCCGCGCGCGCCTCAGCGCGGCGCGCGAGGTCGGCGACAAGGAGGGCGAGGCCGGCACCTACACCAACTACGGCACCATCTATATGCAGCTGGGTGATTTCCCGAAGGCCGACGACTATTACCGGCGCGCCATCACGGCTTACCGCGAGATGGGCGAGAAACGCCACATCGCCACCGCGCTGAGCAACCTGAGCCTCTTGCGCCGCGAGCAGCTGGACCTGCCGCAGGCGCTCGAGCTCAGCGAACAGTCGCTGGCCGTCGCGCGCGAGTCCGGCGACAAGTCGCAGGAAGGCGCGTCCACGGGCAACCTGGGCACCGTCTATCTGGACCTCGGCGATTTCCCCAAGGCGCTCGCGTTGTTCGAACGCTCCCAGCAGCTCGCCGAAGGCGCCTCCAACAAGGCCGGCCAGGGCGCGTCGCTGGGCAACCAGGCCCTCATCTACGAACGCCTGGGCGACTTCGACAAGGCCTTAGAGCTCGCGGCGCGTTCGTTGAAGTTCACCGAGGAGGCGACCGACAAGGTGGGCCAGGCGCAGGTGCTCAACCACATCGGGTCGCTGCACGGGCTCAAGGGCGACCACGCCAAGGCGATGGACTTCCACGCCCGCGCGCTGGCCCTGACCCAGGCCATCGGCACGCCCACGACCGAGGCCGAGATCGCGCTCGGCGCCGCCTACCTCGCGCAAGGCGACGTGGCCAAGGCCGCCGCGCTGGCCGCCAAGGCCAAAAACGACGTGTTGTCCGCGCGCGTGGCCTACGCGCAGAAGTTGTACCCCGCCGCCAAGGCCCTGTTCGCCAAGGCCGCGGCCGAAGGCCAGGACAAACGCGTCGCCGACGACGCGGTGTCGGCCAACATCGGCCTGTGCCTGACGCTCGAGAAACTCGCGGACCTGCCCGGGGCGCGCGCGGCCTGCGAGAAGGCCATCGCCGCCATCGAGCGGCAGCGCGACCTGCTGCCCCAGTCCGCGCGCGGCCGCTTCCTGACCGCGTCCGTGGCGGGGTTCCCCCGTCTGGAGGCCTACGAGGCCCGCGCGCGCGCGGCCGCCGACGCGGCCGACGGCTTCTACTGGACCGAAAGCGCCAAGGCGCGCGCCTTCGTCGAGGAGGTCGCCGCCCGCCTGAGCTCGTCGAAGGCGGCTTTGCCCGCGGCGGACGCCGCGCGCGAGACGGCCGTCAACTCCCGCGTCGCCGCCGCCTACAAGCAGACCAACGCCGCGTTCGAGAAGAAAAACGCCGCGCGCCTGGCCGAGCTCGAGACCGAGCTCGCCGCGGCGCTGGCCGCCCGCGCGGCCTTCGTCGCCGAGCTGCGCAAGAGCGCGCCGGCCTACGCCGCGGTCCAGTACCCCGAGCCCATCAAGGCCGCCGAGGCCGCGCTCGACGCCTCCGAGCTGCTCGTCGAATACGCGGTCACCGACACGCGCACCCTCATCTACGCCGTGGGCGCCGACAAGAAGGCCGCGGTGTTCAAGGCCGAGATCACCCGCGCCGAACTCAAGAAGCTCGTCGAGGCGTTCCGCAAACCCTTCGAAGCCCCCCTCGACGCCACCGGCAAGTTCGCCGGCGCCTTCGACGCCGCCGCGGGCGCCAAGCTCTACAACCTCCTGCTGCGGCCCGTCGCCGCGGCCGCCAAGGGCAAGAAGCTCGTCCTCGTGCCCGACGAGTTCCTGGGCCTGCTGCCCTTCGAGGCGCTCGTGGCCCGTCCCGCCCGCGCCAAGACCCCCCAGGCGCCGGCCGCGCCGCTGCGTTACGCCGCCGACGAACACGACGTGGCCTACGCGCAGTCGGCCACGGCGCTGACGCAGGCGCGCGCGGCCGCCAAGCCCGCCGGCGCCTCGGTGGGCCTGCTCGTGCTGGCCGACCCCATCTTCGACAAGTCCGACGCGCGCGTGGAGGGAACGGGCCTGGCGTCCTACGTGGCCAAGGAGTTCGTGACCATGGGCGTGGCCGCGACGCGCCGCGGCGCCGCCTTCGAGCGCCTGGGCGAGACCGGCATCCTGGCCGACTCCCTGAAGATGACCTTCGGCTCCGACGCGGTGTCCTTGACCGGCGCGGACGCCAACAAAACCAAGCTGCTCGGCGAGGACCTGGGGCGCTACCGCTACGCGGTGTTCGCCACGCACGGCATCCTCGACGGGGACGTGCCCTACGTCGGCGAGCCCGCGCTGGTGCTGACCCAGATCGGCAACGCGTCGGGCGACGACGGCTTTCTCAAGATGAGCGACATCATGGGCCTGAAGCTCAACTGCGAGGTCGTGGCATTGACGGCCTGCAAAACCGGCCTCGGCCGCGAGGTCGGCGGCGAAGGCGTGTTGGGCTTGGGCCGCGCGTTCCAATACGCCGGGGCCAAAAACGCCCTCGTGAGCCTCTGGAGCGTGTCGGAGAAATCCACGACCGACATGACCGACGAGTTCTTCAAGAACCTCAAGGAAGGCAAGACGCCGCGCGAGGCGCTCAAGACCGCGCGCGCGCGCCTGCGCAAAGGCGCCTACGCCCACCCGTTCTTCTGGGCGCCCTTCGTGCTGGTGGGAGCCTAGGGTGACGGCCGCCCCGCTCCTGGCGCTGAGCCTCGTCCTGGCGGGCGCGCCGCGCGCCGAGCCCGGCGTCGCCGACGTCAAGAAGGCGGCGGCGTCCCTCGTCAAGAAGCTGCTGCCCGCGCTCGGCGAGTCCGAAGGCAAGCTCGGCGTGTTGTCCTTCACGCCCATCGACGACGGCACGCGTTCCTCCCCCTTCGGCAAACTCGTCCAGGAGCAGGTCACCCTCGAGCTGGCGGCGCGCCGCCCCAAAAAGGCCCGCTACGTGCTCGTCGAGCGCCGCGAGGTGTTCAAGCTGATGGAGGACTCCCGCGTCTATGGGAAAGACGAGGACCTTTTCGACAAGCTGCGAGAGAAAGGCGGCCTCGACTTCATGGTCTCCGGCACCTACGCGGCCACCGACGATGAGATCACGGTGACGGCGAGCCTGCTGGAGACGCGTTCGGCCTCCGTGCTGGCGTCGGCCAACGCCGTGCTCGACAACGGCAAAGCCTTGGCCGCCCTGCTGAGCGTCCCGGAGGAGAAGCAGGCGCCGCTGCCCCCGCTGTCGCTGGAAGCCGCGCTCGTGTACGTGGGCGCCGACGGCAAGCTGCGCGCGGTGCGCGAAGGGGCGACGTTGACCTCGAAGGACAACTACGCCCTCTACCTCAAACCCGCGCAGGACTGCTGGGTGTACGTCTATCAGGCCGATTCGGCCGGCAACACCGTGCGCCTGTTCCCCAACCCCGACTTCGACACGGCGAGCAACCCGCTGACGGCCGGCAAGGAGTATTGGGCCCCCAACAGCGGGGACTACTACTACCTCGATGAGAACAAGGGTCTCGAGACCCTCTACGTGGTCGCCTCGCGCAAGCCCAACGCGACGCTCGACGGCCTCGTCGCGGCCAAGCAGGAGACCTTCCTGCGCAAGGTGGACGAGCTCAAGCTCATGGGCGCGGCCGGGCGGCGCAGCGTCAACGTCGTGAAGGCCCCTCCGCTCAAAGGCGCCTCGTCCGACGTGCTCAGCAAGAGCCTCGGGGCGGCCGGAGACTTCCTCTTCACCGTCTCCTTCCGGCACGACTGAGCCGCGCGCCGGACCGCCCAACTCGGGGCGTTTTGTCGCATAATATACGCATGTTAACCCCGAAGAAGCCCAAGCAGTTCAAGAAGTACAAAAACGCCGGCGGCGCCTCCACGGTCGTGCGCTACGAGATCGCCAAGGACGGCGTCACCGTGCAGTTCAAGGACAGCTCGGTGTATCGCTACACCAACCAGAGCGCGGGTCCCGCCCACATCAGCAAGATGAAGACGCTCGCCGAAGCCGGCAAAGGCCTGGGCACCTACATCACCGCCAACGTGAAGGACGCGTACCTCCGCCGGGTCCGCTAGTTCTTCCCGTCCGTCGGCCCGCCTCCCTCTAACACGCTGAACCCGCTTCTCGACGGGCGGCCCCGGCATATCCGGCCGGGGAACTTCGACGCTCGGACGGTGTCACGCCGCAGACGCCCGGAGGAACCATGAAAACCGCCGCCCTGCTGCTCGCCGCCCTTCAAGCCGCCGTCCCCGCCGGCGCCGCGACCTTCACCGAAACCGTCGCCGCCGTCAAAGCCATGACCGCCGACCCCGCGGCCCAGGACCTGGCCCGCCGCGACGGCCTGAACATCCTGAATGTCACCTGGGAGGACGCCGGGCGCTTCAAAGGCTCCTCCGTCGGCCCCAACATCAGCGACATGACCATCCAGGTCGTCGGCGACGAGCCCGGGCGCCCCGGCCACCTGATGCCCGTCATTCGTTACCCGAACTTCGAGGACAAAAGCGCCGACTTGAACCTGCGCGACTTCCGCATCCTCGTGGGCAACGAAAAGGGCGGCAAGCTCAAAAGCGTCAAGCTGGGCGCCGTGCTCGGCGACCTGCGCCGCTACCTCTCGACGCCCGATTCCTGGAAAGGCACGCGTAAAACCTTGCTCGCGCCGCGCGACGAGAAGGTCCTCGTCAGCGCCCAGGCCTGCTTCCTGCCCGTGCCCAAGTCGGGGCTCGCCGAGTTCAACCCCGTGCTCTTCAACTACCAGTCCTACTCGGGCGACCCCGCCGTGTTGACCCTCGTCGCCACGCGCGAAGGCACCAGCGTGACCGTGCTTAACGGCCGCGAGGCCGGCCGCCACGGCCAGCGCCTCTACTTCAATGCCAACGGCAAACGCGCCCCCTTCACCGGCCGTCGCCTGAGCGACCACAAGGCCGCCTCGAAGGAGCCTTCCGTTAAGGCCGCCGGCCAGGAAGGCCTCAGCCTGGTCCTGCTCGTCCAGGTCCCTCTCAAGCAGAAGAACCCGCGCCGCTACGGCTACGGCGGCGGCGGCGTCGCCGCAGTGCGCGGCGCCAGCGCCGGCGCCCGCCAGTCCGACATCGAGGAGGCCGTCATCGGCCACGGCGCGGTGGAAGGCGACTTCTCCGAGCTGGGCGGCCTGGAGATCGAGCGCGACGAACGTTTCCCCATCCGCGTCACCGTCCAGTTCTACAAGGCCACCTCGGACGGCGCCGTCACCAAGGCCGACATGAACTCCATCGCCGAGCAGATCCGCCGCGTCTATCGCGAGTCGGGCTTCGTCGGCAGCCTGGTCGTCGATGGCGAAACCGGCCGCAAGACCGAGCACGCCGGCCCGAAGGAAGAGCCCGAGCATTGGTGGCGCGACTTCCTGCGCGAATACAAGGCCGACTCGGCGCGCATGAGCCAGTCCAGCGCCGCGGCGACCACGGCTCCTTAGTAAGGCGGCAGCAGGCGCCGCAGGCCGTGCGCGAGCACCGCGGCCCAATAAAGCGGCCCGCGCGCGAGATACAGCGGCCACGCCACGCCCAACGGCTCGCCGCGCGCGTGGAAGCGCCCGGCCAAGGCCCGCGCCCAGCGCGTGCCGCGCGGGAAATCCGTGATGCCGTCTTGCCACGGCGCGGGCACGCCTTCGACCCCGGTCGCGGCGCCGCATAACGCGCCGAACACCGCCCCGGCCGTGTCCGCGTCCCCGCCCAGCGCCAGCACGCGCGCCATGCCGCCGGCGAAGTCGAACGGCGCCGGCAGCCAGGCCCACAACGCCGCGGGCACGGTGTGATAGATATACCCGGACACGCCGTCGTGGATGTCCAGCCGCCGCAAGGCCTCCTCGCGAGAGACCCGTCCCGCCGCCGCCTCCCCCACGACGCGCAGCCGACCGCTCCAATCCGCGTCGCCCGCGCCCGTCTTCTCCACCAACTCGTCCACGAGCTCCGCCGCCGAGAAGCCGCCGGGCCCGCGCAAGGCGGCGTAGCGGCAGGCCAGCGCCGCGGCGAACGAGGCGCGCTGCGCCTTCGGATCGGTGTGGGTCAGGCGCGTGGAGGCGGCGCACAACGCCTCGAGCTTGCGCTCGTCATCCCAGGCGTAGAGGCCGATGAGAGGCGCGCGCAGCGCCGGCCCGTTGCCCGCCGAAAACACGCCGGCCAGGCGCGGCGGGAAGCCCAGCCACAACTTGACGGCCGAGCGCAAGGTCGCCAGCCCGATGCCCGCAGGCAAGGTCAGCAGCCAGCCGCGCAGGCGCCAGGAGAGAGCGCTCTCGAACGCCGCCGTCTCCCCGCGCGAGGACAACAAGGCCTGCGCGGTCATAAAGGCCAGCTCGCTGTCGTCGCTGGTCATGCCGCGTCCCGGCAGGAAGGCGTGAGTCGGCGTCTCCCCGAAGAACAGCCGCGCGCGGCGCGCGCTAAGTCCCTCGCGCGGCAGGCCCAAGGCGTCGCCCGTCATCAAGCCCAGTAGGCAACCTTCGACGCGGTCTAACGGAGGCGGGGTGGCCACGGCCTATTAAAGCGGATTGCGCCGGACCGAGCACGCCCCCCTAAAACACAAAACCCACCTTTCGGTGGGTCGGTCCCGACATTTCTTGTCTCGGGTTCGAATACGTTAAATTGGTTGCGGGGGCTGGATTTGAACCAGCGACCTCAAGGTTATGAGCTTCGGCCGTTTACGCCGAGGCTCTCTCCGTCGAGGACCAGCCCCTTCGCCACGCGGTTTGAACGACTAACCTTGTGGTCCTAGAAGGAGTGTAGCAAATCGCGGACGCGCATGGGCGGAAATCGCCGGACCACAAGGTTTTTCGGCTGACCCGCATCGCCGGCCGGCGGATTGCCTCGCTAGAGGTTTACGATCTCGACGTCGCCCCACTTGCCGCGCAGGTACTCAGCAACCAATCGCCGGTGGCAGTGATGGGGCTTATCTTCGCTGCAAAGGAGGCACGCGCCATCTAGATCCGATGGGCGAACGGTCTGCTCGATACGGCGCGTCGAAATGAGATCGATGAACTTCTTCTCGTAGTCATCCCACGCCCCGCCATTCTTCTTGTAGGCATCCAACATTCCTTGCGTCGGGGCAAGGTCCAGATTGTGGGCGTAATCGATCCCGCAGATCGCCTTCAAGAAATAGCGGAGGTCCTGCATCTTCGCAAAGCCGGCAAGCTGAGAGACGTTGTTGAGGCGAACGTCGACAACTCTCTTTACTCCCGAGGACTTCAGGCGCTCAAAAAAGGATTCCGCGTTTGTCTTCGTAAAGCCGATGGTGAACAGTTTCATTGTTGGATGCTGATTTGAGACGGCCCTGCCGTTGTGTCTTCTTCGGTATAGGCGATCTGCCGTCCACGCTTTGCGTAGGCCTCGCCAATTACCTCGTCGCGGCTTTTGAAGAGATCGTTCTCCGGAATTTTGAGTTCCCTAAGGAGTCTCGCAATAGCCTCATCGTGCGCTTCGATGCGGCCATCATCGAGGATGTGGCTAACATCCATGCCCTTCTTCACCAAATGGCGGCAGATCAGAATCGCGCGGTGGCAGGTTATAGGATCCTTCTCTGCGCAGAGGAGAGCGATCCGATGCTCGGAGGCCCCTTCAATAACTCTCGAGAGGCCTGAGTGAAAGAGCGGGGTACGCGCGAGAAGCTCGTACTGAACCTTGCCGCCAAGATAACAGTTCCGGTCTTCGCTTCGGGCGCCCAGCTCTCTTCCCAGAAAGACGTAAGAAACCCCGGCGGCTTTGAGTTTCTCTTTGAGTGGTTCTCGGTTGAATTGGGGTGTGTACTGCTGTAAGGGCTTGAGCGCACGTCCGCGATCGCGGTGACGGAGTGCCTCGCCAGCAGGCTGATAAAAGTTTCGATCGGGTGAATCGAATGGCCGATTGAAAAAATAGCGTTAGCCATGCCTCAAGCTCCCGCCCGCTGGGGGGTAACGATTCCTGCGGCGAGCTTGTATCCGTAGCCGTTAAATTCCCCGCCTAGGCTGACGCACATAAGGGCATCTTTGATTTTGGTATCGCCGTCCTTGCCGGCCAGTAACTGCCGTTGGATCACGGGATCGGTTACGCCGATCTTGTAATCGGCCCCGGAGAGTGAAAAACTGGCCCGAACTTTTCTGCGCGACGAGCCCTCCATGGTTGGTTCAGCCCTGACGGAAAGCACCAATTTCTCCGGCCTGACCAAGTAAAGGGATCGATTTAGAGTGCCCAACGATCCCTCGGGAACCCGGTCGTTGTTGCCGTTCGAACTTGAAAAGCCATTCAGCCAGAGAGGCCCTGCCGGATCCTCAACCGCATCCTCCAAATCCATCCACTTGAGCGTTCCCTTCTTGGTCCAGTAAAACGAGTCGTCGATCAGAAAATTCTCTTGCTGATGTAGATGAGGCTTGTGCCGCTTAAAGGCGATCTCCATGATGTCCAAGAGCGCCGGGTCGGCTCCGTTCTTATACTGACGCTCTTCTTCGGAAATCTCTTCGGTGTCCCGATCGCTAATCGGACGAATCCAGGCGCCAAATTCGCCGTTTGCATATTCAATGCCCGCGACGCAGCGGCCCGAAGGCGGCTTCCAGGAGTTCGCTAAACAGACGATGGTCTTGAGTGTGGACACGACAGCGTATTATACCGTTTCCAGCCTTATGGGTCCGCACGATAATCGGGAGGCCCATCGGACCTCCTCCTCGCGGGCGGGGTCACCCCCGGGCAGCGGGCGCAGTAGTCCTTCGCAAATGAAAAATCCGGCGAGTTGCTGAATACGAAGCGGGTGCATGTCCCGACCTGCCCGGAATTCTCGTGATTCACCATGTCCACCGAGAATTTGACCGGAGACTTCCGGTTTTCGAACTTGTCCAGCTTGAGCTTCGCCCAATACTCGCGGTCCTTGGCATACATGATCCATTGCGGAGAGAGGGGATATGCCACGTACATCCCCGGCAGAAGGACCCGCGGCCCCAATAGAACTCCCGAGTGATCGGGCGGCTTCACGAGCGCCGGGTGGTCCGACGTGTAGAACCCTTGCGCGCTATCATTGAATCCGAAGATCCAGATGCAGTCCAGGAGTTTCGTCCGGATTTCACCAAGATACTCGTCGTTCCAGAGCAGCGCGGTATGCAAGCTGCGTGGATTCTTCGGGTCGCCGCCCGGACCGCCCTTGAGATTTTGAGCCCATTCCGTCATGAGGGTTCGAAATTCGGCGGTTCGGATCAGCTGGAGGCTGAGGAAGAGCGCGACCGCTTCACGATCGGCCGGTGGAACTGAGACGGTCCCGCAGGCCGACAGCTCTTTAATCCACCTGTCGATGATCGCCTTGGCCGCTCCTTCAACTTCGGCGAATTGGCTTTCCATCAAGTGCCGCGGTGCGCCCAGCCCTTCGAGCTCCGGGATGTCGTAAAAGTAGTTCTCGGCGGCGATCGTTCCCGGTCTGACCGTCAGAATGCGGTCGGTTGTTTTGTCGTATGCGAATAGCTTCCCGCTGGGGTCGGTAAAGTACTCCAGGTAGAATCTGGGAACGTAATGCTGGAATTTTGGCCGACTCATCGTTATCAGGCGTCCTCATGCCTGATCGGACCGGATTCAATGTTCACGACGACTGGTCTCCTAAAGTTGCAGCCCCAGCTTTTCGCGCAGCTTGGCCATCTGCTCCTGCTTTTTGGCGGCGGCCATTTTGCCGATGTTTCGGAGCTTCCATTGGACTGCAGGCAGCCGTTCGACGCCATCGAGCCCCAGCAGCGGCCAGTCGGGCCTTCCATCTTTTACGGAGAGCAAGAATCTCTTCTCTTGTTCGGTCAGGGAGCTCTTGAGCTGAGCGATCAGGCGTTCCCGGGCATCGACGAGGGCTTCATGCTTCACGGGCTCGTCGGTCATTTCCGCGAACTCTGACTCGAAGGTGGCGCGCACGTCCTTACGGTTTGGCTCCAGGACTTCATGCATCGGCCGGTCATGGCTGATGAGATGCACGAGGAAGCCTTTCCTGATGTCCGAGGTGAGTCCGGCGCCATCGAGGAGCTGCTTCACGTCAAAGAGGTCGCGGGGATGCTGGCGGTCGAGGGCGGCGCAGATCTTCCCGCCGAAGAGCTCGGCGTCGGAAAGCGTCCGGACCTTCACCGCGGCTTCGAAGGTGGATCGAGCCTTGGGGGATAGCTCGCGGGTGACCACTCCGTTGATGGTGCCCCGGATCACGGTGTTGGGCTCGATCTTCACTTCGGCGCTGGTCGTGCGCACCACGAGCTTGAGAACGAGGTCGGCGGACTTGCTCTCGTGCACATTGAAGCCGGGATTCGCCTTTGTGATGGCCTGCTTGATTCGCAGGAGCGCGGCGCTGATTCCGCGCAAAGATTGCTCGCGCGGCTCGAGCGGCAGATAGGTGAGGTCGATGTCCACGGACAGGCGCGGCATGTCCCAGACGAAGAAATTGATCGCCGTGCCGCCCTTGAGAGCGAAGGCTTCCTCGGCGGCCACATGAGGCATCACGCGCAGCATGAGCCTGACTTGCTCGAGATAGGCCTTTCTCATGGGCCTTCGTGGAGAGAGACAGCTTCGGGATTGGGCTCGACCGTTATCTGGTACTTCTGATCCAGGCGCCCGCCTTTGACTATCGAGCGCTTGCCCTTCCCCAGGTCCACTTTCGAAACGTTGAGCTCCTTGACCCAAGGATGATCGGCCTCATCCGCGAGGAAAAGGAACAGCCGCTTGGCTTTGACCGAGCGGCAGCTTTCGAGGAGTTCCTGCACGAGCTCGGGTCGAAGAGTGGCCAACCCGCCCATGAGCAAGCGCGCCTCTTCGAAGGACTGAAACTTCGGCACCTCATTGAGGGCTTCAAGTATGGCCCGTTCGGGGGCGGACAGACGTATCGAGAGATCGCCGAAAGTCCGCTTGGTCAGCCCAAGCTCCATTTTGCCAGGGAACAGGTCGGCCGCCTTGAAAGCGAGCTGGACGCCCCAATCGTGATGGGAGAACCAGGAAGGTAGCCGCGTTCCGCGCGGTGAGTAGAGCGGTAGCCGGCCGCCTTCACGCTGGCGGACGAAATGGCCGTAGCCCTGTTCCTCGAGTGCTCTCTTGGCTCCCAAGTGGACCGGGAGTTTCAGTTGCTCCTGAACGGCGTACAGAGCGCCGGTCCAATCAACGGCGTCATCGAGGCGCCCATAAGCGCCGCGCTCTATGCGGCGCATCCAGCCGGAGCGGGGATACTTCTTGGCGAGGTCAGGCGAAACGCCCTGCTGCTCCAGCCAGGTGGCCGTGGCGACGGCTCCCTTCGGCCACTTGGCCAGAAGTTCGCTGAGCTTGTTCCGACTGCCGGAATCGTCCTTCATTGGTTTATCTAAATACAAATTAGGGTACTTAGGGTATACGATTCAGCACTAAAATAAACTCTTAGTTCATTCTAATACGGATTAGGGAACTAAAGATGCCTTAATCTGCACTAGATTAAACTATAACAGGTATACCCGCTATTTTCAAGAGTACCCTCGTAAACCGGGGTAGGATGCTACCCCTATTGCAGAGCCGGTGCCTGCTTTGGTACGCTCAGAGGCGTAGCGCTCGAGCGTACCAAAGCAGAGCGCGGTGCTCTCGCGTCCTGCAAGAGCGCTTCCATCGGCGCAAACTTCCTGTGCTGCTCGGCCACGTCCCGCCGCGCCAGGTTCACGTATTGCCGGGTCATCTCCAGCGTGGAATGCCCGAGAATCTCCTGTAGGCTGAACGAGTCGCCGCCGTTGCGGACATAGAGCACGGCGAAGGTATGCCTCAGCGTATGCGGCGATAGCCGCACGCCTTCAATCCCGGCCTCCCGGCCGTAGCGGACGATGAGCTTTCGCATCTTGCTACGGCAGATCGGCTTGCCGGTCCGGCCCAGAAAGAACTGCCCGCCCTTGATCGGCCTCTGGCTACGGGCGCGCGCGTACTCAAGCAGCGCCTGCGCCGTGCGCGCGCTGAAGGGCACGGAGCGCTCCTTGCGGCCCTTACCCATGACCACGGCCGCGCAGTTGACCCAGTCCACGCGCGCCGCCTCCAGGGACAGGACCTCGGAGATCCGCAGGCCCGAATCGAGCATGAGCATCATCATGGCGCGGTCCCTGACGCCTTCCCAGTTCCGCGTGTCGGGCGCCTCAAGCAGCCGCGCCGCCTGCTCCGGGCTCATGGGTCGGATCAGCGCGCGCTCGCGCCGCGGCCGCTCGACCAGTTCCATCGGGTTGCGGCCGAGCATGCCTTCCCGCGTCCAGAACCGGAAGGCGCAGCGGATGCCGCCGTAGGTCCGGAAGACGGTCTCGGAGGAATGCCCCTTGGCCCGCAGCGCGGCCAGGTGCTCTCGCAGCAGGGCGGGCGTGACGGCCGCCAGCTCCCGCGCGCCGCGCCGGGCCAGGGAGGCCGCCAAGTCGCGGAGGATATGCCGATACCAGACCACGCTGCCGGCGGCCAGGTTCAGGGCCGCGCAGCGCGCGAGGAAGGCCTCGCGGGCGGCTTCGAGGGAGCCGTTCATGCCGTCACCTCCATCGGAGCGCCAGCCGGGGGCATCGTGAATACCTGAACGGATCCGAGGCTGCCGCGGCGAATGAACCGGCACTGTCTTGGGCCCGCCCTGAACTCGGCCAAGCCGGCCGCGTAGACATTCGTGCGCTGAACCGTCGTCGCGAGATGGACGATGTGCTCGACCCCGGTGGGCCATCCAGTCAGGTAGAGAACCTTGCCGTAAAAGGTCTGCCGCGCGCCCTCGGTGAACATGGCCCGATAACGCTCGCGCGACTTGGGAGTGAGCTCCACCTCGACGTGATGCACGACGTCCGCCGCATCGGCGATGCGCAGGTCCGGCAGCCTCAGCTTGGTGAAGCCGCGCTTGAGTTGTCCGCGGCGGTACAGGTCGTCCCAGGTCCGCCGCGCCGTTTGCACCTTGAGGCCGAGCAGCTCGGCCAGGGTCAACCCCACGCCGCAGACCGCGATCTCGTGCCGCAGATACGCCTCGCCCACGCCGCGAACAGGATGGTTGAAGACGGCCAATTGGTGCCGCTTGAGCTGCTCATGGCCCCGGCCCGTCAGCAGGTAAACCTGCCAGTAATTCGTCGGCCTCCAGGTCCGGATCAGGCCCGCGCCGGCCAGCGCGCTCAGCCGCTTGTAGGCTCCGCCCCAGTGGTCCTCGCGCCGCAAGTCGTTGAAAAATAGCCTGATCCGCTCCGGCTCCGGAAGCTCCGTTCTGAAGAAAACCCCGTCGATTTGTCCCAATCCCATCACTCCCCATTTCTCGATCGCCGCCAAGATTCTCAAGTCTCGTTTGGTCAGTTCCATTCTCCTCCTCTTCATCTTCAAAATTATTTGCTGCCCCTCGCCCACCGCCTTCCCGACCCCTCTACCACAACCAATCTGCATGGTTGGGGGAGAGGAGTCGGGAAGCGTCATCGGCCTCATCGATGACGAGGTGGGCGACATTGAGCAGCAAATATCTCCATTTCTTGATTCGGCCCCTCGACGCTACCCCCGCCAACATGTTGGCGGGGCTGTTGGCGCCCTCACTTTGTAATGCAATCCAGCCGCGGCGTTTCCTACCACCTTCCGTTGCTATTCCCGCACGGAAGTCGATTCTGCACAAGACCGACACTTCCCCGGCACTTACTATTCCCGTGACCCACCTCGAATCGGCACGACTTCATTCGGGAAATCGGGAAGTACCTGACCATATAGAGGGTTCGGCAGGCCGATTCGGGTAGGAAAGACCTGACCATATTGCTATGATCACAGGACCGTCATGCCGCGCAAACAAGCCGTCGCACTCGAACTCCGCGATAACGAGCGGATGCTTCTTTACCGCTGGATCAAGAATCCATGGGGCAACAAGGTCGTCCGGGCCGACATCGTCCTTCGCGCCGCGCGCGGCCAGACGAATTACCGCATCTCAAAGGACCTTGGCATTAGCCGGAACACAGTCAAGCTTTGGCGCTATCGCTTCGCGCAAGAGCGCATCAAGGGCCTAGAGTCTAAGCCGATTCCCGGCCGACCTCGACGGCAAAGAGCCTTCCCGGCGGATGCCCAGAGCCCTCGGGGCGATCACGCATGAACGCAGTCGAAATCGAAGAAGCAATCTCCGATTTGGCGCTCCAGCCTTTCGATCGAAATGAGTTCCCATTTTCTTTCCTTGCTGCTTTCGGCAACAAAGACACCACCATAAAACGTCTGCGTAAGGGTGATTCCAACGCTTCGGACATCCCCGGGGGAGTTCTCCAGCGCAACAACATCCATATCGCTGCGTGCTCGCCGGGCGCGGTGACTGAAACACTTAGGGCATTGCGATCCGCCCCGTCCACGTTGAAAGCGAAGGCCAAGTTCATTCTGGCCACTGATGGCACGATGCTGGAAGCCGAGGATTTGAACAGCGGCGAAACCATCGTAAGTCCATATTTGGATTTGCCGAATCACTTCGGTTTCTTCCTCTCTTTGGCGGGTATCACTACTGTAAAGGAGATCAAGGACAACCCCATTGATGTTCGGGCTACGGGCCGCCTTAACAAACTCTACGTCGAGCTCTTGCGCGAAAATCCGGACTGGGCTAAGGACACGCGTCGCCATGACATGAATCACTTCATGGCACGGTTGGTGTTTTGCTTTTTTGCCGAAGACACAGACATCTTCAATAGCGTGGGGTTGTTTACGCGCACTGTTGAGCAGATGAGCGAACGAGATGGATCCAACACCCATGCGGTGCTGGAAACCATCTTCCGCGCCATGAACATCAAGCCTTCCGATCGGAGCGGCGCCAAGCTGCCGAATTGGGCGAACAGCTTCCCCTACGTAAATGGCGGCCTTTTTTCCGGTGGTACCGAAGTCCCGCGTTTCACCCGTATGGCGCGCACCTACCTGATGCACACGGGCGGCCTAAGCTGGAAAAAAATCAACCCCGATATCTTCGGCAGCATGATTCAGGCCGTGGCTGATGATGAAGAACGCGGCGCTTTGGGTATGCATTACACCAGCGTGCCCAATATCCTGAAGGTGCTGAACCCGTTGTTCCTGGATGACCTGCGGGCACAACTGCATGCGGCCGGCGACAACAAGGCCAAGCTGTTGAACCTGCGAAAGCGCATGGCCCGCATCCGCGTATTCGATCCAGCCTGCGGGTCCGGAAATTTTCTCGTCATCGCGTACAAGCAGATGCGCGAAATCGAAGCGAAAATCAACGAGCAGCGTAGCGAGTCTCATCTGCGCAGCGAGATTCCGCTGACCAACTTCCGGGGTATAGAGCTGCGTGATTTTCCGGCGGAGATTGCACGGCTGGCGCTCATCATTGCCGAATTCCAGTGCGATGTGCTGTATCGTGGACAAAAGGAAGCGCTGGCCGAGTTTCTGCCATTGGAGGCGCAGAACTGGATCATTTGCGGGAATGCGCTACGGCTGGATTGGTTGAATATCTGCCCACCCACGGGCACCGGCGTAAAGATTATCGGTGATGACTTGTTCAGCACACCCCTCGATCAGACGGAAATCGAATTCAAGAACGAGGGAGGCGAAACTTATATTTGTGGTAACCCGCCTTATCGCGGAAGCCAATGGCAAACCGACGACCAAAAGGACGATCTCCGGGCAATTTTTGCCGGTCGCACGAAAAACTGGAAATCGCTGGACTACGTCTCCGGCTGGTTCATGAAAGCTGCGGATTACGGAACGAGAACTCCGACCATATCGGCATTCGTGGCAACCAACTCGATCTGTCAAGGACGTCAGGTGGAAACCTTATGGTCCTTGATTTTTGCTTCTGGCCACCAAATCAATTTTGCCCATACGTCTTTCAAATGGGCCAACCTGGCTAGTAAGAATGCCGGCGTCACGGTGGTTATCGTCGGACTCTCGGATGGCTCCGATAGGGGTCGTCGGGTTTTCAGTGAAACGCCCGATGGGGAAACCATCGTCAAATCCACGGACCATATCAATGCCTATCTCGTGCCGGGACCAAACATCATCGTTGGTCCACGTTCAACGCGGATAAGCGAAATCGGCGATATGACGTTCGGCAATATGCCCAACGATGGTGGCGGGCTGCTGCTGGCTTTTGATGAAGCTGAAAGCGCTTGTCGAGAGCATGGTGTCCCAAGAAAGTTCATTCGCACATTCGTAGGGTCGCAGGAATACATCCGAGGTCAAGAACGACGGTGTATTTGGGTTGAGGATGCCGACCGCGCAGAGGCGGAAGCAAATGCGTGGCTCGCCGCGCGATTCGACAGCGTCCGAATGAAACGACAGGAATCGGAGCGAGCAACCACGCAAGACCTCGCCGACTCCCCACACCGTTTTGGGGAAGTACGGCAGCGCGGGGATGAACAAATCATCGTTGTCCCTGGAGTTAGTTCCGAGAGTCGCCCCTATCTGCCAGTGGGACTTCTACCTCCAGGCAGTATTGTAAGCAACAAAACATTTGCCTTGCTTAATGCCCCTCGATGGAACATCGCCTTGATCGCATCTCGCTTGCATTGGGCGTGGATTGGCGCTGTGTGCGTTCGTCTTGAGATGCGCTTTTCGTATTCCAACACGCTTGGCTGGAACACTTTCCCGGTGCCGTTGCTTACCGAGCAGAACAAGGCCGACTTGGCCGCCTGTGCTGAAGAAATTCTGCAAGCGCGTGAAGCGCATTTTCCGGCCACAATCGCTGATCTGTACGACCCGGACAATATGCCGGGCAACTTGCGGCGCGCACATGAGAAGAACGATGAAGTGTTGGAGCGTATCTACATTGGCCGCCGCTTCAAAAACGATACCGAACGGCTAGAAAAACTCTTTGATCTCTACGTGAAGATGACGGCGGCAGCGGCCAAGGCCAAACCCGCGCCGAAAAGCAAAAAGGAGAAAATGGCGTGAGCGAGCAATCAGCCAGTAATCCGACAAATAAATCCACTGTGCCGTCGGTGTCCATCACTACGGCTCGCACGGGCGCTTCCAGCAAGGTCAATGCGCTGGGAATGCGTGCGATGCAGGAACGCGCCTACGCGAAGCGCGGTGAGCAATACCTGCTCATTAAATCTCCTCCGGCTTCCGGCAAATCCCGCGCCCTAATGTTCGTGGCCTTGGACAAGCTGAATAACCAGGGATTGACGCAGGCGATCATTGTAGTGCCAGAACGGTCGATTGGCGGCAGCTTCGCTGACCAGCCACTAAGTCAACTCGGATTTTACTGGGATTGGAAAGTGGCCCCGCAGTGGAACTTGTGCAATGCTCCTGGTGTAGACGAGCCTCGCGTCGCCAAATCTAAGGTCAAAGCCGTGCGCGAGTTCTTGGCCAGCACTGATAAGGTGCTGGTCTGCACCCATGCCACTTTTCGCTTTTCGGTTGAGGAATTGGGAGTTGAAGCGTTCGATAACCGTCTGATTGCCGTTGACGAGTTCCACCACGTCAGCAGCAATCCGGACAATAAGCTCGGCAGCCAGTTAGGCGCGTTTATCGCGCGCGACAAGGTGCACGTGGTCGCTATGACTGGATCCTACTTTCGGGGCGACAGTGTCGCGGTATTGGCTCCGCAGGACGAAACGCGTTTTGAGACCGTGACCTACACCTATTACGAGCAGCTTAATGGGTACAACTGGCTTAAGTCACTGGATATCGGCTACTTCTTTTACACGGGCCGTTACCTTGATGCGATCACCAAAGTCCTGAACCCGGCTCTGAAGACCATCGTTCATATTCCCAACGTGAATTCACGGGAGAGCCTGCAAGACAAGCTGCGCGAGGCGGAAGAAATCATGTCCGCCCTGGGTGATTGGAAGGGAGTCGACCCTGCTACTGGTTTTCATATTGTGAAAACCTCCGAAGGGCGCCTGCTGAAAGTGGCCGATTTGGTGGATGATAGCGATTCGACGAAGCGAACTAAGGTGCTGTCTGCATTGAAAGACCCAGTGCAGAATGAGAACCGCGACCACGTGGACATCATTATCGCACTGGGCATGGCTAAGGAGGGCTTTGACTGGATCTGGTGCGAGCACGCGCTGACCATCGGGTATCGCAGCAGTCTGACTGAAATCATTCAGATCATTGGTCGCGCTACCCGCGATGCGAAGGGGAAAGAAAAGGCGCGGTTTACTAATCTGATTGCCGAACCCGCGGCCGATCAGCCCACGGTGGTGGACGCGGTGAATGACATGCTCAAGGCCATTTCCGCCAGCCTGCTGATGGAGCAGGTGTTGGCTCCTCGTTACGAGTTCACGCCCAAGAACAGCGGCCCGCAGGAGGGCTTCGACTACGGTAAGGACGGTTACAAGCCGGGCGGTCGCAATGTCGGAGTGAACAAGGAGACGGGGCAAATCCATTTAGAAATCAATGGGCTTGCGACCCCGCAAAGTCCGGAAGCCACGCGCATCTGCAAGTATGATTTGAATGAAGTCATTACCAGCTTCTTGCAGGACAAAAGCGTGGTCGAACGCGGTTTGTTTGACCAGGATAATACTCTGCCTGAGGAGCTCACCCGCTTGCACATGGGAAAGATCGTGCGAGATCGTTACCCCGAATTGAGCGAAGCCGATCAGGAAGCCATCCGCCAGCATGCGGTTGCCGCCATGAGCATCACGCAGCAGGCCAAGCTGGCGCTAGCTAGCGCCGATGCGCAAGGTGGCGGCGACCAGGGAAGCACGGCGCTGATTGATGGCGTGCGTAGGTTCGTCAATGTGCGCGATCTGGATATTGACCTGATTGATCGGATCAACCCTTTCGATGCCGCTTATGCCGTGCTGTCGAAGGCGATGGATGAAAAGACGCTTCGCAAGGTCCAGGCCACTATCGCTGCTAAGAGGGTGAGCATTGGTGAAGATGAAGCGCGCGAACTTGCAAAGCGTGCTTTGCAGTTCAAGAACGAACGCGGCCGTTTGCCGGACATCAACTCATCCGACGCGTGGGAAAAGCGCATGGCAGAAGGTGTCGCGGCGCTGGCGCGCTACCGGGCGCAGGCCAAAGCCTCCGCGGTAAATGGGGGTTCCGACAATGGCTGATCTTGACGATGATGAACTGCTGGAGGCCCTCGGTGTTGAGGTCGCGCCCCTCAAGGTGGGTAGTCATACCCCGCGCGAGGAACGCATTATCGCGGGATTCCAAGACATTCTGCGCTTCTATCAAGCCAATGGCCGCGCCCCGCAGCATGGCGAACAGCGTGACATCTTTGAGCGCCTGTACGCCGTTCGTCTCGACCAGCTACGCAAACTGCCAGAAGCGCAAGCCCTGCTGGCCGGGTTTGATACCCCCGGTCTATTAGCTGGGGCCGTCGCCAGCACCACTGTCGATAACCTGGATGAGGATGCGTTGCTAGCCGAACTTGGCGTAAGCGAAGAAGCGGAAGCGGATGCAGACGACATAACCGTGCTGCGGCACGTCCGCTCTCGCGCCGAGAAAAGGGCGGTGGAAGACATCGCCGACCGGATGCCGTGCAGAGATTTTCAGAAGTTCCAGCCGCTGTTCGAGCGGGTCGAGCGTGAACTGAAGGCAGGCGTTCGGCAAACGCGGCGTTTCGGCCGCGATGCCAGTATCGCCACTGGCAATTTCTTCATCCTGGGCGGGCAGTTGGCCTATGTGGCCGAAATGGATAAGCAATATCGAACGCCCAACGGCGAGACGAATGCGCGGATGCGAGTCATTTTTTCCAACGGCACCGAAAGCGATCTGCTGCTGCGTTCTCTGCAACGGGCACTCTACAAGGACGATACCGGCCGTCGCCTGACTGATCCGGAAATGGGGCCTTTGTTTGGGGATGAAAAGGAACCAGATGACATCGAAACCGGCACCATCTATGTGTTGCGCAGTCTTTCTGAGCACCCGTTCGTGGCCGCAAACCGCGCGGTGCTGCATAAGATCGGCGTTACCGGAGGCAAGGTCGAAACGCGCATCGCGAATGCTGAAAAAGACGCGACCTATCTTCTAGCGAAGGTGGAAGTTGTTGCTACCTACAAGCTGCACAATCTCAACCGGACCAAGTTGGAAGATGTATTCCATCGCCTGTTTGGCGCTGCCCAACTCGACTTAACCATCGAAGATCGCTTTGGGCATCCGGTCAAGCCAAGGGAGTGGTTCTTGGTGCCGCTTCATGTTATTGACGAAGCGGTTCAGCTCATTCGGAATGGCTCGATTACCAGCGTGGTATATGATCCGAAGACGGCCCGGCTTATCGGCCCTCGAACTCATCGGAGCAAATCCGACAAATGATTGCTCGGCTCGAGGGTGCTGGGCCTAATCCAGTGGCTGCTCCTGACGCGATACGCATCGAAGAGATCGATGGCAACTCGCCGCATCTCGATGCCGTAATGCGCCTATGGCGGTCAAGCTCGAGCACATTAGGCCTCTTCCCTGAAGGTGCGTTTCGAGAATACGCAGCTCGCCGGAATATTTTTGTGGCTTTGGACAAGACTGCGTGCGTAGGATACCTGCTTTTTCGATATTCGCGAGATCGCGTCGTAATTGTCCATCTCTGCGTTCATAAGGATCATCTCGGGAGAGGGATTGCAAAGCGCCTCGCATTTCATCTCCACGGCGCAACACAGCGCTTTAGAGGCATCGGCCTCTCTTGCCGTCGAGACTATGACGCGAGCAAGGTCTGGCCTAGGCTTGGCTTCACGGCGGTTCATGATAAGCCCGGCCGCGGCAAGGATGGAAAGTTCCTAACTTATTGGTGGCTCGACCATAATCATCCGACACTTTTCACCGCCACGGAAAAGCAGCAGCGTGAGGCGAAGCTTGTCGCGGCGATCGATCATAACGTGTTTCTTGATCTTTACAAGAAGCGTGATCCCGACTCGCAAGCACTTGAGGCCGACTGGCTTCAGGATTCGCTCCAACTCTGCGTAACGAATGAGATTCTCAACGAAATCAATCGCCTTGATGACGCCAATGAGCGGCAGTCGCAGCGAGATTATTACTCCCGTTTCCCTCAACTCAGTTCCAGTCAGGAAAAATTCCAGGCGGCCTACGATTCCCTGAAGAAATTCTTTCTAGGTTCTACGGGGCAAAGCGATGAGGCTGACCGTCGGCACTTGGCCCGGTCCATCGCCTCCGGAACCACTCTATTCGTGACGCGGGACGCGGCAATCCTGGAGAAGGCGACAGATGTATATGAATCTCATGGCTTGCTTTTAACGCACCCTAGTGATCTCATCGTGCGAATCGACGAACTGCAACGCGGCTCTTCTTATCAGCCAGCACGACTGGCTGGCACCCTTCTGCGAATCGCCTTAATTGCCAAGGACAACGTACCTGCAATCGTCGGTGCATTTCACAACGGGGCTGCGCGCGAGACGAAAGCTCAATTCCAGCGTACGCTTCGACACTGTCTATCCACACCAAAAACCATTGAATGCGCGGTCGTGACGCGCGGCGCTGGAGAGACTGTCGCCATCTTCGCGATAGATCGGTCGAAGGCTGCTGAGTTGGCTGTGCCGATCTTGCGGGTCAGCAAGGACCTGCTTGGATCGACTTTAAGTCAGCACATCATCCTTCGCCTCCTACATGCGGCCGCAAAAGAAAGCCGCCAACTGGTTCGCATCACCGACAGTTCTCTTCCGACCAACTTGGCGGAATCCCTACAGAAAGACCAATTCGTTAAGACCACGCAAGGCTGGGCACGAGTCTGCCTCAATTCCTGGTCCACCCGCGCCGAGATTGCCAAGGAGCTCACAGGGCTCGCATCCCTGGGCCACAGCTTCAATGTCGATGCCGCGCAGGCGGCACTCCGCTCGACTGAGGGAACTGCGTTGCTAGACGTTGAGCGTACGCTTTGGCCCGCGAAGATTGTTGATGCAGACATCCCTACATTTCTGGTTCCAATAAGGCCCGCGTGGGCGCAGCACCTATTCGATCAGGAGCTTGCCAGTGAGGACCTCTTTGGTGGAGAGCTAACACTGAATCGAGAAGCCGTCTATTACCGAGCCGCGCGGCCTAGCTGTGGACTATTAGCACCCGGCAGAATCCTCTGGTATGTCAGCCTGGACAATTCGTCAGCGAAGACCGGCCATATCCGCGCCTGTTCATTTTTGGATGAGGTTGCGATAGATACGCCGAAGGTTCTTTTCCGGCGCTTCCAACGCCTAGGAATATACAAGTGGCCCGATGTCTACGAGTTGGCCAAGAAGGACATTAATCGCAAAATCATGGCGCTGCGCTTCAGTGACACGGTCTCTTTAGTGAAGCCCGTATCCCTTGTGGCCTTGCGGCAGACGGCTAAGGTCTGCGGCGTCTCGACTACGCTGCAGTCCCCACTTCGGATATCGCCAGAATTCTTCAGGAGACTCGTCTCATAATGCCAACCAAGAAAGTTCTTCCGCTCGAGTTGCGAAGGTCGGCTCTGTTGCTTTCGATCCAGCCTCATCATGCCGAAAAGATTTTCAACGGGACGAAGCGAGTTGAGCTTCGCAGGGTGCGACCGCGCATCGTTGCCGGAGATTTGGTGCTCGTCTACGTTTCTACTCCGATCAAGGCCTTAATGGGGGCTTTCGAGGTAAAGGCGGTAGTCGAGGCTTCGCCTCGCAAGCTCTGGCAGGCAGTGGCTAATGATTCTGGTCTTACGAGAGAAGCGTTCTTTAAATATTATTCGGGAGCATCGCTCGGCTTTGGTATCCGACTGCGAAAAGTTTGGAGCCTGCCTGAGCCGGTTGCTCTGGCTTCCCTCCGTAAGAATTGGCGTAGCTTCCGTCCGCCTCAAAGCTACCAGTACCTTTCCGACGCAGAAGTACTGCGGATAGCTGGTCGAAACAATTAGGAACTTCGCTGGGCCCAGATCTGAAATCTAGGAGCCAAGTCGACCCAGAATGGGGCTTGCCAATAGCTCCTGTATTCTTTTAATGCACGACAACTCGGTGTTTTGCGCCTGGAATAATCCCCATCCTATCCATCGGGCTAAACTTCTGATGGAGCAACGCCACGTCCCGGTTCGCCAGCCCGACGTAGACCTTCACCATATCGAGCGTCGAATGCCCGAGAATCTGCTGAAGGCTGAACGCGTCGCCGCCGTTCAAGATGTATTGGGTCGCGAAGGTGTGGCGCAGCGTGTGTGGCGAGACGCGGACGCCTTGAATGCCGGCCTGCTGACCGATCCGGCGGAACTCCTTCCCGAACAGATAGCGACAGCCGCGCCCACCGTAGCGGCTGACGAAGAATAGGTCCTGGCCGGGAACGTCGCCGCGTCGGGCCGCGTAATTCCAGAGAGCCCGCTTGGTATTGATGCCGAAGGGGACCTGCCGCTCCTTGCCGCCCTTGCCCATGACGCGCAGGACGCCGGCCGCGAAGTCGAGCGCGTCTTTGCGCAGGTTGATGACCTCGGATATGCGCAGGCCGCTGTCGAGGATGAGCACCATGACGGTCCAGAGCCGGTGCTCGTCGTAGCGCTTCTGGTTGCATTGGGCGAGCAGCAGGCGGACCTGATCCATCGAGAGCGGCCGGATGAGCTTACGCTCGACGCGGGGCTTCTCGACGAGTTGGATAGGGTTCTGGGGGATCAGGCGCTCGCGAGACAGGAAGCCGAAGAAGCAGCGCAGACCGCCGTAGGCGCGCTCGACGGTGACCGTACTGTTGCCCCGCGCGCGCATGGCTTCCAGATACTGGCGCAGCAGCGTGGGCGTGACTTCGCGGACGGTGGTGACGCCGCGCTCCTCGAGGAACCGGCCGAAGAGCTTGAGCAACTGCTTGTACCAGCCGAGCGTCCCAGCGCTCAAGTTCTGCGCCTGGCATCGCAGGCGGAAAGCCTCCGAGGCCGAGCCTAGCGTCACTTCGAATTGTCCGGCGGGGCGGAAGGCGAGCGTTTTTCTCATCGTTTGACCCTCACTAACCTTGTGGTGTGGCGAGGGTTTAGAAAGAAGAAACCCTGGCCTTTTCGGACCAGGGTTTCGTTTGTTTCTCGACGAGAAACGCCGCTAAATGGTTGCGGGGGCTGGATTTGAACCAGCGACCTCAAGGTTATGAGCCTTGCGAGCTACCAGGCTGCTCTACCCCGCAAGGAGATGGTAGCAGAGTAACCCGGGGATAGCAAGGCGTCATTAAACGCGCCGAAATTGCCGATGAGAGCCGCCCCCGGCGCGCCATAACAGCTACACTCTGGTCGTGACCACGACCACGCCGGCCTCCGGTGAAGAGATCAGCCGCATCCGCAAGGCGATGACGCGTTGGCAGGACATGGACGCGGCGGGCAAACTCCTGGGCCGCGGTCTGGGCCGCAAGGAGATCCTCGGCCGGGTCGCGATGGAGACCGGCGCGACGCTCGCGGCCGTGGTCTCCGCCCTCAAGCGTTAAGGCGCGAGATGCTCCGTTAGGAGCGCCTGCACCGCCGACGGGTCCTCGAGCTGCGGCATGTGGCCGATGCCTTTGAGCACTGCCAGCCGCGCGCCCGGGATGAGTTCCTTGAGCGCCTCGCCCTGCGCCAGCGGCGTCGTCGTGTCGCGGTCCCCCCACACCAGCAGGACCGGCATGGTCAGCCGCGCGTAGGCCTTGGGGTCCGTGCTGAGCCCCGTCTCGGCGCCGTATAAGAAACGCGGCAGCCAATCGGCCAGGCCCGCGGTGAAGCCCTTGGAGTAAAGAGGACGGCGCAAGACGGCCGCCATCTCGGGCGTGGCGCGGCTCGGGTCGGCCATGAAGCGGCCGAGCCCCGTGCGCAGGAGCAGCGGGTTGGTCATGGTGGCCGCGACGAGCAGGCGGGCCAGCGGCGGGCGCGCGAGCAGCGCGCCTAAGACGCCGGGCGCGGCCGCGGGCGAGCCGAGGCCGAGGGCCGGGGCGATGAGCACGAGGCGCGTCACGCGCTCGGGGCGGCTGAGCGCGGCTTCCGCGGCGGCGCCCCCGCCGAAGGAATGGCCCACGATGGAGACTTTTTTGGCGCCGAGTGAATCGGCCAGCGCCCACAGCCGGCGCGCGGAGGCGGCGCGGTCGTAGGAGGAGTCGGCCGGGCGTTCGGAGTAGCCGAAAGGCGACTGGTCCACGGCCACGCAGCGCACCTCGCGGCAGGCGCCGCCCAGCGCCAGCCCCCACAGCCCGCTCCACGCGCCCATGCCGTGCGTGAAAAGGACGACGGGCGCGCCGGGCGGGCCCCACTCGGAGACGAACAGCTCGACGTCGCCCGCGGGCACGAAGCGCCCTTCCGACGGCGCGGCCGCGCGGCGGTCCAAGGTCTCGCGCAGGCGAACATTAAGCGCCAGCGCCGCCCACAAGAGGAGCGGCGACGCCAGGACGACGGCCGCGAGCAGACGGCCGCCGCGGAGCTTCACGCGCGGAGCTTGCGCAGCAGCTCGACTAAGGCCTTGGCCTCGCCCTCGACGGCGGCCAGGCGTTTGGGGTCCTTAAGCGCGCCCGACTCGTCGAAGGCCGCGTGCGCCTTGGGCAGCGCGACCTGCTGGGGGATGACCAGCACGCCGATGTTGGAGAGGATGGTCCGCAGCACCGACAACGAACGCATCCCGCCCAACGCGCCGGGGGAGGCGCTCATCACCGCCGCGGTTTTGTCGCGGAAGGCGGCCAGGTCCGGCTCGTCGCCTTCGCTGCGCGACGCCCAGTCGAGCGCGTTTTTAAGGCCGCCGGGCACCGAGCTGTTGTATTCGGGCGTGGCGATGAGGAAGCCGTCGCTGGCCTTCATCAGCTCCTTGAGGCGTTTGGCGCCGGGCGGTAGGCCGCCGGCGGCCTCGTCGTCGCCGTCATAAACCGGCAACGCCAGGTCCTTGAGGTCGAGCACCGTGACCTCGGCCCCGGCGCGCGTCGCGGCGGCCGCCGCGACGCGCACGAGCTGCTTGTTGAACGACCCCCGGCGCAGGCTGCCGGCGAACGCCAGCACCTTAACGGACATGGGTGTCCAGGTCGGCGAGCTCGCCGAACTTGCCGTCGCGGTAGTCCTCCACCGCCTGGTTGATCTCATCGACGCTGTTCATCACGAAGGGGCCGTAGTGTACCAAAGGCTCGTCGATGGGCGCGCCGCTGAGGAAGAGGACCGTCGCGCCGGTCAGCGCCTCGACGGCCACCTCGGTCCCGTCGTTTTTGAACAGCAGGAAGTCGCCGTCCTTGAGGACGTTCGAGCCGTTGGAGCGCACCTCCCCCCCGAGCACGAGCAGCGCCGTGTTGAAGTCTTCGGGCACGGGCAGGCGGACCTTGGCGCCGGGCTTCAGGCGCAGGTCGAGCATGTGCGCGGGCGTGAACGTGTACGCCGGGCCCTTGGTCCCTTCATAGGCCCCGGCGATGACGCGCACCACGCCCCCGTCCTTGGGCAAGGCCACCTCGGGGATGTCGGCGAGCGTCAGCGCCTGGGTACTTGGCCGGGGTCAGCTTCGTGCTTCGCGGGCAGGTTCACCCACAGCTGGATCATGTGCATGATGCCGCCGGACTTGGAGAACGACTCGTGGTGGTACTCGTTATGGAGCACCCCCCCGCCGGCCGTCATCCACTGCACCTCGCCGGGGGCGATGACGCCGCCGTGGCCGGCGCTGTCTTTGTGCGCGCATGCGAGCCCGGTCAGCATGTAGCTGATGGTCTCGAAGCCGCGGTGCGGGTGCGTGCCGACGCCGCGCCGCTTGCTGGTCGGCGAATATTCGTAGGGCGCGTGGTAGTCCAGCAGGAAAAACGGGCTCATGCGCTTCATGGCCTCGGTCGCCCCGGGGAAGTAGTTGCTGACCCGGAAGCCGTCCCCGACCCAATGCTCGGGCAGGCCCCGGAACACGCGCTCGATGCTCTTTTTCATGGTGTCCTCCTCGCGTCTTACGTATCTGTAACCATTATAGATACAGATAAGCTTTTTGTCAAGCCCCCTCTGGCGCGCCGCCCGGACCCGGCCTATACTCCACCCCATGATTATCCCGCTCGACTCCCGGCGAGCCTTGAGGGCCCTGGTCGCCGTCGCGTTCGCGCTGACCGCGCTGAGCGCCGTCACGTGGCTTTTGCGCGCGCGTTTGGGCGTCGGGCTCTTCGGCCTCGGGCGCCTGTTCGGCATCGGTCTCGAGCAGAGCCTGCCGACCTGGTACGCCGTGCTCCTGCTCGCGTCGGCGGCGGCGCTGCTGTGGGCCTGCGCGTCGGGCGAGGCCGCGCGCGGCGCCAAAGACGTCCTCGCCTGGCGCGCGCTGGCGGGGCTTTTCCTGCTCATCTCGGTGGACGAGCAGGTCGGCCTCCATGAGACCGCCGGCCGCTTCATGCGCCACGGCGCCGCGCTCGACGGGTTCTTGTATTTCGCGTGGGTCGTGCCCGCCCTGGGCGCGCTCGCCGTGCTCGCGGCGTGTTTCTCGGGCTTCCTGCTCCGCCTGGACCCGCGGCGCCGCAACCAGTTCGTGCTGGCGGGCGCGTTATACGTCCTGGGCGCGGTGGGCATGGAGATGGTCGGCGGCAAGATTTATTCGGCGCACGGCCAGGAAGTTTACAGCTACGTCGCCTGCGTCCACGCCGAAGAGCTGCTGGAGCTGCTCGGCGTCAGCCTGTTCGTCAGCGCGCTCATCGAGCACCTGGCCGGTCTTTATGGGCGCGACGGCGTCGCGCTGCGTTTTATTCGCGGCTGAACCGCGCGGCACGGAGAACATGATGGGCCTGGGCGCGAGCGTAGTATAATCGGGACGGTGAAGCGCATCGTCTTCGTCTGCACGGGCAACATCTGCCGCTCGGCCATGGCCGAGCACCTCCTGCGCCGCTGGTCCGAGCAGCGAGGGCTGGGCCTGGAGGTCTCGTCTTGCGGCATCGCCGCCGAGCCGTGGTACGAGATGCCCGCCGCCGCGCGCCGCCTGCTGCTGGCCGAAGGCGTCCCCCCCGATTTCACGCACAAGGCCCGCCTCTCCACGCGCGAGACTTTGCGCGGCGCCGACCTCATCCTGGCGATGACGCGCGCCCACCTCGACCACCTCGTGGACCGCTTCCCGGAGTTCGGCGCCAAGACCCGGCTGTTCCGCGAGCAGGCCGGGTTCGGCGAGCAGGACGTCGCAGACCCCATGGGCCGCCCGGACGAGGAGTTCGAGCGCTGCCTGGCGACGCTGAAGGAGTCGCTCGAAGCCCTTCTCGCCCGCGGCTGGCGCGACCCGGCCTAGAGCCGCGAGGCGACGGCCGCCGCGAGCTCGGCGACGTGCGCGGTGACGCACGTGATGTGGTCGCCCGGCACGGCCTCCAGCTGGGCCCGCGGGCTCGCCGCCCGCCAGGCCGCGAGCGTTTCGTCGGCGGGCGAGGCGTGCTCGCGCGCGATGAGCAAGGTCAACGGACCGTCGTAGGCGCCGGGGCGGTGGCCGGCCACGGCGTAGAGGTAGGCGCCCATCGGGTCGCGGCCGGCGGGGGCCGCGGCGCCCTCGCCGCGCGGTGCGGATTTGCGCTCGCGAACGCGGCGCAGGCGCTCGCGCATGAGCCGTCCGGCCTCGCCGCCTTCGAGCAGTCCCTCCACGAGGTCCAGGCGCGCGCGCCAGCGGTTGAAGCGGAGCGTTTTCTCGTCAGCGTCACCGCCGAAGCGGTCGGTGACGGCGCGCAGCCGGTCGAGCCGTCCCTCGCCCGGGACCGAGTCCACGAGCACGAGGGCCGCGACCTCTTCGCCTTCGGCGCGCAGGCGCCGCGCCATCTCATGGGCGATGAAGCCCGCGACGCAGTAGCCGCCCAGCCGGTAGGGCCCGCGCGGCTGGGCCTCGCGCAGGGCGGCCAACATGCGTTCGGCGAGCGCGGCGATGGTCGGGACGGGGCCCGGCCGCGAGAGGTCGTGGGGCGGCAGCACCAGCAGCGGGCGCGGCAGCCCGGCCGCGAGCCGGCGGCAGTAGAAGCCCCCGCCCAGGATGTCGCCGTGCAAAAACGCGAACGGCTCCCCGCGGCCTTCGCCTAACAAGACGGGTTCCGCGTCGGCGGAGGGCGCCGCGGCGAGCAAGGAGGCGGCCAGGCGCTCCACCGTCGGCTCCAGGAAGAAGTCCTTAAGCGAGGGCCGCAAGCCGCATTCCTTCTCCACGCGCGCGAGCATACGAATGGCCAGCAGGGAGTGGCCGCCGAGGTCGAAGAAGCGGTCGCGCAGCCGCACGGGCGAGATGCCGAGCAGCTCCTCCCAGATGGCGATGAGCTGGGCGTGCAGCGCGGTCCACGCCTCGCCGCGCTCCCCCGCGCCCTCGGGCGGCGGCGGCACGGGCAGCGCCTTGCGATCGACCTTGCCGTTGGCGTTCAGGGGCAGGCTCGGCAGCTCCACGAAGGAGGCGGGCACGGCGGCGTCGGGCAAGGCGCGGCGCAGGTAGGCGAACAGCGCCGCCTCATCGATTTCGACGCCCGGGCGCGGGGCGGCGTAGGCCGTCAGGCGCTGCAGGCCGGGCACGTCCTCGCGCAGGAGCACCGCGCACGACGCGATGGCCGGGAAGGCGGCGACCGCGGCCTCGACCTCGCCGAGCTCCACGCGGTAGCCGCGGATCTTCACCTGATGGTCGAGCCGCCCCATGAACTCGAGCGCGCCGTCGGGGCGCTGGCGCAGGCGGTCCCCGGTGCGATAGAGGCGCGCGCCCGGACGCCCCGACAACTCGTCGGGCACGAAACGTTCGGCCGTCAGCTCGGGCCGGCCGAGGTAGCCCAAGGAGACGCCGGGGCCGCCGATGTAGAGCTCGCCCGGCTCGCCCGCGGGCACGGGGCGGCGCGATTCGTCGAGCAGGTGGAGCTGCGCGCCCGCGACGGCGCGTCCGACCGGGACGGGCTCGTCGGCCGGGTGGTCCGCGGCGACCTCGTGCAAGGCGCAGATGACGGTGGCTTCGGTGGGGCCGTATTCGTTGAGCAGGCGGCAGCGCGCGGCCGCGGGGCGCCAGTAGTCGAGGCTGGCGGGGCGCAGCGCCTCGCCGCTGAGGACGAGCAGCCGCACCGCCGGCGGCAAAGTGCGGCCTTCGGGCGCGAGCACCGCGGCAATCTCGTGCCAATACGCCGTGGGGATGTCGAGCACGGTCAGGGCCTTCGCCTCGACCACGCGCGCGAACTCGTGCGCCGACACGGACAGGTCGTCGCCGCGCACCACCACGGTCGCGCCCGCGTGCAGCGCGGGCAGGATCTCCTCGAGGCTGCTGTCGAAGCCCATGGAGGAGAACAGCAGCACCCGGTCGGACGGCGTCAGCCCCCAGACCCCGGCGATGGCGGCCATGTAGTTGGCCGCCCCCGCGTGCGCGACGGCGACGCCTTTGGGCTTGCCGGTGGAGCCGGAGGTATAGACGAGGTAGGCGGCCGTCGGCTCGGGGCACGGCGCCGGAGTCTCGGCCGACGGCCTCACGCGCCCGTCGGCTTCGATGAAAAGGCACGCCGCCGCGTCCTCCAGCATGAAGCGGCGCCGCTCCTCCGGATAGGTCGGGTCCACGGGCAGATAAACGCCGCCCGCCTTCCACACGCCCAGCATGGCCGCGATGCAGGCCGCGGAGGGCAGCGCGTGCACGCCGACCGCGCCCCCGGCCGGCAGGCCGGCCGCGCGCAGCGACGAGGCCACGGCTGACGCGCGAGCGTCGAGCTCGGCGTAGGTCAGGCGAGCCGGCCCGTCTTCGACGGCGACGGCGTCAGGACGGCGCCGGGCCGCTTCTTCGAACAGTCCGTGCAGCGTCGCGGCGCGCGCGGACTCGGGCGTCAGGCGGTCTCGGTAGCGGCGTCCCCGTGCACGGGGTCCGCGGTGAAGGTCGGCACGAAGGCCGCGAGCTTGCGGATCATCGCGAGTTTGTCGTTGCCGCGGCTCATCAGCTCCAGCTCGAGCAGGCGGTCTTCCAGCGCCTCGATGGGCTTGTTCTCCGAGCGCAGGACGGTGATGTCGGGGTGCTCGGAGGGCTCCTCGCCGGCGGGGTCCTCGACGAGCTCCTCGTTGAGCTTCTCGCCGGTCTTGAGGCCGGTGATGCGGATTTCCACGTCTTTGCCGGGCTCCAGGCCCGAGAGCAGGATGAGGTTGCGGGCCATGTCCATGATGCGCACCGGCTTGCCCATGTTGAGGACGAAGACCTCGCCGCCCTTGGCCATGGCGCTCGACTGGAGCACGAGGCCGACGGCTTCCTCCACCGTCATGAAGAAGCGCGTCACGTCCGGGTGGGTGATGGTGATGGGGCGGCCCAGCTCGATCTGCTCCTGGAAGATCTTGAGCACCGAGCCCGAGGAGCCCAGCACGTTGCCGAAGCGCACGGCCACGAAGCGGGTCTTGGAGCGGCGCGCGAAGTCGGTAACGACCATCTCGGCGGCGCGTTTGGCCGCGCCCATCACGCAGGAGGGGCGCACGGCCTTGTCGGTGGAGATGAGCAGGAAGCTCTCCGCGCCGTACTTGTCGGCCATCATGGCCAGGCGGTAGGTGCCGATGACGTTGTTGTTGACGCCCTCGTGCGGGTTGTTCTCGAGCTGCAGCACGTGTTTGTGCGCCGCGGCGTGGAACACCGCCTGCGGGCGGTGCATCTTGAAGATGCGGTCGAGCAGGGCCTGGTCGCGCACGTCGCCCAACACGCCGATGACCTCGACGCCGGGGGCGCGCTCGCGCACCTCGGCCTCGCGGTAGAACAGCGCGGTGGCGTGGTTTTCGAGCAGGAGGATGGTGCGCGGCTTGTAGTCGGCCGCCTGGCGCGAGAGCTCGCCGCCGATGGTGCCGCCGGCGCCGGAGATGAGCACCACCTTGCCTTCGATGGAGCGGGCGATGCGCGCGGCGTCCAGGCGCACCTCTTTGCGGTTGAGCAGGTCGGCGGGCTGGACCTTGCGCGGGTTGGCCGCGGAAGCCTGGGAGCGCATCATCTCGTCGAGGCCGGGCACGATGCGGATCTCGGGGCGCTTCTTGAGGTCGCGCAGCGCCTCGGCCACGCGGGAGACGATGTCGCCGCGGCGCTGGGCCACGGCCACCACGACCTCATCGACGGGACGGCGGCCCAGGAGGTCGGCGAGCACGCTCATGCCCCCGGCCACCGGCACGCCGTGCAGGCGCATGCCCCACTTGGCGGCGTCGTCGTCGATGAAGGAGACGATGCGGTAATCGATGTCCTCGTGCGTGCGCATCTGGCGATAGACCAGCTCGCCCAGGTCTCCGGCGCCCACGATGACGGCGGTGCGCACCTTGACGCGGGAGCGCCCATTGACCGGGAGCAGCTCCTTGGCGTAACGCACCGCGGCGTGCAGACCGGCGATGACGAACATGCTGAGGATGGGGGTCATCAGCAGCACCGAGCGCGGGAACTTGCCCTGCGTCATGGCAAGGATGATGACGCCGTAGATGAGGCCGGCCGACCCCACCGCTTTGCCGATGTTGACGATGTCGCCGAAGCTCGCGTAGTGGCGCAGGCCGCGGTTGACGCCGAAATAATAAGAGGTCAGAAGGTGGACGACCATCACCACCGGCCAGGTCTTGACCAGGACCAAGGCGAAACCCGTGGGGGGCAGGCCGTCGAAGCGCAGGAGGAACGCGGCGACGTAGGCGCCCAGCACCAACATCAGGTCCGCGCCGAGCACGGCCATCCGTCGCAAGAGCGTGAGACCGTTACGCTCGTTCATCTGCGGCGCATCGTAGCATTTCGGGATGGATTGATGGGTCATGCCCATAGGATAAGGGAACGGCGAAGCCTCCCCAGGGTCGTCCGGCCCCCCTTGCGGGACCAAAGGGCCTACCTCTATACTCCCCCCGTGCCCCCATCCGCGCCCCTGCGCCTGGCCTGCGTGTCCCACATCTCCCATCTATTCGGGGCCGGGCTGTCCATGCTCGAATCGCTGGCGCGGCTGGACCCCGCCGTCGTGAAAGCCCGGCTCATCACCCGGGAGGCCGGGCCGCTGGAAGACGCGGCCCGGGCCAAAGGTTTGACCGTGGACCGCCTGGACTGGCTCGACGGCCTGGGCCGTCCGTGGAGCGCGGCCGCGGCCGTCCTCCGGCTGGCCGCGTGGCTCAAGCGCGAGCGCGTCGATGTGCTCGAGCTCAACCGCATCAAATACGACCTACTCGCCGTCAGCTGGGCGGCGTGCCGTCTGGCCGGGGTCAAACTCGTCCAGCGCGAACGCATGCACGCCAAGGAGGTCCCGGCCGGCTTGCGGCGCTGGCTGCTCGCCCGCCCCGACCGGCTGGTGTCGGTCTCGCGCGGCGCGGTGGCGCCGTGGTACGAAGGCGCGCCCGCGTGGTGGCGCGCGTCGCTGGAGCGGCGCATGGTGGTCCTCCCCTCCGGCCGCGACGTGGCCGCCCTCAAACGACTGCCGCGCGAACGCGCCGCCGTCGCCGCGCTCGGGGTGCCCGACGACGCGGAGCTCGTGGGGTTCCTGGCCGCGCTCGACGTCCGCAAACGGCCGGACCTCTTCCTGAGGATGGCCGCCCTCGTGGCCGCCGAACGCCCGAAGGCCTGGTTCATGCTCATCGGCGCGCCTTATGGGCCGCGCTTGAGCGCCCCCGGCGCCTACGAGCTGGAGCTGCGCGCGCTCGCGGCCGAGCTGGGGCTCGCGGAGCGCGTCACGTTCACGGGTTACCGCGAGGACGCGTTCCGTCTGCTCCAGAACTTCTCGGTCCTGGTGCTGCCCAGCGAGCGCGAGGCTCTCGGCGGCGTGCTGATCGAGGCCATGGCCGCGGGCGTGCCGCAGGTCGCCGCCGACGTGGACGGCATCCCCGAGGTCGTCGAGGGCGGCGTCACGGGCCGGCTCATCGCCACGGCGCGGCCCGAGGATTACGCGGCGGCGGTCGTAAGCCTGCTCGAAGACCCGGCGCTCGCGCGGCGCATGAAGGACGCCTCGCTGGCCGCCGCGGACCGCTTCGATATCGACGCGCTCGCGCGCCGCGCCGAGGCCGTCTATCTTTCTTTGTAGCGGTAGGCCGCCGCGCGCCGCCGGTCCACGCCGAGCCACACCGCCAGCACGCCGAGAAGCTGCGGGAAGCGGTTGAGCACGGTGAACAACGCGTACACGTGTTGACGCCGCCCGCTGAGGCCCTGCCCGCGTCCCTCGCGCCGGGCGCGCTGATAGAGGACGGGATAGACCCCGAGCAGGAGCAGACTGGCCCCGCCGGTCAGCGGCGCGCCGGCCAGCGCCAACACCGGCACGAGCCCCGCCCAGAGCAGGATGCGGACGATTTTACGAGAGCGATAGGACGAGCGCAGGCCGCCGTGGCGGGCCGAGGCGACGGCGTAACTCGTCCCGGTGCGCTGGGCGCGCCGCCACCATTGGGACAGGCCGAACGTCCCGGCCTCGTGGCGAGACATCGGCGCGGCGATTTTGAGCAAGGACCAGCCCTCGCGCTTGAGCCGCACGCACAGGTCGGACTCCTCGCCCGACACGAGCGCCGGGTCGAAGCCGCCGGAGGCGACGTAGGCCGCCGGGCGCAGCAACGCGTCCCCGCAGAACCAGGCCGCGGGCCCGTCCGGGACGCGCCACTCCAGCTCGAGCTGCTCGTGGAACACCGTGGAGCCGGGCGCGCGCTCCGTGCGGTCGCCCCACACGCCGCCGAGTTTGGGGTCGGCGCGCAAGGCGGCCAGGCCGGTGGCGAGCCAGCCGGGCTGCAGCTCGCAATCTCCGTCGAGGAACTGGACGGCCTCCAGGCCCGGGTGCAGCGCGTGCAGGCGGGCGAAGGCCTCGTGGCGGCCGCGCGCGGCGCCGAACGGGCGGGCGGGGTCCAGGCGCACGACCGCGGCGCCGAGGGCTTCGGCGCGCTCCGGGCTGCCGTCGGTGGACGCCGAGTCGGCGTAAACCACGGGCAGGCCCGCGTCGAGTCCCGAACGCAGCGCGCGCTCCAGGCGCGGGCCTTCGTTGCGGCCGATGACGACGAGGCCGATGGCGGGCGCGCTCACGGGCCGTCCTCCTTGATGCCGAACAGGGCGCGCGCGGCCTTGCGCAGCTCCGGCCCCGGGTCGCCGAGCTTCTGGCGCAGATAGACGCGCGAGGCCGGCGGCACGTTCTGCCCGCGCAGCAGGCGCAGCAGCGAGGCGCGCAGGCCGGGGCAATGGCCGGTGGGCGCCGCGACCAGGGCCGCGGGCGAGACGCCGCGGGAGAGCTCCACCCCCAGGCCCAGGAAATCGACGCCCAGTCCGAGCGTGTATTGGAACGTGCCCCAGAAGCGCGGATTGCACTCGATGACCTGCACCTTCTCACGCGAGGGCCCGTCGTAACGCATGTCGATGTGCGCCAGTCCGTGGTAGCCCGAGGCCGCGGCGAGTTTGCGCCCGATGGCCACGACGTTTTCATCCTCGATGTAACGGATGGCGCCGTCGGGCTCGCGCACCTGCACCGACCACGCCACGAGACGGCCGCGGTCGGCCAGGAAGCTGAGATCGACGTCCTGCCCGTCCACGTAGGCCTGCGCCAGCAGCGGGTAGGGGCCCGCGGCGATACGCGCGTCGCGGTCGGCGGCGGTGCGGTGCACGGCCACCCCGCGCCCGCCGGAGTCGGCGAGCGGCTTGATGACGACGGGCAAGGGCAGCGCGGCCGCGCCCGCGCCGTTCGTGCCAGCCGCCAGGTGCGCGGCGAGGGCAGGCCTTGCGCTTCGAGGAAGCCGAAAAAGGCCCACTTGTCGTCCATGAGGCGCACGGTCGCCGGTTCGGGGCACGGGCAAAACGCTACGCCGGGCAGGCGCGCGCGCAGCGCGTTGGCCAGCAGCGCGCCCGGCACGGCGGAAGGCCGCCGCCAGGTCCGAGCCGCTGTCGGCGGCGGCCTTGACGGCCCGCACCGAGCACGGTACGACCAGCGGCCGCCGCACAGCGCCGTCGATCAGCGCCGGAGCACGTGGCCCGCGCAATGGCCGGAGAGGCGCACCAGGTCGCCGGCCCCCGCGCCGGCCACGGTCACGCGATAACCCTTGGAGCCCAACGTGCGGATGACGGAGAGCGCGAGGTTCTCCATCGCGGCCAGCACCAGCACGCGTTTCTCATCGCGGTCGGAGACGCGCCGCAGCGCGATGCGCCCGGCCTTGGCGAGCTCGGGGCCCGGGTCGGCGAGCTTGGTCCGCAGGTAGGCGACGCCCGCCGCGCCCGCGGCGCGCCCGGAGAGCAGGCCGCGCGCGGTGCCCACCAGGCCGGGGCACAGGCCCGTGGGCGGCGCGGCGCGCGGCGCGGGCGTCTGCCCCCGCGCCAGCGCCAGCGCGGGCACGAGCATGTCGGCCCCGATGGCGCGCGCGTAGGCGAAGCTGCCCCACACGCGCGGGTTGCACTCGATGAGCAGGACGCGCGACGGGTCGGCGGCGTCGTAGCGCAAGTCGAGGTTTCCGATGCCGTGGTAGGCCACGGACGAGACCACGGCGCGGCCCAGCTCGGTGACGCGCGGGTCGTCGAGGAACTCCAGCAGGCCGCCCGGACGGCGGACATGGATGGTCCACGACAGCAGGCGGCCGGCGTCGGCGCAGAAGCTCATGCTGACCTCCTCGCCGGCCACCAACTCCTGGGCGAGGCACGGGAAGGGCAGCGCGCCCGGGGCGAACGCCGCGCCCGACTCGCTTTCGTCGCGCACGGCGCGGATGCCGCGCCCGCCCGCGTCGTTGAGCGGCTTGAGAATCAGCGGCCGCGGCAGCGCCAGCGCCTGCTCCAGGGACTCCACGCGCCACGTCCCCGGCTGGGGAAGGCCGAGCCCGGCCACATGACGAGAAAAGGCCCATTTATCGTTGAGCGCCAGCGCCTGGGGCGGCGGCGTCGGCAGGAAAAGCCGCCCGGGCAGGCGCTCGCGCAGGCGGGGCGCCAGCCGTCCGCCCGACACGTCCACGGGCAGGACCAGCTCGGCGCCCGCGCGTTCGGCCAACGCGACGACGGCGTCGAGAGTCTCGGGGGAGCCCAGCGCGAGCGCCTCCTCGGAGGCGGCCACGGAGGCGTAGGCCGTGCAATAACGCGAGGCGCGCGGCACGCGGCCCGGACCGACGCCCGCCAGCGCCGAGGACACGCCGTCCTCGCCCAAGGCCCGCATCGTCTGCAGGGCCACGTTCTCCATCGCCGACACGATGAGCGCTCGCGTCACGGCCAGCCCTCGCCCCGGCCGAGCGCGTTGAGCGCGGCCTTGCGTAGCTCCGGCAGGGGATCGCACAACATCTGGCGCAGGTGCGCCCAGGCCGGGCCCGAGACGCCGCCGCCGGTCAGCGCCCTTTTTAGCGCGGCGCGCGCGCCGTGCACCGTGCCCACGGGCGCGGGCGGCGACGCCGGCACGCGGCCCTGCGCGAGCTCCAGGCCGAGGCGGAGGAAGTCCGTCCCCAAGCCGGTCATGTGCAGGAACGAGCCCCAGAAGCGGGGGTTGCATTCGATGGGCAGGGCCTCACGGCGGTCCGGGCCCGTGTAGCGCATATCCACGTGCGCCAAGCCGGTGTAACCCGTGGCCGCGGCCAGGCGCCGAGCGAAGTCCGCGATGCCCGCGTCGTCGAAATATTCGATGGCGCCGCGCTCGCGCATCTGGACCGCGTAGGCCACGAGGCGGCCGCGGTCGGCCAGGAAGCTCACATCGACGTCGGGCCCGGGCACGAAGTCCTGCGCGACCTGAGGCCAGTCCGCCGGCGTCAGCGCCGCGAGCGCCGCGTCGCGGTCCGCCTCCGCGCGCAGCAGGCGCACGCCGTGTCCGCCGGCGCCGCGGCGCGGCTTGAGCACGAAGGGCAGGGGCAGCGCGCGCGCCTCCTCGGGGCCGGCGACGAGCCGCGCCTGGGGCCGGGGCAGGCCGTGGCGGGCGAGCGTCTCTTGGAACAGCCACTTGTCGTCGAGCGCCTTCAGGGTCGCGGGCTCGGCGAACGGATAAAACGGGATCCCCGGCAGGCGCGGGCGCAGGCGGGCCGCCACGAGCGCCCCGGCCACATCGACGGGCACGATGAGCTCGGCGCGCGTCTCGCGCGCGGCGGCTTCGACGGCGGCGAGCACGGCGTCGCCCGCGGCCTCCATCTCCTCGTCGTCCTCGGCGACGCGGCGGAATTCCGCGCAGCGGCGCGAGAGCCGCACCGAGGGAGACTTGCCCGTTCCGGCGACCGCGACGCGAAAGCCGCGCTCGGATAAGGCTCGCAGCACCACGACCGTCAGATGGTCCATGCTGCCGACGGCCAGGACGCGCTTCATATCGCCACCCCCACGCGGCCGTAGGCGGCGAGCGCGGCGCGCGCCAGCACGGCGTAATCGCGGTACGCGGCCATGTGCGCCGCGCCGCGCCGGCCCATGGCCTCGCGGCGCTCCGGGTCGCGGGCCAGCGCCAGCATCGCGTCGCCGAACGCGCTCTCGTCGTAGGGCACGCACAGGCCCCCGCCCGAGTCCGCGAGCAGCACGGCCTGGTCGGGGATGTCGTTGGCCACGACCGGACGTCCCACGCCCAGGCTCTCCATGAGCTTGGTGGGCGAGCTGAGCAGGAAATAGGGCGTGGGCGGCACCGGCGAGACGCAGAAGTCCGCGGCCGCGATGCGCGTGGCGCATGGCGCGCACGCCAAGGCCGCGCTGGCTCAGGTCCTGGTCCAGGCCCAGCGCGCGCGCCCATTGCGCAGGCGCCATCAGGCCCACGCGGTCGGCCGCTCGAGCCGTGGAGCCAGACGCAGGCGCGGCTCGGCGGCGCGGGCGCGGGCGAACTGCGCCTGCGCTAGCAGGAAGTCGTCGAGGCGGCGGTTCGACGAGGTCGAGCAGAGTCCCGCGTAGTAAGCCGCCCTCGATGAAGGCGCGCGACGTCCGGGGCGGGCCAGGTCTGCCGCGCCGCGGCGAGCCCATGGGCACGAGGGATCCGTGGGCCGAGTCCGTCCGAGCGCCGACGTAATGGGCGGCCATGGCCTCGAGACGCGTCGGAGCAGGTCGCAGAAGCGCGCGACGCAGGTCCACGAGGTGGCCGCCGATAAGCCCCTTCACCTGCTGGAGGAGCGAGCGCGGGAACGGCTCCTCCGCCGACTCCTCGAGCAGCACGGGGCCGTTGAGGATGGTCAGGTGGAAGACGAAGGGTTTGCCGGCCTTGCGGGCCGCGGCGCGGGCGAGCGCGGCGTAGCCGGGGTCGTTGCGGACCTGCACGGCGGCGATGGGGTTTTCCGCGAGCACGGACGCCAGCCAGCGGCGCAGCTGCGCGTATTGGCGGCGGCCGCGGCGGAACAACGTCACGGGCTGGCCGTGCCAGACCACGCGGCTCTCCTCCTGCGGCAGCTCGGGAACGAAAAACGCGAAATGGACGCGATGGCCCAGGGCGGCGAAGTCCTTCGCGAAGATCTCCTCCTGCTGGGCCTCCTCGCAGGGCCAGCGCTTCCAGTCGGAGACGTAGGCCAGCTCCATCAGTGTTTCACCCCTTCCGCCTTGGCGACCTTGAACACGGTGCGCCAGAGGATGACGAGGTCGAAGAGGAGCCCGCGGCGGGCCAGGTACTCCGCGTCGAAGGCGACCTTCACGGGGATGGGCAGGTCGTCGCGGCCGTTGATCTGCGCCCAGCCGGTGACGCCCGGCGTCAGGACCGGCACGCCTTTCTCCGTGCGCAGGGCGACGAGGTCGTGCTGGTTGTGCAAGGCGGGGCGCGGGCCGACCAGGCTCATGTCGCCCTTCAGCACGCACCAGAGCTGGGGCAGCTCGTCGAGGCTGGTGCGCCGCAGGAAGGCGCCCACGGGCGTGAGATAGGAGCCGGCGCCGGCGAGCAGATGGGTCGCCACCTCGGGCGTGTCTGTGCGCATGGTGCGGAACTTCGGCATGGGGAACAAGACGTTGCCCCGGCCCACGCGGTCGGACCAATACAGCGCCGGGCCCTTCGAGGTCAGCTTCACGGCCAGCGCCACGACGACGAGCGCCGGCGACAGCAGGACCAGCGCGCCGGCCGACGCGACGATGTCGAAGAGCCGCTTCACCGGGCCTCCCGGTACCAGCGCGCGACGGCGGCGAGGCCCTCGTCCACGGAAAACGGCGGCGTCCAGGACAGCGCGGCGCGCAGGCGCGCGTCATCGACGGCCAGGTCGCCCAGCAGGCGTTCGGCCTCGGCGCCGCGGCCCAGCAAGGTCGCGCCGGCGCGCAGCAACCACGCCGGGCACGGGAACAAGCGGGGCGGGCGCCCCAGGGCCTTCGCCAAGCGTCGGAGAAGCTCGGGTGTGGAGAGGTCTTCGCCGTCGCGAATGAAGAAAGGGCCGGTCGCTGCGGGAACGTCGAGGCAGCGGACGACGGCGGAAGCCAGGTTGCCGACGTACAGCAACGAACGGCGGTTCTCGATGGAGGCGAACGGCAACGGAAGTCCACGATCCACCGCCGACGTCATCCGCAGAAAGTTAGCCTTCACCCCCGGGCCGTACACCAACGGCGCGCGCAGGGCGCACCAGGACAGGCCGGGCACGGCGGCCAGGCGCCGCTCGGCGTCGAGTTTGCTGCTCCCGTAGGCGTCCTCGGGGAGGCACGGCGAGTCCTCGTTCCAGGGGCGGCCGGGCGCCGTGGCCTCGCCGACGGCCTTCACCGAGCTGAGGAACACCAGCCGCGCGCCGGCGGCCGCGGCGGCGCGGCCGAGCGTCCCGGTGGCCTCGGCGTTGACGCGCCGGTATTCGTCGGCCTGCGCGGCGCCGTCTTCGAGGCGGTGGGCGCGCGCGGCGAGATGGACGACCGCCGACGCGCCGGCGAGGGCGTCGGACCAGTCCGCGTCCGGGGCCAGGCGCCGCGCGTCGGCGCGCACGGCCCAGCCCGCGGCCGCGAGCGCGGGCGCGACGGCCGCGCCCACGAAGCCGGTCGCGCCGGTGAGCAGGACGGTCCTCACGCGGCGGCCTCCGCGCGCACCGCGCGATACACCGCGAGCGTCTCGGCGGCGACCCTCACGTCGGAGAACTCGCGTTCGGCCAGGCGCCGGCCGCCGGCGCCCATCCGCAGGCGCAGGTCGGGGTCGCGCAGCAGGGTCTTAAGAGCGCGCGCGAGGCTCTCCGGGTCGCGGGGCTTCACCAGCAGGCCGGTCTCCCCTCCTGCACGACCTCTCGGCAGCCCGGCATGTCCGTGGTCACGATGGGACGCCCCGCGGCCGCGGCCTCGAGCAGCGACTTGGGCACGCCTTCGCCGTAATACGAGGGCAGGCACACCACCCAGGCTTCGGCGAGCACCGCGGGCATGTCGTCGCGGCGCCCCCAGACCTCGACGTCGCCTTCGGCCTTCCACGCCTTCAGCGTCTCGGCCGGCACGGCGGCCGGGTTGTCGGCGTCAGGCTCGCCCACCAGCGCGAAGCGGGCCCTGACGCCGTCGCGGCGCAGGCGTCGGGCGGCCTCGACGAACTCGCCGACGCCCTTCTCCCAGATCATCCGCGACGGCAGGACGACGAGGCCGTCCCCGGCGGGCTCGGGCTTCGGGGTGAAGAGGTCGAGGTCCACGCCGGAGCCGCGGATGAGCACGATGTCCTCGCGCGCCATGATGCGCCCGCGCACGAGGGTGTCGGCGTCGTCCTTGTTCTGCACGATGACCTTGGAGCGAGCGCCGCGCAGCGCCACGCGCAGCAGGCGGCTGATGAGCGCGCGCAGCACGCGCCGGCGCGGGTCGCGCGAGGAGAAGGCGTGGCCCAGGCCGGCGAAGGCGTTGACGACGCCGGGCACGCCCGCCAGGCGCGCGGCGATGGAGCCGTAGAGAACGGGCTTGAGCGCGACGTGGTGCACGACGTCGGGGCGCTCGCGGCGGCGTCACCGGCCTCGTCGCGCAGGGCCGCGGCCTCGCGCTCATCGAGGGTCGAGGCTGCGCCGCGACAACGACAGGGGAATGACCCGGAAGCCCTCGCGCTCCATGGCCGCGCGATGGCGGTCCACGCGGCAGGCCACGCTCACGCGCCAGCCCGCGTCGCGCGCGGCGCGGGCCACCGGCAGGCGGTGCGAGCAGAAGTACCAGTCCTCGGTGACGAGGAACAGCAGGCGCGGCGCGCTCATGCGAAGCTTTGCGCGTCCCAGTAGCGTTTGAACAGCCCGCCGGCGGCCAGCAGCTGCTCGCGCGTGCCCGACTCGGCGACGCGGCCGTCGTCGAGCACGACGATGCGGTCGGCGTCGCGCACCGTGGCCAGACGGTGGGCGATGACGAGCGCGGTGCGGCCCTTCACCAGCTCCGCGATGGACTCCTGGATGGCGGCCTCGGTGACGGAATCGAGCGCCGAGGTGGCCTCGTCGAGCACGAGGATTTCCGGGTCGCGCAGGAAGGCGCGCGCCATGGCCAGGCGCTGGCGCTCGCCGCCGGAGAGGCGCACGCCGCGGTCGCCGAGCACCGTGTCCAGGCCCGAGGGCAGGCGGCCGACGGTTTCGCTCAGGCGCGCGCGCTTCAACGCGTCGAGCAGCGCGACCTCGCCGGGGACCGGGTCCAGGCCATAGACGAGGTTGGCCCGCAGCGTGTCGTGGAAAAGCGCAGCCTCCTGCGGCACGAAGGCCATGCGCCGGCGCAGCGACGCGCGCCGATACTCGCGCAGGTCCGTGCCGTCGAGGAGCAGCGCGCCGGGGCCGGGCTCGTAGAAACGCAGGAGCAGGTGCGCCAGCGTGCTTTTGCCCGCGCCGCTGGCGCCCACGAGCGCGGTGACCTTGCCCTTCTCCGCCTCGAAGGTCGCGCCCTTGAGGGCTTCGCGGCCGCCCGGGTACGTGAAGCGCGCGTCGCGAAACGCCACGCCGCGGCTCAGGCCGGGGAAGTCGCGTTCGCCGTCCGGCTCGGGTGCGTCGCTCGCATCGAGGAAGGAGACGATCTCCGCCAGAGGGGCGCTCACGCGCGCGGCGCCGGCCAGGAAGTTCGTCAGGCCGCCGATCTGGGTGGCGGCGCGCCGCAGGACGTAGAAGAACACGAGGATGCGCGGACCCAGCGCCGCCGAGCCCGACGACAGCGCCGCGCCGCCGAGCAGGAGCAGCAAGGTGAGCGTGAACAGCGTCTCCTGGGTAGGACGCGCCAGGACGCGGCGGCGCTCGATGGAGTACTCGACGTCCGCCAGGCGCGCGCTGCGCCGGGCGAACTCCGCCGCCTCGCCGCCTTCGCGCGACACCGACTTCATCAGCAGGACGCTGGAGAGCACGTTGTGCAGGTAGGACTCCAGGCGCCCGCGCTCGTCGTTGTAGGCGCCCGAGGAGGACATGATGGACGAGGCGGCGCTGGAGGGCGTGCAGGCCTTGTAGGAGGCCCCGAAGGCCAGCGCCAGCGGCCAGGACAGCCAGACCAGCGCCCCGAGGTAGGCCAGCAGCAGGAACAGCCAGCCCAGCGCCTCGAGCGCGGAGACGGCCTTGGCCTCGACGTCGTCCACGCGCTGGAGCACCAGGCCGTGCAGCAGCCCGGCGTTGCTCACGTCGAAGAAGGCCTTGTCGCGGCCCACGAGCGCGCCGAACAGGGCCCGGCGCAGGCCGTCGGCGAAACGCGCGCCGAAGCGGCTCGCGAGCCGGTCGGCGACGTAGGTCATGGCGTTTTTAGCCAGCGCCGCGGCCATGATGAGCGCCAGCAGCGCGACGAACAGCGCGCGGCCCTCGAGCTCGCCCAGGCCCGGCAGGACGGCGGCGGCGGCGCGCAGCGCCCGCGCGTCGCGGATGGCGTCGAACGACCCGGACAACGCGGCGCCGGTCAGCGGGACGAGCAGGGACAAAACGACGGCCTCGGCCGCGGTCGCGGCCAGCGCGAAGCCCGCGGGCACGAGGGCCTCGGCGCCGGCGACGCCGGAGCGCCGCAACGCCTCGCGCGCGGAGGACGCCGTCGAACCGCGACCGCTCACCGGGCTCCCGGGCGCCCTTCGAGCCACAACGCGCGGCGGGGCGGCAGGCACAACGCGGCGTCGCAGGCGACGAGCGCCTCGCGGGCGTCGGCGCGCGGCTCGAAAAGGGCGCGCCAGCGCTCCAGGGCCTCGGGCGCCAGCGGCACGGGCGCCGGGCCGTCGTTGACGAGGGCGACGTAGAGCCGTCCGCGCAGCCGCCAGGCGCGCGCCTCGAGGCCGGCCGGCACCGCGAACGGCGCGGGCGCCTCGGCGCCGCCCTCGATGACGGGACGCAGGGCCGTCAGGCGGGCGGCGGCGCGCGCCATGGCCTGCCACTCCTCGGGATAGTCCGTCCAACCGTAGGGCGCCGTGAACCGCGGCGGCACGAAATACACGCCGAGCGCTCCGCGCACCGCGGCGCGCGTGCCCGCGAAGAACAGGGCCGACGAGGTCTTGGTCTGCTCCTTCTCGTCGCCGGCCGGCTCGAGCGCCGCCCCCGCGGGCGCCTCCAAGGCGACGTGCAACCCGAGGCGCGCGGCCTCGCTCAAACCTTTGGCCTCCAGCGGCCCGAGCAGGCCGACGGGAAAGGCGCGGCGCGGCGCGGGCGTGCAGGCGCCCAGGAGCATGACGGCGGCGAGCAGGCGCCTCACGCGGCGGCCTCCTTGCGCGCGGCCAGCCGGCGCGTGATTTCCTCGCGGAAGTCGCGCCAGCCTTCCGTCGAGGACTGGCCGTCTGCAGGCCGAGCGCGCGCGGGCGCTGCAGGCGACTTCGGCCAGGCGCGCGGGCGCGGCGCCGGCCGTGGCGCCGGCTGCGGCGGCGCCGCCTGCGCCGCTCGCCGCCGCGCAGCCGAAGATAGGGGCCAGGTTCCGGCAGAACGCGCCCACGCCCATGCCCACCAGGCCCCCCGCGAAGCGGGTGTTGACCGGCGCCGTCAGCATGGACGCGGCGGCGTAACACACGGCCACGCCCAGGATGCCGTGGCGCAGGCCATAAACGATGGCCGCGACCTCGAGCGCCTGCATGGGCAACACGACGCGCAAGCGCAGGTCCGTGCGGTTCTGAGAGAGATATAAGTTGGACATGAGCGAGGTGACCGACTGGACCATCCCCACGAACGCGAGCACGCGCAGCACCGGCACCATCTCCCCCCATTGGGGGCCGAACACGGCGGCGACGAAATCCGGGGCGCAGGCGGCCACCCCCAGCATCATAGGAAAAGTGGCTAGGGCGATGACGCGCGTCATGCGCAGGAACAGCCCCCGCACCCGTTCGGGCTCCTTCTGAATCAAGGAAAAGGACGGCAGCATCACGCGCGAGAGCACCCGGGTGACGCGCGAGAGCGGGAACAGCATCACCGCGTAGGCGCGCGTATAGACGCCCAGGGGGTGCGCGCCGAGGACCAGCCCGATGAGCACGTTATCGACGTTGCGGACCCAGTAGTTGGCGATGTTGCCGACGAAGTGGTTCGTGCTGAAGCCGGCCAGCTCCCGCACCGCCGCGAGGTCGAAGAGGAATCGCGGGCGCCAGGACGAAAGGCGCCAAAGCATGAACGAGCCGACTCCCGCCGTGACCAGGGACTGCGCCACGATGGCCCACGCGCCGGCGCCTTTGAGCGCCAGCACGACGGCGACCGCGCCGCCGGCCCACGCGGCGGCCACCTCCGCGCGCGCCACGCGTTTGAACTCGAGCGCGCGGCTGAGCAAGGTGGTGTGCAGCATGCCCGCGGAGTGGAGCACGAACATCACGGCCATCGCGCGCGTCAGCGGCAGGAGGGCGGGCTCGCCGTAGGCGCGGGCGATCAGCGGCGCGGCCAGGATGAACAACGTCGTGAGGCCCGCGCCGAAGGCGACGTTGACCCAGTAGATGGACGAGCGGTGGCGCTCCTCGATGTCGGGACGCTGGATGAGCGCCGCCCCGAAGCCCTGCTCCGCGACGATGACCGCGAAGTTGGAGAAGATGAGCACGGTCGCCACCAAGCCGAAGTCGCGCGGCGCCAGCAGGCGCGCCAGCAGCACCTGGGTGAGCAGCAGGACGGATTGGCGCCCCATTTGACCGGCGACGCTCCAGAACACGCCGGACGTCGTCTTCTCGCGGAAGCTCCTCATCGCGCGGAGGCCCCGGCGAGAAGAACGGCCTCCGCCTCGGCCTGGGTGTACTCCGCCGCGCCGTCGTCCGGCGGGAGTTTCGCGGCGGAATCGCGGGCGGGGAGCCATTGCTCCAGTCCCTTGAGGTGGACGAGCATGCGGCCTCGCATGCGGCGAGCGTGGCGGACCAGCGCGGCGAAGGCCTCGCCGCGGTCCGCTCCCGCGGCCTGATAGGCCGCGTGCAGTTCGACGTAACGCGCGTACAACGCCAGGTCCGCGAGGCGGCGGCGCGCGGCGTCGTCGGCCGCGAGCGGCCAGGCCTCGGCGAGCCGACCGTAGAGCTCTTCGGTCAGCTTGGCCGGCACCTCGCGCTTGGAGAGGCCGCGCGACCCGTCCACCGCCGCGTACCAGCGGCGCATCGGCGCCTTGGCCGGACCGAAGCAGTCCTCCAGGAACTCCTCTTTGATGGCGTCCACTCGGCCGGCCTCGGCGAGGTCCCACAGCAAGCGCGTCGCGACGTAATGACCCAGCCCGTGCGCGCCCCAATCCTCCCCGCTCTCCGCCGACATGAAGCGGGCGCCCAACGCGTGGTAGCGCGGGATGCTGCGCGCCAAATACGCCAGATCCGCGCCCCGCATACGACCCGGCAGGCCTTGATGCCACTTGAACACGCCGTAGCACTCGCGCACTCCCAGCGGCGAGGCGGTCTTATCGCGCCAGGCCGCGAGCAGCGACTCCGTCGTCCAGCCCGCGGCTTGGTAGGCCGCGGCCACGCTCACGACGACGCCGACCGGCAGGCGGGTCTTCGGCGGCGACGAGTGGCGGTGATACGCGTAGAATCCGGCCACACGGCCCGGGAAACGCGCCGCCAACGCCGCGGCGGTCTCGGTCGCCAGGAGGGCCATGCGTTCGCTGGGCTCGCCCAAGGCCCGGCAGGAGTCGCATTCGCACCAGCCGTCGTTGTCGGTGGGCTCGATGGACACGCTGTCGGCGCCGCCGCGCTCGAGCCGCCCCATCGCGTCTTCGATCACGAGCCGGCGCAAGGCCGGGTTGGATAGGCAGAACTTGTCGGAGACGCGCCGCCCCCCCACCAAGGCGAGATACTCCGGGTGCGCCGCGAACTCGGCGTGATGGCGCGCCAGCACCGCATCGAAGGAGTGGCCGGTGCGCAGTTCGAAGCCGCCCGGCACGCGATTGCGGCGCGCCCACTCGTCATATGCCGGCCGCGACTTGTCGAGGTAACCGAAGTCGTACCAGATGCGCCGGGCCGCGAACGCCGGCGCGCTCACGAAGTCCGCGGCTAATTCCAGGTCGGGCCGCGACGGGACGACCTCCCAGGCGGGCCCGGGGAAGTAGCGCCTCCAGCCCGCCCGATGGAGAATCTCCGCCGCCGCCGCCTCGACGCCGGCATCGGTCGCGCCGACGGCGCTCAGGCCGCGCGCGCTCGAAAGCAGCAGGAACTGCTCGCGCCGCATCGGCTCCGGCGCATCGAAGCGGCCCGCCGGGGCCAAGGCGGGAAAATCGGCGGCTGTGCCCAGAACCAGGCCTTGCGTGCCGTCGCCGGCGCGCACCTGGAACGCGGCGCCGCAGACGCGTCCGAGCGACGCCGCGAGGTCGGCCGCGGCGCGGCGCGTGCGTCCGGACGCGTCGGGCCCGATGACGACGGGCATGGTCGGGCGGCCGGCGCGGCACAACGGCGCGGGAACCGGGCCCGCGTGGGCCGCGAGCGCCGCGAGCAGCAGGACGGTCATGCCCGCCTCTGGTGTATGGCGACAGCGATGAAGCCGGTCAGGAAAAGAAGGCGGAAGTTGTCGAGGAACTGGCCGGTCATGAGCATCAACAGCAGGGCCGACAGGAAGGCGAGCGTTCCCGCGCGGGCGAACGGCTCGCCGCGCGTGGCGGCGATCAGGCGCCACCCGGCCATGGCCAGCGCGGCCAGGATGACCGCCGTGCCCAACGCCCCGTTGCGCAGCAGCCAAAGCAGATACTGGTTGTCCACATAGGTCATGGTCTCGTATTTCGAAGGCCCCCAGCCCAGCACGGGCGATCGCTCGATATAAGCGAACGCGTCTCGGAACTGGTCGAGGCGCTTGGAGGCGTTAGCCTCCTCGTGCAGGCCGCCGCGGTGCACCGCGGTCACCACGCGTCGCACGCGCGGGTTCTCCATCACCCGCTCCGAGTAACGCACCCCCGCGATGACGAGCACGAACAGTCCCAGGCTTAACTGGAGCGCGTAGCGCAGGCGCACCCGCACGAGTCCCTGGTACGCGTAGGCCGCGGCCGCGTAGGCCAACACCACGCCCGTCGCGATCCAGGCCGTGCGGCTGCCGGTCGCGAAGATGGCCACGAGCAGCGCGGCGGCGTGCAGGAAACGCAGTCGCGAGCGTCCGAAGAACAGGAGATAAGCCAGGCCGAGCGTGCAGGCGTAGCCCAAATAATTGGGGTTGGCGTAAGGCGCCGCGATGCGGAATTGGCCCGTCGTGGCGCCGACCGAGGTCTTCGTTTCGGCGTAGAGGAAGCCCTTGAACAGTCCGGTCAGCACCGGCACGGAGCGCTGGAAGCAGATGAGGACGAGCAAGGCGAAATAAGGAACGGCGGATACCGCCGATTCCACCGCGTCCCGTACGCGCGCGTCAGCGTGCCGGATGACGTAGAAGGCGAACGCGCCGACGATGACGTACCGAAGCATCTCGAAGACGTCACGAGGGCCCGTTTCAATGCCGTTGAACGCCGTGGAATAAACGAAAGAGACCGCGTACAAGAACTGGATGAGGAAGACGAAGGCCAACGCGCGTTGCGAAGGCCTGCGCGTCTCCCACGGCGCGGTTTGGGCCAGGCTCAGGAAGGCCCCGACGAAAAGGACCAGCCCGGCGAACGCCCGCTCGACCGTCCAGAGGTACAAATGCCCGGGCACGAAAACGGTCAGCCAGACCATGAGGACCATCGGGTTCGGCAAGCGTAACGCGGCCGTGCCGAACCCCGTGGCAGAGCGAGCGCTCATCGCCGCGACCCGGAATCCTGGCGCGCCCGGCGCGCGGTGGCCCGGGCCCCTCGCGGAGGACGGTGCGGCGAGAAGCCGACGCGTCGGCTGGCCTCGAGGTATTCGAACGCGTCCGCCGGCCGCTGCAGCCGCCAGAGGACCACGCCGGCCAGATACAGCGCCTCGGAGTCGAACGGGCGGGCCTCGGCCGCGGTCACGGCCGCCGACGCCGAGAACCGCAGCAGCGCCGAATCAGGCTCGGCGCTCAAGAGGGCGAGATCGTGAGTCGCGGCGCCCAGCGCGTGCCAATGGCTCGGATCGTCGTCGAGCGACAAGGCACTCGCCGCGCCGGCGGCTCGCGCCGCCGGAGGCGCCTGCGGCGACAAACGCGCCCGCGCCGCCGCCGGCGCGGCCGCCCACACCAGACCGACGACGAGCGTGCCCGCGGACAGAGCGACTCCCAACGCGTCGGGGCGGTCGGGAAACGGGCGCTCGACGCGTTTGTCGCGCCAGGAGGCCGCGGAGGCGAGGAACCCCGCGACCGCGACCATCGCGGCCGCGTTGCCGGGAATCTGGAAGTTGAACTCGAACAAGCGAATGCGCCGCCGCGCAGGCCCCGGCCGCCAGGCCGCCGCCGAGCAAGCCCCGCATCTCCCGCGAACGGCCCGACCACCACGAACGCGCGCCGGCGACGACGGGCAGCACGACTCCCGTCAACGCGAGGAAAACGCCCAGCAGACCCGCTTCGAGCGCCGTTTCGATCCAATCGCTGTGCGCGTGAGACACCTTGGCGCGCAACGACGAATCCTGATAAGCCGGGTACTGGAAGTCGAACGTTCCCAGGCCGGTCCCCGTCCAGGGCGTATCGAGCCACCAACGCCAAGCGTCCGCGTAGATGAGCATGCGGCTGCGCACGGCTTTCTCGATAAGAGCCCCGCTCGCCTCTCCCGCGGTCGCCACGCGCAACACGAGCGCGATGACGACGACGGCGGCCGCGAGGGCGGCGCCGGCCTGCAGCAGGCGGCGGCGACGGCCATGGAACCCGCCCCCGAGGAACACGACGAATAGCCCGCCCAGCGCCAGCGCGAGCATGGCCGCTTGGGAGCGGCACGCCGCGAGCGCGGCGAACACCAGCATCAGCGCCGCGGCGACGCCGGCCTGCGCGCGCGCCCACTCGCGGCTCGGTCGCCCGGCGTTCCAGTCCGCGAAGCGCGAGACGAAAAGCCCGCCCGCAAAGCAGAGGCAGAGCAGCAAGAAACCCGCGGCGTGATCCATGTTGTAATACGGCCCGAACGGCGCGACGCCTTTGGCCGTGCGCCGCGTCCAGTAGATGCGGTCCACGCTGGTCCATGATTGCGCGAACCCCAGCACGGCGACCGCGCAACCGAGGACGAGGAAAACCTTCGCGAAACGACGCGCGGCTTCGTGGTCGATGAGCACGCGGGGCACCGCCCAGGCCAGGCAGGCGTAAGCCGCCCACAGCCGGGCGGCGGCCTCCGTCTCCGTCGGGGAGACGCTGAACGGCCAGGGCGGACGCGGGCCGCCGGGGAGCGCGCTCGTCGTGGCTTGCGCCAACGCCAATACGGCGAAAGCCGCCGGCACGGTCCAGAGGTACGAACCGGCGGCCGAGCCCGCCGGTCGGCCGCGCAGGAACACGCCGAAAGCCAGCGCGTAACAGAGGCACTCCAGGGTCGCGCGCGCCCACGGCTCGACGCAGCCGAAGGCGAATGGTCCGAAAGCCAGGATGAGATAGAGGAGCGCTTCGAGCGCCGCGGACGGGACGCTCCCGCTCATGAGCCCCGGGGCTTGGAGGCGTCGGGCTCGGTGTAGTCCCGGTAGTACTGCTCGTAGTAGCGGCCGTCGGCGTAGCTCATGGTGCCTTGCCGGGCGCCGTTGACGATGCCGCCCAGGAGCTTGAGGCCGCCCGAGCGCAGGCGCGCGCAGGCGGTGCGAATCAGCGGCGCGCGGGTGCGGCCGAAACGCGTGACGAACACGGCCTGGCGCACGTGGCGCCCCCAGAGCATGGTGTCGGAGATGGGGAACACGGGCGTGCAATCGACGACCACGCGGCCGTAGCGTTTGCGCGCCCAGGCGACGAACTCGGCCAGCTTCTCGGTGTTGAGCAGCTCGGCGGGGTTCGGCGGGCGCGGGCCGCAGGCGATGATTTCGAGGTTCGGGATCTCGGTCTTCTGGACGAGCTCGGCGGGGTCCTTGACCGCGCCGGAGAGGAAGTCGCTGAGGCCTTTCTCGGAGGACGCCAGCAGGTTGCGGTGCTGGCGCGGCCGGCGCAGGTCGCCGTCCACCATGAGCACGTTGCGGCCCAACTGGGCCAGCGCGACGGCGAGATTGGTGGCGACGAAGCTCTTGCCCTCCTCCTGCACGGAGCTGGTCACGATGATGGCGTTCTCGCCGTCCACGGATTCGGCGAAGTCCACCATGGTGCGCAGGTTGCGGAACGCCTCGCTGGTCAACGAGACGTCCGGCGAGAGCATGTGCTCGTAGGCCTTCGCGTTCTTTTTATGGCGCGAGAGCGGGATGACGCCGAGGAAGGCCAGGCCGATCTTACGCTCGAGGTCGTCTTGCGTGCGCACGGTCTGGTCGAGAAGCTCGACGAGCACCGCCGCGAAGATGCCCAGCGACACGCCGCCGATGAGGCCGAAGAGGATGGCGAGAAGCTTGCGGGGCTTGACCGGGCGCTCGGGGGTCTTCGCCGGATCGACGACGCGCACGTTGTTGCCCTGCAGTTGGCCGGAGAGCTCGGTCTTGAGCGATTGGACGACGTTGTCCACCTCGGTGTTGAGCACCTTCTTCATCGAGTCCAGGCGCGAGCGCAGCGCCATGACCTGCGGGTGCTGGTCGGTGTATTTCATGCGCAGGTCGGCCAGCTGCGCCTCGACGGCGAAAATCTGTTCCTTGATGGTCTGGATGAGGCGGTTGTTGACGACCGAGGGCAGGGACTCGTTGATGCGCTGCGTGTCCGTGCCGTTCATGCGCTGCTGGAGTGCGTCGAGGACCTCCTTGGACATGAACAGCTGGCTGTTGAGGTTCTGCTCGACGTAATACTGCGTGATGGTGTTGGCCAGGCGCGCGGCCAGCGCGGGCTCGGTGCTGTCCACGCTGACGTTGGCCAGCCGCGTCCGCGGAAGCTGGGACACCGCGACGGCCTCGCGCAGATCCCCGAGCCCCCCTGCGAAATCAGCGGTCAGGCCCAGCTTCAGGTCGTCATAAACGCGCCGCAGCAACGTATCGCTCTTGATGAGCTTGAACTGGGTCTCGAAGTAGTCCTCGCTGTCTTCTTCGATGGTCGGGCCGCCCGAGGTCACGGCCTTGCGCACGTATTCGATATTGAGCAGGGTCGTAGCGCGGTAAACGGGCGTCGCCAGGAAGGCGTACCCCGCCGAGGCCGCGAACACGATGACGGCGATGAGGATGACGATCCAGCGGCGGCGGGAGAGGATCTCGACGTATTGCGCGAAGTTGAGCTCGATGTCCTGGTCGTTTTCGGCCATGGCCTAGAAGAAGCTCTGTGGGACGTAGATGACGTCGTTGGGCTCGAGCACGAGGTCCTTGTCCTTCTGGCCGCCCTGGGTGATGGCCTTCACCTCGATGGTGAAGGTGACGCTGTTGCCGTTGACGTTGCGCAGGACCTTGGTGCGGTCCTGGGCCGCGATGGGCGTGAACCCGCCCGCGGTGCTGACGGCTTCGAGCACGGTGAGGCTCTTCTCCGTGGGAATGGGGTAGGAGCCGGGCTTCTGGACCTCGCCCATGACGAAGACGAGTTTGTTGCCGTACTCCTCGATGAACAAGGAGACCTGCGGGTTGACCAGGAACTTGGACAGCTTGGCCTCGATGACCGCCTGCGCGTCGAGCAAGGACAGCCCGCCGATCTTCACCGCGCCGATGAGCGGCAGCGCCGCCGTGCCGTTGCTGTTGACGCGGACCTTGCGCGACATGTCCGGGTCCTGATAGACGGTCACCGCCACGAGGTCGGCCGAGGAGATCTTGTAGTCGGTCTTGGAGCGCGCGATCTGCTGCATCGCCGCCGCGAGGGCCGCGGCCTCCTTCGTCTCGGCGACCTTGACGCTCTCGGGCGCGGGAACGGCCGCGGGCGCCGCGACGGCCGCGGGGGCCTTCACGGGCTCGGGCGCCTTCACCGGCTCGGGCGCCTTTACCGGCTCGGGCGAGAAAGGCGCGGCTTCCTCGATACGCGTGACGGTCGTGGCGGGCGCGGGAGCGTCCGGCTCCGGCGGGAGGCCGAACGGCACCACGCGCACGGAAGGTTCCTGGGTTTCGCGGTGCAGGGGCGTGCCCATGCAGCCCGCGAGGGTGAGCGCTGCGGCGAGGGCGTACGCCCCGTGAGGCGCCGTTCTCTTCATCGCGGCCATTATAGCCTGCTTAGAACTTTAGCGCCAGGTTCAGGGCGGTGCGATGGTCTTCGTAGTTGAAGTCGTCCGGCAAGGTCGAGTTGCGCTCGCGATAGACGTAGGAGACGCCGGTGGTCAGCCACTCCTGGATGTCGTATTCGAGCCACGCGCCGCCCTGGTAGATGTCGTCGCGGCGCTGGCCGCGCGCGCCCGAGGCCGTGGTCTGAGAGTCGGGGTACTTGTCGAGGCCGAACGCGACGCCGCCGCCCACGGAGAACTTGTAGGGCAGCTTGTGGGAGACGTCGAGGCCGACGTCGTTGCTGATGTAGAAGCGGTTGCCGGCGGAGATGGACTCCTGGAGGAACCGCGAGGCGCGGAAGTTGAACGTGGTGCGGTCCTGCGGCTTGTACGTCAGCTGCGTGGACACGGTCCAGTTGCGGGTCACGCGGGTGACGGCGCCGATGGGGGCCTCGTCGTATTCGCGGTAGGTCATGCCGGTCTCGATGTTGCCTTCGATGCGCGGCGAGATCTTGCCGTCGATACCGAAGCCCACGTCGTGCGATTTGCTGTTCTTGTCCTGGTTGGGCAGCTGGCGGCCCACGGTGTAGTGGATGACGCCGCGGTGGTAGGACACGTACGCCTTGGTCTTGGGCTGGACCATGTAGCCCACGTTGAAGCCGGCGCGCTGCTCGTAGCGGTTGAGCAGGCGGGCGAAGGCGGGCGGCAGGTATTTATGCGTCGTGTGGCTGACGTCCACGCCGCCGGCCAGGCGGCCGTTCTCCGGACGGTAGTCCAAGGAGCCGTACGCGCGGTTGGACCAGCGGCGGGCGCGCTCGACGAGCTGGGAGAACGCCTGGTCGGTGGTGTTATGGTAGCGGTCGCCCACGCGGGCGGTCAGGCCGTAGGCGCCGCGGTATTCGTAATCCACGTGCGCGCTCTGGTTGATGGTGTCGTTGAGCTCCGGCTGGGTCGAATACGAATCGGACTGGAACAGGTAGCCTGCGGACAGGGTCTGGAGGCGCCCGATGGGCAGGACGGTCTCGAGGCCGAGGTCGTTGCGGGTGATCCAGGAGCCGCGCACGCCGCCGCCGACGGAGAAGCCGCCGATGGGTTTGGGCACCAGGTAGATGTTCGAGTCGTAAATCTGGGTGAACTTATAATAAGGATGGAGCGCGAGCTGGCCCCAGTGGAGGTTCGGCTTCTGGTACTGGGTCAGCCAGTCCATGCCGGCCGAGGCGGGAACGGCGAGGGTGAGCAACAAAGCGGCCACGAGGCGATTGCGCATTTCTATTCCTTTTCCAACGAATCTAGGGGACGTAGCTTACAAAATAAGGTGTCGGGCAACAAGAAGCCCAGTCCCCGTGAGGGGACTGGGCTCTATGTCGGACTGCGCTACATTAGTCCTGAGTACTGGTAAGAGCACTCGGACGTGGTGGGGCAGAGCGGCCGTTCATCGCTGGGCGGCGCCGAAGGCGACAGCTCCTCGGGCGGGTCGTTGGGCGGGAGGTTCTGGCCGGGGCCGCCGGCGCCCAAGGGGCCGAAACCGCCGTTACCGGAGCCGCGCGGGGGCGGCGGGTTGCCGCCCTCGGAGTTGCCGAGAGGCGAACCGCTGCCGCCGTTCTCCGCGGCGTTGTTGGCGACGGCGTCGCGAAGCTCGCCGTCGTTGGTCTGACCGAAGTTGAGGCCGGGGCGCGAGGCCTTGGTCGCGGGACCGCCCGCGACGGCATCGTTCAGGGAGTCACTGGCAGGCATCGTCAGGGTGGGGCCGCTCTTCTTCATCAGAGAGTAACCACCGATGATGCAGAGAATCAGGATGACGACGGCGTTGCGGGCTCGGGACATGCTCCTCCAAGTGCGTCTGAACGGCTGTTGCTTGCGTCTTGCAAATATCATACCGTGAACCGCCTTCAGGGTCAAGCGACATTTGGCCCTTTAACGCTCGGGCCTAAAGGCCTACATCCGCAGGAGGTCGCATGGACGCGTCCGCGCTGAAGCAACCGGGCATCTGGAACGTCAGCGTCCAACTCGTCGTTCTCTACTGCGTGGCCGTCGCCCTGTTCTACGCCGTCCACGGGATCACGGGCCGGCTCAAGAAGCCGGCGGCGTCTTTCCCCCTCTCCGCCGCGCTCTACGCCGCGGGCGTGTACGCCTTCGTCTTCGCCTGCGGCCAGGTCAAAACCGCGCCGCGCCTGGCGATGGTCGCCGTGCCGTTCGTCCTGACCGTCGAAACCCACGTGCGCGCCGCGCGCCGCGAGCCGTCGGCGCGCGCGGGCGCGCTGGCCGGGCTGGCCGGCGCCGCGCTGGGCATGGCCGGGGCCGTGTACGCGCTGATGCGCGGCGCCCCCCTGACGTAAGGCCTAGAGAAAAAGCTCGTCGAGGAAGGCCAGCAGGGCCTTCCACGAGCGCGCGTCGGCCTTCGCGTCGTAAGCCATGCCTTTGGCGGGGTCGTCGCCCGCCTCGCGCACGGTGAAAGAATGCACCGCCCCGCCGTACTGGACGAGCTGCCAGTCGGCCTTGACCTTGCGCATCTCCTCGATGAACCCCGGCAGCGCCGCGTTGACGAAGCCGTCATCGGCCCCGTGCAACACGAGGACCTTCGCCTTGGGGGCCTCGGTCGCGGGCGTGGGGCTGGCGAGGTTCCCGTGGAAGCTGGCCACGCCTTTGAGGTCCGTGCCGGCGCGCGCCAGCTCGAGCACCGTGGTGCCGCCGAAGCAGTAGCCGATGGCCGCGAGCTTGTCGGCGTCCACGAAGGGGAGCTTCTTGAGCTCGGCCAGGCCGGCCAACGCGCGCGCGCGCATCGCCGCTCGGTCGTTGTTGAAGGCGCCGGCGAGTTTACCGGCCTCCTCGTGGTCCTTGGCCAGCACGCCTTTGCCGTACATGTCGAGCGCGAACGCGGTGTAGCCCTGCTTGGCGAGCTGCTCGGCGCGTTTGCGCGCATAGGGGCCGTGCCCCCACCACTCGTGCACCACGAGCACGCCGGGGCGTTTCTCCTTGAACCCGTCCTCCCAGGCGGCCCAGCCCGAAAGCGTGACGTCGCCGTGTTTGTATTCCACGGCCTTGGTCTTGATGATGGCGGAAGCGGGCAGGGCGGCGAAGGCCACGAGGGCCAGCGAGAGCAGGATGTTCATGGCGGGAAAAATAGCAAAAATGGACCGCGCCCGTAATGCGGACGAAATACGGTTACGCTACAGTAAAAAACGAACCGGGACCTTGGACCCACCCCCGGCGGGCTCCGATGGCCCCCGACGGGCGGCGCCGCTCCGGCTACGCTTATATAAGGATGAAGAACCTGCTCGCCGCCGCCCTGCTCCTGGCCCTCGCGGGGCCCGCGCGCGCCGACGATTGGGACGCGGCGCGGCCCGTCTATCGCGGCTTCGAACGCGTCGCCGACCGGGTCTATGGCCTGGTCCGCGGCCACCTGTTCTCCGCGGTGCTGCCCGGCGGCCTGTCGCGCCGCATGGCCGCCGCCCCCGCCGCCTCCTCGGACGCGGTGTTCGCGCGGCGCATGGCCGACCGCCAGGAGCGCGCCCGCGTGCGCGTCCTCGAGGCGCGGCCGTTGGGCCAGGCCTCCACGCCCGCCGCGCTCGCGGCTTGGCGCGCCACCGCCATCTCGGCGCAGACCACGGCCATCACCGACGCGCTCGCCGACACCTTGGTCAACCGCTACGAGCTCCAGCGTTTCGGCGAGGACAGCGGCCGCTACGCCCTGGACCCCCGCCATTGGGACGCCGAGTTCCTGGCCTCCGCGACCGTGCTGGGCGGCGCGTACCTCTACGCCGCGGGCCTGCGCGCGGACTGGACCGCGGGCGGCCTGCGCGTGGACCTCGATTCCCCCGCCGGCCCGGCGCTGGCCTCGGCCGCGCGCTCCGGCGACGGCCGCCTCGCCGAGCTCCGCCTCGCCCCGCGCTCCTCCCCGCTGTCGCTTAAAACCGCCTGGGGCCTGCGCGGCGGCCGCCTCGCCTCCGAGCAGGTCGGCCTCGCCTACACCACCCGCTTCTAAGCCGTTACACCTTCAGGAATACGGCGCCGAGAGGGGGCAAGGTCAGCTCCGCTGAAAAGGGGCGGCCGTGCCAGGGGGTTTTGGAGGCTTTGACGCCGCCGCCCGGGGTCACGGCGCCGGAGCCCCAGAACTCGAGGGCGTCGGAGCAGGCCAGCTCCCCCACCAGCCGGCCGTGGGCAGGCCGACGCGGTAACCCGCGCGCGGCACGGGCGTGAAGTTGAACACGCAGACCACGTTGTCGGCGGGGTCGCGGCCTTTGCGCAGGAAGGACACGACGCAGTTGTCCGCGTCGGCGGCGTCGATCCACTCGAAGCCCGCCGGGTCGCAGTCGAGCTCGTGGAGCGCGCGCTCGGAGCGATAGACGCGGTTGAGCCGCTCCACCCAGCGGGCCACGCCTTTGTGGCTTTCGTGCTCGAGCAGGTGCCAATCGAGCGAGGACTCGTGGCTCCATTCGCGGCGTTGGGCCAGCTCGCCTCCCATGAACAGGAGCTTCTTGCCGGGCAGGGCCCATTGCCAGGCGAACAGCTGGCGCAGGCCCGCGAACTTGCGCCAGTCGTCGCCGGGCATGGGCTCGAGCAAGGACCCTTTGCCGTGCACGACCTCGTCGTGCGACAGCGGCATCACGAAGTTCTCGTGGAACTGGTAGATGGCGCGGAAGGTGATGTCGTTCTGGTGGTATTTGCGGTGGACCGGGTCCTTGCGCACGTATTTGAGCGTGTCGTGCATCCAGCCCATGTCCCACTTGAGCCCGAAGCCCAGGCCGCCCAGGTAGGTCGGCTTGGACACGCCGGGCCACGCCGTGCTTTCCTCCGCGTAGGTCTGCACGTCCGGGAAGGCCTTATAGACCTCGGTGTTGAGCGTTTTAAGGAAGGAGATGGCTTCCAGGTTCTCGCGCCCGCCGTGGCGGTTGGGAATCCACTCCCCTTCCTTGCGCGAGTAATCGAGGTAGAGCATCGAGGCCACCGCGTCCACGCGCAGGCCGTCCACGTGGTAGCGGTCCAGCCAGAACAAGGCGTTGGAGATCAGGAACGCGCGGACCTCGTCGCGGCCGTAGTTGAAGATGGCGCTTTTCCAGTCCGGGTGGAAACCCTGGCGCGGGTCGGCGTGTTCGTAAAGGTGGGTGCCGTCGAACTGCGCGAGCCCGTGCGCGTCGTTGGGGAAGTGGCTCGGCACCCAGTCGAGGATGACGCCGATGCCCTCGCGGTGCAGCTCGTCCACCAGGAACATGAAATCCTGCGGCGTTCCGTAACGCGACGACGGCGCGTAGTAGCCCGTGGTCTGATAGCCCCACGAGCCGTAGAAGGGGTGCTCCATCACCGGCATCAACTCGACGTGCGTGAAGCCGAGGCGTTTGACGTGTTCGACGAGCTTCGGGGCGAGCTCGCGGTAGGTCAGGGAGCGCCCGCCTTCCTCCGGCACGCGCCGCCACGAGCCCAGGTGCAGCTCGTAGATGGACTGCGGCGCCGACAGCGCGTTGCGCGCGGCGCGCCCCGCCATCCAGTCGGCGTCGCGCCACTCGTAGCCCAGGTCCCAGACCACCGACGCCGTGCGCGGCGGCTCCTCATGACGCAGGCCGTAGGGGTCGGCCTTCTCGTGTTTGCTGCCGTCGGGGCCGGTGATGCGGTATTTATAGAGAGCGCCCTTCTCGACGCCGGGCACGACCCCTTCCCAGATGCCCGAGGAGCCGCGGGGCTTGAGCGCGTGTTTGGTCTTGGCCCAGCCGTTGAAGTCGCCCATCACGTGGACCTTCTTGGCCGACGGCGCCCAGACCGCGAAACGCGTCCCCCTTTCTCGAGGCGCGCGCCGAGCTTCTCCCACAGCCGGACGTGGGTCCCTTCGTTGAAGAGGTGGAGGTCGAGGTCGCTTAACACGCGCCCTCGGGAGCGCGCCCGGACGCGCCGGTGAGCAACGCGAGCCGCCCCGCCAGGCCCGGCGTCAACGCGCCGGCGTCCATGCGCCACGACCAGTTGCCCGAAGACGTGCCCGGCCGGTTCATCCGCGCCGAGGCGGGCAGGCTCAGCAGGTCCTGCATGGGGGCGATGGCCAGCCTCGCGGGAGAGCGCCAGACCAGGCGGACCATCGCCCAGGCCGGGTCCTCGGGCAGGCCGCCGGCGGCCTCGTGGAAGGCGCCGCGCTCGCGCGCGACGGACTCGGCCGGGCGCAGGTTGTTGGCGGAGCCGTCGTCCTCGTACCAGCCGCGCGTGGTGTCGTTGTCGTGCGTGCCGGTGTAGCCGACGCTGGCCTCGGGCCACCGGTCGGGCCGGTCCTCGAGACCTCCGCCGAAGGAGAACTGGCCCAGGCGCATGCCCGGGAAGGCGAAGCGGTCGCGCAGCGCCGCGACCTCGGGCGTCACCGAGCCCAGGTCCTCGGCGAGGATGCCCAGGCCGGGCAACGCGCGCCCGACCGTCTCGAAGAGGGCCTCGCCCGGCGCGTCCACCCAGCGGCCGCCGCGCGCGTTCTGCGCGTCCGCGGGGACCTCCCAATAACGGCGGAAGCCGATGAAATGGTCCAGCCGCACCGCGTCGAAACGCGCGGCCACCGCGCGCAGGCGCGAGAGCCACCAATCGAAGCCCGTGTCGCGGTGGCGCTCCCAGCGGTACAACGGGTTGCCCCACAGCTGGCCGTCGGCCGAGAAGTAGTCCGGCGGCACGCCCGCGACCGCGAGCGGCCGGCCGTCGGCGTCGAGCTGGAACAGCTCCTGATGGGACCACACGTCGGCGCTGTCGTGGCGCGGGTAGATGGGCAGGTCGCCGATGAGTCCCACGCCGCGCAACGCGGCGTGGCGTCGTAATCCGTTCCACTGCCGTTCGAACGCCCATTGCGCGAAAGCATGCCGTTCGACTTCATCGCGCAGATCGTGCCGGACCTTGGCCAGCGATTCCGGCTCGCGGCGCCGCAGGTCCGCGTCCCACGTCGTCCAGGCGCGGCCCTTGTGCGCGGCCTTCAGCGCGAAGAACAGGCAGTGGTCGTCGAGCCAGGCCTTCTCGCGCTCGCGGAACGCCGCGAAGGCGTCGCGCTCCGTCTTGGGGGCGCCGTTGCGCAGGCGCGCGTGCTCCTCGCGCAGCGCCTTCGGCGAGCCCGCCAGCGCGGGGTCGCCCGCGAAGCCCGACGGCGAGGCGTAGGGCGAGCCCGTCTCGTCGGGCGGGCACACCGGCAGCATCTGCCACCAGGACTGGCCGCAGTCGGCCAGGAAATCCGCGAACTCATGGGCGCGCGGGCCGAGCGCGCCGCCGCGCGGGCCGGGCAAGGAGGTCGGGTGCAGCAGCACGCCGCTGGCGCGGCGCGAGAGGTCGGGTCGGGCGGACATCGCCCCATTCTATAATAGGGGCATGTGCACCAGCTACCGCCTGGAGGCCGCCGGCGTCGGACTCGCGACGCGTTTCGCGGCCGCTCCTCCCCCCGGCTGGCGGCCCGGCGCGCGCTTAACGGCGGGCGAAGCGGCGCCCGTGCTCATCCTCGCGCCCGAGCGGCGCTTCACCTTGCTGCGCTTCGGCCTCAAGCCCGCCTGGGCCGGCGAGGACGGCAAACCGATGCTCAACGCGCGCGCGGAGACGCTCGCCGACAAGCCGTATTTCCGCGACGCCTACCGCCTGCGGCGCTGCCTGGTCCCGGCCGAGGCCTGGCTCGAGACGCCGCGCCGCGGCGCCGACAAGTCCCCGCGCCGCCTCTCGCGCGCCGACGGCGCGTTGTTCGCCTTCGCGGGGCTGTGGGAGCCGGGCTGCTTCGCGGTGGTCACCGTCGAGCCCAACCCGCTCGTGCGCGCCATCCACGACCGCATGCCCGCCGTGCTCGCGCCCGGCGACGAGGCGGCGTGGCTCGACGCCAAGACGCCGCCGGCGCGGCTGGCCGAGCTGCTGCGCCCCTACCCCGCCGAGCAGCTCGCCTGCCGCCACGATGAGGCGCAGCCGCAGGGCGACCTCTTCGCCTAGGCGAGCAAGGAGCGCAGGCGCAGCGCGAGACGCTCCGCCCCGTCGGCCGGGACCGGCGGGCGCGCCGGAAGGCGCAAGACGGCGCGCAACGCGTCGGCCCAGCGCCCGGCCTCGAAATCGTCTCGCGGCAGCTCGCGGCAGGCGGCGACGGTCTTGAGCCAGGCCGTGAGCGCGCCGGCCTCCGCGTAGTCCGGCCGGTCCACATCGCGACGGCCGCGCCGTGCGCCGCGGCCTCGGCGAAGGTGCCGTAGCCGGGTTTTCCCAGCAGCACGTCGCAGGCCGCGACCGCTTCCGCGTGCGGGCGCGCGGGGTGCTCGTCGAGCGCGAGCCAGCTCGCGGCGAGCCCCGCGGGTTTGGGGCCGAAGCCCGCGAAATGGAACTCCGCGAGCGCGGGCGCGCCCAGGCGCGGCAGCGCCGCCCGCGCCGCCGAAGCTCACCAGCGCCAGCGGCTTGCCGGCCGCAAGCGCCGAGCGCCACCATGCGCCTGCGCCCGCGCGAGCGCCTGCTGGTTCACGTCTAAGAGCCCTGCGTGCTGCTGACTCGCCCGCGCGATCGCATAGAGCGGGACATAGCCGCCCGCGGCGGCGCTGTAGGCCACGACATTTCCGGGGTGGGCGAACATAGGTCCGGTGGTCGTGGCGCGTTCGCCGTGCACCAGTCCCAGGTGAAGTTGGAGATGAGCCGGCACGGCACGCCGGCCTTGGCCGCGGCCTCGCAGGCCAACGACGGCGCGTCGCTGAGCACGAGGTCGGGGCGCAGCGCGGCCAGCCACGCCGCCTCGGCCGCGACCGCGGCGTCGCGGCGCTCGAGCGCCTCGCGCTGGACGCGCAAGGAGCCCTCCCAGTCCACGTCCAGGCCGCCGCGCTGCAGCAGCGGCGGCTCCTCCACGCCCGTTGACAACGTCGCGCCCGTCCCCGCGAACAGGCGGGCCGCCGCGGAGGTCCGCACGTGCGCCCGCACCGGCAGCGCCGCGGCGAGGCGTTCGAGCACGAGCGCCGCGCGCGTGGCGTGGCCGTAGCCGTGGCCCGAGACGAAGTAGGCGACGACCGGCGCCCGCGCGCTCATCTTAAGATTGTACTATCCCGGGGTGCTGGACCTCCTGCTGTTCGCGTCCGGCGCCGCCGGCCTCGTTTACGAGGTGTTGTGGGCCCGCGGCCTCGCCATCGCGCTCGGCAGCACCGCCCTCGCGCAGGCCGCGGTGCTCGGGTCCTTCCTCACCGGGCTGGCGCTGGGCAACGCCCGCCTCGGCGCGGCCGCCGAGCGCAGCCGCGACCCCTTGGGCCTGTTCGCCCGCCTCGAGCTCGGCATCGCCGCCTGCGCGGCGCTGAGCGTGTTCGCCCTGCCGCTGCTCTCCCGCGTGCCGGCCGGGGCGCCGCGCCTCGCGCTCGCCGCGCTCGGCGTGGGTTTTCCCGCGTTCCTGATGGGCGGGACCTTGCCCGCGCTCATCCGTTATCGCGGCCGCGGCGCGCGTTGGGAGCAGGACCTGTCCTGGCTGTACTTCGTCAACAGCGCGGGCGCGGCCTGCGGCGCGCTGGCCGCGACCTTGCTGCTCCTGCCCACCTTCGGCTTCGACCTGTCCCTGCTCGGCGGCGCCTGCCTGTCCGCCGCGGCCGGCCTGCTCGCGCCGCGTTTCGCCGCGCGCGTGGAGGGTCCCGATGCCCCCGCCCCGGCCCCGGAGGGCGCGGCCGTGCCGCGCGCGGCTCTCTACGCCGCGGCCCTGCTGTCGGGCTTCGCCGCGCTGACCTACGAGGCGGCCTGGACGCGCCTGCTCGGCCTGACGCTCGGCGCCTCGACGCACGCCTTCGCGCTCATGCTCTCGGCCTTCATCGCCGGCGTGGCCGCCGGCGGCTTCGCGCTCGCGCGCGGGCTGCTGCCCGCGCGCCAGCCCCGGCGCCTGTTCGCCGGCCTGCAGCTCGGCGCCGCGCTGGCCGTGCTCGCGGGCCTGCCCTTGTGGGGCGTGCTGCCCTACGTGTTCCTGCGCTTCGGCGCGTGGATTCCGCGCGAGCCGTCTTATTTCCCCCTCTACCAGGCCGCGCAGTTCGGCTTCTGCCTGGCGGTGATGGCCGTGCCCGCGTTTTTCCTAGGCGCCGCCCTGCCGCTGGCCGCGCGCCTGCTGACCGGCGCCGGACGCGCCGCCGCGACGGGCCGCGTGTTCGCGGTCAACACGGTCGGCAACGTGACCGCCGCCGTCGCCCCGCTATGGCTGATGCCGTGGCTGGGCCTGCGCGGCCTGCTCCTGCTCGGCGCGGCCGCCAACGCCGGCGCGGCCCTGTGCGTGTTCACCGGCGCCGACCGCCGACGCGCCGGCGCGCTCGCGGCCGCGGCCCTGGGCGCGTCCGTGTTCCTGGCCCCGTGGGACCCGCGCCTGCTCTCGCTGGGCGCCTATCGCCACCAGCCCGGACCCGCGCCGACCTGGGCGCAGGTGCGCGCCGCGCTCGACGGGAAAACCCTGCCCTTCTACCGCGACGACCGGGACGCCACCATCGCCGTCGTGCGCGAGCCCAGCGGCCTGCTCTACATGAAGGCCAACGGCAAAACCGACGCCTCCGACGGTCCGGACATGGCCACCCAGCGCCTGCTGGCGCACCTGCCGCTGGCCCTGCGCCCGGACGCCCGGACGGCGCTCGTCATCGGGCTCGGCTCGGGCGTCACGGCCGGGGCCGCCTTGCGCCATCCGCTCGAGAGCCTCGACGTCGTCGAGATCGTCCCGGCCATCGTCGAATCCTCGCGGCTTTTCGACCACGCCAGCGGGGCGCCGCTCGACGACCCGCGCACGCGCCTGCACGTGGGCGACGCCCGCACCGTGCTCGCCGACTCCGGCCGGACCTGGGACGTCATCATCAGCCAGCCGTCCAACCCGTGGGTCGCCGGCGAGGCGGGCCTGTTCACGCTCGAGTTCTACCGCGCCGCGGCCGCGAAGCTCGAGCCCGGCGGCGTCATGGCGCAGTGGTTCCAGCTCTACGAGATGGACGACGAGTCCGTGCGCATGGTGCTGCGCACGTTCGCGCGCGTGTTCCCCGACGTGACGGTCTGGCACGCCGCGCCCGGCGACGTGTTGTTCATCGGCTCCGACGGGACGCGCGCGGCCGACTTCCGGGCGATGGGCGCCGCGCTCGCGCGCCCGGGCGCGGCCGGCCAGCTGGCGCAGATGAAGATCGGCGGGCTGACCGACCTTCTGGCGTTGCAGTCCCAGTCCGACGGCCTGGCGCGCCAGCTCGCGGGCGAGGGCCGCGTGCACGAGGACCGCTTCCCCTGGCTCGAGTTCCTGGCGCCCCGCGCCTTCTTCCTCGACCAGTCCAGCGGCCTGCTGCGCTGGGCCGACGAGATGCGCCGCTTCGACGCGCGTTCGCCGCTGCTCCTGGCCCGGCGCCTGCGCGAACGGCGCGCAGGGGAGAGCGCCGAGGAGCGCCGCCGCCGAACCGCGCTCTGCGGCGGGACTTCGAGCTCCATCCGGTCCCCTGACCGCGCCGCGGCCAGCGGGTTTCTGATAAAATCGGCTCCATGACCGGAAAGCGCGCCTTCGCGCGCCGCGTGTTCGAGACCTTGTGGGAGCGCTACCGCGAGCGCGTCTCGTACGCCCGCACCTACCAGGAGCTCGTCGCGCGCCACGGCGGGACGTTCCAGAACGACCACGTGGCGTTTAGGACCTTCGCCGCGCAGAAGCCCTGGTCCGGGCTCGCCGCGGTGGCCCGCCCGTTCGAGGCGCTGGGCTGGCGCGCCGCGGGCACGTACGATTTCCCGGACAAGAAGCTGTCCTCCGTCCACCTGGCCCCGCCCTCGCCGGACCTGCCCAAGGTGTTCGTCTCCGAGCTGCGGCTCTGGGAGCTCTCGCCCGCCGGTCGGCGCATCGCGCTCGCCGCGGCCGCCCGGGCGCGCCCGGGGCTGACCGACGCCGACCTGTCCGACCTCGCGCGCGCCGACGCGTTGCCCGCTCCCCGCGCGAAGGCGCTCGCCGCGCGCCTGACGGCGCACCTCGGCCGCCCGTGGCCCGCGCCGGCGAAAGCCGACGTCGAGGCGCTGGAGCGCGAGTCGCAGTTCGGCGCCTGGGTCCTGCTCCACGGCCATAGCGTCAATCACTTCACCTCGGCCATCCACGCCCACGGCGTCGAGAGCCTCTCCGACATCGAGAAGACGATCGCCGCGCTCAAGGCCGCGGGCGTGCCCATGAAGCCCGCCATCGAGGGCGAGCCGGGCTCGCGCCTGCGCCAGTCCTCCACCGAGGCCGTCGTGCTGCCCACCGCCATGCGCGTGGGCCGCAAAGAGGTGCGGGCGCCCTGGACCTACGCCTACTTCGAGCTCGCCGAGCGCCCGTTGCTCGACGGCCGCCGCTTCGAGGGCTTCCTCGGCGGCCAGGCCACGAACCTCTTCGAGATGACGCGGAGGAAGGGATGAAGCCGCTGCAGGTCCTCATCAGCGAGCGTCCGACCGCGCTGAGCGTCGCGGGCCTGCCGTCGGCCGTGCGACAGGCCTTTCGCGCCGCCAAGGAGCTCGCGCCCTGCCGCCTCGTCGTGCTGACGTTGGACGCGCGGTTCACCGAGCGCTGGAAGACGCAGCTCGCCGCCGAAGGCGTGGAGGTGCGCGCCGGGTTGTTCTCCGATACCGCCCTGCTCGACCCGGAAGCGCCCTTGCTCGCGCTCGACCCGGAGGGTTTCCCCGACGCCGGCTTCCTCACCGAGTTCAGGACCGCCGCCGTCGCGCTGGCCGAGGCCGGCGGCGGCGACGCGCGCCGCCTCGACGACCGACGCCCCGTCGCCGCCTACCTGCGGCGCGCGGCGACCGCCGGCGCCGGCAAAGCCATGCCCGCCGACGTGCTCACCGCAGCACTCAACGCGCGGCTGCCCGAGGTGGCCGCGGGCCGCTGGTTCGTCGCCGACACCGCCGCAGCCGCGGCCGACGCGGCCGGAGCGTTATACGCCCGATTGGGCAACTCCAAAGACGGCTACCTGGCGCGTTTCGACCGCGTGTTGTCCGTGCGCCTGACGCGGCTCATGCTGCCGTTCCCGGTCACGCCCAACGCGGTGACGACCGCGAGCCTGCTCGTGGGCCTCTGGGGCGCCTGGAAGCTGGCGGGCCCTGCGTCCTCGGACCACTTCCTCGGCGCTTTCCTGCTCTGGGTGTGCGCCCTGCTCGACGGCTGCGACGGCGAAATCGCCCGCCTCAAACATATGTCCTCGCCGTCCGGCGCGGCCTACGACATCTGGGCCGACCATGTCGCCCACCTGGCCACCTTCATCGCCCTGCCGTTCGGCGTCGCGCGCGTGCACCCGGGCACCGATTGGACCGTGCCCGGCATCCTGCTGGTCAGCGGCTTCATCGCCTGCGGCTACTCCGTCTGGAAACTCGTCTTGAGCGTCCCCGACGAGCAACGCGGCCCCCTGGCGATGACCGTCGAGCGCATCGCCAGCCGCGACTACGTCTATCTGCTGCTGGCTCTCACCGCGCTCGGCCGCCTCGACTGGTTCGTCTGGGCCGCCGCCTACGGCTCGCATCTGTTCTGGCTGTGGTTGTGGTTTCGCGCCCGTCAGCTCGTCGCCGCCTAATACCCCGCTCGACCGCTTTTAGGGAAATACGCCGGCGCGCATAAGACCGCATCACGCCATACGCCCGCGCGTCTATCCTAACAAAGCGTCGGGAGAGCGAAGGGCGGCCGGTCAGCCGAAGTAACGCTCGTGGAGGGCGCGAACGGCCTTCTCGACGTCGGCGTCGGCGACCACGAAGGCCACGTTGTTCTTCGACGCGCCCTGGGAGATCATCCGGACGTTGACCTGGGCGTCGCGCATGGCCGAGAAGATCTCCCCGGCCACGCCTTGGGTCGAGGAGATGGCGTCGCCGACGGCGCACACCACCGACATGCCGCGCTCGACGGTCGTCTCGAACTCGGGCGAGAGCTCCTCGACGGCCTTGGCCACGCCTTTTTCGTCGCCGGTGGTGGCCGAGACGGAGACCTCCGAGGTGGCGACCATATCGACGTCGATGTCGTGGCGCGAGAGGGTCCCGAAGATGCGGGCGAGGAAGCCGGGGCCCGACAACATGCGCGGGCTTTCGGCGCTGAGGATGAGCTGGCGGCGCTTGAAGGCGATGGACTTGAGCACGGAGCCGTGCGCGGGCGCGGGCTTGGCGACGATACGCGTGCCGGGGTGCTCGGGTTTGAAGGTGTTGAGGGCGCGCACGGGGATGCCTTTGCGCATGGCCGGGACCAAGGTGTGCGGGTGCAGGACCTTGCCTCCGTAGTAGGCCAGCTCGCAGGCCTCGGCGAAGCTCAAGGTCTCCAGCGGCTTGGCCGAGGGCACGATGCGCGGGTCGGCCGTCATGATGCCGTCCACGTCCGACCAGATTTCGACCTCTTCGGCGCCGAGCGCGGCGCCCAGGATGGTGGCGGTGTAGTCGGAGCCGTTGCGGCCGAGGGTGGTGACCTCCCCCTCCTTCGTGCGCCCGATGAAGCCGGTGACGATGGGCAGGGGGCCGTCGCCGCCCAGCGACTTCTTGAGCAGCGCGTCGGCCTCGGGCAGGGGCGTCGCGCCGCCGAACTTGTCGTCGGTGAGCAGGCCGGCGTCGGGCGCGTCCACGGCGCGCGCGGGCAGGCCCGCCTTGGTCAACGCCGCGGCGACCAGGCGCACGGACAGGCGCTCGCCGTAGCCGGCGAGGCGGTCGAGCGTGCGCGGGGTGAGCTCCTTGAGCAAAGACACGCCGTCGGCCAGCTCGGCGAGCTCCTTGATCAGCGGCTCGATGGGGGCGGCGTCCACGCCCAGCTCCCTGGCGGCGTCGCGGTGGCGCTTCTCGACGGCGGCCAGGCGCGAGACGTCGCCTTTCAAGGCCTCGCGGCCCAGCTCGAGCAGGTCGTCGGCGACGCCGCGGAAGGCGGAGACCACGACGACGGGGCGGCGCGGCAAGCGGCCCTTGATGATGGCGACCACGCGCGCGATGCGGTCGGGGGCGCCGACGCTGGAGCCGCCGAACTTCATGACGATCATGAGACCCCCCAGGAGGAGAGGGTCGCGCGCTCCTCCTCGGGAGAGCGGACCTTCTTGAACTTGGCGCCGCCGCGGCCTTTCACGCGCGCCTCGCAGTCCTTCCAGGCGCCGTGGCGCTCGAGGCGGCCATCCACGTAGCTGAGGTAGGTCGCGGGGCCGGAGGCTTCCGCGGCTTTGCCTTTGCCGGAGCGGGGCTCGGGCAACGGCTCGTCGGGGCTGGGCGCCAGCGAGCCGAAGGGGTAGCCGAGCAGCGGGCCGTCGTAGAGCTCCACGGGGCGGCCCTTGCTCATCGCGACGGCCAACACGTCGCAGCGTTCGTTGGCGTCATGGCCGTCGTGGCCGCGCACCCAGCGCCAGGACACGCCGCCGCGCCCGCGCGCGGTCCGCGCCTCGTCGAGCGCGCGCCACAGGTCCTCGTTTTTGACCGGCTCGCCCGCGGCCGTCAGCCAGCCGCGCCGCTTCCAGCCGGACATCCAGCTTGGTCATCCCGCCCAACACGTAGGTCGAATCGGTCTGCACGACCGCGACGCCGGCAGGTGTTGGACCGCGAGCAGGCCTTGAGCCGCTGCGCTCTGCGGCTGTTCGAGGGCCACCAGCTCGACTTCGGCGCCCGCCAGCTCGCGCGCGCCGCCGTCGGGCAGGGCCAGCACGCAAGCCCAGCCGCCGGGACCGGGGTTGCCCGAGCAGGCGCCGTCGGTGAAGAGGACGATCACCTCCCCATGCTACCAAACCGGGGCGTCAGCGGTCCTGGGGCGGCCCGAGCTCTCGCGAGACCAGCCGGAGGCGGAAGGTCACGGTTTTGCCGGCGTCGGGCGGGTTGAAATCCAAGGTCACCTTGCCGTTCTCGACCTTCTCGACGACGGCTTTCTGGGCTCTGTCCGTCGCGCATCCCCAGGATGCGCGCGCCTGGCACGAGCTGCGGCGCCATGTCGCCGAAATCCGCGACGGGCATCACGCTCACGTTTTTGGGGTCGCGCTCCCCATGCGCCTTCTCGGGCGCGAGCGCGACGACCTTCTCCTCGCCGGGCTTCATGGTCCGCAGGGCTTCCTCGAGGCCGGCCAGCAGCCGCCCCTCGCCGAGCACGCCGCGCAGCGGCAGCTCCTTGAAGGTGGATTCGCGCACGACGCCTTCGACGCTTTTTTCGTAGTGGAAGACGACGGTCTCCACGGGCGGCGGCGCCTGGCGGCACGCCGCCGCGCTCAGGATGACGGCGAGCAGGGCGCGGCGCATCAGACGGCGGGAATGATGGTCAGGGGCTGGAAGCGCGCGTCCTGGCTCACGCGCGCGACTTCGGCGCTGGCGCGCCGCAGAAGCTCGCCGCTGGTCAGGAAGGCCATCACGTTTCGGCCGGGGCAGTCGGTGCCGGTGTAATGCTCGTGCGGCTCGATGAAGCCGACGGCCGACGGGTCGCGGCGGTAACGGATGGAGAGGAAGGTCACCAGGCGCACCAGCGACTCGCGCTGGGCGTCCTCGAGCTGCATGCGGTCGAAGTTGCCCATCAGCGAGATGCCCACGTTGTTGCGGTTGTTGCCCGCGCCCGCGTGCGCGCCGATGGTTTCGGCGTGGCGGCCTTCGAAGACGCGGCCGGCGCCGTCGATGAGGAAGTGGTAGCCGATGTCGGCCCAGCGCCCGCCTTTGCGACGGTCGGAAACGTTGCGGTGGTCGTGCTGGATGGCGCGCACCGCGGCGATGCTGTCCGCCAGCTCGGTGGTGCGGCGGCCGTCGGTGTGGTGCACGGTCACGCGGTTGGGCGTCTGGTCGCCCGAGTCGCTGCGCGGGGCCTGAGCGCCCCAGCCCGCGCGGCTGATCACGTCGTAGGCGCGGTGGAACAGCCCGGGCATGCGCTGGAACACGTCGTATTGCGCGAGGGTGGGTCCGGCGCCCGCGGCGGTGCCGACGGCCGGGCCTTCGGGCAGACGCAGGCCCGGCGCGGGAGGGGCCGGCGTCGCGAGGTCGTTGCGGCGCTCCTGGCCCGGGGTGAAACGCACCGGCGGGCGGGAGCCGACCGGGAAGTCGCCGACGTAGGTGCTGCCGTCGCTGCGGGGGCCGCCGATGGGCGCGCCGTCCGGACCGCGCAGGACGCCGCCGTCGAAGGTCACGCGGCCGGGGTCGGTCTCGCTGCCCGCGAGCTGGGCGGCCTGGTCGGCCGCCTCGTTGAGCTGGCGGCCGCTGTAGATGTCGCCTTGGCGGCGGATGTCGGCGCGGGCGTCGCGGGGCCAGGCGGACTGCCGGCCCTGCGCGCGCGCGACGGCGTCATCGGCCCCGCCGAAGATTTTCTTGATGAAATCACACCCCGAGAGGAGCAGGGGCGCCGCGATGACCAACACGAGGCTGAGTCGTTTCATGCCCGCAGTGTAGGTAATCAAACCGCTTTCGAAGTAGGCCTTTAGACCTATGAAAACGCCGTCTAAAGGACCCTCCGGTGCCAGGCTTCAATGATGAGGATAATTCACGTCCCCATAGGGGGATTCCCGAGGGAGCGCCTAGCGGTGCCAGGCTTTAATGAGTTAACCCCAGGGCTTGGCGGCCAGGATCCAATGCGCCAGACGGTCCATTCCGTCTTCCAAACGCACCCGGGGCTTCCAACCCAGGTCGCGGCGGGCCGCCGCGATGTCGAACCAATGCGCCGTGGTGAGCTGGCTGACGAGGAACCGCGTCAGCGGCGGCTCGCTGCGCCGCCCCATGAGGCGCCACAGCTTCTCGCACGCGTCGGCCGCGGCGAACGCCAGGCCTTTGGGCACGGACCGCTTCACCGGCCCCTGACCCGCGGCGGCGAGCAGGCGGTTGACGATCTCCCACACCGGGCGCGGGTCGCCCGCGGACAGGAAATACGCCTTGCCCGCGATGTCGGACAGGGGCGACAGCTGGACGGCGGCCAGCACGTGCGCCTCCACCGCGTCGTCGATGAACACCGTGTCGATGAGTTTGTCGTCCTCGCCGATGCGGAACAGCCGCCCCGCCTGCGCGCGGCCCACGATGCGCGGCAGCAGGTGCCGGTCCCCGGGGCCCCAGACCAGGTGCGGGCGCAGGGCCACGGTGGCGAGGCGGTCGTGGTTGGCGGCGAGCACGATCTCCTCGGCCTTGGCCTTGGTGCGCGAGTAGTCCGAGTCGAACGACGCGGGGTACGGCGCGCTTTCATCGACGCCTTCGACGTCCCCCCCGTGGAACACCACGCTCGGGGAGGAGGTGAAGACGAGTTTGTCCACGCCGTGCGCCATACACGCCGCGATGACGTTTTTGGTGCCCTCGATGTTGATGAGCTCGAACTCGCGCGGGTCGCCCCACAGCCCGACCTTGGCCGCGACGTGGAACACGACGTCCACGCCTTCCACCGCGTCCTTGACGGCCTGGGCGTCCACGACGTCCCCGCGGAAGGCTCCGATGCCGACGGCTTCGAGGTCCGGGTAGGAGCCGCGCCCGAACACGCTGACGTCGTCGCCGCGCTCGCGCAGCTTGCGCGCCAACGCGCTGCCCAAAAAGCCGCCGCCGCCCGTCACGAGAGCTCTCATCGCTTCAGCTCCCCCGCCGCCCAAACGGCGAGCTGCTCGCGGTAGATTTTCGCGTTGTGGCGCGCGTCCACGGGAAACCCGGGGTGGAACAACACGACGCGTACCGCGCGCGTGGCCTCGCGCTTCTGCGCGAGCTCCAAGAGCTGGCGCCGCAGGGCGTCGTTCGTGATGGGCTGGCCGGGCTCTCGCTCCACGCAGAGCACCGGGGTCTGGGAGCCGGCCGGGCCCACGCCCACGAGCGCGCTGCGCCGCACCGCGGGCAAAGCGTTGAACACGCCTTCGACGGCCTCGGTGGGCATGTCGCCGTGCGAGGCGCGCACGCGTTGGGATTTGCGCCCCAAAAACCAGAGGCGGCCGTCCGCGTCGAAGCGCCCCAGGTCGCCCATGCGGTGGCGCACGCCGCCGCCGTCGGCCATCTTGGCCGCCGCGTCGGCTTCGGGGCGGCGCCAGTAGCCCGCGGAAACCATCGCGCCTTTGACCGTCACCTCGCCCACGGAGCCCGCGGGCAGGCGCAGGGCCTCGTCCCAGGCGGGCACGGGCGCGTCGCTGACGGGCATCACCGCGACATCGACGCCCGGCACGGGCCGGCCGACGCAGGTGCCTTTGCCGTCGGCGCACGCCGCGTCGGCGCCGTGGAGCAGGGCCTCGGAGCCGATGAGGGCCACGGGCAGGGCCTCGGTGGCGCCGTAGGGCGTGAACACCTCGACGCCGGGCTCGAGCATCTTCTGCACGCGCGAGATGACCTTGGCGGGCACCGGCGCGCCCGCCGACATGACGCGCCGCAAGGTCGGCAACGCGATGCCGTAACGCTCGCCGAAGCGGCCGAGGCGGTCGAGGAGGGCCGGCGAGCCGAACAGCTGGTGCGCGCCGCGGCCTTGGGCCAGGCGCACGAGCTCGGCGGGGTCGGCGGTGGCGGGCTTGGTGAAATCCATGCGCGGGATGACGCTGGTGACGCCGAGCGCGGCGTCGAAAAGCCCGAACAACGGGAAGGTCGGGATGGAAATCTCCCCCTCCTTAATATCGAAGAGGGCGCGCAGCGCCTCGACCTGCGCGGCGAACATGCCGTGGGTGTACATCACGCCTTTGGCCGGGCCGGTGCTGCCGGACGTGAAGAGGATGGCCGCTAATCCGTCGGGTTGCGCGTCGCAACCCGACGATGCCGTGCCCATGCGTCGGAGTTCACGGGTGTTCCACATGAAGGGAATGCGTCCGTCTGCCACGATGGATATTTCCGCCGTCGGCGCCCATTTGCCGAGCCAGCGCCCGAGATGTGCCTTCGGCGTCCCAATGAACGCCTTCGGCTCCGTTTCCGCGAGGCAGCGGCCCACGGCGGGGATGCCCAGGCCAGGATCCACCAGCACCGGCACCACGCCGGCGCGATACATCGCGAACACCAACGCGTACAGGTCGCGCGACGGCGGCATGAGCAGGGCCGCGCGGTCGCCGGGCTTGAGGCCCGCGCGCAGCAGCCCTCCCGCCAGGCGTTCGACGTCGTCGGCGAGCTGGGCGAAAGACGTCTCCTCGCGGCCGCGCACCACGGCCGGGACCTTCCCCAGCCGTTTGGCGGTCTCGAGAAAGGTCTCCGCGACGCCGCGGAAGGCGACGGCGGTCGTCATGCGGCGACCGGCTTGCCCGCCAGGAAGTCGCGCAGCAGGGGCACGAGCTCGTCGGGCGCGTCTTCGAGGAGAAGATGGCCGCGGTCCGGGAAGCGGCGCGCGACGGCCTTGGGGAAACGCTCGAGCCAGCCGTTGAGGAAGGCCTCGTCGAACACCCAGTCCTTCATGCCCCAGGGCAGGAACACGGGCACGTCCTTAAGCGCGCCCAGGCGCGCCTCGATGTCGGCGACCACGGCCCAGGCCCGGTCGCGCGGCGACAGCGGGATGTCCTGCACGAAGCGGTGCGCGGCGCGGGCCTCGTCCCAACCGTCGAGCGGCTCGAGGTAGCCGGCGGCGACGTCGGGCGTCAGGCGGCGTTTAACCGTGCACGTGTCGAGCACGGCGCGCCGGCCCAGGCCCAGGCCGCGGATGGCGAGCGCGCCCAACGGGCCGCGGAGAAACGAAAGGCCCGGCGGGAACGACTTTCCGGGAGGCAGCCGGAAGCAGCTCGTGTTGAACGCCGCGATGCGCGCCACGCGCTGCGGGTGGCGCACGGCCCACCCCATGCCGATCATCCCGCCCCAGTCGTGCAGCACGAGCGAGACGGGGCCGGTCGGCGCGACGCGCTCCACGAGTTTCTCGAGGTCGGCGATGCGCGACTCGAGCGTGTAGCGGTATTTGGAATCGTCGGGGCGGTCGGACAAACCCATGCCGATGTGGTCGGGGGCCAGGCAGCGGTAGGACGAACGGAGATTCTTGACCGCCTCGCGGAAATAAAACGACCACGTCGGATTTCCGTGCACGAACAGGACGGTTTCGCCCTTACCCTCATCCAGGTAATGCATGGCGTAGCCGCCGAGGTCCAGGCGGCGGCCCGTGAAGGGATAATGCGGCTTCCAGGACCCGCTCACCACTCCCACCCCAGCATGAGACAGTTGAGCCCCGAGCCGATGCCCAGAAAGCCGACCTTGTCGCCGGCCACGAGGTGTCCGCGTTCGGCCGCGATGGCGGCCGTCAGCGGCAGGCTGACCGTGCCGATATTTCCAAGATACTCGTACGTCGCGAAATCCTTTTCTACGGGCACGCCGAAGGCCTGGAGCACGGCCGCACGGTGCGGCCCGCCGACCTGGTGGCAGATGGTTTTATCCACCGAGGCGGGGTTCCAGCCGAGATTCGAGAGGAACTTCCCCACGTGCCGCGCGCGAGCTCGACGCCGTTCTTGAGCACGAGCGAGGCGTCGGTGCGCATGAAGTCGCGCTCCCAGCGGCACAGGTCCCAAAACTCCGGGGCGGCCTGCGCGGCGCCGCCCACCAGGCGCGGGCCTTTGGCGCCGAAGGAGCCGTCGGTCAGTAGCACGGCCACCGCGCCCGAGCCGCCCGTGAGCGTGGCGATGGACAGCTTGAAGTGCTCCATCGTGGGCTTGGCGAGCATCGAGGCCACCATGGCGTCGTTGATCTCGCGCGCGGATTCGCAGGACACCACGAGGCCGGCCTTGATATGGCCCAGCTCGATGCGGTTGGCCACATCGACGATGCCGGAGAGCACGCCCAGGCAGGCGTTGGAGATGTCATAAACCGCGCAGTCGCGGCCCACGCCGAGCGTGGAGGCCACGGCGCACGCCGTCGCCGGCTCGGCTGATTCGCGGCACACGCCCGCGTACACGAGCGCGCCCAGCGCGGAGGCAGGCACGCCCGCCTTCTGCAGCGCCTTGGCCCCGGCCTTCGCCGCGCCGTCGGAGAGCTTGAACCCCGCGTCCCACCAGCGCCGCTCGCGGATGCCGGTCAACGCCTCGAGCTGGCCGATGGGAAAGCCGAGTTTGTCGTAGGTCGCCTGCACGCGCCCCTCCAGCTCGGAGGAGGTGACGACGTTGGGCGCGAGCTCGTAGGCTAGTCCGGAGAGGCGGACGTTGTTATATCGCATCACGCATCCGCAACGTGAAGTCGCGCATTTCGTAAACGCAAAGACCGTCGCGCAGGAGATAGCCGTCGGCGGTCAGCGTCTTCGTCGCCTCGTCCACGCTCGTGATCCAGCATTGGACCTCGACGTTTTTGTTCGTGGGCGTGTATTGGCCGCGGTACAGCCAGCGGTGGGGCCTGCCGAGCACCATGTTCTCGAAGCGGCCGGCGCCGGGCCAGCGGTCGCGGGCGTGGCATTTCATCAGCTCAATGAAGGATTCCAGGCCCAAGGAGCCGGGGCACACGGGGTCCTGGTAGAAATGGGCCGAGAAGAACCACTCGTTCGGGTTCACGGCGCGGCGGCCGATGAGCGCGCCGAGTTTTTTGGGGCCGGCGCCGTCGTATTGCTCGACGGAGTCGAGCAGGAGCAGCTTGGGACCGGGAAGGGCGGGCAGGCCGCCCGTCAACGGCAGCGGGCGGGGCGCGGCTTCCGCCGGCGGCACGAACAACTTCGGGCCGCGCAGGCCGAGCTGGTCGGCCAAGGCGGCCTTGGTGAAGAAGCCGAACTCGGTGGTGCCTTTATAAACGACGCGGCCGCGCGCGTCGGTCATGGACATGTCGTAGCCCTGGATGATCATGCCGCCCGACTGCGAGACCTTGGTGAGCTTCACGGTCGTCACGAGCGTGCCCGTCTCGGGCGTGACCTCGATGCTCTGAGTGGCTATGCCGCCAAGGTTGCGGAAGGACAGGTCTATGGGGCTCGTCAGCGCCGAGCCGCAGTAGGCGGCCAGCCAGCCGCAGGGCTGGAGCGCGACTTCTAATAAAACGGCGAACGGCATGGTGGGCTGGCCGTTTTCGGCGAAGTACCAGGCGTCTTTCGGGATGTCGTATTCGGCGGTGCAGGCGGCGCCGGGTTTGAGCTCCCACTTAGGGCCTTGGACGTCAACGATTCTATCGAGGAACTGGTACGGCGGGCCGGGAAGGCGTGCGATGATGCGGTCGTTGTCGAACGGCAGATATTTGTCGCCGAAGGCTTCGGACGGTTTGCCATTCGAGTAGGCGAGAATCTTATCGGGGCCGTAGAGAACGGATTTTTGACTAGGTACGGAAGACCACAGCTTCTCGATGGAGGCGCGGTTGGTGCCGGACATACGCACGGTCATGTCGGTGATGTGCACGATGCGCTTGGCGTCCGCGTACATAAAGGCGTCGGCGATACAGAAGGGGGTGCCGTCCGCCTCATAACCGAGCTCTTTGATGTGGAGCTCGTAGCGGGCCTTCTTGGTGCTCGCTAACACCTGGCCGCGGCATTTGAGCTGGGACATGCGGCCGGTGACGGGCTCGTGCCAGACCCGGCCTTTCTCCCCCACCCAGCCCATACGCATCAGGTGCACGCGCAAGGTGTGCAGGCAGCACTCGTACATGAGGGTGCCGGGCATCACGTTGTCGTCTTTGAAGTGGCAGACCAGGTGCCAGTCGTCGGGATGGATGTCCATCTCGCCGACGGCCAGGCCCAGGCCGAAGCGCCCGCCATTAGGCGTCAATTCGAGGATGCGGTCCACGAGCTTAAGCTTGCCGGACGGAAGGGTTTCCGGGTTGCGCACGTGGGCGAAGGCGGGGCCGAAGGCGGCGGCGAGGTCGCCGGCGACAAACGACGCCATCTGAGCTTCGTCGAGGGCGACGGTTTCGGTGAACGGCGCCAACGGCTTCCAGTCGGCCGGGCGTTTGCCGGGCACGGAGGACTTCTCCTCCTCGGTCAGCACGATGCCTTTGCCCTTCGCCAATTCGGCCTGGGTGAAGAAGCCGGCGCAGCCCTTGCGCATGGTCATCAGCGGCCGGCCATCGACCGTGGCGTCGAAGCGGAAGAAGAAAAGCCAGATGTCGTCGTGTTGGCCGAAGCCGTCGATGGCGATGTCGTAACGGATGACCGAGCCCGGGCGCGGCAGGTGGTCGGAGAAGGTGACCTGCGCGTCGAGCAGGCGATAGACCGCCAGGCCCTTGGTCTGGGTATCAATGCCGAGGTAGCCCGATAGGAACAGGTCGGCCTGGCCGGCTTCCACCGCGACGGAGGTGGCGATGCGGTCGGCGTCGAGGTACCAGGCGCCGGGTTTGACGTCGTGTTCGGTGATACACGAGCCCGCTTTAAGCGAGTTCGGCGCGCCCGTCACCGACACGACGCGGTCGCACAACATCAGCGGCTCTTCGGGCAGGCGCACGCGCGTGGGATACGCGTCCACGTGCGCGAAGGCCTCGCCCAGCACCTTGCCGATTTTACCCGAGGCGAACTCGAGGCAGGCGGCGCGGTCCATAAAAACCGGCGTCGCGACGGGCGCGGGGGCCAGGGGCGCGGCGGGCAAAACGGCTTCGCCGGTCACCAAGGACATCTGCTGGGAGATGTTGCGCGACTGGAAAGCGGCGAAGTTCTGCGAAAGCCGCAGAAACGCCTCATGCGCCTTGGCCGTGAGTTCGGCGGCGGAGCCGGCGGGCAAAGACGCGGGCGGGCCCGACGGAGGCAGCGGAAACCGCACGGGCGCCAGCTTCACCGCGGCGGGCGCGGGTGCGGGAGCGGGACGGGCGGCGGGCGCGGGCGCAGGAGCAGGCGCGACGGGCGCCGCGGCCGCGGGAACGCGCCGGAAGCGCCCGCCCAACGGCACGTTCACGGGTTTGGCGGGCGGCGCGGGCGGCGGCTGGTGGCCGACGCAGCGCGTGGGCAGGCCGTAGAGGGGCTTGAGGTCCACGGGCACGCGTTCGGCCAGCAGGAAGGCGAGCAGTTTGAGCGTGGTGGAGACCTCGTCTTGGCCGCGGGCGTCGATGGCGCGCGCGGCGTGCGGCAGCGGGCCGAGGATTTTGCCGATCATGCGCGTGCACGAGCCCTGCGGGCCGAGCTCGATGAAGGTGCGCACGCCGTCTTCATACGCGCGTTTGACGAGGGCCGAGAAATCCACGGAGCGGATGGCCTGGTTGGTGATGGAGTCGGCGGCGGTGTCCTTGGTCGGGATGTAGGACGCGCCGAAGGCGCCGGAGTAATAACGCAGGCCCGCGGGCGGGTTCGTGGGGAACAGGTGCAGGTCGCGGTATTGCTTCTCGACCAATTTGGCGCCGGGGAAATGCACCGTGCTCACGCCTTGCAGCGGCAGGTACATGCAGCCCAGGCCTTCGACGAGTTTCTCGACCGCCTGGCGGTAGCCGCCGACCACGCATTCGAAGGGCGTGTTGACGATGAGCAGAGCGGCGCGCTCCGCGCCTTTGGCGGCCTTGTGCACGGCGTCGGCCGGGCGGTCGATGACGCCGAGCACCCAGTCCATCTTCTCGTCGGCGGGCAGGCGCCAGAACTGGCGCGCCGCCTCGCAAGGCCCGGCCAGGTCGGAGACGAACAGGCTCGAGCCCTTCATGCGCCGCAGCATCTCGTCGCGCGCTATCCAGGCGCGCGTAGCGAAAAGGGAGGCCGTTTCACCAAGGGAGTAGCCGATGAGCGCGGTGGGCTCCACCCCGAACCCGCGCAGCAGGTCGCTCGTGGCCGCGCCGTGGGCCACCGACGCGAAAATGAGCGCGTGATAATCGTTGTTGAGGTCGCGCTCCGCGCGGGCCTCCCAGCCTTCGGGCCAGGTCAGGCTCCACGGCGCGACGCGGCCGGGCACGAGCTGGTCGCGCAGGCGGCCGTTTTCTTGATCATGGCGGCGCAGCACCTCGGGCCACTGGACGCCGAAGGCCGTGGTCATGCCCACGTAGTGGTTGCCCGAGCCGGGGAACACGAAGGCCACCTCGCCGCCGAGCGCCGGGCGCGTGGTGAGGTGGATGCGGTCGCCGGCGACCGGGCGCTCCGGGTTGGAGCGCAGCGATTCCTGCGCCTGGCGGGCCAACGCGAGCAGTTCCTTCCAGTCGCGCGCCACCAACGCGCAGGCGAGCGCCGCGCCGGGGCGCCGGCCCGTCTTCATCCACCAGCGCCGCGCGACGGCCTCGATGCCGTCGGCCGGGTCCTGCGCGGACGCCCAGGCCGCGAGCTCGCCCAGGCCCGCGCCCAGCGCGGCGGCGTCGTCGGCTTCGACGGCGAACAAGGCCTCGCGGCGCGCGCCGAGCGGCTGGCGCCGTTCGTCGGCGACGCGCGGGTCGGCGGAGTCGAGCTCGAGCTGCTCGAGCACGGCGTGCACGGCGCCGCCATCGACGCCCAGGCTGGTCACGCCCGCGCGGCGCGGGCCTTCGGCGCGGTTGCGCAGCCAGTATTGCGGGCGGCGCGGCGCGTGGAAGCGGTTGGGCGCCTTCTGGAACGGCGCGACGGGCGTCGAAAGCTCGGGGCCGGGCGGGAGGATCTCTTGATAAACGGAAAGGGCCGCCTTCACGAGGCCGGCGAGGCCGGCGGCGGCTCCGGCGTGGCCGATGACGGTCTTAGACGACGACAACGACAACGGAAGCTCGGCCTCGGCTTGTCCGAAGACCTCGACCAAGGCCGAGGCCTCGGATTTATCCTCCCTCGGATCGCCCGAGCCGTGGCATTCCATGAGGCCCACGGTGCTCGGGTCCACGGCGGCCTCGGTATAGGCGCGCCGCAGCGCTTCGGCCACGGCTTCGGCGTCCGGCGCGTGAAGCCCCCCGCCGGCCGCGCCCACGCCTTTGATGACCGCATAGACGCGGTCCCCGGCCTTGAGCGCGTCATCGAGGCGCTTGAGCACGACGCAGGCCGCGCCTTCGCCCGGCGAGGCCCCGTCGGCCGAGGCGTCGAAGGGGCGCGCGACGGCCGAAGGCGTCCACGGCTTGGCCGCGTGCGCGGCGGCCAGCGCGCGGACGTCGCCGCAGGCGTCGGCGGCGGCGGCGAGCGCGGCATCGACGTCGAAGTGCTGCAGCGCGCGCACCGCGGCCTCGACGGCCTTCAAGCCCGAGTTCTCCTCGGCCGACACCGTGAAGCTGGGTCCGCCGAGGCGGAACTCGCGCGCCACGCGCGAGGCGGCGACCGACGCCAGGCCGCCCATGACGCGGTTGGCGGTGAGCGCGGGCCCGGCCGCGTCGCGCGCGGCGGGCGGCGAAGTCCAGCGCAGGTCGTATTGCGTGATGGCCAGGTCGAAGGCCACGCCCAGGAACACGCCCACGCGGTCGCGGCCGTCCTCGGACAGCCGCGCGTCGGCAGCGCGGACGCCGCGGTCTGCAGCGCGAGGTGCTGCTGCGGGAGCATCTCCTCGAGCTCCTTGGGCGGGATGCGGAAGGCGGAGGCGTCGGCGCCGACGTCTTTCAGGAAGCGGCCTTTGAAGCCGGACGACGCGTCCGCGCCGTACCAGCGGTCTTCGGCGTAGGACGGCTCCTGGGGAACGCCGCCGAGGACGGCTTCTTGATACGAACGAAGGCCGGTCAACGCGCCGAAGCGGGCGTCCATGCCGACGATGGCGATGGGGACGGAGTTCACCGGAGCACGGCGGAGCGAAGAAGCGCCTCGCGCGGGCTTTTCGGGCGCTTCTTCGACGATCAGATGCGCGTTGATTCCGCCGAAGCCGAAGCCCGACAGGGCCGCGCGGCGCGGCGTGCGCTCATCGCGGCGCTCCCAGGTCTCGAGCTCCTCCACCACGCGGAACGGCGAGCCGTCGAGCCCCGCGGCGGGGTTGGCCGTCTTGAAGTTGGCGGTGGGCGGCAGCTGCTTCTTCTCGAGCGCGAGCAGGACCTTCATGAGGCCGGCGGCGCCCGCGGCCGTGAGCATGTGGCCGACGTTGGATTTGACCGAGCCCAGGCCGCATTGCCCGGGCGTCCAGCCGCGTTCGCCCCACAACGCCTTGAGGCTCGCGACCTCGAAGGTGGTGGCCAGCGGCGTGCCGGTGGCGTGGCACCTGCAGGAATCCACCTGCGACGGGGCCAGCCCGGCTTCGCGGTAGGCGGCGCGCATGGCGCGCAGCTGGCCGGGCGTGTTGGGCGCCAGCAGGGAGCCGCCCACGTCGTTGGACAGGCCGCCGCCCGTGATGACGCCGCGCACGCGGTCGCCGTCGCGCTGGGCGTCGCTCAGGCGCTTCAAGACGAACACGCCCGCGCCTTCGCCCACCACGAGCCCGTCGGCCCCGGCGTCGAAGGGCCGCGGCGCGCCCGAGGGCGACAAGGCTCGCAGCGCGGAGAAGCCCATCTGGGTGTAGAGGCTTTGCGGGCGCGACATGCCGCCGGCGAACATGGCGTCGGCGCGGCCGGCGCGAAGCTCCTCGGCCGCGAGCTTCAGCGCGTAAAGCGAGGACGCGCACGCCGCGTCGAGCGTGTGGCGGCTCCCCCCCAGTCCGAGCGCCGAGGCGACGACGCCGGCGGGCAGGCCCGCCAGGCGCGCGTTGTCGGCGCCTTTGGGCGCCGCGCCGCCGCGCGCCGGCAGGCCGAGCGCGTCGCGTTCGAAGCCCGGGCGCAGCAGCTCGCGCGCCCAGGCGGACACGCCGTCGGTGGGCAGCACGAGCTGGCCCAAGATGACGCCGGTGCGGGCCTTGAGGCCCGGAGCGAGCTTCGCCTCGGCCGCGGCCGCGCGCGCGGCGTGGAGGACGAAGTGGAAGGCCGGGTCGAGCGAGAGCAGCCAGTCGCGGTCGAGCGCGAGCTCCGCGGGGTCGAAGGCGAAGCCTTCGACGAAGCAGGCGCGCCGCGAGAGCCCCGCGGTTTCGGGCTCGGCGGCCCAGCGCCCGGACGGGCCCTGGCCGGCGTGGGCCGGCGGCATGGCTGCGAAGGCGTCGGGCGTCGGCGCCAGGGTGCGGCGACACCGGCGCCGACGATGGCGATGTCAAAGAGTTCGTGTGCTCACCGCTTGTAGATGACGAAGGCCTCGGCGTCTTCGGCCCATTCCGCGCGCGCGCGGTTGAGGCGGCGGAGCACGCCCAGCCAGCCCCCGTCGGTCGGGTCATAGACGTCGGATTTAAGCGGCGTCTTGGAGGCGACGACGCGGATGGTCTCGGCGGAGATGGCGTCCTCGGGACGCGGCAGCTCGGCGTTGAGCGCCGCGATGCCGAGCTTCTTGGCGGCGGCGTCGGGGTACTCCCAGGTCTGGCCCGCGGTCAGCTTCACCTCGCGCATCAGCTCGTTGGGCACGACCAGCGCGGTTTTGGCGTCATGGCCCAGGTCATAGACGTCGTAGAGATAGACCCAGCAGTCGCGCGTCGCCGTCACGGAGATCTTCGCCTCGTCGCCGTGCACGAAGCGCACGCGGTTGAGCGCGAGCTCGACCATGAAGTCCTTGTCGCCCGCGTCGGTCCGGGCGAGCACGCAGGCCTTCAGGCGCACGCGGTAGCGGCAGCCCGGGCAGCCCGGCACGTCGCGGTAGCCCTGCTCGAGCACCTCCTCCTTGAGGATGCGCCCGTTGCGCGTGGTCTGCAGGATGCTCTCGGTCAGGCGCGACTCGCCGCGCAGGCCCTCCTGCTGGAAGTCCATGGATTTCGACTTGATGTCCACGCCGACGAAATCCTGGATGGCGCCGGCGCGGGCCTGGTCGATGGCCATCGCGCGCGCCTGGTGCGGGGTGTCCTGCATGCCCACGGCCACCGAGGCCACGCCTTCGATCCAGGTGCAGCCTTCGGGGTCCTTGCCGAGGATCTTGCCGGAGCGCTCGTCGGCCTGCCCCTTCTCGACGTCCTCGCTGGGTTTGGCCTCGCGTCCCGTCGTCACCAGGAGCGCGTCGCCGCGCGGCTCCTCGCGTTTCTCGGCGCGGCGGCGCCGCCGCGGTCGAGCGACTCGTGCGACTCCTGGGCGCGGGCCTTCACCGCATCGACGGCGGCGGCGTTGGTCTCCGTCTTGACGGGCTTGGCGCCGCCGCAGCCGACGGCGGCGAGCAGGCCCAGCAGGGCGAGCGGGCGAAGCGCGCGCTTCATCAGTCCGTGGTTTCCTTGTCGAGCGAGCCGTGGGCCCGGTCGGAGTGCGATTTGGTCCCGTCGTAATCGGGGCGCGGCTCGGCGACGGGCTTGGGCTGGGCGCAGGCCAGCGCGAGCGACGTCAGCAGCAGGACGGCGAGCGAGAGTCGGGTCATCACATCCTCCTTAGGCTTCGACGGCGTTGCGGCGGAAAGCGGCGGCGAGCGACGCGTCCATCGTGGACTCGTGGCCCTCCATGCGGGCGACGAGCGCGCCGCGCTCGTCGAGGAACTCGAGCTCGGCGACGGCGACGTCGCCGCGGCGCGACGCGCGGGCGACGACGCGGCAGCCCGACAGGCCGGCGAGCCAGTTCGGCGATCTGGCCCCGCGCCGCCATGGCCCGCCATTCCGCCACGACGGCCCTGGCATGATGGCGCGGCAGCCGGGTCAGGGCGGCGTCGAGCGCGGCCGGGTCGGCGGCGATGTCGGCAGCGGGCGCGCGGTCCAGGCCGACGGGGCCGGGGCCGCGGCGGTCTCGACGGCGAAGCCCGCGGGGCCGAGGGCGGGCACGGACTTGATGACGCGCAGGGCGTCGCCGTGGAACAACACCTCGCCGTAGGCGCGCGCGACGCCGCCCGGGTAGGCGGGACCGTCGCTCTTGAGCGCGGCGGCCGGCGCCTTGGGACGGCGAGCGGACAACACGACGCGGGCCGCGGTGTGCAGCGCGCCGTCTTTGCCGCGGATCTCCGCGAGCACGACGAAGTCCTCGCCCTGCTTCTGGGCGGAGCCGGCGCGCACGGCGATGGGCGTGGCCTTGCCCGGGTACACGAACACGCCTTTGACGACGCGCAGGTCGTCGAAGCCGATGAAGGAAAGGCCGGGGTTGGCGTGTAACGCGGCGTGCGCGAGCCATTCCGCCGAAAGCGCGAACGGCAGCACGGCGCGGCCGGCGAAGGCGTGGTCCTTGAGGACGGGCGCGTCCTCCAAGGTGAGCGAGCGCTCGAAGACCACGGGCAGGTCGGCGGCTTTTCCGGCCAGCTCCGCGATGACGACGGTTTCCGCGGCGGGGCCGCGCAGCTCGGCGACCAGGTGAGCGCCGCCGTCGGCCAGGCCGATGACGCCGACGCCTTCGGCCGCGAACAGGGCCTTGAGGTTCTTATCCACCATGCCGCCGTCCCACGGGCCCCAGCCCAAAGACGCGACGCGGCACGACGGGAGGCGTTTGGCGAGCAACTGGGCCGCCTTGTTGAGCGCCTCGTTGGCGACCGCGTAATCGGACTGTCCGACGCGGCCGTAACGCGCGGTGGACGACGAGAACAGCGCGAGAGCCTTGAGCTTCGGCAGCTCCACGGCGTCGAGGAAGTTCCGCAAGCCGGCGAGTTTGGCGTCGAGCACGGCGTCGAGCATGGCGGGCGTCTTGTCGAGCAAGGCCTTGTCGGCCAGCACGCCGGCGCCGTGCACCAGGCCGCGGATGGGGCCGAGGTCCTTCGTCGTCTCCGCCACGAGGGTTTTGACGGCCGCGGCGTCGCGGGCGTCGCAGGCGCGGTAACGCGCCCGGGCGCCGAGCGCCTCGAGACGGGCCAAGGTGGAGCGGATTTCGCGGGCGGCGAGCAGCTCCTTGGCTTTCTCGCCGATGGCCTTGGGCGCCAAGCCCTTCTCGCGGCCGGCGATGGCGGAGCGCAGCTCGCCTTCGGTCCTGGCGGCGGCGTAGGCCGCGTCCTCGGCCCCGGGCAACGGCGAGCGGCCCAGCAGCACGAGGGACGGCTTGAAGGCCGCGGCGAGCGCGACGGCGCACTGCGCGGTCACGCCGCGGGCGCCGCCGGTGACGAGCACGACGTCGCCGGGGGCCAACGGCTCGCCGACGACGGGGACGGCCGCGCGCTCCTCGAGCGCGACGGTTTTCACGCCGGAAGCGGTGATGGCGGTCTCGACGGGCGCTTCATAGCCGAGCTCCTTGGCCAAGGCCGACGCGGCGGACGGCAACGGAAGATTGGGATCCACGTCCAACGCGCGGCAGACCACGCCGGGCCATTCGCGCGCCGCGGTTTTCACCAGGCCCGCGAGGCCGCCGAACGACGGGTCCGACGAGGCGCCGCCGAGCAGGCCGAAGCCGCCGTCGAGGCGGGTCACGGTCGCGAGCAGGCCGCGCGTCTTGCGCGCGGCGAAAGAGCGCCCGGCCGCCTGCGCGAGCAGGAAGGCCTTCTTGAGCCACGCCTCGGACTCCGCGGTCCACGGGCAGCCCTCGCCCGCGGCGCGCGCGGGCGCCACGATCACGAGCGCGCCGAGGTCGGCGGGCAGGTCTTCAGGCCGGTCGAGCGAAACGACGCTCGCGTCGAGCCCTTTGCCCTTGAGCTCGGCCGCCAGCGCCTGGTCCAGCCCCGAATCCTTCGTCACCGCGATGACCACGCCCTTGAGCGGGAACATGTCCCGCGGCCCGACGGGCACGAGCACCGGCACCGAGCGCACGAGCCGTCCGGATTCGACTTGAGGCGCCGGCGCTTTGACTGGAACGGGGGCGGGCGCGGCGGGCGCGGCCCCTTTGGACAGGTAATCGGCGATGGAGCGCAGCGTGCGCAAGGTGCCGAGGTGTTCGGGTTTGACCTGCGGCGCGCCCGGCAGCTTCTCGCGCACGGCGGAGAGAATCTCGACGCGTTTGATGGAGTCGATGCCGAGGTCGGCTTCGAGGTCCATGTCGGGGTTGAGGGTGTCGGCGGGGTAACCCGTCTTGTCGGCCACGATGCCGAGAAGAACCGGAAGGACTTCTCCGGCGGGCGCGGCCGCGGCGGTCGCCGGCGCCTGCGGCGCCGACGACAACCTGGCCACGACAGGTAATCGGCGATGGAGCGCAGCGTGCGCAAGGTGCCGAGGTGTTCGGGCTTGACCTGCGGCGCGCCGGGCAGCTTCTCGCGCACGGCGGAGAGGATCTCGACGCGTTTGATGGAGTCGATGCCGAGGTCGGCCTCGAGGTCCATGTCGGGGTTGAGGGTGTCGGCGGGGTAGCCGGTTTTGTCGGCTACAATCGCGAGCAGGACGGGTAAAACCGCCGTCGTGGGAGCGGCCGTCACCTGACTGTGGCCGGCCACAGTCGTGGTGCGCGCCGTCTCCGCCGGAGAAGCCGCCGCCATTCCCTGCGACAGGTAGTCCGCGATGGAGCGCAGCGTGCGCAGGGTGCCGAGGTGTTCGGGCTTGACCTGCGGGGCGCCGGGCAGCTTCTCGCGCACGGCCGAGAGGATCTCGACGCGTTTGATGGAGTCGATGCCGAGGTCGGCTTCCAGGTCCATGTCCGCGTTGAGGGTCTCGGCGGGATAACCGGTCTTCTCCGACACTATCCCGAGGAGGACGGGCAGGACGCCGGATTTCGGCGCCGCGTCCGACGCGACTGCCGCCGTCGGGGCGGCAGCGGCTGCGATCGGCATGACCGGCGCGGGCGTGAACGACGGCACGGCGACGACCGTCGCCGGCGCCTGCGGCGCCGACGACAACCTGGCCACGACGGCCTGCTGCTGCTCGACCAAGGTCTGGATGTGGCGCTGGGAGGCTTCCTGGCTCTGCAGGAACTGGAGGTGCAGGGCGGCGGTCTGCTCCTGCAGGCGGTTGAGCGCCTCGATGCTGGACTGCGCGGCGGCCAACGCTTGGCCGAGGATGGAGGGGTCGGACGCGTTGCTGCCCATCTGGGGAGCGACGGGAACGGCGGCGGGCGCGGCGACGGGCGCCTTCTTCTCGAAGTTCTTCTTCGGCGTCGAGCGGTAGGTCGCGCCGGTCAACGCGACGGACAGCTTCGGCTTGGGGCGGGCGTCTTTGACGCCGGCTTCGCCGCCCTGCCAGTCGCGCAGGTCCACGGCGTGGCCGAGCGCGGCGAGCTGGGCGAGGGTTTTGACGAGATCGGCGATGCCGTTTTTCTTGCCGTTGGAGGCGTCCACGGCGACGGCGTTGACGGTCGGGGCGATCTGGCCGACGAGGCCGGTCAAACGTCCCCCCGCGCCGCATTCGACGATGGTGGTGACGCCGTCGGCGGCCATGTTGGAGACGAGTTTGACGAACTCGACGGGTTTGCCGAGCTGGCCGGCGAGCAGCTCGCGCGAGGCCTTGGGCGCGTCGGGGTACGGCGCGCCGGTGCTGTTGGCATAGACCGGGATGGACGGCTTGGAGAAGGCGACCTTCTCGAGGGCCGCGCCGAAGGGCTTGAGGGCGGGCTCGACCAGGGCGCTGTGGAAGGCGGCGGCGACGGGCAGGCGGATGGCTTTAAGGCCCTTGGCGGTCAGGACCTTCTCGGCCTTCTCGATTTCGGAGGTTTTGCCCGACAAGACGTTCTGCGAGGGCGCGTTGCGGTTGGCGATAACGAGGTCCCACTTCTCCTCGGTCAGCACGGACTGAAGCTGGTCGAACGTTGCGACCACGGCCAGCATCGAGCCCTTGTCCGAACCATCACCCTTCATGAGTTTGCCCCGCAGGCGCGACAACACGTGCAGGGTCTCGGCGTCGTAGCGGCCGGCGACGTGCAGCGCGACGAGCTCGCCGTACGAATGGCCGGCGGCGGCGTCGGCCTTCACGCCGAAGCGAGAGAGCACGCGCCACGCGGAGAGCGCGGCCGCGCCGAGCGCGGGCTGGGCGACGGAGGTGTCGCGCAGCGCCTTCTCCTGGGCGTCCTTCTCCTCGGCCTTCAAGGTCGGGCGCGGGAACACGACGTCGGAAAGGCGGCCGTCGTCGTAGGCGGCGTCGGCTTCGGCCAGCGCGTCGAAGGCTTCGGGGAAGGCGCACACGAGGTCGCGCGACATGCCCACGTATTGCGAGCCCTGTCCGGGGAAAAGCACGGCGAGTTTGCCGGGTTTGCCTTCGCCGTAGTAGATGCCGTCGAGCGGCGAGGACTTCAGCGCCTTGGCCTTCTCGGCCACGTCGTGGAAGAAGTCGACGCGCTCGAGCACGAGCAGCAGGCGTTTGGGGGCCGATGGGTCGAAGGCTTGGCGGGAGGCGTGGCACGCGAGGCGGACCTCGTCCCAGTTCTTGGCGGCCAGCAGCGGCGCGACGTCCAGGCCGGCGAACAGCTCGTGTTCGCCGTCCCAGTCGGTCTCGGTCTTGGCGGAAGACGACTCTTCGAGCACGGCGTGGAAGTTGGTGCCGCCGAAGCCCAACGCGGAGCACGCGGCGCGGCGCGGGTGGCCTTCGGGCGCCATCCACGGACGCTTCTCGAGCGAAAGATAAAAGGGCGTGTCGCCTTTGGCGAGCACGGGATGGGGCTCGGTCACCTTCAAGGTCGGCGGGAAGGTCTTGTGGCGCAGGGCCATCGCGGCCTTGACGAAGGCGGCGGCGCCGGCGGCGGCCTTGGTGTGGCCGACCATGGACTTCACGGAGCCCAACGCGCACCACGCGCCGTCGCGTTTGGCTTCTTTCTTGTACACGCCGGCCAACGCTTCGACCTCGATGCCGTCGCCGACGGCCGTGCCGGTGCCGTGGGCTTCCACGAGCTCGACGGTCTCGGGCGCGACGCCCGCGACGCGGTAGGCTTCTTCCAGCGCGCGCGTCTGGCCGCCGGCCGAAGGCGCGTAGATGGACTTGCCGCGCCCGTCGGAGGAGGAGCCGATGCCGCGCAGCACCGCGATGACGCGGTCGCCGTCGGCCACGGCGTCGTCGAGGCGCTTGAGCACCACCATGCCGATGCCTTCGCCGAGCGTCGTGCCGTCGGCCTTCGCGTCGAACGGCTTGGCGTGGCCGCCCGGGGACAGCGCCGGGGTCTTGGTGAAGCAGGTGTACATGAAGATGTCGTTGAAGGTATCGACGCCGCCGGTAACGACCATCTTCGCGCGGCCGGTCTGGAGCTCGAGCGACGCCATGTGGAGCGCGGAGAGCGAGGAGCCGCAGGCGGCGTCCACGGTGCAGTTGGTCCCGCCGAGGTTGAAGCGGTTGGCGATGCGGCCGGAGACCACGTTGCCCAAGAGGCCGGGGAAAGACGCCTCCTGCCACGGCACGTAGGAGTCGGCCATACGCGCCACGACGTCCTCGGCCTGGGCCTGAGGCACGCCGGCCTCGTTGAGGGCCTTGCGCCACTGCGGGTGCGACAGGCGCGCGCCGAGCGGGATGACGATCTCGAGCGTGCCGGTCACGCCGAGGATGGTCGATACGCGCGAGCGGTCCCACGTGTCCTTATCGACGGGGTAGCCGGCGTCGGCCAGGGCCATCTTGGCGGCGACGAGGCCGAACAGCTGGGCGGGGTCGGTGGCCTCGAGCGTGTTGGGCGAAAGACCGAACTCGGACGGGTCGAAATCGTACTGGTCGAGGAAGCCGCCTTTGCAGGCGTACACCGTGTCCACGCCCTTCTTGGTCGCGTCGTAATATTCGTCCTTGCTCCAGTGCGTGGCGGGCACGTCCTGGATGGCGTCCACCTTGTTCTTGATGTTGGCCCAGAACTGCCGGATGGTCCCGGCCTTCGGGAAAACGCCGCCGATGCCGACGACGGCCAGGGGAGTGAACGCGGGGACGGCTTCTTTTTTGGGCATGGTTTCTCTAGTCGAGCAGACGGGCCAGTTCGTCGGCGCCTCGCGGCGCGACGCGGGTCGATTCAGGGGTCAAGGCGACGCCCTGGACGCGGAGGAAATGCGCGCGGGTGAGCACGGCCGCGCCGTAGAGGATGTTGCGGGCCACCAGCGCGACGCGGCGCTCGGCCGGCTTCTCGAGGAAGGAGCCCTTGGCCCATTCGTTGAACGCGCCCATCGCCGGGCCGCACCAGACCTGGTAATCGAGCACGCGGTCGGGAGCGCCGGCGTTGGCCCAGCGCGAGGCCTGGCCCAGGTAGGAGCGGAACACGAGGGCGAGCTTGTGTTTGGGCTCCTTCCTCGGCGCGCTCCACCTGGGACGGGTCGCGCTGGAGGAAATAAGCCTTCGTTGATTCCCACGCGGCTTCGAGCGTGGTCTTGAGCATGTCGCGCTCGATGGCGGCGCGCGCGGCGCTCGGCACGGCCTCGATGGAATCGTAGGCGCGCCAGGCCTCGTAGAGCTTGGCGCCGCGCTGGGCGAACATCGTGCCGCGTTTGAGCACCTGCACTTTGACGCCCATCTCGAACATGTCGGCGGCCGGGGCCATCACGACGTCGGCCTGTCCCGCCTGCGCGAGCATCTCGCGGACCTTGTCGCACGTGCCCGATTCCACGCAGGCCTGGTTGATGGAGCCGGTCATGACGTAGGCCGCGCCCATCATGTAGGCCGCGGCCGCGCCTTCGGGGGTGGCGATGCCGCCGGCGGCGCCCACGCGCGGGGCCGAGGCGAAGCGGTGCTCGGCCTGGAGCCGGTCGCGCAGGGCCAGCATCGCGGGGAACATGGCCACGAGCGGGCGGTTGTCGGTGTGACCGCCGGAATCGGCCTCGACGGTGAGGTCCTGGGCCATCGGGATCTCCGCGCCGAGCTCGCTGTTGAGCGCGGCGACGCCGTAGCCGGCGGCGACGAGGTCGCGGACGAGGAGGGCGCCTTCGAGCGAGGAACTTGGCGGCCACCTCGACGCGGGAAACCTTGGCGACGACCTTGTTGGGCGCCTCGACCGTCCCGTCGGGCGCGCGGCGCAGGCCGGTGAGGCGGTAACGCACGATGGCGGGCGTCAGGTCGAGGAAGGCGGAGGCCTCGACGAGGCGCACGCCTTTGCGCAGGTACAAGTCGCACAGGGCGGATTCGAGCGCGGATTCCGCGGGGCTGTGGATGAAGTTGAAGCCGTGGGGCGTGTCGCCCAAGGAGCCGCGCAGGCGGTCGATGGCCTGCTCGACGCGCGCGGGCGAAAGGCCGGCCGCGCCGAAGAAACAGAGCAGCCCGGCCTTGGCGCCGGCCTCGACCAAGGCCTCGGAGGCGATGCCGTTGGCCATGGCGCCGGTGGCGTAGGCGTAACGCACGCGGTGCTCGCGGCGGAAGGCGGGATCGCCCAGCGCTTCGGGCAGCAAGGCGGGGGCGACGGCGCTCCCCGCGGCCACGGGTTTGCGCAGGTCGGCGAGGTCGAGCGACTCGGGGGCCTTTATAGGAATAGCAGCGAGATTATATCCCTTTTCACGCCCCGCTCGGCGGTCATTTGCTATCCTCCCCGCATGATCGGAGACATCACCCGCTGGATCATGGACATGCTGCAGGCCCACGGCCCGGTCAGTGGTGTTCTGGGGCGTCATTATCGAGTCCGTCATCGTCCCCATCCCCTCCCCTCTCATCATCATGGGAGCGGGCGCCTTGCTCATCGAGCCGGGCTTGAGCTGGCCCGCCGCCTTCGGCCCCATCGCGCTGCGCATCGTCCTGCCGGGCGCCGTCGCCTCGACCTTGGGCGCGTTTTTCGCCTACGGCATCGCCTACTGGGGCGGCAAACCCATGATCGACCGCTTCGGACGCTTCCTGGGCTTCGACTGGGACGACATCCAGACCATGGAGAAACGGCTGGAGGGCCGGGCGGCGCTGATGGTGTTCCTGCTGCGCGCGGCGCCCATCGTGCCGCTGTCGCTGATTTCCGCCGCGGCCGGCGTGTTACGGCTGCCCACGGGGCAGTTCGCGTTGTGGACCTTCCTGGGCTCGATCCCGCGCTGCCTGCTGCTGGGCTACCTGGGCTTCCTGTCGCGCGACACCTACGAGGGGCTGGCCAAACACATCAACCGCGCCGAGTCGCTCATCTCCGCGGCCATCGTGGTCGGCGTTTTCGCCGTCGTGCTGTGGCTGCGCGCGCGCATGGCTAAAAAAGCCTAGTCCTTCTTCTTGAACCCCTCGGGGATCTCGAACGTCTCCGCGGCGACGGGCCCGACCTCGACGGATTTGACCTCGGTGCGCACCGAGAAGGCCGGCTTGCCCAGCGCTTCCTTGATCTTCGCCTTGATCTTCTTCTTGGCCGCGCGTTTGGCGAAGCCGCCCAGCATGCCCATCGCGGCGCCGCCGACGCTGCTCGCGCCGGACGCGTCGGAGAGCGCGTTGCCGTCGTCCTCGTCCTCCTCGACGACCGGCTGATTCTTCGGCGCCGCCGGCGCGGGCGAGCGCCAGGTCGTCTCGGTGACGATGGGGTAGCCTTCGATGGAGGACAGCTCTTTTCCCATCTTGCGGATGGCGCCTTCGACCTCCGGGCCGCCCGCGCGCAAGAACGCGCGCGCGCCGTCGGCGCCGAAACGTCCGCGGTCCTCGGGCGACAAGTCGAGGCCGAGCTTCTTGATATAGGCCTTCGCGAACTTGGCCTCCTCCTCCATCGCCTGGCGCAGCTCCTTGGTCCACGGCGTCGCCCAGATGTCGGTGGTCATCGCGTATTCGGCGGTCTGCTTCGTCGCGATTTCCTCGATGACGAGGGTGAGCGTGGCCGCCCACTTCTCTGTCTTGAAGCCGTTGATGGTCTTGGCTTCGCCGCTTTTATTGACCTCGGCTTTGACGGATTTGACCCGGTGCGTGGGCTTCTCGTCTTTGCCCGCCGCGGCGCCTTTGCGCTCGGACGGCTCGTCCTTCGGCATCTCGAATTTAATCGGGCCCTCGGTGTAGGTCTTCTTCTTCAAGTCGAGCGCCCAGCGTTTATCGAGGTCCACGCGCAGGATGTCGGCGCGTTTGTCCTTCTCGTCGCGGGCTTTGACGCCCGACACGGAGCGCACGGTCTCTCCGGAGCTCGCGCCGATGCCGTGGAAGCCGCCGTTTTTGTGGACGGTTTTGACGACGACGTCGGCCCGCGCGGAGATGCCGAGGAGCAGGACGGACAGGACGAGCGAAAGGGTTTTCATGACCGCGTTATACAAAATGCGGCGGGCGCGCCGCCGTCTCCCGCCGGCGCGCCCGCCCCCCCGCTCACGCCGGGGTCTTGGCGACGCCGCCCGCCTGCTTCCAGCGCTCCAGGATGAGCGCCGAGGCCGCGGCGCGCGCCTCGACGGTGACCGGGTGCGCCACGTCGTACCAGCGGTCGGCGGCCGCGCCTTTCCCCTTTTCGGCCGGGAAGACGACGAAGGGCTCGTCGTCGGGCGGGTCCTCGCGTTTGAGCACGCGGATGCCTTTGATGACGAAGGCCTCCGCGATGGTCAGCTCGGCGAAGGCGAGCAGCTTCGTCGCGCGTCCCGAGGCGTCGTCGTAGAGCCGCACGCGCGCGTCCAGTCTGGGCATTTCCATGTTTCCTCCATGCGTCGTAAGGTGCCGTCACCTTACATACGATTGAGGAGGGTGAAAAGTTCCCTGATCAGCCGCCGATCCACTCGTAGGCCGAGCGATGGCTGTCGAGTTTGTCGGCGTGGGCGACGAAGGCTTCGTAGTCGGCGTGACGGGTGATGGTGACGGAATCGCCGATGACGATGAGCAGGCGCCGCGCGCGGGTGAGCGCGACGTTGAGGCGGCGCAGGTCCGACAGGAAGCCGACCTGGCCGGCCTCGTTGGAGCGCACGAGCGACACGATGACGGCTTCCTTCTCGCGGCCCTGGAACCCGTCCACCGAGCCGATCTCCAGGCCCGACTCGTGGCGCAGCAGGCCCTTGAGCATCCGGGCCTGGGCGACGTAGGGCGTCAGCAGCGCGATCTGCGTGTTCTTGAGGCCCGCCTCGCTGAGCTGCCGGTAGAGCTTCACGGCCAGCTCGGCCTCGCCCTTGTTCTCGCGGCTCTCGAGCATCTCGTTCCACGACTCGTCGTAGCCCGCGCCCGCGGTGTCGATGTAGGTCACCGGGCGGCTGGTCAGATCCGTGGGCGAGACGCCTTCGAGCTCGGAGGCGACGTGTTTGGCGACCGACTCGTGGGCGATGAGTTTGCCCTCGTAAAAACGGTCCGAGGAGTAACGCATGATGTCCTCGTGCATCCGGTACTGCACCCGCAGCAGCGTCTGCGCGTTGGCGGGCAGCACCTCTTTCAAGCGGTCGAAAAGGGTCGTCTGCAGGCCCTGCTGGGCCGCTTCTTTGGAGTAGATGGTGGGCGGCAGCTGGTTGGAGTCGCCGGCGAACACGGCCTTGCGCGCCATACACAGCGGCACCCACGACAAGGGCTCGGTGGCCTGCGACGCCTCGTCCATGGCGACGAGGTCGAAGTCGCCTTTGACGAAGCGTTTGGAGATGCCCGCGTGCGTGCCGAGCACGACCTGGGCGGAGGCCACGATGCGGCGGGAGATCTCTTCCTCCAGGTCGCGCGCCTCGCGCCACAGGCGGGCGATCTCGCGCTCGCGTTTCTGGCGCTCCTCGTAGCCGAGCTGGCGCTGCCCGCGGCCGAAGTGGCTTTCCTTGCGGATGTAGCGCTCGCGGTGCGCGTCGAGCTCCTTGACCTCCTCGTAGGCGGGGTCCTCTTCGAGCTGGTGCGCGAGGTTGCCGTGGCGCAGGGCCTCGATGGTGCGCGCCGGGTGCCCCAGGCGCACGACGCGCAGGCCGGTGGGCATCAGCTTCTCGAGCATGTTGTCCACGGCGATGTTCGACGGCGCGGTGGCCAGCACGCGTTCGCCGCGGCCCACGTGCTGGCGGATGATCTCGACGAGGACGGTCGTTTTGCCGGTGCCGGGCGGGCCGTGCACGAGCGCCACGTCCTCGGCGGCCAGCGCGCTCTTGACCGCGTCCTGCTGGTACTCGTTGAGGTCCTTGTTGGACCAGACGATGCGCGGGACCTTGCCGCGGGCGGGCTTCTCCTCGCCCATGAACACCTCGCGCAATGTCGAGAGGCGAGAGCGCTTGGACTCGGCCACGGTGGTCAGCGCCTTGCGCATGCGTTTGTAGGTGGCGTCTGAGCCCAGCAGGTCGAGCTGGCAGACGCCGCGGTGGATGAAGTCGGGCGGCGCGGCGTTGAGCGCGACGACGACCTCGTACTCCTTCACCTTGTAGAGCGTGCCCTCCACCGACTTGTAGCTCGAGTCCGGCGGCAAGGTGAGCAGCACGTTGTCGCCCGCGTTCATCGCGTGGAAGGGCGAGAGGTCCTCGCCGCGCGGCTTGATGGTCAGCGGCAGCAGGCTCATCCCGCCCAGGCCGGTCTGCGCCTCGCCGGCGTGCAGGCCGGTGACGGTTTTGCCCAGCGCCTCGCGCTGGGCGACGGGGAACTTGTGGAGCTCGCGCAGGTTCTCCTGCTTCTCGGCCTCGCGCTCGATCTCGAGCAGGACCTGGAGCTTCTCGAAGTGCGCCTTACCCCCCATGGTCCTCTCCTTCGGCCGGCGCGGCGTGCGAGCCGCGCGGCACGTCGGCGAAAAGCAGGACGAAGAACTCGCCCTTGGCGCCGGGCTCGCGGTACCAGTCGAGCGGCGACCAGGCGGCGTGGTTGGGCCTCTCGCGCAAGGACGGCCCGGTGCGGAAGGCGTCGCGGCCCGGGGCGGTGGACGACAGCACCCAGCGGCGCTCGTCGTCCTCGGTGATGAGGCGCCACAGCTCGGCGGCGGCCGCGCCCTCGGCCAGGCGCAGGGCCTTCACCTTCTCCTTCTCCTTGACGGGCGCGTGGCGACCCACGATGACGTAGCGCACGTCGGCGCGGCGCAGCACGGAGCCGGCCATGCGCGCGAAGGGGCGCTCGGGGGGCGCGGTCTTGCGTTTCTCCTCGGAGACCCAGTCCGGCTCCTCGTCCTGGGCGGAGCGTTTGACCATGTCGAGGTCCACCATGGTCTTGTTGAAGGGGCGCCAGCGCTGGCGCAGCTCGGCCGCGCGCGCGTCCACGGCGTCGGCCTCGAGCTCCCAGGCGCCGGACGGGACGGCCAACAGCAACAGGAGTAGCGCGCGGGTCACGGTCGAGAGTATATGATATCCCCCATGCGCCTGCCTGGACTCCCGAAGGCCGCCTCGCTGCTGCGCCGGTCGAAGACCGGCTCGGGCGACTTCACCTGGGACCTCGACGAATACGTGGCGGGCAACGCGTTGTCGCTCTTCGTGAGCGGCCGGGAGCTGTTCCCCGCCATGGAGGCGGCCATCGAGGCCGCGACCGAAAGCGTCAACCTCGAGACCTACATCTTCGGCTCCGACGCCGTCGGCCGCCGCTTCATGGACCTGCTCGTCGCCCGCGCGCGCGCGGGCGTGCGCGTGCGGCTCATCTACGACTCGGTGGGCAGCATCGACCTCGACGCCACGCTGGTCACGCGCCTGCGCAACGCCGGCGGTCAGGCCCTGGAGTACCACCCCGTCGCGCCCTGGCGCCCGCGCTGGGCGTGGAACCGGCGCGACCACCGCAAGCTGCTGGTCTGCGACGGCAAGGTCGCCTTCATCGGCGGCATGAACGTCTCGGCGCAGCACCTGCCCGTGGAGGACGGCGGCGAGGGCTGGCCCGACGCGCACGCGCGCGTGGAGGGCCCGGCGGCCTACGACGCCGACCGGCTGTTCCGCACCGTGTGGTACAAGCAGACCGGCCGCTGGTTCGATTCGGCCGGCGACCCGCGGCCCGCGGCCGGCGGCGCGAAGGTCAAGCTCGAGGCCAACGCCGAGCTGCTCAACCGCTTCGTCATCCGCGAATCCTACGCCAACGCGCTGCGCGCCTCGCGCGAGCGGGTGGACATCGCCAACTCCTACTTCGTGCCGGACTGGCGCGTGCGCCGCTCGCTCACCAAGGCCGCGCGCCGCGGCGTGAGCGTGCGGGTCATGGCGCCCGGCGTGCCCGACATCCGCTCGGTGTGGTACGCCGGCCGGGCGACGTACGCGTCCTTGCTGGCGCGCGGCGTACGCATCTTCGAGTGGCAGGGCCCCATGATGCACGCCAAGGCCGTGTGCGTGGACCGCCAGTGGTGCTCGGTGGGCTCCTACAACCTCGACCACCGCAGCCTGCGCCACAACCTCGAGGTCAACCTGCACGCGCTCGACGCCGAGTTCGCCGGCAAGCTCGCCGACGCCTTCGAGCGCGGCCTCGCCGGCTCGCGCGAGATCACGCTCGAGAGCTGGCGCCGCCGCCCGTGGAAGGACCGCCTCCTCGAGGAGTTCTTCGCGTCCTTCGATTACTTCCTTTGATTTGGTATCCTGCCCGCCCATGAAACGGCTCTACTTGATGCGGCACGGCCACGCCCTCTCGCCAGCCGAGGCGGGGGTCGCCACCGACGCCCTGCGGCCGCTCTCGGACAAGGGCCTGCGCGACGTCCCGCGCATGGCCGCCGAGCTGGCCCGCCGCGAGGCCGTTCCCGCGCTGGTCCTGCACTCCCCCCTCAAACGCGCGGCGCAGACCGCGGCGCTGGCGGCGGCCGCGTTGAAGTCGTCGGCCCCCGACGTGTTCATGCCGCTCGACAACACCTTGCCCCCCGACCAGACTTTGGAGCATCTCCAGGAGCGCGCCGGCCGGGCCGACTCCGTGCTGGCCGTCGGCCATCAGCCCCAGCTCGGCGAGCTCGCGGCGCTGGTGGGCCGCGCCGTGCTCGACATCCGCCCCGGAGGCGTCGTCGCCTTGGAGCTCGGCGCGAAGGCGCGCGTGTTGTGGTCCCTCAACCCCGAAGAGCTCTAGCCGCCCTCGCGCTGCTCGCGGCGCTGGCGGCGCCCGCGCGCGCGGCCTTCGTGCGCTCGGTGATGGACCGCGTGGACACCGAGCCGCTGTTCGACTCGGAGTATTTCCTCGACCTGCGGTCTTTTTCGACGCCCCGGGAGTGGGAGCGAGCCTGGGCCGCGTCTTCGAGCGGCTACCGCGTCAACGGCGCGAGCCTGGACTGCTGCGACCTCTACACCGACCAGGGCCTGAAGTTCGTCCGCCGGCTCACGCCGGGCCTGGAGTTCCGCTTCCGCTTCACCGAGCTCTCCGACAAGGACCGCCAGGAGACGCACCACTGGCTGGAGCTCGAGCAGGACCTCGGCCGCGGCGTCTCCGCGGAGCTGTTCGGCGAGACCTCCTTCCGCAAGGAGGACGCCGATATCGGCGCCGGCCTGCGCTGGCGCGGCGGCGGCTGGGAGGCGCGCGCGCGGCGCAACGCGGTGGACTTCAACTTCAACCAGCGCGGCTCGACGAGCGAGCGCTACGACCGCAAGCCCTACACCGACGAGCTGCTCCTCGCCGCCCCGGTCGCCGGCGGGCGGGCCTGGCTGGCCGGCGAGTTCGACCAGCCGACGCGGCGCCGCGTCCCCGCGCAGAACAAGGTCTTCGGCTACCGGCGCTCGCGCGCGTGGACGGGCTGGGAGAGCGACGGCGACGACGCGTGGCGCGCGGACTACGCCTACGAGTTCCAGCGCAAAAGCGACGACGCGGCCCGCCACGAGCGGCGCGTGCACGCGGTCACGGCCTCGCGCCTCTGGGGCCTCTGGGAGCCGGGCGTGGGCGTTTTCCACCGCTCGGCCTGGACCGAGCTCGCCCGCTACAAACGCTGGGAGGTCCAGCCTTGGCTGCGCATGCGCCGCGAGCTGCGGCCGGGGCTGACCGGCGAGGTCGCGCCGTTTTTGTCGCTGGGCGAGGACCGCGCGCGCCTCGTCGCCGAGGCCAAGACCAACCTCGCCGTCGAATGGTCCTTCGGGGGCCGCGGCCGCGTCGGGCTCAACGGCTCCTTCGACCTGGACACGCCGAACAAGCCCTGGGACGGCGGCAACGTGCGCGCCATGTTCTTCTTCTAGCGGTTTGCTAAACTGAGGCCGATGGCCGCCCCGCGCCGCCGCCGCAAGGATTTCAACGACCAGCGCCCGTTCTGGCGCGACATCCCCCATCACTACCTGTACCCCGCCGCGGGCTTCGCGCTCGGCCTGGGCTCGCCCATCGGCGCCTTCGTGCTGCGATTCTGGCTGGCCGACCCGCTCATGCGCGTGCTCTGGATGCGCCACGAGCTCGACTACAACCTGCTCTTCTACGCCTACATGGGCCTGGGCACGGTCACCTCCTTCATGATCTTCGGCTACGTCATCGGCCTGCGCAGCGAGGCCGAGCGCATCCGCAACCGCCTGCTCTCCGCGCGCGTCGAGGAGCTGCACCTCAAGTCGGTCACCGACGCGCTCACGGGCGCGTTCACCCACGGCTACCTGCACGAAGCGCTCGAGCTCGAGATCCAGCAGGCCCTGACCTCGCACGCCCCCGTGTCGGTGCTCGTCATCGACATCGACGACTTCAAACGCGTCAACGACAGCCACGGGCACCTCTTCGGCGACCGCGTCATCAAGGAGACGTCCGAGACCATCGCCGCGCACGTGCGCTCCGAGGACATCATCGGCCGCTACGGCGGCGACGAGTTCGTGGTCATCATGCCCGGGGCCGACGCGGCCACCGCCATGCACGTGGCCGGCCGCGTGCGCTCCAGCGTCTCCAAAAACGGCTTCCTGGCCACCGTGAGCATCGGCGTGGCGACGTTCGACGGCAAACACGAGGAGACGCCCGCCGACCTGTTCCACCGCGCGGACATGAACCTGTACCAGGCCAAACACGACGGGAAGAACCGGGTCAGCGACGTCACCACGCTCAAAGGCGCCCCGCGGCGCCGCCACGGCGACGTGCGCGCCTAACCCCTACAGAAGGGACAGGCACTTCTGTCAGGGTCGCCGTCGTTTCACCGAATAAAGCGTTTCGGGCGAACAGCCTAATGCCTCCGCGATTGCCGTCAGCCTGATATCGAGCTTGGCCGCGCGCGCAATCAACATCCGCTTCGCCAACGTATAGACATATCCTTTCGCGCCCGCCCGCAACGCGGCAACGGAGATTCCCAGGGTTGACACGACGTCCGCGACCAACCCCTCGGCTGTCAACCCACGCGCTCCTCCCTCAAGCTCGGCCGCGATACGAGCGGCGTGGCGATTGACCAAGTCGCTCGCCGTCCGCCCGCACACGGCGCTAGCGCGCTCAAAGTCAATCATTCCGCCGTCGCCCTTCATCCAGTCGCGATAGCTGGACCATTTCCATTGCCCGGGGTCGCACACAATCCCGGCACGCACTGGATTCAGGTGTATGTATGAAATGGCGTTCTCGATGTGCCCCTCGTCCTCGCACACCGATGACCAATGCCTCTGCTCAAAAAGATGCCCTGTACGACCATGCAACCTATTGAACCGGACCGCATGGCGTGTCAAAACGCCGTGTACCACCTTGTCGAACGGCTCGGACGCTGTAGCCACGGCCCAGTGGAAGTGATTGGGCATCAAGCAGTAGGCGACCGTGCGAGTAGCGGATTGCGCGATGCAGTCGGCCATCGCCGCCAAGAAGAACTCCCGATCCGCGTCGACCAGGAAAATCGGCTGCCGGTCCACACCGCGACAGCCGATGTGGACGATCGAATCCGCCTTAAAGTGGCGCGCTCTTCTTGGCATCCCTCTTACATACGATTGAAGGGGGCCAAAAGTTCCATGCCACGGCAAAAGTGCCTGTCCCTTCTGCTAGGGTGCGACGGAGAACGCGCAGTCGCGACGGAAGTCGCAGCGGGCGCAATACGACGTGTCCGGCGTGAACGCGCCCGCCTCGATGGCCGCGGCGGCCGCGACGATGTCGGCGGCCAGCGCCTCCTCCCCCGACGGGTCGTAGGGCGCGGTGACGCGTTGCCCGGCGAGCAGGGCGTCCACGGTCAGCAGGCCCGGCGCCAGGCCCAGGCCCCGGCGCGCGCCCAAGGCGTAGAAACGCAGCTGCGGGTCGGCGGCCACCTGGGCCGGCGTGGGCGCGTCCGGGCCGGTCTTATAATCGATGAGCTCATAGACGCCCCCCGGGCTCTGGTCGATGCGGTCGATCATGCCGCGCACCGAGTGCTCGCCCAGGCGCCAGATGAACTCCTTCTCGGAGGCGATGACCTTGGTGCGGCGCGAGTCCTCCTCGCGGTGGAAGCGGGCCAGCACGCGTTCGGCCTTGGCGTACCAGCGCGCCTCCTCGTCCTCGTCTTTATAGCCGTAGTCGTGCCACTGCGAGCGCAGGGCGCCGTGCAGCGCCTCCAGGGACTCGTCGCCCGAGGAGAACCAGGCCTCGAGCGCGCGGTGCAAGGAAAGCCCGAAGGAGCCCTTCGGTGTGGCGGGAATCTTGCGGCCATCGACGAAGTGCAGCTTGTACTTCCAGGGGCACTCGCGGTAAACGCGCCAGCGAGTGAACGAGATCTCCATCAGCTCAGCTGATAGAAATCCACGAGCGTGTCGCCGTATTTCTCCTGGCGGAAATGCGCCAGGCCGGGCGGCGTCTCGACCTTCTCCTTGAGGTGGTGCTGGACCACGGCCCAGCCGCCGGGCGCCAGGAGCTTGGCCTCGGCCACGCGGCCGAGCGACGGCGTGGAGAAATGGAGCGGCGTGTTGTCCTCGGTGCGGTAGGGCGGGCCCAGGAAGACGATGTCGTACTGCTCGCGGCCGGAGCGGTAGCCCACCCAGGACAGGTCGGCGAGGATGTCGCCCCAGGCGGTGCGGCCCTTGGCCGCGAAGCCGAGGCGCTTGAGGTTCTCATCGATGACGGCCAGGCAGCGTTTGTCCTTATCGACGAAGAAGGCGAACTCGGCGCCGCGCGAGAGCGCCTCCAGGCCGACGGCGCCGGTGCCGGCGTAGAGGTCGAGGAAGGCGCCGCCCAGGCGCGGGCGCAGGATGTCGAACAGCGATTTCTTGATGCGCGCGGAGATGGGCTTGACCGGCAGCTCCTTGTCCACGCTTTTGAACCACCGTCCGCGGTGTTGCCCCGCCTGAATCCTCATAATATTATGGAAACGTCGATATTATACAATCCTCGCGAGATGCCGGCTCAGATCATCGTCGTGGACGACGACCCCATAGTCGGCAGCCTCACGCTCGAGCTGCTGCAGGACGCGGGCTTCACGGCCCAATGGGTCTCCGACAGCCTCAAGGCCACCGACGTCATCAAGGCCCAGAAGCCGGCGCTGGTCATCCTCGACATCCTCATGCCGGGCCTCGACGGCCTGACCTTGCTCCACCGGCTCAAGAGCGACCCCGAAACCTCCGCCATCAAGGCCATCGTCGTGTCCGGCAAGTCCTTCGAGCCCGACCGCGTCCGCGCCCTGCAATACGGGGCGGAGGCCTTCATCGAGAAGCCCTACGACGTGGAGGTCTTCGCCAAGAAGGTGACCGACATCCTCGCCGGCCAGGGCCTGTCCCCCTCCCAGCAGCCCCGCCCCGTCCTGCCGCCCGTCGAGGCGCGCGCCGAGGTCAAGGCCGCGGTGTGGGGCTTCCGCAGCAAGGCCGGCGACCGCGCCCCGGTGACGAGCAAATACGGCAAAAACACGCCGTGCGTCTCCGTCGAGACCCCCGCGCACCTGTTCATCTTCGACGCCGGCACCGGCATCGCGTTGCTCGGCAACGAGGTCGCCCGCGCCAAGAAACACAAGGAGGCCTGGCTGTTCCTCACCGGCTTCGCCCCCGACCGCGTCGAGGGACTGCCCGTGTTCTCCGGCCTGCGCGACGAGGCGTTCACTCTGCACATCAGCGGCGCCTCCGACCCCGACAAGCCGCTCGAGGACGCCCTGCGCGCCGTGCTCGAGCCCGCGTTCGGCAACGAGCAGCCCAAGGCCGGCCTCGAGCTTTACGAGCTCATGGAGCAGACCTACGAGATCCTGCCCGGCGTGCGCCTCACCGCCTTCTACGCCAACCACCCCGGCACCACGCTCGGCTTCATCCTGCAGACCGAGGGCCGCAAGATCGCCTACTGCCCGGCCAGCGAGATCTACGGCGAATACGGCACCGCGCTGCAGGACTACGACGAGAAGCTGGGCGGGCTGGTGCGCGGCTGCGACATCCTCTTCCACGACGCCCGCTACACGGAGGCCGACTACAAGGCCAACCGCAACAAGGGCCACTCCTCCTTCCTCGCCGCGGTGGATTTCGCCGGCAAAAACAAGATCAAGCAGCTCGTGCTCATGCACCAGGACGACGCCTACGGCGACGACGTGCTCGACACGATGGTCCGCGACGCCGAGGCCCGCATCGCGGCGAAAGGCTTCGCGCTGAAGGTCCTGATGGCCCGCGAGGGCCTGCGCCTTATCCTATAGCCGCGCTCGCGGCGAGCCGCCCCCGCCCCCAGGACTGAGATACATCCCACCCATGGTCCGCGACAACTGTCTAATCTTTTAGACGGTTGTTCAGGGGGTTATGGAGCCGGGCGTTCTCCACGCGTGCGCGAGCTTGAGCGCCGCGGCGTCGGCGGCGAAGTCGCCTCTCGGCGGCTCGAGAATGGCGGGCGCATCGGCGAATTCCTGCCGTGACAGCAACGCGGCGAGCCCGTCTTTGAGCCGGCCGGTCCCGAGATGGCGGTGGTCTTCCAGATGCGAGCCGAGCAAGGCGCGCGTGTCGTTGACGTGGAAGGCGTCCACGCCGCCGAAGAGGCGGTGCGCGCGCGAGAGGAACTTGAGCATCCCTTCCGCGCTCGACATGTCGTAGCCCGCGGCATGGGCGTGGGCGGTGTCGAGGCACACGCCCGCGTCCGGCAAGGCGTCCTTCAGGCGGGCCAGCTCCTCGAGCGTGCCGCCCATGCGGCGCCCGCCGCCGGGCACGTTCTCGAGCAGGACGCGCACCGCGCCCGCGGCCGCGCGCACCGAGGCGGCGAACAGCTTCACGCCTTCGGCCGCGTCCTGGCCGGGCGAATACGCGCCGGCGTGCAGCGCGAGGCGTCGGCGCCCAGCGCGGCGGCGAGCTCGAGCTCGCGCGCGAGGTGGCGCACGGAGCGCGCGCGCCGCTCGGCGTCGGAGGACGCCAGGCTCGGCACGAAGCGGGAATGCACGACGACGCGCGAAAGGAAGGCCCGCCCGGCCTTGAAGGCGGCGAGCTCCTCGGGCGACGGCTCGTGGTGGCGCGCGTACGGCAGGAGCTGGACGGCCGCAACGCCGTGGGCCTTCGCGGCGTCGAGCACCGCCCGGTAGCCCCCGCGCACGGGCAGGTGCAGCCCGAGGATCACAGCCCGGTGAGGCGGCGCAGCCAGGCCGACTTCACGGCGTCGTAGGGGAACCACCAGGGGTCGGGGGTCTCCAGCGGCCACTCGTGGACGATGACGGATTGCGGCTGGGTGAAGGCGCGCAGGCCTTCGTCGCCGTGGCGGCGGCCCAGGCCGCTGGCCTTGAACCCGCCGAAGGGCAGGGCGCCCATCGCGTAATGCGTCGAAGGCTCGTTGACGCCGACGAGGCCGGCCTCGAGGGCGGCGCCCAGGGCCTCGCCGCGCTCCAGGTCGGCGGTCCAGACGCTGGCGGCCAGGCCCCAAGGCCCGTCGTTGGCCAGCGCGACGGCTTCCTCGGCGCGGCCCACGCGGGTGACGGTCACCACCGGGCCGAAGATTTCCTCGGAGCTCACGCGCATCGCGGGCGTCGGGTCGAGCACGAGCGCGGGCGCCATGAGCAGGCCCGCGCGGTCGAGCGCCTCCCCGCCGATGACGCGCGCGCCTTTGGCGCGGGCGTCGTCGAGCTGGGCCTGGACGCGGTCGAACTGGAACGGCGTGGTCAGGCGGCCCATGTCGCCGAGGCCGTCGGCGGTCACGCGCAGGGCGGCCATGCGGCGGCGCAGCGCCTCGACGAACTTCTCGCACAACGGCCCCTCCACATATACGCGCTCGACGCCGATGCACAGCTGGCCCGCGTTGGCGAACCCTCCCCAGGCCGCCGCCGCCGCCGCGCGCTCCAGCGGCGCGTCGGCCAGCACGATCATCGGGTGTTTGCCGCCGAGCTCGAGCAGGAGGAGCTCGCGCGCGGCGCGCGCGGCGACCTCGCGCCCGGCCTTCGTCGAGCCCGTGAACACGACCATGTCGCAGGCGTCGAGCACGCTCTCGCCGGCGGCGGGCCCGCCGCGCACGACGGTGAACAGCCCCTCGGGGAACAGGCCGGTCGCGGCCAGCGCGTTTTCCGTCCACAGCGCCGTGCGCGTGGTCCACTCCGAGGGCTTGAGCAGGACGGCGTTGCCCGCGAGCATGGCCGCGAAGGCGTCGGCGACCGGGATGAGGAACGGCATGTTCCACGGCGCGACGACGCCGACGACGCCCCACGGCACGCGGCGCGCGTAGGCGCGCTTGTTGAGGAGGAACCAGGGCTTGGGCGCGGGCGTATCCTCGAAGAGACGGTTGGCGTTGGCCGTGAAGTGCGCGACGAGCAGGCCCGCGGCGCCGATCTCCATGAGCTGGGCCTCGGCGAGCGGCTTGCCGGTCTCCTCAGCGGATGACGCGGGCCAGCTCGTCGCGGCGCGCGACGATCTCCTTCCACGCCTGGCGCAGGGCGTGCGCGCGCTGGGAGACGTTGAGGCGGCGCCAGGTGGCCGCGGCGCGGCGGACGACGACGGCCTTGGCGGCGATCTCCTCGGGCGCGTCGTCGCGCGCGGGCGCGGGGACGATGGTCTCGCTCACGCGGGGATTCTACCTATTCGGAGCAGGCGGGTGCTCGCCGAAGGCCCCTGCCTGGCCGTGCACCAGCCCGACGCCGGGCGCGTACAGGCGCTCGCCGCTGCCGGCGTCGCCCCCCGCGATGAGATAGCTGACCCGCGCGCAGCCTTTATACGCGCCGGCCGGGACCTCGACGGCGCCGTCGAGCCCCTCCAGACGGTATTGGCGCGGCGGGTGGTCCCAGGAGCGCCCGCGCACCGGCGGGTGCGGCAACACGAGCCGGCCCGCGTGATAGACTCCGTCGGGGCGGCGCTCCACGGTCTCCATCGAGGTCTGCTCGCCGTCGGGCCCGCGCCAGGTCCGGCGCAGGCGGCCGGTGACGCGTTCGCCCTCCCGTTTGGCCTCGAGGCAGTCCACGAGCAGCAGCCACGTCCCCCCCGCGCGCCGCAGCTCGTATTCGAGCCGCCGGCCCGCCTCGATGGGATGGAAGTCGGGGAGCTTCATCGCAGTTTCTTGAGCAGCCCGCCCACGCCCTCGAGCGCGCTCGAGCCCAGGCCGCGCGTGGACACCGCGCCCAGCACCTGCTGCAGCGCGCTGCGGCCGCCGACGTTTTGGAGGCGGACGTCGGGCAGGGGCGCGTACAACCCGCCGGGCAGCCCCACGCTGCCGTCCAGCACCTCCAGCTGCTTGATGCGCACGGAGCGTCCGCCGCCGTCGCCGCCGCCGGAGGAAGCCTTCGCCTTCAGGCGCGAGAGGTTGTCGCCCTCGACGCGCACCGTCGGGGCGCGCACCGTGACGCGTTCGACCACGATGGAGTCGCCGAGCAAGGACGCGGGGCGCAGGACCACCTCGATGGCGTCGGCCTTGAACGCGAACGGGCTCGTGAAGCCGGGCGGGTTGCCGACGACGAGGCGGCGAACCGTGCCGCGCCCCGACCACGGCGCGAGCGTCACCAGCCCCACGGACACCGGGACGCCGAGCGCGGCGGTCCCCGCGGTCTCGATGACCGACGCGAGCACGCGCCCGAAGGCCAGGCTCGCCAGCAACGCGCCGCCGCCCAGGACGAGGACGGCGAGCAGCAGCAGCTTTTTCATGGCGCGGCCTCCGTGAGCGGGACGTCGAGGAGCGGCCAGGAGGACGCGTCCGGGTCCCGGTAATGCCACCACTCCTCCGCGAGCGCGACGAAGCCCGCGGCCTCCATGGCGGCCTTGAGACGCGCGGCGTTGCGCGCGGCCTGCGGCGCGACGCCTTTGGCGCCGTGGGCGGCCTGCGGGGTGAAGGCGTCGAAATCCGTGGGCATGGGCAACGGGCGACCGGCGGCGTCGGCCAGGCCCACGTCCACGGCCCCGCCGCGGTTGTGCGAGGAGCCCTTGCGCGGGTCGGCCACGTATCGCGGGTCCGGCTTGGCCTTCCACATCGCCTTCTGCACCGACAGGGGGCGGTAGGCGTCGTACACGATGAGCCGCAGGCCGTCGGCGCGCAGCGTCGCGGCCGCCTTCGCGAGGCGCTCCGCCGCGGGCCGCCGCAGCCAGGCGGCGGGCGCGGGGTACAGCGGACGCCCGACCATGTTCTTCTCCGTGGCGTAACGGATGTCGAGCACGGCGTCGGGCACGAGGGCGAGCACCGCGATGAGCGCCATCACCGCCCCATCCTAGCAAACCCCCGCGAAGGCGTGAACGCGGGTCAGCGGACCTGCAGGGGCTCGCGCAGGAACTGGTTGAACGCGTCGCCGGCGCCGTGATAATGGGCCTCGATCTCGAGGCGGATGGAGTCCATGCGGTCGGGCTCCACGAAGCGGCGCAGGTCGGCGATGCCGCGCAGGCCGGCCAGCATGCCCGCGGTCGGGTCTATCTGGCGTTCCCCGGACGCCTCGGCCACGGCCTCCAGCACCAGGATGGCGCCGCGCGTCAGGCTCTGGTCGGCCAGCAAAAGGGCGGTCATGGCGCCTTTGACGGCGTCCTCGATGACCTGCTCGGGGCTCGTCTGCCCCAGCGCCGCGGGGCCGTCGAGGGCGGCGGAAAGGGTCTTGCTCACGACCAAGGCGGCGGCGGCGCACGGGTCACCGAGGCGGCGGAGCTCCTCGGCGACCATCTCCTTCGTCAGCTGTCCGAACCGGGTTTCGTTGTTCATGGTGTTCTCCTTGCCCGCTCAGGATAACCCCATGCCTGGCGTTACGCACCGAAACAACCAATAAACAGGAGGTTAACGCGTAGGCCGCTCTGTTGCTAGGATTAAAGGCATGAACCTCGAGCGATGGACGGTCAACGCACGCCAGGCCCTGGAGGACGCGCAGACGTCCGCCCGCAAGCGCGGCCATCAGGAGTTGTCCGAGGAGCATCTCCTGCACGCCTTGTTGTCCCAGGAGGGCGGCCTCGCCCCGGACCTTCTGCGCGCCGCCGGGCTCGACCCGGCCGCGGCCCGGGCCTCCGTCGAGAAGGCGCTGGCGAAGAAGCCGCGCTCCTCGGGCGGGAGCCTCTACGTCTCCGACGCGCTCGCGCGCGCCCTCGACGACGCCCGCGAACGGGCCGGCGCGCTCAAGGACGAGTTCGTCTCGGTCGAGCACCTGCTCGTGTCGCTGGCGCGCGCCCTCGGCGCGACCCCCGAACGCCTGCTCGCCGCCCTCCCGCAGGTGCGCGGCAGCGCGGGCGCGAGCTCCGAGAACCCGGAGACCTCCTATCAGTCGTTGGCGAAATACGGCCGCGACCTGACCGCGGACGCGCGCAAAGGCAAACTCGACCCCGTCATCGGCCGCGACGGCGAGATCCGCCGCGTCATCCAGGTGCTCGCGCGCCGCACCAAGAACAACCCCGTGCTCATCGGCGCGCCCGGGGTGGGCAAAACCGCCATCGTCGAAGGCCTGGCCCAACGCGTGGCGACCGGCGACGTGCCCGAGGGCATCAAGGACAAACGCGTCATCGCGCTCGACCTGGGCGCGCTCATCGCGGGCGCGAAGTTCCGCGGGGAGTTCGAGGAGCGCCTGAAAGCCGTCCTCAAGGAGGTCGCCTCCCAGGAAGGCCGCGTCATCCTTTTCATCGACGAATTGCACACCCTCGTGGGCGCGGGCGCGGCCGAAGGCGCCATGGACGCCGCCAACCTGCTCAAGCCCATGCTCGCGCGCGGCGAGCTGCGCTGCGTGGGCGCCACCACGCTCGACGAATACAAAAAAGGCATCGAGAAGGACGCCGCCCTCGAGCGGCGTTTCCAGCCGGTGCACGTGGGCGAGCCCACGGTCGAGGACACGGTCGCCATCCTGCGCGGCCTCAAAGAGCGCTACGAGGTGCACCACGGCGTGCGCATCCGGGACGGGGCGCTGGTCGCCGCGGCGACGTTGTCGGCGCGTTACCTGCCCGACCGCCAGCTGCCCGACAAGGCCATCGACCTCATCGACGAGGCCGCCTCGCGCCTGCGCATGGAGATCGATTCCCTGCCGCAGGAGCTCGACCAGGCCGAACGCGACATCCGGCGCCTGGAAATCGAGGGCACGGCGCTTCGCAAGGAGAGCGACGCGCGCTCGGCCGAGCGACTCAAGGAGCTGGAGAAGGAGCTCAAGGGGTTGAAGTCCTCCGCCGCGGACCTGCGCGGGCACTGGGAGAAGGAGAAGGCCCTGCTGCTGGCGTTGCGCCGCTCCTCCAAACAGGTCGAGGAGCTGCGCGTCGAGGAGAAGGCCGCGGAGCGCGCCGGCGACCTGGCCAAAGCCGCGGAGATCCGGTTCGGGCGCGTGCCCGAGGCCGAGAAGGCGCAGGAGCGCACGCGCGCCGAGCTGGCGACCCTGCAGAAGGAGCGCAGCCTCCTTAAAGAAGAAGTCGGCGAGGAGGACGTCGCGGGCGTGGTCAGCCGCTGGACGGGCGTGCCCGTCGCGCGCATGCTCGAGGCCGAGTCCAAGAAGCTGCTGCGCATGGAGGACGAGCTGCACCGCCGCATCGTGGGCCAAGACGCCGCGGTCAAGGCGGTCTCCGAGGCCGTGCGCCGCTCGCGCTCCGGGCTCTCCGACCCCAACCGTCCCACCGGCGTGTTCCTGCTGATGGGCCCCACCGGCGTCGGCAAAACCGAGCTGGCGCGCTCGCTCGCCGAGTTCCTGTTCGATTCGGACAAGGCCATGGTCCGCATCGACATGTCGGAGTACATGGAAAAACACGCGGTGGCCCGCCTCATCGGCGCGCCTCCCGGCTACGTCGGCTTCGAGGAGGGCGGCCAGCTCACCGAAGCCGTGCGCCGCCGCCCCTACTGCGTCATCCTGCTCGACGAGATCGAGAAGGCGCACCCCGACGTGTTCAACGTCCTGCTGCAGGTCATGGACGACGGGCGGCTGACCGACGGCCAGGGCCGGACCGTGCATTTCACCAACTCGGTCCTGCTGATGACCTCCAACGCCAAACCCGAGGAGCTCAAGAGCCGCTTCCGCCCCGAGTTCCTCAACCGCATCGACGAGCTCATCGAGTTCGCGCCGCTCGACGCGGGCCAGCTGCGCAAGGTGGTGGACATCCAGCTGGAGTCCGTGCTCAAGCGCCTGCGCGAGCGGCGCGTGACGCTGGAGGTCGGCGTCGCGGCCAAGGACCTCATCGCCCGCGAGGGGCACGACCCCGCCTACGGGGCGCGCCCGCTCAAACGCGCCATCGCGCGCCTGCTCGTGGACCCGCTGGCCAAGCTGCTGCTGTCGGGCGAGGTCAAGGAAGGCGACACGGTCGAGGTGGAGGCCGGCGCCCACGGGCTCGAGTTCCGGCGGGAGGGCGCGGTCGCCAGGAAACGACGATGACGCTGCTGCGCCTGGCGCTCGCCCTCGGCATCGGCCTGCTCATCGGGCTGGAACGGGGCTGGAAGGCGCGCGAGGCGCCGGAGGGCGGCCGCGTCGCGGGCCTGCGCACCTTCGCGCTCATCGGCCTGCTGGGCGGCATCTGGGGCGTGTTGTCGGCGACGCTGGGCGGCGTCGCGTTGGCCGCGGCGTTCCTCGTGCTGGCCGGCTTCCTCGCGCTGGGCTACCGCGCCAGCAGCGGCGGCAGCCACGGCGTGGGCGTGACCACCGAGGTCGCCGGGCTGGTGACCTTCGGGCTCGGCGCGATGGCGGCCTGCGGCCTGGAGAAGGAGGCGGTGTTCGCCGCCGTCGTCACGACCGCGTTGCTCGGCTTCAAACCCGTCCTGCACCACTGGCTGGAGCGCATCGGCCGCGCGGAGCTGGAGGCGGTGCTCAAGTTCCTCATCATCTCCGTCGCCGTGCTGCCCAACCTGCCGGACCGCGGCTTCGGGCCGTGGGAGGCCCTCAACCCGTACCACATCTGGTGGATGGTGGTGCTCATCGCCGGCATCTCCTTCGCCGGCTACATCTCGGTCAAGCTCCTGGGGTCGCGCGGCGGCCTGCTCGCGACCAGCGTGCTGGGCGGCCTGGTCTCCTCGACGGCCGTGACGCTGGCGCTCTCGCGCCTCAACGCGAAGCAGCCGCGCGCCGCGCGCCTGCACGCGGCGGGCATCGTGGTCGCCTCCTCCATCATGCTCCCGCGCATCCTGCTCGAGACCGCGGCCGTCAACCACGGCCTGCTCCCCTTGCTGGCGCCGCCGATCGCGGTGATGGCCTGCGTCGGACTGCTGGGCACGGCCCTGCTCGTGCTGGGCACGGCGCCGGACGGCCACGGCGAGCCGCCCGCCTTCAAGAACCCCCTCGAGCTCAGCGGCGCGTTGTTCTTCGGCGGGGCGCTGGCGCTCGTGACCTTCGCCGGCGTCGCCCTGCATAACGCCTTCGGCGAGGGCGGCGTGTACGCCACCGCGCTGACGGCGGGCATCATGGACGTGGACGCGGTGACCTTGTCCATGTCGCGGCTGGCCCTCGACGGGGCCATCAAGCCCGAGGCCGCGGCCAACGCCATCTTGATGGCGGCCGGCGCCAACACCGCGTCGAAGATCGCGCTGGCGAGCGTCATCGCGCGCGGCCGGCTCGGCCTGCTCGCCGCCTCCGTGCTGGGCGCGGCGCTGGCCGCGGGCGCGGCCGTGCTCGCGCTGTTCTAAGCCCGACGGTCAGCGTTTGCGGCGGGCGGCCAGCATCTCGAGGAACGACTTGCACTCGCTCTCGTTGTTGCCGCCCGGCACGGCCAACGTCAAGCAACGGCGCCATTCCTTCTCCGCGCCCGCGTCGTCGCCGCCTTGATAGAGCATCATGCCCGTCATGAAGGCTTTTTTGGCCTGCGCGTCGCTTTCCGCGTTGCGCGGCGCGGCTGCGGCCGCGGACGGCGCGACGGGCGCGGCGGCCGGCGGCGGCGTCGCGGAACGCACCAGCTGCAGCGCGGTCATGTTGTCCTGGTTGTCGCGCGAGCCTTCGGGCGACGCCGCCAGGCCTTCGCGCCACAGCCGCGCCGCCGCGCGCAGGTCGCCGCCTTTGTAGGCCTTGGCCCCCTGCCGGAAGGCGTGCCGCGCCGCGGGATGGCGCCCCGGGGCGTCCGGCGGCAGGCTCGCGCCGTACATGTCCTCGTAGAGGTCGCAGTCGGCGCGCTCCCGGCTGCCTTCGGGCGCGACCATGAGGCAGCGCCGCCAATGGGCCAGCGCGCGCGGAAGGTCGCCGTCGATGTGCGCGAGCAGGCCGCTGCGGAAGGCGGCGCGCGCGGTTTCCGCGGGGGTCGCGGCGAAGGCGGAAGCGGCCACGAGGACGGCGAGTAGCGATGTCATGCCGGGAATATAACAGCGCGGGACGCAACACGCAAGCAGGGCGTCACCGTTCTGTGGTAAAATAACGGCACGGGCCTGTAGCTCAGCTGGGAGAGCGCCTGCATGGCATGCAGGAGGTCAGCGGTTCGATCCCGCTCAGGTCCACCACTCGCCCCCTTGGATTTTCCGTAACGGCCGACGAAAGGCCACGACAGGGGGCGAGTGGTTTCTTTTTTTATCCCCCATCACCCCTGGCCCCTCTTCCCTCAAGGGAAGAGGGGTTCTAATAGAACCGAATGGTCAGGGGACGAGTATGTCCACGCGAGTGGACGGAGAGAGCCCGGAGCGGCGGGGGCGTCCATCGGGGCCGTAGCCCGTGAAAGCCTCGGGCACGGAGGCGGGCGCGCCCCCGTCGGCCAGGCCGAAGGCCGGCGAGCCGTCGAAGAGCGAATGCAGCTGGCCCGAGCGGTCGTACACCGAGGTCTCCGAGCGCGGCTTGAGGCTCGCGCCGACGGCGTTGAGGCGGGAGATGAGCCGCCGGTCCCCCCCGCCCTGGACGCCGGCGAGCAGGCCCGCCATGTGTTTGCCCAGGCCCGCGCGTTCGGTCTCCAGGCCGTGGGCGATCTCCTCGAACTGGTCGGGGCGCGCGAGCGCGTTGGCCAGCAGCAGGGCGGCGGCGCGCGGAGCGGGCAACGGCTCGCGGCCGAGGCTCTCGCGCAGCCGCGCCGCGGCGTCGCGCGGCGCGGCCACGGTCCCGGCCACCGCGGTGACGAGGTAGTCGCGCACCGCTTCGGGCGAACGCATGGCCACGACCGAGCGCAGGTGCAGGTCCATCGAGTCGAGCAGCATGCTCCCGTACAGCGGCTGGGACCGCAAGGACAGCGCCACGCTGCCGACGAACGCGCCGGGAAAACCCGTGGGGCCGGCCACGGCGCCGACGCGGCCCGTGGGGCCGCCGTGCGCGTGGAGCGCCAACACCAGGAGCAAGGCCTTCACGTCGACAGCATAACCCCGGAAGGCCCTTACTTCAAGAGGGCGCTGAGGCGGTCGGCGAACTCGAGGTCGGCGGGGAACATCTCGGCGCGGGGCAGGTCGCGGGGGTCGGCCCAGAACAAGGACAACACGTCGTCGCCGTTGCCCTCCAGGCGCAGCTCCCCTCCGGCGCGTTCGACGAGCCAATAGGCCGAGACGATCTGGATGGGCGCCTGGGTCGAGAGGTGGGCGCCTTCGCTCGAATGAAGGCACCGTGTGTGCCGGACGCTCAGCCCGGTCTCCTCGAAGAACTCGCGGTGGAGCGCGTCCATCGGCGCTTCCTCGGGCTCGACGCCGCCGCCCGGGAAGTTCACGAACACGCGGTCGCGGAAACGCGAGCGGGTCAGCAGCACGCGCCCCTTCTCATGGAGCACGCCGTAGATGCGGCAGGAGAAGGCGCGGCTCACGCCGGCAGCGGGCCGGGCTTGAGCTTGGCGAGCGCCTCGCGGAAGCCCCACAACGGCGTGCCCGCCGCGCGCAGGTCGGGCTCGATGACGGCCATGACGCGGCGGTAGCGGTGCCACGGGATGGTCGGGTAGAGATGATGGACGACGTGCAGGTTCTGGCGCAGGAAGAAAGGGTCGAGCCAGGCGGGCATCAGCGCCGCGGTGTCGCGCAGGCGGCCGCGTTCGGTGTGCGGCCGGTGCGGCCAGTAATCGAAGGTGACCGCGAGCCCCGCGGCCCCGAGTTGGGCGGGCAGCGCCCAATGCAGCAGCAACGGCGTCAGCCAGCCCCCGCGCCACGCCAGGACGTGGACGGCCGCGATACCCGCGACCACCAGGACGGCGCGCGCGTAAACGTGGTCGCGCCGGCGCAGGCGCGTGAAGTAGGTCCAGTAGTGGAACTGCAGCGCGGTGGCGCAGCGCAACGCGGTGGAGAGCCACGTCTCGCCCGCGACGTAGTAGTCCGGGTCCTCCTTCGGGTCGTTGGTGTGGGCGTGGTGGTGCAGGTGGTTGCGCCGGATGGCGTCGTAGGGGCCGAACAGCACCAAGGTCGCCAGGTGGCCGAGCCCGTCGTTGAGCCAGGCCCGGCGCGAGAGGCAGCCGTGCGAGGCGTCGTGGAGCACGGTGAACTGGGCGTAGGCGCAGGCCGCCTCGAGCGGGACCGCCGCCCACAGGGGCCACAGGCCGGCCGACCACGCGTAGGCCGAGGCCAGCTGGACCGCGAGCGCGCCCAGGAACACCGGCGGCGCGGTGGGCTCAGGCGGTCTCCGCCTCCACGAGCTCGAAACGACGCCGGCGCGCGCTGTCGAAACGCCCCTTAACGTTGATATACGATGGCCGTCATGAGACGCGCGCTCCTGACGCTCCTGGCCGTGTTCGCCCTCGGCGCCTGCCGCGGCGAGATAGGACCCGGTCAATCGCCGCTGGCCGTGCACGCTCAGCGGCGACCTGTCCGCGGACCGGCTGCGGCCGTCGAACGCGCCGCCTCGCTGGCCGTCGAAGAGCCGGCGGCGTGGCCGTGCTGGCGTCCTCGAGCCGCCGCCACGCGCAGAAGCCGTCGCGCTGACCACAGAAGCGTCGCAGACCCCGGCGGCCTGTCCGCCGAGGAGCACGCTCGCCTCGCCAGCTGCGCCATCGACGCCGCCCGCGTCTATGCCCACGCGGGCATCCCTATGATCACGCCGTCGGCGACCGCGCCGGCGCTGACCTTGCAGCAGGAAAGCGGCGGCTGGTCGGGCGACCGCGTCGTCTTCCGCCTCCCCCCTTCCGACGCGGTGCAGGGCGACGCGCTCGGCGAACACGCCGTGCGCCGCCTGGGCGTGCGCACCTTCGCCGTGCTGCACGACCGCACGCCCTACGGCCTGGGCATCGCCGAGGCCTTCCGCGCCGCCGTGGAGAAACGCGGCGCGACGGTGACTTTGTTCGACGCCGTGGAGCGCGGCGGCAAGGACTTCGACGCCGCGCTCGCCGCCGTGGACGAAAGCCGCGCCGGGGCGCTGTTCTACGGCGGGGTCTATCCCGAGGCCGCGCCGCTGCTCAAGCGGGCGCGCGCGCGCGGCTTCACCGGGGCGTTCCTGGCCGGGGACGGGGTCAAAAGCGGCGACTTCGTCGCGGGCGCGGGCGCGGCGGCCGAAGGCGCCGTGCTCTCGGTGGCCGGCGTGCCCATCGAGGACCTGCCGAGCGCTGCGGACTTCGTCGCGCGTTACACCGCGCGTTACGGGGAGCCCCCCCGCACCTTCGACCATTACGGCTATGAGGCCGCCCGCATCGCCCTGGGCGCCGCGCGCAAGGCGGGCCGCGACCGCAAGGCCGCCCTCGACTGGATCCGCACCACCCGGCACGACTCCATGGTCGGCCCCTTCATCTTCGACGCGAAGGGCGACTCGCTCAAGAGCCTCGTCACCGTCTTGAAGGTCGAGCGCGGCCGCTTCACGCACGCCTACTAGCCCCCCCGGAAAAGAAAAGGCCCGCCGACGGGGCGGGCCAAATCTTTGCGCGAGGGGGGACTCGAACCCCCAAACCCTTTCGGGCGTACGCACCTCAAGCGTATGTGTCTGCCAGTTCCACCACCCGCGCGTGGGTGTCCGTCTTTACTTCTGGGCCGGAGCCGGCGCCGGAGCCGGGGCCGCCGGCGGCGTCGCCGGGGCGCTCGGAATCGGGAGGGGAGCGTCCACCATGTTGGTCACGGAGCTCATGCCGGTGCGGCTTTGCAGCAAGGTCAGGAAAAGCGAGGTGAAGGCGAACGTCGCGGCCAGGCCTGCGGTGAACTTCTTCATGAAGCTCGAGCCCGTCGGGGTGTTGATGAGGTCGCCGCCGCCGCCGCCGAGCACGCCGAGGCCCGCGCCGCGCCCCGTCTGGAGGAGCACGAACACGACCATCAGGCCGCAGGCGAACATGTGGACGCCGAGGACGAAATAGTAGAACATCGGTCGATTATACCTCTTTTTTCCCGATTAGGACGCGAGGGCGACGAGGCCGGGGAGCGCCTTGCCTTCGAGGAGTTCCAAGCTGGCCCCCCCGCCCGTCGAGCAATGGCTCATCTTGCCGACGAGCCCGGCCTTGGCGATGACGGAGAGGCTGTCCCCCCCGCCGACGATGGTGGTGGCGCCTTTTTCGGTCGCTTCGGCCATGGCCTTGGCGACTTCCAGGCTGCCCTTGGCGAAAGGCTCCATCTCGAAGATGCCCATGGGCCCGTTCCAGAAGACGGTTTTGGCCTTGGCCACGTGTTCGGTGAAGAATTCGATGGTGTGCGGCCCGATATCGACCCCGATGAGGCTGGCCGGCACCGACATGGCCTGGGTCACGGTGACGGCGGCCTCGGCCTTGATCTCGGAGACCGCGAGGTGGTCGGCCGGCAGCAGGCACTCGACCTTCTTGTGGTAGGCCTTCTCGATGATGGACTTGGCCGCCTCGATCTGGTCCTTCTCGAGCAGCGACTTGCCGATCTCGATGCCCTGGGCGGCCAGGAAGGTGTAGGCCATGCCGCCACCGATGAGCAGGACGTCCACGCGCTCGAGCAGCTTATCGAGCACCGCGAGTTTGTCGCTGACCTTGGCCCCGCCGATGATGGCGACGAAGGGCCGCGCGGGATTGCCCATCGCGCGGTCGAGGAACTCGAGCTCGCGCTGCACCAGGTGGCCGATGGCGCCCGGGATGAGCTTGGGCACGCCCGCGGTGGAGGCGTGCGCGCGATGCAGCGCGCCGAAGGCCTCCTGGACGAACACGTCGCCGTGTTTGGCCAGCGCCTTGGCGAAGGCGGCGTCGTTGGCCTCCTCCTCGGCGTGGAAGCGCAGGTTTTCCAACAGGAGAACTTCCCCCGCCTTGAGCGCGGCGACGGCCTTCTCGGCCACGGGCCCCACGCAGTCCTCGGCGAAGGCCACGGGCTTCTTGAGGAGCTTGGCGAGCTCGGCGGCGACGGGCTTCAGCGAATATTTCGGCTCGGGTTTCCCCTTGGGGCGGCCCAGGTGCGAGATGAGCACGACCTTGGCGCCCTGCTCGAGCAGGTACTCCAGGGTCTTGAGCGTCTCGCGGATGCGCGCGTTGTCCTCGATCTTGGCGCCCTTCATGGGCACGTTGTAGTCCACGCGCACGAGCGCGCGTTTGCCCTTGAGGGTCAGGTCCGAGACGCGTTTGAGCTTGAGGGCCGGCTTGTCGGTCATGCGCTATCCTTAATAGATGTTCTTGCCCATCGCGGAGGCGATGAGCTCGGACGCGAGCACGGCGGTCGCGTTCTGGGTGTCCTCGAGCGGGTTGACCTCGACGAGGTCCAGGCCGACGAGGCGTTCGGAGTCGGCCACCAGTTCCATGAGCAGGTGGGACTCGCGGTAGGTGAGGCCGCCGCGCTTTATGGTGCCGGTGCCCGGCGCGTTGCCCGGGTCCACGGAATCGATGTCGAAGCTGAGGTGGAAGCCGGCAGTGCCGTCGTTGGCCATGTCGATGGCCTGCTCGGTCACCACGCCCATGCCGTAACGGTCGATCTCCTGCATGGAGAAGACGCGGATGCCGGACTTGCGGATGTTGACGGCCTCGGCGCGATCGACGTCGCGGATGCCGATGAGCACCACGTTGCGCGGGTCGATTTTCGGCGAGAAGCCGCCCAGGCGGGCGAAGTCCTTGTGGCCCATGCCGAGCAGGTGCGCCAGCGGCATGCCGTGGATGTTGCCCGAGGGCGAGGATTCCGGCGTGTTGATGTCGGCGTGCGCATCGACCCAGATGAGGCCGATCTTGCGGCCCTTGTCGCGGAAGGCGCGCGCGACGCCCGACACCGAGCCCACCGCGAGGCTGTGGTCGCCGCCGAGCGTGATGGGCGTCGAGCCGTTGGCCACGGCCTCGTAGGTGTGTTTCTCGAGGTCGGCGCAGACCTTGAGGATGGCCGCGCCGTTCTTGAGCTTGCCTTTGGCCGCGGGGGCGACCTTGGGCACGCTCAAGTCGCCGGAGTCGGTGACCTCGAGGTCGAGGGCCTCCAGGCCCTCGATGAGGTTGGCGCGGCGCACGGCGGCCGGGCCGCCCGACGCGCCGCGTTTGGACGCGCCGTAGTCGAGCGGGACGCCGATGACGGTGGCGCTCTTCTTCTTTCCGCTCACGCCGTTACGCCGGGACGCCGGCTTTCTTGGCGATGTGCGCGACCAGGTCCACGACGCGGTTGGAGTAGCCCCACTCGTTGTCGTACCAGCCGAACACCTTCACCAGGTTGCCGTCGATGACGTCGGTGAGCGTCGAGTCGAAGACCGAGGAATGCGGGTTGCCCATGACGTCGCGCGACACGATCGGGTCCTCGTTGTACTGCATGAAGCCCTTGAGCTTGCCCGAGGCCGCGGCCTTCTTGAACGCCTCGTTGACCTCTTCCTTCGTGACGGACTTGTTGAGCGTCACGGTGAGGTCCACGATGGAGACGTCCTGGACGGGCACGCGCAGCGAGGTGCCGGTGAGCTTGCCCTTGAGCTTGGGAAGCACCAGCCCGATCGCCTTCGCGGCGCCGGTGGACGAGGGGATCATGGACACGGCGGCCGCGCGGGCGCGGCGCATGTCCGAGTGGCGCTGGTCGAGCAGGTTCTGGTCGTTGGTGTAGGCGTGCACGGTCGTCATCAGGCCGTTCTTGACGCCGAACGCCTCGTCGAGGACCTTGCCCAGCGGGGCCAAGGCGTTGGTGGTGCACGACGCGTTGGAGATGATGGTGTGTTTGGCCGGGTCGAAGAGCTCGTCGTTGATGCCCATGCAGATGGTGATGTCCTCGCCTTTGGCGGGCGCGGAGATGACCACCTTCTTGGCGCCGCCGACGAGATGGCCCTTGGCCTTCTCCGCGTCGGTGAACAGGCCGGTGGACTCGACGACGATGTCCGCGCCGACCGAGCCCCAGGGCAGCTTGGCGGGGTCCTTCTCGGCGAACACCTTGATGAGGCGCCCGTCGATCTTGAGGTCGTTGCCGACCGCCTCGACGGTGCCCGGGTAGGGGCCGAAGGTCGAGTCGTAGCTTGAAGAGGTTCGCGTTCATCTTCGCGTCGGTGAGGTCGTTGATCGCGACGACCTGGACCTCGGGATTCTTAAGGGAAGCGCGCATGACCAGGCGGCCGATGCGTCCGAAACCATTGATGCCGATTTTGATAGCCATGCGGTCATCTTAGCGTTTTTGCCGCGGCATTTCCAATCCGCGGCTCGAAAAACCCTCCCCCCATCTGGTAAAGTCAACGCCATGAAACGACCGACCCTCGCCGTGCTGACGGGCTTCGCCATCCTGCTCCTGGCCGCCGGGCGCTTGGCCTCCGAAAAATTCACCGTGACCACCGTCTATCCGGTGCCCTCCGGCGCCTACGCGACCTTGACGGCCAACCGGCTCGACGCCAAGGACGTCCGCGTCAACGGCCTGAAGGTGGTCAACCGCGTGCTCTGCGCGCCGGACACGGGCCTGAGCTGCTCGCTCGACGGCCACGACCTGGTCGTCGCCAAGGCCGCCTGCGCCTACACGACCTGCAGCGCGCGCCCCCCCGGCTGCGGCGCCACGACGGCCGGCATCGACAACTGCGGCAAGCCCTGCATGCTGCAAGGCTCGGCGTGCGTCGGAAGCGGGGCCGCCGTCGCGTGCGCGGCCGATACCTGGCGCCGCACGCCCGAGGGCGCGTGGGTCAAGATCGTGTGCCTGTGAGGCGGGCGCCGGCCGTCAGCGGTTGAGCAGGACGACTTCGACGCGCTGATCGGAGAACGGCGCGCGCGCGGCGTCCATGCTGACGTTGCGGTTGGACGTCATCAGCTCGCGCAGCAGGTACTCCTGCACGGCTTTGCCCTGGGACTCGCCGAGCTCCTTGGTGTTGGCGAAGACGCGCACGGCCACCGGGATGCCGGAGAAGCGGCGCTTGATGAGGTCGGCCGCCGAGCGCAGGAGGTCCTTGGCCGCCGGGCCTTCGAGCGCGGCGAGGTTCTTGCCCGTGCCGAAGAGGACGGCCGAATCCAGGCTCACGTGCATGCCGGTGTCCTCCTGGTGCACGATGCCCTTGAAGAGCAGGGGCTTGCCCACGCTCGTGCGCGGGGAGCCGTCGGGGCTGGTGAAGGTATAGACGGCCGAGTAGGATTTACCGGCGCGGACCCATTCGCCCTGGTCGTTCTGCCCGGTCCACAGCAGCTCGGCGGGCGGGTCGCCGGCGCCGGCCCAGTTATGGAACACGCGGCCTTCCTCGTCGGCGATGGTCAGGCTCCAGCCCCACTTGCGGCCTTCCTTCTGCTCCAGCTTGCGCTGCAGCGCGTTCTCGAGCTGGTCGAGCACGCGGAAGCCGATGCCGGGGCGCTGGCTGAACGTGGTGCGCCAGGGCTGGATGGCGCGCTCGTTCATCAGGAACTCGGGATGCGTGCGCCGCCAGGACACGGTGAGCGGCGACACCGCGAGCAGGAGGTTCTCGTCGGGCTTGAGCGACGGCTTGATGGTCTCGAAGGCGTCCACGTCGATGCGCAGCGGCGGCTTGCTGTTGGACAGCTTGTTGCCGCCCGCGCCGTCGGACTTGATGACGATCTCGGTGGGCATGCCGCCGCCGGGCGTGGCGGGCGCGCCCGCGGGCTGGCTCTGCGCCGCCGCGACGACAGTCAAGACGAGTAGAATCGCGTTCATAGTTGTCACTCCAAGACGTAACGGAAGGTGATGACGCCCCACTGCACGCCGGCGCCGGGTTTCGGCGCGAAGCGCCAGTTCCTCAAGGAATCCATCGTGAGCTTGTCGAGACGGCCGTAGCCCGAGCCGCGCTCGACGCGCATGTCCGGCATCACGGCGCCTTCGGCGTCCACGTTGAAACGAATGGCGACCTCGGCCTCGAGGATGCCCTGGGCGCGGGCCCACTCCGGGAAGGTCGGGACCGAGTAGGCCGTGACCTTGCGGTCGGCCAGCGGGCCTTCGATCTCGACGCCTTTGCGCGCGCCGGCGTCGGCGGCCGCGGCGGCGGCGCGGCGGACGGGTTTGGGCGCCTCGGCCACCGGCGCGAGCTTCATGGCGGGCGCGGGCGCGGCGCGGCCCATGTCGAGCCTCGATTCGGGCAGCAGCGACGACAACCCGCGCGCCGGCGCCGCCGGCGCGGGCGCGGCTTCGCTGAGCGCGGCCATGGCCGCCACGGCCTGGCGGCGGCTGGGCGCGGCCACCGCGCCGACGGGCGCGATGCCCATCGCGGCGACGGCCTGCTGGCGGCTCTCCTCGAGCACGAGCGCCTGCGGAAGATCGCGCACGCGTTTGCGGCCGACCTCCTCCAGACGCGGCATCGCGGCGAGCGTGGCGGCCGCGCTGCGCCGGTCCACGAGCTTGGTCTCGAGCTTGGCCGCGTCCAGGCGCCGCTCCTTGCCCAGGTCGAGCGCCTCGAGCTTGGGCAGGTCGCGGCGCGAGCGTTCGTCGAGCTTGGGCGCCGCCAGCTCCAGCGGCTTGCGCGACTCGGGCAGCTTGAGCGTCATCGCCTGCTGGCTGGCCGAGCGCGTGGGCAAGGCGAGCTTGAGGAAGTCCATCGTGGACATCTGCGGCTTGGGCGCGGCCGCCTGCTGGGGCTTGGGCGCGGAGATGAGCAGGTCCACGCCCTCGACGATGGCGGCGGCCTGCTCGGGCGTCGCCCGGCTCATGCCCAGGAACGCGGCCAGGGCGCCCGCGTGCAAGACGAGGGAAACCGTGACCGAGGCCGGCATCCGGGGCGTCGTCATGCCTTTTCGTGACCCCGCATCAGCGTTTGCGTTCCGTCGCGATGGTCATGGACAAGGCCCCCGCGTCCTTGGCGCGCGCCATGAGGTCGGTGAGTTTGCCGTGCAGCGCGTCCTTATCGGCGCGCAGGATGACGAGTTTGGACTCGCTGGCCGCGAGCTTCTCGCGCAGCTTGTCCTGCATCGCCTTGGCGTCCTCGAACTTGAACTGGTCCACGGCGTAGTGGCCTTCCTTCGAGAGCGTGAGAATGATCTTGTCCTTCTCCTCGCCCTCCTGCGTGTTGGCCGACGGCAGGTCCACCTTGAGGGCGGGCTCGGAGAACATGGGGGCGGTGACCATGAAGATGATGACCAGCACGAGGCACACGTCCACCAGGGGCGTGATGTTGATCTCGAAGATGCCCTCGTCGGAGTCGCCCGAGCTCATCGCCATGTCAGCCGCCCCCCTCTTCATCGCCGGAGGACTTCATGATGGCGAGCTTGACCGCGCCCGCCTGCTTGGACGCGTCCAGGACCTCGACGACGAGGCCCACCTTGTTGCGGGAATCGGCCGTGATGACGACCATCTTGTCCTTGGAGCGCGTGAGCGCGGCGGCCAGGATGGTGCGGAAGGTGATGCCGTCGGTCTTCACGCCGTTGACCGAGATGCCGCCGTCCTCGGTGATGCGGATGTTCACGTTCTCGTCGGCGGACGCCTTGCCTTCGGCCGTGGAGGCGCGGCTCTCGAGCACCTTGATGCCGAGGGTCACGGCCATGGGGGCCACGGCCATGAAGATGATGACGAGCACCAGGCAGACGTCCACCAACGGCGTGACGTTGATCGCCGTGATGGGTTCGTCGGCCTTCTGGGAACCGCCCGCCATGTCGTCCTCTTTTCCCCGCTCCCCTTTATTTGGCTCCGAGCATGACGATGAGGCGGGAGGAAGCGACCTCCATCTCCACCGTCTGGTCCTTCAGGCGCTTGTTGAAGTAGTTGAAGATGATGACCGCCGGGATGGCGACCAGCAGGCCGGCCGCCGTGGCCACCAGGGCCTCGGCGATGCCGCGCGCGACGACCGAGGGGCCGCCCGTGCCGGAGGCCGCGAGGTCGCGGAAGGCCTTGATGATGCCGACGACGGTGCCGAACAGGCCGATGAAGGGCGAGACGTTGCCCAAGGTGCCGAGGATGCCCAGGAAACGCTCGAGCTTCATGCGCTCCTCCTTGAGCTTGGTGAGCATCAGCTCCTCAAGGTCCTTGCGCGAGCGCCCGGCGTGCAGCAGGCCATAGTGCACCACCTGCGCGACGGCCGACGGGTGTTTCTGGCACCACGCCGCGGCGGCGTCGGTTTTGCCCCCCTCCAGCGCCTTGCGCACGGCCGACAGGATGTCCTCGGCGCGAGCGGTGGCGGTGCGGAAGTACCACCAGCGCTCGATGGCGAAGGTGATGGAAAGGACGGACAGCCCCAGCATGATGACGAGCGTGAAGCTTTCTTTGAACAGCTCTAGAATCCCGATTTCACCCATGTCCTTTCTCCTGGCCTACTGGATATCGTCTTTCGGCGCCATGCCCGGCAGCGCGGGCTCCGCGCCCGCGGCGGGCGCGGCGCGGCGGCCCTTCGTCTTGGAAGGCGCCTTCGCCTTCGGCTTCTCGTCGGCGGGCATCACCATCGTCCCGCCTCCCTCCGGCGCGACGTCGCCGTCCACGTCGGGCGTCGCCGCCCGCGCGGTTTTCTTGGGCGCGGGTTTGGCCGTCCTCGCCGACTGGAGCGCCGCGGCGCGCGCCGCGGCGTTCTTCCAGATTTCGCCGCCCGTGGAGCGGGCCAGGTCCTCATAAACCGCCGCGGCCGCGGCGGGGTCCGTCGCCTTCTCGTAGGCCTCGCCGAGCTTGATGAGGGCCTGCAGGCGGAACTGGGAGTTCGCGGGCTTGGCGGCGCGCATCCGCTCCCAGGTCGCGATGGCCTCGTCGGGGCGGCCCGCGGAGAGGTGCACCTCGGTCATGCGGTAGAGCACCTCCATGCCGGTCTCCGGGTCCTTGGACTGGTTGCGGATGTTCTCCAGCGTGGCCACCGCGCCCTCGAAGTCCTTGCGGTCCTTCTGGATCTGGTAGGTCTCCCACAACGCGTTCTGCGCCTGCGCGTCGCCGGGTTTGGCCGCCGCCACGTATTTCTGGTAGGCGTATTGCGCCAGGTCGAGCTTGCCGAGCTTCTTGTAGGCCAGCGCGAGGTTGAACTGGGCCGGCGGCACGTATTCGGACTGCGGGTATTCCTCGATGAGGCGCTGGTAGTGCCGCGTGGCCTCGTCGAACTTCTCCAGGCTGTAGTAGGCGCTGGCCAAGTGGAACACCGCGAGCGCGGTGTCGTCGCCCTTCTCGAAGTTGTCGAGCAGGCGCTCGAAGGCCGGGATGGATTCCTGGTATTTGCCCAGCGCGAACAGGCTCTCGCCGAGGTAGAACTGCGCCTTGGGCAGCTGCGGGTGGTTGGTGAACTCGACGCTGAACTTCTGGAACTCGGAGGCGGCGCCGGCGTAGTCCTTGGCCTCGAAGGCGCGACGCGCCAGGCGGAACTGCGCCTCGCCGCCGATGGGCGTGCCGGGCTGCGCGGTCACGATGGCGCGCAGGCCGGTCTTGTAGTCCAGGCCGCGGGAGCGGTCGTAAACCGCCTCGAGGATGTCGAGGCCGTCCACGGCCTCCGGCGCCGCGGGGAACACGGACACGAGCTCCTGGACCTGTTTGATGGCCCCGGCGTCGTCCTTGGCGTTGTAGGCGGCCTGGGCGATGCGCAGGTGCGAGAGGGGCGCGCTGGCGCCCTTCGGGTCCTTGGCCAGGATGGCCTGGTAGGCCGCGACGGCTTCGCCGTATTTCTGCGCGCGGAAGAGGGTGTCGGCGACCTGGGCGCGCGCCGTCGGCGCGTCGCGCGAATCAGGATAATTCTCGATGAGCCGGCGCCACGCGTCGATGGCCTGCGTGTAGTAGCGCTGCTGGTAGGCGCTCATGCCCGCGCGGTACAGCGCGGCGGGCGCCTCGGCGGCCTTCGGGTTGTCCTTGGCGTATTTCTCGTACAGCGAGAACGCGTCCTCGTAGTTCTTCTGGTTGAACATCGAGTCGGCGATGCCGAGCTCGTTGAGCCCCCCGAAGGAGTAGGTGGACTGGGAAACCGCCATCATGTCCTTGAGCTTCTGGCGCTCCTCGAGCGCGCGCTGGTCCTCGCCCTTGTAGGCGTAGGTCCAGGCCAAGCCGTCCTGCGCGAAAAACGCGGCGGGGTCGTCGGGATAAACCTTGAGGATCATCTCATAGATGACCTTGGCCTCATCGACCTGGTTCATGGCCAGGTAGGCGTCGGCCGCGTACAGGTAGGACATCGAGCGCCACTTGGACTTCGACGGCGGCAGGTGGCGGAAGATGAACTGGTAGGAGGTCAGGATGGAGTTGAAGGCCTTCTGGTCGTATTGGTTCTTGAGGATGGAGAACAGCGCCTGCTCGGCGATTTCCGAGGACGGCGCCAAGTCGATGATGCGCTGGAACGAGGACGTCGCCTCGACGAAGCGCTTCAGCGCGATCTGCGCGTTGGCGGTGACGAGATAGACGTTTTTGGCCAGCGAATGCGTGGGGTACTGCGCCACGAAATTGTTGCCGGTCTGGATGGCCTGCATGTAGTCGCCGACCTGGTACTGACACCAGGACAGCTTGTAGTAGGCCAGCGGCGCGATTTTGCCCGCGTCGGGGTGCTGGGTGATGACCTTGGTGTAGGCGAACAACGCGTCGCGGTGCTGGCCGGCGACGAGGTGGGATTCGGCGATGAAGTACTGGGCCAGCGGCGCGAAGAAGTCCTTGGGATAACGGTCGAGCACCGACTGGAAGTTCGCGCGCGACTCGACGAAGTCCTTCTTCTGGAAGTAGGACGAGCCGATGCGGAACAGCGCCGAGACGCGCAGCGGGCTCTCGGGGTAGAGCTGGATGAAGCGCTGGTACTTGGAGATGGCGCCGTTGTAGTCCTCGGCGAGGAAGAAGGAATCGCCGATGAAGAACTGCGCCTCCTCCTTGAGCTCGGAGTCCGAGTAGTCGCGGATGAGGTTCTCGAAGGCGGCGGCCGCGAGGTAGGCGCGTTTGGAGAGCAGGTAGGTCTTGCCGAGGTAATACTGCGCCTCGGCGGTCTTGACCAGCTTGAGCGTGCGCTCGGCGCCGGCGTAGTCGCCCTTGTGCAGGGCCACGATGCCCTGCGCGTAGAGCACGGTGGGCTCCTTCAGGAAGGTGGGGTAGGTCTCGCCGAGCAGGAAGAGATTCGCCTCGGCCTGGGAGAACTGCTCCATGGCCAGGTCGGCGTAGATGACGCCCATCAGCGCCTCGGGGTTGATGTACGCCTTCGGGAAGCGTTTCTCGACCTCTTTGAACTCGTTGGCGGCGCGCTCCCAATCCTTCTCGTTGTAGGAGACCTCGCCCAGGCGGTACTGCGCGGTCGGCGCGAGGCCGGACTTCTTGTCGTTGACCACGGAGGCGAACGCCTTGCGCGCGTCCTGGAGCGCCTTGACGGCCGCGGGGTTCTTCGGCGCGAGCAGGCGCGCCGACGACGACTTCTTGGCCGACGCCTCGGCCTTGAGGATGGAGAGGGCGTGCTGGAACTGGGCCTCGCCGATGAGGAACTCGGCGTCCACCGTGCGCGGGCTGCGCGGGAAGGCGGTGAGAAAGTTCTCGAAGGCTGATACGACCGCGAGTTTATCGCGGCCGGTCTCGAGGAAAAGCTGGGTCGCGGAGTTGAACGAGCTCTCTTCCGCTTGGGTGTCGAAGTCTGACTTCGCCGCTTTGGCCGCAACGGCCGTCATGACGAGTGCCGCCAAAGCGGCGAAAATCCGTTTGTTCATTATCATTCCCAGGTCGAAGCCGTTCTCTTCGTCGAGGCTTCTTCCGTTAGACGTCTGACGAAATCATCAGGTGTCACGTCGTTAAATTGCCGTCCGTCGCGCAGGCGCACCGACACCTTGCCCGCCGCGACGTCGTTGGGGCCGAGGATGGCCATGTACGGGATCTTCTCGAGCGTGGCCTCGCGGATCTTGTGCCCGACGCGCTCGAAGCGCAGGTCGGCCTCGACGCGCAGGCCGGCCTCCTCGAGCTTGGCCTTCAAGGCCTCGGCGGCGGCGTTCTGGTCCTCGGTGAGCGCGAGCACGCGCACCTGCACGGGCGCCAGCCACAGCGGGAAGTTGCCGGCGTAGTGCTCGACCAAGATGCCGAAGAACCGCTCGATGGAGCCGTAGAGCGCGCGGTGCACCATCAGCGGGCGGTGGCGGTTTCCGTCGGAGCCGACGTATTCCATCTCGAAGCGCTTCGGGAGGTTGAAGTCGAACTGGACGGTGGACAGCTGCCACGGCCGGCCGATGGCGTCGATGAGCTTGACGTCGATTTTGGGGCCGTAGAAGGCGGCCTCGCCCTTGCACAGCTTGTAGGGCGTCTTGCGCCGCTCGAGCACGGAGATGAGCGCGTTGGTCGAACGCTCCCACTCCTCGGCCTCGCCGACGTAATCCGCCTTCTTCTCGGGGTCCCAGGTGGAGACCTCCATCTTGTACTGCGTGAAGCCGAACACCTCGAAGACCTTGAGCGCGAAGTCCAGGCAGCCCTCGATCTCGGACTCGATCTGCTCGGGCGTGCAGAAGATGTGGGCGTCGTCCTGCGTGAAGCCGCGCACGCGCATGAGGCCGTGCAGCACGCCGGAGCGCTCGTAGCGATAGACCGTGCCCAGCTCGGCCAGGCGCATCGGCAGCTGCTTGTAGCTGCGCAGGCCGCCCTTGTAGATGAGGATGTGGCAGGGGCAGTTCATCGGCTTGAGCATGTAATCGGCTTTCTCGACCTCGATCTCGCCGAACATGTTCTGCCGGTAAAAACCGGTGTGGCCGGAGACGTTCCAGAGGTCCTTGTTGGCGATGTGCGGCGAATACACCATCTGGTAGCCGCGCGCCAACGCCTCATGGCGCAGCCAGTCTTCCATGATGAGGCGCATGCGGCCGCCCTTGGGGTGCCAGAAAATCAGGCCGGGGCCGGCGAGCTCCTCGATGGAAAAAAGCCCGAGCGCCGGTCCGAGCTTGCGGTGGTCGCGCTTCTCGGCCTCTTCCAGCATCTTCAGGTGCTGGTGGAGCTGGTCCTTGGTGGGCCAGGCCGTGCCGTAGATGCGCTGGAGCATCGCGTTTTTCTCGTCGCCGCGCCAGTAGGCCCCGGCGACCGTCAGCAGCTTGAAGTGGCGGATGGCCTTGGTGCTGGGCGTGTGGCCGCCGCGGCACAGGTCGGTGAACGTCGAATGCGTGTAGTGGGTGAGCTTCTGGTCCTTGAAGCCCTCGAGCAGCTCGAGCTTGTATTTCTCGCCCCTCTCGGTCCAATACGCCTTGGACTGCTCGTAGGTGACTTCCTCGCCCTTGAACTCGTGGTTGCCTTCGGCGATCTGGAGCATCCGCTTCTGGATCTTCGGGAGGTCCTCCTCCGTGAAGCGGTGCTCGCTCTCGAAGTCGTAATAGAAGCCGTGCTCGATGGCCGGGCCGATGGTGAGCTTGGTCCCCGGGAACAGCTCCTGCACGGCCTGAGCCATCACGTGGGCGCAGGAATGCCGGAGGGCGTCGAGCGCCTCCTGGGAGTTGGGGTCGGCGTCGCGCACGATATCGGCGGCGGGCATCAGGAGGGCTCCTGGGGCAAAAAAATGGTGCCCAGTACAGGATTTGAACCTGTGACCTTTCCCATGTCAAGGGAACGCGCTACCACTGCGCCAACTGGGCACGAAAACCGGAAAAAAGAGCGGGACGTCTGGTGAATTGATAGCATTTTGGCCGCGCGCGGTTCAACGCAAGTCTAGCGTCCTGATGTTACGGAGTCAAGACGAGATGACGCCTCCGTGTGTGACACTTCCTTATTAGCGATATTCCAACGAGGTGAACATGGCTTGGTTTTGGGTCGGCGCGGCGGGTCTTCTCGAGGTGGCGTGGGCGGTCGGGCTGAAAATGTCCGACGGGTTCCGCCGGCCGGTCGTCTCGGCTTTCACCGTGCTCGGCATGATTCTCAGCTTCGTGCTGCTGTCGCAGGGCATGCGCACGCTCCCCGTCGGCACGGCCTACGCGGTGTGGACGGGCATCGGCGCGGCGGGCACGGCGCTCGTCGGCATCCTGGTCCTCGGCGAACCCGCCGGCGCGGCGCGCCTGGCGTGCCTGGGCCTCATCGTCGCCGGCATCGCGGGACTGAAAGCCTTAGGCTAACGATCGAGGCGGCGGCCGTCGAGGTCGAGGCGGAAGAACTCCTCGACGAACTCCGCGCCGACGCGGCGCAAGACGAAGGCGTGCACGCGGTCGCCGCGCGGGTCGAGGATGAGGTCGCGGGCGTAGGCCGTGTCCGGCGCGGGGTAACGGAAGCGCCAGCGCTGGTCGCCGCGCGTGTCGAAGGCGGTCACGACCGCCTCGAAGCCGCCGCGCCCGTCGGAGACGGTCGCCAGCAGGTAGGACGAGCCCACCGCGTCGCTCACCACGGCCGCGGGGCGGCACTGCGCGGAGGCGTCGGACGCCGCGTCCCAGCGCACGCGGCCCTGCGCGTCCCACCGCGCCGCGAAGCAGCCGCGTTTGCGCGCGCCCGCGAGCACGACGCCGCCGTCGGCGGTGATGCCCAGCGCCGCGGCCTCTTCGCCTTGGTTGCGGCCGTAGGCGTCGCGCCAGTATTCGCCCCCGTCGGGGGACAGGCGCCGCACGACGAGCTGGGTGCCCGCGCCGATATGCGCGTGTTGGGCGGTGAAAACGAGGGCCCCCTTCGCCACGGACACGACCGCTTCCCCGCCGCCGTCGTGGACGTGCTCCGCCCGGGACGGTTCCGCGAGGCACAGCAGGAGCATCAGCAACCGCATGGGGCGATGGTACTTTACTCGGCCCGCGCCAGGCCAGCCGCGCGGGACCGCGCGTTCATGACCTTGCCCATGGCGGCGGAAACCTCCTCGATTACGTAGGGCTTTCTCAGCGTCGCGATGAAGCCGTGCGCCGCAGGGTCGGCTAGCACCGGGTCGTGGGCGTAACCGCTCGAGACGAGGGCGAGCGCCGTGGAGTCGAGCGCCTTCAGCCGCGACATCGCGTCCTTGCCGCCCATGCCGCCGCTGATGGTCAGGTCCATGATGACCGCGTCGAAAGGGGCCCCTTCCCGAAGCGCTTTCATGTATGCGTCGAGCGCGGCCTCGCCATCGCGCGCCGTTTTGGCCTCGAAGCCCAGGTGCGCGAGAATCCGCACAAGCACCTTCGCGACAGCGGCGTCGTCATCCATGACGAGCACCCGTCCGGCGCCCCTCGTTATCTCAGGCCGGGCGGCTGCGGGCGGCGCCTCGACGGCGTCCACGGCGGGCAGGATGAGCGTAAACGTCGCCCCCTCCCCAACGCGGGATTCAGCGGTGATGCGCCCGCCGTGTTTGGTCATGATCGAGTGACACACCGCCAGGCCCAGCCCGCGCCCGATTTCCTTGGTGGTGAAGAAGGGGTCGAACACCTTCCCCTGGGCGTCAGGCGCGATGCCGGGGCCGTGGTCGGCGACCGTCACGCGAACGTAGCGGCCCGCCGCCAGCGGGGCCGCCGCCGCCGCATCGAGCGCGACCTCCCCGCCGCGCACCGTCACCTCGCCGCCCCCCGGCATGGCTTGCGTCGCGTTGAGCACCAGGTTCATGATCACCCGTGCGAACTGATCCGCGTCCACGCGCGCGACCAACGGGCGCTCCCCAAGTTCGAAAAGCACCCGGGTGGCCGAGCCCCGCGCGGCGAAACGCGCCTCTTGCTCGATGATGGCACGCACGTCTGCCGGCATGATGGCCGGATTACCTCCCTTGGAGAACGTCAGCAGCTGGTTCGCGAGGCCCGCCGCGACCTTGCAGGCCGCTAACGCCTCCGTCAGCAGTCCGCGCGTTTCCGCAGAAGAGGGCGCCAGCTCGTCCTCCAGCAGAGAGAGATTGCCCAGGATGGTCGTGAGGATGTTGTTGAAGTCATGGGCGATGCCTCCGGCCAAGACGCCGAGGGAGTCCAGCTTCTGCATCTTCACGAGCGCGGCCTCCGTCTTTTTTCGTTCGGTGATGTCGAAGTAGCTCCCCAACACGCCGATGACGCGCCCGGCCGCGTCCCGCAAGGGCGTCTTGCTCGTGAGCAGGACCACGGGCCCGTCGGCGGACGTCTGCGGCTCCTCGATGAGCAACTTCGGCCGCCCGCTCTCGATGACCTCGCGGTCGTCGGCTCGGTATAACTCGGCTTGGGCGCTGAAACCCATTTGGTAGTCGTTTTTGCCGATGACGTCCTTGGGGTCGGCGAAGCCGGCGTCGCGGGCGAACGCCGCGTTGCAGCCGATGTAGGTAAGATTGAGGTCCTTCCAGAACACGCGCACGGGCATCGCATCGACGATGCCCGCGATGAGGAGCTGCGCCTCACGCAACGCCGTCTCCGTGCGTTTGCGCTCGGTGACGTCGATTAACAGCCCGCTCCAACACGTCGAGCCGTCCGGCAACCGCTGCGGCACCGAATCACCGCGCACCCAGCGCTCGGTCCCGTCGGCGAAACGGATGCGGTACTCGACGCACCACCGCGTCATATTCTTCTTCGAGTCGGCGATGGACGCCTCGAGCGGCGCGCGGTCATCGGGGTGGATGAGCGCGAATATTTTCGAGGCGTCCTCTCGGAGCGCCTGCGGGTCGAGGCGGAACATCTCGAGCATCCCGGCGCTCGCGAAGGGAACGCAGTGGGTGCCGTCTGGGCGAAGCAGATACTGGTAGATGACCCCCGGTGACTGGTCGGCTATCTCACGAAACCGGCCGTACGCTTCATCGTCATGGGGCCGTTCGTTCATAGTGGCTCCGTAGGACACCACTTTGCAACAAAGATGCCAGCCGGCGGCCTTAACGCAGGGACGACGCACCCGAACGGCGCCACAGCGGCAGCGGCCCGCGCGTCGGCGCCGGGTCGCGAAACAGCGGGTCCGGGTTGTTCTGCCAAAGCAGGCGCGGCGCGTCCGCGGCCACGGGCTCGTAGCGGCCGGAGGCCAGCAGCTCCTTGGCGCGCGCGTCGAGCTCCGGCGTGAGCCGCAGCCACGGCGAGGGCAGCAGCCAGTCCGGCTCTTGCTCGAGACCGTACAGGGGCTTGAGCCCCGTCGCGAACATCAGCGACAGGCCGTCGGCGTCGGCGAAGAAGGTCTCGCCTCCCCCCTTCATCGCCTCGGCCGCGGGCTCGACGTAGCCCGCCCGGCCGAGGCCCGCGACGTAACGCGCGAGCTCGACGCGCCCGGGCGTCTCGCGCAGGCGCAGGCGCATCATGCCGGACACCGATTCGGCCGGCGCGGGCGCGGCCAGCGCGGCGGCCAGCCGCGGCGGCCAGGCGTAGAGGCCGCCGCCGAAAACCGTGAACGCCGTCAGCAGCGCGACGAGCGCCGGCCGCCCCGCGCCGAGCTCGGAGAGCCAGCGGCCGCACAAAAACGCGCACAGCGGCAGCAGGCCCGCGAGGTAGCGGCCGTACGGCTCGGCCGCGGTGAAGGACAACAGCCCCAACGTCGCGACGAGGAACAGCGCGCTCATGCGCCGCAGGCTCATCACGCCGTTCGGCGCGGGCGCGGGCAGGACCTCGGCGGCGAGCGCGGCCAGCGCGAGGCGCGGCACGCGCCGGAACGCGCCCTCCCCGCTCACGCCGACGAGCAGCGCGGCGCCCGCCGCCAGCGCGAGCGCGGGCGCGGCGCGACGCCCCAGCGCGGCGCGTTTGACGAGCACGAGCGCGGGCAGGGCCAGCGGCAGGGCGAAGCGCGCGCCCCACAGCAGGAAGGTCTTCAGGAACTCGAGGCCTTCGGCGGCGCCGTAGCCGTGGTTTCCGGGCCGGTCCCACACGCGGAAGTACCAGGCCGCGGGCGCGGCCAGCGCCAAGGCCAGCCCCGCCGCCGTCCAGAAACGCGGCGCGCGCGGGCATTCGTCGAGGCGCAGCAAGGCGTCGAGCCCGACGGCCAGCGCGGCGATCGCGAAGAAGGCGAACGACGAGTGGAGCAGGAAGTTGAGCGACAACGCCAGGCCGAGCGCGGCCCACGGCTTTTTGGCCAGCAGCGCGCGCCACGACAGCAGGACGAGCACGGTGCCCAGCGAGACCAACGCGTAATAACGCGCTTGCCGCGAGAACAAAAGAAACGGCGCCGACGTCGCGAGCACGGCCAGGCCCGCTTCGGCCGACCACGGCCTCTTCTCAACGACCTCGTCGTCCTCCGCGGCGGCGAAGAGCCGCCACGACAGCCACAGCGTCAGCAGCGCGGCCAGCGCGAAGGGCAGGCGCGCGGCCCACGGCGTGCGGCCGAAGACGGCGAAAGACCCCGCGACGAGATAGGCCGGCAGCCAGGTGTTCCAGGTCCACACGCCGGCGGCGTTGCCTTCGTGCGCGGCCAAGGACGGCTGAGCCGTAACCAACGTTCCGTTAAGATGCGTGCGAGGAAGACCGGTTTCGAGGATGGTGACGGCGCGCAGCGCGGTCTCGGCCTCGTCTTGCCACAGCGCCGGCTTGTCCAAGCGCGAGAAGAGCAGGGCGGCCCCGACGGCCGTTATCCCTAACGCAAGCTTCAACGCGGGCCGAAGTTCTTGCGCGGCCAGCGCGCCGTGATGGTGGACATCATGCCGCCGCGCGGGGTGAACTTGCCCGTGACCTCGAGCCAGACGGGTTTGGTCGCCTTGGCCACGTCGTCGCAGACGCGGTTGACGGCGTTCTCGTAGAAGATGCCCATGTTGCGGTAGCCCAGCATGTAGTACTTGAAGCTCTTGAGCTCCAGGCACAGCTTGTTGGGCAGGTAGCGCACCGTGAGCGTGCCGAAGTCGGGCAGCTTGGTCTTGGGGCACACCGAGGTGAACTCGGGCAGGTCGATGCGGATCTCGTAGCCCTTGTATTGGTTGGGCCAGGTCTCGATGGGCGGCAAAGGCGCGTCGGCGCCCGAGAGCGCGAGGTCCGGGTTGTAGCCGTAAATCAGGGGTTCCTTCTTAGACATCCTTCCTCCGCAGTCTCAACGAGTTCAACGCGACCGAGATCGAGCTCAGCGCCATCGCCGCGCCCGCGAACTCAGGCCGCAGCAGGATGCCCCACTTGGGGTACAGCGCGCCGGCCGCCACGGGCACCAGCAGTAGATTGTACGCGAAAGCCCAGACCAGGTTCTGCCGGATGACGCCGCGGATGCGGCGCGAGAGCTTGATGGCCTTGGCCAGGTAGGTCAGGTCCGGGTTCATCAAGGTGAGGTCCGCGGACTCGACGGCCACGTCGGTGCCGGTGGCCAGCGCGACGCCGATGTCGGCGTGCGACAGGGCCGGCGCGTCGTTGAAGCCCTCGCCCACCATGGCGACCTTGCGGCCCTCCTGCTGGAGGCGGCGCACGATGCCGGCCTTCTCCTCGGGGCGCGTCTCGGCGAAAACGGTGCCGATGCCCACGGCTTCGGCGACGCGGTAGGCCGCGGCGTTGCGGTCGCCGGAGACGAGGCAGACCTCGAGCCCCATGTCCTTGAGCGCCTTGACCGCGGCGATGGCCGAGGGGCGGATGGTGTCCTCGAGCTGGAAGACGCCGAGCAGGGTCTTGTCGGAGGACACCGCCAGCAGCGAGGACGCCTCGGAGAACTGCGAGGCGCGTTCGGCGGGCACGCGCACGCCCTCCTCCTTGAGCCACAGCAGGTTGCCCGCGCGCACGACGCGCCCGCGCGAGCGCACGAGCACGCCGCGCCCCGGCAGGGCCTCGAAGGACTCGACGGGCTCGGCGGCCACGCCTTTCTCCTTGGCGTAGGCGCGGATGGCGTCGGAGAACGGGTGCTCGGAGCGCTCCTCGCAGGAGAGCGCGAGCGCCAGCATCGCCGCCTCGTCGCCCTCGAGCACGGTCACCCCGGCCACGCGCGGCTTGCCCTCGGTGAGCGTCCCGGTCTTGTCGAAGAGCACGACGTCGAGGCGGCCGACTTCTTCCAGCACCTCCGCGTTGCGGATGAAGACGCCCATCTCGGCGGCGCGCCCCATGCCCGCCACCACCGCCAGCGGCGTGGCCAGGCCCAGCGCGCACGGGCACGCGGTCGCCAGCACGGCCACGAAGGTGGTCAGCGCCATCACGATGCCGCCGGGGCCGCCGTAACGCAGCCAGGTGTAGGCCGTCAGGCCGGCCAGCACGAACACGGCCGGGACGAAATAGGACGCGACGGTATCGACGACGCGCTGGATCTTGGGCTTGGTGGCCTGGGAGGAGCGCACGGCCTCGACGATGCGCGCGAGCGCCGACTCGTCGCCGGCGCGCGTGACCTTGAGCGTCAGCGCCCCGTTTTTGTTCATGGTCCCGCCCCACACGCGCGAGCCCGGGGCCTTCTCCACGGGCAGGCTTTCGCCGGTCATCAGCGACTCATCGACGGTGGAACGACCTTCCAACACCTCGCCGTCGGTGCCGATCTGCTCGCCGGGACGCACGAGCACGGTTTCCCCCACGGAGACCTCGGCCAGCGGCGCGACGACCTCCTGGCCGGCGCGCAGGACGCGCGCGGTTTTGGGCGCCATGCGCATGAGTTTGACCACGGCCTCGTTGGTTTTGCCGCGCGTCTGCGCCTCGAGCCAGCGGCCGAGCGTCACGAACACGACGAGTCCGCTGACCGCGTCCCACTGCGTGCGGCGCGCCTCGGGCGGGAAAATCTCCGGGAAAAACACGACCGCGGCGCTGTAGATGAACGCGGCCCAGGTCGAAAGCGAGACCAACGCGTCCATGTCCGCGCGGCGGCGCAGGATGGAACGGGCGAAGCCTTGGTGGAAGTGCCAGCCGCCCCAGACCTGCACCGGCACCGCCAGCAGCAGCGCGGTGTAGGGCGACAGGTCGAGCAAATGCGCCAGCATGAGCGGCACGGAGAACACGACGGCGACCTGCAGCCGCGTCATCAGCCGCCCCTGCTCGGTCTGCTGCGACAGGAGGCTCATGGACTCGGCGGCGGTGCGCGTGGTGGATTCGCCCAACACGTCGTAGCCCGCCTTCTCGATAGCGCGGCGCACGGCCTTCACGTCGATGCGGCCCGACACCGCGACCGTGCGCGACGGCAGATCGACGCTGACGTCTTCGACGCCGGCCACCTTCTTGACGGCGCCTTCGACCTTCGCCACGCAGGAGGCGCAGTGCATGCCGTGCACGGGCAGCACGACCTTGCGCGACGGGAGCGTCGCTTTGCTCACTGCAGGCTCCGCTTCCAGGTCTCTTCGAGGTTGGCCAGGCTCGTCCACTGGCCGGGGAAGCCGGACGCCACGGCCGAGTCGAAGTTTTTCCCGTCTTTGAGCGCGCCCAGGAACTGGGAGAAGCCGATGCGCCCGCCGCGCTCGATCATGAAGCGCGTCAGGCTCTCGGCCTGCGCGTACCAGAGGCTGACCTCGTAGGCGCGCTCGGTCGCGGGCACGAGGCGTATCATGGATTCCATCGGCAGGGGCGAGGCGCGCAGGTTGCCCTTGAGCACCGAGAACAGCTCGGTCTGGCCGCCTTGGCCCAACGCCTTGGCTTCTTGATAAACAGCAAGCCCCTCGTTAACCCAACGATGATCAGGGTTCGAGCGGTTGGCGCCGCCCATGTATTCGAACCAGATGAGGTGGGACATCTCGTGGGACAACACGCCTTCGAGGCGGGGCGAGACGTAGGTGTAGATGGCGTTGCCCACCGCGACGCCGCCCGACCACTCCGGTTGGCCCGTCTTCTTGCGGTATTCGTCCTGCGTGCCGTAGATGACGATGCGATACAACGTCCGCGGCCGGAAGGAGTACAGTCCCGTGTCGTTCATGATGCGCGTGTAGGCCGCCTCCGCCGCGTCGGCGTAGGTCCGCGTCTGCGACACGCCGTACGCCTTGACCATGAAATGCAGCGACTGCAGCTCCTGCGCGCCGGGGTCGAGCTCCGGGAAGATCTGCCCGATTTCGGTGTAGGAGCGTCCCCGCCCGTCGTCCGGGAGCACGCCTTCATAAGGAATGCAGGCGCTTAACAAGGCGGCCGCGAGGAGAAGGCGGGCGGGCTTCACGAGCCCATTCTATAAAATGCGCGGGTGCGGGCGCCCGGCGGCCACGTCAACTGGCGCTAGCGCTAGTGGTTATCGTTAGTATTATTATCGTTAGCAACTACGCCGGCGCAGCAATGATTATCGTTAGTAAACCCGGCCGGCGGCTAATCGCGGTCGGGGTTCCACTGAGGACGCTCGGCAAGGCCGACGGTCTGCAGCAGGTCCCCGATGGGTTTAAGCGGGCGGAAGCGCCGCGGCTCGGGGATTTGCGACGCGAACACCGCGCTGCGGGTGACGTCTTCGCCTCGGCAGCCGTCGTCGTTGCAGACCTTCACGCTCTGGCAGAACCGCCCGTCTTGCACGGTGAAATCATAGTCGCGCTCGCCGCGCACCAACACGCCCTCGATGAGGCCCGTGCGCTCGTTGATGACGGGGCTGCCGGAGTTGCCGCCGAAGGTGTCGAGGTTGGTCACGAAATAGGCGCCGCCCGGGCGGCTGTCGCGCACCACGGCGCCCGCGGTCACCTTGCGCGGCAGCCCGGCGGGATGCCCCACCGCGAACACGCGGTCGCCCTCTCGCGGCGGCTCGCCGCGGTTGACGCGCAAGCGGTCGTGCCCTCGCACCCGGCGGTCGAGCCGGATCAGCGCCCAATCCGAGCCGCGGAGCTGCAACGGGATGTCGTCCGCGTCGCGGTAGGCGACCAAATCGCGGTCGACGATCGAGGCGCATGAATAGACCTCGTCGGCGGGGACCTGCGTGCCGTCGCGGCCGATGGCTTCGGCGTAGCCGAACACGAAACGCGTCGTCGCGCAGCGCTCGGCGGAGGTCACGCAATGGCCCGCGGTGAGCATGAGGTCCTCTCCCACCAAGGACGCCGAACACCTGGCGCCGTTGGGCTCGTGCGCGTAACGCGTGCCCGCGCACAGCAGGGCGTTATCCCCGTAACGAGTCGTCGGCAGGTGGGCCGTCTCCCCCTCGATGCGGATGTCCGCGGCGTTAAACAGCGCGGCGACCGAGTCCGCGAGACGCCGCACGCGGGGGTTGGCGACCTCGTCGGCGTCGATGCGGCTGTCCGTCCCGTAGATGACGTTTAAGGATGGAACCTCCCGGGGGCGCGGTCCTTCGCTATGTTGATACGCGCGCGCCGGGGCCGCGGGCGTGAGCAGGAAAAAGAGGAGAAGGGCGCGCGCTCGCATGCCTTTAGTGTGCGAGCGCTCGGGCGGCGCGGCATGAGGACTATGACCCGCGCCGCGGCGGGTCGAAAGACCCATGACAGTAAACTGCTAGAATACGTTCATGAGCGAGAAACTGACGGTCAAGGTGGACAAGCTCGCTCCCACGGGCGAAGGCATCGCGAGGGCGGAGGGCTCGCCGCGCGTCATCTTCGTGCCGCAGACGGTGCCCGGCGATACCGCCGAAATCGAGATCGTCGATGCCAAGTCCTCCTTCGCGCGCGGCAAGGTGGTCAAGATCCTCTCCACCGGCCCGCAGCGCGTGGACCCGGCCTGCCCGCACCACGCCGCCCCCTCCCGCCAGGGGCCGTTTTGCGGCGGCTGCGACTGGCAGCACCTCGCCTACGAGGCCCAGCTCGAGCACAAACGCGCCGTCGTGCTCGACTGCATCGAGCGGCTCGCGGGCCTTAAAGGCGTCGAGGTGGCCAAGACGCTCGCCTCCCCCAAACCCTGGGCCTACCGCAACAAGGTCCAGATTCCTTTTTACGGCGAGCCGGGCAAGCCGCTGATGGGGTTCTTCGCCGCGGGCTCGCGGACCATCGTCGATATGAAGGAATGCCCCATCCAGCCCGAGCTGTCGGTGCAGATCGCGCTGACGGTCAAACGCCTGGCCAAGGAGCGGCGCTGGTCGCTCTATGAAGGGAAGACGGGCAAAGGCTGGCTGCGCCACCTGTTCATCCGCACCAACTCCGAAGGCCAGGCCCTCGTCGGCCTCGTGGTCACGCGCAAGGAGTTCCCCGACCGCGAGACCTTCGCGGCCGAGCTTCGCGCCCAGCACCCGGAAATCATCGGCATCCACCAGAACGTCCAGCAGGAGCAGACCTCGGTCGTGCTCGGCCCCGAGTGGAAACGCGTCTGGGGCGCCCGCGAAATCGAGGAGACCATCGGCCGCTACCGCTTCGCGGTGTCGCCGGGCGCCTTCCTGCAGGTCAACACGCCCGCCGCCGAGGTGCTCTACGACGCGGCCAAGGCCGCGGTCAAAGAGGGCGGCAAACGCTGGCCCATGGGCCTGGACCTGTATTGCGGCGTGGGCACGCTCACGCTCTGGATGTCCGACGTGTTCCCCAAGTCCATCGGCGTCGAGGAGAACCACGAGGCCGTCAAAGACGCCTGGCGCAACGCCGAGCGCAACAAGGTCAAAAACGTGCGCTTCACCAGCGGCCGCGCCGAGGCCGCCCTGCCGCGCATCGCCGGCGAGATCCCCGACGGCGTCTGCGTGGTGGTGGACCCGCCGCGCATCGGGCTGTCCCAGCCCGTGCGCCGCTTCCTCACCGAACGCAAGATCAAACGCGTGGTGTACGTGTCCTGCGACCCGGCCACCTTCGCGCGCGACGCCAAGTTCCTGGTCCAATCCGGCTTCAAGCTCACCCGCGTCCAGCCGGTGGACCTGTTCCCCCAGACCTCGCACGTCGAGCTCGTCGGCCTGCTGGATAGGCCTTAAGACCTATGGACGCGTGGGTCTTATAGGGGGCTTGCGAACGCGGGCTTGCGGGGTTATGCTACTTTTCGGACGCAGCGACGTTATATAGGAAGAGTTAGAGGACCCCTCCTCATGACCGCCAAAACCGCCTCCACGACCGCATTATTCGCCCTGCTCGCCGCGCTCGCGGCGCCCGCCGCGGCGGCCCCGCGCTGGGGACAACCCGAGGTCGGAGCCAACTGGTCCTGCTTCTCCCCTAACCGCGACGGCGCGGCCCCGAAGTATTACTCCTACGGCCCCGACCGCGTCGCCTCCAACGACATCGGGACCTACACCCTGTACACGATTTCTCCCGTGGCCGGGCAGGCCGACCGTTACACGTCCGCCCGGGCGACGGTGAGCCTCACCCGCGCGGCCGTCACCGGAGGCGCGGCCTACGCCCGCCTCGACAAACTCACCGATTCCGCCAACACCGTCGTTTACCCTTGCGGCTCCTTGCGGGTGGGCTTCGCCCAGGTGACCATCGCCGCCCCGCCCGCGCCCCCGGCCCCCCCGGCCACCGCCGCGATCATCATCCGCGACGTGCGCGTCACCAATATCACCCGCACCGGCGCGACCATCACCTGGAATACGAACCGCCCTTCCAACACGACCCTCTCCTACCGCTCCGGCACCACGGGCACGGCTTACGACCGCCGGGCCACGGCTACGGCGGGCATGCGCACCGGCCACACCGTGACCTTGTCCGGCCTCACGGCGGGGCGGGCCTACGCCTACCTCATCCAGGCGCGCGGCGCCGCCGGCGCGGGAGCGTCCGTCGCGGGCACCTTCAACACCGCCGCCGCCGCCCCTGTAACGGCGCCCGTGGGCGGCGGCGTGACCCCGCCCGTCGTCAGCGAACCCGCCACCGGCCTGCCGCCGATGAGCACCGGCCAGCTGTGCCGCCGCGCCGGCTCCGACCTGGATTTCTGCAACACCCTCGACCACCGCCTCATGTTCGAGGTCCCGATGTCCGATACCGACTTCAACGACCTCCACCCCGACGACCGCGCCTCCGCGCGCGCCAGCGAAGCGACCTTGGAGCGCGAGAAACACTGGCTGACGTTCGCGCAGCACAAGGCCTGGGTGGACGCGAACTGCCTCAACACCCGCTCGGTGGCGTGCATCAACGCCGTGCGCGTCGCCCGCCGCCAGTTCCTGGCGAACATGCGCGACGGCGCCGTCACCGGCGCCGCGGCCGGCGCGCCGCAGACGTATAAGGCCGCCTACGGCCGCGTGTACCCCCTCGTCGAGCTCCCCAACGGCGAACGCGGCGACGTGCGTGCCGGCACCATCCACACCGTGTTGCGCTGGCTCGGCTCCGTGGGCCGCTACGGCACCAACGGCCGCGGCCAGGAGATCGCCCTCCTCCGGCGCGAGGTTGACGCCTTGCGCAACCTGACCACCCCGGTCGGCACAACCGGAAAAACGGGTCCTGACCTTCTCGCTCAATACGTCGCTGACATGCGTGCCATCATCGCCGTCGAGACCGAGCGACGCGTCGCCGCCAACGCCACAGACCATGTGGGCCGCCGCGACGTCACCGAGCGTTACCGCCAGCACGTCCCGGCGACCGCGCGTTACCAGTCCGGCCAGGACAACGAGGCCGGCATGGATCTCGACCAGGTCGAAGGCCCCCCCCAGCGCCTCAGCCGGGCCGATGAAACCCGCCTGCGCCGCGACAACCCGGCGCTCGGCCGCGAATACGACGCCGCGTGGGCCGGACGCGATGTGGCCGTGCAGCGCACCGTGACCGCCCGCGCTCGCCAGTGGCTCGCCGACCATCCGACGCTCGAGCAGTTCAACGCTCTCGCGGAGCTGGATAAACGGCGCATCTGCCGCGACGTGTGGGACCGCGAACGCACGTCCACCGGCGGCGCCGTGACCGTCGTGGCGGGCGCCAACAACCAGCTCACCGCCGCCGCCGGCGGCAACACCGACGGCATCGTTGACGGCAACGTCCCCGGCGGCGCCGTCACGACCCCGGGCGCCGCCGCGCGTAGCGAAACCGCCCCGCCTCCGCCCGCGGCCTACACCTGGCCGCCCGCGATCGTCGAGCAGTGCCGCCGCCTCTTAGCGTCCGACACGACCGCGCCCGGCGGACCGACCACGGCCGTGCCGACCCCCGGCGGCGGCTCGGGCCTGAGCGTGGGCCAGCCCATCGAGGGCACCTCGGCCGCCGAGCCGCCTAAGACCTCCTGGAACCCGCTGCTCAACGGCGCGAAAGGCGCCATCTTGGGCGGCATCGTGGGCTTCGTGCTGGGCGGGCCGCTGGGCCTGCTCGTGGGCGCCGCCATCTTCGGCGGGGCCGCCTGGGGCATGACCAAGATCGGCGACGCCTAGCCGCCTAACGCCGACGGGCCAGAGGGCCTAGGCCGCGAAAGGCCTTATGCCCCTGTTCTCCCTACGGGAGGACGGGGTATCCTGAGGGCATGAACGCGCGCCTCGGCCTTCTCGCCGCCACCTTGCTCGGACTCGCCTCTCTCGCCGGCGCCACGGGCGCGGGCACCCAGGCCCGCACCGCGCTGGACACCTCCCGCGTCTATGACGGCACGCCCGCGCGCGCCGAGGCCGCTCCGGTGTGCGCGGGCGCCCCGCGCACCACGCCCGCCAACCCCGAGGCCATCGCCGCCGAGGAGCAGGCCCGCGCCCGCAGCCGCGCCGGCCTGACCGTGGGCCAGCCCATCGAGCCGGCTGTGCGCCCCACGCCCCCCCTTACATCCTGGAACCCGCTGCTCAACGGCGCTAAAGGCGCCGCGTTGATGGGCCTCGTGGGTTTCGTCCTGGGCGGCCCGCTCGGGATGCTCGTCGGCGCCGCCATCGGCGGCGGCGTGGCCTGGGGCATGACGAAGATCGGCGACGCCTAAGGCGTCGCGGCCTTCTTTTCGGCGGCTTCTTCGTCGCGCAGGCCCCACGCCAGCAGGCACGCCCCCACCGAGATGCACGAGTCGGCCACGTTGAACACGGGCCAGCGGTGCAGGTGCAGGAAATCCACGACGTAGGAGTAGGCGACCCGGTCGTAGAGGTTGCCCAACGCGCCGGATAAAACGAGCAGGCCGCCCCACTGCAGCCAGGCCTTGTCGCGCGGCCACCGGCTGAGCATCCACGCGAGCGCGACCGTCAGGCCGATGGACACCAGCACGAAGAAGCCGTTGGCGCCGCGGCCCAGGCCGAAGGCCGCGCCGGTGTTCTCCACGTACGTCAGGTCGAAGAACGGCAGCAGCGGGATGCTGCCGACGGGCGCGAGCTCGCGCATGGCCCACAGCTTGGTCGCCCGGTCCAGGGCGAGCAGGCTTATGATAACTGGGAAGCGCAGCGGCCGCATAACTCGGGCATGGACGGCTGGGAGCCGACGTCGGTCTGGCGGCGCCAGCAGCGCGGGCACTTCGTCCCCGGCGCGGGCTCGACGACGACCTCGCCGTCGGGGCGCCAGGCGACCGCGGAGACGATGAGCAGCTCGGCCACGTCCACGCCCGGGTAGGCGGCGGGGTCGCCGGGCAAAGTGACCTTGGCGTCGAGGGATTTGCCGATGACCTTGGCCGTGCGCGCTTCCTCCAGCGCCTTCTGCGCGCGTTCGCGCAGCGCCAGCGCCCCGGCCCAGCGTCCGGCGAGCGCGGCGTCGTGCCAGCGCGCGTCGGCCTTCGGCAGGTCCCACAGGAACACGCTGTCGGCGGGCCGGTGCGGCAGGGCGCGCCAGGCCTCCTCGGCCGTGAAGGAGAGGATGGGCGCCAGCAACGCGCACAGGCGGCGCACGACCTCGGCCTGCACGGTCTGGGCCGCGCGGCGCTCGAGCGAATCCTCGCGGAAGGTGTACATGCGGTCCTTCGTGCAGTCGAGGTACAACGCGGAGAGGTCCAGGCCGCAGAAATCCACGAGGCGGCGGGCGGCCGAGCGGTAGCGGTACTCGCGGTAATCGTCGAGCACATCCGTCTCCAGCGCGGCGAGCCGGTGGAGCAGGTAACGCTCCAGCTCGGGGAGCTTCTCGTAGGGCACGGCGTGCGCCGGCGCGAAGTCGGCCAGGTTGCCCAGCGCGTAGCGCAACGTGTTGCGCACGCGACGGTAGGCCTCGGCGGGCACTTCCATGAGCTTGTCGGAGATGCGCACGTCGTCGTTGTAGTCGGAGAGCGCCACCCACAGCCTGAGCACGTCGGCGCCCCATTTCGAGATGACTTCCTGCGGCGCCACCACGTTGCCCGTGGACTTGTGCATCGCGCGGCCTTTCTCGTCGAGCACGAAGCCGTGGGTGAGCACGGCTCGATACGGCGCCTTGCCGCGCAGCGCCGTGGACATCACCAGCGAGGACTGGAACCAGCCGCGGTGCTGGTCGGAGCCCTCGAGGTAGAGGTCGGCGACGGCATCGGGCCCGAGCACCGACAGCCACGACACGCCGGAATCCAGCCATACGTCGAGAATGTCGGTCTCGCGGCGGAAGCCGTCTTTCAGGTCGGGATGCGACGGGAGCCAGGCCCAGTCCGAGGGTTTGAGCGCCTCGCCCCAGCGCTCGAACCAGAAATTGATGCCGTCGGCCTCCGCCTTCTTGACGATGGCGTCGAGCACGGCGGGGTCGAGCACGGCTTCGCCGGTTTTGACGGAGTAGAGCACGGCGATCGGCGTGCCCCACACGCGCTGGCGCGAGACGCACCAGTCGGGGCGGTTGCCCACCATGGACGCGATGCGTTCGCGGCCGGTGGCGGGCACCCAGCGGGTCTTGTCGATCTGCTCGCCCAGCCGCGCGCGCATGGCTTCGTCGAGGCCGAGGAACCACTGCTCGGTGGTGCGGAACACGACCGGGTTCTTGCAGCGCCAGCAATGCGGATAAGAGTGCTGGATGTCCTTTTTGACGAGCAGCAGGCCGCGCTCGCCGAGGTCGGCGACGATTTCGGGATTGCCTTCCTTGAAGATGTGTTTGCCCTTCCAGCGCGGGGCCTTGTCGGTGAACACGCCCGCGTGATCGACGGGATTGAGAATCTCGAGCTTCTCGCGCCGGCCCGTGTGGAAGTCGTCCTCGCCGTGGCCGGGCGCGGTGTGGACCAGGCCCGTGCCGTCCTCGGCCGTGACGTAGTCGGCGAGCACGACGGGGCAGGTCTCCTCGGGCGTCTTGCCGTAGGGCGGAGCGTAGCGCAGGCCCTGCAGGTCGGAGCCCTTGAACGTCTTGAGAATCTTGGGCGCTTCGAGCCCGGCGGCCTGCGCCACGGCGTCGAGGCGGGGCTTGCCGACGATGAGGCGGCGTCCGGCGGCCTCGACGAGGACGTACTCCATCACCGGGTGCACGGCGACCGCGCGGTTGGCGGGCAGCGTCCACGGGGTGGTCGTCCAGATGACGACGGACGCGCCCTTGAGCTCGCCCTCGGTCACCGGCAGCGCGACGTAAACCGACGGCGACGTCTTATCTTTGTATTCGACCTCGGCCTCGGCGAGCGCCGTTTCGCAGGTCGGGCACCACAACACGGGCTTGAGCCCGCGGTAGATGAGCCCCTTCTTGAGGCATTCGGCGAAGGCCTTCAAGATGCCGGCTTCGTAGCCCTTCTCGAGCGTTTTGTAGGGCTTGTCCCACTCGCCGAACACGCCCAGGCGTTTGAACTCCTCGCGCTGCAGCGCGATGAAACGTTCGGCGAAGGCGGCGGCTTCGGCGCGGAAAGCGGGGACGTCGGTGACGCCGCGTTTGCTCATCTTCTTTTCTTTAAGAAGGGCCGTCTCGATGGGCAAACCGTGGCAGTCCCAGCCGGGCACGTAAGGCGTCTCGTGGCCCATGAGGGCGCGCGCCTTGACCGTCATGTCCTTGAGGATCTTGTTGAGCGCGTGGCCGATGTGGATGTGGCCGTTGGCGTACGGCGGCCCGTCGTGCAGCACGAACGGCGGGCGGCCCTTCTGGCGCGCGCGCAGCTTGCCGTACAGCCCCTCTTTCTCCCACGTCGCGAGGAACTCCGGCTCGCGTTTGGCCAGATCCCCTTTCTGCGGGAAATCGGTCTTCGGGAGTCGGACGGTGGACGACCAGTCGGTTCGCGCTTCGGGCATCGGCGGGCATCTTAACATTTTGCGTTTTACCTGTGCCGTGCGCAGCGCCGTGACGTGAGGCGGCACCCCCACCACTTCGGGATAACGCTGAATTTATCAACGTTATCGGTCTCTTTCGAAAGAGGTCGATAACGCAATGATTTTCAATGCAATTCGAAAGTGGTCCCCCCCACCCCCGCCAGGCCGAGGGAACTTTTCTCGCGCCTCAATCGTATGGAGTATGAAGGCAAAAAGGAGGTCCCATGGAAGATTGCTCGAAGATGCCGGACAAGGAGTTGCTGCACTCGCTGAAGATTCTCGCGCGCGACGAACGCCGCAACCTGCCGAGAATTCTCATTCGCCTGGCCGAAGTGCGCCGCCGGGACATCGCCGTGGAACGCGGCTACCACTCGCTATACGACTATTGCCGCAAGGAGCTGCGCTGGTCCGAGAGCGAGACGGCCCGCCGCATTCAAGCCGCGAAGGTCGCGAGGGACTTCCCGGTCCTCTATCCACTGCTGTGGTGCGGCCGCCTAAGCCTGAGCACGGTCTCCATCCTGGCCCCGCATCTTCGGCCCGACAACTACCGAGCGCTCATCAAAAAAGCGCTGGGAAAAAGCCTACGCCAAGTCGAGGCGGTGGTCGCGGACTTATCGCCGCGTCCGGAAACGCCCGACCGCGTGCGGCCGCTCGGAGTCGCGCGCATTATGCCATCGCCCCCGGCCGGCTCGAGGCGTCGTTGTTCGCCCCGCCCGCTGCGGACGCGGCCGCGTCGCCCAAGCCAGCCGCGCCTTCCGCGCCCCCCGCGCCGCTTCGCGTCGAGTTCACCTTCACCGCCGACGAGGCGTTGGCCCGCGACGTGGAACGCTCCCGCGAGCTGCTGCGCCACAAACACCCCTGGTGCCGGCTCGAGGACGTGTTCCGCGAAGCGGTCGCGACCTTGCTGAGCCGCCTGGACCCGGACCGGCGTCCGTCGCCGCGGGCGAGACAACCCCGCGGCGGCGCGACGCCCTCACGCCTCATCCCCGACCGCGTCAAAGCCGCCGTGTGGCGGCGAGACGGCGGGGCGTGCGTCTTCACGTCGCGCGACGGCCGGCGCTGCGGCTCGCGCGTGTTCCTCGAATACGACCACGTGCGGCCGTGGGCGCTGGGCGGGCCTTCCGACGACGCGGCCAACGTGCGGCTGCTGTGCCGGCGCCGCACGAACCTGTCGCGGGCGTCGGCGCGCCTTCGGCGCCGCCGTCGAAGCGGCGTCTCGACGATGGGCCTTGTACGCTATGTCCGCACAGTGCGCACTGGGCCTCATCGTCCTCGAACTGGCCGTCATGATCGTCGTGTTCTCGATCGCGATGCTCAAGGTGAAGGACGCCGCCCAGGCCGTCGAGATCGCCGCCTACCGCGTGGACCAGGAGGTCTCGAGCGTGGGCCAGTCGCTGCGCTCGGGCTGGTTCTCCACGCTCAAGACCGTCTTCTCCGCCGGGATGACCATCCTCGGACGCTGAGCCCATGAGCGTCCTCAAAACCGTCCGCCGCTGGTTCTCCGACCCCGGCTTCGCGCGCAAGAAGCAGTTCCTGCGCTCGCTGGAGATCTTCAAGGACCTGCGCGACCGCGACCTCGGCCCGCTGGTCTCCTCGCTGCACTCGCGCACCTACCGCGAAGGCGAGCAGGTCTTCGTCGAAGGCGACATCGGCCGCGCCTTGTTCATCCTCGAGTCCGGCAGCGTCGAGCTGACGCGCCGCGGCCCCAAAGGCGAGGAGAAGCTCTACACGCTCAAGCCCGGCGACTTCTTCGGCGAGATGGCGCTGCTCGAGTCCCTGCCGCGCAGCGCGACGGCGACCGCGACCGAGCGGTCCCACCTGCACCTGCTCTACCGCACCAAGCTCGACGCCCTGCTCCACGCGGAGCCGCGCATCGGCGTGGAGATCATGGGGCACCTCGCGCGCCTGCTCTCGGCGCGCCTGCGCCGCCTGACGGCCGACACGAAGTTCATCCTGCCCAAGGCATGAGCCGCCGCCGCTCCTTCCCCCTGCTGAGCGTGCTCGCCGTCTCGGCGATTCTCGCTTACGCGCTCTACCGCGTGCACCACGCGCTCGCGCCCTTCGTGCTGGCCGCGGCGTACGCCTACGTCCTCAACCCCCTGGTCTCCTATTTCGAGTCGCGCGGCCTGCGCCGCGCCTACCTCATCGTGGCCGGCTACCTCGCCGTGGGCGTGGGCCTGTGGGCCGGCTACGCCGGGCTCAAGCCGCTCATCATCGAGCAGGCCGAGCAGCTCCAGGTCGCGGCGCCGGGCTACCTCAAGCAGGTCCAGAAGCTCGTCAGCGTCCAGCAGGCGGTGCTGACCAAGTCCCTGCCGCTGCCGGCCAAGGTCTCCGAACACGCGCTGGAATCGGCCGCGGGCAAGATTCTCGAGCACGTGCAGGCCCTGCCCGGCCACCTGCTGCTCCTGCTGCCCTTCTTCGCCCATCTCCTGCTCGTGCCCTTCATCGGCTTCTTTTTCCTGCTCGACGGCCCCGACGGCGTCGAGGGCGTCATCCAGGCGACGCCGAGCCGCTACGTGGAGCAGGCCATCCACCTGCTCTCGGAGATCGACACCGCGCTGGGCAACTACCTGCGCGGCATCATCATCGTCGCGGTGGCCATCGCGGTGAGCTCCTACGTCGGCCTGCTGATGCTGGGCGTGGACAACGCGCTCGCCATCTCGCTGCTATCGGGCGCGTCGAGCTTCGTGCCCTACCTGGGCGCGGTGGTCGGCATCCTCGTGGGCGGCGCGATGGCCTTCTACCAGTTCGGCACGTTCGCCGCGTTGGCCAAGGTCGTCCTGCTGTTCGTGGGCATCCGCCTGGCCGACGAGATTTTCCTGCAGCCCGTCATCGCCAAACACTCGGTGCACCTGCACCCGATGGTGTTCCTGCTGGCGCTCGTGCTCGGCGGCGAGATGTTCGGCTTCCTCGGGCTGGTCTTCGCCATCCCGGCGGCCTGCATCCTCAAGGCCCTCATCAAGGTGACCTGGCAGTGGTACGCCACCGAGGCGCGCCTCACGGCGCCCGACGCGGGCGCGGGCGTCGGCGTCCCGTTCACCTAGACGCGACGTAGGGGCCGAGCAGGGCGCGCAGGTCGGGCGGCACGCGCGCGGGACGCCAGAGATCGGTGACGACGGCGTGGCGGGAGAACACCTCGGCGACCACCTTCCCCTCCAGCTCCTTGTCCACGATCTCGCAGGCGAAAGTCACGCTGGCCTGGCCCATCTCGGCGATCCAGGTCCGGACCGTGAGCAGGTCGTCGTAGCGGCTCGGCGCGAGGTAGCGGCAGCCCGACTCCACCGCGGGCAAAAACAGCTTGCGCACCACCTCCAGGTCGCGGTAACGCACGCCCAGCGAGCGCAGCAGCTCGGTGCGCCCCTGCTCGAGGTAGCGGTAGTAGTTGGCGTAGTAGATGATGCCGGCCTTGTCCGTGTCCGCGTAGGTCACGCGGACCTCGAACTCGTGCGTCTTGGGTTTGGGTTTGGCCGTCTTCGCCGGCTTGGGCCTCGGCGGCTCGGTTTTCGCCGCGGGCGGGGGCGCGGACACGCCGCCGTTGGACGGATAGACCACGCCCGACATCGCCTTCTTGTTCTCGCCGAGCACCTGGTTGACGACGTTGAGCACGCCCTGGAAGCCGACGGGTTTGCGCAGGAAGAAGGTCTTGGGGCCGGGCTTGATGCTGCTCTTGAGCTCCTCGATGGTCACGCCGGTGGAGAACACCACGGGGATGGCCTGCGTGTCGGGGCGCATGCGCAGCTTCTCGTACACCGAGCCGCCCGTGCCGCCGGGCATGTAGTAGTCGAGGATGATGAGGTCGGGCTTGCTCTGGTGCGCCAGCAGCAGCCCCTGCACGCCGTCGAAGGCTGCCGCCACCTTGTAGCCGGCCGATTCCAGCCCGTCCTTGAGCGGAACCACCAAGGTCGCGTCGTCGTCGATGATAAGGATGGTCTTATGGGTCATCGGCACCGGAGGATAACCCCTGCGCCGGCGCCCGTCAAGCCGCCGCACATCGTCATGATGTGAAGTATATATTCACATCCAGGCTTCAGGCAGGACGCCCCGTTTCTAGTCCGATGGCATCAACCCGGCGCCTGTCCTTCGCCACCTGCGCGGCGTCGCCGGCGCCATCATACTATGGCGACGGACAGGGGGTAGGGATATGAACAAGAACACGCAGAGCCTCGTGCTGATGGTCGCGTTAACGTGCCTGGCGCCCGCGACATCGCGTGCCGCCATGCTGAGCGTCGCGCCCGCGCCGCGAGGCTTCTCCGCCGCCTTCGGGACGATGTTGTCCGCCCCGGGCGCCGCGCGCGTGTTCACCCCGACCGTACGTATGGGCCTGCTCGGCATGACGTCGGCGCTGCCGCTTTCCCAACAAGATCTCTTGCTGGCGCCATTGGCGGGACAAATCGGCGCGGTGGTGCTCAACGCCGCGGCCGCCGACGAACCGTCCGCCGCGCAGACGGTTAAAGACGCCCTGGCGGCGGCCGCCCCGCACGCCGATGCCGCGGTCGCGGGCGCCATCGCCTCGGCCGTGGACGCGGCGATGGCCTCCGGCGCGACGCCCGACCAGCTCGCCACCGCGCTCAACGCCCTGCGCCCGTTGGCCGCTATTTATGGAGCCGACGTTGCCCAGCGCGCGGGAGCACGCATCGCCGCGGCGGTCCGGGCTTACGCCGCGGCCGCGGTGAGCGCCCCGGACCACGCCGACGCGTTGACCCGCGGCACCCGCGAGGCCGAAAGCGCTCACGCGGCCATCGCGGTCGCCGGCCTTCAACCCGGCCGCGACAGCGGCCTGCTCCCTTACGACGCCGGCGCCGCGGCCCCCGTGCGAGTCCTCGCGGCGGTGGCACGCCCCGTGCGCCGGTCGCCGGACGAGCCGGGCTCCGGTCGCCTTGATGAGCGGGCGTGGCAGGCACTGCAGGCCATGGCCGCGACGGGCATCGCCGGCGCGGCCGCGGGCGCGGCGTGGACGGTGTTCGCCCTGCAGGCGATCACGCCGCTGTACGCCGCGCTGGCGGCTTTCGCCGCGCTCAGCGCCGTGTTCACCTTCTGGAACCGCATCGACGACGCCAAGTCCGCCATCGAACGCGCGGTCGAAGACAACGACGGCGGCCGAACCTTCCTCCAATGGCTGACCTCGGCCGCGTTGACCACGACGCAGACGCTGAGCGTGCTCGGCCTGCTCGCCGCGGCCGTCGCCGCCGGAATGTGGGGTTCGTTGCCGATGATCGTCGCCGTCGGCGCGGCCGCGACGTTGGCCGCGTTGGTCCACTTCGCCGAGCCGCTCTGGGACATGTTCAAAAACATCGTCGGGTTCACACCCTCCCTCGCGTTGGCCGCCGGACTCGCGGCGGCGGTTTGGTCGGCCCTAGGCCCCATCGGCGCGGCGCTGGCGACCCAACCGCTCCTGACCGCCGCCTTGCTGGTCCTGCCCGGGGTCCTCATCGTCGGAGCGAGTATCCTCTTCTCCGGCACCTCCACCCGGCTCGATGAGCTCCCTGAGAACCACTCCTTTGATGGCGCGCTGAACGGATTGGTCCACGGCCTTTTGACGCTTAAAGCCGCCGTCATCTTCGCGGGTTATGCGAGTTTCCCCGTCATCGCCATCGCGGGGCTCGCCACCGGCAATCTCGTTCTGGCCGTAGCTCCGCTCGCCGCGGTAGGTCTGATGTGGCTTATCGGCGCGCCTAAGGGGCTGGCGAAAACCGGGCTGGGCATCGTGGGTTTCGCGCTAGGACTCATCCCTGGGCTTCTGGCCGTCGCCGCGGTCGCCGCGGCCGGCCTATGGGCCGCGTCGCTAGTCGGGCCGCTGGTCTTCGCCTTCCCGCAGGCGCTCGCCGCCGCCGTCGGCGCGGCGATTCCGGGCGCGGCGCTGCTCGCGCTCAACCAGTTCGTGCCCGCGATGCGCGGCAGCCTCGCGGCGTTGCGCGACCAACACGACGAGGTCAACTTTCTGGGCGGTCTTTTCACCGCGCTCGATACGGGTCGCGGGCTGGCCGGCCTCATCTCGGGCGCAAGCCTGGCGGCCGCCGTTTATCTCGGCGTGAGCGCGCTCGCTGCGGGCCTTATCGGAATCCAGGCCGCGTTCGCGGCCTACGTCGGCCTGGCCGTCCTGTTCGGCTTGTTGGCCCTGGCGGCGGTGGCCGGTTTCTATGCGGCCATCGGCGAGTTCATCGCCAAGGCCGCTCGGTGAACGCCGTTCATACACCCCTTGACTAAACACGGCGCGGGGTTATACTGGCCCCGAGAGGTGCCCCCATGACCATCCTCGCCCTGTCGCTGCTCGTCGCCGCGTCCGCCTTCGCCGAGAAGCCGCAGACCCCGCAAGAGCTCCCGAGAATCGGACGGCCCGGGTTATTACTGCGAAACATGCTCGTGAGCCCGGGCGTCAGCCCGGACCTTCACCCGCTCGCCGACAACCTCATCAACACGAGCAAAAACTACCAGACCTTGCAGAGCGTGTACGGCGTGGGGAGCAAGTCGCCGGCCACGCCCGAGGACGCCCGCTGGGCCACGGAGCGGATGCGCGAGGAGTCGGCGGCCCTGAAGATCCTCATCCCGCTGGGCGAAGCCGCGCTGCAGACGAACATCAATGCCAGCGACTCCCCCGCGCCCGCCACGTTCAACGTCTCTTTCGCCATCTTCCTCGACGGCGAGCGGGACTGGGAGGTCGCGCGCGCCCGCTCGAACCTCGCGGCCGCCATCGGAACCCTGATCAAGGCGCGTCTGTCCCATTCGGCGTCGCAGGAGGACATCACGCGCTGGAGCAATTACCTGCCGGGCTTCCGCCAGGAGGTCGCCCGGGCCGAAGCCGCGGCGAGCGCCGACCCGGCGGCTACGCGGCGCTGACGGGCGGCAGCACTTCGCAGCCGCCGCCGAAGCTCAGGCGGTAGCGGCGCCCGCGCCATTCGATGACGCGGCGCAGGCCCAGCGGCCAGAACACGACCGCGCCCAAGTCGGCGCCCAGCAAGGCGAGGTAGGTCCACGCCGGCCTTCGCAGGCGGCCGACGCGGCGGTCCTGGATGAGCCCGACGAGCGCCCGCGTGACGAGCGCGCCGGCGAGGGCGCCGGCCGGCCAGGCCATCGCTCCCCCGTGAGCGCGGCGGCCGCGACGGCGGCCAAGCCGAGCACGACGGGGTTGAAGAAAGGCGCCAGCACCCAGGCCAGCGGGAACGACCAGCAGATGATGGACGCCCACTTGGCGACGTGGCGGAACACCTCCAGCGGCGCCGTGCCCGATTCGGACACGAACACCGGCTCGCGCAGCAGCTCCAGGCGCGCGCCCGAGCGGCGCGCGGCCATGCCCAGCGCGAAGTCGTCGGCGATGGCGTGAGAGAACGGCTCGAGCCCGCCGGCCTTCTCGAGCGTCTCGCGCGTGTAGCCCATCCAGGCGCCGGCGAAGGAGCGGAACTGCCCGGCCTCGTAGGCCAGCGCCGCGGGCACGCAATACGAGTGGTTGAACGCCACCATGAAGCACCAGCCGCCCAGCCCCGGCGCGTCCACGTGGTAGGGCAGGCCGAACACGGCCCCGGCGCCCTCGCGGAAGGCGCGCGCGGTGTCGGCCAGCAGCGCGGGCGTGATCGAGGTGTCCGCGTCGGAGAACAACACGCGCGGGTGCTTGGCCGTCTTGTACGCCTCGATCATGTTGTGCGCCTTGCCCATGCGCCCGCCCGCGGGGCCGGTCAGCAGCACGGAGATGTCGCGGTCCGGGTGGGCCGCGGCGAAGGCCTTGGCCACCGGGTAGGCGGGGTCGTCGGCGGATTCGAGCGCCACGACGATCTGCAGGACGCGGCTCGGGTCGGCGGCGACGAGGGAGCGGAAGCTCGCCTCCATGGCGTCGTCGAGGCCCCGCACGGGCTTGATGAGGGTCATGGGCAGGTCGGCGGGGCCGGCCGCCGCGCCGCGGAAATGGCGCAGGCTGGCCGCCAGGCAGGCCCAAAAGCCCGCCGAGGCGGCCCAGGCGGCGACGGCGAGGCAGTCGGCGAAGGGCGGCAAGGCGGCTATCCTCTCATTTTTACCGTCCTTTTTCTTGACCGGACGGCGTTCCCGGCCCATACTGGGGGCATGTCCCCTCTTAAGACCGGGGTGGCCGCCGGCCTGGCCTTCGTCGCGGGTTGGGCCGTGCACGAGGGCCTGGCCCGCGTGTCCGTGGCGCCCGAGGTCACCGCGCCCTCCGCCGTCCAAATCGCGTTGGCCAAGCAGAACGACGCCGAGCGCGCCAAGGCCGCGGAGGGCGGCGACGTCATCACCCCCCTCAACGTGCGAGACCCCTCCGCCTTGGTCATGGACATCTACACCGGGCCCATCCCGGAATGCCCTCGCGCCGCCCCCTGCGACTGCACGCAGGAGAAGCTCAAGAAGACGGGGCGCGAGGCCCCGGAGCGTTTCTGATGCCGCGCGCGCTGTCGTGGGGCATCATCGTCCTCGCGTTCACGGCGGGCCTCTACCTGCCCGACCTGGTCGTACACGCGGCCGCCACGCCGCGCAAGGACGCCTCGGCGGTGGCGGTGGAGGGCGGCCCCGAGGCCGACGCGCCCCGCGCCGTGCCCGGCCTGGCCAGCGGCAACGCGCTCGACGGGGAGCAGCCCGACAAGATCACGCCGCTCAACGTGCGCGACCCTTCCGCGATGGTGATGGGGCCGTCTTTAGGCGGGAAAACCTGCCAAGCGGCGCCGGCCTGCGACTGCTCGCAGGACTCCCTGCACCGCTACCAGCCCAAGGCGCCGAAGCGCAAGAAAAAGCCCTAGCTACTTCGCGACGCGGCGCAGCTCGCCTTCCAACGTCTGCAACGGCGCTTCCGGCACGCCCCAGACCGCCTTGAAGCGCAGGACGTCCTTCGCCGGCAGGCTCCAGCGCACGCGGTGCGCCGCGCCGTTAGGAAAGGCCAGGTCGAGGCGCGGCGAGGCGGCCGCGGCGCTCGAGCTCTCCACGGAGAACGTCGCGGTCCCTTCGAGACGGGCCTCGGGCAGCAGCGAGGCGGCCAGCGACGCGGCGAAGACGCCGTCCGTCTTGCCCGGGGTCACGGTCAACGTCGAGTGGCCGGTGGAGCGCAGCTGCTGCTCCTTCCAACGCAAGGTGAGCTCGGTAGAGCCGCGGCGCCCGGCGCGGACCTCCAGCGTGGAGGCGTAGCGGCCGAAGCCGCGGATGAGCAGCCCTTCCCACGTGCCGCGCAGGACCTTCAGGTCGGGCTTGGCGGGCGCGGCGACGGCCTCGGCCGGCAGCGGCAGCGCGGCCTTGGGGGTCGTCGAGCATTCCACCGGCGAGAACGGGTCGCCGTTGAGCACCGGCGCGAGCCCGGTCTTCGGGCATTTATACGCCGGAGGCGCGGCCGCGACGAGCAAGGCCGCGGCCAACGGGAGCAGGTATCTCATGAAAGTGTGCCGGCGGTGGGAGTCGAACCCACACATCCCAGAGGGATGGCAGATTTTGAGTCTGCTGCGTCTGCCAGTTCCGCCACGCCGGCGTCGCGCTTATCCTACCAATTCTATTCCTCGTGCGCCTCCAGCGCGGCGGCGCCGAGCCGCCACGGCAGGATGAACGCGACGAGGTTGAGCCCCAGCAGCAGGACGCCGGCGAAGGCCGCGACGCGCCAGTCCCAGACGCCGGTGCCGAAGCGCTGCTCGAAATGCATGCGCATGGGCATCGCCAGCACCGCGACGGTCGCGCCGACGTAGAACAGGCAGGCGGCCATGTAGGTGAAGCCCCCCACCGACGACTCGATCTGGTGGATGTTCTCGACGGTGAAGCGCGGGAACAACGCGCCCAGGCCCACGCCCATCGCGCACACCGCCAGCGCGGTGAGCGTCAGCGCGCCCAGCGACAGCGTCGCGGTGAAGGCGTCGGCCGACAGGATGCGGTTGGTCATCACGCCCAGCACCAGCGCGACGCCCACGGTCGGGAAGGCGGAGAAGAGGAACTTCTGGCGCATCACCTGCTCGACGGTGACGGGCGCCGAGCGCAGCACCCACCACGCGCGGCCCTCCAGGCTCACCGCGGGGAAGGTGAAGCGCAGGCCCAGCGCCGAGAGCACGAAGCCCGCGGTGCCGACGTTGAGGAAGGAGACCAGGCTGCGCAGGTCCGGGGAATCCAGCGGCAGGCGCCGGATGCTGAACAGGTACACGAAGACGAGCCCGATGATGAGCAGGATCTGCGACCAATGTTTCACGTCGCGGAAGAAGGCCGTGCGCTCCTTCCAGAGCAGCCCCGCCGACGGCCCGGTTCCGAGCAGGCGCGCCTCGGGCAGCGGCCGGAAGGCGTGCACGCGCCGCCGCAAGGCCCCCTCCTGCGCCCCGCTGTAGCCGTCGAAATACACGCGGCCCGCCAGCGCGACGAGGCCGGCATAAACCAGCGCGGCCGCGCCCCACAGCCAGCCCGCGCGCAGCGCCCACCCGCCCCAGGCGCCTTCGGCGGCCAGGCGCAGGCCCTCGGAGAACCACCAGGACGGCAGGTACGGCGCGGTCGGCGCCTGGAGGAAGTGGAGGTACTCCGCCACGACCTTGAGCGCGTCCGGGCGGATGAGGCGCTCGGGCTGGGCGAAACGCACCAGGCCGTAGGTGACCGTCAGCGAGAGGCTGGAGAACACCCACACCACGTCGCGCGTGCGCGACGACGGGAACAGCTTGAGCAGCACCAAGGTGAACGCGATGCCGAAGGAGGCGGCGAGCAGGAGGAACGGCGGCAGCGTGGCCGCGAACGCGGCGAGGAAGCCCCAGCCCAGGCGCTCCACGCGCAGCAGCGCCAGCGCGAAGGGCACGAGCACCAGGCCGATGGTCCACGACGCGAAGAAGGCCGCCTCCAGCGACTTGTCGAGGAACACCACGCGCAGGCTCACCGGCGCCTTCATGAGGAACTTCAGGTCGTAGGAGTAGAACAAGGTGGTCAGCGCCGTGAGCAGGCTCGACACCGTGATCATCGAGAAGGTCATGAGCATCAGCATCGCCGTGAGCTTCCACGTGATGAGGCGGCCGATGAGCTCGACGGTCGAGAGGTAGAGCAGCAGGCGGTGGAAGCCGAAGTGCAGGCCGTAGAGCAGGAACAGCCCCGCGCAGCCGAAGGCGAGGTTGCGTCCCCATTCGTACGCGGTGAAATGCGTCAGCGCGTTGAGCGCCGACCTCCGCCGCCGCGCCGCCAGCGCCGCGAAGCTCACGGGGCTACAGGTGTTTGAGCAGCGCCGTGTATTCGGCGCCGCCGGTCAAGGACAGGAAGATGGATTCCAGGTCCTGCCCCCCGCGCCCGCCCTGCGCGCGCAGCTCGTCGAGCGTGCCGCAGGCGATCAAACGCCCGCCCGACATGACGCCGACGCGCCGGCACAGCTTCTCGGCGATCTCGAGCACGTGGGTGCACATGAAGATGGCGGTGCCGCGCGCCGCCAGGCGCGTGAAGATGTCCTTGACCAGGCGGCCGCTTTTGGGGTCCAGGCCCACCATCGGCTCGTCGAGGACGAGCACCTTGGGGTCGTGCAGCAGGATGCCCGCCAGGACCAGCTTCTGGCGCATGCCGTGCGAGTAGCTCTCCACCAGCTCCCCGCCCCATTTGTCGAGCTCGAACATTTCGAGGAGCTCCGGCACGCGGCGCTTGACGTCGGCCAGCGGCACGCGGTAGAGCTCGCCCACGAAGCGCAGGTACTCGACGCCGGTGAGCTTGGGATAGACGAAGGGCTCGTCGGGGACCAGGCCCATGGCGAGTTTGGCGGCGATGGGGTCGGCGGCGACGTCGATGCCCGCCACGCGCACGCGTCCGGCCGTGGGCTTGAGCAGGCCCGTGATCATCTTGACCGTGGTGGTTTTGCCCGCGCCGTTGGGGCCGAGGAAGCCGACGAATTCGCCCTCGACCCGCAGGTCCAGGCCGGCGACGGCCTGGTGCGCCCCGAAGCGTTTGCTCAGGCCTTCGAGCTCGAGCACGGCTACGCCGCGACGGCTTTGCGCGGCTTGGCGAGGTCGGCGGCCTTGGGCACGCTGAGCAGCTCGATAAGGTCGTGGAAGCGCTCGTCGAGCTCCTCGCGGCCGAGGGTCTCGATGCGGCGCGTGGAGAAATCCTGGACGTTGAAGGACGCCATCACCGTGCCGTAGAGCATGGCGCGCTTGAGGTGATCGACGTCGTGGAACGCGCCGCAGGAAGCGAGGTAGCCGATGAACCCGCCGGCGAAGGAGTCGCCCGCGCCCGTCGGGTCCTTGATGGCGGCCAGGGGGTAGGCCGGGAAGGCGTAGAAACGCCCGCCGGCGCGCATGAACGCGCCGTGTTCGCCCTTCTTGATGACCACGAGCTTGGGGCCCCAGGAGGCGATGACCTCGGAGGCCTGCAGCGCGTTGGGACGGTCCGCCAGGGCCTTGGCCTCTTCCTCGTTGCAGAAGAAGGCGTCCACCTTGGTGAGGAGCTTCTTGACGGCCTCGGGCTTGGAGTCGATCCAGAAGTTCATCGTGTCGCAGGCCACGAAGGCGGGCGACTTCATCTGGGCGAGCACGCTCTCCTGCAGGACGGGGTCGATGTTGGCCAGGAACACCACGGGAATCTTGCGGTGGGCCTCGTCGAGCTTCGGGTCGAAGTCCTTGAAGACGTTGAGGTGCGTGGCCAAGGTCTTGGCGACCGAGGCGTCTTTGCCGTATTTGCCCTCCCAGCGGAAGGTCTTGCCCTTGGCGGTCTTCATGCCCGAGAGCTCGACGCCGCGTTTGGCGAGCATGTCGCGGTGCTCCTGCGGGAAGTCGTCGCCGGCCACGCCGACGAGGGAGACCTTGCCGAACAGCTGGGCGGCCAGCGAGAAATACACGGCGGAGCCGCCGAGCGCTTCGCGGCACTCGCCGGCCTCCGTCTTCACGGAATCGAGCGCGACCGAGCCGACGACGAGGATAGCCATGGCGTTAGACCCCGTCCACCCGGTCTTGGAAGACCTGGTGGTCGAGCGTGGAGCCCACCTGGCGCAGCCAGTGGTTGATGAGGTCGAGCGCGCGCTGCTGCTGCAGGCGGCTGGTGTAGGCGTTTTTGTCCTTCTCGAAATCCTTCATGACGCCTTTTTTGTCGGCCGCGTACGCCTCGCGCACCTCCTGCGGGGAGACCTTCGCCATGCGGAAGACCAGCTGCTTGACGCGGGCGGCGAGGATGGCGCGGCGGCGGTGCGTCTCGTACTGCTGGGGCGACTCGCGGAAGACCTGGCGCACCTGCATGAAATACGCGTCCTGCTCGAAGCGGCCGTTGCGCTGGAAGCCGGGCGTGCCCTGGATGTCGCGGGCGAGCTCGGCGTCGGTGACGACGAGGCCCAGCGCGAGGGCCTGGTCGGCGAGAATCTCCTCGACGACCATGTCCTGGACGACCTCGCGGCGCAGGCGCGTGACGTTTTCGTCGGTCAGCTCGGTGCCGCGCTCGCGCAGGGCGTCGGCGAACTGGTTGACGCGCACGGAGAAACGCGTGCCGGTGATCTTGTTCTCGCCGATGCGGGCCACGACGCCGTCCATGTCGCGGCTGGTGAACCAGTAGCCGCCCAGGCCGACGAAGATGCCGGAGAGGAACACGGCCAGCACGGCGTAAAAGATGCTTTTCTGGTGTCGGCGGAGGAAGGAGATCATAGGCCTCGGGGCGGGGGTTAGTTGGCTTCTTCGGCGGGCTGGGGTTCGTCGGTCTCGGCGCGGCGGCGGCGGCGCGGCTTCTCGCCCTCGGCGCCCATCGCGCAGGAGCCGTCGAAGGACGCCCCCTCCTCGATGCGGACCTTGGGGCAGCGGATGTCGCCGGTCAGCCGGCCGCTGGCGAGCAGCTCGATGGAGCGGGAGGCGACGATGTTGCCGGTCAGCTCGCCGGCGATGACGACGGTTTCGGCGGCCACGTTGCCGACGAGGCGGCCGCGGGCGCCGACCTCGACGGAGGCGGCGTCGGTGATGTCGCCTTCGAAAACGCCTTCCACGCGCAAGGAGCCCTTGGCGACGAGCGAGCCGTGGAAATGCGCTTCCTCGCCGATGAGGGTCATGCCCTCGCGGGCGTCCGTTTTAGCCCCGCCGCCGAACATCAGGTCGTCCCTCGGCGGCGCGGGGCGGCCATGCCCAGCAGGTCGGGGCCCGAACGCACCTTCAGGAAGGACATCGGGTTGACGGGGCGGCCCTGGCGCCAGACCTCGTAATGGAGGTGGGCGCCGGTGGAGCGGCCGGTCGTGCCCATGTAGGCGATGACCTGGCCGCGCACGACGCGTTCGCCGGAGCGCACCAGCGCCTTGGAGGTGTGGCCGTAGAGCGTGCTCACGCCGTAGCCGTGATCGACGATGACCATGTTGCCGTAGCCGTGCGACCAGCCGGAGAAACGCACCGTGCCGTCGGCGGTGGAGCGGATGAGGGTGTCGGCGTTGTTGGCGATGTCGATGCCCGCGTGGAACTCGCCGGTCTCGCCGGCCGAGCGGCCCATGGGCGAGAAGCGGTAGCCGTACAAGGAGGTGATGGAGCCTTCGGTGGGCCACAGGGCCGGCGTGGCGTTGCGCAGGCTCTTCTGGTTGCCGACGTACCAGGCGATCTCGGAGAAGGAGGCCAGGCGGCGCTCGGACTCGGCGCGCAGGCGCTCGATCTCGCGGTGCCAATCGGCCTGGCGCACGGCCTGCGGGTTGGCGGAGATGAGGCTCGTCAGGGAAAGGCGCTCGGCGAGCGTCGGGCCGCCCACGCCGGTGGCCGCGTCGATGGGGTCGGAGCCGCGCGACATCGAGAGCAGGCCGCGCAGCTGCTTGTCCGTGGCGCTGGCCTGGGCCAGGACCTCGGTGGCGCGCTCCATCTGCTGGGCCAGGCGCGTCATCTTGGCCAGCATGACCTTGTTATCGGCCTTGGTGATGGCGTAGTCCGCGTCGCGGCCCACGATGAAGCCCGCCCAGACCGTCAGGCCGCTCCATAACACGACCGCGAACAGGAAGAACCCCGTGCTGCACTGCCAGCGCCAGGGGCGCATGGCGGCTTGGGGGATGACCATCAAGGTGAGCCGACGGTCGAGGAGGTCGCGGAGGCGTTTGTTCAAGCGTTTCTCAAGGCGAAGATGCCATGTTATAACAGGTCCACCCGGGGCTGTCAAATGAAATAAACGTTAACGCTTCGGGCGGCCCTTTTTCCTCTTGACAGGGGGCCGGACCGGGCCTACACTCGAGGTATGCGGGCCCCTCTCCCGTACCTCCTTTCCTTATTGTTGCTGGCCGCCCCGGTCGCGGCTAACCGCAACGTCCGGGGCAACACCGGCCGTAGCGCGACCCCGGGCACGGCCGCGGCGACCTCAGGCGTGGGCGGCGTCCTCCCCATCACCAACCTGAACTCGGGGCTGACCCCGGTGGGCACCCCCATGCTGGCTCCCGCCATAGACCCGTCCGTGCGCCTGCTCTCACCCAACGGGTCGGCCCCCCTGATCGCGGCCCCCGCGAGCGCGGACCCGGCCCGCGCGATCCTGCCCGCCGCCGACGCCCCCCGCTCCGACGCCGCCGAGATGTCCGGCCCTCTGCCGGCCTTCGCGCAGGCCTTGTTCGCGGCCGGCGCGCCCCGCGCGCTGGTCGAGCAGCTCTACGACTTCCTCTCTCGCAGCCACCCCGGCGACCAGAACGTGGTGTATCACGGCCTCGGCCACAGCCGTTCCGTGGCCGAAATCGCCGCGCGGATGGCGTCGGAAGCCGGCCTGGAGCCGCGCCGCCTCGCGCTGGTCGTGCTCGCCGCTTCCTTGCACGACCTCGACCCGGCCCGCGCCCCCGGCGCCCCGCCGTCGGTCAAGGCCACCGACTCGGCGCTCATGACCTGGTTCAGCGCCACGCGGGCTCGTCGCCGCGTTCGCCGCGCGTTTCGGCTTCACGCCCGCCCAGGTCGCCGCCCTCATCAAGGCGACGGACTTCAGCCCCGTGCCGACGCGTCTGCAGGAGATCGAGCAGGAGTTCCAGGCCGCCGCGGGCGAGGCGTTCGGCGCGGACCGAGACTGGGCCCTGTCCTGGGGCCGCCGCCTCGCGCTGGCCGACAAGTCGGCGGCCTACGTCGGCGACACGCGCGAGGCGCTCGTCGCGGTGCGCGGGCTGGCCTCGGAGTTCGCCTTCGCCGCGGCCGCTTCGGGCGGCAACGCCACCCCGATGGCGCCGCAGGTCGTCGTCGCCAACACGCACAAGTTCCTGCAGCCCCTGCGCGACTCCGCGGATTTCGAGCTGCTGCCCGCCGACCTGCGCGCGCGTTTCGACGCGACGCTGACCTATTTCAAAGGCCTCGGCGACGGCGACGCCGCGCTCGCGGCCCTGCGTTCGCTCGATGCCGCGCCGACGCGCGGCCCGCCCGCCCAAGCCATTCTCGACCTGGCCCGGGCGCGGCGCTACATCGACACCATGATGTCGGGCGTCAACCGCGCCGACGACGCGGCGACGCGACGCGCCCTGCTCGAGGACTGGTTCCAGCAGCGCCGCATCGCCCCCGGGTCCGACCGCGCGCTCGCCGTGCGCGCCGAGTTGTTCCCCGACGCCGCCGCGCAGCGCGCGCAGGCTTTCGACGGCGTCGCGCCCGCGCTGCGCCGCCACCACGACTCCCTGCTGCGCCTGGCCGATGAGCTGGGCACGACGCCGCGGGCCATCTCCGAAGCCCTGGAGTCCCGGCGCCTGCTGGCCGACCTCTCCGGCACGGGCGCCCGCGAGTTCGAGACGCAGGTACGGATGGCCATGCACCGCGTCGAGCTCGAGCAGGTGGTCGCCCGCTACCCGGACAACCCGCGCGACGGGAGCTACGTCCAAGGCGACGTCATCCGCCAGATCGCGGACACCATGCTGGCGCGCGGCGGCGACTCCGTCGAGGAGATCGACCGCGACGGCGTCTTCCTCCACGTGGATTTCGGCGGCTCCGGCGTGAGCCGGATCGTCGTGAACCGCAAGCCGGACGGGACCGCCGCGGAGATGGTCTTCTACGTCACCCGCCCCGCCGACCGCTGGGTCGTCGGGGGCTACCGGCGCAACCGCGGCTCGAGCCCCGACTCCGCCTCCGTCGAACGGCTCCTCGAGTGGTTCTCCCGGCGCGACCCGCACTCGGGGCGGCGCATCCCCCCCGGCGAGTTCGTCAACGGCTCCCTCTGAGCGCGCCCCGGCCTCGATGATGTAGAATCGCGCCATGAGCGCGACCACCGATTGCCCCTGCCTTAGCGGAAAATCCTACGCCGCCTGCTGCGGCCCCTACATCGAGGGCAAGGCGCACGCCCCGACGGCCGAAGCGCTGATGCGCTCGCGCTACACGAGCTACGCCACCGGCAAGGTGGACTACATCGAGCGCACGCACGCGCCCGAAGGCGGCAAGGACTTCGACCGCAAATCAGCGGAGAAGTGGTCGCGCGAATCCCAGTGGAAGGGCCTGCAGATCGTGGCCGTCAAAGACGGCGGGGAGGCCGACTCCACCGGCGTCGTCAACTTCGTCGCCGCCTTCTCCACCGGCGGCCAGGAGTACCAGCACCACGAGATCGCCACCTTCCGCAAGGAAGGCGGGCGCTGGCTGTTCGTCGATGGCAAGTCCCCGAAGCCCGACACCTTCGTCAAGTCAGGCCCCGACGTCGGCCGCAACGACCCCTGCCACTGCGGCTCCGGCAAGAAGTTCAAGAAGTGCCACGGGAAAGCCTAGGCGAGCCGGGCCTTCAGGAAGCCGAGGAGCTCGGACCAGACTCGTTGCTGGTCGGCTTCGGAGAGCTTGTCGAAGTGGTAGGTGAAGACGGAATGGCCGCGGCCCTCCACCTCGACGGCGCGGAACCGCTCGCCGAAGCCCTCCTTCAACGTCTCGAAACGCGCGTCGCGGCATAACGCGTCGCCGGTGAAGCGGAAGCCGAGCACCGGAATACCTTCCTTCTCCGAGCGGGCCCGTGCGCAGTCCCACTCCTCGGACGAAAGCCCGTGGTCGCCGGCGCCGAGCGCCCCGGGCGAGGGCTGGCTCAAGACGGGCGCGATGAGGCGTTCGTCGAGCATCAACGCGAGCGCGAAGGAGCCGGTGAAACACATCCCGATGGCGCCCACGCCTTTGCCGGGGCGCTGCTCGTGCGCCAAACGCGAGAGGGCGCGCAGCCAGTCCGTGACCGGGCGTTTGCGCCGGCGCGACAGCAGGCCGAACTCCTTCCACACGCAGGGCCACAGCAGGGGTTTGACGCCGTACGTGCCGTTGGGCTCGCCGAAGAGCAACGGCATATACACGGTGTAGCCCGCGTCCGCCAGCCGCGCGCCCATCGCCACGCAGGACGGCGACATGCCGGGCAGCTCGTGCATCAAAACGACGGCGGGCCCGGTCCCGCGGCGGTAAACCGGCTTGCTCAGCGCGCCGTCGGCGAAGTCGAAGCGGTCGAATCCGGGCAAATCCATAACTGATATAATCGTTTCTCCCACCATGAAGACAAGCGCCCAGCTCCGCAAGTCGTATCTCGATTTTTTCGTCAACAACGGCCACACCCTCAAGCCCTCCTTCCCCATCGTTCCGCAGGGCGACGCGACGTTGATGTTCAACTCCGCGGGCATGGTGCCCTTCAAGCCCTACTTCCTCGGCTTGAAGAAGGACCTCTCGCGCGCGACCACCTCGCAGAAGTGTTTCCGCACCACCGACATCGAGCGCGTGGGCACGACGCTGCGCCACATGACCTTCTTCGAGATGCTCGGCAACTTCTCCTTCGGCGACTACTTCAAGGCCGAGGCCGTGGCCTTCGCCTGGGAGTACCTGACCAAACACGTCGGGCTCGACCCCAAACGCCTGCACCCCACCGTCTTCGAGGAGGACGCGGAGGCCATCGAGCTGTGGCGGAAGGTGGGCTGCCCCAACCCCGCCAAGAAGCTCGGCGCGGACACCAACTTCTGGAACATGGGCCCGACCGGCCCGTGCGGACCCTGCTCGGAGATTTACTACGACCTCGGCCCGGAATTCGGCACGGGGCCCGAAGACGTTCTCGGCGGCGACGGCGACCGCTTCCTCGAAATCTGGAATCTCGTTTTCACCGGCTTCGACCGCCAGGCCGACGGCTCGCTTAAGCCGCTCGCGCGCCCGTGTATCGACACCGGTATGGGCCTGGAGCGCCTGACCTTCGCGGCGCAGCAGCCCAACCCCACGCCTTTTTCGACCGACCTGTTCTCCCCTATCGTCGAGAAAGCCGCGAAAATCCTGGGCGCCGACCCCGCGGACGTCAAAAACGCGCGCGGCTTCCGCGTCATCGCCGACCACTCGCGCGCGGCGGCCATGCTCATGGCCGAAGGCATCATCCCCTCCAACGTCGAGCGCGGCTACGTGTTGCGCCGCCTCGTGCGCCGCGCGGCGCGTTACGGCCAGCTCATGGGCATGGATAAACCCTTCCTCCACGAGCTCGTGCCCGCCGTCATCGACATCTTCGCGCCCGGCTACCCCGAGCTGCGCGGCGTGCAGTCCCAGATCCAGACCGTCATGAAGACCGAGGAGACGAAGTTCCTGGAAACTCTCCACTCCGGTGAGGCCGAGCTCAACAAGCAGCTCGAGAAGTCGGGCAAAACCCTCTCCGGCGAGCAGGCGTTCCGCCTCTACGAGACCTTCGGTTTCCCCATCGAGCTGACCAAGGAAATCTGCGGCCAGAAAGGCGTGTCCGTGGACGACGCCGGCTTCGCCGCCGCCCAAGAAAAGGCCGCCGACATGGCGCGCGCCTCGTGGAAAGGCTCGGGCGAGCGGGGCATCAACTCCGCCGTTCTGCCCGACAAGCCGACCGAGTTCGTGGGCTACGACAAGGTCGAGGAGAAGGCCAAGGTCATCGGCTACCAGGCCGTCGGCGACCAGGCGCTCGTCATCCTCGACAAGACGCCTTTCTACGCCGAAGGCGGCGGCCAGGTCGGCGACACGGGAGAGCTGGTTTCCGGCGACGGCCTCGAAATCCTGTCTAATGTTTTAGACACCTACAAACAAGGCAACGTCTTCATCCACGTGGCCAAGAATCTTTCCGGCAAAGACCTCACCGGCATGACCGTCATCGCCCGCGTGCATGCCGAACGCCGCGCGCGCATCAAGCCGCATCACACCGCGACCCATCTGATGAACGAGGCGCTCAAACGCGTGCTCGGCGGACACGTGCGCCAGGCCGGCTCCTACGTCGGCCCGGACAAGCTGCGTTTCGACTTCACGCACCCCAAGGCGCTCACGCCCGACGAGGTCGCCAAAATCGAGGCCATCGTCAACGACGAGATCAAGGCGGCCGACCCGGTGTTGTGGAAGTGCCACCCCGTCTCCAAGGTCGCCGAGCTGGGCGCCACCACCTTGCTGGGCGAGGACTACGGCAGCGAGCCCCGCTTCCTCCTCGTCAACAAGAAGGGCTGGGCCGACCCCAAGGACCGGTTCTCGCTCGAGTTGTGCGGCGGCACCCACGTGGACAACACCGCCGAAATCGGGGGCTTCAAGATTATCAAGGAATCCTCCGCCTCCTCGGGCGTGCGCCGCATCGAGGCGTTGACCGGCAAACGGCTGGAGGAGCACCTGGCCGAGCAGGCCGCCGCCAAGGCCAAGGCCGCGTCCGCGCAGACCGCGCGCCGCGCGGAACTCGTCGCGGAGCTGGCCAAACTCGGCGGCAAGGCGACCGACGCCGACGACGTGAAGGCCCTGGAAAGCCGCCTGAGCGCGCTCAAAGCGACGAAGCTGGCGGCCCAGGCCGACGCGGGCAAACTCGTCGTCGAGGTCAAAGGCGTCAAGCTCAGCCTCCAGCGCCTCGACGGCGCCGACCCCAAGAGCCTTCGCGGCCTTGCCGATCGCGTGAAGGCCGAATTAGGCTCGGGCGCGGTGCTGCTGAGCACGGCGTCGAGCTTCGTTTTCGCCGTGACGCCCGACCTCGCCGGGAAGGGCTACGACGCGGGCCGCGTGGCCAAAGCCTTCGCCGCGCAGAACGGCGGCTCGGCCGGCGGCCGCGCCGACTTCGCCCAGGGCGGCATCGCCACGTCGGACTGGGACGCCGCCGTCGCCAGCTTCAAGACCATCTTCGAGCAGGAGCCCAAATGAGCGCCATCGACCCCGCCGTCGCCTCTCAGATAGACGCCGCCTTCGACTACCGCGGCCACGTGACCGTGACCCTGAAGGACGGGAAGGTCATCGAGGGCTACATCTACCACCGCAACCTCGACGAACGTTTCGGGGAGCCGTGCCTGGAGATGTTCCCCAAGGACAAGGACGAGCGCCTGGTCATCGCCGCCCAGTCGGTGGCGTCCGTCGCCCTCACGGGCAAGGACTTCGCCGAAGCCTTCGTGCCGCCGCCGAAGAAGTAGCTTACTTCCCGGCGAAGTTGCGCACGGAATCCGTGCCGTTCTGGCTCAGCGCGCGCGCGCGCGACGCGATGGCCGGGCGCGACGCCGACGCGGCGCCCTGACGGTAGGCGGACTGGGGCACGGACGCGGCGGCGACCGCCGCGGGCGAAGGCTCCGCGGCCTTGACCGAGACGTTCTGCCCCCCGGCCGACGCGGAGGTGGTCTCCGTGCCGTTGCCGTACACGGCGAAGGTGCGCATCTCGCCCTTGAGGCTGCGCTTCCAGTCCTTCTTCGCGCCGGAATCGAGGTCGTTGGGCACGTCGGTGAGCGCGGAGACCTGGCGCGAATCGTTGACGGCCACCAGCGCCTTGTCCTGGTCCGCCTCCGGCTTGCTGAGGTAGCCGTACTCCACGACCTGGATGCCGTCCTCGCGTTTCTCCACCGGCGCGCCGAGCTTGATGACGCGCACGCCGTCGTGCTGGGCCACCGCGGGCGCGGGTTTGCCTTCCTTGGCCATCGAATGCAGGTTGGACCACAGGTTGCCGCGGCCGGTGACGTCCACGAACAGGACCGCGTAGGCGATCGCGACGTAAAGCGCCCAGCCGCACGCGGTCTCAAGCGCTTCGGAGCTCCAGCTAGCCGCTTCGTGGAGGAAGTTCTTCATCACTCCGAGTATAGACCCGGAGTCGCGGTTGCGCAAGACCTTTTAACTGATTTTTTAAGCGTTTTCGTTTACCGAGCCTTAACCATTCCGGGGCCGCAGTCCGCCGTGGGAACCGCGTCGGGACACCCGAGTTCGGCCGCCGGTATGGGACGCTCCACCCCCTGAACGAGGAGGTAACGAGGCGAAACGGCGAATCGGGAGGCCAGCAACGCGCGAGTGGCCTCGCCGATCAGGATGCGTCCCGGCCCCGCCTGGGCTTCGAGCCGCTGCGCCATGTTGACGGCATGGCCGATGACGGTGTACTCCGCTCGCTCGGAGCTGCCGATGCAGCCGGCCACGGCCTCGCCGGTGTTGACGCCGAAACCCATCCGTAGCCCGGCGCCTCCCGCCGCGGCCAGGGCCTCGATCGCGTCGCGCGCGCGCAACGCGCAGCGCGCGGCGGCCCCCGCGTGGTCGGCGTGCGGGACCGGGGCGCCGAAGACGGCCATCAACCCGTCGCCGAGGAACTTATTGACGATGCCGCCTTCCGCGAGCACCGCGTCGATGACCAGGCCGAGCAGCTCGTTGAGGCGCTCGACGGCCGTTTCCGGAGCGACGCGCGCCGCGTAAGGCGTGAACCCTCGCACGTCGGCGAACAACACGCTCACCTCGCGGCGCGCTCCCTTCGCCGCGACGAGGTCGGGGTCGGCCAGGATGAACCGGGCGACCTCGGGCGTCACGAAGCGCCCGAAGGCGCCGCGCACCGCGTCGAGCTCCTGCAGGCGGACGTAGGCGGCGTCGAGCCGCGCCCGCAAGGCCTTCTCGCGCGCCAGCTCCAACGACAGTCGTCTTTTCTGGGCGCAGCGCTCCACCGCCGTCAGCAGCTGGGCGGGGCCGAACGGCTTGATGAGGTAATCGTAGGCGCCGTCGCGCACCGCGCCCACGGCGGACTCGACGTCCGGGTGGCCCGTTATGAGGATGGTCTCCGCGTTGCCCGCGGCCCGGGCGCGCCGCAGCAGCTCCAGGCCGTCCACGCCCCCGGGCATGGCCAGGTCGGTGATGATGAGGTCCCAGTCCTCCGAAAGAAGCGCGGAGCCCGAGACCCCGTCGGGGCACGCGACGCACACGTGCCCGGCGTGCTGGAGAACCCGCTCGGTCACGCGCCGGATGCCCTCGTCGTCGTCCACGATCAAGATTCTCATATCGTCCTCCCCGCCTGCTTCAAGGGTAACTCCGCGCGGTTACGTCCTGCGCAACGCGCGCTTAAGGACGGCTGAAGCCGCGGCCTCAGCGGGACTTAAGCGCCGTACAAGGGAGACGACAGCGCCGGGAGTTATCCTACCCGTGAGGCGCGAAGCGCCGGGAGGCATTATGAATACCGGAAGACTGGCGGCGGCGGCGCTGGCGACGCTGCTGATGACGGGCTGCAGCGGCGTCACCCGCCGCGTCCATCAAGGACGCGTGGGCGACGTCATCGACCAGAAGCCGGAGCGCCGCGGCTACTTCGAGGCCATCGGCATCGGCGCCTCCAACCCCGCCCTGCCGACCGAGACCCAGCGCAAGGCCTTGGCGCGAGACGCGGCCATCGTCAAGGCGCAATACGAGCTCCTGTCCATGATCAAAGGCGTCACGCTGGAGGGCGGCGTCACCGTGTCGCAGGCCATGGAGACCGACTCGCTCCTCTCGGCCAAAGTCCACGACAGCATCCGCGGCGCCGAGATCCTGAAGTCCGAGTTCACCGCGGACGGCGGCTGCGTGGCGACGTTGCGCCTGCCTAAGGACCGGCTGTCGCAGTGGACTCCCGGAGAGCGCCCGTGAAAATCCTCGCGACGGCCGCGGCCGTCCTGGCGTTGACGGGGTGCGCGGGCGGCGCCGCCACCCGCGCGCGCGAGGTCACGGCCGAGGGCTGGGCGCCGCTGGGCGCCGACGGAGCCTCCGACGCGCGACGGCGCGCGCTCGACGACGCGTTGCGCCGGGCCGTGGAGCAGGGCGGCGGCGTCGAAGTCGCGGCCCTCACCTTGACCGACGACGGGGCCGTGACCCGCGAACGCCTCAGCACCACGTCGCGCGGCGTCATGGACGGCTATCGCGTGTTATCGGAGCGGCGGGAGGCGGGCGCGGTCGCCGTGACCGTGCGCGCCAAGGTAAGACAGGCCCCGTTGACGCCGCGTGAAACCGGCGGCTGGCCGCCCGGGACGGGGCCGCGGCTGTTCCTGGCCGGGGCCGGCGCGCCCGAGCGCGAGAGCCTGCTGCGCGCCTGGCGGCAGCGCGGCGGCACGGTCGCCCCCTCGGCGGGCGAGGCCGAGCTCATACTGAGCGCCGAGATCGACGCCAGCGCCCAACACGAGCCGCGGGTGCGGCCCTTCGTGTCCTGGCGCGCGCGCGTGCGCCTCACCCGCGCCGACGCCGACGGCTGGACGCTCACGCGCGAGACGGCCGCGCTCGGGCTCGACGCGGGACAGGCGCGCGAACGCGCGGTGGAGGAGGCGTCGGTGGCCGTGGTCGCGGCGCTGGCGGCGCTGCCGCCGACGGCGTGGCGCGCCGAGCGTTAAAGCGGCTTCTCGTCGAACTTGTAGCCGTGTCCCGGGACGTTGACGACGTGTTTGGCGTGCCGCGTCCCGAGCTTCTTGCGCAGGTGCGACACGTGCACCTCGACGGTCCCCGCGTCGTTGTAGTCGGCGGGGTCGTAGCCCCAGACCGTCTCGAGCAGGTAGGGGACTGAAAGAATGCGCCCGCTTTTGGACAGGAGCGCGGTCAACAAGTCGAACTCCTTGCGCGTCAGGGCGACGGGCGCGTTGCCCACCTTCGCCGTGCGCCCCGCGGGATCGAGCTCGATGCCGCAGCGTTTGAGCGTCTCGTCCATGGAAGCGGCCGCATCGTAGCGCCGCATGACGGCCTTCAGGCGCGCCAGCAGCACCGATAAGGAGAAGGGCTTGAGCACGTAGTCGTCCGCCCCCTCCTCGAACCCCGCCACCATGTCCTGCTCGCCGACGCGCGCGCCCGACATGATGATGACCGGCATCCGCCCCGTGCCGGCCCGTTTCTTGAGCTGCCGGCAGACCTCGTAGCCGTCCATCCCCGGCATCTCGGCGTCGCAGAGCACCGCGTCGGGCGCGCCGTCTCGGGCCAGCAGCAGCGCCTCCGAGCCGTTGTCGGTGAGCACCACGCCGAAGCCGCTCGACGTCAGGAACTTCTTGAGCGTGTCGAGGATGGCGCGGTCGTCGTCGATGACGAGGATTTTCGGCGGCATACCGCTCCATCCTAGCCCATTGCCCCGGCACCGTCAACAGAAGTTACTGGAATTACGAAGCGGCCACCGGCTTAACCAGGGCTTCAGCGGCGCTTCGGCGAGGCGACAGGGCCCGGGGGCATACTAGAAACATGAAGACGCTCCCGACGACGGCGCTGCTGGCGGCGGCCCTGCTCACCGCGGGAGCCGCCGCCGCCGCGCCGTTGGACGGCATCGGACGAAGCCTCTCGCGCGCCGCCCGGGACGCGGGGTTCAGCCGCGTCGCGTTGGGACGCCTCGAACCCGCGGCCGGCGCCTCCGCCGCCATCGAGGCCGAGCTTAAGGAAGGCCTCCTCGCCTCCTTGCTGCGCGACGGCTCCGTCACGGTGCTCGAGCGCGCCGCGGTGCCCGAGCTGATGGCCGAACGCGCCTTGCGCCGCAGCGGCGCCATGGAGGCGCCGGCCGAGCCCGACCCCCGCCTGGCCGCGGCCCAAGCCGTGGTGCTGGGGCGTTATTACCCGACCCGGCAGGGAACCCGCGTCGCGGCCCGCCTGGTGGCCGTCGATAGCGGGGTCATCCTCGCCGCCGCCGAAGCCGTGCTCGAGGACGCCTCGTTTCCCGCGCCGGCGTTCGCCGCTTCGCCCGAGCGCCCGCGGCCCCTGCCGATGGGGTTCGGGCTCGGGGACGCCTCGTCCGCCGACCCGCTGACGGGCTGCCTCGACGCCTCGGAGAAAGTGGCCCGGCTTCAAGAAAGCGTGCTCGACCTCAAGGCCCGTTACTGGGCTCGGCGCGCCGCCCTCGACCGCCCCGCCCTCGACGCCACGCGCGACCCGGAAAGCGGAATCCCCGACCCCCAGCTGCGCCAGGCGTTTCGCGAGCGCGTGGAGTATTGGCGCAAACACCGCCGGGTCCCCCCTCTCAGCGCCGACGAGGTGAAACGATTCATCGACGCGGACGGCGAGGCCTTCGCGCTACGGCTGGAATGCAGGTCGTGAGGCAGGAGTGTTGCTATGACATATTCCATGAAGCTCTGGCTGCCGAGGCTCCTCGGCTCCTGCGCTGCGTCGCTCGCCGCCGCCATCGTTGTCGGCGCGCTAACTGGAGCGCTGGTCTATCGTCAACGCCTCGCCGAGCTCCGGGCAAGCCGTCACCACATGTTAGACGAAGTACTGGACGTCAAGAGACGCGCTATCGAGACCTGGCTTAAAGAGCGCACGCAGGACGTCTCCGAGTTCGCCGCCGAACCGCGACTGCTCGCCTCGGCCGGGCGGCTCCTCGCCGGAGACCCTGTGGCGCTCAGGGAGTTGGAAGGCCGTTTCCGGGACGGCGTCGCGCGCGGCTTCATCGTAGCAGCGCGTATGACGGCGCGCGATGGTCGCGTCCTGCTCGCCGTCGGCCCGCAAACGATCAGCCCTCGATACGTGGAAATCGAGGCCCATGCCCCCTCCCGCGATGACCTGCGCTTACGCCTCACCTTCGAGATGGATCCCGACCTCCTGTTCACTATCGGCTTCATGCCGAGCTACGAGCGCGGCGTCTCGAGCCTCCTCATCAGCCGCGAGGCCGGCGGGCTTTACGGCCTCCCCGGCACGGACGCGCCCCCCGCCCTCCCGGCGCCGGGAACCATCATCGACAGGGCGTTGCGCGGCGAAACTCGTATCGACTCCGCCCCAGGGCGAGACGGCGGGGATTGGGACGCGGCCTCGCGACCGGTCGCTGGACGCGACTGGCTGATGATGATGCGCACGAATCTCTCGGAGTCCCGCAGCCTGGCCCTGCAGCGCGCCGTCCTCAGCGGCGGAGCGGCCGGCGCCATCATCCTGCTCATATGCGCCGGCATGAAGCTTTTGCGCCAACGCGCGGGCGACGCCAAGCGGTTGAGCGACGAGAAGCTCGCCCTCTTATCGAGCGCCGTCGAGCGCGCCGCGGAGAGCGTCGTCATCACCGACGCCGAAAGCCACATCGTCTACGTCAACCCGGCCTTCTGCCAGCTCACCGGCTATTCGCAGGCAGAGGCGCTGGGCAAGACGCCGCGCGTGCTCAAGAGCGGGCGGCACGACAAGTCGTTCTACGAGGAAATGTGGTCGGTGTTGCGCCGGGGAGAGACCTGGCGCGGCCGCCTCGTCAACAGGCGCAAGGATGGGACGCTCTTCGAGGAGGAAGGCAGCATCGCCCCGCTCCGCGGCCCGGACGGCGCCGTCACGCATTATATCGCGGTGAAGCGGGATGTTACCGCCGAAGCGGACCTCGAGCGCCAGCTTCGACAGTCGCAGAAGATGGACGCCGTGGGCCGCCTTGCCGGAGGCGTGGCCCACGATTTCAACAACATCCTCACCAGCATCCTGGGCAACGCCGAGATGACGGCCATGCAGGCGCCGGCGGGCAGCCAACTCGCTGACGACATGCAACAGATAATCAAGGCGGGCAAGCTCGCCGCCGACCTCACGCGCCAACTCCTCATCTTCAGCCGCAAGCAAATCGTCGAGCCCGTCGCGCTCGACATGAACCAGTCGCTGCGCGACTTCGAGAAGATGCTACGGCGCACCTTGGGCGAAGACGTCAAACTCGTACTTGAGCTGTGGACCGGCCCGGTCTGGGTCAAGGCCGACCCGAGCCAGTTCGACCAGGTCGTCCTCAACCTCGCGGTCAACGCGCGCGATGCCATGCCTCACGGCGGACGCCTGTCCATCACGGCCTCACCCGTGGAATTCGCGGGCGCCACCACCTACGCCTACACCCGCATCCCAGCAGGGCAATACGCGCGCCTGCGCGTGACCGACGCCGGCGTGGGGATGACGCCCGCGATTATGGACCACCTCTTCGAGCCGTTTTTCACCACCAAGGAGAAGGGACGCGGCACAGGCCTGGGCCTGTCCACCGTGTTCGGCATCGTCAAGCAGGCCGGGGGATACATCACAGTGGACAGCGAACCCGGCCGCGGCTCCACGTTCTCGGTGTATCTCCCGCTCGTCACCGCGCCGGACGCCGTGAAAAACGTGGTGGATTCCCGCTCCGGGGTGACGCGTTCGGGCGAAACCGTCCTTCTGGCCGAGGACCAGGACGCGGTGCGCGTCGTGACGGAACGCGCGCTGCGCTCCGCGGGCTACGTCGTGCTGCCTTGCCGCGACGGGGCGGAAGCCCTCGCCGTCGAAGCCGCGCACCGCGGCGACATCCACCTCCTGCTCACCGACGTGGTGATGCCGGGCATGGGCGGCCGTGACCTGGCGACGCGTTTCCAGGAACGCCGCCGAGGCTCCCGCGTGTTGTTCATGTCGGGCTATACCGACGAGAAGCTCGAGCTCGGCGGCGCGCTCAAGCCCGGGGTGGATCTCATCCAGAAGCCGTTCACCATCACCGCGTTGCTGGCGCGCGTGCGCGCCGCGCTCGACAGGCCTAGCGCCGCTCCGGGGAGGATTTGATAGGCTAGCGCCATGAAACTCGGCCTATTCCATTTCCAGCTCCTTTATAACGTCCTCGAGAACATCCACTTCATCTACGACGAGGAAGAGCTCGCCGACACCGTCTTGACGAAGATCGCCGAGACGCTCAACGCCGAGGCCGGGACGGTTTTCCGCATCGACATCGACGGCACCATCACCCCGCTGGCGTCCTTCGGCTCCTCGCTCGAGAAGCTCAAGCAGACGCCGTTCCAGGTCGGTAAAGGCGTGGTGGGGTGGGTGGCCAAATACGTCTCGCCGGTGAAGGTGGACGACCCGGCGAAAGACGCGCGTTTCACGCGCCAGGCGGACCGCAAAACCGGCTTCAAGACCCGCTCCATCGTCGCCGCGCCCATCCTCGCCAAAGGCAAGGCCATCGGCGTCATCGAGTTCCTCAACCGCCGCGACGGCCCCTTCACCGTGCCCGACCTGGAGCTCATCTCCATGATCGGCCGCGAGGTCGGCATCGCCTTCGAGAACGTCTCGCTCATCCGGCGTCTCACCGGCAGCCAGGCCTTCCTCGAATCCATGGTCAACAGCCTGTCGGCCGGCCTCGTGGTCTGCGATCCCGACGAACGCGTCATCGAGCTCAACCCGCGCGCCATGGACATCCTCGGCGCCAAGTGGGCGCCCACCGAGCCGCCGCGCCCCGCCGACGAGGTGCTCGCCAAATGCCCGGAGATGCTGCGCGTTCTCGGCAAAGCCGCGTCCGCCGAGAAGCCGCTGACCCGTCAGGAGCTGACGGTCAAGACGCCCAAAGGCGTCCTGAAGGTCGGGTGGTCGGGCGTGCCCATCAAGGCCAAAAACGGCCGACGCCTGGGCACCGCGGTCCTGTTCCAAGACATCACGAAGCTATAAAGATGGTGCGCCCGCCAGGAATCGTCCTGACCGCACGCGCCTTCGGCGCGTTACGGCGCGCGGTCAGGATTCCTTCAATAGGGTTCGATTCCTGGCGACAAGCCGTCAAAGTGGTGCGCCCGCCAGGAATCGAACCTGGACCCGCAGCTTCGGAGGCTGCTGTGATATCCATTTCACCACTGGGCGCGAAAGGTGGGAACGGCGGTATTTTAGCTTACTCGGAGGCCGCGTCGCGGGCGAAGGAAGCCAGCGCGGCGTCGAAGCGGCGGCGGTCGTCGGCCGGCAGATAGTCGAAAAGCGGGTCGCGGCGCAGGCCGGTGAGGAACTTGCGGGAGATCTCGCTCATGGCCAGGGGCTTGCGCGACGCGGTGCGCAGCTCGCGGGCCAGGCCGGCGACGCGGCGGCGGGCCTTCTCGGTGGAGTCGAGGTAGGTCGAGATCTGGTCCCAATAAGCCAGGCGCCGGCCCCACTCGGGAATCCACGGGTCGTCGCCGAACACGCCCTGGCTGGCGCGCACGAACTGGGCGCGTTTGGCCTGCATCTCCTCGGGAAACGGGCTGTAGTCGGTGGCGAGGATGAGCGCGCACACCTGGGCCGGCGTGAAATCGAACAACTCGCCGAACTCCCAGAGCAGCGCGCGCGCCTCCGGGTCGTTCTCAAGGTGCGAGATGGTGGCGTCCACGCGGGCCGGCGTGCCGGCGACGCGCGTCGGATCCACGTCGTGCAGGGCCGCGGCGAGTATGAGCAGGACCTTGCGGCCGCGCGGCACGCGCGGCCAGGAGCCGAGCAGGCGGGCGGTCAACGCGGCGACCTCGCAGGTGTGCGCCAGGCCGTGGTAGATCTTCTCCTGGTCCCCCGGATGGCGCTCGGTCAGGAAGGCGCGCAGGCGCGCGAGCAGGGCGCGAGGAGCCCCCAGGGCCTCTAGCTCCTTTAAGAACGGCATACGCGTCAGGGGGCGTCGCTTTTTCAAGGCTTACCGAGATTCTACCGCATGAGGGCCCGGCCGTAAACGAATCCGAGCAGGCGGCGGGACCATTCGTCGGGCAAAAGGGCTTCGAGCAGGCCCAGGGCCGCGGCGTCATGACCCAGGCGCAGGCGGCGCGGGATGCGCCGCGCCTCGGCCAAACGGACCAGCGCCTCGACGACGCGCTCCGGGGGCGTGCCGCGCGACTTGATGAGCTTCTCGCGCAGGCGCGCGTAGCCGTCGGTCTGGGCGCGGTAGGGCGAACCCGGCGCGGCGCTGCCCTCCCCCCAGGTCATGTTGTCGTTGAACTTGGTCCGAAAGCCGCCGGGCTCGACGGCGCACACCTGCACGCCGTGAGGCTCGAGCTCGAAGGCGAGGCTTTCGCTGAGCCCCTCCAGCGCGAACTTGCTCGCGCAGTAGGCCCCGGCTAGTGGGAAGGCGGTGAAGCCGAGCACGGACGAGACGTTGAGCACCTTGCCGCGGGCCGCGCGCAGCGCGGGCAGCAGGTCGCGCGTGAGCAAGGCCGCGCCGAAGAAGTTCACCTCGAACTGGCGGCGCAGCTGCGCCTCCGAAAGGTCCTCGAGCGCGCCGAACAGGCCGTAGCCCGCGTTGTTGACGAGCAGGTCCAGGCGCCCGCCGGCCTTCGCGACCCAGGCCGCGGCGGCGGCGCGCTCCGCCCCGTCGGCCACGTCGAGGGAGAGCAGGTGCAGGCGGCCGGCGTGCGCGGCGGCGTCCGCGGCGAACAGGTCCTTGCGCGCGGCCGCGCCGCGCATCGTGGCGACGACCTCCCAGCCGCGTTCGAGCCGGCGTTGATGAAGTCCTTGCCGAACCCGGTCGAGGCGCCGGTGACGAGGGCAATGCGGCCGTCTTCCATGTCAGACCCCCAGCTTGATGGGCACGACCGTCAGGTCGGCCGTGAGGCGCACGCGGCACGCCAGGCGCGCGGCCGGCTCGTCGGGGCACAGCAGCTCGAGCACGTCGCGTTCGTCGGCGTCGGGCGGCGCGAGCGTCCCGGCGCGGACCGTGATCTTGGTCAGGCAGGTGCCGCACACGCCGTTGCGGCAGCCGAAATAGACGGGCGAGTTCTCCACCGTGAGCAGGTCGCACAGCGCCTTGCCCTCGGGCAGGCGCACCGGCGGCTTGCGCGCGAGCGGGCCGAAATCCACCTCGCGCTCAGCCACGCGCGAGCCTCCACGACGCCGCAGCCAGCACGGCGCCCCCGACGACGTCGGCGGCGTAATGCTGCCGCACGAGCACGGTGGACACGGAGATCGCCGCCGCCCAGGCCAGGAGCAGCCCGGCGCGCGGGAAGGCGTCGCGTTTGAGCCCCCACGCCGCGATGAGCGCCAGCGCGACGTGTTGGGACGGGAAGCAGTTGGCCGGCGTATCGACCCGCGCGATGAAGGCGAAGAGGAACGAGTCGTGCGCCGCGCGCTCGATGGTCGTGGGCCAGAACAGGAAGATCGCGTTGGAGACGCCGACGCCCACGAGCACCGCGCGGCGCACGCGCGCGAAGACCTTCTCGTCGCGCACGAGCAGCAGGCAGCCGGGCAGGAACACGAAATGGGACACATAGACCCACATCGCCGCCGGCACGAACGGCGCGGCGCGGTCCACGGCGCTCAGCGGCAGGTAGGAAGGCGCGCGCACCGGCAGCCGGTTGGTGAGCGTGTAGGCGGCGATGACGACGGCCATAAGGCCGGCGACGGCGTAGAGACGGCGAGCGCTCGGCACGGTCAGAGCGGCGATTATAACACATGGCCCGGGGGCTACCTTTTGGGCCTTTCCGGGCCTATACTGGGACCGTGCCCCTCTCCCGGCATGCCTTGCTCTTCGTCGCCGCCCTGGCCCTGCTGGGCGCGGGCGCTCCGGTCGCCCGGTCGCCCGGCCCGCTGTACCCGGGCACCGCGTCCGCCTGGGCCGGGCCGCTGGGAGCGGCCATGCGCTCCCCCGGCCTCATCGCGACGCTGGCGCCGGGCGTGGCGTCGCTCGACCTGGCCACGCCCGCCGGGCTGCGCGCCAGCGCCCCTCGTGGCGCAGCTGCAGGGCAGCCTCGGCTACAGCCCCGCCGCCTTCGCCGCGTTGCCCGCCTCCGACCGCGCGGCGGCCGTCCAGCTCGCCGCGGAGGCCGCGCGCGACGACCTCAACCAAAAGGTTTACGAGCTGGCCGACCGCGCCCGCGTCCTGAACAGCCAGGCCAGCCTCGACAAGGACGGGCGCGCCGAGCTCTACGCCGTGGTCGCCCACCTCACGGAGCTGCGCGACCACTACCGCGGCTTCCTCGACGACCGCGCGCTGGCCGACACCGAAGGCGCCTACTCCTTGGCCGCGGGCAAGGCGTGGGCCGTGCGCCGGGCCCTGCTCGGAGAAACCGTGGGCCAGGCCCTCGACGAGGCCGCCCCCGCGCCCGCCGCCTCGCCGGCGGCGCTCGGCGCGTTGCGCAAGCCTTCCGCCAAGGCCGTGAAGCTGCGCGCGCGCATGGCGGCGACCAAAACAGGGTGGGGTCAGAACGATTTCCGCGCGCTCTACGAAGGCTACGGGTTCATCGAGCGGCAGGGCTCCGACCACCGCTTCTACAGCCACCCCGTGTTCCCCCAGCTGCACGACTCCGTGGGCCGCCACAACGAGCTGGCGACCGGCTACGCGCACGAAGCGCTCAAAATCCTCGCCGAATACGACCGCCTCACCGCGCCGCAGGCCCCGGGCGCGCGCCTCGCCGCGGCCAACGACGGCCCGCCGGCGGCCTTCAGCCTCGAGCTCATCTCCGTGCTGCTGTCGCCTCCTTCGTCCAAAGCCGCGCTCGCCGCCTCCGCCGCCCCCGAGGCGCAGCTGCCCGCCCCGCCGCCGCGCCCCGCGCCCCGCGCGCCGCGCGCCTGCTGCCCGCGACGCCGCTGGCCGAACGCGCCTCGCGCGAGCGCGCCGCCCCGCCCGCGCCCGTCTCCGCGACCGTCGAGACGCCCGCCGTCCCGGTCGCCGCGGCGCCGGCTGCCGGGGACCGCGAGTCGCTGACCATGCCCGGCGGCGGCCGCCTCGAGGTCAAACGCCTCGAGACCCATCGCGACAGGCTGTTCGGCAACATGTTCATGGAGACCTTGCCGGCCGAAGGCCAGTTGTTCATCGGAGGCGACGAAGGCGAAGGCTACATGTGGCAGAAGAACACCCTCGTGCCCTGGGACTACGTCGTCACCGACTCCAAAGGCGCGGTCACCCAGGTCATCGCCGAGGCGGCGCCGTCGCCGCCGCGTACGCCCTGGGGCGAGGTCGGCATTTTCAAATACACCGGAACCCACGTGTTGACCTTGCCCGCCGGCGACGCCGCGCGTCGAGGACTGGCGCCGGGCGTCGTCATCCCGGAGTTGGCGGGGCGCGTCGAGACGCGCTCGGTTCAGGCCTTGGCCGCCTTGGCCCTATCCGGTGAGGCCGGCCTCCTGAGCGTGCTCGAGCACTTCGAGAACCGCCCCGACGACTACTCCGCGCTGGAGGACGCCCTGGACCTCATCAAGCGCGACGGCGGCCGCGAGGCGGTGGCCCGCTTCTACGACGCGGCTCTCGCGCGGCCCGGCTTCCGATACGGCATGCACGAAGGACTCCTCTCGCACTACGACCTCGGCCTGTGGGCCGCGCGCACCAAGCCCTTCGACGTCTATCGCGCCGCGGCCAGAAGCCTGCTCTTCTGGCCCAAGACCTTCGTGCACGAGCTGGGGCACCACCTCGCCTTCCGCTTGTTCGGAGTGAAGCCGCGCAAGTTCCGCGTCTTCTTCACCGGCGGCGGCTTCGTGCAGCCGCCCGAAGACGCGAAGCTGCGCCCGTGGCAGGAAGCGTTCGTGAGCGCCGCCGGGCCGCTTCTGCAGTTCGCGGCGGGTCTCGCCCTGCTCTCGTTGGGCATGCCGGCGCTCGAGGCCGCCGCGCTGCCGGCGCCGCATCATGCTCTCAGCGTCGGCGAATGCGCGGCGTTGCTGCTCGGATGGCTGTACGCCTCCACCGCCGTCCCCAGCGGAGCCATGGACATCCCCAACGGCGCGTGGCAGCTCGGGCACAAACGCTTCAGCGCGGAGATGAACTGGCGCCGCGAGACCCGGATGTTCGGCGGCACCTACTTCATCTTGTACCAGATGCTGTTCCTCGAGACATTCTTCAACTGGGCGACCACCGCGAGGAACAACGCCGAGTATCTACTGGGCGAGGAGTCCGCCGAGAGGCGTTAACGCCCGAGCGGGCGGCCGAGCGCGTCCGACAGCAGGACGGCCGCGGCGCGCAGCTTGACGGCGTCCACTCCGGTCGCGCCGCCCGCCGCCGTGAACGCTTCCGCCAGGTTTTCCATGGCGACGTTGCCCGCCGCGCCCGGCGCGTAGGGGCAGCCCCCGACGCCGCCGGTGGAGGCGTCGTAACCGGTCACGCCGAACTCCTTCCAGGCGACGAGCGCGTTGGCGACGGCGTGGCCGAACGTGTCGTGAAAATGGAGGAATATTTTCTCGACGGGGACGGCCTTCAGCAGGACGTCCAGCAGACGCCGGACTTCGTCCGCGGTCGCTTTTCCGATGGTGTCGCCGATGGAATGTTCGTGGACGCCCAAACCCTCGAGCCGCCGGACGACCTCGACGACCGCCGCGGGCGCCACCTTCCCTTCATAGGGGCACCAGAACGCGGTGGATACGTAACCCCGCACGGGCAGCCCCGACGCCCCGGCCACGACCGGCCGGAAGCGTTCGATGGATTCGGCGATGGTCGCGTTGATGTTCTTCTGATTGAAGGTCTCGGATGCCGCGGTGAAGACGGCGATTTTCCCGGCCTTCGCCGCCAGCGCGGCCGCGAGGCCCTTCTCATTGGGCACCAGCGCCGAATACGTCACGCCGGGCGCGCGCTTGATGGCGGCGAACACCTCGGCGGAATCGGCCATCTGGGGCACGGCCTTGGGGCTGACGAAGGCGCCGGCTTCGATCTCGCGCAGGCCGGTCGCCGACAAGGCGTTGATGAAGGCGACCTTCGACGCGAGCGGCACGACCGTTTTCTCGTTCTGCAGGCCGTCGCGCGGGCCGACCTCGACGAGGCGCAGCGGCGCGGCGGTCATTTGACCCAGGAAGCGGGGCGTTTCTCGAGGAAGGCCGTCAGCCCCTCTTGGCCTTCGGGCGAGGAGCGCAGCGCCACGAGCGTGTCCACGGTGAGGCTCACGCGCTCGTCCAAAGACGCGGCCGCGATGCGCGGAATCAACTCTTTGGCTTTACGCACGGCGTTCGGGCCGTTTTTAAGCACCGCGGCGGCCACGGCGGCGGCTTTATCGGCCAAGGCCGCGGCGGGAAGCGCCTCATGGGCCAGCCCCATGCGCACGGCTTCGGCGGCGCCGAACACCTCGGCGGTCAGGTAATAACGGCGCGCGTTGGCGACGCCGATCTTGGGCAGCACCCAGCAGGAGATGACGGCGGGCATGATGCCGAGTTTGACCTCGGAGAAACACAGCTTGGCGTCGTCGGCGAGCAAGGCCACGTCGCAGGCCGCCAGCAGACCGAGCCCCCCGCCGAACACGTTGCCTTGCGCGGCCACGACGACGGGGACGGGGCAGGCCTCGACGGCGCGCAGCATGTCGGCGAAGCGGCGGGCGTCTTTTTTGCCTTCCTCGGGCGCCATCTTCCCGCCGGCGCGCATCCACTCCACGTCGGCGCCGGCACAGAAATCCTTGCCTTCGCCCGTGACGAGCACGCAGCGCAGCGCCGGGTCCTTCGCGAGGTCCGTGAAGGCGGCCGCGATTTCGCCCAAGGTCGCCGCGCTCATGGCGTTGCGCGCCTCGGGGCGGGCCAATACGACCTTGGCGACGGCGCCTTTCTCGACCCGGATATGGCCCATGGTCACATCCGGAAAACGGGGCGGCGGGTGTCGCCGATGGGGGCGTTGGCCGCGGCGGCCAGGCACAGGGCCAGGACCTTGCGCGTGTCGGCCGGGGCGATGACGCCGTCGTCCCACAGGCGCGCGGTGCCGAAATAGGGCTGGCCCTCGGCCTCGTATTGGGCGCGGATGGGCGCTTCGATCTTGGCCTTGTCCTCGTCGGTCAGCTCGGCGCCGGTGCGTTTGAGCTGCTCGCGCTTGATGATGGACATGACGGTGGCGGCCTGCTCGGCGCCCATGACCGACACGCGGGAGTTGGGCCAGGTGAACAGGAAACGCGGGCCGTAGGCGCGGCCGCACATCGCGTAGTTGCCCGCGCCGTTGGATGAGCCGACGACGACGGTGAACTTGGGCACGCGCGCGGTGGAGACGGCCTGGACGAGTTTGGCGCCGTGCCGGATGATGCCGGCCTGCTCGAAGTCCTTGCCGACCATGAAGCCGGTGATGTTCTGCAGGAAGAGCAGCGGCACCTTGCGCTGGTCGCACAACTCGATGAAATGCGCGCCTTTGACCGCGGCTTCGGAGAACAGGATGCCGCGGTTGGCCAGGATGCCGACCGGGCGGCCGTGGATCTTCGCGAAACCCGTCACCAAGGTCTGCCCGTAGTTCGCCTTGAAGTCGTGGAAACGAGAGCCGTCCACCAGGCGCGCGATGACCTCGCGCGGGTCCACGGGGCGGCGCAGGTCGCGGTGGAACACGCCGTAGAGCTCATCGGGCGAATACGCCGGCTCCTCGAAGTCGCCGTTATCGAGCGCGAACTTGGGCGCGTTCAAGTTGGCGACGATGGAACGCGCGATACGCAGGGCGTGTTCGTCGTTGTCGGCCAGGTGGTCGGTGACGCCGGAAACCTTGGAATGCATGTCCCCGCCGCCGAGCTCCTCGGCCGTGCTCTCCTCGCCGGTGGCGGCCTTGACCAACGGCGGCCCGCCGAGGTAGATGGTGCCTTGGTTGCGCACGATGACGGCCTCGTCCGACATCGCCGGGACGTAGGCGCCGCCGGCGGTGCACATGCCCATGACGACGGAAATCTGCGGGATGTCGAGCGACGAGAGCAGGGCCTGGTTGTAGAAGATGCGCCCGAAGTGGTCGCGATCCGGGAACACCTCGGCCTGTTTGGGCAGAAACACCCCGCCGGAGTCCACGAGATAGACGCACGGCAGGCGGTTCTCGAGGGCGATTTCCTGCGCGCGCAGGTGTTTCTTGATGGTCTCGGCGTAATACGTGCCGCCTTTGACCGTGGCGTCGTTGGCGACGATGACGCACAAGCGGCCGGACACCACGCCGAGCGCCGAGATCATCCCGGCGGCCGGCACCTCGTCGTCGTAAAGACCGTTGGCCGCGAGCGCCGAGAGTTCCAGGAACGGCGCGCCCGGATCCACCAGCCGCTCGACGCGCTCGCGCGCGGTGAGTTTGCCGCGGGAGCGGTGCAACTCGACCGACTTGGCCGAGCCGCCGCGGCGCGCCTTGTCGAGTTTTCCCTGCAGCTCCTCGAGCAAGGCGAGGTGGTGTTTGACGTTTTCGAGGTAATCCGGGGAACGTTTGTCCACGGAGGAGGCGATGGGCGGGGTATCGGCGTCGGCCATGGCCCGATGATACCACATGTGTTATTATCGTCGCCGTGCGCGGCTACTTCGACTCGCTGAACGCGGTTCTACCTATCCAGGGCGTCTTGCAGGTCGCACTGGCGGCCGCCGGGTTCTTCGCCGTCTGGAAGCTTCTCGACGTGCTCGAAGACCGTCTGCGGGCCCGCCTGGAGGACCCGGCGACCCGCCTGCCCGGCCTTCGCCTGCAGCGCATGGCGCCCGACGCTGGCCCGCGTGCGCGCCGGCCTGCTCGCGGCGCTGGGCGCGGCCCAGACCCTCGCGGCCCTGGGCCTAGCCTACGGCTTCACCGCGTTCGCGTTGAGCCGCTTCGCCGCCACGCGCGCGCTCTCCTACGAGCTCCTGGGGTACGCGCTGGCCCCTTTGAGCGGGTTCGTCTCGGGCCTGGTGTCCTTCCTGCCCGACCTCATCTTCATCGCCGTCACCTTGGCCATCGCGCGTTACGCGCTCAAGTTCCAGGGCATGATCTTCGAGGAGCTCGGCGCCGGCCGCCTGCGCCTGCCCGGCTTCCACCGAGAATACGCCGAGACCACTTGGCAGTTGGCGCGTTTCCTCACCTGCGCGTTCACCGTCGTCGTCATCTTCCCCTACCTGCCCGGGTCGGACTCCGCGGCGTTTAAAGGCGTGTCCGTGTTCCTCGGCGTCCTGCTCTCGCTGGGCTCGGGCTCGGCCATCGCCAACACCATCTCCGGGGCGGTGATGACCTACATGCGCCCCTTCGCGGTGGGCGACCGGGTGAAGGTCGGCGACATGACGGGCGACGTGCTCGAACGCGCGCTCCTCTACACGCGCCTGCGCACCATCAAAAACGAGGAAGTGACCCTTCCCAACTCCCAGGTGCTGGGCGGGAGCATCCTCAATTACACCGCGGCGCTGGCGCACGGCGGCCTCATCATCCACACCGAGGTCACCATCGGCTACGACGCGCCGTGGCGCAAGGTCCAACGACTCTTGAAGGAAGCCGCCGCCGCGACCGAAGGCGTGCTCGCCGATCCCGCGCCCTTCGTCTTGCAGACCGCGCTCGGCGACTATTCCGTGAGATACGAGCTCAACGCCTGGACGCGCCGCCCCGGCGAGATGGTGGAGCTCTATTCGCGCCTGCACCAGAACATCCAGGACCGCTTCAACGCCGAAGGCGTCGAGATCATGTCCCCCGCCTTCTTCGTGCGCCGCGAGAAGCCCGTCGACACCGTGCCCGCCGACCCGCTCGGGTCATAACGCTTGGCGGGCGGGCCGGGAAATGGCATACTGTCCTCTACGGTAGCGTGGCTGAGCGGTCAAAAGCACCGGTCTGTAAAACCGGCGGCAATAGCCTACATAGGTTCGAATCCTATCGCTACCACCACTCGCCTCCTTGGATTTATACGGCGCCCGCACGTTCGGGCACGATAGGAGGCGAGTGGTTTTCTTTTTATCCTCCGTCTCCCCCGGGCTGGACGCCCTCGTTGAGGGACCAGTCGTAATCCGTCCAAGCGACGGACCAACCTTCGTCGACCGCAAGCCACTTCTTCACGTATCTTAAGACGGACCGCTTCGAGCCGCCGAAATCGTCCATGTACCACTTGAAGATGGGAGAGAGGCGGGCCGTCTTGCCGGACTCGCTGACGGCATTTTTGTCTCTCTGCGACAAGAAAACGCGCGCCTGATCGTCGAGTTGCGCCTCGAGCCGCACGTCGACGTAAGCCTCCGAGCGAAGGGGCGGGCAGCCCTTGGCCGCGCACACGAGCGCGAAGTGCACGCGCGGCTCGCGGTAGACGGGGCGTATCATCTCGTGTTCAACCTCGTTGAGGGTGACGGTTCTCCCGAAGACCTTGACTACCGGCAGCTTCCACGCTTTGTTGGGGTCCCAGGCCGGCCCTATCTTGCGGATGGAAGCGACCGGGTAGCGGTCGACGATGAGGCGCAAGGTCGCAGCGTTGTACAGATTAATCAAGAAGGCCAGCTTCTCGTCGCGCGGCCGCCCGTTGAATTCAGCCTCCTCTACCTTGGCGGCGGCGGCGAGCCAGGCGTCTAAGCCGCCGGAATCCTTCTTGAGGCCGATATAATCAACGCGCCCCTCCTGCACCCTCGCCGCAAGCACGGCGTTTAATTGCGCATGCGCGCGGTCGAGGGTCGCGGCCCGGCTGCCGCCGGCGATGAGCACGGATATGAATATGACGGTCGAACGGATCATGTCGCAAGCACCCCCAATCCCGTATTCATCGGCCCGCGCGCTTGGTTACGGCAATAACCGTCCCGGCGGCTTGTACCGGACGGCCGTCGGGTCCGACGACCCATACGGCCAGGCCGTCCTCCACGCCGCGAACGGATGGAGCGCTCAGCCGCATCCGCGCGGTCCACACGCCGCCCTCGCGTCTCATCCGCATCGTATCTAGCGACGTCGCGATGAAATCATGCTTGAGACGGCGCCCGGAGTTCTCTCCGTCCACCACGTCCGTCGTCAGCGCAAAGCCCAAGCGCGCGGCATAGACGCCGTATCCTCCCGCGTCCACGCTCGGAGAAAACCTCGCCGTCACGACTCCGTCCTGCTCGACGGCTTCCAGCACGCCGACCGCCCCGCCGGCGCGCGGCGGCTCGCCCCCCAGCCGCGCCACTCCCTACCGTCTTGGACCCAGCCCGGCGTGTAAACCGTGTCCGTCCCCCAGGCCGCCGCGTAGGCTCGCTGCCGCGCCGAGTAGGACTTATCGGCGAGCCTGTCCGTCCATCCCAAATGGTCCCAATACGTGACGTGGAAAGCCACGGGGACGAAATCCCGCCAAAGCCGCTGATGCCCCCGCAGAGACGAGGCCCATACGTCGGCCCGGGGGCATGACGAGCAACCCTCTGAAGTGTACAGCTCGATGAGACGGGCTCGCGCCGGACCGGAACGTAGCGTAGTCTGCCCGGACGCGGCGCTCGTTGAGATGACCACCAGCAACGCGATGAAAATCGTTTTCTTCATGGAGCGCGCCGCCGTCAGAAAAACTGCTGCAGGCCGAAGTTGACGCCGAATTGTTGAATCGGTCGCTGCGTCCTCGCCAAATCGAGCCGCAGTATCGCGCGGTAAACTTTCGGGAGAATCAGCCGCGCGCCGACGCCGTAGCTGAAAATCGGATCGCCGAACCCATCCACGCCGAAATTACGCGCGTCCCACGTTTTGGCGAAGTCCGTGAACAAGCCGCCCTGCAGGACCCACGCCGGCCGGTCGATCAGCGTCGGCCTCGCCTCCAGGTTGGCCAACCACATATGCTCGCCGCGGAACTGCCTGTCTAAGAAACCCCGCGTCGTGTCCAAACCTCCGAGATAGAACTTATGCTGGAAGTCCCGGCCCGTCTTACTGCCCAAGCGAGCTTGATACACGACGTTCCAGCTTCTCGGCAGGAGCCAGCCGCCGGTCGCCGCGAGCTGCCCCTTGGCGAAACCGAACTGCGAGCCGAGCGCCCGATGGGCCAGCTCGACTTGCGCCGTCGCCTCATGGCCGAAGACGAAATGCCTGTCCCGGTCGAGCCGGCCCGCCGACACGCTCGGGGTTAAAGAAACCGTGCGTCCCGAACGGAGGCTCGTGCCATGGGCGAACGCGTCGTTGCGCGCGGCTTTCTGCGGCGTCCCGTCGTCGCGGAGGAAATCATTGCGGTAGAATCCGGCCTCCAGGCCCGCGCGCAGCGATTCGTGCAGTTCCCGCTGCAACCGCGCGTTCCAGCGGGTTTCTTTATTATCGAAGAAGGCCTCTTCAACTCCCTTGTCCGTCAAGAGCGGAAGATTCAACGTGTGGATGAATACCTCGGTGCCGAAGCGGTTTCGGCGCGACAGCAGATACGGATGCCGGAACCAGGTCACGAACCCGGGCTTGCCGTTGAACCGCTCGTATTGCCCTCCCACTTCCAGCAACCGGTCGAGGAAATTGACTTCATAGAGCCCGACCGTCAACAGGCTGGCGCCGCCTCCGCGCTTGAACTTGAACACCGGCAACGTAGAGAGCTTGTTGCGCACGCGCAGGGTGATGTCAACCTTACCGTCCGTCTCTCGCACCTGGCCGTCGACGTCGTAGAAATAATCGAGGTTGCGCAGGCGGCGCAGATCGCGCTCCCACGCGACGCGATCGAAGTCGCGCCCGACGCGCGTATCGATTAGAGCGCGGATGACCTCGGGACGAGTCGTTGCGCCTTCGATATCGATGCGGCTAACCGTGGCGGCGGATGCGGCGCCTGCACCGATTAAAAGGAGAGCCGCGACCTGCGACAACAGCCGCGCCGGCGCATAGCGATCCTCCAAATACCGTTTCAGCCGAACGCGCGCGCGATAAATCATCACCGCCAAGTTGCCCGGCGCGACTCCCATGACATCCGCGACAACACGATGATTGCCCCCCTTTATTTTAATGAGCTCGAACGCGCGCGCGGCCCTGGGCGAGAGCTCCTGCAGACCGTTACGCACAATGAGTTGGAATTCAGCGGATTCGGCCTCTTGTTCGGGTGTTATCGCGTGCGGCAAGAACTCGCCGGCTTGGGGGGACATCGTTACGTAGCGCGCGCGTCCGCGAAAGTGCTCGAGAACTTTGTTGCGCAGCACACCGGTCAACCAGGTCAACTCACTCGATTCGCCGCGATAACGGTCACGCGCGCCATAAGCGGTGACCAGCGCCTGCTGAACGAGCTCCTCCGCCTCGTTCCAATCCCGCACCCACGAGAACGCATATCGCTTGAGCCGTTCGCCATGACGCTCCAGCCATTCCCCGGGTTCCGTGCCGCGCATACACTACTGTTACGCGCCGGATGCTCCGCCGGATTCATCGCCCGAAGGCGGCATGGATAACCGCTCTACGGCGGCAGGCCGATCATGCCACGCAGCTCGGCGATATCGGCGTCGGAATGCCCCTGCATGCCGACGGCCCCGCCGGGCGGGAAATCCGGCTCCGCGAGCGCGCCGTGGCGCTCGGACGCGAGCTCGCGCTCAGTGAAATCACCCGAAAGATTGATGCGGCCGCGGCAGATGCAGACGTAGGCGCGGCTTTCACGGACTTTAACGATGAAGTCGGTGCCCAAGGCCGCGACCAGGCTGCGCGGGGTCTTCACGCGGTAGCGGGCGCCGGTACGCACCGCGCTAAGCAGCCAACCCGAATCAAGGACGACCTCGATTCCATCATCATGGGTAAAAACGCGCGCCCGCCCGCCGCGGCTGAGCTTGAAGCCTCCGCTCCGCCCGATGCGCACGACCGCCTCGCCGTCGTCGCCGGCGGTTATCTCGCGGCCGTACTCGATGCCGGAACCCTCAGCCGCGGCGCGGCCGTCCACGGCGACGCCGCCGACCGCGGAGACGAGCGTGATGCGCTCCGCGCCGCGCGTCGGCAGGTAAACGACGAGCGCGGCGACGGCCGCGGCGACGGCGAAGGCCGGCAAGGCCCAGCGGCGATACGCGGACGGCGGGCGCAGGTCTTCGCCCAGCGACGCCATGACGCGTCCCTTCAGGCCCGCGGGAGGCCTGCGCTGCGGCGCCGCGTGCGCCAGGAGCGCGGCGATTTCCGGGTCCAACGCGTCCTCGTCTTGGCGGTTCATTTCAAGTGTACGCCTTGAGCTGCTCCGCGAGTTTCTTCATGCCCAGCCGTATACGCGTCTTGACCGTTCCCAACGGCTCGCCCGACTCGGCGGAGATTTGCGACTGGCTCAACCCGTCGAAAAACGCCGCCTCCAACGCGCGCCGCTGCTCCTCGGGCAGCGCGGCCAAGGCCCGGCGCACGACGACCTGAGTCTCCGCGCGCACCATTTCTTCGACCGCCATAAGCGAATCATCGGCCGACTCGGGCGCGTCTTGCGCCGCCCGCGTCTCGTGTTTTCGTGCGACGGTGCGCCGTCGCAACCGGTCCAGGCAGCGGCTACGAGTCATGGTGACCGACCAGGCGCGAACGGACCCACGCGAGGGATCATAATTGCCGGCTTCGCGCCACATCTTGAGCATGACCTCCTGCACGACTTCCTGGGCGTCTTCATCCGACCCGAGCATGCGGCACGCCAACGCGAACAGCAACGGCGACTGCAGGTCGTACAGCCTCGAGAAAGCCTGCTCATCACGCGCGCGGGCGACGCGGGCGATGCAATCCGCCTCCTCGAGCACCAAAGCCTGCTGTTGAGATATACGCGCGTCGTCGGCATCCGGATTCATGGCAAGTGGTGCCAACATACCAATTATCCGCGATGAATCCGATGGAAGCCGGCGCGCGTAATACGTCATAGTCTAAGGAGCTCATCGCATGGACATAACGACGACGTTGGGGTTGACCGCCGCGACCGCCCTTGCTTTCGCCAACGGGGCCAACGACATCTCGAAGTCCATCGCGACCTTGGTCGGCAGCGGGGAGTCCGACTTTAAGAAGGCAGTCGTCGTTACCTCGTTGGCCGTCGCGGCCGGCGCCGTGCTCGCCTCCGCCTGGGCGGTGAAAATGACCCTTCTCTTCACTAAAGGAATGTTATCGCCGCAGGTCCAGCTCAATCAGGCCTTCGCCTTGGCTATCCTGGCGGGAGCCGTCGGCTGGGTGCTCCTTTCGGCCCGCGTCGGCATGCCCGTCTCCACCACGCACGCCATCGTCGGAGCCACCGTATTGACCGGTCTCTACGCCTTCGGCTTCGACCAGATCATGTGGGGCAGCGTCTGGAAAAAGGTCGCGTTGCCTTTGCTCCTGTCGCCCATCGCGGCCTTCGCGTTGTCCTGGCTTGCCTTCTACTTTCTTAACTGGCTCTGCCGTGAGCGCTACTGCCTCAACTGCCACTGGGCGCACTGGGCGAGCGCCGCGACGAGCGGCTTCGCGCGGGGACTCAACGACACGCCTAAAATCGCGGGATTGGGGTTCTTCTTCTACGCCCTCATGGACCCGTCTGTGACGGTCGCGCCCCGCTGGTTTTTCCTCGTATTGGCCGTGGCCAACGCCGCCGGCGGAATCATCATGGGCCTGCGCGTCACCGAAACCTTGGCTCACAAGGTGGTCAAGATGGACCACCTGGAGGGTTTCGCGGCCAATCTCGCCACGACCGCGATGGTCGTCGCGACGGCCATCCACGGCTTCCCGGTCTCGACGACTCACGTCTCCAGCTCAGCTATCATGGGCATGGGGCTTCGCAGCGGAGGCAGCGGGATCAACCACGCGATGGTCGGGCAAATCGCTTTGGCCTGGCTCGTCACCTTGCCGACCGCGGGGGCGATGGGCGTGGCGGCTTACTGGATCTTGACCCGCACCTGACATTATTAACGTTCGCAGATTACACGGAGATAACTTATGCCCTTAGACATCGAAGCCGGCGTTCGCGACTATTACGGCAAGACGCTCAAAAGCGGCGCCGACCTTAAGACGGACGCCTGCTGCTCGCCCGCAGACATGCCACGCGCCGTGCGTGAGGCGCTGGGGAAAGTGAGCGATGAAGTCATCTCGCGCTACTATGGTTGCGGCCTGACCATTCCGAACGAGTTAACGGGGTTGAGCGTGCTCGATCTAGGCTCGGGCTCAGGACGCGACTGTTATCTCCTTTCGCAGCTGGTAGGCCGCGAAGGCCGCGTAACGGGCATTGATATGACCGATGAGCAGCTTGATGTCGCCACGCGCAATCTCGAGCACCACGCGAAGGCGTTCGGTTACGGCAACGTCAATTTCCTCAAGGGCGACATCTCCCGTCTCGACGCGCTCGGACTCAAGGACGCGTCTTACGATTTAATCGTCTCCAACTGCGTCATCAACCTCGCCCGAGATAAGGAGGCCGTCCTTCGCCAGGCTTGGCGCGTGCTTAAAGAGGGCGGCGAGTTGTACTTCTCCGATGTTTACGCCGACCGGCGCGTGCCCGAGGAGTTGAGAAACGACCCGGTGCTCTACGGGGAGTGTCTCGGCGGCGCGTTATACTGGAACGATTTCCTGGCGTTGTCCAAACGCGCCGGGTTCGCCGACCCGCGCCTGGTTGAGTCTCGACCGCTGGCGCTCGACGCCGGCCCCATCCGGGACCGCGCCGGACATATCGGCTTCTTCTCAGCGACCTATCGCCTCTTCAAGCTCGCCGGACTTGAGCCCGCTTGCGAAGACTACGGCCAGGCCGTGCGCTACAAAGGAACGATCGCGGACGCCGCTCGAGAGTTCCGCCTCGACGGTCATCACCTCTTCGAGACCGGCCGAATGGCGACGGTGTGCGGCAACACCGCGCTGATGCTCCAAAAGAGCCGTTTCAGCCGCCACTTCGACTTCTTCGGCGACACCACCAGACATTTCGGGATATTCCCGGGTTGCGGGACGAACATGCCGTTCACTGCGGAGACGAAGAACGATGCCGCCTGTTGCTAAGTGGTCCCACGCCGAGACCACGGCGAAAGGAAAGATGCGCGCCACGGTGCCGCCGACCACGCTTAAAACCCTGTGGTTCAACACCGGTACCCGCTGCAATATCGAGTGCGCGAATTGCTACATCGAGTCGTCCCCCCGCAACGACCGGCTCGATTACCTGCGCCTGAGTGAGATCCGCCCGTTTCTTGATGAGGCGCGCCAGATGGGCGCGGGCGAGATTGCATTTACCGGCGGCGAGCCCTTTATGAACCACGAGCTGCTCGCGATGGCAGAGGAGTGCCTGGAACGAGGCTTCTCGGTGCTGATATTGACCAACGCGATGGCGCCGATGACCAACCGCCGTCAGGAGTTGCTCGACCTGCGCGCGCGTCGCGGCCGGGGTCTTCGACTGCGCGTGTCCCTGGACCACCACACCGCCGCCGCCCACGACGCCGAGCGCGGAGCGGGTTCCTTCGACAAGGCCATGACCGGCCTGCGCTGGCTGCTGGATGCGGGTTTCGACGCCTCCGTGGCCGGGCGGAGCTTCATCGAGGAGGACGAGGCCGCCGCGCGCGAGGGCTACCGGCGCGCGATCGGGCGCGAGGTGCAGTTGACCGTGTTCCCCGAGATGGGCGCGTCAGCCGACCTGCCTGAGATCACCACTGAATGCTGGGGCATACTCGACAAATTGCCGGAGTCCGTTATGTGCGCCTCTTCGCGTATGGTGGTCAAACGACGCGGCGAGGCGGCGCCGGCGGTCCTCGCCTGCACCCTCATCCCTTACGACGCGCGTTTCGAGCTGGGTCGGACATTGCGCGATTCCTGGCGGCCGGTCTCACTGCAGCATCCGAACTGCGCTTCGTTCTGCGTGCTCGGCGGAGGGTCGTGCGACGCATGACGAGCGGAGGGCATCCACATGGCATTTGACGAGAAGTTGGCCGCTCGGGTACGCAAACTTCTCGCGCGGCACAAGGCGCTGACGGAGATTAAGATGTTCGGGGGTTTGTGTTGGACCATCCGCGGCAACATGGCCTGCGGCGTGCTTAACGAGGACCTCGTCCTGCGCGTCAACCCTGAGAAGGCAGCGGCTTATCTTAAGGAGCCGCACGCGCGCCCCATGGACTTCACCGGACGGCCGATGAAGAATTTCCTGTACGTCTCAGCGGAAGCATGCGCGACGTCCGCCGGGCTTGCGAAATGGGTCGAGCGTTCCGTGGAGCACGCGTTGTCTCTTAAGCCGAAAGCATGAGGTCACGCTCCGCGTTACCGGCTACGGCGCGCGCAACGACGTCGCGGCCGCGGCTTCAGCGTCCGTGGGAACCCTAACGCGGTAGCGGTTGCTTCTCGGAGCCGCCCTCAAGGCCGCCATGATGGCCTCGGCATCGGCTCCCGGAGCAAGGGCGACGGAATCGGTATAGTCGAAGAACAGCTCCCGCGCGTCCGAGGGATTGAGCTCGGCTCGCCAATAGCTGACGCGGCGGACGCGGTCCATCGGCACCTGCGGAACCATGTATTCGCGCTGGTTCAGCGCGCCGTGGAAAATCTGCCGGGCTTCCGGAAGGCGCGCCGCGTCGGCGACGCCCTCGAACTCGTAGAGGATGCCCGAGGTGGTCTTGTCCAAGCGCCGCGCGTCCGCGTAACCTGTCATGAGCAGCACGATGCCGGGGTTGAGGCGCTCCGCCACCGACACCATGTGCGGGGAGCCGTCGCGTAGCAGGTGCGCGCCGGACCCCGTCAGTTCCCCGTCGGGCGTGAGCTTATTCGGGTTAGGCAGGATGCCGCCGGCGTCTAAGTCCCGGCGCAGGGAGCGCTCCCCGGCGAGACGCACGCCCCGCGGCAACGTCACCAGCTCCACGCCCATGTTCGCCGCGACGGCTTCCATATAGACGCGGCTGCCGGGGGTGCCCGGAGCCGGATTGGCGGCGAACCAGTCACGCAGGGCGGGAATCTGCGGCTGGAGCTCCCGTGCGTTCGCGTTGTAGAGCCGCCAGGAATCGTCACGAATGGCGTCGAGCTCCGCGGCGGGAGCGCCGGCCGCTCGGCGGGAGACGAACTGCCGCTCGAGCTCGTTGAGGCGGCGGTAGTTGGACTCCAGGACCCGCGCGAGCGCGTCGTTGGCGCCGGCTTCCGGCAACCACGCGCGCGGCGCTAAACGCGGCAGGCCCGTCGCGGCCGCGTCCCCCGCGCTGTCGAGCGCCTCGCGTATGACGACTCGGCGCGTCAACGCCGGCACGCCCGCGGCGTAAGACGCCACCTCCGCCACCTCCGACGTGGCGACGTAGGTCGCGTCGAGCGCGTCCCAAGTCCTCCCCGAATCCCAGGCGCGCGACACGGAGGCGCTGATGAGCCGTCCGCGCCGGCGACCGTCGGCGGCGCCGATCATGCTCGCGGTGCGCCCGGGATCGGACATGGCCAGGAACCCTATCAAGGCCGACTCCGCGGGGCGCTCCCTGACGGCGCGGCCCAAGCCGGAGGCCGCGTCGCCCAACGTTTCCGTCAAGCCGTTCCACATGCGGCCCGGCGCGTCGTCGTCGTTGAGCCAGCCGAACACCGACGAGGCGCTCGCAGCCAGACGGTAGCTCTTGCGCGAGAGCCAGCCGCCGACGGAGTCGCCCGTGCTCTCCGACGTGATGGAATCGGCGCGCGCGTTGTAACGCGCGGCCCAGTCATAAAAAGAAGCGCGATGGCCGTCGCGTCCGGGCGCGCCGCCTCCCGCCCACTCCCAGAAGGTCGGCAGGTCTCCTCCGGCCCGTGCCGGCTCCCGGCGCGCGGGCACGACCGCCGGCTGGCGACGCGGAGCGGATTGGCGAAGGATGGCGGCGATGCTCGGGTCCAGCCGGGCCGAGGCTTCCGACGGAAGCAGAAGACGCGTCGAGGCCGGAGCCGGCTCGGGGACGCGCGCGACCCAGGCGGGCGCGCGTAGCGCCCGGTCAACGCGGCCGCGCGTCGCGCGCAGGTCCGGCCGGACCGCGGGCGGGCGCGGCGTCGCGGCCGTCCAGCGCGCGGCGTGACGGCGCAGGTACATGTCACGCGCGGCGTCGGCCTGCGCCGGGGTCAGGCCCAGGGCCAAGCCCGCGCGGCGCAGGCGCTCTCCGTAGGCGGCTCGGGTTTCCCCCGTGTTAGGACCCCGCTGCGCTTCGGCGGCCGAACGGAGGGGCTCGCGGAGCAAAACGGGGGAGGCGAACGGGGCCCCGGTCATGAACATCGTCTGCTCGAAGCTCGCGGCGGAGACGCGCGTGGATGCGCCTAATGCGAAAACCAGCAATAAAGCGGTGAAACGGGCCGGGGGCATGGCAGGGGGCCTCTAAGCCCAGTATAACCCCGCCTCCTTGATAACGCCAGGGTGGCTTCGCGCCGCATGTCCGTCTAGCCGTAACAGCCGCCGTTTGATAGGGTTAGGCATGCTCTTGCTCGCGTCCTTCCTCACCGGCGCCGCCGGCCTCGTTTACGAGGTCCTCTGGGCCAAACGCCTCGGCCTGGTGTTCGGCAGCGCGGCCGTCGCGCACGCCGCGGTGCTCGCGGCTTTCCTCGGCGGCCTCGCCGCCGGCAGCGCGCGGCTCGGTCCGCGCGCCGACGCGGCCGATTCCCCCTGCGTTTCTTCCGCAAGCTGGAATGGCTCGTCGCGCTGCTCGGCGTGTCGGCGCCGCTGCTGCTGCGCTTCGCCGAGGGGCCATGGCGTTGGCTCGGCCCTGCGGGCGTCTTCGTGCACGCCTTCGTCATGGGCGGCGCCATCCCGGCGCTCGCGGCCGCGGCCGGCGGCGAGACCCAGCGCAGCGTCGGACGCCTCTACGCCTCCAGCGCCGCGGGCGCTTCGCTCGGGCTGCCTGGCGGCCGCCTGCCTCGTCATGCCTCGGGCTCGGCCTCGACTACGGCCGCGGCCGCGCGGCGCTGAACCTGCTGGCGATCGCATGCGCCTGGCGGCGGCGGCCGCCGCGGCGCCGCGCGCGCCCGACTCGAGGCAGGCGGGCCGGTCCTGCACGATCGCGCTCGCGCTGGCCGTCGTGTTTTTCTCGGGCGCCGCGGCGTTGGTCTATGAGACGGCCTGGACGCGCCTGCTCGGCCTGACGCTCGGCGCCTCGACGCACGCCTTCGCGCTCATGCTCTCGGCCTTCATCGCCGGCGTGGCCGCCGGCGGCGCGCTCGCGTCCTCGGCGGCGCTGCGCCGCCGCGACCCGCGCGTGGTGCTGGGCGTGTCGAGCGCGCTCGTCGCGGTTTCGGTGCTGGCGACCTTGCCGTTGTGCCCGCGCCTGCCTTTCCTCTTCATGAAGCTGCGGCCCGCCTTCGGCGGGGGCGGGGCCGCCTACCTGGGTTACGAGGCCGTGAAATTCGGCGTGTGCGCCGCGTTGCTCCTGCTGCCCGCCGCCGCGCTCGGCGCGTCGCTGCCCGTGGCCGCGCGCCTGGCCGCCGGCGAAGGCGCCGAACGCGGTCGCCGCGTCGGCGCGGTGTTGTCGGCCAACGCGTTCGGCAACGTCCTGGGCGCCGCGGCCGGGCTGTGGCTGCTGCCGCGCCTGGGCGTGGAGGGCCTGCTGCGCGCCGGCGCGGCCGTGCACTTGCTCCTCGGCGCCGCCGTGCTCTGGCGGGTCCGACCGGCCTCCCGCGCCGGGGTCGGCGTCGTCCTCGCGGCGGGCCTGGCCGCGTGCGCGTTCGCCCCGCGCTGGGACCCGCGGATGGTCTCGCGCGGGGGCTACCGCGGCACGCCGATTCCCGGGCTGACCTTCGAGCAGTTCGTGAAGAACAACAACGGGGTCGAGGTCTTGTTCCACCGCGACGACCGCGAGGCCACCGTGGGCACGCTGCGTTACGACGGCGTCAAGATCGCCCTGCACGTCAACGGCAAAGCCGACGCGTCCACCGGCACCGACATGGGCACCCAGATTCTCATGGGCTCGTTGCCCTTGCTGCTTAAGCCGGACTCGCGCTCGATGCTCCTCATCGGCTGGGGCAGCGGCGTCAGCGCGGGCTCGGCCTTGCGCCACCCGCTCGGGAGCCTCGACGCCGTCGAACTCATCCCCGCGGTCGTCGAGGCGTCGCGCCACTTCGACCACGTCAACGGCCTGCCCACCACCGACCCGCGCCTGACCCTGCACGTGGAAGACGCCAAGTCCCTGCTCCTGCGGCCCGGCCCGCTCTACGACGTCATCGCCAGCGAGCCCTCCAACCCCTGGATGGCCGGCGTCGCGGACCTGTTTTCCGTCGAGTTCTACGCCCGCGCCCGCTCGCGCCTGACCCCGGACGGCCTTTTCGTCCAATGGTTCCATCTTTACGAGATGGACGACGCCGGCTTCGCGCTGGTGCTGCGCACCTTCCGCTCCGTGTTCCCGCACGCGACCATCTGGCGCATCCCCTACACCGGCGACGCGCTCATCGTCGGCTCGGCGCGGCCGACGGCCTTCGACCACGAGGCCTTCGAACGCGCCTTCCGCCGCCCCGAGGTCTGGAACGACCTGACGCGCGCCGACGTCGGCGCCCCGACCACCTTGCTCTCCTTCCAGGCCGCCTCCGAGGAGACCGCCGCCGCGCTCGCGGGCGAAGGCCCGGTGAACTCCGAGCTGCGCCCGCTGCTCGAATACAGCGCGCCGCGCGCTTTTTTCCGCAAGGCGTCCGTGATGTCGCTCGCCCTGGCCGACGACCGCGGCGATGCCGTCCGGCGCGAGCGCCTCCTGCTGGCTCGCGCGCTCAAGGCGCGCGCAAGATCGCGCTGCAGCCGCGCGAGTTCCGCTACTGGGCCGGCGTCGGCCACTCCCGGGCCGAGGCCGGCGGCGTGGAGCTGATGCTCCAGGACTGGAAGCGCCTCTACCCCTCCGACGCGTCGCGCGAAGCCGCCGTCCAGGTCATCCGCCAGGGCTGGTAGCCGCGCGTATTGACGAGGCCGCCGGACATCGGCCATGATGGGATGGTCATGTTTCCCGTGGCCGCGCGCCTTTTCCTTATATTCGTATTCTTCGCCCCCCCCTCCGCGGCCGCCCCGCTGACCATGGCCGACGCGACGCGCCTGGCGGTCGAACGTTCGCCCGAGGTGCGCGCCGCCGCCGCGCGCCGCGACGCCGCCAAGCTCGACGAGCCGCTCCTGCTCTCCAACCTCGATCCCAAACTCGGCGCGGCCTACGTGTATCAAGACGACCGCTCCCCCCGCTCCCAGCCGCTGTTCCAAGGCGTGCGCTCGCGGCTCGAGCGCTGGGAGACCGGCCTGTCGCAGACGACCTTGCTCGGCACCGAGGCGCGCATGGTCTGGCGCAACGAGCGCCTGGTCAATCCGTCCGCGTTTCGGCCCCTCGACCCGACCGTGGATTCGCGGCTCTCGCTCGAGCTCAAGCAGCGCCTGCTGCGCTACTTCTGGGGCCGGCCCGATATCGCCCGGCGCACGCGCGCGCGCTCCGGCGCGGCCGCGGCCGAGGCCGACCACGCCTCGGCGCGCAACGGCGCGGCCGCCGCCGCGGCCGCCGCGGTCGTGGAGCTGCGCGCCGCCCAGCGGCTCGTGGCCATCCGCGAGGACGCGGTAGCGGACGCGTCGTTGCTGCTCAAGAGGACCGAGGAGAAGGGGCGCTACGGTACGGCCGAGGCCTCCGACCGCCTCCAGGCCCAGGCGTCGCTCGAGCTGGCGCAGACCGAGCTGCTGCTGGCCGCCTCCGCGCGCGAACGCGCCCGCCACGCGTTGTCGGCCGCCCTGCGCGAGGAAGGCCCGGCGGCCGCGCTCGAGGTCTCCACCGCCGCCGTCGAAGGCCTGCCCGCCGAGGACGCCTTGCCCGCCGACGAGGCCGCCTTGCTCGCCGCGCGCCCCGACGTCGAGGCCGCGCGCCGCCGGCGCGACGCCTTGACGTGGTCGGCCCGCGTGACGCGCCTCGACACCATGCCCGACCTCTCGCTCGACGCGGCCTACGCCTTCGCCGGACTGGACGCGACGTATAACCGTTCCTGGCGCGAGATGAGCGCGTGGCGGCACCCCGTGGCCTCGGTGGGCGCGAGCCTGACCGTGCCGTTGGGCTTCCGCCAGGAGCGCCTGACGCGCCGCCAGGCCGACCTGGCGGCCGCCGCGGCCGAGGCCGAGCTGTCGGGCGTGGAAAACGCGGCGCGCCGCGCCTGGCGCGACGGCCGCGAGACGCTCGCCCTCTCGCGCCGCCGCCTGGCCGCCGCTCGGCGCCTGGCCGCCATCCAGACGGACAAACTCGCCGCCGGCGAGAGCGATTTCCGCAGCGGCCGCGCCACCACCGACCTGCTCGTGCGTTTCCAGCAGGACCTGCGCGGCGCCAAGGCCGAGCTCGTGCGCGCCGAGGCCGACGAGGCCCTGGCCCTCGTCGAGTTGGCCCGCCAAGCAGGGCGTTTAGGGGAATAATGATCCAATTCTTCCTGCGCCGCCCCGTCCTCTCCAACCTCATCACCTTGGTGCTGGTGATCATCGGCGGCTGGCACTTCTTCACCTCGCGACGCGAGGTGTTCCCGGACATCAAGTTCGACATCGTCATCATCCGCACGCCGTTCCCCGGCGCCTCGCCCGAGGAGGTCGAAACCCTCGTCACGCGCAAGGTGGAGGAGCAGGTGCGCACGGTGTCGGGCGTGGACCGCGCGGAGAGCTTCTCGCTGGAGAACATGTCGCTGGTGGTGCTGCGCATCGACGAGGACCTGACCGAGCGCGAGAAGGACAAAACCGTCAACGACCTGTACCAGGCCGCCCAACGCATCGAGGACCTTCCCGACCTCGCCGACAAACCCATCGTCCAAGAGCTGACCGCCGCGCGCCCGCTCATCACCGTCTCGGTGGCCGGCGGCACCGACGAGGCGCGCGACCGCTTCGCCGAAGAGTTCAAGGACATGCTCGAGGAGATCGACGGGGTCTCCCGCGTCGATTTCAAGGGCGACCGCGAGCGGGAAATCCTCGTCGAGGCCGACCGCGAGAAACTCGAGCGCCACCGCCTGACCATGGGCGAGCTGGCCGCCGCCATCCGCGGGCGCAACGTGGACCGCTCCGCGGGCTCCACCTGGTCCGGCTCGCTGGAGAACTGGGTGCGCGTGCGCGGCGCGGTGTTCACCCCGGCCGAGGTCGGCTCCATCGTGGTGCGCGCCAACGAGGCGCGCGAATACGTGCGCGTGCGCGACCTGGCGACGGTGTCCGAAGGTTTCGCCGAGGGCGCGTTGCGCACGCGCGCCAAGGGCCGCCCCGCCATCGAGCTGCACGTCAGCAAACACAAGACCGGCGACGCCATCGACCTCACCGCGCGGGTCTTCGAGCTGCGCGACAAACACGCCGCGCGCGCCGCGGCCAAGGACCTGGAGCTGGTGCTCTCCAACGACACCAGCGTCTGGGTCAAACGCCGCCTGAAGGTCATGACGGGCAACATGATGCAGGGCGGCATCCTCATCCTCATCGCCCTGTTCCTGTTCCTGGATTGGCGCCTGGCGGCCGTCGCGGCCATGGGCGTGCCCATCTCGTTCGCCGCCGCGCTCGTCGTTGCGGTGCCGCTGGGCTTCACCTTCAACCTGATGTCCTTGCTCGCCTTCATCATCGTGCTGGGCATGCTCGACGACGACTCGGTCGTGGTCGCGGAGAACATCTACAAACACCTCGAGACGGGCAAACCCCCGTTCCAGGCCGCCGTGGACGGCACCCGCGAGATCATGTGGCCGGTCATCGGCTCGGTGCTGGTGTCGTCTTGCGCCTTCCTCCCCTTCGCGCTGATGGGCGGCATCATGGGCAAGTTCCTGCTCATGATCCCCGTCGTGGTCATCATGTGTTTCGCGGCGAGCCTATTCGAGGCGTTTTTCATCCTGCCCGGACACGTGCTCGAGCTCCTGCCCTACGGCAAACCCGTGGGCGAGTCCAAGCCGGGGCGCTGGTACTGGCGACCGTGGAGCGTTACCGCGTCGCCATGACCTGGGTGCTGCGCCACCGAGGCAAGTTCGCGCTGCTGCTGCTGGCCTTCCTCGTCCTCACCGCCGGCGTCGCGCGCTGGCGCCTGAAGTTCGTGCTGTTCCCCGGCGGCATGATCGAGCAGTTCTTCGTGCAGGTGGAGATGCCGCCGGGCACCAACCTCGCCGCCACCGAGGCCGTCGTCGCCGGGCTCGAGAAAACCATCGCGGCGATGCCCCCCACCGAGCTCGACACCTACACCGCGGCCGTGGGCCTCAAGGGGCAGGAGGACCAGGAGCGTCTCGGCACCCATTACGGCCAGGTGCGCGTGTATCTCACGCCCGAGGATTCCGGCCGCCGCCCCACCAAGGACGTCATCGAGGACCTGCGCCGCCGCATCGGGACGATTCCGGGCGTGACGCGCCTGACCATCGACGAGCTGCAGCCGGGCCCGCCCGTAGGCGAGGCCATCATGGTGCGCGCGCGCGGCCGCGACCCCGAGGTCAACCGCGCCATCGCCGGCGAGATCCGCGCGTTCCTGGGCACCATCAAGGGCGTCACCGACGTCCGCGATTCCCTCGAGGACGGCAAGCAGCAGTGGCGGATCACGCCGCTGGAGGGCGAGGCCGCCTACGCCGGAGTGGACGCCGAAAGCATCGCCCGCGACCTGTTCTACGCGGTGGACGGCATCCAGGTGTCGCGCATCCAGCGCCCCGACGAGGAGGTCGAGATCCGCCTGCGCCTGAAGCCGGACCAGCGCGACTCGGCCGCCGACCTGATGCGGCTGGACGCGCGCAGCCCCGCGGGCCGCGCCGTGCGCCTCTCGCGCGTGGCCGCCGTGGAAGAGCGCCGCGGCGCGCCGTTTTTGCCGCGCTACAACTACAAACCCGCCGTCAGCGTGTCCGCCGACGTGGACGAGGACGTCATCACCTCGCGCGAGGCCAACCGCCTCGTGCAGGAGAAGTTCAAGGACGTGCCCGAGCGTTACCCCGGCTACGAGCTCATCTACGGCGGCGAGGAGGAGGAGACCGCCAAGTCCATGCGCTCCCTGTTCCGCTCCTTCGGCGTGGCCATCATGCTCGACTTCGTCATCCTGGCGGTGCTCTTCGGCTCCTACCTGCAGCCCTTCATCATCCTGCTGACCATCCCCATCGGCCTGCTGGGCGTCGTGTACGCGCTGCTGGTGCACGGCCAGCCCGCGTCCTTCATGGCCATGCTCGGGGTCGTCGCGATGACGGGCGTCGTCGTCAACAACGCCATCGTGCTGGTCAATTTCATCAACGAGAAGCGCGCCTTGGGAATCCCCGTCGAGCAGGCCGCGGTGGACGCCGGCGCGGAGCGGCTGCGCCCCATCTGGGCCAGCTCGATCACCACCTTGCTGGGCCTGTTCCCCTCCGCCTACGGCTTCGGCGGCTACGAGCCCTTCGTCGCGCCCATGGCGCTCGCCTTGGCGTGGGGCCTGACCTTCGCCATGCCCATGACGCTGTTCCTCATCCCCGCGGCCTACGTCACGCTCGACGGCTGGGTGCAGAAGGGCCGCGAGCACGCGGCCCGGCTCGTGGGCGGCGCCCCGAAATAAGCGTCTCGTTCAGCGGACGCGACGGGAATCGGCGTCGAAGGCGTCGGCGCAGAGCTTGAGCAGGACGCCGACGGCGACGATGGCCAACGAACCGCAGAGAGCGAAGACGATGTGCATGACGGGCCTCCTCAGATGATGACGGTCGAGCGCCGGCGCGCGTCCGACGGGATGGACAGCACCGGGATGGGCGAATAACGCAGTACCCGCTCCACCGTGGTGCCGAGCACCCAGTCCCCCATCAACGACTTGCGGTGCGCGGCCAAGACGACGAGGTCGTGCCCCTTCGTGGAGCGCAGGATGTCCGAGACGGGGCCGTCGCGCGCGACCAGGCCCACGGGCGACGCGTGGCGGCGCACGGCCTGCGGCAGCTCGGCGATGCGTTCGGCGATCAGGCGTTTGGGGCTGGGGCCGAAGACGGGGTCGGTGACGACGTTAAGGACGCTCAGGCGCGTATTTCGACAGCCGCGACGCGAGCCCGGCCGCGAGCAGGCCTCGGCGCGCGTAGTCGGCCTCGTTGATGGGCGCGAGCACCCGGCGGATGGCGCGATGGCGCGGGACCACGAGCACCGGGCAGGCGCAGACGCGGGCCGCGGCGCCCGCGACGGAGGGACGCAGCATCCGCGACAGCCCCTGGCGCCGGTTGGTGCCCATCACCAGCAGGTCGTAGCGCCGCTCGTCATCTTGCAGCACGAAAACGGCCGACGGCTCGCCGCGCGCGATGTGGAGGCGCGCGCCGGGCCCGAGGCGGCGGCGCAGCCGCGCCAGGACGCCGCGGGGCGTCGAGACGCCGGCGGTCAGGCCTTGGGCCTCGACTTCGGGCCCCAAGGGAAGTTCGCAGTAAACCGCGTCGAGCACGGCGTCGAAGCGCGCGGCGAGCTCGCGGGCGGCGCGCCAGGCGGGCGCGGAGGCCGGCGAAAGGTCCACGGCGGCGAGGATGCGGCGCGGCGGGAAGCGGATCATAACTCCTCCTCTTTTAGAAAAGACCGGGCCCCCCGCCCTGGGAGAGCGGGGGGCCCGGCGAATCAGAACAAGAACTGCAGCATCATGCGTCCCGTGAACACGATGTGACGCTTCGTGTTCCCGCCGGCCGACTGCAGGTAGGTGACCTGCCCCGGCTGGTCGGCGAAGACGTACGCGCCCACGCCCGGCTCGACGAAGACGGGCATGTTGAGGTAGATCGGCGCATCCGCCACGACCTTGACGTTTTGACCCTTGATGTACCAGGTGAGAGACGGCGCCACCTCGTGCACGGTAGAGCCCAGCGCGGGGCTGTAGCGTTTGCCTCCCGTCAGGTAGTTCGCGTTGCGGTCCATGAACAGGGCCGCGTAGCGCACGCCGATCTGGTACGGCATCGCGGTGTAGGCCACCTGACCGCGGGCATTGGCGATGTGCAGCGACCCGTAACGGTTCTGGTAGCCGCCGTAATTGCCTTCCACCTCGGCCTCGAGGATATGGCCGTTGCCGAGCAGCCGGCGCACGACCGCGTCCCCGCCCACGAACCAGATGTTGCCGCGCTGCTGCGTCCGCGCGTTCGCCGCCGCCCCCGCCGGACCCGCCCCGATGAAGGGGTTGTAGTTCGAATCGATGAGCAGGTTCTTGTCGATGGTCCGCAGGTTCATCACCGCGTTGTGGCCGATGAGGGTGTCCTGCATGTACAAGGCATTGAAGAACACGGCCTTGCCGCTGCGCTTCAGGTCGATGTCCGTGCCCTTCACATGGTAGATGTCCTCGTCAATGCCGTCGTTATAACCCACGCGCAGCACGGTCTCCGGCCAGCCCAGCCGTTCCGGCAGGTACCGCTGCGGCACGTCGCGACCGCCGCCGGAGAACACGCCGATGGTCCCGGCCCAGTTGCCGGAATATTTCTGCAGGGCCAGGCCGTAGTCGCGGGTCTGATAAGACGCCAGGTTCGCCAGCGACCGCTCCCCGAAGTTCATATAACCGCGGTCGGTGAGTCCTTCGCGGCTGTACGGGACGCGGAACTGGCCGACCTTAAGGCTCCCCCTCTCGCCCATGGGCGCGACCGGGATGTCGGCGACGAAGTCGAGCATGCCGAGGTCGGTGTTCGAGCCGTTGGCGTTTTCACCGCCGAAGGAGAACTGCGTCTCGTATTTGATGTCCTCGTAGAAACCCTGCACGCCGAGGCGCGCCTGCTTCATGAAGAGGTAGACGCGGCCGTGGTCGCGGTACGGGTCGGGCACGATCTGGCCGACGCCGATCATCTGGCCGCGGCCATGGATGTCCATCTTGAGCTTACCGTTGTCCACCACCGTCATACCGTGCGCGGAGGGCACAAGCCCTGCCAGCAGCGCCGCGGCGGCGACCGTCCTGATCATGCGTTTCATACGTCCTCCTGTTACTTGGTGTCCTTAATATCCGCGGCGGCCGGCTCCAGCACGAGCCGGTACTGCACCACGACGAGATCGGCGGTTTTGATGGCGCCCAGCATCATGGTCGGGGGCTTGATGCCGTGGTCGGTCATGAGCACGGGCTCGGAGCCTTCGACGTACAGCTTGCCGTCCCGGGCCGCGTAACGGGCCTCCAGGACGATTTCGCGGCTTTTGCCCGCGACCGTCAGGTCGCCGGTCGCCGAGATGCTCGAGCCGGTCACCTCGTACGACTTCATCGTGAAGACGATGTCGGGGTGCTCCGAGGCCTTGAGCGTCTTGCGCAGGTTCTTGTCCAGGCCGTCGTGCGCGCTTTTAAGGCCCGCGACCGGGACCCGCACCGTGAGCTTGGCCGGGGACTTCGCGGCGACGGCCGCGGCCAGGGGGCCGGCGGCTTCGAAGGCGAAATCCGCGCTGAGCGCGGTCGCGGAGCTGGTATAGGCGTGCAGGCTGGAATCCCCCTCGAGCCACAAGCGGCTGGAGGGAGAGAGCTTCACGTCGGAGGCGGCGGCCGGCAGGGCCAGGAGGAGGAGGGCGCCGAGGCTGAAAGTGTTCATGCCTCGGATAGAGGCAACACTATTGCCAGCCTACCGGCAGGTCAGCCGTCGAGCGTCCAGACGGCCTGGCGCCCGTCTTGCCCCTTGAACTCCACCGCGCCTCCGGTGGACTTGGCCAGGCCGTCCATCCGCGCGTTGCCCCAGACGTAGGTCGCGTACAACGCCTTCTGACCCAGGCGGCGCGCGTGGCGCAGCAGCAGCCGCATGAGGAAAGACCCGATGCCCTGCTCCTGGAAATCGTCGTGGATGGTCAGGGCCACCTCGGCCCGGCCGTCCTCCCCCCGCTCCCAGCGCGCCACGCCCAGGAGGCGCGACGCCCGCCCCTTGCGCTCGAAGGCGCCCAGCGCCATGCGGGCGTCGTAATCGAGGGTCACGAAGTCCTGGAGCTGGGCGCGGGTTAGGCGTTTGACCGGACGGCCGTAACGCGCGCTGATGGTCGCCTCGGAATGCGAGTAGAACAGGTCGCGCAAGGCCCGTTCGTCGGAGGCCTTGAGCGGGCGCACCTCGAGCGCGCCGCCGCCGCGCAGGCTCATCTTCGTCTCGCACTCCGCGGGATAAGGGCGGCCTTCCTTGGGCCACGGCCGCTGGTCGGGATAGACGAAGCCCAGCTCGCGCGCCTTCTCGACGAGCTCGGCGCGGAAGCTCGGATGGGCGACCGAGATGAGGGCCAACGCGCGCTCGCGCACGGTGCGGCCCTTGAGGCTGGCGATGCCCCACTCGGTCACGATGAAATCCACGTCAGCCCGGGTCGTGACCACGCCCGAGCCCGGCGCGAGCGTGGGCACGATGCGCGAGAGCGCGCCGTGTTTGGCGGTGGAGGGCAAGGCGAGGATGGACTTGCCGCCTTTGGCGCGCGCGGCGCCGCGGATGAAATCCACCTGGCCGCCGAAGCCGCTGTAGAAGCGAGGCCCGATGGAGTCCGAGCAGACCTGGCCCGTGAGGTCCACCTGCAGCGCCGAGTTGATGGACGTCATCTTCTCGTTGCGCGCGATGACGAACGGGTCGTTGACGTAGTCGGACGGATGGAACTCGAAACGCGGATCCCCGTCGAGCGCGTCGTAGAGCCGGCGGCTGCCCATGCAGAAGGAGGTGACGACCTTGCCGCGGTGCAGCGTCTTGCGGCGGCCGTTGACCGCGCCGCTCTTGAGCAGCGGCAGCAGGCCGTCGGAGAACATCTCGGTGTGCACGCCCAGGTCGCGTTTATCCCGCAACGCCGCCAGCACCGCGTCGGGGATGGCGCCGATGCCCATCTGGAGCGTCGCGCCGTCTTCGACCAAGGAGGCGCAATGCCGCGCGATGGCGTCCCCCTCCGGGCAGTCCTTGCGCGCCGGCAGCTCCAGCAGGGGCGCGTCCCCCTCCACGAGCACGTCGAACGCCGAGCCGGGCAACACGGCCCCGCCGCGCGTGCGCGGCATGCGCGGGTTGACCTGGGCGATGACCAGCCGGGCGCTCTCCACGGCCGCGCGGACGATGTCCACCGAGATGCCCAGGGAGTGCCGGCCCGCGGCGTCGGCCGGCGCGACCTGCACGAGCGCCACGTCCACCGGCAGACGTCCCGAGCGCAGCAAGGTCGGGATCTCATGGAGGAAGCAGGGCGTGTAGTCGGCCGCGCCCGCTTTGACCGACGCGCGCACGTTGGGGCCGATGAAAAAGGCGTTATGGCGGAAGCTCGCCGACAGGGCCGGGTCGGCGTAAGGCGCCGCGCCCGCGGTGAGCAGGTGGAGCACCTCGACGTCGTCGAGCTCGGGCGCGCGGTCGGCCAGCGCGCGCACCAGCAGCTCCGGCTCGGCGCAGCCGGAGCCGATGAACACGTGCTGCCCCGAGCGCACGGCCTTCAAGGCCTCGGCGGCGCAGACGGGAACGCGTTTCTTCATCCTTTTATCCTATATAAACGCCCCAGCATCAGAACACCGGCCGCGCCCGCCGCCGCGCCCGCCGCGACCACGACGACCCCGGCCCCGCCGAGAGGCTCGAAGTGGAAGACGCCGCGCAGCAGCGGCGTCCACACCGCCAGCGCGAGCATGGCCCCCGCGCCCAGGACGGTCCAGCGCAGCGGCGCGTTGGGCGCGCGTAACGTGGGCAGGACGCCGCGCCGGCCGCAGAGGCTGGCGAAGATCAGCGCGAGGTTGAGCAGCACGATGATGGAGAACGCCGCCGCGCGCACGCGCCCCTCGCTCCAACCCTCCGACATGCCCCACAGCGCCGCGCCGAAGGCCGCGGCGAAGCAGGCCGCGCCGCGCAGGACGCTGAGCAGGAGGTCCGAGCGCCCCAGGATGGGCTCCGCGACCGGTCGCGGCGGACGCGCCATGACGTCGCCCTCCTCGGGATCGGCCTCGAAGACGATGGTGCAGGCCGGGTCAATGACCATCTCGAGGAAGAGGATGTGCACCGGCAGCAGGATGAGCGGCCAGCCCGCCGCGGCCGCGGCCAGCGCGACGCCCGCGATGGGGATGTGCACGGCCACCACGAACGCCATGGCCTTGCGGATGTTGTCGAAGATGCGACGGCCCTCGCGCACGCCCGCCACCAAGGTCGCGAAGTCGTCGTCGAGCAGCACGACGCCGGCCGCCTCGCGCGCCACGTCGCTGCCGCGCCCGCCCATGGCGACGCCGATGTCGGCCGCCTTGAGCGCCGGCGCGTCGTTGACGCCGTCCCCGGTCATCGCCACGACCTCGCCGGCGGCTTGGAGCGCGCGCACCACTTGGAGCTTCTGCTCGGGCAGAACGCGCGCGACGACCACGACGCGGCGCAGCCTCTCGGTGAGGCCGGCCGCGTCCAGGCTCGAGATCTCCGCGCCCGTGAGCGCCTCGCCCTCGGGCAAGCCCAGCTCGCGCGCGATGCCCAGGGCGGTCGCGGGATGGTCGCCCGTCACGATGAGCACGCGCAGACCCGCGGCCCGGCACTGCGCCACCGCCTCGCGGGCCGACGGGCGCAAGGGGTCCGCGAGCGCGGTGAGCCCGGCCCAGCGCCAAGACAACGCCTCGGCTCGCTCCGGCAGGGTAGCGTCCGGCGCGCTGCCCTCGGCCGCGGCGATGACGCGCAGGCCGTCGGCGCCCAGTTCGCGCACGCGAGCGAGCGCCGACTCGCGCAGCGCGGGCGCCGCGCCGCACAGGTCGAGAATCGCCTCGGGCGCGCCTTTGGCGGCGATGTGGCGCGCGCCCGCGGCGCCCCGCCAGACGCGCGCCATGCGCGCGCCTTCGAGCGGATGCTCCTTCTCCAGCGTCAGGCCTTCCGCCGCGGGCGCGACGCCGCCGGCCTCGTGGAACGCGCGCTCCATCGGGTCCACCGGGTCCTCGCGGCTGGCGAGCGCCGCCAGGCGCAGCAGCGCGCGGCCGTCCCCGTCGCCGGGCGCGGGCTCGGCGCGCGTCACCGTCATCTTGTTCTGCGTGAGCGTTCCGGTTTTATCCGAGCACAGGATGGTGGTCGAACCCAGCGCCTCGATGGCGGCCGCCCGCCGCGCGAGCACGCGGCGCGCCGACATGCGCCAGGCGCCCATCGCCAGGAACACCGTCAAGATGACGGGGAACTCCTCGGGCACGAGCGACATCGCCAAGGTCAGCCCGGCCAGGAGGCCCTGCGTCCAGGAACCGCGGGAGAGGCCGTACACCGCGGCGATGAGCAGGCAGGCGACCAGCGCCGCGCCGCCCATGACGCGCACGAGGCGGGCCGATTCCTTGTGCAGCGCCGTCTGCTCGGGGACCAAGGACGACAGGCTGGCGCCGATGCGGCCCATCTCGGTGCGCGGGCCCGTGGCCCGCGCGACGGCCCGCCCCCTGCCTCTGACGATGAGCGTGCCCGACCACACGAACGGCGAGTCGTCGCCGCCCGGGCGCCCGAGCGCCGCCTGCCCGTCCCAGAGCGCTTTGGGCACGGGCACGGATTCCCCGGTGAGCAGGCTCTCGTCGCAAGCCAGGCCCGCGCTCTCGAGCACGGCGGCGTCGGCGGGCACGCGATCGCCTTCTTCTAAAAGAAGAACGTCGCCCGGCACGACCTCGCGCCCCGGCACGCGCAACGGGAACCCGTCGCGCAGCACCAGCGCCCGCGGGCTCGACAGGTCGCGCAGGGCTTCGAGCGCGCGTTCGGTCTTGCGCTCCTGCCAGAAGGTCAGGCCTACCACGCCGAGCACGGCGGCGAACAGCATCATCGCCTCGCGCGGGTCCCCGAGCAGGACGTAGAGGACGCCGCACGAGAGCAGGAGCAGGAACATGGGCTCTCCCGCCACCTCGGCGGCGATGCGCCAGCCGGAGCGGCGGCCTTGCGAGGGCAGCTCGTTGGGTCCGTGCCGCGCCAGGGCCTGCGCAGCTTCTCTCGCGCTGAGTCCGTTCATGCCCTGATAATAGCAACGTGTTTGCCGGGCCGTATCGTTGCGTTGCAAAGGATATGAGCCGCTTATTTCTCCTTGGCTTGGCCGTCTTTTTCGCCGGCTGCTCCGCGTTGCGGTGGTCCGGCGGCGGCCCGCCGTCGCAGACGCCGACGGAGCCGGCGCGGGTCTCCGAAACCGCCCGCCCGCGCGAAGCGCCGCCCGTCGTGCCCCCCTCCACCGAGCTGCAGAAGCAGACCGCCGTGTTCTACAGCGACCTGGGCCCCGAGGAGGCGGACGTGTCCGCCTATCCGCTGATGCAGCGCCGCAACTACCGCGTCTTCGCCGAGGCCTGCGGCCGCTGCCACGGGCTGGCCCGCTCCCTCAACGCCCCGTTGGTCGGGCGGACCTGGTGGGAGTTCTACGTCATGAGCATGCGCGCGCGCAGCAGCTTCTCGGGCCGCACGCTCACCAAGGAAGAGACGGCGGCCGTGCTGGACTTCCTCGAATACGACGGGCGCGAGCGCAAGGCGAAGCGGGCCCACGAGTTCGAACATATCACCGAGGAGCTCAAGCGGCGTTACGAGGCCCTGCTCGAGGAACGCATGGGCAGGCTCCAGAAGGGCGCGCAGCCCTCCTTGCTCAACGCGCCCTGAGCAGGTCCGTCGCCGTGATGACGCCCGCCACCGCGCCGTCGCGCACGACCAGCACGCGCTGCACCCGGCGCCGCAGCATGTGGCGCTCCACCTCGTCGAGCGGCATGTCCTCGGGCACCTGGACGAGCACGCGCGACATCAGGCGGCCGACCGGGACCGATGGACGGGCCGGCAGAGGGTCGTGGTCGGGCTCGGCGTAGAAGTCGGACGCGTCGCGCGAGTTTGCCCTCAGGTGCTCCGCGAGGTCGGACTGCGACACGACCCCGGTCAAACGCCCGTTGGCGTCGAGCACCGGCGCCCCGGTCTGGCCGCTCTCGAAGAGCTGGCGGGCCGCCAGCCAGGCGTCGTCGCTCTCGCGCAGCACGAAGCCCGCCGGGCGCATCACGTCGCGCGCGAGCCTCACGGCGCCTCCGCGCGCAAGGCGTGCCGCACCGCGTTGACGGTGCGCCGCGACACCTCGATGCCGCGCTCCGCCTTGAGCCGTCGAGCCAGCACGGCGTCGGTCGCCGCCGGGTCCGCGATAATCCAGCCGCGCAGGACGTCCATGAGCACGTGGCGCTGCCCGGGCACAAGCGAGATCATCGGCACCTGCGGCCCCCACGGCAGCAGCAAAGTCCGGTGCGACAGCGCCCGGCTCACCGTGCTCGGCGCCAATTGCAGCCGCCTCGCCAGCAGGCGCAGGCTCACGGGCCGCACGTCCTCCGGGCGACGGGTGCGCAGATAGTCGGCCTGGACGCGGGCGAGCGCCTCGAGGATGCGGAAGATGGTGCTCTGCCGCAGGTTCAACGTCTCCAGGCGTTTGAGCAGATGGCGCAGGCGCCGGCGCTCGGGGCCGTCGAGGATGCCGGAGGACTTCCAGGACTCGAGGTCGTCGTAACGCACCTGGTAGAGGCCGCGCGCCCAATACGGGGCCACGAACTCGAAGGCCGCGCCCCGGGCGTCGTTGGTCAGGCGCGCCAGGCAGGTCGTCCCGCGCGCGGCCGGGGCGGCCTTCACGGCGCCCGCGAACTCCGCCTCGGCCCCGATCTCGAGGAGCAGGTCGTGCACGCGCAGGACGTCGGCCTCGGCCAGACCCGTGCGTTTGGCGATTTCGGGCAAGGTGACGGCGTCCTCGCCGCGCAGGAAATATCGCTCGAAGGCGGACTGGCCCATGCGCTGCACGAGCGCGAGCACGTCTTTGCGCGCGTCGAGCCGGCCTTCGACGTCCACGCGCTGACTGCCGGCCGCGCGGCCTTCGTCCACGTCGTAGAAACCGGCCGACAGGCGGCCGCCCGGCCAGGCGCGGCGACGGATGGCCGACGGCAGGCCCGGCGCGCCGAAATACAGCTTGCGAAACAGCGGGTCTTTTTCAACCTTCTCGACCTGCCGCGCGTATTCGCGCTCGGGCATCTCGATCCAGTCGGCCATCCGCAAACGGCCGAGGACCGCCAGCCGCTGTTCCGCTCGCACGCCTAAAGTTTGTTTCATGTAACCGCTCGACGGCGCACCGACTCCGTTGAAAACACTATAGCAACAATATGTCCAAAACACGGAAAAAGGCCTCCCCGCCCTCCAGCCACGAGCTGGCCCTGACGCTGTATCAGGCCTTCAAACGCTCTAACGACGTCATGTTCTACTGCGACCGCGACGGCACCATCCTGGACGTCAACGACGCTTTCGAGCGCCATTACGGCTGGACGCGCGCGGAGTCAATCGGCCAGAACCCGCGCCTACTGCGCTCGCGTTACACCAATCAGGATACCTACAAGGAGATGTGGGCGAAGATCCTCGACCCGAAGGTGGGGTTCTGGCGCGGCGAGCTGGTCAACCGCTCCAAAGACGGGCGCGAAATCCCGCTTATCCTCACCATCACCGCGGTGCGCGGCGACGACGGCGACATCTTAGGCTACATCTCCAACGCGATGGACATCGGCGAGCTGCGGCGCCTGCAGGAGCGCGTCGCCCAGTCCGAGGCGCTCGCCCAGCTCGGCCAGATGGGCGCGGTCGTAGCCCATGAGATCCGCAACCCCCTGGGCTCCATCGTGATGGCCGCGCGCCAGCTCGCCGGCGGCGAACTCGCCCGCGACGACCGGGACCTCGTGCACAAGATCCTGCGCGACGAGAGCCAGCGCCTCAGCGAGACGTTGACCAACTTCCTCTCCTACGCCCGTCCGCGGCCGCTCAAGCTCGAGCGCGCCGACGTCAACGCGCTGGTCGCCGACGTCGCGCGCATCGTGGCCGGCGACGGCAATACGGGCGCCAAGGTCGCGACGAAGCTCGAGAAGGGCCTGGCCCCGTTCCGCTTCGACCCCGACCAGATCCGCCAGGTGCTCTGGAACATCGCGCTCAACGCCGTGCAGGCCGCGGGCGCCGGAGGCACCGTCCGTCTCGCGACGGCGCGCGCGGAGGGGTTCGCCTTGCTGCGCGTGAGCGACGACGGCCCGGGCATCGCGCCCGAGGCGCGCGACGAGCTGTTTATGCCCTTCAAAACCACCAAGGCCCACGGCACCGGCCTGGGGCTGGCCATCGCCGACCGCATCGTGCGCGCGCACGGCGGCCGCATCGAAGCCAAAAACGGCGCGTCGAAAGGCGCCGAGTTCACCGTGTACCTGCCGACGGCCCAAGCCTGACGACGCCAAGGACCCCAATGGACGACAAACGCATCCTGCTCGTGGAAGACGACCCTTCGCAAGCCGCCATGCTCGCCCTCGAGCTCAAGCGCCGCGGCTTCCGCGTGGACGCCGAGAAAACCGCGCCGCGCGCCGTCGCGCGCCTGGAAAAGGAGATCTTCGACGCGGTCGTCACCGACCTGCGCCTGGGGGACGGCGACGGCTTGAAGGTGCTCGCCGCGGCCAAGGCCAGCCAGCCCGAGACCGGGGTCATCGTCATCACCGGCCACGGCTCCATCGACACCGCGGTCGCGGCCATGAAGGCCGGCGCCTACGACTACCTCACCAAGCCCATCGAGCCCGAGGAGCTGGCGCTCGTCCTGCGCAAGACCATCGAGCACCGCGACCTCCTGGGCGAGGTGCGCCGCCTGCGCGCCGAGGTCCGCGAGCGCCGCGGCTTCTCCGGCATCGTGTCGGCCAGCGCGGAGATGCGCAAGGTCCTCGAGCTGGTGTCCAAGGTCGCCGTGACCGACGCCACGGTGCTCGTGACCGGCGAGTCGGGCACGGGCAAGGAGCTCATCGCGCGCGCGATCCACGAGAACTCGCCGCGCCGGGACGGCTCCTTCGTCGCCCTCAACTGCGGCGCGATGCCCGAAGGCCTGCTCGAAAGCGAGCTGTTCGGCCACGTGAAAGGCTCCTTCACCGGCGCGGACCGCAACAAACGCGGCCTCTTCGAGGAGGCGTCCGGCGGCACCTTGTTCTTAGACGAGATTTCCGAGACCTCTCCCGGGCTCCAGGTGAAGCTCCTGCGCGCCCTGCAGGAAGGTGAGATCCGGCGCGTGGGCGACAACCACCCCGTGAAGGTCTCGGCGCGCGTCGTCGCCGCCTCCAACCGCGACCTCAAGCGGTTCGTCTCCGAAGGAAAGTTCCGCGAGGACCTGTATTACCGTCTCAAGGTTTTCCCCATCGAGCTGCCCCCCCTGCGCGAGCGTCCCGACGACATCATGCCGTTGGCCGAGACCTTCCTGCAGAAGAGCCGCAAGCGCTCCGGCGCGACCGCGGCCAAGTTCACCTCCGCCGCGGCGAAGGCCTTGCGCGCCTACGCCTGGCCTGGCAACGTCCGCGAGCTCGAACACGCGGTCGAACGCGCGCTCATCATGGCGTCGGGCCCGTCCGTGGAGCCCGGCGACCTGCCGCCCGAGATCGCCTCGCCCGCGCCGACGGCTAACGCACGATCGGCCCGCCCGGCGGGCAAAAAGTCCCCCGGCAAACCACGACGTGGTTGAATTCGTCCAACGTCACCCCGGGCCGGACCGTCGTCGGCGCGTGCGGATAGAAGTCGCGCGCGCCGAGAGAGCCTAAGACCCGCCAGTCGTTGCGCGGCGAAAACGAGGTGTCGAGCAGCCGGCGCGGCCCGTACAAGATGGCGTTACGGATGCCCAGGCGGTCCATCTCCGCGACGAGGTCGGGGATGAGGAAATACGGCGGGTTCATGACGAGGCCGACGTTCTCCGGCCCGCCCGCCTGGCGTACGAGCTCGCGCAGGTCGCTGACCTGGAAGTAGCGCTGACGGATATCCACGCGGCTGCGGTCCGCGGTGAGGCGCAAGGCGCTGAGCGCCGGGGCGTCGGCTTCGTAGGCTACGATGCGGGCGCTGCCCGACATCCGCTGGAGGATGGTGGTGAGGTTGCCCGAGCCCGAGCCGACCTCGACATACAACCGGATGCGCGCCAGCGCCTCCGGAATCCTGGCCAGAGCCGCTTCGAGCAGATAGGTCCCGACGGTGAAATACTGGTCGCGCACGATGACGCCGCTCGCGGCCGCCTGCGCCTCGCCGGCATCGGCGATGACCCGGGCCAGGAACTGGGCGCGTTCCTCGGGACGCAGGTTCAGTAGGGTCTGCGGAGGATAACGCTCGATCTCGCGCATCAGGCGGGCGACGACTTCCCGGTCCAGGGTATACGGCGGGTCGCCGGCCAGGCCGCGCTCGATGGCGCCGCGAATCTGCGCGTCGTCCATGCCCGCCTCGCGCATCGTGCGGATCTTGCCGCGCAAATGCGCCGCCGTGCACGCTCCGACCGAGCATTGGTACCGGGTGTGGGCCTGGAAAACGGCCTCGGCCATTTCCTGCACTTGCGCCTCGGACCGGCCGCCCGCGCGCAGGGCGAGCTGCTCGATGGCCGCCTGCCGGCGCGCCGCAGGCCCCAGCCGCGAGTTGGCGATGAGCAGCTCCTCCGACACGCGCGACGCCGAGCCGGCGGAGCGGCCGATGGGCGCGACCAGGGCCGGCGTCGCGGGCTCGGGCACGGCCATGGCCCGGCGGAAGTGGTCGGTGTGCCCCCCGTACAAGCGGTTGAGGCGGGGGTCGGTGACGGGCACCCAGACCGCGCCGCGCGCGTCATCGGCGGCGCGAAGCCTGGGCAGGCCGTCCACGCGCGCGACATAGACGTTGTCGGCGATCCAAGCGTGCGGCCCGTTGCGCGGGTCCACGACATGCACCGGGCGCCCGTACACCGAGCGCAATAACGCGGGGTCCAGGCGCACCCCGACCTCTTCGACGGTCTCGCGCACGGCCGCCGCGAGCGCGGTCTCCCAACGCCCCCCGGTGAGGTTCAGGAAGCCGCCCATAAACGCCCAGGAGCCGTCGGGCCGCTGGATAAGCGCGACGTGCTCCACGCCGTCGGCGGCGCGGCTGCGCAGGATGGTCGTGCTCGTCGGACACTCGCCCCAACGGCCGAGCAGGCCGCGGCCCGACTCCCGGCTCACGTCGCGCCCGCCGTTGAGGTAGCCCCGGCTCGCGTTGGGGTTGAGCGGACGCCCGAGGTCGTCGAACGTGTGCCCCGGCCGCAGGCTCCAATCCACCTGGCGAGGGTCGGGCGGGTCGGCCCAACCGCGGCTGCCGTGCTGGCGCCACTGGCTGAGCACCGACGGCGCGCCGGACTCCGCCTCGGCCAACGCCGGGCGCGCGGCCCCGGCCGCGCCCCGGCGCTCGAAGGCCGCGATCGCGTCTCGCCAGGCGGCCTGGGTGCCGTACACGACGCGGCCCTCGGCGGCGAGGCCGCGCAGGGTATCGAGCGCGGCGGCGCGCGCGACGGCCGCGTTGCCGCCTTGGGACGTGTAGGCGATGTAAGCCGGCACGAACTCCCCGATCTCCTGCGGGTTGGTGAGGCTCGTCCAGGCGCGGAACAACACGTTGGAACGTTCGGCGGCGGCCTCCGCCTGCAGGACCGCGAAGATGTTGGAACGAGCCGGCGCGACGGCGTTGGGCGCCCCGGTGAACGGCCGCAGCACATCCGTCACGGTGTTGCCGGGCCGGGCGACCATCAGATAGGTGTCGTTGAAATGCACGGCCACGACCCGGCGGTTGCCCGGGGTGTTGGCCAGCGCCACGATGCGTCGCGCCACTTCGGCCCGAGACTCGCCCACGTAGGCGTTGAGCACGGCGGGGCCGGTGTCGTAACCCGCGGCCGCGAGCGCTGGCGGCGGGACCGCTCGGGCGGCGGGTCCCGGCGCGGGTGTCGGCGCGGGCGTCGGCTCGGGAGCGCGAAGGACGGGCCTCATCCGCGCCTGAACCGCGCTCGAGGGTCTCCCCGGGGCGGATCACGACGGACTGGCTTCCGTTCTGCAGCGTCACCGGTCGGCCGAAGTTCCGCGCGTGCGCGACCGCGTTGCCGATCGTCGCCGCGTCCAGGCCTTCCTCCGATGGGCGCATGGGGCGGTACACCAGGCCGCGCCCGTCTCGCGTGACCCGCACGCTGAGCACGCCGCGCGCGTCGCCCGGCAGGCGCACCGTCTCCTCCACCGCCCCGCCCGACGCTCCGGGCCCGCGGGCCCCGAGGCGCGCCTCGGCGGCGGCCAGCGCCTCGACGCCAGGCGCCGGCGGCGGGGGCGCGGGCTCCGCAGGCCCCGCCCTCTCGACGCGCGCCTGCCGGCCGTCCGCCGGACGCGGCGGGCGCGCGAGCGCCTGCGGCGAGCGCGGCGTCGCGCCGACGCCGCGCGGCACGAGGCCGCGGCGGAAGAAATCCGCCATGCCCGCGTAATCGCCGCCTTCGGGCATGACCAGCACGCGGCGCAGCGCCGGCATGTTCGCCTCGATGAACTCACGCGTGAAGCCCAGCGGCGCGGCCAGCTCCTCGTGGCGCAGCGTCGTCGCTCCGGAGAGCACGTCTTCCACGCGCTCCTCGATCATGCGCACCGAGTTAGTCAGGCGCCCGCGCGCGTCGGCCATCGCGCGCTCGGGGAACCGCTCCATCAGGATGGGAAAGCCGCGCGTGAGGTTGCCCATGAAGTCGGCGACCGAGCCCGGCCCGCCCGGGAAATAATGCAGCGCGCCGGGCAAGGCGGCCTGCGCCTCCTGATAGGCCGCCTGGCTGCGGAACACCGCGACGTAGCGGTTATCGCGGCCGACCGACTCGTCGGCGTATTTGGCCAGGATGTCGTCGGACGCCGCCAGCCGCGTGTCGGCTCCGCCGACCGCCCGGCCGGCCCCGTCCACGCCGCCTTGCGACGGGGAGGTATGGATGGCGAACTCCCCTTCGTCCATCTGGCCGGTGACGCTGCGCATGCGCGCCGCGGCCGCGGCCTCGAACTCGGGCCCCGCGTTGCTGGAAGGGCCGGACACCTTGATCTCGAGCGGGCGGCGACGCCCGTTGAGCGCGGCCACGTAACGCGCGTAGTCGTCGGCGGTCTCCATCGGGAAGGCGTACGCCCCGGACGGCGTCTGATACGACTGGACGCCGCCATTTCGCGCCTGGCCCATGGCCGCGCCGACCTGATCGTCACCCGCGAGGCTGCGCTGGAGCGCGGACTCCGCGTCCTCCTGCGCGGCGGCGACGCGCCCGCGGGCGCGCAGCAGGGCCTGCTCCGCGGCCTCGCGCTCCGCCGGGCTCGAGGCCCCCTCCAAGGCTCGCTGCGCCGCGATGACGGCGTCGGCCGCGGCCTTGCGTTCCGTCTCCACCGTGGCCACGCGTGCAGCGGCGGCCGCCGCCTGCGTATTGGCCGCGGTGACGTCTGCGGCCGCGCCGCGGCCCAGGGCCCGCATCCCGACTCCCGCCGCGCCGCGCACTCCGGCCAAGGTGAGGTTCGCCGCCACGCTGCCCACGGGCACGACGATCAGGGCCGCCTCGCCGGCCACCAAGGCTGCGCCCGTGCGCTGCTGGCGGGCCAGTTCTCGATAACTCGCGTCGCCGGTGCTCTCCGCCAGCGATTCCTGGATGTTCGCCGCGTACAGCTGGCGCTCATAACGGTCCGCGTAGTCCTGCGCGTAGCCGGCGATGGCCGGTCCGACCGAGGTCACGGCCTGCACCGCGCCGCCGGCCGTGTCGCGCACCTCCGCGAGCGTGGGCATCCGCAGGGTCGGCATGCGGAAGTCGCGGATGGCGCGTTCAAGCTGGACCAGAGGCGGCGCGCCGCCCTCGCGCATGAAGGTGCGCCGCTCCCCGGTGCGCTGGTCGCGCTCCATCCACGGCGCGTCCATGGAACTTTCGCCGACCGAGCGGAGGGTCGCCGGCACCAGCCGAAGGAAGGCGGCGGCTTGATACCACCCGTCGGCGCGGCGCGCCGCCGCGCGGCGATCGGCCTCCGCGACGGCCGCGGCTACCTGCGCCTCGGTCGGCGGTAGCGCGCCGCTACCGCGATGACGCCTCGCGATATCGCGAGGCACGTCGAGCAGGCGCGGGTCCAGGCCGCGTTCGAGCAGGCGCGCGGACGCGCCCTCACGGCGGCCGCGCAGATCCGCGAGACGGATGCCCAGCACCCGGGCTTGTTCGGCCGCCCGCGCCTCGGCCGCGATATCGTCTCGCAATGCCTGCGCGGAAGCCTCGCCCGCCGCCCTTAGCCGCTCCTCGCGCGTACGCGGGCGCGACGCCCGCGCCGGTACGATGGGCGCCGGGCCCACGACGCGCGTCGCCGCGATGACGGCGCCGCCGCGGCTCGTCCGGTCTTCCAGGCTGCCTCGCACGACGACCCCGCGGCCGGCCAAGGCGGAGCCGCGGGCCGCGGGCGCGGCGAAGAGACCGCTGACGCCGTCGCACGCCGCCGGCGCGCGCGTTTCGGGCGGCGCGCAAGGCAGGTCGTTGGGCAGCCCGACGCGTTCGAGCTCGATATTGGCGAGGCGGCATTGCGCGTCCACCCCGTCGGCCGACGTCACCCGCGCCAGCACCGACTGCGCGGCCCGCGTGAACGCGGGATCGGCCGCGAGAATGCCGTAGGCCGCCGCGTAATACTCGTATTTGAAGACGAGCATCCACTTCTCGCGCAACGCGTTCGTCCGGTCGGTGTTGAGTCCGGGCGTCGCGTCGCGCTCTTGCCGGGCGCGCGCCCAACGCGCCACGAAGGCCTCGGCGGAAGGCTCCTCGAGGTTCAGGCCCAGCTCCTGAAATCCGCCGTTGTGGGCGCGATAGCCGCAACGCGCCGGGGGCTGGGCGTCCGCGTCCAACAGACAGGCGACCGTGGGCACCATCGTCCGCGGGCGCGGTTCCTGCAGGCTGATGCACGTCGTGCGGGGTTCGGCGGCGGAAGCGGCTGCGGCGGCCGTGACGCACAAGACGGTCAGAAACGCCCGGGTCATTCGCATCATGGTTCTCCCCTCGTCAGGCTAATGATTGGAATATACCCCCCCGGCGCGGTTCGCGCAATAGCGGTGAACCGTGAAAACGCCTTTGTTTCGCTCCAGAAATGGACCGGTCGTAAACCCGCGCTCAAATGAAGCGGTGATTCACATAAGGCTATAATCGCCGCATGAAACCCGCCGGGAAAACGATTCCGTGGGGCTGGCTCGTCGCGGCGCTGACCGCGGCCGTCTTCGCCCGTTCCCTCGGCGCGGAGTTCATCGGGCTCGACGATCCGGCGCACCTGACGCACAACGCCTGGCTGCGCGAGCCGGGCTGGGCATCGCTGCGCTGGATGTTCGGCCTGGGCTGGGTGCACTGGTACCCGCTCACCTGGCTCTCCTTCATGATGGACCGCCTGCTGTGGGACCTGCGGCCGTCGGGCGTGCACCTGACCAACGTCCTGCTGCACGCGCTCAACGCGGCGCTCGCGTTCGCCTTGCTGCGCCGCCTGCTGCCCGAGGGCCGGCGCCGCGACGTCGCGGCGGCATTCGGCGCGCTGTTTGCGTGGCATCCGTTGCGCGTGGAGTCGGTGACCTGGGCCACGGAGCGCAGCGACGTGCTCTCGGCCGCCTTCATCCTCGGTTCGGCCATCGCCTGGCTCGACGGACGGGCGCGCACGTCGTTGCTGCTGCACGGCGTCGGGCTGACGGCCAAAGGCGTGGGCATGACCACGCCTCTCGTTTTGCTCCTGCTCGGCCGCCTCGGCGCGTCCGGGCGCCCCTGGTCCGGCTGGCGCCCCGCGCTCACGCGCCAGGCGCCCTTCCTCGCGTTGTCCTTCGCGGCCGGCATCCTTAATAAGACCGCGCAGGACCGCTTCGGCGCGACCTGGGCGCTGGAGAAGCTCGGCGCGCTCGACCGGCTGCTGCTCGGCCTTTGGAACTACGCGCACGGCGCGCGCAAGACGTTGTGGCCCGCGGACCTCATGGGCTTGTACCCGATGCCGCGCCCCTTCGACCCCCTCGAGCCGCGTTTCCTGCTGGCCGCGGCGTCGGTCGTCCTCCTCAGCGCGTTGGCCTGGCGCCTGCGCCGGCGCTCGCCCGCCGTCGCGGCGGCGTGGGGCGCCTACCTGCTCGTGATGGCGCCTATGGCCGGCTTCCTGAAAACCGGGCCCCAGCTCATGGCCGACCGTTACACCTACGTCTCCGCCTTGGGCTTCGCCGGGCTCGCCGCGGCCGCGCTCGCCCGCGGGCTGGAAGGGCGCCGCCGCATCGTCTATGCGGCTGTCGCCGCGCTGTGGCTGAGCGGTCTGGCGGCCGCGACCTGGCGGCGGCAGGGCGACTGGCTCGACAACGACCGCTTCTGGAGCGCGATGGTCGCGGCGGACCCGGGCCATGCGATGGCGCGCCACTTCCTGGGCCAGGAGCGCATCCGGCAAGGGCGGTCCGCGGAAGCCGAGCCGCTCCTGCGGGAGTCCTTACGCCTCGACCCGGACTCCGGCCCCGCCCACAACAGCCTGGGCAACCTGCTGCTGCGCGACGGCCGTCCCGCGGAGGCCGTGCCGCACTACGAGGCGGCCCTGCGGCTCGCGCCCGGCCGCCCCGAGCCTCTCCGGGGCCTCGAACAGGCGCGAGCCGCGCTCAAAACGCGCCGGTAACTTTCCGTTTCCCGGGATTTCACCGGTTTTTCCGTGGCCGCAGCGGCGCCGCGGGGTTATGCTGTCGTCATGACCACCGACACCGCGTTGCGCCCGGGGCTCGGCTTCGACGAGGAGGCGAGCCGCTCGTTGATGGGGTTCGCCGTCTCCACCGCCTGTTTGTTCGGCGCGTTGACGGTGTGCATCACCTTCGACGCCGCGCCGCGGCAGGCGTCGCGCGGCCCCCGCCACCACGCCGCGCCCGCGCTCGAGCCGGACGCGGCCGACGCCGTCGCGCTGGCTCAGGAGCACGCCATCGCCGGCGACGAGCTGCCCGTCGTCGAACGGCTGGCGAGCGGCTACGCGCGCCCCCGCGCCATGCGCAGCTGGACCGCGGAGCGCGTCGGGGAGTCCGCCTACCTCGTGATGTTCCGCCAGGCCGACGGCCGCGCCTACGCCTTCGAGGTGGACCTGGAATCCGAGGAGGTCCGCGCCTCGCCGGAAGCCGTGGACGCGTTGACCGCGCTGCGCGTGCGCGACGAACGCGCCGGGGCGCACCGCCTGCTCGCCGCGAACTAGTCCAGGTCGAAGGACTCGCCCAGCTCGGGCGAGGAGACGCGCTCGAGGCCCTCGGCCTTCAGGCGTTCGGCCAACGCCTCGCGGTTCTCGTGGCCGCCGTGGACGAGGAACACGCGGCGCGGGCGAGGCTCCAGCGACTTGATGAACCAGACCAGGTCGTCGCCGTCGGCGTGGGCCGACAGGCTTTGCAGGGCCTCCACGCGCGCCCAGACGGAGTGCTCGAGCCCGAACACCTTGACCTTTTTGGCGCCTTCGAAAAGACGCCGGCCGAGCGTGCCTTCGGCCTGGTAGCCCACGATGAGCACGGTGGTGTCGTCGCGGTCGAGCGAGTTGCGCAGGTGGTGCAGGATGCGCCCGCCCTCGCACATGCCCGAGGAGGAGACGACGATCCAGGGGCCGTCGCGTCCGTTGAGGGACTTTGACTGGTCGGGCGTGCGCAACACGCGCACGCTTTCGAGCCCGAAGGGGTCCGCGTCGCCGTCCATCGCCGGCTTGAAGTACTCGGGGCGTTTGTTGAAGATGTCGGTGATCTCGGAGCCCATCGGGCTGTCGAGGTACACGGGCACGTCGGGAACCGCGCCGGCGCGTTTGAGCCGGCGCAGCAGGAAGAGGATCTCCTGCGTGCGCTCCAGCGCGAAGCTCGGGATGAGCAGGCGGCCCTTCTCCTCGCAGACGCGGCGCACGATCTCGCCCAGGCGCGTCTGCGCGTCGGCGGAGGGCTCGTGACGGCGCCCGCCGTAGGTGCTCTCGATGATGAGGTAATCCACGGCCTTGGGCACGCCGGGCGGTCGCATGATGAGGCTCTCGCGCCGGCCCAGGTCGCCCGAGAACAACACGCGGCGCCGGTGCGCGCCGACGGGCACGTCCACCGAGATCATGGCCGAGCCGAGCACGTGGCCCGCGTCGTGGAAGCGGGCCTTCAGGCCGGGCGCGGGCTCGAACTCATGCTCGTACCCGTGCCCGCGCAGCCGCGACAGGGCGGCCTGGGCGTCGGCTTCGCCATGCAGGGGCTCGATGCGCTCGGCGCCGCCGGCGTGGATCTTGTTGAAGAACTTGGCGTCCTCTTCCTGGAGCCGGGCCGAATCCATCAGCATGATGCCGAGCAGGTCCGCGGTCGCCGGCGTGCAGTGGATGTCCGCGGTCAGCCCGCGTTTGGCGAGGATGGGCAGGCCGCCGCTGTGGTCGATGTGCGCGTGAGACAGCAGCACGGCGTCGAGGCGGCGGGGATCGAAGGGCAGGTCGCGGTTCTTGGAGATGGCCTCGCGACGGTGGCCCTGGAACAGGCCGCAGTCGAGCAGGACGCGTTTGCCCCCCGCCTCGAGCAGGTGGCGCGAGCCGGTGACCTCGCCGACGCCCCCGTGGAAGCTGAGCTTCACGCGACGCCTAACGCCCGGAAGGCGCGGCGAGCACGGGCACCGTCGCGTGGCGCAGCACGCGCTCCACCGTGGTGCCGAGCACCAGGTCGGAGAGCAGGGACTTGCGGTGGGCGGCGAGCACGAGCAGGCCGTGGCGCTTGGACTCGGCGAGAATCTCCCGCAGCGGGTCGCCCGCGCGGATGATGATGCGCGGCTTGACCGCCTTGCGCAGGCGTTCGGGGAGCGACTCGAGCATGGCGTTGAGGAAGAACCGCGGGTTCGGCCCGCGCCCCTTCTCCTCGGTCACGAACAACACGGTCAATTGCGAGCCCAGGCCCGCCGCCGCCTTGGCGGCCAGCGCCAGGCCTTTACGGGAATAAGGCGCCAAGTTGACGGGCGCGAGCACGGATTCCACCGGCTTGGGCCCGCTCTTGACCACGAGCACGGGCGTCGGCGCGTCGCGCACGACGGCTTCGGCCACCGAGCCCAGCAGCGCGCGCGAAAGGCCCTCGCGGCCGTGGCTGCCCATGATGACGAGGTCGGCCTTGCGCGCCTCGCGGATGATGAGCGCGGCCGGGTCGCCCTCGAGCACGCGGGGCTTGGAGCCGGGGTACTGCTTCTTGAGCCCCACGGCCAGGCGGCGCAGGTCGGCGGCGCGCAGCGGCGGCGTCGGCAGATCGAAGGCGGGCGCGGAAGGGCGCTCGGCCGCGAAGAAGACTTCCTTGACGACGTCCAGGTCGAAGAGCTCTCCGGCCCACGCCCAGGCGTTGCGCGACGGGCGCGAGAAGTCCGCGGGAATCAGCACACGACGGGCATCGAGGAAATCCATACGGCCTCCTTTTGCGAACGCGTCTGCACCGATATTAGCAACGTAAGTGCCGCGCGGCAACCCGCGGCAGAAACGTTGCTTCTTGCGATGCCGACGCTTATAGACCGTGAGGAGGCCGAACCGGCATGTCCGTAGCGACCGCGCAAGACGCCGACTGGACCGAGGAAGACGGGGGCCGCGTCGGCCTGTGGCTGTTCATCCTCTCCGAGATCCTGCTGTTCGGAGGCTTCCTCGCCTCCTATCTGAGCACGCGCCTGGGCAGCGCCGAATGCGCCCTGGGCGTGGTCGCCTGGCCCGAGGCCGGGCACGGCGTCAGCCTGGGTTTGGCCACGCTCAACACCGTGCTCCTGCTGACGAGCTCCTACACCATGGTGCGTTCCATCAGCCGCGCCTCGCGCGGGGACGCGGCGGGTTTCCGCGCGAACCTGGCCGCCACCATGGCGCTGGGCCTGTGTTTCCTCGCGGTCAAAGGCGTGGAGTACTGGCTCAAGATCGGGCACGGCTGGTACCCGGGCTCGGAGTTCGCCAAGGCCAGCCCCGGCATGTCCATCTTCCTTTCCTATTACTACCTGCTGACCATCTTCCACGGGTTACACGTGGTCGCCGGGCTGGTCTGGAACGGCGCGGTGTATTCCGCGGCCGGACGGGTGCCCGCGGCCGCGCTCGCGCGCAAGGCGGAATACGCCGGCCTGTATTGGCATTTCGTGGACGTGGTGTGGGTGCTGCTGTTCCCCCTCCTCTACCTCATCTAACGGAGACGACATGTCCAAAGAACTCGAAGCGCAGCACGACGACGGCGTGGACCTCGCGGTTTATCTCGGCTTGCTCTTTCTCACCGCGGCGACCGTGGGGGCGGCCTACATCCACCTCGGCCGCATCTTCGCCGTGGCCACGGCCATGGTCATCGCCTTCAGCAAGGCCGCGATGATCGGCCTGTGCTACATGAACCTGCGGCGCGAGCGGCCGTTCATGCACCTCATCGTCTGGACCGGCATCATCGCGGTGCTCATCCTCCTGTTCGGCATCATCCCGGATGTGAGCTTCGGCTGGTGAACAGGATCCTCCTCGTCGCGCTCCTGCTCGCGGCCTGCGGCCCCAAACGCGGGGCCTCGGTCGAGCCGTTGACGACGCTGCCGGACTTCGCGATGACCGCGGTCGGTCCCGACGGCGAGACGCCCTTCGGGCTCGCCGACATGCGCGGCAAGGTCTGGATCGCGGACTTCGTCTTCACGCGCTGCGCCGGGCCGTGCCCGTTGATGACCGCGCGGCTGGCCCGGCTGGGCGAACGCCTGCCGCCCGAGGTCTCCCTGCTCACGGTGAGCGTGGACCCCGCCGGAGACACGCCCGAACGGCTGCGCGCCTACGCTCGCCATCACGGCGCCGACGCCCGGCGCTGGGTGTTCCTGCGCGGGGGCGTGCCGGAGACCTACCGGCTGCTGTATTCGGGCTTCCGCCTGCCCATGTCCACCGACCCCGCCGCGGCGCCCGAAGCGCGCGTGCTGCACAGCACGCGTTTCGTGCTCGTGGACCGCGCCGGCGCCGTGCGGGGCTATTACGACGCTCTCAGCGATCTCGACAACGACGCCCTGGCGCGCGACGCGCGCCGACTCCTGGAGGCAGGTTCATGAAGAATAAATCCGTGTTCCCCTTCGTCGCCGTCGCCGCGGCCCTCATCGCCTGGGCCTACCGCGCGGTGTTCACGCGCTGGCCCATGATGCCGCTGGCCGCCTCCGCCGAGGCCGAGTTCGTGGACTCGGCCTGGAACGGCCTGTTCGCCATCGAGACCGTCATCTACGGGCTGGTGGCGGGTTTCGTGCTCTACTGCCTCATCGCCTTCCGCGCCAAGTCGCGCGACGAGCAGGGCGACGCGTCCGATCGCAGCCGCGGCCGGCTGGTGGAGGCGGGCTGGATCGTCGCCAGCACCATCCTCACCCTCGGGCTGGCGGCCTTCGGCGCCAAGGAGCTGCGCGCCGTGGTGGGCGGCCCCCACGCCGACCACGACGTCGAGGTGCGGGCCTCGCAGTTCTCCTGGGAGATCTATTACCCCAAATACAACCAGTACGGCTCCAAGCTGTACATGGAGGAAGGCAAGCGCCACCGCATCATCCTGACCTCCAAGGACGTCGTGCACTCCTTCTGGGTGCCCGAGTTCCGGCTCAAGCAGGACGCGGTGCCGGGCAAGGTCATCCACCTGATGCTCACGCCGACCAAGAAGGGCGAATACACCTTGTTGTGCTCCGAGCTGTGCGGGGCCGACCACACCACCATGACCTCTCTCGTCGAGGTCCTCGACCACGAGGCCTTCGAAGAGCAGATGAAGGCCGAATTCTAAGGAGACCCGCACACATGACCACCTTGCTCGCCGCTCTCGGATCCGGCATCGCCGTCTTCGCGCTGGGGACCTTCGGCCTCGGACGTTTCCTGGGCCTGCAGCCCGCGGCCGTGTTGTCCTACCTCGTCGCGTTGCTGGTCTACCTGGCCGTGTTGGGCGGGTGGAAGGCGCTGGCGGGCTGGACGCGCGGGGAGGAGCCCGCCGAGGAGCACGGCTGGCGGCGCTACGTCAGCTTCGACGTGGACCACAAGGTCGTCGGCGTCCAATACATCGCGGCGACCTTGCTCGTCTTCCTCGTGGGCGGCCTCATGGCGCTGATCATGCGCCTCGAGCTGGCGCGCTCCGGCCTGCAGTACCTCACCCACGTCGAATACAACACGGTGATGACCTTGCACGGCATCTCGATGACGGTCGTGGCCCTCATCGCCATCATCGGCGGCATCGGCAACTTCGTCGTGCCGCTGCAGGTCGGCGCCCGCGACATGGCCTTCCCCCGCATGAACGCGCTGAGCTTCTGGCTGCTGCCGCCGGCCGTGCTCCTGTTGCTCGCCACGCCCTTCGCCGGCGGCCTGGACTTCGGCTGGACGGCCTACGCCCCGCTTTCGACGCGCGGCACGACCCTGGGCAAGCTGTTCTTCCTGCTGGCGTTTCTCTCCGTGGGTTTCTCGTCCATCTTCGGCGGCGTCAACTTCCTGGCGACCATCCTGACCATGCGCGCCAAAGGCATGGGCTGGCGGCGCGTGCCCATCTTCACGTGGAGCGTCATCGCCGCCTCCATCATCTCCTTGATGGGCACCTCGGTGGTGGCCTCCTCCTTGGTGATGGTGGTCTTCGACCGCATCCTGCACACGACCTTCTTCGACCCGGCCCTCGGCGGTAGCGCGCTGCTCTACCAGCACCTGTTCTGGTACTACTCGCACCCCGCGGTGTACATCATGATCCTGCCCGCCTTCGGCGCCATCCTCGAGATCATGCCCGTGTTCGCCCGCAAGCCGCTGTTCGCCTACCCCATCGCGGCGACGGGGCTCTTGGCCATCACCGCGCTGAGCTTCGTCGTGTGGGCGCACCACATGTTCACCTCGGGCATGTGGGGCGTGCTCAAGATTCCCTTTATGGTCAACACCGAGCTCATCTCGGTGCCCACGGGCGTGGTGTTCCTGTCTGTGCTGGGCACGTTGTGGCGCTCGAAGATCCGCCTCGACGCGCCCATGGTCTGGGCGCTGGCGATGTTCCTCAACTTCCTGGTGGGCGGCCTGACCGGCATCCCCCTGGCCGACGCGCCGACCGACCTGCACCTGCACGACACCTGGTTCGTCGTCGCGCACTTCCACTTCACCATCATGGGCGGCGCGGTGTTCGGCTTCATGTCCGCGGTGCACTTCTGGTACCCCAAGATCGTCGGCCGCAAGCTCGACGACACCTTGGCCAAGGTGCAGTGCGCGCTGATGTTCGTCGGCTTCAACGCCGTGTTCATCCCGCTGTTCTGGCTGGGCACGCACGGCATGCGCCGGCGCGTGGCGGACTTCCCGGAATGGATGGACCCGGTGCAGACCTTCGCGAGCCTGGCGACCTTGGTCGTGGCGGCGTCGGTGGTGGTCTTCCTCTACAACCTCATCCGTTCGATGAAACACGGCGAGGTCGCCGGCGACGACCCGTGGGAGGCCAAGACGCTCGAATGGAAGGCGCCGTCGCCTCCGCCGCACGGCAACTTCAAGTCTCCGCCCGTCGTCACCGAGGAGCCTTATGGCTACGGCAACCCCGTCTAAAACGGGCCCGGCCTGGCTGGCCCTGGCCAAGCCGCGCATCACCGTGATGGTCGCGGCGTGCGCGGCCGCCGGCTTCGCGCTGGCCTCGCCGGGAACCGTGGACTGGGAACGACTCGCCTGGATGATCCTGGGCGTGTCGTTGGCGTCCGCGGCCACGGGCTGCCTCAACCAGGTGTTCGAGGCCGACCTCGACGCCCGGATGAAACGCACGGCCGCTCGCCCGCTGCCGGCCGGACGCATCTCGCCCGGCTCGGCGCACGCGTTGGGCCTGTTGTGGGGCGCGACGGGTCTGGCCGTGCTCGCCTGGAAGTCCGGCGCGACGGCCTGCGGCCTGACCGCGTTCACCTTCGCGAGTTACCTGCTCGTCTATACGCCGATGAAACGTTTCTCGCCGCTGTCCACCTGGGTCGGCGCCTTGCCCGGCGCTTTGCCGCCCGTCATCGGCTGGACCGCGGCGGGCGGCGCGCTCGACGCGGGCGCGGGCGCGTTGTTCGCCATCCAGTTCCTCTGGCAGCTCCCGCATTTCCTGGCGCTGGGTTGGCTCTACCGCGAGGACTACGCGGCCGGAGGCTTCCGCATCTCCCCCGTCACCGACCCGACGGGCGCCTCCACGGCCTGGCAGATGGCCGTCTCCGCCGAGCTGCTGCTCGCGGCGTCTTTGCTGCCATGGTTCCTGGGCATGGCGGGCGCCGTGTACCTGGCGGGCGCGCTGGTCTGCGGCGGCGCGTTCCTGTATTACTCGCTGGCCGCCGCGCGCGACCTGACCGCGCCCTCGGCCCGGCGCGTGTTTCTCGCCTCGCTGGCCTACCTTCCGCTCGTGCTGGTCTTGCTGGTCGCCGACGCGCGCTGAGCGCTCTAGACCTCGCGGCGACGGAGAGACCGCGCCGCCGCGGTCCACAACACCGCGCGCGCGATTAGCGGGTCGAACAGGCGGACCCGGGCGAACGGCTTGAGCACGCCGACGCGGCCCGCAGCCGCCTGGGTCAGCGCCGTCGCCACGAGCCAGCCCGCCTTCCTCTGGCGCAGACGTTGGAACGCCAACTTGCGGGCGAGCGCGTCTCCGCCGATAGTGCGTTCGGCGAGGAGAGCCGACGTCAGGACGTCGTCTTCAACCCCCGCGATAAGCTCGTCGGCGGCGACCTCGGCGACGTCCAGGTCGCGCACGGCGCGTGCGGCGGCGACCAACGCGTCCGTGAGCAGGGGCACGTGCCGCGAGGTCTGCTCGAAGGTGTCCCCGTGCGCCGCTAACCGGACGGCCGCTCGCAATCCGGACTCGCGGTTGAGCAGCCGCCCCCGATATACCCGGCGGATGAGCGCGCGCGTCGCGGCGTCCGGCGCGTTGCGCATCAGGCGTTCGGCGTAGCGGTCGATATTGCGCGCGTTCCAGGGCACCCGGTTCAGCGCGAACGGACGCCCCAGCATGATAGCCGCGCTCATCGCGCCGTCTCCGGCTACAAGCGGGGGCGGCGCGGCATAGGCCATCATGCCGACGAAAACCGGGTGCGGCAGGGCCCCCGTATTGAGGATGTACACCCGGCCGGGCCGGGCCTTCTCCGGCATCGGCTGGCCCGGGTCGAGGAAAACGATGCGGCGGCTCAATAGCCAGTTCGACTTCACGTCCTCTGGGGTGATGGACGACGGCGACGTCACCAGATAACTTTTTCGTTCCCAACCCGCTTGTGCCGCGAGGCCGCGCAGATACCCGCGCAGTTGCGGTTTGACCTTCGTCCCGGTGTAGACCAGCGCGGGCTCCGCGCCCGCCAATACGCTGCCCTGTAGATAACCGCGCAACGCCGCCAACGGGGGACGGACGTCGTCGCCGATTTCGTCGATTAGGTGACGTCGCACTGACTCCGACGCCTTTCCGCGCAGTCCCAGGGCCACGGGGTCGGCATACACCCCGGATTCGCCTTCCGCCACGCCGGCATTGCTTAGCTCAATACGCCGATCGCCGACCAGCGCGGTCGCCCGGCCACGGTCGGCTGACTCCGTATTGCCGAGCACGGTCTGATTGATGACTACCCCCCGCTCGAAGATAGGAATCCACGTCTTCGGAACCGGCTTGGTGCCGTCCGCTTTCATCAGGTCCTTGCGTCTAGCGTATTCGCCGGTGGGCGCGGCCAAGGCCAGAAACAAGTCGGCCGGCGGACGTCGAGACACTTCTAAACCCGATACGACCTCGACTTGGCCGTCGAATAAGCGGTTGGCGTCGGCCAGCGTCTTGCCGCTTAGGCCCGCGAGAATCTTGCGCTCCGCGTCATCGGCGATGAAAGTAATGGATGGCCGAGGGCCGTCGGTGACGGCGCGGCCGATCAAGTCCGCGGCCGTCAGGTAGGCCGCGGCCACGTCTCCTTTCCCGCCGCGGCTGCCGCGCACATCGAAGACGATATGACGGAAGCCGGCGAGGTCGAGCGGCGGCAACGTCCGCCCGGCGGGCGCCAGGCCCGCCGCCGGAGCGGGTGGCGCGACTCGCGCGTCCGCTGGTGCCGCCAACGCGAGCGGCGTCTCGCTCAACCTTAGAACGGGCGCGGGCGACAAGGGCGCGAGCGCCGTCGGCATCAGCGTCGGGACCGTCGCGACGCCGCCCACGACTCCGGCGCGAGCCGCGGCCCCGCTCAGAGAACCGCCGACCTGCCCGCCGCCCGATACGCCGGACTCCGCAGCGGCGCCGCCGCGCGTCTGCGAGCCCGCAGCGTGCGACGGCAAGGTGTGCAACGGCAAAAGGAGCAGTCCGGCCAACGCGCCCGCGCGCGCGCCCAGGTCCATTTTCCCAGTGTAAGCCCGCTTCCGGCCACTGTCAAGGGAATACGAGACTTGTTAGGATGGACCCATGGCGCGACGCGTCGTGGTCAAGGTGGGCTCGGGCGTGTTGTCGGGCGGCAAGGCCGGGCTCGACGCGGCGACGCTGCGGCGTCTTGCCGCCGACGTCGCGCGCGCCCGCGCGGGCGGCGACGAGGTCGTGCTCGTGTCCTCCGGCGCCATCCTCGCGGGCCGCGAGCGCCTCGCGCTGACCTCTCGCCCCAGCGTCCAGCTCAAGCAGGCCGCCGCCGCCGTCGGGCAAAGCCGCCTGATGCGCGCCTGGGAAACCGCCTTCGCCAAGCCCAAGCTCACCGTCGCCCAGGTGCTGCTCACCGGCGACGACCTGCGCGACCGCGGCCGCTACCTCAACGCGCGCAACACCTTGCTGGCCTTGCTGCGCCTGGGCGTGGTGCCCATCGTCAACGAGAACGACACCGTCGCCGTCGAGGAGATCAAGTTCGGCGACAACGACGGGCTCTCCGCGCTCGTGGCCGGGCTCGTGGACGCCTCCGTGCTCGTCTTGCTCACCGACCAGGACGGCCTCTACACCGACGACCCCCGCCGCGACCCTTCGGCGCGCCTCATCGGCGAGGCCGACGAGACGTCCCCGACCCCGCGCATCCGCGGCGCCGGGCCCGCGGGCACGGGCGGCATGTTGTCCAAGGTCCGCGCCGCGCGCCAGGCCGCCGAAGGCGGCACGCTGGCCGTCGTGGCCAATGGCCGCAAGCCGGGCACGCTCGCGGCGGTGCTCGCCGGCGAAGACGTCGGCACTCGGTTCCGTCCCGCGGCCCACCCGCTGGCCAGCCGCCGCCAGTGGCTGGCCTTCGCGTCCAAACCCAAGGGCCAGCTCATCGTGGACGCGGGCGCGCGCGCGGCGCTGACCGGCAAGGCGCGCAGCCTGCTCGCCTCGGGGGTCAAAAGCCTCGCCGGCGCCTTCGCGCCCGGCGACGTGGTCGGAATCGTCGAAGGCGGCGTCGAGTTCGCGCGCGGCCTGACCAACTTCGGCTCGGCGGACCTGGAGCGCATCAAGGGCCGCAAAACCTCGGAGATCGAAGGCGTGCTCGGCACCAAGGCCGCCGACGAGGTGGTCCACCGCGACAACCTCGCCGTGCTGGAGGGCCGTTGAACGTCCTGAAACTCGCGACCGAGGGCCGCGCGGCGTCGCGCGTGCTGGCCAAGACGTCCACCTCGGTCAAAAACGCCGCGCTGCGCCGCATGGCCCGGGAGCTGCGCCGGCGCGCGCGCGCGGTCCTGGCCGCCAACCGCCTCGAGGTCGCCGCCGCCCGCCGCGACGGCCGGCCGGACGCCTTCGTCGAGCGCCTGACCTTGACCCCCGCCCGGGTGGAGGCCGTCGCCGCCGCGCTCGAGCAGGTCGCGCGCCTGCCCGACCCCGTCGGCACGACGCGCCGCTTCGCGCGGCGCCCCAACGGCCTGCTCATCGACAAGATGCGCGTGCCGCTGGGCGTGGTGGCCATCATCTACGAATCGCGCCCCGGCGTCACCGCCGACGCGGCCGGCCTGTGCCTGAAGTCGGGCAACGCCGCGTTGCTGCGCGGCGGCAAAGAAGCCGTGCGCACCAACGCGGTCATCGCCGAGGCGCTGCGCGCCGGGCTGCGCGCCGCGGGCCTGCCGCCCGGCGCGGTCGGCTTCGTCTCCGACCCCGACCGGGCCGCCGTGCGCGAGCTCCTCCAGCTCGACACGCTCATCGACCTCGTCATCCCTCGCGGGGGCCCCGCCCTGACCACGGCCGTGCGCCACGAATCCCTCATCCCCGTGCTGGCCCACGACAAAGGCCTGTGCCACACCTATATCGACGCCAAGGCCGACCTCGCCATGGCGCTGTCCATCGCGCTCAACGCGAAGGCCGAGCGCCCGGGCGTGTGCAACGCGATGGAGACCTTGCTCGTCCATGAGAAGGTCGCCAAGACCTTTCTGACGCGGGCCGCCAGCGCGTTCGCCGCCGCCGGCGTCGAGCTGCGCGCCGACCCGAAGGCGCGGCGCCACCTGCCCGGCAGCCGCCCCGCGATGGCGGCCGATTGGGACACCGAGCACCTGGCCCTCATCTTGTCGGTGAAGGTCGTCGCGTCCATGGACGAGGCCATCAACCACATCGCGCGCCACGGGTCGGGCCTGGCCGAGGCCATCGTCACCCGCGACCGCAAGGCCGCCGCCCGTTTCCTGCGCGAGGTGGACGCCGGCGCCGTTTATCACAACGCCTCGACGCGTTTCACCGACGGCGGCGAGTTCGGCCTGGGCGCGGAGATGGGCATCAGCACCCAGAAGCTGCACGCCCGCGGGCCCGTCGCCCTCGAGGGCCTGACCTGCGAGAAATACGTCGTGTCGGGCCGCGGCCAGATTCGCCGCTCGAACTAGCCTGTAAGGAAGCGGCCCCCCCCGCCACGTATTGGGGCGCATGAAGACCACCATCGTCTGGCTGGGCCGGGACCTGCGGCTGGCCGACAACCCCGCCCTTAAGGAAGCGGCCGCCGCGGGCGCCGTCGTGCCGGTGTTCGTCTGGTCCCCGGAGGAAGACGGCGTCTGGGCGCCGGGCGCGGCCTCGCGCTGGTGGCTGCACCGCTCGCTCGAGAGCCTCGACCGGGACCTGCGCGCGCGGGGCTCGCGGCTCGTCATCAAGCCCGGGCCCGTCGCAAAAGCGCTCGCCGAGGCCGCGAAGGAATGCGACGCCACGGCCGTGACGTACAACCGCGTCTGGGAGCCGGCCGCGCTCGCGCGCGAGGCGACGGTGCCCGGGCTGCGCGTTTTCCCGGGCAACGTGTTGTTCTCCCCCGACGACGTACGCACCCAGACGGGCGGCCCCTACCGCGTGTTCACGCCGTATTGGAACCGCTGCGGCGACGCCCCGCCCCCGGCCGCGCCGGCCGGCGACCCCGGCTCGTTGCGCGCGCCCGCGCGTTTCCCGCGCGGCGTGACGCTCGGCTCCTTGGAGCTTCTTCCGAAACTCGGCTGGGACGCGGGCCTGGCCGAGACCTTCGTCCCCGGGGAAGCCGGCGCGGTCATGGCGCTCAAGGCGTTCCTGCGCGGCCCGGCGCGCGACTACGCCGCCAACCGCAACCTGCCGGCCTCCGGCGGCGGCTCTCGGCTCTCGCCGCGCCTGGCGTTCGGCGAGTTGTCCGTGCACCGCGCATGGAAGGAGGCCTCGGGCGGGGACCCGGGCGAAAAAGGCGGCTTCCTAGGCGAGCTCGGCTGGCGTGACTTCGGCCGGCACGTGTTGCGCCATCAGCCGCACACCCCCGAAGCGCCGCTCGACCCGCGTTTCGCGCGTTTCCCTTGGCGGCGCGACCCCGCGGGGCTCGAAGCGTGGAAACGGGGCCGCACCGGCTACCCGATGGTGGACGCCGGCATGCGCGAGCTGTGGCGCACGGGTTTCATGCACAACCGGCTGCGCATGGTGGTCGCGTCATTCCTTTGTAAACACCTGCTCGTGGACTGGCGCGAGGGCGCGGCGTGGTTCTGGGACACCCTCGTGGACGCGGACCTGGCCAACAACACGCTCGGCTGGCAGTGGACCGCGGGCTGCGGCGCGGACGCCGCGCCGTATTACCGCATCTTCAACCCGGTCGAGCAGGGAAAACGGTTCGACCCGGAGGGCGTCTATGTCCGGCGCTGGGTGCCGGAGCTGGCCCGTCTTCCGGATCGCTGGCTTTACGCGCCGTGGACGGCCCCGGACGCGGTCCTCGCGCAGGCGGGCGTGACCCTCGGCAAAACCTACCCTGCGCCCATCGTGGACCACGCCGCGGCGCGGGCGCGCGCGCTCGACGCGTTCGGGGCGACATGAGCCGCTTCTTGCGACGCTCGCAGTGGCTGCCGCGCCCCCGCTCCGAGGTGTTCGCATTTTTCCAGGAGCCCGGGAACCTGGCCAAGCTCACCCCGCCGTGGCTGGGGTTCGAAGTGCTCACGCCCGCGCCGCTGGTCATGAAGGCGGGCGCGCGCTTCGACTACGCGGTGCGCCCGCTGGGCTTCACCCAGCATTGGACCACCCTCATCGAGTCCTACGACGCGCCCAACGGGTTCGTGGACGTCCAGCTCAAGGGGCCATACGCCTTATGGCGGCACCGTCACTCTTTTGTAGAGGAAAACGGCGGCACGCGCGTGAGCGACGAGATCGAGTATGCTCTGCCCCTGGAGCCTCTCGGCCTCGTCGCCCTGCCGGAGGTCAAGCGCCGCCTCGAAGAGATCTTCGCCTATCGCGAGGCCGCGGTCGCGGCCTTGTTCAAGCCGAAAGGAGACAACATGAAAATCATCCTCGCCGGCGGCTCCGGCTTCATCGGACGCCGGCTTTCCCGCGCGCTCGTGCTCGCGGGCCATTCCGTCGTCCTGCTCACGCGCGGCGAGAAGGCCTCGGACCTGCCCGGCGTGGAGACCCGCCGCTGGCTCGCTCCCGGGGCCGAGGGCTGGGAAAGCGTCTTAGACGGCGCCGACGCCGTGGTGAACCTGTGCGGCGAAGGCGTGGCCGACGCCCCGTGGACCGCGTCGCGCCGCCGCAAGCTCGTGGACAGCCGCCTCGATTCCACGGCCGCGCTCGTCGCGGCCATCACCAAGGCCAAAAAGAAGCCCGGCGTACTCGTCAACGCGTCGGCCGTGGGTTATTACCCTCTCGACGCGGGCCGCGCGCTGGCGGAGACCGACGCGCCGGGCGCGGGGTTCCTCGCCGATCTGTGCGCTCGCTGGGAGAAGGAGGCGCGCGCCGCCGAGGCGCACGGCACGCGCGTCGTGCTGCTGCGTATCGGCGTGGTGCTGGGAGCCGGCGGCGGCGCGCTCGGCCGCATGCTGCTTCCTTTCAAGCTCGGCATGGGCGGGCGCCTGGGCGACGGGACGCAGTGGTTCCCCTGGGTGCACCTCGACGACGTCGTGGGGATGACGATGGCGGCCTTGTCCGACGCGAAGTGGCGCGGCCCCTACAACGCGGTCGCCCCCGAGCCCGCGACCAACGCCGAGTTCACCGCGGCCTTGGGCCGAGCCCTCGGACGACCGACCGTGCTCCCGGTGCCCGCCTTCGCGCTCAAGCTCGCGCTCGGCGAGATGTCATCCATGCTGCTCGGCAGCCAGAAGGTGGTCCCGGCCGCCGCCGTGGGCGCGGGGTACGTCTTCAAGAAGCCGGGGCTCGACGCGGCGCTGGCCGGGCTTTAGACCCAGTTGCGGCGGCGGAACCACGCGAACATGACGCCGAGCACGGCCAAGCAGGCGGCCAGGAACGCCGGGAAGGCGTAGGGCCACTTCCAGGGGAACGCCTCGAAGTTCATGCCGAACACGCCGGCCAGGAAGTTCAGCGGCACGAAGATGACGGACACGATGGTCAGCGCCATCATGACCTCGTTGAGCCGGTTGTTGACGACCGAAAGGTGCGTCTCGGAAAGGCCGGCGACGACCTCGCGGTAGGTCTCGAGGATGTCGATGGCCTGCACGATGTGGCTGTGCAGGTCGGACATATAGGTCCGCGCCTCCTCCCCCAGGCACTCGTGGCGCTCAGATTGGATCTGGTGCACCAGGTCGCGCGTCGGCCACAACGCCCGGCGCAGCAGGAGCAGCTCGCGTTTGAGGCGATGGATCTCGCGCAGGACCTCGGGCTGGCGCCCGCTCATGACGGTCCGCTCCAGCGACTCCAGGCGGTCGCCGTAGAACTCGAGGATGGGGAAGACGTGGTCCACGATGGCGTCGAGGAGCGAGTAGGCGAGGAAGCTGGTGTCGCCGGTGCGCAGGCGCGAGCCCTTCGAGTTGATGCGCTGGCGGATGGGGTCCCAGATGTCGCCCGGCGACTCCTGGAACGTGAGCACGGTGTTGTGCCCGAGGAAGATGGAGATCTGCTCGCTCTCCAGGCGCTCGTTTTTGAGCTCGAGCATGCGCGTGACGATGAACAGGCGCGCGCTTAAGCCCGGCTCGCCGCCGGTGTAGGCGTCCACCTTGGGGCGCGTGGCGGTGTTGAGCAGGTCCTCGACGGCCAGGGGATGGAGCTGGTACTTATGCGCGAGCGCGCCGATGGCCTTGGGGTCGCTGAGCCCGGCGACGTCGATCCACCGCACCTTCGTGCCTTCGGCGCGGTGGCTCGCGATGAACGCGTCGAGGTCGAGCACGCCCTGCATCTCCACCTTCTCCGGAGAATAATCGATGACCGTGACCTTGACGACGGCCGGCGTGACGGGCGCGGGGGCGGCCTTCAGGTCCTCGGGTTTGACGCCCGGAGGCGTGCCGGGCCGGCGCTTGCCGAAGCGCGTGGGCAGCTTGAATTCTCGACGGTCGGCCATGAGCCGATGATGGCATTTTTGCTAATATCAAAAACATGGCACTCCATATCGTCGTGTGCGTGAAAAGCACCCCTTCCAACGTCAACGTCCCCGTCGACGCGGCCACCGGCCAGCCCAAGGTCGCCGGCATCCCCCCGGCGCTCAACCCCTACGATGAGTTCGCCATCGAGGAGGCCGTGCGCCTCAAGGAGCGCGTCCCCGGCTCCGTGACGACCGCCCTGACGGTCGGCCCCGACGCCGCCGCCGAGGTCCTGCGCGAGGCCGTGGCCCGCGGCGTGGACGCCGGCGTGCACGTCGGCGGCGCCGAGTTCGACGGCGGCGACAGCTTCGCCACCTCGCTCGCCCTCTCCGCCGCCATCACGAAGCTGCACGCCGAGAAACCCGTCTCGCTCGTGCTCTTCGGCAAGAACACCTCCGACGGCGGCTCCGGCATGGTCGGCGCCGAGACCGCGGCCTGGCTGGACTGGCCCTCGGCCGTCGGCGTCAAGAAGATCGAGGCCATCGACGACGCCTCCGCCACGGTCAACCGCATGATGGAGGACGGCGTGGACGCGCTCAAGCTCTCGCTGCCCGCCGTCGTCGGCACCATCAAGGAGATCAACGAGCCGCGCCTGCCTTCGCTCAAGGGCAAGATGGCCGCCAAAAAGGCCGTGTTCCCCAAGTGGGGCGCGGCCGAGCTCGGCCTGCAGGCCGCGCAGGTCGGCGCCGCGGGCGCCGGCGCCAAGGTCGTGAAGGCCTCCACCCCGCCCGCGCGCCCCGCCGGCGTGAAGGTGGACGGCGCGTCGTCCGCCGAGAAGGCGAAGAAGCTCGTGGACATCCTGATTGAAAGGAAGCTCATCTAATGGCCAACCCCATCCTGGTCGTCGCCGTCCCTTCGCGCGGCAAGTTCTCCCCCGCCGTTTACGAGCTCGTCTCCGCCGGCCGCAAGCTGGCCGACTCGCTCAAGCAGCCCTTATGCGCGGTCGTGACCTCCGGCACGACGGCGACGTTCACCCCGACCTCGCCGCTCGCGGCGTGGACAAGGTGTTCGCCGTCGAGCACGCCTCCCTCGGCGCGCCCGTGGACGACCTCCACGCCAAAGCCGCCGCCTCCGTGGCGACCCAGGAGAACGCCTCGCGCGTGCTCGTGCCCGCCACCGTGTTCGGCAAAGCCGTGGCCGCGCGCCTGGCCGTGCTGCTCAAGGCCGGCCTCGCCGCCGACGTCACCGAGATCCTCGACGGCGGCCTGGTGCGCCGCGCCTATTACTCGGGCAACCTCGTCGCCGACGTCGAGTTCAAGACGCCGGTCGGCGTGCTGACGCTCGCGCCCATGTCCTTCCCCCGCGCCGAAGCCGGCAATAAGGGCGAAGTCGTGGCCGTCGCCTTCGACCCGGGCGCCTCCAAGTGCGCCTTCGTGTCCTTCACGGCCGAAGCGAGCAACGAAGTCGACCTCGGCGCCGCCGAGAAGGTCGTCTCCGGCGGCCGCGGCCTGGGCGGACCCGAGGGCTTCAAACACGTCTTCGAGCTGGCCCACTCCATCGGCGCCGCCGTCGGCGCCTCCCGCGCGGCCGTGGACGCGGGCTGGATCCCCTACCGCCACCAGGTCGGCCTCACCGGCCGCGCCGTGCGCCCGAAGCTCTACGTCGCGGTGGCCATTTCCGGCCAGATCCAGCACCTGGCCGGCATGTCGTCCTCCGGCACCATCGTCGCCATCAACACCGACCCCGCCTGCCCGCTGATGCAGATGGCCAACATCTCGGTGTCCGGCGACTACAACGAGCTGCTCCCCGCCATCACCGCCGAGATCAAGGCGCGCAAAGGCTCCCCCGTCGCCGCGTAAACACCAAAGAAAGGGCCGGGCTCCGTAAGGAGCCCGGCCTTTTCTTTTGCGACGAAGGCGTTACTTGCCGGAGAGGGCGTTGAGGTTGAGCAGGGGCGTCGCCGCGCCCATCATGGTGACGGGCATGCGGCCGTCCCACTTCTCGATGGCCATGCGCTGCATCTCGACCTGGCGCAGCTGGATGAGCTGGGGCGTGATGGCGTCCTTCTGCATGCGCAGGGACTCGGCCTCGGCGCGCGCCGAGGCGATCTTCTGCTCGGCCTCGATCTTGATGCGGTCGAGGTCGCGTTTGGCCTTCAGCGCCGTCTGCTCGGCGATCTGCTTGGACTCGATGGCCTCGGCGAACTGGCGCGAGAAGTCGAAGTCGGTGATGTAGAGCTCCTCGACGCGGATGTTCACCTTGGTCACGTATTTCTCGACGGACTCCTGGATGATCTTCTTGACCTCTTCGCGGTGGGTGATGAGCTCCTCGGCCGTGAAACGCGCGGTCGTGGCCTTGACGGCCTCCTGCACGGCGGGCGCGATGACGCGGTCGGAGTAGTCCCAGCCGACCTCGGAGTACAGCTTGGGCACCATCTCCGGGACGGGGCGGAAGTTCATGGCGACCTTGGTGTGCACGGTCTGCATGTCCTTGGAGGCCGCGGTGGCGTCGTAGGTGTCCTTCTGGACGCGCACATCCATGAGGATGGCCTGCTCCAGTATCGGGAGCACGAAGTTCAGGCCCTCGTTGAGGGCCATCTGCTTTATGCCGGACACGCGGTTGAAGACGACGCCGCGGTGGCCGGGCGGCACGATGACGACCGAGCCGGCGAGCACGCCGGCGACGACGGCCAACGTGAGCATGCCGCCGCCGATGCGCACGAGCAGGCGGGTCAAGGCTTCGGGGTCCGCGGCGCGTCCGTCATGCCACTGGGCGCGCTTGGAGAAGACGATGAGTCCGGTGACGACCACGGCGAGGAATAGGAAGGGTGCCATGCCCCCATCCTGGCATTTCGCCGCGCCGCTGACAAGACGCGACGGCGCTTAGACGGCGACGGGGCGCGCGACCACGCGCGGCAGGCGGCGCTCCTTGCGGCGGTCCACCCAGGTGCACTTCCCCCCCTCGCAGCGCACCTTCGCGAACGGCGTCCACGCGGCCTTTCGGCCCACGAACAGCCACGGCATCAGGTCTTTGGCGATCATGTCGTCTCCGGGAGTCGTTGGGGTCACAACGTGATACGTTTTATCAGCAAACCTAATATTTGTCAACAGGTATGTGCCCGCGTCACGACGCTAAAAAGGCCTAGGGTTTTTGGGCGCGGGGCGCACGCCGTCGGGGAACAGCAGGCGCGGCGCGAACCACTGGAACAGCGCCGTCAGGGAGACGGCGCCGGCGATGACGCCCATCGCCGCGGTGATGCTGAGGAAGTCGAGCATCAGGCCCGCGATCAGCGCGCCGGTCGCGGCGAGCGCGAGGTCGATCATGTCGAAGGAGCTCTCCACGCGGCCGAGCATCTCGTCGGGAATCTCCGCGCGTTTGACCGGGGCCATGACGATGTGGATGGGCGCGTGGAAGAACTGCATCACGCCCATCACGCCGACGACCGCGAGCAGGCTCACCCAGAACGAGCCGGGCGCCGCGAACACCGGCACCACCCACATCAGCCAGATGAGCAACGACGACATCGCCGCCGCGCGGTAGAAGCGGCCGTGGCCCCACTTGGCGATGAGCTTGTCGCCGCGCTCCCCCTCCATGTACCACGACGAGAAGAAGCGCCCCATGTATTCGGCGGAGAACATCAGCCCGAGGATGCCGCCCGACGTCGCCAGCAAGGTCCCGATGACGGGCACGCCCGTCGGCGCGGCGCCGACGACGTCCACGATGTAGTTGGGCAGCACGACCATGGGCAGGGCTTCCATCAGGAAGGCCTCGATGGCGCCGATCATCATGAGGATGGAGAGAGTGCGGTTGCGCAGGATGTAGCCGAGGCCCTTGGTGGACTCGTGGCCGTCGCACCAGCGCGCCAGCGCCTCCTTCCAGCCCCGCGGCGCGCCCTCGTCCGACGCCGGCGCGGTTTTGCGCGTCGCGAAGAAGCGCCACAGGCCGCGCAGCGCGGTCCACGGCAGGAGCAGCACCGTCTTGACGATGGCGAAGAGGAACTTGACCGTCTCGGCGCCGAAGCGGCGAAAACCTTCGACGCCGAGGTCCTTGGGGTCGCGCGGGTCGCGGACCATGAACCAGTACAACGGCACGGCCAAAACGAGCATGGCCGAATAGATGCCGTAGGCCAGCGCGTAGCCGCCCAGGCCGAAGCTCGTGACCAGCGCGCCGAGCGCCCAGCCCGCGAGCAGCGGCATGAACATGCCCGCCAGCGCCTCCCATTTCCCGAGCGCGGCGGTCGCTTCCTTGTTGAGCTTCTCGTCCTTGCCCACGGCCGCCATGATGGCGGAGCGTTCGGCCACGACCATGGTCGTCTGGAACAGCGGGTTGAGCGCGACGATGACCAGCAAGGCCGCGATGGTGAGGTTGCCGGTCAGCCACAACGCCGGGATGGCGCCCATGAGCAACGCGCGCGCCAGCGACGTGCCGATGAACAACGCGCGGAAGTCGGTCTTGTCCACCAGGTAGCCGATGGGCAGGAGGTTGGTCAGCGAGTAGGCGCCGGAATGCACGTTGCGCACGATGCCCATCGTGGTTTTGCTCTGGCCGAGCGTCTCCATCACGAGAAAGGGCTGGCTGATGACGTGCAGCTCGATGCCGAAGACGGTGAGCACGCCGTGTCCGATGATGGTGCCCCACACCGTGCGCGGCGGCCTTTTTGGCGGGCTTGGCGGCGGGCGAGGGGTCCGACGGCGGCAAAGACGGGGCCGGGCCGTCGGCGGGCGCGGCGAGGACCGCGTCCGACGCTTCGCGCGGCAGGGCCAGGTCGAAACGAGACGCCGCGTCCGCGGCAGCGGCTTCTTCGGAGGCGCTGGCGCTTCGAGCCGGCGCGGCGGCGGCGGCGAGCGCGGCCAACGGCGACGCGGTCGGCGCGGCGGCCGGCGCCGCGGCGACGGCGGCCGCGACGGGCGCCGACAACAAGGCGGCGGCCGGCGCCGGCTTCAGCGTCGTGGTCGTGAGAAGAGAAGGCGCCCCGGTAGTCGGCCGCAGCGGCAACGTCAGCGGCAGGACGGGGACGGCGCGGCCGGCCGGGACGCCGCGCGCGACGCGGGCGAAAGCCGCGGCCGCAGAAGGGCCGGGAGCGGCCAACGTCAGGGCGACGGCGAGGGCCGTCGTCAGGGCGCGTCGGAGCACGGCCTGATTCTATGAAGGAAGGCCGGGCGCGCCCTAGGGCCTAACGGGTAAAAACGCGGGGCTGATGGGCCTAACGCCAGCCGACGACGGACCAGCCGCGCTCGTTGAGGCAGCGGTCGGTGTAGGCGCGCTCCACCTGGTCGGGGCGCGACGCCTCGTAGGCGCCTTGCCCCCCGCCGGCGACGGCGCCGATGGCCGCGCCGGCGACGGCGCCGTGGCGAGGTCGCCGGTGATCAGGCCCGTCACCGCGCCCATCGCCGCGCCGGTGGCCGCGCCCCAGGCCGAGCGGCTCGCCACGGGCGTGAGATTGAGCTTGCCCACCTCGGCCTTGGCGATGGCCCGGCACTCCTTCACCGCGGCCGCGGCGGCTTCTTTGCCGCCCCGGTCGTCGTAGCCCGCGTCGCGATAAAGGACGGGCTTGGGCGCGCATCCGGCCAGGAGCAGCAGCAGGAACGCGTATCTCACGCGTCGCGGAACGGGAAGAGGAGATCGGCGGGATTGCCGTGCTGGCTCGCGAGGAAATCCTTCACGACCTTGTCCTCGGCCTCGCGCCAGGCCAGCTCGGAGGCGTCCTCGCCCAGCTCGATGGACCCGCCGGCGATCATGCCGTGGCCGCCGCCGCGGTTGCCGCCGCCGAGCAGGCGCTTGAGCAGGCGGCCCGCCTCGGCGCCCGCGTCGTTGGCGCGCAAGGACACGTGGAGCTTGCCGTTGAACCGCGCGGTGACGATGGACCAGCGCATGGCTTCGAGCGTGAGCAGGATATCGGCCATCTGGGCCACGCGGTCGGGCGTCACCACGACGCCCAGGTGCGCGCCGACGACGCGCCCGCACACGAACGCGTTGCGCGTGCCGCGCGCCAGCGTGCGGAAGAAGTCCTCGGTGCGTTGCGGGTAGGAGATGCGCCACAACGCCTTCATGTTCGCCTTCGGGAAATACTCCTGGTAGGCGGCGAGGTCGCGGGGCGTGGTGTCGCGCCCCAGGTTCTGCGTCTCCGAGCCGATGCCATAGACGATGCCCGTGGCCAGGCGGCTGGGCACGCGCAGGCCGGCGGCGAGCAGGGCCTCGACGAGGATGGTGGTCGTCGCGCCCACGCCCTCATCCACCAACGCCAGGTCGGCCTGGGTGTCGGCGTGGCGCGGGTGATGGTCCACGATGAGGTCGGGGATGCGGCGCGGCGGGCAGCGGTTGTTCTTGAACGGGGGCTGGGTGTCCACGAGGGCCAGGTGCGGGATGCCGGCCAACTCGCCTTTGCGCAGGGGGCGCGCGGGCACGTGCAGGCGCTCGGCCATGACCCGGTTCTCGGCGCGGCCGATCATGCCGCCATAAACGATGCGCGTGCGGATCTTGCCCAGGTGCTGCGCCAGGTGCGCCAGCGCCCAGGCGCTCGCCAAGGCGTCGGGGTCGGGGTGGTCGTGCGTGAGGATGGTCAGCGGCGACAGGGACTTGCCCTTCTCGCGCAGAAGTTTGACGAGGCGGCGGGCGTGGAAGCCGGGCTTCATCGCGGCCCGCCCAGCCCGACGAAGAACACCCACAGCAGGACGGACACGATGCCGGCGATGATTTTCTCGCGCGAATTGGCGGTGAGGAAGGACGTCAGGCGGTCCTCGGTGCCCTTGGGCAGGTGTTTGGTGAGATAAACCTCGATGCCGTCCTGCAGCTCCTCGAGGTCGCGCACCGCGACGAGCTCGCCGCGCAAGGCGAAGGAGATGCGGCCGGTCTCCTCGCTGATGACCAGGCACAACGCGTCGGTGCGCTCGGAGAGCCCCAGCGCCGCGGCGTGGCGCGTGCCGAGGTTGGTGATCTTGGAGAAATCCTTGGACAGCGGCAGCTGGCAGCCGAAGCGCGAGACGCGGCCCTCATCCACGATGAGCGCGCCGTCGTGGCCCAGAGAATGCGAGTCGAAGATGCTCTTGATGAGGGCCTCGGAGAGGTCGCCGTTGAGGTCCCAGCCTCCCTCGAGGTGCCGGTCGAGCGGGTCGAGCCCGCGCAGTACCACGAGCGCGCCGATATGGTCGCGGCCCAGGTCGCCCAGCGAGGACACGAGCATCTCGACCTGGCGGTGCGTGGGGGCCGCCTTGAACACGCCGCCGGTCAGCGACCAGACGGCGATGCGCTCGAAGACGGAGCGGATCTCCTCCTGGAAGATGACGATGACGGCCACGATGAAGACGGCGAAGAAGCCCTGGAACAGGCGCACCGTCATGTACATGCCCGACAGGAAGGCCACGGTATATACCACGGCGAGCAGCAGCAGGCCCAGCGCCACGAAGGCGGCCTTGGTGCGCTTAAACCACAGCAGCAGGGCGTACACCAAGGTCCCGACCAGGATGACGTCGAGCACGTCCGCGACGCCGACGGGTTTGAGAAGCGGGGTCATGGGGTCAGGGGGCCGCCAGCTGTAAAGCCGCCTCGAGCAGGCGCTCGGCCATCTGGTCGGTCAGGTCCTGGCCGTAACGCGAGAGGAAGGTCCCGGTCATCACGGACACGGTCAACACGGCGCACAGGAGCATGAGGTATTCCGTGGACGCCTGGCCCCGTCTGCCGCGCATGGCCTAAGGATAGCGGATTTACGGCTCCGCGCCAGGGGCATCAGACGACCCGGGCGGGGGTCGAAGGGACCTTCTTGACGTCGCCCAGGAGCTCCTTCATGTTCCAGATCATGTCCTGGCGCGAGTAGGCGGAGAGCTCGACGTCGTTGGCGTCCATGTGGATGGCGTCCACCGGGCAGGCCTCGACGCAGTAGCCGCAATAGACGCACATGCCCATGTCGATGTCGAAGCTCTTGGCGCGTTTCTCGACCATCGCGTCGGGAGCGTTCTCGGCGGTGATACGGATGCATTTCGCAGGGCAGATGGTCTCGCAGAGCAGGCAGGCGGTGCAGCGCGGGGCGCCGTCGTCGCGTTTGAGCAGGCGGTGGCGCGTGCGCGCGCGTTTGCCGAGCACGGCGGGATCCTCGGGGTACTGGATGGTGACCGAGCCCTCCGCGTAGCCTTTCACGCCCAGCGCCTTCATCGTATGGCGGAACAGGTTCACGAACAGGTGCCGGAAAGTGATGGCCAGGCCGCGCCAGATCTCGATGAGATAAATCTGCGTCGCGAAGGTGCGTTTGGGGCGCTCGACGACCTTGATCGTCATTGCCACAGGTACACCCCCCACACGGTCACGATGAAGTTCACCAGGCACAGCGGCAGCAGGTTCTTCCAGCCGAGGTCCAGCAGCTGGTCGAAGCGGAAACGCGGCAAGGTCCATCGGATCTGCATGAGCAGGAACAGCAGGAGCATCACCTTGGTCGTGAAGCTCGCGACCATCAGCGCGCCGCCGAGCGCGCCCATGCCCTGCAGGTCCAGCCCGGGAATGGCCCAGCCGCCGAGGAACAAGGTGGTGACGAGCGCGCAGACCACGATGGACTCGAAGAAGTCGGTCATCAGGAACATGCCGAACTTCATGCCCGAATACTCCACGTGGTAGCCGACGATCTCGGACTCGCCCTCGGGCAGGTCGAAAGGCGAACGTTTGGTGATGGCCGCGCCGGCGGTGAGGAAGAGGATGAAGGCCAGCGGCTGGTACACGATGCCCCACAGGTGGCGCGTCTGCCAGAGCACGGCCTCCTGCAGGTCGAGCGTGCCGTAGAGGAAAAGCACGCCGCCCAGGGCCGAGGCGAAACACACCTCGTAGGCGATCATCTGCGCGGCGCCGCGCAGGCCGCCGAGCAGGCCGTAGTTGGAGCCCGAGGCGAAACCGGCCATGGCGATGCCGTGCACGCCCAAGGCGAGCACGGCGAGCACGAAAGGGATGCCCATGGACGATTCGATGGGCTGCAGGCTCCACGCGCGGCCCGCGACCGTGACGACGCCGCCGTAAGGGAAGGCCGCCAGGCACAAGGTGCCGGCGCCCAGGGCGATGGCCGGCGCGAGCCCATGGAGGATGGGAATGGCGCCTTTCGGGCGGAAATCTTCCTTGGTGAGCATCTTGAGGGCGTCGGCGATGGGGTGGAACAGGCCCAGCACGGTGAAGCCCAGGATGGACGCGCGGTTGGCGCCGATGCGGTCCTGCATGACCGCGCTTTGTTTGCGTTCCACCCAGCCCAGGAAGCCGGCGATGTTGAGGCCGAAGCCGATGGCGAAGGCCACCTTGACGACGGTCCAGAGCGCCACGTCCAGCGGCAGGCCCATCATACGAAGGCCTCCGCCATCAGCAGCTGGAAGACCGACCAGTCCGGGCGCGCCGAGCCGATGGCCTCGAGCGCCTTCCGGTAGGGCTGGACCTTCCCCTCGAAATTGGTGAAGTGGCCGTCCTCCTCCACGTAGGCGGTGGTGGGCAGGCGGTAGTGGTACAGGTCGCCGAGCGTCGTCTTAAACGGGCTCTGGAGAATGGTCGTGCCGGCTTTGGCGAGCAAGGCCTTCGCGCGCTCCTCCCCCCAGACCTTCGCGAGATCGCGCTCGATGACGAACAAGGTCTTAACCTTGCCCGCTTCGAGGTCCTTGGACAGCTCGTCGAAAGACCGGCTCTTCAACCCGCCCGCGCCGGCGAGGTTGGGCACCTTCTCGCGGCGGCGCAGCAGCGCGTCCTCTTCACCGATCTGGTCGGGCTCGGCCGAGAAATAAAGCTTGTCGCACTTCAGCGAGTCCACGAAAAGGGTCTTGAAGGCTTTCCAGTCCTCGTTGGAGAGCATGCCCGAGGCGACGACCGCGAGGCCCTCGCCGAGAAGGGGCATGATTTCCGCGGCCGCGGCGGCCCAATCGAGTTCGGTTTTACCGCCCTTGAGCCGCACGACCTTGCCCAGGCGTCCCTCGTCGAGGTTCTTGTAGGAATAGCGGCCGTCGTCGCACATCCAATGGCCGTTGACGTCCGGGTTGTAGCGGGGCTTGAGGCGCGCGACGCGTTTGCCGTCGTTGTGCCAGGGGCGCTTGGTGCTGGTGTGCACCGAGATGTTGCAGCCGCGCGAGCAGCCGGGGCAGATGGAGTCGGTCTTATCGAGGTACCAGACGCGGACCTGGTAGCGGAAGTCGCGGTCGGTGAGCGCGCCGACGGGGCAGATGTCCACGACGTTTCCTGAGTATGCGTTATCGAGGGTTTTGCCGGGCGTCAGCTCGATGCGCTCCTCGTGGCCGCGGCGGAAGATGCCCAGCTCGTGGGTCTTGGTGACGTTGTCCACGAAGCGGGTGCAGCGCGTGCACAGGATGCAGCGCTCCTGGTCCAGCATGACGTGGGGCCCGGCGGTGATGCGTTTATCCTTGTGCTGCTTGTCCTCGCGCACCGAGCTTTCATAGCCGCCGATCTTCATGTAGTAGTCCTGGAGGCCGCATTCTCCGGACTGGTCGCAGACGGGGCAGTCGAGCGGGTGGTTGACGAGGTGCAGCTCCAGCGAGGACTGCTGGGCGCGTTTGGCGAGCTCGGAATCGGTCTTCACGTCGAGCCCGTCCTTGACGGGCAGGCGGCAGGACACCATGGGTTTGGGCGCGCCCGCCACCTCGACGACGCACAGGCGGCAGTTGCCGGGGTTGCCCAGGGCCGGGTGGTAGCAGTAATGCGGAATCTCCACGCCCGCCGTCTTGGCGGCCTCGATGACGAGCTGGCCGGCCGGGGCCTCGACTTCTTTCCCGTTCAGGAGGAACTTAGCCACGTTTGTTTACCTTCTTCTCGAAATCCTCGGGGAACTTCCCCATCCAGGCGCGGGTGACGAGGCCGACCGTGTCGCCCAGCGCGCAGATGACCTTGCCGGTGATGTTCTCGCCGACGCGTTTGAGGTTGGTCAGGTCCTCGGGCACGCCTTCGCCGTGCAGCAGCCGGTGCATGATGCGCTCGGTCCAGAACGAGCCTTCGCGGCAGGGCGTGCACTGGCCGCAGGACTCGTGCGCGAGGAACCGCTCGACGTTGAACACCACGTCGGCGGCGTCCACGCTTTCGTCGAGCACGATCATCCCGCCCGCGCCCAGGAAGGTCCCGGCCGCGCGGATGGCGTCGAAGTCCAGCATGATGTCGAGGTCCTTCTCGAGCAGCGGCGGCATGGACGTGCCGCCCGGAATCACGGCCTTGAGCTTCTTGCCGCCTTTGACCCCGCCGGCCAACGCGAGCACGTCGCGCAGCTTCGAGCCCATGGGGACTTCATAGACGCCGGGTTTTTCCACGTGCCCGGAGACGGAGAACAAGACGGTGCCGCCGTTTTTAGCCGAGCCGATCTTGGCGAAGGCCTCGCCGCCCTCGCGGATGATGAAGGCCAGCATCGAGACCGTCTCGACGTTGTTGACGACCGTGGGCTTGGCCATCAGGCCGGCGACGGTCGGGAAGGGCGGGGGCTGGCGCGGCCAGGCCTTTTTGCCTTCCATGGTTTCCAGGAGCGCGGTATCAAGGCCCGAGATGTAGGCGCCGGCGCCGCGCATCAGCGAAATCTTCGTCTTCTTGAAGTAGCCCGCGGCTTCGGCCTCCTGCAGGGCCTTCTCGACGATGTCGTACTGGTTCTGGTACTCGCCGCGGATGAAGATGAAGGCGTCCGTGCAGCCGATGGCGTGCGAGCCGATGAGCACGCCTTCGATGAGCTGGTGCGGGTTGCGCGTGAGCAGCACGCGGTCCTTATAACAACCGGGCTCCGACTCGTCGGCGTTGACGACGAAGTAGCGCGGGCCCGGGACCTTGTCCGCGGGCGGCACCGTCTCCCACTTCATGCCGGTGGGGAAACCCGCGCCGCCCAGGCCGCGCAGGTTCGACTTCTTGACTTCGGCCGTGACGTCGGCGGGCGCCATCGCCAGCGCCTTCTCGTAGGCCGCGTAGCCGCCGAGGCGTTTGTAGGTCTCCAGCTCGTGGAGCTTGGCTTCGCCGAAGTGCTTCGTCAGAATCAGGGTCATCGCGGCGGCTCCGAGTTCAACGCGGCAGAAATCATGGCACCCCTAAATAAACTGTCTAGTTTATTAGACAGTTTCTCAAAACCATCTCGGGAATGGCGCGGGTTGCTCATTTCGAACCCCCGCAGACTTTGGCGATGAGCGCGTCGGTGCCGGCGCCCTGGAGGCGGTCGTTGACCTGGAGCGCCGGGCCCTGCTCGCAGGCGCCCAGGCATTCCATCGTCTCCCAGGAATATTCGCCGTCGGCCGTCGCCGTCTTCTCCGGCACGCCGAGGGTCTTCTCGAGGCACTTTTCGGCCTTGTCGGAGCCGGACATCCAGCACGACAGGCCGTGGCACAGGCCGATGCGTTTTCGGCCGGTCTTCCACTGCGTGAAGGTCGGGAAAAAGGTGGCGACGCCCCAGACGTGGCTGAACGGGAGCTCGAAGATCTCGGCCACTCGCGACGCGGCCGCGGGCTCGATCTTGCGATGCCAGTCCTGCACCGAGCGCAGCGCCTCGACGAGGCCCATGTTCGTGTAGGGGTATTTCTTGGTCCAGGCGACCAGGACCTTCTCCTGCTCGGGCGTGAAGATCATCGGTCCAGCTCTCCCGCGATCATGTTGACCGATCCGAAGGTCGGGATGATGTCGGCGATCATCGAGCCTTTCAGGATCTCGGGCAGCGCGGCCATGATGAACAGGCACGGCGGTCTGCAACGGACCCTCCACGGCCCGTCCTTGACCCCATCCGAGACGACGTGGAAGCCGAGTTCGCCGTTGCCCCCCTCCACCGCCGTGTAGGTCTCGCCGGCGGGGATCTTGATGCCCCAGGACCACATCACGAGCTCGAAGTGGTTCATCAGGCCTTCGATGGAGCCGTAGGTGCGCTCCTTGGGCGGCAAGGTGACGCCCGGCGCGGCCGCGCGCACGGACGCCATCGCGTCGGGGCCCATGCCGTCGAGGGTCTGGTCCACCTTGGCCGCGTATTTGCGCAGCAAGGCGACGTCGCCGTGTTTTCCCGCGTCCTGGTATTCGAAGGCGTGTTTCATCTCCTTCGGCTCGAGGGAATGTTTGCCGGCGGGCAGCTTCTCCAGGCACTGCTCAACGAGGCGCAGGGACTGCTCGATCTCGGCCATGCGGCACAGGTAGCGGTCGTAGTTGTCGCCGGTGGAGCCGACGGGGATGTCGAAGTCCAGCCGGTCGTACACGAGATAGGGGTGGGCGCGGCGCACGTCGTAGGGCACGCCGGTGGAGCGCAGGAACGGGCCGCTCATGCCGTAGGCGACGGCCAGGTCCTTGCTCACGACGCCGGTGCCTTCCATGCGGTCCATGAAGATGCGGTTGCGGGCCAGGAGCTTGTCGCTTTCGGCCACGGCCTCGCGGATCTTCACGGCGGCCTCGGCGAAACGCGCGGCGAAGTCGGCGGGCAGATCGCCTTTGACGCCGCCCACGCGGGTGAAGGCCGTGGTGATGCGCGCGCCGGTGAGCTGGTCCACGAGCTGGTAGAGGTACTCGCGCGCCTTGATCATGTACAGGAACACGGTGAAGGCGCCGAGCTCCATCGCGGACGCGCCGACGCAGGTCAGGTGGTCGGTCACGCGCGAGATCTCGCAGGCGATGACGCGGATGTATTGTCCGCGCTCGGGCACGTCGAGGCCGGCCAGCTTCTCGGCGGCCAGCGCGTAGCCGACGTTGTTGATGAGCGGGGACACGTAGTTCAAGCGGTCGGTCCACGGCACCACGTTGTTCCAGGTCTCGGTTTCGGCGTGTTTCTCGAAGGCGCGGTGCAGGTAGCCGATCTCGCAGTCGGCGTTGACGATTTTCTCGCCCTCCAGCTCCAGGACGAGGCGCACCACCCCGTGCATCGCGGGGTGCTGCGGGCCCATGTTGAGGAGGAAGGTCTTCTGGGTCATTCGCCGCTCAAGGTGGGCTTCAGGATGTTGAACGACGGCGCGTCGGCCTTCGCGCCGTCCTTCGGACCGATGAGGGGCTGGCGCTTGGCGATCGGGTAATCCTTGCGCAGGGCGTGGCCGGAGAACTCCTCGTACATCAGGAGGCGTTTGATGCCCGGGCGGTCGGCGAAACGCACGCCGAACATGTCCCAGACCTCGCGCTCGAGCCAGTCGGCCACGGGCCACAGGGGCGCGACGGAGCGCAGCACCGCGCCCTCGCCGACGGCGCAGTGGACCTCGACGCGGCCCGCGTCGAGCCCGGTGGACGGGTCCAGCTTCATGAGGCGGTAAATCACGTCGAATCGTTCGGCGCGGCCCTGGCCGTGGTAGTCCACACAGGTCAGGTCCACGAGGGCGTTGTAGCCCTCGGCGCGCAGCTTGCGCAGCTCCTCGAGGTTGGCGGCGGCGGGCACGTCGCGGCGCTCGCCGCGGATGGCGTCAGAGCTCACGGACATGCCCCCTTTCCTTCGCGATTTTTTCCTGGAGCAAGGTCAGCCCCTGGATGACGGTCTCCGGGCGGGGCGGGCAGCCCGGGATGTAGAGATCCACCGGGATGATGGTATCGATGCCCTGCACCGTCGAATAATTGTTGTAGAAGCCGCCCGTGCACGTGCACACGCCGAAGGCCACAACCCACTTGGGGCGCGGCATCTGGTCGTAGATGCGGCGCAGGACCGGCGCCATCTTGTGCGAGATGGTGCCCACGACCATGAGCACGTCGGCCTGGCGCGGCGAGAACCGCGGGAAACCCGCGCCGAAGCGGTCCATGTCGTAGTGGCTCGCCGCGGTGGACATGAACTCCATGCCGCAGCAGGCGGTGACGAACGGGTACTGGAAGATGGAGTATTTGCGCGCCCAGCCCAGCGCCGCGTCGAGCTGGGTGGTCATGGTGCCGGCGGGCGCGGCTTCTTCTATTTGCATTCGAGGATCCCCTTGCGCCAGAAGTAGCCGAGCATGAGCAGCAGCAGCGCGGTGAAGCCGGTGATGGCGGCCATCGTGTAGGCGTCGAGCGCGGGCTTGCTCAGCGCCCACGGCAGCAGGAACGCCAGATCCACGTCGAAGACGACGAAGAGCACGGCGAAGCGCCAGTAGAGCACGGTCATGCGCTCGTTGGCGGGCGCAAGCGGCGGCAGGCCCGTCTCGTAGGGCATGTCCGCGTCGCCTTCACGACGCGACCGCGGCCCGAGCAGCTTGCCCGAGTTGGCGAATAGGCCGACCAAAGCCAGCACGGCCAGCGCGTTGACCAGCAAGGCGAAAAACGGGACGGTCATCGCAGGCCCCCGGAGAGCGCCCAGGGCGCCAGGCCGAGCAGCACCGCGCCCGCGGCCAGCGCCGTCACGAGCCCGGCGCCGGGGCCGGGCCGCGGCCCGTCGCCGACGGGCTCGTCGAAATACATCGCGCGCACGAGCCCGAGGTAGAAGCCCAGCGAGATGAAGCTGGCGACCGCGGCCGCGGCGGCCGGGCCCAGGACGCCGGCCTGCACGGCCTGCCAGAACACGAGGAGCTTGGCGAAGAAGCCGCCGGTCGGCGGGATGCCGGCCAGGGAGAAGAGCAGGGCCGCGAAGGCCGCCGCGAGCGCGGGCGAGCGCCGCGCGAAGCCCGCCAGGTCGGCGCGCGTGCTCGCGCCCGAGGCCCGCAGGAAGGCGAAGGCGCCGTTGCTCATGAAGGCGTAGGCCGCGAGGTAGAACAGCAAGGTCGAGACGCCGTCGGCCGCCTGGCCGCGCGTCGCCCAGGCGCCGACGCCGAGGATGAGCAGGCCCGCGTGCGAGACCGAGGAGTAGGCGAGCAGGCGCGCCAGGCGCTCCTGGCGCAGGGCCATCACCGCGCCGACCACGGCCGTGAGCGCGCCGGCGGCGGGCAGCCACTGCGTGAAGTTCGCGCCCGGCGCGTATTGGCACAGCCGCATGAGCAGCAGCACCGCGGCGGCCTTCATGGCCGTCGAGAAGAAGCCGGCGACCTCGGGGTCGGCGGCCTCGTAGGCGTCGGGCAGCCAGAAGTGCAGCGGCACAGCGCCGATTTTAAACAGCGCGGAGGCCGCCATCAGCGCCAGGCCGGCCTGGCTGACGCCGGTGACGAGCGCGTCGCTCGGCGCGAAGCTGCGCGTCTGCGAGTACCACAGGGCCATGCCCAGCAGGAACAACGCGCCGCCGACGCCGCCGGCGAAGAAATACTTCATCGCCGCCTCCAAGCGGCGGCCCTCCGGCCCGCGCGAGCGCGCGACCAGGAGGTAGGCCGGCAAGGACATGAACTCCAGGCCCACGAACAGCAGGAGCAGGTTCGAGGCGGAAGCGAGCAGGAGCATGCCCAAGGTCGAGCCGAGGTACAGCGCCGCGCGCGCGTCGTCGGAATCCAGCCACAGCGCCATCGGCAGCGCGCCGAGCAGGATGACGAACTGCCAGGCCAGCGAGACGGCGTCGGCCTCGATGAGCGGCGGCAGGGCCGCGCCCGGCGCCACGCGGCCCAGCAGGAGCAGCGCCGCGCCCAACGACAACACGGCCGTGCCGCGCAGCAGGACCGGGGAGCGCCTCGTCAGGAAGCCCAGGCCGAGGCTTCCGATGACGCCGGCCGCCAGCGCCGCCGACGGATAAAGCGCGTTCATCGCGCGAGCCCTCTCAGCGACGGCTCGAGGACCGCCAGCCACGGCGTGGGGCGCAGGCCGATCCACAGCATCAGGAGGCAGAGCAGCCAGAGCACGGTTTTCTCGCGCGCGCTCAGGTCGCCGACCTCGGCGCTCTTGGAGCCGGGGCCCTCCGGGCTCCAGAACACGGCCTGGAAGGCGGGCAAGGCGTAGGCCGGGGCGAGCGTCACGCCGATGGCGCCGCCGATGGCGAGCACGGGCAAGGCGGTGGCGGCGCCGAACAGGCACAGGAACTCGCCGACGAAGCCGTTGAGGCCGGGCAGGCCGATGGAGGCGAGCGTCGCGAAGCCGAAGAAGAAGGTGAACCACGGCGCGCGCGCCGCCAGGCCCCCGAAGTCGGCCAGGCCGCGTTTGTGCGTGCGCTCGTAGAGAAACCCGACCAGCAGGAACAACGCGCCGGTGGTCAGGCCGTGGTTGAGCATCTGCAGGCTCGCCCCGGTCAGGCCCTGCGGCGAGCGCGAGAACGCGCCGAGCACGCAGAAGCCGAGATGCGCCACCGAGGAATAGGCGATGAGGCGTTTGAGGTCTCCCTGGGCCATCGCGCACAACGCGCCGTACACCGTGCTGAACGCGGCCAGGCCGCCGATCAGCGGCAGGGCCTGCCAGGAGAGCTCGGGGAACAGCGGGATGGCGACGCGCAGCAGGCCATAGACGCCCATCTTGAGCATGACGCCGGCGAGCATCACCGAGCCCGCGGCCGGCGCCTCGGTGTGCGCGTCGGGCAGCCAGGTGTGCAGCGGCGCGAGCGGGATCTTCACCGCGAAGCCGGCGACGAGGCCCCAGAACGCCCAGGCCGGGAAGGCCGCCTTCGCGGCGTCCAGCGCGGAGAGGTCCCAGCTCCAGACGCCCGTCGTCGCGTGTTTGGCGGTGACCAGCGCGAGGATGGCCAGGAGCATGAACACCGAGCCGCCGAACGTGAATAGGAAGAACTTCACGGCCGCCTTGCGCCGGTTCTCCGAGCCCCAGATGCCGATGATGAAGAACATCGGGATGAGGGTGGCCTCCCAGAACACGTAGAAGAAGAACAGGTCACGCGCGAGGAACACGCCGCACAACGCCGAGGACAACGCGAGGAAGGCGGCCCAGTAGCCGGCGCCGACCTCGAGCTCCCAGGAAGCGATGACGCAGATGAAGGTGAGAAACGCCGTGAGCGCGATGAGAGACGCCGAGAGCCCGTCGGCCGCGAGCGAATAGGAGATGCCGTAGGCCCAGGTCGGGCCCGACTCGGCGTAGAAGCCGACGCCGCCCGTGGACGCGAGCGCGCGGAACACGAGCACGGTCGCCGTCAGATGCGCCGCCGCGAACAGCAGCGCCGTGCCGCGCGAGGCGCGGCGCCCGGCCAAACCGGCGACGCCGCAGGCGACGGCGCCCACCGCCGGCAAGACCCACAGCAAGGTGAGCGGCGTCATCGCAGGGACCGCCCGAGCAGGATGGCCGTGCCCGCCAGCATCCACCAGAGATAGTCGTTCACGCGGCCCAAGGCCGCGCGTTCGATGACGTTGCCGGCCGTCTTAGCCGCCGCCGTCGTGCCTTCCAACAGTCCGTCCCACCAGCGTTTATCGAGCGTCGTGCCGATGAAGTCGCCCGAGCGGGAGACGCCCCGCACGAAGCCGTCGCACAGCGTCTTCCAGCCGAAATCAGAGGCGTACAGGCGATCGGCCCACGGGGCCTCGCGGCGCCAGCGCCAGTCCCAGCCCGCGTCCTTCATGGTCAGCCACCACGCCGCGCCGGCGCCCAGCGCCGCGAAGGCCGTGCCGAGCGCGGCGACCGTGTAGTTGACGTGCGGCAGCGCGATCTCGCCGGGCATCACCGGCACGCCCTGGGGCACCAAGGTCCAGCCCGAGGACAACGTCTTGACCACCATCGGCCCGAACCAGCCCACGACGGCCGCGCCCGCCGCGAGGAACACCACGGGCACGCTCATGATCGCCTCGGCCTCGTGCGGGTGGGCCGAAGCGCCGGTCTGCTCGGCGCGTTCGCCGTGGAAGGTGAGGAACAACATGCGGAAGATGTAGAACGCGGAGCCGGCGCTGATGGCCATGCCGATCCAGGCCAGCGCCCCGCCGTGGTGCCAGGCCGCGTCGAGGATGGCGTCCTTGCTGAAGAAACCGGCGAACGGGAACACGCCCGAGAGGGACAACGCGGCGACGACGAAGCAGGCGTAGGTCAGCGGCATCGCGCGGCGGAAGCCTCCGACCTGGTCGATGTTCGCCGTGGACTGGTGCAGGGCGTGCGCCACGTTGCCCGCGCACAGGAACAGCACCGCCTTGAAGAAGCCGTGCACGATGAGGTGGAACACGGCGATGCCGATCTGGCCCAGGCCGAGCGCGAGCATCATCAAGCCGAGGTGGCTGACCGTCGAGTAGGCCAGGATCTGCTTGAGGTCGCGTTTGGTGCCCGCGAGCACGGCCGCGCCGAGCGCGGTGCCCGCGCCGATCCAGGCAATGGCCTCGCCCATGCCCGGGACCGCGTCGATCAGCGGCCAGGAGCGCACGAGCAGGAACACGCCGGCCGTCACCATGGTGGCGGCGTGCATGAGCGCCGACGTCGGCGTCGGGCCTTCCATGGCGTCGGGCAGCCACCAATAAAGCGGCCACTGGGCGGACTTGGCGCACGCCGCCCAGAACAGCCCGAAGGCGATGAGGGCCACGAGCTCCGGCTGCTTGCCCGCGACCGTCATGTACACGAGCTGGAGGCGCGAGGTCTTGAAGACCAGCAGGATGAGGATGACCGAGACCAGGAAGCCCAGGTCGCCCACGCGGTTGGTCATGAAGGCCTTCAGCGCCGCCTTGCGCGCCGACTCCTTGTGCCACCAGAACCCGACGAGCAGGTAGGAGGCCACGCCCACGAGCTCCCAGAACAGGTAGAGCTGGACGTAGTCGTTGGCCAGCAGCAGTCCGATCATCGCGAGGAAGAAGAGGTGGAAGACGAGGAAGAAGCGGTTGAAGCCCGGGTCGCCCTTCATGTACCCGGCGGCGTACACGTGGATGAGCGAGCCCACGAAGGCGACCATCGCGAGCACCGAGGCCGAGGGGCCGTCGAGGCGCACGCCGAACGCCACGCCCCAGTCGCCGATGATGGCCCACGTCCACAGCGGCTGGTCGAAGCCGAAGCCGGCGTGCACGTAGGCGGCGAGCCACGCGGCCGAGGCGCACACCGCCGCGCAGGAGGCGAGGATGGGCCAATGCGTCCACTCGGGCTTGGCGCGGCGCATCACGAAGAAGCCGAACAGGATGGCGGCCACCGGCGCGCCGAAGATGAGCTTGACCGGCAAGGCGATCTCGGGAGGAATCATCCGCGCAGCTCCGAGAGGGCGCCGCCGTCGAGCCCGCCGCCCAGGCGGTGCAGGCGCAAGATGAGCGAGAGCCCCACCACGGCCTCGGCCGCGACGACGGCGAGAATGACGGCCACCGCGGCGAGCGCCTGCACGTCGGAGAACTGGCCGGCGTGGGCTACGAGCGCCACGTTGGCGGCGGCGATCATCAGCTCGAGGCCGAGCAGCATCGCCAGGAGCTGGCGGCGCAGCACGCAGGCTGCCAGGCCCAGCGCGAAAAGGGCTCCGGTGACGGCCCACACGACGACGCCGAGGGAGAGCGTCATGCCTTCTCCTCGGGGACCAGCGCGAGCGAGGCCAGGAACATGAGCAAGGTCGCGGCCTCGGTGGCCACCGCGTAGGGCTTGAAAAGAGCGGCGCCCAGGCCCAGCTGCAAAGCCGCGGGAGGAATCGACGCCGCGGCCGCGGGCCCGGCGCCCGCGCCGAGCAGCAGGCAGACGCCCTCTGCCAACGCCAGCCCCAGGCCCAGCCAGGCAACGGGCCGCGGGATGGAGAAATCGGCGAAACGCGGCCCCGATTGCGCGCCGGCGGCCATCACGGTCACGACGACCAGGACCATGACCGCGCCCGCGTAGATCATGACCTGGAGCAGGCCCAGCAACGGGGCGCCGCACGCGGCGAAGATGATGCCGGTCTGGAGGAGGACCGCCAGCAGGCACATCGCGCTCACGTAAAGGGAGCGGTGCAGGAGCATCACCGCGCCGAACAAGACCGCGAGCGAGCCCGCGGCAAGGACGATCCAAAGGGTCATGGGCGCGGAGATTCTACGAAAACCCCCCGCCCCCCGTCCAATCAGCGGCCGATGTGGAGGGTGGAACGGTCGGGGCTGACCCGGAGGAAAACCTGGTCCCCGCCGAACATCCTATAAGAGGTAGGAGCCGCGCCCAGGACCTGCTCGACGGGGATGAGGTAGAACCGGTACTCGCGCGTCCCGGTGCTCGTATCCTCATAGATGAAGCACAGGCCTTCCCGCCCCGAGCCGTCGGGCAGGCGCGAGTAGAACAGCCGGTAGGCGCGTCCCGCGAGCACGACCGGCTCGCCCGCGGCGTAGGTCCGGCGGAACAGCTCCCGGATCTGCAGCTCCCAGACGGTGGCGCCGGAGTCGTCGCGGATGACGATGTAGTTGTTGAGGCGCGGGCGGAAGATGCTCACGGACAAGGAGACCGAATAGGTCTTGCCGCCGTGCCGCCAGGAGCCGGACATGCCGCGTTGGATCTTGTAGAACCGCGCCGCGCCGCCGGGCGGGGTCACCGCGAGAAAGCCGTCGCCGGCCAGGTCGAGCGTGCCCGACACCTGGGTGCGCCCGCCCGCCGAAGCGAAGCTGGACGTGCGCGCGAGGTGGCGCTCCAACACGGGCCCCAACGCGACGGTATCGGTGTCGGCGTTGAGCAGGCGCGCCGGCGCGAGGCGGTGCACGGGCTGGCCGATGACGGGCTGGATGCCTTCGGGCAGCTCCCAGCCGGCCGGCAGGACGGACTGCACCCGCGCCTCCCAGTTGTGGGCGGCGCCGGCGGCGGGAACGGCGCACGCCAAGAGCAGCGCGAGCGTCCTCATCAGGCCCATCTTAGCATGAGGCTCCCTGCCGCCGGGACGGCCGAAGCGCGCGGGAAGCGGCGTCAAAAGGCCTGGGACCGGATTAGGTCCTTGAGGGAAGCGGCGGCCAGCAGCGCGGCCTTCACCGTGAACGCCGTGCCGACGAGGAAAACGACGCCGAGCGCCGCCGTGGCCAGGCCCAGCCGCGGCGCGGGCGCTGCCTCGCCCGGATCCGTGCGGCGCAGCTCCTCGGACAGCTCGCTGAGCATGATCAGTGAGAGCGGGCCCGCGACGAAGCCCAGCAGCCAGCCGACGACCGGGACCAGGCCGATGGCGACCGGCGCGAGCGCCGCGACGGCCAGCCGGCCGGTCACCGCCCACCACCGTCCCGACACGCGCCGCCACGACGCCTCGAGCGCGGCCACGCCGCCGATGCCCTCGGAGACGGTGATGAACGGCGCGAAAAACAGCAGCGGCGACAGCCACAGGCCCGGGATGAAGAATAGGAAGAAGGCGCCGCCCGTCGCGAGCATCACCAGGCTCAGGCTCCACGCGAACGGGGCCGTCTTGGCCCACCCGGCCTTCAGGCAGCCGTTGATGTCGGCTTCGCTGCCGGCCGCCTCCAGCGCCGCGGCCTGCGCCCACGTGGACAGCCATAGCAGGGCCAGCAGCGATACGACGCCGGCGACGCCCCCGACGAGCCAGACCGAGCCTTGGCCCCGCAGCAGCAGGCCCGCCAAAGCCGGGAGGAAGCCGCCCGCCAGAGCCGCGGCGCCCGCGATGCCGCTGGCGGCGAGCAGCACCCACCACCGGCGCTTGAACCGCTCCCAGGAGCGCGAAATCCAGTCCTCGATGCTCGTCATCACCCCCAACATACAAAATGCCTTGACGGCGCGCGATGACGCGGTTAAACTGAGCCGTGCGGAAAGTGGTCGTGGTGGACGACGATGACGACATGCGCGAGCTGATGGCCATGCTCCTCAAGACCCGCTACGACGTCACCGTCGCCGCCGACGGCGCCGCCGGCCTCGACGAGATCAAGCGGCGCGTGCCCGACCTGGTCGTGCTCGACCTGCTCATGCCGCGCATGCACGGCTTCGAGGTGTGCCAGCGCGTGCGCGCCGACCCGGACCTCAAGACGGTCAAGATCCTCATCTCCTCCTCGAAATCCTACCAGCACGACGTGCGCACCGCCGTGGACGACACCGGGGCCGACGGCTACATCGTCAAACCTTTCCAGGTCGCCGAATTCAACCGCCGCGTGGACGAGATGCTCGGCGGCCCCGCGTGATCGTCCGCTTCTGGGGCGTGCGCGGCTCCATCGCCACGCCCGGGCCGCGCACCGCGCGTTACGGCGGCAACACGCCGTGCGTCGAGCTGCGCGTCGCCGGGCAGACCATCATCGTGGACGCGGGCACGGGCATCCGCGAGCTGGGCAACTCCCTGCTCAAGGAGGCCGCGGGCAAACCCCTGACCGGCCACCTCTTCATCGGCCACACGCATTGGGACCACATCCAGGGCTTCCCGTTCTTCGTCCCGCTGTACGTCCCGACGAGCAAGTTCACGGTGTACGGCATGCGCGGCACGACCAAACCCTTCGAGGAGGTCATGTCCGGGCAGATGCACCCGTCTTATTTCCCGGTCCAGCTCAAGGACATGGGCTCCAAGCCCGCGTTCGTGGAGCTCAACGCCCCGGTCATGGTGGGCGAGGTGAAGGCCTCCTACCACTACCTCAACCACCCGGGCATCACCGTCGGCTACCGCTTCGAGCACGGCGGCAAGGTGTTCTCCTACATCTCCGACCACGAGCCTTACGGCAAGCTCAACGCCGGGGGCGACTTCGCCGACAAGGAGGACGCGGCCGTGGCGAAGTTCGTCGCCGGCTCGGACCTGCTCGTCGTCGAGGCGCAATACACCGCCGACGAATACAAGCTTAAACGCGGCTGGGGCCACTCCACCTTCGACGACGTGCTCGACCTGGCGGCCAAGGCCGGGGTCAAACGCCTCGCCATGTTCCACCACGACCCCGCGCACGACGACGAGCAGATGGCCGGCTTCGAGGCCGACTGCGCGCGGCTCGTCTCGTCGCGCGGCCTGGGCACCGAGCTGTTCGCCGCCCGCGAGGGCATGGAAGTGCGCCTCTAGCCATGGGCCGCCGCGGCGCGACCCTCATCGAGATCGTCGCGACCGTGCTGGTCATCATCACCTTGGCGGGCTTCGCGTCCGTGCGTTTCCTGCGCCAGATCGAGGTCTCCCGCGCCGACGCCGCGCGGACCTTGGTCCTGCTCGCCGCGCACGGCAACCGCATGCAGGCGATGGACAACCTGGTCAAATCCACGGGCACGGCGACCTACCTGCCCCTGCGCGGCGAGGACGGCCTGCTGCGCACGCCGGACAAACCCTGCGGGCCGCCCTGGGACGGCGGCGCGCTCGCGCGCTGCCGCTACCTGGGCGCGACGGACTGGGACAAACAAGCCTATCTCTTCCGCGCCTGCCGAGACGGCGAGGGCGGCGGCTGCTGCGCGGCCTGCCCGGCCGGCACGGTCGCCTGCGCCCGGCGCAAACCCGCGGGCCGCGGCTGCTCGAAGGAGGCGTCCGGCGACGGCGCCGGCGGAACGGGCGGAACGCTCAAGGACGTCGCGGCGGCCGGGGGCGGCATGAAGGGCGGCGCGCTCGCGCCCTACTGCGAGTGGCGCTACTGCGTGGACGCCAGCGACCGGGTGACGCCGTTGTTCGGCGCGCCTTAAGGAAAATGGGCTATAATCTCAACCGTTGGAAGGGTGGCCGAGTGGTCGAAGGCGCACGACTGGAAATCGTGTAGGGTTAATAGCCCTCCAGGGTTCGAATCCCTGCCCTTCCGCCATTTTTTGATTCCCCCCGCGTGATATACCTCGCGGCCGCGAGCCTGCTCGTTTTCGCCTTCGCACCGGCGCAGTACTTCGGCCGCCAGCAGGACGAGGTGCTCTACCTCGTCGCGGCGAAGGCGCTGGCCTCGGGCCGCTACTGCCACCTGACGATGCCGGGCTGCCCCGCGCTCGTCTCCGCGACCCCGGCTGGCCCCTGCTGCTCCTGCCCTTCGCCGCGTTCACCGATTCGCCCGGCCCGTCGCAGGTCTTCTCCGTGCTGCTCGCCGCGGCCGCGCCGTGGGCCGCCTGGTGGTGGCTGCGTCGGCGCCTCGACGCGACGCCCGCGCTGCTCGGCGCGCTGCTCGTCGGCACGAGCCCGCTACTGCTCTCGCAGGCCGGCGCGCCGATGTCGGAGGCGCCCTACCTGCTCGCCTCGCTCGCCTTCCTCGCCGCCGTCGAGGACGGGCGCGCCGGGCGCGCCGGCGGGCTCTGGCTGCTGGCGTCCCAGCTGCGACCCGCCGGCCTCTCGCTGGCGCCCGCGCTGGCCGCGTGGGCGCGCGGGCGCAAGACGCGCGAGCTCGCGTTCGCCGCCGGCCCCGCGCTCGCCGGCGCCGCGCTCTGGTCGTTGTGGAGCCGCGCGGTTTCCGGCGAGGTGCAGGAAGGCGCGGAGCTGGCCTCCGCCTACGGCGGGCGGCTCTCGCGCCTGCCGGCCGTCGCGCTCGACAACGCGCGCGAGCTGCTCGGCGCGCTTGGCGGCTCCCATCTGCCGCCCGCGTTCGCGTCCGGCCCGGCCGTGGTGCTGCTGGGCGCCGCGCTCGCCGCCGCGGCGGCCTGGGGCTGCCGCCGGCTCCTGCGCCGTGGCGACGACCCCGGCGCGTGGGCGCTGGCCGGCGCGGCCGCCATGCACCTGGTCTGGCCCTGGCATTACGAGCGTTACCTGATTCCCCTGCTCCCGCTGGTGTGGCGGACCGCCGCCCACGCGCTCGGCCGGCGCGCGACGGCCGCGCTCGGCGCGCTGCTCGCGGCGCAGCTCGTCTTCCAGGTCGCGCCGCGGCTGGGACGGCCCGGCCCCTGGGCGCAGCCGGAGCTCGCGCGCGCCTACGCCTGGCTCGCGGCCGTCCCGGGCCCGTGGGTGCTGGCCAGCGCCGCGCCGCTGCGCGACGGCTGGTGGAGCGCTCGGCCCGCCGTGCCCTGGCCGGCGGAGACGGACGCGGCCGCGCTCGCCGCGGAGCGGCAACCGCCGCGCGCGCGTTTCATCCTGCGCCAGGACGGCCTCGACCTGGGCTTCTCCGCCGCGGGCACGGCGCCGACGGCGCGCGCGCTCGACGCCACGGCGCGCGCGCTCGAGGACGAGCGTTACTTCCGCCTCGCCGTCTCCTTCCCGGACGAAAACGCGAGGATTTATGAGCTCCGCTGAGCCCTCCCGCCGCCTCGCCTGGGTCTTGCTCGCCGTCGCGGCGCTCGCCGCCTGGGGCGCGACGCTCTCCTCGCAGGCCTGGGTGCGCGACGACCGCTGGCTCATCCTCGAGAATCCCGTGCTGCGCGCCGGCGCGCTGCGCCCGCTGCTGCTGGGCGGCTACGTCCAGGCCGTGATGGGCGAGGACGCCCCCATCCACCAATGGCGCCCGGTGCTGAGCTTGTCGTTTCTCGCGCAGACCGCGACCACGGGTTTCGCGCAGTTCCCCCTGCGCGCCGTGAACCTCCTGCTCCATCTCGGCGTCGCGCTGCTGCTCCATGAGGCGCTGCGCCGCCGCGTCGGCGGCGCGGGCGCGCTGGCGGGCGCGGCGTTGTGGGCCGTTTTGCCCGTACACGTCGAGACGACCGCCTACCTCACCAGCCGCTCGGAGCTGCTCGGCGCCGCCGCGGTGCTCGGCGCCTGGCTGCTGCTGGGCGCGCCGGCGAAAACGGACGGTCGCCGCCTGGCGGCCGGCGCGGCCGCGTACCTGCTGGGGAGCCTGGCCAAGGAGCACGTCCTGCTTTTCCCCCTCTTCCTCGCGCTCGCCGATTGGACGTTCGCCGGGGCCCGGCCGTGGGACGCGGGCCGCCGCCGCGTACGCGGCGCTCGGCGCCGCCGCGGCCTTCGTGCTCGCGGGGCGCGCGCTGCTCCTGCCCGGCGTCGCGATCGGCGGGCACCCGTATTTCCCGCCGGAGCTGCCCTTCCTCTCGAAGCTGCTCACGCTCTCGAAGTTCTGGGTCCTCCATTACGTGCGGCCCGCGTTGACCGGCTCGGGCCTGTGCATCGAATACGGCCGCCCTCTCATACCGGACTCCGGGCCCGGCGACGCCGCGGCCTGGGCCTGCCTGCTCGCGCTCGGCGCGGTTGTCGCGCTGGCGTTGCGCGCGGCCCTGCGCCGCCGGGCGTGGGGCTTCTGGCTGCTCGGCCCCGCGTTGTTCCTGCTGCCCACCAGCCACCTCATCATGGAGCTCGACACCATCGGCGCGCAGCGTTTCCTCTACCTCCCGTGCGTCGCCCTGGCCTGTGGCGGCCGTCGCCGCCCTGGGCTGCGGTGTGCTGCTGCTGACCCATGGGCTGCCCGCCGCCGCCGTGCTCGTGCTGGGTGGCGCGATCGGCTCGGCCGCCAGTTTCGGCTGGCTGTCGCGCAGTTCCGGACTGGCTCTTGCGCTGCAGACGGCTCTGCACCGGCGTCGCCCGGGACCCACACCGCGCTGGCCGTGGTCCTGCTCGAAGCGGGCCGCGAGGCCGAAGGCCGCGCGCTGCTGGCCTCCGCGCTCGCCGCCGACCCCGCGCATTACCCCGCGGCCTACAACCTCGCGCTTTCGGCCTACCGGCGCGGCGACCGCCGCGAGGCGGCCACGCGCCTGGCCGCCGCGCGCGCGCTGATGCCCGCGGCTCCCGACGCCCTGGCCCTGGAGGGCCTGCTCGCCGAGGAGGCCGGGCGCTGGCCCGACGCGCTGAAAGCTTACGCGTCCATCGTCGAGCGCCGCCCGCACGACCCGGCCGCGCGCTGGAACCTCGCGCGCGCGCGCTGGCCAGGACGGCCGCCCCGACCTCGCCGGGCCGCAGGTGGACGTCTTCTTGCGCCTGGCGCCCGGCGACCCCGACGCGCCCGCGGCGCGCCGCTGGCGGGAGACCTTGCCCCGATGAGCCGCCGCGACGACCGCCTCGCCGACGCCTTCCTGTTCCTCGCGGTCCTGCTCGGCTATCTCAGCGCGCGTTCGGCGTTCTACAACTTCGACGGCGTGGCCTGCGCCATCGCCGTCGAGCTGTCCGACTTCAAACACCTGGTGCATTCCAACCATCTCATCTACGGCCTCGTGTCCTGGGCCTTCGTCGGGTTCTGGCGGGCGCTGGGCTACGCGGGCGACGCGTTGTACCCGATGCAGGTGCTCAACGGCCTGCTCGGCGCCGCGGGCGCCGCGGCGACCGCGGGGCTGGTGCGGCGCCTGGGCGCGCCTCGCCGGGAAGCCGCGCTCGTCGCGGGCGCGCTGGCGACGTCCTACGCCTGGTGGATGTGGAGCCTCGAGGCCCAGGTGTACATGCTCGGCGCCTTGCCGCTGATTCTGGCTTTCAACGAGGCGCTCGAGGACAAGCCCCGGCCCTGGCTCGTCGGGCTGTTACACGCCGCCTCCATGCTGGGGCACGCCGGTCATTGCGTGGCCGCGCCCGCGTTGGCCTACCTCTTGTGGGGCGTCCGGCGCGAGCGCCGCGACCTCGCCGCGTATTTCCTGTGGGCCGCGGCCGCGGTCGTGCTCGCCTACGCCGCGGCCGTCCTCGCCTTCGTGCGTCCGCTCGAGGGGCCCGGCTTCCGGTTATGGCTGCTCGGCTCGATGGCTCTCGGTCAGGACCGCGCCTTCCAATGGCACTTCGGCCCCGACCTGCTCGACGGCGTGCGCGGCTGGGGCCTGACCACCCTGCGGGTGTTCTGCGATTTTACGCGCGTGAGCGGCGCGATGAAGGCCCTGGGCCTGGCGTTGTGCGCGCTCCCGCTGGCCGCCGTCGCCTGCGCCTTCCGGCGCCCCGCGCGCGAGGACAAGGCGCTCGCCTTGTGGCTCGCCGGGCACGCCCTCATCTATTCGACGTGGGAGCCCTTCACCATCGTTTATCGCGTCTCCGACCTGCCCGCGTTGTGGGCGCTGGCCTGGCGCGGCCTCGACACGGTTAACGTGCCCGCGCGCGCGCGCCTAACCCTGCTCGCGGCCTGGGCGGCGGCGGCCGGCGTCTATAACTGGAAGGCGTCCATCGGCGCGGACTGCGACCCGCGCAACAACGTCGAGTACCAGGAGACGCTCGCGGTCGCGGCCGCCACCCCGCCCGACGCCTGGGTCGCGGCCAACGCGCGCAACCAGGTTTATTACCCGTTCTTCGGCGGCCGCCGCCCGGTGAACCTGCGTTATTACGGGACCGCGGAGTCGCTGGCCCGGCGCGTCGGGGAGCTCGAGGCGCGCGGCGAGGCCGTGTACGCCACGGGCCGCACGCTGGCGGAGTTCCCGGGCGTCACGGACGGCCTGCGCGTGGAGAAGCTCGCCGGGGACCTGGTGCGGCTCAGAGCAAAGGCCACCCGAAAGGCAGCAACCGGAAAAGGCTGAACAACGCGGCGGCCGCCAGGAAGGGGCCGAAGGGGATCGGGTCGGAGCGGTCGAGTTTGCCCCGCGCGAGCAGGACCAACGAGTAGCCCGCGCCGAGGAAGGAGCCCAGCAACAAGGCGTCGTAGGCGCCGACGCCGCCCGTCCAGGCCCCGATGCCCGCGAGCAGCTTCACGTCGCCGCCGCCGAACGCCTCCTTCTTGAGCCACAGCTCGCCCGCCACGGCCAGGCCCCAGCCCAGGCCGAAGCCGATGAGCGCCCCGCGCAGGCTCCACCACGGCGCGCGCCACCACTCGCCCCACGGCCCCGCGTCGAGGTAGGGGTTGAGCGGGGAGACGAGCAGGCCGGCGACGACGAGGCCTAGCGAGAGCTCGTCGGGAATCAGGAAGGTGTCCCAGTCGATGAGGGCCACGGCGACCAACGCGCCGGCGCACACCGCCGCGGCCGCCGACCACAGCGGGCGGGTGGGCCAGCGCAGCCACAGGGCGGCCGTCAGCAGCGCGACCGACAGCTCGACGAGCGGGTAACGCCACGACACGGGTTTATGGCAGCCGCGGCAGCGCCCGCGCAGCAGCAGCCACGACAGCACCGGGATGTTGTCGAACCAGGCGATGGCGCGGCCGCATTTGGGGCAGCGCGAGCGCGGGGTCACCAAGGACTCCTCGCGGGGCAGCCGCCAGATGACGACGTTGAGGAAGGACCCCCAACAGGCGCCGTAGGCCGCCGCCGTCATCGCTTCGAATAATCTCATGGAGTTCAAATGAGAGGGCGGGCGCAACCAGTGCGCCCGCCCCCATCGTGACCTACCGGACGTTTTTTAGTAGTTCGTCCAGACGGTGCCCTTGGTGTCCGTGTGCGTGCAGTTCACCATGAGCTGACCGAAGTTGGACGACGTACCGACGTCGTTGTACCACCAGCCCATGCTACCCGACGAGTCGTTCGGTGAGGCTGACGCGGACGCAAGGACGGGAGTCGAGCTATCAGGGTGATAGTTCGGCGCCTTCGCCTTGGGAACCTCGGACAGGTACTTGCCGCTGATGGTCAGCGCCGCCACGTTGGCGGGGTACACGCCTTCCAGGTCGCCGTAGTAGATGCTCAGGGCGGAGCGGATGGAACCGACGTTGCCCTTCGACGCACCTTCGGACGACTTGCGGATGAGCTCAGCGAACTTCGGGATGGCGATCGCCGCGAGAATACCGATAATCGCGACGATCAACCATCAGCTCGATGAGCGTGAAGTCCTGCCCCGGCGTCGATGCACTGGCGTGCCGCCCCGGTGTACCCCCTGCTTCCCGAATAAATGTTCGGATCGGCACGTTTAAGTCATCCACTTCGCCGAGTATACCCTGCAAGCTAACAACTGTCAAGGAAACGATAAGTGACTTACATCACCCTCGTCAACCTTCATCCAGACCGGTGGGCAGGAAGGGAGTTGAACCCTTAAGTCCTTTCGGACACACGGTCCTGAGCCGTGCGCGTCTGCCAATTCCGCCACCTGCCCACCGCTCGGGACGAAGCGAATCTGTTACAATGAGCATTCTAAACCTTTATGCCGCCCAAAGACAAGGCGGACGAACGCAAGATCGTCGCCTCCCACCGCAAAGCCCGCCATTATTACGAGATCCTCGAGGTCATCGAGGCCGGGGTCGAGCTCAAGGGCCCCGAGGTCAAATCCCTCCGCAAAGGCCAGTGCAGCCTGGACGGCTGCTTCGCCCGGGCCGATAACGGCGAGATGTGGCTGGAGAACTTCTACATCCCCCCCTACGTCTTCGCCACCGCCATCGAGCCCCTCGACCCCCGCCGCAAACGCAAGCTGCTGCTCGGCCGCCAGGAAATCAACAAGCTCATCAACAAGCTGACCACCAAGGGGCTGACCGTGGTCCCGCTGGAAGCCTACTTCAAGAACGGCTGGGCCAAGGTCGCGCTGGCCCTGTGCCGCGGCAAAACCGGCGCCGACATCCGCGAGACCTTGAAGAAGAAGGCCATCCGCGACGACGCCGAGAAAAGCTTCAAAGGCGTGTACCGGGGCTGATGCCCGCGGCGCGGACCTGCGACGTTCTGGTCGTCGGCGGCGGCATCCTCGGCCTGGCCGCCGCCCGGGAAGCCAAAAGGCGACGTCCGAAGGCGTCAGTCGTCCTCCTAGAAAAGGAAGCCGCCCCCGGCCTTCACGCCAGCGGACGCAACAGCGGGGTGCTCCACGCGGGCTTCTACTACTCCCCGGACGGGATGAAGGCCAAGCTGTGCCGCGCGGGCAACCTCGCGCTGACGGCCTGGTGCGAGGAGCGCAAGCTCCCCCTCGCCAAACGCGGCAAACTCGTCGTCGCCACGCGCCCCGAGGACCTGCCGCGCCTCGACGAGCTCGCGCGCCGCGGCAAGGCCAACGGCGTGCCTCTGGAGACCCTCGACGTAAAAGCCGCCCGCGAGGCCGAGCCGCGCGCCAAGGTGTTCGAGCGCGCGCTCTGGTCGCCCTCCACCGCGGTGGTGGACCCTGGCCTCGTCGTTTCGTCGTTGGCCGACGACGCGAAGACGCTCGGCGTCGAGATCCGTCTCGGCGAGCCGTGGCAAAAAGGCGCCTGGGACGCCGGCGTCGTCATCAACGCCGCCGGCCTTTACGCCGATAAGGTCGCCGCCGACTTCGGCTTCGGCGCGGGTTACGCGCTGGTGCCGTTTAAAGGACTGTACCTCTATTCCGACGAGCCGGCCGGCTCGCTGCGCATGCCCATCTATCCGGTGCCCGACCCCGCCTTCCCCTTTCTGGGCGTCCATTTCACCGTGACCGTGGACGGCCGCACTAAAATCGGCCCGACGGCCTTGCCCGCGCTGTGGCGCGAGCAATACGGCGGGTTCGGCGGCTTCTCGGCCGGCGAGTTGCTCTCCTTGATTCCGCTGCACGCGCGCCTGGCCTCGGGGCTAGGCGGGCTCGCGTTGGAAGAGGCCGCGAAGTCCTTCCGCTCCGGGCTCGTGAGCCGCGCCGCGGCGCTGGCCGAAGGCGTGGACGTGAAGGACTACCGGCGCTGGGGGCCGGCCGGCATCCGCGCCCAGCTCGTGGACCTGAAAGCCGGGGCGCTCGTGCAGGACTTCGTCATCGAAGGCGACGCCCGCTCGGTGCACGCGCTCAACGCGGTGTCGCCGGGCTTCACCTGCGCTCTCCCGTTCGCGGCGCTGCTGGCCGACCGCTTGAAGCTCTGAGCCGGGCCAGGTTGCGCGCGGCCGCGGCGTCCGACGGGTCCGCGGCCAACGCCGAGGCGAGCGCGGCCTCCGCCTGCGGGTAACGGCCGAGCTGGGCCAACGCCGTGCCTTCATTGGAGCGCGCCTTGCGGCAAACCGGCCGCGTTTTGAGCGCCGCCGCGTCGAGCGACGCGAGCGCCGGCAGGCAGGCGGAATCGGCGGCCTGGGCCCGGCGGAATAAGTCCAAGGCGTCGTCCACGCGCCCGGCGCGCGCGGCGTCGTTGCCCAGGTGCAGCAAAGCGAGGCCTGAGTCCGGCGCTACGACGAGCACGCGCGTCCATAACGCCGCGGGTGAGGCCCAATAACGCTGCTGCCTCACGCACAGGACCGCGAAGGCGAACACGACGGCGTAGGCCAAGGCCCGGCGGCGCGAGAGCCAGCCTCCGGCGACCACGGCCAGCGGCATGGTCGCCAGATACGAGTATCGGTCGGCGACGAGATGCGCCCCGAACTGGAAAAAGCCGCACACGGGCAGCAAGATGACGGCGTAAAGGGCTAATGCCGGCGGGCGGCGCCACAACGCCAGCGCGACGAGGGCGTAGGAAGCGAGGAAGATGGGCGCCAACGGGTCGAGCGGCACGGACAAGGGATAAAACGGCGAAAGGCCGACGGGCACGACCGACTTGGCCACCCGCGTTCCACCGGCTAGTGCATCACGTGTAGCGTGAGACGCTTACGCGGTAAGCTGTGTTCTTCGTGTTCCCCAACACGAGGAGAACGAGATGGCTTACAGGCGCGTGACGGCGGAAGAACGAGAGCTGATTTGCCGCTGGCTTCGAGCAGGTGCAGCGCAGCATGAGATCGCTCGACGCTTGGGGCGCAGCCAGGGCAGCATCAGTCGCGAGATCGCGCGCAACACGGGACTGAAAGGCTACCGGCCCAAACAGGCGCACGAAAAGGCGCAGGCTCAGGCCAAGCGAGCGGGACCGCGGCGCTTCACGGAGGCGGTCCGGGCTGACGCGGAGGCGCGACTCAAAGAAGGCTGGACGCCGGCGATCATCGGCGGACGAGCGCGGCTTGAGGGGCGGCCCTGGGTTTGCGCGGAAACGATCTACAAGCACGTCTACGCCGACGCCAAGGCCGGCGGGACGCTGTGGAAGAACCTACCCCGGGCCAAGCGCAAGCGGCGACGCCGCTGTCCCCGGCAGGACGGTCGCGGGCGCGGGCAAATCCCGAACCAGCGAAGGATTGACACCCGTCCGGCCGAAGTAGAGACACGTCGGACCGTCGGGCACTGGGAAGGCGACCTGATCAACGGGGCCAACGGCACGGGGAACCTGGCCACGCTGGTGGAGCGTAAGTCGCGGTTCACTCTGGTCGATCGCACGCAGAGCAAGGAGGCGGAGGAGGTCGCGCTCAAGATCTGCGCCTTGTTCAAGACGCTGCCCCCGCGGGCGCGGCGAAGCGTCACGCTCGACAACGGCAAGGAGTTCGCCCGTCACGAAGATATCGCCAAGGACGCCGTCCTGGACGTGTTTTTCGCCCATCCCTATCACTCGTGGGAGCGGGGCACCAACGAGAACACCAACGGGCTGATCCGCAGGCTCTATCCCAAAAAGTCGTCCTTCGCGGGCATCGGCCGGGCGGAGATCAGGCGCATCGACGCCTTTCTCAACGACCGGCCCCGCAAGTGCCTGGGGTGGTCGACACCGAGGGAGAGCCTGACCGCCTTCCTTGGCTGCGCCCCGTGAAATAGCGGGGCGGTCGCGGAAGACATCCAGCGGCGCCGCGCGAAATTCGCGCGACGGACGGAACAGCAACGTCCACGTCCACGGCCACGTCCTCCAACGGCAACGACATTTCTCTGGACTGGGCCTAACGGCAACGGCTACGATCACGGCAAGGAAGACGGATTAAAACGAAGACCTCAGCTTGCCTCAGGTGATGCAATAGCTACTGGATGTCGGGCCAGATAAAAGGCGAATGAATAGGCGCTTTGCGCCAGACGCCCGGGCAGCCCGTGGTCGGCCCAGGACCAGGACGAGCCCGCGTCACCTTGCAGCGCGTAACCCGTGACCGCCAGGACGCCCGCGAGCGCGAAGTGCGGGAGTTTGTCCTTCCAGCGGCGGTCGAGCAGCACGAGCACCAACGGCAAGGTCACGGCCATGCCCTTCGACAGTCCGGCGAGCACGAAAAAAAACAGCGACCGGCCGCGCTTCTTATCGAGATGCGCCGTCACGCTCAAACAGCAGAGCAGGCCGCACAACAGGTCGCGGCGCTCGGAAATCCACGACACCGATTCGACGCGCAGCGGGTGCACGGCGAACAGGAGCGCGGCGAAAAGGGCGCCTTCCTTCGTGAAGCGCCGGGCCAGCTCGAAAAACGCCGCCGTCGCCGCCGCGTGCAGGAACGCGTTGACCAGGTGGAAGGCGAAGGCGCTTTCCCCCCACAGGCGCAGGTCGAGCGCGTAGCTCAGGAAGGGCAGGGGCTGCCAGGCGCCGCCGGGCGCGGTGAGGAAGGCGCCCTTCAGGAGGACGGGCAGCGGCCCGCGCAGGAAGGCGTTGTCGAGGACGAGCAGGCCGTCGTCCCAATCGAGCCAGCCGTGCCCGAGGCTCGGCAGGAAGACGAGGAAGGCCGCGGCCGCGCTAGAAGCGCAGGCCCAGGCCGCCCTCCGCGCCGGACTGGCCGTGGGCGTGGAAATAGGCGAGGTTGAAATAGGTGAACTGGTAGGGTTTGACCCGGAAGCCGGCGGTGAAACGCGCCTCCGCGGTCGAATAAACGCGCCCGATCACCGTCGGGTCGAGGGTGGAGGCGCGCGCCAGCAGGCGCGTGCGGTCGATGCCCGCGCCGACGAACGGGATGAACACGGCGTTGCCCGAGGACAACACGAGGTTGCCGCCGAAGTGGCTGGCCGAGAAGTGCTGGTGCACGACCGAATGGCCGACCGCGGACACGAGCAGGTGCGGGGCCCACGGCTTGTCGGAGAGCGAGTAGATGCCCCAGCGCACGCCGCCGCCCGCGATGGTCAGGCCCTGGTAGGACACGCCGCGGATGAAGCCGTCGAGCTTGAAGGGCAGGCCGATCTCGGCTTGGACCCACGGCAGGCCGAACAGGCGCACGCCGTTGTTGCGCAGGATGTTGTTGCCCTTGGACGGATAGAACTGGCCGCCGAAACGCGCGCCCACGTCGAAGCCCGAGAAGCCCAGCGGGCGGCCGCCGTGGAAGGTGGCCGCGCCGAGGATGCCGCCGAGGTCGCGCGTGAAGGGCTTCATCGAGCCCTGGTCGGCGAACTGCTGGAAGCCGCCGTATTGGTCCGCGCCCGCGAAGGCGGGGCCGGCGGCGAGCAGCAGGGCGGCGAGGAGCGCGTATCTCATCGGCCTTTATTATCCAACATGTCGGCGGCGAACCTCAACCCGAGCAAGGTCAAGTCGGGGGAGAATTTCACGCCGGGCAGTTCCTTGAGAAAGAGGGATGCGAGGCCGCCGGTCGCCACCACCGTGGCTTTTCCGCCCAGCTCGGCCTTGGTCTTGGCCAAGACCTCCTTGATCATGCCGACGTAGCCGTGGTAAAGCCCGGCCTGGATACATTCGACGGTGTCCTTGCCCACGACGGAGCGCGGCTTGGCGACCTTGACCAGCGGAAGTTTGGCGGTGAACTCGTGAAGGGCGCGCGCCGCGCTGTTGGGCCCGAGCAAGATGGCCCCGCCGACGTAATCACCCTTGGCGTCCACGCAGTCGAACGTGGTGGCCGTGCCGAAATCCACGGCGATGGCCGGCGTTTGATACAGCGTGCGTAAAGCCAGCGCGTTTAAGACGCGGTCGGCGCCGACGGACAGCGGCTCGCGGACCTTCAGCTTGAAGCCGAGCGAAGAGCGAGGGCTGACCTGGACGGCGTCCACGCCGAACGCCTGACGGATGGCGGCGCGGACGGTTGTATCGAGAGCGGGAACAACCGAACCGAAGACGGCCGTCACCGGACGGCCCGACTTCTTCGTCGGGCACGCCAGCGCGCGAGCATACCACGAAACGGAACGCCGAGGATCGGTCTCGAGGCGCCATTGGCGCACGAGCCGACCCCCGGCGAACGTTCCGACGGTCAGGTTGGTGTTCCCGACGTCGACAGCTAGCAGCAAGGTCTTACTTCAGCGCCCCGACCAGCTCCTTGACCGCGCCGGCGGACTTCAGGAGCGCCGCGCGCTCCTCCACCGTGAGGTTGAGCTGGATGATCTGCTCGAGGCCGCGCGAGGACAGCTTGCACGGCACGCCGACGAACAGGCCGTCGATGCCGTATTCGCCCTCGAGAAGCGCCGCGCAGGGCAGGATCTTCTTCTTATCCTTGAGGATGGCTTCCACCATCTCGGCCGTGGACGCGGAAGGCGCGTAGTAGGCCGAGCCGGTCTTGAGCAGCTTGACGATCTCGGCCCCGCCGTCGCGCGTGCGCTGGTTGATGGCCTCGATCTTGTCCTTGGGCAGCAGCTCGGTGATGCTGATGCCGTTGACGGTCGAGAAGCGGGGCAGCGGCACCATGGTGTCGCCGTGGCCGCCCATGACCATCGCGTGCACGTTCTCCATCGAGACGTCGAGCGCCTCGGCGATGAACCAGCGCATGCGCGCGCTGTCGAGCACGCCCGCCATGCCGAGCACGCGGTGCTTCGGGAACTTGGAGGCCTTCAGGGCCACCGAGCACATCGCGTCGAGCGGGTTAGAGACGATGATGAGGATGCAGTTCGGGGAATGTTTGACCGCGTTCTCCGTGCACGCCTTCACGATCGCCGCGTTGGTGTTGAGGAGGTCGTCGCGGCTCATGCCGGGCTTGCGCGGGATGCCGGCCGTGATGACGACGATGTCGGAGCCCGCCGTCGGCTCGTAGGTCGTCGTGCCGGTGACCTTGGTGTCGTAGCCATAGACCGGGCCCGACTCCATGATGTCGAGGGCCTTGCCCGCGGGCATGCCTTCGGTCATGGGGATATCGACCACCACCACTTCGTTCGCGACTTCCATCTCGGCGAGGCGCTGCACGAGCGTCGCTCCGACGTTTCCGGCGCCGATCACCGTCACTTTCGTTCGAGCCATAGTGTCCTCCTCCTAGAGCGGTATGTTACCGTGTTTCTTGGGCAGTCGTGAGACTTTCTTGCCCTTCAAGAACTTGAACGCGCGGATGACCTTGGGCCGCGACTTGCGCGCGTCGATGACCTCGTCGATGTAGCCGCGTTTGGCCGCCTGATACGGCGAGGCGAAACGCTCGACGTAGTCGGCGACCAGCTCGGCGCGTTTCTTCTCCGGGTCCTTGGCGGCCTTGAGCTCGGCCTTATAAAGGATGTTGACCGCGCCCTGGGGGCCCATCACGGCGATCTCGGCGCAGGGCCAGGCGAAATTGACGTCGCCGCGCACGTGTTTGGAGCTCATCACGTCGTAGGCGCCGCCGTACGCCTTGCGCAGCACGATGGTCACCTTGGGCACCGTGGCGCGGCAGTAGGCGTAGAGGAGTTTGGCGCCGCGGCGGATGATGCCGCCGTGCTCCTGCTCCAGGCCCGGCCAGTAGCCCGGCACGTCCACGAGGGTGAGCAGCGGGATGTTGAAGGCGTCGCAGAAGTTGATGAAACGCGCGGCCTTCTCCGAGGCGTCGATGTCGAGCGCGCCGGAGAGCACCTGCGGGTTGTTGGCCACCACGCCGACCGACTCGCCGTCGAGGCGGATGAAGCCGACGACGATGTTGCGCGCGAAGCCGCGGTGCACCTCGAAGAACTGGTGGCCGTCGGCGATCTCCCAGATGACGTCGTGGATGTTGTACGCCTTCTTGGCGTCCATCTCCGCGACGCGTTCGAGCAGGTCGCTCTCGCGCTCGGGGGCGTCGGACGGCATGACGGGTTTGGGCTTCTCGCGGTGATTCTGCGGCAGGAAGTCGAGCAGCTCGCGGATCTGGCGGAAGCAGTCGTGCTCGGAGCCCGCGGTGAAGTGGCTGACGCCCGAGAGCCGCGCGTGCGTGTCGGCGCCGCCCAAGGTCTCGAAGTCGCACGTCTCGCCGGTGGCGGCTTTGACCACCTCGGGACCGGTGATGAACATCTGCGAGGTGCCGTCCACCATGAACACGAAATCGGTGAGCGCCGGGGAATAGACGGCTCCCCCCGCGCACGGCCCGAGAATCGCCGAAATCTGGGGCACGTGCCCCGACGCCTCGACGTTGCGGTAAAAAATCTCAGCGTAGCCGCCGAGGCTATCGACGCCTTCCTGGATGCGCGCCCCGCCCGAGTCGCACAGTCCGATGACGGGCACGCCCGCGGTGATGGCCATGTCCATGGCCTTGCAGATCTTCATCGCGTGGGCGAGGCCCAGCGAGCCGCCCACCACGGTGAAATCCTGCGCGTACACGCACACCGGCCGCCCGTTGATGCGGCCGAAGCCGGTGACCACGCCGTCGGCGGCCATGTATTTCTCGCCCAGGCCGAAGTCGGTGGCGCGCGTCTCGACCAATAAATCCAATTCCTCAAATGAGTCGTCATCGACGAGCAGGTCGATGCGCTCGCGCGCGGTGAGCTTGCCCGCGGCCTTCTGCGCGGCCTGCCGCTCCGGGCCGCCGCCCGCCTCGGCCTTGCCGCGTTTCTCGCGCAAAGCGGAGGTCTTCTGGCCGACGAGGGGCCGGTCCTTCTTATCCTTGTCGCTCAATGGGATTCCTCGACGAGCTCGACGAGAACGCCATGATGGTCCTTCGGGTGCAGGAAAGCGACCTTATGCCCCCACGCGCCGGGACGGGCGGCGGCGTCGATGGGCGTGCGGCCGGCGGTTCTTTCGGCCTCCAAGACCTTGGCGATGCTGGGCACGGCATAGGCTACATGATGTTGGCCTTCGCCGCGCTTCGCTAAAAACTTAGAGACGGTCGAATCGGGGCTCGTGCCGGTCAGCAGCTCGATCCAGGGGCCTTCGCCCACGAAGGCGACCTCGACCTTCTGGGACGCGACGACCTCGCGATGGGCGAGCTTGAAGCCGAGCGCCGCGTGGCGCGCGATGGCCGCGTCGAGGTCTTTGACGGCCACGCCGATGTGATGGAGTTTCATGCCTTCAGGAGCTTGCGTCCGAGGCTGGCCGGGTCGGTGCGGTGCGCGAGCAGGTCTTCCAGCGCCTTGTCGGTGACGCGCTCCAGCGCGGTCTTGATGACCCGGCGCTGGATCCAGAACTGGAGCTCGGTGGCGTGCTGGCGCTTCAGGCGCGCGGCGCCTTCGCCGGTGGACTTGAGATGCGCCTGATGGGCGTCGAGGGCGGCGGCCAGCTCGGCGACGCCGTCGCCGTCCTTCGCCGAGGTCGCGAGCACGGGCGGCTCCCAGGCGCGCACGGCCTGGCCGGCGCTGTGGCCGAGGCCGAGCGCGGCCTTCAGGTCGGCGATGGCGCGGTCCTTGCCGGCCAGGTCGGCCTTGTTGACGACGAAGATATCGCCGATCTCCATGGCGCCGGCCTTCATGGCCTGGATTTCGTCTCCCATGGAAGGGGTCGTCACGTAGAGCACGGTGTCGGCCACCGACGCGATCTCGACCTCGTCTTGGCCGGTGCCGACGGTCTCGATGAGGATGCGCTCGCACCCCAGGGTCTCGAGCACGTGGATGGCGCCGAAGATGGAGTAGGTCAAGCCGCCGATCATCCCGCGCGAGGCCAGCGAGCGGATGAACACGCCCGGGTCGGTCGCGTGCTCCATGATGCGCAGGCGGTCGCCCAGAAACGCGCCGCCCGAGATGGAGGACGACGGATCGACCATGAGCACGCCGACCTTGAGCTTGCGGGCGCGATACGCCGCGACGAGGCGGCCGGTGAGCGTCGATTTGCCCACGCCGGGCGGGCCGGAGACGCCGATCTTCTGCGCGCGGCCGGAGGATTTGAAGAACTCGCGGGCGAGGGCCTCCGACGTCGCGCTCTCATCGACGACGATGGAGAGGGCGCGCGAGGCGGCCGCGTGGTCGCCTTTGCGCACGCGGGCGATGAGGTCCTTCGGCGCGGCGACGGTTCTAGGCGGCAACGGGCAGCTTCTCGTTGAGGTAGCCGACGATGGCGGAGATCGGCGTGCCGGGGCCGAACACGCGGTCCACGCCCGCCTTGTTGAGGGGTTTGACGTCCTCGTCGGGGATGATGCCGCCGCCGAACACGAGCACGTCCTTGAGCCCCTTCTTCTTGAGCTGCTTCACGATCTCGGGGAAAAGCGTCATGTGGGCGCCCGACAGCAAGGACAGGCCGACGGCGTCCACGTCCTCCTGCATGGCGGCGGCCGCGATCATCTCGGGCGTCTGGCGGATGCCGGTGTAGATGACCTCGAAGCCGGCGTCGCGCAGGGCGCGCACGATGACCTTGGCGCCGCGGTCGTGGCCGTCGAGGCCGGGTTTGGCGATGAGGACGCGACGGGGTTTGCTCACAACATGCCTCCCTGGGCTTCGATGACGGCGGCGAAAGCTTCCACCACCTTGGGGTCGTAGGCGCCGCCGGCGCCGGCGTTGGCTTCCTTCAAGGCCTTGGCGCCCAGCTCGGCGTCCTTGAGGCCCGTCTGGCGCAGCTTCTCCATGTCGGAGGCCAGCCGGATGATGCGCGCGCCCAGCGGGATGTCCTCGCCCTTGATGTGGCTGGGGCCGGTCCCGTCGAAGCGCTCCATGTGGTGGCGCACCATCGGCACGGCGCCCTCGACCATCTTGATGCCGTCGAGCATGCGCGCCGAGAAGCTCGGCAGCATCTCGTCGGACGCCGACATCACGCCCATGTCGGCGAGCATGCGCGGGTTCTTGAAGGCGACGTAGCCGATCTTGTGCAGGATGCCGGCGTAATACAGCATCCGGTACTCGTAGTCGTCCACGCCGTAGGCCCGGCCGATGGAGCAGGCCAGCTTGGCGCAGCGAGAAGGATAGTCCTGCATGCCGGGGCGCGACGTCTCGATGACGCCGGTCAGCAGCTCCATGACGTGCGAGAAGAAGTTCTTCTGCTCGCTCATGATCTTGGTGTTGGTGATGGCGACCGAGGCCAGGCTCGCCAGGCTCTGGAGCAGGCCGATGTGGCCCTCGGTGTAGGGGCCCTGCTTCTTGTTGAGCACCTCGACGACGCCGACGAGGTCGCCGCGGAACACCATCGGCACGCACAGGAGCGAACGCGTGATGAAGCCCGACGCCTTGTCGAACTTCCCGGCGAAACGCGGGTCGGTCTTGGTGTCGTTGACCACCTGGGGCTGTCGGTGCTGGGCGACCCAGCCGGCGATGCCCTGCCCGATGGGCAAGGACATGGTCTTCAAGGCCTTGGCCTTCTCGCCGGAAGCGACGCGGAAGAACAGGTTCTTCTTGTCGTCGGTGACGAGCATGATGGCGCTCGCCTCCGATTCGGTGAGCTGCTCGGCCGCGGCGCCGATCTTCTGGAGCAGGAAGTCGATGTCGAGCGTGGAGTTGAGCGACCCGGCGATGGAGAACAGCTCCAGCGCGAGGTCAACGTTCATCTCGGGGGCTTCGCCGTTATTGGTGGGGTTGGCCATGGGCTTACTCCGTGCCTCCGAGGACTTCGCGGCAGGAGGTCAGGCCCAACTTGACCTTCTCGAGGCCGTCCTGGACGATGAGGCGCATGCCTTCCTTCTGGGCTTCCTTGCGGACGTTGTCGGCGGCCACGTCCTTGAGGCAGTACCCGCGCAACGTGTCGGTCATCACGAGAATCTCGTGCATGCCGACGCGGCCCTTGTAGCCGAGGTTCTTGCACTGGTCGCAGCCGCCGCTCTCCGGCGGGCCGTAGATCTTCGTGCCCTTCGGAAGCTCGACGTTGTTCTCTTTGAAGATCTTGATCTCCTCGGGCTTCGGGTCGTGCGGCACTTTGCACGCGGTGCACAGGCGCCGCGAGAGACGCTGGGCGAGGACGGACTTGAGGGTCGTGGCGACCATGAACGCGGGCAGGCCCATGTCGGTCAGGCGTGAGATGGTCGACGCGGCGTCGTTCGTGTGGATGGTCGAGAAGACCAAGTGGCCGGTCATCGCGGCTTCCATGGCGATGTGCGCGGTTTCTTCGTCGCGGATTTCACCGACCATGATGACGTCGGGGTCGAGGCGCAGGAACGAGCGCAGCGCCGCGGCGAAGTCGAACTTCTTGTCGCCGCCGAGTTTGACGTCCGGGTTGACGGGGACCTGGACGATGCCGTCGAGGTTGTACTCGACGGGGTTCTCGGCGGTCAGAATCTTGATGTCCGGGCGGTTGATGTGATTGAGGCAGGCGTAGAGGGTCGTCGACTTACCGGAACCCGTCGGGCCGCAGACGACGATGAGGCCGAAGTTCTTCTTGCCGCCGATGCCCTTGAGCAGGCCGAGCAGCTTCGCGAGCGTGTCCTCGAGGAAGCCCATCTTCATGATGTCGACCTGGACGCTGGCGCGATCGAGAATACGCATGACGCACGACTCGCCGTACACGGTCGGGACCATCTCGACGCGGAACTCGATCGGCTTGCCCTGCGCCAAGATCTGGATACGACCCGACTGCGGGATGCGGCGCTCGGTGATGTTCATCGAGTTCGTCATGATCTTGATTTTCGCCGCGATGGCGTAGCGGTAGCTCCACGGCACGGAGAACGTTCCGGGCAGGAGCATGCCGTCGACGCGGTAGCGCAGCAGGATCTTGGAAGTCTTGCCGGTGGGATCCTCGAAGGGCTCGATGTGGATGTCCGACGCCTTCATGGACATGCAAGTCAAGATGATCGCGTTGACGAACTTCTCGACTTCGGGCGCGGACGCGTCGACCTCGCTGATGTCGGACTTCGTCTGCTCCTTCTGGACCTCGATGCCCTCGCCGTCGGGAGCCTTCTCCGCCTCGTTCTTGGCGACGTCCGCGACGAGGCGGTTGAGCGCGGCGCTCTCGCCGCGGCCGTGGGCGCTGTCGAGCGCGCCCTGGATGTCCTGCGGGAGCGCGAGGTAGGGCTGGATCTCGAGCCCCGTCCTGAGCTGGATGTCCTCGGAGGCGAAGAAGTCTCGCGGGTCGGCCATCGCGACGAAGAGCACGTTTTCTTCCTTCGCGAACGGGATGGCGACGTGGCGGCGCGCGACGGCCTCGGGGATGATCTTGGCGGTCTCGGCATCGACGTCCATCTGGAGGAGGTCCACGGCCTTGACCTGCCACTCCTCGGACAACGTCTTCAAGAGCTGCGCCTTGCCCACGTAGCCCAGCTCGAGCACGACCAGCTGGAAGGGTTTGCCGCTCTTGGCGACCTCGGCGGTCACGGCCTTGAGCTGCTCCTCGTTGAGGAGCTTGCGCTCCGCGACGATTTCCTGCACCGTCTTGCGGCGCTGCAGACCTTTAACGGCCATGGTGCTCTCCAAAGACGCCCCGAAGGGTCCCGAAGATCTCGCCCAACGTGGCGCGGGACTCGACGGCGGCAAGGATAAGCGGGAACAGGTTCTCCCGCGGCGCGGCGGCGGCTTTTTCCAGCGTCTTGAGGGCGGCGGCGGCCGCCTTGGCGTCCCGCTTCTTCTTGAAAGCCTTGAGCGTCTTGACCTGCTCGGCCTCGAGCTTGGGCGAGACCTTCAGGCGTTTGGCCTTGGACTCCGCGTCGTGCTCGAGCACGTGGGCGTTGACGCCCACGATCTGGCGGCGGCCGGAATCGACGTCCTTCTGCCACTGGTAGGCGCGCTCCTGGATCTCGCGCTGGGGCACCTCGTCCTCGATGAGCTTGAGCATGCCCCCCGCCTCGCGGATGGCGGCGAGCTTGTCGGCGGCGCGTTTCTCGAGCTCGTCGGTCAGCGCCTCGATGGCCCAGGCGCCGCCCACCGGATCGACGGTGGCGGCCACGCCGGTCTCGTGCGCCAGGATCTGCTGGGTGCGCAGCGCGACCTGCGCCGACTCCTCGGAGGGCAGGGCGAGCGCCTCGTCGTAGGAGTTCGTGTGGAGCGACTGCGCCCCGCCCAGCACCGCGGCCAGCGCCTGCCAGGCCACGCGCATGACGTTGTTGTGCGGCTGCTGGCTCGTCAGCGTGGAGCCGCAGGTCTGAACGTGGAAACGCAGGGACTGGGTCTTGGGGTCCTCGGCGCCGTAATCGTCGCGCATGATGCGCGCCCACAGGCGGCGGGCGGCGCGGAACTTGGCGATCTCCTCCAAGAAGTGGTTGTGGCAGCCGAAGAAGAAGGCGAGCTTGGGGCCGAGGACGTCCACGCCGACGCCGCGCTCGAGCAAGGACTTGATGTACACCTCGGCGTTGGCGAAGGTGAAGGCGATTTCCTGCACCGCGTCGGAGCCGGCCTCGCGGATGTGGTAGCCCGAGATGGAGATGGGGTGCCACTGCGGCATGTGCTGGAAGGACCACTCCATCGTGTCGGCCGACAGGCGCAGGCTCGGCGCCGCGGGGAACACCTGGGTGCCGCGCGCGATGAACTCCTTCAAGATGTCGTTTTGGAGCGTGCCCTTGAGCTTGGCGGGGTCGATGCCGCGTTTCTTGGCGACGGCCACGTAGAAGGCGAGCAGGACCGAGGCGGTGGAGTTGATGGTCAGCGAGGTGGACACCTGGTCGAGCGGGATGGCGTCGAAGAGCGCCTCCATGTCCTCGATGGTGCCGACGTGCACGCCCACGCGGCCGACCTCGCCCTTGGCCCGCGCGTCGTCGGCGTCGTAGCCCATCTGGGTGGGCAGGTCGAAGGCGGTGGACAGCCCGGTCTGGCCCTGCTCCAGCAGGAAGCGGAAGCGGGCGTTGGTCTCCTTGGCCGTGCCGAAGCCCGCGTATTGGCGCATCGTCCACAGGCGGCCGCGGTACATCGTCTTCTGGATGCCGCGCGCGAAGGGGTATTCCCCCGCCGCGCCCAAGCGCGGCGGTCGAGCCGCGTCGGGCCCGTAGTGCCGCTGGAGCTCGATTCCGGACGTCGTTTTAAAGTCGTTCTCGACGGCGCTCATGCGGTCCTCATCTCGATGCGGTCGCCGACGGAGACGGAGCCGCGCAGCGTGCCCGCGTTCATCTCGAGCACGCTGTGCGCCTCGCGCACCCACGGCGAGAGGCGCCACGGCTTCATGTCCTCGATGACGTGTTTGACCTCCAACGTCTTATCGAGGAACAACACGTCGATGGCGAAACGCATGAAGTAGGTGTGGATGGAGTTGCCGGGCACGAGCCACAAGGCGCCGCCCTCGGGCAGCCCGGCGCGGCCGAGCAGGCCGATGCCGCGCGAGAAGAAGTCGTCGGCCGTCTCCACGTCGGCGGCGACGCTCTTGTTTTTAGTCAGGTTGTAGGCGGTCATCGCAGCACCGAGACCCGGCCGGTCTTGTTGCCCTTGGACGTGGCCACCACGTAGAGGTAGGTGCCCGAGGCCACGGCGCGGCCGTGCTGGTTCTTGCCGTTCCAGTTCAGGCTGTTGAGCTCGCGCACGAAGGTGCCGTCGAGCGTGTAGATCTTGATGGTGACGTCGGTGGCGCCCTGCAGCGAGGGCGGGAAGGCGAAGGTCACGGTCGAATGGCGGTCCGTGCGGAAGGGGTTGGGGAAGGCCACCACCTTGTCCTCGCCCTGGAAGTCGGCGAGCTGACCGGTAATCGCCAAGCGCACGGCGAGGAAAGCGTTCAGGCGCCCGGCGCCGGAGCCGTTGCCCGCGGTCTTGAAATAGGGCGACGCGAGCGTGCCGAAGCCGACGGGGTCGGCCGAGTTGCGCAAGGTGGCGAGCACCTGGGCGGGCGTGAACGTGGGCTTGGCCGCCAGGATGAGCGCGGCCGCGCCCGCTACGTGCGGCGCGGCGAAGGAGGTCCCGTTGATGCCGGTGACGGTCGTGTTGCCGGGCGGTGGTGGAGAGCACGCCGGCGCCCGGAGCGACCACGCCGCCCGACGCCAGCTCCGCCCCCCGCGAGGAGAAGGAGGCGATGTCGCCCGAGGCGTTGGTGGCGCCCACCGGGATGACGCCGCTGCAATTTCCGGGCGAGGTCATGCCCGCGCCGGTGTTGCCGGCGGCCCCGATGAGCACGACGCCCGCGTTGACGGCGTTGGCGGTCGCGTTGCCCAGCGCGGCGCTGCAGGCGCAGGGTACGTCGCAGCCCAGGCTCATGTTGACCACGACGCGCCCGTATTGCGCGGTGCCCGTCATGGCCGCGGCCCGGTTGAGGGAGCCGATGATGGCCGCGTCGTCGGTCACACAGGCGCCGGAGCAGTCCGCGGTGACCATGGCCACCACCGCGATGGAAGCCAGGATGACCCCGCATGCCACCCCCGCCATCATCGTGCCGTTATTGCCGCGCGCGGCCGCGATGCCGGCCACGCGCGTGGCGTGGTTGCAGGCGACGTCGAGAGGCAGCGCGTCGACGGTCTCGTTGCCGGTCCCGACCGCATAGGCGTAGTGCGTCGGGTTGGCCACGCGGGAGGACAGGTCCACATGCGTGTCCTCGACGCCCGAGTCCGTGACGACGATGGTGACGCGAGCCGACGTGCCGGTCTCGTAGTCCCAGGCCTGGCGCGCGTTGATCTGGTCGAGGCCGTACTGCGACCCGAGCAGAGGGTCGTCCGTGGTCGCGTTGGGGCGGTAGATGTGGTCGTACTGCGTCTGCTGCACGCCCGGCAGGCCGGCGAGCCAGGCCAGACCCGCGGGCGCCGTCATGCCCGCAGGCAGCGCCACGGCGTGCCAGCCCGAGCCCAGCGCGTTGACCGAGGCGCCGGCGGCGACCGAAGCGGCCGTGAAAAGCGCTTGGGAGCCGTCCGCGACGCGCACCAGCGCGTGGTTCTTCGCGACCACGACGGACTGGGCCGGACCGCCGGCTGCCTGCGGGGCCATGACCGTCATCGTCTCAAAGGCCGCGCCGAAGGCGTTGCCCGCGCCGAACAAACAAGCCAGCAGCAGCGCGTTAAGCCGGGACAAGGCCGTTCTCCTTCTTGATGACGCCGACGACCTCGTAGATGTCGGCCAGCTCGAACTCGGCGCCGGACTCCTTCGTATCGAAGGTGTCGCCGTATTTGGCCCAGGCGGCGCGGATGCCCGCGGCCTTGGCGCCTTTGACGTCGCGGTCGGGCCAGTCGCCCACCATCAACGTCTCCTCGGGCTTGGTGCCCAGCACCTCGAGCGCCTTGCGGAAGGGTTTGGGGTCGGGCTTCTTGACGCCGAAGTCCTCGGAGGTGACCACCTGGTCGAAGTAGTGGTGCAGCCCCAGGCTGACGATGCGCAGCCACACCTCCATCTTCGGGGCGTCGGAGAGCACGGTCAGCTTGATGCCCATCTTCATGAGCTCCATCAAGGTCTGGTTGACGCGCGGATAAAGCGTCATCGTCCCGTTTTTGGAGCGCCGGTAGGCCAGGATGCCCGAGGCCAGGATCTTGTAGTCGATGGCGCCGAGTTTGGCCTTGAGGATCTTGTCGAAGATCTTCTGGTCCTCGATGCCCTCTTTCCAGTAGTGGTCGAAGAACTCTTTGACGAGCGCTTCCTTCGTGCCGGGCAGGCCGGCGTCCATCATCCCCTCGACGGCGGCGTCCACCGCGGTCCGCTTCATCTTCATGAAGTCGGTGAGCGTGTTGTCGATGTCGAAGATGACGCCCTTGATCACTATTCGTCCTTGACGCGCTCGACGTAGGAGCCGGTGCGGGTATCGACGCGGATGCGGTCGCCTTCCTTGACGAACAGCGGGACGGAGATCTCGAGGCCCGTGTTCAAGGTCGCCTTCTTGTTCATGTTGGAGACCGAGTCGCCTTTGACGCCGGGCTCGCTGAAGGTCACGGTGAGCACCACGTTGGCCGGCAGCTCGATGGAGGTCAGCTTCTCGTCGATATAGACGCCGAGCACCTCCATGTTCTCATGGAGGAACTTGGACCCGTCGCCGAGCTTGTCCTTGGGGAAGCGGACCTCCTCGTACGTCTCGCGGTCCATGAACACGCCCATGGCGCCCTCGTCGTAGGAGTACATCAGCTCGCGTTTGGTCACCGGGACGTCGCGGAACTTGGTGCCGGAGGAGTAGGACTTCTCGACCACGTTGCCGGTGGCCAGGTTGCGCAGGGTCATGCGGTACACGGCCGCCGACTGCGACTTGCGGTGGTGCTGGTAGGTGATGACCTGGTAGATGATGCCGTCGTCGTCTTCGAAGACGGTGTTGTTCTTGACGTCCGCGGTGCTGATCATGGGTGAGGCGTCCTCCTTAAATAGTGCGCCGAAATCCACGCCGATATTATCAAAAACGGGAGTTTCCGTGCTACAATGGATTCGCCCCCCTATGAGCTCCCACGAGCGCCTCGCCGAGCTGCGCGACCGCCTGGACGCCAAGACGCGCCTCCTCCAGGACGTCGCCCACGAGCTGAAGAACCCGCTTTCCGTCATCCACGGCTACGCGTCCTTTCTCCTTAAGGAGCAGGTCTCGCCCGAGGAGATGACCAAGGCCCTGCGCGCCGTGCTCACCAACGCCGAACGCGTGGTCGGCATGGTCGAGCAGCTCCAGGACGCGGTGCGCATCGAGGGCGGCAACGCCAAGCTCGACACCCACGTCGTCGAAGGCGTGGCCGTCCTGCAGGCCGCCATCGAATCCGCCGAGCTCGAGGCCGTGCGCCGCGGCGTGCGCCTGCACTGGCGCAGCCCCGTGGGCGACTCGCTCCACATCGTGGCCGACCCCAAACGCCTGCTGCAGGTGTTCGCCAACCTCATCGGCAACGCGCTGAAGTTCACCCCCGACGGCGGCACGGTCACCGTCGAGGCCCACCGCGACGGCGCCTTCGTGCGTTTCGCGGTCATCGACACCGGCCCCGGCATCCCCCCCGAGGAGCTGCCCCATCTGTTCGAGCGGTTCTACCAGACGCGCGAGAACCCCCACAAGGCAAAAGGCCTCGGCCTGGGACTGTCCATCTGCAAGGGGCTCGTGGAGGCCCACGGCGGCAGCATCTGGGTCGAGAGCCTGCCGGGCGTCGGCGCCGCGTTCAACTTCACGGTGCCTTCGGCCTTGACGACCGTCGCGGCCTAACGTTAGAATCCGGCGTCGGGCCAAAAGGCCCGCCCGGAGGTAGGTCCATGGTCCTAGCCCTCGTACTCGCCGCCGTCGCGTCCGCCTCGCCCGCCGTCCCGTCCTTCGACGCCGCCGTGCTCGACGTGCGCCGCGCCGTGCTGCAGACGCGCGTCGCGGCCCTCGCGGCCAAAGACGCGGCCCTGGCCGGACGGCTCGACCGCGCGGCCTGGGACGTCCAGCGCCACGAACGCGAGGCCTCGCGCCTGCGCAGCGACCTGTCCATGCTCAAGCTGCGCCTCCAGCGCGGCAACGACGCGAGCCTGCGCTGGGACGTGCAGCGCACCGGCCGCGCCCTGCAGGATCACGCGCGCAACCTGCAGTGGACCCTCCAAGAGGTCCGCTTCGTGCGCCAGGCTATCACCGACAAGGACCCCGAGCTCGTGGCCCCGGCGGGCCGGCTCGAGTCGCAGGTCCGCTGGCTCGTCAGCGAGGAACGCTGGCTCGAGAACGAGGGGCGCTTCATCGGCTTCGACCTGCGCCGAGCGGGCTTCGCCTTCGACGCCTTCGACTACGAGCGCGGCCTGCGCGACGCCGCGGACAACACCCGCGGCATCGAAGACGAGACGCGTCAGATCCTCGCCAAGGTCCGCTGACCGCCGCGACGGTTGATTAAGCGCCCCGGCCCGCAAGGGCTGGGGCGCTTTTCTTTTCCCAGATGGTTTCAACACTCCTCTGCCGCTGATACATTTAAATGCATCAAGCGTAGAGGGCGACGGAGGCTACCGGGGTAGTCGCTGGGCTAACGCGGGCTCGAGGCGCAACGCTTCCTTGAGGTGGCGCAGGCCCTCGTCCTTGCGGCCCGTGACGCGCAGCAGGAACGCGAGGTTGAAGTGCGCGGGCGCGTGGCCGGGGCGCAGGGCCAGCGCTTCGCGATACAACGCCTCGGCGGCCTTGACGTCCCCCTCCTTGGAGCGGATGGCGCCCAGGTTCACGCGCGCCTCGACGTCGCGCGGCTCGAGCTTGATGGCCCACAGGTATTGCTCGGCGGCGTTCACGCGGTCGCCGGCCGCGTCGAAGGCCAAGGCCAGGTTCGAGCGCGGCAGGTAGGCCTGCGGCGCGAGCGCGACCGCGCGCAGCCACAGCGAAACGTCGTCGCGCCAATAGGCCGCCTGCTTGAGCGTCAACGCCGACAGGACCGCGGCCAGCAACGCGACGCGCGCGGGCGTGCCGAAACGGCCGATGAATAACGCGAACGGCAAGGTCGCGAGATACGAATAACGGTCGGCGTAGGCCTGCGCGCCGGCCTGGAACACGCCGGACACCGGCGCGAGGATGAGCGCGTACAACACGGCGTGCCAACGGAAATACCAAAGCAACGGCAGACACAGGACCCACGGCGACAACATGAACGACAACGGGTAATACGGCGACAAACCCGTCGGCAGAACGGTTTTGACCGGGTAAAACGCCAGGCTGTTGAGCACCGCGACGATGCGCTGTGCCACGCTCAACGAGGTGGCATGAAGCTCCGAGCCGAAACCCGCGAGATTCATCAGACCGGCGCCCAGCGCGAGCGCGAAATAGGGCCACGCCCGCTTACGGTCCTTCTCCAGAAAGAGAAACACCCACGCCATCCCCACGGCCGTGCCTTTGGAGAGCAGCGCGGCGGCGAACAGGCCGAGCGACAGGGCGCGTTTCTCCTTCAGGAACGCGAGCAAAGACGCCGCGGCGAAGGCGCCGGACAACACGTCGCGCCGCTCGGTGAGCCAGACGACGGACTCCACGCGCAGCGGGTGTAGGGCGAAAAACACGCCGGCCATCGCCGCGCCCCAAGCCCAGCCTTTAACCTTCGGCAGGAGCAGGCGCGCGTTTTCGGTGAACAGGCCGGCGGCGACGGCGTGCAGCAGGATGTTCGTGCGCCGGAAGGCGTGGGGGTCCAGCCCCCACAACGCGTGATCGACGGCCCACGAGAGCCAGGACAGCGGTTGCCACGGCCCGTAATGGTGCGTGGTGAGCATCCACTTGAGGTGCGCGGGGCCCAGGCCTCGCCAGGCGTCGTGGGCCACGAGGTTGGCCTTGTCGTCCCAGCCCAAAAAGCCGCCGGAGGGCGCGAGCAGATAGACGAGAAAGGTCAAGACGGCGACGGCGAGGCCGGTCACGCCAGCTCGCGGCCCAAGGCGAGCCAGGCCGAAAACGGGATGGTCTCGGGCCGAGCGTCGCGGCGCAGGCCGAGGCGCTCGAGGCGGTCTTCGATGGCTTCCTTCTTCACGCCGAGCACGCCCGCGATGGTTTTGGCCGCGGTTTTGCGGCGCTGGGCGAAGGCGGCCTTGACCGGGCGCCAGAACGCCCGTTCTTCCATGGGGCCGAGCAACGGCTTGGGCAAACGGCGCACGCGCACGACCGCCGAGTGGACCTTGGGCGGCGGCACGAACGCGCCGGGCGGCAGCTCGAGCATCAGCTCCGCCTCGGCGCGCAGCAGGACCGAGAGGCGCAGCAGGCCGAAGTCCGCGGTGCCCACCGGCGCGCAGATGCGCTCGGCGACCTCCTTCTGGAACATGAGCACGGCCTCATCCCAGCCGTCCCACAGCAGGAGCTTCTGCAGGATGGGCGTGGCCACCGCGTAGGGCAGGTTGCCCACGACCCGCCAGCCCCCGCCGAGCGGCGCCAAATCCACGTTCAGGAAGTCCTCGTTGATGACGGTGAGCTTAGGCGAGAGGCGCTCGGCCAGGGCGTCGTCCTTCTCGATGGCGGTGACCGTCGCCCCGGCCGCGAGCAGCGGCAAGGTGAGCGCGCCCTTGCCCGGGCCGATTTCGAGGACCTTCCCGCTTCCGGCGGCCGACACGATGGCCGCGATGGCGGCCCCGTCGCGCAGGAAGTGCTGTCCGAGCTTGGCGCCCACTACAGCCCGCGCAGGCGGCGCAGCAGATCCTCGCCGCTTTTCCAGACGTCGCCCGCGCCCAAGGTCAGCACCACGTCGCCGGATTTCAGCTCGCGCGCCACGTCGTGCGGACGGCCGAAGGGCAGGGCTTTGACGCCGACCTTCTTGATGCCGTCGATGATGAGCTGGGAGGTCACGCCCTTCATGGGTTTCTCGCCGGCGGCGTAGATGTCCTGGACGAACACCAGGTCGGCTTCTTTGAACGCCGGGCCGAAGTCCTTGGCGAGCAGCTTGGTGCGCGAGTAGCGGTGCGGCTGGAAGATGACGACGGTGCGCTTGGCCTTCCACAGGTTGGCCACCGCGGCGAGCGTGGTGCGGATCTCCGTCGGGTGGTGGCCGTAGTCATCGACGAACTCGACGCCGGCCGCCGTGCCCAGGCGGTCCATGCGCCGGCCCACGCCCCTGAACTCGGCCAGGCCGCGCGCCGCGCGGCGCATGTCGAGCCCCAGGAAATGGGAGACGGCCAACGCGGCCAGCGCGTTGGACACGTTGTGTTTGCCCGCCACCGACAGCCGCAGCGTCAGAGCCTTGCGGCCCTTATGGAAGACGTCGCACACCGAGCCGTCGCGGGTCATGCGCACGTTTTTGCCGCGCCAGTCGGCCTCGGGGCTGAAGCCGAAGGTGACGACGGGGCGCGTCACGCGGGGGCGCACCGACATCAGGTTCGCGTCGTCGGCGCACAACACGGCCGCGCCGTAGAACGGCAGGCGCTGCAGGTGCGAGACGAAGGTGGCCTTGAGCGCGTCCATGGTCTTGTAGTGGTCCATGTGGTCGTCGTCGATGTTGGTGACCACGGCGACCAGCGGCGTGAGGTAGAGGAACGACCCGTCGCTCTCGTCGGCCTCGGCCACGAGGTATTCGCCCACGCCGAGCTTCGCGTTGGAGTGGATGTTCTTGAGCTGGCCGCCGATGATCATCGTGGGGCCGGCGCCGGCCTCCTTGAGCGCCATCGAGACGAGGGAGGTCGTCGTGGTTTTGCCGTGCGAGCCGGCGATGGTGACGGTTTTCTTCATGCGACCCAGCTCGGCGAGCATCTGCGCGCGCAAGACGACGGGGATGTGGCGCTTGCGGGCGTAGGCGACCTCCGGGTTCGTATCGGTGACCGCGGAGGACACGACGACGACCTGCGCGCCCGCGGCGTGCGCCGCGGCGTGGCCCTCGAACACGCGCACGCCGGAGGCCTGCAGCCGGCGCGTGGTCTCGGTGGATTTGGCGTCGGAGCCGCTGACCTTGTAGCCCAGGTTGTTGAGCACCTCGGCGATGCCGCTCATGCCCACGCCGCCGATGCCGACGAAGTGGATGCGGCGCACGAAGGATTTCATCAGGCCGTCGTCTTTGCGCATAGCGTTATCCTTTCACGGCGGGAGTGAGCAGCCACTTCAGGCCCTGGGTCGCGGCCTTGTTCTTCGGGTCCAGCAGCAGCACCTTGCGCAGGGCGGAGGCCGCGGCGTCCTCGTCGCCCGCCATCACCGCGGCCACGCCGCGGCCGAGCCAGGCCGGGACGCTCGCCGCGTCGAGCTCGCTGGCGCGCAGGAAGGCGCCCATCGCCTTCTGGGACTCGCCCACGGCCGCGTAGGCCAGGCCGGTCGCGGTCCACCAGTCGGCGTCGTCGGGGTGGCCCGGGCCTTCGCCGGGCTCGGGCAGGACCTCGGCGGCGAGCGCCATCCAGCCGGTGCCCATCACCCACAGGCCCATGTCGTTGCCCACGTCGCGCGGCTGGAAGCTGACCTTCGACGGCGAGCCCGCGGCGACGCGGCCCGCGTCCACCGGACGCGTGAGCGTGAGGTTCATGCCCAGGCGCGCGTCGGAATCCGGCGGCGCCTCGGCCATCACGCGGCGCAGGTCGTCCATGACGCGGCGCACCTCGGCCTCGCGGCCGGCGGCGTCGGAGGGCTGCAGCGGGAAGTCGCGGCGCACGGCCTTGGGCGCGCCCGCGTCGGGGCCGCCGCCCTGCGCGCGCGCCAGCGCCTTCTTGAGGCTGGAGGACTCCGCGCCGGGCCCGTTGCGCACGAGCTTCGGCTTGGGGATGAACACGGCGTCGAGGTGCAGCACCGCGCCCTGGTCGAGCGGCACGCGGCGCAGGTTGCGCTCGAACATCGCCAGCGGGTCCTGGGGCTCCGGCTCGGGCTTGGCCTCGGGCGTCGCCGCCGACGGGGGCGCCTGCTTCTTGCCGCCGGAGTAGGCGACGGAGAGCTGCAGCCCGGGGCCGCCGGCCTCCGGCGTGAGATGGAACGCCTCGCTCATCACGGAGCGGGCGCGTTTGCGGTCCTCGGCGGCGATGAGCAGTCGCGCCCAGCGCATGCGCGCCACCGCGTCGCCGGGCTTGAGGCCGACGGCGCGTTTGAGCGCGGACATGGCGGACTTGCGGTCCTTGAGGCGCTCGTAGGCGCAGCCGAGCTCGAGCAGAGCGTCCTCGTAGCTGGGCTCGAGCTTCACCGCCTCGGCGAACTGCTCGACGGCCTCGCCGTCGCGGCCGAGCTTGCGGTACAGGCCGCCGAGCTGGAAGCGGTACAGCGGGTTCTTCTTGTCGAGCTCCACCGCCTTGCGGAACAGCTCGAGGGCGCCCGGGTAGTCCCCCTCGGTCTCGCGGATGGAGCCGAGGTTCATCTGCGCGTCGGCGCGGGCCGGGTCGAGCTGGGTGGCGCGTTTGAAGGACGCCGCCGCGCCGGGCCCGTCGTTTTTCCAGGCCTGAGAGATGCCGAGCAGCAGGTAGGTCTGGGCGTTGTCCGGGTCGAGCGCGAGGCTGGTGTGATAGGAGGAGATGGATTCGTCCACCAGGCCGTTCCAGTATTGCGCCACGCCGAGCAAGGCGTGCGCCACGCCGTCCTTGGGGCTGGCGGCCACGGCGCGTTTCATCTCGGCCAAGGCGAGGTCGTATTTCTTCTCCTCGAGCAGCTGGTGGCCCTGCCGCAGGTCGCGGCGCGCCTGCGCCTTCATGATCTGGTCCCAGACGGTCTCGTTGCCCGGTTCGGTTTTTTCCGCGGCCGCGGGCAAGGCCAGTTCCAGGTAGGCGGCCTCGGCCAGCAGCGGCAGCATGGCGCGCAACGCGTGGCCGCGGTGCGACACGGCGTTTTTCTCGTCGGCGCCGAGCTCGGCCAGCGTCCGGCCGTCGGGGAGCGCGAACACCGGGTCGTAGCCGAAGCCGTTCGTCCCGCGCGGCGCCGTCGCGACGGCGCCGTCCAGGCGGCCTTCGACCGTCTTCACCTCGCCGGCCGGGGAGCTCAACGCCATCACGGTGCGGAAACGCGCGGCGCGAGCGGTTTTTCCCGCCATCTCGGCGAGCAGCTTGCGGCAGTTGTCCTCGTAGGTGCAGCCGGGCCCGGCCCAGCGCGCGGAAACGACGCCGGGCGCGCCGCCGAGCGCGTCCACCTCGAGGCCGGTGTCGTCGGCCAGCGCCCAGGCGCCGGCGAAGGCCGCCAGCTCGCGCGCCTTCTTGGCGGCGTTGCCTTCGAGGGTGGGCTGGTCCTCCTCCACCTCGGGGGCGCCGGGCACGGCGTCGGCGGGCACCGCCTGCACGCCCGTCCCGGCCAGCAGGCGGGCGATCTCCGAGACCTTATGCGCGTTGCGCGTCGCGAGGACCAGTTTCATGCGTCGTGGGGCGAAATGTTATCATTTTCCCGTGAGAGCCCTCCGCGCCGCCGCCCTCCTGCTCGTCGTATGCGCCGCCGCCGCCTGCCGCGGCGCGGTCCAGCCGGTGGACACGTCCGACCCAGGCATCAAGGCCCGCATCGAGGCCACCTTGCGCGGCCGCAAGGACCTGGACCTGCGCTACGTGGTCCTCGACGTGGTGGACGGGGCCGTGACCGTGTCCGGCATGATGCCCACGATGACGCAGATCCGCGAAGTGGACCGCATCGTCAAGCGCACCAAGGGCGTCGAAGCCGCCCTCATCAACCTCGTCGTCAACGAGTGAGCGCCCTCCACGCCCCGCTGCTCCGGTGGTACCGCCGCGCCCGGCGGGACCTGCCCTGGCGCCACGACCCCACGCCTTACCGCGTCTGGGTGTCGGAGATCATGCTCCAGCAGACCACGGTGGCGACCGTCGTCCCTTATTACGAGCGGTTCATGAAGAAGTTCAAGGACCTGGGCGCGCTCGCCTCCGCTTCGGAGCAAGACGTCATGAAACTGTGGGCGGGGCTCGGGTATTACTCCCGCGCCCGCAACCTCCATCGCGCGGCGAGGGAGATGCAGGGCTCCTTCCCGTCGGATTACGACGCCATCCTCGCCTTGCCGGGCGTCGGCCGCTACACGGCCGGCGCTATCGGCTCCATCGCGTTCCAGAAGCCCTGGCCCCTCGTGGACGGCAACGTCGCGCGCGTGTTCTCGCGCTTGTTCGGCCTGAAGGGACGCGCCAAGGACCCCGCCTTCCTGAAGACGTTGTGGCCGCTCGCCGAAAAGCTGGTGCATCGTACCGCGCCCGGCGACTGGAACCAGGCGTTGATGGAGCTCGGCGCCACCGTGTGCACGCCGGAGTCACCGTCGTGCGGCGCGTGCCCGCTCTCGAACCGGTGCGTCGCGTTCAAGAAGGGGCTGCAGGACAAGCTCCCCCTCCCCGAGAAGGCCCGCGAGCCCGTGCCCGTGAAGTGGGACTGCCTCTGGATTGAGGAGCGCGGACGCGTCTTGTTATGGAAGCGCGACGACGGCGACCGGTTGCTCAAGAACCTATGGGGCCTGCCCGAAGCCGGGCGCATCGACGCGCAAGTCGGCGCGCGTTTGGCCTCGACGACCCATTCCATCACCCATCACGCGCTCACCGTCAACCTTCATGAGGGGCGGCTGCTTCGCGCGCCGCGGCGAGGGACCTGGGTGCCCAAGCCCCGGCTGAAGAACTACCTCGTGTCGTCGCTGTGGCTGAAGCTGCTCAGCGCTTCAGCGCGGGCGGCCAGGACGGGAACTCGACGGTGACGGCGTCTTTGCCGCCGGCCGCCAGGGAAAGGCCCGGCGCCGACGCGTCGAGCTTGACCATCGCCAAGCCGTAATCGCCCGCGGCGCTGGTGAGCCGGCCCACTTCGACGCCGTCGCGCAGCACCGCCGCGCCCGCGGCGGGCGCGTGGCCGGCGAACTTGAGCCCGGCCAGGCGTCGGTTGACGTGCCCGCGGAAAACCAGGCGCGCGACGGTCTCCTGGCCCATGTAGCAGCCTTTGTCGATGGAGATGGCCGCTTCCTGGCGCGTCTCCAGCGGCAACGTGTCGGCGTCCATGTCGGTCCCGTACCACGGGAAGCCGGAGGCCAGGCGGATCTTCTCGAACTCCGCGGCGCCCAGCAGCTCGGCCTCCTCGGGCGGGTCGGCGGCGAGCACGAGGCGCGTGGGCTCGAGCAGGCGCGGCCAGGGCAGGCCCGCCGTGTAGCTGCGGCCGATGACGAGCCAGGCCGACTGGGCGCGCAGGGCCGTGAGCTCGGAGCCCGACAGCATGATCTTCTTGTCGAACGTCTTGAGGAAGTTGATGGCCGCGGCCGGCCGCGTCACCGCCAGCACGACGCCGGGCGTCTCCTCGTACAGCTCGCAGTCCGCCAGCAGCAGGCCCTTGGGGCTGAGCACGCAGGCGGGCAGGCAGACGCCGGGCGCGAGCTTCTTGAGGTCCGCGCTCACCAGGCCTTGGAGGAAATCCTTGGCGTCCGCGCCCATGAAGCGGAAGAAACCCCAGTCGGAGACGTCGAAGGCCGCCAGACTCATGCGGGCATTATAGCCGATTCGCTATGATGACCCCATGGCGCGCGGGAAAGGCTTCCTCTTCGACATGGACGGCGTCGTCTGCCACAACATGCCCGCCCACGAGGAGGCCTGGCGCCTGTTCCTGCGCGGCCACGGCGTCGAGCTGGAACTGGCCGAGTTCCGCGCCAACACCATGGGCATGCCGACCCACGAGGTGCTCGCCTACTATAAAGTCTCCGGCTCGGCGGACGAGAAGGAGAAGCTCTATCGCTCGCTTTATAAGCCCCGCGCGATGCCCGGCCTGCGCGCCTTCCTGAAGGCCGCCCGCGGCGTCGCCCTCGGCCTGGGCACCGGCTCCAAAGGCGACAACGTGTCCTTCATCCTCGACGGGCTGAAACTGCGCTCGGCGTTCCACGCGGTGGTGGACGGGAGCATGGTCAAGAAGGGCAAACCCGACCCGGAGACCTTCCTGCTCCTGGCCGACGCCTTGAAGGTCCGCCCGCGCGACTGCGTGGTCTTCGAGGACTCGCTGCTCGGCGAGGAGGCCGCGCGCCGCGCCGGCATGCAGGTCGTGGGCATCACGAGCTCCCACCGCGCCGACGAGTTCTCGCACGCGCGCCTGCGCCGCCGCGACTTCACCGCGCTCACGCCGGCTCGCGCGCTGGCGCTGCTTCCCTGACGCTCGCCGCAAAATCGCCCCTCTCGCCTCGACGCGCCCTGCTGGGCCAAGGGGGCCCCGATTCATATGAGGTATAAAAATCGTGTCTAGTTTGTTAGACAGTCCTGTTCGGCCTATGCCGAGGCCCGTTCGACTGTCTAATAAACTAGACACGATTTTTATACCTCATATGAATCGGGGCCCCCTTGGCCGACCGCGCGGGAGGCGCGTCGAGGCGAGAGGGGCGATTTTGCTATCCTGAGCGCGTGAAGCTCGTCACGTTCGAAGCCGGCGGCAAGGTCCGCCGTGGGCGCGGTGCGCGACGGGCTCGTCGTGGACCTCGGCCTGGGCGGCGACATGCTCGCGCTGCTCGACGCGGGCGAGGAGGGGCTGGCCGCGGCTAAGGCCGCGCTCGACGGCAGCGCGGCCGGGGCGGGCCTGAAGGAGAGCGCGGTGCGGCTCAAGGCCCCGCTGCCCAACCCCCGCGGCCTGCGCGACTTCTTCGCGTTCGAGGACCACGCCAAGGCCGGCGCCGCGCGCCGCAACGAGCCGATGGCCAAGGAATGGTACGAGCAGCCCGTGTATTACAAGGGCAACCCGCGCGAGATCTACGGGCCCGGCGACCTGCTGCCCTGGCCGGCCTACACGCGCAAGCTCGATTTCGAATTCGAAATCGCCGCCGTCGTCGGCAAAAAGGGCCGCGACATCCCCGTCGCGCGGGCCAAGGAGCACATCTTCGGCTACTGCGTGATGAACGATTTATCGGCGCGAGACGTGCAGAAAAACGAGATGGTGTGCCGCATGGGGCCCGCGAAGGGCAAAGACTTCGGCACGGTCCTCGGCCCCTACCTGGTCACCGCCGACGAGTGCGACGGCCGCATCCCGCCGCTGCGCGTGCTCGTCAACGGCGAGGAGTGGTCCGCCTCGGGCGGGCTGCAGCCCTACTGGAGCTTCCCCATCATGCTCTCGCACGCCTCGCAGCACGAGACCATGCTGCCCGGCGACCTGCTCGGCTCGGGCACCTATTTCAAGGGCTGCGGCCTCGACCAGGACCGCTGGCTCAAGACCGGCGACCTGCTCGAGCTCGACGCCGGGCCGCTGGGCGTGCTGCGCAACATCGTGGGCGCCCCCAAGGGCTCGGTGCAACTCAAATACAACCGCGACGGGAGCTACGCATGAGCCTGAACCTCACCCGGGGCCGCGTCCCCAAGGTCCCCCACAGCGAGTTCTACTCCGAGCCCGACGTGCTCGCTCTCGAGGAGATCCACGGCGCGTCCGGTTTCTCCGGCGCCTACAGCCGCAAGTACCACTACCGCAAATACCCGACCCAGCAGGTCAAACCCGCGCACCGCCTGCCCGTCGATTTGCGCCCCATCCCCCTGCCGCCCCAGCCGCTGCAGCCGTGGCACCTGCGCACGGCCCGCATCAAGCCGCACGGCGACGCCGTCAGCGGGCGCACGCCGCTCGTGTACGGCCCGAACACCTCCATCTACGCCGCGCGTTTCGAACGCTCCTGCCCCGCCGACCGCTTTTTCCGCAACGGCGACGGCCACGAGTTGTGGTTCGTGCAGGCGGGGCGCGGCCTGCTCGCCTCCGAGTTCGGCCTGCTGCCCTTCCGGCCCGGGCATTACGTCGTCATCCCCAAAGGCGTCACCTGGCGCGTCGAGCTCGAGACCGAGTTCGCCTGGTTCCTGGTCATCGAGTCGCGCAAGCCCATCGATTTCGCGCCTCACTACCTCAACGCCGCGGGCCAGGCCACCTTGATGGCGCCCGTCGTCGAGACCGAGGTCGGCCTGCCCGAGTTCCGCCCCGCGCGCGACGAGGAGGGCCAGTTCCGCGTCTGGACCAAACACGACGGCGGCTTCGTCACCGAGCTGTACCTCGGCCACCACCCCTTCGACCTCATCGGCTGGGAGGGCGCCCTCTACCCCTGGACCTTCCACACCGACGACCACCACCCTCTCGCCCGCCAGATCCACACCGCCCCGCCCACGCGCCAGACCTTCCAATCGGGCATCGCGCCGCACGACGGCTTCGCCGTGTGCACCTTCAAGGGCCAGATCGAGGGCTGGCACCCAGGCGACACGCCCGCGCCCTACGCCCACTTCAACGTGGACTCCGACGAGGTGATGTTCTTCTCCAACACCAGCTACGGCGCGCGCAAAGGCTACGTGGAGCCCGGCTCCTTCACCTTCCACCCCGGCTCCTTGCCGCACTCACCCCACGGCTCGGCCGCCAAACGTTCCTTCGCCGAGCGCGGCAAGCTCTCCGACTACCTGGCCATCATGCTCGACACCTTCTTCGAGCCGCTGAAGGTCGCCAAGCAGGCCCTGCCCTTCGCGGAGAAGGCCTACCCGGAGAGCTGGAACCGGGACCCGCAGTGAACATCGACCCGCTGTCGCTGCCGGTGCGCGAGCGGTACCTCCTCCTCATCTCCACCATCCTCCCCCGCCCCATCGCCTGGGTCTCGACGCAGTCGCCCGACGGCGTCCCCAACCTGGCGCCGTTCTCCTTCTTCACCGGCATCGCGGCCAACCCCATGTCCGTGTGCTTCGCGCCGGTCAACGACCGCGACGGGAAAAAGAAGGACACCTTGGTCAATATCGAGAAGACCAAGCAGTTCGTGGTCAACCTCGCCGGCGAGGCGAACGCGGCCCTGATGAACCAGACCTCGGCGGCGTACCCGTACGGCGTCTCCGAGTTCGAGAAGGCCGGCGTGACCCCGCTGCCGTCCGTCAAGGTCAAACCTCCGCGCGTCAAGGAAACGCTGGCCTCGTTGGAATGCGAGCTCATCTCGGTCGTCACGCTCGCCGAGGGCCCGCTCGGCGGCAACCTCGTCATCGGCAAGGTCGTTCATTTCCACTGCGACGATTCCGTCTGGAACGGCGGCAAGATCCGCCATCAGGACCTCAAGAACATCGGCCGCATGGAGGGCGCCTGGTACACGCGCACCTCCGACGCGTTCGAACTCCCCCGCCCGGAGCTTTAACATGAGCAAGCAGCCCTTCCACAATTTCGTCGTGGACCACATGACCTTCCTGGTCGAGCCGGCGCTGTATAAGACCACCTACGCGCTTTTCCGCATCATCTTCGGCGTCACGAAGAAGGATTTGATTTATGAGAAACGCCGCCCTTTGCCCGGCGGCAAACAGGCGTCCATGACCTTCGCCTCGCGCCTGGGCGTCGAGAAGAAGGCGGGCGCGGCCCAGTCCATCATCGCCGTGGTCCAGCCCACCGAGCCCAAAACCGCGTCCTCACACGTGCGCCAGATGCTCAAGAACCGCGGCGGCTCCTGCCACTGGCAGCATATCGCGCTGCGCACCCCCGACCTGATGGGTTTCCACCGCTTCTGCCAGGAGCGCGGCGTGAACTTCATCACGCCCGTGCTAAAGGACGCGGAGGAGGACCTCATCCAGGTCTTCTCCGGCGAGTGGATGCTGCCCGGCGCCACGCCCACGGCCACCTTCTTCGAGTTCGTCCAGCGCGACCCCAGCCCCAAGCTGCTCAAGGAGCTGGCGGCGGGCTCCAACCGGCAGGCGTGGTTCCGCGACAAGACCTTCCTGGGCCTTTACGGCGAGAAGGAGAACGAATACCGCCGCGGGAAGGTCACGCCTTTCATCGACGACGCCTTGTCGCGCAAGATCGCCAAGCGCCTCGAGCCGCTCGACCTGTGGGACATCACCGACGACCACCTGGCGGCCGTCGAGGCCGACATGAAGGCCTACGCTAGGGCTTCTCGACGGTCTTCGAAGACCAGCTGACGTCGGCGAAGCCCGCCAGCGGGTCGGCGAAGGCGGCGAGGCTGAGCTTGCCGGCGTTGAAGGAGGAGCGGCCCGGACGCGGGTCGAGCGCGGCGATGGAGACCAGGCCGGAGCCGGGGTTCTCCTCCTCGAAGGCCACGCCGAGGCGGCGCAGCGCGGGTTTGTCGAGCTCCTTGTAGGCGCGGCGGTCGGTCAAGGTGATGAGCGCGGCCTCCACCTTCTCGACGAAGCCCTCCACGACGCGCAGCCGCACCTCGAAGTGTTTGCGCTTCTTCTCCAAGTCCTTGGGATAGACCGCGATGATGAGCCAGGATTCGCCGGGTTTTCCCGGGTAGGCGCGCACGACGGCTTTCGCCTTGCTACGCACGCCGCGTTGGCCTTTCGCGGTTTTGACCAGCCGCAACGTGACGCCGGTGGCGGCCTGGTAGGGGTCGCCGCCCTCCTTGAGGCCGATGGGCTCCCAGTCCTGCGCGGCCTTATGGATGACGGCCTTCATCGGCCGCTTGAGCACGGGTTTGGGCGCGTCGCCCGCGATGTGCACGCCGTCGCCCGGGGACGGCGTCGAGGACGGCGCGGTCTCGGTGGAGGCGGCGGGCGCGGGGGCGGCGTCGGGCGCGGGCGCCGCGACGGGCTCGGGGGAAGGCTCCGGGGTGCCGAAGGGCGGCGGCGACTGCGCCGCCGCGCACAGGGCCAGCAGCAGCGCGAGCGCGGTCACGACAGGACGGCGAGCGTCTCTTGCAGGCGCTCGCGGCGGGCGACGGCGGCCGCGTGCTGCTCGCGGGCCTCGGCGAGTTTCTCGGCGGGGACGTTGGGCGCCGCCGAGAGTTGCGAAGCTTCGCTTCGCATTTCTCGATGTCGGACTCCGCCTTCGCGAGGTCCTTGGAGAGGCGCTCCTTCTCCTTGGCGAAATCCACCACGCCCGCGAGCGGGATGAAGAAGGTGACGCCGTCGGCCACCGCGGTGGCGCTTTGCGGCGGGCGCGAGACGAAGGGCTCGATGCCCTCGAGTTTGGCCAGGCGCGTGACGTACACGTGGTGGGCCGCGGCGAGCTCGCCCTGGGCCACGGCCTTGATGGACATGTCCACGGGCACGTTGAGCTGGGCGCGCAGCGAGCGGATGGCGGTGACCGCGCCCATCACCCGGCGCATCTCGGCCTCGGCCTCGGGGTTGGACCAGTCGTAGCCGGGCTCGGCGTAGCCCGCGCGCAGCAGGAAGTCGGCCTTCTCGCCGGACCAGGGCTTGAGCGCGTCGGAGAGCTCCTCGGTGACGAAGGGCATCAGCGGGTGCATGGCCTTGAGCGTGCCGGCCAGCACGGTGACCAGGATCGCGCGGCTGGCTTCCTTCTCCTCGCCGTCGATGCCGGTCAGGCGCACCTTGGCGAGCTCGATATACCAGGCGCAGAACTCGTCCCACAAGAAGACGTAAAGCGCGTTGGCCGCGCCCGCGGGGTCATAGGCGTCGAGCCGCTCCTGCGCGGTCTTCAGCGTCGCCTGGTAGCGCGACAAGATCCACTTGTCGGACAGCTCCAGGCAGCAATGCGAGAGCTGGTCCATGGAGTACGTCTTGCCGGGCGCGAGGTTCATGAGCACGAAACGCGCCGAGTTCCAGACCTTGTTGACGAAGTTGCGCATGGACACGACGGTCTGCTCGTCGAAGGCGATGTCCTTGCCGGGGTAGGCCTGGGCCATCAAGGCCATGCGCAGCGCGTCGGTGCCGTATTTGTCCATCATGGCGAGCGGGTCCACCACGTTGCCCAACGACTTCGACATCTTCTTGCCGCCCTTGTCGCGCACGATGCCGTGGATGACGGCGTCCTTGAAGGGCACCTTGCCTTCGAAGGCCAGGCCCATCATCTGCATACGCGCGACCCAGAGGTAGAGGATCTCGTAGCCGGTGACCAGCACCGAGGTCGGGTAATAAAAGCCGAGGTCCTTCGTCTTTTCGGGCCAGCCGAACACGGCCAGCGGCCACAACGCCGAGGAGAACCAGGTGTCGAGCACGTCGGGGTCCTGGGTCCAGCCCGCGCCCGGCGACGTCTTGGCGACGACGGGTTTCTCCCCCTCTTTATACCAGACGGGGATGCGGTGGCCCCACCAGATCTGGCGCGAGACGCACCAGTCCTTGATGTTGACGAGCCAGTCGCGGTAGGGCTTGCCCCAGGACGCGGGGTGGATGACGAAGCGGCCCTCGTCGAAAGCCTTGAGCGGCTCCTTGGCCAGCTCGGTCTGCTTGACGAACCACTGCAGCGACAGCAGGGGCTCGATGACCGAGGCGCAGCGGTAACACGTCTGCACCGCGCTCTTGTGGTCCTCTTTCTTGACGAGGTAGCCGTTCTGCTCGAGGTCCACGGCGATCTGGTCCTTGGCCTTCTCGCGCGACAGGCCCGCGTAAGGACCGGCCGCCTCGGTGAGCTTTCCGTCGGGCGCGATGGCCTTGATGGCCGCCAGGCCGTGGCGCTGGCCGATGTCCCAGTCGTTCTGGTCGTGCGCGGGCGTGACCTTCAGGGCGCCGGTGCCGAACTCGAACTCGACGTAGTCGTCCTCGATGACGGGGATGGCGCGGTCGATGAACGGGATGACGACCTTCTTGCCGACCATGTGGCGCCAGCGCGGGTCCTTCGGGTTGACGGCCACGGCGGTGTCGCCGAACATGGTCTCCGGGCGCGTCGTGGCCACGACCACGCCTTCGGAGTCCACGCCTTTATACCGGATGTGCCACAACCCGCCCTTGCGCTCCTCGCGCTCCACCTCGATGTCCGACAGCGCGGTGCCGCAGCGCACGCACCAGTTGACCAGGCGCTCGCCGCGGTAGATGAGGCCGCGCTCCCACAACGTCTTGAAGGCCTGATACACCGCCTCCGCGCGGGTCTCGTCCATGGTGAAGGCCTCGCGCTCCCAGTCGAGCGTGGCGCCCAGGCGGTGGAGCTGGCCGAGGATGGTCTTCTTGCAGTCGCGCGTCCACTGCTGCATGCGCTCGAGGAAGGCGTCGCGGCCGAGCGCGTGGCGGTCCACCTTCTCGGCCTTGAGCTGCTTCTCCATCACGTTCTGGGTGGCGATGCCGCCGTGGTCGGTGCCCGGGACCCAGCAGGTCTCCGCGCCTTTCATGCGGTGGTGGCGGATGAACGCGTCCTGCAGCGTGTTGTTGAGGGCGTGGCCGATGTGCAGCGCGCCCGTCACGTTGGGCGGCGGGATGACGATGGTGAACGCTTTTTTGCCGGAGGGCGCCGAATGCGACAGCTTCGCCGCGCCCCAGGCGGCGAGGCGTTTCTCCTCCACGGGCTTCGGGTCGTATTTGTCGATCATGCCTTGTGCTTGAGGATGGCGCGGATCTTGCCGACGAGCACCTCGCCGTCGATGGGTTTGGCCAGGTACTCCACCGCGCCCGAATCCAGCCCCGTGACCACGTCCACGGCCTCGTTGGAGCCCGTGAACAGCACCACGGGGATGTGTTTGGTCGCCGGGTCGGCCTTCAGGCGCCGGCACAGGTCGCGGCCGTCGAAGCCGGGCATGTACAGGTCCATGAGCACGAGCTCGGGTTTGGCCGCCACGACGCTGTCGAACGCCCGCGCCGGGTCCGCGACGACGGTGACGGCGTAGCCGGCGTGCTCCAGCGACAGGCGCACGGTCTCGCGGATCATCACCTCGTCGTCGACGATGAGGATCCCGGGACGGCTCACAGCAGGTCCGAGGCGAGCGCGGCCAGCACGGAGCGCTCGCTCTTGGTGAAGGTCACGTGCCCGAACAGCGCCTGGTTCTTGAAGCGCTCCACCAGGTTCGTCAGGCCGTTGGACGCCGCGTCGAGGTAGTAGTTGTCCACCTGCTGCGGGTCGCCGGTGAGCACGATCTTGGCGCCTTTGCCCGCGCGCGAGATGATGGTCTTGATCTCGTGCGGGGTCAGGTTCTGCGCGTCGTCGATGACGATGAGCAGGTTGGGCAAAGACCGCCCGCGCAGGAAGGTGACGGCCTCGATCTCGAGGACGCCTTCCTCCATGAGCATCTGGATGTCCATGTCCGAGGTCTCCAGCGAGCCCTTGGGCTTCTCGAGGAGATAGGAGAGGTTGTCGTAGATGGCGCCCATCCAGTTCGTCAGCTTCTCCTCCTTGGTGCCGGGCAGGAAGCCGATGTCGTGGCCCACCGCGATGACGGGGCGGCCGACGAGGATGCGGCGGTAGATCTTCTCCTCGAGGGTCTGCTGCAGCGCGCAGGCCAGCGCGAGCATGGTCTTGCCCGAGCCGGCGATGCCGACCAAGGTGACCAGCTGGATGTCGGGGTTGAGCAGCAGCTCGAGCGCGAAACGCTGCTCGGTGTTGAGCGGCTTGACGCCCCACGGCGCGGAATCGCCGCGCAGCAGCGGCACCAGCGAGTGCGTCTTCACGTCGTAACGCGTCAGCGCGCTCTGCGAGCCGCCGTCGCCGGCCTTGATGATGACGAACTCGTTGGGCACCAGGTCGTTGACCGGCGCGTCGAGGCGTTTGTCCTTATAGAAGCGGTCCACGGCGGCCGCGCCGATGGCCAGCTCGCGCCAGCCCTTATACAGCTCGTCGATATCGACCTTGGCCTTCTCGTAGTCCTGGGTCTCGAGGCCGAGCGCCTCGGCCTTGATGCGCAGGTTGATGTCCTTGGAGATGAAAACGATGTTCTCGCCCTGCTTCTTGAGGTACAGGGCGCAGGAGAGGATCTCGTTGTCCTTGCTGTGGGCGGTGAAGGCCTTGGGCAGGCCGTCGGACACCATGATCTCGACCTTGAGCTTGCCGCCGTGCTCCAGCGGCACCCACTCGGAAAGTTTGCCTCCCTTGCGCAGCTCGTCGAGCTGGCGCGCCACGAGGCGGGCCGAGCGGCCGCGCTCGTCGTTGTTGCGCTTGAAGGTGTCGAGCTCCTCGACGACCGTCAGCGGCAGCACGACGCGCGAGCCTTCGAACGCGAACATCGAATACGGGTCGTGCAGGATGACGTTGGTGTCGAGGACGAAGGTTTTCACGCTAGAGCCTCCTCACGATCAAACGGCGGCACGAAAGCTTGGAAGACGTCGTTGGCGACGAACAGGCCGCCGGGGGTCAGGCGCCAGCGGCCGCCCGCCTCCTCGGCGAGCCCGCGCGCCATCAGCACGGCCCACTCCCCGGCGAAAGACGCGCGCAAGGCGGCCGACGGGACGAAGCCGTCGATGAGACGCAGGCCCAGAAAGGCCTCCTCGCCCAGCAGCTCGCGGCCCGAAGGCGTCTCGGCCTCCACGGTGGCGCGGCGGCCGGACTCGACGGCGTCGAGATAGGGCACGAGACGGTCCTCGTTGGCCGTGCGCACGCCGCCGAGGAAGGACGCGGCCGAGCAGCCCAGGCCGAGGTACTCCCCGCGCGTCCAGTAGTTGAGGTTGTGCGCGGAGCGGTGGCCGGGCTTGGCGAAGTTCGAAATCTCGTAATGCTCCAGGCCGGCGGCGGCCAGGCGCGCGAGCACGAGCCGTACATCGCGCGGCCGAGCTCGCTGTCCTCCTCGACGCCGCGTTTGGCGAAGAGGGTGCGGTCCTCGACTTGCAGGCCGTAAATCGAGACGTGCTCCGGCGCGAGCGCGAGCGTGAAATCGAGCGTGGCCGCCAGGCTCTCCAAGGTCTGCCCCGGCAGGCCGAACATCAGGTCCACGGACAACGACGGGATGCCGGCCGCGCGCGCGGCCCGGAACACCCGGGCGAAGTCGGCCGCGCTGTGGCGGCGGCCGACCGACTTGAGCAGGACGTCGTCGGCGGTCTGCAGCCCGATGGACAGGCGCGTCACGCCGGCGGCCGCGAGCACGGCGAGTTTGGCCTCGTCGAGGCTCTCGGGGTTGCCTTCGAACGTCGCCTCGGTCCACGGCGCGCCGCCGTAGGCGCGGCGCAGGCGCGTGAACAGGTCCGCGATCTGCGGGGCTTCCAGCTCGGAAGGCGTGCCGCCGCCGATGTAGAGGGTGTTAGGGGAGCGCGGCGGCAGCAAGGCCGCCTCGGCTTCGAGCGCCGCGAGATAGCGCTCGACCTGCTTCTTCTGCCCCGAATAGGCGGCGAAATCGCAGTAAAAGCACTTCACCGAGCAGAACGGGATATGGACGTAGAGGCCGCTCAATTCGCCTTCATTATATAGGACTTTAGACCCCTTGCGCAAAGCCGGGAGGCGGTTATCCTTGGGGCATGAAGGCCTTGTTGCTTCTGGCGGCCCTGTCGGCCTCGGCGAACACCCGCGGGCGCATCGTGACCCCGCGCCAGAACGCGACCACGGTGGCGCCGGTCCCGGCCCTGCCCATCGTCGTGCTCAACGCCGCGACCTTCGCCACCACGGTCAACCCGACGTTGCGGGTGGACGGGCCGGCCCACATCCCCGTGCTCACGCCGTTGCGCCAGTTGGCCCCGGCCGACGCGCCCACGCCCGCGCCCGACGCGCCCTCGGCCCCGATTCGCCCTATCGCGGCCGACCCCGTCGCCGCGCGCTTCGAACAGGCGACGACCGACGAGACGCCGGCCGCCGAGGCGCCGGCGCGCGCGGGACCGCTAACGGCGCCGGCCGACGCCCCCGGCTTCGTGCGCCGCACGTTGGCCGCGCTGCGCCTCATCTCGAATCCATTCGGTCGTCCGACGCGCCCGACGGACGCCCCCCCCGAGGCGTCGGCGCTGCATCCCTTGCTGACGGGAAGCTCGACGGGACTCGAGCTGGAGGGGCTGTCCATACGCGCCGGCGTCTTGCGCGGCCGCGACGGCTCGCCGGCGCCCGAACTCGGTCGCGGCCTGCGCGGCGTGGTCAACGTCCATCCCGGCATCGAAGGCGCGGTCATCAAGACGGTCCGGATGGTCGCCCAGTCCAACGAATTGGCGGCGGCGTCCGAATCCACGCCGGCGCAGCTCAGCGCTAAAGAGGAGGAGACGGCGCGCGCCCTGGAAGCGCTGGGCGCGGGCCCGCGCTTCTTCGGGAGCGGCGTCTTAGACGGCGAGCGGCTCAGCGTGCGCGAGCGCGTGTACGGCGAAACCGTCGAGACGCTGGCTTCGGCGCGCGCCTACGGCCCCGACGAACACGCTCTCGTGCTCGAGATGCTGGGACTGCTGGCCGGCGCCGGCAAAACCGCGACCGACCTCAAGACCGCCAACATCATGATCGGCCGCACCGCCTCCGATCCGCGCCGCCGCGCCTATCTCGTGGACGGCGGGGCGCTCGCGGCGTTGCCCGCCGGCGTCGCGGCCGAAAAACGCCTCGACGCGGTGCTCGACAGCTACGTGCCCACGACGTCGATGTTCGGCAGCACGGCCCGCAAGGAACTCGCCAAGGCGCTCGGGCGCCATCGCGCGCCCAAAGCGCGGCCGGCGCCGGCCAACGAGGCGGAGCGGCTCGACCGCGAATTCATGAAGCTCGACTTGTGGGGCCAGGCCGCGCCGCGCGCGCGCGCCGAGATCGCCGCGGCCCGCGCCCAACGCCTGAGCAAGGCGGCGTTCAAGGAATACGTGCAGGCCGAAACGGCCGCGGCCTTCGAACGCATCAAGGCCGCCCGCGGCACGTCCAACATCGGCTTCCACTATAACCTGCACGGCGGCCAGCGCGACGGGTACGTCGGCCGGGGACTGAAGGCCGGCGTCCCCGACGACGGGTCGAGGGACGTCATCCACTGGCAGGCCCGCCCCGAGCAGGTCTATTTCTTCCAGACCAGTCACGACGGCGCGTACAATGCCATGGACGCCCACAATCCGGCGATGAATCCGTGGCCTTCCCGCATGGGCCACGTGCTCAACGTCTTCGCCTTGGACGCGCCGGCCATCGAGGACGCCAAAGCCGACGGCCGCATCCGCAACCACACCACCAACTCGATGGACTTCCACGGCATGTGGGGCATCCCCTACTCCGCCTACCTGGCCCCGCCCGTGCACGTCTTCGACGGCTCGGCCAAGAAGGCCCTCGGCCTGGGCCGCCTGACCCGAGACGAGGAGAACCTCGCCACGGTCCGCTACCTCGAGGCCGCGCTGCTCGCCGGAGGCGACTACGTCCCGCGTTAGCCTGCTGGCGGCCCTGCTGCTCGGCGCCCTGCCCGCCGCCGCGACGGAGCGCGACGCCGCCGCCGACGCGCGTTTCGACGGCGCGCGCGCCCGCGGCCGCGCCGGCGGCGGCGGCCTGCTCGGCTCGATGCTCGACATAGACGTCCACGCCCAGCGGCGCGCCCAGCAGGAGATCGCCCGGCGCACGCGACCGGGCCAAGCCCGCGACGCCGCCGCCGGCCGCCGAGAATGTCGAGACCTCGCGGCGCCGCGACCGACCCCCTCGCCTTGGCCGTGACCGAGCCTTTGCGCATCTTCCGCGAGGTCCAGGAATCGCTGACCCCGCTGCCCATCACCTCGCGTTCGGCCTGGAACCGCCGCCGCACCCCAACTTCCGCCGGATGACACCGGTGCGCATGACCGTGCACCACACCGACACGGACACGCCCGTGGGCCGCGCCCAGTCCAACGAGACCATGCGCGAGATCCAGCGCGGACACCTGGCGCGCGGCTTCGACGACGTGGGCTACAACTACATCATCGACGGCGCGGGCCGCGTCATCGAGGGCCGCGGCGCGAACTCGGTCGGCTCGCACGTCGAGGACGCCAACACCGGCAACGTCGGCATCTCCCTGATGGGCAACTTCGTGACGCGGCCGCCCAACACCGCGCAGCAGCATTCGCTCGTGCGCCTGGCCGGTTACCTGGCCTACGCCTACCGGGTGCCGGAGGATGACGCGGGTTTCCTGACGGGCCACCAGCAGAACCCGGGCGCCTCCACGGAGTGCCCGGGGCGTCAAACGATGCTCCTGCTGCCCACGTTGCGCCAGCGCGTGCGCGCCCAGACCGGCCTGCTCGCCGCCCAGGCAGCGGACGCCCGGCGCGACCGCCGCTCCTGGGTCCCGGTCCTGGCCGTCGCGCAGTAGCCTTAAGGCCTATCGCGCCGACGGGCGAAGCGGAGTATAATCTCCGCTCATGTTCAAAGCCGGGTTCGTCGCCATCGTGGGCCGTCCCAACGCGGGCAAGTCCACGCTCATCAACGCGCTGCTCAAGACGCGGCTGTCGGTCGTGTCCTCCAAGCCGCAGACCACGCGCCACCGCATCCTCGGCATTCTCGAAAACGAACGCTTCCAGGCCTGCCTTCTCGATACGCCCGGGCTCATCGACACGCCCGAGGACCCGCTCCAGAAAAGCCTGCGCGTGGAGACCACCCGCGCCATCCGCGAGGACGCCGACGTCCTCCTCTATATCGTGGACGCCGCCGCGACCGACCCGGCCAACGCCGCCTGGGACGCGCCGCCGGTGACCCCGGGCGTGCCGGTCATCCTCGTGCTCAACAAATGCGACCTCGGCCCGTCCGAGGAGAAACTCGTCGCGCTCGAGAACGGCTACGCCACCTCGCTGAAGGCGTCGCGCACCATCCGCATCTCCGCGCTCAAAGGCGACGGCGTCGATGAGGTCCAGTCGGCCTTCATCTCCTGCCTGCCCGTCGGCGAGCCCTTCTACGAGAAAGGCCAGCTCTCCGACCGCTGGGAGCGCTTCTTCGCCTCGGAGATCATCCGCGGCGAGGTGTTCCACCATTACACCGACGAGATCCCGCACGCCACCGCCGTCCTGGTGGAGGTGTTCCGCGAGAAGGCGGGCAAGCCCGACGAGATCTTCGCGACGCTTTTCGTCGAACGCGACGGGCAGAAGCGGCATCATCCTCGGCAAAGGCGGCAAGGAGCATCCAGCGGGTGCGCGAACGCGCGCACAAGGAGCTGGAGAGCTTCCTCGGCCGCCGCGTCGATTTGGAGCTGTGGGTCAAGGTGCGCAAGAACTGGCGCAAGGACCCGCGATCGTTGATGGAATTCGGCTACCTCGGAGAAAAAATGACCACGACCCCTAAGAAAGACAAGCCCCGCCCCGCCGGCAAAACCGCCGACGAGATGGGCAAACAGCAGCGCGAGATCTCGGTCTCCGAGTTCTTCACCAAGAACCGCCACCTGCTCGGCTTCGACAACCCCCGCAAGGCGCTGCTCACCGCGGTGAAGGAAGCCGTGGATAACGCGCTGGACGCCTCCGAGGAGGCCGGCATCCTCCCCGAGATCGTCGTCAAGCTGGAGGCCGTCGGCGAGGGCAACGCCCCCGTCGTGGTCTCCCAAGCCACGCGTTTCCGCGTGACCGTCATCGACTACGGCCCCGGCATCGTGCGCGACCAGATTCCCAAGATCTTCGCCAAGCTGCTCTACGGCTCCAAGTTCCACCGCCTGCGCATGAGCCGCGGCCAGCAGGGCATCGGCATCTCGGCGGCCGGCATGTACGGCCAGCTGACGACCGGCAAACCCGTCAAGATCATCTCGCGCACCGGCGAGAAGCAGCCCGCGCACTACTTCGAGGTGCAGATCGACACGAAGAAGAACGAGCCCCTCATCCTCGAGAAGAAGCAGATCGAGTGGGAGACCCACCGCGGCACCCAGGTCACCATCGAGATGGAGGGCAAGTACCAGAAGGGCCGCTCCTCCGTGGACGAATACATGGAGCTCTCCTCCATCTCCAACCCGCACGCGCAGTTCACCTACCACTCCCCCGACGGCGTGACCACGGTCTATCCGCGCACCATCCAGCACCTGCCCGACCCGCCCAAGGAGATCAAGCCGCATCCCCTCGGCATCGAGCTGGGCATGCTGCTCAAGATGCTCCAGGACACCAAGTCGCATTGGCTGGCGGGTTTCCTGTGCGCGGATTTCTCGCGCGTCTCCACGGAGACGGCGGAGGCCATCTGCAAGGAAGCGGGCCTGTCGCCTAAGAAACGCCCTCGTGATGTTGTCGGCCCCGAAGCCGAGAAGCTCTACAAGACCATCCAAGCCACGAAGTTCATGGCCCCGCCCACGAACTGCCTCTCCCCCATCGGCGAGAAGGCCATCCTCTCCGGCCTCTACAAGCAGATCAAGGGCGACTTCTACACCGCCGTCAGCCGCTCTCCCGCGGTGTACCGCGGCAACCCCTTCGCCATCGAGGTCGGCCTGGCCTACGGCAAAGGCCCCGAGGCCGCGGCCGCCGCCGCGAGCGCCGAGCCCAAGGCGCCGCTCGCCGAGGGCGAAAGCGACGAGCGGGGCGACAACGAGCTGGCGCGCGTGATGCGTTTCGCCAACCGCGTGCCGCTGCAGTACCAGCAGTCGGCCTGCTCCACCTTCAAGGCCGTGCTCGACACCACCTGGAAGAACTACGGCATCGGCCAGTCGCGCGGCGCGCCCCCGCAGGGCCCCATGGTCATCTTCGTGCACATGGCCTCGGTCTGGGTGCCCTTCACGTCCGAGTCGAAGGAAGCCATCGCCGACTACGACGAGATCAAGAAGGAGATCAACCTCGCCCTGCGCGAGGCCGGACGCCGCCTGGGCGTGTTCATCAAGCGCCGCGAGCGCGCGCACGCCGAGAGCAAGCGCCGCGACATCTTCGAGCTCTACATCGAGGAGGTCGTGGCGGCCTGCGGACGCCTCAAGGGCGGCAAACTCGCCGAGAAGAAGCTGAAGGACCAGCTCACGGAGATCGCCAAGAAGATCACCGGCGGCCAGAAAACCGACGACCTGCTGGACAAAAACGCCGGCCCGCACGGCCTGCCGCACTCCATCATCGTCACCGCCGAAGGCGTCGAGGGCGAGATTCCCGTCGAGGGGCCCGTCACCGTGACCGAGGCCGCTCCCGCCGCTCCCGCCGCGCCGGCCGCTCCCGCCGAGGCCCCTAAGGGCAAGGCCCCTAAAGCCAAGCCCGCGAAGAAGGCCAAGGCGAAGCCGGCCAAGAAGAAGACCAAGGGCAAGGGCAAGAGATAACCATGGGCGCCAAGAGAAACCCCGCCGTCGAGAAGAAGCTGGTCGGCCTGGCCGACCTCGTCATCGAAGCCGCCGCCAAGAGGAAGGACCCCGCCATCGCCATCCCGGTGCGGTCCCTCTCCAACGTCAGCTTCAACGAGAAGAAGGGCTTCATCGAGATGGGCAAGAACAAGCAGATGCGCACGTTCTTCAACGTCGGCATGGCCAAGAAGTTCATGCAGACCATGCTCGTCGCCGACGCCCTCAACGAGCTCCAGAAAGCCGACCTGACCACGAGCTTGCGCGAGATCTACTATCGCACGAAGCACACGATGGGCGACTCGCACGAGAACACCTTCGACGACCAGGCCGAGTCCGACCCGGTCATCGAGGACTTGGAGGTCGGCCTGGCGGCCCTGCGCGAGGAGTTCCACGTGCGCGCCGAGAACGCGGGCACCATCATCGGCCCGGTCGTCTTCGAGGATGACGGCGACAAGGTCGATTGCGCCAAACTCGGCAAAGGCGGCTACTCGGTGCCCTCCATCGTCGAGGAGGAATACCTCAAGATCAAGAAGTGCACCGCCGACTTCGTCCTCCTCATCGAGAAGGGAACGCAGTGGAACCGCCTGGCCGAGGACAAGTTCTGGAGGAAGTACAACTGCATCCTGCTCACCGGCAACGGCCAGCCCCCGCGCGGCGTGCGCCGCCTGGCGCGCCGCCTGCACGAGGAGAAGAAGCTGCCCGTGTACGTGCTCGTGGACAACGATCCCTGGGGGTATTACATCTACTCGGTGGTCAAGCAGGGCTCGATCAACCTCGCCTTCGAAAGCCAGCGCATGGCCATCCCGGACGCGAAGTTCATCGGCCTGTCCTCCGAGGACCCCGAAGCCTACGGCCTGCCGCGCAACGTGGGCATCAAGCTCAACGACAAAGACGTCGCCCGCGCCAAGGAGCTCATCAACTACCCTTGGTTCCAGAAGAAGGAATGGCAGTCCGAGATCAAGAAGATGATCTCCTCGGGCCTGAAATACGAGTTGGACGCGCTCGCCAACAAGGACTTCCAGTACCTGACCAAGACCTACCTGCCGCGCAAGCTCAAAGAAAAGGACTGGCTCGACTAAACCGTCTGGTTTCTTAGACGGTTCCACGGGACCTTGCCTTTACGGGGCTTCCCGTTTACACTCTGCGCGTGCTGGCCGTCTTTAAGCTGCCGTTTTTCTACCCCTTTCTCCTCGGGCACCTGCCCTGGCTCATCGTCGTCCCGTTGCTCGGTGTGGTCGGAGCGCTGGGCTATGTCGCGTGGAAATACCGCGCTCGGCACAAGGCCGTGCTCGGCGTCCTGGGCTACCTCGGCTTGTTCGCCGCGCTCGTGTTGTGGGGCCGGGCCTGCGAGTCGGCCAAGCTGCGCTGGGAGGCCTGGCACATGGGCGGGGCCGGCCTGCGCGTCGGCCTCAACCGCACCGAGGTCGAGGCCGTCCTCTCCGCGCGCGCCAAGGTGACGCCTTGCACGCCGGGCGGCTGCAGCTACGCGCCGCGCGGGCTGGCCGGCTTCGCCTTCTCCATCATGGACGTGCACGGGGTCAACACGGAATACGGCCCCGACGGCAAACTCACGGCCTGGCAGACCTGGAGCGACTGATGAGCGTGACCTTGCGCGACGTGCGCCCCGAGGACCTGCTCGTCTTCTACGAGCAGCACAAGGACCCCGTCGCCGTGGCGATGGCCGGCACCCCCGTGCGCGAGAAGGACGTGTTCATCGCGCGCTGGCTCGCGAACATCGCCGATCCCGACAACATCACGGTCACCATCGACGTGGACGGCGCGGCGGCGGGCCATGCCTGCTGCTTTCCCAAAGACGGGCGCCGCTGGGTGGGTTATTGGGTGGATCGCGCGCTTTGGGGCCGGGGCATCGCCGCCAAGGCGCTGCGCCTGCTGCTCGAGCGCGAACCGACGCGCCCGTTGTTCGCCGAGACGTCCGACACGAACGTGCGCTCCCAGCTCGTCTTGCGCAACGCGGGCTTCGTCGAGGTCGAACGGGAGCCCGGCTCGGTTATCTGGCGGCTGGAATAACCGCGGTCGTCGCGGCGACGGCGCCGTTGCCGGCCTTCTGCGGCTCCGGCAGGTGGTCCACGTAGGTGTACTCGGAGAGCACCGCCTCATAGCGGTCCACGAGCTCGGCCGCCTCGCGGGGCTTGATGGCGCCCGCCTTCACCTGGGCGTCGGCGGCGTCCTTGACCATCTTCACGAGCTCGAAGTCCGAATACTGGATGTCGGACAACACGTCGCGGATGGTCTGCCCGGAGATGGTCTCCTCGATGTAGTAGCCCTTGGGCTCGTCGGCGTCCTTGAAGACGTGCACCTCGTTGACGCGGCCGAAGAGGTTGTGGATGTCGCCCATGGTCGCCTGGTAGGCGCCCATCAGGAAGAAGCCGAGGTAGTAGGGGTTGCCGTCGAGCGTGTGCACGGGCAAGGTGCCCCCCGCCTTGCGGTGCGTGGCGAAGGTCGAGATCTTGCCGTCGGAGTCGCACGTGATGTCCACGAGGTTGGAGCGGCGCGACGGCTCCTCGCCCAGGCGGTGCAGGGGCATGATGGGGAACAGCTGGCCGATGGCCCAGGAGTCGGGCAGGGACTGGAACAAGGAGAAGTTGCAGAGGTACTGGTCGTTGAGGGCCTTCTGCATCTCGAGCAGGTCCTCGGAGACGAACTTGGCCTTGGGCAGGAGCTTGCCGATCTCGAGGCAGAGCTTCCAGTACAGATGCTCCACCTTGGCCTTGTCCTCCAGGCCCAGGTAGCCGAGCTTGAAGAGGGTGAACGCCTCCTCCTGGTGCTGCTGGCCGTCGTGGAAGCTCTCGGCGAGGTTCTTGGGCGAAAGCGTCTTGATGGTCTCGCGCAGCTCGCGCACGACCTGGTGCTCGTCGGGCGTCTCCTTCATGGGGACCGGCGAGGAGCCGGTCTCGATGGAGCCGAACACGTTGACGACGAGCAAGGCGTGGTGCGCGACCATGGAGCGGCCCGACTCGGTGACGATGTTGGGCTCGGGCACCTTCTCCTGCTTGCAGACCTCTTGGATGGAGTACACGACGTCGCGGACGTACTCCTTGAGGTTGTAGTTCATGGACGACTCGACGGCGGTGTGCGTGCCGTCGTAATCGACGCCCAGGCCGCCGCCGCAGTCGAGGTATTCCACGCCCAGGCCCATCTTGCGCAGCTTGGCGTAGTAGCGCGCGCCTTCCTTGACCGCGTCCTTGATGGTGCGGATGTCGCAGACCTGCGAGCCGATGTGGAAATGGACGAGCTTGAGGCGATCGGTGAGGCCCTCGGCCTTCAGGCGCTCGACCAAGCCCAGGATCTCGGGGGTCGTGAGGCCGAACTTGGCGAAGTGGCCGGTGGAGGACTTCCACTTGCCCGAGCCCTGGGTCTGCAGCTTCGCGCGGATGCCGATGAGGGGTTTGACGCCCGCCTCCTGCGCGGCTTTGAGCAGCAGGTCCAGCTCGGAAAGCTTCTCGATGACGACCACGACCTGGCGGCCCATCTTCAGGCCCAGGCAGGCCAGGCGCATCATGCTCTCGTCTTTGTAGCCGTTGACGATGGTGAGCGCGTCCGACGCGTTGAGCGCGAGCACGGCCAGCAGCTCGCCTTTGGAGCCGGCCTCCAGCCCGTATTGGTAGGGGCGCCCGGCGTCAACGATCTCCTCGACGACCTCGCGCAGCTGGTTGACCTTGATGGGATAGACGCCGCGGTAGCCGCCCGCGTAGCCGTATTCCTTTATCGTCTCGGTGAACGCCTCGTTGAGCAAGGTCACCCGGCGGCGCAGGATGTCCTGGAAACGAATGAGCACGGGCATCTTGATGCCGCGCCCGGCGACGTCCTCGATGACGTCCATCACGTCGATGGCGCCGTCGGGCTCGCGTTTGGGCTGCATGGTGACGTGCCCCTTCGCGTTGACGCCGAAATACTTCAGGCCCCAACCGTCTATGTTATAGAGCTTCTCCGAATCGTCAACGGTCCAGGGCTTCACGCGTTTATTATATCAGTAGGGCGGCGAGAAATGACCGGGCAGCCCGTCGAGGCAGGGCTTGGCGAGGCAGGGCTTGAGCACGTTCTTGAAATCCCACAACTTGCGCTCCGCGAACGCCTCGCGGTAGGCGGCCACGGCGTCGGCGCGGCGGCCCAGCGCGTCGAGCACCTGGCCCGAGCGCACGCGGCTCCAGACGGCCCAACGCGTGCGCAGCGCCCCGGGCACCGGCGCGGCGCCGGCCTGGAACTCGGCGAGCGCCTTCTCCTTCTCGCCCGCGGCCCAGAGCACGGTGCCCAGCAGGGCGTGGCCCTTGGGCTTGTTCATCGCGAGGTATTTGCCGGACGCGACGCGCCGCAGGTACTCCTCGCACTCCTTCACCGCCTCCGGGTAACGTTTGTCCTCGTAAAGCGACACGATGTGCGCCGAGTGTATCATCGGGCTGTCGGGGTATTTGGCGCGGATGCCGGTCATCAGGCGCACGGCCTCGGCCGGGTTGCGTCCGCCGAAGTTGTCCTCGGTATAGACCTCGACCAAGATGAGCTGGGCGGCGGTTTTGGCGTAATGGCCCTTCTCGGCGGTCAGCGCGATCTGCTTGAGCCCGCGCGCGCGGTCCCCGCCGAGCATGATCTTCGCCAGCCAGCCGGCGAAACGCGGGATGGTATCGACGTAGTAGTCGAACATGCCCGTGCCCAGGTAGGCGTCCCACAGCTGGGGGTCCGCCTTCTGCGCGGCGCGCACGTGTTTCATGGCCTTGCGCCCGTGGCTGAACGCGTCGAGCCAGTCGCGGCGCACGAGCGCCAGGCGGCTGGAGATGCCGTGCGCCGAGCCCAGGACCATGAGCACGTCGGCGTCGCGAGGGTGCTTCTTGAGCCACTTCTCGGCCACGTGCGCGGCCTTCTCCACCTTGTCCTCGAAGTGTTTGAGCTGGGAGGGGTCGGAGGCCTCGGCGCCGTAGGTGAACCGGATGAGCTCGGTGGCGGCCGCGCCGAGGTAGGGATGCGGGTAGTCGGGCTGCAGCGCCATGGCCTTCTCCGACGCCTTGTCGGCGGCGGCGAAGTCCATGCGGTAAAGGGCGTCGATGCCCTCGAGCACGAGGCGGTCCATCTCCGGCGTGACCGACGACGCCGAAACCGTGGAGGCGAGCAGCAGAGGAAGCAGGACAGACAATTGTCGCACGGGCGGCCGATATCCTATCATAGACGCGCGTATCCGCTCTTTATGAAGGCCATCCTGGCCCGTGACGGCGCCGCCGCCCTGGCCGAGGTCCCGATCCCCGCGATCGGACCCGGCGAACTCCTGTTGCGCACGGAGGCTTGCGGCCTGTGCGGCACCGACGTCATGAAGCTCGACACCCGGGCGCAAAACGCGATCCTGGGCCACGAGTTGTGCGGCATCGTCGAGAAGGCCGGCGACGGCGCCCCCTTCGGGCTCGGCGAACGCGTCGTCGTCTCCCACCACGTGCCGTGCCTCGCCTGCCATTATTGCGCCAAGGGCCAGGAGAGCATGTGCCGCCAGTTCAAGGCGACCAATATCGACCCGGGCGGGTTCTCCGAATACGTGCGCGTACCCTCGTTACACGCCCGGTTCGCCGCCTTCAAGGTGCCGGCCGGCGTGGACGCGCTGACGGCCTCGCAGATGGAGCCGCTGGCCTGCGTGCTGCGCAACCTGCGACGCCTCAACGTCGAAAAAGGCGACCGCATCGGCATCGTCGGCCTGGGCGCCGTCGGCCAGATGACCGGGCAGATGCTCAAGCTCCTGGGCGCGAGCGCGTTCGGGCTGGATATCGACGTCCGCCGCTCCAAGGAGTTCGAGCGGTGGGGGACGCCTCATCTGGAGCGGGAGCTGGACGCCGTCATCTTCACCGCGGGCACGCCCAAGCTGGTGGCGGACACCATCGCGAACCTGCGCGATGGCGGAGCGTTGAACGTGTTCTCGTCCTTCCATCCCGACCCCGTCCTTCCGCTCGATTTGAACCAGGTTTATCATCGCGAGCTGTCGGTCATCTCCTCCTACTCCCCCTCGCTCATCGATCTCAAAACGGCCTTCGACCTGCTCGTCGCGCGCAAGTTCGTGCCGGAGCCGCCGCTGACCTTCCCCCTCACCGCCTTCGGCGACGCGGTGACGGCCGTCAAGCACAAGAAGACGCTCAAGAGCATCCTGGTGCCCGCGTGAAGACGATGAAGGCGGTCATCTACCACGGCCCGCGCGACATCCGTATCGAAGAAAGACCCGTCCCAGTGCCCGGCCCCGGCGAGGTCGTGGTCAAGACCGGGGCGGCGCTCACCTGCGGCACCGATTTCAAGGCGTACCGGCAGGGTCACAAGGTCCTGCTCGGCGACTACCCCTCCCCCTTCGGCCACGAGCTGGCCGGGACCGTCGCGGCCGTCGGCCGCGGCGTGGCCGGGGTGAAGGCGGGCGACCGCGTGGTCGTCGCCAACTCCGCGCCCATGGACGACTGCTTCTGGTGCCGCGGCGGCCAGAACCACCTGTGCCGCGCGCTCAAGCTCCACAACGGCGCCTACGCCGAATACGACCTCGTGCCCGCGCACATCACGCGCCACAACCTGCACGCGCTCGACGCCGCCGTGCCCTTCGAGGTCGGCGCGATGGCCGAGCCCTTCGCCTGCGCCATCCACGCGGCCGAGGCGCTCGCCGTGCGCGAGGGCGAGCGCTGCCTCATCGTCGGCGCGGGGCCGATGAGCCTGTTTTTGATTCACGCGCTGAAGGCCCGGGGCGCGATGGTCGCCGTGCTCGGGCGCTCGAAGGACGCGTTGGCCGCCTCGACGGCGGCGGGCGCGGAGGCCGTTTTCTCCTCGCTGGACGCCAACGCCGACGAGGCGCTCCTCGCCTGGTCCGAAGGCCGCGGCGCCGACCACGTGTTCGAGGCCGTCGGCAAACCCGAAACCTACCAGCGTTCGGTCGCCCTCGTGCGCGACGGCGGCAAGGTCTGCCTGTTCGGCGGCTGCGCCGCGGGCACGACCATCCCCTTCGACGTCCATCGCCTCCACTACAAGCAGATCTCGCTGCACGGCGTGTTCCATCACAACCCGCGCCATTTCAAGGAAGCGGTGCGCCTGCTCGCCGCCGGCAAGGTCAAGACGGAGCTGCTGCTCAAAGGCGAGCTCACGCTCGACGACCTGCCCGCCTTCTTCGCGGCCAACGCCGAACGCTCCATCCCGAAATCGGTCGTGCGCCCATGAACGACCGCGTTTGGCTGGCGAAGGCGTTCGCGGCCGCGGCGAAGGTGGCGCCGCGCGTCACCTCCCCCAATCCCCGCGTCGCCTGCGTCCTCGTGAAGGGCCGCCGCAGCTCGACCGGCGTGCACCGCGGCGGCGCCCACGCGGAGCCTCTCGCCATCGGCCGCCGCGACGCGCGCGGCGCGACGGCCTACGTCACGATGGAGCCGTGTATGCCTTTCCCCGGCAAACGCAACCCCTCCTGCGCCGAGACGCTCGTGAAGGCGGGCGTGCGGCGCGTCGTGTGCGGCTCGCTCGACCCCAACCCCAAGGTCCGCGGCAAAGGCGTGGCCTACCTGCGCCGCCACGGCGTGAAGGTGACCGTGCTGCCCGTGCCGGAGGCCGAAGCGCTCAACCGCGGGTTCTTCTCGCGCATGCGCCGCGGACGGCCCTGGGTCATCTTGAAGACCGCCTTGTCCCTCGACGGCAAAGCCGCCGCCGCCAACGGGCGCTCCCGCTGGGTGACCGGCCCGGCCGCGCGCCGGCTCGTGCACGCCTGGCGCGCGGAATGCGACGCCGTCCTGGTCGGCGCGGGCACCTTGCGCGCCGACGACCCCGCGCTGACGGCCCACGGCGCCGGGCGCGACCCGCTGCGCGTCGTCCTGGCGGGGCGCAAGCCTCTTCCCAAAAACGCCAAGGCGTACCCGTGCCTCGTGTACAAAGAGCCCATCCCCGGCATGCTCAAGGACCTGGCGCGCCGCGGCGTCGGGACGCTGTTCGTCGAAGGCGGCCCGACGCTTCACGCCTCCTTCCTGAAGGCCGGGCTCGTGGACGAGGCCCGCGTGTTCATCGCGCCCAAGCTGCTCGCGGGGTCCCGGGACCCCAATAAGGGTAAAATGGCGCTGACGCTGACCACGGTCGGCGACGATTTCCTGTTCCGGGGGACCCTCTGATGTTTTCCGGCATCATCAACCATCTCGGGACCGTGGTGAAGAGGTCCGCGAGCGGATTGGACGTCAAAACCGGGCTGCGCCCGAAGCTGGGCGCCTCCATCGCCATCAACGGCGTCTGCCTCACGGTCACCAGGACGAAGAACGGGACGCAATCCTTCGACGTCGGACCCGACACGTGGGCGCGGACCAACCTCCGTTCGGCCAAACGCGTCAACGTCGAGCCCTCGCTGCGCGTCGGCGACGAGATCTCGGGCCACTTCGTGGCCGGGCACGTGGACGCTTGCACCGCCGTCATCTCGTTCTCGCCGTGGTCTGGCGGCTTTCGTCGCCTGCGCATCGCCCGTCATCCTTCGCTCGCCGGCCTCATCTCGGTCAAAGGCTCGGTCGCCGTGGACGGCGTCAGCCTCACCGTCACGACGGCGACGCCGAAATACTTCGAAATCATGCTGGTGCCCCACACCCTCGAGAACACGACCCTCGGCGCGCTGAAGGCCGGCGACCGCGTGAACCTCGAAGCCGACCCTCTCGCCCGCTACGCGCGCGAGGCCCTCAGGAGCCTCAGGTGAAGACCCGTTTCGACTCCATCGAATCCGCCATCGCCGACATCCGCAAGGGCAAGATGATCGTCGTCGTGGACGACCCGGACCGCGAGAATGAAGGAGATATCGTGGTGGCCGCCGAGAAATGCGGCGTGGCGGCCGTCAACTTCATGGCCACGCACGCGCGCGGCCTCATCTGCGTGCCCCTGCCCGGCGAACGCCTCGACGCCCTGCGCTTGAGCCCCATGCTCGACGCCTCCGGCGTGGAGCCCGGCGCGGGCCGCGACACCGCCTTCTCGATGTCGGTGGACGCCAAGGCCGGCACGACGACCGGCATCTCGGCCCACGACCGCGCCATCACCATCAAGACACTCATCGACCCCAAGGCGCAGGCCTCCGACCTGATGCGCCCGGGCCACATCTTCCCCCTGCGCGCGCGCCCGGGCGGCGTGTTGGTCCGCGCGGGCCACACGGAGGCCGCCGTGGACCTCGCGCGCCTGGCCGGGCTCACGCCCGCCGGCGTCATCTGCGAGATCCTCAACGACGACGGCACCATGGCCCGCACGGGCGAGCTCGCCAAGTTCGCCAAGCGCCACAAGCTCAAGTTCATCACCATCGCCGACCTCATCGAATACCGCCGGCGCAACGACAAACTCGTCGAGCGCAAGGCCAGCGCGAGCCTGCCCACGCGCTGGGGCGACTTCACCGTGCGCGTCTATGAAGAGACGCTCACCGGCAAGGTGCACATGGCCTTGGTCAAAGGCGACGTCGCGGGCGCCAAAGGCGTGCTCGTGCGCGTGCATTCCTCGTGCGTGACGGGCGACGCCCTGTTCTCGGAGAAGTGCGACTGCGGCCGCCAGCTCGAGGCCGCGCTCAAGCAGATCGCGGCCGCCGGCAAAGGCGTGCTCGTCTATCTCAACCAGGAAGGGCGCGGCATCGGCCTCATCAACAAGATCAAGGCGTACGCCCTGCAGGACAAGGGCCTCGACACGGTCCAGGCCAACCTCGCCCTCGGCCTCAAGCCCGACCTGCGCGAATACGGCATCGGCGCGCAGATCCTGGCCGACCAGGGCCTGACCTCCATCCGCATCCTCACGAACAACCCGCGCAAGATCGTCGGCATCGAGGGCTACGGCCTGACCGTGACCGAACGCGTGGCGCTCAAGTCGCCCCCGACCAAACACACGGCCGGCTACCTCAAGACCAAGAAGGAGAAGCTGGGGCACCTGTTATGAAGATCGCCATCGCCGTCTCGCGCTTCAACGAGGAGATCACCTCCAAGCTCCTGAACTCCTGCCTCAAGACCCTCCGCGCCGAGGGTCTAAAGGACCAGCAACTACGGGTGGTCGATGTCCCGGGCGGCTACGAGCTGCCGTGGGTGGTCAACGAGCTCGCCCGCTCCGGCAAATACACCTGCGTCGTGGCCCTGGGCTGCGTGCTCAAGGGCGCCACGCCGCAAAACGAGCACATCGCGCGCTCCGTGGTGGCCCAGCTGCACGCCATCTCGGTGGCGACCCGCGTGCCCGTCGTCCTCGGGGTCATCACGCCCGACACCTGGAAGCAGGCCGTGGCCCGCACCAAGGGCGCGCTCGACCGCGGCAAGGAGGCGGCGCTCGCCGCCCTCGAGATGGCCGCCACGCGCCAGGAGCTGTCCCGTGGGTAGGCGCCGGCTCGCCCGCGAGATCGCGCTGCAGGCCCTCTACGTCGCCGACGTGGCGCCCAGCGCCGCGGAGGAGGCCTTCGCCATCGTCACCCGGCGCCGCGAAGGCGACGAGGCCGACGCGGAGACCTTGGACTTCGCCCGCGCGCTGGTCGTCGGCACGCTCGGCAAACGCGACGCGCTCGACGTCCTCATCGCGGAGAAGGCCTCGAACTGGACCTTGCCGCGCATGGCCGCGGTGGACCGCAACGTGCTCCGCCTGGCCGCCTACGAGCTCGAGGATCGCCCCGACACGCCCGTCGGGGTCATCATCGACGAGGCCATCGAGATCGTCCGCAAATATTCGGCCGAGGAGGCCACGCGTTTCGTCAACGGCGTGCTCGACGGCCTCAAGGCGCGGCGCGCCCCCAAGAAGAAGAATGCCCGCAAAAAAGACCCCTAAAGCCGAAATCGCCGCGCTGCGCAAGGAGATCGCGGCGCACGACAAACGTTACCACCAGGAGGACGCCCCGACCATCGGCGACTCCGAATACGACGCGTTGGTCGCGCGCCTCAAGAAGCTCGAGGACGAGCATCCCGAGCTGCGCTCCAAGGACTCCCCCACCGAGCTGGTCGGCGGCGGCCTGGCGCTGGGCTCGACCTTCGCGCCGGTCAAACACGCGCGGCCCATGCTTTCGCTCGACAACACGTATTCCGCCGACGACATCCGGGCTTGGAACGAACGCGTCCTCAAGAACCTGCCGCCCGGAGCGCGACCCCGCTTCATCGTGGAGCGCAAACTCGACGGCCTCTCCTGCGCTTTGACCTACGAACACGGCCGGTTCGTCCGCGCCGCCACGCGCGGAGACGGGGAGACCGGCGAGGACGTCACCGAGAACGTCCGCAACGTCGAGCACGTGCCGGAGAAGCTGAAGAACTACCCCGTCTTCCTCGAGGTGCGCGGCGAAATCGTCCTGCATTTCTCCGATTTCGAGGCCATCAACGCCGAGGAGAAGGCCGCCGGGCGCCCGGGCTTCGTCAACCCGCGCAACTGCGCCGCCGGCTCGCTACGCCAGAAGGACCCCTTCGTGACGGCCTCGCGCCACCTCAAGTTCTACGCGCACTCCTACGGCGAATGGGACGAGCCGCTGGAAAGCCACAGCGAATTCCTCGAGACCTGCCGTGAGGCGGGCTTCACGGTCGAGCCGCATTTCCTGGCCGATTCCATCGACGCGGTCATCGAACACTACGAACGCTTCAAGGCCGAGCTCCCCAAGCTCCCGTACGCCGTGGACGGACTGGTCGTCAAGGTGGACGACTTCGCGTCCCAGAAACGGCTGGGCTTCACGGCCAAGAGCCCGCGCTGGGCCGTGGCGTTCAAATACCCGGCCCAGCAGGTCACCTCCCTGCTCCAGGGCGTCGAGTTCTCCGTCGGCCGCACCGGCGCCATCACCCCGGTGGCCAAGGTCGAGCCCGTGTTCTGCGGCGGCGTCACCATCTCGAGCGTCACCCTCCACAACTTCGAGGAGATCGAGCGCCTGGGCCTGGCCGTCGGCGACCGCGTCCTCATCGAGCGCGCCGGCGAGGTCATCCCCAAGGTGGTCAAGGTGTCCGAGAAGGGCAAGAAGCGCTCGGCCATCAAGCCGCCCCAAAAATGCCCGGACTGCGGCGGCGCCGTGCGCAAGGACGAGGACCTCGTCGCCTATTACTGCGAGAACCCGAGCTGCCCCGCGCAGCTGCGCCGCACCCTCCAGCACTTCGCCTCGCGCGCGGCCATGGACATCGCCGGCCTGGGCGAATCCGCGGTCGATCAGCTCGTGGGCAAAGGCTTGGTCAAGGACGTGTCGGGCCTTTACGCGCTCAAACGCGACGACCTGCTGGGGCTGGAGCTGTTCGCCGACGTGAAGGCCGATAACCTGCTCAAGCAGCTCGAGGCCAGCAAGGCCGCGACCTTGGACCGCGTGATTTACGCCCTGGGCATCCGCCACGTCGGCGAGAAAACCGCCGAGGTCCTGGCCGAGCGCTTCGACCTCGACGGCCTGCTCAAGGCCTCCGTCGAGGAGCTGCAGGCCGTCTCCGACGTGGGACCCGTCGTCGCCGAGTCCATCCACGAGTTCTTCTCGTCCAACGGCGCCCTCATCTCCCGCCTGCGCAAGGCCGGCCTGGCGCTGGCCAAACCCGAACGCAAGGTCGCCACGGGCTGGGCCCACGCCGGGAAAACCTTCGTGTTCACCGGCGAACTGAGCGTGCCCCGCGAGGAGGCCGAGGAGCTGGTCAAGGCCGCGGGCGGCAAGACCTCGGGCTCGGTGTCGGCCAAGACCGGCTTCGTGGTGGCGGGCGAGGCCGCGGGCTCCAAGCTCAAGAAGGCCAAGGAGCTGGGCGTCACGGTGCTCACCGAGGCCGAGTTCCGGGAGCTGCTGCCGAAGTGAAACGCGCCGAAGGCCGCAAGGCCCTGCTGCACGTCGCGGACCGCACCGGCGTCGTCGAGCTGGGCGCGGCGCTCATCGAGGTCGGCTTCGACCTCGTGGCCACCGGGCCGACCGCCACGGCGCTGCGCTCCGCCACGCTGCCGCACCAATCGGTCTCCGAGCTGGTGGGCGAACGCCTGCCCGCCGACGCGCTCGGCCTGCTCCACCCCAAGCTCATCGCCGCGCTCACCGACCCCGCGCCCGGCATCCACCTGGTCGCGGTGAACCTCTACCCGCTGTCCTCGGCCACCGCCGACCCCGCGCTCACGCAAGACGAGGTCCTGGCCTACGTCGATCCCGTGGGCCCCGCGCTGCTGCGCGCGGCCGCGCGCAACTTCAAGAACGTGGTCCCGCTCTGCGACCCGGACGACTACCAGCAGGCCGTGGACACCTTCAAGGCCTACGACCGCATGCTGCCCGACCGCCGCCAGAAGCTGGCGGCCAAGGCCTTCCACTACGCCGCCTACTACGACTCGACCGTCGCGCAGTACCTCGGCGGGAGCTGGGAGCAGTTCCCCGACGAGGTCGTCGTCGCGCTCAAAAAAAGCGCGGACCTGCGCTACGGCGAGAACCCTCACCAGGCGGGCGCCTTCTACACCCTCTCCGGCGCGCGCCCGTGGGGGCTCAACGCGGCCAAGCTCATCCTCGGCCGGCCGCTGGCCTACGGCCACTACCTCGACCTGGAGACGGCCTGGGAGCTGGTCAACGCCTTCCGCGAGCCCGCCTGCGCCATCGTCAAACACGGCGTGCCCGCCGGGCTCGCCGTCGGCGAGGACCTCGCCCGCGCGGCACGGCGCGCCTACGCCGGCGACCCGCGCGGCTGCTACCGCGGCACCGCCGCGGCCAACGTCGAGGTCAGCGCCGAGGCCGCGGAGTTCTTCGCGGAGGAGTTCGTCTCCTGCATCGCCGCGCCCGACTTCTCCCCCGCCGCGCTGTCGCTGCTGCGCGCCAAGAAGGACATCCGCCTGGTGACCTTGCCCTCCAAACTCGCCGCGCCCGACGAGCTGGACCTGCGCGCGGTGGCCGGCGGCATGCTCGTCCAGCAGAAGGACCTGCGCCCCTTCCTTGGAGAGTTGCGCTCCGCCGCCAAACGCCCCGCCAGCGAACGCGAGCTCGCCGGGCTCACCGTGGCCTGGCACGCGGCCATGCACGCGCGCACGCACGCCGCGGTCATCGCGCGCGGCCAAGGCGTCATCGGCGTGGGCTCGGGGCAGACCTCGCGCCTGGACGCGGTGAACCTCGCCATCGTCAAATCCCAGGAGCGCCACCCCATCCTCGCCGCCGGCGAGCCGCTGGTGCTCGCCTCCGACGGCGCGTTGACCGGCGAACACGTCTTAGCCGCCGCCGACGGCGGCGTTTCAGCCGTCATCCACCCCGGCGGAGCGGCCTCGGACAAGGACGCGGCCGAGGCCGCGGACCGGCGCGGGCTGGCGCTCGTCGTCACGGGCACCCGCCACTTCCGGCACTAGGAGAGAACATGCGAGAAACCACCGAGATCCGGCTCGTCATCACCAGCGCGACCGTGACCGCCAAGGACCTCGAAGCGCGCCTGGGCCTCAAGCCCGACGACGTCTGGCTCGCCGGCGAGGCGCGCGGCACCTTCAAAAACGTGGAGAAGTACCACGGCTTCGTGGTGGAATCCGGCGCGCCGCTCCTGCCGTTCAACGAGCAGCTGCGCGCGCTCATCAAGCGCCTGGCGAACTGCGCGGTCAAACTCGGCGAGCTGGCCCCGCACGTGAAGGCCCAGGTCCAGTGCCGGCTGCAGCGCAAGCAGGTGCCGCCGCTCGATTTCCCGCGCGACGACCTGCGCTGGCTGGCCGCGATGGGCGCGGGCCTGGAGGTGGACATCACCGTCGAGTCCGCCTTGCCGGCGGCCGCCAAACCCGGCGCGCCCGGCGACAAACCCGCTACGCCGGGTTTTTAACGTCCCAACATTCGTTGGCGTGGCGCAGCAAGGACGCGTCGGTCTGCGCGCGGGCGACGAAGTCCTGCACTTCCTTGGACTTCCACGCGGCGCCCACCTTGGGCCAGGCCGTTTTCAGCGGCTCGGTTTTCAAATCGGCCACGGCGAAAGGCAAGGCGTTGAGGAGTTTGGCGCGGCCGTTGGGGACCACGAGCACCATGCTCTGCGGCGATTCGGCGCGGACCTTCATCTCGTTCTGGATGCCCCACGGGTAGATGGCCAGGCGCGGGCCCTTCATCGTGGCCGCGAGTGATTTAAGCGACATCACGGCCTCCGACCACTGCTCGTCCGACGCCGCGAGCGTGTCCCAGGCGTAGGCCGCGCGCCCGAGGCGCATCATCGGCCCGGTGACGAAGGTGCGCACGCCCGCCGCCGCCGCCTGCTCGTAGATGGCGGCGGCGTCGGCGACGTTGATGCGCGTCGGGATGAACACCAGCTCGGGCTCGAGGCCGGCCTTGGCCAGGCGCTCCAGCGCCGCCCACGCGGGCTTGTAGCCGGAGCCCGGCCGCAGCTTCTCGTGGGTCGCGGCGTCTTTGCCGTCGATGGAAATCTGCACGCAGGCGATCTTCATCGCCTTCAAGCGGTCCACGGCCTTCTGGTCGAGGTCGAGGCCGTTGGTCTCGATCTTGATCTCGACGCCGCCCGCGGCGAGCGTCTCGAAGATGTCCCAGACGTAGGGCGAGCTCATGGGCTCGCCGCCGCCGAAGGCCACGTAGGCGATGCCGTTCTCGACGATCTGGCGGGAAAGCGAAAGGCACTGCGCGCGGTCCATCTCGTCTTTCCAGACGAAATCCTTGCCGGACTCCTCGCAGCAGTGGAGGCAGCGCCCCGTGCAGTTGTTGGTCAGCTGCCAGGCAAGAAAGAGGGGGGCGCCGTAGTCGCCCACGGACGCCCCCCTCCGGTCCATCAGGTGAAGCGGATGTACGGCTGGGCCATCACGCGCTCGGAGACTTCCTCCATGGAGGGCGTCTCCCAAGCGAGCTTCGGCTCGGCCTTGGCATCCGTCACGGTCTTCTGGTCGTTCATGTTACTCCCTTTTACCGACTGACCATCGCCGGCAAATCGTGCGCGTACGCCTCGAGGGCCGCGAGGAAGACCTTGTCCTTCCAGGCCGCCTTGTAGGCGTCCCAGGCCCCGAGGAAAGTCTGCTTCTTCAGGTCGGCGCATGTAAAGTCCACGGTGACCGACGGCTTGACGCGCCCGTCGGGCAGCACCAGCAAGGTGCCCGACGGCGACTCCACGCGGTCGGCGGCGTCTTCCTGCAGCGAGAACGGGCGGAAACACAGCTCCATGCGTCCGGCGAGCTCGGCTTCCTTGCGCTCGAGCAGGGCCAGGAAGCCCGCGTATTGCGCCTCGGAGGGCTCCAGGCGCTCCCACAGGCGGGCGGCGGTGCCGAGCTTCATGAGGCGCCCGGTGTTGAAGCGGAAGGCGCCCAACGACGCCGCGAGCGCGATGACCGCCTCGGCCTCGGAAAGGTTGATCTTGGTGGGCGCGAAGGTGACCTCGAGCGGCAGGCCCGCGGCGACGACGCGGCGGCAGGCGTCCACGGCCTTGGCGAAGTCGCCGTGCACGCGCTGGCGGCCGTAGGTCTCCTGCGTGGCCCCGTCGAGCGAGATCTGGATGGAACGGATGGAGAGCCCCTTAAGGGCGTCCACGTCGAAGTTCTGGCCGTTGGTCTCGATTTTCAGCAGGCAGCCGCCGTCGGAGAGCGTCTGGCAGGTCTCGAGGAAGTGCCCGACGATGGTGGGCTCCCCCCCGACGACCATGACGTAGGGCACGCCCGCGGCCGCGATTTCCTTCGCGAGCTTCAGCGACTGCTCGCGGCTCAGCTCGCCGGGCATGGCCTTGCCGGGCGCCGAATCGGTGCAGCAATGCAGGCACGCGAGGTCGCAGTCCTTGGTGAGCTGCCAGGTCACCATGCTCGGCGCCTTCAGGTCGAAGACGTTCATCGCAGGGCCGTCGCGACGGCGAGGATGGTGGTGGTGACCGCGTAACACTGGACGATGTGTTTGACCGCGGGGATGAACAGGCGCGGCGTGTCCCAGGTGTCGCGGCCTTTCCAGGCGCTCATGGCCCACAGCGGGACGCCGACGAGGCACCAGGGCGAGAGATAGACGCCGACGGCCAGGCCGACGGCGGACAAGGCGAGATAGAGGTAGCGGCCGTTTTTGCGGCCCAGGCGCACGACGAGGTTGCGTTTGCCGACGAGCCGGTCCTGGTGGAAGTCGGGGATGTTGTTGACCACGGCCAGGGACATGATGAGCAGTCCCGGCACGAGCGACGCCAGCAGCGCGCCCGCCGAGAAGGCGTGCGTGTGCAGGTGGACCGAGCCCAGCACCATCCACGGGCCGTAGGACAAGGCGATGACGGTTTCCCCCAGGCCGCGATAGACCCAGCGGATGGGCGGCCCGACGTACCACACCGCCGCGGCGCCGCCGAGCAAGGTGTAGGCCACGATGGGCCAGCCGCCCGCCCAGGCCAGGTAGAAGCCGATGCCCGCCGCCAGCGCGAAGGCGGCCACGCCCAGCTGGAACATCCACTCGGGGATGTATTCGTCGGCGTCGGGGTTGAACACGCGGTCGGTGCCCATCTTGGCGTCGAAGTATTCGTTGAAGCTCTCGACGCCCACGACGGACAGGAAGATGCCGAGCAGGCCCAGCGCGAACACGCCGGGGTTGAACGTCTTTTCCACGCCGTACGCCCACGCGGCTCCGAGCACGTAGGGCAGCAGCCCCGCGTACAGGAAGAACCGGTAACGCACCACCGACGCCACCTTCAGCAGAAGGGGCTGCTCGGCCGGCGCGTGCGGCGAGGCGAAGACGTCCATGTTAGACCGCTTCCTCCAGCTGGTGCAGGCGCGAGACGATGGTGGGGTCCTCGGCCAGCCGGTCGATGAAGGCGGACACCTGCGGGCTCTTCCAGGCGACCTGGAAGTTCTTCCAGACCTGCTGGAGCGAGTCGGTGCGCAGGTCGCCGCAGATGAACGGAAGCGCGTTGATGAGCTTCACCTTGCCGTTGGGGATGATGATGAACAGGGCGGCGGGGTTGAGCAGGCGGTAACGCAGCTCCTCGAGCAGGCCCATCTCGTGGTAGAACACGCGGAAGTTCTTGGGTTTGTACTCCTGGGCCTTGGCCTTGAGCGTGGCGAAGTATTCGGGGTAGTCGGCCTCGTCGGGCGCGGTGATGTGCCAGGTGCGCACCGCGTTGCCGGTGTACATGATCTTGCCGGTGTAGAAGGAGTAGGCGCCCAGCTCGTAGGCCAGGTCCACCGTTTTACCGATCTCCTTGATGTTGAACTTCGCGGGCACGAAGTTCACCTCGACGGGCACGCCCGCCTTGCGCAGCTCGCGGATGCCGTCGAGCGCGGTCTCGAAGCGGCCGTGCACGCGCATCTTGTTGAAGGACGCCGGGCTGCCGCCGTCGATGGACACCTGCACGGCTTTGACGCCGAAGTCCTTGAACTTCTTGCAGTTCTCGGGCGTGAGGTAGTGGCCGTTGGTCTCGACCTTCAGGCCGACCCCGCCCTTGGTGATGCGCTCCACCATGCCCCAGAAGTCGGGGCGCACCATGGGCTCGCCGCCGGAGAAGGACACGTAGGGCACCTCCGCCTTCACGAGCTCGTCGATGACCTTGTAGGCCTCGGCGGTCGTCAGCTCGTCCTTGAAGGCCTTGCCGGGCCCGCTTTCCTCGATGCAGTGCAGGCACGCGAGGTTGCACTCGTTGGTGATCTGCCAGGCGACGTACAGCGGGGCGGCGAGGTCGGAGGTGTTTTCGGACATGGCGTTACTCGACCACCAGGCCCTTCTCTTTGAGCTGGGCCAGGAAGGACGTGGCCTCGGCGGCCATCTTGCCGGAGGGGTCCTCGAACTTGGTCTTGAGCTTCTCGACGAGGTCGGCCGACCCCGCGCCCGCGATGACCTCGCGGACCACGGCGGCGCCGGTGGGGCTGAGCGTATAGACCTTCTCGGAGCGCGTCTCGAAGAGCACCGCGCCGAACTTCTCTTCCCGGAATTTGACGAATGGAGCGAGTTTCATGATTCCCTCTTTATGTGCGGAGAAGCAGGCGCCGGCATCCCAGGCCTCTCGCTCCGCGATCTGTTGCATTTCCAGCCGGACGGCGCGATGCCCCGAAGCCGCGGCGGGGTCGGCTTTCGCCGCCTCCGCCTCGTCGAGCGTGTACGCCCCGCTCGACCACGCCTTCTTGATGAGCGCCTCGTACGACATAACTTAGAACTCCCTCTTGGCCATCAGCTCGACGAAAAACGCCAGCTCGGTGGCCTCGGCCTTGCAGGGGAGCTTCTTGATCATGGACACCATGGAGTCGGTGAGCTCGCGGCCCTTCTCGCGCGCCCTCTGTATGTGTCCGCGGTCCTTCAAATATTTCGCCAGGCCCGGCGCGTCGGCGGCGTTCCACAGCGCGAGGAACTCCGGCTCCTTGACGGCGTAGAGGCAGGGCAAGGTCAGCCGGCGGTTCTTGAGGTCCTGCGCGTCGTCCTTGCCGGAGGCCCGCTCGGGCAACGTGTAATCGTGGATGTCGTCCACGAGCTGGAGCAGGATGCCGGCCGCCGACGCCAGGCGCGGCGGGTCGGCCTGCTCGTGCGGGAAAGGCGAGAGCTCGGAAAGCACCGCGCCCGCCCACTCGAAAAGCGCGCCGGTCTTGCGCGAGCAGATGCCCATGTAGGCGTCCACGGAGAGGTCGAGGGAGCCCTTGAGGAACTCCTCCTGAAGCTCGCCCACCGTCATCTCGCGCACGGCGGTGACGAGCAGCCGGGCCGCGTTCGGGGAGATATCGACGGCCTCTTCGAGGCCCTGCGAGAACGCCAGGTCGCCGAGCAGAAGCGCCGTCGGGACGTTGAAGGCGGCGTTGGCCGTCGGGTAACCGCGGCGCAGGGCGGCTTCATCGACGCAGTCGTCGTGAAGGAGCGAGGCGTTATGGACCAGCTCGAGGGCGCGCGACGCCGCTTCGGCCTTGTCTTCGGGCACGCCCAGCGCCCCGCCCAAGAGCAGGCAGAAACGCGAGCGCAGCATCTTGCCCGGCCGCGACACGAAGGCGGCCAATTCCTGTCCCACGCGGCCTTCGATGCGGCGCGCGCGGCTGTCGAGCCCGGCGCGCACCCGGGTCAGCGAATCCTCGACCTTGAGGAGGGAAATCGGCACGAACGGATTATATCAAATTACGGTATAGCGGCCCTTTGCGGCGCCCGGGCCTTCAAATCCGCCGCGACGGCGTCATAGGACTTCGCCTGCGCCGCCAGCCCCCGCCTCCGCGCGGACGTCGCCCCGCGGCGCTGGCGGCGAAGCTCGTCGGCGTATTTCGGGTAGTCGCGCACGACGATATCGATGAACTCCTGGGGCCAAGCGACCTTCTCCTCGTTATAACGGGCCGACAGAGAGATGATCTGCGCCACGCGCGCTTCCAAGGCGTCCTGCTCCCCCTGCAGGCGCCCCAGGGCCGCGGCGGCGGCGTCGTCGCTCAAAGCCCGGAGCGCTCCGGCCTGGAGGGACCAGGCGCGATGACGGCGGGCCAGCCGCGAATAGACCCACGCCGCGTAGGCGGGGTCGGCCTGCGCCCACGCCGCCTCCTCCCCGGCCGGCACGTAGGGACGGGGCGGGGTAGCGGGCGAGGCGCTGCTCAACAGGCCGGCGGCGTTTAACACGGCCTGCGCGGTGTGCCGCACGACCTGGCTCGTCTTCACCATGACCGCCGCGAACTCGCCGTCCGGGAATACGGCCGGCGGGTAGCCGTTGCTCTGGAGGATGAAGTCCATCACGAGGCGCGTGGTGCGGCCGTTGGCGTCGATGAACGGATGGATGCGCACGAGCTGCTGATAGGCCATCGCCGCGAGCTGCACGGGGTTCATGGTCTCGCGGTTGGCTTCGTACCAGAGCATGAAGTCCGCCATGTACGCGGCGACGCGCGCCGGCCTCGCGTAGTAGAAAAAGGTCGATTCGTTCCGCTGGAAGCCGACGAACAAAGCGCCCGAACGCGTCTTGCCCGCGTACGCGTCGGTCTCGAGCGACTGCCCCTCCAGCAGGAGGCGGTTCAGCTCGACGATTTTTCCGGCATCGAGCGGCTCGCCGGCCGCGACCCAGTCGTTGACTTGGCGCGTCGCGCGCTCGAAGTTGTCCATCATCACCAGCGGCGTGCGGCCCCTGGTCGTGGAAGGGCCCGCCCTCCCCGCGAGCAGCAGGCGTTGCTCTCGTTCCGTCAGAACGCGCGGGCCCGCGACGCGGACGGCGCTGAGCTCCGGCTGCTTTTCCGCTACGGCCTTGGCCACCGCGCGGCGATTGCTATCGGGCGCCTGCACGCCGCCGAAACCCACGCCGAGCGGCGTCGCCAGCAGCGGCGACCCGACCCCGTGTTTCTTCGCCCCCGGCGAAAACAACACGCGCGACGTGTCTTCCACCACGGCGGCCGCGACCATCCGCATATCGACCAGCATCGAACGCAGCGGGGAGGATTTCGCCCGGGCGGGCGCCGGAGCCGGCAGTTCTTTTTTCGCCTGGACCTTCTCCGCGGCCGCGCCGCCGCTCGGCAGGAGCTTCGCGTGCGGGCTCGCCCGCAAGCCGCGGTCCGCGCCGTCAACGCCTTCGGCCTCCCGGGTGCCGGCGGTCAGCTCATCGGCCACCGCGTGCAGCCGTCGCGTCAGCTGTTCCTGCTGACGCGGGGTGAGCCGGCGCGTATGGAGCTCGGCGATCCAGCCCACGGGTTGACGCTGCTCCTCGCTCAGCAGGGGAAGCAGGGGGCCGGACAGCACGCTCCAAGGCGCCGCCGCTTCCAACGCCGCCGTCCCGGGCACGGGCAGCTCGAGCTTCTGCTGCAGCCTGGCGGCCGCGACCGCCTGGGCCGCCGCGGCGACGGGCGCGAGCTGCGTCAAGACGGCTTGGTCGGTCAGGTCCAACCCGCGCAGCTCGCCTAACACCCCGCCCAGGGCCTGGTAGTTCGCCGTGAGGTGCGGCGCGGAAAAATACGCGCTGACGGTCGCCGCCCACGCGTTGACCGTCGCCGTCGGCATCGGTCGCGCGGACTGGACGCGCGCGACGGGCGCGCCGCGGGAAGGGCCGCTGACGAGGAGGGCCGCCAGGAATAGGGTGTAAACCATCCCTCACGACCTATATAACAGGCGTGAGGACGGCGCGCAACCCCGGATTTAGAGCAGGCCCAGCTCGCGACCGACCTTGCCGAACTTCTCCAGCGCGAAGTCCAGGTCCTTGGCCGTGTGACCCGAAGAGACGATGGTGCGCAGGCGGTCCTTGCCGCGGCCCACGGTCGGGAAACAAATGGCCAGGGCGAACACGCCTTCTTCGAAGAGGCGCGCGGAGAACTCCTGAGCCTTCTTCGTATCGCCGATGATGACGGGCGTGATCGGCGTCTCGGAGGCGCCGGTGTCGAAGCCGAGCTTCTTGAGGCCCTCCTTGAAGTGCCGGGCGTTCTCCCACAGCTTGGCGATGCGTTCGGGCTCCTCGAGCATGACGTCCACGGCCGCCGAACACGTCGCGATGACCGAGGGCGGGTGCGAGGAGGAGAACAGGAAGGGCCGCGCCGTCGAGGTGAGGTAGTCGATGAGGCGGCGCTCGCCGGCCACGTAGCCGCCCACCGCGCCCACGGCTTTCGACAACGTCCCGATCTGGACCTGCACGCGGTGCGAGAGCTTGAAGTGGCTCGGCGTGCCGCGGCCGTTCTCGCCCATCACCCCGGAGGCGTGCGCGTCATCGACCATGACGATGGCGCCGAACTCGTCGGCCAGGTCCATGATGGCGGGAAGCGGCGCGACGTCGCCGTCCATCGAGAAGACGCCGTCCGTCACGATCATGCAGCGCCTGAATTTATTAGACGAAAGAATCTCGCGCAGCGCCTTCATGTCCTTGTGCGGATAAACCTTCTTCGTCGCCTTCGACAGGCGCGAGCCGTCGATGATGGAGGCGTGGTTGAGCTCGTCGGAGACGAGCAGGTCCTCGGGCGCGTTCATGATGCCCGCGCAGCAGGCCACGTTGACCGTGAACCCGGACTGGAACACCAGGCAGGCCTCGGTGCCTTTGAACTTCGCCAGCTTCTGCTCGAGCGCGAGGTGGAGGTCCTGGGTGCCGATGATGGTGCGCACCGCGGCCGTGCCCACGCCGTGCGAATCGATGGCGGCCTTGGCCGCGGCCTTGAGCTTGGGATGCCCGGTGAGGTCGAGGTAGTTGTTGGAGGTCAGGTTGACGACCTTCTTGCCGTCCACCATCGAGACGGGCGCCTGGTGCCCGGTCAACACGCGCGGGCGCAGGAGGCGGCCTTCGGCTTTCAGCTGGGCGAGCTCGGCATCGAGGAATTCCATGGCCGGATTATACTACTCTGCCTTCGTGCTCATCGTGCTGGCCGCCCTGGCGTTGTTCTGGAACCTGGGGACCTTCCCCGCCCTCTCCGGCGACGAGGCTTGGATCGGCATGTTCGCCACGCGGCTGCTGCGGCGCGGCCTCTACACCCCGCACGAGATGAACACCTACACCGGGGCGCTGTACGCCCTCGGCGTGGCCGCCCTCTTCAAGCTGACGGGCGTCGGCGTGCTCCAGCTGCGCCTGCTCGGCGCGGCCGCCAACACCGCGGCGCTCGGCGCCGGCGGACGCTGGCTGGCGTTGCTCGCGTTGGGCAGCGTCTATTACATGACCAAGTCCCGTCTGGCCTGGGAGGTCTATGCGCTGCAGCCCCTGCTCATCGGCGCGAGCTGGTGGTGCCTCACCCGCAAGCGCCCCGTGCTCTTCGTCGCATTGACCGTGCTCGGCGTGCAGAACCACTTCATCTACATCTCCATCCCGCTCTCGTTGGTCCTGCTCTACGACCGGCTCGAGGACGACGAGCGCCGCCGCGCCGCCTTGGCCGGCCTGGCCGCCTCCGCCGTGATCTTCCTCGTCAAGCCGCGCCTGCCCGAAGCCGGCTGGGAATGGTACCTCGGCCTGCTCGCGGCCCTGCCCGCGCTCGCCCTCTTGCCGTGGCGCATCCCGCGCCTGCCCACGTTTTTGTGGTACGCCGCGGCGGCCTTCGTCGCCTGGCACGGCCTGGCCTTCCTGCAGGTATTGGCGGGTCCGCTCGTTTGGAAACGCGTCATCTCCTGGGACGCGCCCTGGTACTACGACCTTCCCTTATACGCCTGGGGCCTGTTCCTGGCGGGCACGCTCGCCTGGCGCGGCTACGGGGCGTGGCACCGCAAGGACGACGCGCTGGCGCTGTGGCCCATCGCCTACATGGCGGTGTTCCTGCTGTTTCGGCACACCAGCTCGCTGCGTTATTACTCGCCGCTGCACTTCATCTGCCTCTTGGCGCTGGCCGACGGCCTGACGCGTTTCCCTCAGGCCGACCGCAAATGGCTGTGGCGCGCGGGCGTGGCCGCCGCCTTGCTCGTGCAGGTCCCGTTATGGCGCGAGCTGCGCGCCCCAGCCGACCGCGCTCCGCTGACCTTCCGCGCCGGCTGGCGCCTGGAGAACTCCTGGGACTTCGCCCGCAAAGACGCGTTGTTCGCGGCCTACGACGCGGCCGGCAAATGCGAGCTGGTCCAAGGCAACTCGTTCGTGGACCTGCCGCTGTTCTTCCACCGTGAGACGCGCGGGGAGGCGCCCTGCGCGCCCGGGTCCTTCGGCGGCGACTATCGCCGCGACGGCCCTCCCTGGCACCGCTGGACCGTCAGCCCTTAGCGGCCCAGCCTCTCCCCTCTTCCGGCAGCAGCCGCCAGACGTCGTCGAAGGCGGCCAGGCGCAGCGCCTCGGATTCCGTCACCACCTTCCCCTCCAGCGCCACGCCGTAACGCTCGCGCAGCTCGGTGACGAGCCCGCGCACCGCGTCGGCGGCGGCGCGTCCGCCCCCCACCACCGCGAGCTTCAGCGGCTTGCCGGGCGCGAGTTTGCCCTTGGCCGCGTCGCCGTGCAGCAGCACGCCGCGCCCGACGCCTTTGAAGCGGGACTTGATGAGGGCCGAGAGGGATTCGGCGTGCGCTTTCTCCTTCTCCAGGAACGGCTCGAGCACCTCGGTGACCAGCCAGCGTCGGCGGTCGAGGCGCCAGAGCACCTCCTGCGCGCCCCAGCTGCGCCGCTCGACGACGCCGGCCTTCTCCAGAGCCGCCAGCGCGAGCGCGGCGGTCTGGTGGTTGACGCCGGCCAGCCGCGCGATGAGGCGGCCGCCTTTGCCTTCTTTAAGCCCGCGCAGCTGGCGCAGCACGGCCAGGCGGCTGGCGGAGGTTAATACGGCGTCCAACGGGCGGGCGAGATGGCCTCTTAAGTAAATCATAGTCCCTCCTCCAAAACTGTCTAATATATTAGACAGTTGCGGCCGACCAGGCAAGAACAAACGGCAGGAGAACGCTCGAAGGGAGTATTAGAAAAAACCAGGAGACCTGACGGGACGCGCCGCGCCTGCCGGCGACGGCGGATCAGGGAACAAAGACAACCTTCCCGCACTCGCGCGCGGGAGAGGTCATGGCGGCGAAGCCGGCGTCGTAGTCCTTGAGCGGGAAGGTGTGGGTGACCACGGGCCTCAGGTCCACGGCGCCGGAGCGCAGCAGGCGGTCGGCTTTGTACCAGGTCTCGAAGATCTCGCGGCCGACGATGCCGTGCACGCGCACGCCCTTGAAGATGAGGTCGTTGGCCCAGTCCAGCTCCACCTTCTTCGAGGGGATGCCGAAGGCCGTGATGCGCCCGCCGCTGCGCACGTATTTGAACGCGTTGGTGATCGCGGGCTGGGCGCCGGACATCTCGCAGACGACGTCGTAGCCGTCTTTGACCTTGCCTGCCTTGATCGCGTCCTCATCGGGGGAAACGACGGTCGTAGCGCCCATGCGCATGGCGAGCTCGGCGCGGTATTTGGAGCCTTCCACGGCGACGATGCGATCCGCGCCGCTGGCCTTCGCCACCGCGATGGAGAACAGCCCCTGCGGGCCGCAGCCCATCACGAGCACGCTTTTGGCGGCCACGGGCTCGACGAGCACGGAGTACACGGCGTTGCCGAAGGGCTCGAAGAGCGAGCCGAGGTCCCTCAAGGTGTCGTCGCTGTGTTTCCAGGCGCAGCGCGCGGGCACGGCCGCGTAATCGCCGAAGCCGCCGGGGCCATCGACGCCGATGATCTTCATCTCGCGGCAGACGTGGCGCTGGCCGTTCTGGCACTGGTAACACAGGCCGCAGAAGATGTGGCTCTCGACGGAGACGAAGTCGCCTTTCTTGAAATCGCGCGCGGAGGCCCCGACCTCGACGACGACGCCGCAGAACTCGTGGCCGAAGGTGGACGGCGTCTTGAAGCGCTCGGGCGCCCAGGACTCCCATTTGTAGATGGGAAGGTCCGAGCCGCAGATGGACGCGCGGTGGACCTTGATGAGCACCTCGTCGGGCTTGATGGCGAGGTCGGCGGAGCTTTCGTAGGCGGCGCCGGGCGCGGGCGACTTCTTCAATAGGGCTTTCATTCGAACAGGTTCCTCAGGATGAACAGGGCGTTCTCCTTGCGCTCGCGCACGCGCCGGTAGAAGTAGGGCATCCAATGCGTGCCGTAGGGCACGTACACGCGCACGGTGTGGCCTTTCTCGCGCAGCTGGCGCCAGCGTTTGGGCCGCAGGCCGTAGAGCATCTGGATCTCGTAGTCGGCCTTGACCAGGCCGGCCGCGTCGCAGGCCTTCAGCGCCGCTTCGATGCGCGCGTCGTCGTGCGTCGCGAAGGCCGGGACGGGCGCCTTCGCCAGGATGGCCGCGCAGGCGTCGTAGTTGGCGTTGACGTCCTCTTTCGACGGGAAGGCGAGGTCGGCGGGCTCTTTATACGCGCCTTTGCACAGGCGGACCCGCGTCTTGGTCGCGACCGCCTTGCGGCAATCGTCCTGGGTGCGCCGCAGATAGGCCTGGAGCACGATGCCCACGCCGGGGTGTTTGTCGTGGATGGAGTAGAAAAGGTCCAGCGTCTTCTGCGTCCACGCCGTGCCTTCCATGTCGATGCGCACGAAGTTCTTCAGGCGCTCGGCTTCCTCGACGATGCGCAGCAGGTGGTCGCGGCACAGGTTCTCGTCGAGCGCGAGCCCGAGCTGGGTGAGCTTCAGCGAGATGTTGGAGTCGAGCCCCGTCTCGTTGATGCGCTTGAGCATCAGCAGGTTCTCGGCGGCGGCCGCGTCGGCCTGCGCGCGCGTGAGGCTGTCCTCGCCGAGGTTGTCGAGGGTGGCCTTGATGCCGAGCTCGTTGAGCTCCCGCACGGACGCGACCGCGTCTTCGACGTCGTCGCCCGCGACGAAACGCGAGGCCAGGAAGGTGAGCGCTCTCACGGCGGTGATTCTAGCATTCCGGCCTAAAGGTTGAAGTGTTTGAGCACGCCGTCGCCGGCCGCGCCGCCCTTCTTGAAGATGACCGCGACCCAGCCCGCGAGCAGCAGCAGGCCGCCGACGGGCGTGACGGCCCCCAGCCAACGCGGCGCGCCGAGCGCCAGCGCGTACAAGGTGCCCGAGAAGATGACGACGCCCAGCAGGAACAGGTTCTTCGCCAGCGGCGCGGCGACGACCATGGCGGCGAGCACGTGCCACATCTGGTAGGAGACCGCCGTGCGCCAGAGGTCCTCGTCCACCTTGCCCTTCAGGGCGTGCGCGCCGAAGGCGCCCAACGCGACCCCCAGGAAGCCCAACGCGGCGGCGGCTTTGTTCGGGTTCATTTCAGCGACCTCCAGAACTTCGTGAAATCGGCCGGCGGATCGGCGGTGAACTCGGCGTCTTTGCCGGTGAGCGGGTGGACGAAGGCGAGGCGGTAGGCGTGCAGCATCAGGCGCGCGGGCTGGGGCTTGCCGCCCTGGTCGAACTCCATGTCGCCGGCGACGGGATGGCCGAGGAAGGCCAGGTGCGCGCGGATCTGGTGGGTGCGCCCCGTCAGCGGCGTGGCGGCCACGAGAGCGGCCTTTTTGGCCTTGCCGATGACCTTGAAGGACGTCTCGGCGACCTTGCCCAGCGGCGTCACCACGACGCGGCGGTGGCCGGGGTTGCGGCCGACCGGCGCCTCGACGCGCGAGAGGTCCTTGGGCACGCCGCGCACGATGGCGCGGTAGGTCTTGCTCATCAGCCGCTCCTTGAACGCGCCGGTGAGCGCCTCGTAGGTCTCGGGGTCCTTGGCCACGGCCAACACGCCGCTGGTGGGGCGGTCGAGGCGATGGACGATGCCGCAGCGCGGGGTCTTGGCCTTGAGGATGGCGGGGCGGTGGATCTGGAGCAAAGCGGCGAGGTTGGTCTCGTCCTCCGCGCGGGCGGCTTCGGGCGCGGTGAGCCAGGATTCGCCCAGCGGGTGCATGAGCAGGCCCGTGGGCTTGTTGAGGACGAGCAGCCGGCGGTCCTCGAAGAGCACCCAGGACTCGAAGTCCTCGGCGCTGGGCCCGGGCGCGTCTTCGGGCAGGCGGACCTCGACGAGCTGGCCTTCGACGACCTTGCGGTCGGAGCGGCCGGGCGCGCCATCGACGGTGACGAGGCCCTTGTCGATGAGCCCCTTGAGGAACACGCGGCTGTACGAGGTCAGGTGCTCGGCGAGGAACGCGTCGAGCCGCGCCCCGGTGTCATCGACTTTCAGCTTCATTTGAGCCTCCACGCCAACAGCAACGCCGCGACCGCCACGGCCTGCGACGGCGACAGGCCGAGCAGGCCCGCCCCGCGCGGGTCGTCGCGCAAGAATTCCAGCAGGAACCGGGCCACCGCGTAGGCGGCCACGACGCCGCGCAGCACGGTCCCCGGCTTGTAGCGGCCCAGCGCGCGCGCCGCGAAGAAGAAGAGGACGAGGTTGGCCGCCGACTCGTAGGCCTGCACCGGGTGGCGGCTGGGGTCGCCGGCCATCGGCAGGCCCCACCAGCCGTCGGTGTGGCGGCCGTAGCAGCAGCCGGCCGCCAGGCAGCCCAGGCGGCCGATGGCGTGGCCCAGCGGCATCGCCGCGCCGAAGAAATCGCCGCAGCGGCGGAAGTCCACGCCCTCGCGCCGGGCGACGATGAGCCCCGCGACGACCGCGCCCGCGACGCCGCCGTAGAACACGAAGCCGAAGCGCGGGTCGGTCCACAGCAGCGAGAGGTCGCGTTCGACGATGACGTAGGCGAGTTTGGCGCCGAGAAGGATGCCGCCGAAGAGCCAGTACACGACGCTCCAGAACTTGTCCTCGGTAAGCCCCATCGCCTCCCGGCGCTTGCTCAGCCACCAGATGGCGGCGCCGTAGCCCGCGGCGGACAACACGCCGTAGGTGGAAAGGGAGAAGGGCCCGACCGTCAGGAGCGTCGGTAACATCGCGTGTACCAGAGTACCATAGCGCCCGCGCCGAAAAGGCCGGCGCCGAGGAGCTGGCCCGCCGACAAGGGGCCCGCGCCCACGCCGTCGCCGCGGTAATACTCGAGGATGAAGCGCAGGACGCCGTAGGCCATGAAGTAGGCCGCGGTGACCGTGCCCGGCTTCTTGGCGAGCAGCGGGTACAAGGCGAGCGCGATGAGGCCTTCGGCCGCGGCTTCGTAGAGCTGGGTCGGGTGCAGCGGCACGCCCAGCAGGCGCCGCGGCACCATCGCCGCCGGGTCGGTGAAGACCACGGCCCAGGGCACGTCGGTGGGGCGGCCGTGGCAGCAGCCGGCGAGGAAGCAGCCGAGGCGCCCCGGCACGTGCCAGGCGGGAATCATCCAGAAGGCGTGGTCGGCCAGCACCCAGAAGTCGGTGCCGCGGCGGCGCGTGTGCACCACATCGCGGCCACGGTGCCGAGGAAGCCGCCGAAGAAGGAGAAGCCGCTCGACGGGGACACCAACGTCGCCCACATGTTGGGCGTTCCCCAGCGCGTGTATTCGAGCACGTAGAGGAGCTTGCCCGTGACCATCGCGCTGAGCAGCACGACGTTGAACAGCAGGAAGAACTCGTCGGCGTCCTTGACGCCGATAAAGGCCCGGCGCCGCCACAGCCACCAGCCCGTCAACACGCCGCCGACCGCGAAGAGGAACCCGTAGCCGTGGACCTTCAGCGGCCCCAGCTGCAGGAGCACGGGGTACATCGCTTAGGGCTTCTCGGGAGGCGGGAAGCGGTACTCGATCTCGCCCTTCTTGATATAGCCGAGCTCGCGCCGGGCGAGGCGTTCGACCGGGCCGTCGCCGCCGCGCAGCGACTTGAGCTGGCCGTCGAGCTCCTTCTCCTCCTTCTCGAGGGAGGAGAGCTCGCCCGTGAGCCGGCGCAGCTCCAGCCAGTTGGAGACCATGCTGCGGAAGCCCGCGTTGCCGAAGAACACGGCGACCACGCCGACGACCAGCGCGACGCGCGCCCAGTTGGCGCGCAGCCAGCCGGCCGCGTCGCGGACCTTCGCCTTCATCGTCCCGCGGGAGCGGGCGCGGCGAAGGCGCGGCCCTTCGCGTAGGACGCCTTGGCGCCCAACGCCGCCTCGATCTGCAGGAGGCGGTTGTATTTGGCGAGGCGTTCCGAGCGGCAGGGCGCGCCGGTCTTGATGGCGCCGGCGTTGAGCGCGACGGCCAGGTCGGCGATGAAGGAGTCCTCGGTCTCGCCCGAGCGGTGGCTGATGACGGCCGAGAAACCCGCCTTCTGGGCGTCGGTGACGGCCTGGACCGTCTCGGTGAGCGTGCCGATCTGGTTGAGCTTGATGAGGATGGCGTTGGCCGACTTCTCCTTGATGCCGCGCGCCAGGCGTTTGGGGTTGGTGACGAACAGGTCGTCGCCGATGGTGCGGCAGGGAAGCTTGGCGGTCAACGCCTGCCAGCCGGACCAGTCGTCCTCGGCCAGGGGGTCCTCGATGGAGACGATGCCGTATTTCGACACCCAGCCGGCATAGACGGCCGACACGTCGGTCGCCTTGCCCTCGAGCACGTATTTGCCGTCCTTGTAGTACTCGCTGGCCGCGCAGTCGAGCGCCAGGCGCACGTCGTAGCCCTTGCAGGCCTCGACGAGCACGTCGAGCGCCTCGACGTGGGTCTTGAGCTTGGGCGCGAAGCCGCCCTCGTCGCCGACCGCGGTGGTCATGCCCATGGCGGCGAGCTTCTTCTTGAGAATCTGGTAGATTTCGGCGCCCTGGCGCAGCGCGTCGGCGAAGGTGGGCGCGCCCACGGGCACGATCATGAATTCCTGCACATCCAGGCCCGAGTCGGCGTGTTTGCCGCCGTTGATGACGTTGAGCATCGGCGCGGGCAGCAGCCACTCGGCGGACTTGATGCCGTAGGCCGTCCGCAGGAACTCGTAAAGCGGGGTCTTGCCGGCCGCGGCGCGCGCCGACGGCCATGCGAAACGCCGAGGATGGCGTTGGCGCCCAGGCGGCCCTTGTTCTCGGTGCCGTCGGCGGCGATCATCTTGCGGTCCACCGCCGCGCAGTCGGCGGCGTCGAGGCCCTTCACGGCTTTGGCGAGCTCGCCGTTGGCGTTGGCGACCGCCTTCATCACGCCTTTGCCGAAGTAGCGGCTCTTGTCGCCGTCGCGCAGCTCCACGGCCTCGTGTTCGCCGGTGGAGGCGCCCGACGGCACCGCCGCGGCTCCTTCGTCGCCGTTTGATAGTGTCACCACGGCGGCGACCGTCGGGAAGCCGCGCGAATCGAGGATTTCCTGGGCCCGCACCGACGCGATCTTGGAGGACATTAGAATTTCCCCTGAAGGAGCTTCTTGCTGGCCTCCACCATCTCCTGGAGGCGTTTGGGCGTGTGCGCTTCGGCATAGACGCGGAACACGGGCTCGGTGCCCGAGCTGCGCAGGCCCAGCCAGGAGCCGTCGCGCAGGATGAACTTGAAGCCGTCCTGCTGGTCGATGCGCCACACCGAGCCGCCCGCGAGCTCCAGCGGCGGCTTGACCTTCAGACGCTCCTCGAGCTCGATGATCTCGCGCAGGCGCGCGACCTTGTGGTTGAGGCGGACGTTGTGGAACTCGCCGACTTCCTTGCGCAGGCGCTTGCGCACCTCGACGAGCGGCTTCTTGCCGAGCGCGACGAGCTCGAGCATGAGCACGCAGGCCAGGATGCCGTCCTTCTCGGGCACGTGGCCGCGCATCGACAGGCCGCCGGACTCCTCGCCCGCGAGCAGGAACTGCCCGGTGCGCAGGAGCTCGCCCAGGAACTTGAAGCCGACGGGCGTCTCGCGCGTCTCGCCGCCGCGCGCCTTGGCGACCGCGTCCACGAAGTGGGACGTCATGACCGAGCGGGCGACCTTGCCCTTGAGCCCGCGGTTGGCCGCGAGGTGCTCGTAGGCCAGCGCGATGACGTCGTTGGGCGTGATGAACTCCCCGCCCGCGTCCAAGATGCCGAAGCGGTCCCCGTCGCCGTCGCAGGCCAGGCCGAGGGGAAGCTTGTGTTTCTTCATGAGCTCGGCGAGGCCGCCGAGGGCTTCCTCGGTGGGCTCGGGGTGGCGGCCGCCGAACAAGACGTCGCGGTCCTCGTTGAGCGAATACACCTCGACGCCGAGGCGCTTCTCCAGGAAGGGGCGCAGGTAGTTGCGCGCCGAGCCGTGCATGGCGTCCACGCCGACCTTGAGTTTGGCCTTCTTGATGGCCTTGACGTCCAAGAGGCTCTCGAGCTGGTCGAAGTAGGACTCGCGCAGATCGACGGACTCGGTCCAGCCTTCTTTGTTCATCTTCTCTTCGGTCATCGCCTTGACGGCGTGGTCGCCGAGCAGCTCGATGCGGCGTTCCAAATCGTCGGTGATGGCCGGGGAGGCGGCGCCGCCCCAGTAGGGCATCCACTTGAAGCCGTTGTATTGGCCGGGGTTGTGCGAGGCGGTGATCATCGCGCCGCCGACGGCCTTGCGCGAGATGACGGCCCAGCCCAAGGCCGGGGTCGGGATGTCGCCTTTGGCGACGAAGGTCTTCACGCCGTCGTTGGCGAGCACGAGGGTCACCTCGCGGGCGAAGTCCTCGGACATGAAACGCGTGTCGTAGCCCAGCACCACGGTGGGCACCCGGCTGACGGGCTCCCCTCCGAGGGAAGCGCGGTACTCGTCGCTGTTGTAACCGACCTCGGGGCTTTCCTTTACCGCGCCCGAGACGGCGTGCGCCACCTTACGGACGTTCCCGAAGGTGAAATCGTCGCTGACGACTCCCCGCCACCCTGAAGTGCCGAATCGAATCATGGCGCGAACGATAGCAAAGCCATACCGGAGAGTCAACTAGGTCCTAAGGCCTATTGACGTCTGGGCCTTAAGTCCTATGGCACCGTCCAGGGTTCGGGGCTATAGTGGGGAAGACGCAGAGGACACCCCCATGAAAAACCTCCTTCTCGCTCTCCCGCTCCTGGCCCTGACGACCCTGGCCAGCGCCTCGCCCCTCAACCTTCCGCTCGTCGCCTTCACTCCCGGGCTCACCGATGGCCTGCTCAGCGACATCCCCCTCACCCAGGAGTCGGTCCCGGACGGCACGATGGGCCCCTTGATGGAGAACCAGTGCTGGGCCTCGCAGTGCGCTCAAAAGGCCGCGGACAGGTCCACCGCCGCCGGCTTCAGCGCCATGGCCACCCTCCCGCCCGACGGCACCCAGTGGAAGGACCCGGTCAATTGCAACCACCCTCCCTGCGCCCTCAAGGACGGCCCTACGGCTCCCTCGCACGAAGCCGCGATCGTCCCCGCGCCTAACGGCGGCTTCGTCGTGGCCAACGACAAAGGCGTCACCGTGGTGGACCGCCGCGGCCGCACGGACGTCGAGGCGACGCGCCGCCTTAAAGAGGAGCAGGAGCGCATGGCGCGCGAGCAGCGCGAGGCCCAGGACCGGGGCTTTAATCCGACCGGCGGCTTCAACACCCCGCCCGGCAGCACGGCGCGCGGCGGCTCGACGACGCCCGACATCGCCTCGGTCTCCGGCGGCGACCTGGGCGGCTTGTTCGGCCTGGGCATCGGCGACGCGTTGCGCGGCGGCGGCAGCGGCTCGGGCACCTCGGCCGACGGCTCGGGGTCCGGCTCCTCAGGCGATCAGACCCAATACACGCCCGTGACTTTCGATGACGTCTTGAAGACGACCGGCCGCTGGAAGCAGCTGGATAAGGCGGAGACCGTGGTAGGCCGCCTAGGCCGCGACTTGCGTTCCCCGTTCGGGCCTCAGCCCGGCGCGGGCGAGGGCAACGCGCCCGCCGAGGAAGACGCGGTCACCCCCGCCTGCGGCTCGAACTCCCTCGCCAACGGCACCTGTATCAACAATAATTAGCTAGGCCCAAGGGCCTAGGCCCTTCGGGGCCCAAGGACACCCGACACAAGGCCTTCATGCCGCTACACTCAAGGCATGAAGGCCTTGGTGTTTTCAGCGGCGCTGGCGACGTTAGCGGCCCTCCCCGCGGCCGCGCTCCAGTCCGGCCAGGCGGCCAACGTGGCGCCCGTGGACCTCGGCGTGGACCTGCTGACGCTGAAGATCCACAACCAGGCCGTCAACTGCCCCAACTCCTGCATCACCGCCGCGGTCAAGGTCGGCGGCACCGATAAAGGCGTCAAACTCGAGCTGACCGACCCCAACGCCGCGTTGGCCCCTTTGGCCCCCGTCGCGGGCCTCGTCGCCCCCGCCGAAGAAGCCCCCGCGGCCGAGCGCCCCGGCCGCGCCCGCCGCAAGGCGGCCCGCCGCGTGGAGCGCCCCGTGGAGCAGGCCGAGGTCATCGAGGCCGGCGGCGCCCGCACCTGGGAAAACCTCCGCAAATAGCCGTCGCCGCGCCCCCTGGAATCCGGAAGTGACAGGGGTTATACTGCGGGCATGAGCCCCCTACCCCTGCTCCTCGCGTTCATCCTACCCGCCTTCGCCGAAGACCCGCCCGCCGCCGCTCCCGCCGCCCCGTCCAGGGCCGCGCCCGCCGCCGCGCCGGCCGCCGATGACGCGACGCGTTACGAGGCCTTCCTGACGGATTGTGAAGCGCGCGCCCGCGAACTGCCCGCCGTCGCCTGCGCGGACCCGCGCTCCGACGCCTGCCGCATCACCGCCTTACACGCGCGCGAGCGCGACGGCGCCCGGCTGAGCGCTATCGAAATCAGCCTACTGCACGGGGAAAGCGGCCGCCAGCTGCTCGCCGACTTGACCCAGCGCCACATGGCGGCCTGCATCGCTCGCCCCTACCAGCTCCAGCTCGCGGGCGGCCAATACGCCGTGTTCGGCCGGCGCTTCTGCGCGGAGCCCGGCGCCGGGGACGAGTGCCGCCGCTGGGCGATGTTCATCGAGGCGCCCGCCGACGGCGAGGACGGGAGGCGTTTCACGGCCGCCGTCGCCCGCCCCCAGGAAGGCGCCGCGTCGCGGCTGTCTCGCGTCGCCGACGACTTGGAAGACCGCTTTCGCCTGAAGACGCGTTTCTTCGATTTCGGCGTGGGTCAATCGGCGGTCCGTCGCCGCGACATGGTCGGTTTCTTCGTTTCCGGCGACCAGGTTTTGAACATGCTGCGGCCCGCCGCCCGCTAGAAGCGCGCCGCGAGCGACCAGCTGAACGCGTCGCCCAAGACGCCGCCCGGGCGCCACGCCACCGACGCTTCCACCGCGCCCCAGCGCAGGCCGCCGCCCAGGCTCGCCGTCGCCAAGGCGCCCAGGTCGCGCCGCGACAAATCGACGCCGCCGCGCAGCGAGCCCGCGACGTCTTTGGTGAAGGCGCGCGTCCACTCCGCGCCCGCCGCCAACCCCAGTCCCGCGTCGCGCGGCTTGGACGCGTCGGCGGTGAGGCGCAGCTCCCGCCCCGCCTGGTATGCCGCGCCGGCGTAGAACACGCGCGGCAGCGGGTCCTTGGTCGAGCCCAGGCCGATGGAGCCCGTCAGGTTGCGACCTCCGCCGCCCGCGCTCCAGCGTTCGCCTTTGTAGAGGAAGCCCAGGTCCGCGCTGAAGGCCGAGCCGCGCGCGGTATCGAGCGCCAGCGACACGGACTTCAGCGTCGCGCCGAAGGCGATTCCGCGCTCGCCTCCCGGCGCGTAGCCGTAGGACGCGGCGTAGGCGCGGTCGGTCGCGCCGAAGGTGCCGCTGGGCGCGTCGGTCTCCACCACGCCGCGGCGCTCGAAGCCGGACGCGCTGAGCGAATACACGGACACGGCCGCCACGCCCGCGGCGTTGCGGCGTTTGGCCGCGTCGGTGAAGGCCAGCAGCGGCGCGGCGACCACGGCGTAGTCGTAACGCAGCCCCTCGAAGCGGCTTTCGCGGCCCGCGGCGACCTCGGCTTTTTCGAGGAAGCCCAGGCCCGCGGGGTTGTACCACGCGGCGTGCGCGTCGTCGGCCGCGCCGGCGAAGGCGCCGCCGAGGGCCGCGGGGCGCGCGCCCGGGGCGATGAGCAGGAAGGCGGCGCCCGTCTCGCCGGGCGCGGCGAGAGCCGCGGAAGGCGCGAGCAAAGCGGCGAGCAGCAGCGCCCTCATTTGAGCACCGCCAGCTTCAAGGTCTTGGTCTTGGCGCCGACCTTGACCACCGCGATGTAGGCGCCGGACGCCACGTCGGCGCCGGCGGAGTTGCGCCCGTCCCAGTCGCGGTAGTAGCTGACCCCGGCCGACAAGGTCCCCAGGTCCAGCTCGCGCACCAGCCGCCCGGCCACGTCGAAGATCTTCACGCTGCCCGCGCCGGTCAGGCCCGGCGGGACCGCGATGCGCAGCATGGTGCCGCGGATGCTGGGCGAGCCGCCGCCGTGGATGGTGGTGACGGTTTTCGCGCGCAGGTCGAACGGGTTGGGGAAGGCGTAGGCCTCGAGCGCGCCGCCGGAGAACGGCGTGCCGCCGATGACGCCCGCGCCCGCGGGCAGGAGCACGAAGGTCGAGAAGTGCCCGACGTTGATTTGGTAGGTGCGCGCGGCCGCGTCCACCACCGGCGCCTGGCCCAGCGAGTCGGGCGAGAGCACGTATTGCCCGCTGCCCGGGTTGTACCAGTAGAGGTTGAGCGTCGCGGGGTCGAGCCCGTCGGCGTAGGGCAACACGAGCTGGGCCGGCCGCGTCAGCGTCGTGCCCACGCCGGCGGGGAGCGCGATATCGAAGAAGGGCGAGGCGGCGCTCACGCCCGTGGGCGGGGCGGCGCCCGCGACGTTCCAGGTCGAACGCGTGAAGGTCACCGCCACCGAGCTCGACGCGTCCACTCCGAAGGCGCCGCGCGGCAGGAGCACGCGCCCGGGCCCGCCGCCGGCCGAGAGCGCCCCGCCCAGCGCGTTGGCCACGACCGCGCGGTGCTGCCCGTCCACGCCGGTCAGGAACGCGGCCGTGGCGTCGGCGATGAGCTCGGGGAAGGCGGGGTCGGTCGCCTCCGGGTCGGGCTCCGCGACCGCGCGCGCGCGCGCAGCGAGAACGCGGTCTCGCCGACGGCCGGGTCGTAGTCCACCGTCAACGTGCGGCGGTCCGCGCTCAGGCGCGCGCCCGACAGGATGCCGGCGCCGGCGATCGCGCGGCTGCCCGCGACGATTCCAGCGAAGTCCTGCGCAAACCGTTGCAGCACGCCGCCGGCCTCGTAGATCGACACTTCGGCTCGTCGCTGTAGCTTTCGTCGCGCGGCGACGACCATGGCGTCGACCAGGTCGAGCGCGCGGATCTGGCCCTTCACCACGACCTTGCCGGCTTCCATCGGGCCCCAGCGCCCGCGCCAAGGACGAGTCCGAACGGCGTCTCATGGAAGCCCCAACGGACGACGACGCCCGCGCCCCCGGCCTCGCGCGTGATCGTGCCCCACACGAACTCGTTGAGGTCGGGCGTCGCGGCCGCGACCTCGGCGCAGCGCGTCGGCCGACGGCGCGGCCCCGTCGGCGCGGCGCAGCGCCCCGGTCAACGTCGCGCCGCCCGGCAGCAGCAGGTCGCCGACGTCGGCCGAGCCGGTGGACAAGGTCACCGCGCGCGCCAGGCTGCCGTAGCCTTCCGCCGACGCGGTGAGACGGTAGGCGCCGGTGGACAAAGACGGGATGCGGAAACGCCCGTCGGTTCCGGCGCGCACCAGCAGGTCGGCCAGCGGGTCCTCCTCGGGCGTGACGTTGGCGCGCTGCAGCGCGAGCACGGCCGGTGAGCGCGGCGACGCGCCGTCGGGCGTGGTCACGCGCCGCATGAGCCAGAACGAGGACGCCGGCGCCAGGGAGAAGGTCCGGCTGACATCGTACTGACGGCCACGCCGAGCAGGCGGCGGGGCGCGTACGGCGCGGGCGCGTCCGCCGCGGTCTCCTCGCCGCGCGGCGCGGCGGTGACGTCGTACCAACGCTCGGCCGGGTCCAGGCCGTCGAGGCGCCAGTAGCCCGCGGCGTCGGACACCGTGCGCGTGGAGGCCCCGATACGCGAGGTCGCTCGCGCCGGCAGCAGCGGGCCGACGCGGAAGTAGCCGTCGGCCTGGACGGGGCGACCGGAGACGGAGGCCGCCGCGACGACGAAGCCGCCCTCGATCCAGGGGTTGGCGGTCGCGGCCACCGCGACTCCGCCCACCGTGACGGGCGCGAGCGCGCCGGCGGCCGTCGCGGTCAGCGCGTAGGTCCCGGCCGGCAGGCCCGCGACGAGGAAACGGCCCTCCGCGTCGAGCTCCGGGTCCGCGGCCCAAGAGCCCGCCCCGGGCGCCACCGCGGTCGCCACCAGGCGCAGCCCCGCCGGCAGCAGCTCGACGCTTTCGCGCGTGAGCAGGACGCGCTCCTGCGTGCCGTCCGGGCGCGCGCGCGCCAACGCGAGGCGGCCGAGGATGGAGCCGGCCGGCTCCAGCCGCAGGTCCAGGCCCGACGCGCCCGCCGCGCCGGTCTCCAGCGCGCGCGGCGCCGCGGTCCACGCGGCCGGCCGGCGCGGGTCCTCCACGAGCAGGCGACGGCGTCCCGGCGGCACGGCGTTGAAGACGAAGGACGCGGAGTCGCCGTCCGCGAAGGCCGCCTCCGCCGTGCGGCTCGCCTCCCCCTCCTCGCCGGTCAAGGTCACGCGCAGGTTCGCCGTCAGGCGCGTCCCGCCCGGCGCGACGAGGCGGCCCGACACCGCCGCCCCGTTGCCCAAGGTCGCCGCGACCGTCACCGGCGCGGTGCCGACTTGCAGCGCCGCCTCGAACGGCGCCGCCTCGTCGCCGTCGGCGAGGTCGCCGTCGAGCTCGCCGGGCACGCGCAGGCGCCAGGCGCCCGCCGACACGCCCGGGAAGACGAAGCCGCCGTCGTCGCGGATGGGGGCCATCAGCGCCGCCGCGGTGGACACGCGCCCGGCCGCGTCTAGCGGGCGCAGCTCGGCGCGGAAGCCGCGCAGCCCGAGCGTGAGCGAGGAGCCCAGCAGCACCGGCCCGGGCCCGGGAGACCACGCGTTGAGGCCGCCGGCCGAGGACACGATGACGTTGGCCGGCGCGCCGCCGGCCGCGCGCGTGGAGAGCGCGAACTCCCCGCTCACGCTGACGCGCCCGCTCACCGCCACGGTCGCCACCGACACGTCGAGCGACAACGCCGCGGTCGCGCCCGCCGTGAGCGTCGCGCCGCCCGAGGCGCGCGCGCCGTTGTCGAGGAAGCCCGCCCAGACGCGCACCGCGCCCGGGGGCAGGGCGGGCGTGAACACCGTCGCGCTCGCGCAATGCAGCAAGGCGAACGCTCCGGTCGCCGCGTCGCGCTGGGTGCGCGGCGCGGCGAACGTCGGCGCGAGCGCGGGCAGCTCGGCGTAGAAACGCGCCGGCCCGGACGCGGGCTCGAGCAGCAGGCCGAGCGAACGGTAGGACTGGGTCGAGCGGCAGGCGCCGCCGGCCAGCGGCGGGACGACGACCTCGAGGCGCAGCCGCGCGTCGAGCGCGGTCAGGGTCAGCGCCGCGGCGCCAGTCGTCGTGACCGTCGCGAGCGCCCCGCTCGACGGCGCCAGGCCGTAGCCCGCCAGCGACGCCGCCGCGACCCACGGGCCCGAGCTCAGGCCCGCGAAGGTGAAGGTGCCCGAGCTCGACGTCGGGCTCGCGCCCAGGCGCAGGCGTCCGCGCAGCACCTCCAGGCGCCCGGCCGGGCGCGCCGACACCTCGGCGTCGAAGGTCGCGCCCAGCGCCGTGGAATCGCCGAGCACGGTGACCGCCACGGACAACGTCGCGCCCGAGCTCAGCGCCAGCTCGAGCGACACGTCGGCGCCGGTGCTGACATAGACGGTCGAAGACGCCGCCACGAAGCCGGCCGCGCCCGCCGTCACCGTGTAGGTGCCCGCGTCGAGGCCGTACAGGCCGTAGGCCGCGCTCGCCACGAACACGTAGGCGCCGGCCGACGCGGCGGGCGCCGTGGCGCTCGAGGCGCGGGCGTCCACCGACACGAGCGCCCCGGCCGTCGGGCTCGACGGCAGCAGCACGTAGCCGGCGATGGAGCCGCGTTTGGGCGGCGCCAGGCGCAGATCGACGCGCCCGTCGGCCGCCAGGCTCACCGCCGCGGCGGTGGCCAGCCGCAGCTCGGGCACGTCGATCTCGACGGTCCAATCGCCCGCGGGCGCGACCGCCGCGCTCCACGTGCTGGCCGCGCGCCCGAACAGCGGCCCGGCGTCATCTGAAGAGGCTGACCCGGATGAAAAGCGCAGGGGCCCGCTCGCCCCCACCGTCCCGTCCCCCGCCCGCAACATGAAGCGCCCGACCAGCTCGCGCGGCTGCAGGCGCGTGCATGACGTCACGACCGTGCGCCGCAGCCCGGTCGCAAGCCCGAAGTCAACGCGCCCGTTTTGATGCGACGCTGGCGCCGGCGCATGGTCTGATCGGCTCTGCCGCAACCGCGTCCGCCGCCGTGCTCGCGGTCACGAGGTAGGAAGCGCCCGGGCGCACGCCGCGCAGCACGAAGTAGCCCGTCGAAGACGCCACGGCGAAGGCGCCGTCGGCGGCCCCGGGCCCGGACGCGCGCACGCGCGCGCCCGCGCCGCGCGCCCCCAGCCGGCCGGCCAGCGCCGCGCCCGCGGGGACGAGGATCTCCACGCTGGAGGTCGTCCGTCGCCCCCGCCGAGCGCAGGCGCGCGCGGTAGCGTCCGGGCGCGGCGTAACGCGGCGGGTCCGACACGCGGTCCACGCCGTCCCAGGTCACGACCTGGCGCGCCGTCGCGTCGCCGCGGCCCGTGGCGCGCAGCACCGGCGGGAAGAAATTCGACGCGTCGGTCGATAACGTGAGCTCCCACTCCGCGCGCGGCTCGGCCAGGCGGAAGGCGACGCGTCCGAGCGCGCCTTGCGGGTCCGTCGCCGACAACGCCGCGCTGGTGGTGCCCGAGGGCAGCGGCGCCGTGCCCGCGGCCACGTCGGTGAAGGCCAACGCGGCCGTGCTCAGGCGGATGATGCGCGTGGCGTCCACGAGCGTGTTGAACAACACGCCGGTGGCGCGCACGTGCACCTCGGGCGGGCCCACGGTGGAGGTGCGCACCGTGAACACCGGCGACAACGCCGAGCCCGTCGAGAGGAATATGGAGGTGAGCAGTCCCCCGGTCGAGCCGCGGATCTCCGCCGTGTCGTCGGCCACCGCCCCCGACGCCCCCGGCACCAGCACCGACAACGTCAGCGTGCCCGAGGACAACGCCGCCAGGCTGTTGCCGCAGCGGTCCTCCACCGTCATCTGGATGGTCGGCGAGACCTGCAGCGGCGTCAACGTCAGGGGCGACGGGTCGGCGAACACCGCCACGTGTTGGACGCCCGGACTCAGCGTCATCACCGGGTAAGACGAGATGGACAACAACGTCCCGCCGGCCTCGCCGCGCGCGAGCACCGGGAAGGCCTGCGGCCCGCGCCCGCGCGCCGAGAGCGGCGGCAGGCCCGCGTAGGTGAACACGATGGTCTGCCCGGGCAGGAAGGACTGCGCCGACGCCGTCGATAAGGCCAGCTGCAGCCAGCCCGCGCCGAGCGTGGGCGGCGACACCGTCGCCGCGGCCGACGCCATCGCCGCCGACGTCGATGCCGCGTGCCAGTAGCCCGCCGCCGGCGGATAGGCCGCGGAGGTGCCCACGGCGAGCGTCCAGCCTTCCGGCGCGCGCACCGCCACCGCGCCGCCGGGCGCCAGCCCCGCCGCGCCCACCGTGTAGGTCAAGGTCGAGGTCACGGCCGCGCAGCCCGCCGTCGATACCGGCAGCACCGCCGCGGAGCCTTGCCCGTCCTTGAGGCCGAAGTCCAGCGTGGAGCGGTCGAAGGTGAAGGTGCTCGACGCGCGCCCCGTGAAGCCGGACGGGTCGTCGATGGTCGCGGTGAACACGTAGCGCCGCCCGCTGACGAAGGCGGCGTCGGGCGCGACCGCGTGCCAGGTCGTGTCGGCGGCCAGCGGCGAGGCCAGGGTCGCCGTGGCGAAGGACGCCGACGGGGCGGAGAACGCGCCCGCGTTCCAGTCGTAATACAGCCCGGCGGTGGCGTCGAGCAAGGCGAGGCTCACGCGTTCGACCGAGGACGAATCCGCGGCCGTGCCGCTGACCGCGCCGCCGAGCGTGGCCACGCGCGCGCCCGTGGGCACGTGGAAGGCGGCCGTCGGGCTCGACACGCTGGGCGGGGCGACGCCGAACACCGCCGAGGTCCCCGACGCCACGGCGGGGTCCGTCAGGTCGGTGGCCGACAGCGTGAAGAAGCCGGTGACGTGCACCGCCAGCCCGGTGAACGAACGCGCGCCCGCGACGAGCGCGGCGGGCGCGGGCACGGTGGCCGACGACGCGCCCACGGCCAGGCCCGCCGCGTGCGTGATGGTGGCGATGAGGTTGGCGTAACGATCCACGGCCCGGATGCTCACGGAGAACGGGATGTGGCGCACCCGCGCGAACGCCGTCCCGGTTTTGCCGCCGGGGCGGCCCGGGTCCGCGGTCTCGCCGGGCAAGAGGACCTGCAGGCGCTCGAGCGCGTCGGGCACCACCGCCAGCGTCGAGCCGCCGGAGGCGAAGGACGCCACCGCGCTGACCACGGAGGCGCGCGGCGAGGGCTCGGCCAGGCGCGGGGAGTAGGCGAAAACGGTCGCCCCCCCGATGAGCGCGCCCGTGGCCGGGAACACGGCGTAGGGGTCGTCGCTGACGAAGGCGACGGGCGAGGAGACGAACACCGGGTCGAAGCGCGAGGACAACGCGGTCACGCTCACCGAGACCGTCGCGCCCGCCGTGAGCGTCGCGGGCGAGCCGGTTTTGCCGGGCGCGACGCCCGGCGTCAGCGATTCGCCGGGGAACACGGTGACCAGCTGGGGCGCGAAGTCCCAGTTGACGTTGCCGCCCGCGTCCGCGCAGCGGCCGTCGTCGGCGCGGATGGTCAGGCCGGAGGACGCGTCGCAGTCGGAGACCATGCAGCCCGTGACGCTCGACACCGACACGAGCTGCAGCTGCCAGGGCAGGCCGTTGACCGTCGAGCGCCAACGGATGCGCGTGCCCGCGCCCGGATCGACGCGCAGCTCGTTGACCTTCAGGCGCATGCCCGGCGCCACCGAGAAGGTGCTGCCCGCCACCGCGTCGGTGAGCACGGTGAAGGTGGTGGACGTCTGGAAGGCGATGCTCGAGAGGAACAGGCTGCCCGAGGCGAAGGAGCCGCCGCCGTGGAAGGACACGCCGGTGAAGCTTTTCGCGTTGAGGCCCGCCTCGAAGGCCACGGTGCTGGTGCCGCCGTCGAAATACGCGCCGGTGGCGATGAGCACGCGGTTGCCCTGCAGCGACAACGTGCCCGAGCCCGCGGAGAAGGAGCCCGTCGCCACCACGAAGTCGCCTTTGACCGTCAGGTCCGACAGGGCGGAGACGGCGGCCGTGCTCTCCAGGCTCACGTATTGGAGCGTGTGCGAGCTGGTGATCAGGCGCAGGCTCTGCGGCGCGGGCCCGATGAGGCGCAACGTGCCCGTCGAGGCGAAGCTCACCACGCCGGAGGCGACCTGGACGAGGTCGCGCCCGAGCGTGATGACGCGCGCGCCGTTGGGCTTGAAGGAGCCGCCTTCGACCACGAGGTGGCCGAGCAGGTTCAGGTCCGGCGCGCGGAAGGTGTCGGTGGCCGTGTTCATGGCGACGCGGATGCTGCCGAAGGTGGTCGTGGACAGGGACGCCCCGCGCGCCAGGCCGGTGCCCTCGAACACCAGCCAGGAATTCGCCACGTTGCCGCCGTAGGTCCAGTTGGCGGCGGCCGACGGGGTCAGGTCCGCGCTGCCCTTGAAGGTGATGGTCGAGCCGCCGGGCGCGTTGAGCAGGACCGACGCCTGGCGCGGGTCGAAGGAGTTGCCCGCGCCGATGACGTTCAGGTCGCCCAGGAGCTGGGCCGTGCGGCCGATGGCCAGCGCGAGCCGCCCGTTGACCACGCTGCCCGCGCCGACGAACACGGTGCCCGCCGCGTATTCGAGGGACTTCTCCGCCTCCACCAGCACGCGACGGTCGCGGGCGAACACCGAGCCGGTGAGCGTCAAGGAGCGGCTGGCCCCGTCGAAGGCCGCGCCGGGCTTCACCGTGAAGGACGACAGCGTGATGCCCAGCCCCAGGCGCGCGCCCGCCGGGCTGCGGTTATCGACGACGAGCCCGTGCAAGGTCGTGAAGTTCACGGTCTGGGTCGAGACGCCGTTGAGCGTGACCGTGGACAGGAAGGCCGACAAGACGCCCGGCGACTGCGAGAGGAAGTCGCCGCCCACGTACACGTCGCGCCCCGCGAAGTCGAGCCCGCCGCGATGCCATTCGAAGTTCCAATCGACCGTCGTCGCGCTGGTCAAGGTCAGGCTCGCGGTCGTCGAGGCGATGAACGCGCCGAAGCTCGAGCCTCCGAGCTGGTGGACGACCGCGGCGTTGGCGCCGTCGAAGAGGACGCGGCTGGCCCCGCCGCGCACCCGCGAGCCCGCCTGCTCGAGCCAGCCGCCTTTGACCACCACGGTGGAGCCGCCGAGGTCCAAGGTGCCGGACAGCGCGGTGAGCGTGCTCGCGACCACGACCTGGGAGGAGAACCGCACGACGGCGGCCGCGGCGGGCTCGACGCGGACGTTGTCGAAGGAGCCGCCGATGACGACGGTCTGCGTGCCCGACGCCGCCGTGAAGGCGACGGTCGAGCGCGACAGCGCGGCCGTGCCGAAGACGCGCCAGTCCCCGCCCACGCGCAGGAGGGCGCCGCCGGCCGATAACGCGGAGCCGGTGTCCACGGACACCCCTCCCAACAATTCGTAGGTCGTTACCGCGGACGTGGCCAACGTCAGCCCGCCCGAGAAGTTGCCCACGCGCAGCCCGCCGAGCGCGCCCGGCACGCCGGTCCACACCTGCGGAAGGGCCGCGACCGCGTAGGTCACGTGCCCCGTCGAAGCCGACACCGTGCCCGGGCCCGCGAAGGGGCCGTTGGTCACCGCGAGGATGAGCGTGCCCGACGCCAAGGACAGGTGGGACCCCGTCGGCAGCTCGACGAGCGAGCGCGCGTCGAATAACCCCGAAAGGGTCGTCGTCGAGGGGCCGGCGCCGCCGGCGACGAGCACGGTGGCGCGCGCGTCGAAGAAGGAGTGCGCGCCGCCGCGCAGGGCCACGGTGGAGCCGAGCAGGTTGAGCAGGCCGCCGGTCTGCGTCGCGGGCCCGGACAAATCGAGCGCGCGGTTGGAGGCGGCGGCGATCGTGCCCGCGGCCATGTCGAAGGTCCCCGTCACGCTCATGGACGAGGACAAGACCACGGTCGTGGAGAACGACGCCGTCGCCGTGAAGGAGCCGACGAGCACCGCCGGCAGGTCCCAGAAACACGCCTTGCCCGTCTCCGAGGAGCCGAACACCAGGCGTTCGCCCGAGCGCGGCGAGGCGCCGGCCTGCCAGTTGGCGTCGGTGGAGGCGAGGTTGCCCGCGCCGCCGCCGGTCCAATGGCGCGGCGTCAAGAAGGTGGTGCCGTCGCCGCCGGCGACGCCGAAGGTGCCGCCCGCGCCGAACAGCCCTCCGCTCACGCGGTGCGTCGCGCTGGCCACCGTCAGGTCCGCGCCCGCGCCGTGGCGCGCGGCGCGCACCGCCGGCGGCGCCGCCGCCGCCGCAGGTCGGTCACCGTGCCGCCCGCGCCGCCGCGCGCCGACAGGATGCGGGCCAGCATCGTGGATCGCCGCGAGGCCGTATCGGAGCCGCCCGCGCCGCCGCCGCCGCCTTCGAAGCCGAGCGATTCGCCGCCGAGGCCGTCGGCGTCGAGCAGGCCGCCGATATTAAGGGTCGCGGCCGTCGCGCCGCCGCCGCCGCCCGAGCCGCCCGCCGCCGACGGCGTCGCGCCGCCGCCCGAGCCCGGCCCGCGTGCCGGCCGCCCCGGGCCGCCGCCGCGCCGCCGGCCGCGCCGCCGCCGCCGCCGCCGCCGGCCGCGCCGTGGCCGCCCGCGCCGCCGCCGCTGGCCCAGACCAACGTGCCGCCGCCCCGGGGCCCGTCTCCACCGCGTAACCTTGGCCGCGCACGGTGACGGTCGAGCCCGGCGCGACGCTGAGCGTCCCGGTCGCGACGAGGCGCACCGCGCCGCCGCCGAGCGCGGTGGGGCCGGTGTAGGCCGTGACGCTCGAGCCCGCGGCGAGGAACAAATCCGTCGCCGAGATCTGCGCCGTCGTATCGAGCTGGAGGGCCGCGCGCGGGTGGAACGTCGCGACGCCCAATGACGCCGCCGTGGAGAGGCGCAGCACCGGGGCGAAGGTCCCCAAGGCGTCGCCCACCGTGAGCGCGGCCACGTTGACCAACGGGTTGGTGGCGTAGGCCACGACCAACGCGTCGGCGTCGAGCAGCACGGTGTCGGCCGGGCCGGGCACGCCCGCCGACCAGTTCGCGCCGACGTGCCAGTCGCCGACGGCGCCGCCCACGTAGGTGTTCTGGGCCGCGGCCGGGGCCGCGAACGCGAGCAGGACGGCCGCGAGCCTCAGTACTCCCATCGTACCCCCGCGAGCGCGTTGAAGGCCTCGTAGGCGTAGCGGTAATGCCGCTCGAAACGCGTGTTGGAAGACGCCGTGGCCCGCGTCAGCCGCAGCACGAGGCTGAAACGCGGCGCGACGGGATAATCCACGCCCCCGTCGAAGGTCCATTCGGTCTGCGTCAACGAGCCGCCTTGATAGGCGCCGGTCCCGTCCTGGGTCGGGCGGTGCGGATAGGTCCGGCGCTTAAGGCCCAGGCCCAACGACACGGCCACGGGGCGGCGCGCCGGGCCGATGAGGACCTTGGCGGACGGCGAGAAGCGGTACTCCGTGAAGTCGTAGAACTGCGCGATGAAGCGCCCGCGCGAGGCGTCGTAGCCGTTCTGGTTGGAGCGCAGCACGCTCGCCGAGACGTCCAGGGCGCCGAGCAAACGCAGGTCCAAGTTGAGCTCGTGCGGCATACGCACCGCGGCCGACAAGGTGGTGAGCAGGTCGGAGCGCGACGCGCCCGACAGCAGGCCCGTTTCCACGACCACGCGTTGCCGCCGGAAGCCGGAGGCCACGGTGCCCGCCGACAAATCGAGCGTCGCGCGCGGGCCCAACGGGGCCGTGCCCGCCGCGAGGAACTGCCAGCCGCGCCGGTCGAGCACGCGGTCGCCGGCCAGCTCGCGCGCGAGCGCGTCGCCGGCCAGCGCGGCGGCGGCCTGGGATTCGAGGCTCGTGTAGTTGGGGTAGGCCGCGTCGAAGAAGTCGGCCGCGACGCGCACCGAGGCCGGCTCGAGCAGGAGGTATTCGACCTCGCCGCCGAAGGTCAGGACGCGGCGGTCGAAGAGGCCGCGGCCCCAGCTCTCATCCTTGGTCTCTTTGAGCAACTCGTACTTCAAAGACGCCGAAGGCTTCAGCCGCCAGCGCGAGCCCGGGGCCCCGTACACCGCGCGCCCGCCGAGGCGGTGGGTCATGCGCTCCTGGGCGGCGATGGGCGCGCCCAACACGTCGTCGAGCGAACGCACGCCTTCGTAGGTCGAGCGCCAGGACGGGAGCACGGCCCAGCGGTCGTTGAGCTGCGCCGCGGGTGCGAGCACGGCGTCTAATAATCCACTGAATGAGCCGGTCTGCCCGCGAAAAGAGTGTTGGCCCGCAAGCGCCGTCACGCCGTACAACGGCGTCCACTCGGCGCCCCGCGCGGCCGTCGCCAGCAGGAGCAACGCGAGAAGCTTCACGGGAGCTGCCTCGTGAGAATCAGGATACGAGACGACCCGGCGATCTCGATGGTGCGCCCCGACCACTCGGAGGCCGCGACGCTCAGGTGCACGCCGTGGTCGAGCAAGGAGCCGGGCGCCGCCGCCGTCCCGCCCTCGGGCTTGAGCGCGCGGTCGATGCGCGTCAGGCGCGAGCCGTCGGAATAATCGTCGAGGCGGTGGCGCGTCTGGGCGCCGGCGTCGGGGAAGGTCGTGTTTTGTCCCACGGTGGGCAGCAGCGCGGGCAACGCCGCGCCGGTGAACGGATCGTTGGCGGTCGCCGCCGTCGCCTCGGACTGGGCCTGGATGGCGGCCCCGGTCCAGCCGCGTTTAAGCGTCCCGTCCACGTACAGGCCCGAGCGGTCGAACAAGGTCTGGAAAAACGGACGGCCGCCGGCGACGTCGTCGAACAAGTCGGCGTTGGCGTTGAGATCGACCTGGTGGCCGCCGTCGGCCCGCTCGAGCAGGCGGTCGCGGCCGTTGGTGAGCAGAGCCGAATACGAGTTGAGCGTGTACGGCGCGGCCGCGTCGAAACTGCCCCCCAGCGAGGCGATGACGGGGCCCAGATCGACGGGCAGGGCCCGGTCGAAGACGCCGGTCCACGCGAAGGCGTCCAGGCGTCCGGGGCGCTGGTTGAGCACGACGAGTTTGAAGGTGTCGGCGGCGGGGCGCGTCACGTATTCCTCGACGCGCACGCGCCGTCCGGCGGAATCGGTCAGCAGGCGGCCGAGCTCGTGCTCCGCGCGGCGCACCTCGGACGCCGCGGCCTCGAGCGCGGCGTCGCGCGAGAGCTCCAGGCCCAGCTCGCGGCGCATGCGCGCGGCGAAATCCTGGCGGCGCGCGCGCGCGGGCGTGGGGCTGGCCGCGGCTTCGCGCAGGCCGCGCATGTCGGCCTCCAGGCGCTGGCCGACGCGCAAAAGCGAGGTGGCGCCGCGATTGTCCTCGACGCCCATCAGGCCGTCGAGCACGTCGGCCACGGTTTTTCCGCCCCCGCCCACGGCCGCGGTGAAGGCCGCGCGGTCGGATCTGGGCGCACAGCGACAGACTTGGTGGTTGCACGAAGTTGCGGCCGAGCGTGCCGACCATGGGACCCGCCGCGGTCAGCGGCGAGATGTTGCAGCGGTTGGCGCCGTCCTCCTCGACGGCGATATGCGCGTTGCCCGTGGCCGTCAGCGCGGAGCCCTGCGCGGTGGCGAGCACGGCGCGCGCGTTGAAGCCGGTGCGCAGGCTGTCGCCGGCGGCGAACGTCTGCCCGATTTTGGCCGGCTTCCACGTGTCGGAGCCCGCGATACGCGCCTGGACGAGGCCGGAGGCCTCCTTAAGAGTGGCGGCGTAAACAGGCTGAGCGACCGCCAAGGCGGCCGCTATAAGGAGGGCTCTCATCTCCTCCCAGTGTAACAGGGAGGGCGGCGGCGTCCACTACAAGATTGTTACAGGACTAGAAGCGTGCCCCGACGTCGAAGCGATGGCTGCGTCCCGCGTCGCCCATAGGCTGGATGGCGTAGTTGATGCGCGCTTTGCCGAGGCGCACGCCCAGACCGATGGTGAGCCCCTTAGCCGCGTCGAGTCCGGAGCCGCCGCCGATGGCCCCCTTCGTCGAATACCCGCCCCGCAACGACAGGCCCGGCTTGGCTTCCCACTCCGCTCCGAATCCGGCGTCGTTTTGCCCCACCCGCGGGCGGTATTCGTGGTCGAGTTCCAAGAGAAGCGTTCCTCGACGGAAGCTCGCTCCCGCGACCGCGGCGAGCGGCAGGTCGTTCCTTTGCTCCGCGTATTTCAATCCCGGACCGACGTTGCGCACGACCGCCGCGACCCCGAAGGCACCCACCGTCTTAGCGAGGCCGAAATCCGCCGCGAAACCCTGCGCTTCGGCCTCAGCGATGTGCGAGCGCAGGTACTTCACCGTCACGCCCGCGGCGCCATGCTCCGTCTTGCGCGCGTAACCGACGGCCAGCGCCGCGTCCGAGGCGCCATAACCTCCCGTGGGCCGTCCGAAGCCGTCGCGTCCCGACAGGTCGCCGTGACTGAGATAGGTGAACGCCGCGCCGAGCACGCCGCCCGCCGCGGGCTGAGCGAAGCCGCCGTAATCGAGCCGCGCGGACAAAGGCGACTCCGTGTGGGAGAACACGGCGTCGCGTTTATCGAGGCTCGCCAAACCGGCCGGATTCCAGTACAACGCGGTCGCGTCGTCCACCGACGCCGCGGACGCTCCGCCCATCGCCACGGAGCGCGCGCCGACGGGAAGCTCGAGAAACGACGCCGTCTCCGCCGCGCGCGCCGACGGCGCGGCGAGAAGCAAGACGAGCAGGAGGCGCCTCACTTGATCACCCCCGCCTTGCCGCGCGCGATGATGTCGCGGGCGCCCGCTTTTTTGACGACGATGACGAATGAATAGACGCCCGACCCGACCCCCGACACGTTCCAGACATGGTCGTAGGTGTGCTGAGGACCCTTCCCGTTTCCGTCGTCGAAGGCGGTCTGTAGCGTGAAGTTCGACGACTCGTGCACCTTGCGACCCGCCACGTCATAAACGCGCAACTGGAGCGAATCCGCGCGGCCGGGCTGGACGCGGAAGGTCACGGCCGCGCCCCCGCGAGAGGGGTTGGGGAACGCGTAGCGGTCGCGCAAGCCGAACTCGTCCACGGCGGCGGCCACGACGAAGCCGGACCCCGCGCCCTGCACCTGATACACCGAGAAATGGGTCGTCAACGCGCTCACCGTTTTTGCGCGTTCGTCCACGACCGAGTCCAGCGCCTCCCAGTCCTTAGCGACAGGGTTCCAGTAGTGGATCTTGAGGCTCTTCTCATCGAGGCCGGGCGCCGGCGAATACGCGACGGTGAGTCTGACGGGTTTCGTGAAACGCGTGCCTTCCGGGCCGTATTCGATCTCGTCCGAGGCGGCCTGGGCTCGTTTCTCCAGCTTCTTGGCTTGTTTAGCCTGGGCGTCCACGGCGGCGTCCGCTTCCGAGACCGAGATTTCCACGTCAGCCGCGAGCGCGTCGCGCGGCACCGATACGCCCGTGCCGTCGTCGCGCTCGACGCTCGCGCCTTCGGCCGCTTCCACGAGACGTTTGGCCGGCTCCACGTCGCCCGCCGACGCGCCGGCGCCCGCGTTGTACGCGGCCACGCCGAACGAGAAGGAAGCCGGCAAGGCGTAACGCACGATGCGGTCGCGCGCCCTATCGCTGACCCACAGCGCCCCGTCGGGCGCGAGCGCCGCGTCCACGGGTCCCGTCAGGAACCGTTTGGCCGCCTTCTCCGCGGGGGTGGCTTGAGACCTCGGCCCGAAGGCGAGCATGCCGCGGCCTCCAGGGGCGAACTTCTGGACCCTATCGCGGCTCGGCTCCACGACGTAAAGCGCTCCGAAGCGGTCCGTGGCCAGACCCCGCGTGCGCGCGATTTCGCCTACGACCGAGTCGGCGTCATCCACAGTCCGAATCAGCGCTCCGTTTCGGCTGCACAGAAAAACCGCGCTCGACGCCTTGTCGGCGACCCACACGCCGTCCGCCGCGAGCGCGACTCCCTGGATCTCCGCGTCCTCGGGGAATACGCCTTGCCCGAACTCCCGCAGGAACGCGCCCGTCCCGTCGAACACCTGGATGCGCCGGTTCCCGGTGTCGGCGACGTAGAAGTCGCCGTTGACGTCCAACGCGACGTCGCGGGGATTGCGGAACTCTCCGGGGCCCGAGCCCGCTTTCGGTTTGCCGTGATGGTCGAGGCGCCCGATGGAAAGCAGGACGCTCGCGCCATCGGGCGAGAGCTTCACGACGCGGTCATTGCCGCTGTCGGCGACGAAGACGTCGCCGGAAACGTCCAACGCCAGCCCCTCCGGCTTCTTGAGTCCGCCGACCTGCGCGTGAACCGCGCCGTCGCCCCCCAGAAGCAGCAGACCGTCCGCGTCGCCCGTCTTGGCCACCCAGACGAGCCCGTCCCCGCGCACCGCGATGCCGGTCGGGCCTTCGAGTATGGAAACGACGGCGTCGGCGTCCTGCTTGCCCACGGAGCGTTCGAAAACGGGCGCTCCCACCGAAACGACGGCCGCCGTCGTCGTCGTGTTGCCGCTCCCGTCCGTCGAACTGAGCGTCAACGTCTGCGGCCCCGTCAGACCCGCCGTGTCCCATTGCGCCAACACGCCCGATGCCGCGCCGGCACCCGAGGCCACGACCGCCGACCCGACCGACAAGGTCCATGACGCGGCGGTTTCTCCGATGACGCCGGTCACCGGGACGACGCCCCCCACCGAGCGCTCCGCTTCAATGGCCCCCGGCGCGGGGTACCGGAGGACGGTCGGAGGGCCGATGCCCGGCTTGGCGAACGCGGCGTAGAGCGACGCGCTCGACAGGTAACCCGAGACGCGGGCGAGCGTCGGCTCGAGCACGGTCACCGTCTGCCCCGTGATGGCCGCCGAGCTCCACAACGGATCGTTATAGCGGTACAACGCGACCGTCATCGTGTCGATGCCTGTGGGATCGAAGGTCATGCTGAGCAACGCGGGCGGGTCGAAGACGACGGGGCTGGGCGTGATTTCGTATAACGCGGGCGACGCGAGCACGAAGCCTTGCGTTTCGACCGCGGCCGCGTAGGCCGTCGCCGCGGCCGACGTCGAGACGGGGGTGATGACCTCGTCGGCGAACGTCGAGCCGATAGACGCTCCGCCATCGGCGGCCGCGGCCACGAAATAGGTCGCGTGCACGGTCAACGCCGCGAACCCGCTGACGACGCCGGTGGACGCGCTGACGCGCGCGGCCCCGGCGGCTAGCGCGGTCACGAACCCGCCGGGAGTCGTCGTGGCGATATCCGGCGCGTCGGTGGACCATACCACGTCGCCGCCGCCCAAGCCCTCGGCGAAAGCGCTGGTCTGATGGCCTTCACCGCCGCCCGCGAGGTACAACGTCCCTTCTATGGCCGCCGCCGCGGCGCCGCCGTAGTGGCCGAGAATGGAATCAGGACCCGTCGTCCAGACGTCCGCGACCGGGTCGTAAATCTCGACGACCTTGAAACCGGGCGTGTCGGGCGTGGCCCCTTGAGGCAAACCGCCCACCGCGAAGAGCCGGTCCTCCCACACGGCGGCGATGCCTTTAACGCTGGAGGCTCCGATGTAGCGCCATGTGGGAATCGGGGCCGCGGCGCTCCAGCTGTCGGTCACCGGATCGTAACCCCAGCCCGCGCTCGTCGGACCGCCGTCGTTTAAGCCGGCGAAGACGAAGAACATCCCGCCCAAGGAACCGGCGAACCCCGCGGCCTGGGGCTGGGGCATGGACGCTTTGACCGCCCAAGTATCCAGCGCAGGGTCGTACACCCACAACTGATCCCCGTAACCTCCGCCCGTGTTGCCGCCCGCCACGTAAATCTTCCCCTCGAGAGTCCCGGTGAACATGTTCGTGCGCGGCGCGGGCATCGACGCCAACTGCGTCCACGCGTCGGCCGCCGGGTCGTACATGAGCAGGTCCGCCGTCACCGGTCCGCCTCGAAAGCCGCCCAGCAGGTACAGGCGTCCATCCACGACGACGGCATCCGCCCCGCTGCGCGGCTGCGGCAACGGCGCCCGGTTCGACCAGGAGTTGTCGGCCGGTTCGTAAACGAAATGCTCCGCCTGGGGAGTAAACGACTGGTCCCAGCCGCCGATGGCGTGCAGCCGTCCGTCCAGCCCCGCCGACGCCATCGAGCCCCGCGCCGCCGGCATAGGCGCGATCGGGCTCCACCCGGTCCACGACAGCGTCCTCGTCGAACCGTCGGTGAACGTGCCGACGGCCGAGAATTGGTAAGTGGCCCCGGCGGCCAACTCCTTCATCCCCGGAAGCACCACGATGGCGGCGAGAGCGGGCGCGGGCGGAGCGGCGGAGCTAAGGAAGATATCCTGGCCGCTCAACGCGACACCCTGGAAGCCGTCATAGGGCGTGGGGATGCCGTCAACGGCCAACCAGAGCCTCCCACCGGTGTACGTCGCGCCGGCCGCGTGCGTGAGCGAGACCTGGCCGGCGGCGGCGCTGAGCGCCCCATCCGGCGTATAACTCCAGATGGCCAAGCGCTGTTCGGGCGAATCACCGATAGTCCCGACCACGACGTAACCGTTCTCCCCGGCCGACAAGCCGCCGATGTAGGCGCCGCGCCCATCGTTGCTGCGCCAGGTACGTTCTGATACGACGGCCCCGGAACGGTCGAAGCGGATGAACGCCGCCTCCCGCGGTCCACCGCCTTCCTGGCGCCCCGCGGCGACTGCCAAGCCTTCCTCGTCCGACTTGATACGCGCCAGAGCCTCTTCGGAATCGTTCAAGTAGCCGTGCCGAAGGTACGGGCCGGATAACAACGCGCCCTCAGCGTCGAACTTCCAGAGCGCGAGGTCCAACGGCCCGGTCGGCGAACCCCGTGAATAACCAGCGACCCACAGCGTCCCGGAATCCACCGCGACGCCGAAACCCGCGTCGAACCCGCCGCCACGCTCGTAACTACCCTTTAGACGGAGGCTGCCGACGTGCGGGCAGTAGCGCCAGAGAGCGAGCTTCGTGTGGCCGCCGGGGTCCTGGGTCGCCCCCGCCACCCAGACCTCGCCGGCGGCATCGAGCGCGAAGTCCGACTTGTCCCCTCCCGACGCGAATACGGCGCTGGACAGCAGCACCCCGTCGGAGGCCACCCGATAAACCGCGACTTGAGCGCCGCCGGGCGCTTCCGCCGTGCCGACCGCGTACGCGTTGCCCTGCGCGAACGCGATGCTCCAGAACGCGTCGAGTCCGCCGGGAAGGATGGTCGTCGTCAGCCGGGAGGCGCCGTCGAACTGTCCGAGCACGAATTGGCCGTTCTCCGACAACACCTCCCACAGTTTTCCTTCAGCGTCCGCGGCGAGAGCGTAGGCTTTGACCGCCGCCAAGGACACGACGACGGTGGAGATGCGCGTTACTTCTGAATTGCCGGCCGCATCGCGGCTGAAGTAATAAACCGTGTGGGTGCCGACGGATAACGCGACGGGGGTGGAGTACGGGAGGGTTTCGAGGGGGTTCGACGAGGGTGGGTCGAGCGCGTAACGGGTCTCAGCGACGCCGCTGACGGGAGCATCCGGAAACGGCGGGTCCAGCGCGGAGAACAGAACCCGCGCAGGCGCCGCGACATGGAAAACGCCGGCGGCGGTCGAGAAAGCCACGTCGAAACCGAGTTCGGTTCGAGGCGGCAGCAAGTCCGAGGCGGGTACCGGCGTCGTCGCGCCGAACACGCCGAAAATGGACGAAAGACTCGGGACGCGCGCCGTCATGTAGTCCGCGGCCTGGTTGATCTCCTGCTCGGCGAGATAATCCCGCTGACCGAGTTCGTTGAACTGATAAAACCGCAGGCCCGCTTCCCCGAGGCCGGAGTTGAACAGTTCACTTTGGTCATAGCAGTACTTCACCAGGCCGGGCGGATCGAAACTCTGTCCCGTCGGCGAGATGCGCACGCTCGGCCCCCCGACGGCCAAGCCGCCCGCGCGGAACACGTTCACCGCCTGTTCGAGCTCCGGCCCGGACACTAGTTCGTCGGCGCTAACGCCCGACTCGTTCGACATGAACCGCACGCGGCCGGCTCTGATCAAGTAGTCATACTCGCGGACCGCCAGACCGATGGCCGTCGGCGACGAGGCATGCGCCCCGACGACGAAGGTCCCGCCGTTCGGCGCGGCGGCGATTTCTTGAAAACCGCAGCTTCCGTTGGAATTATCACGCACCAGCACGCGCCGAGGCACCGAGTCTGACGAGGGCGCCGCGTAGGCGATCTGATAACTCCCCAGTTCCTGGCTCGCGTTAACGGTGACGAACGTCATCGCGTCTGTGGCGCGGTAACCTTTCTCGGGCTCTTTGACTTCGATTTGGAGCCCGAACAGACCAAAGGTGGACGCGAAGCCGGACACGCTGACTCCCGCGCCGAGATTGACGCTCGTCGTTCCTTCATGCACCGGCATCGCGCCACCGGCGGGTGACTCAGGTCTTAGCCGAACCTCGGCTGCACGCACATCTGGCTGTACTGCCGCCGACAAAATCACGTTTTTAGCCCGCATGCAACGGCCCGTCTCCACATTGAACTGAAGGCAATTCGCATCCAACACCACGCCTAACTGCGTCAAAGGGTCAGGTTTCACGACCGCTACATCAATCGAAAGCGAGCCGGTGAACGACTCTACTCCACCCAAATATTGACCTGGCTGCACGACGCCTCCGGTACCGACGTACACGAAGAATTCGTATCGACCCGGCATACTGCTCGCGATTCTTCCGGCGAGCTGGTAGGGTCCGGTTGCCGCATCCACTTCCACTTCCTCGTAAGTGGAAACCTGAATTAAGAACGGCTCAGTATAATTTTCAACTTGAGATGCGGATCCGTGTATTGACCATGCAGATAGAATGCTCCAGGCATTAAGCGACTCTCGCCGTCTTCATTCGACACGACCATGCCCAAATTCGCGCGATAGTAGCCAGGGTCGCCTGGTAGCGCTGTTTTCATTTGAACGCCTGCGTCTCCAATCGCAAGACCGACGTGGGGCGAAACGACGACCTCTCTCGTGCTGATACCACCCGCAGCTCCGCGAACCACTAAACTCGAATGCGGCGCGAAACTATCAACCGCGAACGCCCCATTCTGGCTCAATACCGTCTGTCCATCGGTAGCGATGTGCAGCACATCCGAAGCATCCTCTGCGTCAACGGTAAATCCCCCCACGAAGCGGCCGCCTCCCGCGTACCCGCCGAAGACGCTTGAAAGATGCGTCTCCGGCGTGGGCACCTCCAGCCACCCTGCCTCACTTACCAAGCCGCGCGCATTCGTCACCTTGACAGTGTGCGCGCCGTCCGAGACACCGCTCATCGATATGAATACAGGCTCTTTCCTATCCCTTAAATCACTCAAGTCCAGCCCCGGCGGCAATGTAGCGACTATGCCGCTCCCGCCGGTCAACTCGATCTTCTGCAATCCGTAAATCGGGTCATACGCGCTGATTTGTGCGCCGCCTGCCCACGATATAGGCTGCGCCTTGCTAATCCCGTTGGCTCTTGTGACCCAGTAACCGCCTGTGCCGAGTTCGAGTTGCGCCGTTTGATTCAGCTTCACTCGGAACGAAGCCACCTTGGTATTTCCCGCCTGGTCATCGAGCAGGATATGAATTTGCCCATCAGGCAGCTGCGCCAGCACGCCAAGTCCCGCGTCGTTCTTTGTATACGTATGCCCGCCGCTATAGTCCGCATCGCTTCGCGCCAACTCAATGGTGTCGGCAGCGCCGGGCGCGCCGTTGTAAATCACTATCCGTGACACCCCGCTCGCCGGCCCTGCCGTGTCATCACCTGCAGAAATCTCGACGTCCTGTCCGCTACTGGCTCGATTGCTGATTCCCGAGGTCCCATCGTAAAATGCGCCCGCGTTATCGGAAATCGAAGTGATTACGGGCGGCTTCCTGTCCACGCTGAAACTGACGACGCTATCCTGGATGTTGCTGTCGGCGTCGAAGGTGCCGCGCTCGGGCAAGACGCCCTCGGCGGTGCTCGTGGCCAGCACGACGACCTCAAAGCTCGCATCAGTGACGTTGGCCGGCCCCTGGCCGATGGTGTACTTGATGCGGAACGTCTGATTGCCGCCGACCGGGATGCTCACCGGGCCGAGAACGGAATTCGTCTGGTCTACCTCGAAGAAGGCGGCCAGCTCGGCGGGCACGATTTTGACCGAGACCGCCGCGCCGGCGATGGCCGAAACGCTGTCCGCGGCGTTGGTGATGTTGAGGGTGATCTCGCCGGTGTCGCCAGGCTTAACGAACTCGACGGCGCGCGCGACGTCGCCGAGCCCGAGAAGGGCGCCGGCAAGAACGCCGATGGCGAAGCCTCGGGAGGTCATGAAACAACGGCCTCCACCGCGGCCGAAAAACGGCCCTCGCCATGGCCTGATGCCGTCGAGCCCGCGCGCTCGCACGGCCTCGCCTCGACCGGGCCGAGCAGCTCGGCCGGCTTCGCACGCTGGGCCGACAAGCGAGTGACGCGGGCGGCGCTGCGGCCGCGCCCAAGCGCAGCGCCCGGGAGTTGGCTGGGCGCGGCCGCCCGGCCCGCGCTGAGCGTCTCACCCGAGCCCTTCACTTCCGCGCGTTCCGGGCCGCCAAGCGCAGCGAGCTGGCCGTCCTGGGCGGCGCGCCGCCCGCTCAGCGCCTCGTGCGGGCACGGCCGTCCGGGCCGTTCGTTGCTAGCCCGGCTATGGAGTTCTTCCGTACCCCCTTTCCTACGACGCAGCGCCTTCGGCCTCGTCGCGGGGCCAGCGCTCGCGGCGCTGAAAGGAGTTATGGATATTTCGATTTGTTTTGTAGCCACCACTTTTTCCATTGCTCTTTGAAAAAGAACCGCCGTCCGGGATTCTTCTTGCGGAAATCTTCCAGAACCTCCGGGAACATTTCACCCAGGGCCTGCTCTGCGATATCTGAATATGCAGTTCCGAGCTCGTGTGCTGAGCGCGGGATATCAGACATGCGGTCGTCAGACAGAAGCTCAAACAACTCCTTAGCGGTCTTACGGTCGCCGATATATCCAAGAGCTTCGATGGATTCCTCTTTGGTCGTCCCTGTTTCGACTTTCAGCCCCTGGATGAATTCATCCACATAGCCCAGCTCACCCATTTTCGCCAAAGCCATTCGCGCAGCGCGGCTAGAACGCTCATGCCTATCAATAATGGACTTCTCAATAGCTTTATTCGTCTTGCCGTCAGGAAGGAGCGCCGCTTTCAGTGTCTTGGCGTCCGGCTTACGTTTCGTGGAAATCTGCTTGAGCCGCTCCTTCTTGGCCAACTTGGCGCGATGTCCGAGTTCTAAGATGGCGTCGGGGTCCAACTCATCCGCCTTCGCTTGCACTTCCTGATCGCTCAAGCCTTTGTAATGGCGAAAATTCCTTGCCCAAAGCTGCGTCCCTTGGCTAAGTAAAATCAGCATCAGCAATATTCGATTCATATTAGTTCCTCATGGAATCGGCGGTGGATTAATGATGAGCACCTGGCGAGGAGTAATCGTAAAGCCTCCGCCAGCTTCACCGTACATCAGGTGATACAGACGAGCAGCGTCAGTATAGTCGGCATTACCGGATGCGGCACTGAGACCTAACGCATGTCCCAATTCATGAGCGACCGTTCGATTGAGGTCAGCCGACGACACGCTCACAAAAACATTCCCCGTTGCGGCTCTCGTGGCTCCCTCTACCGGCCCCCGGCCAGCGACTACAACTTGATTCACGAAATAGACATTGAAGGAGGCTCCCGTGTTCGGGGTGGCATTAACTACTGCCTGCTCTTCAGGACCAATCACTCCCGCAATATCGAACGTCGGTCCCAGGTCCTGCGGAACTGAAAGCACGCTCACCTGCGGATTGACCGCTGTCGGGAACGTTGTATTCGCCTGAGTGCTCCAAAAATTGTTTGCGGCTTGGACGGCCGCCTGCGCTTGGGCAAGAGTCAATCCCGCGTTATGGCCGGCATTGTCATTGACGATATAGAATGCCACCGTCCTTTGAAATGGTGTGTGGACATAGACCCCGAGTTGGCGGGCCGGCCGTCTCCGCGGAATGATGACCGTATTACCTCGGGCTATCCCGCTAACCGTGAGCGTCTCGGGGGAGCGCGTCGCAGGGCTTGGCGCGACACTCGCAATCGTGCCGTCCGTGGGGATGAATTGAACTAAGCCAGCCACCCGAGCAGGAGTTATCGTTGCCAAAGCCTGGTTTGTCTGGCTTCTATTGACCCCAATCTCATTCGTCTGCCTATCATAAGCGTTGCCCCCGACCGTATCAGCGTTTCCTCGGGGGTCGGAAAATTGAACGTCATGAACGGTCAGCGTTGTCGAGGGCAGCGTGGCAGCGAAGGAAATCAGCGGAAGGTGTCCAATGAATACCGCGAAGAGTGTCCTCTTCATCAGGAACTCCTCCGCAGCGCCGCGAGCGCTGGCCCCGCGACGAGGCCGAAGGCGCTGCGTCGTAGGAAAGGGGGTACGGAAGAACTCCATAGCCGGGCTAGCAACGAACGGCCCGGACGGCCGTGCCCGCACGAGGCGCTGAGCGGGCGGCGCGCCGCCCAGGACGGCCAGCTCGCTGCGCTTGGCGGCCCGGAACGCGCGGAAGTGAAGGGCTCGGGTGAGACGCTCAGCGCGGGCCGGGCGGCCGCGCCCAGCCAACTCCCGGGCGCTGCGCTTGGGCGCGGCCGCAGCGCCGCCCGCGTCACTCGCTTGTCGGCCCAGCGTGCGAAGCCGGCCGAGCTGCTCGGCCCGGTCGAGGCGAGGCCGTGCGAGCGCGCGGGCTCGACGGCATCAGGCCATGGCGAGGGCCGTTTTTCGGCCGCGGTGGAGGCCGTTGTTTCATGACCTCCCGAGGCTTCGCCATCGGCGTTCTTGCCGGCGCCCTTCTCGGGCTCGGCGACGTCGCGCGCGCCGTCGAGTTCGTTAAGCCTGGCGACACCGGCGAGATCACCCTCAACATCACCAACGCCGCGGACAGCGTTTCGGCCATCGCCGGCGCGGCGGTCTCGGTCAAAATCGTGCCCGCCGAGCTGGCCGCCTTCTTCGAGGTAGACCAGACGAATTCCGTTCTCGGCCCGGTGAGCATCCCGGTCGGCGGCAATCAGACGTTCCGCATCAAGTACACCATCGGCCAGGGGCCGGCCAACGTCACTGATGCGAGCTTTGAGGTCGTCGTGCTGGCCACGAGCACCGCCGAGGGCGTCTTGCCCGAGCGCGGCACCTTCGACGCCGACAGCAACATCCAGGATAGCGTCGTCAGTTTCAGCGTGGACAGGAAGCCGCCCGTAATCACTTCGATTTCCGATAACGCGGGCGCATTTTATGATGGGACCTCGGGAATCAGCAATCGAGCCAGTAGCGGTCAGGACGTCGAGATTTCTGCGGGGGATGGGGTTGGTGGGTGTATAAGCCGCCGCGGTTTCGCGCGTGCGTTTATAAATCGTGTTTTCATCGCACGGTAACCCGCGGCTATTTGGGTTACGGCCGTCTTTCGATTTATCGCTGGGGACTAAGGGACCATGACGGCTGGGGCCGTCTGGGGCGGAGGTGTGCGTCGGCGCTTTATTCGGCGTGGATCCTTCTTAGCGCCCGGCTCTCGGTGGGACTAACTCGCTGCAACGCTCGGTCGCCGAGGCCAGTATAACCCCGTCTTGATATTCGTCAAGGCCCATTTTCGAGCGAGCTTAGGGGCGCGCAGGGGGCGCGGCGGGCGTCAGAACTTGACGAGAAGGGAGAACCGGAACGAGTCGCCCAGCGGCCCGAACGGCACCCAGGCGAGGTCGAAGTCGGCCTTGGGGAAGGACAGGCCCGCGCCGGCCGAGACGCCGGACATGGTGCCCAGCTCGCGGCGCGAGCTGTTGTAGCCGAAACGCAGCGCCGCGGCCGCGCCGTCGCCGAAGGTTTTGCGGCCTTCGAAGCCCAAGGCGCCGTACGGGTCGGCGTCGGACGCCTTGCCGGCCTCGAGCGAGACCAGGAGTTTGCCCGACAGCGGGCGCATCGCCGCGCCGAGGCTCACCGTCGTCGGGAGCGGGTCCTTCTGCGCGGCCACGTAGCCGATCTTGGTGCCCGCGTTTTTGACCGTGGCGCCGAACGTCACGGCGTTTTTCTCCTCGCCGGCGCGGTACAACGCGCCGAGGTCGGCGGCGAAGGCGCTGCCGCGGTAGGAATCGATGGCCTGGCTGATGAGTTTGCCGGTCGCGCCGACGGAAAGACGTTCGGAGAAGCCGTGCGCGTAGGACACGGAGTAGGCCGAATCCGAGGCGCCGAAGCTGCCGACGGGGTTGGTCGTGTCGCCGGTGCGCCGTTCGATGTCGCCGACGCCGAGGTAGAGCACGCCGAAGCCCAACGCGTGGCGGCGCCAGCCCTCCTCGTTGCCGAACGGCACGGCCAAGGCGAAGCTCTGGTAGGTGACCTTCTGGAACAGGGCCGTATGGCCGCCGCCGATCTGGGTGCGCTCCAGCCGGTTGAGGCCGGCGGGGTTGTAGTGGATGGCGTAGGCGTCGTCGGAGACGGCCGTGAAGGCGTCGCCCATGCCGCCGGCGCGCGCGCTCGAGCCGAGCTTGAGGAACTGCGCGCCGGCCTGGCCCTCGTTGGACGCGGCGGAGGCCGCGCTCGCCAGCAGGAGGGCCAGCAGGGCGCCGAGGTTCCTCACAGGCCGCTCCCCTTGATGATGGCCATCTTGATGAACTTGCGTTTGTTGCCCCACGTGATCTCGCCGAAATACACGCCCGAGGACACGGTTTTGCCGTCGTCGTTGGAGCAGTTCCACGGCATGTAGTAGGTCTGCCCGCCGGGCACCGAGCCCTGCGGCAGGCTGCGCACCTTCTGGCCGGAGAGGTTGTACACGTTGACCGTCAGGTCGTTGGAGGCGCCCGGCGGCAAAGACGCGCGGATCATCTGGCCGCGGAAATCGGGGATGGTCCCCCCCGCGAAGAAGCTCGAGTTGCGCGCGATGCCCGAATGCGTGATGCAGTCCGCGGGGTTGGGGAAAGACGCGGCGATGATGTCGGTGCCGGCGAAGGACACGGCCGAGGTCAGCACCGGCGTCGAGTCGAGCACGACGAAGGTGGAGAAGTGGTCCACGCTGACGGTGACGGTCTTGTTGACCGGGTCCAGGCGGCGGTTGGTGTTCTCGAGCACGTAGCGGCCGAGCGTGGCGTTGTAGAACCACACGTTGATGGCGTCGTTGGTCGTGCTCGTCGAGGTCAAGGTGTTGTAGGAGAGCGTCAGGTCGGCGCGCTGCTTGAGCTGGTGGCGGATGCCCAGCGGCAGGAAGATGCTGTAGAAGGAGGACAGCGGGTTGGCGCCGCCGATGGCCGTGGTGGACGCCTGCGTGCGGTAGGCGCTCATGGCGGCCCACACCTCGGCGGGGTAGGCGCTGCCGCTTTCGGCCGCCATCATGCCGGCCGGGATGTAGCCCTGCGTCTTGAGGAACAAGGTCTGCGCGAGCTGGCGGTCGCGGCCCTTGGTCATCGTCACGTTGACGGTGACCGTGGGGTTGGCGACCGTGGAGAACTCCGAGTCGCTGTTGGAGCCCTGGGCGAAGGTGCCGGGGCGGATGTTGAGCCGCGCGCGTTCGTCGAGGCCCAGCAGCTCGTCTTGCGCCGACGGCGTCAGCGAAAGCGTGCCGCCGTCGATGTTCGACATGCGCCCGTCGGAGGCCGACTCCAGCCCCGCGTAGAAGTCGAACACCTTGTCGATGGTGAAGTTCTGGCCGGTCGTCGGGTCCAGGTCGGCCGCGGCGGCGCGCACGCGGATGGAGAAGCGGGCCTCGGACGTCGCGATCTGATAGACGCCGGTGAGCCGCCGGCGGCTGGAGGACAAGGCCTTGGTCCCGGCCTGGAAGGCGCCCGCGCCGTTGGGCGCGACGAGCGCGGAGCCGGTCGCGGTGTAGGTCGCCACCGTCAGCAGGAGGTCCAAGTCGGCGTCGGCCGCGGTCTCGGCGCGCAGGGGCTTGAGGCAGTCCACGGCGACCGAGAACTGCGTGCGCGCGGCGTCGAGCGCCTTGGCCGTGGCCAGGCAGTCCAGGCGCGAGGGCTTGAAGGTGAGGTTGAGCGCCTTCGTCGTCGTGGCCTCCGCGGCCGTGAAGGAGACGCCGGCGCCTTCGGTCGGGAAGGAGACCTCCTCGCCGTTCTCGCCGGAGATGAGCACGATGTCGTAGGAGACGCCGGTGCGGAAGCCCGACACGGTGTAGGCGCTGACCGTGCGCGCGGTGGCGTCGGTCTCCACGCTGCCGATGACGAACTCGCCGGCGGCGAAGTTGGCGGCGGCCACGCCCTTGATCTCGGTGGAGCTGGGGGCCGAGCCGTCGCTCTTGAGGATGCGGCCGGACACCGTCGCGCCGCGCGAGAGCGTGAGCACGTTGCCGGGCAGGTCGTTGGTCGCGGTGTCGGAGCCGCGGTAGAGGCGGAAGCTCGTCGCGGTGACCGCGGCGGTCGCGTTGAACACGCCGTAGCCGAGGCTGGTGGCGTGCAAGGTGTAGGTGCCGGTGGACAGGCCCGGCACGCTGAAGAAGCCGCGCTCGTCGGTGACGGCTTCGATGTCGCCCAGCGGGTTGCGAGACACCACGCCCGCGGGCTGCAGGTTCACCGCGGCCGCGGGGAAGCCGCGGCGGTCGCCGAAGGGATAGGCCAGCACGCCGCCGCTGCCGGCGTCGGCCACCACGACCTGGCCGGTGACGCCGCCCAGCAGCGGCGTGAGCAGGAAGTCCGCGGTCGTGGCGAGCAGGAGGTTCACGTTGCGCAAGGTGACCTCGCCGTACACCAGGCCGTCGCTGGCCTTGTTGCCGTCGCGCGGCGCGGCCGTCACGTCGAACTGGTTGGACACCTGCGTCGAGACCCACAGCGAGAACGCGCCCGCGTTGTTGGTGTAGCTCTGGCTGAACACGTCGCCCTCGTCGCCGAAGGACGGGCGCGCCGTGACCTTGATGTTGCCCAGCGCGGCGCCGGTGGCCGTCGAGCGCACCACGCCGGTGATGGAGCGGCCCTGGCCGAGGGACACGACGCCCACGTCGCGCGACTCGCCGGCCGACAGGCGCAGGCCGCCGAGGGTGACCGGCGCGTAGTTCTGGCTGCCGGCCTGCAGGAAGCTGGGGTCCCACGAGGTCTGCGCCAGGCGCAGGTCGTAGGAGACGTCGGGCAGCAGCGGGCCGACGCGGAAGTAGCCGTCGGCCTGGACGGGGCGACCGGAGACGGAGGCCGCCGCGACGACGAAGCCGCCCTCGATCCAGGGGTTGGCGGTCGCGGTCACGCGGAAGTTGGGCGCGAGCAGGCCGGCGTTGGACGCGCCGATGAGCTCGCCGGTGCCGCCGTCCTTGAGGCGTCCGATGATGACGCCGGCGCGTTTCATGACGATGTTCTGGGCCGAGAGGCTCGACTGCAGGCCGTTGGGCGACAGCGAGGGGTCGGGGAACTTGATGGGGCGCCCGACGTATTTGACGTTGGCGCGGCGGTCGCGCGCGGTCAGCGTGTAGAACTCGCCGGCGGGCAGGTTGTTGAAGCGGAAATCGACGGCATTGGCGAAGACGCCGAGACCCTGGTCGCCGAGGTAGGCGGTGGTGGAGCGCACCACCTCCTGGCGCTTGTTGAGGACCACGATGTCGAAGATGGCCCAGTCGGAGATGCTGTCGTCGAGCGTGATGGTGCCCGCCGCCGAGTAGCCGTCCGACAGCGTCAGCGTCACGCTGGAGACCGCCGCGCCGCCCACGCTGACCACGCGCCCCACCGAGGGCACGAGGATGTCGCAGGTGGCGCACGCGCGCAGGTCGGTCGTGCGCACGAAATACACGCCGTTGGGCACGTTCGGGATGGTGAAGGTGCCGCCCGCGGTGTAGAAGCCGACGCGGCTGGTGGCCTCGTTGAAGGTGGTGGAGATGGCGACGCCGAACTCGGTGAGGGCCTGGCGCACCGCGATGACGCGCGCGGTGGACGAGGACAGGCCCGCGGGCCAGCCCTGCGGGGCGAAATACGGCGCGCTCGAGACGATCTTGCCGGTCGTGTTGAAGAGGGCGTTGGAGACCTGGTTGATGATGACGCCCGAGATGGAGTAGGTCGAGCCCGAGAGGTCGGCGACCACCGAGGTCGTCGAGCCGTTGACCGCGGACACGCGCTGGCGCGCGGCCTGGCCGGTCGTGCGGTGGAAGAAGGTCAAGTCGAGCGTCTGGGTGTTGAGGTTCTGCACCAGGAAGGTGGCCGAGGAGACGCCCGCGGCGCAGTAGCCCTGCGCCGACGCGGACGCGCCGTCGCCGCACAGGAAGCCCGGCAAGGTCGTCGAGATCTCCACGAACTCGCTGCCGACCTCCTGGGGACGCAGGGAGGCCACGATGACGCCGCGCAGCTCGACGTTGACGAAGTCCGTGGCGCCCGCGGGCAGGCGGATGACGCCCGAGATGACGCCCGAGGCGGGCGTCAGCGTGAAGTTGTAGCCGGCCTGGGGCAGGACCGAGAGCGGGAAGCCGCCGGGCACGTCGTATTGCCCGCCGCCGCTGCCCTCCACGTCCACGTAGAGCTGGTAGGTCGCGCCCGCGTCGAGGCCCTTGATGCTGTAGGGGACCACGATGTTGGTGCCCGCGCTCGTATATACCTGGGTCGAGCCGAAGTTGAGCGAGCCCGGCGCCCACGCGTTGAAGTACACGGGTTTGCCCGCCGTCGAGACGCCGCCGATGGTCAGGTTGCCCGACAACGTCGCGCCCGCCGTGAACAACGGGAAGTCCACGCCCGCCAGATCGGTGTTGGCGCCCAACGCGATGGGGCCCGTGGTCGCCGCGGACAGGCCCTGCGCGTTGGCGCGCAAGACGTAGGAGCCGGCCTCCAGGCCGCCGACGAGGTACAGCGCGGACGTCGTGCCGCCGGGCAGGAACACCCCGCCGAAGCCGCCGGTCGCGCCGGGCGTGGTCCAGGACAGCGCCTCGGCCGAGACCGAGGCGAAGCACAGCACGTCGGGGTTGGGCGTGCGGAAGACCTGGCCGGCGATGGAGGACTTCTTCTGGAAGGCCGCGAGCGTCACGAAGGAGCCGTCGGCGCCCACATAGACGGTCTCGCTGGAGCGCGTGAAGCCGGCGAGCTCGCCTTGGACCGTGTAGGTGCCCACGGGCACGTTGAAGGACAGCTGGGTGCGCGTGACGAAGCGCTGGGTCGAGGGGTCCCACTGGCCGCCGTCGTCGAAGTAGGTCGTGCCCGCGCGCAAGCGCATCGGGCCGAAGAGGGTGCTCAGCTGGCTGCCCGTCGAAGGCCGCACCTGCAGCGAGCCCCAGCGGTCGAGCGAGGACGTCGAGACGCCGACGTCGAGCGTCGGGACCACGGTCAGGCGCGGCGCGCGCCCGAGGAACACATCGAGGCCGCCCGAGGCGTTGGAGGACACCGCCACGCCCGCCGTGCGCGGCGTATAAGACGTGACCGCGGCGGCCGCGTCGAGCGTGACGTCCACGGCCGCATCGACGTAGTCCGGGCGCGAGGCGTTGAGGCGATAGACGCCCGCGCCCAGGCCGGGCAAGGTGTAGGTGCCGTCGGCGCCCGTCGTCGCGGCGAAGTAGCCGGAGGGGCCATAGACGCGTAAGGAGGCATCGGCCAGCGGCGGGTTGGGCGTGACCGCGGAGTCGTACACCCGGCCGGCGAACTGCGGGACGTTGACCGTGACCTGCAGGCGGTCGTCCTTGACGCCGCCGCCGCCGACCTCGACGCGGCCGTAATACAGGCCGTTGGGCGCGCGGCCGCCGCCGTTGATCCAGGGGCTGTAGCGGCCGTCCCAGGCGATCTCGCCCAAGGTCGGCTGGCCGTAGCCCCAGCGCTCCCACACCGGCGAGGGCGTCACGCCCGGCTTGTACGGCGTCGTCGAGAACAACACGTGCCAGCCCTGGGCCGCGTCGCCGAGATTGAAATCGACGAAGACCTGGTTGGGGATGCCCGCGGCGGTCTGCGCGATGGTGGCCGTGGACGCGGCCGCGCCGTTGGGGCTCGTGGTCACGCGCACGTTGGTCAGCGCGTCGGCGGGCAGCACGCTCGCGCCGAAGTAGAAGGTGGCGGGCGGGGCCGCGCCCAGGTCGGTGTAGAGCTCGAGGTACTTGAAGCCGGTGCTCACGGACACCGCGTGGAACACGCGAGACGACTGGCCGACGGCGAAGTTCAGCGTGAGCGCGGAGGCCGTGCTCACCGCGGTCGCGCTGGTCAGGCCGACGGACGGGTCGGCCTCGAAGAAGCCGCTGACGGGGTTGTAGAAGCGCGAGCGCAGCTCGACGACCTCGCCGGCGGAGGCGGCGACCTTGTTGCCGCAGCGGTCGCGCGTCTCGAGGAACAGCGGGTCCGAGAGCTCGGCGGCGCGCAGCGAGAAATACGGCGGGTTGACGGTGACGTGTTCGGGCGAGCCGGCGCCGACGACGAACACGGGCGAGCCGGCGAGCAGCGGGGCCGGGGCCGCGGTCGCGTTCTCCACCGACGCCATGGTGAAGGTGTGCGTGCCGAGCGCGCAGGGCAGATAGACGTTGTTCCAGGTGAGCGTGATGGTCTGGCCCGTGGGCACCGCGCCGGCCGTCACCGACACGAAGGCCGAAGGCCCGTTGACGGTGACCGGCGACAGCGTCGCGCCGCCGGTGTTGCCCGCGGTCACGCCGAACGGGAACGGGAAGCCCGGCGGCACGGTGAAGCCGACCTGGCCGCCGACGCACGGCCACGTAGGCGCTGTCGGTCAGCTCCACGCCGATGTGGGCGATGTGGCTGGCCGTGCCGGACGCGGCCCGTGCAGCAGCGCGCCCGAACCCTCGCACGGCGAAGGCGCCGCCGGCGGTCAGGCCGGCTGCGGCCAAGGCGATGTCGATGTTGGGCACGGACGCGCCCGCGGGCGCGAACACGGACTCCGCGCCCTGGCCGCGCGGGGCATAGACGCCTTTGGGCTCGTCGGCGTCGGGCGCGAAGTCGCCGTCGAGATCGAGGAAGGCGCGCACGAAGTAGGCCACGCCGCCCGGAACGGCCACGTCGAAGGCGCCGGCGCCCGTGGGAATCATGCGGCTGGCCACGGGGCGGCCGGAGAACTGCGCGCTGGACCAGAACTCGAGAATCAGCGGGGCGGCCGGCGCGCCGGCGAGCGTGGCCTGGCCGGTGATGAAGGACGCGGTGGCCGCCGAGGCGGTCGAAGCCGAGATGTTGATGGCCACGCCGGTCACGGCCTGGCCGACGGCCACTTGGACGGCCGACGGGGAGCCGGCGGCGCCGAACACGCCGGAATCCTCGCCCGCGTCGGGCGCGCCGTTGGCGTTGACGTCCACGAACGCGCCGAAATAATACGCGGTGCCGGCGGCCACGTTGGCGAACGTGAAGGAGCGCGTGGACACCAGCGACAGGAGGTCGAGGGCCGTCGAGGTGCTGAACACGGTCGTCGAGAAGCGGCCCACCCGTATCGCGCCGCCCTGCGAGCCGTTGTAGTCCACGCGGCCGCTCACCGAGCCGGGCGTGCCCGCGCCGCTGATCAGGGAGAGGCGGAAGGCGCCGGTCACGCCCGCGGCGAAGGGCGAGGCGCCCACGGTGTAGAGGCCGTCCTCCTGGACGACGAAGCCGGTGATCTGCGCGTTGGCGCCGCCGCCGCCCTCGTCGGCGGAGACCATCAGCTCGCCGTCGGGGCCGTACAGGTTGAGGTAGGTGTCGGTGAAGCCCAGGCCCTCGAGCAGGAGGGTGATGGGCTCGCCGCGGCGCGCGGTGAAGGTGTACAGGCGCTGGTAGGCGCCGCCGCGGTCGGGCGCGACGCAGTCGGTCGCGGCGAAGGACCCGGTCGCCGGCGTGCCCGCCACGAGCGCGCGCCGGTCGCACAGGAACGGCCCGGACACCGCGTAGCTCGAGCCGGTGAAATATTCCTCCCCCTCCGCCTTCGACCAGCCCACCGGCTCGCCGGCCTCGGCGAGCAGGTTGGCGTTGAGGTCGAGGAAGGAGCGCACGTGGTACTCGCCGTAGGGGACGTTGTTGAACAGGTACGGGGCCGCCGCGCCGAACGGCGCGCTCGCGAAGCGCAGCGGCGTGGTCTCGCCCGCGCGCAGGAGCACGGTGCGGAAGGTGCCCGAGGACGCCAGCGAGCCCGCGTACGTCGCCACGCCGGAGACGGCCGAGGCGGTCGCCACCGTCACCGCGGGGCCCGCGGCGCTGGTGGCGCCGGCGGCGTTCATGTTGAAGCGGACCAGGATGCTGTCGAGCGAGCGGCCGTTGTTGACGCCGCCGCCGACCACCACGTTGGAGGAGTTGAGCACCGCCAGGCCGAACGGGAAGTCCTCGGCGGTGTTGTCGAGGCCGTCGAAGGTGCGCGCCGAGACCAGGTTCAGCGCGTTGTCGTAACGCAGGACCTGGATGTCGCCGGCGTTGGCCGTGCTCTCCCAGGCCTGGTAGAAGTGGCCGTCGGCCAGGTCCACCTGCGCGTTGCCCATGCCGCCCTCGAAATGGGTGACCACGTTGGGCAGCTCCACGGCGGCCGTCTGGTTGAGCGCCGAATCGAACTTGTAGGTCCGCGCGGTGGTCGCGCCCTTCTCCACGCCCACGGCGAAGAAGGCCCCGCTCGCGTCCGCGGCGAGGACCACGCCTTCGCCGGGCAGGTGCAGCCCGGTGACGTCCTTGGAGGCGTCGAGCGTCATCACGGGCCCGCCGCTGCGGGAGAACCGCAGCAGGAACAGGAGGTCGTATTTCCCGCCGTCGTGCTCGCCGGCCGCGGCGATGACGCCGACCTTGGCGCCGTCCGGCGAGACCGCCACCGCGTAGGCGTTGCCGCCGCCGCAGTTGAAGCAGCCGAGGCTCGGGGGCGTGAAGGTGCCGGTGGACGTCACGTTCATCGTGACGGGGTCGATCTCGAGCACGAGGATGTCGTTGCCGTTCTGCTGGCCGCCCGCGGCGTAGAGCCGGTCGTTGACCGGGCTGTAGGCGAGCGCCTTGACCGCGCGCACGCCGTACATCACGTCCCAGCGGGCGCCGAAGCCGGGGTTCAGGCGCGACACCACGCCCGTGGAGTAGAAGTTGCCGCCGACCACGGTCTCGATGCGCGAGGGCAGGAACACCTGGCCGCCGTCGTCGATGACCGGCGCGTTGACGCCGCTGACGCCCTCGGCGACGGTCGCCGACGACAGGATCACGCCCGTCGAGCTGTAGCGAACGAGCATGGTCTCGGGCCCGTCGTTCTGGGTGGTGACCAGCATCGAGACGTAGGTGGGCGCCGGCGAGCCGGTCCACGTGTCGATGAGCACCGACGCCGCGACGTCGAAGGCGCCGCCGTCGAAACGCGCGCCCGACGCGAGGTCGAGGCGGCCGCTGAACACGTTGACGCTGCCGCCTTCGCCCGGGTCGGTGATGTTGCCGTAGGCCCGGCCCTCCGGCCGGCTCTGCGTGAGCACGAGGCCGTCGCCGCCCTCGGCCAGCGGCCCGCGCGCGTGGAACGTCGGGTTGTAGATTCCGGAGCCGCTCGGGTCGCGGAACGCGTCGAGGTAGAACGTGGTGCCGAACGGCAGGCCCGTCTTGTCGAAGGCGAAGTTGCCGGGGCCCGCGGGACCGGCGACGGAGACCGTGGCGAAGGGCAGCCCCGAGAAGGAGGGGTTGGTGAAGAAGCGCACGAACACCGGGCCGCTCTGGGTGCCGAGGTAGCTCACGTCGCCGCGGACGCGGCCGGCGCTTTGCGGCGTGCCCGTGCCGCCGGACTCGAAGATGGTCACGTCCATGCCGTAGGTCGGGAAGACGCCGGCCCCGGAGGACACCGACACCCCGCCGCGGCTGTTGAACGGCTCGCCGAAGTCCGAGCGCCCGTTGTCGTTGGAGTCCACGAAGGCCGCGACGTAGTAGTTGTTGGAGCCGGCGAGGTAGGGCAGCTCGTAGTCGTACTGCGTCACGCCCGCCTGGCGCGTGATGACGAGCTCGGCGGGCGGGGCTTGGCCCGTGCCGCCCGTGTTGAGCCCGGCCTGGACGATGATGCGAGGGGCCGCCGACGCGCCGGTGTAGGTCACGCGGCCGCGGATGACGCCGTTGGAGGGGTCCAAGATGGTCATCGAGGAGCCGGTCACGCCGAACGGCGGGACGTAGATTTGCGGCGGGTTGGAGGCCAAAAACGGGCCCGCGCCGCCGGCCGGGCCGCCGGTGCCGCGCGGCTCGCCGTTCTGGAAGTCGGGCGTGCCGTTGGGGATGTTGTCGATGAAGCCGGCCATGTAATACGTCGCGCCGCCGAACACGCCGTCGCGCTGGAAGTAGCCGGTGCCGGGCAGCTGGAGCACGATGTCGAGCTGGTGGAACTGCGGGTCGCGCGAGAAGCCGACGAACACGGTGCCGGTGGCCGCGCCGGCGTAGGCCACGGTGCCGGCGAGCACCGCGGTGCCGCCCATGCCCGAGCCGGGGTCCTGCAGGATGACGCTGACCGTCGTGGTGGCGCCGGCGGAGATGGTGACGTTCTGCGAGGAGACGACGGGCTCGAGCACGTCGGAGCGGCCGTTGCCGTTGTTATCGACGAAGGCGCGCAGGACGTAGTTCGTGGCGGAGGGCAAGGAGCCCAGGAAATACGAGCTCGCCGTCCCGGTGGAGCCCGAGGCGAGCACGGCCCCGATGTCGCCGCACTGCGCGCAGCTGGGCAGGCCGGCCTGCACGCGGATGGAGCCGCTTTGCGTGCCGTCGTAGATGATCGCGCCCTTCATGGCGCCGACCGCGGGGTCGGTCAACGCGATGGTCAGGCCGCCTAGCGGCGCGGTGAAGCCGCCGCTGACCGTGACGGGCGTCGGCGAGCTCGCCGAGAAGCCGAACTGGCCGGACGGCTCGCCCGGGTCGCGCACGAGGTTGCCGTTGGCGTCGCGGTAGCCGCGCAGGTAATACGTGCCGTCGGGCAACGCCCCGAAGGAATAGGCGCCGGGCGTCGCGCGCGTGGATTGCGCCACGGGCGGCTGGTCCTGGGCCGAGGTATTGAAGAGCTGGGCGTAGATGACGCCGGGGCGCGCGCCCGTGTAGGTGACCGAGCCCGCGGCCACGCCGCCGAAGCCGCCGTCGAGGCGCATCTGCAGGCTGAAGGAGCCGAGCAGGCCGGGCAGGAAGGACGTCGGCTCGACGAGATAGACGCCGGTCTGCGAGGCCGTGAAGCTCAGGCTGGCCCCGCCGGGGCGGTTGTCGCGCGCGACCACGCTGCCGTCGGGGCCGAGCACGATGAGCTCGCTGTCGCCGAAGGACGTCGAGGAGATGGTGAGGTTGACCACCGTGCCCACGCCGAGCGAGCCGGAGGCGCCCGTGCCCACCGGGAACGCGTAGAGCTGGGTGACGTTGGCCGGGCCTTTGTCGCGCGCGGGGCAGCCGCCGAGCAGCAGGTTTCCGGTGACGGCCGCGCCGGGGAACAGCTGGGTGCGGTCGCAGACCGAGACGTCGGCGAGGGTCACGGCGTTGCCGTTGACGATGGGCACGGCGAAAGGCGTGTTGAGGCCGCCGTAGGTGCCGCCGGGCTCGTTGACGCGGTTCTCCACGGCGTTGTTGTCGAGGTCGCGGTAGGCGCGCAGGAAATACGTTCCATCGGCCAGGCCGCTGAAGGTGTAGGTCTGCACCGAGACCTCGGCCAGCGCCGCGGCCGTGGGCGCGGCCGTGCTCGTCAGGCGCACGCGGAACTGGCCGGTGGAGGCGGACGTGAACGGTCGGATGACGCCCGAGATGGAGCCGCCCGCCGACGGCGCCGCGAGCTGGCTGGCGGTGGGCGAGGACACGTTGCGGCCGTAGTCCACGGCCGACACGCGGTAATACGCCGGCGCGCCGGGTTTGGCGGTCGTGTCCACGAAGGAGGCGGCGGCCAGCGGGGCCGAGAGCGGCTGGAGCGCGACGAACGGCGCGCTCACGCCGGTGGAGCGGAACACCACGTAGCCCAGCAGGTCCGTGAGCGGGCTGTTGTTCGCGTTTTTCGTCGGCGCCGACCAGCCGAGCGCGACGCTGCCGAAGGAGGGCGTGGCGACGAGGCCGGCGGGCGCGGCGGGCGCCACCGTGTCCACCGCGATGGCGAAGGACACCGGCACCGGGGAGCCGACGAACGGGAACGACGACAGCGGCGCCGAGCGGTCGGAGCCGGCCGCGGGAAGTCCGGTCGCGAGCACATCGACGAAGCCGCGCAGGTAGTAGGAGCCCGCGCCGGGCAAGGCGAGGTAAAACGCCTGCACCGGCAGGTTGGGCAAGGACACCGAGGACACCGCGCCCGTGAAATCCGCGGCGGTGGAGGCCTGGAGCACGAAGGCGCCGCTTTGGGCCCCGGCGTAGGTCACGGTGCCGACGAACACGTTGCCGGAGGCCGCGGAGGTGACGCCGGAGACGGGCGCGCCGCTGTAGGCCTCGAGCCCGTTGCCGTTGACCGCGGCGACGTCCCAGTAGTAGGCGGTGTTGGCCGCGACGGCCGTGTCGCGGAAGGTCCCGGCCGCGCCGGTGAACACCAGGCGCGGGTTGACGCCCGCGGCGATGGAGGAGCGATAGACGCGGTAGGGCGTGCCCGCGTGGTTGGCGCCGGCGCCCCAGGACACGTCGGCGCCCGCCGCGGTGAAGTTGCCGGCCGCGAGGCCGGTGGGCGCGCCGCGAGCGCTGAACACGCCCGTGCTCAGCGCGACCGCCGCGCTCACGCCGTTGGCGTTGCCGGCGACGACTTTAAGGATCTGGGAGGAGGTGTTGGCCGACAGCGTCGCGTCCAGGTAGAAGGTGGCCCCCACCGTGACGACGGGCGTGTCGTTGGCGCGGCGCAGCGCGTAATAGGTCGCGCCGCCGACGCCGTCCCAGGTGAACAGCACCGACGTCGGCCCGGCCGCGGCCGCGGAGAACCGCGTGGTCGCGGCGGGCGGGGCCACCGTCAGCAGCGAGAAGGGCAGGTTCGACATCGAGCCCGAGGTCACCGCCAGGTTGGCCGCCGTCTGGTAGGTGGGCTCGCCCGGACCGGGAACGTCGTCGCCGTTGGAGTCGAGGAAGGCGAACAGGCTGTAGTCCGTCGCCGAGCGCATCAGGCCGAGGCTGTAGAAGACGCTCGTGTTCGCCGCGCCCCCGCCGTACACCGGCGAGACGGTCCGCGACTCGGGCTGGAAGGAGGCGGCGCCGAACGCCCCGCGCCCCGCGATGACGACGACCGCGCCGGTCGCCGCCGAGGACACCGCGACCTGGCCCTGGATGCCGCCCGTGTCGTTCATGTCCACGTCGATGCTCGTCAGGTTGGCCCCGGGAGTGACGTAGACCGGCGTCGCGAAGGAAGGCAAGGTCGATAACGAGCCGCCCGGCGCGCCGTAGTAGCCCAGGGGCTCGGGGCCGTCGGGATGGTCGTTGTAGTTGCCGTCGCGGAAGCCCACGATGTAATAGGTGTTGGGCGCGGGCAGGCCGGTCAACGAGTAGAGCGTCGGGTTCGTTTCGGACGTCTCGGCGAAGAAGCTGACGTTTTTCGTGAAGTCCGAGCTGGTGGACGCCACGATGTGGAAGTCGCCGTAGTTGAGCACGCCCGCGTAGCTGATGATGCCGCCGATGACGGCCTCGCCCTGGTACATCGTCGCGTCGATTTGGACCGTGGTGGCGGCCGAGAGGAAGGCCGACGCGCCGCTGAGGCCGAAGTCGGTGCTGAGCTGGTGCGTGACGCCCAGCTCGTATTCGCCGGGCGGCAGGCCGCTGAAGACGTACGGGTAGGACGTGGCCGCGAGAATGATGCCCACGGTCTGCGACGCGGTCGCCACGCCCCAGCGATAGGCGGTGATGTAGGCGTTGCCCGCGATGGGCGTCGAGTAGGAGAGCGTGCCGACGATGGCGCCGGTGGTGGTCCCGCTGACGACGAAGTCGGCCAGTACCACGCCGGAGTTGTCGTAGTAGGCGTTGACGAAGTCGTTGATGGCGAGGTGCAGCTCGCCGCTGTTGCTCATCGTGATGGGCATGGTGGCCGCGCCCACTCGGAACCAAGAGCTGTAGCAGCTCGGGCAGCTCGCCAGGCGTCCGATGAGCTCGCCGCGGTTGGCCGCGGGCAAGACGGTGTCGAGGCCGGTGGTGCCGGGCTCGCCCTGCGGACCGGTGGGCGCGTCGCCGGGGCCCGTGCGCCAGGTGCCGGTCGCGACGATGGTCAACGACTGGCCGAAGTCCGCGAACTGCCCCGTCATGGCGCCGCCCGAGCCCTCCGGATAGGCCGGGAAAAACGCCTCGACGCCGGCGCGCACGCCGAGCGGGCCCGTCTGGACCGGGTACAAGGCGGGCTGGAAGGCCATGTCGCCCGCGGCCAGGCCGAAGGCCGCCGCGGTGTCGATGGACACGGCCGCCGAGGACGGCTTGGCGCCGTAGGTGTTGAGGGTGACGAAGAGGTCGCGCGTCTGGGAAGGTCCGAACGGGACCGGCTGGTAGAAGACGGCGGTCCCGCTCGAGACGCCCGCGCTGAGGTTGACGTCGCCGCGCATCATGTCCTCGAAATGGTTGAACTCGCCGTCGCCGTCGTCTAGGAACACACGCATGGCCGCCCCGAACTGAGGCACCGGCGCGGCCCAGCGCAGGCGCAGGGCCGAGAGCACCGACGGCGTCGCGCTATTAGTGAGGGTCAGGCGCATCACGGGCTGGTCGCCACCCGCGGCGATGGCGCCCGCGTGCACGGCCGCCGTGGAGAGGGTGAGCGTGCCGCCCGGGGCGATGCCGCCGCCGCTGAGGAGCAAGGGCGGCGACACGGTCGTCGAGGAGGCCTCGGAAGGCGAATACGCGCTGGAGACCGCCGTGGCCGAGGCCTCGAACACGTCGTGGCTGCGGTCGCCGTCGAGGTCCACGTAAGCGAAGACGTGGCTCGAGTGGAACACGCCGCCGTCGCTCGCCAAGGTCTGGAAGGAGTAGTAGCCGTACGACAGCCCCTGGGCGACCTTGGTGCTGATGGCGAGGTTGGGCGGGCCGTCCCAGGTCTCCACCACGATCTGGCCGGACTGGTTGCTCTGGTTGACCACGCCGCCGTTCACCTCGCCCCAGCCCTTCATCGTCACGTTGACGTTGTTGGTGGAGACGCCGGCGGGCACGAACACGGGCTCGGAGCGGAAGTAGCCGGGATGCCGGAAGCCGCCGCGCGGGCGGTAGAAGCCCGGGGCCGCGCCGCCGCCGCCGTTGTCGAAGGCGAAGACGAAGTAGGTGGCCGGCGCCACCAGGCTGTTGAGGGTATACGGCCCGGCGCCGTAGTTATTGTACTGGCTCTGCGGGGTATAAGCGCCCGAAGGGTCGGTGGTGGCGAGCACGGTGAAGGTGGGCGACGGGCAGGAGCCGACGCAGTTGATGTTGCCGTTGATGGTGCCCGCGGCGCCGCCGCCGTCGGGATTCCAGCTCACGACGCCCGGGGTGCCGACGGTGTGCGGCGAGCCGAAGCTCGGCGTCGCGCTGTTGAGGAAGGAGATGCTCGAGCCGGGCGGGACCTGCGCGTTCACGCTGGGCGAGCGCGGGGTGTTGAAGCTGGACCAGCCCTTGAACGCGTAGGACACGGTCCCGGGTCCGGCCTGGAAGGTCACGAACGGCATGGTCGAGGAGTTGTTCGGCGAGAACTCGACGTTGTCGAACGCCGCGAAATAGGCGTCCTTGAAGACGATCCAGTCGATGCCGTACAGCGCCACGTCGGCCGACACCGCCATGGTGCCGCGGTCCACGCGCCAGTACCAGCGCCCGCCGCCCGCCGCTTCGATCTGGGTGTAGCTGCCGGTCGTGGCGAGCACGAAGAAGGCGCCGTTGCGCACCTCGAGGCCGTCGCGCACGGCCAGGCGCCCGTCGTCGAGGGTGAAGGTGGCGCTGTCCTTGACGACGAGCACGCCCTCGACGTTGAGGCGGTGCTGGTCGAAGGTGTACTCGGAATCGAGCGCGCCGAAGGAGAACGACCCGCCGCCGATGATAGCCCGGCTGGAGACGCGCAGCTCGTTGAGGCCGCCGAAGGGAGGGCTGGTCAGGCGCAGGCGGCGCCCGGCGAACGCGGTGGACACGATGAGCTCGGAGAGCGTCTCGTTGGGGATGTTCCAGTCGCAGTCGTAGGCCGTGGCGCCGAAGTAGGCCTTCTCCCCCGCGCGCGGCCGCCCGCCCTGCCAGTTGAGGTCGAGGTCGGCGCGGTTCTCGAAGCCGATGGTGCCGCCGAGCCAGATCTTGGTCGTCGTCGATGGCAGCACGTCGAGCGTCACGCGCAGGAAGGAGGAATTGTTGGCGTAGCCGTCGTTGTCGTTGGCCGCGAGATACAGCAGGCCCGAGGACGAGACCGTCGTCGAGGTGCTCTGCCCGAGCAGGAACCAGGGGCCGGCGCCCACGCGGCCGACGAGCGCGCCTTTGTTGAAGGAGCCCAGGCCGCCGGTCGGCGGCGCGCCGTTGCCGTCCACGAAGCCGGAGCCCGCGTCCCAGGTGTCGGCGGCCGCGACCGCGGCCTGCAGGCGCTGGCCCGCGCTGAGGTACAGCCCGGTGTCGTAGCCGCCGGTGCGCGGCGAGGCGGTCGGCGTCGGATACGACGTGACGCCGTTGGCGGGCTTGGCATAGACCCTCACGTACACGGACGATTCGCCCGAATGCAGCGGCAGCGGCGGGGCCGTATTAAGGAAGTCCGAGCCGATGGTCAGGTCGTAGGGGCTGAACACGCCGAAGGAGACCCGGCGGCCCGAGGGCACCCCGTTGAAGCTGACCGCGAGGAAGTAACGCGTCGGCGTGTTGATGGTCTGGAACTCGCCGCCGCCGGCGTTGAGGTAGGCCGACGCGGGGAAGCCGGCGCCGCCGCCCGTGAAGGGGTTGCTCGCCAGCAACGCGTCGCCGCCGTCGAGCACGCCGTCGTTGTTGGTGTCCTTGAACAGCTTGCCCGTCATCTGCTGGGGCGGCACGTCGCCGAACACGTACAGGCTCGTCGCGCTGAAGCCGCCCGAGCCGCCGGAGGCCGTGAAGGTCCAGGAGAACACCGGGACGTCGGCCTGGTTGGGGTCCACCGCGGCCGGCGCGGAGGAGTAGGAGACCCAGTCGAGCAAGGTGGCCGCCGACGCGGGGAGCGGTGACAGCAAAGCCGCCGCGCAAAGGGCGGCGACTAGGACGGCGGCACTCGGCTTGCTTTTCTCGGCGGCTTTCACGGGCTCGGCACTACCGTGAGGACTTCACGGATTATAACAGCTTTGACTCAGGTTTCCAGGTGATAAGCGTCACAACGGTCAATATTCGTAAGCCACCCCGATGAGATAGGTCATGGCCCGGTACGTGTACTTATAGTTCTTGTCGAACTTGTGGTTGGAGCTCGCCCACATCGTGTTGACGCGCGTCGTGAGCGTGAACTTCGGAGCGACGGGATGGTCGAAGCCGAGGGCGAGCGTGGTGCGGTCCTGGTACTGCTTGGCGGAGCTATAGACGCCGCCGCCGTCTTGCACCAGGCGCCCGGTGTAACGCACGCGGTTCCAGCGCAGGCCCAGCGAGAGCCGGTCGGGCGTCTTGCGGTCCCCCCACGACAGGGCCGCGGCCGGGCCCAGCCCGAAGCTCACGAAGCTGTAGGAGTCGGAGATGAACTGGGTCTTGGCGGCGTCGTAGGTGTTCTGGTTGGACTTGTTCCAGGCGAGGTTGAGGCCCCCCGACAGGTCGAGGCGGGCGTCGCGCCCGAACAGCTTCACCGGGCGCGGGGTACGACAGGGACACGGCCGCCGAGTTGAGGATGTCGCGGCGGCCGGTCGCGTCGAACTGGCCGCGTTCGTTGACGAGTTTCTGGTCGCTGTAGCTCTGATACAACACGGACCAGGAGCCCTGCAGGGCGAAGACGGGGTTCGCGAAGGGCACCGGGCGGGTGCCCGACAGCGTCAACGAGGTGTTCCAGGTGTCGAGCACCTTTTTGGGCGCCAGCTCGCGGCCGAGCGGGTTGCCGTTGGGGTCCACGCCGGAGCGCGACTCCAAGGACTCGTATTGAGGGAACCGCGTGCGCCATACGTCGAGCGACGCCCGGAACGAGAACGGGTCCTTATACACGTTCTCGGCCTCGAGGCCGAAGGCGATTTTTTCGTAGTCGAAAAGGCCCTTGCCCCACTCCTCGTCGCGCGTCTCTTTGAGGAACTCGCGTTTATAGCTGGCCTGCGGCTTGAGGCGCCACGTCGAGTTCTCCAGGCTGCGGAAACCCGTCACCGAGAGCCGGTGGTCCATCTCCTGCTGGAACAAGGTGCCCGCGCCCACGCCGTCCTCGACGCCTTTGGTGCCGCGGTAGCCGCCCGCGTACATGGGCATCAGGCTCCAGCGCGGGGAGAACCGGATCATCGGCGCGGCCACGAGGAGACGTTGCCCGAGAAGCTGCCGCGGTCGCCCTGGAACAGGTATTGGCCGGCGGAAAGGGACGCGTTGAACACGGGCACGACGTCGGCGGCGGCCGCGGGCGCGGCCAAAGCCAGGGCCAGGGCGCACGCCGGCCGCGAAAAGGCGCGCGTCAGCACGTTTCGGCCGTCACGGGATGATGCCCGATTGGATGAAGATGCGCGGCTCGACGACGAGGTCGATCTTGCGGCCGTTGAACTCGGAGGCGGTCACGACCGTCTGGAAGTTCCAGCCCAGGAGGGTCTTCTTGTATTGCGCGCCGGTGGTGATGCCGGCGAAGTCCGACGTCGCGGCGATTTTGCCCGCGTCGGAGATGATGTAGTTGTCGTATTTCTCCCAGATGGTGCCCGCGCCGTTGGCGGCGTAGATGACCTGGTGGAGCACGCCGTCCTCGGTGTAGGTGCAGTCGGGCGGGCCGCAGCCGGGCGGATTCCGCAAGGTCGTGATCTGCGCGCGCGAGGGCAGGGCGGCGGCGAGGTAGCTCTGCACGTTGCCGCCGGGCTGGTTCCAGCTGTCGTGGGAGACGCCGTTGAAGGACAGGTTGTAGGTGTCGTAAAGGGTGTCGAAGAAGGCCCCGGTCACGGGTATGAAGCTGTCCGAGACCGAGTCGTACACCGCCGTGACGTTGTCGGCCGCGTCCGCGTTGGAGTTGACATCCACCATGTGCCCGCCCGAGGTGGTCTCGAGCATGTAGTCGCGCGTGTTGGAGCGCCCGGTCTCGTAGCCGGTGAGGAAGTAGGGGCAGGCCGCGCCCGCGCAGCCGCCGAGCATGCGCAAGGCGACGGAGAGGTCGTTGGGCAAGGTCGTGTTGAAGGTGCCGCGGTAGTAGAAGTAGTCGAAGCGGTCGTCGCGGGAGTTGAGCACCACGAACTTGAACTGGTCGGCCGCGGGGCGCACGATGTATTCCTCGGGGCGCACGCGGTTGCCGAACACGTCGATGAGCGCCTTGCCCTCCTTGTATTCGGCGAGTTTGCTCTCCTCGGCGGCGGCGGCCTGGACCTCCTCCTTGCTCATTTGGAGGCCGACCTCGCGTTTGGCCGTCTCCTTGGCCTTCTCCTGCGCGCCGGGCGTGTTGGGCGCGCCGGAATCGCCCACGCGGCCCAGGCCCTCGGCGGTGACGGTGATGCTCTGGTTGTCCTTGAGCAGGACCTCGTTGCCGTCCATGTCGGCCACCGCGAGCAGGCCGCCGAGCATCTGGACGTTGGTGTCGCCCTGCTGGGTGACACCGATCTCGAACTCGGTGCCGCGCACCGAGCACACCGCCGTCGGCGTGCGCACCGCGAAGCGGCGGTTGAGGCTCTTGGAGATCCAGGCCTTCAGCGAGCCCACGGTGAGCTTGAGCTCGCTGGCCGCGGAGTTGGACTCTTGAAGCGTGAAGGAGGTCGAGGGGCTCAGCGAGACCGTGGTGCCGTCATCGAAGCCCACGATGGCGGTGGCGCCGGTCGCGGTTTTGAGCTGGTCGCCGGGGGCGAGCACCTGGCCCCGGGACACCTGGGCCCACGTGTAGGAGCCGTTCTTAAGGAAGAGGACCTTGCCTTCCGTGGAGGTGAGGACGACGGCGGAAGCGGGCACCGCCCACATCACGACGAGAACGGCGGCCCAGACGGCTCGCACGATTCGCAGGATAGCAGACCCCACCTAGCCTGTCAACGCCGTTCCGGTCACAGAGGCCGACATGCTACGATAGCGCCGTGACCGGCTCGCTCGCGCGGCTTTTCCTCGATCCCCTCGTCGGCGCCTACGGGCGCATCGCCGGCGCCTTGCCCTCCCTGGCGGCGGCCCTCCTGCTCCTGCTCGTGGGCATGTTCGGCGCCCGGCTGACGCGCGTCCTGGTGGAGGCGGTCTTGCGCAAGGTGCGCCTGGACGAGCACACCGGGCGCGTGGGCCTCAACGAGGTGCTGGCCCGCCTCGGCCTGGGCAAATCCCCCACCGAGATCGCCGCGTTCTCCGCCTTCTGGTTCGTGCTCGTGGTGTTCATCATCTCCGCGGCCAACGCCGCCGACGTCCCCGCGGTGTCCGCCCTCTTCGAGCGCTTCGTCGCCTTCCTCCCCTCCCTCGTCGCGGCCGTGGTCACGCTGTTCGGCGGCCTGCTCTTCGCCCGCCTGGTCAACGGCGTGCTCGAGAACGCGGCGGCCGCCAACTCCGTGCGCGGCGGCGTGGCCGTGGCGCGAGGCGCCTACCTCGTCGTCGTGCTGTTCTCCGCGGTCGCGGCCCTCGAGCAGGTCGGCGTCAACCCGGCGCTCACCGCCGCGGCCGTGCAGATCCTGCTCGGCTCGGTGGGCCTCGCGCTCGGCCTGGCCTTCGGGCTCGGCGCCAAGGACCTCGCGGGCGACGCCCTGCGCTCGCTGCTCAACCGGAAGGCCTGATGGCCCGGCTGCTGGTCGTCGATGACGAGCCCTCCGTGGTCCTGCTCATGCGTTTCGTCCTGGAGAAGGCCGGCCACACGGTGGAGGAGGCGCACAACGGCGCCGAGGCGCTGGCCGCGCTCGGCGTCGAGCCCGCGGACGCGGCCAAGCCCCTGCCCGACCTGGTCGTGCTCGACATCATGATGCCGGTGCTCGACGGGCACGCGGCGGCGCGCCGGATGCGCGAGGACCCGCGCACCGCGGCCCTGCCCATCCTCGTGGTGACCGCCAAAGGCGACATGCGCCACCTCTTCGATTCGATGCCCGCGGTCGCGGGTTTCTTCCCCAAACCCTTCGACCCCCAGGCCCTGCGCGACGCGGTCGCGCGGGCCGTCGCCGGCCGCTGAGGCGGCTTAACGCGGAGGCAGGGGCACGGCCGCCGCGGGGCGGCGCTTCTCGACGCGGTCCACGGCGATGGCGGGCAGGGGACCTTTGCCGCCGCGCTCCGGGGGCAGCGGCGGGGCGAACACCGTGGCGGGCGCGGCGGCGAACCCCGGCGGCGGGATGAACGGCTGCGCCGCGGCCGGCGGCGGCGGCGTCGGCTTCACGCGGCGCTTGGCGACCTCATAAACGAGGAACAGCGCCAGGAAGCCCGCGACGGCGAACACCGCGTAGTCGAGAGAGGCGGGCCGGTGCCGTCGCTTGGAGGACATGTTAGTCGAGGTAATCCCGCAGGGACTTGCTGCGCGACGGATGGCGCAGCTTGCGGATGGCCTTGGCCTCGATCTGGCGCACGCGCTCGCGGGTCACGCGGAAGATGCGGCCGACTTCCTCGAGGGTGCGCGGGTAGCCCGAATCGATGCCGAAGCGCAGCTTGATGATCTTCGCCTCGCGGTCGGTCAACGACGACAGCACCTTCTCGACCTCGGAGCGGCGCAGGAAGTTGCCGGCCGAGTTCGACGGCGCCGAGGACGTCTTGTCCTCGATGAAGTCCTCGAGGTAGCTGTCCTCGTCCTCGCCGATGGGCGTGGCCAGCGAGACCGGCTCCTGCATGATCTTCAGGACGTTTTTGACCTTGTCCATGGAGATGTGCAGCGAGCGCGTGTACTCCTCGAGGCTGGGCTCGCGGCCGTATTCCTGGCGGTAGCGCCGGGTGACCTTGGTGAGCTTGGAGATGAGCTCCTTCATGTGCACCGGGATGCGGATGGTGCGGGCCTGGTCGGCGATGGCGCGGTTGATGGACTGGCGGATCCACCACGTCGCGTAGGTGGAGAACTTGAAGCCGCGTTTGTACTCGAACTTCTCGACGGCCTTCATCAGGCCGAGGCCGCCCTCCTGGATGAGGTCGGAGAGCTCGAGGTTGCTGTTGACGTGTTTCTTGGCGATGGAGACCACGAGGCGCAGGTTGGCCTTGATGAGCTTGAGCTTGTCCTCGAGGATGGTCTCCTCGAGGTTCACGATCTTGTCGTTGAGCTCGAGGAAGCGGTCGATGGGGATGGGAAGGGTGTTCTGTATCCTTTGAATGCGGTCCTGGACCGCCTCCATGTTCTCGAGCGCGGCCTCGACGGCGGTCGGGGCGTAGCCGGTCTTGGCCTTGAAGGCCTCGGAGCGCATCTTGCCCTTCTTGACGGCCGCGTAGTAGGAGCGCAGCTCCTCGAAGGAGCAGCCGTAGCGGCGCGTGTAGCGCTCCATCTCGTCGCGGCACTCGTAGATCTTGCCGGCCAGGTTCTTGATCTTGTTCGTCAGGCGCTTGATCTTGTCCTGGTTGAGGTTGAGGCTGACGATGCGGGCGATGACGAGCTTGTTGACGCCCTCGATCTTCTTCTGCAGCTTGATGCGCGCCTGGGGCTTGAGCTTGGGGTTCTCGAGCTTCACGCGCAGCGCGAGCATCGCCTTCTCGGACTTGGTGATGAACTGCGCCACGGACTTCATCTTGCGGCGCATGCCGGAGAGCTCGGCGGTGGTCTTGCGGCCGCGGGGCATGAGCTCCTTGGGCGTCATCTCCTGGGCCTCGATGAGGGTCTCCCAGGAGCGGATCTCGCGCATCGTGACGGGCGACTCCAGCACGAGCATGCGCAGCTCCTTCTCGCGCTCGCGCACGTTGCGGGCCAAGGTGACTTCCTCTTCGCGGTTGAGCAGCGGCACGCGGCCCATCTCGGAGAGGTACATCCGGATGGAGTTGGAGATGTCGGAGGAGCCGCCCCATTCCTCGGAGAAGCGGTCGCGCTCGCGCTCCTGCGTCGGGCCGGGCGTCGGCTTCTTGCGGTCCACGACCTCGATGCCGAGGTCCTCGAGCGCGGTCATCAGCTCGTCGACCTCCTCGGTCTTCATGCTCGACGCGGAAACGGTGCGGCTGATCTCCTCTAGGGTAAGGTAGCCGTGCTCCTTCCCGAGGTCGATCAGATTCTTCATCGCCTGGCTCGTCTGCATCGCCATCGTACGTCCTCCTAGCGCGCTCATGCGCGTCCCGCGGTCTTAGAGCCGCGCAGTTCCGTCATCAGCTTCATGTACTCTTTCATCTCGTCGGGGGAAAGCGTGTTCACGCGCGTCTTATAATCCATGTAGCGGCGCTCCTTGCGGCGGCGCTCCAGCACCAGCCGGAAATGCGACTCCGGCTCGGCGTGCAGGTTCTCGTCCGACAACATGCGCGAGGCCACGGCCTTCAGGCCGTCGTCTTCCAAGGCGTCGAGCAGGCGCGGCGCCCAAGCGCCGGTGTAGGGCGCCGCTTTGGCCACGGCCGCGGCGAGGACGCGGGCGGGCTCGGAGTCGAAGTCGTCGTCGCGCGCGTCGGACGCGCAGGCCGGGGCCTTCACCAGCAGGTCGAGGAGCTGGAGGTCGGCCGGCGGCAGGACCACGCGCGGACGCGCGGGCGACGGCGCCGACGACGGCTCCTGCTCGACGACGGGCGGGGCGTGGCGGCGGGGCGCGGCCTTGGCCGCCGAGCGCGTGAGCGAGCCTTCGGAGACGCCGAGGCGCTGGGCGAGTCGCCGCGTCCACTCGTCCTTGAGCACCTCGTCGGCGCACAGCGCGATGGTCTGCTGCACCGAGCGCGCGATCTCGGACTTGGCCTCGGGCGTCAGGGGCTGGACCGCGCGCGAGAGCAGGAGGTCGGTCTTGAACTCGGAAGGGTCCTTGGCGGCCTCGAGCGCGGCGGCGAAAGGCGCGGTGCCTTTGGCGTGCAGGAGCTCGTCGGGGTCCTTGCCCTCGGGCACGGTGGTCAGGCGCACGGTCAGGCCCGCCTGGAGCGCGACCTCGGAGCCGCGCACGGCGGCGTTGAGGCCGGCGTTGTCGGCGTCGAAGACGATGACCACCGCGTCGGCGCTGCGTTTGATGAGCGCGGCCTGCTCGGGCGTCAGCGCGGTGCCCAGCGGCGCGCAAGCCGTGGTGAAGCCGAACTGGTGGGCGGCGATGACGTCCATGTAGCCTTCCATCAGCAAGGCGCGGCGCGCCTTGCGCACGGCGGGCAACGCGTCGTTAAGGGCGTACAACACGCGGCCCTTGGCGAAGACGGGGTTGTCCGAGGAGTTGAGGTACTTGGGCTCGCCGTCGCCCATCGTGCGCCCGCCGAAGCCGACGACGGCGCCTTTGGCGTCCTTGATGGGGAAGAGCACCCGGTCGAAGAAGTAGTCGCGCACGGAGCCGTCGGCGCGTTTGGCGGCGAGGCCCGCCTTCATCAAGATGGCCTCGTCGAAGCCCTTCTTCTTGGCGGCGGCGACGAGCCCGCCGTTGCGCGGCGCGAAGCCGAGCTGGAACTGGGCGAGCATGGCCGCGTTGACCTTGCGTTTGCCCACGTATTCGCGGGCGGCCTCGGCGGCGGGGTCTTTCTTGAGAAGCTCGTGGTAATACGCGGCGGCGAACTCGAGGGCCTCGCGCGCGCGCAGGCGCTCCTTCTCCTCGGGGCCGAGGGCCTTGTCGGCCTCGACTTTGACGCCGACGCGCTGCGCCAGCTTCTCGGCGGATTCGGTGAAGGACAACGACTCGGTCTTCATCACGAAGGAGAACGCGTCGCCGCCTTCGCCGCAGCCGAAGCAGTGGAAGGTCTGGCGCTCCGGGCTCACGATGAACGACGGCGTCTTCTCGTTGTGGAAGGGGCAGCGCCCCTTCATGTTGCGGCCCGCGCGCGAGAGCTGGACGTGTTCCCCCACCAGCTCGACGATGTCGAGCCGGGAGCGGATGAGTTCCAGCGTTTCCGACGGGATCTTCAGGCTAAAGCTCCCTCGACGGCCTCGCGTCTGTTCGAAATGAGAGGGTCCTCGCCGGCCGTGAACGGCCGGCGAGGACCACTATCAGCGGTTAAGGCACCCGACGACGCTTCGCGCGGCGCATCTTCCGCCGGGCTTCGGCGGCCTTCAGCTTGCGCTTGATGCTCGGGGACACGTAGTGCTCGCGGCGCTTGACCTCTTTGAGGACGCCGTTGCGCTCGCACTCGCGCTTGAAACGACGGAGCGCCTCTTCGAGCGCCTCGCCTTCCCGCAGTTTGACGAAAACCATTTAAACAGTCACCACCTTTCCGCTAGCGGAACGAGATATTCAACCGGGCGGCCACGACAGCGGCCGTCCGCCCAACAAATGGTAATGCAGATGCTCCACCGACTGCCCCGCGCCGCGACCGTTATTGGTCACGAGGCGGAACGCGCCCACGTTCGTCGTCTCCGCGACCCGGCAAGCCGTGCGCTGGAGATGCCCTAAAAGCGCCTCATCCTCGTCGGTGGACGCCGACAAGGACGCGAGGTGCTTCTTGGGCACGATCAGGAGATGTGCGGGAGCCTGAGGACTCACGTCCTTGAAGACCAGCGCCCGGTCGTCCTCATGGACGATCTGGGCGGGTATCTCGCGCCGGATGATCCGGCAGAACAGGCAATCGGCCATCAACTCTCGGTGAGCAGTATATCCTTATAGGACCCCCGGGGACAAGGGACCTACGACCCCCCCACCCCTGGGCCTAAAGGGTGAAATCCCGCCTTGACAGACGAGGGAGCCGGGCCTATCCTAGCGAAAGCGACCCGGAGAAACCATGAAAAACCCCCTGCTCCTGCTGACGGCCCTGCTTTCGCTCGCCGCGACGGCCCAGGCCAACGACCCGTGCGCCAACCTCGACGCGCTGGAGACCCGCGAGCAGATGTTCGCGGCCTTCCCGCCCGACGTCGCGGGGCGGCCCTACACCGTCGAGAACCGCGAGCTGGGCATGGAAGGCGGCGTGTGGACGCGTTACACCCAGCACGGCGGCGCCTGCCAGGCCTGGCGCCTGCGCCGTTCAGAGCCGCCGCAGCGTCTGGCGCCCGCGCCGACGACGCGTCCGCGCCCGTGCGCGCGACGGCCGGCGCGCGGCGCGCCGCGCGCCCGACCCCCGCGCCGGCCTCCCCGCCGCCCAGCGCGACGGCGCGCCGGGTCAACGGCGACGGCATCGGCGGCGCCATCACGGCCATGGGCACCAGGCTCACCGCCTTCATCGGCGGCGGCGCCACCGAAGGCGCGCCGAACGCCCAGCCCACGCCGGGTACCGCGGCTGTGAGCGAAACCGAACGCACGAGTCGTTGCGCGCAGGCACGTATCGCCGTGAACAACTGCGACGACGGGTCCATCAGCGGCCCTGGCGGCGGCAGCCGTTTCTACTGCGCCGAAGGCCGCGCCGCGATGAAGACCTACCGCTGCGAGTGACCCCCACCACTTCGGGATTACGCTTAAAAAATAAGCGCTATTGACATCTCCCGGGAGATGTCAATAGCGTTGATTAAATAAGCGCTTTTCGAAACAGGTCCCCCCTCCCCTCCGCTGCGGCTATACGGGAGGCAACACGTCGCGGACCTGCGAGCGCAGGCCGTCGAGCGTGGGCCAGCGCGCCCACACGAAGAACAGGAACAACACGGCCGGCGCCGCGTTGACCCAATAGGCGGGAAAGGCGGCCAGCACGCCGTTCATCGCGCCGAGCAGCAAGGTGGTCAGGCCCAGCAAGGCCGTGCCTTCGCGCACCGCCAGCCGCACGAGGAAGGCCGCCTGCACGCCGGCGTCGGCGCGCGCGGGCGAATCGACGCCGCGCACGCCGCGGCGCCACAGGAACTCGCCCAGCGCGATGCCCGCCACGGTCCACGCCATCGCGCCCATGGTCAGGATGTTGATGAGGCGCGCGGCGTTGGGCGGCAGAGGCTCGCCGCCGGAGCGTGCGTAGAAAAACGCGACGACGCCCGCGACCGCCAGCACGCCGGCGCTCATCGCGCCCGACAGCAGGCGCAAGGTCTTCGCGCAGTTCTCGGTCAGGCCCTCGACGACGGCGTGCGGCGAGGTCACAATGCGCCGAGCTCGTATTGGATGACGGCCAACGCGGCCGGCGCCGCGGCTTCGGCGCGCAAGAGGCGCGGGCCCAGGCCGAAACACGTCGCGCCTTCGGTCTCGGCGAGCTCCACTTCCTCGGCGGAGAAGCCGCCTTCGGGCCCGATGAACAGGAACACGTCTTTGCCGGAGGCGCCTTTCAAGGCTTCCTCAGGGCGGTCGCCGCGGGCACGCCTTTGAGGCCTTCCCACGCCATCAGGCTCACGCCTTTGTCCTTGCAGGCGCGGATGGCGTCGCGAAACTGGACGGGTTCGTGGACCGGCGGCAGGTCGGCGCGGCCGCACTGCTTGGCCGCGGCCATGACCAGGCGCGACCAGCGCTCCGCCTTGGTCTTGACGCGTTCGACCTCGTGCAGCAGCACGACGGTGCGCGGCGTCAGCAGCGGCGTCACCGACGCGGCGCCGAGCTGCACGGCCTTGTCGAGCGCGTCGTCGAAGTTCGAGGACTTGAGCAGACCGAGGTAGAGGTGCACGCGCGCGGCCGCGGCGGCGGGCGCGGCGGTTTTAGTGAGGCGCCCGGTGACCACGCCCGCGGGGTCTATGTCGTCGATGACGCCCTCGAAGCGGCCGCCTTTGCCGTCGAACAAATCCAAGGTCTGGCCCTTGGCGTAACGCAGGACCTTCACGACGTGGAACGCTTCCGCGCCGGTGAGCGAGAAGCGTTTCTGCTCGGCGTCTTCGGGGGCGATCAGGAATTGGGGCATGTCCTGATATTAGCAACAAACCGGCCGGAGGTTGGTTAGTCGGCCCCGAAAATCTTGCCGAAGATGCCGCTCTCTTTGGACGCGGCGCCCGGGCCTTCGGGGTGGAGGGTCTTGCGCAGCTCCTCGAACAGCTCGCGCTGTCGGGCGTTGAGCTCGGACGGCACCTCGATGCGGACCTTGACCAGCAGGTCGCCGCGGCCCTTGCCGTGCAGCTTGGGCATGCCGTGCTCGCGCAGGCGCAAGGACGAGCCGGAGCGCACGCCGGGCGTGATCTTGATCTTGGCCGGCTCGCCGTCGATGGAAGGCACGGTCACCGTGCCGCCGAGCGCCGCCGTGGCGACGTCCACCGCGGCCTCGACGTGTAAGTCGTCCTCGTCGCGGGTGAAGCGGGGGTCGTCCTTGACGCGGATGCGGACGTAGAGGTCGCCGGCGCGCCCGCCGCGCGGGGCGGCCTCGCCTTCGCCGGTAATGCGCAAGGTCGCGCCGTCGTAGATGCCCGCCGGAATCTTGATCTTCATCTCCGCGGGTTTGCGCACGCGGCCCTGGCCCCGGCAGTCCTTGCAGGGGTTCTCGACGATCTGGCCCTCGCCGCCGCATTGCGGGCAGGCCTGCGCCATGGAGAAGAAGCCCTGGGAATACTGCACGCGCCCGGAGCCGCGGCATTGCGAGCATCGTTTGAGCTGCGTGCCGGGTTTGGCGCCGGAGCCGCGGCAGGTGCCGCAGCCCTCGACGCGCTCGAAGTGGAGCGGCGCGGTGGAGCCGGTGAACGCTTCTTCGAGCGTGACCGTGGTCTCGAACTTCAGGTCGTTGCCGTGCGCCTGGCGGCGGCCGCCGCCCCACCCGCCCCGCCGAAAAGGCCTTCGAACAAGTCGCCGAACACGTCGTTGACGTCCACGCCTTCGCCGAAGCCGCCCGGCGCGCCGCGAAAGCCCCCGCCACCGGCCGCGCCGTTGACGCCGGCCTCGCCGTATTGGTCGTAGAGCTTGCGCTTCTTGTCGTCGGAGAGCGCCTCGTAGGCGGAGTTGATGGAGCGGAACTTGGTCTCCGCCTCCTTGTTCCCGGGGTTGCGGTCCGGGTGGTACTTCATGGCGAGCTTGCGGTAGGCGGATTTGATCTCCGCCGCCGTGGCGTTGCGCGCCACGCCTAACAAGCCGTAATAGTCCTCAGCCATGTCTGTCCACCCGGACCGAACCCGAGGGCATTACTTCTCGTCCTTGTCGTCCACGACCTCGGCATCAACGACGCCGTCTTTGGCGCCGCCTTCGGCCTTGGCCCCGCCGGCCGCCGCGCCCGCTTTGGCGGACTCGGCTTTGTACATCTCCTCGGCGAGTTTGTGGCTAGCCTTCATCAGCGCTTCCTTGGCCGTGTTGATGGCGGCCAGGTCCTCGCCTTTGAGGGCTTCCTTGAGCTCGGAGACGGCGCGGTCGATGTTCTGGCGGTCCTCGGCCGACACCTTGTCGCCGTGGTCCTTAAGAGCCTTCTCCGCCGAGAACAGGAGGGTGTCCGCCTCGTTTTTGGCGGTGACCTTCTCCTTGAACTTCTTGTCCTCTTCGGCGAACTGCTCGGCCTGTTTGACGAACTTCTCGATCTCGGCCTTGTCGAGCTTGTTGGACGCGGTGATGGTGATGTGCTGGGTCTTCTTGGTGCCCAGGTCCTCGGCCTTGACGCTCAGCAGGCCGTTGGCGTCGATGGAGAAGCTGACCTTGATCTGCGGCACGCCGCGCGGCGCCGGCGGGATGCCGTCGAGGTCGAACTTGCCCAGGCTGACGTTGTCCGACGCCTTCGGGCGCTCGCCCTGCAGGATGTGCACGGTTACCGACGGCTGGTTGTCGGCCGCCGTCGAGAACACCTGGGACTTCTCGGCCGGGATGGTCGTGTTGCGCTCGATGAGCGGGGTCATGACCCCGCCCATGGTCTCGATGCCCAGGGTCGATCGGCGTGACGCCGAGCAGCAGGACGTCTTTGACCTCGCCGGTGAGCACCGCGGCCTGCACGGCCGCGCCGGCGGCCACGCATTCCATGGGGTCGATGCCGCGCTCCACCTTCTTGCCGACGTAGTCCTCGACGAACTTCTGGACGACGGGCATACGCGTCGGGCCGCCCACCAGGATGATCTTGGTGATGTCGGACGCCTTGAGCTTGGAGTCGTTGAACGCCTGGTCGATGGACGTCTTGCAGCGCTTGACGATGGGCTCGACCAAGGTCTCGAGTTTGGCGCGGCTGACCTTGAGCGCGAGGTGTTTGGGCGCGTTATCGACCGCGGTGAGGTAGGGCAGGTTGATGTCGGTCTCGAAGGTGGTCGAGAGCTCGATTTTGGCCTTCTCGGCCGCCTCGCGCACGCGCTGGAGCGCCATGGGGTCCTTGCGCACGTCGGCGCCGGTCTCCTTCTTGAACTCGCCGATGATGAAGTCGATGAGCGCGTTGTCCATGTCGGTGCCGCCGAGCTGGGTGTCGCCGGAGGTGGCCACGACTTCGAACACGCCGCCGCCGAAGTCCATGATGGTCACGTCGAGCGTGCCGCCGCCCAGGTCGAAGACCATGATCTTCTCGTCTTTGCCCTTCTTATCGATGCCGTAGGCCAAAGCCGCGGCCGTGGGCTCGTGGACGATGCGCACGACCTCCAGGCCCGCGATGGTGCCCGCGTCCTTGGTGGCCTGCAGCTGGTTGTCGTTGAAGTAGGCCGGCACGGTGATGACCGCCTTCTCGATCTTGGCGCCGAGGAAGGCTTCCGCGTCGCGTTTGACCTTCTGGAGCAGGAACGCCGAAAGCTGCTGCGGCGTGTATTCCTTCCCGTCGGGCGTGCGGTATTTATGGTCGGTGCCCATCTTCCGCTTGAAGGCCATGAAGGTGGACTGCGGGTTGGCGACGGCCTGGCGGCGGGCGGGTTCGCCCACCAGCAGCTGGCCGTCTTTGGCGAAGGCCACGTAGGACGGGAACGCCTTGCCGCCCAAGCTCGTGCCTTCGGCCGACGGGATGATGGTGGGCTTGCCGCCTTCCATCACCGACGCCGCCGTGTTCGAAGTGCCCAAGTCGATTCCGATGATTTTGCTCATATGTTCTCCTCCAAATTAAGACGCTTTTTTCTGCAAGCGCACCTTGGCGGTGCGCAAAATCTTGTCGCCCAGCAGGAAACCCGTCTGCAGGACCTCCGCCACGCTGTCCTCGTCGTAGCCCGGCTTGTCCATCACGCCCAGCGCCTCGTGGTAATGCGGGTCGAACGGCTTGCCCACGGGGTCGAGCAAGGTCACGCCTTCTTCCTTGAAAATCTTCTCGAACTCGCGGAAAATCGCGTCCATGCCTTTGGCCAGCGGGGAATCCGCGTGCCCGGCCTGGACCTCCTGGTGCGCGTGCCTCAGCACGTCATGCAGGGGCAACAGCTTCGCCAGCACGTCGGCGCGGCCGTGTTTGACCCAGTCGGGCTTCTCGCGGTCCACGCGTTTGCGGTGAAGTTCTCGAACTCGGCCTTGAGCCTCAAAAGCTGGTCCTTCCAATCCGGCTCCGCAGGAGCGGCCGGGGGCAGGCGCGCGGCGCTTCGCACTTCGCCGGTTTTAACTTCGTCGGTCACTGGCCGTCCTCCTCGTCCCATTCCTGCAGGCGGCTCTCGACGAGCTTGCCGACGTAATCCACCAGGCCCATCATGCGCGAATATTCCATGCGTTTGGAGCCCAGGATGCCGAGCACGCCCACGACGCGGTCGTTGTGGCGATAGACGTGCGCGTCACGAGCGAAAGACGTCCGCCGAGCTCGGGCAGGCCGGCTTCCTCGCCGATGCGCACGCGCACGCGCGACGGCAAATTGTCCTTGCCGGCTTCGGTGATCTCGCGCTCGAGCACCTCGGCCAAGCGGTCCTTCTGGCCGATGACGCGCATGAGCGACTGGACGGTGCGCAGGTCGCCGAACTGGTCGGCCTGGGACAGGATGTTGTCGGCGCCCTCGATGTAAAGCGAGTCGGGCGACGCCATGCCCACCTCGCGCATCAGCTCGGCGGCCATGTCGGCCATGCCCGAGAACTCGCGCTCGAGCTGCCCGAGTTTGGCCGCGACCGCGGCCTTGGCCTTATCGACGGCCACGCCGCGCAGCTCCGCATTAAGGAAGTTGTTGAGCACCTGCAGCTGGCGCGTGGAGGGCGCGAAACCCAAGGTGATGGGCCAATGGCGCACCATGCCCGCGTCGGTGACCATAACGCCGAGCACGTTGTGGCCGCCCAGCGGGATGAGCTCGAGGCGGCGCAAGGTCTGCTTCTTGACCTGCGGCGAGAGCACGATGCCCGCGCTCTGGCTTATCTGCGAGAGCAGGCGCGACGTCTCCACCATCAAGGTATCCAGCTCCTCGATGCGGTGGTTGTAGCCCTCCTCGATGCGCTCCTTCTCCCCGGCCGCCAGGCGCTGCACGTCCGACAGATAATCCACGAAAAAGCGGTAACCCTTGTCCGTGGGCTCGCGGCCGGCCGAGGTGTGCGGCTGGGCGAGGAACCCCTCGTCTTCCAGGTCCTGCAGGATGTTGCGGATGGTGGCGCTGGAAAGGTCCAGGCCCGCCTCCTCCGCGATGAGCCCCGACGACACGGGTTTGGAGGTCTTGATGTAATAGTGGACGATCCACTGCAGGAGGTGGCGCTTGCGCTGCTCGACGACCTCGGGCTTGAGTTGTCTCATGGATAGTGTCCGCCAGTAATTAGCAGTCTAACCGGCCGACTGCTACATCATAGCAGGAAGTCTCAAAACTGTCAATAACCCTCCCCGACTGCTGATTTTGAGCAGGGAACTTATCGCCCCCTCAATCGTATGTTAAGTACGGAATCCCCCTTCCGCCTCTCGCCGCGCCCCGATGGCCGCTTGTCCGTGTCCTTCCCCTATTCACTCGAGAGAGTGGCGCAGGTCAAATCCGTGCCCGGCCGCCGCTGGCACCCCGACGAGAAGGTCTGGTCGGTCCCCGACGAACCCGGCCTGGCCGAACGCCTCGGCGTCGCGCCCGACCCGCAACCGCAGGCCCCTGCGCCCCATGGCGACATCATCCACCGCACCCGCGCCGCCATCCGCGCCCGCCACTTCAGCCCGCGCACGGAGCAAGCCTATGTCGGCTGGGTGAGCCGGTTCTTGTCCGAAGCCGACGCCCCTCTCGAGAAGCTCGCTGAACCGGACATCACGCGTTTCCTGACCGCCCTCGCGCAGAGGCACCGGGTCAGCGCCTCGACCCAGAACCAAGCGCTCAACGCGCTGCTCTTCCTCTTCAAAGAAGTCCTCGGACACGCGCCTGGCCGATTGGATGACGTCGTCCGCGCCAAGAAGTCGGTGCGTCTGCCGGTCGTCTTATCAAAAGACGAGGTCCGCCTCGTCCTCGCCGCCATGAGCGGCACGCCGCGGCTCATGGCCGCGCTTCTCTACGGCTGCGGCCTACGCCTGATGGAGTGCTGCCGCCTGCGGGTGAAAGACGTGGATTTCTCGCAAGGCCAGGTGGTGGTGCGCGCCGGCAAGGGCGACAAGGACCGCTACACCATGCTGCCCGCGTCCGTCCGCGAGCCTCTGCGCGCGCACCTCGAATCCGTCCGCCGTCAGCACGGGGAAGATCTCGCCAAGGGCCTGGGCGCCGTGGAACTGCCCAACGCCCTCGCCCGAAAGTACCCCAACGCCCCGAGGGAATGGGGCTGGCAGTGGGTTTTCCCCGCCACGTCGCACTACCAGGACGTCGTCACCGGCGAGAGGCGCCGGCACCACCTGCACGAATCGGTGCTCCAGCGCGCCTTCAAGGACGCCCGGCTACGCGGCGGGCTGGCCAAACCCGCCGGCTGCCACACGCTGCGCCACTCCTTCGCGACCCACTTGCTCGAAGACGGCTACGACATCCGCACCATCCAAGAGCTGCTCGGCCACTCCGACGTCAGCACCACCATGATCTACACCCACGTCCTCAACCGCGGCGGCCGCGGCGTGCAAAGCCCGGCCGACCGGCTGGGCCTTGACATCAACGTGGAGTAGCCATACATTATATGTATAGAATACAGATTGGCGGCGTATCCTTCGAGTGGGACGAGGCCAAGGAGCGCGTCAACCGCGTCAAGCACGGAATCGGGTTCCTCGAAGCGGCCGACGCGTTCCGCGACCCCAATGCCCCCATCTACATCGACCCCGACCAGTCCGACGGCGAGGAGCGCTACATCTTGATCGGATTCAGCGCGGACATCCAGTTGGTCGTCGTGTGCCACTGCTACAGGGACGCCGGCGAGACCGTCCGCATCATATCCGCGCGCAAGACCACTCCGAGAGAACGCGACGCTTACGAGGGCTACAATGCGACCTGAATACGACTTCTCCAAGATGAAAGGCCGCCGCAACCCCTACGCGGCCAAGCTGAAACAGCCGATCACCATCCGCCTCGACATCTCCACGATCGCCTACTTCAAAAGCCTTGCCACGGCCCTTAACATGCCCTACCAGAACCTCATAAACCTCTTCCTGCGCGACTGCGCCGGCAAACGCCTACGCCCGCAGATAAAGTGGGGCCGCTGACCCGCGATATTAGTAACCCTGCAGCCTTTCACGACTTTAATATCCATCCACAACCCCTGGATTAATCCTGGTTTTGGCTATACAATCCGTGAATCGGCTCCCCCCATCCGTCAATATAGCCGACCAATCTAATCTAAGTTAGGCCAACCATGATAAATTGGCGGAAAGTCTGCTTAGTGACTCTGGGAATCCTGTGTGCATGCAAAGACAATTCAAGCACCTCGGCCAAAGGAAATCACACCGCAGATTCACCAAAGCTTTATCTGGTTGGTTACACTGGATCTGAAGTATTAGCTGTCGAATTAGACGGTAGGGACATCTTGGATAAGGCCGTGCCTGTCCGTTCTGATGAACCTAATGTGTGGGTTATCGAGTTAGATCGTGGAGCGGCAGACTGGGGCGCGTTTAGCATTAGTTTTAAACGCGGCTCTTATGGGAAGCGCTTTTATTGGACCAACGGTCACTACTTCATTATGAACTTTAATCATCTCAGGGACGGTGTGATATCTCAGCAGAAGAAGATGCCAAGGTTTTGATGAGGTGGCCTAACATCGGCTTGAACGGACGGCGGCCTCAAAATGGATGGATAGCGGGTAGCCGCCGCCGTTCAGCCTGGCGTTAGGGCACAGAAGCGTGAACGGCAATCTGAAGGGAACGGGAAACGGCAAAACGGACATGACGACAACGGGAAACGGCTTGAACGGCGAAAACGGATCGAGGGCACATGCCCTGTGCCCTAACCATTGGGTAGTGCGGCCGGCGGCTCCCAGGGTAATCTTGATAGCCGCCGCCGCACACCCTCCGCGTTAGACGCCCGGAAACGACAACAGAATGAAAACGCGATTGCGCATCGCCGCACTCCTCGCAATAGCAACTCTCAGTCTATATTGGGCATACCTAGCCAAGCACCCCTATGATCGCGCTGTTGAATCTCTAAAGGCTGAAAGCAAGTGCAATGTGAATGCGCATACAGGGGTGCCTAAAGAACCCGTTGGCAAGCTCCATGAAGTCTATTACTGTGGAAATAATCTGACGAATTGCTCTGATTCAGTAGGGCTGGCTATTGAAAGAGTTGATAGGAATCGTTGGGGGCCTTTCGATTTCCATTGTTATGACGGGGCAGTCAGTAGCATCCACACGTCGACCGATTCGCTTGTCGCGAAGGATCACATGGCCTTTCTTGTTGAGAATGCTGGCTTGTTTGGGCTCCCCGAAAATCCTGTCTTGGACCTCGAACATGCAAATCACGGGCAGCAGCTCTACAAAGGCGTGCGCGTAGCAACTGGCGTAAGCCCTCAAATGCATGAAAACCGCGGCAGGCACGGGGACGAAAATTGGTTTAGTCTCTCGGTATTCCTCAAGAACACACGAGGCTGGTCATTCTCACCGAAGGCAAGGGTTTCAAAGGAAGAAGCAATTTCTAAAGCACTGAAATATTGGGAACCAAGTCGTCCCAAAGAGATTTCGGAGTGGAGAACCGAGGCGAGTTATTGGATTCGCTCATACCCTCCAAACGGCTCGGATTGCCAGCTTGATCCCGGCGGCGCGTGGTTTGTTCACGGAAGCGGACATTTTAATCCGCCTGAAGGCGGGAACACCAAGAGTTTTCGTAGACAGGCAATTGTTGACGGAGTAACTGGCACGGTGTGTTCGTATTCCGGGACCGGAGAGTTGGACTACGCTCGGAAAAAAGCGGCGTCTAACTAATGGATAGAGCGGCCGGCGCCTCGGTGAGGAATATCTTGATAGGCGCCGCCGCTCATCCTCGGCGTTATGCGCCCATAGGAACGAATGTTTAATTTCTTGAAGCCGAAATGGATTTACGTAAGGATCTACAGGAATCGCTTTGTGTTAAAGGTTGTTGGAATTGAGTTTAAGCCAATCACCGTGCTTCCAAAGGAGCCGTTCAGCACCGACACCGCTCTGATTGGCAACCTGGAATCTGCCGTCAATACTTTAAAGAAAGCCATCGCAGATGTGCACACGAGATGGGAATTCGCGCATCCAATTGTTGTTTTTCATGCGATTGAAATGAAAGAAGACAAGATGACGGAAGAAGAGCAGAAATCAATCTTTGAACTGGGAAACGAATGCGGAGCAATGCGCTGTTACTTTTTGACTGAGAAATATCACGATCTTTCGGATGAAGAAGTACGGCAATTTGAGTCGGCGCGCCCGGTGAGCTGATTGGCGCATAACCATTTGCTTCTGCCGCCCGCCGCCTCGTTTGGGTGGACAGTTGAAGCGGCGTCGGCAGAGCATCTGCGTTAGACCGAAATATGAGCACAGCTAATCTTCCGATATCGTTAAAGATTGCACTCCATTGCGGGATTTGGCCGATGATAGTGGGTGTTCTACTTTGCTGCGCTCTAATGGGCCGGTCAGTGCTTTACGGATTTTTGGGTTTGTACTTCATTCAGGCTGCTCTGATTGTTAACGCCATTGGCCTTGTTTCATTATTTATCTCCAAACGGCATTACGGCAGTACAGCGGATTCGAATCTGGCCCTATGGATGCGAAGGTGCCTAATCCTCCTGCTTCTGAACTACCCTGCGGCACTCGCATGTGTGCTGATTGGAGGCCAGACAATGAGTAGCCGCGGATTCTCGCTGGACCCAGAGAATGGGTTGCCTCGGTCTAACCATTCGCTAGACCGGCCGGCGGCCCGGTGAGGAATATCTTAATAGCCGCCGCCGGTCAGCGTCTGCGTTAGGCGCCAATGAAAGTAACAACCACTTAAGCGATAGGAACTAATGTCCTCCAAAAGCGACGCTCACCCAATATCTCGAATTGCTGCAGGTGCAGTGGATTCGGCGCTGATGCTTATAATCCTCATTCCACTCAGCATGGGGTCAATTGACTATGCCGTAGTATGGATTTTCCTGTTTGCGGCCATTTATCTGTTTGCAGCCCGAGCATACTTCGACCAAACCCTGGGTGAGGCGGTAGTCGGAATTGGGGTGGTACGAACTGATGGCCAACCAATTGACCAACTGATTGCGGCTATGCGTTCGGGTCTTTCATTTGCTGTTCCAGTCGTTATGGGACTTCTGACAAGTATCTCGGCCGACGCACTTCAAGCTCGCATCGGCACGGCAATGTCCGGCTTTATACAAGCTGCGGCATTGGCGTCTGTCTTTGCATACTGCGTCGGCAATTGGATTGCGATTTTTATGCCCTCGAGGATGAATATCTACGACTACTACACAAACACCCATTTCATCCAGAAGCCAGGACTGTTTGGGAAAACGTCTGATCCGTTTTTAACGGCGATTGTTGTGATCGCCATCTCAGTTGGCGTCGCATTCGGAAGTTTGTTTGTCTTGGCTGTTAGCTCGGTAAGATGGGGGTAGCGGCCGTGGACAACCTTGCGCCTAACCATTGGCTTGACCAGCCGGCGGCCTCGTTTGGTTGGATTGTTGAAGCCGCCGCTGGTCAGCCCCTGCGTTAGCCGCACTGCACCAAGGAGAATTCAATGCGCAATGCAATGCTGATTCTAGCCCTGATGACATCACCACTGTCGGCGTTCGCGGCAACTGAGACTTCCAAGGATTTGGCTACGCTAGGTCGCACCACGTGGAGCGCCTTTGCATGCTCCTCACTTGCCTCTGAAAGCAACAACTCAAACGAACAGGAGCGCTTATTCAAACTCGGCTACAAACAAGGAGGAAGATTCATCGCAGCCCTGAAATCCGGAAAAATCAAGAAGGCTGATCTCGATACATCGGTTCCGGTGACCGTGCTAATGCTTCTTGAAGGACCTACTCCGGATTTTATGCTTGGCCGAATCTACGAAGCGGCGCAAGAATCGGCATTAAAAGATGTCTATAAGGACGATGACCACAAGGCATCAAAGGAGTTACGTGCGCTTGCGGCCGGCAACAAATTCGCATCGGGAAATTGTGAGCTAATCGGGAAATAGGTGCAGGTCGCACACAACGCATGCCATCTTCAAAGCTGACCGAAGAAGAAAAGGACGCGGTAGCGGCGCAGTATCCAATTCCGACAATGCTTCAGCTTACCAAGGGCATTGTCACCTTCCGTCGTGACCCCCGGAGATATTTCCCGGATGATGACGCCTCTCGCTGGATGCTTAGCCTACTTGCTGCTTCACATGACATCGGTCTGTCCCTAAAACTAGTGACCCCATTCATGGTCGCCAGGCCGCTCAAAGATAATTTTCAGCGTCAGCATAGATTTAGTCATTTGTTTTACTTCTGGCGCCTCTGGCTCGCACATGTTCATGAAGCGTGGCTAATGTTCAATAAGCGTACGGCTCACCCAGCAGTACTCGCTATAAAGGCAGACCCCAATATTCGCGCTGCATTTGCTGCCGTGTGCGCCACCCGCGGCAAAAAGGTGTTGAAAGATTTGACTGCCGGAGATTTGATGGAGAAGTGCCGCAATGTCACCTTCCACTATGATGAGCGGGAGGGTGATAAATGGAAAAAGCAGCTTAAGAGCCTCTCGCATCGCTTCCCGCTATTTATCACAGACGGCGACGGGAAACAATCCGACACACGCTGGTTGGTGGCTGATGAGTATTTTCTTTCACGCCTCAACCGTCTAAAATTTAGCAGCGTTCGACTCCAGCAGGCCACATCTCGCTTAACCCACGAAATTCTATTTCTCGTAAATGCATGTCAGCAGGTATGTTTTGAACAACGAAATCCAAGGCTACGTCGTGTTAGGGGCGGCTAACCATTGGCTAGACCAGCCGGCGGCCTCGTTTGGTTGGACTGTTGAAGCCGCCGCTGGTCAGCCCCTGCGTTAGGCGGAATTCTCAAATCGCGCAGTGAACAAATTCATCATGAGCACCTTAGCCTCGATACTCTTCCTCCATTTTGTTGCCGCAGCGGGTGCATCGGAACCAGCCGTTGCTGAACCTGATACAAATCGCATCGTCCAATTTGTCCAGGCCTCGACCAGCTCGGTGACTTGTGCAGGCTATAGCGTTCTCGCTGAGGGTATTCGCCGCGTCGCTTGTCTTGAAAGCTCTGCCGGCTGCCATACGCTTTTCATAGTACCTTTGCTCTGTAAGGACACTGGGATCAGACTATCCATGATCATAATGTCTCCGGATGGATCCCTGATTCTGAAAGAGAAGAAATTCCTTTTCCTCGGCGACGGGGATGTCAGCGCAACAATTACAACGGGAACGGCTGGAAAATGGAGAGTGGGAGTAATCGCCACAGGGGAGCCCGGTGTCGATGACCCGTACGAGCAACATTGGTGGTACGCATATAACCCAATCAATCGTGCGACGGAATTCGCACACCTCGGGATTGCCTATTACAGCTACGAAGGTATGCGTGGGCTCGCAAAGGCAGAATATCGCCCAGAAAAGGGTGAACTTAATCTCACATGGGAGTGTGAGAGTACAGGTGAGCCACCTAACAAGCTTTCAGTTGTTAAGTCCCACAAAGTAATCAATGGCAACCCTGTTCTTCGATCTCACCACCTTAGTGCGCGTTTTCATTTATCCAAACCATTGCAAACGCACATTTCACCATCCACAACTAGCGCTCTTGGAGCAACGCTGTCGAGGGGATTCGTCGAAACGTCTGATTTCAAGGACCCGCGCTGGTGGAAGTTGAGACAAGGGAACAATTCGGGGTGGCAGCTTGAGGGAAACATCGAATTCCCGCAGAATTGGAACCTGGATAGTTCCGGCGAAATAGGTTGCCTTTCATTATGATCAACGGCAGGGAAGCCTCTGTGACGCCCAAACTCCGCCTAACATTGGATAGAGCGGCCGGCCGCCTCGTGCGGGTGGATTCGCAACGAGCGGCCGCCGCTCATCCTCGGCGTTAGACGCCCTTAGGAAAATCGTGGCACTCGACAAGATTGAACGGCTGATACGCGCTGAAGAGTGGCTTCCCGCCAGAGAAGCCATTCATGCAGCACTTGCTGTAAAGCCGAACAGCCATTGGCTGCTCACTCGCCTGGGACTGACCTATTACGAGCTCCGTGATTATTCGGAGGCGCTGTTATATTCAGAACGCGCCCGAGCGCTCGCGCCCAACTGTCCGCTCGTCCTTTGGGACATGGCGGGCACTCTTCAGATGTTGGAGCGCCACAAAGAGGCTGCGGATATCTATCGGGCTCTCATTCGAAAGGGTGCAAAGCGGATATCCGCAGACGAATGCGGCGAGAGCCTGGCTCGCGCACGGGGCTTGGTTGCGGATTCTCATTACCGGCTTTCGGATTCGCTGGAAGCACTCGGATTACAGGAACAGGCACTCGCTGAATTTGAGACCCATCTTGATCTTCGCGGGCCAGGCTGCCACTCCATTTATCCGCTCAAGGATTTGAACAAGCCGGGAAATAAGCATCGAATTAGAAGGGTGGCCGGAAAGAAATGAAAGGGAGGGCACAGGTGGCGGCGTCTAACATTGGGTTGTGCGGCCGGCGGCCCGGTGAGGAAATTCAAATAGCCGCCGCCGCACACCCTCGGCGTTAGGGCCATCAACATGATGAGACGAACGCTTTTTTTGACAGCGCTCCTTGCCTCAGGTTGCGGGCCGCTTATTTCTGACCAGGCAGCAAAGGATTTTGCGAACACCCTCAAAGCAGGAGTCGATCGATGCACCTATGCGTCTGTGGCACCCGGCCTTCTTTGTCAGGCGTATCATAAGGACAATCAGAAATGGCCGGACTCAGAGAAAACGCTCAAGATTTATTGGTCCGAGGTGTTGAAGGAGAAGATTCCCATAGACTGGAGCACCTATCACAAGATGCGATTCACGCCAACGGAAACGGGAGATCTCAAAGCGGCATACATGGTGGCCGCCAGCACCAGCACTCCTGCGTTCACAATCGAATGCGAGGCGACGGTGCCGATACCGCGATAAATATGACCCGGGTAGGAGGCCCTAACTAATGGATAGAGCGGCCGGCGCCTCGGTGAGGAATATCTTAATAGGCGCCGCCGCTCATCCTCGGCGTTAGCCGCCGAAAGCGGCGAAACGCGGCAATCGGATTTAGAAGGATACGGACATAACGGACTGAGCGGGCACAACAGGAAGCACGGCAAACGGCTTGAACGAAAAAACGGCTAGCGGGCACCTGTCTTCGGCGTCTAACATCGGCTGCAGCCGCCCGCGGCCTGCTACCCTACTGTGGCCGGCCACAGTAGGGCAGCAGGGCTTAATAGCCGCGGCGGCTGAGCCCCAACGTTAGACGCCCTTAGAAATTTGTGGCACTCGACAAAATTGAGCAGCTGATACGCGCTGAAAAGTGGCTTCCTGCACGGGAGGCCATACATGCAGCACTGGCTGCTGAGCCTGAAAGCCACTGGTTGCTCACGCGGCTCGGGCTAACCTACTACGAGAGCCGTGACTACTCAGAAGCACTGCTATATTCAGAACGCGCCCGGGCACTTGCTCCGAACTGCCCACTCGTGCTCTGGGATATGGCGGGCGCCCTGCAGATGCTAGAGAGCCACAAGGAAGCCGCTGATATATATCGCGCGCTCATTCGAAGGGGCGTAAAGAGGATTGCTGCTGATGCTTGTGGCGAAAGCCTGGCTCGTGCCAGGGGCTTAGTTGCCGATTCGCATTACCGGCTTTCTCTATCACTTGAAGCTCTCGGATTGGACGACGAGGCGTTAGCCGAGTTTGAAGCACATCTGGATCTTCGTGGTCCGGGCTGCAATTCTATTTACCCCCTGAAGGATTTGAATAATCCGGGAAACAAGCATAGGAATAGAAGGCTAACTGGAACGAAATGAATGCGCGGGCACCGATGGCGGCGTCTAACATTGGGTCGTGCGGCCGGCGGCCCAGTGAGGAAATCCATATAGCCGCCGCCGCACACCCTCCGCGTTAGACGGCCTGATAGATGAAGAATGCACTCATGTGCCTCGCGTTTCTGAAACCAAACAGAGGGCGGCTCATTCTTTTTGCCGTTCTGATGGGAGCACTGAATCTGGTGCTAATTGCTGGCGCAGGCAGAGGGATGGGGCAGACCTTGGCAGGCACGCCACTTGGGTTCTTCCCCCGCGGATCTCCAGACCTATTTAGCCAATCAGTCCCCTTCTCGGCCCCTCGTTTTATTTTCAATCTGATCTTCTGGTATGTCATCTCATCGGCAGTGATCTGGGTGCGCGAGGATAATTCCCGAAGGGGATTCGCGATGATGGCTCTCTTTTTTGGCGGAGTAGCACTGCTTCTAACTGGTTCGTTCAGTAGTTACAGACACGGCGATATTAAGATTGCTCTTATCGTTCTTGGTGCGGCGTTGTTTATCGGAATTTATAAGGGAGGGAGGCACTCTGCCGTCTAACATTGGCTTGAACGGACGGCGGCCTCATGATGGCTGGATAGCGGGTAGCCGCCGCCGTTCAGCCTGGCGTTCGACCGCAGCAGCATTAAACAGATGAAACTCTGGAAATTTGTTGCGCTCACTTCAACAATTTTTTCCGCTATATGTATGTTCTTCGGCGGCTTAAACCATGGTTTTAATTCGCCGATGACGGCCCTCTACGGTATTCTCGGAGCAACTGTTGGCGTAATCATGGCCTTCGAAATTGAGAAGCCGAAACCAAAGCATGCGGCAATTTGGGAAGCGCTAGCAGGCGCTATCGGTGGATCAGTTTTGGCAATAATGCTTCAACCGACTACTCAATCAGCGGCAATCGGCTTAGTATTGGGCGGCTTGCTTGGATTGCTGGCGCCACTATGGATTGAGCACTTTCAGATACCATGACCATGGGTAATGCCCTCACGAAAGCACCGATTGTGGAAATGAGCTCTGATGCGATGATGGCGGCAACGGCATCCGGCGGAGTAAGCTCTGCTCTCGGTCGAACCATTGGCTTGACCAGCCGGCGGCTTCGGTGAGGAATATCTTGATTGCCGCCGCTGGTCAGCCTCTGCGTTAGACCGCCCTGTAACGAATGACTCAAACTAACACTCAACGGGAAACGGCATTTTTTTACATTCGGTGGATTTTGTTTTTGCCAGCCGCGTGGGCCGGATTCTATCTGGCCATGCTCGTAGCAATGCTGACCTTCTTTCTAACTAGAGGATGGTGCCCTGGCGGAGAGATTATTTCGGAATTCTGCAGCATTGGCTGGGTGAATGACATTCCCTTTTTTGTTGGTGCTGCCGTTGCACCACCGCTGGTCCTTGCGTTCGGAACCCTCACTGCACCATCACATCGAATCGCTGTAACTTGGGGACTATACGTAGCGGGAGCACTCGTTTCTCTTATTTTCTTTCGCAAACCGGGAGCAGTGGTTATTGCTGGTACTTCTGGAGCGCTATTTTCGGCACTGTTGCATTGGAAGTATAGAATGGGTTGCCTCGGTCTAACCATTCGCTAGACCGGCCGGCGGCCCGGTGAGGAATATCTTAATAGCCGCCGCCGGTCAGCGTCTGCGTTCGGGCTTAGCCCTATTGCGACCAACCAGTCTCGGACCTATACTCCTGGGAGGAGTAAGAAATGATTTTTGATCATACGGTAAAAGAAGTTCTTACTGAGCGGGTTCAGAAGCTGGAAACCCAGTTCAATTCGGATGTTGTCTTTTACTATGGCGAGATTCATCCCAGCCTCGTAAAGATGTTTCGCAATTTCATAGAGGAACTCACCGCCCAGCCCGGCAAGAAAGACACCCTGACCATGTTTCTGAATACTCCTGGTGGGAGTGCTGAAACCGTCGAAAAGATGGTTGACATCATGCGGTTCCACTACAAGAGTGTCCATTTCGTTGTCCCTGACTTTGCAATGTCTGCAGGTACGATTCTGTGCATGTCCGGGAATAAAATCTTCATGGACTACTCGTCTTCCCTTGGCCCTATCGATCCGCAGGTATTCAATGGCAAGGATTGGGTGCCTGCCTTGGGATATCTGGATCAGGTTGAAAAGCTGTTGGAAAAGGCCCAAAAGGGAACAATCACCCAGGCTGAATTCCTGATAATGCAAAGCCTCGACCTGGCCATGCTGAGTCGCTACGAGCAGGCGAAAAATCTCACGATTACACTTCTGAAGAAATGGCTAGTGGATTACAAATTTAGTGACTGGACAACTCATGCAACTAAACCCGGCAAAGTCGGCACTCCCGTAACAGCTGCTGAAAAGCAGGCTCGGGCAGAGGAGATTGCCAAGCTTCTTGGGGACAACAAGCACTGGCACTCGCATGGCCGAATGATTGGAATCAGTAGCCTCAAAGATTTGCTAAAATTGAAGATAGAGGATTACTCTAAAGATGTGCCTCTTCGCACGCTGATTCGCAACTACAATGATCTCTTGATGGAATACATCAGCAGATCTCAATACAAAGTCTTTCTTCACAGCCGAATATACTTCTGAGGATCAATGGAAATAACCGAGACCATTCAGAAAGTGGTTGCTGAAGACAAGAAGTCCTTCCTCAAAGACCCTGCTTTCATAAAGCTTCGCGAGTTTTATCTCGAGATGCAGCGGAAGGGTATTGCGACCAAACAAGAGTACAGCCTTCCTGGCCTGGACCTTGTTGGACGCTCGCTCGCGGAACCGGCAAAATCGGGCTCCGCGGAGCCGCCGTTCTTCCGATAATCCAGCTCTTCAGCTGTCGATTTCTCGGGCACATCATTGCGCCCGAACCAATGGATAGAGCGGCCGGCCGCCTCGCGTGGGTGGACTCGCGGCTAGCGGCCGCCGCTCATCCTCGGCGTTATGCCTCCAGTCTAGCTACGGAAAACAAATGAAACCTGAAGACGCCGCTAATCTCGAAAAACTATGGGCGTCGAAACTAACCAACCACAGAAAGAGCCGGAATGATGCGTACGCCGATTTGTACGCAAAAAACGCGGCAAATGGACTTCATCAGTCGGGCGCATTACCCGGCAAGCTCTATGAAATCGCTACGGGCAATCTCGGTGAGCTAAATGTGATTTTCAGAGAGATCACGCAGGATGGATGGTCAATCGATTCCGATGAAGACTGGGCTCGCAAGATGCTGGAGCAGTACCGACAATTCATCCGGGATGAAAAGACTTTAGTCGACAAGGAAATAGCTGACTTTCTGACTGCAAAGGGGTTTCCAGAGGTAGACAAGGTTATTGCGCGCGGGCAGGCCGAACTTAACTTATCAAGTAACATCCACGAGGCGCGCTACCCGGTTCTCGTTCAGCAACTAATATCTGAAAAGCAGCGCCAAACTGCTGAAAGGACTAAGGCCGATTCACGCTGGAATAATGAACAGCGAATTCGAGTGGGCTCAATTGTTCTGCTCGTTGTTACGGCTAGCATTAGTCTCTGGACCACCCAGTACACTCGAAAAACTTATTCCTTGTCTGAGGATGCCAATAAAAGGACTCAGCAACTTTTTATTGGTGAAGATAACCCGCAGATACAAGCGTTTCCATTCGTAATCGCGGAATCGGGAAAGACGCACAACTCAACTCTCAATTTCCGACTTATCAACTATTCCGGTTTTGATGCCTTCAATGTAAACGTCGATGTCCTATATTGTGTGGATAAGACAAGGCACCGACACTGGGCCGGTGAATGGGCGAAAGCGGATAAGGACAGCAAGCAGAATCCGAAACAACAAGGCGCGGCTACCGATAAGGGGTACTTTCTGACGCCCCAAAATGTAGGCCCAACTCTTAAACGCTTTACAGAAGTAACTACGGACCAAGAGCTGGGCTTCGGCTTCGGATCTGATGCGCTTAATTTGGAAGGGCAGGTATGCAGCAAGGATGTTGATGGCCTTCCTGTTCTCGTAAGACTGCGGTGGCACAGCAGTAAGGGTCGCACCTACGATGTACTCCAGAAATACAAGCTTCTATGCACGAAGAACTGGATGGGTACTGGTATCCCGAGTGGCCGTTCGTTTACCGCAATCCCGCTGCCCGGAAGCACCTGTGAATGATTCCGTACTTAAAACACTTGAGGCATAACCATCGGGTAGAGCGGCCGGACGCCTCGTTCGGTTGGACTGTTGAAGCGTCCGCCGCTCACCCCCTGCGTTAGGCTCCTATGACTCAATTTCTACTTTGCATTGCTTTCAGCGTCAGCGGGCCCTCGTTCGGGGCCGAAACGCCTTCCGTATTGATTGTTAGCACTCCCACTTTAAACGACTCAACGTTCCCGAAGGCACTTGAACGGCATAAGAAGTCGAAGGAGGAACTTGTGGCGGGCCTGGCTGATTCGAAGCCCGACGAGAGAGTTGGTTGCGCCCTTTTGCTCTGGACTAAGTTTCCCACTGAACGTGATAAGGTTCTTTCTGTCATGAAGAACGACCTGGATCTTGATGTGCGGAGACGAATTGCTACACAGCTCGCATCCAAGGATAAACTGCCGGAAGCCATCGACCTGCTTGAGGAACACTTCACGGGCAAGTTCAATTTGGAATTGGAAGGAAGCGCTGATCTATATCTGAATTTGGCCATGAAACTGACCGCCCTATCGGGAAGGTCTCGCGGAACCGATGGTGCACTAACGATTCTGTCAGCACCGAAGGATTGGTTCGCTGACGCGGCAATCCGGTACCCCAAAGCTGCGGAAATCCGGAAGGACGGTCTCCGAACACTGGCCGCTTCATTTCTTTCATCGCGACCGGAAATGCATGGGAATCCGAAACTTCGTATGGCTCTCAAGAATTATTGCTCTGATGTAGCTGCAAACATCCGCTCCTCAACGGACAAGGACCGTACCCGCTGGGAGGCGCGCCTCGTTACTCTTCTGGACATAGGCCAACGAGCGGGGTTCCCCGAGTTGGCACAAGAGTTTGCGGCAAGCGCGAAGGATTTTAAAAGCGATTACGACCGACAACGATTTGAAAAACTGCTTTCAAAGACAAAACAGTAGGCTCGAAAGAGTAGAGCCTAACCATTGGCTTGACCAGCCGGCGGCCTCGTTTGGTTGGACTGCTGAAGCCGCCGCTGGTCAGCCCCTGCGTTAGACGTCCCTAGCATGGATCTAATACTCGACCCGATTCTATCTTCGGAGAAACGTACTGCATGGGCGGTCTTTGCCGCCCTAGTGGTTGCATTCCCTGCGCTCTATTGGATTTTGATAGCTGCCTTTTTCATGCCGCTCCCAGCGATACTTTATTCGGTCCGATTCCATCCAGATTTGGCTATGGCGGCAATTCCGGAAGTGCTGATATACGGATGGATTTATCACAAGATGTCACGAAGGATCGCAGCCCGCATTTGCTCAATCCCCAGTTTGGATAAACGGCGAACGGTGCTGTCTGTGGCACTGCTGGTTTTGTTGGCCCCAATGGCAGCCCCAATTTATTACTGCCTGGGATACGGAACGACAGAGTGGGCAAGCTATAAACGGACATTTACCATTTGGCATCCGAGAAGCAGGTAGTGGGACGTCTAACTAATGGATAGAGCGGCCGGCGCCTCGGTGAGGAAATTCTTGATAGGCGCCGCCGCTCATCCTCGGCGTTAGGGCACAGAAGCGTGAACGGCAATCTGAAGGGAACGGGAAACGGCAAAACGGACATGACGACAACGGGAAACGGCTTGAACGGCGAAAACGGATCGAGGGCACATGCCCTGTGCCCTAACCATTGGGTAGTGCGGCCGGCGGCTCCCAGGGTAATCTTGATAGCCGCCGCCGCACACCCTCCGCGTTAGGTGCCCTAAGAGTGCAGTTTCGCACATGAAAGAAACAGACATCGACAAACTATTCGCAGAGCAAGATGCTCATTGGGAGCGGTATGAGCCCTTATTACCGCCAGCAGATCAGGTCGAATTGCTCGTCCTAAAAGGGCACCTCATTATCGAGGAGATGCTGTATAAGCTCGCAGAAGAACACTGCAGCGATCCGACGCATTTGGAATCCGCGAGACTCAATTTCTCGCAACTACTTTCTCTCACGCGCGCACTCGTTAGGCTTGGCCTCATGAGCAAGTGCTGGGAAGCTATCGCGAAGCTGAACACGCTCCGCAATAAAATGGCGCATCATTTGGAGCCCAAAAACATCGATGCGTATGCGCTGGAATTCGAAAAGCTCTGTACCCCCAGTGGCGGATGGCCGAAGGGCTACACACCACCCGTCGCTTCGGGTGAAAAGATAAAGGCTGGAATCTGCTTCATCATTGGACAGCTTACAGCTATCTCTACGGTAAACGCATTTTTTGAAAGGAATCGAAGATTTGCACCCGAAGAGAAGTCAGCAGCGTCAAAGTAGATGGCACCTAACATCGGATAGAGCGGCCGGCACCTCGGTGAGGAAAATCTTGATAGGCGCCGCCGCTCATCCTCGGCGTTAGCCGCCGAGCTGCACAACGATACCCCCTTGATAAATATAGCGTATATGCTATACTCTGGGCAGAGTGAAATATAAGGTCCATTTCTACAGAAGCACCTCGGGCCGCTGCCAGGCCTGCGACTATGCCCGAGCCATGGACATCAATCATCAGGCTAAGGCGAAACGCTGGTTTGTGGCTCTGTCGGAGCTTGGGCCCGAGCTCCCCGAGGACTATGGGAAGCACCTCAGAGATGGCGTCTGGGAGTTGCGAGTCATTCTCCAGCATCATCAGCACCGATTCCTCTACTCCTTTTGGGAAGACATCATTGTCGTCACCAATGCGTTCTTAAAGAAGTCAGCCAAGGTGCCGGCAGCAGAAATCGAGAAATCCCGTAAGGCGATGGCTGATTGGATCAGCCGTCGCGGTTGGGAGGATTTATGAAAAAGAAAAAGGCAGGGATGCTCCTAGACGAAGTGTTCGCGCACGCGGAAAAGGACCCGAAGTGGGCCTCCGCGTATGAGAAGGCCGACATCGAGGTTCGCATGGCCATCCAGATTGCTAAGGCGCGCCAAAAGGCAAAGCTGACCCAAGGCCAGCTGGCTAAAGCCATCGGAACAACCCAATCCGTCATTTCACGAATTGAGCGGGCCGATCAGAATTTGACGCTGGAGACTCTTTCGAAAATCGCCAGCGCGCTTAAGAGTGATTTGGTCGTCCAACTCCGGTAAGCATGCCTGCTGTTCGGCGGCTAACCAATGGCTACAGCCGTCCGCGCCCTCACGCCGGTGGAATCCCAATAGGCGCGGCGGCTGAGCCTCGGCGTTAGGCCAACCATGATAAATTGGCGGAAAGTCTGCTTAGTGACTCTGGGAATCCTGTGTGCATGCAAAGACAATTCAAGCACCTCGGCCAAAGGAAATCACACCGCAGATTCACCAAAGCTTTATCTGGTTGGTTACACTGGATCTGAAGTATTAGCTGTCGAATTAGACGGTAGGGACATCTTGGATAAGGCCGTGCCTGTCCGTTCTGATGAACCTAATGTGTGGGTTATCGAGTTAGATCGTGGAGCGGCAGACTGGGGCGCGTTTAGCATTAGTTTTAAACGCGGCTCTTATGGGAAGCGCTTTTATTGGACCAACGGTCACTACTTCATTATGAACTTTAATCATCTCAGGGACGGTGTGATATCTCAGCAGAAGAAGATGCCAAGGTTTTGATGAGGTGGCCTAACATCGGCTTGAACGGACGGCGGCCTCAAAATGGATGGATAGCGGGTAGCCGCCGCCGTTCAGCCTGGCGTTATGCGGAAACTGAGACTATTCTGAACTGGCCATGAGCATCAAAAACGGAACGGCCGTATGGGTTTGCCACAAAGGCCATTTGTTGGCAGGGAAAATTCTGGATTACTCTGGCAGTGCATCTGGCGGGGCTCATTATGATGTTCTTTTGGAGAATGGAATTGCTCTGCGCTTTCCTGAGCGCAAGGTCTTGATGAAATCAATAACAGGGCACGGACTGCTGTCATTCCAAACCCTTTGTCAAAGCGGCAAACTGGAGAACCCCTAGAGGTGGACTCCGCATGAAATGCCCCCACTGCGACGAATTAATTCAAGATGGCGCAAAGAAGTGCCGGTACTGTCGAGAGTGGCTACATGCACCCACCAAAGGAGCGCCGACGAGAGCACCGAAGCCCAATCAAGACGAATGCCCGGGCTGTCAGGCATCCTTGGCGGGAAAGGAACTGGAGTGCCCGGATTGCGGCCTCGCGCTCGACTCCGACTTGCCAGCTCATTCCATGTCGGTCGCCGTCACCCTTCCAAATGAGCCTACTGATTCGGCACCTGGGCACTCCTATTTATCTAAACCGATCAAGCTGGATTCTGAATCCGTAGCACCGATTCTGGTCCTAACTATGTTAACTGCAGCCGTTGCATACACGGTCGCTTACCATCTTGAGGCAAAGTCCGGACATTCTGGGATGTCCCACATTTTCTCACTTGAAAGCGACCGAGACAGGGCCGACAAGATGGTTGCTCTCTTGGTCGCGAAGAATCAGGTTCCCGCGACCATGAAATATCTAAGTGCCGCGAATGGACGCTTTCAATATCACACAAGCATACGAGTGTTAAACTCCTGGAAAGGAATAACTGTGTGGGTTCGCCCATCAAATGCATACGGCGGTGACGCTTGGGCGGAAATCGAAGGCATCGTGGGACAGATTCACTATACGATTGACTACAAAAGCAGCACCTTTACTAGAGACTAGTGGTTCCGCATAACATCGGCTTGAACGGCCGGCGGCTTCAAATTGGCTGGATAGCGGGTAGCCGCCGCCGTTCAGCCAGGCGTTATGCGTCCTTGGAGAACTAAATGAGAAGCGTTAAGCACCTCTGGAAGCACCTCGCAATTTGTGCGATAGCGCTTAGCGTGGCATACGCTTCAGGCTGCACTTACTACATGCCCGCCGCTGTCTCAAGCACCAGTATCGGCAATCAGGGCGAAGTGCCGGTTAAAGTAGTTTCTGGCCGCTCTGAGGCCTCATACTTTTTAGCCTTTGGCCCATTCGGTGATGATTCCTTGCTTGCGGCACTTGAAGATGCGCGCAGCAAAGGCGATGGAGACACTCTTGCGAATGTCTTTGTTGATCGTAAGCTGTTTTGTGTTCCACATTGCGGCTTCGCCCTCTACACGTCGATTGAAACCAAGGTCACTGGAACCCTCGTTAAGTACCAAGATGCGCGCTCGTCTCAATTCCAAAAACCTGTGGCACAGCCCCCTATTGCGGGCAATTCGCAGAGTGCCGTTGCAGTCCTTGCTACTGAGTTGGCATACAAACAGCTCGCTGAAGCGTTTCGCCAGGGCCCAGCAACGGCCAAATCGCTTTTTGCTTCGTTCGGGGGACCGACGAAGGATCAACTCCGAAAAGTTGTCCTAAGCAAGTTTAATCGCACATCTGCACTGAGCTGGAGAGTGCAGCACCTTCCAAGCACTCCCGACGATGAAAAGCCATTTTTAAACTGGTTTCTCACGGCCAACACGGATTACAAGGTTGAAAGAAACTAGACGCATAACTAGGCGCTTCTGCGGCCGCGCGCCTAGTGAGGAATATCTTGATAGCGCGCGCCGCAGAGCGTGGCGTTATGCGCCAACCTGGGGCCCTTGACAAAGCGTACGACTTCCGGTACGCTTCTAGTGGAGACCCAAAATGACCACTCTAACCGCCAGCACTGCCAGAGCCAAGCTCTACAAGCTCCTCGATCAAACGGCTTCTTCGCATGAACCCGTTCAAATCACTGGGAAGCGCTCGAGCGCTGTTCTCATCTCCGAAGATGATTGGCGCGCAATTCAGGAGACCCTGCACCTCCTCTCCATCCCTGGGATGCGTGAGTCTATTCGCGCCGGCCTCAAGGCGCCGGTCAGCAAGCTGTCCAAAAAGCTCGCTTGGTGAGCTGGGACCTCGTCTTTACTAAGCAGGCCCAAAAGGACGCAAAAAAGCTGTCCTCGGCGGGACTAAGACCGAAGGCGGAAGCACTGCTGGAAGTCTTGCGGAAGAACCCGTTTCAGAATCCGCCTCCATACGAGAAACTGGTCGGGGATCTCGCGGGCGCCTATTCCCGGCGCATTAACATCCAGCACCGGTTGGTCTATCAGGTTTTACCGGAAATCAAAACGGTGAAAGTCATCCGGCTTTGGACACACTACGAGTGATGCCGTCTGCGCATAACCATTCGATTCTGCTGACCGCCGCCTCGGATGGGGATGGACTTAGGATAGCGGCGGCAGCAGATCGTCTGCGTTAGACGCCCTTAGAAATTTGTGGCACTCGACAAAATTGAGCAGCTGATACGCGCTGAAAAGTGGCTTCCTGCACGGGAGGCCATACATGCAGCACTGGCTGCTGAGCCTGAAAGCCACTGGTTGCTCACGCGGCTCGGGCTAACCTACTACGAGAGCCGTGACTACTCAGAAGCACTGCTATATTCAGAACGCGCCCGGGCACTTGCTCCGAACTGCCCACTCGTGCTCTGGGATATGGCGGGCGCCCTGCAGATGCTAGAGAGCCACAAGGAAGCCGCTGATATATATCGCGCGCTCATTCGAAGGGGCGTAAAGAGGATTGCTGCTGATGCTTGTGGCGAAAGCCTGGCTCGTGCCAGGGGCTTAGTTGCCGATTCGCATTACCGGCTTTCTCTATCACTTGAAGCTCTCGGATTGGACGACGAGGCGTTAGCCGAGTTTGAAGCACATCTGGATCTTCGTGGTCCGGGCTGCAATTCTATTTACCCCCTGAAGGATTTGAATAATCCGGGAAACAAGCATAGGAATAGAAGGCTAACTGGAACGAAATGAATGCGCGGGCACCGATGGCGGCGTCTAACATTGGGTCGTGCGGCCGGCGGCCCAGTGAGGAAATCCATATAGCCGCCGCCGCACACCCTCCGCGTTAGACTCCCCCTAGGCAAATGACTAAAGAAACACGAAACAGCCAGTTGAGAGCAATCCTTCAACCGCTCGTGCTCATTTTCTTTATTCTTGGCTTGGTCTATCTGACCTTTCTGAATTTCGACGAAAAACTGTGGGGAAGCGTAGCATCGGTATTGTTGGGCTGGGTGGTCACGGTCCTCCTGCTTTCATTGGGTGGCCCCGAGAAGTCCCAAATGCGCACCTTTATGTCTGTCCTGCTGGGTGGAACTTGCACACTGGTAGTTGCTGTAGCCGGGACACTTCGAGAAAGTCGGGATCAACGCGCATTCGCAGCACCCATAGTCGTTGATTCTCGGAACAATCTCCCTTACTTTGTAGTCGCGCGTGAACCCCGCGAGAATGTTCGGCAAATGGACCTAAGCTCTCTGGCTCATCGCCAATATCAGCCCGGAAAACTTGCCGCCGATCCGCCGCAATCTAATGATAAGGATAGAGATTCGTACTACTTAGAGTTACTCGAGTATGCACTTCTCAACCGGATTCAGTCGCGGGGTGCACAAGGACGCGGCGTTAGCAAGATGTGGGGAGGAAAAGGGCCGGGCATCTTTTTGGCGACTGTCGACAACTCCTTCAAATTGTCCGAATCAGTTCGGATCCCGAGCAGCGATTTTGTTAAAGGGATAACAGACAATCGCTTTTTTGAGCGGCTAGAGTATCCTTCGAATGGCTGGTTCTTCCCGCCGGGAACACGCGTTTACACGCAGCATTCTCCTCAAACGCAGACTCAAATTGAGACGCGAAGAATATTTTTAGTGAAACCACAGTTCTTCAAAGTCGAAATAGAGATAACTGCCTTGGGCTCAAGCTACGATAACGGCTTCATCCCGCCAAATTTCCAAGTCTCAGACAGGGATTTGAAGTTTGTATCGACTCGCGTTTATAGCGTTACCATGAAAACGGTTTTTGAAAAATGGGCGGCGGGAAATAGATACAGCCAGGAATACAAGTCTTGGGTAAAGTGGCTGTTGGATGATTTGCAAACACACTTTGGACAATAGTTCGGGTCAGTCGGAGCCTAACCATTGGGTAGAGCGGCCGGCCGCCTCATGTGGGTGGACTCGCGGCAAGCGGCCGCCGCTCATCCTCGGCGTTAGCGGCACAGACTTTCGACGAGAGGACCGCCGATGAAAATCGAACGGATCGATATCTCAAACTTCAGGTCTCCCGCGGCCCTGCTTCCCCTCCTTGCGACGCCGGCCGGGGCGACGCGATACCCGACGTCGAATGAGATGTCGGGAATCTTCATCCTTCCTGCAGGCCTGTGCGCGGGGGTCTCCGTCGTGTTCTTCATTAGGGCGTATCTCCAGGCCGATGAGCGTGAACGCTGGACTCAAGCCGGTATCGGTGTTGCCCTCTCAGTTGGCGCGATAGTCCTCACCACCCTCGCCCTATCCGATATCGGCCAGAGCAGCGGCGAGACGCTGGAAGCTTTCCTCATCGCCTTCGGCGTGGGCGCGCTCGCCGCCGCCGCCATAAACTTCGCCGACTCTCGGGACGCGCGGAAGAACGAGAAGAAGCAGGGCTGAGCGCAGCTGAAGCGGCGGCGGCAGAGCGTCTGCGTTACTTCAAGATTAGCGCCAGCTCCGCCGCGACCCGCTCGGCCCACCTCGGCCCCTGCGCCAGGCTGTCCGCGTCGGGGTTCTTCAGCCAGTGGTAGTGGATGCCGTCGCCGCCCTTGCGGGGATACTGCGACAGCGGGCGGCTGTCGATCAGGCGGCAGCGGTTGCCCGTCTCCACGGCGACCGACTCGATGGCGTCCTGGATGATGGCGTATTTATCCGCGACGGCCTGCGCGTCGTAGCCGGGGCTTTTCGACATGTTGGGCGGCCCGACCCACACGCAGGCGCCGCTGGCGGCGAACGCGTCCAAAATCAGCCTCTTCGTCACCGCGACCTCGGCGGCGGCGCCCGACAGCGGATAGTTCGTGCCGTGCGCGATGATGGTGACGCGCCGCTCGCCGGACGCGCGCGGGCCTTGGTCGCTCCAGAGCTCGCGTAAATACGGCGTCTTTTCCGGATAACACTTCCGCGCCTTGGCCGGCTCGCCGGACCGGCGGTGATAGCCGCAGGTCGTCGTAAAACGCGAGGAGACCCATTGCCGCGGCGCGGACGCGCCGCTGGCGAAGAAGTCGTAGGTCGTGCCCGCGCGCCTCTCGAGCCAGCTCTCGATGCCCGCGCCGAAGGTGCCGACGCCGTGCGAGTCCGTGATGACGACGACGCGGTCCGCGGCCGCGGCCGGCAGAGCCAGGAACAGCAGCAGGAACGCGCGCATGCCCGGTAGTGTAGCCGGGGCCCGTGCGATTTCAAGGCCCGTTCGTGCCGCGCCGGGCCCCGAACTTATAGGATAGGGCCATGAACCGGCTTCTGCTCGCGGCGCTCCTCCTGTGGGCGCCCGCAACGGCCCGCGCCGCGGCGGCCGACCTGCACGTGCACCTGCTGATGGACCAATCCGTGCCCGTGCCCTTTCTGTTCAAAGGACGCCCCGGCCCCGCGCCCGCCGGCGTGACGGACCGCAAAGCCCGCTTCCAGAACCAGGTCAGCGTGAAGGACCTGGAGGCCGCCGACGTGCGCCTGGTGGCGGCCGCGTTGTACGCGCCCGCCGTCGTCTCCCACCTGCGCGGCGGCTACCAGCGCAGCCTGCTCAAGCAGATTGACGCCCTAAAGGCGTGGGCGGCGCAGGACCCCCGCGTGACCATCGTGCGCTCGCCCGAGGACCTGGAGGCCGTCCTCAAGGCCCCGGAGTGGCGCCTGGGCGTCATGATATCGGCCGAAGGCGCGGGCGGGGCCGACACGACGGCCAAGCTCGACCGCCTGTGGGACGCGGGCCTGCGGATGCTCACCATCACCCACTTCAAGGACACGGCCTGGGGCGGCACCGCGGACGTGGATTATTGGCCCAAGGCCAGCTGCGTGCCCGGCGGCAAAGACGACGGCCGCCGCGGCCGCAAAGGCCTGTCCAAGGCCGGCGAAACGTTGGCCGACTACGCCGTGGCCAAGGGCCTCCTGCTCGACCTCACGCATTCGTCGGATAAAACCGTCATGGACCTGGCCGCGCGCCATCCGGCGTTGCCCCTGCTGTTCACCCACCAGGCGGCCCGCGAGCTGACGCCTTGCGAGCGGGCCATCCCCCCGCCCTTCTCCAAGAGGTCAAACGCAGCCGCGGCATGGTGGGCGTGACCGTGGCCGCCAACTACGTCGGCGAGGACATGGCGGCGTTCCTGAGGCACGCCCGGGCCCTCGCCGAACACGCCGGGCCCGAAGCCGTCGCGCTCGGCACCGATTTCAACGGCACCATCACGCGCATCGAAGGCGTGCCCGACTCCTCGGGTTACGGCCTGGCGCTGAAAGAACTGCGGTCGGCGGGGATTCCCGCCGACCGCAGCGCCGAGGCCTTCCTGGGCTTATGGAAGCGTTCTAATGCCGCTGGTAGTAGAAGCCCACGTCGCGAGCGTCGTCCGGATTGACCAGCAGCAGCTCGTTGGTGGTGAAAAACGGCTTCCAGTTCACGATGTCGATGAACACGCCGATGCGCGTCGTGACCAGGTTCGCGCCCTTGACCGCGCCCAGCGGCGCGAGCGTCCAGATGAACGGGACCGTCTCGGTCATCTGGAAGCGCCCCTCGATGGCGGGCTGAGAGAACGTGGCGACGCGGTCGGCGCCGAGCACGGCGTTGACCGCGTTGTGGAAGTAGTCCCCGCCCGTGGCGTCGTGCGAGCCGAAGAAATCGCCCGCGACGTAGGGCTCCCAGGTGGAGCTGACGCGGCCGTCGAAGGTGACCGTCTCGGCGATCATCATCGAGCCTTTGTCGTAACGCGTGAGCGTGGCGCCGTCCATGCGGCCGTTGCGGGGCAAGGAGAGCTGCCCGAAGTTCGTGTAGCCCGGGTCCGTCTCGAGCCCGCCGGAGGCCGACACGCGCAGCGGCTTAAACGCGAAGCGCCCGGCGGCCGTCTCCTCGACGCGGAAGACGTACATGCGGGGCACCCAGCGCGCGATCTCGAGGCGCTCGGGCCCGGGGATGAAGGGCACGCGCGTGTATTCGGAGAGCACCGCGTAGCCCTTGGTGGCGTCGCCGGCGTCGCGGCGCACGAGCAGGGCCATGATGTCGCCCCCCCGTAGCTGCGGCGTGGTCCCGCGGAAGGAGCCTTCCGGGATGGCGGCCGACGCGGCGGACGCGAGCAGCGAGACGGCGAGCAGGGCGACGAGCGGGAGTTTCTTGTTCATGTGGTTTATCCGATGATGCCCTTGAAGAGAAGGTAGGGGATGAGGAGGTAGAGGATGGAGTCGCGCACGAGGTAATACGTGAACACCGCCGCGATGGCGATCCAGCCCACGCGCCAGACGTCCGCGAAGAAGCGCCCGAACGCGCGCAGGTTCGTCATGAGGCGGGAAGGCGTGTACGGCAGCACGAGGCTGCCGGCCAGCGTCTTGACCGCCGCGCCGAGTTTGCCCAGGTCCGCCCGCGCCTTCTGCTTGAGCGTGGGTTTGGCGTTGGGGTCCACCGGCTTGGCGGCCCGCAGGTCGGGGTGCACGCCGTCGAGCGCGCGCTCGGCGGCGATGTCGGCCTGCGCCGTTCCCTTATAGACGCGCAGCATCATGGAGCGGCTGATGGCGGGGACCAAGGTCTTGTCCTCGTTGGCGATGACGTCGGCGTAGAGCTCCAGCAGCTGGTCCGTGCGCTTCTTGACGGCGAACTCGCCGACCAACCGCGACACGGGCCCGCCCACGCCTTCGGCCGCCGCGCGGGCGCGGTTGCCCTCGCGCATGCGCGCGAAGTCGTAGGCCGTCATGTAGTCGCGGCCCGGGGCGTAACGGGCGAACATCAGGTCGAACTCGCGCTCATCGACGTCGCCGGGCGTGAGGCCCTTATCGTTGCCGATGTGCGCATAGACGCCCGTGCTCGAGGTGCCCTGCGCCTGCACCATGTTGGGCACGTAGATGGCGAACGGCTTGAACAGGATGCCCGCCTGCCAGCGCGCCTTGAGCCCCATCCCGCGCTGCGTGCGCGGGCCGAAGATCAGGTGCGACAGGAGCGCGGTCTTGAAGGCCGCGACGCGGCCCAGGCCGTGCTCGTGGAGCACGCGGTAGCTGTGGAAGATCGTCGCCACCGGCTGCTTGGCGCCGGACGGGACGAGGAACCAGTAGCGCCGCTCGAGGTCGGATTTGGCGGCCCCCAGGCCGGCGCTTTCGACGGTGGCCGTCGGGTAGCCCTCGCGCAGGCGGTTCTGCAAGGCGATCTTGAGGATGCGCATGTTCCGCTCGTACACGGCGGTCTGCTTGAGCACGCCCAGCGCCATCAGCGCGGTAACGCCCGAGAAAACCGCCACGACCGGGTTGGTCGCGAACAACGTCCACGCCGCGTAGCCGCTGACGAGCAGCGCGGCCTTGGCGCCGACGCGGCCCAGCGTCACGGAATGGCGCGCCCACTTCTCGCCCAGGAACAACGTCGGGAACATCGAGCGGCGGCGGTCGGTGTAGGCGCTCTGCCACGCCTTCTGCATGAAGCGCCAGGCCAGCATGCGTTTGTAGTAGAGGAGGACCGGCAGGCCCAGCGCGACCATGGCGACGGGCACCACGGTGAACGCGGAGACGGCCACGCCCGCCCACGCCGCGAAGGCCGTGAACGTGCCCATGCCGAGCAGCTTGAGCGTCGCTTTCAGGATGCGGCCGGAGTCGGCCTGGGCCTGGTCGAGCAGGCGCACGGGGAAGGTCTCGGTCTCGGGCCACGGGGCGAACCAGCGCGTCACGCCCTCCATGGCCTTGACCACCTCGGCGCCGTGCGGCAGGCCCTTCATGGCGCGCGCGATGACGCCGCCCATGCCGTTGGAGTGCAGGACCCACTCCATGCCTTCGAACGTGTAGTCCTTGTGCGTGAAGTATTCGGTGAGGTGGCGGTTGCTCTTCACGCGGCGGGGCGCGTTGAGCACGAACTGGTAGAACTGCGTGAAGCCGAGCGCGAAGCCGGCGGGTTTGGGCTCGGCCAAGATGCCGATGCCGGCATCGACCTTGTTGATGTCGCCCTCGTATTTGATCTCGATCTCGCGGGCCAGCTCGGCGTCGCCGCCGGTCAGCTCGAGGAAGGAGGTCACGGGCGGCTCGCCCACGGAGCGGCGGAACTCGTTGTAGGTGCCGGTGCCGTCGGTGCGCTCGCGGAAGATGTCGAGCTCGGCGAGGTCGGTGAGCTGGCCGTTCTGCTGGTTCTGGAACTGGGACAACGCGCGCGGGAAGTTGTGCAGGCTCAGCGCGCCGGCCGACTTCTTGGCGAAGGAGTACGCCAGCACGTCGTAGCCGAACTTCTCGACGATGGGGCGCGTGTTGCCGTGCACGAAGTCGATGAGCTGCACGCGGTCGAGCGTGCGGTCGGTGCCGGGCTGGATGAACTCCTGCTCGTCGAGAATCATCTCGTGCAGGCGATAGACCATGCGGAAGTGCTTCGGCACCTGGAACGGGCCGTCGTGGTGCTCCCACTTCGAGCCGGGCATGCCCCAGATGACGTCGTTGTTGGAGACGGGTTTGATGAGCTTGGCGAACCACGGGTGGCGGTAGGAGAAGCGCATCAGCCACGCCTTGACCTTCGGGCCGAACAGGCCGTAGAACTCGGCGTGCATGCCCTCCTGCAGGGTCTGGTGCTGGAGCAGGTCCTCGGTCCACTCGACGGTGTGGATGAGGTTGATGTTGGCGACGTTGATCTTGCGGGCGTACTGGAAGACGTCCTCGTCGCTCCAATCCGGGTTGAACGTGCGGATGTGCGCGGCGATGTTGTTGTGGTTGACCACGAACGCCCAGTGCAGGAAGGAGAGCAGGGGGTTGTAGTTGTTGGTGAAGCCGGACAGGTCGATGCCGGCCTTCTTGGGGTCGGGCGGCAGGTGGCCCTTCTCATCGAGGAGCATCAGGCCGTCTTTGAACGCGCGCAGCGGGTTCTGCTCGGCCTCGTTGGTGCCGTAGATCTGCGCCTGGATCCAGGCCTGGGTGCGCTCGTTCATGACCGTCGGGCGGCCGTTGTCGGTCACGCGCGTCGGGTCCTTGGACGTGCGATCGACGGTGGCTTCCTTCTCGGGCCAGTTGTCGCCGGGGCCGCGGGCGAGCTTGTGCGGGTTCTCGGTGATGGGGTCGCGCTTGGTGTTGCCCCCGAAGTTGTGGAACTGGAACTGGATCCAGCCGCCGGCCAGGTTGTTGAGGATGCCGGCGGGTTTGACGATGGCTTTGCCGTTGGCGTCGAGCTGGCGCCACTTGAGCTTGCCGACCTCGCGCGCCGAAGGCGTCATGTTCTCGACGTCGGGGCGGACCTTTTTGGGCGGGATGTTGGAGCCGAAGCGGGTGTGCTCGGCGCCCATGCGCGGGTTCTCGCGGTCGGAGACCCAGCTGCCGTCGGCGGTGTAGCCTTTCTTGGCGGCCTCGGGCTCGACGCCGGCGGGCTTGATGTCGTTGGAGGCGTAGTCGTAGGGGTCGGTGATGGTGCCCGAGCGCACGAAGCGGATCTTGCCGATGAGGTAGATCAGGCCGAGCTTGGTCGGCCACTTGTCCCAGGACACGCGGCGGTTCGGGTCCTTGGCGAGCTTGAGGTTGAACCACTGCGCGATGGTGTAGAGCGCGTTCCAGTACACGAACTTGGCCGGGCCGACGCCGACGCGAGACGAGCGCGGCGCGAACTTCTCGGGGTCGGTCTCGGGCGAGACGGGCACGCGCGCGGCGTCGGCTTCGGTGCGGCCGGACGCGGGCTGGAGGTCCTGGCGGGGCGCGCCGTCGGCGCCGGGCACGGCGCCGGGGACGTGCGGAATTCCGCGCGCGTGGGCGCACACACCGGCTGCACGAAAAAGCGCTCGAGCGACGCGCCGTTATCGGAGGTGGTGCGGCCTTCGCCGGTGAGCTCGGTCTGCAGGGCCTGTCCCGAGGCGAGGGCGGCGGGCGCGCCGGCGGGAGCGGCGGCGGCGACGGGCGTCAGGCGCACGGGCGCGGCCGCGGCGCGCGGCGCGGCCGGCGCGGCGTCGAGCAGGTCGGGGCTGCGCGCGGCGGCCGGGGCGAGCAACGTCAGGCCGGGCGCCGGCGCCAGGCGCGTGGCGCCGAGCGGCGAAAGCTGGAGGGACGTCGTGCCGCCGAGAGTGATGGGCCGGGCGACGGCGCCCGCGCCCGCGACGGGCATACTCACGCCGGTCGCGCGAGGCGCGATGATGTTTCCGGCGGCGGCGTACGACGCGAGCCCCGGGGCGGAAAGCCCCGTCAGAATAGCCAGCGTCGAAGCGATGATCTTCATGAGCGGTGATCCTCCAGAGTGGATAGGCGATTCTACCGCCTCGCCCGCGCCGTCTCCCTGGGCCCAAAGTGCCCCGCGGCCGGAGCATTCGGCCCACTAACTATTGGGACTTTGGGCGTGAACCCTTAGGCCCCGCGTTTGGTATTTTAGGACCGCATGGAAGAACAATTGCGTTACCACCGCAGCAAGCTCGACTACGAAATCGACCCCTCGGACCTGAAGGCCGCCCTCGACAAGGGCGAAAAGGTCGTCGTCGTGGACGCGCGTTCGACCGAAGCCTTCGCAAGGGAGCACATCCCCGGCGCGGTCAACCTGCCCCACCGGGCCATGACGCGCGAAAGCGCCGCCGGCCTGGACAAGACGGCTCTCGTCGTGACGTATTGCGACGGCATCGGCTGCAACGCGTCCACGAAAGGCGCCATCAAGCTGCTCGAGCTGGGCTTTCGCGTCAAAGAGCTCATCGGCGGCCTCGAATGGTGGAAGAAGGACGGCTACGACACGTCGGCCGCTTCGTTGCAAGGAGAAACGCCATGACCACCGCCCCCCACGCCGTCGCCCGCCCGCTCGCCGCGGGCCTGCTGCTCGCCTTTACGACCATCCTGTTCGGCTTCGCGCTCGGCGGCGCCTTCGGCGCCGTGGAAGCGCCCATCAAGAAACGCCTCGAGACCTCCGGAACCGCCGTGCTCGACACGGTATATAAAGGAGATGTCGCGGCCAAAGACGCGGTGGTCAAGAAATCCTGGGAATACCTGCAGCGCGCGCACCTGCACGGCGGAGCCATCGGCACGGCCGCGGCCGTCGCCATCCTGGCGCTCATCCTGCTGTGCCCGCCGCGCCCGCTCGAGAAGGCGAGCGCGCTGGCCTTCGGCGCGGGCGGCCTGCTCTATTCGACGTTCTGGCTCGTCGCGGGCCTGAAGGCCCCCGGCATGGGCAGCACGGGTTTGGCCAAGGAGTCGTTGTCCTTCATGGCCATCCCGGGCGCGGGCCTGTGCCTGCTGGGCCTGCTCGGGACCATGGTGTGCGTCGCCAAAGCGACCTTGTTCCCGCCTAAAACCGCCTGACGTCGGCGCAAAAAGCAGCGGCCCGGCTCTTTCGAGCCGGGCCGCTTGTTTTTAGACGGAGGTCTTAACGCTTCGTCGCGCCGGCCGGGATGGAGCCCAGGGCGGCGAGTTTGCCGCCGTAGATGACCTCGTCGATGATGCCGTAGGTCTTGGCTTCTTCGGCGGACATGTAGTTGTTGCGCTCCATGTCGCGGTTGATCTTCTCGAAGGCCTGGCCGGTGTGTTTGGCCATGATCTCCTCGAGCGTCTTGCGCGTGTGGGCCATCTCCTTGGCCTCGACCAGGATGTCGGTGGCCTGGCCGGAGATGCCGCCCACGAGCGGCTGGTGGATCATGATGCGCGACTGGGGCAGCGCGAAACGTTTGCCCTTCGAGCCGGCCGCGAGGATGACCGCGCCGAAGCTCATCGCCATGCCCATGCAGATGGTGGTGATGGGCGACTTGATGAACTGCATCGTGTCATAAACCGCCAGGCCGGCCGTGACCATGCCGCCGGGGCTGTTGATGTAGAGGTTGATGTCCTTGGTGTTGTCGTCGCTGTCGAGATAGAGGAGCTGGGCGATGAGGGTGTTCGCCGAATCCGTGGTGAACTCGCCTTCATAACCGCCGACGAAGATGATGCGGTCCTTCAGCAGCCGCGAGTAGATGTCGTAGCCGATGACGGAGCCCTGCGTGGCGCGCTCGATGACTTGGGGAATGAGGTTCATGAGCCGATTGTAGCGCATGGCCGAACGCCCCCGCAAGGTGCTACGATGCCCTTCGTGGAACTGCGCTACCGCTTCGTCCAGAAGGACCTGCCTCCCAAGGAGTTCTCGGTCAAGCTCGACCCGCAGACCTTGGAGTGCGTCGCGCCCCCGGGCCCGCCGCCCGAGTGGACGCGCCTGGAGCATCAGCAGTGCCAGGCCTGCCCCCTTAAGAAGGAGACCTCCCCCCACTGCCCCGTGGCCGTGCGCATCGCCCCGCTGGTGGAGTCCTTCAAGGACAGCGTGTCCTACGACCAGGCCGACATCACGGTCGAGGCGCCCGGACGCGTCTATACCAAGACGGCCCCGATGCAGATCGGCGTCAGCGGCCTTTTCGGCCTGGTGATGGCCACCAGCGGCTGCCCCGTGCTCGACAAGCTGCGCCCCATGGTGTTCACCCACCTGCCCTTCCCCAGCCTCCAGGAAACGTTGTACCGCTCCATGTCCATGTACCTGCTCGGCCAGTTCTTCGTCGCCAAGAAGGGCGGCAAGCCGGACTGGACGCTGGAAGGCCTCGCGTCCATCTTCGCCTCCATCGGCAAGGTCAACGCCAGCATCGCCGACCGCCTGCGCCCGTTGTGCGTCAAAGACGCCTCGGTCAACGCCGTCATCAACCTCGACTGCTTCGCCACCTTCACCAAGTCGGCCATCGACAAGAACACCATGGCCTGGCTCGAGCGCCTGTTCAAGGCGTATTGGGACGCCCCCGCGCCCTGACGTCAGGTCAGCGGCAGATGCGCTCCGCCGCCGCGACGTCCCAGGTGCGGATGTCCGCCGCGCCGCGGGGCACGTTCTGCAGGAACTGGGTCCCCAACACGGCCACGCCGGCGCGATAGTCAATCTCGCAGTCGCCGTCTTCGAACTCCTCGTCCAGGACGACGCCGTAGGCCGCGATTACCGCCATCGAGCCCGCCACTTCCACCGATGCCGAGCTCGAGCCGAGCGTGCCCGACGTCCCGAACTGCAGCCACAGCTCGGAAGGCCTGCCCGGGATCGTATTACGCGTCAGGCTCACCTGCCTCGTCGAGGACGGCGAAGAAAGAATCGCGCTGCGAATTTCACCCACGCCGCTGATAGAGATGACCACGCGAGACGAGCCGCCTTCCACCACCACCCGGGCGCTATCTTGAGCGCCGTCGCCGTTGAAATCGCCCGTAACGCTCGTTCCGGACTGCATGCCATCGGCCATCGCGGGCGCCGCGCCCATCGCCAGCAGGCCCAGCGCCAGCGCCGCCCCCGTCATCATCTTGTTTTTCATAATCCCCCCTCGACGCCGTCCGGCGTCTGCTCAGAGGATGCCCGGAAACGGCCTCGGCCGGCAGGTGCGTAAGACCCGCCGCCGGGTGAGCATGGCGCACCAGAAGCCGCCCTTCGCCGCGCCCGGCGCGTTATGAACGCTCGTTTCACACCTTGCTCGAAACGCATTGGCACGCGCCCGCCTGACCTCGCCACGGCCGTAACGTTGCTCTACTGAGGGAAGGCTACGGAGCCGCCCCATGCGGCGCTACATCCTCGTCCTCACCACCCTGCTCCTCGGCGTGCGCGCCGGGGCGTTTTCCCTGCCCGAGCGCCGCCGCGACCAGTTCCTGGCCGAGCCGGGCCACGTGCTCACGCCCTACGCGTACCACCTCGCGGGCATCGGCTGGGGCTACGGCGTGCTGGGCGCGCTGACCAACGTGCGCGGGACGCACGCCGACCTGGCGGGGACCTTCTTCCTGGGCGACGCCGACGGCCAGGCCGTGTCCGTGGACCAGGTCCACCTCCTGCCGCGCCGGCTCGTGCTCGACGCGGGCTTCGCCCGCCTCAGCCGGGCGTCCTTCCAGAGCTTCTCCTTCCGCGGCATGGACGCGGGGCAAGACGAGTACACCCTCGTCGAGTTCGACGACATGTGGTTCGGCGGCTCGCGCGTCACCGCCACGGCCGACGAGCGCCGCTTCGAGGCCTACGGCGGGTGGTACACGGGCCGCGCGAAGCTCGCGAACCTGCGCGACCGCAACGGGGCCGTCATCACCCCCGCCAACGCGCCGCGCGCCTACGAGATCTCCCGCATCATCCTCGGCGCGCGCGCCGACCTCACCGACGACGCCATGGACCCGCGCCGCGGCCTGCGCGTCGAGCCCAGCTTGTGGCGCTCCAACCGCCAGGGCAACGGCCCCGAGTATTACCAGGTGGACTGGGCCCTGACCGCCTACGCGCCCGTGGGCAAACGCAGCGCCTGGGTCTTCCACCTGCTGCGCTCCGACGCGTTCGTGCTGGCCAAAGGCGAGACCGACCCGGCCGCGCTCCAGCGCGACGCCGGGATGGACTGCGCGGCCGTGCCCGACCCCGCCCGACAGGCGCAGTGCCGCCGCTACATCGACACCCTCGCGGCCCAGAACGCCTACGGCACCGCCACCATGCTCGGCGGCTTCAACCGCCTGCGCGCCTACCCCGAGGGGCGCTTCCGCGGCGCCCACGCGGAGCTGGCCGGCACCGAGCTGCGCTGGAACCTCACCGACGAGGTGAAGCCCTTCGACGTGTACCTGGTGAGGGACATCCGCACCGCGGTCCAGGTGGCCTTCTTCTACGAGGCGGGGACCGTCGCCGACAGCCGCGGCCAGCTGTGGCGCAAGGTGCGCCACGCGGCCGGGACGGGGCTGCGCATCGTCACGGCGTCGGGCATCGTGTACCGCCTGGACCTCGGCAAAGGCGACGAGGGCTGGCAGCCCAGCGTGTTTTTCCAGTACCCGTGGGAGCTGTGAGCCGGTCCTGCGAGACGAGCGGCGAAGGCCTATAATCGTCGCCCGCCTATTTCCTATCCTGCGCTCATGAGCGAACCGGCCCTGCCAGGCTACCCCGGCATCGGACCGCGCAACTTCTGGGACGACGACGCGGACCTGAAATCCGCCGCGCTGGCGGCCATGCCCGAGCCGGACCGCGCCGCGGCGCGAAAACGGCTCTCGGAGTTCGGCGCGCTCGTGGGCGGTCGCCTCGGCGCGCTCATCGAGCGCGCGCACCTGCCGGGCAACCTGCCGAAGCTCGTGGACGGCGCGGTCGGCGGGACGCGCGCGGCCGTCGTCGCCTACTGCCCCGAGCAGGTCGAGGCGCGTCGGCTGCTGGCCGCAGCCGCCTTCGGCCGCGGCGAACTGCCCCTGGTCGAACGCATGGCGTTGGCCGTGCTCGCCAACAGCGCGGGCGAAGGCGGCATCGGCTGCCCGTACGCGATGACCGACGGCCTGGAGCGCCTGCTCGCCGCGCGCGGCACCGCGGAGCAGAAGTCGGTCCTGCTGCCGCTCGTGCGCTCCGACGACCCCGATTGGGCGCTGTGCGGCGGGCAGTTCGTCACCGAGCGACAAGGCGGGTCCAACGTCTCGGCCAACGAGACCGTCGCCAAAAAGAACCCGGACGGCTCCTGGTCGCTGACCGGCCTTAAGTGGTTCTGCTCCAACCCCGGCGAGGCGTGGCTGACCACGGCCAAGCCGGAAGGGACCGATACGGTGGCCCTGTTTCTGGTGCGGCGGCGCCGCCACGACGGCCTGCTCAACGGGCATAAGCTCCTGCGCCTCAAACAGATCGGCGGCACGCGCGGCAAGGCCACCGCCGAGGTCGAATACGACGGCGCGCGCGCCGAGATGATCGGAAAGCCCCGCGAAGGCCTGGCCATCCTGGTGTCCGACGTGTTGTCGGTGTCGCGCCGCCACGTCGCGGCGGCCGCGCTCGGCTTCATGGGCCGCGCGTTGGCCGAAGCCGAGGCCTTCGCCGCCTGGCGCACGGCCTATGGAAGGAAGGTAGGCGAGTTCCCGGCCGCCAAGGCCAAGCTCGCGCGGCTGCGGGCCGACCGCAAGGCCGCGTTGTCCGCGTTTTTCCTCGGCATGAAGGCCGCCGCCGAGGACGCGCCCGACGCCGACGTGTTGGTGCCCATGCTCAAGGTGGAGCTGTCGTCTTTGTCGTCGCGGGTCGTGCGCGAGGCGCAGCTGCTCATCGGCGGCCACGGCATCTTAGACGACTTCTCGCCGCTCAACCGCCTCGCCGACGACGCGGTCGTCAACGAGATCTGGGAAGGCACCCACCCCATCCTCGCGGGCCACGCCGCCAAGGCCCTGCGCCGCCCGCGCGCGCTCGACGCCTTCCTGGCCCGCCTGGGCGCCGGCGCGGCGGCGGACCTGCGCCGCCGCGTCGAGGCGAGCCGCTCGTGGAGCGAGGACGAGAAAAACGCGGGCGACGAGGCCCTGGTCGCCGCGGCCTACGCCGCGCTGACCGCGCGCTGACCGCGCCGGGAAAAAACCCGGCCGCGGCACCCCCTCGGATGCCGCGGCCGGGTGAAACGTCGCGCGTGGCCTGAGCGCTACTGCGCGGATTCGACGTCGCTCGGAATCTCGGTGCAGTCGATGACGACGGGGCAACCCGCGCCCCGGTACGCCCGAACCGCGTCCTCGATGCTCTGCGGGCTCGCGGTCGCGAAGGGCAGCGTCGCCGGGCGCGTCGCCGAGCAGCGCATGAAGTCGTGGCTGCTCTTGCAAGACGAGCCGTTGGGGTTGTTGTGGTCGGCCGAGTCGTAACCCGTCACGGCGAGCGTCCCGGCGCGGTAGGCGACCTGGACGTTGCTCTGACCCGCGCGCGGGTCCTGGCCTTGACGGTGAAGTGCGCCGCGGCGCGGGCGACGAGGTCGCCGTACTGGAACCAGGACGATAGGTCGTCGTTAAGCAGGGTCACGTTGCGCGCCAACTCCCGCGCGACCGAGGGCTCGAGCGCGGCGACGACGATGAGCACGACGTTCGGGTCGGCGACGCCGCGGTAAGCGGCCGCCATCAGGGCCGGGGCGCCGGCGCCGGCGGGCGAGAACGAGACCTTGTTCACGAGGGTGTTGCGGCCGTCGATCATCTTATAGACGCGGATCGGAGCGTATTGAGACGCGGGGATGCTCCCCAGATAGGCCAGGATGGCCGCGCGCTGCTGCTGGAAGCCCCCGCTCACGGGGATGTGCACGGTGCCTTGGCCCTCGCCGACGGTCGCGACCTCCGCCCGGCCGACCGTGCTCACGAACAGCAGACCCAGCGTCAGCACGGCCAGCTTCGGGTTCTTCATCGCGATCATCATGTCCAAGATTCTCCTGACGCGTGAACGGCGTCTATGTGGAGTTTAGCGGCCATGGGGCCCAAGCGGCAGAGGCCGTGGACCCGCGCGGCGCTGGGCATGATGCTCCAGAAGCGGGTCTGCCGTGAAACGGCGTTTAGGTGAAGCCCTGCTTCACGTTACGAGCGCACGGGCGTGCCCGACAGGGCCTCGAAGGCGGCCTTGAACTCGGCCGCGGACTGGAAACGCGCGCCCGCGTCGGGGTTGAGCGCCCGCGCGAAAAACGCGTCCACGCCGGCCGGCAGGCCGTGTTGTCCGCCGAGCGTCTTGAACGTCCCGCTGCGTTTGGCGCCGTATTGCGACGGCCCGTCGAAGGGCCGGCGCCCCGAGAGCAGCTCGTAGGCCACCACGCCGAGCGCGAACAGGTCGGAGGCCGGCGACACCATGCCGTCCTCCTGCTCGGGCGCCATGTAGGGCGGCGTGCCCCACGCCTGCGTCATCGTCGGGTTCGACGCGGTGCGCGCCTCGTGGGCGATGCCGAAGTCCATGATCTTGCAGACGCCGTCTTTGGCCAGCATGATGTTGGCCGGTTTGAGGTCGCGGTGGATGACGCGGCCGGCGTGCGCGTGCTCCAGGCCGCGGCACACCTGCTGGACCACCGCGCGCGTCTCGTCGAGCCCGAGGCGGCCGCGGCGCGCGAGCACCGCGTCGAGCCCCTCGCCGTCCACGAACTCGAAGACCAGGTACAGCTCGCGTTCGCCGAACACGGAGTGGATTTGCGCGAGGTTGGGGTGTTTGAGGCGGGCGGCGAGCTGGGCCTCCTGCAGGAACTTGCGGCGCGCGTCCTCGGACTCGTCGGCCTCGCGGTTGAGGCGTTTGATGGCGACGGGGCGCTTGAGCACGATGTCGGTGGCCAAATACACCACGCCCATGCCGCCGCGCGCCAGCTCGCGTTCGATCTTGAAGTTGCCGCCGAGCACGTCGCCGGCGACGGGTTCGCGCCGCGGCGCGGCGACGGCGTCCTCCTGGCGCATCGGCGTGCGCGTGGTGAAGGCGGTGGCGCGCCGTTTCTCGATCAAGAAATGGAGGCCCTTGAGCAGGAACAGGCTGGCGAGCAGCGCCGCGACGACGCGGTAGGTCTTCTGCCACGGCGGCAGGGGCACGGAGCGGCCGGAGGCGGGTTTAGGGTTCAGCCGCGCGAGCGCGGCGTCGGCCAGCGGCTGCAGCGCGGCGTCGAGCGAGGCGGCCAGGCGGTAGGCCTCGGCGGCCTCGTCTTTGCGGCCCAGGGCCTCGAGCGCCTCGCCGCGGTGCAGATGGCCCAGCGCGTTGCGCGGCGCCAGCGCGAGGGCCGAGTCGATGAGGGCCAGGCCTTCGGCGGCGCGTCCCTGCTGGAGCTGCGCGTAGCCCAGCTCCAGCATGGCCACCGGATCGCCGGGCTTGAGCTCCAACGCCTTGCGCGCGTCGGCTTCGGCCGCCGTCCAATTGCCGAGTTTGCCGGACACCTTGGAGCGCAGCAGCCAGACGCGATGGTCCGCTGGCGCCCGCCGTCAGCCGCGTGCCGTCGAGCAAGGCGCCCGACCAGTCGACAAGCGCGAAGCGGCGCAGCGCGCTGCCAAGCGGCGCACCTCGGGCCGAACGCCCCGCCAGCTCGGCGGCGCCGGGCGCGAGCGCTGGCTCCGGTCTAGTTGGCAGTTAGCAAGGCTGAGCCTTTGATAGCCGCGCGCGCGACGCCTAGACGGTTTAGTTCGCAGATAGTCAAGGCTCTAGTAAGGCTCTTAAGGCTGTATTCAGGCTCTATTAAGGCCGCGCCGCGCTTGAGTACCAGTCGACGGCCTTGGCGGGGTCACGTTTGACGCCGCGACCTATGCGGAAGCGTTGCCCGAGCTTCAGCATGGCCCGCGCGCCGGCGCGCACGCGCAGCGCCGAGATGTTGCTCGGGTCCGACTCGAGCACGCGGGTGGCGATGCGCTCGGCTCCCGCGGTATCGCCCGCGCGGCTGGAAACGGCGGCGGCGGTGAGCAGCAGTTGGGGGCTCCCGCCGTTCTGCTCGATGCGGTCGCGCGTGCCGCGCAGCAGCGCCTGCAAATCGACGTTGGCAAGGCCCGACTCGGGCAGCAAGCGGTTCTCATCCACGCGGACGTCCTGCGCCCCCTGCGAGGCCACTCCGGTGCGCGGCGTCGTCTGTTGGGGCGCGTCGGGCACGATCGGCGAACCGCCGGAAATCGCGTCCACTTCGAGCCGGGAGAAATCGAGCGGCTCGTCCACCGTCGTCTGGTTGAGGATGTCCAAGGTCTCGCCCGCGGCGGTATCCAGACGCCCATCTCCTTGATACGACCGGATCTCGCCCCTCGGGGCGCTCGTGGTGTCGGGCACCGGTCGGTCTTGGCCGAGCGCCTCCAGGCCGTTTCCCGCGGCGATGACTTCAGGATAACGGCGGCCGGTGAACTGCTCGCGCATGCTGAACACGATGCGCGCCGGGTTGCCGGTGTTGCTGCGCGGGGGCGGGAAGGGTTCGCCCGCTCGGCGATGGACCTGCTGGCACTCGCTCCACAACGTCTCGATCATGGCGCCGCAATACGCCATGATGATGGGGTCGGTGGGCCGGCGTTCGACGCACGAACGCGACGCGAGGCCGATGGAGTTTAAGGCGCAAGGTCCGGCCGCGGCCGGCCCGACGAATAGGAAGACCAGGGCCGCGATAGAGGGGAGGGCCATACGCCCAGTATGCCCCCCGCCCCGGGCGATTTCAAGGGGTTTTGACCGCTTTTACCGAACTTAAATCTCGGTGTTGGGGCCGAGCTGGGCCAGCTCGCGCGACAGGGCGCGCCAGCGCGATTGGACGGCGGGGTCGGAGGGGCGCAGCGGGATGCTGCGCGAACGCGCCTCGTCGGCCTCGCTCTGGCCGGCGGCGCCTTCGGCGGCGTGTTTCAAGACGATCTCCTGGCGCACCGCGGAGTGCAGCTTGCCGTCCAAGGTGAGCACGAAGCGCCAGATTTCCACGCGCGGCGCGCGCCGTCGGCGCCGCGCGACCAGTCCTCGCTGGAGGCCACCAGATGGGAGAAGCCGCGCGCGTGGCCGACGCGGGTCAGCGGGCCGTCGCCGCGCTCCGGAATCCGCACGATGTGGACCTGGCGGTTGCGGGCGACCCCGGAGGCGTCGGGCTCGGCCACGCGTTCGAAGGACAAGGCGTCTTCGCCTTCGCCGGTCACGATGGGCTGGCCGCGCTCCGCGAGGTTCTTCCACAGGCGGAACACGGGCCGGGCTTCGACCGGGGCGGGGCCGTAACGCTCGTGGTAGGCGTGCACCGAGCGGTTCATGCCCTGCCAGGCGTGCGGGTCCACGGGAAGGCTTTCCGCGCCGGCGTGAGAACCCGTCAGGAGCAGGCCGAGCAGGAGGGGTCTCATCGCCGTTAGGGTAGCCGCGCGCCGGAAAAGCGGCGAGGGTCCCCGGCACCAGGCGGCCGTGGGCCCAAAGGCCCAGACCTATCCTATAATCCCGGGGTGAGCTTCGACCCCAAGGTCTGGACAGAGGAAAGCGCGGCGACCTGGACCGACGCCGCCGAGCGTTACGACGCGCTCAGCACGCGCCTGTTCGGGCCCACGGCCGAGGCCTTCGTCGAGTTCGCCGGCCTGCGCAAAGGCTGGCGCGCCTTGGAGCTCGCGTGCGGCCCGGGCCTGGCCTCGCGCGCGGCCGCCAAACGCCTCGGCGAGAAGGGCTCTTTGCTCGCCACCGACCTGGCGCCCGGCATGATCGAACGCGCCCGCGCCATGCCGCCCGTGAAACGCGGCTGCCCCATCGAGTGGAGGGTGATGGACGCCCAGGCGCTCGAGCTGCCCGACGCGTCCTTCGACGCGACGTTTTCCCAGCTCGGGCTCATGTTGTTCGCCGAACCCGCCAAAGCCCTTTCGGAGATGGCGCGCGTCACCGAGCCCGGCGGCCCCGTGTCCTGCCTCGTGCAGGGCCGCGCCGACCGCATGGAGCTGACCGCCTTGCTGCTGATGACCATGGTGCAGAAGGCGCCCAAGCTCAAGGCTCCCCCGGGCGCTCCGACGTTGTTCTCCTTCGGCAAAGAAGGCGTCATCGAGACCGCTTTCGCCAAGGCCGGGCTCACCGAGATGGTGGTCAAACGCCTGTCCGGCACGTTCCGCTTCGCCGACGCCGAGGAATATTGGACCGTGATGACCGAAGGCGCGGGCAAAACCGGCCAGATGCTGCGCAGCTTGTCCCACGAGAAGCAGTGGGAGGTCAAAAAGGAAGTCATCCGCAAGGCCAACCACTTCCGCGAGCGCGGCCACCTCGCCATGCCCTACGAGTTCGTGATGGCCCGCGGCGCGGCCCCGTCGAGGAAAAAGTGAAGCGTTCCCGCTACGAGGCCAACATCCTCGCCCAGCCCGCGGCCGTCGCCGCCGCGTTGTCCTCGCCCGCGCCCGCCTGGCTGCGCCGCCCCAAGGCGCGCAAGATCTTCCTCGTCGGCGTGGGCACCAACGACAACGCCGCGCACATGGCCGCCTGGCTGTGGAGCTCGGCCGGCCTCGACGCGCGCGCCGTGCACGGCCACGACTTCGTCTCGCGCCCCTACCGCCTGGGCCGCGGCGACCTGGGCGTGTTCCTGTCCCACGGCGGCGGGCGCTCCTACACGGTGCAGGCGGAAGCGATGGCCCGCAAGGCCGGCGCCGAAACCGTCGTGGTGACCGCCGACGGCAGCCCCTGGCCCGGCGCGCCGCGGCGTTTGGAGACGGGCCCCCGCGAGGACACGCGCGCCTACACGCATTCCTACACCACGACCATGGCCTGGCTGATGCGCTGGGCGCAGACTCCGTCTTTGCTCGCTCCTTTTAAACGCGTGAAGACCAGCCTGCGCTGGGGCCCGGCCTTCCCGACGGTGACCTCCGCCACCGACCTCGTCCTGCTCGGCGACGGCCTGCGCGAGTGGGTCGCGCGCGAGGCAGCGCTCAAGGTGCTCGAGACCAGCTACCTGCGCGTGCGCGCCTACGGCTTGGAGGAGTTCCTGCACGGCCCGCACGTCTCGGTCGGGCGCGGCAGCGTGGTCATCGGCTTCTCCGCGCCGGGCGAACGGCGCTGGGACGGCGCCCGGCGCTGGACGCGCGGCGTGGGCGCCTCCTTCACCGAGGTGCGCTCCGCCGACTGGCTGGCCCAGGTGCTCTGGAGCCAGCGCCTGGCCCTGGCCTGCTGCAAACGCCTGCGCCAGGACCCCGACCGGCTGCGCGGCGGCTCGCCGCGTTACGCCCGCGCCCTCGCCGCCCTCAAGACCGCTCCGCTCTGAGCCTCGTCAGTCGTTGTTGGAGCTGAGGATGTTGAACAGGAGCAGCGCCCAGAAGATGTGCGGGTGTTTGATGAACAGGTAGGTCATGGACGCGATGAAGGCGAGGCCCGTGATCACGGCCGCGACCGTCGGCCCGACCGCCGCCAGCGGCACGCTCATGCTGCCGGCCACGGCCAGCGACACGCCCAGGCCGGCGAGCGCGACGAGGCCCACCAGCGACGCCGCGATCGCGATCAGCAGGGCGCCCGCCGCGCCCGCGCCCGCGCCGCTCGACAGGGCTCCGGAGCCGCCGGAGCCCAGCGTCCCGAGCAGGTCGTCGTCGTTGCGCAGGCGCGCCACGAGATGGTAGGCCCCGAGCACGACCGCGCCGAGCGCGCCCACGGCCGCGATGACAGCGGAGACCGGGTGCAGCGGGAACGCCGCCGCCGCGAGCAGGCCCGCGCCGCCGAAGGCCGCGACTACCGCCGCCGTCGCGGCGACGAAGCTGGCGATGCCGCTGGCCGTCATGGTCAACGTGTACGGCGACGAACGCGCCCACAGCCCCAAGGTCGCGACCCCGGTCCCGCCGAGCAGGGCCAGGCCGGCCGCGGAGGGCAGCAACAGCGCGCCGACGACGCCGGCGGCGATGAGCGCCGTCACGGAAACGACCTTCACGGAAACCCAGGCGTAGCGCAACGCGCGGTGGGCGCCGCCTTTGACTCCGTTGAAGTCGCCCTCCGAGCCGATCATCTCGCCGACGGGGCGAGGCGTCAACGTCGCGACGCCCAACAGCCGCGGCCTCGAGCGCGCCCATCGCCGCCGTGGCGGCCAGCATCGCGGCCGCGGACGCCGTCGTAATCTCGAACACGCCGACCGTCGCCGCGAGCTGAGCGGCCAACGCCGGGGCCAACGCGAGGCCGCCGACTGCGGCGAGCGTAAACAACCCGGCAATGGCGACGGCCATGCCGATATACGACGGCACGAAGCCGAGCGTGCTCTTGATCATCTCGACGGCCGTGTTCGCGTTATAGGAGAGCCACACGGCCGTCACGCCCGCCGCGACCGTGCCGAGCACGGCCGCGCCGGCCAGCGGCGCGCCCATGAAGAACAACGCGCTGCCGGCGACGGCCGCGTAAGTTATCCCGACCCAGGCCATGCCTTTGACGCCAATCCAACCCAGCTCGGTGGCGACGAGGAAGCCGGCGCGCGCGGGGCCGTCGTCTCGCGCGGGAGCGATGCTGTCGGTGACCGAGCGCCCGGCCGCGGCTTTCACGTTCGCGGCCGTGAGCACCCCCGCGCCGAGCACGGCCGCGGCGATGCCGGCCCCGGCCAGCGCGGGCAGGACCGGGACCTGGGCCGCCAGCAGCACCAGGCCCGTCAGGCCGCCGATGGCGGCGAGGCTCGCCGCGGCGCCGCCGATGAAACCCGCGGCCGCGGACAACGCGCCTTTGACGGCGCGGCCGAAACGCGACAACGCGCCTTCGACGACGGGGTCGCCCGGGTCGCGGGGCGCGTCCATGATGCCCAACGCGCCGGCCACGACCGGCGCCGGCAGCGATTCGCGCTCCCCCGTCCAGCGCGCCAAAGGAACGTGGCGCGACGCGCCCGCGGCGGCGGCGACCGCCGCCGGGCCCACGACGCCGTCCGTTTCCTTGAGTCCGCCCAGCGCGTCGCGGTTGCGCTCGAGCGACGCCTGCAGCTCGGCGCGTTGAGCGGCGTCGAGCTCCGCGCGCGCGGCGGCCACCGCCTCCTCGAGCGCCTGCGTCGGCACGCCGGGGTACACGGACAGGACCTGCAGGAGCTGGGTGAGCTTGCGCACGGCGGTCACCGGCTGGGCGGCCGTCACGGCGGCGAAAGGCACAAGCGCGGGCGAGAAGGAGCCCGGCGCGGCGGCGGGGCCGGCGATGCCGACGGGAGCCAGGCTGACGGCGGGCCCCGGCAGGCGCAGCTCCAGCGGCGACGTCAGCGAGGCGGTCTTCAGGCCGGCGACGAGGTCGGCGCGCGACTCGGCGGGCGAAGCCAGGAAGCCGGCGATGGACGCCTGCCACGCGGCGGGCAGAGGCGACATGGTCACGTGCGCGGCGTTGGCCGCGCGCACGGCGCCCGGGGTGAACCCGGCGCGGGCGGGAGACGCCCAGAGGAGAGTGGTCGCGGCGACGACGGCCATCGTGAAGTGTCTCATGCCTTCAGGATAGCCGCATCCGCCCCGCGCGTTCAGAGTCGTAGGACAGGTGACGAGCCGGGGCCATAGACCTTGAAGCGGCCCGGTCGTGGACATTTGCCGATGTGCATTGCGAATCTGCATCACGACTCAGTGACGGCGGAGTGGGTCGCCGGGCCGACGCGGCTTCTCGCCCGTCCAGAGCTCGGCGTGTTCGTCTTTCGTGAGCAGGCAGGACTGGCAGCCCGCCCCGCAGCAGCCTTCCAGCAACCGCTCGGAAAAAGCCACGTCTTCAAGCGGCATGCCCAACGTGCGAGCCACGAGTTCCGCCGCCTTCGCCTCGACCTTCGCCAGCTTATCCGAGAGCTCGGCGCGGCGCGCGGCGTCGCCGGAACCTCGCTCAAAGGGGCGTCCCTCGCGCGGCAGTCCGACCGTAATCCACACGCGTTCGCCCGAACGGGTCTTGTGTCGCAGGATGTGCCACGCCGTTAAGCCGTGCTCGGCCAGCAAAGCTGGCAGGCCCGCGACGGCCAACACCGCGGAGGCTTCGTCGCGCGAGACGTCGCGCGACATCCGCGCAGGCAGGCGCGGCGAATCCGCTAAGGCCGGCAAGCCCGGCGCGAGCGCAGTAGGCGTTAACGACGCAACCGTGGTCGCGGCGAGACGCGGCAGAGCGGCGTGGACAAGGCCCGGACCGGGTACGACGGGACGAGCCGGCGCCGAGGGAACGCGCGGCACGACGGCGAACGCGGACGCGACAAGCAGGTGCGCGATCACAGAATCCTCGATAGGATGGCGAGCAGCACGGTCATGATAATGGGAAAGGCTATCAGCAGCGGCATCGCCACGCGCCGAACGGAGTCGTATTTCGACTTGAGCAGCCCGAAGCCGAACGTGTGCAGGCCGATGCCCGCCCAACGGATGACGCGCGAGAGACGCGACAAAGCGTCCACGGGCTTGCCATCGCGCGCCGAGATGAAGGCGTCGTAGGTGCCGGGACCCGCGAGGCGTACGCGATAGGCCGGAAGTTCCCCCTTGCGGTACTGCTCGTCGTAGGCGCGAAGGAGCACGGGCTCCGAGGCGACGCTCCAAGCCGAACCCGACAGCCAGCGGTCGAAGGCCGCGCGCGCGTCCTCATTCGTGATGAGCGGGTCCACGAGCGCACCCGTGCGCCCGTCCACCGCGGCCAAAGCGCCTGACGGTCCGAACTGCGATGCCGTATCACCCCCGCCCCGCGCCGCGCGACGGCGCTCACGGGGCGGAATTGCGGCCGCGCCGCGGCCAAGACGCGTTCAGCCTCGGCCAGGCTAACCGTCAACGCGGCGAAGCCTTCCTGCGCCGGGAAGTCCGGAAGCTTGGGGTCCAGCTTCTTTTTAAGCAACGGCCCCGCGATGGTGACGGCCCCGGTAACCGCCATCCATAACACCAGCAGACCGGTGACTGCGCCTAAGGTCATGTGCCACTCCAACGCGGAGAACCCGAGTAAAAGTCCCGCCGGCGCGAAGCCGCCGAGCCCGGTCGTTTTACCTTCGGACGGCTCCCGCGGCGCGGAGGGCCGCTTAAGAAGGAACAGCACGGCCACGACGAGCAGGACGCCAACTAGGCCGTAGGCCGCGGCCAAGGTCCCTGTCGCGCCCAACGCCAAGGCCGCGCCGGCTACCGACGCCCAGCCCACTAGGGCCGTGCCGGCGCTCACCGCGAGCCGGTAGAAGACGTTGTTGACGCCCATGGCGCGTCCAAGCAAGTCGGGCCGCAGGCGGCGCACCTCCTCTTGGAACATGGTTTTAGCCACCACCGACACAGGCTGGGATAACAGGCCGATGAGCGCCGCCGCCGCGAAGCCGAACGCGACGTGGGTCGAGGCCATTAGGAACAACGAGAAGGCGGCCAGGCCCGCGGCCCCGACTAGCAGCCAGGCGCGATCGGAAAGTTTCTTACCCCAGCGCAGCAGCGCCAGGTTGCCGGCGAACTGACCGGCATAATAGGCGGCTTGGAAGCCGCCGAGCAGGATGGCGGCGGTCGCGGGCGAGAGTTCGCTGGCCAGAATGGGCAGCACGGTGCTGCGCAGCGGCTCGACGAGCACGACGCCTGCCGCCATGGCGATAAGCGTGCCCATGAGGATGCGGCTGGTGAGGACCAACTTCATCGCGCCCCACAAACTGCCCTTCGCTTTCGCGTCCGCTGGTTTTACCGCCGAATCGGGCGCGGAGGCAACCGGCTTGGACGTCGCGGCGCCTACAGGGAACAACCACAGGTACAACGGCGCGAGCACCACGATATTGGCCGCGGCATAGGCCAGGAGCGTCCCTGGGATGCCCATCGAGGCGACTAGGAAGCCGCCTGCCAGGGAGCCGGGGATGGATACGGCCGCGGTGATGATTTTAAGCGTGGCGTTGACCTTGCGCAACGCGCCGGGTTCGCCGCCCGCCGCGACGGGCGCGGCGGCCGATTGCCCGATGTGGATGGTCGTCAGCGCGAAGCTGTGCGCGACGAACGCGCCGAGCAGGAACGGCAGCCCCGTGCCCTGCGCGGCGAAGGCGAGCGTTACCGCGATAGCGGCTCGCGCGAGCGCGGCAGCGGCCAAGGAGCGGCGCGGCAGGAAACGGTCCACGAGCGCGCCGGCGAGCAGGCCGGTGCCCATCTCCACCAGGGCGCCCACCGAGCCCACCGTCGCCAGTCCCGCTTTGCCCGCCAGATCGAGCGCGAGCAAGGGCCAAGCCACGCGCCAGGCGACCGACATGGTCGCCAGGTGGGCGGCGTGGGTCGTGTAGATGCCGATTAGCGCCTTGCGGTCGCCCCGACGCGGAGCCGGAGACGCCGGCGCCAGCCCAGGTAACGCGGGGCCGTCTGCGGCGGCGAACACCGCGTCGCCCGGCGCCGCGGTGCGCGCCAAGAGGCCGTCGAAACGAGCCGCCGCTTCGGCGGAGGCCGCTTCCGCCGGCGCGTCGGCCGCGGGCGGCGCGGGCGCGATGGCGAACACGGCCGCGGCGGCCGCAGGCGCCGATGTCGCGGCAGGCGACGCCGCGGACGCCGCCAGGCGCAGCACGGGGACCGCGACGGACGGCGTCTCCAGCAGGGAAGGGGCCGACAAAGCGACCGACGGCGCGTCCGGCGTCAACGACGCGCGCGGCAAGACGCGCGGGCCCGCCAGGGGCCCTGCCGCGGCAATCACGACGCGCCCCAACGCGCGCACCGTCGCCTCTCCAGGGACGGCGGCGAGCAAGGAGAGAGCGACGAGCGCCGCGCCGGCGCGGCGCGCGGGCGCGAGGCGTTTGGGGGCGGCGGCCCGACGCCGCAGGTAAACCAGCGCGTAAGCGACCAAGCTCATGACAATGAGCGGCAGGCAGATGAACAGAGTCAGGCTCCAGCGTCGAAGGTCATCGGCCGCGCTCTTGAACGCGGCGAGGTTCCAGGTGTGGATACCCAGGCCGAGCCAACGGAAGACGCGCGACCACAACGTGGTGGATTTGACCAACGACCCGTCGCGCACGGAGAAGTAATAAACAGGGTTCGACGGCCCGGTCAGCGGCACGGCGATGACCGGCAGTTCGCCCGAGCGGTACTGGTCGTCGTGTTTCTCGAGACGGTAGGGCTCGCCGGCGGTCCAGCGGCCCGCGACCGCTTTAACGGCGGCGTCGCGGGCCTCCGCGGGCGTCACCTCGCCTTCGACGGGCGCGCCAGTGCGAGAGTCGAAGGTTTTAACCTTGCCGTCCGTCCAGCGGGCTTCATACCAGGAGCGGCCAGCGAAATGGCGCAGGCTCACGGAGGCGGCGCCGTCCGCGGCGAGGCGTGAAGCCGGAAACAAGAAGTCCGCCAGCGGCAAAGCGGCGAGAGGAGCCTTGGGCAGCTTGGGGTCCAAGCCGCGGCGCATCACCGGGTCCATGATCATCGCGGCCCCGCTGAGGCTCCAGACGATGATGAGCGCGCCGGAGGCGTATCCGAGAATCAGGTGCCAGTCGAACAGGGAGCGTCGCATGAATCTTCCTCCTGAGGTTGGTCGAGACGGAAAATGGATGGGGACGCTGCGGCGCCGGCCCCCGCGAGCACGAGCACGACGGGCACGCCGGCCACGGCGGCCAGTCCGGCGGCTCCGGCGCCGGCCAAGGCGCCGCCCAGGCGCAGTCCGCTGGCGGTCCAGGCCACGGCCTCGCCTCGGCGCCGGCCCGCGCCGGCGGCGGCGACACGCGGCCGCGCCGCCGGCGGCGAAAAGTCCGAGCACGGCGCGCGCGGCGAGCAACGACGCGCCGGTCGGCGCCACCGCCTGGGACGCGGTGGCCAGGCCCGCGCCGAGCGCGGCGTAACGGAACACGCGCGTTCCTCCGAAACGCCCGCATAGGCGGCCCCACGCCGGGGCCGACGCCGCCTGGAGCGCGCGGCTCAAGGATAAACAGGCGCCCGCGAGCGCGGGCCAATGCCCCGGGGCCAACGAGCGGGCGATGACCGGCAGAAGCGGATCTTCGAGCGAACGGAAGAAGGAGAACGCCGCAGCCCCGGCGAACCCGCGCGCGGGAGCTTCGCCGGACGCCGCGCGCCGCACGGCCTCGCGCGGCTCGGCGATGGTCCAGGCGGCGGCGGCCAGCGCCAGTGCCAGCGCCGCGCCGCCGAGCAGGAGCGCCGGCGCCCCGGTGCGCGGCAGGAGCAGGCCGCCTAGCAACGGCCCGGCCACCGCGCCGCCGAGCGTCGCGGACTGCACCCAGCCGATGCGCCGCGCGCCGTCGGCTCCGCCGGCCACCAAAGCCAGCGCCGCAGGCGTGCCGCCGGCGAGCGCGCCTTGCAAGCCGCGCGCGAGCACGACCTGCCACGGCGCCCGCGCTGCGGCGAGCAGCACCAGCGAGGCCGCCAGCCCCAACTGCGCGCGCGCGAGCATCCGGGCGCGCCCGAAACGGTCGCCGAGACGCCCCCAGAATGGGATGGCGATGACGGAAAGCCCGCAGGCCGCCGCCTGCGCCGCGCCGCTCCAGCCCGCGAGCGCGGCGTCGGACCGCGCCCCCAAAGACACGAGCAGAAACGGCGCGGCGCACAGGCCCGCCTCAAGAACGGCCAGACTTAAGGCCTGGGCGGCGCAGACGAGGACGAAATCCCTATCCTTCATGGAGCGGGTTGGCCACCTCGGCCAGGTCGTATTGGAAGTATTTCCCGGCCAGCCGCATACGCGTGAGCGCCTTGACGCGCACCGTCGGCGCGAAAAAAGCCTCGCGCACCGACGCGAGCCGCCCGGGCGCGGCCCAACCCGAAAGCTCCTCAAACACGGCTTGGGCGGCGGCTCGCGCCGCCGCCCACAGGACCGCCTCGGGCACGCCCGCGGATTGGGCGACGGCCCGGGCGAGCGGGCCGAGATGATTATGGAGCCACGTATGATGGATCTTGCCCACCAGCTCGGCGGGAGACCGCGCGATGATGAGCGTGGCAGGATGCAGCGCCGCGGCCGACCCGCCCGGCCCCGCCCAGTCGGGCAGCACGCGCAGGCCGCCTAGGTCGCGCACCACCGCGGAGACCGGCACGCCGCCTTGGAAGCGCACGAGCATGTTCTGCGCATGACCTTCCAACGCGATGCCCTCCGACAGCGCCAACGGCAGTACGGCCCGCAGCGTCAGCGAGGCGTAGTCGTGGAAGAACCAGCTCGGGCCGCTCGGGTGCAGCGCGCACAGCTCGGCAACGACCGGCCGGCCGTCCAGAGGCGAGGTCTCCGCGAGCACCGCGGCCGGCACGGTCCACGTCCCGGGAACCGTCGCGGGCGGACGCCGGCACAAGAACGACAGGTGGCGCGCGCGTTCCAGCGCCGCCGCGTCCTTCGCGTCGGCGCCCGGGTCCCAGAAATGCAGACCGCGCTCCTCGGCCTGGAGCTCCCAGTGCTCCGACCATGGCAGCCGCCGGCGCGCGGACGCGACCCAATCCGTGAAAGCCGGGCCGTTCTCCGCCGACGGCGCCGACACGGTGCGCTGGGCGCTGGTGGCTTGGATGGCGATGGGAACCTTGAGATGGCAGGCGCCCGGCTCGCCCACGGGCACGAAGGTGCGCAGCGACACCAGCGGCCGCACCTCGGCGGTGAAGTCGAGCAAGGACACCAGGCCGGCCGCGAGTTCCTGGGCGAAGACGCGCGGCAGGACGCGTTCGAACTGCCAAGGGTGCGCCGGCAAGACGGCGTAAGGCGCGCGCTCCAGTCCGCGCCGGAACAGTTCCACGCGCAGGCCCTCGTTCCACGCCGCCGGCCAGTCCTCGGTCGCGCCGGCCGAACGCCGCTCGACGATGCGGTCGCGCCGCACCGCCACGAAACGCGCGCGCAACGAGCGCCCCAGCTCCGGCGAATAACGCGACACGTCCTCATCGCCGAAGCCCGAACGCGTTTTGCAACCGGGATGGAAGGGATGCCCGCGAAGTATCCAGCCCTCCAGCCAGGCCTCCGGCGGCACGCCCTCGGCCGCGGCGGCGCCGGCGTGCGCGGCGGCGACGAGGCCGAGGCCGCCGGCGCGCAAGGCGTCCGCTCGAGCGGGCGCGGCGTCGAGGAACCCGCCCATGACGCGAGCGCTCTGCTCGACCTCCTCGATGAAGCAGTCCGCGCCGGGCGTGCCGTCGTCCCAGAGCTGCGCGACCTGGGACGCCGAGGTGACGGGCTCCAGGTCGGCCGCGGCCTCCGAGCGCACATAATAAGGAGCGCGCGTCCTCACCCAATCGAGCGCGCCCATCGAAGCCGCTCCGCAGACAAGCTCGCCCCCGCCGGGCAGGCGCACGCTCGCCCAGGGGCCCTCGCCGCCGAAACTCGGGCTCAGGCGCCTCTCGGCCGCGAATCCCTCGCGCCAGGCCGCGTTGAACAGGCGATCCACCACTTCGCGGTCGGCCGGACTCAGTTCGTCCACGCGGACCTCTCGGCGGCCATCGTCGCCGGCGCTTCGCCTTGCGCTTCGATGGCCGCGGCGGCGCGCGCCAGGACGCGGGCCAGCTCCAGGAACCGTTCGCGCCCCAACGCGATGGTCACTTCGTCCCAGCGCAGGTGGACGCGGTCGCACGACCCGCACGTCGTCACGTCGCCTTCGCCGCCGTCTGCGCGCTGCGCCAAGGTCCTTTGCATGAGGCCTCCAGGAAATGAAAAAGCCCGACATCATCGTCGGGCTCCTGGCTCCGGACCTCGCGGGTCTCCGGCCTACGGCCTCTGCGCGTCTCGTTCTACAGCTTGATCAGATGCACCCTTTTGCAGCGGCGGCATTTGATTTCGATGCCGCCTTTCACCTTCACGAACAGCAGGCTGCCGCAAGGGCACCGGCCGTCCTCCGCCTCGCATTTATCGGCCTCTCCGGCCTTCGCGCCGTCCTTATTGAGACTCAATTTCAATTCGAACTCAAAAATTTGGCGAGCCGCGCGGCTCGCCTCTGCAACCTCGATTCCTTATTGAAATCGAGTCTCAATAATATCACGGGCGCTTCACGGCTGTCAAGCGATTTGGTATGATGGGCCCCACGGCGGGGTAGCTCAGTGGTAGAGCACCGGTCTGAAAAACCGGGTGTCGACAGTTCGATCCTGTCCCCCGCCACCATTTTGATGCGGCGCGCCCTCTTCGTTTTTGCCGTCGCCCTGCACGCGGCCTTCGCCGCGGCCCAGACCGCGTCCGCCCCGGCGCTCGTGCGGCGCGTGGCCGACCAGCGTTTCGCGGCCTCCGGCTCTTTGCCCCCGGGCGCGGAGTACCATCTCGTCTGGGAGGACCCGGTCACCCACGGCGTGCAGGCTTTGGTGCGCGTGCCCAAGAAGTACCACATCCCCGCGCACACCCACACGCGCCACGAGACCTTCATGGTGCTCAAGGGCCGCATCGCGCTCGACTTCGGCACGCGCGTCGAGTCGCTTAAACCCGGCGACTACGCCCTCATCCCCGCCGGGACGGCGTTCTCCTTGACCACCGAAGGCTGGGGCGGCGCCGAGTTCCTCATCTCCTTCGACGGCGCCTACGACTCCAAACCCGCCGAACTGCCGAAGCCTCAGTAACGAAACGGCAGGACGCCGGGCAAGGCCTCGAACACGGCGGGCGCCGCGCCCTCCACGTCCCCGTCCACGTTGAGCGCGAGCGGCTTGGGCGCGTGAAGCTCCACCCGGCGGGCCTTGCGGAACACGACGCCTTCGCGCCCGACGTGCCCGCCGCTGTGGGCCTTCGGCAGCAACGCGAGCAAGGCGAGGTTGGACATGGCCCCGATGGTCACCACGTCGAGCAGGCCGTCGGCCGTGTCGGCGTCGGGGGCGACCTTCATGCCGCCGCCGAAAGTGCTGGTGTTGGCCGCGGTGAAGAGGTGGAAGTCCCCCTCCTCCTCCTTGCCGTCGAGGACCAGGCGCATGCGCCGGGGCGTTGATACGGCGGCCGCGAGCGCGCCTTCCAGCAGATAGGTCAGCGTCCCCCCCAGGGGTTTGCCGCGGCGCTCCACGGCCTGCGCCACGTCGCCGGGCACGCCGGCGGCGACCATGTTGAGGAAGTGGCGGGCGCGCTGCTCGCCGCCCGCGCGGAAGGTCGCGCGGCCCGCGTCCAGGCGTTTGACGGTGCCCGCGGCGAAGGCCGCCGCCCAGGCCTCGGGCTCGCGCGGGATGCCGGCGTGCCCCGCGAAATCGCAGCCGGAGCCGGCCGGGAAGGTCGCCACGGCCGCGCCCTCGCGGGCCTGCGCCGAGGCGCTGAGGAAGCCGTCCACCACCTCGCCCACGGTGCCGTCGCCGCCGACCGCCACCACGAGACGGACGCCGTCTTCGAGCGCCCGGCGGGCCAGCTCGCGGCCGTGGCCCGGGCGTTCGGTTTCCACGACCTGATGGTCGGAGCGCCCCTTGGCGACGAGGTCGTAGGCCGTCCGCCAGCGCGCGCCCGCGCGACCGTGGCCTGCGGCGGGGTTGACGATGAAGAGGGTGGACATGTCGGCCGTTACCGGGGGCAAGATAACAAAAAGCGGCCCCGGCCGAGGGGAGTATCGGCCGGGGCCTTTGAGCCGGAGGCCCGTCTAGCGGGTCAGGCGGCTCGCGTCGATCATGCCGGCGCCCTGCTGCTCGGCGGTGAGCTCGGCGACCGGGCGGGAAGCCCGGCGCAGCTGAGCCAACACGCCGTCGGGGCCGTTGAGGCCGGTCCAGCCCTGCGCGACGGACAGGGCCACGATGCCGGCCACGTGCGGGGCCGCCATCGAGGTGCCGGAGTAGGAGGCGAAGCCGCCGCCCATCTTAGAGGAAACGACATCGACGCCCGGGGCGATGAAGTCCACTTCCGGGCCGCGGCTGGAGAAAGCCGCCAGGCGGTCCTCTGAGTCGGCCGCCGACACCGCGATCGCCTCGGGGTAGGCGCCGGGGTAACCCACGGAGCCGCCCGAGTTGCCCGCCGCCGCGACCACGATGGTGCCGCGGCCGGCCGCGAAACGCAGGGCGCGGCGCATGGTCTCGGAGCCGAAGGGCGCGCCGAGGCTCATGTTGGCGACCTGCATGTCGTTGGAGGCGGCCCAGACGATGCCGTCGATGACGTCCGACAGGTTGCCGGAGCCGTCCGCGTCGAGCACCTTGACGCCGTAGAGGCGCGCCTCGGGGGCCACGCCGACCACGCCGCGGTCGTCGCGTTTGGCGGCGATGGTGCCGGCGACGTGGGTGCCGTGCCCGTTATCGTCCTGGTAGGCGTTGAGGGCCTCGCTCTTGGTGATGGCCGAGTAGCCGCCGTCCACCTGGCCGACGAGGTCGGGGTGGGTGGTGTCGATGCCGGTGTCGATGACGGCCACGCGCACGCCGCGGCCCATCGTGTTCTGCCAGGCCGCCGGGCCGCGCACGCGCTGCACGCCCCAGGTCAGCTCGGGGCGCGCGGCCAAGGCCGCCATGCCGCCGCGCCCGGAGGCGCCGCCGCGCGACGTCGCCTGGAAGCGGCCGACCGACTCCATCACGGCGCCCATAGAAGGAAGGGGCGTCGCCTGGAAGGACAGGCCGGCCGATTCGATCCACTTCACGCGGACGTCGCGCTCGATGGAGATGATGTCGCCGTTGATGGCGGCGTCGAGGTCCGCGGGGCGGGTCAGCTCGGTGCCGCGGGGCAGCTCCACGACCGCGGCGGAGAACTCGTGCTCGGAGTCGCCGTCGGTGGCGATGTGGCGGGAGGCGCTGACCGACAGCGCGGACAACGCGCGGTCGCGGCCGACGCGTTTGGTCTTGGGCTGGAACGTCACGATCCAGCGCTGCGTGCCGTTGCTCACGCCCACTTCGGCGCTAGCCGGCGCGCCCAGCAGGGCCGCGGCGACCAGCGCGATCATCATCTTCATCTCTTTCGTCCTCCCCGTTCCGTCTTACCCGCCCTTAACCGAGGGCTGAACCCAGTTTTAACTGAAAGACCTATATCTACCATGGGGCATTGGACCTATAAGCGTCTAGGTCCAAGGACCTATGCCATAGGTCCTTCGCTCCAGGGCCCTGTTAGGCCTATCGGACGAGAACGGCCGCGTCCACGACGCCGGCGCCCTGCTCGTGCGCCCGAAGCCCCGCGACGGTGCGAGGCCGCGGCGCGCAGCGCGCGACGGACCGCATCGACGCCGTGGGCGCCGCGCGCGACCGCGAGCGCGGCCAGGCCGGCCATGTGCGGGGTCGCCATCGAGGTGCCGTCGAACTCCGCCCACGAGCCGCCCGGCAGGGAGGAGCGCACGTCCACGCCCGGGGCGATGAACTCGACGTCCCGGCCGCGGCTGGAGAACGAGGCGATGCGCTCGTCGGGACCGAGCGCGGAGATGGCGATGGCCTCGGGGTAGGCCGCGGGGTAGTTGACCGCGCCGCCGTCGTTGCCGGCCGCCGCGATGACCGCCACGCCGCGCGACGACGCGTACATCAACGCGCCGCGCATGAGATCGGTGCCCATGGGCGCGCCGAGGCTCATGTTGGCGACGTCCATGCCGTTGTTGCCGGCCCAGATGAGGCCGCGGATGATGGAAACCAGGCCGCCCGCGCCGTCTTTATCGAGCACCTTCACCGCGTAGAGGCGGGCGCGCGGCGCCACGCCGGCCACGCCGCGGCCGTCGAGCACGCCCGCGATCGTGCCGGCCACGTGAGAGCCGTGCCCGTTGTCGTCGGTCGCCGGGCCGGAGCCCACCGCGTTGTAGCCGCCCGCGCAGTTGGCGCGCAGGTCGGGGTGGCTGCAGTCGATGCCGGTGTCGATGACGGCGACCTTCACGCCTTCGCCCTGGCTGCGCGCCCAGGCGGCGGGCGCGTTGACGCGGCTGATGCCCCAGGGGATCTCCGCGGCGACCACGCCCGGCGGCAGGACGGTCTGCGGGCGGGCCGTGGACGGGGTGAAGCGGCCGAGCTCGGGCAAGACGGCCTCCGGGCCGGCGAACGGCAAGGTCTGGAACGAAGGCGTGAAGAGCCAGCGGCGGTACACGTCCTCCTGCACCTCGAGCACGTCGGGGTTCGCGGCGGCCTGCGCCTCGAAGGCCATGAAGGAGGTGCGGCTCTCGTCGAGCTCGGCGACGAGCGCGGCGATCTCGGGAATCGCGTCGGACTGGCGGGCGCCGAGGCGTTCGAGCGCGGCGGCGCGCTGCGCGGGGGTGGAGCCTTCACGGAAGGCGACGAGGTAACGTTTGCCGGCCGCGGCGGACGGCGACGGCGCGACGAGGACCGACAGGACCGCGAGCACGATGAGCTTTTTCATTTCTCCCCTCTCCAGGACCTCTTAGACGGCTCCACGACTTGAGCCGATTCTAGCATGGGAGGGACCAAAAGTCCCAGATTGTTCCTGGGCCCGGCCCATCTGTTCTTAGGCCCTATGGGGCAAGAAACGGTTGACGAAAAAGGGGTCCGGGGCTATACTGCGGAAGAGGGACCCATGAAAAAAACCAGCGCCGACACGACTGAAAAAGGGTTCAGTGCGCAAGAACGGGAAGGAACGACCCGTCGAGTTCGACCGCGGCTGGCACGAGCTGGAAGCGCAGCACGACCGGATCAAGCCGGACGCGGTCGCGCATCGCGGCCCAGCTCAACATCGGCGGCGGAGACGACCCCGAAACCGACAGCTGACGGCGGGGACTACTCCTCGTCGGCGTCCCGGCGGCGGCGCAGGCGCGCCGCGCGAGCCGTGACCCTGCGCCCGTAGCGTTCGAGCAGCGCTTCGGCCAGCGTCAGCAGTTCCCCCGCCCAGCGTTTCGTCTTGACGCCCTCCACGAGGGCGTGGCCGTCGAGTTTGGCGACGTCGGGCCACAACGCCGACTCGCGCGCCTCCTTCTCCAGCGACGCGTTTTTCTCCGGGTCGTGGCTCTTGGTGGGCAGGTGCACCTCTTCCTTGACCGTCACCGACACGTCGGCGTCGGTGCCCGCCACGACGCTGACGCCCGCGCCTTGCGCCCAGTCCGCCAGGCGCTCCTCCAGGGTCTGCTTCTCGACGTCGGCCGCCTTGAGGTCCTCGCGCAGCTTCTTGCGGCGCCCTTCGAGCTCGGCGAAGGCGTCGGCGAGTTTGACCCCGTCGTCCTTCTTGCGCTCGGCCGGGGGCAAAGCCGCGATTTTCTCCGGATGGGCGAACAACGGGCACAGGTCCTTGTATTCGCACCAGTCGCAAAGCGGCGAGGGCTTCGGCGGGAAGTCGTGGTCGTGTTTGATGGCGCCGATGAGCGCGGTCGCCTCCGCGCGCAGCTTCTCGCGCGCCGCGAGGTCGCGTTCGGATGTTAGTACTTTGCCGTGGCGAACATAGTGCCACCTGAGTCGCACTTTTTCCGCATCCGGCCAGTCGTGCCGGATAGCCAACTCGTACAAGGCTAGCTGCCAATCAGCGTCCACGTAGTCCTGCGTGGGCAACGACTTCGACGTCTTGTAATCGTGGATCTCGAAGGCGCCGTCCTTGGCGAGCACGAGGCGGTCCACGTAGCCTTCGATGCGGTATTCGGCCCCGTCCACCGCGATGGGGAAGCCGACCTTTTTCTCGACCGCGACCGTTTTGTCCTTGTCGAACGGAAAACCCGCCTCGTAATAAGTCTTCACGCATTCCAGTCCGACGCGACGCCAATCGTCCCGGGTGAAGCGCTCGTCGCGGAGCTTGACCGTCTCATCCCACTCTTTCTCGAGCTCGGCTTCGAAGGTCGCCTGGACCTCGGCGAGGGTCGGGACCTTCCCCCCCGTCACCAGGCCGTGCAGCTCCTCGAAGGCCGCGTGGACCGAGGTGCCCAGGACGGTTTCGGGCGTCTTGCGGCGCCGCGAGATCTTATCGACGTAGCGGTACTGATACCGCTTAGGACAATCCTGGTAGCAGGCCAGCTTGGAGGGCGAAAACGTCTTGGACTTATCTTCTTCCATTAATAGGACGTTTCGGGGGTCAATCCATCCGCAGCAACGCGAAGTGCAGGTATTCGGTCTCGGGCATCGCCAGCAGGATGGGATGGTCCGCCGCCTGCCCCCGCAGCGCCAGCAAGGTCGCCGGCCGCTGCGCCTTGGCCTGGGCCTGGCGCAACATGTCCACGAAGGCTTCCCGCGACACGTGGTGCGAACACGTCGCGGTGGCGAGCAGGCCGCCGCGCGGCAGCGCCTTCATCGCCAAGGTGTTGAGCTTGGCGTAGAGGCGGATGGCCTTGGGCAGGTGTTTGCGCGCCGGGACCAGGCTGGGCGGGTCGAGCAGGATGAAGTCCGGCTTGAAGGGCTGCTCCAGGCGCGCGAAGGATTCCAACGCCTGCTCGGCGTCGCCTTCATCGACGGACACGTTGCCCTCCACGCCGTTGAGCTTGGCGTTCTCGCGCGCGAGCGCGACCGCCGGGCCCGAGCTGTCGAGCGCATAGACGCTTTTGGCGCCGCCTTTGGCCGCGTGCACCGCGAAGCCGCCGGTGTAGCAGTACAGGTCCAGCACCGAGCGCCCGGCGAAATACGGGCGCAGGAAGGCGCGGTTGTCGCGCTGGTCGAAGTAGTGGCCGGTTTTCTGGCCCTCGCCCAGCGGCGAGGCGTAACGCATGCCGCCTTCCACGATGGCGACCTTCTCGGGCACCGAGCCCATGAGGGTTTTGCACTCCAGGGGCAGGCCCTCGAGCGCGCGCACGCGGTGGTCGTTCTTAAGGTAGATGCCCTTGGGCTGCACCAGCTCCTCGAGCGCGGCCTGCACCAGCGGCAGGCGCCGCTCGATGCCGGCCGACATCACCTGGAGCACGAGGATGGCGCCGTAGCGGTCTACCACTAATCCCGGGAGTCCGTCCGATTCGCCGAAACAAAGCCGGTAGGCGTTCTCGCCAGGATACGCCGCTTCACGATGGGCCATCGCGTCCGCCAGTCGCCGTCTGAAAAAGTCGGCGTCGATCGGCTCGGCGGGGCTGCGCGTGAGCATACGCGCCGCGATGAGGCTTTTCGGGTTGTAGAAGGCGAGACCGAGCTCGCGCCCGCCCGCCGTCGTCACGATGGCCAGGTCCCCGGCCTCGGGCGTCGCCTTGCCCGCGACCTCGCGGACCTCGTTGGAGAAAACCCACAGATGGCCCGCCAGAATGCGGTCCTCCTGGCCCGGCTTGAGAATGACGCGGTGGACGATTTCGGGCGTGGTTTCATCGGGCATGGCGGTGGTCTCCTGAGACGGCGCGGCAGCGGGTACGGATGAAACCGTCCCGCACGAAAAGTTCGACGAGCGAGGGCAAACGAGCGATGGTGTTACACATGGGGCAGTCAGCGGCGGGCAGATGCGTTTAACCCCATCAGACTAGCGCCAGCGCCAGTTCGATGGGGTAGAACTCATCGCTTTATAAGCAGCCTCCGCGTTTCAAGATCTCGCGCGAGTGCGCCGCGTAGCCGGCGAGGTCGAAGCAGGCGTCCAATTCCTTGGGCGACAGGCGGCGTTTGACCTCGGGGTCGGCGGCGAGCACGGCTTTGAACGGGCCGGCGCCTTTCCAGGTCTTCATCGCGTTGCGTTGGACGATCTCGTAGGCCTCGAGGCGGCCGAGGCCGGCGTCGATGAGGCGCAGCAGGACCTTCTGGGAGAAGACGAGGCCGTTGGAGGACTCGAGGTTCTTCTTCATGCGCTCGGGATAGACCTGCAGGCCGTCGATGACGCCGCACAAGCGGTGCAGCATGAAGTCGAGCGCGATGTGGGCGTCGGGCAAGATGACGCGCTCGTTGGAGGAATGCGAGATGTCGCGCTCGTGCCACAAGGCGCAGTTCTCGAGCACGGCCGGGACGTAGGAGCGGATGAGCCGCGCCAGGCCGCACAGGTTCTCGCATAGGATGGGGTTGCGTTTGTGGGGCATGGCCGAGGAGCCTTTCTGGCTGTCGGAGAACGGCTCCTCGAGCTCGAGCGTCTCGGTTTTCTGGAGGTGACGGATCTCGAGGGCGATGCGCTCGATGCAGGCCGCGCCGAGGGCGAGGGCGATGAAATATTCCGCCACGCGGTCGCGCGGCACGACCTGGGTCGATACCGGCTCCGGGCGCAGGCCGAGGCCGTCGAGGACTTCCGCCTCGACCTCGGGCCCGGCGTGGGTGAAGCCGCCGACCGCGCCGGAGATCTTGCCGTAGGCGATGGTGTCGCGCGCCTGGCGCATGCGGCGCAGGCAGCGCTGGGCCTCGGCGTGCCAACCCGCGGCCTTGTGGCCGAAGGTGATGGGCTCGGCGTGCACGCCGTGCGTGCGGCCGACCATGACGGTTTTCTCGTGTTTGCGCGCGAGCGCCTTGAGGCGACGGCACGCCTCCTCCCAGCCCGCGATGAGCAGGTCGGCCGAGTCGCGCAGCTGCACGGCCAGCGCGGTGTCGAGCACGTCGGAGGAGGTGAGGCCGTAATGGAGGTAGCGGTCCACCTTCGGCGCCTTGGTCTTGAGCTCGCTCGCGACGGCCGAAATCATGCCGATGATCTCGTGGCCGGCGGTGGATTCCTTCTTGCGCGCGGCCTCCACCATGGACTTCTCGATGAGGCGCTTGAAGGCCTTCACCTCGGAGGCGGGAATGGACTTCTCGCGCGCCAGCACGTCGAGGTAGGCGGCTTCGACGCCCAGCATGACGCGCATGCGGTTGTCGTCGGACCAGACGGCGGCCATCGCGGGCCGTGAATAACGCTCGATCATATCGTCTCCTTGTCGCGGCTCAGGCCTTGTTCCTCGGACCCGAGGCCGCCCGTGCCTGACACCTGAAAGCCCGCAGGCGCGCACGCGCCGGCCATCGCGCCGGCGGCGACCCAGGGCGCGGGCGCCCAGCGTCCGCTGAGGTGCTCGGCGCCCAAGCCGCCGAACAGCGGGCCGAGCGCGTGGCCGAGCTGGTACGAAAGCCCGTGAAAGCCGAGGTAGCGCCCGCGGTTGCGGGCCGGCGCCATGTTGGCGGCCAAGGCGCTCGTCGTGGGCGAGAGCAGGACCTCGCCCACGGTGACGACGGCCATGCCGGCGGCCAGCGCGGGCAGGCCCGCGGCGAAGCCGATGAAGGGCCAGCCCGCCGCGTAGAACAGGCAGGCGACGGCCGCGGCCGCGGTCAGGCGGCTGCCGGCGATGGCCGCGTTGGCCCCGGTCTGGAGCAATACGACGAGCCCGCCGTTGACCGTGAATAACACGCCGAGCTGGGTCTCGGTAAGCCCGCCATGCTCGACGGCGTGCACCGACAGCGGCGCCACGAGCTGGGCGGTCATCAGGCCGAGGGCCACGGTGAGCAGGCAGTAACGCAGGTAACGCCCGTCGCGGGCCACCGAGAGCAGGGCGACGAGGTCGAAGCCTTCGCGGTCCTGGGCGGGCGGCGACGGCGGCACCGCCCACAGCAGCAGCGCCAGCGCGAGGGAGCACACCGCCGCGGTCACGCCGAACATCAGCGCGTAGGAATGTCCGGCCATGAAGCCGCCGAGCGCCGGCCCCACGGCCCAGGCCGCGTTGGCGGCCATGCGCAGCAGGCCGTAGGCGCGCGCGCGGTCCTCGGCGGGATGCTCCTGCGCGATCCAGGATTTGACGGCCGGGTCGTAGAGGTTGCCCATGAAGGCGGCCAGCAGATGCGCCCCCGCCAACGCCGCCAGCGGCCAGTCGCGCGCGATGGCCACGGCCATGAGCGCCGTGAACGCCGAACGCCCCGCCACGCCCGCGGCCATCACGCGTTTGCAGCCCCAGGAGTCGGAGAGCTCCCCGCCCACCCCCTGGCCCACGGCCGTGGCCAGCAGCGAGGCGCTGATGACCAGGCCGACGAAGCCCATGGGCAGCCCGCGCTCCTGGTGGAGGTAGAGCGTCATGAACGGGAACGACAAGGTCAGCCCGCCGACGAGCACGCCCTGGCAGAGCAGGAGCGCGCGCAACGACGGGCGGGACTTCTTCGGGGTCACTCGGCCTCGATGGTCCTCGCCACGTTCGACAGCGGCACGCCGGCGGCGCACTGCGGGCAGGCCTCGGGCGGCGCGGCCTGCAGCGGGTAACCGATGAGCGAGCGCACGGGCACGCCCAGGCACAACGCCTCCTGCGAGCGATCGACCATCGCGCCGACGCCGACGACGCGCGAGCCGTAGGCCTGCGCGAGCGCCACGACCTCGGCGTTGGAGCGTCCGGTGGTCAACACGTCCACCACCACGAGCGCGCGTTCGCCGCGCGCCAGCGAGAAGTCGCGGCGGAAGGCCATCGAGCCCGACACGCGCTCGGTGAAGATGGCGCGGCACTTCTTGGCGCGCGCGACCTCCTGGCCCAGCACGACCGAGCTCATGCCCGTGGAGATGACGACGTCCACCGACGCCGTGAACTTCGCGGCGAGGGTCTTGGCGATCTTGTGCGCCACGTGCGGGTACTGCAGCACCAGCGCGGTCTGCAGGTACACCGGCGTGTGCAGGCCCGAGGCGAGGCGGAAATGCCCGCTCACCACGGCCCCGTGCTCCTGCAGCAGGCCCAACACGTCCATCTTACCCGGCGTCGTCATCGTCTCCCCCTCTAGAGCGTCTTGAGCTTCTCCAGGGCCTCGAAACGTTTCTTGGCCCGGGCCCGTCCTTCGTTGACCTTGTTCTCGATCTCGTCGGAGCCGATCTTGCTGAAGCGCGGCTCGAGCTCCGGCGAGTTGAGGTCGCCTTTCACGCGGAAACCGATGGCGACGCGGCCGCGCTCGTCGGTCCACCACTCGGGCAGCCCCGAGCCGCGGTAGCCGGTCAGCCGCGTCAGGATGTACATGTCCACCTTCTCGCGCCCGAAATCGGCGTCGCCTTCGGCGTAGGCGACGAGCTGGTCGCTGTCCACGTTGAAGTAACGCGTGCCCGCGATGCCTTTGGCGACGGCGTATTCGCCCTCGATGGCCTTGAAGTCGAGCGTTTTGGGATAAGCCGTCGCGGCGCTGAGCACCGCGAGGTTGTTCATCTTGTGCATGAAGATGAAGGGCAGGAAGATGACCTTGAGGAACTTGTGCGAATCCTGCACCGCGGGGATGTCCGCGACGCGGCCGGTGCCCAGGCGCAGGCGCGCCTCGCCGTTGACCCGCTGGAGGTCCGGAGTGACGCCGCGCAGCGACCACAGCAGGTCCACGTCTTTGCACCAGAAGTTGGCCTGGTGGACCTCGCCGATGCGCACGTGGCCGACGGTGTCGGGAAAACCCTTGGGGATGGCGTATTTGAACACGCGCACCCAGGTGCGGTCCGCGTCGGGCACGGCGGGGCGCGTGGACAAGGAGGCGCGAAACGCCGTCACCAGGCGCTGGGCGTCGTCCCAGGCCAGCTTGTCGAGGTTGCCCGAGAGCGCGACCTCCTTGGGGTCGGAGACGCGTTCGACGCGCGCCTTGAGGTTGAGCGTGGACTGGCCCCACTTCGTGCGCAGGCGCTCGAGCACGAGGTTCTGCTTCTTGAGCGACGCGGAGCCCGAGAGCTCGTCGAAGACGTTCTCGAAGGCGGAGACGCGCCCCGCGCTGATGGTCGCCCGCGCCACGGCGAACTCCTCGGCGGCCCAGCCGTAGCCGTCGAGGCCTTCGACGCGGTGGCGCGTGAACACGCCGCCGAAGCCCTTGAGCGCGAACTCCCCGCCTTCGGCCTGCAGGCGCCCCGGCCAGCCCGCCAGCGAGAGGCGCCCGGTGAGGCGGCCTTTGAGCTCGCGGCGCGCCCAGGACGGCTTCCACGCCCCGGCCTGCGCGAGGTCCGCGTCCTCCACGCGCACGGAGGCGCGCAAGGTCGGCGTCGAGATGAACAAGACGGTGCCTTCGGCCACGACGCGCCCGCCCGCGGCGCGGGTCTCGAGGCGCTCCACCTCGATGCGGCCGATCTCCGGGAAACGCGCGGTGCCGCTCATCCGCGCCGCCGGCAGGGCGAGCGGCCAGTCGCGGCCGAAGTGACGCTTCCACTGCTCCGGCCCGAAAGGCGGCACCGACGCGTTGAAATCGACGGTCGGGCCGTTGAAGCCGCGCGCCTTCGCGTCGCCGGTGAGGGTGGTGCCGTCCACCACGGCGGTGAACGAGTCCGCGCGCGCCGTCGCGCTCGACCACACGAGCCCGGCCAGGTCGAGCGAGCCTTCCGCCGACACCTGGGCCGAGACGGTGCGCGTGCCGAAGGTGATGGAGTTGCTGAAGGACACCGAGATCGGGAAGCTCTTGTCGAGGGCGAAGTCGTCCACGCGCGCGGTCAGGCCCGCGAGCGAGATCTTGCGCTTGCGCAGGCGGTCGTCCACGCGCAGCACGCCGTTATCGACGCGGGTCTCGACGGCGGCGAGGTCGAAGGGCAGCGCGTTGCGGCGGGCCGCGGCGGTGGAGGTGAACAGGTCCGCGAAGGCCCACTCCCCCGACTCCTCGCGCAGCAGGTAGATGCGCGGCGACTCGAGCCTCAGGGCGTCGAGCTCGACGCGGCGCTGCAGCAGGGGTCTGAGCTTGATGGTCGCCAGCAGGGAGTCGCACACGAGGAAGTCCTCGGCGCCGGAGATCCGGGAGCGCACGCGCAGGCCGCGCAGCTTGATGCCCCGCGGCGCGAGCACGACGCGGTCGAGCGAGACCTCGCGGTTGAGCAGGGCCTGGAGCTGCTCGATGATGATGACGCGCGCCTTCTCCGGGCTGAGGAACCGCTGCGCGTAGAGGCCGATGCCGGCGGAGAGCGCGACGAGGACGACGAAGGTCCAGCCGAAGCCGCGCAGGAGGGTTCTCCCCGCCAGCGCCAGCAACCGGAGCGCGCGCCGTAGCGCCTCCATGGCCGTTCGCCTATGCTCGGACACGATAGGCGATTCTACCTATTAAGAAGGCGAGCCGGGGGACGACGCTACTTGGCGGCGCGGCTCGGCTTGGACGCGGCGCGCGTCCACGTGCATTTTCCCCCACGCAGACGACCTTCGGGGTCGAAGCGCGGGTCTTGGGCGTCGCGCGTCCGGCGGTCCAGGGCAGCTTGGTCTTCGGGGTCATGGCGTCTCCGATTCGAAATCTAAATCTAATACTTTCTATCAGCTTTGCTAATAATTGTCAATATGTAATATCACGCGTTACAAGAGCGCGTCGGATCAGGGCCGGCGCAGGCGCTCGTAGAGCGCGAGCAGGGCGGCGGCGGAGACGTCCCAGGCGCACGGCGCGGCCGCCGCGGGGCCGAGCGCGCCCAGGCGGGCGCGGCGAGGCGCGTCGTCGGCCAAGGCCCCCAACGCGGCGGCCAGCGGCTCCGGCGACACGTCGGCGAGGACCCCCTCCGACAGCGCGCCGGTCATCAGCTCGGCGGCGCCGACCTTGGCGCCGGTGACCACGGGCAGGCCGCAGGCCAGCGCCTCGAGCACGCTCATGCCGAACTCCTCCCAGCGGGCGGGGTGCGCGTACGCGTCGAGCGCGTGATAGAACCGTTCGACGCCGGCGCTGGGCGCGCGCCAGACGACGCGCGTCGCCACGCCGAGCTCCTCGGCCAGCGCCTTATAAGGCCCGGGGCGCGTCTCCTTGCCCACGACGAGCGCGCGCAGGCCCGGCCGGGTCTTGGCGGCGAGCGCGAAGGCGCGCAAAAATGACGGCAGGCCGCGTTTCTCGAAGTCGCCGGAGGTGACCAGGCCGACGAGTATTTCGCCGTCCGACACGCCGAGCTCGGCGCGCATGGACGCCCCCAGCGCCGCGCGGTCCTCGGGGCGGAAACGCGCCGGGTCGAAGCCCGGATAAACGACCTCGACGAGCTCCGGCGGCACGCCGAAGCGGCGGACCACGTCGTCCTTCATCAGGCGGGAGTTGGCGACGAGCGCGCGGAAGCTCCTCCCGCGCAGCTGCAGCGCGTGCAGGCGCCCGGTCGCGTCTCCCTCCGGCAGCGGCGCGCCGTGCACGGCCTCGTGCGCCGCGTGCACGCAGTTGTGCAGGCTCAGCACGTCCTGCGCGAGCAGGTCCCCGTGCCCGTGGACCAGGTCGAAGCCGCGCGCGCCGCGCGCCGCCATGGCCGCGAAGGAGCGGCGTTTGAGCCAGGAGCCCCACGGCCACGACAACACGAGGTTCGGCGTCGCGCCGGCGCCCGCGATCGCCGGCGCGTCGAGGCGTCCGGCGAACACGTGCACCTCCCACCCGGCGGCGGCGAAGCGGCGCGCGTGCTCGACGATCATGCGCGCCGCGCCCGAAAGCCTTCGACGCGGCGCGCGACGATGGCGAGGCGCTTCAACGGGGCAGGAGCAGGCGCAAGGTCAACGCGCCCGCCGCGGGCATGGTGAGGTTGTCGTTGAACCAGCCCGTGGTGGGTAGGAGCTCGACGGCGGTGACGGCCAGCGCGGAGGCGGCCGCGGCGCCGGGCGGCGCGCCCGCGGCCAGCGCGCAGGCCAGCCCCGCCGCGAAGCCCGCGAGGCTGCCCTCCAGCGTTTTTGCCGCCGAACAGGCGCGTGCGGCCCCAGGCCTTGCCCGCTAGCGCCGCCGCCGCGTCGGCGAAGGCGAGCTGGAGCACGGCGGCGGTGACGATGACCTTGTCGCCGTCGGCGATGTACATGGCGAGCAGGCAGCCCGCGGTGGTGTGCACGATGCCGGAGAAGTGTTTGCGCTCGGTGTCGCGGATGAGGCCCTCGAAGAAGCCGGTGAGCAGGCGCTCGACGGCGGGCACCTTCAGGCGCGCGGTCTCGACGACGAGGCACACGACGAGCCAGCCCGCCATCAGGCGGCCGGTCAGCGGCCAGCCCAGCAGGTGGAAGACGCCGAGATAAACCAACGAGAGCATGTGGAACGCCTTGCGCGCGAACTCGCGCAGCAGCTCGGGCTTCATAGGCCGAAGCGCCGCCACGCGCCCGCCGCCGCCGGACGGCTCACGGCCCACGCGCCCGACCAGAACCACGCCGTGGCGCGCCCGGCCTCCTTGAAGCGCGCGAGCAGGCCGACCGATTCCGGGAACAGCGCCTTAAGCAGCACGAGCACCACCGCGCCGTTGACCGCGGCGATGACCGCCCAGGAGAACACGACGCCGCCCGCGGCCTTGAGGTCGGGCTGGACGGTCTCGGTCAACGCGTCCCAGGTCAGCAGGAGATGGAAGGCGAGCGCGGCGCCCATCAGGCCCAGGAACAGCGCCTCGCCCGCGAAGGCGGGGCGCAGCCACAACACGAGCCGGTAGCCGAAGGCGACCGCGCAGACGTAGAGCGGCACGCAGTAGGGCGCGAGCGCGATGAACGCGTTGGAGTGCGACAGGTCCACGTGGCCGCCGTCCTCGGCGACCTTGATGCCATAGACGCTGCCGCCCAAGGCCCAGGCCGCGAGCGCGTGGGTGAGCTCGTGTCCGAGCACGTAGGCCCAGCGCGCCATCCGCACGCCCCAGCCCACGGGGCCCAGCGGGTCCACGACGGCGAAACGCGCCACCAGCCAGCCCGCCAGCGAGAGCGAGAGCCCCGCGGCGAACGGCGCCGCCCCGGCCGAAGCCACCGCGACCCCGGCCAAGGTTTTGGCCCCGACCCAGGACAACGAGGCCGACAGCGGGAGCAGCGCGAGGCCGACGAGGAGCCGCAGCATCGCGCCCTACTCGAGCATGTGGTCCGCGGCCTTGACGCCGCGCGCGGCCAGCTCCCGGCGCCACGACTCGCGGACCTCGGGCAGGCGCTCGCGCGCGGCGCGCGTCCAGCGCGTCTCGGGCGGCGCGAACAGCTCGGCGGCGGTGCGGTGCCAGACGAAGGCGTATTTCAGCGAGCTCTCGGCCAGGGCCTGGTCGCGCTCGAAGCGCGCGAGCGCGCGCTTCTTCTCATACGCCTCGGGAGACAACGTCGCGCGCTCCTTCTCGAGGGCCGCTTCGCGTTCGGCGAGCACGGCGTCGAAGTGCGCCTTCTTGAGCTCGGGTTTGCGCGCCCACTCCAGCCACTTCTCGCCTTCGAGGTAGGCCGAGCGCCCGCGTAGGGCCACGTCGCCCAGCGCCAGGCCGTACACGGCCGCCGCGAGCGCGGCCGCCGTCAGGAGGACCCGGCGCATCAGGTGCCCGGGGCCGTGCCCAGGATGCGGTGGAGGGTCGCGGCCAGGGCGGCGGGTCGCACGGGTTTCTCCATGAACTCGCGCACGTTGGCTTCCTGGCGCACCATGTCCACGCTCTGGCGGTCCATCTGCCGGCCGGTGACGATGATGATGGGCGTCGAGGAGTAGCCCAGCGCCTGCAGCTGGCGCAGGGCCTCGTAGCCGCCCATGCCGGGCAGCATGAAATCGAGGATGATGAGGTCGGGGTTGAGCGCCTCGACCTTGCGCAAGGCCTCGAGGCCGTCGGCGGCGCGGTCGGTGCGGAAGCCTTCCTTCTTGACCACGTGGTCCATCAAGTCGAGCAGGCTCTCGTCGTCGTCCACGAGCAGGACGAGTTTGTCCGCCGGCTTGCCGAACGTCTGCCCTTCTTCCATTAAGAGGTCCCCGCGCGCTGTCCGATGATCTTCTGGATGGCGGCGCCCAGCACGGCGGGCTTGACCGGCTTCTCCAGGAACTCCACCACGTTGGACTCCTGGCGGATGAGGTCGGCCGTCGAGCGGTCGGTGTAGCGGCCCGTCACCACGACGATGGGCACGCTCCGGCGCTCTCCCGCCTGGAGGCGGCGCAGCAGCTCGAAGCCGCCGTAACGCGGGAGCATGAGGTCGAGGATGATGAGGTCGGGGGCGAGCGTTTCGGCCTTGAGCACGCCGTCCTCGCCGTCGGCCGCGGTCTCGACGCGGAAGCCTTCCTTCTTGACGATGAATTCGAGCATCTCGCGCACGCTGTCGTCGTCATCGACGACCAGGACCAGCTTCGCCGTCTCGGAGGCCATGCCTTCATTCTGGCATAACGGCCCGGGCCGCGCAAGGGAGCGGGCCTTACCGCTTCTTTACCCGATTTTATCCGTCTCGAGATGGCGCTGTAACGGCTCCGGGGTTATGCTGTCGTCGACGGAAGCCTTATGGAGCCGACCATGAGACAACTTCGACGCGCCGTCGCCGTCCTCTCCATCCTCGCGCTGAGCGCGCAGGCCACCGGGGCCGCCGAGATCGCCGGCCTGATGGGTCCCGCCGCGGCCCGCATGGCGCTGATGCCGCCCCCGGGACGCTTCGCCCCCGCGCCCGCGGCCGCCCCCAAGCCGGCCGCGCCTCCCGCGGACCGGTCCTGGTCGCGCGACGCCGCCGCGGTCGGCGCGTGGCTGGGCGGCCTGTTCCAGGCCGCGCTGGACGCGCATTTCGGCCCGGCCCCGCTCGCGCCCGCTCCGCTCGCGGCGCCCGCCTTCCCTGACGAGCCCGCGTACCTGTCGGCCCTCCCGACCGCGCCGCCGCCGCACGCGCGGCCGGTGGACCGCATGTTGATCCGGGGCGGGACGGGCGTCATCGGCGCCTACGGGCAGATGGACTCCTTCGTCTCGGTGCACCGCCGCGTGCTGGTCCCTTATAAGGACCGCTTCACCGGGTATTGGTCGCGCGGCGACGGGCTGAGCGCGCGCGTGGACTACCTCGCGCCGTGGGGCATCAACCGCGCCGACGCCACCGGGTTCACCATGCTGTTTCCCGGCCAGGACCCGCACCGCATCGACGCGCCCGGCGGCGTGCCGCCGCTGCTGCGCCGCGAGCACCCCATCTACTTCGCCGGGGACACCGTCACCGTCGAGCTGACCTTGCGCAACGACGGCTCGACGCCGCTGCGCGGCCTGTTCGTCGAGTCGGCGCAGGAAGGCCTCATGCTCAACGGCGGCGCCGGGCCCAAACTCGACGCGGGCAGCACCACCTCCGTCCCGGAGCTCGCGCCCGGCGCGACGGCGACCGTGCGCTGGACCATCGCCATGTCGCGGCGCGGCACGGCCGCGGTGAACTTCGAGCAGACCGCCGTGCGCGTGACGGGCGGCGCCGGCGAGGACGGCAAGGACAAGGTTTATCTCAACGTGCACCAGGCGGGCATCGTGGACCCGCCGTCGCCCTGAGGTATAATCCCGTGACATGGACTTCGACGACTTCAGAGCCGCCACGGAAAAAGCCGAGAAACACTCGGCTCGCGGCGAGCACCGGGAGGGCCTGGCCGTGTTGAACGAGCTCGCGGCCTCCGACCTGCCCGACCTCGACCGCGCGTTGGTGTGCGTCTATGCGGCGGAGGCCCACGACCGCCTGGGCGACACCGACGCGGCGCTGGCCGCCTTCGACCAGGCCATCAACCTCGAGGCGCCCTTCCACCGCTTCTCGGCCGTGTTCAAGAAGGCCGACTACCTGCTGCGGCTGGGCCGAAAAGACGAGAGCCGGGAGCTGTTCGCGTCGTTGCTCGACCGGCCCGAGGTGACGCTCGCCGAGCGGCACTCCATCTCGTCGCGCCTGAAGCTGCTGCGCCGGGTCCCCGGCAAAACCTAGGCGTCAGGACTTCGCGGGTTTCTTCTCGTCCTTGCGCCCGCCCGGCACCCCGCGTTTCTCGCGCTGCTTCTCGCGCAGGGCCCGGATCTTGTCGTGGTGGGCCTTGCGCAGGTCGCGCATCTTCTTGCGGTGCTCGATCTTGTCGCCGCCGTCTCGTTTGAAGGCCGCTTCGGCGGCCTCGAGCTCGGCTTTGAAGGCGTCGCGCTGCGCCTTGGCCTCGTCGGCCGGCGCGGCCGCGGCGGGCGCGTCCCCGGCGCGGGCGGCCGCGACCGGGCCCAGCAGCAATACGGCGAGCAGGAGTCGGTTCATGCCCAAATGGTAACATGGGTATCCCCGTCATGCCAGCCCTGCGCGCGGCCTTCGCCGCCCTCCTCCTGACCTTCGCCGCGGCCGCGGCTTGGACGTTGTGGCTGCCCGACCCGTCCCCCTCAAGAAGTCCCCCCGAAAACCACGGCCTATATCGAGCTGCGCAAGCGCCAGGCCAAGGCCGCCGGCAAACCCTTCGCCCTGCGCTGGACCTTCGTGCCCCTGAGCGCCATCTCGGAGAACCTCAAAGGCGCCGTGGTCACCGCCGAGGACGACGGCTTCTGGCGCCACGACGGCGTGGACTGGGCCGCCCAACGCGTCGCCTGGGAGCGCAACATCAGCGAACGCAAGCTGGCCCACGGCGGCAGCACCATCACCCAGCAGCTCGCGCGCAACCTCTACCTCTCCCCGTCGCGCAACCCCCTGCGCAAGATAAAGGAAGCGCTCATCGCCCGCCGCCTGGAGAAGGTCCTGGGCAAACGCCGCATCCTCGAGCTGTACCTCAACGTCGCGGAGTGGGGCAACGGCGTGTTCGGCGCCGAGGCCGCGGCGCAGGCCTATTTCGGCAAAAGCGCCGCCGAGCTCGCCCCCGACGAGGCCGTCGCCATGGCCGTGGTGCTGCCCAACCCGCGCCGCTGGAGCCCCGCCAAACGCGGCAAATACGTCGAGCGCAACTCGCGCCGCATCATCGGCCGCATGCAGAAGTCCGGCTTGTGGCCCGACGCGCTCGACGCCGACGACGCCGACCAGGCCTTCGAGGAGCTGGCCCTGAGCACGGCGGCCGCGCCCGGCTACCCCGCCGACGAAGGCGCCTTCGCGCCCGCCGACGACGCGTCCGCGCCCTAATCTCCGGCTACCCCCGGGTCCGCCGGTCCCGTCTCGTCGCGCTCCCAGTCCTCAAGCGCGCCGTCGGCCATCGCCTTTTCGAACGCGAGGCGGCCGTCGCGCGCCGCGTCGTCTAGGCAAGCGTCCCGTCGGTCCAACTCATAGAGACCGCCTGCCGGAAGCGTGAGCAGCCGGCAGCCTAACGCGGCGTACAGCTTGTCCCACGTGCTCAGCCGCGCGTCCACGCCTTTCTCCATCCGGCCGACGACGGACGCCGAAACGCGGGCTCGCGCCGCCAGTTCTTTGCGGGTGAGGCCGAAGCGCATGCGAAGCCGGCGCAGGCATTCGCCGTGGCTCCACGACGCGTATTCGGCGGGCGCCTCCTCGCCATGAATCATCGCGTCGCGCACCGGGTCCGGCAAGTTATCGAAGGTCTCCACACCTAACATACGATTGAGGAGGCGTGAAAGTTCCCTCGCCGATGCTCGGAAACGCTATTTCGCCTCTCCCGAAAGAGGTGAAGTGAACGGAAACGCTATCGCGCCTTTCCCGGGCTAGGCCGCTTGTTGGGTCGCCCGTAGCAAGGCCGCGCGGGACTCCGACTCAGCGCGGGAGCACGACGGTGAACTCCTCGACCGGTTCGGTCGAGAAGGACCACGGCAGGAAGCCCATCACCGACGAGTAGAACGCGCCTTCGCCGGTCCACGCGCTGATGTGGCGCAGGGGCACGGGGCTGGTGACGGTCCAGGTCTCGGTGTCCACCTGCCGCGGGCGCGTGGGTTTGTGCGCGTTGGAGTTGGCGCGCGTGACCACGACCACGTCGCCGGGCTTCACCGCGTCCCAGCCGCCGGCCGAGAGGTCGAGGGGTTTGCCGCCGAGCCCGGCCAGGTATTCCTGCAGGCCCCAATGCGCGGTGGTCCACAACGCGCGGCCCGGGTAACGCTCGGCCACCGCGCGCGCGGCCTCGCGCTGGGCCGAGGCGTAGGTCCAGTCCACCACGCCCAGGCCGAAGGTCAACGCGACGACGACGGCCACGGTCGCCGCCTGCAGGCGCTCCGCGCCGCCCCGCTCCTCCAGGCGCTCCGCGAGCCAGAAGGTCAGCGGCGGCAGCAGCAGCACGACGAAGCGCGCGAGCACCGACCAATAGGCGAGCTGGAGCGCGGCGACGGCGAGCAGCCACGCGGCCCACAGCGGCGCCCCGCGCGTACGGCGCCCCGTCGCGAGCGCGCCCAGCGCGACGAACACGCCCCAGGCCAGCACCGCCCCGGTGGCGCGGTCCACGCCGCGCACGACGGGGGCCAGGTCGAAATACGGCAGGAACAACGCGGCGGCCGCGACGGCGCCGAGCGCGACGACGCGCCGCGACGGCTTCAGGAACGCGCCCCACGCCGCCGCCGCGACGCCGCAGCCCCCGGTGAAGGCCAGCAAGGCGCGGGCCTTGTGCGACGGGGCCGACCAGTAGCCGGCGGCGGCTTCCGACGTCACGGCTAACGCGGCCAGGCCCGGGTTGGCGCCGGAAGACCACGACCACAACTGCCAGGCGGCGGCGCCACTGACCGCGGTCGCGCACCATGCCGCCAGGAACGGGTACGACGCGCCGCGGGCGAGTCCGTAGGCCACGGCGACCGGCACAACGAAGACAGCGTTATATTTGGAAAGAATGGCGAGGCAGGCGAGCACGGCGGACGCTTGTTTGGCGCGTACGTCGTTTTCATCCACGCCTTTAACGAACAACAGAAGACTCGGGAACAAAAACCCCGCCATCACGCGTTCGGCCATCAAGTGGTGCATGTTCAGCGCCCAGGCCGGGCCGGCCAGCACGACGAGGACCGGCAGCAGGGGCTTCTTCAGGAAGCGGCCCGCCAGCGCGAGCAGGCCCCACGCCGCCGCGAGGTCGAAAGGGAAGAAGACGGCGCGCGTCCAGAACTCCGCGCCGCCGGTGAGCTTCAACGCCGCCGCCAGCAGGCACGCCAGCAGAGGCGGCAGTGTTGTCGATGCTCCCCATCGGCACGGATGGGCCATGCCAGTTGAACGAAAACGACAACGGATGCATAGGGTCGCGCAGGATCTGCCGGGCGATGGCGAGGAAGAAGGGCTCGTCCATGTGCCAGGGTTTCCCCCACAGGCACAGGCCGGTCGCCAGGACGAAGGCCGCGACCACGCCGAGGTCGCGCCGCGACGGCGCGCGAGACGGGCTCAGAGGTTGGTGGTGACCAAGGTCTCGGTGGCGGTGACGCCGTCCACCGCGCGCACGCGGCTGACGATGAGGCCGGAGAGCTTATCGACGGTGTCGGATTCGGCGGCGAGCACGACGTCCCAGCCGCCGAACACCATGTACACCTCGGTGACGCCTTCGATGGCGCGGATGGCGCGCACGGCCGTCTGCTCCTTGCCGGGCGCCAGCTTGCACAACACGAAGGTCTTCATTCTATCTCCTCTCGTTCCAGTCCTTCGAGCGATAGCGGGCTTCCAGCTCCCGGCCCGCCCGATATAACGCGTCCGGCAACGTCGTCGCCGCGGTCCGGCCGAACTCCCGCGCCGCCCCGTCCGCCACGACGGCTTCGAGCTCCGCCGCGGCTAAACCGAGGCCTTCCGGCCGCAGCGAGCCCTGATATAACCCCTTTCCCGCGCGTTTGCGCAAGGCGCCCCCGAGGATTTTGGTCCCATCGGGCGACACGAGGTCCATCGGCTCGGCGCGCGCGAAGCAGGACGGCGAAGTCCCGCACGGCTTCTCGCGCGGCGACCAGATGGCGGTCTTCACGCCGCGCTCCTTGAAGCGCGAGATAGACGCCGCGGTGGATGTTTTTACAGATGTGGTCCGGCGCGAGCGTCTTATCCCACGGGAACACGAGCGAGAAGGTGACGTCGCCGTCAGTGATACACGACGCCCCCGCCGGTGGCGCGGCGCACGGGCGAGACGTCGCGCCAGCCCCTTTCGTCGAGCGCGGCGCGGACCTCGGCGTAGGAGCGGGCGTAGCCGAAGGTGCAGGCGCGGCCGGACCACCGATAGACGCGCGCGAACACGTCGCCGACGGCGGCGAGGTCGAGGCAGGCCTCGTCCAAGGCCATCTGCCCCGCGGCGTCCAAGGCGGGAACGCTCAGCTCAGCGCGGAGCACGAGCAGAAGAAGTTGCGATCGCCGTGCGCGCCGTCCACGCGCGTCACCGCGGGCCAGAACTTGCGCTCGCGCAGCCACGGCGCGGGGTAGGCGGCGGTCTCGCGCGAGTACGGATGGGCCCACGCGTCGGCCGAGACGACGTCGGCGGTGTGCGGGGCCATCTTCAAAGGGTTATCGTTCTTCGGCCACTTGCCGGAGGACACCGCTTCGGCTTCCTTTTGGATGCTGATCATGGCGTCGCAGAAGCGGTCGAGCTCGGCTTTGGATTCGGACTCGGTCGGCTCGATCATCAAGGTGCCCACGACGGGGAAGGACACGGTCGGCGCGTGGAAGCCGTAGTCCATGAGGCGTTTGGCGATGTCCTCGACGGTCACGTCCGCGTTCGTCTTGAGCGCGCGCGGATCGACGATGCACTCGTGCAGCCGACGGCGGCCGTCTTTGCCCTTGATACAGCACGGGGTAGAAGCGGCTCCAGGCGCTTGGCGATGTAGTTGGCGTTGAGGATGGCGATCTTGGTGGCCTCGGCGAGGCCTTCGCTGCCCATCATGCGGATGTACATCCAGGAGATGGGCAGGATGGACGCCGACCCCAGCGGGGCGGAGGACACCGCGCCGGCGGGATGGCCCGGGAGGAAAGGCGCGAGCTCCTTGGTGACGCCGATGGGACCCATGCCGGGGCCGCCGCCGCCGTGCGGGATGCAGAAGGTCTTGTGGAGGTTGAGGTGGCACACGTCGGCGCCGATGTGGCCGGGCGCTGGCCAGCGCCGACCTGCGCGTTCATGTTGGCGCCGTCCATATAGACCTGGCCGCCGTGCGCGTGGACGATGTCGCAGATCTCGCTGGATGCCCTCCTCGAACACGCCGTGCGTGGACGGGTAGGTGCACCATCACGGCAGGCACAGGTCTGTTCGCGTGCTCATCGGCCTTGGCCTTGAGGTCGGCCACGTCGACGTCGCCGTTGGGCAGCGCACGCGACGGTCACCACTGTTCATGCCCACCATGCTGACGCCGTGGCGGGGTTGGTGCCGTGCGCGGAGACCGGGATGAGGCAGGTCTTGCGATGCGCCTGCGCCGCGCGACTGCGTGGTAGCCGCGGATGGCGAGCAGGCCCGCGTATTCGCCCTGCGAGCCGGCGTTGGGCTGCAGCGAGACCGCGGCGAAGCCGCGTGATGGCGGCAGAGCCATGGCGGCGAGCTGGTCGGCCATCTCGTGATAGCCCTGCGTCTGGTCCGGCGGGCGCGAACGGGTGCATGCGGCCGAACTCCGGCCAGGTCACGGGCAGCATCTCGGCGGCCGCGTTGAGCTTCATGGTGCAGGAGCCCAGCGGGATCATCGTGCGGTCGAGCGCGAGGTCCTTGTCGGCCGAGCGAGCGCAGGTAGCGCAGCATCTCGGATTCGGAGCGGTGCGAGGAGAACACCTTGTGCGTGAGGAACGGCGTGTCGCGCGCGAGCGACGCGGAGATGGGCGCGTCGGCCGGGAGGGCCGGCGAAACGCCGAAGATCTCGAGCAGGTCGCGCAGGTCGGCCTCGGTCGTGGTCTCGTCGAGCGCGACGATGACGCGGCCTTTCTCGAAGCGGAGGTTCATCCGGCGGGCCTTGGCCGCGGCCAGGATCTTCGCGCTCTGGGCGTCGGTGACCTGGGCGCTCACCGTGTCGAACAGCTCCTCGGCGCCGGTATCGAAGCCCGCGGCCTTGAGCGCGGCGCGCAGCGCGAGCGCCATGGCGCGCACGCGCGCGGCGATGCGCGTGAGGCCCTCGGGCCCGTGGTACACCGCGTACATGCCCGCGATGACCGCGAGCAGGACCTGGGCGGTGCAGATGTTGCTGGTCGCCTTCTCGCGGCGGATGTGCTGCTCGCGCGTCTGCAGCGCCAGGCGCAGCGCGGGTTTGCCGCGGGAATCCTTCGAGACGCCGACGATGCGCCCGGGCAGGCGCCGCGCGAAACGCTCGGCGACGGCCATGTAGGCGGCGTGCGGCCCGCCGAAGCCCATCGGCACGCCGAAGCGCTGGGTGGAGCCGATGGCGATGTCCGCGCCGAAGGCGCCCGGCGCCTTGAACAAGGTCAGCGCGAGCGGGTCAGCCGCGACGACGAGCAGGCCGCCGGCCTCGTGCACGTGGGCGGCGAAACGCGACCAGTCCTTGACCGCGCCGCGCGTGTCGGGGTACTGGACCAGCGCGCCCAGCAGCTTGCGGCGCGCGATGGCGGAGGGGTCGCCCACGAGCACCTCGACGCCGAGCGGCTCGGCGCGGGTGCGCACCACGGCGAGGGTCTGCGGGTGGCAGTTCTCATCGACGAAGAACACGCGGCCCGCGGGGTCCTCGCTGGCGTGCAGGCACAGGGCCATGGCCTCGGCCGCGGCCGTGCCCTCGTCGAGCAGCGAGGCGTTGGCGACGGGCAGGCCCGTCAGGTCGATGACGACGGTCTGGAAGTTGAGCAGGGCTTCGAGGCGGCCCTGGGCGATTTCGGGCTGGTACGGCGTGTAAGCGGTGTACCAGCCGGCGTTCTCGAGGATCTCGCGCAGGATGACGGGCGGCGTGACCGTGTCGGAGTAGCCCTGGCCGAGATAGGAGCGCCAGACCTGGTTGCGGTTGGCGAGCTTGCGCAGCTCGGCGAGCGCTTCGACCTCGGAGGAGGGCGCGGGAAGGACCGGGGCCTTCTTGAGGCGGATGGAGGCCGGAACCGCCGCGTCGATTAACGCGTCGAGGGTGGGCCGGCCCAGCGCGGCGAGCATGGCCTTGCGGTCGGCCTCGGAGGGACCGATGTGGCGGCGGGCGAAATCGTCGGCGGGAGGGAAGGACGTAGCGGCGCGCTCCTTAGTGGCTTCCATGGGCGGCCTCGGCCTTGATGTGCGCGTCGTAGGCGGCCAAATCCATGAGTTTGCCGGCCTCGGACGGGTCGGTCGCTTTGAGCTTGAACAGCCAGCCCTTGCCGAAGGCGTCCTTGTTGACGAGCGCCGGGTCCTTGACCACGTCGGCGTTGACCGCGACGACCTCGCCGGAGACGGGCGCGTAGGTGTCGAAGGCGGCCTTCACCGATTCGACGACGCAGCAGGCCTCGCCTTGTTTGACCTTGCGGCCGACCTTGGGCGGCTCGACGAAGACCACGTCGGTGATCTCCTTCTGCGCGTGGTCGGAGATGCCGACCGTCGCGTCGGAGCCCTTGAGCTCCAGCCATTCGTGGGATTTCAGGTATTTGAGGGTCTTGGGGTCGGCCATGGTCATGCTCCCTTCTTAAGATGGGGCGACTGGAAAAACGGGACCTTGACGATCTCGGCGGCGATTTCGCGGCCGTGCAACGTGATGGAACACTTCGTCCCGGGCGCGAGCGTCGGGACGTCGAGATAACCCACGCCGATGCCGGCGGCGAGCGCGGGCGAGTAGGTGGCCGAGCACAGCTTGCCGGCCTCGCGGCCGTCCACGAGCACGGGCGCGCCGGGGCGCGGCACGCCGCGCTCGAGCAGGCGCACGCCGGTGAGCTTCTTCTTGACGCCCTCGGCCTTCTGTTTGGCGAGGACGTTTTTCCCGATGAACTCGCCTTTATCGAGCTTCACGACCCAGCCGTAGTTCGTCTCGTAGGTGGTCGTGTCGTCGTCGGCGTCCTGGCCGTAGAGCAGGTAGCCGGCCTCCAGGCGCAACACGTCGCGCGCGCCCAGGCCGCACGGCGCCGCGCCGAGCGACCGGCCCTTGGCGAGCAGGTCCTCCCAGACGCGCACGGCGATGTCGTTGGGCACGATGAACTCGAAGCCGTCCTCGCCGGTGTAGCCGGTGCGCGTGATGAACGAGCCCGCGCCGAACACCTCGCCCTCCCAGGCGCCGAAACGAGGCAGCGCCACGGCCTTGGGCTCGATGAGCGCCATCAGCTCCGCGGCCTTCGGCCCTTGGACGGCGATCATGCCGAAGTGGTCGCTCTGGTTGTCGAGCGTCACGTCGAAGCCCTTGGCGTGCCGCTGGAACCAGGCGAAATCCTTGTCGGCCGTGGCCGCGTTGACCACCACGAGGTAGCGGTCGTTAGCCAGGCAGGAGACGATGACGTCGTCAACGATGCCGCCGCGCTCGTTGGGCAGGTGCGAATACACGGCCTTGCCGGGCGTGGCGCGGGCGATGTCGTTGGCGTTGACCTTCTGGAGGAAGGCGAGCGCGCCGGGGCCGGTGACGAGGACCTGTCCCATGTGGGACACGTCGAAGAGGCCGCAGCGGGAGCGAACCGCCTCGTGCTCCTTCATGATGGACTCGTACTGGACCGGGAGCTCCCAGCCGTGGAAGTCCACCAGCTTGCCGCCGAGGCGGCGGTGGGATTCGTTGAGCGCCGTGCGACGTATCGTCGTCGAGGCCATGCCCCAAGATAGCATTTTTGGAAAACCCCCTCCACACGGCGCGGCGGGCGGGCCGGTCAGGGGCGCTTCTTTTTGGCTTTCGCGGGCGCCGCCTTCGGCGCGACCGGGACCTGCACGTTTTTATCGAGGAGGCGGCCGATGACGGGGACCTCGGCGGCGCGCCGCATGAAGGCCTGGACCTTGTCCTTGGGGATGACGCCCATGTAGGCGGCGACGAACAACGCGATGGAGAGGTCCACCAGGTAGATGGACGCGGACATGGCGAACAACGCCACGCGCTCCAGGCCGTTGAACACGGTCGCCCAACCCGAGGGTTTGGGCGCCGCTTCCGGCTTAATAGAGAGGCGCGCCCTTGAGGAGGAGGAAGGCGGCGCCGGCCATCCCCGCCGCGGAGCCCACGAGTCCCGCCCAGTAGCCGACCCGGTTCTCACGGTCGCCGCGCAGGAGCTTCACGTAGGCTTCGGAGATGATGAACAGAGGCACGAGCACCATCGCCAGACGAATGGGAACGCCGGCCTTCTGGCCGAGCAAGACGAGCGCGCCCACGCCGAAGAAGTTGAGGGCGAGCGCCGAGATCAACGTGATCAGCACCGCTTTGGCCCGGCCTTCGCGCAGGTCCGCGGCCATGGAATCGGCCGCGAGCTTCAGCCCGAAATGCGCCCCATAGAACACGGCCAGCGACACGAGGTAGAAAACGACGAGCTGGGCGCTGATCTGCCAGTTCTCGGGGCGCTCGAGCGCCTGCTCCACCGAGATGGTCTGGACCTTGCCGCTGACGACGACGCGTTTGACCTTCTCCTCGATGGCGACGGGGCGCAGCAGGAACCACGCGCCCGTGAGGATGCCGCCGAACGAGCCGGCGAGCGCGCACAGGTGGACCGTGCGGTCCTTGGCGTCGCGGATGGCCGCGCGCGCGTGGCGCTCCAGCACGATGAGCAGGGGCAGCGCCACCATGGACAGGCGGGCCGGGGTATCCGACGTCTTGGCCAGCATGGCGATGGTCGCCGCGCCGATGAAGTTGGAGACGAAGGTGATGAAGGTCGCGAACACGGCCGCGACGCCGGGCTTACGCGCCTTGGCGCCCTCCGTGAGGCTCTCGATGACCCGCAGGTTCGCCGCGGCGACCCCGAGGAACACGGCCACGGCCACGACGTACAGGACGAGGGCGGGGCCCGTCAGTCCCAACAAATAATGCTGGTCCACGTTTTCCATGCGCCTAATATAACAAAAGGGACGGGTACCAAACTTATACCCCTACCTCCGATGGAACTTTTCGCCCCCCTCAATCGTATGTAGAGTGATGCCCCGAATACCCAGAGGCGATACCACTCAATCCATCTACCACGTCATCTCACGTGGGGTGGACCGTCGTCCAATTTTCCTCAACGACGAAGACCGCCGCTACTTCCTAGCCCTGCTTCGTGAGGCTTTTCGAGCCCTGGACATCAGCGTCTTCGCCTACTGCCTCATGGGCAATCACTACCACGTGATGCTTGGCACCGGTGATATGCCGCTCTCGAGCAATGCATCAATTGTTGATGCGATATTCGATACATTTCAACGGCATCCACGGAAGGGTCGGGTACTTGTTTGAGTCCCGTTATACGGCGGTGCCCTGCATCACCGACAGGCATCTAGTCCGCCTTATCTCCTACATACACCTAAACCCCGTCAGGGCCGGCATAACTGAATCGCCCGGCGACTGGCCCTGGAGCAGCCATAGTGAATTTCTAAATGGTGATGGTGACTTTCTCAACCTCAATCGGTTGTCTGAACGGACGGGGTATGCCGTTAACGAGTTGCGCGCCACTTATGCCGAAGAATTAAAGTTTCGCTCGGAGTCGGCTAACCATGAGGATTTGCGCGCATTTATCCGCGAAATCGCGCTATCAATGGGCGTCGACCCCGCTCTAATTTTCGATGGGGCGCGCGGTGCATACTACACTTCGGTCAAACGGGCGATCACCATGCGGGCGACGGCAGCAGGGTTCTCACTTTGCGCCATCGCTAAAGAACTCGGATGTTCGCAGTCGGCTCTGTCGCAGTTGCTCAACCGCAGGGTATAAGTTAGGTACCCGGCCCCTTTCTTATATTAGCGGAGGACGGCGAGGCGGGCGATGTCGGCGCGGGAGAAACGGATGGTGTCGAAGCCGTTGGTGATGGCGGCTTCCGACAGGCCGTCGTTGACGACCATGTTTCTGAACACGGAGATGTCGCCCCAATCCCGCGTGCCGCTGGGGACCAAGGTCGCGCCGATGTCGCCCGACGGGTTCTTGAAGTTGAAAGGGTGGTTGTGAAGGTTCGTCTCCACGGTCCAGCCCTGGGCCCGGTCCGCATCCACGAGCGCGCGGATGTGGCTGATGTTGGGCGCGGAGCCGTTGCCCGCGCCGCCCGACATCGAATACACCCGAAGATTCCCGTCTTTTAAGCACGAGCGCGAAAACTCGGTATAACCCTGGACCGGGAAACGCGCCTGGTGGTCGGAGAAAATCAGCGACTCCAGGCAGGTCATGGGCCCGATGCGGCCGAGGTTGCGAGTCATGATGAGCCGGATGCTCTCCGCCGCTTCGATGCGCAGCCTGACGTATAGCGCGTGTTGGCGCCGCAGCAACGCGTAGGCGTCGGTGTCCACGGTCGCGCCAGTCAGGTCGGTCTCCATACGCGCCCAAGCGCGGAACACGGCGAGTTCCGGCAACGGCACCGTCAGCGGCGCGGACAATACGGCGGAATCAGGAGCGTCCCAGCGGCTGACCGCGAGCACGGGGGTATCGGAGATAACGGTCGCCGGCGTCGGCCAGGCGCAGGCCGCTGCCGCGGCGGGTGCCGGGAGAACCGAAAACAGCCCCAATAATAGGCCGAATCTCATCCTCCCTAATATAGACGGTTATGCGCCTTGATGGATGGGTCAAAGGACCCAGGCCCCTTGAGGGATAACGCCTATAAGTTAGGCACTCCGGCCCCTTTCTTATAAGTCCGAGGCGACGGCGTCCAGCAGCACCCGGGAGAGCCTCCGCCGCTCTAACTCGTCTGTAAAGCGGAGGTCGGCCAAGGTTTGGCCGTCCGTGTCGAGCTCGACGTGGGCGACGCGGGCGGTCATGGCGCGGAAGTCCTCGCCGCCCACATCGAAGGACAAGGTCAGAGGCTCTCCGGGCTTCAGGGGCGCGGCCGTCGCGAGCGCGGCGCCGCCGGCGGTGAGCTCCAGCAGGCGGCCCCAGGCGTCTTGGCGGGCCGAGCCGCCCGGAAATCGAATGAGGACGGGAATAAGCGACGGGGCGCGCGCGGTCATCGGCGGGCCTCCGGATGGCGGCGCAGGCGCGCGGGGCCGCCTTTGCGCGGCTCGGCCGAGGTCCAGAACTCCTTGCCGTCGAAGGCCAGCCCGGTCGGCATCTCTTTTCCGTCCCCGAACACCGTCAGCGGCACGAGCTCGACCGCCTCGTCGGGACGGTCCAGGTTGTGGCGGCGCAACGCGCGGTCGGCGGCGTCGAGCGTCCACAACGTCTTGCCGTCGTAGGCCAGGCCGACGGGTTTGGACCCCGGCACGCGGTAGCTGCCCGCGGGCGTGAGGTCGGCGTCGGGCAGGCGTTTGGTGAGGCGCCGCGTGCGGCCGTCGAGCGTCCACAGGTAGAGCCCGTCGAAGACGATGCCCGCGGGGTTGGGCGCGATGCCGGGCCAGCGCTGGAGCACGGTGAGCTTGGCGTCGCGCATGCGCCGGGCCACCGTGCCGTCGGCGCCGACCGTCCACACCGATTCGCCCGCGAAATGCGCCGAGACCGGCGTCTCCGAGGTGAGGTGGCGCACCTCCTTGAGGGCGGCGTCGGCGGTCGCATGGGCGTACAGCGACTGGGAGAACCAATCCACCACCCACACCGAGTCGCCGTCGTAGGCCAGGCCCGCGGGATGCGCGACGGGCGAGGTCCCAGACGTGGGTGACGGCGGCGGCGGCGACGCGCGATGCGCAGCAGAGGCGCCACGCGGCCTGCGTGAGCGCGAAGGCGAAAAACGCGCCGACGGCGAGCGCGAAGAAAAGACCGGAGCGCCGCCGCGGCGCCAGGCGCACGGGCGACAGCGTCGTGCCCTGGAACCGCAGCGTCTTCGACAGCGAGGCCTTGAGCTCCACGGGCGTCCACGGCGGGGCCACCACCTCGGCCGCGCCCACGCGCATGAGCCCGACGGCGCGCCGCGCGTCGCGCGTCTTGAGCGCGACCATCACGGGCAGCAGCGGGAAGGCGCGGCGCAGCTCGCGCGCCAGCACCTCGGCGTCCACGCCGGCGCCGTCCACCACGAGGAAGGCGCGCGGGCGCCGCTCGCGCGCGACCTCGAGCGCCTCCTCGAGCCGGCCCGCGCCGTAGGCGAGGTGGCCCATCTCGCCGAGCAGGCCCGCGAATTCCTCGCGGTCCTGCGGGTCGGCGCCGAGCACTCCGATATTGGCCATGGGTTACGGTTTCGGCGAGGGATCAGGAGCAGCGCGCCCACGACGGGCAGGCCGCGGTCCACCTTGTCGCGGTTGGCGTCGTAGATCTTCTCCCAGAGGTTGGGGTCGCCGTAGTGTTTGCCGGCGAGCGAGCGCAGCGTGTCGCCGGTTTTGACCTCGTGGCGCTTGGGCCAGGCGGGCGGGGCGACGCGGCGCGCGACGGGCAAGGGCTTGGGGCGCGGGCCGGGACGCAGCTCGGCGGCCTTCTCGGCGGAGCGGTAGTCCAGCTCCTCGTTGCGCTTGAGCAAGGCGCGGTACTGGTCCTGCGCCTCGGCCACGCGTTTCTCGAGCACGCGCAGCTCGCCTTGCGACGCGGAGCGCTCCGTGTCGGCGGTCGCGGCCTGCTGGGAGGCGGTCTTCTGCTGGTCCTGCAGGCGGGCGATCTCCTGGCGCAGGGACTCGGCCTGGGACGCGGCCTGGCCGACGAACTGGCCGGCGAACGACGGGGCGCCGAAGCGGTAGTTGAACGTCGCCATGTAGGCGCCGCCGCGGCGGTGGATGCCGTTGAAGGGGATGGTCATAGCCACATCGAGCACGATGGGCGAGAAGTTCACGCCGAGGCCGAAGGCCATCGTGCCCACGCCGTCGAGCGGCACGCCTTTGCCGGCGCGCGCGCGCAGCAGGCCCTGGTGAAAGGTCGCCTCGACGCCGGGGTAGAACTCGGAATGGCCGCCCTTCATGCGCAAGTCGCCCACGAACAGGAGGCGGCGATGCCAGCTGTACGCGCCGGCCAAGGTGAGCCCGCCGCGCGGCACGCCCACGTCGGTGGTGAGGTCGGTGAGCGCGGCGGCCAGGCTCAGGCCCATCTCGGTGCGCGCGAGCACGCCCGCGTCGAAGCCCAGGCCGAACTTGCCGCCGGCCGCGCCTTTATCGACGTTGACGAACTTCAGGTTCGCGCCGAGCTTCAGCGGCTTGGACAACGGCACGCGCGTGACGCGGTACTCCTGCGCGTAGTTGAAGAGGAACACGTCTTTGTCGCCGCCGTTGGTCTGGCGGCCCGCGTAATACGCCGCGCCGACGGTGGCGGTGTTGATGGGCTCGTAGGGGCGCAGGTAGGTCATGGTCATGTTCGAGAGCGTGCCCACCGGCGAGAGGTAACGCCCGAGCGAGCCGCCCGCCTGGATGTAGGGCGTGTTGGCGGTGCCCGCGGGGTTGTAGAAAGGCGCGTTGCCGTCGTCGGCGACGGCCGCGAAGGCCGAGCCCATGCCCATCGCCCGCGCGCCCGGCAGCACGTCGTTGAAGTTGACGGCGCCGGCGGGCGCGGCGAGGCAGAACGCCAGCAGGGCGGAGAGAACCTTCCTCATACGGGTGGCAGTGTAGGAAAAACTTGTTACAAAGGAATGGCGGCCGGGGAGGCTGGCGCGCCGCTGAAAAGCCTGTCATAATCGGGATATGTCAGAGATTTCAGGCCCCCTCCGAGGCAGAGCCGGGGCGGCGCCATCGTCGTCGCGGCCGCGGTCGGCGCGTCGGCCGTGGGCGTGTTAGGCTGGCACCTCCTCCAGAACCGGGGCGGCGACCGCGCCGGCCTCGACGTGTCCGGCTTCGACCTCGCCGCGGACCCCGCCACCCCTCGTCCCGTCGCGCCCGCCCCCGCGCCGTCGGACCCGACGATGCCCGCCTCCAGCCTCGGCATGCTCAAGGCCGACGCGGGCATCCGCATCGTGGCGGGCAACGCGAACAGCGACACGGCGCCGAACCAGGCCGCCTCGCAGGCCAAGAAGCAGGCCGAGGCCGGCAAGTCCTTCGAACAGCTCGCCCGCAAACACGAGCGCACCGTGCGCGCCTATTTCATGAAGGCGACGGCGAAATACCCCTCCGTGCGCCAATACGGTCGCGACTGGATGAGCTACCCCGACCTCAAGAAGCTCAACGACGACTACTTCCGCGACCGCGACCCCGTCAAGTTCATGAAGGGCCTGTCCAAGTCGGAGAACTTCGGCAAGCTGGTCAAGAAATATTCGACCGACCCCGCCATTCGCGCCGTCGTCATCGACGCGGCCAAACAGGCGCCCACCGACCTGATGGCGGCGGGCATGGATTACCTCAACGAGGACAGCAACGTGAAGACCTTGCTGGGCTCCGTGGCCAAGGGCATGGGCCTGCCGTCGAGCCTGATGGCCATCTTCGACGACGGTAAAGGCGGCAAGGTGGACCAGAAGCAGGTGATGTCCGACATCATGAGCAAGAACCCCGAGGCCCGCAAAGCCATGGAGGGCCAGCAGAACTCCGGCATCCGCATCGGGCAGTGACCCTCCGACGCGAGCGGCCCGCGCCTCCATGTGGAGGCGCGGGCCGCTCCCGTTTCCGGAGACCTAGTTTCCGCCGCCGAGCGTGGTCACCGACTGCGTCTGAGTCTGGGTCACGTTGCGCACGCAGGTGTTGCCCTCGAGGCGGGTGCCGGGGCCGCACGTGGTGGTGATGCGCTGGGTCGCGCTCGTCGCCTGCTCGTCGAGCTCCTCTTCGGTGGGGCCGCAGCCGCTACCGCCGCCCGAACAGGCGACCGCGCCGAACAGGGACATGCCGAGGACGAAGGCCGGGATGAGAACAGAGAAGCGTTTCATGGTCTTCCCCCTTAACGCGTCGTGACGCTTTGCGTGGCGACGCACTGGCCGCCCTGGAGATGAGTGCCGGGGCCGCAGACGATCTCGGCGGCCTTCTGGGTGGTTTCCTCTTCCGCGCCGCCGCAACCCTGCTGATCGCAGGCGGCCGCGCCGAAGGACGCGGCGAGCAGTACGGCGAAGGCGGCGAGTCTAGTACACGAAATCCTGGTCATACGGCCTCCTGTTCCTGACCTAGCTAGTGTAAACCCCACTCTATAGGCTGTCAAGGCATATTAGGGCTTTTTATCGTTTTTTTACCGGTTCCGGCCCTAACGCCTCTGAGAGCCGTTTAGAGGCGTATCCGGGCAGCCACAACAGGTGCACGATGGCGCTGTAGTGCCCCCCGGGCACCCACACCTGCCGGGAGGCCGGGAAGGCGTCCCGCAGGGCCAAGGCGTTGGTTTTAGGCACGACCCGGTCCCAGGAGGCGTTGACCAGCAGGGCGGGTTTGCCGGCGTTGTCCTGACGCCTCCCCCCCGGCTCCAGGCCCGGCCAGGCCCGGCGCACGTCCTCGAGCGTGAGGCCCATCTTGCGGGCGAACGGCCCCGTCATCGCGCTGCCCAGCAGCAGGCTCGGGAAGTCGGCTCCGCCGAGCAGGAACATGGCGAAGCGCGGCCGCGCGTCGAGCGAATACACCATGGACCCCACGATGGCGCCGAGGCTGATGCCGAACAACGCGACGCGTCCGGCGTCCACCTCGGGACGGGCGCAGAACACGTCCAGGGCGCGGCGCGCGTCGCCGAGCGACTGGCGGTAGTTGCGCGACAAGGACGCCGTCGTGCGCCCGAGGAAAACCTGGCCGCTGGGCATGGACGGGTGCGGGCGCCGCCGGAACTGGGTGGGCATCTCCAGCCACATGACGGCGAACCCGTCGCGCGCGAAACGCTCCGTGAACCGCGTCTCGATCCACACGTTGGGCGCGGCCATCACCGGCAGCACGAGCACGGCCGGCGCGCCCACGAGCCCTTTTCGCGCGACGAGATGCGCGTAAACGACGTCGTTGGCCGGCCAGGGGCTTTTCGACGGGGACGGGAAGGACAACACGGTCTCGACGAGGTCGCCGCGCTCCTCGACGGACACGACCGTGACGGGAAAACGCTTCGACGGCGCGTCGGGCGGCGCCGCGACGGCCAGCGCCGCGACGAGCAGCGGCGCGACGAGCATCAGAACCCCACGACCAACGACAACGCCCCTTGGTAGATGTCGTTGAGGCCCAGCGAGGTGGGGCTGCGCACCGTGGATTTTCCCATGACCCAGTAGGAGTAGTCGAACTTCGCGGCGAAACGCCGGCTGAGCTTCCAATGCAGGCCCGCGGTGTATTTGTCGATGTGGCGGGTGACGTAGGGCGCGCCTTCGCGGTAGGCCACGAGCGAGTCGAAGGTGTTCGTGCCGTCGTGGTAGTTGAGCAGGAAATCCAGCAGCGGGCCGCGCCGGTAGAGGCGGTTGAACACGAGCACGCCCGTGACGCGTTCGCCCACCGGCGGCTTGCGCATGACGGGAACGACGGCCTGCACGAAATAGCCGTAGATCTGCTCGGCCTGGCGGCTTTGCTGGGTCGGCGTGCGCAGCGTGTAGTTGCTGGCGGTCGTCGAGGACACCAGCAGCGGCGCGAGGAACTGGTTGCGCGAATACATGAACTCGCCCGACAGGCCCACGCCTTTGTATTCGAAGGAGAAATCCGCGCTGAGCAGGTGGTAGTTGAGCTGGCCCTCCAGGTCGTATTGGCCGCCCATGCCGGAGAGGCCCAGCAGCACGCCGGAGTCGTCGCTCGAGCGCTCGGGGAAGGGCCACGGCAGGCGCAGGTCGCCGAGCGCGAAGACGATGCGGCCGCCGCCGGACTTGGCGTTGTTGTTGTCGGCGAGGTTGTTGTTGGCGTGGCCGAAGTCGGGCTGCACGCCGTTGGTGGACGGGCCCGGGATGCCCACCTTCTGCGGGTTGGGGAAGGTGCGCAGGCGGTTTTTAGCCTCGCCGATGCCGTTGACCACGAAGGCCGTGACCTCGACGGGCACGAGCGGGTGCACGACGACGGGATACCAGCTCAGGCGCGCGCCCACGTCGGCGTAGGCGTTGGAGACCGGCGGACGCGGGGAGTTCGGGCGCACGACCAGGTCCAAGCCGTCGGGCGAGGCGTAGAGCAAAGGGCGCGTGACGGCCAGGTACTGGTCGGCGCGGTACAACTCGTTGTAGCGGCCGAAGGGCACCAGGAACTTGCCGCCTTGGAGCTTGAGGCGGCGCGCGCCGTTGTATTCGACGAACATCTGATTGAGCTCGACGCCGCCTTGCTTGGAGGTCGGCATGGTCCACTCGATGACGAAGGGCGTCTTCTCGTGGGCGGGAATCTCGGCGCCGAGGTACAGCTCGGAAAGGAATACCTGGTCCTGGATCTGGGTCTCGAAGCCGGGCTCCTTGGGCCCCACGTTGCGCCAGTTCAAGGCGCCTCCGCCGAAGAACCGCACCTCGGAGAAGCGCCGCAGGAAGGATTCCGCGGCCGGCGACAATACGGGCGCGGGGGCCGGGGCCGGGGGCGTCGGAGGCGGCGCCTGGGCGGCGGCGGACAGGGGCCATAACGCCGCGAAAACCAGGGCGATTTGACAGGCGCGCGGCTTTGAGGTAATATGAATCAAGTCGCGAGCAGTATAACGGCTAGAAGGGGGAATCTCAATGGCTCACGTGATCGTCGAAGGCTGTCTCGGCGAAGTCTACGCCGCCTGCGTGGACGTCTGCCCGGTGGAATGCATCCATCCCGGCACTTATCAGGACCAGGCGATGATGATCATCGACCCCGAGGTCTGCATCGACTGCGGCGTCTGCCTCCCGGAATGCCCCATCGGCGCCATCGTCGGCTCCGTCGATGAGAACCCGGCCTGGGCCAAGATCAACGCCGATCTGACCCCGTCCTTCAAGGGCAACCCGAAGGTCACGCCCCGCGCTCCCAACGATCCGCCGAAGAAGCCGGGCAACAAGCTCGTCAAGTAAGACGATCTTGCTCCGAAAAGCCGGGCGACCCCTGTGGTCGCTCGGCTTTTTCTTTATACTGTCCCTCAGGGGAGCCCACGCGATGAACCACACCGTCGTCTTGCGCACGCCGCTCGACACCGCCAAGGTCAAGGCGGCCGGCCTCAAGCGCCTCCCCTTCTCCGAAGGCCTCTTCGAGACCGTCTCCGCGACGGCGTCCTTGGAGTCGGCCGACCTGGAGGCCCCGGCCCCGTTCGACGACCTCGTGGCCTCGCTGGCCGCCGTCGTGCCCGACGGCGCCGAGGCCGAGCTGTCCCGCGCGCGCGCACGGACGCCGGCTGGACGGAGTGGTACGCGCTCGGGACCAAACGCGCCGACGGCTTCTATTCGCCCGAGCCCTTCGAGGACGAGAACGGCAAGGTCGATGTGGACACCTTGAAGCTCAAGGCGAAGGCCACGGCCTTCCGCCTGCGCCTGCGCTTCAAGGCGGGCAAGAAACCCGTGCGGCTGCTGCAGGCCGCGGTCGCCGTCTCCAACGGCGACGCGCCGACGGCCCCCCCGCCCTTCCTCGGCGGCGCCGCGGTCCGAGACCTGGGGCTGCCCCCCCGCTCGCAGGGCGAGGCCCAGGACAAATACAAACACGACATCTGCTCGCCCACCTCGTTGTCCATGACGCTGGATTTCTGGGGCAAGAAGACCGAGCTCGAGCCGCTGGCCGAAGAGGTGCGCGATAAAACCTCGCAGCTGTTCGGCAACTGGCCCGCCAACGTCGCGGCCGCCGGCGACCGGGGACTGCCCGGGCACGTCGCGCGCTTCGAGTCGCTCCACGACCTGGAGCGCGAGGTGGCCGCCGGACGCCCCGTCATCGTCAGCATCACCGCCAAAGAGGGCGACCTGCCGGGCGCCCCTTACAAGAAAACCAACGGCCACCTGCTCGTCGTCGGCGGCTTCACCGAGAAAGGCGACGTCATCGCCTACGACCCCGCGGGCAAGCCCCGCGACCAGGTGCGCCGCGTCTATGACCGCGCCGCCTTCCACCAGGTCTGGCGCGTGCGCAAACGCGGGCTGGCCTACGTGCTGGGCCCCGACCTGCCGCGCCGCCTCACAGTGGGCGTGCCCGTCGCCGACCTGTGGTCCAAACCGGCCAAACGCGAGAAGCCCACGCTCGACGACGCGGCGCACCTGACCCAGCTTCTCTACGGCGAGCCGGTCACCGCGCTCGAAGCCCGAGACGACGGCTGGGTCCGCGTGCGCGCCGAGGAGCAGGACAGCTTCCTGCCGTCCGAAGCCTGGCAGGGCTACCCGGGCTGGATCCGCGCCGAACACCTCGTGTCGGCGCCCACGCCCGACGGCGACGTGGTCGTGCGCACGCGCCAGACCTTGCTGCAGCGCGGCGACGACATCACCACGTTGTCGGTCGGCACGCGCCTGGAGCGGGTCTCGGAGAGCAACGGCGCGTCTTTCGTGCGCCTGCTGGATGGGAGCCTGGCCGAGATTCCGTCCGACGCCTTATACGTCGCCCCCTCCTCGCCCACCGCGGCGTCGCGCGCGGAAATCATCCGCGCCGCCGAGCTGTTTTTGGGCACGAGCTACTACTGGGGCGGGCGGGCCGGCGTGCAGCCCGACCCGAAGTTCGGCGTCGATTGCTCCGGGCTCGTGAGCCTGGCCTACCGCATCCACGGCCGCGACGTGCCGCGCGACTCGCACGAGCAGAAGCTCAAGAGCCGCCCGCTGCGCCGCGCCGAGCTCGAAAGCGGCGACCTGGTCTTCCTGACCGAGTCCGAGGTCTCGGAACGCGTCACCCACGTGATGATCTACACCGGGGGCGACGGGCTCATCGAGAGCCGCAAGTCGTCGGGGCGCGTGCTGCGCACCACCTTCCTGGAGCGCTTCGGCAAGCCGCTCACCGCCATCGAGTCCGGCGACGCCTTGACCGACCTCTCCTTCCCCAAGCCCCGCCGCCGCCGAATCTTCTTCGGCTCCTACTTTTAGGAAGCGCGCGCGGCGTCCGCGATTCGTCGGAGAAGCATCGTCAGCAGAGTCTGCGTGAAACGCAGCCTGTCGAACGGCCGGCTCGTCGCCACAAACGGCATGAAGTGGTCCACGCCATCGGCTACGACATAGGACATTCCGGGCAATACCGCGCTACGCGCCGGCACCAACCCGTCCCCCGGACCGCCCAGTCGCGCCGCGCCGTCTAAAAGCCACGCCAGCGGCGGGTTGACGAGACGCAACCAATCGGGCGCCATCTTCCGCGTCGAACTGGCGTAGGCGATAATCGGCAGTCCGCGCAGGATTTTTCCGATGACGCGCCGGTGCCGGACGAAATACGCGCGCGAGCGCTGCGGCGACATCGCGTCCGCCGCCTCACGCGTCCCGCCGATCCAATCCAGCAGGGCGGGCGCTCGGCTCGCCAACGGCAGCTCCGCGAGCGGTGAGCCTCGGAAAGGCGCCTGCACCGGAATCCAGCCGCTGACCCGCGAACGCAAGTCCGGACGGCTGATGAGCATTTCCAGCGCGTCGAGCCCCCCTTTGCTGTGCGTCAAGAGAATGACGGGTTTGGCTGATGCTTCGACGGCGCGCGCGATGACGCGCGCGTTGTGTTTGAAGCTCTGCAGGGTGTGGATCCCGACCAGTTCGCATTCCACGCCCATCTCCCGCAGCCAGTCCAGCTGGTCACCGAAGTAACGAGGCCCTCGCCAAGCGGCTAGCTCGCCCAGCGCGATAGCGGGACCCGACATGAAGCCGGGCACGAGCAAGACCTTATATCGCCGCAACTCCTTCAAGTCGGTGCTGCCGGCGGCTCGAAGCGCGGTCCTCGGCGCCCGGCGGCTCGTCTCTTCGTATTCACCGCTTAGGTCGAGCGTCTCGCCGGCCAGCGAGCCATCGAACGCCTCGGCGGCTCCGGCCGCGGCCGAGCCGGGTTTCGCCGAACGGGCGTCCAGCGTACGCAACGTGTCAGTCGCATCGTGAGAGGGCCCTTCGTTCGGCGCCGGCAGCGGCGAAAACACCATCGGCTGTCCGGCGGCCAATGCGGCAGCGGCGGCGCGCGGCACGGCGCCCGCGTACCCGGCGGGCCCGAGTCTCGAGTAAGAATCGACGGAAAGCGGGCTCGGCGCGGATGGCCGCCCCAGGTCGAACGCCGCCGGCTGAAGACGCGCCGACGTGTAAACCGCAACCCGACCGAGGGTCGGCAGGCGGGGCGCGCTTAGGCGATAACCCGCGGCGGTCGTTTCCAGCGGAGCCGCGGCCGGCCACGCCAGGCAGCAGGCCGCGAATAAGACGAAGCGTTTCGCTCGCATCGTCGCCCGTTAATCCGTAATGTCGTTAGGGTTTGCGAAGCGGCCGCGGAGATGGCCGGCGCGGTTGATGAGGGGGTCGGTGTCGATGCCGCCGTTGAGGCGGTAACGCGACGCCAGGTTCGGCACGCCTTTTTCGCCCTTCTTCACGTTGACGTTGAAGTCGGCGCGCACCTCGGAAGGCTGGGCCAGCTGGACGAACACGGACATCAGCTCGTCGTAACGCAGGCCCGACTCGCCCTCGCCGTCCATGAGCTTGGCCAGCGCCTTGGCCTGGCGGTCGTGGCTCGGGGCGGCCCGCAGGGCGGCCAGGTCGGCGACGAGCTCGGTGGCGCGGCGCGCCAAGCGGATGTAATGCGTCGCGTCGAGGTTGTCGTGCACGGCGTCCGTCACGCGCCGGGCCTCGCGGCGCACGGCGCGAGCGTCGAAGCCCACGGACTGCGCGACGGCCAGGAACTGGCGGTCCGTCTCGTCCAAGGTGTTGGCCCACGCGCGCACGATGGCGGCCGGCTCGGCGTGGATGGCCTGGCGCAGGCCCTCCTGCGTCATCAGGATGGAGAGCGTCATCGCGCCTTTGTCGTAGTTGGGCTCGGGCTCGGGCGTGAGGTCGCCGCGGTGGTTGCGGCGCATCGCGCGGCGCTCGGGCAGCTCGGGAAACATGGAACGCACGGGCAGATGCGCGCGCGCGGGGGGCGCCCCGCTCTCGCGGCCGATGAGGCCGGTCAGCTCGGAGAACTCCCGGACCATGTCGCGCACGCCCGAGGCGCCGACGCGCTCGAAGCCGCGCTGGCGGATGTACACGGCGGCCGGCGGCGCGGAGCCTTCCGGGACGATCTGCGTGACGATCTGGGCCGAGCGCGAGGTGTTGTCCTTGACGATGGAGCCGACGAAGGGCAGGTAGAACAGATGGGACTCGCGCAGCTTGTCGGCGTGGTAGATGCGGACCTCGCCTTCGCCCGAGTCGAGGCGCTCGAGGCGGTCCTCGCCGGTGTTGGTGTTCCAGCGCTGGCGCGTGAGGAACGGCAGGTGCAGGTTCCAGTCCGACGCCTCGTTGCGGTAGGTGTCGAGGAAGGTCTCCGCGTCCCGGGCGCCGATGCCCGTGGCGTAGTGGTCGCGCAGCTCGCGGGCGTTGGCGCGGGCGGTGCGCTCGGGCAGCAGGCCGTTGCGCTCGGCGACCAGGCGCAGGATGCGGGTCAGGTCGCCGCGCACGACGTCGGTGAGCGCCTGGAGCTGCTCCTCGTTGTTCGGGTCGAGCAACACCTCGAGCACGATGCGCTGGCCGTGGCCGGCGCTGCGGAAGTGGGACAGCTGGGCGCTGACGTAGTCGGACAGGCCGCGGGCGATGAGGCGGTCCACCTGCTTGAGCAGGATGCCTTCGCCGACGCTCGCCATCGCGATGGCCGGGAAGCTCGCCACCAACGAGCCGCCGTTCGTGCGGACCTCGGCGTCCTCGATGCGGAAACGCATGCGAATGCGGTCGGGCGACAGGCGGTACAACGACAACGCGGCCTGGCCGCCCTGGTTGTAGCCGCCCGCGGTGATGGTGAGCGCGGCGGTGCCCTCGGTGAGCGTGACCGACGGGGTGTAGCCCCAGCTCAGCCGGATGGGCAGGCGCCACACCTCGCCCAGGCGCATCTCACGGATGCGGTTGGGACGGAACGGGAACACGGTTTTGACCTCGCGCACGTCGAGCAAGGTGTCGAGCTCCTGGCAGGAACGCGTGCCTTCGAGCGGGCGCATGACCATGGACTCGCCCTCGGCCGAGGCGCCGATCCAGAAATTGAACGCGACGCCTTCGGTGGCCGGCGCGGCGAAGGTGTGGCCCACGCTGAAGCGCACCTGCATGGTGTCGATGACGGCTTCGTGGTTGTTGGGGAGCTGGCGCAAACGGCGGCTGAAGCTGCCGCCGACGCCCGCGAACTCGGAGATGTCGAAATCCTGGTTGACCCGCAGGTTGAGGCCGCGGCAGACGCGGTCGAGTAGGCCTTTCTCGAGCCGGTCGCGGAAGGTGATCTCGTCGGGAGTGGAGAAGCCGCCCTCGGGCACCGGCGGCCGTTCCGGTTCGCCGGGCTGGCGAGGCGCCGGCACCTCCCGCGTCCAATCGCTGTCGGGTTCCTGCTCCCAGCTGGTCGAGGCGACGGCGGGCAAGGCGATAGACAGGAGGAGTGCGATGAGGGGGGGTCGCATGGGAGTAAGTATAGTCAGCCGGCTCCCCGGCCACGAGGGGCTTTCGGGAACCGAACGTGGTGCCAGAAGACCCAGACGTTTCCTCCCCTCCGCTTATATAGGGTAGAATCCCGGGCATGACGCGACGACTTTTCGCGGTCCTGGCCGTGCTCGCCGCGGCCCTTCCGGCGTCCGCGCAGCGCCGGACGCGCGGCGAACGCCTCGAGCCGCCCGCTGAGGCCGTCGCCCCGCCCCTGCACCCGCCGCGCGTGTCCACCGAGCCCGTCACCTTCGTCTGGCCGCCCGAAGGCACCGCCGTCTCGGGCGAAGGCACCTTCGTGCTGGGCAGCGTCGCCAGCGCCACGGTGCCCTTCCGCATCAACGGGACCACGGTGAACGTGCACCGCGACGGCGGCTTCCTCGCCTACCTTCCCATCTCCGCCGGCACCTTCACCTTCCGCGCCGAGCTCGACCTGCCGACGGGCTCGACCGTCGCGGAGCGGCGCATCCTGGCCAACGCGCCGCCCGTCGCGCTCGGCGACAAAGACGCCCTCGACGAGGCCTCGCTCGCGCCGCGCGCGGACCTCGACCTGCGGCCCGGCGACTGGGTCACGGCCCGCGCGCGCGGCCTGCCCGGCAAGAAGGTGCGCGTGCGAATCGGGAAAGGACCGTGGCGCGACCTGCGCGAGACGGCCCCGGGCGCCTACGACCTGGCCTGGCCCGTCGCGGCCGACGACGAGTTCGGCCCCGACGCGCTCGAATACGAGCTCAAGGACGGCTGGTCCAAGTCGCACGGGCACAGCGCGGGCCGCGTGTCGGCCGCGCCGCGTTCGACCTGGCTGGCGCAGGTGCGGCCCAACGCCGCGGGCTTCGCCGCGGTGAAGACCGGGCCGGCCAACGGCTTCCTCGCCTTCCCCCGCCCGGCGTGCGGCTGCTCGTGACCGGACGCGAGGGCGCGATGCTGCGCGTCGCGCTGACCGGGACGCTGACGGGCTGGATCGACGCCAAAGACGTCGAGCTGTCCTCGGGCGCCGCGCCGTCGCGCGCCGTCGTCAACACCATGGCGACCGTGGCGCTGAGCTCCTCTTCCATCGCGCGCTTGTCGCTGACCGAACGCGTCGCCTTCGCCGGCGAGGTGGACCCGGACCTCGGCGGGATGACGCTGCGCCTGTTCGGCGCGATGGGCCACACGAACTGGGTCACCTACGACAGCAAGGACGATTTCGTGGATGAGATCCGCTGGACGCAGGAGGCGACCGACGTCGTCGCCGTGAAGGTGCGCCTGCGCCCCGGCAAGCTCCTGTGGGGCTGGCTGGCGGCCTACGACGGGCCCGGCTCCTCGCTGCGCCTGGAGCTGCGCAAGCCGCCCGCCGTGGACCCGCGCAACCCGCTGGCCGGCGCGCGCATCATGCTCGACCCCGGCCACATGCCCTCGGCCTCCGGCTCGACGGGCCCGCTGGGCACCAAGGAGATGGACGCCAACTACGCCATCGCGCTGGCCGTCGAGCAGCGCCTGCGCCGCGACGGCGCCCTGCCGCTGCTCACGCGCGGCTCCGCCGACCACGAGGTCGGCCTGGCCGAACGCCCGCGCCAGGCCCTGGAGCGCGGCGCGGACCTGTTCGTGAGCCTGCACAACAACGCGCTGCCCGACGGCGCCAACCCCTTCGCCAAGCCCCGCGGCTTCACCGTTTTCTACTACCACCCGCAGTCCCTCGAGCTGGCGCGCAACGTGCACCGGGGCTTCCGGGTGCGCGTGCCGCTGCCCGACGAGGGCCTGCAGTGGGGCAACCTCCTGGTGGCGCGCCTCACGGCGATGCCCGCCATCCTCGTCGAGAACGCCTACATGATCTTCCCGGAGCAGGAGGCGCTGCTCAACGACCCGAAGTTCCGCGGCAAACTCGCCGACGCGGTCGTGGACGGCCTGCGCGAGACCCTGCGCGCCTCCGCCCGGAGCCGCCGATGAGCGTGCCGGGCTCCTCGCCGCTGGCCGCGTTGTGCGGGCTCATCGACTTCCTGCACGGCGTCAAGGAAGCCGACGACGACCGCATCTGGTCGCGCGTCCTCGAGAAGCTCGCCGCCGCGCTCGACTGCGAGGCCTCCACCTACTTCGTCTATCTGCCCAAGGCCGGCACGCTCACCGCGCGCGCCGCGCTGGGCACCGCCACCTCGGCCCTCCAGAGCCGCCCCGTGGACTCCGGCCAGGGCATCTGCGGCTGGGTCGCCAAATACCGCGAGCCCGTGCTCATCGAGGACGCCTACACGGACAAACGTTTCCTCAAGGAAGTCGATGAGGCCAGCGGCTTCAAGACCAAAACCGTGCTCGCCGTCCCCCTCTTCGACCGCCTCGAGCTCGTCGGCGTGCTCGAGCTCATCAACAAACGCGACGGCGCCTTCACGGCCTCCGACCTGGGCTTCGTGGAGGCCGCGTGCAGCGCGGCCGCGCTCGCGCTGCGCTCCATCAAGCTCGAGTCCACGGTGGACCGCGTCACCGCCCACAACGCGAGCATCCTCGACAACCTCGGCGGCGGCTTCGTCGCCGTGGACGTCCACGGCCGCATGATGCTGTGCAACCCCGCGGCGCGGCGCATCCTCGACATCCCGCCCGAGGCCCCGCTCAACGTGCCGGTGGACCAGGCCCTGTTCACCAACCCGGAGATGGCCGAGATCCTCATGGACACCTTGGTCAAGAAGGTCACGGTCAAGCGCCAGGACCTGTGGTGGAAGCGCAAGAACGAGACGCGCGTGCTCGGCTACTCCACCTTGCTCATCCAGGACACCGGCGGCCGCGTCGTCGGCGCCGGCATCACCTTCCAGGACATCACGTCCTTCCAGAAGAAGCCGTGACCCAGGCCCCCCACTTCTCCTTGTTCGGCACGGACGGCAAGACCCACACGCTGGACTCCGTCAAAGGGTCCAAGGCGACCATCATCGTTTTCACCTGCAACCACTGCCCCTACGCGGTGATGAACGAGGACCGGCTCATCGCGGTCTGCCGCGACTACGCGTCCAAGGGCGTGGGCATGGCGGCCATCAACTCCAACGACGCGGCGAGTTACCCCGAGGACTCCTTCGACGCCATGAAGGTCCGCGCCCGGGAGAAGGCCTTCCCTTTCCCCTACCTGCACGACGCCGACCAGAGCGTCGCGCGCGCCTACGCGGCGACGCACACCCCGCACCTGTTCGTCTTCGACGCGGGGTTGCGCCTGGCCTACACCGGCTGCGTGGACGACGACAACAACTACAAGCGCCGCAAGACGCCGGAGAAGGCCTACCTGCGCGACGCCCTCGACGACCTCGTCGCGGGGCGGCCCGTGCGCGTGCCCGAGACGCACGCCATCGGCTGCACCATCAAGTGGCGCTAGGCGCCGCCTAGAACGGCGAGCAGCCCGGCCGCGGGGCGCGGCCCTCGAGCGCGAGCTCGACGTCCATGTCGCGGTCCACGGACTTGGCGAGGTTCAGCCGGCCCGGGTGCAGGTGGCGGTGCGGGTCGAGCAGGCGCACGCCCGTGACCTGGCAGTAGATGCGCGAGATGCGCGTCACGTAGGCCGTGGTCTCGCGGAAGTTCGGGACCTTGTTCTCGCGGATGATGGCGTCCCAGTTCCGAGCGCGCGTGTTGTAGAGCGACGCGGCGATGAGCGGGTCGTAATTGGTGCCGATCATCGCGCCGCGGCTGGCGTAGATGCGCGCGCCGCAGCGGATGTTGGGCGCGCCGCTGACGCTGACGATCTCCCAGGTGCCGAGGTCGCGGCACTGCGCGTTATAGGCGCTGTAGGTGACCTGCGCAGGGCCGCGCGCCAGCGAGCTGTTGCCCAGCACGCCGCCTTCGGCCCAGACGATGGAGCGATAGACGTGCCGCGCGATGCGGAATTCGTCCTCCGCGGCGACGATGAGCGCGGCCACGTCGGCCGGCATGCGACGGGAATCCCACGTCTCGGGCGGCGGGCCCGGCTGCACCAAGGCGCGGCCGGCGACTCGGTCGGCGATCGCCGGCTTGTTGGCGGCGGCGGCTTCCAAGGCGGCCAAGGTGCGGCGGTCGATGTGGCCGTGCGGCTCGAGGCGGTTGCTGCGCTGGAAGGCGCGCACCGCGGTCTGGGTGCGTCCGCCGAAATCGCCGTCCTCGCGGACCAGGCGGTAGCCGGCCACGCGGTTGAGCATGTCCTGCACGGCGGTCACGTTCGCGTTTTCATCGCCGATCTGGACGAGGCGCGCGACCTGGGGGCGATAGACGCCGGCCCAGCGCGCGATGGCCGCGGCGGTGAGGTCGTCCACCGTGCCGGTCGGGGGCAGGTCGTTGTCCTCCTGGAACTTGCGCACGGCGGCCTGGGTGTGCGGCCCGTAGTCGCCGTCCTCGCCGATGACCCGCAGGCCGACGGCGCGGCGCACCACGTTGAGGTCGCGCTGCAGCGCGGTGACGCGCGCGTCCTCGATGCCGGGGCCCAGCGGCGGGGGCGGCGGCGCGACGCGGTAGGGCACGACCACGGCCGGGGCCGAGCGCAGCGGCGCGTAGGACGGCAGCGCCGACCGAGCGGCCGTGACGCTCAGCGGCGAGGCGACGCTGTCGCGCAGCAGCGAGAACGGCTCGCTGCGCCGGCCCGCGTCGAGCAGGGAAAGCGCGGAGTCGCCGCGCCGCGTCAACAAGGAGCCGACGCCCGGGCGGGCCAGGAACGGCGAAGCCGCGACGGCCGGACCGCCCGCGTCGAGCGCGCGCACCGCGAGCACGTGCGCCCTCACGTCGCGGCCGATTTCGCCGTAACGCTGGCCGTCGCGCACGGATTCCTGGCGCAGGCGCGTGGTCCGACGCGAAAGCTCCTGCGCCTGGGCCCGGCGGGCGTCGGAGGCCGGCAAGGCCTCGGCCAGCGCGTCGAGCTGGGCCTTCAAGGCGTCGAGTTTGCCCGCGAGCTCGCCGTCGTAGCTCACCTGGCCGGCGACGTAACGCGTCGCGCGCGATTCGAGGTCGCCGAGCAGGGCGAGCAGACCGGCCGGAAGGGCGGCGGAGGCCGTCGAGACGAACGCGGCCAGCATAAGCGCGAGGGGAAGCTTGTTTCTCATCCCCTCAAGTATGACCTATCCCGGGGCGAGTATCTCCCGGTGAACGGCCAAAAATCGGTAAATTGCGGGTTAAAGCGTTCGTGGCCTCGCGGGCCTAGTCGGAGTCCACGCCGCGCTGGGGGCAGGACGCGCGCAGCGTGCACGCGCCGCAGGCCGGGTTGGCCGCCTTGCAGACGCGCCGTCCGTGCCAGATGACGGCGTGCGACCAGAAGGTCCAGCCGGCCCGGGGCACGACGAGGTTGAGGTCGCGCTCCACCTTCACGGGGTCCTCCTCGTCGGTGAGCCCGAAGCGGTAGGCCAGGCGCTTCATGTGCGTATCGACGACCACGCCGTCCTGCTTGCCGTACACCTCGCCCAGCACCACGTTGGCGGTTTTGCGCGCCACGCCGCGCAGCGTGAGCAGGGCCTCCATCGTGTCGGGCACCTTCCCGCCGTGTTCGTCGCGGATGAGGCGCGCCGTGGTCATGATGGACAGCGCCTTGGTGCGGTAGAAGCCGCAGGAACGGATGAGGGCCTCGAGCTCCGCGGGGCGGGCGCGCGCGTAGTCGTCGGCGGTTTTGTAGCGCTTGAACAGCGCCTTGGTGGTCTTGTTGACGCGCACGTCGGTGCACTGCGCCGAGAGGATGACGGCCACCAGCAGCTCGAGCGGCGTGGAGTAGTCGAGCTCGCAGTGCGCGTCGGGATACAGCTTGCGCAGGCCCTTGAGCAGGGCGGCGGCGCGCTCGCTTTTGACGCTCACCGCTTCTCGATGGGGTAGTAGTAGATGCCCATGTTCACCGGGTTGTCGGTGAAGCCCTTCACCCAGTCCCGCATGGCATAGACGCCGGCGGGGTGCACGGTGAACACGGCGGGCGCGAGCTCGTGTCCGCGGGCGAGCACCTTCTTGTAGGCCGCGATGCGCGCGGCGGGCGACGGCTCGACGACGGCTTTCTCCACCAGGGCGTCGAGCTCCGCGTCGCGGAAGCCTTGCGCCGAGGGGTAGCGGCCTTGCGAGTGGTAGAAGGCGTAGATGAAGTTGTGCGCGTCGGGGTAGTCGGCGATCCAGCCGCGCGCGAACAAGGGCATGAGGCGGCGCTGGCCCTTATCGACGAAGCTCGCCCAGTCCACGCCGCGCAGGTCGATGCGGAACTTGGGGTTGAGCTTCTCGACGCCTTTCTTGAGGATCTGCGCCGCGGCCTCGCGCGTCTCGCCGCCGGTGTTATAAGTGAGGGTGAAGCGGAAGCCTTTTTCCCACACCTGCCCGCCGTGCGCCCTGCGCAGGTGCGCCTCGGCCTTCTTGAGGTCGTAGGCGTAACGCGGCTGGGCAGGGTCGTGCCCCGGGATGCCCGGCGGGATGGGGCCCAGCGCGCGCGCGGCCGTGCCTTTGAAGGTGTCCTTCAAGATGGCCTCGTATTCGAAGGCCGAGGAGAAGCCCTTGCGCACGTCCGCGTCGGCGAAGAAGTCCGGCGGGATGCCTTCGCCGTCGAGTTTGCCCGAGCCGATGTCCGGGTTGGCGACGGGGTTGATGGCGACGGTGAAGAACAACGCGGGGTCGGTCATGAGGCGGCGCAGGCCGTCCACGACCCGCACGCCGGGCACGCCGACCAGCTGCGACACGTACGGCCGGGGCGTCTCGATGAGGTCCGCGTCGCCGGCTTGGAGCATCAGCTTGCGCGTGTTGAGCTCGGGCACGGACTTGATGAGCACGCGTTTGAGCTTGGCGGGACCGCGCCAGTAGCCGTCGTGGCGCTCGAGCAGGACCAGGCGCGCGGTTTTATCCCAGCGCGCGAGCTTGAAGGGGCCGGCGCCGTTCATCGCCTGATAGAGGTAGGACTTCTCCTTGGGCGGGTCGTTGTATTTCGTCCAGGCCTCGGCCGTGCCGTCCCATTCGCCGTGCTCCACCGCCCATTTCTTGGGCACGACGTAGGACCAGCGCGCCATGATGGACAAAAACGGCCCGAACGGCCGCGGCAGCGTCACGACCAGGTCGCGGCCCTCCACGCGCACCGCCTTCTCCATGGCCGAAAAATCGATGGTGACGGTGCCCGAGGAGTTGCGCGTGCCCGGCACGCCCGCGATGGGCTCCAGCAGAAGGGCCGACGGGCCGCCGGCGCGGTCGGTGACCATGAAGCGCAGCAGGGAGTAACGCGCGTCTTCGGGCGTCACCTCGGTGCCGTCGTGGAACTTCACGCCTTTGCGGATGGGGAAGCGGTAGGTGCGGCCGTCCTTGGACACGAGACCGTTGGCCATGCTCGGCACCTTCTCGGCGATGCGCGGCTCGAACTCGGAGAGCGAGGAGCCTTTGAAGGCGATGAGGGTCTCATAGACGTTCTGGATGAGCGACTGCGACGCGCCGTCGTAGGGAAACGCCGGGTCGAGGCTGCCGACCTCGCCCACCTCGAGCAAGGTGAACATGTCCGGGTTCTTGACCGGCTCGGCGGCGGAGGCGAGCGTCGCGGCGAGGAGCAAGGAGATGAGCATGGCGCGAAGATAGCGTTTAAGCGCCAGGCTGTAAAGATGACGCAATGGGCCTGCGCAGCCCCCCCCATCATGCATATAAGCGCTGGCTACTTTGCCGGAGCAAGTAGCCAGCGCTTTTACGCATGAAGCCGCCATAATCACATTTTTTACATGCCGACCGCGCCCCCCGTAAGGTTGACCTAGGTCAACTGTCGGTCCTAAAACCCGTGATAGAATCGGCGTAGCCGCGACCCCCTATTAAGGAGTGACCATGGACGCGAAAGCATCCTGTTCGACGTCGTGCTGCGGACGGTTCTTCGATTTCCTCGACTCGTCCATCGGCAAAAAAATCATGGTCGCGACGGCGGGCGTCCTGCTCGTCGGGTTCCTGGTCACGCACCTGGCCGGCAACCTGCTGATGTTCGTCGGCGGCGACGCGTTCAACCGATACGCCGAGGCCCTCGAGCACAACCCGCTGCTGCCCGTCGCCGAGATCGGCCTCGTCGGCCTGTTCCTCCTCCACATCGTCCTGTCGGCGCGCGCCACGCTCGCCAACAACGCCGCCCGCCCCGAAGGCTACCAGGTCTATAAAGGCAAAGGCGCGCGCACGCCGGGCTCGCGCACCATGGCGCTGACCGGCACGCTCGTCCTGGTCTTCGTCATCGTCCACGTCGCCACGCTCAAATACAAGGTCGGCGGCCCCAAAGGCGAGGAGCTGTTCGAACACGTCGTGAACTGGTTCGCCAACCCCTTCTACGCCGGCTTCTACGTGCTCGCGGTCCTCGGCGTGGGCCTGCACCTCTCCCACGGCCTGCAAAGCGCCCTGCAGACCTTCGGCGTGAGCCACCCGCGCTACACGCCGCTGCTCAAGAAGGCGGGGCTCGGCCTGGCCGCGCTCATCACCGTGGGCTTCGCCAGCCTGCCCCTCTATTTCGGATTCCTCAAGAACTGCGTCTCGTGCACGGGAGCCAACTGATGAAGCTCGATTCGAAGGTCCCCACCGGCCCCATCGAGAAGTCCTGGGACAAACACCGCTTCGACCTGAAGCTGGTCAACCCCGCCAACAAGCGCAAGTTCAAGGTGCTCGTCGTGGGCACCGGCCTGGCCGGCTCCTCGGCCGCGGCCACGCTCGCCGAGCTCGGCTACAACGTCGAGGCCTTCTGCGTGCAGGACTCCCCCCGCCGCGCGCACTCCATCGCGGCCCAGGGCGGCGTCAACGCGGCCAAGAACTACCCCAACGACGGCGACTCCGTCTGGCGCCTGTTCTACGACACGGTCAAAGGCGGCGACTTCCGCGCCCGCGAGCAGAACGTGTACCGCCTGGCCCAGGTGTCCAACAACATCATCGACCAGTGCGTGGCCCAAGGCGTGCCTTTCGCGCGCGAATACGGCGGCACGCTCTCCAACCGCTCCTTCGGCGGCGCGCAGGTGTCGCGCACGTTCTACGCGCGCGGCCAGACCGGCCAGCAGCTCCTGCTCGGCGCGTATTCCGCCTTGATGCGCCAGGTCGGCGCCGGCGCCGTCAAGATGTTCGAGCGCCGCGAGATGCTGGACCTCGTGGTCGTTGATGGCGTGGCGCGCGGCATCATCTGCCGCAACCTCGTCACCGGCGCGACCGAGAAATACTGGGGCGACGCGGTGCTGCTGTGCACCGGCGGCTACGGCAACGTGTATTACCTCTCGACCAACGCCAACGGCTGCAACGTGACCGCGACCTGGCGCGCGCACAAACGCGGCGCGGCGTTCGCCAACCCCTGCTACACGCAGATCCACCCGACCTGCGTGCCGGTGACCGGCGACTACCAGTCCAAGCTGACCTTGATGTCGGAGTCCCTGCGCAACGACGGCCGCGTGTGGGTGCCCAAGAAGAAGGGCGATACGCGCAAGCCGCAGGACATCCCCGAGGACGAGCGCGACTACTACCTCGAGCGCAAGTACCCCGCCTTCGGCAACCTCGTGCCCCGCGACATCGCGTCTCGCGCCGCCAAACAAATGACCGACGAGGGCCGCGGCGCGGGCGGCAAGCTGTCCGTCTATCTCGACTTCAAGGACGCCATCTCGCGCATCGGGCTGGACAAGGTCAAGGAGAAATACGGCAACCTCTTCGACATGTACCACCACATCACCGATGAGAACCCCTACGAGATGCCCATGCGCATCTACCCGGCGGTGCATTACACCATGGGCGGCCTGTGGGTGGACTACAACTTGATGACCACCATCCCGGGCCTGTTCTGCCTGGGCGAGGCCAACTTCTCCGACCACGGCGCCAACCGCCTCGGCGCCTCGGCGCTGATGCAGGGCTTGGCCGACGGCTACTTCGTCATCCCGGCGACCATCGGCGGCTACTTCGCGGGCACCAAGCTCCCGAAGGTCACGCTGGAGCACGACGCGTTCAAGGAGGCCGAGTCCTCGGTGAACGCGCGCACGAGCAAGCTGCTGAAGGTCAACGGCAAGAACAGCCCCAGCGTGATGCACCGCAAGCTCGGCCGCACCATGTGGGACAACGTCGGCATGGGCCGCACCGCCAAGAGCCTGAACGCGGCGCTCAAGGAGATCCCCGCCATCCGCGAGGAGTTCTGGAAGACGGTCGCGGTCACCGGCACGGGCGACGAGTTCAACCAGACCCTCGAGCGCGCCGGCCGCGTGGCCGACTTCCTCGAGTTCGGCGAGCTGCTCGCCAAGGACGCGCTGACCCGCGAGGAATCCTGCGGCGGCCACTTCCGCGAGGAGCACCAGACCCCCGACGGCGAGGCCAAACGCGACGACGAGAAGTTCGCGCACGTGGCGGCCTGGGAGTACAAAGGCGAAGGCAAGGAGCCCGTCCGCCACGAGGAGCCCCTCAAGTTCGACAACGTGCACATCGCGCAGCGCAACTACGCCTAAGGGACAGCGACCATGGAAACCAAGAACATGAACCTCACGCTGAAAATCTGGCGCCAGAAGGACGGCAAGGCCAAAGGCGAGCTCAAGGAGTACGCGATCAAGGACATCTCCCCGGAGATGTCCTTCCTCGAGATGCTCGACGTCTTAAACGAGCAGCTCGTCGCCAAGGGCGAGGAAGCCGTGGCCTTCGACCACGACTGCCGCGAGGGCATCTGCGGCATGTGCTCCTTGATGATCGACGGCCAGGCCCACGGCCCGGACAAGGCCGCCACCACCTGCCAGCTCCACATGCGCCGCTACAAGGACGGCGACACCATCGTCATCGAGCCGTTCCGCGCCAAGGCCTTCCCCGTCCTGCGCGACCTGTGCGTGGACCGCGGCGCCTTCGACCGCATCCAGCAGGCCGGAGGCTTCTGCTCGGTCAACACCGGCAACGCCCCCGACGGCAACGCCATCCTCATCCCTCACGGCACCGCCGAGAAGGCGATGGACGCCGCGGCGTGCATCGGCTGCGGCGCCTGCGTGGCCGCCTGCCCCAACGCCTCGGCCATGCTCTTCGTCGCCGCCAAGGTCTCGCAATACGCGCTGCTGCCCCAGGGCCAGCCCGAGCGCCAGAAACGCGCGCTCGCCATGCGCGAGGCCATGGACGCCGAAGGCTTCGGCCACTGCACCAACGAATACGAGTGCGAAGCGGCTTGCCCCAAGGAGATCAAGGTCTCCAACATCGCCCGCTTCAACCGCGAGCACCTGAAAGCCGCCATCGCCTCTGAATAAGTGAGGCTCAACGAGGACTTCGGCGTCTCGCCGGGGAAACTCGAGGAGCTCAAGGCCCGTATCGCGCGTCTCAAGATGGACATGGCGCTCGTCGAGGAGACCTTCTCGCGCGGCGGCGGCAAAGGCGGGCAGAAGGTCAACAAGACCGCCAACCGCGTCCAGCTCTCCTATCCGCCCTTGGAGCTGCGCGTGGCCTGCCACCGCGAGCGCTCGCGCTCCCTCAACCGCTTCTTCGCCTTGCGCGAGCTCGTGGACCAGGTCGAGATGAAGGTCTCGCCGGAGACCTCCGAGCGACTGCGCGAGATGGACCGCATCCGCCGCCGCAAGTCGCGTTCCGCGGCCCGCGCCGCGGAGAAATACGGCCCGCCCCCGGCCGCCGCGTGAAACGTTTCACGCTGGAGGAGGCCGACGCCCTGATTCCGGAGCTCGAGCGCATCTTCGAGTCCATCGCCGAGGTCGCGGCTCGCGCCGAGCTCAAGGCCCTGGGGCTGCGCAAGCGGCAGGATGAAGGGAGCCTCGACCCCGCCGCCGAGGCCATCGAGCGCTCCCAGCTCCAGTTCCTGGCCCAGGGGCTCAACGACCGCCTGCAGAGCATCGTGGAGCTGGGCGCCCTGCCCAAAGGCGTGGAGCCCGCGCTCGTGGACTTCCCGGCCGTCATCGAGGGGCGCGAGGCCTACCTGTGCTGGAAGCTGGGCGAGAAACGCATCACGCATTGGCACGGCGCCGACGAGGGTTTCTCCGCGCGCAAGCCGCTCGCCCGCCGCAAGCCGAGCTGATCAGCGGCGCGCCGGCGCCTTCTCCAGCTCCGCGACCTGCTCCTCGAGGAACAAGCGCGTGCCCTCGTCGGGCTCGAAGTCCAGGCCGCGTTTGAAGAAACGTTTGGCGAGCTCGGTCTTCTCCTGGCGCAGCAAGGTCAGCCCCATGCCCGCGTAGGCCCGTGCATCGTCGACCGTCGCGTCCAGGGCCGGCGGCCTTCAGCGCCTTGGTCCAACGCGGCGCGCGCCTCCGCGGCTTGCCTGCGCGCAGACAGTTGACCGCGCCTTCGCGCTCCCAGCGGCGCACCTCGCGCGGGTCATCCGCCTCCAGCTTCACGGCGGCCAGCTCCGCGCGCGCCGGGGCGTAGCGGCCCTTCTCGAGCAGCGCGTCCGCCTTCTCGAAACGCGCGTCCGCCGCGTCGCGGGTCGCGGCGGCGCCGGGGAGGGCGAGCAGGAGGACGAGCCAGGGGCGCCGGTCACGCCTTAAGGATGCCCGACGCGTCCTCCGACGTCAAGTCCCGCGGCGCGTCTCGGGGCGCCCGGTCTCGAACCTGTAACCTCTTGGTCCCGAACCAAGCGCTCTGCCAATTGAGCTACGCCCCGTCGAAGCGCCGCTTTTCGAATGATACTATATGCCCTTGCGGCAGTCTGCGCCAGCGTCATGCTGCTGGCCGCCTGCGCCGGCGGACCGCCTGCCCGCCACAGCGGCGCGCCGCCCCGCCAGCCGGGCAAGCGCTGCCGACGAGGTGGCTGCGCTCACGCGCGAGGCCATCGCCGACATCGAGCGCCGCATCGAGCGCGGCGACCTGCCGAAGATCCTCTTCGAGTTCGACAAGGACGAGATCACGCCCGAGTCCGCGCCGACCCTCGACCTCATCGCCGAGGTGCTCACGCGCAACTCCAAGCTCAAGGTCATCATCCTGGCGCACACCGATTCCGTCGGCACCGAGGAGTACAACGCCGACCTCTCCGAGCGCCGCGCGCGCTCGGTCAAGACCGCGCTGTCCAAACGCGGCGTGCACCCGCCGTCCATGCGTTTCCTGGGCTTCGGCTTCTCGCGCCCCATCGCGGACAACTCGACCGACGAAGGCCGCGCCAAGAACCGCCGCGTCGAGTTCCGCGTGACCGGCCGCGACTGGCCCTCGGTCTACTAGTCCCGGAACCCGCACCACGGCAGGGTCGCGCGCAGCTCCGCGCCTTTATCCGTCGCCCGCCGCGCGACCTCGTGGAAGAAGTCGCACCAATACGGCGTGACCCGCGAATAGAGTCCCCGCCCGGTCGCCTGGAACGCCAGGCGCGGCGGGGGCGTCATGTCGTGGTCGCCGCGCGAGACGACGCCGAGCACACGGCGCGAAGGCCAGTGCAGCAGCGGTCCGCCGCTGTCGCCGTCGCGCATACAAGCCGGAGAGCCGGGGGCTTCGCGCAGCACGGTCGCCAGCTTCTCGCCGCCGAAAGACCTCACCGGCTCGACGAGCGAAACGCCCCAACGCCGCACGCCGTCGCCGCCTCCGTACCAGGGCACGCCCGATCCGCATTTGTCATCGAGGCCGTAACCCAAAGTCACGAGGCCCTCCGTGGAGGGCGGCCCCGCGTCGCGGTCGACGTCCGCCGGCGAGGAGACGCGCGGGAAAGCCGACACTAGCTCCGGCGGCACCGGTTCCTTCAGCAGGAGCAGGCCGGCATCCCAATCGAAGAACTCGTTGACGAGCGGCGGGGACGTCTTCAGCCAGCGCTGCGCAAGGAACCGGACCCCGCTCACCGGCCAGTTACCGCGGCCCCGCCACGGCCGGGCGGAGGGGTCCCCGCTCACCGTGATGAAATAACGCTTGCGGATATCATCGACGCAATGCGCCGCCGTGAGAACCCAGCTCGGCGAGATGAGGGTGCCTGTGCACGTCCTGCTGGCGATGGGGTTGCCCAACTCGTCGCCGTCGTAGATTAAGACGACCGGCGCGAATTCCCGCCCCGTCGCAGGGCGGCCCCCGTGTAGCGCCGCAGACGGCGCGGGCAGGGCCAGGAGGAGCGCCAGGACGGTCCGCCTCATGCCCCTAGTGTAGCGCGCGCGAATTTTCCGTCAAGGGCCCGGCGCCGCCCCGTACACGAGCAGGACATCGCCCGGCATGCGGCTGCCGTACAGGTAGCCGGAGCCGATGATGACGCGGCCGTCCGATACGACGGCGCCGACGGCGTCGATGGAGCCGCCCGACGCCTTCGCGCCCGAAACCGTCGTCGTTTCCGCCGTGGTGTCGTGCGCCCAAAGCAGTTTTCCGTCGGCCTCCGCATAGGCGCGCAACCAGCCGTCGAGGCCAGGCTGGAACACCGCCCCGGGGATGGCGGTCGGGGGCGCGGAGAAGCCCCGGCGGCAGCCCGGCCGGCCGCGGCACGCGTCCGGCGCCTTCGCCTTCCAGCGGACTTTGCCCGTAGAAGGCTCCAAGGCGACGAGCGCCGACGCCTCCCCCTCCGACAGCGGGGCGTAAAGCGTCGTCTCGGTCGCCGCGAGCCCCCAGTGCACCCCGCCCGCGGCGCCGCCGCGCGCGAGTTTGCGCCGCCAGAGCAGCCGGCCGTCTTGCGGGTCGAGCGCGAAGACGTGCGCGGATTTCTGGCCGGCGATGAGCCAGTCTTGACCCGCCGCCCCGCGATGCAGGACGGGCGGCGCCCCGATGTCGAGGTCCCTCGCCTTGCCCGGCTCGGCCGCGCGCGCGGGGGCGCCGGCCATGGTCCAAGCGTCGTCGGCCACGGACTGGTAGGACCACAACGCCCGTCCGTCGTCTAGGGCGAACGCGACCACGGCGTCGGTGCGCGCGTGCGCCGGAGCGGTGTAACCCTGCCCGGTCCCGACGTAGAGCCGGCGCCGCCGCGCGTCGACCGTCGGCTGGTTCCAGACGGCCGCGCCCGCCGAGGCCCGGCCCCCGGAAGGCTCGCTCGGGATGGTGCGCGCGCGCCACAGCTCCGCACCGCTCGCGGCGTCCAGCGCGGCCACGCCGCCGCGGAAGCTGCAGCAGGGATACGCCGGGTCGGCCGCGGCGGCCCATTCGGTGGAAGACAGCGGGACGTACAGGCGGCCCTCGAAAAGCCGCGGGGAGCCGGTCAGGGTCGCGTACGGATGAGGGTCGGCGCGCGTCTTCCAAACGAGCGCGCCGCTGGCGGCGTCCACGGCGTAAACGTCGCCTTTGACGTCGCCGAAGAACAGGCGCGGGCGCGCCGCGGCGTCGCCCGGCGTCCACGGCTCGAGCACGGGCGAGGTGCGGACCTCCCCCCCCGCGGCGAAGGTCCAGCGCACGCAGCCGGTCTCGGCGTCCAGCGCGTACACCGTGCCGTCCTGGCCGCCGACGAACAACGCGCCGCCCCCGACGGCGGGTTGCGAACGCACCTGCCTCGCGCCCGGGAACGCGAAGGCCCAGAGCAGGCGCAGGCGCGGCACGTCGGCGGCGCGCAGGCCCGCGACCTCGGCCGGGACGGCGCGCGTGCCCTCGAGCGTCAGGCCCCAGCCCGCCAGCGCCGGGGGACGCCCCAAGTCGAGCCGGGCGCGTTCGCCCTCGCAGCGCGGCGCGGGCGCCGGCGCCGCCGCGGTCGCGGAGGCGCCCGCGACGCATCGCCGCCAACTCGCGGCGCTCCTCCGCGCTGAGCGCGGCGGCGAACGGCCGCATCGTGCCCGTCTCGAGCGACGCGAGCACGGCGCGCGCCCCGCGCAGGCGCAACACGGCCAGGTGCGGGGCGCGCTCCACGCCGCCTTCATGGCAGGAGGCGCAGGCCTTGCGGTAGATCTCCGGCGCGGGCGCCGCGGCGGCTCCGGCCGCCAGCAGCAGCAACGACGCGAGGCGGCTCAAGACGCCGCGGCCAGCGCCGCGGGGCGCAGCCCTTCGCGCCGCGCGCGCTCGGCGAATCGGCGCGTGAGGAGCGCGATGGCGGCGCCCAGCGCCGGCTCCGCGTCGATGAGCCCGAGCGCGTTCGTGATGCGGTCGGGGATGTAAACCGTGTCGATGGTCGAGACCGGCTGGCCCATGCACAGGTCCACGCCTTTCGAGAGCAGCTCCGCGGCCCAGGCCTTGATGACGGCGACGTAGGGAAGCTCCTGGCCGCGCAGCTCCTCGGCCAACGGACGCAGGATCTCGGTGACGCCGGGCAGCTCCAGGCTGATGCCCGTGTGGAACGCGATCAGGCGCGCCGCCTCGAGGTCCGCGCGCGTCATCTTATCGGTGGAGAGGACGTTATGGGGCGGGAAGTCCTGGTAGACGAGCCCCAGCGACTCGGCCTCGCGGTAGAACTCCGCGCCCGGCAGGACGAGGGCCTGATGGATGAAGAAGGTCTTGACCTTCTGGCGCAGGCACCACTCCAACGTGCGCTGGAAGCCGTCGAGGTCGTCCCCCGGCAGGCCGAAGATGAGCGAGAAGCTGGTCTTCATCGTCGGCGCGCGCCGCTCGATGTCGGCGAGGTTGGCCTCCACGCGCTCCTTCTGGAACACGCGGTTGACCTTGCGCAGGACCTCGGGGTCGATGGATTGCAGGCCGCTGCTCGGCGCGAACAGCTCGGGCGCCTTCGCCATCGCGCTCACCGCGTCGGGCGTGAGGAACAACGGGTTGACGGAGAAGTTCAGCCGGCAGGAGGTGCCGCGGGCGGCGCGGATGAAGGCCTCGGCCACCTTGATGCCCCACCGCTTGTTCATGAACAGGTCCGCGCCGGTGAGCGTGATGATGTCGGAACAGGGCGCGAGCCGTCGGAAATCCTCTTCGAGCCGCTCGACCGGGGCGTAACGCATGTTCTTCGGGCCCCAGTCGCAGTATTTGCACGAGAACGGGCAGCCGCGGGAGTCGTCAACGATGGAGATGGCGTAGCGGCGGTCCGTCGCAAGCAGTCCCGCCTGGTAAGGCGAACCGAGCGCGCCAAGGTCCACCTGGGGCGGCGCGGGCGTCTGGACCACCCGGCCGCCGTCCCGGTACGCCAGGCCGGCCACCCGCGAAAGCGGGCGGTCCTCTAAAAACACCGCGCCGAGAAGCTGTCGGAAGGTCTCCTCGCCTTCGCCGGTCGCGACGACGTCCACCTCGGGGTAATCACGCAGGACCCGCTCGGAGGTGACGGCGACCTGGCCGCCGCCCACCACGACCACTGCGCCGGGCAGGCGCGCCTTGACGAGCGCGGCGGCCGACATGACTTCGGCGTAGTTCCAAACGTAGCAGGAGAAACCCACGAGCCTAGGGGCGAGCGCGGCGATCTCGTCGGCGGTGTCCGCCACGCGCCGGCCGATGTCGCGCTCCACCGTCATGTAGCTCAACCCCGCCAACCGCTCGTCGCGTTTGGCCCAGGCGATGAGGCTGCCGCCCGCGAGGTAGCTCACCCCGGGCATGTTGGAGAGGTTCACGAGCACGACGTCGGCGCGGGGGCTCAGGAGGGCCTCACGTACAGACGCATGCCGCCGGCGCCGAGCGAGGACGCTTTCGTGGGGTTGTCGTAGACGATGCGGAAGAGGTAGCGCCCGCCCTTTTTGACCGGGATGCCCTCCGCGCTCGAATACACCGGCACCTGGCGCGGGTAGCCGCGCGGCCCGGGCTGCGCCGTCGAACGGTACAGGGCCTTCCCGGTCGCGACGTCGAGGATGGAGAGCTCGGCCAGATGGCGGTGCGCGTGCGTCGCCACGAGATGGATGCGCGCGTCATAGGGCATGCGGAAGGGCTTCTCGAAGGCGTGGCGGCCGGGCGGCACGGGCCAGACAGCGTTGTCGCAGGCGTGTTGGCCGGGCTCGCCGCGGCGGATGAGCACCATCAGGCCGGTCAGCGCCTTCAGCGGCGCGGTGGACGGCGCCACCTCCACGCGGTAACGGACGGTATAGACGCCGTTCTGGTCGCCGTCCTCGTCCTCGAGCATGGCCTCGAGCGCGTACGACTTGCCGGTGCTCACCGGCACGCCGAAGCCGTCGGGAAACCGCACCTCGCCCAGGCCTTCGTTGAGCACGATGCGCGCGTCCTCGGCGATGAGGCCCTGCGGCATGAAACGCGTCCGCGCCGGCCCGACGCCGGCCGGATCCGAAAACGAGGAGTGGCAATGCAGGCCGTCGTGGTCGCGCGCGGCCCCGCTCGCGTCGAGGACGCTCGCGGAGAACGCGGTGACGAAGCCCGGGCGCTCGAAGCGGAACTCCGTTTTCGCGTGAGGACCCTCCATGGCCAAGGCGCGGCCTTCGAGCGTCAGGGGGCCGAGCACGCGTTCGACGACCTCGGCGCGCGCGGCGCCCGCGAGCGCGAGCAGCAGCGCGGCGGCTGCGCGGATCCTCATCGGTCGTCCCGCACGTAGAGCCGGAGATTTCCCATCGCGTCGATGGGTTTCGCGCCGGGGTTGTCGTAGGCCAGCCGGAAGACGTAACGCTCGCCTTTGCGCAGCACGAGGCCGTCGGCGTTCGAATACAACGGGCTGTCGAGCGGCTGGCCGCGGCCGCCCAGGCGGATGGGCGCCCGGTGCAGGACCTTGCCGCCTTTCGCCTCGACCAAGGACACCTCGCGCGCGTGGGCGTGCACGTGGGACGAGATGTAGTGCACGCGCGCCGTCTCCGGCATCACGAAGGCCTTTTCATAGACGTGCCGGCCCGGCGGCACGTCCCAGCTCAAGCCGTGCCCGCATTCATGCCCCCGCTCGTCCACCGGCTTGAGCATCTTCACGAGCAGGCCGCGCAGGCGTTTGAGCGGCGGCTCTGCGGGCGCCAGCTCGAAACGGTAGGTCATCGTGTAAGCGCCCGCGTGGGAGCCTTCGGCGTCCACGAGCATCCCGCTGACGGCGTAAGCCGCGGCGCTGTCAACGTACACGCCGAAGCCCGCGGGGAAGCGGATCTCGCTCTGGTTGTCGCTGGTGGCCAACCGCACCGGCTCCGACAAGAGGCTGCGGTCTCCCGGGCGCACCGGGACGGAATCGTCGGAGGACTCGCGGCGGAAGACGGAGTGGCAGTGCAGGCCGTCGGCCAGGCGAGACGCGCCGGTCGCGTCGCGGATGTCCACGGAATGCGCCGTGATGAAGCCCGCGCGCTCGAAGCGGAAGGAGTCGCTCGCCTGCGGCCCGTTCATGGCCTCGGTGCGGCCCTCGAGCTCGAGGGGCCCGACCGTGCGGGTCACGGTCTCGCCGGCGGCCGCGACCGACAGCAACCCGACGAACGTCGCCGCGCCCAGGAGCGCTCTCACGTCCATAGTATAGGGGCCTCGTCTGAGCGTGTCAATCGAGCCTTCCTCGACGGAGACGTGGCGCGCCAAGTGCTAGAATCGCGGCATGAAACGACGCCTGCCGCGGGCCTCGCGGACGGCCGACGCGCTTCTCCTGCTGGGCGGCGCGGCCGCCGCTTTGCTCGCGGCCGAGCTCGGATTACGCGCCGCCGGCGCCTTGCTGCGGCGGGACGAGCGCGCGGTTCCCGGGGCGCGAGGCTCGGTGCGCGTGTTGTGCGTCGGCGAGTCCACCACGGCCGCGTCATACCCCGTGGACCACAGCTGGCCGGCTCAACTGCAGGCGCTGCTCGACGCCGAACCCGGCGGCCCGCGCTTCACCGTCATCAACCGCGGGCGCGTCGGCACCATCACCCCGGTCATCGCCGAACGCCTGCCCTGGCTGCTCGACGCGGAGCGGCCGGCTCTCGTCATCACGATGATGGGCGCCAACGACCGGGGCGGCCTCGCCCCCTCCGGCCTGCCCCCGCCGGAGAATCCCTTGCGGCTCGTGCGCGCCTGGCGCTGGGCCCGCCGCGAGCTCAAACGGCGCTCCTGGCTCGCCGGCCTCGACGCGCTCGCCCGCGAGGACGACGCGTCCGCCGCCCGCCGCCGCGCCAGCGCGTGCGCCGAAGCGGCCGACGCGCGCCTCGGCGGCGTGGACCTGTCGGTGTGCGCCCCGCTGCTCGCGGACGCGTCGCAGAGCGACCCGTTCGACGCGCGCTTGCGGCTCATCGAGCTCCATCTCATGACCGGCGACTGGGAGCGGTCCGAGAGGCTTTGGCGCGAGGCCTGGGCGGACGCGCCGGAGGACGACGCTCTCCTGCTCCAGCGCTTCGTCTGGCTCGTCGCCCAGCGCCGCCGCGCGGAAGCGCTCGCCTGGGCGCGCCGCGCCGTCGCGCGGCATCCGCAGCGAGGCATCGGCCACTACCTTCTCTTCAAACTCGCCGCCGACGAGGGACGTCTCGACGCGGCCGCGCTGGCCTCCGGAGAGACGGCGTGCCGCCTCGCGCCAGGCGACGCGGGCTGGTCCGCGGACCTCGCCAACGCCTACGCGTCGCTCGGCCGCTGGAGCGACGCGGACCGGCTCATGGAGCCGCTGCGGCGCCGCCCGCCGGAGCGCCTGGCGCGCACGCCGGTGCGCGCCTTCGGGCTGGCGCGCGTCGAAGCGCACCTCGGCCGCCCCGAAGCGGCGGCGGCCATCTACCGACGAGCCGCCGTGGAGGAAGCCGCGCGGCGCCCCGCGGTCGAAGGCGTCGCCGAGCTGCTGCTGCGCGCCGGCCGTCGCGATGAGGCGGCCGCCCTCTTCGAGCTGCTGGAAGCCGCCGGCGCAGCCCTTTTCACGCGGGGCGGCGTGCCGGTGCCGCGGGAGCGGCAGACGGCCGCGAGCTACGAGCGCGTCGGACGCCTGCTGCGCGAACGCGGCGTGGCGTGGATCGCGCTCCAGTACCCGCTGCGCCCGCTCGAAAGCCTGCGCGCGCTCACGGCGGGTTTCCCCGAGGCGACCCTGGTCGAGCTGCGCGAACCCTTCCTCGCCGCCGCTCGCCGCGAGCCGGCCCCCCGGCTTTTCTACGACCGCTTCGGAGGCGAGTTCGGGCACGCCACGCCGGAGGGCGACCGCCTCATCGCCGAGGCCGCGGCCGAAGCCGTGCGGGCGGCGGTCCGGCGATGAAGACCTTCGAGAACGGCGCGCTCGAGGTCGTCGGGTTCTGCATGAGCCCCGTGCTGCGCCCCGGCGATCAAATCCGCTGGCGGCGCGCCCGCGCCGAGGAGCTCCGCTGGGGCGACATCGTGGTTTTCCTGAGGCCCGACCCGCGCGCGCCGTGGGCGTTGAGCGCGCACCGCTACCTGCGCCGCCGCCGCGCGGGCGCGGGCTGGGAGTTCTGGACGCGGGGCGACGCCTCGCGCCTGGGCGCGGAGTGGACGCCGGGCTCGGCCGTGGCCGGCGTCGTCGTCGCGCGCCGCCGCCCGGGCGAGGACTGGGTCGCGCTCGACGGGGCCTGGCGGCGCCTGCTCGGGCTGGCCGCCTCGGCCTCCCTGCTGCTGCGCCAGGCCTTCTCCTCCCGCCCGCGGCGTTAGCCGCCGAAAAAGAAGGCCCCGGCCTTTCGGCCGGGGCCCTTTTTCACGAGCGACGGAGGCTTTTATTTGATGCCGAGGGCCTTCTTGGCTTCGATCTGCTCGCGCAGGCCGGCCAAACGCATGGACTGGAGGTTCACGTTGGCCTTGGCGACGATCTCCGAGTAAGCGACCCCGGTCAGGATCTCCATGCCCTGGGACACGTGGTCCACGGCGTAGATGTGGAACTGGCCGTTCTTGACGGCCTCGACGATCTCCGCGGACAGCTGGAGGTCGGCGACGTTGGACTTCGGGATGAGGATGCCCTGCTCCCCGGTCAGGCCGCGCGACTTGGCGAGCTCGAAGTAACCCTCGATCTTCTCGTTGACGCCGCCGATGGCCTGGACGTTGCCGAACTGGTCGGCCGAGCCCGTGATGGCGAAGTTCTGGCCGATGGCGACGCCCGAGAGCGCCGACAGGATGCCGTAGATCTCGGTCGAGGTGGCGGAGTCGCCGTCGATGCCGCCGTAGTTCTGCTCGTAGGAGATGCTCAGCTTGGCCGGGAACACCTTCTCCTTGGCGAAGAGCGACTCGAGGAAGCCCTCGACGACGCCCAGCGCCTTGTTGAAGGACTTGCCCGTGCTGCCGGCGTTGCGGTCCACCGACACGATGCCGCCGGCGCCCGCCGCGCGGGACACCGCGACGGTCACGCGCATCGGCACGCCGAAGGAGCCCATGACCGCGAGGCCGTTGACCTGGCCGACGGCCTTGCCGGACGTCTGCACCACGAACACGTTCTGCTTGTAGATCTCGATGAGGTGGCGGCGGTAGGTCTCCTCGCGGTCCTGCTTGGTCTTGAGGGCCTGGTCCACGTCCTCGCGACGCACCTGCTCGCGGCCCGCCTGGCGGGCCCAGTAGGACGCCTCGCGCAGCAGGCCGTGCAGGGCGCCGAACTGCGCCGTCATGCGCTTGTGGCTGTCGGCCAGGCGCGCGGCGTGCTCCAGCACGGCGCTGATGGCGCCGCGGGAGAAGTCGAGCAGCTCGCCGCCCGACAGCGCCACCGAGTTCTTGATGAACTGCGCGTAGCCCGAGATGGTGCCCTCGGAGATCGGCACGCGCGGCTCGAGCTCGGCCACGGCCTGGAAGTTCAGGCCGAAGTCCTCGTCGTACTGGCTGAGCATCATGCGCAGGGACGGGGAGCCGATGAGCACGACCTTGACCTTGGTGGGGACGGAGTAGCTGACGCCCCGGCCGCGCATCATGCCCATGAGGCCGCCCTCGGTGATTTCCGCGTCGCCGTTGCGCACGGCGCGCATCAGCGCGGGCCAGACGCCCGGCTCGCGCAGGACGTCCATCACGTTGAGGATGAGGAAGCCGCCGTTGGCGCGGTGGAAGGAGCCCGACTTCAGGCTCGGTCCGCCCACGCCCTCGGTCTTGACGGGCATCATGCCCATCATGGCCATGCGGGCGTTGTCGTCGGCCAGGCCGAAGAGGTTCTCGAAGGTCGGGTTCTTCTCCCAGACCACCGGCGCGCCCTTGGTGCGGGCGTTGTTGACGAGCAGGCTGACGCGGAAGTGCTCGGACGCGTCCGCCGGCTTCTGGCGCGCGCCGCCCATCAGGGCCGCGAGCGGGTTGGCGTCCTCGCTCTGCTCCTCGCTCGCGCCGCGGCCGAGGAAGATCTGGTAGTGGGTCGCGGCGTAGCGCACGAGGGACTGGATGTAGGCCATCGCCTGGCCCGTGCCCACCGTGCCGGCGGCCGCGGGGTTCTTCTCGACGATCTTGCGGCCCTCGGCGTTGAAGGCCTCCATCGTGCCCTTGAACTCGGTGATGAGCTTCTTGGCCTCGAGCTTGAGGCGGTCCTGGATGGTGGACCACTTGGCCGGGTTCAAGACGCCGGAGGACATCAGCTCCTCCATCTTCTGCTTGGCGAGCGGCTGGCCTTCGTAGGTGAAAGCGACGTTGATGCCGTTGTTGGTCGGCATCAGCGCGAGGCCGAAGCCCTCGACGCTGACGGCGGCGACCTTGGCGGCGAACTGCTCCTGCCACGCGTTGGCGCGCTCCTGAAGCTTCGCCATCTCGGGCGACGCGGCCTGCTCGACCGCGACGGCTTCGACGAGGCCCTGCGCCATGCTGGAGAGGATCTGGGCGGCGCCCTGCATCTCCGCCTTCATGATCTCTTGGGCGGCGGCGGAGGCCATCTCGTTGTTCTTCTCGGCCATCGCCATGAACGCTTCCTGGAACTGGGACGCGTTCGCGTTGAGGCGGCTCATCGCCTCGTCGAGATTCGGCGTCTCGGCGCCCTGCTTGACGGGCTCGCCGTTGTAAAGGAGGCGGGTGCCGAAGGACGTGCCGTCCTGGCCGTGGCTGACCACGAAGTCGAGCTGGTAGCCTTCGGGCATCGCGACGGCCTTCGCCGCCGTCTGGATGGCGGCCACGCCCTTCTCGAAGTCGGCCGAGATGGCGGCCATGATCTGCTTCTTCTGCTGGCCGACCGGGCCCTGCTCGAGCGCCTTGGGCAGGACGGTCTTGGCCTGGTTGACGAAGCCGCGCACGGCCTTGGCGAACGCGAGCCCTTTGCCGGCGGGCAGCGAGAGGATGACGGGTTTGTCCGGGTTGTCGAAGTTGGTCGCCGCAACGAGGTCCTCGGGCGTCTGCATCTTCGGCGCGATGTCCTCGAGGAGGTGGCGCAGCGCGGTCTCCTTGCCCGAGCCTTCGGGGCCGGAGACGAACATGTTGTAGTGGCGGCCTTCCATGCGGCCGTCCTTGCTGATGCCCATCTTCAGGCCGAACTCCATGGCCTTGAGCGCGTCGTCCTGGCCGACGACCTGGCGGTCCACCGGCTTCATGTCGCGCGTGGACTCCGGGAGCGAATCGGCGGAAGGCACCCAGCGCAGCTCGTTGAGCTTGACCTGGTAGTCCTGCGGGTTGGAGGGCTTGGCGGGCTCCTGGGGCGCGGGCGCGGGCGTCTCGCCGCGGCCGATGGCGCGCGAGAGGCGCGCCACGAGTTTGCCGACCATGCCCTGCGGAGCGGCGGCGACGACGGCGTCGGCCGCCTTGTTGGCGGCGCCCTGAGCGCCGTCGAACATGCCGCCCGAAGCGGCGGACATATCGACGGAGCCGCCGCGCTGGGCGATGGACTGCGCGAAGCTGAGGATGTTCTCGCGGGCCGTGCCGGCGGGCAGGTTCTGCGCGAGCGCGACGAGCGCGGGCGCGTCGGCGGCGGTCAAGGTCTCGGGAATCTGCACGCCGCGGGCGCGCAGGTCGTTGAGGATGCCGACGATCGGGTGGCGCTCCACGGCGGCCGCGGCCGGCGCGCGCGAAGCGGCGGGCTGCGCGGCGATGTCGGTGGCGTAGGGGGCGCCGTTCATCACGGCGCGCGACATGTCGATGGACACGGCCGGCGACAACGTCGGCGCGCTGACGGTCGGGGTGATGCCGCTGACCAAGGACAACGACGGCATCGAGACGCGCGCCATCACGCCCACGCCGGAAACGCCGGCCCCGCCGGGCACCGGGACGCCCGTCGTCACGACGGGCCGGGACACCGAGACCGCGGACCACGCGAACCCGCTGGGCAGGAGCCCGAGAGCGAGAGCGAGAACGACGGCGAGAGACTTGCGAGCGGTGGTCTTCTCAACGGTCATGGTGTAATCCCCTTGATTTGCCTCGTGACGAACGCGTCTTATCGAGGATTATAAGGGATGGACCCGAAAAGGGGCTGGGCCGTGCGGGAACGCCCGGGACGGCAATGGGCCCATGCCCGACTAGGACCTGAGGCCGACGCGGCGCAGCGCCTCGTACACCACGACGGCCGCCGCCGTGGAGAGGTTCAGCGAGCGGGCTCCCGGCGCCATCGGGATGCGGTAGAGCCGGTCCTTCAGGCGCGCGCGCAGCTCCGGAGGAAGGCCGCGCGATTCGGAGCCGAACACGAGCCACGCGTCCCCCGCGTACGGCGCCTCCCAGAACGTCTTCTCCCCCTCCGCGCTGAAGCCGAACAAGGGCGCGTCCGGCGGCACTATATGAAGGAAGGCGTCCACGGTCTCATGGCGCACCGGCGCGAGGCGCTCCCAATAATCCATGCCCGCGCGTTTGAGGCGGCGCTCGCTCAAGGAGAAGCCGAGCCGGCCCACCAGGTGCAGCTCGGCGCCCGCGGCCGCGCAGGTGCGGCCGACGTTTCCGGTGTTCCACGGGATCTCGGGCTCGATGAGCGCGACTTTGAGGCTCACGCGTCTATTCTACTCATAGGACCCATGGCCCAACGAGGCGTAGTGCGTTTGCCGCCGCCGTCGTGGGACCTTTACCTATAGGTCTCGCGACGAGCGCGTGATACCATCAGTCACCACGATGAAGAACAAACCGAGTTCCGTGCTCAGCGCGCTGCTCTCGTTGTCCGTCGTCGTCGCTCCCTGGCCCGCGTCCGCGACCGTCGCGCACATCGCGCGTCCCGTCGCGCCGGCGACGCCCGTCGTCGGACGCGTCGCGCTCACCGCGCCGCTCGCCGCGTCGCGCTTGTCGCCCGCGACGTTGTCCGCGCCCGCCTTCACGCTCACGGCGCCGCTCGCGCCCGCGCCGCGTTTCGCCGCGCCGGCCGACGCGCCCGCCGCGAACGCGGCCGCGTCCGTCGCCGCGTCGCCGGCGGCGGCCGCGCCCGCCGCCGCCGCTCCCGCCGCCGCCTCCGCGCCCTCCGACGCCGCGCCGTCGTTCCTGCCGGACGACGCCGTCCGCGGAAAAACCGTGGTCATGGTCGGCACGAAAGGCTCGCGCCCGTTCATCATGGAGGAGGCCGCGCGCGTCGCCAAGGAGCTCGGCATCACCCTCGTGCTGGTGGACGACGCCGCCAACCGCGCCAACTCCGCGGCGCACATCCCGGACTCGCATTTCATCGCGGCGCCCATCGGCACGCGCAGCCGCGCCGACATGGACGTGATCGCGCAGGCGGTGTCCGCGCACCCCGTCGCCGCGAAGGCCGAGGCCGTCGTCGGCTTCATGAGCCTGTACGCCGCGTTGACCGGCAAGGTCACCGACAAGCTCGGGGCCAAAGGCATTCCCGGCGACGCCGTGTCCGCCGCCGACGACAAGCCCGAGGCGCGCCGCCGGCTCAACGCGGTCGCCGGCCAGGAGGTCCCTTTCGCCGAGCTCGAGACCGAGGCCGACGCGCGCGCCGCCTACCGCGCCATCTCCGACAACGGCCGCTACAAGGTCGTCATCAAGACGAACCGCGGCGAGAACAGCCGCTTCCTCGCCCTCGGCCTCGAGTCCGAAGAGGCCGCCGCGGCCGCCTTCCTTAAGATGGACGCCGAGGTGGAGGCCTTCACCCAGCGCCCCGAGGCCGCCCACACCACCTTCGCCACGCACCCGGGCCTGATGATGGAGCGCATGCTCGAGAAGGCGCCGGGCAGCGAGGAGACCTCGGTCGAGGCCGTGATGCAGAACGGCCGCCTCGTCTCCGCGATGGTCTCCGACACGATGGGCATCGGCGAGAACGGGCGGCTGGCCGGCGGCCTGCTCGTGTTCCCCTCCCAGCAGGGCGCGGCCGTGCAGCAGGCCCTCGTCGAGGCCACCGAGAAGGCCCTGCTCGCGATGGGAATCCGCGACGGCAACGCCCGCCTCGACCTCATGGTCACGCCCGACGGCGCCCGCGTCGTCGAGGTCAACCCGCTCATGGGCGGCGTCGCCATCTGGGCGGCGGTCAAGAGCCTCACCGGGATGAGCCTCGTCGAGCAGGGGCTGCGCGCCGTGCTCGGCCTGAAGGTGGACCCGGGCCACGCCGCCGACGGCGTCGTGCATTACCTGTTCACGGCCTCCGGCCACACCGGCAAGGTCGAACGCGTCTCCGGCATGGACGACGCGAAGGCCGCGCCCGGCGTCGTGGTCGCGCGCTCCTTCGTCTCGGAAGGCGACACCATCGCCGCCGCCGGCGAGCAGGCGTACGAGGAGTGGGGCGAGGTCATCGGCAAGGGCCGCGACTGGCGCGAGGCCATCACGAACGCCGTCGAAGGCGCGCGCCGCATGGTCCTGACCGTGCGCAAGGACGACGGAACCGTCGTCGAGCAGCGCGGCGACCACCTCCAGCCCACCGCCGAGCAGCTGGCCGGCCCGGCGCGCGGCGAGGCGCCGCCGCTGCTCTCCAAGGTCGTGCTCGGCTTCCTCTCCACCTTCCTGCTCGTCTCCACCGTCGTCGAGTCCACGTCGCTGGCCGTCTCGGCGATGACCCAGCCGCTCACCGCGGGCTTCCTCGCGCTCGCCGCGCTCACGAGCGTGAGCTACGGCGCCTACACCATCGGCTCCTTCCTGGGCGGCAGCATCATCAAGCGTTTCGGCATCCGCGCGTCCTACCGCGCCGTGCTGTTCGCGCGCACGGCGGTATGGACGACGATCGCGCTGCTCTTCAACCCGGTCACGGGCACCGTCGCCCTGCCGGCGCTCATCGCGCTGTTCTCGCTGGATTATTTCTTCCACTCCATCGGCCGCGTCGCCGAGCACAGCCTCCAGGTCGCCTGGTACAAGGACTCGGAGGCCGCGTCCAGCCGCTTCGGCTCCTTCCGCGACTTCATCGAATACGGCACCGTCTTCGTCGGCTCGGCGATGGCCCTGCTCGTGGCGGCCTACGGGTTCGGCGCCGTCGTGTATCCCGCGCCGTTCGCCTTCGGCCTCGCGGCGCTCGTCGCGCTGATGCTGGCGCTGCCGAAAGCGGGCGCCGAGGCGCGCAAACCCGCGAAGTGGAACGCGGGCCTCAAGACCGTGTTCCAGCACGCGGGCATCTACAAGCCGCTGCTCGGCTTCGCCCTGGTCAACAGCTTCCTCTACATGATGTATTACATCGTCGCGACCGCCTTCGGCGCCTACGCGACGACGAGCCCCGAGGCGGGCGCGGCGGTCGCCGGCTCGTTGACCGGCGTGTACGGCCTGGGCGCGCTGCTCGGCGCCCTCGTCATGGACCGGCTCGCCACGGGCATCTCCAAACGCGTCGCGGCGATGCCCGAAGGCGAGCAGAAGGCCGGCGAGCGCCGCCTCTACTCCTTAAGCGCGGCCAAGATCCTGCCCTGGGCCGCCGCCGCGTTGCTCGGCTCCTGGCTGCTGGTGACCAACCTGCAGATCGGCACCTTGCTGTGGCCCATGTTCCCCGTGTCGCTGGCGCTGCTCGCCATCGGCTTCACCGCGCAGATGGCGTCCAACCACCTCGACACCATCATGAAGGCGAACATCCCCAAAGGCGAGAAGGACATGGCCGTCGGCGCCATCCGCGCGCTGATCTACTTCTCGCACGTCGTGGGCTTCATCCTGTGGGGCGGCCTGTTCGCCCTGTTCGGCACCGGCGCCTTCGCGTTGTTCGCCGCCTTCTACACCGCGGTGGCCGGCGCATGTCTGGCTGGCGCGCGACCTCAAGCGCGGGCTCTAGAAGACGGCGCTCCAGACGCCGACGCCCGTCCACACCGGCCACGTCCGCGCTTCGGCCTCCGCGGGCAGCTCGGTGAGCGCCGAGCGGTAGAACAGCAGGACCTTGGCGACGTAGTCGCGCGTCTGGCGTGCAGGCGCCGCCGCGCCAGGAACCGCGGGCCCGCGTTGTAGGCGGCGAGCACGCGCTGGAGCACCCACGCCGGGGCGCGCCGGTAATCCACGCCTTTGAGGTGGTAACGCTTCCACGCGCGCGCGAACAGCCCGGCGAGGTAGGCCGTGCCCGCGCGGATGTTGGCCGCGGGGCTGTACAACGCCTCGGCCGCGACGCCGACCTCGGCCGCGGTGGCGGGCATGACCTGCATGAGTCCGCGCGCGCCCGCGCGCGACGTGGCGCGGCGCGAGAACTCCGATTCCCCGGCGATGACGGCCTTCACCAGGCGCGGGTCCAGGCCCCAACGGCGCGCGTGCGCCCGGATGAGCGCGTCGTAGCCCTGCGTGCGCGGGCCGGCGCGCAGGCGGCGCACGGACGGGGGCGGCACCGCGGGCAGGCGCACGGCGAAGGGGACCGGCTCGGGACGGCGCTCCCGCGAGGCGAGCTCCTCGCGCTCGGCGCGGGGCGCGCCGCCTTCGAGCATGACGGCCTCGGCCGCCGGCGGGAGGACGCGACCGGCGTCGAACGGGTCGGCGCCCGCGGCGTGCGCGCGGCTGAGCGCGACGAGCACGCCCGGGGAGGAGCCGTGCTCCGCCGCCGCGGGCGGGGAGCACAGCAAAAGGGCCAGGACCGAGGGCGCGACCGGCATAAGGCTCCTGCGACCCCGGGCGGCGTCTCCCGGGTGGCGTTCCTCGGCGGACGCGGATACTAATAAAGTCCCCCCGCCTCCGCCTAAAGGTCTTTGGGCGGGGGCGGGGGGTGGGTCCTACGGTCCGGCCGGTTTAGTGGGCCTTCTTCTCAGGCGTCGCGGGAGCCGCGGGCGCCGCAGGAGCCGCGGGCTCGGTCGCGGGGGTGCCGGCCTTCTCGGGGGCGGCGCCATGGCCGCCGACGACGGTGCCTTTCTTGGCGTCGCAGGCCTTCTTGGCGAGCGTCACCCAGCCCTGGCCCTTGCAGGCGTTCTGGCCGGCGCAGCCGTGTTTGCCATCGACGCCGCACTCGCCTTTGCCCTTGCAGGCGTTGACGCCCATGCAGTTCACCTTCTCGGCGGCTTCGGCCTTCTTGCCCTTCATGCCTTTGTCCTTCTTCTCCTTCTTGCCCTTATGGTCGTGTTTCTTGCCGCCCTCATGATGGTCGGCGAAGGCCGGGGTCGCGGCGGCGGCGAGCAGGCCGGCGAGCGCGGCGGACACGAACAGCGACGGCGTGATGGTCTTCATGTGGTGTGGGGTCTCCTTTGGATGAGCGGCTTAATGCCTCAGATGAGTGCCGGCTGGGGCCCGGCGATTACGCGTGCGGCTCCAGATAGTCGAGGTCCTTGGCGAACGTCTCCTTGAGGCCGTACAGCGCCCACAAGGACAACGCGAAACACGCCGCGCCCACGATGGCCGCGGACGCGAGGATGCCCTGGGACGGCTTGAGCGCGGTGAACGCCGCGGACACCGCCACCAGCGAGCCGCGCACGAAGTTCGGCACGGTCGTCGTGACCGTGGCGCGGATGTTGGTGCCGAACTGCTCGGAGGCGATGGTCACGAAGATGGCCCAGTAGCCCGAGAAGAAGCCCATCACGAAGCAGGTCAGGTAGAAGGCGTTGAGCGAGGCGCCGCGCAGGTTGAGGTAGGTCGCGCAGCACGCGGCCACCGCGAGAATGAAGATCAGCGCGGCCTTGCGGCGGCTGCGCAGCAGCTGGGAGAGCCCTCCGCTGCCGAAGTCGCCGAGCGCGCAGCCCGCGTAGAGCCACAGGATGGACCGCGAGCCCGTGGGCAGCACCGGCATCTCGAGCGCCTTGCCGAACTCCGGCGCGAAGGTGGCCAGGATGCCGATGACGAACCAGATGGGCACGCCGAGCAGGATGCAGTTGAGGTATTTCACGACGCGTTCGCGGTCGCGGAACAGCATGAAGAAGTCGCCGCGTTTGACGGTGGAGTGCTTCACCTTGTCGAACATGCCCGACTCGTACACCGAGATGCGCAGCGCGAGCAGGGCCAGCCCCATGCCGCCGCCCACGAAGTAGGCGGTGCGCCAGCCGAACCAGTCGCCCACCAGGCCCGCGGCCACGCCGCCGACGATGCCCACCCCGGCGACGACCATGGTGCCGTAGCCGCGCGTCTCCTTGGGCATGAGCTCGCACACCAACGTGATGCCCGCGCCCAGCTCCCCGGCCAGGCCGATGCCCGCGATGAAACGCAGGGCCGCATAGGCCGGGACCGAGTCCACGAAGCCGTTGAGGACGTTGGCGACCGAATACATCGCGATGGAGCCGAAGAGCACCGAGAGCCGGCCTTTTTTATCGGCGAGGATGCCCCAGAGCAGGCCGCCCAGGAGCATGCCGACCATCTGCATGTTAATAAGGAACAAGCCGGTGTCGAGCAGCTTCTCGGCGGGCACGCCGATGTCCTGCAGGCTCGGCACGCGCACGATGCTGAAGAGGATGAGGTCGTAGATATCGACGAAATAACCGAGGGCCGCGAGCATCACCGCGGCGGCGACGTTCTTGGAGGAGGACCGATGGTCCATGGGCGGTGATAATACAAATATGACGGGGCTTTGATACAATCCGCCCATGACCCTTCCCCCCTCGTTGCGCCGCCTCGGCCGCGTCTGGCTCGCCTTCGCCTTCTGCGGCCTGTTCGGCGCGTTGACCACCGCGGCCTTCACCGCCGCCGCCGCTCCGGAGAAGCCCGCGGCCGCCGCGGCCGCCGCGCCCACCGCCGCCGACGCCATGGAGGCGCGCCGCGCCGCGTCGCCGCCCACCTCGCCGCTGGACCGCGCCATGTCGGTGGTGGGGCTGTTCGCGCTGGTGGGCCTGTGCTGGCTCGTTTCCACGGACCGCAAAAAGGTCAACTGGAAGCTCGTGGCCTGGGGCATGGGCCTGCAGTTCGCCTTCGGCGTGCTCATCCTCAAGACCGACCCGGGCCTCTGGTTCTTCCAGAAGCTCAACGCGGGCACGCTGACCCTGCTCGGCTTCACCCAGGAAGGCACCAAGTTCCTCTTCGGCTCCTTCGTCACCGGGTCCATCGAGGCGCCGATGATCAACTTCGCCTTCAACGTCCTGCCCACCATCATCTTCTTCGCCTCCTTGATGACGGTGGCCTACCACATCGGCCTCATGCAGATCGTGGTCAACGCCTTCGCCGTGGTCATGCACAAGACCATGAAGTGCTCCGGCGCGGAGACGTTATCGACGGCCGCGAACATCTTCGTCGGCCAGACCGAGGCGCCGCTCGTCGTGAAGCCCTACGTCGCGGACATGACCCAATCCGAGCTCATGGCCGTCATGGTCGGCGGCTTCGCCAACACCGCGGGCGGCGTGCTCGCCGCCTACGTGGGCATGCTCCATTCGCAGTTCCCCGACATCGCCGGCCACCTCATCGCGCAGTCGGTGATGTCGGCCCCGGCCGCGCTGGTCTGCGCCAAGGTCGCGATGCCCGAGACCGGCACGCCCAAGACGCTCGGCCACGTCAAGATGACCGGCGAGAAGCTCGACGCCAACGTCATCGACGCCGCCTCGCGCGGCGCCTCCGAGGGCCTGTCGTTGGCCTTCAACGTCGGCGCCATGCTGCTGGCCTTCATCGCGCTCATCGCCATGCTCAACGCCGCGCTCAAATACGCGGGCGGCGCCGCCGGCTTCCCCAACGTGAGCCTGGAGAACGCGCTGGCACTGGCGGGCTACCCCATCGCCTTCCTGATGGGCGTGCCGCTGCAGGATTGCTGGACGGTCGGCAAGCTCATCGGCGTCAAAACCGTGCTCAACGAGTTCGTGGCGTATCTGCAATTGGCCGATTTGCTCAAGACCCCGGGCGCGCTGTCGCACCGCTCCGTGGTCATCGCGAGCTACGCCTTGTCTGGCTTCGCCAACTTCTCGTCCATCGCCATCCAGATCGGCGGCATCTCGGCCATCGCGCCGTCTCGCCGCCACGACCTGGCGAAGCTCGGCCTCAAGGCCATGTTCGTGGGCGCCATCGCCACCTTCATGACCGCCAACATCGCGGGCATCCTCGTTCCCTAGGCCCTTCGGGGCTCCCGCGGCCTGGGCCATCCGTCCGCGCCCGCTTACCCGGAGGACACCTGTGCGCGGCCGCCGCCGGGGTCATCCTATGGGCATGAAACGACACTCTTGCGCCGGCTTCACCCTCATCGAGATGATGATGGTCATCGCGATGATCGGCATCCTCGCCACCATCGCGATGCCCAAGCTCGCCTACGCCTTCCAACGCGCCAAGGAAGGCTCGGCCAAGGGCAACCTCGGCGCCCTGCGCGGCGCCCTCTCGGTGTATCACGCCGATACGGACGGCCAGTGGCCCGCGGACCTGGCGACGCTCGCGGTCAACGCGAAGTACATCACGGCCATCCCGACGGTCAAAGGCGTCTCGAGCCACACGGATTCCGGGGCGACCCTGCTGGCGACCGCGCCCGACGACGCCGGCGGCTGGACCTACAACGGCGTTCCGGGCGACGCGGGACAAGGGCAGGTGCATATCAACTGCACGCATCCCGACGCCGCGGGCCGGATCTGGTCCGACCAGTAAGCTACTGGTAGATGATGACGGCCGGCTTGGGGTCCATCTCGAGGACCTCGGCGGGCTTCATCAGCGGCTTGTCGTTCTTGTAGAACAGCTTGAAGCCGCCGAACTGCACGGGCTCGCGTTTGACGATGACGCGGTAGATCTTGCGCTTGAGCGCGGGCGAGCCGAAGCCGTCCATGATGATGGAAACCTGCACGCGGGGGTCCAGCCGGACGAGCTCGTAGCGCATCAGCATCTCCTCGGTGAAGCGGTGCACGAGGAGCAGCTTGGGCGGCAGTTTCTTCTTCTCCACCATCTCGGCGAGCATGATGATGGCGACGTTGACGTCCTCGGCGTCGCTGGTGCCGATGCGTTTGCCCGGGACGCGGCCCCGGGGCATGTCGAACTCCGGGTCGAGCGCGAGGTGCACGTCGGGCATCTCGAGGTATTTGCGCAGGGCCTCGACCTCCTGGCGCACGGTGGAGTGCCCGACCTGGATGTCGAGGATGACGGGCCAGCCGCGGGAGCGCGCCCAGCCCAGCACCTTCTCGATGACCGCGTCGGTCATCCGCGTGCGGTACAGCCCGCTCGCGCCGGGCTTGTCGGAGGCCACGATGGTCACCAGTTCCAGCGCCGGCTGGGTCTTGACCGTCGGGTCGGCCCGGCGCCACTCCTCGGCCTGCTTCTCCAGGCGGTCCATCATCGCCTCGGAGGGAATCTCGCCCAGGATGCCCATGCGTTTGGAGAGCGGGTTGCCGTAATAGGTCACCCAGCGCACGCCGTCGAGCGGGCCGGGAAGCGGCGCGGGTTCATCCGCCGCCCACATGGGCGCGGCGAAAAGGCAGAGGACGGCCGTCAGCGGGGCTTTCATCGGCGGGCGGCTATTCTAGCTCGGTTTCGAGCCGGTCCGCCACGGCTTTGAGGACCTTCAGGCGGGCGTAACGCTTGTCCTCGGCCGCCACCAAGGTCCACGGGGCGCACGGCGTGCTGGTCTTCTCGATCATGTCCAGCGCCGCGGCCTGGTAGGCGTCCCACTTGGCGCGGTTGCGCCAGTCGTCCTCGGTGATCTTGTGCTGCTTGAAGGGCGTGGCGACGCGGTCCTTGAAGCGGCGCAGCTGCTCCTGCGGGCTGATCTGGAGCCAGAACTTGCACATGATGGCGCCGGATTCGGCCAGCTCCTCCTCGAAGGCGGCGATCTCGCCGTAAGCGCGGCGCCAGTCCTCGGGCGCGCAGAAGCCCTCGACGCGCTCGACGAGCACCCGGCCGTACCAGGAGCGGTCGTAGATGGTGGCGTGCCCCAGGCGCGGGAGGTTGCGCCAGAAACGCCACAGGTAGGGCTGCGCGCGCTCCTCGTCGGTGGGCGCGGCCACGGCCATGACGCGCGCGTTGCGCACGTCGATGGCGCCCAGCAGGCGGCGGATGGCCCCGCCTTTGCCGGCGGCATCGACGCCCTCGAACACGCAGACCAGCGAGCGCTTCTGCTCGCGCAGGCGGCGCGACAGCCGCGCGACGCGCGCCTCGCGTTTGGCGAACTTATCGGCGTAATCCTTTCCCGCTTCCTTCGTGAGGTCGAGCTTCGTGAACAGCGAGGTCCGCGGCGGCTTGGGGCGGTCGGGCTTGTTCGCGGGGCGCGGCGCCTTGGCGCGCCGCAGCGCGGCCTCGAGCGTCGCGAGCACGGCTTCCCCCGCCGCGAGGTCGCGCCAGCGGCGGTCCGTGGCCTCGACGACGGTCCACGGCGCCTCGGCTGTCCCGGTTTTGGCCAGGGCGCGCTCGCAGACGTCGCGGAAGCGGTCGTATTTCTTGGAGAAGTCCCAGTCCTGGCGCGTCACGCGCCAGGAGGTGTCGGGGTCCGATTCGAGCTCGAGGAACCGCCGGCGCTGCTCCTTCTTCGACAGGTGAAGCCACAGCTTGACGATGGCCGTGCCCTCGCGCGCGAGCATGGACTCGAAGGCGACGGCCCGGTCCATCGCCTGGTCGAAGCCGCCCGCGCCGAGCCGCTTGAACACGCGCTCGACGATGGGCCGGCTGTACCAGGTTCCGACCATCACCGCGCCGCGGCCCGCCGGCGGGAGCGCCCGCCAGTAACGCCAGTACTCGGGGCGCTCGTCCTCCTCATCGGAGCGGTCGCCGAACGCCTCGACGGCCAGGCCGCGCGGGTCCATCCAGTCGAGGAAGCGGCGCGCGACCTCGGTTTTCCCGCCGCCTTCGACCCCGCCCACGAGCACGAGCAGGCGCAGATCCGTGGCCGCCAAGGCGTGCTGCGCCTTGAGCAGGGACGTGCGCAAGCGATCGACGCGCCGCTCGTATTCGTCCTTCCCGACCGAACGCCCCAGCTCCGCGGATTCGAACATGATGGTCTCCGCCGGCAGTATAACCCCGGGCTCCCGCCGCCGTCAACGCCGCGACGAAAGCTATAATGACGTCGTGCTCGCCTACCTTCGCTTCATCTCCGGAAAGGAACGCACCAAAGAGGCCAACCGCCACCTGGGGCTCACGCTCGCGTTCGTGGCGGGCGCGGTCAACGCCGGCGGCTTCCTGGCCGTCTCGCAATACACGTCGCACATGACCGGCATCGTGTCCTCGCTCGCCGACAATCTCGCCCTCGGCCAGTTCGACGCCGTCACGGCCGGCGCCGCGGCGCTGGCCTGCTTCATCCTCGGCGCGGCGACCTCGTCGCTGCTGATCAACTGGGCCAAACGCAAGCGGCTCCACAGCCAATACGCGCTGGCGCTGATGCTGGAGGCCGCGCTCCTGCTCTTGTTCGGCTTCACGGGCGCGCGCCTGCGCGGCGTCACCGAGTTCTCGGCGTCGGCCACCGTCCTGCTGCTGTGCTACATCATGGGCCTGCAGAACGCCATCATCACCAAGGTTTCCGACGCCGTCATCCGCACCACCCACGTCACCGGCCTCGTGACCGACCTCGGCATCGAGCTCGGCAAACTCGTACTGGAACGCCGACCCTTCCATCTACGAGACGGTGGAAGCCGACCGGGAGAAGATGGGCCTGCTGGCATCCTTGCTGGCCCTCTTCCTCGTCGGCGGCACCGTCGGCGCCTACGGCTTCAAATACGTCGGCTTCGTCGCGACGGTCCCTTTGTCCGTGCTGCTCTTCGTCATCGCCATCGTCCCGGTCTGGGACGACATGACCGTGCGCTGGGACGACTGACGTGCGCGCGCGCGTGCTCGCCGCTTCCCCCGCCGCCGCTCGCGAGGCGGCCCGCCTGCTCGCCGCCGGCCGCCTGGTCGCGCTGCCCACCGAAACCGTGTACGGGCTGGCGTGCCGCCTGACGCCCGACGCGGCGCGGCGCGTCTTCCGCGCCAAGGGCCGCCCCGCCGGCAACCCCCTCATCGTGCACGTGCTCGACGCGGCGCAGCTGCGGCGCGTCGTGCGGCGCGTGACGCCGCTCGCGCGCCGGCTCATGGACGCGTTCTGGCCCGGGCCGCTGACCCTCGTGCTCGAACGGGCGCCGGGCGTGCCGAGGGCCGTCACCGCCGGGAGCGACACGGTGGCGGTGCGCATGCCCTCCACGCCGCGGCGCGCGCGGTGCTGCGGGCCTCGGCGCGCCTTTCGCCGCGCCGTCGGCCAACCGCTCCGGGCGCCCCAGCCCGACCGCCGCGGCCCACGTCCGTCGCGACCTCGGCGGCCGCGTGCCGCTCATCCTCGACGGCGGCCCTTGCCGCGAGGGGCTGGAGTCCACCGTCGTGGACGCCCGCGGACTCGCGCCGGTGCTGCTGCGCCCGGGCTCGGTGACCTTGGAGCAGCTCGGCCGCGCCGCGCGCCGCGCCGCGCGCCTCCCGGGCCGCGGCGCGCCCGCGTCGCCCGGCACGCGCCACCGCCACTACGCCCCCGACTGCCGTGTCGTGCTCGTGACCCCCGCGGCCGTGAGAGCCGGACGCGTGCCGACGGGCGCCGGGCTCGTGCACCGCTCCCCCTGGGGCGGCGGGCGTCTGCCGCACCGGCGCCGCGTGCCCGGCGGCGTGGCCGCCTACGCGCGGGCCCTGTTCGCCGCGCTGCGCGCCGCCGAAGCGGCCCGCGTCAAGGTTCTCGCCGTCGAAACCGTCCCAGACGCCGGCCTGGGCGCCGCCGTCATGGACCGCCTCCGCCGGGCCGCCGCCCGTTAACGCGAGAGGAGCGCGCCGACCAGCTCGGAGAGGTCGGCGGCGCTGAAGGGCTTCATCAGGAAGGGCGTGCCAGCGCGCTCCTCGCCCAACGCCTCCTCGGCGCGGTAGCCCGACATGAAGACGACCTGGGCGGTGGGCTGGCTGCGACGCAGGCGCGCGGCGAGCTCGACGCCGCCCATGCGCGGCAGAACCGCGTCGAGCAGCAGCACGTCGAAGGAGCCCTCGTGCGCCTCGCCCAGGCGCAGGGCCTCCAGGCCGTCCACCGCGGTCACCACGTCGCAACCCGCGCGCTCCAGGCAGCGCGCCACGAAGCGGCGCACGACGTCGTCGTCCTCGGCGACGAGGATGGAGGCCCGGCGCGGGGCCCGGCGCAGCCCGGCCGGCGGGGCGGCCTCCGAGACGGCGACGCCCTCGACGAACGGCCAGCGCACCTGGAAGCTCGCGCCCCGGTCCGGCGCGCTCTCCACGGCCACCGTCCCGCCCGAGCCGCGCACGATGTCGCGCACGGTCGCCAGGCCCAGGCCCGTGCCGCCGGATTTCGTCGTGAAGAACGGGTCGAAGACCTTGGCCGCGGTCGCGGCGTCCATGCCCTCGCCGGTGTCCGTGACGCTGAGCAGGAGGCGGCCCGCCTCCTCGCTGAGCGCGACGGTGACCTGCCCGCCGCGCGGCATCGCGTCGCCCGCGTTGAGCACCAAGTTGAGCAGGACCTGCTCGAACTCGCCCGGGTCCAACCGCACCGGCGGCACCTTCTCCGGCAGCAAGGTCTGGAGCTCGATGTGCGGGGGCAGGAGGCGTTCGAGCAGCGGGCGCATGCCTTCGACGAGCTCGCGCAGGCACACCGGGCGCGACGCCGCGGGCTCGCGGCGCGCGAAGGAGAGCAGGCGGCGCGTCAGGGTCGCCGCGCGTTCCCCCGCGCGGCGGACCTCCTCGGCGTCCACGCGCCCCTCGTGCCCGGCCGGCAGGCTCTCCAGCAGCAGGTTCGCGCCGCCGACGATGGCGGTGAGCAGGTTGTTGAAGTCGTGGGCGACGCCGCCCGCCAGGCGTCCCACCGCCTCCATCTTCTGCGAGTGCCGCAGGAGCAGCTGCGAGCGTTTGAGCTCGTCGGCGGTGGTGACGAGCTCGGTGATGTCGCGGATGACGCCGACGAGCACCTTGCGGCCCTCGCGGTCGGTCCAGGTTGTCTTCTTCGTGACCAGCACGTGCACCCGGCCCTGCGCGTCGGTCAGCGTCTCCTCGTTGGCGTCGGCGCGCCCGGAGGTGAAGACCAGCTCGTCCTGGCGCCAGAACACGTCCGCCTGCTCCTTGGGGAAGAACTCGTAGTCGGAGCGGCCCAGCAGCTCCTCGCGCGGGCGCCCGATCATCGCGCAGCAGGCGTCGTTGAGGAAGATGAACCGGTGGTCGCGGTCCTTCACGAAGATGGGGTCGGCCACGCCGTTGAGGATGCGCTCCAGGAACTCGCGCGGCGTGGGGCGCGCCGCGACCTCGGGCGCCGGCGCGGCCTCCTGGCGCCCGGCCTCGGCCGGCGCGGCGCGGGCGACCATCAGCAGGCCCGAGGGTCGCCCCCGGCCGTCGCGCACCCGCCACAGCTCGAGCTCGACGCGGGCCTCGGTGCCGTCGCGGCGGGCGTGGGCCGCCGTGCCCAGCCAGACGCCGTTTCGCTCGACGGCCTTCCACGCCTTGCCCCGCGTCTCCGGGTCGAGCCACAACGGGCTCAACGTGTCGGCCAGCGCCCGGCCCACCGCCTCGGCGTAGGGATAGCCGTACAGGCGGGTCGCGGCGGCGTTCCAGAAGGTGATGCGTTCGGCCTCGTCGGTGAGGATGACCGCGTCGGAGACGCGGTCGAGCGCGTCGTCGCGGGCGCCGCCGTAGGCGATGGCCCGCCGCGAGGAGACCACTCGTTCGAGCGTCACCCGCAGGCGCAGGGCGCCGGCCCCGTCCACCCAGTAGTCGGCCGCGCCCGCCGCCACGGCGGCGGCGCCGTCCTCCTCTCGCTCCGGCGGCACGATGACCACGACCGGGACGCCCGGCGCCGCGGCCCGCAGGCGCGACAGCGACCGCAGCCACTCGTCGGAGGACGGGGGCAGGCGCGCGAGCACCGCGTCGCAGGCCGTCGCGCGCACCAGCTCCACGAGGGAGTCGCAGTCGGTGCAGGCCGGCACCAGCCAGGAATCGGGCGGTCCGGCCTCGACGGGCCAGTATTCGCTCGGATCGGGTCGGCAATAGGCGACGCGCATAGCGCTTCCGCGAACCCAGTATAAGGCCGGGCCGGAAGGCGCGCCATGCCATATTGGTCGCACTCCCGCTGGAAGCGGCTAATTATACAGATTACGAGGCGCGCGTCTCCTGGAGTCTCGAGGCGAAGCCGCGGGCGACCGCGAGCGCGGACTGCACCGCGTCCTCATGGAAGCCGTAGCCGAAATACGAGCCGCAGAACCAGGTGGAGCGCGCGCCGTTGAGGCTCGGCAGCTCGGCCTGGGTGCGCAGCGCGGGAAAGTCGTAGGTCGGGTGGCGGTAATCGATGCGTTTGAGCACGGAGCCGGGCGCCGGCTCGACGCGCGGGTTCAAGGTGACGAGGTAGTCCCGGCGCGCCGTCAGGCCCTGGAGCCGGTTCATGTCGTAGGTCACGGCCACGCCCGCGGTCCCGTCCTCGCCCGGGGTGCGCCGGTAGTTCCAGGAGGCCCAGGCGCGCCGGTCCGCCGGCAGCAGCGAGGCGTCCGTATGAAGGAAGGTGTCGTTGCGCGAGTAGCGCCAGGCCCCGAGCAGGCGGCGCTCGTCTCGGCTCGGGTCGTCGAGCAGGGCCAGCGCCTCGTCGGCGTGGCAGGCGACGACGGCCCGGTCGAAACGCTCCGTCGCGCCGGCGACGCGCAGCTCGACGCCGCCGCCCGCGAGGCGGCGCAGCGACTCGACCGGCGCGCCGCGCCGCACCGCGCCCGGGAACTTCGCGAGGAAGGCCCGCACGTAGGAGCGGCTGCCGCCTCGCACCGTCTGCCAGCGCGGGCGGTCCGCGAAGGTGAGCAGGCCGTGGTTGTGGAAGAAGCGCAGGAAGGCCGCCGCCGGGAACTCGAGCATCTCCGCGGCGCTCGCCGACCAGACCGCCGCGCCCATGGGCACGAGGTACAGGTCGGTGACCGCGCGCGAGACGCGATGGCGCTCCAGGAACGCGCCGAGCGTCTCGCCCTCGAGCACGGGTGCGCCGACCTCGCCGGCGGCGCGCCGGCCGAAACGCGCGATGCCCGCGAGCAGCCGCCAGAAGGCGGGCGAGACGAGGTTGCGGCGTTGGGCGAAGAGTCCGGACAGCGTCGTGCCCGCGTATTGCAGGCCGCTGGCCTCGTCCCAGCACGCGAAGGACATCTCGCTCCAGCGCCACGGCACCTCCAGCTCCGCCAGGAAGCGGTGGAAGCCCGGGTAGGTGCGGTCGTTGCACACGATGAAGCCGGTGTCCACGGGCGTGCCCGCGTCCGGGCCGTCCTCGACCTCGACGGTGTGGGTGTGGCCCCCGACGCGGCTCTCGCGCTCGAACAACGTCACGTCCCAGCCCGCCTTGGCGAGCTCGTGCGCCGAGACCAGGCCCGCCACGCCGCCGCCGACGACCGCGACGCGGTTCATCGCGCGGCCCTCCGGAAGGCGAAACAAGCCGCCGGGAAACCCGCCGCCCACACCGCGCCGACGCCCGCGAGGCCGAGGGCGCGCGAGGCAGGCAGCAAGGTCGCGGCGCCCAAGGCCTCGCCGGCCAGGAAGCTGAACGGCCCGGCCACCGCGCCCAGCGCCGCCGAGAGCAGCGGGCGGCGGGCGCACCACGACAACGAGGAATCGAAGGTGGCCGCCAGCAGCACCCAGAGCGCGACGATCCAGGCGGGCGCCAGCCACGGCGCGGCGTCCCAGGTCCCGGCGAAGCGGTATAAGCCGAGCGCGGGCACCAACGTGTCCACGACGAGGCCGAGCGCGCCCACCGCGGCGAGGCCGCGCGCCTCGCGGCGCGCATCGGGCACGACGTAGAGATGGGCGGCGACGAGCAGCGCGGTCGCCGCGGGGCCCAGCCACGGGTAGCCGGCGGCCGCGCCTTTCACGCAGGCCAGCCAGCCCAGGTAGAAGCCGCCGTAGTTGAGGACCTTGTAGATCACGAGGCCTCCCGGCCCCGGTAGCCCGGGTGGGTGAACACGGGCACGCCTTTGGCCCACAGCTTGAACGCCTCCCAGTGGATGGCGCCGACGACCTTGAGCGTCATCAGCGGCCAGACGGCGAGCGCGCGCGCCAGCGCGGGCCCGTCGAGCGGCCGGCGCTCGAGCGACATCGTCGCGTCGAAGAGCTTGGCGTCCTTCTCGTGGTTCTCCAGGTGCACCGAGAGCCGCTCGCGCGGCTCGCGCAGCGCCCAGGCGTAGCTCTGGTCCATGCCCATGAACGGCGACACGTGGAACTCCTTCTTGAGCCGGAAGCTCATCACGTCCCCGGGCGTGAGGCTGGCCCTCCGGTCGAGCACGTACATGTGCCGCTCGTGCCAGGGCGTGTTGGCGACCTCGGCCACCACGGTCTCCACCGCGCGGCCGGCCGCGTCCCAGCAATAATAGAAGCTGACGGGGTTGAAGCAGTGGCCGAAGTAGGCGAGGTGCGTCAGCAGGCCGATGGGCCCGCGCGGCTCGCGGCCGCCGCGTTCGACGACGAGCGCGCGGATGGCCGCGTCGAGCGGGACCTTCGGGTCCCCGTAATGGTCCTCGCGGCGGAAGCGCGCGAGCGCGGGGCGCGACGCGCTCCACAGCCATCGGCCGCGGAAGACCTCGTCGAGCTCGGAGAGGTCGAGGTACATCATGAACATCGTGTAGTCGAAGGCGTGCGGCGCCGGGGCGAAGCGGCGGTGTCGCACGACGCCTTCATAGATGGCCGACCTCACGCGCGTTTCCTGAACAGATAATGCGCCACGCGCCACTGCGAGCCGTCCGCGTAGCCGAACAGCTCCGCGCAGGACATGTAGAAGATGCGCCAGCGCCGCAGCCACAAGGCGGCGTCGGCGCCGTAAACGGGCCGCAGCGCCTCCAGCGCCTCGTCGCGACGGCGGTCGAGCCCGTCGAGCCAGTGGTTGGACGTCTTCTCGTAGTGCCGCCCGTCCACGACCCACATCTTCTCGTGGACGAGATGCTGCTGGTAGCCGAGGAGCAGCCCCTCCGAGGGCATACACCCGCCCGTGAAGAAATGCCGCGCCATCCAGTCGTCGGCGCCTTCGTCCACGAACGGGTAGGCGTAGGCCTTATGGCAGAAGATATGGACGAACAGCTTGCCGTCGGGCTTGAGCCAGGACGCCACGCGGCGCAACAGCTCCGGATAATTGCGCATGTGCTCGAACATCTCGACGGAGACCACGCGGTCGTAGAGCCCGGGCGCCGCGAACGCGTTCATGTCCGCGGTGAGCGCCGTCACGTTGCCCAGGCCGCGCTCGCGGGCGCGCGCCAGGATGAATTCGCGCTGCGAGGCGGAGTTGGAGACGGCGGTGATGCGCGCCTTGGGGTAACGCTGCGCCATCCACAAGGTCAACGAGCCCCAGCCGCAGCCGAGCTCGAGCACGTCCTGGCCGTCGGCCAGGCCCGCGCGTTCGCAGGTGAGCGCGAGCATCGCCTCCTCGGCCTGGGCCAAGGTCTCGCGGCCGGTCTCATAGAGGCAGGACGAATATTTCATCCGCGGCCCCAGCGCCAAGGCCATGAAGGCCGTGGGGACCTCGTAGTGCTGCTCGTTGGCTTTCGCGGGCACGGGCGCGACCGGCCCCGTCGCGAGCGACGCCCGGAAGGCCGCCTGGCGCGCTTCGCCGCCCTGCTCCTCCGCGCGCAGGCGTTCGGCCAGCAGGGCGCGGATGCCGGCGCGCACGAGCGCGTCGGGCAGGTAGCCGCGCTCGGCCAGCGCGATGCCGGGGCTCACGCGGCAGATCTATCTGGTGCGGCGGCGCGACGAGAGTCTCCTCCTGGTAGCGGCGGTAGTCGTCGCCGCGCGAGCGCAGCGCCTGCGCCTCGGTCGCCGGGATGCCCGTGACGCGCAGGAGGAAATAGAGCATCAGCGCCGGCGCCGTCCACACGCGCCAATCCTCCGGCGCCATCGCGGCGTAGGCCAGCCAATGCGACCACTCGAAGAAATAGTTGGGATGGCGGCTGTAGCGCCATAGGCCCGCGCGGCACGTCTTGCCCTTGTTGCCGGGGTCGGCGCGAAAGGCCGCGAGTTGGCGGTCGGCCACGGCCTCCCCCGACACCGCGACGAGCCAGATGGAGGCGCCGGCGAGGTCGGCGGGCCCCAGCGGGCTCTCCCTGGCGCACAACGCCGCGAACGGCAGCGCGAGCAGGAGGTCGAGCAGGCCCTGCGCCTGGAAGAAAACGAAAAAATTCCGGTTCGCGGCCGGACCCCAACTCGCCCGTAAGCTGGCGTAACGCCCGTCCTCCGGCTTGCCGCGCACGCGGTCGGCGTACAGGTGCCACGCCAGGCGCGCCGACCACAACGACGCCATCGCGGCGACGAGCGCCCGTCGGCCCGGGTCGCCGTCGCCCAGCGCCGCGCACAGCAGGCCCATGAAGCCGAGCCCCGCGGCCCAGCCCACGTCCACATGGCTGGCGTCGCGCGTGCGCGTCTGCACGTACCACAACGCGGCGAAGACGGGCGCGAGCACGGCGGCGCCGGCCGCCCACCACGTCATCGACCCAGCCGATCCTTGAGGCGGGCCTTAAGAAGGTCGTCGTCAACGCTCGCGCCCCACAGGGAGGCGGCCGCGCGGTCGATCCAGCGGAGCTGGGCGATGTAACGACGGCACACGTAGCAGACGAACATGTGCGCTTTCAGCCGGACGCGGTCGAACCACGGCCCCTCTTCATAGGAGCCGTCGGCGGCCGCGCGGGCCAGGTCGTCGCAGGACGGGATCAGTCTCATCGCTTCATCCACTTCTTCTCGAGGCACTCCCGGAGCTTGTTGCGGGCCCGGAAGAGCAGCACTCCCAGATTAGTGGACGACACCCCGATAATCTTACAGACCTCCGCGGTCTCGCGGCCTTCGACGGCCTTGAGATGGAACGCCGCGCGCTGGTCCACGGTGAGCCCTTCGGCGCAGCGCGCCAGCCACTCGCGCAGCTCGCCGTCGGCGGCCTCCTGCTACCGGGCCGCGCGGCACGGAGTTCCACACGCCCAGGTAGCCGAAGCGCGCGTCGAAGGCCGCCTCGACGTCCTCGACGGCCTCCTCGCGGCGGTTCTTGCGGCGGCGCTCCGAGCATTTGTTGAACAACACGCCGAACAGGAAGGTTTTGAGCGCGGAGCGCCCTTCGAAGCGGTCGAGCGCGGCGAGGAAATCCACGAGCGCGTCTTGGACGGCCTCCTCGGCGTCCGCCCGGGGCAGGCCCCAGGCCAACGCCGAAGCCAGGAGGGTGGAGGTGTATTCGTCCACCAGAGCCTCCACGGCTCCCGGCTTGCGGGCCTTCAGCGCGGCGATGCGTTCGGCGTCGGTCAACGCCGCGGATTCTACTACTTACCCGGCGCGCGCCGGGGCCTTGCCAAGGCCGCCGCCGCGGGCCATACTGGTCGCGTGGCGAAGATCCTGATCGTGGACGACGACCCCATGAACCTCGACATCGTGGCCGAGTTCCTCACGGCGCGCGGCCATGCCGTCGTCAAATCCACGGAAGGCGCGGACGCGGTCGCGTTGGCCGTCGAACACGAGCCGGACCTCGCCGTGCTCGATTACATGATGCCCGGCGCGCGCGGCACCGAGGTGCTCGCCGCGCTGCGCGCCAAGAAGGCGACCGCGGCCCTGCCCGTGGTGTTCCTCAGCGGCACCTCGGCCTTCGAATACGCCAACCGGGTCCCCGCGGAGGAAACCGTGCGTTTCCTCCATAAGCCGGTGGATTTCCAGCTGTTATCGGCGGCGATCGAAGACCTGACCCGTCGGCCTTAAACGACGACCAAGTCGGACAAAAGGGCTTTGACGCGCGCCTCGATCTCGTCGCGCACGCGGCGGAACTCGTCGGGCGGCAGGTGTTTGGGGTCGGGCAGGGCCCAGTCCAGGCGGCGCTCGGCGGCCAGGTGCGGGCAGGCGTCGCCGCAACCCATGGTGACCACCGCGGCCCAGCGCCCGGCGGGCAGCGCGTCGAGTCCCTTGGAGCTCTGGACCGACAGATCCACGCCTTTCTCCTTCATGAGCGACGCGGCGGTCTCGTTGACCTTGCCGGACGGGCGCGAGCCCGCGCTGAAGGCGTCCACCTTCCCGCCTCCGTGAAGGCGCGCGAAACCTTCGGCCATCTGGGAGCGGCAGGAGTTCTCGACGCAGACGAAGACGAGGCGCGGCTTCATCGCAGCGCGTCTGGGAAGGCGGCTCGCGCGCCCGACCAGGCCTTGCTCAGCGCGGGGATGGGCGTCCCGGGCCGGCGGCAGGCGTCGAGCAGCGGGAAACCCGCGGCCGCGCCGCCTTTGGACCAGGCGCCGTCCTCGCCGCGCACGAGCGTCTTGGCGTCCGCCAGGCCGGGCCGCTCCACCTTGACGACGCCGTCGGGGAAACGCGCGGCGAGCGCGCGCATCGCGTCGGACACCGCTTCGATGGGCACCTTGCCGCCGCGCACGATGACCCATTCGACGAGGAAGCCCAGGCCGCGCAGCACGTCGTAGTCGTAGAATCGCGGGAAGGCGACCTGCAGGAACTCGGGCTTCATGACCGCGCCGCCGTTGCGGCGGTAGGCCAGGCGCCGCTCCATGAGATAGGCGGCGCCGCGGTCGAGGAAGGCCTCCTCGGCGGGCGTGTGGCTGCCCTTGGCGCCGCGCAGGACGGCCTCGAGCGCCGCGATGGTGGATTGGATGGAGGACGCCCCGCCCGAAGCGTAGGCCTTGTCGTCGCAGTTGAGGCCGCCGTCGGGCAGCTGGTAATGGAGGAACCAGCGCCGGATCCACGGCGCCTTGGCGTCCACGTCGTGGCCGCAGTCGCGCAGCACCTGGTACATGATGCCCAGCGAGCAATGGCAATGCGTCTCGCGGTGCGCGTCGCGCCCGGCGGGCAAGGGTTCGCGCGGGTTCGGGAAAAAATCGAGGTAACGCGTCGCCACGGCCTCGAGCATCGCGCTCGACGCCTCCGGCGGGATGTCCTTGGCGCGGCCGAGCTCCCACAACGTGACCATGTGCCACCACGGAGAGTCCCACTTCGGCCAATACGGGTCGGCGGCGAGGCTGTCCTGCGCCTTGGCCGAGGCGAGGTAGGCCCGCGACGTCTCCACCCAGCGGTCTATCACCTGGGCTTGCGCGCCACCGCGTCGATGACGGCGGGCGCGATGAACAGGCTCTCGGGCCTCTTGGACGCCGCGCGCCACGCCGCGCTCACGCGCCGCGACGCCGCGGGCGTCATCGGCCGCACCGCGCCCAGGCGCGGCAGGACGCCGAGGAAATACGCGGACGCCCACTCCCACACGTGCGTGCCGGGGCCGCCGGTCTTGAGCTCCGCCTTCGCGCTCACGGGCGCGAGCCCGGCCTTCCGGTACAATCCGGGCAGCTTGCGCCCGATGCTGGCGTCGCCGCCCTGCGTCGCGAAGAAGTTGCGGTCCGCGGCGAGGAAGGCGTCCCAGTCGCGCGGCCGCGGCTCGAGGGCCATGGTCTCGCGGTGATAATCCTGGATGGCGATGAGCCCCCCCGGCTTGAGCGCCGCGGCGAGCTTGCGCAGATGCGCCAGCGGGTCGGGCAGGAACAGGAACACCCAACGGGCGAAGATAAGGTCGTAGCGGGCCTTCGGCAGCGGCGCGTCGAGCAGGTCGGTCTCCCAGACGGTGCCCGCCCCCCGGCGGTCCGCCGCGCACAGCCGCCGCAGCCGCGCCGCGAAGGCCGGCGAACGCTCCACCGCGTCCACGGGGCCGCGCACGCGGCGGCGCAGCTCCAGGTGCAGGGAGCCCTGACCGGGGCCGATCTCGAGCACCTTCCAGCCGGGTTTGACGCCGAGGCGGTCGAACAGGGCGAGGGACACCGGGTCCCACAGCCGGGCCTGGAACCGCAGGCGCGCGGCTTCGCGCCGGGAGTCGCCGAGCAGGTAGCGGTAACGCTTCACCGGCTCATGATAGCAAGGTCGCGCGGCTTAGAAATCGGTGATGGGGCGCGGGGGCAGGAGCTCGCCGCAGCGCGAGTGGGCCATCGAGCCGGGGTCGAAGCTGTCCACCGCGTGCGCCCGTTCCACGAGCGCGGCGTTGAGCGCCGAAAGCACGGCGCCCGCGCTCGGGGCCGCCCCCCCGCCCTGCGGCTCGAAACGAATCGCCGAAGCGGTGAACACGAACCGTCCCGCGACGCCGTTGACGCGGCCCGCCAGCGAAGCCGTGCGGCGGCCGTTCTCGTTGATGAAGGAACCGCCCATCGAGTAGTGGCAGGAGACGTGCGCGTCGTACGGCGCGTTCGTCGTCGCGGCGGGCGTCGCGGCTGGGCGAGAGGCCCGCGCCTCGCGGAACGCCTGCATCGAGCCCGCGATGCGGCCGGCGGCGTCGGCGGCGCCGGGCACGTCTTCGGCGTGGGCCGGAGCGAGCGAGAAAGCGGCGAAGGCGGCGAGCAACAGGGTCATTTTCATGGCGGGTCTCCTGGGGTCCTGCCACAGTGTAGAGCAGGCCGCCGCGCCCGTTAAGGGTCTTGGGGCCCACTCGCGGCTGGGCCCGTAGGCCCCCCTGGGCCTTGACCCGCGCTTCAATTGACACTAAACTAGTTACAGTATGGCGGCAAACTCCCGTTTCGCGGTCGCGGTCCACGCCCTCTCGGTGCTGGCGTACCACTCCGAGGAGCGCCACACCTCGCGGCACATCGCGGCCTCGGTCGAGACCAACCCCGTGGTCATCCGCCGCCTGCTCGCGGAGCTCGCGCGCGCGGGGCTGGTGGAATCCACCCACGGCGCCAAAGGCGGCTTCCGCCTCGCCAAACCGGCGTCTAAGATCACCTTGCTCGACGTGCGCAAGGCCGTCGAGGAGTGCCAGGCCTTGTTCGCCCGCCGCGAGGCCTCCAACTCCAAGTGCCCGGTCGCCTGCCGCATGAAGTCCATCCTGGACGGCGTCTTCGAACGCGTCGAATCCAAGGTCGCCCCCGAGCTCAAACGCACCACCTTGCAGGACATCGTCAACGCGATTCCCGCGTGATTTTTTTTAACCTAATCTGTAACTGGAGATGTGACATATGAAAATCGCCTTGATCGGAGCGTCGGGCCGGGTGGGACGCCGCGTCTTAGAGGAAGCGCTCGCGCGCGGACATCAAGTGACCGCCGTGGTGCGCGACCCCGCCAAGGTCGCCGCGCGCCCGGGCTTGACGGTCGCGCGCGGCGACGCCGCCGACCCCGCGGGGCTGGCCGCCGCGCTCGCGGGCCACGACGCGGTCGTCAGCGCGGTGAGCCCCGCGGTGGACGACCCGGACGTGCGCGCGAAGATGCTCGCCGCCTATCAAGGCATCGTGGCGGCGGTGAAGGCCGCGAAGGCCCCCCGCCTGCTCGTCGTCGGCGGGGCGGGCACGCTCGACGTCGCGCCGGGCGCCCAGCTCGTGGACGCCCCGGGCTTCCCGCCGCAATGGCACGCGGCGGCCAGCGGCATCCGCGACGTGCACGCCCGCCTGCTGCGTCCCGAGACCGGCCTGGACTGGGTGTTCTTCGCGCCTTCGCCCCTGCTCGACGAAGGCCCGCGCACCGGACGCTACGCGCTCGGCGGCGAGACGGTGCTGCCCGGCTCGGGCGGCGCGCCCGCGCGCATCAGCGACGCGGACTACGCCGTGGCGCTGGTGGACGAGCTGGAGAAGCCGCGCCATTCGCGCGTGCGTTTCACCGCGGCGGCGGTATAATCAGCCCATGAAAGCCATCGTGGTCCGGGCCTTCGGCGGGCCCGAAGCCTTGATTCTCGAAGAGGTCGCGGACCCGAAGCCCGGCCCCGGCGAGCTGCTCGTGGACGTGCGCGCCATCGGCGTCAACCCGGTGGACACCTACATCCGCGCGGGCGCCTACGGACGCCTGCCGTCCCTCCCATATACGCCGGGCACCGACGCCGCCGGCGTGGTCGAAGCCGTAGGCGCGGGCGCCCCGTTCAAGGCGGGCCAACGCGTCTATGTTTACGGCGCGGTGGCCGGCGTGTACGCGCGGAAAGCCGTCGTCGAAGCCTCCCGCGCCTTCCCTCTCCCGGACGCCCTGTCCTTCGAACAAGGCGCCGCCCTCGGCGTGCCCTACGCGACCGCCCACCGCGCCTTGTTCCATCACGGCGGCGCGAAGGCCGGCGAAACCGCGCTCGTGCACGGCGCCTCCGGCGGCGTGGGCGTGGCCGCGGTGCAGCTCGCTTCAGCCGCGGGCCTGACCGTCATCGGCACGGCGGGCGGCGCCGAAGGCGTCGCCTTCGTGAAGTCGCTGGGCGCGGCCCACGCGCTCGACCATCGCGCGCCGGGCTACCTCGACGAAGCCGTCCGGCTGACCGGCGGGCGCGGGCCCGACCTGATCGTCGAGATGCTCGCCAACATCAACCTGCCCGAGGACCTGCGCGTCGCCGCGCCGCGCGGCCGCGTCGTCATCGTGGGCTCGCGCGGCAAGGTCGAGATCGACCCGCGCGCGACCATGAGCAAGGACCTCGTGGTGCGCGGCATGAGCCTGTGGAACATGGGCGACGCCGAACGCGCCGCCACGCACGCCGACCTGGCGCGCGGCCTGGCGTCCGGCGCGCTCAAGCCCGTCATCGCCCGAACCTTCGCGCTCGCCGACGCGGCGAAGGCTCACGAAGCCGTGCTGAGCCCCGGCGCGCGCGGCAAGATCGTGCTGAGGCCCTCATGACGCGTTTCCCCGCGCTGTTCCTGGGACACGGCTCCCCGATGAACGCCGTCGAGGAAAGCGTCTGGCGCGACGGCTGGCGCGCGGCGACGCGCGCGCTGCCCCGGCCGCGCGCCGTGTTGTGCGTCTCCGCCCATTGGGAGACGCGGGGCGTCGCGCTCGGCGCGGCCGAGCGCCCGGAGACCCTCCACGACTTCTACGGCTTCCCCAAAGCCCTGTTCGACGTCCGTTACCCGGCGCCCGGCTCCCCCGCGCTCGCGCGCGAGGCGGCGGCCCTGCTGCCGGGCGCGACGCTCGACGCGAGCTACGGCCTCGACCACGGCGCGTGGGGCGTGCTGGGGACGATGTATCCCGAGGCGGACGTGCCGGTCGTTCAACTGAGCCTCGACCGTGGCCTCGCTCCTGAGGGACATATCGAACTAGCCAAACGTCTCGCCCCATTGCGGGAGAAAGACGTCCTGGTCCTAGGCAGCGGCAACATCGTCCACAACCTCGGGTTGGTTGATTTCAGACGGCAGAACGGCGAAGTTTGGGCCGACGCCGCCGACGCGGCCGTGCGCGCCGCCGCCGAGCGCCGCGACCTCGCCGCCTTGGCCGACTACGCGACGCTCTCCCCCGAGATGCGCCGCGCCGTCCCCACGCCCGAACATTACCTGCCCCTCCTCTACGTCCTGGCCCTGCGCGCCCCGGGCGAGCCGCTGTCCTTCTTCAACGTCGGCTCCGTCATGGGCTCCCTGTCCATGACCTGCGCCCGCGTCGGCTAACTAAGGGGTCTGCCGCTTGGTTAACTTCGGTACAATCTCCGGAGATGCCTTCTCTCGACGATTGGGGCTGGGACGCGAAATGGGCGGAGACGTTCGGCGCCGAGGCCGGACGCGACGCCGCGCGCGTCATCGAGGAGCAGCGCGGGGCTTATCGCGTCGTCTGCGGCGACGGCGAGCACCCGGCGCGCATCACGGGCTCCCAGCGCCATAAGTCCGAGGCCCGCGCCGACCTGCCCGCCGTCGGCGACTGGGTCGCCGTCGAGTTCCCGCCGCACGAGAAAACCGCCATCATCCGGCGCATCCTGCCGCGCCGCTCCAAGCTCTCCCGCAAGGCCGCCGGCGAGACCACCGAGGAGCAGATCATCGCCGCCAACCTCGACTCGGTGTTCGTGATGACCTCGCTGGACGCCGACTTCAACGCGCGCCGGCTGGAGCGTTTTCTCACCGTCTGCCGCGAGAGCGGCGCCGAGCCCGTGGTCGTGCTCAACAAGCTCGACGCCTGCGCCGACCCCCTCCCTTTCCTCGGCGAGGCCAAACTCGTCGCGCTCAGCGCGCCGGTCGTCACCATCAGCGCCAAGACCGGCCACGGAGTCGAAGGCCTCGCGGCCTGGATCCTGCCGGGCAAAACCGTGGGCTGCGTGGGCACCTCCGGCGTGGGCAAATCCACCCTCATCAACCGCCTGCTCGGCGCCGAGAAGTTCAAGACCGCGGAAACGCGCGCCTCCGACGCCCGCGGGCGCCACACCACCACGCACCGCCAGCTCGTGCTGCTGCCCGGCGGCGGGGTCCTGCTCGACACGCCCGGCATGCGCGAGATGCAGCTGTGGGACTCGGACAAAGGCCTGGCCGCCGCCTTCGACGAGATTTCGGCGCTGGCTCCGGCCTGCCGCTTCCGCGACTGCGGCCACGTCTCGGAGCCCGGCTGCGCGGTGAAGGCCGCGGTGGAGGCGGGGACGCTCGACGCCTCCCGCCTGGAATCCTTCCACAAGCTCAAGCGCGAGGCGGAGTTCCAGGCGCGGCGCGTGGACGAGGCCGCGGCCGCCGCCAAGAAGAAGAAGGACAAGTCCCTGGCCGACGCCATCAAGAAGCACCCCCGCTACAAACGATGAGCCCGGAGACCGCCCGCGCCGTCTTCGAAGGTATTTATATTTTCGCGTTGGCCCACGTATTGGCCCGCGTCGAAATCCACATCGAAGGCGCCTCCGGCTGGGCCGTCAACCTCCCCACCTGGCGCTGGGGCCCCGAGTGGTGGCTCTCGCTCACCAACGGCAAGGCCGTCACCGGCTACCACGTCTGGCTGTCGCTGTTCCTCATCGGCGTCTTCCACCTGCCGCTGGCCTTCGCGGGCTTCTCGCGCGAATTGTGGGCCGTCTGCCTCTCGACCTACCTCGTCGTGACCGCGTGTTGGGACCTGCAGTGGTTCGTCTGGAACCCGGCGTGGGGCCTCGCGGGCCTGCGCGGGCGCGAGGTGCCGTGGTTCCGGCGCAAGCTGCTGGGCTTCCCGGTGGACTACTACGCCGCGGTCGCGGCGTCGGGCTTGGCGACCTTCCTCATATACAGGCCCGGGATGAGCCAGTGGTCCATCAGGATGGGCGTCTTGGCCGCGGCGAGCGCCTTGTCCGTCGTCGCCGCGGCCGCGGCGCGCCCCCGGGCCAGCTCCAAGGCCTGACGCGCCACCGTTCGGGCGGCGTTCGGGCGCCCGAGCCGTTTGGCGCGCCGCCGCATCTCGTCGAGTCGGGCCTCCGAGGATAACAGGCTTTCGACCTTGCCGGTGAGCGCCGCGGGCGAGGACGCCTTGACCGCCGCGCCGTTCTCGAGCAGGAAGTCCGCGTTGCGCTCCTCCTGCCCCGGGATGGGGCTGATGAGCGCCATGGGCAGGCCGCAGGCCAGCGCCTCGCTCACGGTCAGGCCGCCGGGCTTGGTCACGAGCAGGTCGGCGACGGACATGAGCCGGCGCATGGCGTCGGTGTAGCCGAGCACCTTCACGCGGTGGCGAGCCGGCGGACGGATGGTTTTGAGGCGCTTACGCGCGTCCTCGTTGCGGCCGCACACGACGACGAGCTGGGACGGGATGGTGGACGCGAGCAGGGCGCGATAGACGTCCTCGACGGGCCCGGTGCCGTGCCCGCCCGAGGCCTGCAGGACCACGGGATAACCGTCGGAGAGCCCGAATTCCTTGAGCACGGCGTCGCGGTCCGCCGTCACGGCGAAGCTGGAGTCCACGGGGATGCCGGTCAGCTCGATGTCCTCGTCGTCCACGCCGTGCGCGCGCAAGGACGCCGCGGCGGCCGGGCTGCCCACGCAGTAGCGCTCCACCGGCTCGTGAGCCCAGATGCGGTGCGCGTCGAGGTCGGTCACGACGACGAGCTGCGGCGCGGCGAGCCGGCCCTCGCGCCGCAGGGCGCAGGCGAGCTCCGGAGCGAGGAAGTGGGTGTGCACGACCGCGTCCCAGCCGCCGTCCTCGAGCAGGTCGAGCAGGCCCGCCGCGCTCCAGCGCTGGAGGAGGCGGCGCAGCCGGTCCCCCAGGCCGCGCGCCCGCTTGCGGTCCATGTAGTCGTAGAGCATGCCGAACAGCGCGGGCGCGCGTTCGACCAGCTCGAGGTAGCCCCCGCTGTAAAGGCGCGAGAACAACGGACGGGCCAGGTCGAGGGCGTCCACGACGCGCACGTCGGCGCCGGGCGCCTCTTGTTCGAGCGCGGCGGCCACGGCGTTGGCGGCGCGGACGTGGCCCGAGCCGACCGAGGCGTGCAGCACGAGGATCTTCGGGGAGCGGCGGGGCAAAGGCTTCATGCGGCGGCCTCCTGTCGAGCGGTCTTGCGCTTGCGCATCTCGTCGGCCCAATGCAGGATGGCCAGCTTTCCGTCGAAGTCCTCGACGAGGGCGGTGCAGCTCTCCACCCAGTCTCCGTCGTTGCAGTAGAGCACCCCGTCCGCGTCGCGGATCTCGGCGTGATGGATGTGCCCGCAGACGACGCCGTCGAGCCCGCGCCGGCGCGTCTCGGCGACCATCTCGTCCTCGAAGCTCGCGATGAACTGCACGGCGTTTTTGACCTTATGTTTGAGCCAGGCCGACAGCGACCAATAGGGCAGGCCGAGGAGGCGACGGGCGCCGTTGTACCAATGGTTGACCCGCAGGGCCACGTCGTAGGCCCAGGAGCCGAGCAGCGCGATGGCCTTGGCGTGGCGCACCACGCCGTCGAACTGGTCGCCGTGGACGACGAGCAGGCGCCGGCCGTCGGCGGTCTCGTGCACGGCCTCCAGCATCACGTCCACGCCGCCGAAATGCATGCCGGCGTATTCCCGGAAGGCCTCGTCGTGGTTGCCCGGCACGAGCACGACCCGGCAGCCCTTGCGCGCCTTGCGCAGCAGCTTCTGGACCACGTCGTTATGGCGCTGGTGCCAATAATGCCACGAGGTCTTCAGGCGCCACCCGTCGATGATGTCTCCCACCAGGTACAACGTCTCGGCTTCGTTGCGCCTCAGGAAGTCGAGGAGGAAGTCGGCCTTGCAGTCGCGCGTGCCGAGGTGGATGTCGGAGATCCAGATGGCGCGCCAGCGTCTCGGCTCTTCGTCATCGAGGGGTGGCATGGCTCCAGTATAAGGCGGCGCCCGCGCTTCCTCCATGGAAACCGGACGACGGACGCGTCACGGGCGCGTGACGGAAGGCTCAGGCCCGGCGGAGGTCCAAGGACCCAGAGCGCCGCCCGCGGCCGCTGGTACAATCTTAAGGAAGATGCGCCTGCTCCTCGCGTTGCTGTTCGCCCTGCCCGCCGCGGCCGCGCCCGTGCGCGTCGTCCCGCGCCTGGCCCCCGCGTCGTTCGCCGCGACGGCCGCCCCCGTCTTCGCCGCGCCGACGCTGACGCTCCCCGCCTTCGCCCCGCTCTCCGCCCCGGCGCTCGCGCCGCGGCCCGTCCTCATCCCCGCCGGACCGCTGCCCGCCGCCGTTTTGCCGGCGCGCACCGTGCTCGGCATCCGCGCGGACGCCGACTCGCTCTACGCGGCGCTGGCCGACATCCATTCGCGCGAGAAGGCCGGCGAGGACAAGGCCGCGCTCGCCGACCTCAAACGCGCGTTCCTCGGCGAGTTCGACGGCGCGCTGGCGGACCTGCCCGCCATGGAGAGCGGCGCGGACCTGCGCGCCCGCGTCAAGGAGCTGCGCCGCGAACGCGCCGCCGCCGTGAAAGCCGTGGACGCCGCCCCCGCCGCGAGCCGCTCCGCCGCCGCGGTCCGCCTCGCGCGTGTCTCGGGCGCGCTCGCGGCCGCCCAGCTCAAGACCGGACGCGAGCTGCTCACCGACGCGTCGCCCGTCGGTCCGAAGGCCCTGCGCCGCAACGCCGCGCTCTGGAGCCTCGTGGGCGCGCACAACAGCGCCGCGGTCGCCGCCGCGGAAGCGGGCTACCTCGAGGCGCTGTCGCGCGGCGAGGAGGCCTTCGGCGACGGTCGGCCCTACGTCGTCGCCGGGCGCTGGCGCCAGCTCCACTCCGAGCTGGATGAAGCCGCGCGACACGCGCGAAACGGACGGACCGCCGACGCCGCCACGGCCTTACGGACCGCGGCCGCCGCGCTGCGCGCGGCGGGACGCGACGCCTCCGACGCCGCCGCCGCGGACGCCCTCGAGCGGCTCGCCGCCGCGCCGGACTCCGCGTCCATCCTGGCGGCCAAGGCCCTGGTGCGCCATCCGATGCTCAAGACGGCGCAGGCCGTGCCCTACGCGGACCTCGGCGCCGCGTTGCGCTCCCAGGTCCACGCGCTCGAATCCGGCCGCGCCGACTACCTCGAGACCGCGGCCCAGGAGGCCGGCCTGCGCCGCGCCGAAGCGCTGCTCGCCTCGCGCCGCCCGACCAAGGCGGAACGCGCCGAGGCCCGCCGCCTGCTCGCGGCGTCGGCCGAGTGGTCCGGGCGCGGCCGCGTCGCGGCCAAACGCGCGGTCGCCGGCAACGCCGGCTCCGCGTTGGAGGCCTTGGAGCGCGGGGACCTCAAACTCGCCGCCCGCCACGCGGGCTGGGCGGCCGAAGCGCTCGCCGAGCGGCGCGAGGAGCTGCTGCGCATCGGGCTGTCGCTCAAGCGTCGCTTGCTGCGCGCGCTCAGCGTCTAGACGGACCGCGTGCCGTCCTGGTACGCTATCAGCCGATGAGGTTCAGCGCCGATTGCACGAGCTGCGGCTGGGAGATCTTTATCTGGGACTTCCTCCGCGCCTTCGCCTGGCGCCTGCCGTGCCCGCTGTGCCGCCGCGTCGTGTCGTTCTGGCGCTAGCTACCAGACGCGGCAGGCCGGGGCGCGCACCATCTTCGCGCCTTCCTTGCAGCCGAACGCCGCCGCGAACTCGGGCAGGTTCGAGAGCGTGCCGTTGACGCGCCACTCCGCGGCGGAGTGGGGGTCCACCGCGGCGAGCATGCGCGCGGCGGCCTCGGTGCGGTTCTGGCACCAGATCTGCGCGAAGCCGTAGAACAGGCGCTGGTCGGGCGTGCGCCCGTCCACGACGCCCGGCTTCGACGGCAGCTCGTCGAGCGCCATACGCGCCACGCGCAGGCCGCCGTTGTCGGCCGTGTTCTCGCCGAGGGTGAGCCGGCCGTTGAGCTTCACGCCGGGCAGCACCTCGTAGCCGGCGTATTGGTCGGCGAAACACGCCGCCTTCGCCTCGAAGGCCTTCGCGTCCTCGGACGTCCACCAGTCGGCCATGTTGCCTTTGGCGTCGAACTTCCGGCCCTGGTCGTCGAAGCCGTGCGTGAACTCGTGGCCGATGACCGCGCCGATGCCGCCGAGGTTGAAGGCGTCGTCGCCCGCGCGGTCGAAGAACGGCGGCTGCAGGATGCCCGCGGGGAAGACGATCTCGTTCATCTGCGCGTTGTAGTAGGCGTTCACCGTGGGCGGGGTCATGTGCCACTCCTCGTGGTCCACGGGTTTGCCGATCTTGGCCAGGCGGCGCTTGACGTCGTAGGCGGTGGCCGAGCGCACGGAGCCCAGCAGGTCGCCGCGTTCCACCTTCACGCCCGCGTAATCGCGCCATTTGCGCGGCCCGCCGATCTTCGAGACGAAGGTGCCGAGCTTCTCGTGCGCCTTCTTCTTGGTGGCGGGCGTCATCCAGTCCAGCGAATCGATGTCCTTGGCGATGGCGCGGCGCAGCGCGCCGATGAGGTCCGCCATCTTCTTGCGGCCCTCCTCGCCGAAGGTGGTCTCGTAGTAGCGGCGTCCCAGGTCGTGGCCGAGGCGCCCGTCCACGAGCTCGACGCAGCGTTTCCAGCGCGGCTTGAGCTCCTTGGCGCCGGTGAGCTTGCGCCCGCCGAAGTCGAAGGACTCCTCGACTAACACGCGCGGTTTACCGACGAGGCGGACGCGGCCGCGCGCCAGCGCAGGTAGGTCTTCCAGTCGGCCAGCGGCGCGGAGGCCGCGAGCGCGGCGAAGCCTTTGGCGTGTTCGGTCGAGGAGACGTTCAGCCAGGCCGAGGCCGGCGCGCCGGTCAACGCGAGATATTCGCTCCAGTCGAAGCCCGGCGAAAGCGTCTCGAGCGCCGACACCGCCATCGGGTGGTAGGTCTTCTCGGGGTCGCGGCGCGACACGCGGTCCATGGACACGCGCGCCAGCTCGGTCTCCACCCGCAGCACGGTTTTCGCGCTCGCCGCGGCCGTCGCGGGGTCCTCGCCGAGCAAGCCGAACGTCTTGGCCACGTGCCACTCGTATTGGCGGCGGGTCGTGACGCTTTTGGCGTCGTCTTTGAAGTAGTAGTCGCGGTCGGGCAGGCCCAGGCCGCCCTGGTCGAACGCGGCGATGACCTTGGTGGCGTCCTTGGCGTCCTGGTCGGAGTCGAAGCTGAAGGCCGCCCCGACGCCGGAGCGGTGCAGCGCGGCGAGCAGGCGCGGCAGGTCCGCCGCCGACTTGAGGCCTTCGATGTCGGCGAGAACGGGCGCCAGCGGCTCGGCGCCTTTGGCTTCGACCGCCTCCTCATCCATGCAGGCGGCGTACAGGTCGCCCATGCGGCGCTCGGCGGGGCCGCGTTTGGGGTCGGGCTTGGCGGCGGCGGCCAGCAGGTCGCGCAGCGTCTCCTTGTTGCGTTCGGCGAGCTCGTTGAAGCGGCCCCAGCGCGACTGGTCGGCGGGAATCGGGTTGGCCTTCATCCAGCCGCCGCAGGCGTGGCGGAAGAAATCGTCGCACGGCGCGACGCCGGCGTCGATGGCGGCCGGGTCGAACACCTTGGTCTCGGCGGCGAGGGCGGGCGCGGCGAGGGCGAGCAGCAGGGCGAGGGTTTTCATGCGGTTCTCACTTTCCGAGGATCATGCGGCCGCCGATGAACAGCAGCAGCGCGCCGAACACGCGGCGCAGCGTCTCCTGGGGCAGGGCCACGGCGAGTTTGGCGCCGAACGGGCTGCCGGCCAGGAAGCCGAGGCAGATGAGGCCGGCCACGCGCAGGTCCACGTGGCCGTGTTTCCAGTAGGCGTAGGCGGCCATGAGGCCGATGGGCGGGATGAGCACGGCGATGCTGGTCCCCTGCGCCAGGTGCTGGCTGAAGCCGAAGAAATAAACGAGGGCGGGCACGATGAGGATGCCGCCGCCCACGCCCACGAGCCCGCTGAAAGCGCCGACGGCCACGCCTAAGGCGAGATACGCGAGCGGGTTCATGCCGGGATTATACCCCTTCGCGCGCGGGCTTGCGGAAAACGGCCGCGCCTTTCGGCAGGAGCTCCAGCGCCCAGCCCCGCGAGGCCGCGAGCCAGCGCAGCGTCTCGTCCTTATAAAACGCGATGTGCGTCGGATCGTTGGCGTACCACCAAGTCCCGAAGGCGTCGTCGGCCTCCAACAACATGGTCATGACGCCGAGGACGCCGTTGGGCCGCAGCAGGCCGTCGAGCCGGTCCAACGTCTCCCCCGGCCGCCTGAGGTGCTCGAACACCTCCGTGCAGACGATGAAATCGTAGGTCCTCGCGAGAGCCGCGTCTTCGGGCCGGAAATAAGGATCCCAGTCGCGCACCGTGAAGCCGCGCTCGCCCAGCATGACCGAGGCCGTCGGGCCCGGCCCGCAGCCGAAGTCGAGCCCTTCCGCGCCGGGCGCCAGGCGCTCCCCGAGCGGGAGGAGCAGACGGTCGAGGAAGGCGCGGTAGCCCGCGTCCGCGGGGTCGTTGCGGTGCTCGGCGTAACGGGCCCGCTCGGCCTCGGGCGAGAGGTGGCGCTCCGGCGGCACGAAGGTCAACGCGCAGGTGCCGCAGCGCCTCGCCGCGCGCGCCGCGCCCGGGGCGAAAGGCGCGGCGTCGCCGGCGCACAACGGGCAGGTCACTCCAGGACGAGCAGCTGGCCGCCGACGTGGGGCGCGTGCATCGGGCACCAGACGCGGAAGAGACCGGCGGTGTCGGCGGTGAACTCGACGGTCTTCGTATTGTCGCCTTCCTTGTTGTTGACCGAGACCGTGGTGGCCTTCTCGTAGCCCTCGATGGCGAAGGCGTGCACGCCGGAGGGCGCGGTGTTGACCAAGGTGATCTTGACCTTGTCGCCCTTCTTGACGATGAAGATGCTGGGCGTCCAGATCTTCTGGCCTTTGACCTCGATGTTCACCGATTTGAATTCCCGCGTCGGCGCGGCCGCGGGCTTGTCCTGGGCGACGGCCAAGGCCGCGCCGAAACCGACGAGCACTGCGACGGAAAAGAGTCCTTTCATGGGGGTAGTCCTCCGGAAGATGGATGCCGTGCCCATCATAAACCATGCGCCCGTGCCCCGTCCAGCCGCCCGCTTTGCTAACATGGCGGCCGTGAGTGATGCTCTGACGTCCCTGTTCAAGGCCCGCTTCGGCGCCGAACCCGGCGCCCCCGTGCCCGTGCGCGCGGACGGCTCCAACCGGAAGATCTACCGCCTCGCCGGCGGCGGCCAAACGGCCATCGGCGTGCTCCATGACGACGTCAAGGAGAACCGCGCCTTCATCGAGTTCTCCAAACACTTCCACAAGGAGAAGATGCCGGTTCCCGAGATCTACGGCGAGGACGCGACCGGCACCGCCTACCTCGAAGAGGACCTCGGCGACACGACCTTGTTCCAGTTCCTGGGCAAACGCCGCACCACCCAAGGCTTCCCCGAGGAGGTCGTCTCCGTTTATCGCGACGTGGTGCGCTGGCTGCCGCGAATCCAGATCGTCGCCGGCAAGGGCCTGGACTACCGCCATTGCTATCCCCGGGCGAGCTTCGACAAACGCTCCATGCTCTGGGACATGAACCACTTCAAGTATTACTTCCTGACCTTGGGCAACATCCCCTTCCACGAGGAGCGGCTGGAGGAGGACTTCACCGTCTTCGCCGACTACCTGCTCGCCGCCGACCGCGAATATTTCCTCTGCCGCGACTTTCAGTCGCGCAACGTGATGCTCAAGGACGGGAAACCCTACTTCATCGACTACCAGAACGGCCGGCGCGGCGCCCTGCAATACGACATCGCCTCCCTCCTTTATGACGCGAAAGCCGACGTGCCCTTCGAGCTGCGCGATGAATTGCTCGACCTCTACGTCCACGAGGCCGCCAAACACGCGCGCGTCGATAAGGCCGAGTTCCTGAAGTTTTTCCCGGGCTTCGTGCTCATCCGCATCATGCAGGCGATGGGCGCCTACGGCCTGCGCGGCTTCCACGAGAAGAAGCCGCTCTTCCTGCAGAGCATCCCTTACGCCATCCGCAACATCGAGCGCCTCCTGCTGCGCCACAACCTGCCCATCGAGGTGCCGGAGCTCTCCGGCGTGTTCAAACGCCTCGTCGGCTCCTCGGCCCTGCGCCAGTTCGGCGGGGCCAAACTCAGCCTCACCGTGCGCATCGAGAGCTTCTCGTACAAACAAGGCCTGCCGCGCGACGACCAGGGCCACGGCGGCGGCTACGTCTTCGACTGCCGCTGCCTGCCGAACCCGGGCCGCCAGGACCGCTTCAAGGTCCAGACCGGCCTCGACTCCGAGGTCGTTTCTTACCTCTCCAAAGAGGAGACGGTGGATCGCTGGGCCCGTTCGGCCTTCTCCCTGGTGGACCAGGCCGTCGAAGACTACGCCCGGCGTAACTTCACCTCGCTCGTCGTGGCCTTCGGCTGCACCGGCGGCCAGCACCGCTCCGTTTACCTGGCCGAGCGCCTGGCCAAACACCTGCGCGACCAGGGCGTGTCGGCCGAAGTCTCCCACCGGGAACGACCGCGTTGGCCCGCCAAACCGGCTTGAAGGCCCTGATATTCGCCGCGGGCGTGGGCTCGCGCCTGCGCCCGCTGACCGACGCGACGCCCAAGGCCCTCATCCCCGTCGGCGGCACGCCCCTGCTCGAGCGGGCGCTCGTCTCGCTCAAAGACGCCGGCTGCGATTCGTTCGTGGTCAACGCCCATCACCACGCCGAGCAGGTCGCGGGCTTCTGCGCGACGCTCGCCTCGCGTTACGGCGTGAGCGTGAAGGTCTCGCGCGAGGACGACCTGCTCCTGGAAACCGGGGGCGGCCTCAAGAAGGCCGCGCCCCTGCTCGCGGGCGACGAGCCGTTTTTCATCCGCAACGCGGACGTGGTCACCGATCTAGACCTTGGCGCGATGCTCCGTCAGCACCGCGCCGAATCGCCGTTAGCGACGTTGGCCGTCCGCGAACGGAAGTCGTCGCGCGCGTTTTTATTCGACTCGTCCGGGCGTCTCGTCGGCCACGTGGACGACAAGTCCGGAACCACGCGCTGGGCGAAGGCGCCCGTCTCCAATGCGCGACGGCTGTCGTTCGACGGCGTCCACGTCGCCTCCCCCCTCCTGCCCGGCCGCCTGACGGAAAGCGGCGTGTTCTCCATCGTGGACTCATACTTACGACTGGCCGCCGAAGGCGCCGACATCCGCGCCTTCGACGCCTCGCGCTGGGCCTGGTTCGACGTGGGCACGCCCGAGAAGCTCGCCGCGGCCGACGCCTGGGCGCGGAAGCGCTAGAACCGCGGGCCCTTCGTCGGGTCGTTCGGCTTAAGCCGCACGACGAGCTCGCAGTCGAGCGCGAACGCGAGACGGTCCAAGGTGCTCCAGCGCGGGTCGCGTCCCCGCTCGACGCGGCTGACTTCGGCCTGGTCCAGGCCGCTGCGCCTCGCGACCTCGCGTTGCCCCAGCCCGGCGAAGCGTCGGCGATGAATCAGCATCTCGTGCAGCGTCCACTCGGTCCAGCCAGGCGGCGCCCAGCAACCGCTCTCGTCCACCTTCGCCAAGGCCCGGTTCTCCGCTTCCCAACGTTCGACGACCGCCTTCGTCCAGCTCGTATCTTCCATCATGTCACCCCCTATCAGTCCCGCTAACGTGTCCGATGAGTTCTACCCCATCGAACTAGCGCCGGCGCTAGTTCGATGGGGTGAACCCCATCACCACGCGCCCTCTACTCTTCATACGATCGAGGCCCCCCGAAAGTTCCCTGCCGAGCGCCGCCGCCGAACTAAGTTGCTAAGATGGTCCTGTGAGCCAGGAAGACGAGCGCGGCGTGCCCGACGAGCAGGAGCCCGACGTACCCGAGGCGCGCCCGCTCAAGACCGGCAAACCCGCCGGGCACGAGCTGAACATCCCGTGGGTGCGGCTGCGCTCCGCCGCCTCGGGCCACCAGCTCTATAAAAGGATGCTGGGCGAGGTGGACGCCCGCGCCCGCCCCGGCGACGTGGTCGCCGTTTATGACCGGTCCGACGCGCCGTACGGCGTCGCGCTCTACAACCCGCGCTCGCTGATCGCGCTGCGGCTGCTGGCGCGGGGCGTGGGCGGGTTCGACGTCGATAAATTCCTGGCGGAACGGATCGGGCAAGCCGTCGAGTTCAGGCGGACGACCTTGGGTCTGGAAGAGACGACGGACGCCTACCGGTTGGTGCACGACAACGGAGACGGACTCCCGGGATTAGTCATCGACCGCCTGAACAACTTCGTCGTGCTCGAGTTCTACTCGCTGGGCATGTTCAAGCTCGCCGACCGCCTCGAGAAGGCGCTCGAGAAACATTTCCCGCACGCCAAGTTCGTGCGCCGCGCCTCCCCCCACACCCAGTCCATGGAGGGCTTCGTCATCGACCCGCGCGGCTCGGGCACGGGCGGGCGCGTCAAGGAGAACGGCGTCGCTTTTCAAGTCGAGCCCACCTCCGGCTTCAAGACCGGCTTCTTCTGCGACCAGCGCGACAACCGCCTGGCGCTGACGCGTTTCACCAAGGGCAAGAAGGTGCTCGACGTGTGCTCCTACACCGGCGGCTTCGGGCTGTACGCCCAGAAGCTCGGCGGCGCCGAGGAGACGACGTGCATCGAGCTCGACCCCGACGCGCACGCGCTGCTCAAGAAAAACGCCAACATCAACCAGGTGCGCATCGACGCGGTCAACGCCGACGCCTTCCCGTACCTCCGGCAAGCCCAGGCCAACGGGCGCAAATACGGCGTCGTCGTGCTCGATCCTTACAAACTCATCGCCTCGCGCGACGGCTACAAGCTGGGGCGCCAGAAGTACCTCGACCTCAACCGGCTCGGCGCCTCGCTCGTGGAACCCGGCGGCGTGCTCGTCACCTGCTCCTGCTCGGGCATGCTGACGTGGGACGAGTTCCAGCAGTTCGTGCGCACCGCCTGCGGCTCGGCGGGACGGCGCGCCTCCATCTTCCGCAAATCCGGCGCGGGCGCCGACCACCCTTTCGCCGCGGACCACCCCGAGGGCGAGTACCTCAAGGTGCTCTGGTGCCGCATCCTGTAGGCGGCTGCCCGCGCTGCGGCCGGGCGGCCGCCGACCTGCGCCCCCTGGCCCCCGTCGTGCGTTGGCCCGCGGTCGTCGCGATGTCCTTCCTGCACGCGGGATTATGGACGGGCGAAGCTCTCAAGGCGTCGTTGTGCCCGCCGTGCCGCTTGAAGGCCTCCGTGGTCTCCCTCGGCGTGGTCTCGGCCGCGGCGAGCGCGGTGTTCTTCGGCGCGCGTTACCTGCTGCTAGCGGGCCGCTTCTAGCGCCGCGGCGGCCGCTTCGACGTCGCTCGCCGGCGTCCACACCGCGAGCGCGGGCGCGCTCCAACGCGCCTGCACCGCGTCCGCCAACGACTCGCGCACGGCCCACACGAGCGGGCGGCGACGCGACAGCGCGAGCTCGTCGAGGCCCGCGGCCCAGCCGCCGCCGGACAACTCGAGCGGCCCGACCTCATCGACGACCGACACGTCCGCGTCGACGGCGAGCGCCTCGCGGCCCAGCGAGAGGCCCTCGGGCGAGAAATGGAACGGCCCCGCGAGCGCGGGCCACTCCGGCGGGCCGCCGCGCCGGCTCAGCGCCGCGCGCCGCCCCGTCGCGAGGTCCACGACATCGAAGCCCGTCCGCACGCCGCCTTCGTGCGTCCCCGGCGAGAGCAGCCCGCCGACGCGCAGGCCGCGCGCCTTCAGGCGTTCGACGAGCGCCGTCAGGAACTCGGTTTTCCCGGCGCCCGACGCTCCGGTCACGAGGAACAAGGCCGGCGGCTCGGCCGCGTCGAGCAAAGACGTCAACGCCGTCGCGGGGCGGCGCAGCAGGACCGGGGCGGGCGGCAGGCGGGTGATGAGCGCGGGCAAGGACGCGAACGCGCCTTCCACGGCGGCCAGCCAGCCACCCGCGCCCCACGCGGCCAGCCGGGCGCGCACCGCCGGGGCGGCCAACTCCTGGCTCAGCGCCGCGAAGCCCGCGCTGAGCAGCACGGCCCGAAGAGCCATGCGTAATCCTGCTTCTAATCCGCCGGCGCCCAGCAGGGCGCCGGCGCCCAGGGCGATAACGAACACCCCAATCCAGAGGCCGGGCCGGGTCAGACGTCGCACGGCGCCCGGATACAGGTACGCCCACGAGCCGGTCGCGGCGACCGCGAACACGACGGCCTGCGGCGCGGCCAGGGACTTGAGCAGGCGCAGGCTCGCGAACATCGCGACGACGTTGAGCGCCAGCGCGGCGCTCGACACGCCGTAACGCGGCGCGGCCACGCTCCACGACGCCGGGCGCGTCGCGGCGCTCACCGGCGCCGCCTCGAGGCGGGCCGTCCCCAGAAACGGCGCCAGCGCCACCGCCGCCGCGCCCGCGGCGAAATGCAGGGCCCATACCAGACCGAGCAGCTCCCACGGCCCCAACGACGACAACCCGAGCGGCGCGGCGGCGCGGCCCCACGCCGCCTCGTACAGCTTCACCGCGTCCAAGCCGTAGAGGATGGCCGCGCGCCCCGCCAGGTGCAGCGGAATCCACGCCATGGCGAGCCCGCCGCCTAACACGCGGCCGGCGGCACCGCCGAGCAGGATGGTGCCCGCCTCCATCAGGAAGCCCTCGATGGTGATGGCGACCATCGGCCCGATGAGCACCGCGCTCGGCGACACCGATTTGAGCGCGGCGCAGACCAGCCCCGCGCGCCACAACACGCCGCGCGCCGGGCGGCGCGCGTGCGCCGCCGCGAGCAGGACGGTCGACAACGCCGTCATGAGATGCCCGCGCAACGGCACGCGCAGGTTATGGAGGAAGCTGCCCAGCACGATCTCGGAGCCGGCCCACAGGCCGCCGAGGCGCGCCGGACGCGCCCAGAGAGCGCGCGACGTCTCTACCAGGACTTCACCTTCTGGCGGCTCTTGAGCTTGAAGTATTCGTAGAGGTCGTCGAGGTCGCGCGGCGTCAGGTCGCGGTGGTCGGGCATCTGCGTGACGCGATAGTCCGAGGGATTGCGGATGAACTCGAGCAGAATCTTCTTGGCGCGATATTCGGTCACGCTTTTAGGCACGTTGAGCTCGGGCCCGACCTTGCCGCCCTGGTTGTTCACCGAGTGGCAGCGGAAGCAGCGGTCCTTGAAGAGCTGGAAGCCGCGCCGCGCGGCCGTGCCTTCTTTGGCGCCGGCGGGCAGGACCTCGGGGTAACGCGTCTCGAAGCGCACCAGGTCCAGCGCCGCGATCTGCCACGGCCACGGGTAGGCGTTCTCCGTGGTCTGGCCGTCCTTCGTCCAGACGAGGAAAAAAGGCCCGGGGTCCGCGTTGCGCACGCCCACGGGCTCCCAGCCCTTTTCGCGGTCGAGGTCGCGGAAGGCCAGGAAGGCGCCGTCCTCGTTGAGCTTGGAGAGCGTGCCCACGGCCTGGTAGCCGTCGAGCGCGATGAACGCCGCGTCCGACCACTCCGTCTTGGTCCAGGCGTCGCCGTAGGCAAGGGTCAAGACGTCCTTGAGCGCGAAGCCCTCGTAGCGTTTGACCTTCTTGGAGAACGGGCTGTAGAACTCGAGCTTCTTCGACGACAGCGACGATTTGAGCTCGGAGAGCGTGAAGGCCTTCTCCCTGACGCCGGCGCGTTTGACCTCCAGCGTCGGCTCCGCGGCCGACGCCGCGCCCGCCAGCGCGACGGCCAGCGCGAGCGCGAGCCTCACAACGTGGAGAGGTCGAGCACGAAGCGGTAACGCACGTCGCCCTTGAGCACGCGTTCGTAGGCTTCGTTGACCTTCTTCATGGGGATGACCTCGACGTCGGACTGCACCTTCTTGCGGGCGCAGAAGTCGAGCATCTCCTGGGTCTCGGCGACGCCGCCGATGAGCGAGCCCGCGAGCACGCGCCGCCCCATGATGAGCGGGAAGGCGCCGACCGACAGCGGCTCGGGCGAGGCGCCGACCATGATGAGCGCGCCTTCGGTGGCGAGCAGGCCGAGCGCGCCGCTGACGTCGTGCGGGCCCGACACCGTGTCGATGATGAGGTCGAGGCTGCCCTGCGCCTTGGCGACCGCGCCCTCGTCGGTGGTGAGCAGGAAGGTTTTCGCGCCGAGTCCCTTGGCGTCTTTGGCCTTGCCCGGCGAGCGCGAGAGCACGGTCACCTCGGCGCCCATGGCCTTGGCGATCTTGACCGCCATGTGCCCGAGGCCGCCCAGGCCGAGCACGCCGACCTTGGCGCCCTTCTTCTTGAGCCAGCGCTTCAGCGGCGAATACGTGGTGATGCCCGCGCACAGCAGCGGCGCGGCGCGTTTGGGGTCCAGCCCCTTGGGGATGCGCAGCACGAAGCCTTCGTCCACGACGATGCGCTCGGAGTAGCCGCCGAAGGTGTGGCCGCTGCCGTCGGGGCTGTTGTAGGTGTAGGTCGCTCCGTTGAGGCAATGCTGCTGCAGGCCGCGTTTGCAGTTGGCGCACGACCCGCAGGACGCGACCATGCAGCCGACGCCGACGAGATCGCCTTCCTTGAAGCGTTTGACCTTGGAGCCGGCGGCGAACACGCGGCCGACGATCTCGTGGCCGGGCACGCAGGGATAACGCGTGCCGCCCCATTCCCCGCGCGCGGTGTGGATGTCGGAGTGGCAGATGCCGCACCAATGGACCTCGATGAGCACGTCTTTGGGTCCGATGGCGCGGCGCGGGACGAGCGCGGTCTTAAGCGGCTCTCCGGGAGCGGCGACGGCGTAGGCTCGGGCGTTGGGCATGCCTCAGGCTACCAAAGAGGCCGCCAGCTCCGCGAGGACCCCGTCGCGCAAGGACGGCAGCTGGAGCTGCAGCGCGCGAGCGGCCTTGGGTTGGGCGGCCTCCGGGAAGCCCGGGCGGAACGCCACCTCGCCCGCCTGGAGCACCGCGGCCACCGCGCCGTCGCGGTAGAGCACGCGGTTGCCGCGCACCGCGGGCACGCGCCCCCCCGCGTCGAGCACGCCCGCGAGGTTGAGCGGGTCCGACGCCGAAACCACGAGCCACTCGCCCGGCTTGCGTTCGCGGCGCAGCGCCTCGACGGCCTCGGGCAAGGCGTATTGCTCGCCCGCCACGCCGGAGACGAACCGGCCGCCTCGGATCTCGCCGCGCGCCTCCAGGCGCCGCAGCGCCTGCGTCAGCTCCCACCAGGAAGGCGCCGCGTTCTCGCGCTCGAGCAGGTCGCGGAACAGCACCCCGTAGCGGCGCAGCAGCTGCCAGGCCCAGGCCTTGGCGCGTTCGCCCGGCTCGGCCGGAGCGACGCGGCCGGGGAAGGTCGTCCAGCGTCCGCTGCGTCCGGCGCGCGCGGGGCGGGCGGCGCCCCAGCGGCCGCGCCGGCGCGCCGGCGCGGGGCGCGTGAGCACGAGCCCGCGCAACGCCGCGAAGCCGTCGGACGTCACCGCGCCGAGGGCCGCCAGCTCGCGCAAGGCGTCCTTGACCTGCTCGGGCATCAGGCCGGCCGCGTCGGCGATGTCGTCGAAGAACAACGCGCCCTCGCGTTTGAGCGCGGCGTAGGCCTTCTGCGCCTCGGGGCGCGCGGCGGCGATGGCCGCCGCGGCGTCGGGACGTCCGGGCGGCAGCGCCCAGGGCAGGTCCTCGCGGAAGGCCAGCGCGATGGGCGCGGCGCGCGTGAGCGCCGAGCCCGCGCGCGGCGCGTCTTCCACGCGTCGCGGCGGGCGCAGGCGGCCCCAGGCCAGCTCGCCGGAGAAAGACATCGTGTCGAGCCATTCGGGCTGGTAACCCGCGACGCGGCTGGGCAAGGCGTCGGTCTCCCAGGACGCGGCCGCCATCTCGAAGCCTTGGAGCTGGCCCACGGCCTCGTGCAGGCCCGCGCGGCCTTCGCGCCGCGCGCTCGCGCCGAGATGATGGTACTCGGCCAGGAAGCGCCAATACGTCTCGGGCGGCACGGCCGAGACGCGTTTGCGCGCGCCCTCGAGCGTGAGCCGGTGGATGCGGTTGAGCAGCCGGCGTTCGCACCATTGCGTGGTCTTCGCCGTCCATTTGCCTTGAAGGGCGAGCCCTTCGGCCTCGAGGCGGGCCAACCCCGCTTCAACGGCGGTCGTGCTCAAACCCAAATCCGCCGCGATAGCGGCGCCATCCGTGATGGCTGATATCTCGAGCCGGCCGCGAACCAAGGCGGCCACGGCGTCTTCCTCGCTGCACGTCGCTCGCAAAGATGAAGGCAGCTCGGGCGACGGATGACCGGTTCCGTCAGGGCACGCCGCTTCCAACGCGGTCCAGCGCTCGGCCGCCGCCCACAACGCCGGCTTGCCGTCTCGCCGCCATTCCCCGGCGCGCCCGGCCTTCACGAGCTCGTCGAACCAGCCTTTCCATTCCCGGCCCTCCGCGGCCGGCAACGCTCCCAGGGACAGCAGCGCGTCGTGCAGCTCGTCGGCGCCGCGCACGAGCGGCTTGGCCTCCTCGGCCACGACGGCTACGGCCTCGGGGTCGAGCGAAGCCAGGTCGCGCGCGTCCTCGGGCGACAACGTCCGGCGCAAAGCCACCGCGCGAGCGCGGCGCTCCTCCAGCGGCGCGTCGTCGAGGAAGGCGTACGGGTTGGCGTTGAGGATGGAGTGCGAAAACGGCGAGGGCTCCCGCGTGTCGCGGCCGACGAGCTCGACGCCGCCGCGCTCGATTTCCTCGAGCAGCGCGGTCCAGCGGACCACGTCCATCGCCTCGGTGAGGCAGTCGTGCACGGTCTGGCGCACGAGCGGGTGGTCGGGCACCTCGAGGTCGGGCGGACGGTGCTCGAAGCAGGCCGTCTGCATCGGGAACACGGCGGTGAGCAGGTCGTCGGCGCGGAAACGCTGCAGCGGCGGCGGGACCTTTTTGCCGCCGCGCGTGCGCAGGACGGCCAGGGCCCGCGTGACGTTCCAGCGCCAGCGCACCTGGAACATGGGCGCGGCCAGCAGGGCCTGCACCAAGGTCTCTTCGGCCGACTTGGAGGAGACGAGTTTGAACATCTGCTCGAGCGGGAAGCTGTGCTGCACGCCGATGGAGAGCACGATGCCGTTGTCGTCGGCGCTGGCCTGCAGCTCGAAGTCGAAGGAGCGGCAGAACTTCTTGCGCATGGCCAGGCCCCAGGCGCGGTTGATGCGCGAGCCGAACGGCGCGTGGACCACGAGCTGCATCCCGCCCGAGTCGTCGAAGAAACGCTCGAAGAGCACCTTCTTGCGCGTGGGCAGGAAGCCCAGCGCCGCCTTCTGCGCGTGGGCGTAGGCGACGGCTTGGCGCGCGGCGACCGGGTCGGCCCCGCTTTCGGCCGCGAGCCAGGCCTCGGCCGCGGCGACGCCGTCCTCGAGCCTCTTGTCGAGGCCTTCGCGCAGGTCGGAGACCTCGGCCGACAGCTCCACCGTGCGCCCCGGCGCCTCGCCCAGCCAGAACGGGACGGTCGCGGGCGCGCCTTGGGCGTCCACGACCACGACCTGGCCGCCGCGGATGTAGCGCACGCGCCAGGAGGTGTTGCCGAGCAGGAACACGTCGCCGGCCATGCTCTCGATGGCGAAGTCCTCGTTGACCGTGCCCACGAAGGTCTCGTCGCCCTCGGTGATGACGCGGTAGTCAGCGGTCTCGGGGATGGCCCCGCCCGAGGTGATGGCCGTCAGCCGCGCGGCGCGGCGCGGGCGCAACACGCCGTGCACCGCGTCGCGGTGCAGGTACGCCCCGTCCTTGCGCGCGCGGCCCACGCCTTCCGAAGACATCGCGATGACGGCGTCGAAATCGGCGCGCGAAAGCCCCTGATAGGGCCAGGCCCCGCGCGCGAGCGCGAAAAGGCCGTCTTCGGTGCGCTCGCCCGACGCCGCGACCTCGGCCACGACCTGCTGGGCGAGGATATCGAGAGGCGCGACCGGCGGCTCCACCGCGTCCAGGCGCCCGCCGCGCACCGCGCGCAGCAGCGCCAAACCCTCGAGCAGCTCGTCGCGCGTGAGGCAGAACAGCCGGCCCTTGGGCACGACCCCGAGGCGATGGCCGGCGCGGCCGACCCTCTGGAGGAAGGTCGCGATGGCGCGCGGCGAGCCCAGCTGGCAGACGAGGTCGATGAAGCCGACGTCGATGCCGAGCTCGAGGGACGCCGTGGCCACGATGACCTTGAGTTTGCCGGCCTTCAGGCGCTCCTCGGCGTCGAGGCGGATGGCGCGCGAGAGCGAGCCGTGGTGGCTGGCGACCGCGTCCTCGCCGAGTTTCTCGCTGAGGCGCCGCGCCACGCGTTCGGCCATGCGCCGCGTGTTGACGAACACCAAGGTCGAGCGATGCGACTCGATGAGGGCGACGAGTTTGGCGTCGAGCTCGGCCCATTGCTCGTTGGAGCACACCGCGCCGAGCTCGCTGTCGGGCAGCTCGACGGCGAGGTCGAGCGCGCGCGCGTGCCCGCCATCGACGATGGCGCAGTCGGGTTTGCCGCCTGACGCGACGCGCCGCGTGCCCACCAGATAACGGGCGATTTCCTCTATAGGGCGCTGGGTGGCGGACAGGCCGACGCGCACGGGCGGCTTCTCGCACAACGCCTCCAGGCGCTCCAGCGTCAACGCCAGGTGCGAGCCGCGTTTGTCCCGCACGAGCGCGTGGATTTCATCGACGATGACCGTGCGCACGCCGCCGAGCAAAGCCCGGCTCTTCTCCGCGGTGAGCAGGAGGTAGAGCGACTCCGGCGTGGTGACCAGGATGTGCGGGGGCCGACGCAGCATGGCCGCGCGCTCGGCGGCGGGCGTGTCGCCGGTTCGCACCATGGCGCGCAGCGGCGGCACCAGTTTGCCCGCGCGGGCCGCGGCGTCGGCGATCTCGGCCAGCGGGGCCTCGAGGTTGCGGCGGATGTCGTTGGATAGGGCCTTGAGCGGCGAGACGTACACCACCGTGGTCCGGTCCTCGAGGGCGCCGTTGAGGGCGTCGCGCAGCAGGCCGTCGATGGCCGCGAGGAATCCGGCGAAGGTTTTACCGGACCCCGTCGGCGCCGCGATGAGGGTGTGCCGTCCGGCCAGGATGTGCGGCCAGCCCCGCGTCTGCGGGTCCGTGGGCGCGCCGAACTTCTCGACGAACCACGCGTCAACGATGGGATGGAAAGGGGTCGCGCTCATATCGAACGTACGTCCGACTTAATTATACCAGAGTTGCCGAAAGGGACGGGGCTCTTAGCTAACATCTGATGGTGAGCGGCTTCGAAACGACGGTTTTCACCGGGCTCGCCTTCGTCGCCGGCGCCGTGGCGTCGGTGTCGGGGTTCGGCATCGGCAGCCTCATGACCCCGTATCTAGCCCCGGCCCTCGGGATGCGACTCGCCGTGGCCCTCGTGTCCATCCCCCACCTCGCCGCGACCGCGTTGCGCTGCTGGACCATGCGCTCCCACATCGACCGCCGCGTGCTGCTCGAGTTCGGGCTGGCCAGCGGGGCCGGCGGGCTGGCGGGCGCCCTGCTCCAGGGTCGCCTCGGCGACCCGCTCCTCACGAAGGTGCTCGGCGGGCTGCTCACGCTCGCGGGCCTAGGCGGCCTCACCGGCCTCAACGCGCGGCCGCGCGTCGGCGGCCCCGCGGGCGTCGCGCTCGGCGCGTTGTCGGGGCTTTTCGGCGGCCTGGTCGGCAACCAGGGCGGCATCCGCTCCGCGGCCTTGCTCGGCGCGAACGTGCGCAAGGACGCGCTCGTCGCCACGGCCACCGCGGTCGCCCTCATCGTGGACGGCTGCCGCATGCCCTTCTACGTCCTGGCCGAAGGCGCGCGCCTGGCCGAGCACGGGACGCTTCTCGCCGCGGGCACGGCGGGCGCGTTGGCCGGCACCTTGGCCGGCAAACGCCTGCTCGCCGGCATCCCCGAACGCCTCTACGCCCGCGTCGTCTCCTCGTTGCTGCTGGCTCTCGGGCTGTGGCTACTGCGATAATACCGGCATGCTCCACGCCTGCCAGGCCGGCTTCGAGACCTTCCTCGTCAAAGAGCTCAACACGACCGCGAGCGAGCGCGGGGCGGGCTGGGTGCGCGGGCCGGAGGCGGACGCGAGCGACGCCTGTTTCCCGCATTACTCCTTGAAAGAGGAGGTCGCGCTCACCGCGGCGACCGCGAAGACGTCGGCGCAGGCGCTCGTGGATTATTTCCTCCAGACCAGCCGCGGCGAGAATTACGACGCGCCCTGGCCGCTGATGATCGAAGGCGGGGGCGAGGAAGGCGCGGTCAAACGCGCCAACACCGTCGAGGAGCTTTTCCTCGAGCTCGCGAAGAAACGGATGTCGCGCGTGGTGAAGCTCGCCGCGACCGGCCGGCCCGGGCCGGGCGCGCGCCGCGGCCTCTTCGCCTATTTCACCGGCCTCGACCGCTTCGTCGCCGCGCGCGAAGGCGTCTTCGGCGGCCAGCGGCGCATGGCCGACGACCCGCAGGCGCCCAGCCGCTCCTATCTCAAGGCCGAGGAGGCCTACGCCGCGCTCGGCGACGGGCCGAAGGCCGGCGAGCTCGTCGTGGACCTGGGCGCCGCGCCGGGCGGCTGGAGCTACAGCGCGGCCAAACGCGGCGCGAAGGTCGTCGCCGTGGACAACGGGCCGCTCAAGGGCGGCGCGCTGGCGCACCCGCTCATCGAGCACCGCGCCGAGGACGCCTTCAAATACGAGCCGCCGAAGGCGGACTGGCTGTTCTGCGACATGATCGAGGACCCCGAACGCGTGCTCGACTTGACGCGGCGCTGGCTCGAGGCCGGGCGCTGCCGCCGCCTCGTGGTCAACCTTAAGTTCGGACGCCACGACCCGCTGCCGCTCATCCGCAAGGCCAAGACGTTGCCTGTGAAGGGCGTGAAGGTCCGCCATCTGTACCATGATCGGGAAGAAGTGACCATCCTCGCATGAGAAGCCTCCGGCTCGCCGTCCTGCTTCTGCTCGGCGCGACGCACGCGAACGCGTCTCAGTTCGCCCTGCCCTTCCATGCGCCGCCGCGCCTGCGTCCCGAGGCGGGGCAGATGGGCCTGCGCCTGGGCCTCGGCTGGAACGCCGTGCGCGGCGCCGACATCGCGCTGGAAGGGCCCGGCGGCGGCTGGGAGCTCGCCGGCATGTCGAAGGACGGCCTGGGCGGCCACGTGCGCGCCGACGGCTACGGCCTGTCCGGCCGCGCCGCCCCCCTCCAGGGCGCGCGCCGCGCGGTGGGCTTCACGGGCACGCTGGAAGGCGACGCGTCCTGGTCGCCCGACGGCCCGGACGGCGCGCTGCGTTTCTACGGCGGCGCCGCCGTCAACTTGACGTCGTTGTCCTTCGCCGACGCGGGCCGCGTCACGCTCGGCGGCGGACGCCTGAGCGTGGAGCCCGACACCGCGTTGTCGGTGACGGCCGGAGTCCCCCTGGGCGTGAGCGCGCGCCGCCGCCTCGGCGAGAATTGGGCGGTCGAAGCCGCGGCCAACGTCGTCGCCTGGCTCGGCGGCCGGACCTTCTTCACGTACGGCCCCGCGGGCCCGTTCGGCCGCGGCAGCGCGAGCAAGGTGGACCCGAACGCGAGCGGCGGCCTGCGTTTCTCCGTGGAGCACTTCCCCTCCCGGCTCGCGCTCGAAGCGGGCGCTTCGGCGTCCGCGGCCGCGGGCAACAACGACGCGCACGCCCTGGGCTGGGCGCAGCTCGCCCTGCACCTCTTCTAACGCGCGGAGCGGATCACGGCGCGGCGTCGAGGAAGCGGTCCAGCCGCGCCAGCGCCTCGGGCATGTTCTCGCGTCCGAAGCCGAAACGCACGTGCGGCGCCGCGTATTCGTAAACGGTCGAGGGCAGCAGCAGGACGCCCGCCTCGCGCACCAGCCGCTCGCAGAACTCGTCCACCGGCTCGGGCCGCAGGAAGGAGGCGAAGCCGATGGTGCCGGCCTTGGGCCGCGTCCAGCCGAAGGAACGGCGCTGCCGCGCGAAGAAGCCGTCGAGGAGGCCGAGGTTCCTCATCAGGCGCGCGCGATGGCGGGCCAGCAGGGTCTCGCGAGCGCGCAAGCCGACGAGGGCCAGCACTTCGCTGGGCGCTGCGGCGCAGATGGTCGTGTAGTCCTTGAGCTCGGCGAGCCTCTCATAGACGGCGCGGTCCTTCACGATAAGCCAGCCCACGCGCAGGCCGGCGAGGCCGAAGGCCTTGGACATCCCGCACAACGTCAGCGCCCGATCGGAGAGCTCGCAGGCCGACGGCAGGCGGTCACGCGGGTCCAGCTCGAGGAAGCGGTACATCTCGTCGGAGAATAGCGCGATGCCGCGAGAGGCGACGAGCTCGGCGACCCGGCGGAAGTCCTTCTCCGCCGGCAGGGCCCCGGTGGGGTTATGCGGGAAATTAACGATGACGAGCTTCGTGTCCGGTCGCAGCAGCTTCTCCAATTCGGCGACGTCGAAGCGCCAGCCCTCGTCCTCCCGCGGCTCCCAACGGTCCACCACGCACCCCTTCGCCGACGCCAACTCGTATAGGGATTGATAGCCGGGGAAAGTGCACACGACGTGGTCCCCTTTCTGCAGGAGCGCGTCCATGGCCAGAAGGATGAGCTCCTGCGGCGCCGCGACGAACACCTGCTCCGGGTCAACGCCCTCGTAAAGCGAGGCGATCTCGCGCCGCAGCAGCGGCAGGCCCCGGGACTCCGTGTAGCCCAGCGTCAGGCCGTCCCAGAGCGCACGCGCCGGCTCGTCCGCCAAGGCCAGGAGCTCGCTCATCGGCCAGCCGTCGCAATCGGAGCTCGACAGGAGATACGGCGCGGTGAACTCGTGGCGCGCGAAGTAGCGCTCCAGAAGGAACGGCCGCGGACCGGGGACGGTCATGCCGTCGCGGGTCGGCGCAGCGGCGAAAGCGCGGAAGTCTTGAAGGTGGGCTGCTTCTCGGCGAAATACCCCACGGACCATTCGGTCGGGAAGAAGATGACCGTTCGCCCGGCCGAATCCTTGCCGGCCTGCGCGCCCGAGGGCAGGACGTCCAGGTCGGACAGCAGCCGTTTTTCGTCGGCCGCGTCCACCCAGCGCACCGAGTGCCACGCCAGCGGCTCCATGCGCAGCTCGACGCCGTATTCGGACTGCAGGCGGAACTTGAACACCTCGAACTGCAGCGGGCCGACCGCGGCGAGGATGGGGCCCGTCGGCGTCTCGAAGGTCTGCACCACGCCCTCGAGCATGAGCTGCTCGAGGCCTTTGCGGTAGGACTTCGCCTTGGTCGGGTCGGTGTTGAGCGCGCGCGCCCAGCACTCGGGCGGGAAACGCGGCAGCTCCTCGTAGATGTGGGCCGGGTTGGTGGACAACGTGTCGCCGATGGCGAAGTCCGCGTGGCCGACGAGGCCCAGGATGTCGCCCGCGTAGGCCTCCTCGACGATCTCGCGGTCGCGGCCGAAGATGCGGTGCGAGTTGGCCAGGCGGATGCGTTTGCCCGTGCGCGAATGGGTCACCGTCATGTCGCGCTCGAACTTCCCCGAGCACACGCGCACGAAGGCCACCCGGTCGCGGTGGCGCGGGTCCATGTTGCCCTGCACCTTGAAGATGAAGCCCGAGAAGGACGGGTCTCTTGGATCCACAGGTCCCGCCAACGAGACGCGCGGACCCGGGGGCGGCGCGTGGCGCAGGAACCCGTCGAGCAGGAGCTGGACGCCGAAGTTGTTGGACGCGGAGCCGAAGAAGGTCGGGCTCTGGTCGCCCGACGCCACGCGTTTGGCGTCGAAAGGCGCGGCCACGCCGTCCAGGATCTCGATCTCCTCCATGAACTTGGCGTGGTCGTCGGCGCGCATGCGCTCCTTGATGGCCGGGTCGGAAGGCTCGCGCACCTCCAGCGGGGCCATGAACGCGCCGCCGGGCGTGCGCTCGAAGAGATGCACGCGTTTGTCCATCCGGTCATAGACGCCGGTGAAGTCCTGGCCCATGCCCAGCGGCCAGTTCATCGGGAACGGGTGCAGGCCGAGGACCTTCTCGATCTCGTCGAGCAGGTCGAGCGGCTCGCGCCCGGGACGGTCGAGCTTGTTGACGAAGGTGAAAATGGGCACGCCGCGGCGTTTGCACACCTCGAAGAGCTTGCGCGTCTGCGCCTCGATGCCTTTGGCCGCGTCGAGCACCATGACCGCCGCGTCCACCGCGGTGAGCACGCGGTACGTGTCCTCGGAGAAGTCGCGGTGGCCCGGCGTGTCGAGCAGGTTGAGGCGGTGGCCGTCGTAGTCGAACTGGAGCACCGTCGAGGAAATGGAGATGCCGCGCTGCTTCTCGAGCTCCATCCAGTCGGAGGTGGTGGCGCGCTCGTTTTTGCGCGAGCGCACCGCCCCGGCTTCCAGGAGCGCGCCGCCGTACAGGAGCAGCTTCTCGGTGAGCGTGGTTTTGCCCGCGTCCGGGTGGGAGATGATGGCGAACGTGCGGCGGCGCGAGACCTGGTCCACGACGGCTATTCTACGATTTCAGGCGGGCTTCGGGACGTGGCGCAGGGCCTTGCCGGCGCGCGCGAAGCCCAACGCGCCCAGCACGCGTTCGCTGTCGGGAGAACACTCGCTCACGACGAAGCGCGCGCCGCGCGCCTTCGCGGCCGCCAGCCGCGCCGCCACGAGCGCGCGGTACGCGCCGCGTCCGCGCAGGGCGGGCGCCGTGCCGCCGCCGAAGAGGTAGCCGACGGCGCCGTAATACTTCACCCAGCCGCCGCAGGCCGCGACGCCGTCCACCCGGCTCAGGAACGCGTCCACGAGGGGCCGCGGCGCCCGCAAGCCGAGGCGCACGGATTCGAGCGCGCTGCCCATGGGGCGGCCGAACGCCGCCAGGCCCACCGCGCCGAGCGCGTCCGCCTGCGCGTCGGTTTCGACGCGTTCGACCGCGACGCCGGGCGCCGCGGGGACGGCGTGGTCCACCGGCGCGTACAGCAGCGCGGCGCGGCGGTCCACGACGTAGCCGTGCGCCGAGAGGACGGCGCCCAACCCGGGCGCCGCGGGAAAGTCGTACTCCTTCCATTCGTGGGCGCGGCGCCCCGCGCGGGCCTTCTCGCGCGCGACGACGCCCGCCAACGTCGCCTCGTCGGGACATGGTCGCGCCAACGAAAGAGAATAGAAATGCGTCTCATCACCGACCCCGACGTAACGGCTTACGCCGTCCTCGATGGTGCACGACATACCAGGATCAGGAGACGGCGCCTCGCCCATCGCGAGGAAGGCCGCCTGGAACGCCGCGAGCGCGCTCATCGCGGCCGCCGGCGCGCGTCCACCCAGCCCGCCGCGCCCACGAACAGCCATTGGCCGAGGGCCGACGCCGCGACGGCCGTTCCGCTCGGCGGCGCCTGGCCCGACAGGGCGCCGGCGCACGTCGCCAGCAGGACGATGACGAGAGCCGCGAAGCCGACGCTGCCGCCGCGCGAAACCGGCGCGGTCGCGCGGAGGTAGGCGGCGCAGGCCGCGGCGAAGAGGCCGCCCTCCACCACGGCCGTGCCCGCGACGGAGCGCCACAAACCGAGCCCCACCTTCGCCGAATCGCCGAAGGCCAGCGGCAGATCCGGCCGGTGGGTGACGAAGTCGAGCAGCCAGTGGCTGAACACCGCCAGGCCCGCGACCGTCGCGGCGCGCGGGGTCCAGTCGAAACGGCGCGCGACGACACCTGCCGCGGCGGACCAACCGGCCGCCGCGACGAGGCTGTGGCTGTACGGGTAGGAGACGAAGTCGAGCGGGGTCACCGCGGTGAGGCCCGGCACGACGCGCACGGTCTCGACGCCGGCCAGGACGAGGACCGGCCACACCAGGTCGAGCCCGACCGCGGCGGCGGCCAAGGCGCCCAGCGGCGCCTGGGGCGCGGCGCGTTTGGCGAGCAGCGCGGCGGCGTAGTGGCCGATGAACATCAGAGCCCCACGGCCCAGTTCTTCTCGGGCAGCCAGGTCGTCACGGCGGGGTCGTCGCTGTCCACGCGGCCCGCCGCGACCTGCGCGCGCACGCGGCCGTACAGCTCGGCGGGCGAGCCGCCGCCGCGGCCCAGCTCGCGGCCGATGCGGTTGTTGTGGCGGTCCATGCGCGAGTTGCGCGTGCGGCCCGACTCCGTGGCGTCGGTGACCCAATCCACGGCGGCCGGCGACACGAAACGCGACACGAACGCCGAGGCCAACGTGTGGCGGAAGGCGTCCTGCGGCCCGCCGCGCATGCCGGGCAGGCCCGTGACGAGCGCGGCGGCGTAGAACGGCGACAGGAGCACCGCCCACGCGAACGAGAGCGCGAGGGCGACGGCCGCCAAGGCGAGGACGCCGCGCCAGACGAAGCGCCCGCCCTTGAGCGACTTCTTGAGCCGCGCCTTCATCGCTTGCGCCCTAACACGCCGTGCAAGGCCAGCGCGACGACCAGCGCGACGCCCGCGCGCAGGAACGCCTCGCGCGGCGCCTGGCTCAGCAGGAGCAGGCACGCGAAGATGCCGGCGTACGGCGTGAAGGCGGGCGCCGCGAACACGCCGGGGCCCGCGGGCGCGCGGCGGCGCAGCAGGATGAGGCTCACGTGCGAGGCCAGGAAGGCCAGCATCAGCAGCACCGCCGTGGTCTTGGCCAGCAGCGCGACGCCTTTCTCCCCGGCGGTCAACACGAGCGCCGCGGTGACGGCGGCGGCCAGCAGGATGGACACCCACGGCGTGCGCCGCGTCTCGTGCACGCGCGCCAGGATCGCGGGCGCCAGGCCCTGGTCGCCCAGCCCGTAGAGCAGGCGCGAGGCCATGATGAAGTTGGCCAGGCCGGTGTTGGCGATGGCGAACAGCGCCACGCCCGCGAAACACCAGTCCGGCAGAGGGAAACCCGAGAGGCGGACGACCTCGAGCAGCGGACGCGGGGTCGCGGCGGCCTGCGCGGGCGTCATGGACCACAACACGACGCACACGACGACCAGGTAGAACACGGTGGACACGGCCACCGAGACGAGGATGGCGCGCGGGATGTCGCGCACCGGGTCCTTGGCCTCCTCGGCGAGGTTGGCCAGGTCCTCGAAGCCGATGAAGGCGTAAAACGCCAGCGTGGCGCCCGCCAGCACCGCGAGCGGGCCCGCGTCGGGCGCGAGCGCGGCGGCGAGCTCGACGGCGGGGCGCTTGAACGCGTAGGCCAGGCCCACCGCGATGACGAGCAGCAGGCCGGAGACCTCCATGACGGTGAAGGCGTTGTTGGCCGCGACCGATTCGCGCACGCCGATGAAGGCGATGAGCGCCATCAGGCCGATGAGCGCCAGCGCCGCGACGGTCGGCGGCAGTTCGACGAAGGAGCGCAGGTAGCCGTGCGCGGCCAGCGACACCGTCGCCGCCGAGGTCACGCCGCTGGCCAGCACGAAGAAGCCCACGAGGTGCGGCATCAAGGTGCCGCCGAACGCCTCCGCGGCGAAGGCGGCCGCGCCGGCGGAGCGCGGCACGCGCGCGCACAGCTCGGCGTAGGCCAGCCCCGTCACCGCGGCGAGCGCCGCGGAGACGAGGAAGGACGCCCAGGCCGCCGTGCCCGCCTCGGCCGCGACCTTGCCCACGAGCGCGTAGATGCCCGCGCCCAGGATGTCGCCGATGCCGTAGAAGATGAGCGCCGCGGGCCCGAGGCGCCGCGCCAGGCCGACGGAGCCGCTCACGCGGGCCGCTCCCCCGCTTTCCACTGATAACGCTTCAGCGGGATGCGCCCTTTCGCGTCGAACACCACGCCTTCTCGCTCGAGCAAGGCGCGCTGCTTCGCCTCGTTGAAGGAGAGCGCGCGGGCGCTGACCTCGCCTTTGGCGTTGACCACGCGCTGCCAGGGCAAGTCGAGGTTCTCGGGCATGGCCTGTAGAGCATACCCCGCCTGGCGCGCGTGGCGGGGCATGCCCGCCAGCCGCGCGACCTGGCCGTAGGTCGCGACCTTGCCGCGCGGGATGCGCGCGACGACCCGGTAGATGCGTTCGTAGGACCCGTTCACCCGAGTTATTATACTTCCCTGGTGATACCCGTCTGCGCGGCCGTCATCCTCAAGTCCGGCATGGTCCTGCTGTGCCGCCGCGCGCCCGGGCGCAAACACGCGGGGCTCTGGGAGTTCCCGGGCGGCCGCATCGAGGACGGCGAGACGCCGCAAGCCGCTCTGGTCCGCGAGCTGAAGGAAGAGCTCGGCATCGAGGCCGTCGTCGGGGAGCCGGCCGGGCGCAACCGACACGTCTATGACTTCGGCGAAATCGACCTGCAAGCCTTCTTCGTGAAGTCGTACACGGGGACGCCCGTTCTGAAGGATCACGACGCGTTTAAATGGGTCGAGTCGCGCAAGCTGCTCGAATACGAGCTCGCGCCCGCCGACGTGCCCATCGCCCAGGTCGTGTCCTCGCACCGCCGCCGCGACCGCTACATCGGCACGCACCCGAAGACCTTCGAGGAAAAATACAAGGAGCACGCCGCCGACCCCGAGGCCCTGGCCAAGGCCAAGGCGCGCGGCTCGACGCCGGCCGGCGCGCACCTGCCGGTCATGCTCGAGGAGGTCTTCGCCGCGCTCGCCCCCCTCCCGGGCGCGACCATGCTCGACTGCACGCTCGGCTGGGGCGGCCACGCGAGCGAGGCCGCTCGCCGCGGCGCGACCGTTATCGGGCTCGACCGCGACGCGGAAGAGCTCGCACGAACCCAGAAACGCCTGAAAGACGCGGGCGTGGCGCTCACCTCGCTGCACAGCGACTACGCCGACGCGCTCAAGGCCGTGCGCGGCCTGGGGCTGACGGGCGTGGACGCCCTTCTGGCCGACCTCGGCGTCTCCTCGATGCAGCTCGACCGGCCGGAGCGCGGCATGTCCTTCAAGAACGACGGGCCGCTCGACATGCGCATGGACCGCTCGAAGGGTCCCACCGCCGCCGATTGGCTCATGCGCGCGAGCGAGGCGCAGATCGAGGAGGCGCTGCGCGTCTATGGCGACGAGCCCGACGCCGCCGCGGTCGCCGCCGCCCTCGCCGGCTACGTCCGCCAGGGCCGCGCGCCGCTGACCACCTTCGACCTCGTCGCGGCCGTGGGTTTCGCCAAGGGGCTGGGGCCCGGGCCGTTCAAGAAGAAGGACGCGTTCTCCGCGCACCCCGCCGTGCGCACCTTCCAGGCCCTGCGCATCGCGGTCAACGCCGAACGCGACTCGCTGCAGCGCCTGCTGGCCGACCTCCCCGCCTTGCTCAAGCCCGGAGGACGCGTCGCCTTGCTCACCTTCCACTCCGGCGAGGAGAAACTCGTGAAGGCGGCCCTCGACGCCCAGGCCGCCGCCGGCGCGTGGGCCGCGCCGCCGGGAGAGCCGCAGAAGCCCTCTCCCGAGGAGACGCGCGAGAACCCGCGCGCCCGCTCCGCCCGCCTGTGGCGGGTCGTCCGGGTGTGACCGCTTACGCCTAGCGGAAACCTCCGCCGCCTGTTACAGTCACTGTCATGAGCCCGGAGCGCCGGCGCGGCTTCACCCTCATCGAGCTGATGATCGTCGTCGCCATCATCGGCATCCTCGCGGCCATCGCGATTCCCAAGTTCGCCGAGCTCATCCGCAAATCCAACGAAGGGAAGCTCAAGGGGACCTTGGGCGCCATGCGCTCCGCGCTGTCCATCTATTACGGGGACCTCGAAGGCGTCTATCCGAGCGACCTGTACGCCCTGACGACCGGCGGCAAATACCTGTCCGCCATGCCGAGCATCAAGCTGCCCGACTACCACGTGACCACGTCGGTCATCCGCCACAACCAGAACACCAACGCGTTCGGCTGCGGCTCCGGCTACGTGCTCGACACCGGGGAGTGGATTTACTGGAGCGACGACGGCTCCTTGTGCGGCGCGTCGCCGCCCCCCGCCGGCCAACGGGCCAAGACCCAGGGCGAGCTGTGGATCGCCTGCTCCCACACCGACACGAAGGGCACGGTCTGGACGAACTACTGAGGCGGCCCGCCTCGGCTTTCTAAGATTCCGAGCGGCGCCACGGCATGACGGCGCGCAGGCGCGGCTCGCGCAGCCAGATGCCCGCCCAAACCGCTATGCCGACGACCACGGGCATGACGACCGGCTCCCCCGCGCGCAGATGCGTCGCCACGGCACCGCCGAGATAACCCGTCAGCAGCGCCGCGCCCAGGACGGACGTCTGCGGGATGAGATACAACACGAGGCTGCCCAGCTCCAGCCAGCCGATGACGGACAAAGCGGACTCCGGCCAGCCGTATTTGACGAGCCCCTCCGTCGCCTGCGGGTTCTTCGTGAAGATCATATAGACGCCCATCAGGAACAACGGCGCGAGCAAAGCCGTCAGGACGCGGCCGGCCCAGGTCCATTTGTCGGCTTTCATTTGGCCTCCGCCAACGCCTTCAGGTCGCCGAGGCCTTTCTCGAACTCGGCGCCGATCATCTTATCCATATCCATGAACACGCTGACGAGCTTGGACATGAAGGGCATGGGCCCCTCGATGGACCACGCCACCTCGCAGCCGCCCTCCTTGGGCGTCACGACGTATGCCGCGACGTTGCGCCCCTCCATCGGCCGCAGGAAATGCAGGTCCATGACGACCTTCGCGTTGGGCACGACCTCCGTGATCTCGAGGCGCCCGGCGCCGATGTCCTTGTTGCCGTCCCACTCATAGACGGCGCCTTTGCCTTTGGCCGCGCCTGAGAATGTCTTTTTCAGGTTCGGGTCCTTCTTCTCCCAGGGCGACCACTCGACGGTTTTCTTCGGGTCCTCCAGGTAGGGGAACACCTTTTCCGGCGAGGCGGCGACGACGACCGAACGCTCCACGCGGAACGAATCCGGCTTGGTCGCGGCGAAGGCGAGGATGGCGGCGACGACGGCGGCAAGAACGGCGGCGATTTTCAGGAGCATGTTCGTTTTTCCTTTTGTTACGGTCGTTTCGCGTCCACGAGCACGTCGAATCCGCCGAAATGCATGCGCTTCATGTCGAAGGGCATCTTGGGCGGGGCTTTCATGCGCGGGTCCTTCATGACCTTGGCGTTGACCGCGTCGCGATGCGCGCGGGACTTGTACAGGATGTAGGAGAACACCGCGGTCTCCCCGGGCTTCAGATTGAGCAGCTTGCGGAAGCTCGCGACGCCTTTGATGTCCAGGTCCTCGCCGACGCATTCCTTGTAATCCAGCGCCCCGTGTTCCCTCCAGATGCGTCCGCCCAGCGCCGCCATGCGGCGGTAGGCGGCCTTGTTTTTCTTCGGCATCGGTATCAGATAACCGTCCACGTAAGCCATAGGTCCTCCTCTTTTACGGGTTCTTCGCGAGATAAGCGGCGATGTTCTCGAGTTGGACGGTCCAGCCGCCGTCGTTCATGCGGAAGGCCTCGGCCCGGCGCGCGGCCGGCACGTCGTCGAAGCCGGATTCTACCACGATGAGGTGCGCGCCGGCGGGCCCCGCCGAGAGACGGAACTCCACCAAGGTCGGCGTCTCCTTCGAGTAGTCCACCTTCGGGTCTATGCCGTAGGGATGCCACGTGAACGAGAACAGGCTCTCGGGCACGACGTCCTGGACGACGGCGTTCCACGTCACGTGTTCGTAGCCCGGGTGGGTTATGCGCCCGCGCGCGGGTTTCCCCGCCTGGAACGGGCCTTCCAGCGCAACGCCGAACCACGCGCCGAACTCGCGATGGTCGGTGAGCGCCCGCCAAACGCGCGCGACCGGCGCCGCAAGATGGACGTGTTTCTCGATGCGTCCCGACGACAACGCGTCGAGCTTCTCCAAGCTCTGGCTCCAGCCCTGCTCCATGCCCGCGAGCGCCGATTTGACCGCCGGCGTCGCCTGCAGCACGGTCACGGTGAGGGTCAGCTCGGTTTTGCCGTCTTTATCCCGGAAGTCCACCTCGTTGAGATTCTCGATGTCCAGCCCGCCCTTACCGTCGGGCAAGGTGGAGGTGAAGACGAGCCGGTCGTAGGGCGAGACCTCCCGGAACTCCCCGCCCATCGGGTACGGATTCTGCCAAGGCGAGCCCTTCGGACCCTGCATGAACACGTCGATTTTCCCCCCGGGTCGCGCGTCCAGCTTCACCTTCGGCGCGGTGAAGGTGTGCGGCCCCCACCAGTAGGCGAACTGCTCGGGGTCGGTCCAGGCCTTGAACACCCGCTCGCGCGGGGCGGCGATGAGTCGGGTCAGGACCAAGGTCGGCTTCTTCTTGACGGGGCTCATTTAGCCTCCTTAAGAAACGCGTCGAGCCGGTCGAAGGAGCCGCCCCAGCCGCCTTTCATGCCGTCCATGCCCTTCTCGAACATGGCGCGTTCGGCCGGCGTCGGGTCGATGGGGTCCCAATACAAGCTGATGAGGGTTTTCGGCCCGTAATCCTGGAAGTGGATGGTGGTGTGCGTCTTCTTGGGCCAATCAGGCGCCAGCGGATGAGAGCCGAGGCCGCCGTCCTTGTCCGAGAACTGCTGGACGTACACGAGTTTCTCGGGCTTCACGACCTCCTTGTAGGTGAGCAGCCCCCACATCTCGACGTCGCCGACCTTCATCGAGTAGTGATACGTGCCGCCGGGGCGCAGGTCGAGCTTGGAGTAGCCCCCCTCTGTGCCCTTGGGCCCCATCCACGCCACGAGCTCCTTGGCGTCGGTCCACGCGCGCCAGACGCGTTCGCGCGGCGCGTCCACGAGACGGAAGATGACGAACTGCCCGGTGACGTGCGCGTTGAGGCGCGAGAGGGTCTGCTGGCCTCCCTCGATCGCCTTGAACTCCTTGACGACGCGCTCGCGCATCTCGGCCGACGAGAGGATGGTACGCATGGTGAGCTCGGTCTTTTTCCCCACCGCCTTGAACGTGATGACCGAGCGCATGCCGATGCCCTTCTCGTCGTCCTCCTTGTTTCCCCCGTTAACGAGGACGATGCGTTTATGCTCCTCGATCTCCTTGTAGGTCGCGTAGTTCAGGAAGCGCGAGCCGTCGGGGCCGATCATCGTGTGCCGCCAATGGCCGCCCGGCTTGAATTCGCGCGACTCGCTCTCATCGGAGAAACCGTGCGGCCCCCACCACTTCACGATCTCGGCGTTGTCCGTCCAGGCCCGCCACACGCGCTCCACGGGCGCGTCGATGAGGCGCGTGATGACGATCTCCCGGTCGGAGGCGTCTTCGGCTTTTTTCATGGCGGTCATGTCACGGATTCTCCTTTAGATAACGCTCGAGCGCGTCGAGCTTGTCGTTCCAGAACTTGCGGTGCTCCTCCAGCCAGGCCTGCGCCTCCTTCATGCGGCGCTCCTCCAGGCGGCAGCGGTGGACGCGGCCCTGCTTCTTGCGCGTGAGCAGGCCCGCGTCCTCCAGGATCTTCATGTGTTTGGAGATGGCGGGCGCCGAGACCTTGAAGGGTTTGGCCAGCTCGGCGACGGACGCCTCGCCCGTGGACAGGCGCGCGAGGATGCCGCGGCGGATGGGGTGGGCCAGCGCGCCGAAGGCGAGGTCGAGCCCGTGCTGGCTATAGTTAACCATTAGGTTAAGTATAAACCAAAAACGCGGGCCCGTCAAGGCCTCGCGTCACGGCGGAAGTTACTTCGTGGCGGGAGCGGCTTCGGGAGCGGGCGCGGCGACGGGCGCGGCGACGGGCGCGCCGTCGATGTCTCGGCCGAACGCCTCGTCCATATGACCCTTGCCGCCGTGCGAAGCCCAGCTGCGGCATCCCTTGGAAAGCTTCTTGGCATTGGCCTTCAAGCAGGCGCCGAGACGGCCTTCGCCGGGTTTGACGTCTTTGCAGAACTTATCAATGTCGCGGTGGCAGGCCTTCACTCCTTTGCTGGCGCCGCCGGGGACGGTGCGGGCTTTGTCCTCCTTCGCCTCGTGACCGGGCTTCCCCTCCGGGGCGGGTTTGGCCGCGTCTTTGGCTTGGGCGAACGGGGCGAGCAGGATAATCAGGGCGAGAGCACGGGTCATATAGGGCCTCCAGGATGGGTTAGACACGTTGTTATGCTACGTTTCGGCCACACCGACTGCAACGCCTCAGCGGCGCGAGCAGTGGTAAACGGCCGCGACGGCGCGCGGACGGCGCCGCAACAGGAGCGCGGAGGCGCTCAGGAGGAGGAGTCCGACGGACGTCAGCCAGAGGATGGTGAGAGGCTCGGCGCCGCCCATCGCCGCGAAGCCGTTGTCCAGACCGATGGTGGGAATGGTCATCACCTACAGCTTAACAGCTTCGGTCCGGTTTCGCCAGGCCCAGGTCAGAGCTCGCGCCGCGCCTTCGTCCACAAAGCCCGGCGCGCGGCCGGCGCGAAGCCGAACAGGAACCGCAGGCGCTCGGGCACGCGCGCGTAGTCGCGCGGCGCGATGAAGGGGCCGGGCTCGACCTCCGCCAGGTTCGGGTCGCGGTACCAGTCGCGGGTATAGACGAGCATCAGCAACGGCCGCGGCTCGCGCGAGAAGTTGGGCAGGCCGCGATGGAAGGTGCGGTAGTCGTAGAGGTAGGAGCGGCCGAACGGACCGGTCATGCGCGCCTCGGGGAAACGGCGGCGGATCTCGCGCTCCGAGGGCAGCGGCGAGCGCAGCGCGACGCGGTGCGAGCCCGGCCACAGCGCGGTCGGCCCGTTCTCCTCGTCCACGGCGCACAACGGGGTCGCCAGCGCCAGCGCGAACGGCGGCAGCGCGGAAAGGTCCCCCCCGTAGCCCCGTCGCGCTCCGCCGACTTGGCGGTCGAAACGAATGGGGCCGTCGATGTGCTGGTGCTGGCGGCCGGACCCGGGCAAGGCGACGATGGCTTCGACGCTGCTGAGCCGGAAGTCGGGGCCGAGCAAGGACGGCAGCGCCGCGAGCACGATCGGCTGGGCGTAGAGGCGCTCATCGAGAAAGGGGCGCGCCAACGGGAGCAGGCTGGTGGCCCGCCCGGCGACGTCTCGCACCAGGCCGCGCCGCAGCGCCTCGCTCTCCCAGCGCGCGCAGCACCGCCGCGCGCGCCTTCTCCAGCAGGGGAGCGGGAACAGGTTCTCGAACACGACCACGCCGTCGCGCTCCACGCCGGCGCGCACGCGGCGCAGCAGGGCCGGAGACGGGCGCTTCGCGTCCTGACGGGATAAGGCGAGCCGCGTGACGGGCATAACGAGGATAAAGTATAGGCTAAAATCAGCCATGGACATCTCGGCCTTCACCAAAGAGGACCTGCTGCGGCACGTCGCGTCCATGAACGCCGAGCTCATCGGCCTCCAGGACGAGCTGCTCCAGGCCCGCGACCAGTCCGACTGGATGGGCGACGCGATGAAGGCCCGCACGCGCGTGCTCAACGAGCGCCTCAAGGAGCTCGACTGCGTGTACCAGGCCGTGCGCGTGCTGCGCGACCCCGACCTCGCCTTCGAGCAGCGCGTCGGCCGCATCGTGGACCTGCTGCCCCGGGCCTGGCAGCGTCCCGAACTCGCCTGCGCGCGCGCCGTCATCGGCGGGCGCGAGTTCCGCACCGCGCGTTACGCCCCTTCGGAGTGGACGCTGCAAGAACCCGTCACCGTCAAGGGCGCCGCGTGGGGGCGCGTGGAGGTCGGCTACCTGGCCGCGTCGGCGGCGATGGACGAGGGCCCGTTCCTGCGCGAGGAGCGCGAGCTGCTGCGCATCATCGCGCAATGCCTGGGCGCGGCCTGCGAGTTGGAAGGCCCGTCACTCCAGCCGCGTTAACAGGCCGCCCGGCGGCGCGAGCCGCGCGGCCCGCGCGAAAGGAACGGTCACCGGGAAGGAGCACGCGGCCATGACGTGCGGGAACTCGGGCTGCACCACGAGGCCGGCGCTCGTGACGTGGTAACGCGTGCCGTAGTTCTCGAGGTCCTCCAGGTCGTAGCGCTCGGGGCAGCCGTCGTCCTCGGCGGGCGGCGCGTCGGCGAGATGGCCCGCGTAGAGGGCCTTGAGCACCTCGCTTTTGCGCCCTTTGAAATCCTCGAAAAGATCCGCGAAGCGGACCTCCTCCCCGGTGAGCAGGTCGAAGGTCATGGATTGGTCCGCGCCGTTGGTCGGGTAAGGCGTGTCGCACGAGTAGCTGGTGCGGACGCGGATGCTGAAAACGTCCCGGCGCGCGTACGTCACGTTCGACGTCGTCTCCCAGTCCCCGCCCCCCTCCCCGCATTTCATCTCGCGCAGCTTCGCCTTGAGCGTCGCGTTGACCCGGGCCAGCGCCTTGGCGTCCTTGTAACGCGTCAGCAGCGGGAGGGCCGCGCGTTTGTTGCCCGGGGCCGCGGTCATCTTGTACGCCACGTCGGCGGCGCGGGCGCCCGGAGCGGCGAGGCCCGCGAGCAGGACGAGGAGAAGCCGTGGTAGCGCGCGCATAGGCCTTGCCCGGAAGCATAACGCCTCGTCCCCGAAAAGGGAAGGCCCCGCCGCGAATAGTATAAGATGGCCGCATGAACCGAGCGTCCGTCGCGGCCGTGCTCGCGCGCTGCCCGCTGGCGCGCCCCGCCCCCGGCGGCTGCGCGTGGTGCGGCGCCGCGTTGCCCCCGACGCGCCGGTCCTGGTGCGCGGACCGCTGCGCCGAGGCCTTCCGCGCCAACCATTGGTGGCGCCGCGCGCGCCAGGCGGCCAAACGCCGCGACCGGCGCCGCTGCGTGCGCTGCGGCCACGCGCCCGCGCCGCGGCCTTCCGCGCGGGGCTTCGCCTCGCGCGCCGGCTACCTCGCGGCGCTGCGCGCCTGGCGCGCGGGCCGGCCGGCGGACCGGCTCGAGGTCAACCACCGCGAGCCCTGCCGCGGCGCCCACGACGTGTTGGGCTGCGCGCACCACCTCGAGAACCTCGAGACGTTGTGCGTCGCCTGCCACCGCGCGCACACGAGGGGGCTCTCCTGAGCATGGGCGCGCCCGACCCCGACCGCGTCGCCCCGCTGGCCATCCCGGAGCCCGACCGGGAGAATCCCTTGCCCATCGTCCTGGCCAAGGACGGCACGGTGGTGCTCTCGTGCATGTCCTACGTCGCCGGTCGCGACGAACACGTCATCGTGGCGTTCCACGTCGCCTACGCGCACCGCTTCGGGCCGCCGGACCGCGCCGCTCTCGCCGCGCACCCCTTAGCCGCGCGCGGGCTCAAGGCCGACGGCGCCTTCGAGGTGAAGAACTCCTCCTGGGCGCGCGAGGCCGGCAAGGGCAAACACTACGCGTTCACCTTCCGCGACGCGTTGTTCGAATGCCTCGCCGACGGCTACGGCTCGGAGACCATCGAAGAGGACGCCGACGTGGTGCGCCTGATGACGCGCCGCCTCTACCAGTGAGCGGGGCGCCGGGCCGTTAGAAACGCGCGCGCGACGCCGGCACGCATTCGTCCCAGCTCGCGTCGTAGCCCAGGTAGCGCACGCAGTACCGCTCGCCCTCGCGGCCTTTGAGCGCGGCGTCCCACCAGGTCCCCTGCCACTCCACCTTCAGGGGACGCGACGCCTGCTCGCCGGGCGCGAGCGTCCCGGCGATCCGGGTCGCGCCGACCCATTCGTCCCATTCGTGCCCCCAGCCCGGGTAGGTGACGAGGTGGAAGCCGTCCTCGGTCTTCTGCACCACCGCGGCGTAGAGCTGTCCGTCCCAGTCCACGCTCAGGCGCGCGCCCACCGGGTGCGCGGCGACGCGCGGCGGCTTGAGCGCGGCGCGTTCCACCCAGGCCAGGCTCTCGTCGGAATAATCGTAGAAGGCGACGCGCGCGCGGTCCTTCTCGACGGCCAACACGCGCACGGGAACGTCGCGTCCCGCGCGCGGGGCCAGCGCCCAGCGCGGCTCGGGCGCGGGCGGCGCGGCCATGCCCGAGACGGCGACCACGGCGTCGGCGGGCACGCCGTGGTTGGCGTAGCCGTAACGCTGGTCCTCCCGGTGCTTCATGGCCTCGCGCGCCTCCTCGGCGAGCTCGGCGAGCGTCACGGCCCCGTCGCGGTCACGGTCGCACGTCGGCCGGCCGCGCAGCGCGTCGAGCACGGTCTGCGTGAAGGTCCAGTTGCCGGTCGAGACGTTGGACGCGTCGGCCGAGGTCAAGGCCACGGCGTCGATGCCCGCCGCCGACAAGGCGCGCGCGGCGTCCGCCAGGCCGCCCGAGTGGCAGCAATCCGCCAGCAGGATGACCCGCCGTCCGCGGAACAGCCGCTTGCCGCCGTCGGCGAACAACGGCGGCAGCTCGGAGAGCCGCAGGCCGGTCTCGAGCTTCCAGGGATCCATCTCGTGGCCGGCGAAGGCGATGCCCCCGTCGGCGCGGCGCACGCCGTGGCCGGCGTAGTAGAAGAGCAAGGTGGTCTCGGGGCCGGACGCGGCGATCGCCGCGCGCAACGCGTCGAGGATGGCCCGCTTCGTCGCCCGGCCGTCGAGCAGCAAGGTCCGCTTCTCGACGCCGAGCGTCGCCAGGAGCGCGTCGAGCTCCGCGTCCTTGCGCCGTTCCTTGAGGAAGGACTCGAAGCCCCGGTTCTCCCACTCCAGCACGCCCGCGACGACGGCGACCGTGTCGCGCGGGTCGAACAACGGCTCGGCCGCGCGCGCGACGCCGAGGGGCGCGAGCAGCAGCGCCGCGAGGACGGCGCTCACGCGCCGGACAACGCGCCGTGCAGCGCTTCTTCGAAGGCGGCGACAAACGCGCCGACGGTCGGGAAGTCGGCGCGCCGGCCGCTCCAGCGCCCCGCCATGACGCGGAAGGCCGCCGAGCCGTCATCGACCTCCACGCGCACGCGATGGCCGCGGATGAGGCAGGAGGGCGGCTGGTGCGGCTCGTTGACCTCGAGCTGCAGGTCGCCCTCCCCGATGTGGTGGCGGCGCAAGATGACGAGGGCCGTCTCGCGCAGGCGCGGCTCGAGGCGTTCTCCGGCGGCGCTCATCAGGCCTTCTTCACGAAGCACGCTTTCAAGAAGACGGTGGTCCCGTCCATCTTGCAGGTGATCTCGTGGTCGCCGTCCACCAGGCGGATGGGTTTCGATTTCGTCCCGACCTTCAGGGTCGAAGACGAGCCTTTGAGCGGGAGGTCCTTGATCAAGGTCACGATGTCGCCGTCGGCGAGCGTGTTGCCGTTGACGTCCTTGACGACGCGCGGGGCGGCCGCCGCCTCGGCCTCGGGCGCGGGCGCGCGCTCCCACTCGTGGCCGCAGGTCGCGCATTCCCAACGCGTCGCCGATTCCAAGATGTCGTCCATCTCGCAGACGGGGCAGAGCGTCTTTTCCATGATGTAAAGACTACCAACTTCCCGCTGGAGCGGTGAAGGCGCGTTAGCCGCTAACGCTGGAGCCGTCGCGCCGCGCCCGCGGAGGCGTCGCGCAGCAGCCGGGAAAAGGCCAGGAAGTCCAGCGGGCGCCCGCAGAACCGCGAGGTGAGGCTCATGGCCAGCGGCCCGACGCCCGTGAAGGATTCGATGCGCGCGGCCGCCGCGGCCACCGCGCGGTTGAAATACCCCGCGCCCTGCACCTGGGCGTAATTGAGGACGCGCCGCGTGACGGTCACGCGCCGGTCCGTGAAAGGCACGGGCACGTCGCTGACCACGACGCGGTCGCGGGCCACGGCCTGCCCGGGGCCGCGCAGCCGGGTCTCGAGGCCTCCCAGGCGGGGCGCGACGTTGACGGTGAGCGTGCGCCGCACCAGCGCCCCGGCCGCGCCACGCCGTCGGGGCCGATTGCGGAGATGGGCACCCAGGGCACGGCGCGCCCGGCGCCGTCGAACGCGTTGGCGGCGCTCACGCCGTCGCGCATCGCCACGTGCGCGGCGGTCATGGCCACGACGTTCTGCCAGCGCGCCGACGTGACGGGATGGTCGGTCGGCCGCCCCTGATTGGGCGCCGCGATGCGGCCGCAGAACTGCCACCCCTCGACGCCGCGCTGGCCCAGCTGCGCCGGGTAGTCCGCGATGAGGAGAATCTGGGCCGCCAACGCGTCGGCATGACCCTCGCGCTGGAGCGTGGAGCCGCCCGTGCCGTCCTGGTCCTGCTTGGCGTGGCCCATCTCATGGGCGAGCACGAGCGTGAGCTCGTCCTCGCTGTGGCGGCGCAGCATGGCCACGGTGACGCTCACGGCGTTATGGTCGTTGAGGTAATAGGCGTTGAGCTCGCCCGTCATCTTGATCTGGAAGTGGATGTCCTGCCCCGGGCGCCGTCCGATCGCCCGGGCCATGCGGTTGAAATGCCCGAGCAGGCGCACGGCCTTGGGGCAGGCGGCGTCCGAGGCGTCCAGCGTTCGGGGGGCGTTGCCGCGCACGGCGTCCGGGTCGAACGTCGCCACGGCGCACGGCGCCGCGAACGCCGTCGAGGGGAGGACGCAGAGGCCGAGGAGCAGCCACCTCATACGGGGAGTATGGGCCCGTGGGCGCAACGCCTCATGGGACCGTGGGCCCATGCCGTAGCAGGCCTAAAGTCCTACCCGCCTGAAACGGGCCTCGGCTAAGCATGGTTTAGCTCTTCCAGGGATAGGCCTCGACCGCCATTCGCACAAGCGGCCCGTCGATTTCGTACCATCTGTCTGCTTAACTGGAATTCCACAACGGAGAACCACAATGCCCAACGCCCAGCAACTCGATGCGGTCAAATCCCGAGCGGGCTTCATCGCCGCGCTCGATCAGAGCGGCGGCAGCACGCCGAAGGCCCTGAAACTTTACGGCATCCCGGAGACCGCTTATTCCGGCGATCAGCAGATGATGGACAAGATCCACGAGATGCGCTCGCGCATCATGATGAGCCCCAGCTTCGGCGGCGACCGCATCCTCGGCGCGATCCTATTCGAGGCGACCATGGACCGCAAGGTCGGCGGCAAGCCTTCGGCCCAGTTCCTCTGGGAGGACAAGAAGGTCGTTCCCTTCTTGAAGGTCGATAAGGGCTTGGCCGATGAGAAGGACGGCGTGCAGCTGATGAAACCGATGCCCGATCTGGACAAACTGCTCGACCGCGCGCTGACGTGCGGCATTTTCGGGACCAAGATGCGTTCGGTAATCAAATCGGCCAACCCCGCGGGCATCGAAGCGGTGGTGGCGCAGCAATTCGAGGTCGGCAAGCAAATCCTCGCCAAGGGCCTGATTCCCATCATCGAGCCCGAGGTTGACATCAAGAGCCCGAACAAGGCCGAATGCGAGAAACTGCTCAAGCAGAGCATCCTCTCGCAACTCGGCAAGCTCAAGCCCGACCAAAAGATCATGCTGAAGCTGACTTTGCCCACCACGGCGGATTTCTACCTGGACCTGGTCAAGCATCCCAACGTGCTGCGCGTCGTGGCGCTGTCGGGCGGCTATTCCCGCAAAGACGCCAACGCCCTGCTGGCGAAGAACCACGGCATGACGGCGAGCTTTTCCCGCGCGCTGACCGAGGGTTTGAGCGCGCAGCAGACGGACGCGGAATTCAACAAGACGCTCGACGAAGCGATCGGCAGCATCTTCGAGGCTTCGAAAACCTAGGTCGCCTGACGACAGCGACCGCCTGAACGCATAAGAGCCGTCCGACCTACCGGTCGAAGCGTCCATCGCGGCCTAAGCCGCGATGGACGCCCCGACGGCTCGCGCTCACCGCTCCTTCGTCGTGCCGCCGATCTGCGCGCGGCCCATTCCCAGCAAGCGGTTAAAGAATCCCGGAAGCGTGCGCCAATCATTGGGGTCGGACGTCACATCGGTGATGGTCGCGCCCTCGGGAACCTTGGATTCAGCCTGCTTGAGAGGATCCCCCGGAATCTGCACGAACAGCACGTTCGCCGAATAGCCGGTAGCGGCGAACCTCTCGTCGCTGCGATGAAGTTCCGCGCAGCCCGTCAATCCCGCGACGGCGATCAGGAGCAGCCCCGCGCTCAGCATGGTTTTCATATGTTTCTCCGTGTGATGTGGATGTTGGCGCGACCCCTATTAGCCGGAAGTCGGCTCTCACACCTTGAACGCGAGCGCGCGGGAAACCTTACACCCCGCGTAATACGGTCGATATCCGCTGGTTTTATTACAATGACGGCGCTTCCTACTTTTCGCTGTACGCCGACATCTGATGAAACCCCATAACGACGGCGAACCCCGCGCGCTGCCTCGCCGCGTCGCCATCATCGGCGCCGCGGGCGGGCTGGGCCAAGGCATCCTCAGCGCGTGCCGCGCGAAGGGCGTCGAGTTCACCGCCATCGTCCGCTCGCGCCCGGAGCGCATCGTGAACGTCCCGAGCGGCTCCCGGGTCGCCGTCGTCGCTTCTCTCGACGACCGAGCCGCGCTGACCGCGGCGTTTTCCGGCGCGGACGCCGTGCTGACGGCCATGGGCGTGACGCCGACGAGCCATGACCGCTCGTCCTTGTTTTCAGCGAACGTCTCGGCCGTGCGAGGCTCGATGCTGGATGCCGGAGTGGACCGCCTCATCGTGATCAACACGCTGCTCGCTTCGGCGCCCGGCCAACCGGCGAGCCGAATGCTCCGCTTCTTCTCGTGGATGCCCGGCTCCATCGGCCGCGGGGCGGCCGAGCAGCAGGCGGTGATCGACGCCATCGGCGCCGGCGCGCTTTCCCCGCTTCGCTGGACCCTCGTACGGGCCGGAGTCAACTCGCGGGGGGCGGACGAGCCCCCCGTGGCGTCAGCCGATTGGAACGCGGCTCAAAACTCCTACTCCCCCGTCTCGTACGAAGCCATGGGCCGGTGGATGCTCGAAGAAGCCGCGGCGAATCGATTCGTCAACGCGGCCCCGCTGGTCTCGCGCCGCGTCCGGAAATAACAGGCCTTCATCGCTGACGCGACTGGGCTAATTGTTCTGCAATCCCCAAAGATAGAGGCGGAACGCCTCGGCGGCGTCGGGCATGCCCAGGTCGGCTGAGAGCCGCTCGCGGCGCTGCGGCGACAGGGTGGCGCCCATCGCCATCGTCAGGAGCGCGGCCTCCGCGCGCGCCTCCGGCTCGTTGGAGGATGCCAACGACGAGACGCGCGCCAGCACGCCGGGCAGCCAGCGCTCCCCGAGGTAGGCTTCAAGGAATGGGACGGCCTGCTTGGCGTTGAAGTCGTCGTAACCGCCGGTCCCCCCGTCCGCAAGACAGTCCCATTCGACCTCGGCGCGCACGCCTCCGGCGTGCTGCTTGACGCGCGAGGTGCAGGGGCCCTGCGACCACTCGTAGCGCCAATCGAGCGGCCCCAGCTCGGCGACGACCTTGCCGCCGGAGCGAACGCGGAGAGTCGCGTTGATATCGTGCCTCTTGAAGTAATGGAAGGTCTCCAGGTCGTCGCGGTGCTCGACCTGCTCCATCTCGCGCCCGCCCGCGGAGGCCCTCGCCTCGGCGGCGCGTCGGTCGGCGGCGGCGCCCGCGGCCACGGTCGCCGCGGAGGCGCGACCGCTCTCGTCGCCCGTCCACGACACCAACGTGAGGCCGCCCGCGGAGCTCTCGAGACGCGTGCGGTGGTCGTAGGTCTTGCGCCACATGTCGCGCACGCGCTCCGAGTTAGCCGACATCTTGCTCAACGCCGAGTCGAGCTCGGCGTTCATGGCCGCGCGCGCGGCCTCCTGCCTGCGGCGCAGGGACGCCTCGGTCTCGCGCATCTCATAGGTCACGTTCGATTTCACCGCCGCGACCGTCTTGCGCGCCTGATAACCGTCGGAGTGGACGTGGTACTCGATGCGGCAGGCGTTCCCGCGCGCCGGCGCGACGAGCAGGAGCGGATAACGCTTGCCGACCTGCTTGGCGAGGTCGGCGGCGACGGCCTTCTTCATGTTCAGGACGTACTTGTCGACGGCGTCGCGCCCGAGGCCCGCCACGTGCGGCCGGGAAACGTTCTCGATGAGGACTTCCGGCGTGCACGCGTAGTCGCCCAGCGAGCTCTGCGCGGCGTCCTTGGCCGCGCCGACTTCGGCCCGGGAGGCGGAAGCCAGCGCCGGAGGCAGGCGGTGCAGGCGCAACAACGCGCTCAAGGCGTAGCCCTTCTGCGCGGCCGCCTTCGCGGCGGCGAGCTCGGGGTTGGCCGGGGCCGGCGCGGAGGACGGGGTTTTCGACTTCAGCGCGTAGCGCCGCTCCAGCCAGGCGCTCGCGCGCTCGAGCATCTCGCGGTAGAAGACGGCCCGTTGGGGCGTGTTGTCGTACTGCGATTTGAGGTTGCAGCACGGCAGCACGCCCTGGGCCGCGTCGAGCCACGCCAGGGCCGCTTCGGCCTTGCGCTTGGAGGGCAGGTCCTTGCCGCGGTAGGCCCGGTCGGCGGCCTCCTCCGCGAAGTCCTCGAAGTCGCCGGCCCTCTCGCCCCCGAACTTGCGGCGCTCCATCACGTCCTTCGAGTGGCTCCAGCGCCCGGCCACCGTGCCGAAGGTCGGCTCAAGCCTCTGCATGAAGTCGCCGCCGCGGCCGATGGAGCCCCAGAGCCGCGCTAGATGCGAATGGCGGGGCTTGAGGTCCTCGTCGCCGGACTCCGTGACCACGTTCTCCTTCCCGACGGTGCGCACGCCGATGAGCCAGGCCCGCGCCCCGCGGCCGACCGCGACATCGGGGTTAACGATGGCCAGGTCCGAAAGCTCGACGTCCTTGAGTTTGAGGACGGCGCGCGCGAAAGCGCCTTTGCGCGCCGGGTCGGGGCAGGCGAGCAAGGTGGCCAGGTAGCCGGCGCCTTCGACGCGCAGCGGGCCGCCGCCCTGCTCGGCCGCGCACGCGTCATGCGTACCCGCCGAGAGCCGGATGACGTCGCCGGCGCGCGCGCGCGCGAACAACGCCGCGAAAGCCCCGGCCTCCGCCTCCGCTCCCCCCCGCACGAGGACGGCCGTGCCGGGCGCGTCGTAGCCCCGGCTCATCGCGTCGAAGAAATCCTCCTGATACTCCTTCAGGGCCTCGGCGTGCGGGACGTAACCCGAGGCGAGCGTCGCGGCGCACGGCAGAACGAGCAGGAGCAGCGCTTTAGTCTTTAAATTGGATTTCACGAGGGAATCCTATCACCTGGCACCGTCGTGAGCAAGAAGCCCCGCGTCGGCGCGCCGCTATCTGCGCGTGTATCGCAGCGCCAACACGCCGGACTTGAACCGCTTCGACTCGACGAGCTTCAGCCGCGACTCGCGCCAGTCCGCGAACAGCGTCGCCCCGCTTCCGGCTACGACCGGGCGGACGACGAAGAGATACTCGTCGATGAGGCCGAGCCGGTGCAGCTGCTTCGCGAGATTGGGGCTCCCGAGAAGCAGTCCGCGAGGGGTGCGTTTCTTCAGGGCTTTGATCGCTCCGGCCAAGTCGCCTTCCACTAGGTGGGTGTTGCTCCAAGAGTACTCGCGTCGCGTGGCGGAGACCACGTGTTTGGGTTTGACGTCCAGCTTGCGCGCCCATTCGCGGTCCAATCGCGCCGCTTTCGGGTCGCGGGCCACCGGCGGCCAGTAGTTCTCCATGAGCTCATAGACCGTCCGCCCCCACAACATCCCGCCCGCCGCGTCCATCTGTCGAATCCAGTACCGGAACAACTCGTCGTCGGGTACCGCATCGCGATGGTCGTAGCGGCCGTCGAGCGTGACGTTGATTCCGAAAATAAGCTGGCCCATGGTGACGCCCGACTATATAAAAAAAGACCCCGCGACATCGGGTCGCGAGGTCTAATTAAATTGGCTGGTCGTTTTGATAGCATCGGGGCGATGAACCACGCGATCGCGATGCGCCGCAAACGGCGCGCGTTCTGGGCTCTGTTGGGCGCGCTCGTGACGGTCATCGTCTTCGCCTTGCGCCAGCAAGCGTTCCTGGAAGCGGCGCTGGGCGGCTGGATCGCGGTTCCCGGGCTCGCGCTGCTCATCGGCAGCGCTCTCGCCGCCAACCGGATCATGTCGTGTCCCGCGTGCGGCGAACGGCTGCCCTCGTTCATGCACGATCGGATATGCTCCCGCTGCGCCACCGTCCTCACGGACGAGCCCGGCGAGGCGTCCGCTCCGGCGCGGCGCGCGGACTCGCGCGCGCTCGCATACATGGAAGAGAGCCGGAGCATCCTCGAGCGGTGGGCGGTCCTTCGCGTGAAGCTGCGAAAATCAATCTGGTGGATCGGCGGCGCGACGGCCGCCGGCCTGCTCGTCTGGTTCCGGCAGGGCGGCAAGGAGTGGCCCGAATCCATCGTGGTCGGGCTCGTCGTAGGGCTCAGCGCGACCGGATTGTCATGGCTCATCCTCCATCAGGTCGTGGATAATTTCTTCGGCATCGGCTTCATGCTCTTGCGCGGGCGCTGCCCCGTCTGCAAGGCGTGGTTCAAGCCGTCAACGACGGTGGGGGTCGGGGAGATCTCGACGGACTATTCCCTGCCGAACTTCTGCGTCAACTGTCGCGTCGACCTGACCGGGAAGCCCGACCACGTATAAAAGCAAAGCCCTCCATCGCTGGAGGGCTCATCAACTCTTCGCGCGAAGAGTGCGCGTCTAAATTTGGCTGGGCCCACTAACCTTCCCACGAACCCCGCCGCTCCTCGATAGATTCAGGGTGGGCCTTGTTAAGACCCATCGCGGAAAGACCCTCTTTGCCGCGCCCTTCCTCAGGGACGGCCGACCATGCTAAGCCCCCACCTAAACCCTGGGTCCACCTATTCGACCTTACCCGACCCAGACCACTTCCTGTCGAAAAAGACGGCGGGAAAAAAAGACGGCTCAGTCCTGAAAGAAGGACAGGGGCTTCCGGTAAATCTTGGCCAAAGCTTCCAGTTCCAAGAACTCAACACTCTTGTCCCCAGCCTCGACTTTAGCGACATAGTTCGGCAAGCGCCGGAGCTTTTTCGCCACATCGCGCTGAGTGAGATTCGCCTCCGTGCGAGCGGCCTTGAGCTTGGCAATAAGCCGCTTGTGAGCGGGAGTATGAAGAAAATTAGGGCGCGCCATTGCTTGTCCTTGCGGGACAAGCAAGCCTATAATGACGAGCATGATGCTACCCACTAGGTAGCACATGAAGGGAGGCCACATGTCCGATGAAATGAGCCCCAAGGCCGAACTGGCCTGGAAGATGCTGGGCGCGGCAACGCGCCCATTCACCGCATTAATCATTGTTCTCGCAAAGGTTAGCGTCAGACTGACAATCAACGGATTCCTTGGATTGGTTACACACGGCTACTTCCTGTACTACGGCCTCATGCTTGCCGGAGTCCTTTCTTGCATGAGCTTAATAGGCTTATTCATCGGCGGCCCACTACTCATCCTGGGCTTTGTTCTGGGGATATTTCTTGAGCCAATGGGTAAATGGGCCGCTCGTTGCCGCGAAAGATTAGATGCGGAGCAGTTCCTATCACCATCAAACGAGGAAGTGGTATTCGGCTTTATAGGGTTTGTGCTTCTTTGCGGAATCCTTTGGCTACTTAACCGCTAATGCACAAGGAACTAATATAATTCCGACACATTCAGCAATCACTCGATAATTTGAGGAACCCATGCCGACCCCGAAACTCGACAAATTAATTCGCGATATTGACGACGGCGACTACAAGGTTCCGCCCTTCCAGCGTGGCTATGTCTGGAAGCAAGAGCAAGTTATCGAACTGCTCGACAGCGTACGGAGCGACTACCCGATTGGAACCTGCCTTCTCTGGAAAACCAGCAAGCAACTGCGGTCTCGAAGAAATATCGGAGGCTTCCTTCTTCCCGACAAAACTCCCGAGTATCCGATTCACTACATACTCGACGGACAGCAACGGCTCTCGACGCTCTACGCGGTACTTGGGGCGAACACCACAGTGGACCCATCGGACCCCAAATACAGAATCGAAGCGGACCTCTTCGACATCTGGTTCGACTTGGACACGCAGAAGTTTCTCCCGAAGGCCAGACTCGACGCGACGCATAGCAATCTTAAACTGAAGGGCATGTTCAATGCCGTCGAGTTCTTTGCCCAGGTCAATAAGTTCTCCCCAGAAAAGCAGAAGATTGCCACGGAATTACTCAGCACCTTCAATAACTTCGAAATCCCAATGATTGAGACGGACAAACGGGAGATTCAAGAGGTTGGAATCATTTTCGAGCGCATTAACAGTACCGGGACCAAGCTCAGCACCCTCGACCTCATGGTGGCCTGGACTTGGGACGACAGCTTCCACCTCAAGGAACAGATGGACGAACTCGCGGAGACTCTCGAAGAGAAGAGCTTTGGAGACCTTCCCGACAAAATCATTCTCCAGTGCATCTCGGGTATTCTGGTGAAGCAAACGAGCACAAAGGCAATTCTCGGCCTGCCTTCGGCAGATGTAAAAGCGAAGTTTCCGGTGCTGACAGAGAGCCTTGTACGCACGATTGATTTTCTTTCGACGCAGTTGAATATGGGCTCAACCGACTTCCTTCCGCATGCCCAGCAAATCGTCGCGCTCTCAACCTTCTTTGCCAACAAACCCGCCGCCACTGCCCCAGAAGCGAAGGTTATCAAGCAGTGGTTTTGGAAGACGTCCTTCTCTCGAAGGTACTCAGAATCAACGGACGACAAGATGGATGCAGACATCGCCTTCATGGCGAAAGTCGCGGCAGGGACAGCCGCGGATGCTAACGAATACTCCCACACTGTCACCCCACAGCTCTTAATTGACCAGAAGTTCTCTAAGAGCAACAACTACGCACGGGCACTCTTGCTCCTTCTCGCTCAGAAGGTCCCGCTTGACCTAGTTACGCACACGCGCATAGACATCAACCGCGCGCTATCTCAATACAACAGAAAGGAGTATCACCACATCTTCCCTCAAGCTTTCCTAAAGGAGCGCAAGGTTCCCGTCGAGAAGATTTCCTCGCTCTCAAACTTCTGCATGCTATCCGCGGACTCCAATCGCAAGATTTCGAAGAAGGCTCCCTCGGCATATGTCCCGGAGTACATCCCCGACATGCAATACAAGCCCGTACTGGAAAGCAACCTTATGCCGCTGAACAAAGACATCTACAACACAGACAACTATGATGAGTTTCTTCGGAAGCGCGCTGAACTAATTGTTCAAACAGTGGACCAGCTCACGGTCTAATCGTGCCCCTAGAGACCAAGTTTCCCCTAGAAGGCCAGTGGTGGCTTCCGACAGCTCCCGAAAGAACCATCGGGGGCGGCTCGACTATTCCGCCGATGATGGGCTGAAACTTAGCCTTCTCGGTGCCTTTGATAAAGAGCCGGATGAGCGCCATCTAATTCCCAGACCAGTGGTCCACGGCAATGCTCACGGCATGAACAAGGTCACTCTTCTCCGGTGCATGGGGGCCGGAAGCTATGGCGGAATGCGTGGGCATGTTCACAAGGAGCTGTACGACGCTCCGCTAGCTCTGCTGGGAGAGTTATTCCCCAACGAAGAATCCGCGCAGTTCACGGATTACTACGCGGACATGCGATATCTAAACGAGTGGGCCGATTTGCGAGCAATAACGCATGACTTCGAAGAAGATTCGGACAAAGTTGGAATAGACAAAAGCGTAATGCCCGTCCGCCTTGTGGACTGCGAACGATTTACCCTGGATGTTTACGCTTCGGTTTCCCGCACCTTTGGTTTCTACTCGACCGAACTAACTCAAACATCCAGGCTCTCATTCAAATTCAAAAAAAGCACCCCGCTCGCTGAGTTCTGGCCCGTTCTTCGCGATACACAGAACTTACTTACACTTCTGGTTGGAGAACCCGTTTACCCTGAACACCACTATGCCGCGCTCCCTGGAGACAAACACGGCACGGTCACTATTGTCCGCCACCTAGCGTCCTCTGAACCGACCAAGCGCCTACATCCACATGAAGTCGTCCTGCCGCTCAAAAAGATGGGCGACAATGCCGCAGACCGTATTCGCCAGTGGTTCGAGAAGGCTGAGGCTCTGCGGCCGATTCACAATCTAGCCTTAGGCACCATTTATCATGAATCGCTCTACGCAGAAGCGCGATTCCTATCCATTGTCCAGGCGCTTGAGTCCTATCATCGTCGGATGAAAGACGGCAAAGAACTTTCCCCAGAAGACCACGACAAGCGACTACAGGCCGTACTCGACACCGCGCCATCCAACTACAAAGGGTGGCTAAAAGGCCGGCTCCGTCACAGCAACGAGTTCGGCTTGGAAAGACGACTCCAAACCCTATTCTCACAATTCCCGAAGTACAGCGAATTGGCAAACAGAACGACGCCCGATTTCGTGAGTCGCGTCGTAAAGACTCGTCACTATCTCACTCACTTTGACGAGACGAATCGCGAAGGTAGCTTCACCCCAAATCAAGTGTACTTCCCCTCAGAGAAGCTCCGCATTCTATTTTGGATGTGCATGTTAACCGAGATTGGCTATTCAAATGTGGAGGCTGAGAGAATCGTGATGGGCAATAATTACTTTCACATGATTCTCCAGTACAACTAAATGGGCGCGCGAAACTACAAGACGCTAATTCTTGAAGCCGAGCTAACGGCGAGCTCCCCCGAGCGTGTTTATCAATGGCTTGAAGCCCGCGCAAATGAATTGACCAGCGTGAAGCGCTCGTTCGAGCACGGTGATGCTGACATGGAACTTGAGGCCGCTCTATTTAACAGGCATGAGCCATTCATTGACCTTGGCCTCGCCCGCTTCAGCGGAGAAATGGCTATCGCGAAAGAATTGTTCAAGCGCGCACAAACCGAGAAGGAGAGTCCCGTCAACTCCACGCTGCGCCTCGCGGTTCTCTCAAATCGAATTCTCGGGAAGACTTCGTTCAGCGACTTCCCCAAAGACTTGTTCGGTGATGATGAGTTGGTCTGCAAGTGGCTTGCCGATGCATCTTCAAACGAGATAGTCGCCCTATTTTCCAACCCAACGCTCGACGACTCCTTCTTGAAGGATTTTCTTGAGCGCGAAAGCCCCTGGGACACGCTGAACGAGAAGTGCCACCTGACCGCAGTGTACGCACTGGCGACGAATCCACGAATGAACCAGCCCTATGAAGGCAGGATGGATGGATGGGCGGAATCCTCGCACAGTTCCGTCTTCGATGCCGGGTGGAAGTTGGCCGAGATTGTACCCACTACCAGGGTTTGGGCGAATGCCCTGTGGGAGCTTTATAACAGGCTTGAGCGAGAGTCGTACTCGATGGATAATCCGCTTGATGTCGCCAAGCGATGGGTGCCCGATGCATCCGATAAGAAGGAGCTTGAAAGCGAAGCTTCTTCAAATGCCGTTGGGCATCTCGATGCCTATCAAAGTGTACGGATGGGCTTAGCTCAACTCGCACTCGCCAAAAGTCGCGATGTCGGACCAACACTACTCGCCAGCCCGGATGTCGCATTGCGCGCGGCCGCATATTCCAGGATGGATTTGACTCCAGAACAGCTCTTAGCCGCATATGAGCGCGACAAAGTTCTTGCGGTCAACTACGCCGTCCACAATGAAAGTCTCTGGCAGTCAGAGAAGACCCGGCGAGCCCTGCGCGATATCTCTTGGAAGGCCGTAAAGGATGACAAGCATTCCGATTTGATGGCCGCGAACGTGTTTAACGCTATTCGCGACTCGATGGAGAAGAAAAATCCAAAGTGGTTTGCAGATGAGAATGAGACCTCCGAGGCTCCTGAACTTAAACCCGCAGAGTCAGCTCAGCCCGCCACCAAGGCAGATGTCCACATGATACTTGAAGCTGTCGGCATACGAAGAGAAGGAAGTGAACCGCTAGTCGCCACGCTCCAAGACATTCAGCTCGCGATTGTCGGACTAACCAAAAATGTCGCATGGATATGGTGGTTCTCTCTCGGCGCACTAGTAACGCTCTTCTGGCGCTGACGCGAGTTACCCCTTCACATGCATCTCTTCTTCGCAGACGACTCACGCCAGGAGGCACCCACCCGACCCATGATGGGGGCGCTCGTGGCCACAGGTGGCTTCCTAATTGATGGCGACCGCACCAAAGAACTCGAAGCGCGGCTGAACAAGCTTTGTCACGAGACCGGCTTTCCAAACGGAGAGCCCTTCAAATGGTCGCCAGGACGAGAGCTTTGGATGACTTCCAAGCTGACCGGGACAAATCGCCAAGATTTCTTTGTCGCCGCTCTTGAAGCCGCGGCGAGCCTCGACACAAAGTGCATCGTGGTCATTGAAGACAAGACTCAGACTCGGGCAACTTTCGCTAAGACATCCGAAGCTGATGTGACAGCACTTCTTCTTGAGCGAATTGATAATTCGCTACGCCGCGTTAAACAAGATGGACTGGTTGTGGTCGCTCGACCTCAAGGTGGACGCGGGGATGAGGATAAATTCCTCGCAGACTGTCTCGAAGTTCTGCAATCTGGAACGGAGTATGTTAAGCCCAGCACCATCGCGGTTAATGTTCTCACTTCCCCCGCAAAACTTGTTCGGTGCTTACAACTCGCGGATGTTATAACCTCCGCGGCGACTGCCCATATTGCTGGAGAAGGCACTTACTCGCCGCCCATCTTTGAAAAACTCAAAATGATGTTCGCCCGAGACACCTACCGAATCAATGGCATCGGCTTAAAGCTCCATCCCGATTTGAAGTACGCAAATCTCTACCACTGGCTCCTCGGCGACAAGCTCATCTTCAAGCAAGCTATGGGAAAAACGCTACCCAGTCCGACTCTCCCATACGCCAAAGACGCAAACACCTACTAGCGCGCTCATTGAACCATACTGATATTCTTGAATTTCGATGATGCCCTAACCGCCCTCCCCGACGACAGAGCCGCCGCCCACCTATTCGCCCCGCCCTGCCCCAACCCGCCCTCCTGGGCCTATCTGGCCCCCAAAATCGCTCCTGGGCCATCCTAGAGCGCCCCAGAGCCAATTAAACGCACCTTTTCGAGCCCTGCTGACAGACTCCCGCCGCCCAACCACCGACAGCGTCTAGCGCGCTACCGACTGAGGAGCTATACTTTCTAAGCCGCATGAGAACGCACAGCCCTAGCCGCCCTGGGCTGGGAGCCTAGCCGCAAATGGCTTCCACCCCGACCCAGAAGAACATTGGTCGGGGTGCGGCAGACGGGACCCATCAAGTCGTCGCCTACCTCCGGGTCTCAACCGACAAGCAAGCCGAAGAAGGACTTGGCCTCGACATCCAAGAGGACCAGATTCGCGCCTTCCTGACCAAGCATCCGAATCTCAAGCTGGTCAAAATCTACCGCGATGAGGGCATCAGCGGGTCCACGCTCGACCGCCCCGCGCTCCGCGAACTACTGGCTGACGCGAAAGAGCGCCGCGCCTTCACGCGAGTAATTGTCGCTAAGCTCGACCGCTTGGCCCGAATGCTCGAAGTCCAACTATTCATTGAGAAAGAGCTTATGGTCTATGGGGTTGAGGTTCTTTCTGTCTCCGAATCCTTCAATGGCTCCGACCCTATCATGGTCGCCATGAGACAAATTGTCGGCGTTTTCGCCCAGCTTGAGCGCGGACGCATCACCGAGCGCCTACTATCTGGCCGCAGGAAGAAGCTTGATGGCGGCGGCTACGCTGGGGGCCGACCGCCGACAGGGTACACCGTCAAGAATCACGAGCTGGTGATTGACCCCGAAGGGGCGAAGGTCATCCGATACATCCGGAAGCTTCGCATGGCGCGAATGAGCTTCGAGCAAATCAGCCTCAGGCTCAACGCCGAGGGCATCAAGACGCGCAACGGCGCGCGGTGGTACGCGAGCGGCATACATCGCCTACTCCGCAATCCTGTCCTCAAGGGCCAGGTCCGCTACGGCGCACTTCGCCCCGGCCTTCACCCTCCCATCAAGTAGGTCCGCGATGAAAGCAAAGCTCTTACTCAAGGTCGTGTCTCAGACAGACCTTCGGCCACGCGCGCTTGCCATCGCCGCTCAACATGGAACTCGAAGGCGGCCCGCCCTTTTGGTCGCTCATGGCCTGCGCGGTAGCGGCAAGTATTCAAGGACAGTCCGCGTCCTATCAGCCGCGCGCCCTTGGGCACTCGATGTCTGGCTCTATGCGGGGAAAATGTCGCCCTCGCCTGGACTGCTCGTTATCTCAGACCTGGCGCGCCTGAAGGGGCGGTCAACGGCGCGCAAGCTAGATGAGCTGAAAATATTGGCGCGCGAGCTGGCTATCCCCGTCGTGGCTTTCATCCCAATCAGCTGTGTTGTAGCTGAACTCCGCCGTAAGCGCCGATGACAACCCCACCCTTAAATCAATCGCGTTTCAGTAGTGTTCCGGACAAACTCGATGCGCCGAATCGCGGTGAGAAAATGCCGGTGGTGCACCCCACTCTCTCGGGAAATTTGACTTTCAACGGGGCCGATGATAGACTGTCTTGCTTCCTGCATCTCGTTGTTAAGCTTACGAGATGGGAATTGCCATCGGACCGCTTCTGCACGCGGAGGTTGTACCGGGAGTCGAATGACGAATCCCCGGAACAGGCCATCCGCGTTTTTTATTGGCATAAGCGCCACGCGTTAGCCGCCCTCCGAGCATCGTCATCCCATTCACGGGACCGACGCCGCCCGGGGGGCTTCTTATTTCCCCTCCGACGGCCTAGGCTCGCTCCCAACTTCAAGATACATGACTACGTCATGTATAGGCTAAGTAGGGGAAAAAGAATGTTTCACAAGTGCAGATGGATGGTGTTCAAGAACACAAAGACCGGAGAAATTAAGCGGGGTCACGAGAATGTCTGGTGGTGCAAATCATGTGCTCAACATAAAACACATCGGTTGTGCACTCTGCTTGAAGGCGCAAATTTTCAGTGGTTCATCAGCCTGTCGAGCGGCACTCCTTTTCGGCCACCTGTAGCCGCGATTCATCGTCTCCGCGACACCTTCAAGGGACTGCGTGAGATGATGGACTACCGCTGGGAGTGCACTGGCTACGCCTGGGCATGGGGACTCGGGGCCAAGGGGAAGCTCAACGCTCATCTACTGTGGCGCGGCAATAGAACTCCCGTCCTTCAAGTCATCAAGAACTATTGGCACAAGAGAACTGGGAATTTCATCGTGGACATCCGGCCCGCAGGGACCCACCATGTGCCCTATCTCGGCAAGAATGCCTCGCAACTTCCTAATCCTCGCGCTAACAAATCGGGATTTTCCGACTGGGAGCGCATAATGCTAGGGCCATTTCGCAGGGTGGGCTACAGCAAGAAATATTCGTTCAAAGCCCCGCCCAAGACTGCCCCCTCTGATTGGGTCCTAGTCGAGCGCAAACATCGCTGGACGAATATGCCCATGCATCAATTTCTTCCTGACCATGTAATGCCCTATGACGCCTACTAGCGCCGTTGCCGTTCTTAACGCGTCCGACCCGAGCCGCGATGCCGCATAGAGCGGCGACGGTCGGCGCTGTACGCTCCCACACGCAGTGTGGGTGCGTACACATGAAACCAATTGAATGCTGCGAACAACGCACCCACGAATATGGACCCGTTCTCGCTTTCGAGCGAAGAGCGCCGGGATGGGATAGTCCGGTTGCTGTCCGAAGCTTGTTGCTCTCGAATCCGCAAGAAGGAAGTCGCCAAGAAGGAACTGGCGAACCCCATTACGGACGCGAAGTACGACTTTCTCAGATAGGAGAACTTTAAACCAATGGCTCGACGCTGTGGCTTGTATGTCCGTGTTTCGACTGACCGACAGGTGTCGGAGGAAGGGTCCTTGAAGTCTCAAATTCAGCGCCTCCGCGAGGAGCTTGAACGCCGCTCCAAGTTCGGCGAACCCTGGACGGAGATTAAGGTGTAGCGAGGAGAAGGGCGTCTCTGGCAAAGACCTCAACAGACCGGAGTTCATCAAGATGGCGAATGACATTAAAAGCGGGCTGATTGATACGGTGGTAATCACTGAGCTAAGCCGCGTAAGCCGCTCGGTAATTGACTTCCTTAATTTCGCCCAATTCCTCAAGAATCATCACGCCGACTTCGTGTGCCTTAAACAACAGTTCGACACGATTAGCCCGAGCGGTAAGGTCCTCGTAACCATCTGTGTGGCGCTAGCCGAGTTCGAGCGCGAGCTTACTTCCGAGCGCACTTCGGAGAACATGCTCGCCCGCGCACGACGCGGCCTACGCAACGGAGGGCAACTGCTGGGCTACGACCTGAACCCCGAGAAGAAAGGGCATCTCATCCCCAATCCGGCCGAGAGCGTCTTGGTAAACCACATCTTCGATAAGTACCTGGAACTCGGGTCCATGAAGAAGGTCGCCCACTACCTCAACAAAGCGGGATACAGGACCAAGGGATTCACCGCGAAAAGTGGCAAGGTCCACAAGCCAAAGCGGTTCATCACTTCAATGGTGCAATGGGTCCTACACAACCGCTCCTATATCGGCGAGAACGAAATCAACCGCATGAGTAGGGGCAAGGACCAGGCGAGCCTGCCAGAGAAGAAGAAATATGCCACGACCAAATCGGTCTGGCCAGCCATCGTGGAACGCTCGAAGTTCGAGGAGGTACAGAAGCTCCTTCGCATCAATGGTCAGACGCGCAAGAATGCCGCCGCCAAGGTGACGCACAACTACATCCTTCGTGGCTTGGTCCGGTGTGGAAACTGCGGATGCACTCTCGAAGATGGGTCCGGCACGAGCAAGACCGGGGACCTACACTTCTACTATCGCCATCGAAGCGCGGACAGGAAGAAGGGCTGTGCCCTGCCCTCGCTTCGCGCTCAGACGCTTGAGAAGCTGGTCCTCGGACGACTCAGCTACCTTGCTGACCGCCAGGACATCATCGCCGACATCGCGAAGGACGCCAGCCGCAACCTCGCGGACGAGACGCCGAAGGTCCTCAAGCTACTCGGGGAGCGCAAGCGCGAGTACGCCCGCCTGACGCAGGAGCTAGAGCAGTGCGCTCAGAAGGTCTTGGAACTGGACAATGCCTCGCTCAAGGAGCTCATCGTCCCCAAGGTCGCAGAGCTAAAGGACGCGCGAGAGAAGGTAGCTGAGGAGATGCGCTTGCTACAGAAGAGCCTGGACGAGCTCAAGGGCAACGCTGTCTCGGCGGTGGAGATACAGGAGATGCTCCAATCCTTCGAGACGCTGTACCAAGAACTTCCACCGCACAAGCAGAAGGAGCTACTGGCCTACATCATCCACAGCATCACGGTGCGCCCTACGCACATAGAAATGGCCCTCTTTGGGAGGGCCACTCTAGACCAGTTCACCCTTGCTGGCGGGGTGTTCGCTGGGAATACAAATTGGCTGCGGGACTAGGATTCGAACCTAGAAAGGCAGATTCAGAGTCTGCTGTGATACCATTTCACCATCCCGCAAGAAGCCTTATTTTACCAGATTTCAGCGGGCCCTGGCGCGCCCCGACCCGGGATATAAGTTCGGTACCCGGCCCCTTTCTTATAACGGTCAGAAGCCGGCGGCTTCATTGACGCTTTGGTCGGGCGGGCACCAGACGGCGATGCTTTCCTTGATAAGGCCCGCGTCCGCGGCGCCGTTGTTGTCGTGGCGGATGCGGATCTTGGTGGCGTCGAGGCCCGAGGGCAGGTCGTCGCCCGGGTCGATATAGACGGAGAACTCCTTGACGACGGTCTGCCCGGGGCGCAGGTCCTTCACGGTCCAGGACTGGCGCGGGCCGATCTCCACGCCCAACGTGCCGTCGGTCTCCAGCACCTTGTTGTCGGCCTCGATGAGGACGTTGAAAGGTTTGGCGCCCTTGGCGGCGGTGTTGGCGAGGGTGACCTTGAAACGCATGGTCTGGCCCACGAAATACAGCGGGAACACGCCGCGGTATTTCTCGATGTAGATCTTCGGCTCGAAATAGGACCACCAGCCCGCGATGTAGGTGGTGCCGCGGTGGTCGGTGACGGTGTGGCCGGCGTTGCCCAGGAACTCCACCGACGCGTTGATCTTCGGAGCCTCCCCCGCGTGCATACCGGCGGCGCGGGCGGAAACGGCGAGGAGCAGGACGGCGGCGGCGAGGAACTGGCGCATGGAGACCCTCCTGGGCGACGAGCCCAGTTTAACCCCGAAGCGCCGCCCGTTCAAGACCCAGACGCGGCCAGCTCGAGGTACTGCCCGGCGGCCATGCTCAGGCCCCTCTCGCAGGAGAGCACCGCGCTTTTATAAGGACGGCCGTCGGCGTGCACCGCCTCGACGACCTGGCCGTGGCGGCGGATGACGGCTTCGACGGCCGCGCGACGGGCGCCGACGTCGCGGCCCTGCCGCTTGAGGCCGTTGAGCGCCATCAGGCCCAGGTGCAGCCAGCGCGAGAGGTGGTAGCCGCCCGTCAGGCGCGTGAGCAGCGGGACGTCGGCGTCGCTGCGGCCCATCGCGCAGGTCATGGGAATCGGGTCGAGCAGGCCGGAGCGGTCCAGCCAGTCGGCCAGCGCCTCGCGGCGCGGCGCGTCGAGCAGGCCGAGGTAAAGGGCGACGACGGCGGCGTCGGCGCTGGGCGTGTCGCTGCCGTGGGAATCCGTGAAGTAGCCGTCGCGCCAGCGGCGCTCGACGAGGGTTTTTTCGAAGGCGGCCGGGGCGTGGCGCGTCTTGAGGCCCAGCGCCGGCGCCGCGCGCAGCATCATGAGCACGCACAGGTTGTTGTAAGTGGAGGAAGGACGGCGCACCGTGTCCACCCAGTCGCCCGTGATGCGCGGCGAGACGAGGCCGTCTTCGAGATGCGACTCCTCGTAGCCGTCTAGAAGGGATTGCAGCGCGCGGCGGCGCGCCTCGTCCGGAGCGCGGCCGGTCCGCTCGAGGCGGTCGGCATGGCTGAAGACGAGCCAGGGCAGCCCGTCGCCGCGCGGCCACGGCATGTCGAAGCCGCGGCCGGGGCGGAAACACGTCGTCACGCGGCCTTGGCGCGCCGACTCGTCGGTCATGCCGTCGATGAGCCCGCCCAGGTACTCCGCGTCGAGCGCGTGCCAGGCGCCGCGCAGCGTTTTCCCGAAATCCGCGGCCCACATGAAGCGGAAGTGTCCGGTCCCCGCCCACAACACGCCGCGCGCGTTGGCGCGCAAGGACGCGCGGGCCATGTCCGCGGGTTCGCCGGGCAGGCGCGGCCAGCCGAGCAGGATGGTCCGCCACGAATCCACGGCGTTGAGCCCGAGCGCGTAGAACGTCTCGGGCAGCAGCTCGTACGGGCCGACCTTCATCGTCGCGCGGCCCGGCGTCCGCCTTCGAGCAGCAGCCAGCCCGTCCACACGGCGAGCAGCGGGAGCCCCAACGGATGAAAAGAGAAGGATTGCGACCACGCGCCGCGCATCGCGGCCACGACGGCGCGGCCCATGCCGCAGCCCGGGCATTCGCGGCCCGTCGCGAGCTTGAAGGGGCACAAGGTCAGCCCTTCGCCCGCGCCGGTCGCCGCCTGCAGGGCGCACAGGCCCCAGCGGCGGCGGCGACGGCGGCGAAAGGGACGGGGCGGCTCACGCGGTCAGCTTGTTGAGCTCGTATTGATAGACGGCGTCGGCCACGATGGTCAGGCCGAAGATGGACAACACCAGGCCGATGATGGGCAGGTTGGGATTGGCTTCTACGCCCTGCGACTTGAGCCAGGAGTACAGCTCGGCGCCCATCTTGTATTCGTAGTAGATATGGAAAAGTCCGCACGTCACGATGGAGAGCAGCAGCCAGGGCACGAACTTGAACTCCTCGCGGCCCAGCAGCGCGTTCATCGCCAGGAACTGCCGGTAGTTCCAGTAGATGTTGTAGAGGCCGCACGTCACGATGGACAGGATGAGTCCGACGGCGATCTCGATGCGGTGGTCCGAAGACAGGGGCTTGTCGCTCATGGCCGCAGTATAGCGCGAATCAGCGGCCGGCCGCGACGCCTTTCTCGATGGCGGCCCAGGCCTGGTGCTCGTCTTCGGCGAAGGCGAACAAGGACAGGTCGCCGGGCGAGATGAGACCCAGCCGCGCGAACTCCTCGAAGTCCAGGACCTGGTCCCAGTACTCCTTCTCGCCCATCAGCACGATGGGCACGCGCGGCATCTTATTCGTCTGCATCAGCGTCAGCACCTCGAAAAGCTCGTCCATCGTGCCGAAGCCGCCGGGGAAATAGGTCAGCGCCATCGCGCCGTGGCGCAGCGCGATCTTGCGCGTGGCGAAGTTCTCGAACTCGAAGCCCAGGCCCTCGGTGATGAACGGGTTGGCGCTCTGCTCGTGCTCGAGGATGATGTTGTAGCCCACGCTCGGCCCGCCGGCCTCGAAGGCGCCCTTGTTGGCCGCCTCCCATGATGCCGGGGCCGCCGCCGCTGACGACGGCCACCAGCCCTGGCCTTTGCGGGCCACCAGCGCGCCGAAGCGTTCGGCCAGGCCGTAATACTTCGACATCGCCAGGTCGCGTTTGGCGGCCTGCAGGCGTTTGCGCGCCGCCGGGTTGCGCGGCGTGGCGCCGGTCTCGGCTTTGACCGCGGCCAGGGCCGCGGCCGCGGCCTCGGGCGTCTTGATGCGCGCCGAGCCGTACACGGTGACGGTGGCGCGCACGCCTTTCTCGCTCAGGCGCCGGGCGGGCTCGGTGATCTCGCGCAAGACGACGTCGGAATCGGGCACGCGCGCCTGCGCCACGGCGTCGGGAATCAAGGTGATCTTCAGCGCGTCGCGCACCTTGGCCTCGACCTGGTGCACGACGGCCGCCGGACGGGTGGCGCGGAAGCGGTCCCAGATGGCGTGCGCCTCGCGGTCGCGGCCGTGGCTGACCATCTTCGAGATTTTGCGGAACACGCGTTCGGCGTCGAGCTGGTCGCGGGCCTCGACGAGGCGCGGGTCGCCGTCGGCGTGGGTCTCGAGCCGCGCGAGATGGGCGCGCGCGCCTTCGAGGCGCCCGGTCTTGGTGAGGAGCTGGACGCGGTGCGCCTCGTGCGCCGAGGTCGGGCGTTCGCGGCCGTCGGCGGCGAACAGCCGCAGGCCTCGTCGAGCGCGAAGGCGCCGTCTCGTCCGCGGGTGAACGTCTTCAGGTCGCCGCCGGCGAAGAAATACGCGCGCGACACCGCCACGTTGCGCGACGCCGCGACGAACGCGTCGAGCTTGGCCTGCACCTCGGCCACCGGCACCGCGTCGCGGTGCATCATGTCCACGGCGATGGCGCCCAGCCCCAGCCCGTGGCGCTGCGCGTGGCGCTGGACCTGCTCGTTGGCGCCGACCAACGTGGTGAGGAGATCGCCTTGGGGATGGAAGCTCTTGAGCTCGGTGACCACGCCGCCCGCGACGAGATCCGGGGTCTTGCCGGCCTCGCGCACCAGCACCTGCAGGTCGCGCGTCCACAGCTGGATCTTCTTGATGAGGGCCGACTCGTGCGGCGCCAACTCGGGATGCCGGTCGGCGTTGGCGGGGTTCTTGGAAAGGTCCACGGCGGCGAAGGAGCCGCCGAGCGCGTCGCGATAGACGTAGATGTCGAAGGGGAGCATGCGCTGGAGGGAGTTGCGCAGCGCCTCGCGCAAGGCGTCGGAGTTGGAGCCGCTCGGGATCCAACGCGCCACGTCGGGCGGGCCGCGGACGGAATGCACCTCGACCTCGCGGATGCCGACCGGGATGGACGGCCGGCCCGGCGCGACCGCGACGTCCGGGGCCTCGTCGCGCGCCTGCGCGCCGGAGTAGATGCGATCGGCGGCCGCCTCGCCGCGGCCCGCCAGGATGTGCGCGGCGAAATCCTTGATGGAGTTGAAGACCATCGGCTGGGACCGGCCGGCCGGCGCGTCGGCGGGAGCCGGGGCCGCGGGCAGGAAAACGCCCGGGACCGGCGCGGGCGCGGGCGCGGGCGCGGCGAACACGGACGCGGGCAAAGACGGCGGCGCGACCTGAGGCGCGCCGGCGGGCCCGACGAGCGAGAGCGGCGTCGTCAGGAGCGAGGCGGGCGCGAAAGCGGTCTGGGACGGGGAACCCCGCAGGGTGCCGGTGAAGGAGGCCCCGGCCGCCCCGACCAGGGAGACGTTGAGCCGCGGTGTCACGACGACGGGCGCGACGCGGCCGACGGGCGCGACACGGCCGATGGCCGCCGCCGGGGAGGCGGCGAGAGTTAGGGCCAAGGCCAGGCGCCAGAGCCTCATCAAGGGGAGGATAGAGGCTTTAAAGGAAGAAAGGCTGGGCCAAGGGTCCCACCCCGGCCCCGGCAAAGGTCCCCCCTCCGGGCCGCGTGTGACCAGGTTCGCCTTGACGCCAAGGCCCCACTAAATTACACTAGTGACAAGATGGCGAAGATTCTCATCGTGGACGACGACGCCGACGTGCTCGAGCTCCTGAAGTTCCACCTGGACCGCTCCGGGCACGAGGCGTTCACGGCCAAAGGCGGCGCGGACGGCCTGGAGCGCGCGGCCTACGACCGCCCCGACATCGTCCTGCTCGACTTGCGCATGCCCATCGTGGACGGCGTGCGCGTGCTCCAGATCCTGCGCGGCAACCCGCTGACGCGCAACGTCGGCGTGATCATCATGAGCGCGGGGCCGCTCAACGAGCTGCGCCCGCGCCTGGCCGTGGACGAACGCGTGCGCTGCATGGAAAAGCCGCTCGACTTCGGCCAGCTCGCGGTCATCCTGACCGAGCTCATCGCCCTGGGCGCGTCCTCCCGCGCTTGACGCCGTCGGGCGCCCCGGCTACACTCTGACCTCATGGCCAAGGTGCTCATCGTGGAGGACGACGCCGCCATCGCCGAGCTGCTGCGCATAGCTCGCCGGCGCGGGCCACCAGGTCGTCGTCGCGCAGGACGGCCTGGCCGGGCCGATGCTGGCCGCGCGCGAGAAGCCCGACCTCGTCATCCTCGACTTCAACATGCCCGCGGCCAACGGCGGCCAGGTGCTCGAACGCCTGCGCGGCAGCACCTTCACCGCGGCCACGCCGGTGGTGTTCGTGACCGCGAGCCCGGTCGTCGAGATCATGTCGCAGGTGCCCGACGACGCCAAGGTGCGCTTCCTGCAGAAGCCGGTGGACTTCCCGAAGCTCACGGCGGTCGTCGCCGAGCTGCTCGGCGGGCCCGCCCCGGCGCCGCCTTCCTCCGCGGGGACGCCCCCGCCTCCCGCCCCCGACGCCGACGGCCCCCTCGACCTCGGCTGAGCCCCCGGCTCGACGCCTATTAGAGGAATTTGTTATCATTACCCTCGTCGTAACCTAGCGACGGGGGTGTTAGATGGCCTTTTTCATCGGACGTGACCGTGAGGCCCGCAGGGCCTACGGATTCGACGAGATCGCGCTGGTGCCTGGCGACGTGACGGTCAACCCGGACGAAGTCGATACCACCCTGCAGCTCGGGCACGTCAAGCTCGAGATTCCCTTCCTGGCCTCCGCGATGGACGGCGTCGTGGACACCGAGTTCGCCATCTCCATGGGCAAACTCGGCGGCCTCGGGGTCCTCAACCTCGACGGCATCAACACCCGCTACGACAAGCCGCGCGAGATCGTCATGCAGATCGCGGGCGCCACGCCCGACGACGCGACCCGCCTCGTGCAGGACCTGTACCGCCCGCCGGTGAAAGAAGAGCTCATCGCGTCGCGCATCAAGCAGATCAAGAAGGCCGGCGTGCCCTGCGCGGTCTCGACCATCCCGCAGAACGCGGAAAAATACGGCAAGATCGCGATGGAGGCCGGCGCCGACATCTTCGTCGTGCAGTCCACCGTCACCACGGTCCGCCACAAGGCGACCAAATACAAGATCTTCGACGTGGCCAAGTTCTGCAAGACGATGAAGATCCCCGTCATCACCGGCAACTGCGTGGGCTACGGCGTGGCCACCGAGCTGATGGAGGCCGGCGTCTCCGGCCTGCTCATCGGCGTCGGCCCCGGCGCGGCGTGCACCTCGCGCGGCGTGCTCGGCATCGGCGTCCCCCAGGTCACCGCGACCGTCGATTGCGCCGCGGCCCGCGACACCTTCTGGAAGCGCACCGGCAAATACGTGCCCATCATCACCGACGGCGGCATGTCCACCGGCGGCGACATCTGCAAGGCCATCGCGGCCGGCTCCGACGGCGTCATGGTCGGCTCGGCCTTCGCGCGCGCCAAGGAAGCGCCCGGCCAGGGCTTCCACTGGGGCATGGCCACGCCCCACGCCAACCTCCCGCGCGGCACGCGCATCCAGGTCGGCATCACCGGTTCATTGGAAGAGATTCTGTTCGGGCCGTCCCGCCTCGACGACGGCTCGCAGAACCTCGTCGGCGCTTTGCGCACCTGCATGGGCACGGTCGGCGCCTCCACCATCAAGGAGATGCAGACCACCGAGATCGTCATCGCCCCCGCCATCAAGACCGAGGGCAAGATCTTCCAGAAGGCCCAGCGCATCGGGATGGGCAAATAATGTCCGTCGCCGCGTCCGGAGCCGAGAAGATCCTCATCCTCGACTTCGGGAGCCAGTACACCCAGCTCATCGCGCGCCGCCTGCGCGAGCTCGAGGTGTACTGCGAGATTCTCCCCTACAAGGCGACGAAGAAGCAGATCGAGGACGCGCGCCCGGCGGGCATCATCCTCTCGGGCGGTCCGGATTCCGTCCATCGCGCGGGCTCGCCGCGCCCCGACGCGTTCGTCTTCGAGGCGGGCGTGCCGGTGCTGGGCATCTGTTACGGCATGCAGCTGCTCGTGGCGATGCACGGCGGGAAGGTCTCGCCGTCCAAGAAGCGCGAATACGGCCACGCCGACCTCGAGGTCCTGGCCGACACGCCGCTCTTCGCCGACCTGCCCAACCATCTCAAGGTCTGGATGAGCCACGGCGATTCCGCCGAGCGGCTCGACAACGGCTTCCGCGTCATCGCGCGCACGCCGTCGGCGCCCTTCGCCGCCATCTCGGACGAGGGCCACCGCTGGTACGGCATCCAGTTCCATCCCGAGGTCGTGCACACGCCCCTGGGCTCCAAGGTGCTCGAGAACTTCGCCCGCCGCATCTGCCGCTTCGACAAACGCTGGAGCATGGCCGGTCTGCTCGAGACCCAGGTCGCGGCCATCCGCGCCCAGGTCGGCGAGAAGGGCAAGGTCGTCTGCGCGCTGTCGGGCGGCGTGGACTCGTCCGTCGCGGCCGCCCTCATCTCGCGCGCCATCGGCTCGCGCCTGTACTGCGTGTTCGTCGATACCGGCCTGCTGCGCCACGGCGACCGCGAGCGCGCCGAGAAGGTGCTCGGCCAGGAGCTGCGCCTCAACCTCAAGATCGTGGACGCCTCCAAACTTTTCCTCGGCCGCCTGAAGAACGTCTCGGACCCCGAGAAGAAGCGCAAGATCATCGGCAAAACCTTCATCGAGGTCTTCGACGCCGAGGCCAAGAAGCTCAAAGGCGTGGAGTTCCTGGCGCAAGGCACCCTCTACCCCGACGTCATCGAATCGGTCTCGGTGCACGGCCCGTCCGTCGTCATCAAGAGCCATCACAACGTGGGCGGCCTGCCCAAGAAGATGAAGCTCAAGCTCGTCGAGCCGTTGCGCATGCTCTTCAAGGACGAGGTGCGCAAGCTGGGCAAGGAGATGGGCATCAGCGCCGAGCTGCTGGGCGCGCACCCCTTCCCCGGCCCCGGCCTGGCCATCCGCGTGCTCGGCGCGGTCACGCCCGAGCTGCTCAAGACCCTGAAGGCCGCCGACCTCATCATGCGCGAGGAGCTCAAGGCCTCGGGCTGGTACGACAAGGTCTGGCAGGCCTTCGTGGTCATCCTCCCCTCCGTGCGCTCGGTCGGCGTCATGGGCGACGAGCGCACCTACGAGAACACCGTGGTCGTGCGCTCCGTGGACTCGCGCGACGGCATGACCGCCGACTGGTCGCGCCTCCCCCACGACCTGCTCCAGAAGATCTCCAGCCGCATCGTGTCCGAAGTCAAAGGCGTCAACCGCGTCGCCTACGACGTCTCCTCCAAGCCCCCCGCCACCATCGAATGGGAATGATGACGACCTCGCCCGCGTCGAAGGATATCGCCGGCCTCAAGCTCCTGCGCCGGGGCAAGGTCCGCGACGTCTATGACCTGGGCGACAAGCTGCTCATCGTGGCGTCCGACCGGCTTTCCGCCTTCGACGTCATCTTGCCGACGCCGATTCCCGACAAGGGCAAGATCCTGACGACGGCCGCCTTGTTCTGGTTCGGGCTGACGAAGGACGTCGTCCCCAATCACCTCATCACCGCCGATTTCGACGCCATCGCGAAGGCCCTGCCGGCCGGGACCAAGCTCGACAAGGATTTCTTCGACGGCCGGATGATGCTGGTCTGGAAGGCCGAACGCGTGGACGCGGAATGCGTCGCCCGCGCCTACCTCGCCGGCTCCGGCTGGAAGGAATACAAATCCACGGGCATGGTCGGCGGTCATGTCCTGCCGTCCGGCCTCGTCGAGGCGTCCAAGCTTCCCTCCCCTATCTTCACGCCCGCCACCAAGGCCGACGAAGGCCACGATGAGAACATCTCCCGCGAGAAGCTCGGCGAACTTGTCGGCAAGGACCTCGCCGTGCAGCTCGAGAAGCTGACGTTGCAGGTCTTCGACGTCGCGTCGAAGCACCTGGCGCAGCGCGACCTCATTCTGGCGGACACCAAATTCGAATTCGGATTCATTCAAGGCAAGTTGACCTTGATTGATGAGATTCTCACGCCGGACTCCTCCCGCGTCTGGCAGAAGCAGGACTGGAAGCCCGGCAAGACCCCCGACGGCTTCGACAAGCAGTTCGTGCGCGACTGGCTGGAGAAGTCCGGCTGGAACAAGCAGCCCCCGGCGCCGGCCCTGCCCGACGCCGTGGTCGAGGGCACGCTCGAGCGCTACCGCGATTTCTTGAAGAAGGTGACCCGGTGAGCGTGCGACTCCAGCCGACCCACACGCATCTCGTCGAGGTGCGTCTCAAGCCCGAATACGCCGACGCCGAAGGCGCCTCCGCCCTCGCGCTGCTGCGCGGCCAGGGCCTGACCTCCATCCGCGAGGTCCGCGTCTCCCGCCTCTATGAGCTGAAGGGCCCGGTCACCGCCAACCACGCGACCCAGGCCGCCCGCGACCTGCTGGGCGACCCGGTCACGCACGAGTCGCGGCTGGTCTCCCCCGCCGCCTCCCCTCTCAACGGCATGAACTTCTGGCGCGTCGAGGTGTGGCTCAAGCCCACCGTCACCGACCCCGTCGGGGAGACCGTGCGCGAGGCCTTCGGCGAGATGGGCCTGCCCAAGCCCGACGGCGCGCGCTGCGCCATGGTTTATCGCCTCAACGGCCGCTCCACCAAGCTCCAGATCGAGAAGGCCGTGGCGAAGTCCCTGGCCAATCCCCTCATCCACCGCGTGGTGGTTAGCGAGTCCCATCCATGAGCACGACCGCTCCCCTCGACGCCGCGCCCGACGCCTTCGCCATCCTGGGCAAGGACGCCAAGGGCCTGCGCGCGCTCGGCGCCGAGCGCCACCTGTCCCTCTCGGACCTCGAGTGGTCCGCCATCCAGGCGCACTTCAAGTCCCTGCGCCGCGAGCCGACCTTGGCCGAGGTCGAGACCATCGCCCAGACCTGGTCGGAGCACTGCAAACACAAGACCTTCACGAGCCCCATCCGCTTCACCGAGGGCAAGAAGACCCGGCTCATCAAGAACCTCTTCGCCGAGACCATCGTCGCGGCGACCGAAGCCGTCAAGAAGAGCTGGTGCCTCTCGCTGTTCGAGGACAACGCCGGCGTCGTGGCCTTCGGCAAGAAGTGGGCGCTCGCCTTCAAGGCCGAGACCCACAACCACCCCTCCGCGCTCGAGCCCTACGGCGGCTCGGCCACCGGCGTCGGCGGCGTCGTGCGCGACGTCCTGGGCTGCGGCCTGGGCGCCAAACCCGTGCTCAACACCGACGTGTTCTGCGTCGGCCGCCCCGATTACGCCGGCGCCATGCCCGAAGGCGCGCACCACCCGGCGCGCACCTTGCGCGGCGTCATCGCCGGCGTGCGCGACTACGGCAACCGCATGGGCATCCCGACGGCCGGCGGCGGCCTGTGGTTCGACGACGACTACCGCCTCAACCCTCTCGTGTTCTGCGGCACCGTGGGCGTCCTGCCGCAGTGGGCCGTTAAGAAGGAGGTCAAACCCGGCGACCTCATCGTGTCGGTCGGCGGCCGCACCGGCCGCGACGGCCTGCACGGCGCCACCTTCTCCTCGGCCGAGCTCGGCGCCGACGCGCCCTCCTCCGCGGTCCAGATCGGCCACGCCATCCAGGAAAAACGCGTCTTGGACGCCTTGCTCGCCGCGCGCGACCGCCGCCTGTACCGCTCGGTCACCGACTGCGGCGCGGGCGGCTTCTCCTCGGCCATCGGCGAGCTCGGCGCCAAATGCGGCGCCCACGTCAGGCTGGAAGACGCGCCCTTGAAGGCGTCGGATCTCGACAGCTGGGAAATCTGGCTGTCCGAGTCGCAGGAGCGCATGGTCCTCGCCGTGCCGCCCAAGAGCCTCAAGGCCCTGGAGGCCGTGTTCGCCGCCGAAGGCTGCGGCCTCGCGGTGCTCGGCGAGTTCACCAAGAGCGGCCGCCTGCTCGTGACGCATCACGAGCGCGTCGTGGTGGACCTCGACATGAAGTTCCTCCACAAAGGCCTGCCGCGCGCGCAGCGCGACGCCGTCTGGTCCGCGCCCGCGTCCGCCAAACCCGCCGGCGGGACGACGCTCAAGCTGTCGGAAGCGCTGCGCAAGATGGTCGGCCACATCAACGTGTGCTCGCGCGAGTGGGTCATCCGCCAGTACGACCACGAGGTGCAGGGCGGCACCGTCATCAAGCCGCTGCAGGGCGTGCGCCACGACGGCCCCGGCGACGCGTGCGTCATCTGGCCGCACGCGGCCACGGGCGACACCAAGGACCTCATGGGCTTCTCGGTGGCGCACGGCATGAACCCCGAATACGGCCGCCTGGACCCCTACTGGATGGCGATGGCCTGCGCCGACGAGGCCCTGGGCCGCGCCATCGCCGGCGCCGCACCCGGGCCGCGCCGCGCTGCTCGACAACTTCTGCTGGGCCAGCCCCGAGGACCCCAAACAGCTCGGCGCGCTCGTGCGCGCGGCCGAGGGCTGCCGCGACGCGTCCAAGGGCTTCGGCGCGCCCTTCATCTCCGGCAAGGACTCGATGTACAACCAGTCCAAGGACGAGAAGGGCAAGGACCTGCCCATCCCCGGCACCTTGCTCGTCTCCGCCATCGCCCCCGTGCCCGACACGACCAAGGCGATCACCATGGACTTCAAGGGCCCGGGCAACGCGCTTTACATCATCGGCCGCACCAACGACGAGCTCGGCGGCTCGCTGTACCACAAGGTGCTCGGCCGCACCGGCGGCGAGGTGCCGAAGGTGACGTCCCCCGCCGCGTCGCTCGACGGCTTCAAGTCCCTGCACGCCGCCATCAACCGCGGCCTGGTGCAGTCCGCGCACGACCTCTCCGAGGGCGGCCTGGCGCTCGCCGCCGCCGAGATGGGCTTCACCGGCGAGTTCGGCTGCCTGCTCGACCTCGACGAGCTGCCGCGCGACCCGCGCATCTACACCCACGACGTCCTGCTCTTCAGCGAGAGCCCCAGCCGCATCCTCGTCGAGGTCCGCCCCGAGGACGAGTCGGCCTTCCTGCGCCACTTCGGCAAGGGCGCCAAGTCCGCGCCCGTGCGCCGCCTGGGCTCGACCATGGCCAATCCCATCTTGAAGGTCGTCGGCCTCGACGGCGCCGTGCTGCTCGAGGAGTCGCTCAAGGAATTGAAGGAAGCGTGGCAGAAGACCCTGCCGGGGCTGCTCGACTCATGAAAAGCCCCAAGGTCCTCGTCCTGCGCTCGGCCGGCACCAACTGCGAGCTCGAGACCGCCAACGCCTTCGCCGCCGTCGGCGGCAAGCCGGATATCGTCCACATCTCCGAGCTGAAGTCCGGCAAGAAGAAGCTCATGGACTACGGGGTGTTCTGCATCCCCGGCGGCTTCTCCTACGGCGACGACGTGGGCGCGGGCCGCGTGCTCGCCAACCAGGTGCGCCACACCTTGACCGACCTGCGCCAGTTCGTGCGCCTGGGCCGCCCGGTCATCGGCATCTGCAACGGCTTCCAGGTCCTGGTCAAGGCCGGCATCCTGCCGCATTCCAACGCCTGCGACCAGAACGCCAGCTTCACCTTCAACGATTCCGGCAAGTTCGAGGCGCGCTGGGTGCACCTGCGCCTCAACACGCAGTCCTCCTGCCTGTTCTTCAAAGGCCTGCCCGAGATGATCGAACTCCCGGTCGCCCACGGCGAGGGCAAACTCGTGCTCAAGAGCCCGCGCCACCTCGAGGACCTCAAGAAGACCAAGTCCATCGCCCTTCAATACGTGACCGAGGACGGCAAACTCATGGGTTACCCGCACAACCCCAACGGCTCCATCTTCAACATCGCGGGCCTGTCCAACCCCGAGGGCAACGTGCTCGGCCTCATGCCCCACCCCGAGCGTTTCATCGCCGTCCAGCACCACCCCAACTGGACGCGCCAGACCTACCGCAAGGCCGCGGTCGGCCTCGAGATGTTCCGCAACGCCGTCGTGCACGCGCGCTGACGCGCCGCGCTTGCGCCGGGCTTCCGGAGTCGGCATGATATACCGATGCGACGAAGCTTACAGGCGCTCCTCCTCGCCGGGCTGACGGTCGGGCCGTCGGCGACGGACGCGGCGGCCGCCGCCCCGCCGCCGCTGCATTTCGACGGCGCCATCGCGGCGCGTTACCTGTGGCAGCCGTCCTTGCGGCGCGAGGCCTTCGAATACCTCTACTTCATCGGCGCCCGCGCCACGGCGCTGGCCGCCGACGACTACGGCCTGGCGCTGCAGAGCCGCTTCGCCACCTTCGATACGCGCCGCTACATCAAGGGCTTCGCCGCGACCGGCGCCGGCACGGTGGCCGCCGAGCCGGTGTTCAACTTCAACCGCCTCTACCTCGACGGCTATTTCCGCCATGACGGGGCGAAACTCGCCGCGCAGGCCGGCGTCATCGGCCTGGACCTGCCCACCTTCCAGCTGCCGCTGGTGAGTATGCAGGTCGGCGCGCTGGCGGGCGCGCGGCTGGACCTCGAAGCCGGCCCGGACTGGAAGCTCGGCGCGCTGGCGGGCAACCTGCGCACCGACCAGACGCACGAGGTGACCTACAAGATCGAAGGCCTGCGGGAGCGCTGGAACTACGTTCGCGCCTGGGTGGACCGCCGCTCCGTCATCGGCAAGACCCGGGTGGGCGTGGACGGGCACGACACGCGCGTCAAAGGCGTGGACAGCCGCGACTCGGCCTGGTTCCTCGAGCAGGAGACGCCGCTGCTGTCGGGGCGGCTCATCCCGCGCGCCTACGTGCGTTACCAGGCCGACCAGGACCTGTTCCCGGAGGTCGCGTTCTCCGTGGAGGCCAAGCCGTTCGGCCGCTGGCTCTCGGTGCGGCCCGGCTACTTCTACTACGACCGCAGCCGTCTCGCCGTGCACCCGCCGAACTCCAACTTCTTCGCGCCCGGCCGCGACCAGAACAACCTGTTCCTCTACGTCGAGTCGGCGCTGCCGCGGGAATCGGACAGCCTCTACGCCGCAGTGACGACGGGCGGCAAACGTTTCATGGCCCAGCAGGGCACGCGTTTCGAGGCCGGCCTGTTCCTGCGGTTCAAGAAGTTCCCCTACCTGCCCTGACGGCACTCCGTGACGGCCGGCCCGTCCGGCGGCCGCACGTCCAGGCACGGCCCGCCGGGCCCCTCGCGCCGTGTGACCCGCCAGGTCCGCCCCGCCGGCGGCGCGGCTTCCTCGGCCTCCAGCGTCAGGATCGGCCGCGCCGCGTCCATGCGCAGGCGCCGCGCCGCGCGGAACACGGGGTCGAAGCCGGCGAGCACCACGAGGTCCCCCTCTTTCGCCGCCGCGGCCAGCGGGACGAAAGCCGCGCGCGTCCAGCGCGCCTCGTCCTGCGCGTCGGCGAGACGGAACTCGGGCCGGGCCGTGTCGGGCCGACGCAGCGCGGTCGCGGCGCGCGCGAACAACAGCGCGCCCGCGGCGAGCACGGCCGCGGCCGGGGCGCGGACGGCCGCGCGGCCTCCCCACGCGCCGAAGGCGGCCGCGCAGGCCCCCCAGCTCAAGGTGAAGCGGCTCACGCTTTCCGGCGTCAACGCGTCGGGAAACGCGGCGTAGGGCAGCAGGCCGGCGACGAGCCCCGTGAGCAGGAACCGCGCGGCGACGCCCGCGCGCGCCTTCTCGAACCGGCTCCGACGCGCAGGCAGGCGGCGGCCGCGGCGCCGAGCGCCGCCGCGACGAACAACTCGAAGACGCCCGGCGCCGTCGCCGGCAGCGCGGCCCAGGACGCCGCCAGGCTCGCGAGCACCGACGCCGCGCCGGCCAGCGCCACGGCCGGGTCGAACCGCGGGACGTAGGCGCCCGAGAGGAAGTCGCGCCCCGTCCACGCCGCGCGCAGCAGCAGGTAACCCGCGGCCCAGGCCGCGGCGTACCAGCCGTGACGCGCGCGCTTGGCGCGCGCGCGCGCCGGAGCGTCCAGCGCGGCCCAGGCGAACAGCGGCCAGACGACGGCGTGCTCCTTTAATAGAAGGGCCGCCGTCGCCACAGCCAGCGCGAGGCCGGGCCGCGGGTTCTCGGGGCGCAGATACAGCAGCAAGGCCGCCCAGAACAGGACGTCGGACAGGCTTTGCCCCAGCCCCGCCACGAAGACCAGGCTCGACCACTGGACCCAGGAGAAGGCGTAGAGCAGCGCGGCCAGGCGCGACGCGGCCGCCCCGCCGCCCAAGCGGAGCGCCACGCGGCCGACGAGCACCGACGACAGCCCGACGGCGGCGAGCATGGCGAGGCGGTAATAAAACGGGTCGTCGCCCACGAGGCGGTAGGCCAGCCAGAACACGGGCGCGAGCAGGGGCCGGAAGAATACCGGTTCGGCGCAGCGCGCGAGGACGAGCCCGAAGGACTCGCTCCACGCGAGGCCGCGCCCGACCCACAGGTGGTAGAACAGCCCCACGTCGTCGAACACCGCCTCGCGCCCCAGCAGCGGGCCGTAAACGAACGCCAGCGACGCGGCGAACACGACGAGGAACGCGGCCGACGCCCGACGGCTCATGGCGCTAGCGTATGGATTCCGCTCCGGGGAGTCAATGGCGGGGCCGCGGCCCGGAAGTGTTAACATCCCCTCGTGCCCCGCCCGCTGCGTCTTGCCGGCGCGTTGCTGCTCGCGGCCGTCGCCGCCGCGGCCGAGCCGCCGCGACAACGTCCTCCTCGTCTCCCTCGACACCTTGCGCGCCGACCGCGGCGGCGCGGCCATGCCGGCGCTCGACGCGCTGGAGCGCGCCGGCACGAGCTTCTCCGACGCCAGCGCCGCGGCCACCTGGAGCGTGCCGTCGCACGCGACCATGCTCACGGGCCTGCTGCCGTCGGGCCACGGCGCGGGCGGGACGAGCCCGCGCAAGCCCCGACCCGAGGTCGGCTTCGACTTGCGCGCCCTGTCGCCCGACGTCTTGACGCTCGCGCAGCGCCTGCGCGACAGCGGGCGACGCACGGCCGGCTTCTATTTCGGACCGGTGCTCGACGCGCGCTGGGGCTTCGCGCGCGGCTTCGACGACTACCGCGCCGGCCGCCTCGACGGGACCGCGGGCGAGGACCTGCGCGAGTCCACGCTCGGCGACGCCGCCCGCTGGCTGCTCGAGGAAGCCGACGAGCGCCACTTCTTCCTCTTCGTGCACACCTTCGTCGCGCACCGCTACCTCGCGGTGGACCTGCGCGGCGAGGCCGGGCGGAGGTGCCCGCCGCGCCTCGACTTCGCCATCGACGATCTCGCCGCCGCCGGGGCCGACGAACGCGCCTGCGGAAGGCTCAAGGCGCGTTACGCCCACGCGGCGCGCTGCCTCGACGACGAGCTCGGCGCGCTGCTCGACGCGCTCGCGCGCGCGGGCCGCGACCGCGACACCTTGGTCGTCGTGACCTCCGACCACGGCGAGGCGTTGTGCGAGAGGAACTTGCGCGCGCCGCGCGTGGGGCACGGCTATCCGCCCTACGAAAGCCAGCTGCGCGTGCCGCTGGTCCTGCGTTTTCCCGATGGGCGCGGCGCGGGCGCGCGGGTGAACGCGCCCGCGCGTTCGGCCGACATCGTGCCGACCGTGCTCGACGCGCTCGGCCTCGCCGTCCCGGAAGGGCTGCACGGCGAAAGCCTGCTGCCGCTCGTCGCGGGCTCGACCGCGCCGGCCCGCCCCGTGCTCGCGGAGACCGACGAGTGGCAGATGCTCCGCGCGGACGGGCTCAAATACATCCGCTACCGCGACGGCGCCGAGGAGCTCTACGACCTCGCGGCGGACCCCCGGGAGGCGAAGGACCTCTCCCGCGACGCCGCGCGCGCGGCCGCCCCGGCCGCGCGCCTGCGCGCGTTCTACCTCCGGCACGGCCTCGGCTATCGCCTGCTCCTGCGCGGGCGGCGCGGCGACCGCTTCGCGGTGACGGTGGAAAGCGACGCGCCCGCCGGCTACGCCGCGGCGTATTTCACCGAACGCGGCGACCGCTTCTCCCGCCGCGGGCGGACCGTGAGCGCCGCGTTCGTCTCGGACGGCGACGGGGACGAGGACTGGCTCGCCTTCGACCGCTCCGCGAGCACCGCGACGTTGCGCGTCGCGATCCGGCTCAACGGACGCCCGCTCGACGCCGACCGCTTCCGCCTCGGCGGAAGGCCCGGAACGCTCCCCGCGACGCTCGCCCCGGGCGGCGAGGACCCGGCCCGCGTCCCCGTGGGCGTCGCGCCCGACGGCGCCGCCGCCTCGTTGTGGCGCCTGGACGGCGCCGCGCCGGGAGCGCCGTCCCTCGATGACCGCCTGCGCGAGGCCCTGCGCGCCGCCGGCTACCAGCCTTAAAACGCCTAGGCCCTTTGGCACCCTGGGTCCTAGGCACAAAGGTCTTGTTCCGGGCCGCCAGAGTAGTTATCCTGCGGACATGAGACACCTTCCCCTCAAGACGTCTCTGCACGCCGTCGCGTTGCTGTCTTGCGCCGTCGCCGCCTCCGCCCACTCCTCGCCCAACGAACGCATCGCCGGGCTCCTGGAGTCCGGCTCCGCCGCCCTCGGCACGCCGATGAGCGCGCCGCTCGCGCAGCTCGACGAGCCCGCGGGCGCCCCGGCCCCGGGCGGCGCCGTCTCCGGCACCGCCGAGCAGCCCGTGGAGACGGTGGAGAACCTCGTCAATTTCGAATACAGCGAGCTCGTCTCGCGCCCCGAACGCCTGCGCGTGACCATCGGCCGCGGGCGCCGCCGCCGCACCGTCCCGGCCAACAGCGGCGTCATCGAAGCCGACCGCGTCAACCAGGGCCAGATCTCCGAGATCGTGCTGCACGCCTCGCTGGGCGCCGGCGCCTGCGAAGGCACGGTCAACCACCTGCTGAGCGTGCGCCAGGCCGCCCACTTCATGATCTGCCGCAACGGCCGCATCTACCAGATGGTCGAGATCGACAACATCGCCAGCCACGTCCGCAACGACGCGGTCAGGGCGCGCTCGGTCGGCATCGAGACCGAGTCCGGCCACCTGCCCCCGCTGATCCGCGACCGCCGCGGCCGCCTCATCCGCAAGCCCAACCCCACCGATGAGGAGACATTCTGGACCGAAGACTGGTCCCCCTCCAACTACTGGCCCATGTACGCCTCGATGGCCACCCTCATCCGCGCCATCCACCGCGAGGCGCGCGTGCCGCGCGACCTCGCGCACATCCGCACGCACGAGGTCGTGGACTCGGCGACCGAGGATCCGAATCATCGCATCGGCAGCCACACCGACCCCGGCGGCGTCTTCGACGGATCGCGCGGCCACGCGTATCCTGAGTTCACGCAGCGCTACGGCGCCACGGTGTCGCCCTACCAGTGGCTGATGCGCCTCGTCAACGACGACACCCCTCCGGCCATCCTCGCGGTGCTCTCCACGCCCGTGCGTTACCAGGTCCGCGACACCGACAACCTCGGCCTCGCCCACGTCCGCCTGTGGACCGTGGACGCGACGGGCAAGGCCCAGGTCAAGGTCAGCGAGTGGCTGGCCCAGCCCGGCACGTTCCCCGACGCCGCGCGCGAGGTGACCGCCCCCTCCGAGCCCGGGCGCTACCGCATCGTCGCGCGCGACCTCGTCGGCAACATCACCGGCGCGGAGTTCACCGTGCTTCCCGCCAACGCGGGCGGCGGCAACATCGCCTCGGCGCTCACGCCCATGTCCTACCAGCGACTCTCCGACCTGACCCAGATGGCCTTCCTCGAGACGGAAGGCGGGCGCGGAGGCGCCGGCGGCCCGCAGGTCCATGCCTTCCTCTCGGAATAGCGCGGCGCGTCTAGAAGTTATACTGTAAGGGCATGTGCGGCATCTTCGCCGTCGCCGGCCGGCCTGACGCCGCCGAGCTCACCCAGCTCGGCCTCTTCGCCCTGCAGCATCGCGGGCAGGAATCCGCGGGCATGGTCACCGTGGATAAAGGCGAGCTCCACGCCAAGATCGGCATGGGCCTGGTGTCCGAGGTCTTCGCCGACGGCGTGCCCGGCCTTCCCGGCCGCGTCGCCATCGGGCACGTGCGTTACGCCACGACGGGCGCCAGCCACCTCAAAAACGCCCAGCCGCTCGTCTTCAAGACCGGGCACGGCGCGATGGCCATCGGCCACAACGGCAACCTCACCAACGCGCTGCAGCTCAAGGCCAAACTCGAGCGCCGCGGCGCCATCTTCCAGTCCACCACCGATTCCGAGGTCATCGTCCACCTCGTCGCCCGCCAGGAGGGCGCCGTCGAGGACGCCGTCATCGCGAGCCTGCGCCAGCTCGAAGGCGCCTACTCCCTCCTCTTCCTGACGCCCGAGAAGCTCATCGCGGTGCGCGACCCCTACGGCTTCCGCCCGCTCGTCATCGGCCGCCTGGGCTCCGCGCACGTGTTCGCCTCCGAGACCACCTCGCTCAACCTCATCGGCGCCGAGTTCGTCCGCGAGCTCGAGCCCGGCGAGATGGCCATCGTCGAAGGCTCGACGCTCAAGACGCTCAAACCCTTCGGCCCCGCGCCGCAGGCCGCGCGCTGCGTGTTCGAATCCGTGTATTTCGCCCGGCCCGACTCCCTGCTGTTCGGCCGCGGCGTGCAGGCCGTGCGCCGCGACTTGGGCCGCGCGCTCGCCCGCGAGATGGACGGCCTGAAGGCCGACATCGTCGTGCCCGTGCCCGACTCCGGAATACCCGCCGCCCTGGGCTTCTCCGACGAGAGCGGCATCCCCTTCGAGCTGGGCCTGATGCGCTCGCACTACGTCAGCCGCACCTTCATCAAGCCCACCCAGGAGCTGCGCGAGAAGGCCGCCATGCTCAAGCTCGCGCCCGTGCCCGAGGTGCTGCGCGGCAAACGCGTCGTGCTCGTGGACGACTCCATCGTGCGCGGCACGACCTCCAAACGCATCTGCAAGAGCCTGCGCGAGGCCGGCGCCCGCGAGATCCACATGGCCATCTCGTCGCCGCCCATCGTCTCGCCTTGTTATTACGGCATCGACACCCCGCGCGGCAGCGAGCTCATCGCCAACGTGAAGTCCCCCGAGGAGATCAAACGTTACCTCGGCGTGGACAGCCTCTACCACCTGAGCCTGCCCGGCATGCTGCGCGCCGCCGGCAAAGGCGACGAGTCCGGCTGGTGCACCGCCTGCTTCACCCGCCGCTACCCCACCCCCATCCCCGACTACCAAGTCTCCGAAGCCGTCAAATAGTTGACGAAGGGGTCAGGCACCAAGTTGACGAAACCGGCGCCTTAGCTGCGAAATAGCCGATTTCACGCACCCCAGCGCCGCGGCTAACTCGACGTCTGAGTACCCAGCCTCACTAGCCCACCGCACAGCATTACACCTTGCCTGCGTGTAGAGATTTCCGCGCTTCCCATTCCTAAGTTCGTTCACAGGAATTCCGGCCGTTTCAGCGGCGCGCGCTACAATTTCCGCCAACGTCTGCTTCGTTCCCGGCGCGGAATCGCCGCTCACATCGATACGCTGAAGATATAGCTCCCGAAGCTCCGCAGCCGTCATCCCCGCCACAGCCTCCAAGCGTTCCAGCGATAGATGTCGGGCAGGTCCTTCGACAAATTCCATGTGACTCGACCAGCGCCACTGGCCTGGCCGCGCCACTAGTTTCGCGCGCACCGGGTTCATCGGGATATAGCAGAACAGCTGTAGCAGATACCCCAGATCCAGACACGGGAGCGAGGTATATCGCGACTGGAATAGATGTCCGACGCGCTGTTGCTTACGGTTAAAGCGTAACGCGTACCGGGTCAGCGCCTTCTGCATGGTGACGGCAAGCGGCGTCTGATTCACCGCGATGAGCAGGTGAAAATGATTCGGCATCAAGCAGTGCGCGAAAAGGCTTGCAGAATCGGCTTTACAAGCAGCAGCCACGTGCTCTATGAACGCGTGATAGTCTCCATCGTTGGTGAAGATAACGCGCCGCTCCACCCCACGCGACATCGCGTGATAGATTGTTTCTGGGCTATGGTGACGAGGCATGCGTGGCATCACTCTACATACGATTGAGACCCCCAGAAAGTTCCCTCCTTTTTCGTCAACTTGGTGCCTGACCCCTTCGTCAACTTGTAACAATGGGGACTTGCGGACTTAACGGTTCCCGGTTACATTTAAAGAGTTATGCCGGCTATGCCTTTGTTCTGGAACCGTTGCCAGGGCGACGCCTGGGGCGAGTTCTACGCGGTCGATCTCGACGATAAACACTTCGACGGTTTGGAGGGCGTTTTCGTCGTCTGGCAGGGCGGCGCGCCTCCCGTCCCGGTGTGCGTGGGCTCCGGGAGCCTGCGCGAGGCGATGAAGGAGCGGCGCGTCTCTCCCGACATCCAGCCTTACCGCGATAAAACCCTCTATGTGTCCTGGGCGAAGGTCGAAAAAATCGCCCGCCCCGGCGTCGAACGTTACCTCTACGACGCGCTCAAGCCGCGCGTGAACGGCAACACCCCGCAGGTCACGCCCGTCGAGGTGAACCTGCCCGGCCGCGGCGACCCGGGCAAACCCGACGTGACCGCGCCCCCGCCGCGTATGGTGTACGAGGACCTGCTGCGCCCCGACTCGGGCACGCTCGAGGCCGTGGCCAAGCCGCCGCCTCCCCCGCCGCCGCCTCCTCCGCCTCCGCCTCCTCCGCCGACGCCCAAGCCGGTCGAGGCCGTCAAACCCGTCGAGCCGCCCAAGCCGGCCGAACCGCCGTTGCTCAAACTCGCGCTGCAGAAGGCCTTTCTCGACGTGGTCGCCAAACACCAGCAGGTCGCGCCCAAGGCGGGCCTGTTCGGCGGCGGCGGCAAAACCGACCCCGAAGCCGAGAAGATGGTGCTCGACGTCGTGTCGCTGGTTTTGCGTTCGGCCGTGAAGATGAAGGCCTCCGACATCCACCTCGAGCCGCTGGAGCAGCACCTGCGCGTGCGTTTCCGCCTCGACGGCGTGCTCGAGGAGGTGATGCAGGCCCCGCACAGCCTGCACATGCGCATCGTCTCCCAGATCCGCGTGAGCTGCGGGCTCGACCCGGAAAAAGGCGTGGGCACGGGCAAGCCCGAAGACGGCCGCATGCAGGTCAACGTGGAGGGCATGGAGGCCGACCTGCGCCTGTCCACCTTCCCCACCCCGCACGGCGACAAGGCCGTGCTGCGGCTCATCCCGCGCTCGAGCAAGGTGCCGGCGCTCGGCGAGCTGGGCCTGCTTCCCCGCTCCGTCGAGCTCATCCGCTCCCTCATCATCCGCCCGCAGGGCATGATCATCGTCACGGGGCCGACGGGCTCGGGGAAATCCACCACGCTTTACACCGCGCTGCAGACGCTCAACGACCCCTCGCGCAACATCGTGACGCTCGAGGACCCCATCGAGAAGAAGGTGCCCGGCATCTCCCAGGGCATGATCCATCCCAAATCCGGGTTCGGCTTCGCCGAAGGCCTGCGCGCCATCCTGCGCCAGGACCCCAACATCATCATGGTCGGCGAGATCCGCGACCTCGAGACCGCCGAGATCGCGATGAGCGCCTCGCTCACCGGCCACATGGTCTTCACCACGCTCCACACCGTGTCCGCGCTCGGCGCCATCACCCGCATGGTGGACATGGGCCTGGAGCCGTTCCTCATCGCCTCGGCGCTGACGGCCGTGTTCGCCCAGCGCCTGGCCCGCCGCGTCTGCCCCGATTGCGCCGTCGCCCACCAGCCCACGCCCGAGGAGATCGCCGACCTCGAGGACCGCGCCCGCCGCGCCGGCGTGCCCGTGCCCGCCGGGCTGTTCAACAACCTCAAAAAAGGCGCCGGCTGCGAGAACTGCCGCCGCACCGGCTACCAAGGCCGCCTGCTGCTGTTCGAGATCGCGACCGTGGGGCCCGCCTTGCGCCAGCTCATCTTGCGCAAGGCGACCCTCGACGAGATGCGCACGGCCGCGTTGAAGGAAGGCTTCGAGCCCCTGTTCCTCGACGGCATGCGCAAGGCCGCGGAAGGCATCACCTCGCTGGCCGAGGTGGTGCGCGTCGTGGACGTTTCCGACTGACCGCGCGACGACTAGGCCCCCGCTCGCCTGACTTGATATCATCAGGGAGGTGAAAGTCCTCCTCCTGGGGTCGGGCGGCCGCGAACACGCGTTGGCCTGGAAGCTCGCCCAAAGCCCCCGGCTGGCCAAGCTCTGGGCCGCGCCCGGCTCCGACGCCATCGCCGCGCACGCCGAGCTCGTCGCGCTCGACATCCTCAACCCCGCCGCCGTCGCGGCCTTCTGCCGGGCCCACGGCGTGGAGCTGCTCGTCGTGGGGCCCGAAGCCCCCCTCGCCGCCGGCGTCGCCGACGCGGCCCGCGCCGCGGGCACGCCGGTGTTCGGCCCGGACAAGGCCGGCGCCCGCCTGGAATCCTCGAAGGCCTTCGCCAAGGACTTCATGGCGCGCCACGGCCTGCCGACCGCCGCTTCGCGCGTGGCCGACACGCGCGAGCAGGCGCGCGCCGCCGTGCGCGCCTTGCCGGCTGGCCGCGGTGAAGGCCGACGGCCTCGCGGGCGGCAAAGGCGTCATCGTGTGCGACGACGCCGCGCAGGCGGACGCGGCCGTCGAGGCGCTCGGCGGCCGGCTCGTGATCGAAGAGAAGCTGGAGGGGCCCGAGGTGTCGGTGCTCGCCTTGCTCGACGGCGCGCGCTGGTCCACGCTCGCACCAGCCAGGACCACAAACGCCTGCTCGACGCCGACATGGGCCCCAACACCGGCGGCATGGGCGCCTACTCGCCGGCGCCCGTAGCCGCGGCCGACTGGAAGAAGATCGAGGCCGTGCTCGACGGCGCGGTGGCCGGCCTCAAAAAAGACGGCCTGGACTACCGCGGCACGCTTTACGCCGGCTTCATGCTCACCGCCGCCGGCCCCAAGCTGCTCGAGTTCAACGCGCGCTTCGGCGACCCCGAGACCCAGGAGGTCCTGCCCCTGCTCGACGCCGACCTCCTGGAGCTGCTGCACGCCTGCGCGACGGGCCGCGGCCCCTCCGGCCGCCTGCCGCAGAAGCCCGGCGCGGCCGTGGGCGTGGTGCTGGCCGCCGCGGGTTACCCGGAGAAGCCGGCGCCCGGCGCGAGCATCGGCCTGGCCGCGCTCGACGGGGAAAAGGACGTGTTCGTGTTCCATGCCGGCACGAAAAAAGCCGGCGCGGGCTGGACCGCGACCGGCGGGCGCGTGTTGACGGTCGTGGGGCTCGGGCCGGACGTGGCGTCGGCCCGCGAGCGGGCGTACCGGGCGGTCTCGCGCGTGGACGCGCCGGCGCTCCAGCGCCGCAGCGACGTCGCCGCGAAAGTCATGGGGAGGGCGGTCGCATGAAGAAAAAAGCGTTGGTGGGCGTCATCATGGGCTCGACCTCGGATTGGGAGACGATGAAGGCCGCGGCGGACATGCTCGCCGCCTTCGGCGTGCCGTACGAGAAGGAGGTGGTCTCCGCCCACCGCACGCCCGACAAGCTGTTCCGCTACGCCGAGACCGCCGAGCGCCGCGGCCTGCGCGTCATCATCGCGGGCGCGGGCGGCGCGGCGCACCTGCCCGGCATGACCGCGTCCAAGACCCGCCTGCCCGTGCTCGGCGTGCCCGTGGAATCGCGCGCGCTCAAGGGCATCGATTCTTTGCTGTCCATCGCCCAGATGCCCAAAGGCATCGCGGTCGGCACGCTGGCCATCGGCGCGGCCGGCGCGGCCAACGCCGGACTGCTCGCCGCGCAGATTCTCGCCTTGTCGGACCCCGCGCTCGCGCGGCGCGTCGAGGCGTTCCGCGCGAAGCAGACGCGCACGGTGCTCAAGGCCCGGCTCTGAAGACGCTGGGCATCCTCGGCGGCGGCCAGCTCGGCCGGCTCCTCGCGCAGGCGGCGAAGCCCTTGGGCTGGCGCACGGCGGCCTTGGATAGCGACAAAGACGCGCCGGCCCTGTCGGTCGTGGACTCGCCGTTCGTCGCCTCCCTGACCGAACCGGCGTCGGTCGCGGGCCTGGCCGCGGCGAGCGACGTGCTCACCTTGGAGTGGGAGAACATCCCGGTCGCCGTGTTGGAAGCGGCCGCCAAGCTCAAGCCGCTTTACCCGGCGCCTTCGGTGCTGGGCGTCATCCAGGACCGGCTCACGCAGCGCGATTTCCTGAAGAAACACGGCCTGCCGCAGACGGAATACGGCGAAAAACCAGGCTCGTTCCCGGCGATCGTGAAGCGGCGACGACTCGGTTATGACGGCAAAGGCCAATGCGTCGTTGATTCCCCTGCCGACCTGCCGAAGGCCGCCGACGTGCTCAAGGCACCATGCGTCTGGGAGAAAAAGGTCCCTTTCATCAAAGAATTGTCAGTCATCATCGCGCGCGGACGCGACGGCGAAACGCGTTGTTTCCCGCTCGCCGAAAACGTCCACCGCGGCGGCGTGCTGCACACGACCATCGCGCCCGCGCGCGTGCCGGCCGACGTCGCGCGAACGGCCGAGGGCCTCGCCCGACGAGCGGTCGAGGCCCTCGGGCATGTCGGCGTCATGGGCGTCGAGCTGTTCCTGCTTCCTGACGACCGCCTCCTGATCAACGAGCTCGCCCCGCGGGTGCACAACAGCGGCCATTACACGCTCGGCGCCTGCGCGACGTCCCAGTTCGAGCAGCACGTGCGCGCCGTGTGCGGCATGCCGCTGGGCCCCGTCGCGCAGAAGGCCCCCGCCGTGATGGTCAACCTGCTCGGCGACCTGTGGTCGGGCGGCGAGCCGCGCTGGGAGACGCTCGACGCCGTGCCCGGCCTCGCGCTCCACCTGTACGGCAAGGCCTCCGCCCGCCCCGGCCGCAAGATGGGCCACTACGTCGTGGTCGGCCCAAACGCCGAGGGCGAGCTCGCCGCCGCCGACGCCCGCCTCGCGGCCCTGCGCCGGTGAGCCTGTCGCGCGAGAAGGCCGTCGCCGCCGCCTGCGCGCTGGGCGGCTTCGTCATCTGGGGCCTCAGCCCGTTGTATTGGCGGCTGCTCGACGCGGTGCCGCCGGCGGAGACCGTGATGCACCGCATCGTGTGGTCGGCCGCGGCCATGCTCGCCTTGCTCGCCGCCCGCGGTCGCCTCGGCGAGCTGGGCCGTGCGCTGCGAACGCCGCGGATCCTGGGCGCGCTGGTTCTCACCACCGCGCTGATCGGCTGCAACTGGTACCTGTACGTCAAAGCGGTCGCCGACCGGCGCGTGCTCGACGCGAGCCTGGGCTACTTCATCAACCCGCTGCTCAACGTCGCGCTGGGCCTGCTCGTGCTGCGCGAGCGCCTGCGCCTGCTCCAGGGGCTGGCCGTGGCGCTCGCGGCGGCCGGCGTCTTCCTCGAGGCGCGCATCGTGGGCGGGCTGCCCTGGCTCTCGCTCGCCTTGGCCACGACCTTCTCCCTTTACGCCCTGCTGCGCAAACTCGAGCCGGTGGACTCCATCGTCGCGGTGAGCGCGGAGACCTGTCTTCTCGGCTTGCCCTGCCTGCTGGCGTTATCCGTCCTCGGCCTGCGCGGCCACGGCCACTTCGGCCCGTCGGCCCCGTCCCTCTCGCTTCTATTAATAGGGAGCGTCATCGTCACGGCCCTGCCCTTGGTGCTGTTCTCCGAAGGCGCCCGCCGCTTGAACCTGAAGACGGTCGGCTTCCTGCAGTTCTCCTCCCCCAGCGTGAAGTTCTGCGTGGCGGTGCTCGCCTTCGGCGAGCCCCTCTCCGGGCGCCTGCCCGCCTTCGGCCTCATCTGGGCCGCGGTGGCCCTGTACACGCTGGACGCGGCGTTGTCCCAACGCGCGGCCGAACGACCCGTCGCCGCCTAGGCCTCTTGTCGCCCCTCCGGGGGCCCGTAGGTCCCGCATGTCCGACCGGATCCGGTTGATATGATGCGTTATGGCCCCCCGAAAATTGATCCAGATCAACGCTGCCGCGGTCGCGCTCGCCTTGCTCCTCACCATCCCCGGTCAACCCGCCTGGGCCGCCATCGCCGGGACGGTCCGCGCGGGCGCCCCCGCGGGCGCCGTTTCCGGGAGCGCGGGCGCGGTCCGCCTGGCCATGGCGCCGCTCCAGCTCGCTCCGTCCGCTCTGTCGGCCACGATGGCCGGCCCGTCCGTCTCGTTGACCGCGCCGCGCTTCGACGCGCCGTCGGCCCTCGGATTCGTCGCGCCCGCCGCGAACGTCGCCGCCCGCTACGCCGCGCCCGCCGACGCCGCGTCTTTGCCCCTCCCGCTCCGCCGCCGCGCGACCCCGGCCGACGCCGCCGCCCCGGCCCCGGCCGCCGCCGCGCAGGTGCGCGGCTCGATCCCGCCTCCATCCCGACCGCGATGGACAGCGCCGGCCGGCCGCGAACCGTGGCGCTGCGTGCCGGCGTTGCCGAAGTCGATCAGCGTGGTCACCGGCACGCCGTCGCCGCGCCCGCCGACGGCCCCGTCGCCGCGCCCGCGCCGCAGTCGCCGGTGCCCGACGGCCCGCTCGCCGCGTCCCCGCGCTCGAACCTGCGCGAAGCGTCCGCGAAGCCCGCGCGCCAGGCCTTCGTCGCCGCGTCCCGCAAGGTCGCCGAGCTGGAGAAACTCGTCGTGTCCGACCCGGACGCCGCGCTCGCGCTGGCCTCCGACTACCTCATAAAGGAGACGGACCGCCGCCACGAGGTCCGCATCGGCGCGTTGCGCGCGCTCGGCGCCTTGCCGCTGTCCAAGGCGATGCCGACCTACCTGGCCTTCCTCGAATCCGCCGCCAAGACGGGCGTGCAGCTCTCCAAGCAGACCGCCCACGACAAGTGGTGGTATTACCAGTGGGAGATCCTGCGCCGCATCTCCGCCGAATCCGCGGCCGCGTCCCCCGCCTCCGAGGCGCTGCTCGCCGCGCTGCGGGCGGGCTACAAGGACTGGAACGCGTCGGTGCGTTTGATGTCCGGCGACGCCTTGCGCCGCCTCGGCCAGGACCCGGGCCCGGAGCCCGAATACGCCATGCCGGCGCCCCAGTCCATGAACCCGACGGGGCCGAGCGCGGCGAACCGCGGCGGCGGCAACACGACGCACCGGACGTCGGCCTCGCCCGAATCCTCCAAACGCTGGAAGTGGATCATCATCTCCGGCCTCGCGGTCCTGCTGGGCATCAGTCTCTTCGGCGGCGGCCTGAACCCCGGCCGCAACCCGGCCCCGGCCGAACGGGCCGCGGTCGTCCAGCCGTTCGCGCGTTCCGAGGCGGCCGTGGCCGCGTCGCCGGCGGCCGGCGCGCCCGTCGTCACCGCGCCCCAGGACCATCAGGACCTCACGCTGCAGGAGCTCGACCGCATCGCCGACGCCGCGGAGCGTTCCGCCCGGGCGGCGGAAGAGCAGAACCGGCTGGCGGCCGAGGCGCAGCGCAAGAGCGGCGGCTCCTGGATGTGGACCCTTTTCCTCGTGTTCGCGCCCATCGTCCTGATGGTCTGGCTGTTCAGCCGGATGGCGCGCGGCCGCACGGGCGGCGGCGGCGGCAACGTCAACGACATGGCCAAGGCGCAGTCCAACCTCGAGAAGCCCAACGTGCGCTTCCACGACGTCGCCGGCATCGACGAGTCCATGGTCGAGGTCGAGGAGATCGTCGATTACCTGCGCAACCCGCACCAGTACGCCCGCCTCGGCGCGCGCGTGCCCAAAGGCGTCCTGCTGGAAGGCCCGCCCGGCTCCGGTAAGACCTTGCTCGCCAAGGCCCTGGCCGGCGAGACCGACGCCAACTTCATCTCGATGTCCGGCTCCGACTTCGTCCAGATGTACGTCGGCGTGGGCGCGGCGCGCGTGCGCGACCTCTTCGAGCAGGCCAAGAAGAGCCGCCCCGCGGTCATCTTCATCGACGAGATCGACGCCGTGGGCAAGGCCCGCGGCAGCGGCGGCCCGATGGGCAGCAACGACGAGCGCGAGCAGACCATCAACGCGATGCTCGCGGCGATGGACGGCTTCACGGACTCCACGGGCATCATCGTGGTGGCCGCGACCAACCGCGCCGACACGCTCGACCCGGCGCTCACGCGGCCGGGCCGCTTCGACCGCAAGATCCACGTCGGAGCCCCCGAGGTCATGGGCCGCGAGGCCATCCTCGCGCTGCACGCCCGCAAGGTCCGGCTGGCCCCCGACGCGGACCTGCGCTACATCGCCCGGCGCACCGCGGGCCTGACCGGCGCGTTCCTCGAGAACGTCGTCATCGAAGCGGCGCGCCTGGCGGCGCGGCGCGGCGGCGACATGGTGACGATGGCCGACCTCGACGAGGGCGTGGACCGCGCCACCATCGGTCCGAAGCGCTCGCTGAAGCTCTCCGAGGAGCTCAAGCTGCGCATCGCCCGCCACGAATCCGGCCACGTCCTGGCCAACCTTCTCAACGAGAACCCCGAGCTGCGCCAGCCGACCAACAAGGTCACCATCGTGCCGCACGGCACGGGGGCGCTGGGTTTCGCCGAGATGGGCTCGCCCGAGGGTGATTCCTATCTCTACACCAAGAGCCAGCTCGAGGCCCGTCTCGACCACGCGATGGGCGGTCTGGTGGCCGAACGCATGTATTACGGCGAATGGTCCACGGGCCCGGGCTCGGACCTGCAGCAGGCCACGCGCATCGCGCGCGTCATGGTCCAGCAGCTGGGCATGGACGAAGGCCTGGGTTTCCCCCAGACCGGCGCGGATTCCAACGACCCCTTCGGCCGCCAGCCCTTCGGCGAAGCCGTGGGCGGCCAGGTCCACGAGGCGACCAAACGCATCATCCAGCAGTCCTACGAACGCGTGTTGGCCCGCCTCCAAGCCAACCGCGACCGCCTCGACGCGATGTCGGCCGCCTTGATGGACAAGGAGACCCTCATCGACACCGAGATCGCCCAATACGCCTTCGGCGAACTGCCGAAAAAGTAAGCTGGGGGACAGGCCCCCAGCTTACTTTCAGGTGCAGCCCCGGACGACGAACAGGATGACTAGGATGGGAATCGGCACGCCTAGGAGCCACAGCAACCCCCAGCCCGCGGCTCCGGACTCGGATCTCGCAATCGTTTTGATGTCCATGGTTGCCTCCTCTGATTACTCGTAGGATAACCCCGCGGCCTTCCGCGCGCCCTGCACGATTATGTAGCATCATTGCGACGTGACCAAGGACTGGATCAGGAAGGACCTGCTCGGCCTGCAAGAGCTGAGCGCCGCCGAGATCGAGCTCATCCTCGATACGGCCGCCGCATTCAAGAAGTCCCCCCCGAAGCCGCTGCCCGCCGGACGCCTCGTCGCGTTCCTGTTCTCCGAGGCCTCGACGCGCACGCGCTCCTCCTTCGAAGCCGCCGCCTTGCGCCTGGGCGTGGACGTGCTGAGCTTCTCGGCCGCCGGCTCCTCGCTCGCCAAAGGCGAGACCATGCTCGACACCTTGCTCAACCTCGAAGCCATCGGGGTCACGCACTTCGTCGTGCGTCACGAGCGCTCCGGCGTGCTCGAGGACCTCGCCCCCAAGGTGAAGGCCTGCGTGCTCAACGCCGGCGACGGCTGGCACGAGCACCCGACCCAGGCCCTCCTCGACGCCTTCACGCTGCGCGAGAAGTGGGGCACGCTCAAAGGCCGCAAGGTCGTCATCTTGGGCGACATCCGCCACTCGCGCGTCGCGCGCTCCAACGCCTGGGCGCTCAAGAAGCTCGGCGCGAAGGTCGTGTTCTGCGGGCCGACGGCCTTGGTGCCCGACGGTCTCTCCGGCCTCGCGGCCATCGAGCACGACCTGACGAAGGCGCTCAAAGGCGCCGACGCGGTCAACGTCCTGCGCCTGCAGCTCGAGCGCATGGAGCAAGGCTTCGTGTCCTCGCTGCCCGATTACGCCGAGGCCTACCGCCTGACGCCCGAACGTTTCGCCCTGGCCAAACCCGACGCCTGGGTGCTGCACCCCGGCCCGATGAACCGCGGCGTCGAGATCGCCTCCGAAGTGGCCGACGGCGCGCGCTCTCTGATTCTCGAGCAGGTCGCCAACGGCGTGCTCGTGCGCATGGCGGCGCTCTCGTTGCTCGACGCCGGGAGGACCGCGTGAGCAAGACCCTGATTACCGGCGGCCTCGTCGTCGATCCGGCGCAGAAGCTTGAAGCCGTGCGCGACGTCCTCATCGAGAACGGCAAGGTGCTCGACGTCGCCGCCGGCCTGTCGAAGAAGCCCGCCCTCAAAGGCGTGCCGACGACGGACGCCAAAGGCCTGTGGGTCATTCCGGGCCTCGTGGACATGCACGTCCATCTCCGTGAGCCCGGCCGCGAAGGCGACGAAACCATCGCCACAGGCACCAAGGCCGCCGCCGCCGGCGGCGTGACCACGGTGCTGGCCATGGCGAACACCGAGCCCGTCACCGACAACCCCTCCCAGCTCGCGTTCATCAAGGCCAAGGCCGCCCAGGACGCCGTCGTCAACGTGTTGTTCGCCGGCGCGGTCACCCTCGGCCAGAAGGGCGAGCGCCTCACCGAGTTCGCCAAGCTCCGCGCCGCCGGCGCGGCCGCGCTCTCCGACGACGGCCGCCCGCTGATGAACGCGGGCCTGATGCGCCGCGCGCTCGAACACGCGCGGGACCTGGGCCTGCTCGTCATCGACCACTGCGAGGACCTGACGCTCTCCAACGGCGCCTGCGTGCACGAGGGCCCCGCCAACCTGGCCAAGGGCCTCAAAGGCTCGCCCGCCGCGGCCGAAACCGTCCAGGTGCTGCGCGACATCGCCTTGGCCGAGCTCACCGGCGGGCGCATCCACCTCGCGCACCTCTCCTCCGCGGCTTCCGTCGAGGCCGTGCGCCTGGCCAAGAAACGCGGCGTGGCCGTCTCCGCCGAGGCCGCGCCCCACCACTTCGCCCTCGACGAGGCCATGATTCCGGGCTACGACGCGATGTGGAAGATGAACCCCCCGCTGCGCGAGAAGACCGACCGCGAGGCGTTGCTCGAAGGCCTGGCCGACGGCACCCTCGACGCCATCGCCACCGACCACGCCCCGCACGGCTGCGCGGCCAAGTCCTTGGGCATGGACCAGGCTCCTTTCGGCGTCATCGGCCTGGAGGCGAGCCTGGCCGTCGCCCTCACCGAGCTCTTCCATAAAAAGGTGCTCGACAAGAAACGCCTGGTGACGCGGCTCTCGACGGCCCCGGCGGCGTTGCTCGGTCTCGCGGGCAAAGGCGCCCTTAAAAAGGGCGCCGACGCCGACCTCGTCCTCGTCGATCCCGACGCCGCGTGGACCCTGAAGGCGCCGTTCGCCTCCAAGAGCCGCAACACGCCGTTCGCCGGGCGCCGCCTCAAGGGCCGCGCGCTCAAGACCTTCGTCGCCGGCCGCCTCGTCCACTCGGCCTGACGCGCGCGCTCCGCGCACAAAACCCCGTTTTATAGGAAGGCCCGTTTCTGGGCCGACCGGCACCCTGCCCCAGGGGCCTTTCGACGCAGGACCGGCATCGTCATCCGTGTCATTCTATTCTCATGCCGCACGGAGAACCCCGATGAAAGCCCTTTTCGTCCTGCTGACCCTGACGCTGAGCCCGGCCGCCCACGCCCAGGAGCCGTCGCTCCTCTCCCAGGAGGACGTGGCGCGCATCGTCACGGCCCGCGGCAACGAACGCCTGTTTTGCGCCGGCCTAGTCCTCCAATCCATCACGCAGGAGCGCGCGCGCTGCGCCGAGGAACGCGCCGGCCGCGCCGACGCGGGCGAATGCGCTTCGCTGCGCCGCGCCGAGCACGACGCCATGCAGATGGTGCGCATGCAGAACGGCGGCATCGACGACAACAACCTGGCCTTCACGCTCGAGGTGATGGCCCGCAGCGGCTGCCCCGGCGTGTTCACCCTCCAGCGCCCCGACGCCCCGCTCACGCTCGTCGAGCGCACCCGCTGGAGCCGCGCGGAAATCCAATCCGAGTTCTTCCTGGCCCTCCAGCCCGACCAGCGCGAGCTGCGCGTCGGCCCGCCCGCGGCCCGCCCGAACCCCAGCGACGACCTGCTCGACGACCTCCAGCGCCGCGCCGAGGACCTCCTGGGCTTCAACGTCACGCCGCGCCTGCGCTGCGGCATCTCCGAGCGCGAGGTGCTCGACTTCCACTACCGCAACGGCCAGATCATCCTCGGGACCGACGACGTGGCCTTCGCGGGCTGCGTCTGGAGCTCCCAAGGCCACAACCGCTAGACGGTAGCTTGCCCCCCGCGACGCGAAAGTAGTCCAATAGCTTTCGCGACGTGATTTACGAGGCCCTCAAGCCCTTCCTCTTCAACCTGGACGCCGAGCGCGTCCACGAGGAAACGTCGGGACTGCTGCAGTGGGCGGTCCCGGTTCCCGGCGCCACCGCCGTCCTCCGGGCCCTCGCCGGCCCCCGCCCGTCGCGCGACCACGCCGTCGAGGCGTTCGGCCTGCGTTTCCCCAACCCCGTCGGCCTGGCCGCGGGCTTCGACAAAGACGGCCGCCTGGCGTCTTTGCTGCCCGCCTTGGGCTTCGGCTTCATCGAAATCGGCTCGGTGACGCTCGAGCCCCAGCCCGGCAACCCCCGCCCCCGGCTTTTCCGCATCCCCGAAGAACGCGCCATCTTGAACCGGATGGGCTTCAACTCCGCGGGCGCGCGACAAGTCGCCCGCATCCTGGCCGAGCGCCCGCGGAAATCCGTGCCGCTGGGAATCAATCTCGGCCTGAACAAAGGCGTCGCCGCCTCGCAGGCGCCCGCGCAATACGCCCGCACCTTCCGCATCCTGCAGGAGCACGGCGACTACTTCGTCGTCAACGTCTCGTCGCCCAATACGCCGGGCTTGCGCTCGCTGCAAGGACCGGCAGAGCTCGTGGCCATCCTCGGCGCGGTGCGCGAGGCTGATACGTCCCATAAGCCGCTGCTGGTCAAGCTGTCGCCCGACCTCAACGAAGAGGACCTCGAGGCCACGGTTAAAGCGGCCGATCCGTTGGTACATGGCTTCGTCGTCTCCAACACGACCATCTCCCGTGAGGGCCTCGACGCGCGCTGGAAAGCCGAGGCCGGCGGCGTGTCGGGCGCGCCGCTGAAGACCCGCGCGCTGACGCTGCTCAAGAAGATGAAAACCCTCACCGCCAAGCCCCTCGTCGCCGTCGGCGGCATCGAGACCGCGGCCGACGCGCTCGAGCGCCTGCGCGCCGGCGCGACGCTTATCCAGCTCTACACCGGCCTCATCTACGGCGGCCCCGCGACGGTCAACCGCATGCTGCGAGGGTTCGAGAAATGACGCAGGTCATCGTCGCCCTCGACGTCGAGACCATCAAGCGCCAGGAGGACCTCCTCAAGGCGCTCAAGGGCGTCATCGTGTGGTACAAGGTCGGCCTGCGGCTGTTCACGGCGCACGGCAAACGCGCCGTGGACCTCGTGCGCCGTTACGACGGCAAGGTGTTCCTCGACCTCAAGCTGCACGACATCCCGCAGACCGTGTCGCACGCGGTCCACGAGGCGCAGCGCCTCGGCGTGGATTCGGTGTCCCTGCACCTGATGGGCGGCTCCGACATGGTGCGCGCCGCCGCCGAGGTCTCCCCGCGCCCGAAGCTGTGGGGCGTGACCGTGCTCACGAGCATGGGGCCCAAAGACGTGAAGTTCCTCTCGCCCACCGCGCGCATCCCCGCCTTGGTCAAGACGCTGGCCAAAACCGGCTGGGTGTCGGGCGCCGACGCGACCATCTGCTCGCCGCTGGAGGTCAAGGAGCTGCGCAAGGCCTTCCCCCACCTCGACATGAAGTTCGTCACGCCCGGCATCCGCCCCGCCGGCGCGGACCTCAACGACCAGAACCGCGTCATGACGCCCGGCGAGGCCGCCGCGCTCGGCATCGATTTCATCGTCATCGGCCGCCCCATCACGCACGCGCCGGACCCGCGCAAGGCCGCGCTCGACATCCTGACCGAGATGAAGGCCGCCGCGACCCACTCCTTGGATAGGCCGGTGAAGAAATGACCGAGCATGGCGAGGAAATGGTTGATTCCGATGCCGTAGGGAGGAAACCATGAGCATCAACGTCGAGAAACTCTTCACGGAGCACGGCGCCCTGCTCAAAGGGCACTTCCTGCTGTCGTCAGGCTTGCATTCCGACCGCTACCTGCAGTGCGCGCTCGTGCTGGCGCACCCGCAGGCCGCCGAGCAGCTCGGCAAGGCGCTCGCCGCGGCCTGCCACATGAAGCCCGACCTGGTGGTCTCCCCCGCGATGGGCGGCCTGATGATCGGCCACGAGGTGGCGCGCGCCTTGGGCGTGCGGCATTATTTCACCGAACGCGTGGACGGCGCGGTCGTGATGCGCCGCGGTTTCGCGCTTAAAGGCGGAGAGAAGGTGGTCGTCGTCGAAGACGTGGTGACGACCGGCAAATCCACGAAAGAAGTCTTCGCGCTCATCCGCGCCTGCGGCGCGGAACCGGTCGGCGCGTTATCCGTAATCGACCGTTCCGAGGGCCGCGCGGACCTCGGCGTGCCGCACGCCGCGCTCTGGACCGTCTCGGTCCCCGCCTGGGACCCCGCCAACTGCCCGGCCTGCAAGGCCGGGACCCCTACGTCAAGCCGGGTAGCCGCAAGGAGATACGCTAATGGCCGCCACTTTGACCTATCGCAAATCCGGCGTGAACATCGACCTCGCCGACAAACTCGTGGACCACATCGCCAAACGCGCGCCCGCCATCGGCGGCTTCGCGGGGCTGTTCCCGCTCGACCTGCCCGGCGCCGAGGCGCACGAGCTCGTGGCCTGCACCGACGGCGTGGGCACGAAGCTCAAGCTCGCCTTCGCGCTCGACAAACACGACACCATCGGCGTCGATCTGGTCGCCATGTCGGTCAACGACCTCGTCTGCTGCGGCGCCAAGCCGCTCATCTTCCTCGACTACTACGCCACGGGCAAACTCGACCTCAAACGCTCCAAGAAGATCATCTCCGGCATCATGGACGGCTGCCGCCAGGGCCAATGCGTCCTGCTGGGCGGCGAGACCGCGGAGATGCCGGGCATGTACCCCGAGGGCGAATACGACCTGGCGGGCTTCGCCGTCGGCCTGGTCAAACGCTCCGAGGTCATCGACGGCTCGAAGATCTTCCCCGGCGACCTCATCCTCGGCCTGCCGTCCTCGGGTCCCCACTCCAACGGCTACTCCCTCATCCGCCAGTGCTTCAAGGGCAAGGACCTCAAGAAGTGGAGCAAGACCTTGCTGACCCCCACCCGCATCTACGTCGATGAGGTGATGCGCCTGAAGGCGGCGCTCGCCAAGGAAGATCAGATAATCCTCGGCCTGTCCCACATCACCGGCGGCGGGCTCGTCGAGAACGTCCCCCGCATCCTGCCCCGCGGCCGCAAGGCCGTGTTCCGCAAGGATTCGTGGAAACGTCCCGAGGTGTTCAAGGAGATCCAGCGCCGCGGCAACGTCCCCGAGAAGGAGATGTGGCGCACCTTCAACATGGGCATCGGCCTGGTCATCGTCATCCGCCCCGACAGCCTCGAGCTCGCCAAGAAGACCTTGCCCGAGGCGCGCCTCATCGGCGAGATCAAGGCCGGCAAACACGAGGTCGAGCTGCTCTGATGGAACGCATCGCGGTTTTCGCGTCGGGAGAAGGCACCAACCTCCAGGCCCTGCTCGACGCCTGCGCCGACGGGCGCGCGCGCGGCGAGGTGGTCCTCGTCGTGTCGAACAAGGAAGGCGCCGGCGCCTTGCGGCGCGCTCAACGCGCGGGCGTCGAGACCTTGCTCGCCCCGCAAGCCGACCACGCCACGCCCGAGGAGTACAACGCCTTCCTCGCCGCCGAATGCCGCAAACGCAAGGTCGGCCTCATCTGCCTGGCCGGCTTCATGCTCAAGCTCAAGAAGCCCCTGCTCGAGGCCTACCCCGGCCGCATCCTCAACGTCCATCCGGCTCTGCTGCCCGCCTTCGGCGGCCAGGGCATGTACGGCATGAAGGTGCACGAGGCCGTGCTCGCCGGCGGCACCAAGGTCACCGGCGCGACGGTGCACCTCGTGGATGAGGAATACGACCACGGCCCCGTCGTCTTGCAGGCCGCCGTGCCCGTGCTCGACGGCGACACGCCCCAGGCGTTGGCCGCCCGGGTGCGTTACCAGGAGCACTATCTCTACGCCAAGGCCCTTTCGCTGTTCTGCGAGGGCCGCCTCAAGGTGGACGGCCGGCGCGTGACCACGACCGGCGGTCCGGCGCAGTCCACCGAACGCGTGCGCCGCGCGCTCATCTCGGTGAGCGACAAGGCCGGCGTCGTCGAGTTCGCCAAGGGCCTGCACGACATGGGCGTGGAGGTCGTTTCCACGTCCGGCACGGCCAAGGCGCTCCAGGACGCGGGCGTGCCCATCCGGCCGCTCGACACCATGACCGGTTTCCCGGAAATCCTCGACGGGCGCGTGAAGACGCTCCACCCGCACGTGCACGGCGCCATCCTGCTGCGCCGCAAGGACCCCAAACAGGCCAAGGAGGCCGAGCTGTTCGGCCTCGAGCCCATCGATCTCGTCGTGGTCAACCTCTACCCCTTCGCCAAAACCGCGGCCGGCGCGCCGTCGCCCTACGACCAGAACGTCATCGAGCAGATCGACATCGGCGGCGTGGCGCTCATCCGCGCGGCCGCCAAGAACTTCGAAGACGTGGCCATCCTCACCTCGCCGGGCGACTACGGCGCGGTGCTCGCCGAGCTGGCCGCCACCCAGGGCCGCCTGGCGCCGGAGACCCGCAAACGCCTGGCGCTCACCGCGTTCCGCCACACGGCGGAATACGACGGCATGATCAGCAAGGCCTGGGGCGAAGGCGCCAAACCCGCCGAGGCCCGCGCCGAGGGTTTCCCCGCCGAGCTGCGGCCGGTGCTGCGCAAGGTGCAGGACCTGCGCTACGGCGAGAACCCGCACCAGAAGGCCGCGCTCTACGCCGGCCCCGAAGGCATGGCCTTCAACCAGCTTCATGGGAAGGAGCTTTCGTACAACAACCTGCTCGACGCGTCCGGGACGTGGGACGCCGTCAGCGACTTCACGGAGCCGGCCGCCGTCGTGTTCAAACACGTCACGCCCGCGGGCATGGCTATCGGCGCGAGCATCGAAGACGCTTTCAACGCGGCCTGGGCCTGCGACCCGCTTTCCGCCTTCGGCGGCGTGCTCGCGTTCAACCGGCCCGTCAACCGCGCCATCGCCGAGTTGCTCTCCAAACGTTTCGTCGAGGTGCTCGTCGCGCCCGCCTTCGAGCCCGACGCGCTCGAGCTCTTGAAGAAGAAGCCGAACGTCCGCCTGCTCGTGCGCGACCGGCCCCCGACACGGGCGCTGCAATACCGCTCCATCGGCGACGAAATATTAGTCACCGAGCCGGACCGCGCCGTCGCGGGCCCCGACTGGAAGGTCGTCAGCAAACGCGCGCCCACGCCCGACGAGGAGGCCGCGCTGCGTTTCGCCTGGACCGCGGCCAAACACGTCAAATCCAACGCCATCGTGCTCGCCGGCCCCGACCGCACCGTGGGCATCGGCGCGGGCCAGATGTCGCGCGTGGACTCGGTGCACATGTCGAGCGTGAAGTTCACGTTGTGGCGCCGCGACAACACCGTGCCGCCCGCCCTCGTGCTCGCCTCCGACGCCTTTTTCCCCTTCCGCGACGGCATCGACGCCGCCGCGACCACCGGCGCCACCGCCATCGTCAGCCCCGGCGGCTCCATCAAGGACCCCGAGGTCATCGCCGCCGCCGACGAGCACAGCCTGGCGATGGTGTTTACGGGCATGCGCCATTTCCGGCACTAGCCGCGAAACGACCCTCCGAACGCCCGAATAGAGCCGGCCCGGCAATGCGATGGGGTCAACCCCATCGAACTAGCGCTGGCGCTAGTTCGATGGGCTCAACCTCATCACCGGCGCGCGGGGGCCCGAGATAACGGCAATCGTTGACGGCGAATAACAGACACACGTCCGATTAAAATCGTAGAATTAGGCTCAGCCGGATGAGAGGGTAATGAACGATAAAGCCTGGCTGATGCTGGAAGACGGGACGCTCTTCACGGGACGCGCCTGCGGCGCGGCGGGAGAGACGGGCGGGGAATTCGTTTTCAACACCGCCATGACGGGTTACCAGGAAGTGCTCACCGATCCTTCCTACATGGGCCAGGTCGTCGTGATGACCTACCCGCTCATCGGCAACTACGGCATCACCGCCGGCGACCACGAGTCGTCCCGGCCGCGCCTCTCGGGCTTCGTCGTGCGCGAGCTGTGCAAGAACCCCTCCAACCCCGAGCTCGTCGAGTCGGCCGGCGAGTTCCTGCGTAAACACGGCGTCGTCGCCATCGAAGAGGTGGACACGCGCCGGCTCACCTTGCTGCTGCGCGAAAAAGGCGCGCTGCGCGGCGTCATCTCCACGCTCGACGGCGACCCCAAACGCCTGCTCGCCAAGGCCAAGGCCCTGCCCACCATGGCCGGGCAGAACCTCGCCAAAACCGTGTCCTGCGAGAAGGCCTACGTGTGGGACGAAGGGTTCGTCGCGAGCGGCCCCGAATACAAGGTCGTGGTCATGGATTTCGGCGTCAAACACGGCATCCTGCGCTGCCTCGCCGGCATGGGCTGCCGCGTCACCGTGGTCCCGTCCTCGACGAGTGCGGCGGACATCCTCGCGATGAAGCCGCACGGCGTCCTGCTCTCCAACGGCCCGGGCGACCCCGAGCCCGTGCTCGACGCCATCGAGACCATCAAGGGGCTGCTCGCCGCGCGCCTGCCCTTGTTCGGCATCTGCCTGGGCCACCAGCTCCTCGGCCTGGCGCTCGGCGGCAAGACCTACAAGCTCAAGTTCGGCCACCACGGCTCCAACCACCTGGTCAAGGACCTCGCCACCGGCAAGATCGAGATCACGTCGCAGAACCACGGCTTCGCGGTGGACCTGGACTCGCTGCCCGCCGCCGTGAAGACCACGCACGTCAACTTGAACGACGGCACCTCCGAAGGCATGGCCCACGCCGAGCTGCCCGCGTTCTCGGTGCAGTACCACCCCGAGGCGCAGGCCGGCCCGCGCGACAGCCGCTACCTCTTCGCGCGCTTCCGCGACCTGATGGCCGCGCACGTGGGGGCCAAGACCTCGTGCTGACCGCGCTGCTCGTCGTCGGCTTCGGCGTCATCCCGGTCGGCCTGTATTTCTGGCGCGAGCACAAGATGGCGACGCCCGCGCTGCAGTGGCCGACGCTCGGCAAGATCCTCAACCTCCAGTTCGCCGACGCGCCCGCGCGGCTGGAAGGCAACTGGAACGGCCGCGAGCTGCGCTTCGAGGCGCTCGCCTCCGGCGGCGTGCGCGCCGTCGCCAAGCTCAACGCGGCCACGCGCCTGCGCGTGGAGTGCGGCGAGAAGGCCCTCGTCACCCAGCGCGCCGGCATGGTCGTGCCCGACCCCGTCGAGCCCATCCTGCCCGAGTTCCGCGACCGGCTGCTCGCGCGCTGCTCCGAGAAAGCCGCCGGGCCCGTCGTCTTCGACGAGGCCATGCAGCACCGCCTGGCCGGTTTGCCCGAGGTGGACTTCGTCGGGCAGGCGACGGCCGTGGCCTGGAACCTCACCGCGCTCAAGGACCCCGACACGGCCGAGGCCGTGATGGGCGCCTTGTGCGCCGTCGCCGACGCCCTCGAAGGCTACCCCCAGGGAGGCAAGCCCCTTGCCTAAACGCACCGACCTCAAGAAGATCCTCGTCGTGGGCTCGGGTTCCATCGTCATCGGCCAGGGCCCCGAGTTCGACTACTCCGGCACCCAGGGCCTCAAGGCGCTGCGCGAGGAGGGCTACGAGGTCGTCCTCATCAACTCCAACCCCGCCACCATCATGACGGACCCGGAGCTCGCCGAGCACACCTACATCGAGCCGCTCACGCCCGATTTCCTCGAGAAGGTCATCGCCCTCGAGCGCCCCGACGCCATCTTGCCCACCCTCGGCGGGCAGACCGCGCTCAACCTCACCGTGGCCGCCGCCGAGCGCGGCATCCTCAAGAAATACGGCGTGGAGATCCTCGGCGCGCGCCTGGACACCATCCGCAAGGCCGAGGACCGCCAGCTCTTCAAGCAGGCCATGCTCAAGATCGGCCTCGACCTCCCGCACTCGACCGTCGTCACCGACGAAAGCGACCTGAAGGCCGTGGCCCGCGACCTGGGCTTCCCCGTCATCGTGCGCGCCTCCTTCACCCTCGGCGGCACCGGCGGCGGCATCGCCTACCACCTCGACGAGCTGCGCGACCGCGTGCGCCGCGCGCTGGAGGCCAGCCCCGTCAAGAAGGTCCTCCTCGAGGAATCCGTGCTCGGCTGGAAGGAATACGAGCTCGAGGTGATGCGCGACCACAAGGACAACTTCGTCGTCATCTGCACCATCGAGAACCTCGACCCCATGGGCGTGCACACCGGCGACTCCATCACGGTGGCCCCGGCCCAGACCCTCACCGACAAGCAGTACCAGGAGATGCGCGACGACGCCAAACGCGTGGTCTCCGAGATCGGCGTGGAGACCGGCGGCTGCAACATCCAGTTCGCGGTCAACCCGAAGACCGGCCGGCGCATCGTCATCGAGATCAACCCGCGCGTGTCGCGCTCCTCGGCGCTCGCCTCCAAGGCCACCGGTTTCCCCATCGCGCGCATCGCGGCCAAACTCGCCGTGGGCTACGCGCTCGACGAGCTGACCAACGACATCACCAAGGCCACGCCCGCCTGCTTCGAGCCCGCCATCGACTACGTCGTCACCAAGATTCCGCGCTTCGCCTCCGAGAAGTTCGGCGAGTTCCCCCTCGACACCGCTATGAAGTCCGTCGGCGAGGCCATGGCCGTCGGCCGCACGTTCAAGGAATCCATCCAGAAGGCCCTGCGCGGCCTGGAAAGCGGCAAACGCGGCTTCGACGGGCTCGACGACCTCGACGACGAGACCTTGGTCCAGCGCGTCGCCACCCCCACCTCCAGCCGTCTCTACGCCATCCGCACGGCGCTCGACCGCGGCTGGACCGTGGAGACCCTCCACGAGCTCACGCGCATCGACCCGTGGTTCCTGCACCAGCTCAAGGACATCGTGGACTTCGAGAAGGCGCTGCCCAAGACGCTCGACGCCGAGACGATGCGCCAGGCCAAACGCTTCGGCTTCTCCGACGCGCAGCTCGCCAAGAAGCTCGGCACGACCGCGGCGAAGGTCCGCGCCAAGCGCCACGCGCTGAAGGTCCGGCCCTCCTACAAGCTCATCGACACCTGCGCGGGCGAGTTCCCCTCGCGCACGCCTTATTTCTATTCGACGTACGAAGAAACCGGCGACGGCGTCGGACCGGAGCCCAAGTCCAAGAAGGTCCTCATCCTCGGCTCGGGCCCCAACCGCATCGGCCAGGGCATCGAGTTCGACTACTGCTGCGTGCAGGCCTCCAAGGCCCTGCGCGCCTCGGGCTGGCGCTCGGTGATGCTCAACTGCAACCCGGAGACCGTCTCCACCGACTACGACGCCTCCGACCGCCTCTACTTCGAGCCGCTGACCCTCGAGGACGTCTTGGAAGTCGTCCATGTCGAGAAGCCCGACGGCGTCATCGTCCAGTTCGGCGGCCAGACCCCGCTCAACCTCGCCCTCGAGCTCGAGAAGGCCGGCGTGCCCATCATCGGCACCCCGCCCGCGGCCATCGACGCGGCCGAGGACCGCAAGCTATTCGGCGCCGCGCTCAAGAAGCTCAAGATCCTCTCGCCCGAAAGCGGCATCGCCAAGACCCCCGACCAGGCCCTCAAGATCGCGCGCCGCATCGGCTACCCCGTGATGGTGCGCCCCTCCTACGTGCTGGGCGGCCGCGCGATGGAGATCTGCTACGACGACGACTCCATCGTGGACTACGTCAAACGCGCCCTGAAGGCCTCCTCGCACCCCTCCATCCTCATCGACCGCTTCCTGGCCGACGCCGCCGAGCTCGATGTGGACGCGGTGTGCGACGGCAAAGACGTCTGGATCGCCGGCATCATGGAGCACATCGAGGAGGCCGGCATCCATTCGGGCGACTCGGCGTGCACCTTGCCGCCGCACTCCCTGCCGCGCGCCGTCATCGCGCAGGTCGCCGACCACACCCGGCGGCTCGCGCTGCACCTGGGCGTGCGCGGCCTCATCAACGTCCAATACGCGGTCAAGGACGGCGCGGTTTATATCCTCGAGGCCAACCCGCGCGCCTCGCGCACCGTGCCCTTCGTCAGCAAGGCCACGGGCCTGCCGGTCGCCCGCATCGCCACCTGGGTGATGATGGGCCAGAAGCTCCAGACCGCCGCCGCCGTGCTCAAGGGCCTGGGCGTCGAGCTGCCCTACACCTCCACCAAGGAGGCCGTGCTCCCCTTCATCAAGTTCCCCGGCGTCGATCCGCAGCTCGGCCCGGAGATGAAGTCCACCGGCGAGGTCATGGGCATCGACATCGATTTTCCCCGCTCCTTCGCCAAGAGCCAGGAGGCCGGCGGGCAGTCCTTGCCGACCGCCGGCGCGGTGTTCGTGTCCGTGCGCGACGCGGACAAGGCCGACATCCTGTCGGCCTCGCGCTCGCTCAAGCAGATGGGCTTCACCCTCGTGGCGACGCGCAACACCGGCGACTTCCTCCAGCGCCACGGCATCGCCTCCGAACGCGTGGCCAAGATCGGCGACGGCAAACCCGACGTCGTGGACCTGCTCAAGCAGCGGGGCCTGAGCCTCATCATCAACACCCCGTCGGGCAAACGCGCCCAGACCGACGGCTACGCCATCCGGCGCACCGCGCTCGAGCTCGACATCCCCTGCATCACCAATATCCGCTCGGTCAACGCCGCCATCCACGCCATCTCGGTGATGAAAGGCGCGACCTTGGGGGTCAAATCCCTCCAGGAGCACTACAAGACCTTGCCCTACAAGGTCGAAGTAGGCCTTTAGACCTATTCGGGCTGGGTCCTCAGGCCCGCCTCATCATGGGCCCCCGGACCTACTCGCCGTCGTGGCCGACCGTCTATACTAAGCCCATGAGGTTCCTGGCGTTAGCGTTGACGCTTCTGGCCCCCGTCAGGGCCTGGGCCGACGCGCCCGAAGCGGGCGCCACCGTGGACGCCTTCCGCCAGCGCGTCGTCGAGGTCGCCGAGACGGCCGCCGACCCCGCCGCCACCCCCGCCGCCGTCTGGGAGAAAGGCCAGGCCTTTTTCAGCAACGTCCCCCGCACGACCATCCGGGTGGAAGGCAATTTCCGCAAATGGGACACCGGCCGCGAGCACGTCGGCGACGGCGCCGAGGCCTCGCTGCAGGACCTCATCACCGGCGGCGCGGAGGCCGTCAACGACCTGGACCTGCCCGCGCCGCCTCCGCCGGAGATGCGCGACGCGGTGGCCGCGTCGGCGGCCGGCTACGACGCGGGCCGCGTGCGTTACAGCGACGCCCTCGCCTCGGGCCAGATGGGCCTGTTCCGCTACCGGGCCGGCAGCGGCCTGCCGGGCATGACCGACATCAACGAATACCTGGGCCGCATTGCCGCCATCGTCGGCCGCCGCTTCGCCTACGCGACCTTCATCCACGAGCACGACCACGAGAGGGTCCACGCGGCGGGAAATCTCAGCCCGGACCGCGTCATCGAAGGAGAAATCACCGCTTTCCAGGCCCAATACGAGTGGCTGCGCTACATCGACCCGCGCGAGGACGGCGAGCGCCTGGCCTACGCCAGCGAGCGCGTCGCCAACCTCATCCGCATGAGCCGCAGCGGCGCCGCGAGGCTGCCGCTGCAGCTGCTGCTCGACTCGCAGCTGTACCTCGATCACCTGCACAAGGTCCGCGCGACCCGGGGCGACCGCCAGCGCATCATCGAGCTCATCAACGAGCTCGGCTACCGCGAAGGCCACCACCATCACGGCGACGGCCACGACCATGGCCCCGCCGAGCCGGCGCCCGCGCCCGCCGCGGGCATCACCCGCGCCTAACCCTCTCGGGTTAGAACAACGTGTAAACGAAGGGCGCGACCGCGGAACTCTGCGCGAGCAGCAGCAACGCGCCGAAGGCGAGCACGACGATGATGATGGGCGCCAGCCACAACGCCTTGCGGCGGCTGAGATAGGCCCACAGCTCCTTCAGACTCTCCATCCCCCCATGTTATCATAGGCCCGAGTGGACATCCTCGGCCTCTCCGCCTATTATCATGACAGCGCCGCCGCGCTCGTGCGCGACGGCGTCGTCATCGCCGCCGCCCAAGAGGAGCGTTTCAGCCGCCGACGCCACGACGCGGGTTTCCCTCTCGAGGCCGTGCGTTACTGCCTGAAGGAAGGCGGCGTCGCGCCCAAGGACCTCGCCTGCGTCGCGTTCTACGACAAACCCCTGCTCAAGTTCGAGCGCCTGCTCAGCTCCTACCTGGCCGACGCGCCCGCCGGCCTCAGCTCGTTCACGATGGCGATGCCGCAATGGCTCAAACGCAAGCTGTGGATGAAGGGCCTCATCCGCGACGCGCTCGGCTACGAGGGCGAGATCCTCTTCACCGAGCACCACGAGTCGCACGCCGCCTCGGCCTTCTACCCCTCTCCGTTCCAGGAAGCCGCCGTGCTCACCATGGACGGCGTCGGCGAATGGGCCACGGCGAGCATCGGCAAAGGCGACGCAAACCGCCTCGACCTGCTGCGCGAGCTGCGTTTCCCCCATTCGCTGGGCCTGCTCTACTCGGCCTTCACGTATTACACCGGCTTCAAGGTGAACTCCGGCGAATACAAGGTCATGGGCTTGGCGCCTTACGGCGAGCCCAAATACGCCGGCCTCATCCGCGACAAGCTGCTCGACTTGAAAGACGACGGCTCGTTGCGCATGGACATGACGTATTTCGACTACGTCTCCGGCCTGACGATGACCAACGCCAAGTTCGACGCGTTGTTCGGGGGCCCCCCGCGCTCGCCGGAATCCCGGCTGACCCAGCGCGACATGGACCTGGCCGCGTCCGTCCAAGCCGTGACGGAGGACGTCATGCTCAAGATGGCGCGCCACGCCCGAACCGTGACCGGCTCCAAGAACCTGTGTCTGGCGGGCGGGGTCGCGCTCAACTGCGTGGGCAACGGGGCCATACAACGGGCCGGCCTCTTCGATCGTCCGCCCGCGCCAGCATGGCGGCGACGCGGGCGGCGCGCTCGGCGCCGCGTTGTTCGCCTGGCACGCGGCGCACGGCAAGCCGCGCGTCGCGGGCCCGCGGGACGGCCAGCGCGGCTCGCTGCTCGGCCCGTCCTACACCGACGACGAGCTCGAGGCCTTCGCTGAAGTCGGTCGGCGCGCCCTACGAACGCCTGGCGCCCGCCGCGGTGGCCGGCCGCGCCGCCGCGCTGCTGGCCGACGGCAAAGTGCTCGGCTGGTTCCAAGGCCGCATGGAGTGCGGCCCCCGCGCCTTGGGCGCGCGCAGCATCCTGGGCGACCCGCGCGACCCGAAGATGCAGTCGGTGATGAACCTCAAGATCAAGCACCGCGAGTCGTTTAGGCCGTTCGCCCCGGCCGTGCTCGCCGAGAAGGCCGCCGACTGGTTCGACTTCGACGCGGAGAGCCCCTACATGCTCGTCACCGCCCCCGTCAAGGCGAGCCGCCGCGTCGCCGAGACGCCGGAGGAGGCGAAGCTGTTCGGCATCGAACGGCTCAACCGCGCGCGCTCGACCATCCCCGCGGTCACCCACGTGGACCACAGCGCGCGCCTGCAGACCGTGCGCCGCGAGGACAACGCGCCCTTCTACGACCTGCTCAAGGCCTTCGACGCCGCGACCGGCTGCCCCGTGCTGGTCAATACCTCCTTCAACGTGCGCGGCGAGCCCATCGTCTGCCGCCCCGAGGAGGCCTACGCCTGCTTCATGCGCACCGGCATGGACCATCTCATGCTCGGGTCCCTCCTGCTCGATAAAGCCGCCCAACCTAAAATCAAAGAGGACGATTCGTGGAAGACGAAATTCGACCTCGATTGATCGCGGAGCTTCCGGGCGAAGCCCGGAAGCGAGCACTCCGTGGCTTCGGCATCGGCCTAGGCGCCATTCTTTTCTACTTCGCCTTCCGTGCCTGGCGAAACGATTCGTCGCCGCTGCCGTTCGCCGTCACCGCCGCCGTCAGCTGGGCTTTCGCCGCCTTCTGGCCCGCGTTCTTCGGCCCGATTTACACGCCCTGGATGAAGGTCGTCGCCGTGCTCGCGCGCATCAACATCTGGCTCGTCTGCGGCCTGCTCTACTACGGGGTGATCACGCCCTACGCCGTGCTCCTACGCTTGTTCGGCGTGCGCCCGCTGGAGCTGGGCCTGCGCGAGAAGGACAGCTACTGGGACGAGAAGCCCCCCCGCGACCCCGCCGAATCCGCGCGCCGCTCCTTCTAGGCGCGTTTCTTCGACTTCTTCGATTTGCCTTTCGGGATGTTGTCGGAGCCCAGCATCAGGTAGGCGACGATGCGGCCGATGAGGAACCCGAGAAGCAGCCCCATCATCACGTCGGCCGGGAAATGCACGCCGCAATAGACGCGGCTGTAGGCCACGAGCACGGCGGCCAGCGCGTACACCGGGGCCCAGGCGGGATAGGCGTAGGACAACGCCGCGGCCGCGGCGCCCATGTTCGCGGCGTGATTGGACGGGAAGGACAGCCCCGCGTGCGACGGCGTGCGCAGCAAGGGCATCAGCCCCGCCTTCTCCGGGCGCGAGCGGTTGAACGTCGGCTTGACGATGCGGTGGTTGACGAAGTCGGTCAGGCCGATGGCCAGGCCCACGACCACGAGGACCTTCAGGGCGGGCTTGCGCTCCTTCCACACCCACCAGGCCGCCAGGGCGGCGCCCGTATAAAGGAAGAAGCGATTCTTGTGGAGGTCGGTGAGGTGCGGCAGGGTCGAATCGAGGAACGGCGCGGCCCAATCGCGGTTGATCTTGTGGAACAGCGCCCGGTCCAGCGACAGCAGCCAGTTCATCGGCGCGCGCAGGACGCGCAGGTCCCGTGCAGGAGCAGCTCGTGCGCGCCCAGCTTGAAACCGCGCGGCAGCAGCTCCTTGAGACCGCCCAGGCAGCCGCCGAGCTCGAAAACCTTGTCGCAGGACCCGCAGAGGAAGTGGTGGTGGTGCTCCTTGCCCGCGAACTCGTAACGCGGCGCCTCGCCGGGCAGCTCGACGGTCGTCACCTCGCCGGCCTCGACGAGCGCCTTGAGGTTGCGATAAACGGTGGCGATGCCCAGGCCTGGGGCGCCGGACTTGGCGGCCTGCAGCACCTCGAGCGCGACCGAGCGGTCGGCCGGCGGCCTCGAGCGCGGCGCGGATGGCGCGGCGCTGGGCGGTGTCGCGGGCCGGAACGTTCTTCATGAGAACATCTTATCATTTCGCTTGACCGGCCTATACTGATAATGTATTCTCATTATCATGAAGAACGTCCGGCTTTCCCTCCTCCTCCTCGCCGCTTCGCCCGCCGCCGCCCAGGTCACCCTGGAGCAGGTGCGAGACGAGGTCAAGAAGGAGCTCGCCGCCTCCCGCCCCGCGCAGGCTTCGGCCGCCGCCTTCAACCCCGCCATGGGCGTCGTGCTCGACCTGGTGGGCAAACACACCCGCGCGGGCCAGGGACAGGCCGATTTCCGCGGCGCGGAGCTCAACTTCGCCGCCGCCATCGATCCCTACGCGCGGATGTACGCCATCATCAACGCGCGCGCCTCCGAGGTCGAGGTCGAGGAGGCGGCGTTCCAGACCACGCGGCTGCCCTACAACCTCGCCTTGCGCGGCGGGCGCTACTTCGCCAACTTCGGCCGCCTGCCCAAGTTCCACGACCACGAGCTGCCCTTCGTCGAGCGCACGGCGTCCCTCGACCGCTTCATGAACGGCGAGGCCAAAACCGACGGCCTCGAACTCACGCATCTTTTCCGCGCGCCCTTCTTCCTCCAGGGCTCGTTGGGCGTGGGCAACAAACTCGGGGCCGAGAACAACCGCCTCAACGAGACCACCCCCGCGACCCAGGACGGCCACAAAAACGGCCGCCCGCTCCAGGCCTTCACCTATAACGCTCGTTTGTTCGCCTACGCCCCGCTGGGCGACGACTGGGGCCTCGACCTGGGCGCGAGCGCGGCGTTGACCCCGCGCCATTACTACGTCGGCGGCGCTCGCACGGACCATCCGAACACGGCCCGCCTGCTCAACGGCGCGGACGTCACGCTGCGCTGGGAGCCCCTGGGCGACAACGTGCGCAAAGGGTTATGGTCCGCCGAGGTGTTCCGCAACAACGAGCGGCGCCGCACCGCCGTCGTGGACGCGACCGGCGCGGCCATCAACGACGCCGCCGGCAACGCCTTGTTCGCCAACGTCCCGCGCACGGCCTGGGGCGCGATGACGGTCGCGGAGGCGCGCTTGACGCCGCGCCTGGGCGCGGGCGCCTACGGCGACTTCGCCGAGGACCTCGACGTGCGCAAGAAGGTGAACACCGACTTCGGCGCCTTCGTGAACGTCTTCCTCTCCGAGTTCCAGCGCGTGCGTTTCCAGGTCTCGCGCCTGCGCGACAACTTCGGCGGCAAGGCCGACGTGCGCGGCTACGTGCAATACACCGCCTCCATCGGCACCCACGCGCACACGTTCAAGGACCGCTGACATGAGCCCCCTCCTCGCCCTCGCCGCTCTGCTCGCCGCGACGCCGGCCGCCGCCAAGCTCGCGGTCGTCGCCACCACGCCCGACCTCGCCGATCTCGCGCGCCGCGTGGGCGGGGAGCGCGTGAACGTGGACAGCCTGGCCAAAGGCACCGAGGACCTGCACGCCATCCCCCAGCGCCCGAGCTTCCTGCCCCGGCTCAACCGCGCGGACGCGGTGGTCGCGCTCGGCCTCGACGCGGAGCACGCCTTCCTGCCCGCCCTGCTCGACGTGGCGCAGAACCCGCGCATCCTGCGCGACGCGCCGGGCTTCATCGACTGCTCGCGCGGCCTGGTCACGCTCGACCCGCCCAAGACCCTCGACCGCTCCGAAGGCGAGCAGCACCCGCACGGCAACCCCCACTACAACGTGGACCCGCGCAACGGCGCGCTCATCGCCGACAACCTGGCCGACGGCTTCGCGCGCCTCGACCCCGCGGGCGCGGGCGCCTATCGCGCCAACGCCGCCGCGTTCAAGAAGGAGCTCGCCGCCCGCCTCGAAGCCTGGCGCAAGGCCGCCGCGCCGCTCAAGGGCCTGAAGGCCGTGTCCCAGCACCGCGACATGGTTTATTTCGCCGACTTCGTCGGCCTCGTCATGATCGGCGAGACCGAGCCCAAACCCGGCATCGCGCCGACGCCCAAACACCTCGCCGAGCTCTCCGAGCGCATGAAGGCCGAAGGCGCGCGCCTCGTCATCCGCGAGGCCCATTACGGCCCGGGCCCGGCCAAGTGGCTGGCCGAACGCACGGGCGCCAAGGTGGCCGTGGTCGCCGTCATGGGCGGGGCCTTCCCGGACACCAAGGACTACCTCGGCATGATCGACCACAACGTGCGCGCGCTCGTGGAAGCCGCGAAATGACCATGCTCAACGTCCTGCTGCTCGCCGCGCTCGTCGCCACCTGCGCCGGCGGCCTGCTGCCCGCCGCGGATTCCATCGTGGCGCGCCTGGGCCTGCGCCGGCTGCTCGCGTTCCGCTCCGGCCTGCTCATCGCCATCGCCTTCACCGACGTGTTGCCCAGCGCCGTGCGCCTGGGCCCGGTCTCGGCCGGCTGGGCGGCGCTCACCGCCTTCATCCTCAGCTACGTCTCCGAGAACCTGGTCATGTCCGACCCGTGCCACGAGGCCGCGGAAGGCTGCCGTTCGCACGCGCTCGGCGGGATGGCGCTGGCGGCGCTGTTCCTGCATTCGCTGCTCGACGGCCTCAACCTCGGAGCGCTGACGGTGGTGAGCGCCTCCGCGCTGGCCGCGGCCGGGGTCTCCATGCTCGTGCACAAGTTCGCCGACGGGTTCACGCTGACGACCTTGTTCCGCGAGGCGGGCTACTCGCGGCTGGGCACCGGCCTGGGCCTGACGGCGGTGGCCCTGGCCACCCCGCTGGGCGCCGCGCTCAGCCGCTACGGCGCCGTGGCGTTGAGCCCCTCCCAGCTCGCCGTCCTGCTGGGCTTCACCGGCGGCTCCTTCGTCTATATCGCCGCCGCCGAGCTCCTCCCCGCCTGCACCCCGGGCGCGACCGCCAGTCCTTCGCCTCCTTCGGCGCGGGCCTGGCCGCCATGCTCGTGCTCCACTACGCCCTGGGCTGATTTTGGTATCTTCCGTGCGTGCTCACCGCCGCGCTGCTGTGGGCGGCCACGTCCGCCTCGGCGCACATGAACTACCCCATCCGTCCGGTCCGCGCCGTCTTGCGCGCGGAGCCCGGCCGCACCGTGGTGGACCTGCGCACCGACTCCATCATCTGGATCGCCGAGGTACTGGGGGCGGAGAGCCTGCCCGCGCCTTTGCCCGATGAGCAGCGCCGCGTCATCGAGGGCTACGTGAACGCGCACCTGCGCCTGGCCGCGGACGGCGCCCCGCTGCGCGGGACGCTCGCCCACCTGAGCCACTCGCAGAAGCTGTGGGAATCCCACGAGCAGGGCGAGCTGCGCCTGCGCATGGTTTATCCCGGCGCGCCCGCCGGCTCCACGTTGACGGGCGAGGCGTTCTTCTTCAAGGAGCACCGCGCCGAGCTGGCCGAGGAAGGCGTGGCGCAGACCGAGGACCAGGTTTATCTCACCGTGCTCGAGGTGCCCGGCCGCGAGCGAGCGCGTTTCGAGCTGACGCCGGACGCGCCGCGTTTCTCGACGCCCGCCGACGCCGCGCGCCGCGGCGCGCGCGATGGCGGCCGAGGGCCTGGGCGACGGGCTTCGCCGTCGCGCTCGGCGCGGCGGCGGCCTGGCCGCCGTGCTCGCGGCTGACGCTCGCCCTCGGCCCGGAGTGGCTCGGTCGGCGCCGACGCGGCCATCGCCGCGCGGCCTCGGCGCGGCCTCATGCCGGCGCGCCGCGCGCCGGCGCGCGGCCGCCGCTCGCTGAGCCTGTCGCGCTCGGCCGTGAGCTCGGCGCGACGGCGGCGCGCGGCCGCGGCCGCCGCGCTCGCCGCCGCGGCCCGCGCGAGCCTGCGCGACCTCGTGGACGGCGGCGTGGACCCGGCCGCGCGCGCCGGCGGCCGCCGGCGTGCGCCTGCGCTGGGCGCGTCGCTCGGCGGCGGCGTCCTGCTCGCCGTCGGCCGGCTTGGCGACGCCACGTTCGAGCGCCGCCGCGCCGCCGCGCTGATCGAGCCCGCACGCCGCGGAGCTGTTCGGCCGCCGCCGCCGCCTCGCCGCGACGGCCATCCTCCTCGTGTCGGGCTACGGCCTGGCCCTCTCTCTCTCATGAACGCGCTGACCTTCGCCGGCGTCTCCAAGACCTACCGCCGCTCGCACCTGGGCCGCGTGACCGAGACCGTAGGCCTGGCGGGCCTGGACCTCGAGGTGCGCCAGGGCGAGGTGTTCGGCCTGCTCGGCCTCAACGGCGCGGGCAAAACCACGGCCATCAAGCTGCTCATGGGCCTGCACCTGCCCACCACCGGCGATGTCACCGTGCTCGGCCGCCGCGTCCCCGACATCGCGACGCTGGCCCGCGTGGGTTACGCCCCGGAATCCGCCTACCTCAACAAGTCGCTCAGCGGCCGCGAGAACCTGCGCCTGTTCGCGACGCTGTCGGGCCTGCCCGCCGCCGGGCGCGAGGGCCGCGTCGCCGACATGCTCGAACGCGTCGGGCTCGGCAAAGCCGCGGACCGCCCGCTCTCGGAATACTCCAAAGGCATGCTCCAGCGCGCGAGCCTGGCCCAGGCCCTCATCCACGAGCCGGAGCTCGTCATCCTCGACGAGCCCGTCACGGGCCTGGACCCCCTGGCCATCAAGGAGGTCCGCGTCCTCATCCAGTGGCTCAAGGGCAAAGGCAAAACCGTGTTGTTCTCCTCGCACGACATCTCCGAGGTGGAGAAGGTCTGCGACCGCATCGCCATCCTCAGCGGCGGGCGCCTGGCGAAGCTGATGACGCAAGACGAGTGGCGCGGCAAACCCGACGCGCTGGAGGCCGCCTTCGAATCCTCGGTCACGCGCACCGACGGCGTGGGCCCCATCTCCCTCTGACATGGACACCATCAAGGCCGTCTTCGACTACACGTTCAAGGAGCACCTGCGCCACAAGGTCTGGCTGTCGGCCGCCCTTTTCGGGCTCGCCTTGCTCGCGGGCGGGCTCGTGGCCTCGGCGTTGGGCCAAGAGGAGCGCGGCCGCCTCATGCTCGACCTCGGCCTGGCGGCCAACGAGGGGCTGGGCCTGGTGTCGGCCGTGTTCCTGACCGTCCATCTCGTGCTGCAGGAAATCGAGTCGCGCGCCATCTTCCTCATCCTCACCCACCCCGTCGCGCGCTGGCAGTACCTGCTCGGCCGCTACCTCGGCACCTTGGCCGCCGTCGGCCTGTCCATGCTGGGCATGGGCGCGGCGCACCTGCTGGCCCTGGTCAGCCTTCGGCGGCGCGCCGCTGCTGCCCTACCTCGGCGTGCTCGGCCTCGCCCTGGCCAAGGTCGCGGTGATGGCCGCGTTGGCCCTGCTGCTCTCGCTCGCGTTGACCTCGGAGGCCGCCGCGATGGCGTTCTCCGGCTTCTTCTTCATCCTCGGTCATTTCGCCCCGGAGCTGCGCTTCCTCGCGGAGAAATCCGGCTCGGTGCCCGTGAAAACCGCGCTCGTCGCCTTCTCCCACGCGGCCCCGGACTTCACCCGGCTGACCCCGCGCGAGGCCTGGAACGGCGGCCTGCCCGAGCCCGCGTGGTTCGCGCTCGCCTTCCTCTACGCCGCGGCCTACGTCACGGCCTGCCTGGCCTTATCGACGCAGGTCTTCGAGCAGAAGGAGTTCTGATGCGACCCTGGCACGTCGCCGCGGCGGCGCTCGCGGTGGCCATGGGCGCGTCGGTCGCGATGGAGTCGCGCCGCCCGTGGCGGGGCCCCTCGCTCTCGCGCCTCGAGCCCACGCCGTTCGCCTTCCGCGACTCCCTGCTCGCGGCCAACGGCCTGCGCGCGGTGGCCGCGGACCTGGCCTGGGTCCAGCTCCTGCAATACATGGCGGGCAACCTGCCCGAGTTCGCCGACCGCCCGGGCCGCCGCCACGACCGCGTACTCGCGCTCTCGCGGCGCGTGCTGCGCCTCGACCCGTCCTTCCACCGCGCGGGGCTTTACGGCGCGAGCGTGCTGGGCTGGTTCGATGAGGTGGACCGCCCCGACGAGGCCGTGGAGCTGCTGGATGAGGCCATCCGGCTCTCGCCCGAGGAGCCGCTGTTCAAGCTGTACCTCGCGGCCATGGCCTTCAAGCGCCGGGGCGACGACGGCCGCATGGTCGAGCTGCTGGAGCGCTCCTTCGACGACCCGCGCACGCCTTCGACCATGAAGACCATCCTGGCCAACGTGTACCAGCGCCGCGGCGACGACGCGAAGGCGCTGGAGACCTGGGAGCGCGTGTTATCCAACCCGCTCGACGCCGGGGAGCACGCCCGCGCGCGCCTGAAGATCGCGGAGCTGCGGGCCCGGGCGCGCCGCCCGGCGCGTTAGGCCCCGTGGAAGGACACGTCGTGGCCCACGAGGCGGCCTTCGCGATAGACGAACTTCGCGCTGAAGAAACGCTCGCCGTCGAGCCAGGGCAGGAACACGCGGTCGCCCTCCCACAGGTTGAGCGCGGCGATGTCGGCGTCTTTGACCCACTCCAAGGTGCCTTCGGCGCAGTCGCCGGGCTCGCCCGTGTAGCGCGTGGCGGTATAAACGAACACGAGCCAGTCCTCGCCTTTGGCGAAGGCCGGGAAGGTGAGCACGCCGCGCAGGCGCGCGTCGAGCAAGGTCAGGCCCGCCTCCTCCTGGACCTCGCGCAGGACGCACTCGTCGGGCGATTCGCCGGCTTCGAGTTTGCCGCCCAGGCCGTTGTATTTGCCCCGGTGCACGTCCCCGGGCTTCTTGTTGCGGTGCAGCATGAGGGTTTTACCCCCCGAGCGCACGTAACACAACGTCGCGATGACCGCCATGGCTCCATGATACCATTTGGCCTCCGGACGCCATGAACGAGCCCCTCCTGCGCCTCGACGACGCCGCCTTCGGCTACGACGGACGACCCGTCGTGCGCGGCGCCTCGTTGTCCGTCGCCGCCGGTGATTTCCTCGGCATCGTCGGCCCCAACGGCTCGGGTAAAAGCACCTTGCTCAAGGGCCTGCTCGGCCTGCTGCCGCCCCTGTCGGGGTCGGTGGCGCGCTCCGCGGGCCTCGGCCGCGCCGTGGGCTGGGTGCCCCAGCGCGACGCGCTCGACTCGGTGTTCCCGATGACCGCGCTCGACGTCGCGCGGCTCGGGCGCGCTTTGGTCAAGCCCTGGAGCGCCCGCCTCGACGCGCGCGACGAGGCTTTGTCCGTCGAGGCGTTGGCCGCCGTGGGCCTGCGGGATCGGTCGGACGCGCCGTTCAGCGCGCTCTCCGGCGGGCAGCGCCAGCGCGCGCTCATCGCGCGCGCGCTCGCCGTGGAGCCCCGCCTCCTGGTGCTCGACGAGCCGACCGCGGGCGTGGACCCGGAAAGCGAGGACGCCATCATCGACCTGGTGTCGCGCCAGAGCCGCGAGAAAGGCCTGGCCGTGCTGCTCGTGACCCATCACCACGCCATGCTGCGCGGCCGCGCGAGCCGCGTCGTCACGGTGGACGGCGGGCGCCTGACGGAGGCGGCGCCGTGAGCGGATTTTTCGCGTTGCTCGCGCCCGACTTCCTGCTGCGCCACGCCTTGTGGGGCGCGGTCGCCGTCGGCTTGTTCTGCCCGCTCGTCGGCGCGTGGTTCACCGTGCGGCGCATGGTCCTGCTCGGCGTGACCTTGCCCCAGGTGTCCGCGGCGGGCATCGCGTTCGTCTTCTTCCTGCACGGCCTGGGCTTCACCTGGTCCTTGCACGCCGGCGAGGAGGGCGACCGGTTCCTCGCCTTGCTGGGCTCGCTCGCCTTCACCTTCGCGGCGATGGCGGCGCTGGCCTGGCTAGAGCGCCGCGACGACGGCCTCAAGGAGAGCCGGCTCGGCGCGTTGTACGCGGCCGCCGCGGCGGCGTCCATCCTGCTGGTCTCGGCCAACCCCGAAGGCAAGATCGAGCTGCTCGGCCTCTTGCACGGCGAGGTCGTCTCGGTGACCGCCCACGACCTGCACATCCTGCTCGCGGTGTTCACCGCGCTCGCGGCCGCGCTCGCCGCGTTCCATCGCCAGTTCCTGCTCGTCGCCTTCGACCCGGATTCGGCGCGCGTCATGGGCAAAAACGTCCTGGGCTGGGACCTGCTGTTCCACGCCATCGCGGGCACGGCCCTGGCGATGGCCGTGCTCATCACCGGGCCGATGCTGACCTTCGCCGCCTTGGTCATCCCCCCGCTGGCCGTGCGCCCCTTCTGCCGACGCATGCCCGGCTTCCTCGTCGCGTCCGCCGCCTTCGGCGGCGCCAGCGCCTTGGCCGGCTTCCACGTCTCCTACGCCCGGGACTGGCCGCTGGGCCCGACCATCGTGGCGCTCTCGGCGCTGGCCTTGCTCGCGCTGCACGGCGCGCGCGCGGCGGCCGCTCGCCTAGGCCGTTAACGGCCGGAGCGCGACAGCCCTCCCAGCCCGGCCACCGTCGCGACGCCGCCGGCGACGAGCAGCCAGGTGGCGCGGTCCGTCGGCGCGCCCGTGAAGACCCGGGACATGTCCGAGCTCAACGAGCGGTAGGCGTCCCAGCCCAGCACGAGCAGCCCCACCCCCAGCGCCACCAACGCGACCGACGCAGCGCGCTTCAAGAGACCCTCGCGAACGGATATCGCGCGGGACGGCCGGGGGCAGGCACGAACGCACAACCCTCCGCCGCGCCCGCCACCAACTTTATCTTGTGTTCAGTGTTCATCGCACCCCCCGCCGTGATTGACGCTTCATCGGTTAAGGATGGCATGAAGCGCGCGAGATTCCCATGAAGGAAGCGTCGCGAATTTGTGTCGAGCGGGCGCACGTTCAGCCTGCCTAAAGCCGAAACCTGTCCAGCGCCCGTTCAGCCAACGGGTTCAGCCAGCGGCGTTGCCGCGCTATGAGGTAAACCGGTTCATACACGCCGAGCGGCTTGGTGTCCAGAATGACCAACCCTCCCGCGGGACGGCTGGCTTTGAGCGTCTGCCGGTTCAGCGGGACGACCCCGCGCCCGGCGACGGCAAGCCGGCGAGCCAACTCCAAGTCCTGCACCTCGGCCACGATGTCCGGCTTCACTTTCCAGCGGGCGAAAAGATCGAGCACCTGATGATACACTTGGCTCGGCTGCGCCGGCAGGATCATGGGCGCACCCTCGAGCGCGCTGGGCAGCGGTCGCAGTTTACGGGCCAGGGCCGGAGCGGCGACCAGCACGACCGGGACGCGCCCCGCCTGACGCGAGATGAACTCCGTGCCCGCCTCGCCGGAGAACGGCGTGTCGGAGAGAATCAAGTCGAGCCTGTACGCGCGCAGGTCTTCCTCGAGGTCCGCCAGGTCGTCCTCCCGTACGGTCAGATGCGCCTTGGGGAAGGCCGTGAAAAGGTAGTCCACCAGCGCTTGCGCGATCGCCCGCGGCATCCCCGTCACGAGGCCGATCTGAGCCCGCAGGCGGCCCTCCATCGGACGGTCCTTGAGGGCGTCCGACATCTCCGTGCCGAGGTCGAAGATTCGCTGCGCGTAGTCGAGGACGAAACGGCCTTCCTCGGTCAGGTGCAGGCGCTGCTTTTTTCTCTCGAAGAGCTGCCGGCCGAGCTGCGCTTCCAGCTCGCGAAGTTGGCCGCTGATCGTCGGCTGGGCGAGCAGCAGCGTCTCTTTCGCCTTGGCGATGCTGCCCGCCTTCGCGACCACGTAGAAATAGTACAGGTGGTGGTAGTTGAGGGGTATCATTTGTTTAACCGCATAACTTGTAATAGATTATCTATTTTACAGAATTCTGTGGATGCCTTATCATGTGCCGCATGAAACCTAACGCCGACTCAATGAAAGCCGACCTGCTGTCCGGACTCGTCGTATTTCTTGTCGCCCTTCCGCTATGCCTCGGCATCGCCCTTGCAAGCGGAGCGCCTCTTTTCGCGGGGCTCATCAGCGGCGTCGTCGGCGGAATCGTCGTGGGCTACCTGAGCAACTCGCCGATCAGCGTTTCAGGGCCGGCGGCCGGGCTCGCGGCCATCATCCTGACGTCCATCGCCGCCTTGGGCTCCTTCGAGACTTTCCTGCTCGCCGTCGTGTTAGCCGGGCTCATGCAGGTGGCGATGGGGTACGCCAAAGCCGGAGTGTTCTCCAGCTATCTCCCCTCGAACGTCATCGAGGGCATGCTCGCCGGCATCGGCGTCATCATATTCACGAAGCAGCTGCCCTACACCACCTCCAGTCCCGGAGCGACGTTCATCGCCCTGGCTTCCTTGGCGATCCTCATCGCCTGGAATACGGTTCCCCTCCTTAAAAATCAAAAGATGCTGCCGGGAGCGCTGGCCGCCGTGGCGACGGGCGTCGCGATTAACGAGACGTTCAAGGCGACCGGCTCGGGCCTGGCGCTGCCGCAGCAATACCTGGTCAGCCTTCCCGTGCCGGCCACTTGGGCCGATTTCCTAGCGCAACTTACCCGGCCCGACTTCTCCGCCATCGGCGATTCGAAAGTCTGGGTCACCGCGGCCACCATCGCCGCCGTGGCGAGCGTGGAGACGCTGTTGTGCATCGAAGCGGCGGACAAGATGGACCCGCTTAAGCGCTACACCGACACCAACAACGAGCTGAAGGCCCAGGGAATCGGCAACGTGGTCTGCGGGCTGCTCGGCGGCTTGCCCGTAACCTCCGTCATCGTCCGCACGACGGCGAACGCGACCTCGGGCGCCAAGACGAAGCTCTCGACCATCGCCCATGGCGCGCTTTTGCTCATCGCCATCCTGGCGATACCGGGTCTTCTCAACAAGATTCCGCTGGCCTGCTTGGCCGCGGTCCTGCTGATGATCGGATACAAACTCGCGGGTCCCGCGGTCTTCCAGCGCATGTGGAAAAACGGGAAGTTCCAATTCATCCCGTTCGCCGTCACCGTCGTCGCGATTGTGGCCACCGACCTCCTCAAAGGCGTCGCCATCGGCTTGGCCGCCAGCGTGCTCTTCATCCTGCACGGCAACATGAAGCTCGCCTACGTCTTCAAAAAAACCGACCACCACGAGGGCGAAACCATCAACATCGAGCTGGCGCAGGAGGTATCTTTCCTCAATAAGGCTGCCATCAAGCGCGTGCTCGCGGATCTGCCTGCGGGCAGCCGCGTCGATATCGACGCGTCGCGCACGGTCTACATCGACCATGACGTGCTCGAGATGATCCGGGATTTCCTGCGATCCGGTTCCGCGGAGAAGGGCATCCACGTGCGGCTCCTGGGCTTCAAGAAAGCCTACAGAATCGACGACGCCCGGCACGTCACCTCTCATGCGGCTCGAGACATCTCGGACGTACGCGGCGGGCCGCGAACCGAGACGACGCCCGCCTGAGCTGGACGCTATCGCAACAGAGGAGAAACCCTATGAAGACCCTGACCAAGGACATGCAGCTGTCGCTGACGCCCCAGAACGCGATCGATATCCTCAAAAAAGGCAACGACCGGTTCATCAACAATCTCAGGGCGAACCGCAATCTCCTCCAACAAGTCAACGAAACGTCCGCCGGACAGCATCCTTTCGCGACGATTCTCAGCTGCATCGATTCCCGCACGTCCGCGGAGCTGATTTTCGACCAGGGACTGGGCGATATTTTCAGCATACGCATCGCGGGAAACATCCTGAACGGGGACATCCTCGGCAGCATGGAGTTCGCCTGCAAGGTGGCGGGCGCCAAGGCGATCGTCGTGCTCGGACACACCGGTTGCGGCGCCATCAAAGGCGCGTGCGACGGCGTGCGCATGGGCAACCTGAGCGGGCTGCTGGAAAAGATGACGCCCGCCGTGGAAGCGGAGACCACGACGACCTCGAACCGCAACTCACGCAACGTGGAATTCGTGGAGAAGGTCGCGCGGCTCAACGTGCGGCGCATGATCGAGCTGATTCCGGCCCAAAGCCCGATTCTCAAGGAGATGCTGGACGCGGGTCAGATCGCTATCACCGGCGGCATCTACGACGTCGCGACGGGACGCGTGGATTTCCATTAGTCGATTCATCGGCCGCCAGGGCATGCTTCGCCACCTCGCCGCGACCCTCGTCCTGTTGACGGCGGCGCCGACCATCACGCGCGCGGTCAGCCTCCAGGACGACGCGCAGGTCTGGGCGCCGGCTTTCGTCAACCTGCCCAGCCAGGGGCGCCTGGTCGGACTGCTGGAACTCCAACCGCGCGTGCGCGGGGACTTCCGGCGGATCTCCACCGCTATCGTGCGGCCTTGGATCGGCTGGCGCTTGGCTCCGGGGGCCTTCTTGCATGCCGGCTACGGCTGGATTCGCTCGGACACGGCCAACGTAACGACTGAACATCGAGCCTGGCAGCAACTACAGCGGACGGTGAGTCCGACCCCGAACTGGCGTTTGACCGCAAGGGCGCGCCTGGAGCAACGCTGGCTTCAAAACGTGCCCGAGACGGCCTGGCGCGCGCGCGTCCAATTGCGCGCCGAACGCGTGCTGGGTTCCGGACCACGTTATGCCGTCGCCTATAACGAGGGGTTCGCGCATTTGAACTCGCCCGCGCGCGGACCGCGGGCGGGGTTCGATCAGAACCGCATTTTCTTAGGGATGGGGCGGGACGGCTCGCGCGCCAAAGTGGAGGCGGGGTACCAGCATGTCTGGCTGAGACGATACGGGACGCGGGACGCCCACATTCACTGCATCGTCCTTAATACCTTCCTGTGGCCCTTCGCGGGCACCTGAAAGAAGACGCGCAAGACCGGCCAAGGCGGGTGGCCGGCCATACCCGCGGCGTCGGTATGCTAAAATAACCAATCAACCACTCATAGATTTTCGAATCTAGCCGCACACGGAAGGGTGACCGAGTGGTTGAAGGTAGCAGTCTCGAAAACTGCCAGGGGTGCAAGCTCCTCGTGGGTTCGAATCCCACCCCTTCCGCCATTTTATCCGGAGGCGTCCATGTCCTGGCTCAAGAAGCTCAACCCCTTCGCTAAAACCGAGGAGACGGCCGCCGGCGCCCCCGGCATCCCGCCCGAGCTCGCCAACGACCCCAAGATGAAGGGGATGATGGCGACGTTCTACCGCAAGTGGAAAGACCCGGCCTTCCTTAAACAGATGCGCACGCTCGCCGCCCACATGCAGAAGGAAGGCGTCGATGTGCGCGACATGGCCGCGGTGCAGGCCTGGGTGACGAAGAACCAGTCGCGCATCGAGAAAGGCGATTTCAACGAGGCCCCGGGCGGCGAAGGGCCCAAGCAGGAGACCGTGGTCAACACCGGCCCCGACGTCGGCCGCAACGACCCCTGCCATTGCGGCTCCGGCAAGAAGTTCAAGAAGTGCCACGGTAAGTGATCCTCAAGGCGCTCGTTTTGGCCTGCGTCGGCGTGGCCGGCGAAGTGGCGTTCACCGCCGTGACGACCCGCCAGGACCTGCGGCTGAAGGGTTACACCTACCTGTGGATGTTCCCGGTGTACCTGACCTTGTACCCGGGCTTCGCTTTCCTCGTGCCCCGCGTCGGCCACCTTCATTGGGGCGCGCGCGGGGCTTTCTACGGCGCGCTCATCATCCTCGGTGAATTGTTGTTCGGCCTGATTCTCAAGGCCGCGCTCGGCCAGGCCCCGTGGGAGCCCGAGTATAAAGGAAAGCCGCGCGTCATCGGCGGCGTGGCCAACCTCGATTTTTTCCCCGCCTGGGCCGCGGGCGCGTTGTTCTACGAACGCGTCTATCGCCTGCTCGCCGCGGCTTAGGACCCATATGGCCCATTTGCGGCTGGGTCCCTTGCCTTTGTAACTTCAGGACTTTCGCGCCCCCGTCCTCGACGACGCAAATGGTCTGATGCCGTCCATGAAGACCAAGCTCGCCGTCCTGCTCGCGCTCCTCGCCGCTCCGGCGTCCGCGCGCGTCATCGCCGCCGTCCCCCGCATCGCCGGCCCGGCCGCGTTCGTCCCGGCCGTGATGGCGCCGCGCGCGTCGGTTCACGGCTCGCCGCTGAACCTGACGCCTTCCCTCGTCTTGACCGCGCCGAACCTGGCGCCGTCTTTCACCCCGCTGCCCGTCCCGCCCGCCCTGCTGTCCCCGGCGGCGCGCGCGACGGCCCTCCCGGCCGCGCCGGCCGCCCCGGCCGACGCGCCGACGGCGAAAGGCTCGCTCGAGGCGGCGTCCGCCGCGCTCAGCGCGCCGAACGCCGACCAGCAGGCCGTCTCCCGCAAGACCTTCGACGCCGCGCTCGCGGCGCCGAGCGACGCCCCGCTCGCCGGCGGCGGCCTCGGCTTGCGCGCGCCGGACGGCCATGAAAACGTCCGCATCGGCAACGCGGTCGGTCTGCTGTCTCGCACGCCCATCGGCCGCGACATCTACGCCAAGGCGTACGCCGACTACGGCGCCCGCCTCCAGGTGCTCGTGGACGACGCCCCGGGCGCGAGCTACGACGCGCGCCTGAGCTGGCAGAACGGCTCGCCGGTGCTGTCGCTGACGCGCGAGCTGCTCAGCCGCGGCTCCGACGCCGCGATGGCCGCCTTCCTCGTGCGCGAGATGTCGCACCTGTACTACAAGGACTTCCCCGACTCCTCCGAGCGCTCGTGGATGGCCCACTCGGTGATGGCCCGCTCCTACGCCGAGATCACCGGCTCGGGCCCGCGCTGGTGGGACTACGCCAACGACCTGTCGCGCGACGGGCGCTACGTCATGAACGCCTTCTACGCGAGCTGGTCCGACGCGATGCGCCGCCACAGCGACCCGCGTTACGGCGACTTCTTCCGCTGGCTCAAGACCGGCTCCGAGTCGAAGTCCGGCCCCAACGCGTCGCTGAGCCTGCGCGAGTTGTACGACCGCGGCCTGCTGGGCTGGAACCAGTACCGCCAGATGGACGCCTACTTCACCAGCCTCGTGAGCAGCGAACGCCGCTGGCTCAACGACCGCCGCTGACCGCCCCCCAGGAGAAACTATGATGAACAAGATCCTCGCGTTGCTCGCGCTGGCGGTCCTTCCCGCCTCGGCGCAGACGGTCAAACCCCTCACGGCGGGCCAGGCCTACGAGGCCGAGCTGCTCGCCGACCCGGCGACGGTCGCGGCCCGCGCGGCCATCGCGCACCGCTTCATCCCCGTCGTCGGCCCGGCCGCCGAAGCCCGCATGGGCGCGTTGGCCGACGGCGTGCTGCTCATCCAGCTCCCGCCGCCTCCCGGACAGGAGCAGGACACGACGCGCCGCGGCGGCGGCCTTCCCCCGCCTCCCGGACAAGACGGCGGCCGCCTGCCCCCGCCCCCGGCACCGGCGGAGGCCGCCTTCCCCCGCCTCCCGGCCAGGACGGCGGACGCCTGCCCCCGCCTCCCGGCCTGGACCCGCTGCCCCGCCCCATGTTCCCCGGCGGCCCGCTGCCCCGCGGCGACGCGCGCCTTGAGAACGCCGAGCGCACCTTCACCGAAGACGGCGAATACGTCGGCTTCTGGAACGGCGCGCAGGGCTTCGAGGAAGCCCGCGGCGAGGTCGTGACCCGGCCCGGCGACCGCGCCGACCAATACGTCATGACCTTGCGCAGCGAGGAGACCCTTCGCCAGACCGTGTTCGTGCGCAAGCAGGACGGCCTGGTGTACTGGTACCCGCGCTCGCGCCACATCGACACCGAGACGCGCCGCGTCACCATGGACTTCGTCAACCGCGGCCAGAAGCCCCTGCTGCCCTGGGAGCGCGAGTCCTTCACGGTCACCTTCAAGGGCGACCGCGCGCGCAACGGCGGCGTGGAGCTCGTGTCGGCCAACGGCGCGTACCGCTACGTCTATTCCGTGCGCTTCGACGCGCACGACCGCAACGCGCTCACCATCCAGATGGACGCGCAGGAGAAGCTGCTGACCTCCCCCGACGAGAACGGCGTGACGCTGAGCCTCGCGGCCGACGGCCGCGGCGGCCTCAAGCTCGTGGTCACGGACCGCTGGGGCTCCTTCTACGCCGGCGAGAGCCTGCAGCTCGCCGTGCGCGTCAAGAAGGACAGCGGCTCCATGTGGCGCCGCGACGCGGTGGTCTTCGAGTCGAACGCCCGCTCCCCGCAGACCGTGGTCATCCCCGCGGGCGCCGCCGACGGCGCGTCGTTCGACCTCGCCGTGCCGGCGTCCGGCGCGGGCCGATACTACATCGACTCCTGGTCCTTCCAGCGCGCGGGCAGCCGCCTGTCGCGTTCGGGCTGGATCGGCCGGGGCCGCGGCAACACCCTCACCCTCTAAGCCGGAGGGACGTAAATAAGAAGCCCCGCGGCGAAAGCCGCGGGGCTTCTTCTTTTACGGGCCGGCGGAAGGGTTTAAGGCTCCAGCTTCTGGAGCTGGATGCGGCGGTTGAGGGCCTCGGCGCCCTCCTTGATGAAGGCGAGCTCGGCTTCGAGCGTCTGGTCCACCCAGCGGCGCACGAAGCCGCTCACGGGCTTGAGGAACAGGGGCAGGTCGTATTCCTCGCCGTGCTCGAGCATGGTGCCGCCCGTCACCGGGCGCAAGCTCATGCGGCACTCCATCTTGCGCAGGGGGCCCGAAACCATGAAGCCGCGGTAGCCGCCGTCGCGGGTGTACTGGACCTCGAAGGTGCCGCGCCACGGCAGGCCGAGGAAGCGGCCCTGGGCATCGACGGTGGCGCCGTCTTCGCGGGGCTTGAGGTCCACCGCGTCCACCTTCTCCTCGTATTCGGCGATCTGGCTCAGGTCGCGCAGGTACTCCATCACGGAGTCGCGCGGCGCGCTGATCAGAATCTGTCGGCTGACGTTCAACATCGGTGCCTCAGGCGGGAAAGAAATCTGGAGCGGGCGAGCGGAATCGAACCGCCGTCTGATCCTTGGCAAGGACCCGTTCTACCATTGAACCACGCCCGCGGTTCCTGACCATCTTAGCAACTTGCGGCGCACTTGTGAAGTGCGCTTCTCCATATTATAATGGCACGGATGGCGAACGCGACCGTCGCGGCCCCCACGGACCTCCCCGCCCTCAACGCCGTCCTGGCGCCCTACAAAGAGCCCGACGTCCGCTCCAGCCTCTGGCAGCTCGGCAGCACCGCCGCCCTGTTCGCGACGACCTGGCTGCTCATGCTCCTGGCCCAGAAAAACGGGTATTACCCCGTGACCTTGCTGCTGGCCGTCCCGGCGGCGGGCCTGCTCATGCGGCTGTTCATCGTGCAGCACGACTGCGGGCACGGCTCCTTCTTCAAGCAGAGCTGGGCCAACGACCTGGTCGGCCGGGCCATCGGGCTCATCACGCTGACGCCTTACCACTACTGGCGCCAGACCCACGCCCTGCACCACTCCACCTCGGGCAACCTCGACCGCCGCGGCTGGGGCGACATCAACACGCTGACCTTGCGCGAATACAAGGCGCTGGGCGAAAGCGACCGGCGCAACTACCGCGTCTATCGCTCGATTCCCGTGCTCTTCTTCATCGGACCGGTGTTCCACTTCCTCTTCTACCACCGCTGGCCCGGCATCGTGCCCAAGGACTGGCGGCGCGAGCGGATGAGCATACTGTGGACCGACCTGGCCGTGGCCGGCGTGTTCCTGGCCGCGCACCTGACCATCGGGCTGGGCTCCTTCCTCGCGGTGCAGCTGCCCATCATCATCATGACGACCTGGGCGGGCGTGTGGTTCTTCTACGTCCAGCACCAATACGAGGACACCTACTGGCGCCAGGAGTCGGACTGGGATTTCGCGCAGGCCTGCCTGAAGGGGTCTTCCTTCTACGACCTGCCGCGCGTCCTGCAGTGGTTCACCGGCAACATCGGCTTCCACCACATCCACCACCTCAACAGCCGGGTCCCCAACTACAACCTCGAGCGCGCCATGCGCGAGAACCCGGTGTTCCAGGACGTCCACCGCCTGACCTTGTGGTCGAGCCTGCGCTGCGCCAAGCTGGCGCTCTGGGACGAGGACCGCGCGCGCCTCGTGACGTTCGCCGAAGCCGGCGTATAAGCTGACGGGAGGGCCCGGCCCTTCTGTTAGGTCTTGGGGGCTTCGGCGGCGGCGGGCGGGAAATGCTGCTGGAGGGAGGCGGCCTCGTCCTCGATGAGGCGGCGGTTCTCCTCGTCGCGGGCGGCCAACACGTCGGCGAACTTGTCGTGCAGCACGGCCACGACCTTCGGGTCGAAGATCTTGCCCGAGTTCTCCTCGATGTACTTCAAGGCGTCTTCCACGGTCCACTCGCCTTTATAGACGCGTTTGGACGACAAGGCGTCGAAGACGTCGGCGACGGTGACGATGCGCGCTTCGATGGAGATGGCTTCGCCCTTCAGGCCGTAGGGGTAACCCGAGCCGTCCCAGCGCTCGTGGTGGCCGATGGCGACCTTGGCGGCCAGGCGCAGGAGGCGCGACTCGGCGTTGGCGAGCATCTTGGCGCCGTACACCGTGTGTTTCTTCATCTCCTCGTATTCCTCGGCGGTGAGTTTGCCGGGTTTGCGCAGGATGGAGTCGGGGATGGCGACCTTGCCGATGTCGTGGAGCGGGGCGGCGTAACGGATCTCCTCGGCCTCATGCGGCGAGAGACCCATGCCGAGGGCGAGGATGCCCGCGAAGCGCGACATGCGGCGCAGGTGGCAGCCGGTGTCTTCCTGGTCGCGGTATTCGGCCACGAGCGCCATGCGGTAGATGGTCTCGAGGTGCGAGCGGCGCAAATCGTCGTAAAGGGTCGCGTTCTCGATGAAGGTCGCGGCCATGGTCGCGAGGATGCGCAGCAAGCCCTCGTCTTCCTCGGTGAAGGCGCCGCGGCTCTTGTTGAGCACCTCGAAGACGCCGAGCGGCCGCCCGTCGCGCCCGCGCAGGGGCACGGCCAGCACGGTGCGCGTCTGATAACCGGTGATGCGGTCCAAATCCTGGGCGAAACGCGTGTCCTTGTAGGCGTCGCGGATGTTGACCGCGGAGCCGGTGCGCGCCACGAAGCCGGCGATGCCCTGGCCCAGCGGGATGCGCAGGACCTTCTCTTCCATGCCGAGGGCGACCTTGGTCCACAGCTCGCCCTTATACGGGTCCACGAGGAACACGGAGCAACGGTCGGCCGAGAGGATGTTGCGGACCTCTTCGGCGATGATGGTCAGGAGGCTGTCGAGATGGGACTCGGCCGCGACCATGCGGCCGAACCGGGCGAGGAGGGATTGGCGCTTCTCGAGTTCTTGTCTACGTCCCATGTTTTTCGACGGAGCGCGCGACGTACTGAGAAATGTGAAGCGCCTTCGCCTCAGGATAATACCTTTTCAGCCCGCGCGCAAGTTGGATAAGGCACGACGTCGAAGACGCTAAAACGAGCTGGGCCTGCACGCCGGCGATCGAGCCGATCTTGCGGCGCAGCACCTCGTCCGAAAGCTGGTCGTGCACGAAGGCGTAGGCGCCCGCGCCGCCGCAGCATTCCCCCGCCCCGGGCAATTCGCGGAAGCCCTCCGGGCACAAGGACTTGAGCGCGGGACGCGCGCCTTCTTTGAGGACGGAGCCGTTGAGCGCCCGGCAGGAGTCGTGCCAGGTGACGACCCCGCCTTCGGGGCCTAACGGCAACGTCGGCGCCTTGTCCTTATAAATCTCAAGCACGTCGCGCACGCGGGCCGCGAAAGCCGTCGCGCGCCCGCGCCACGCCGCGTCCTCCGCTTTCAAGAACAGCTGCGGGTAGGCCTTCAGGTGGGCCACGCACGACGAACAATCCCCCACGATGGGCGCGTCGCCCGCGGCTTCGGCCGCCTCGATAAGCGCCCGGGCCTGGACACGCGCGTCCGCGAGTTCGCCGTAGTTGTGCGCCAGCAGACCGCAGCACCCGGCCTTGAGCATGGCGCCGGGGCCTAGCAACGCCGTCAGGGCGTCCCACGTCGCGTCCGCGACGTCCGTATGGAGATAACGGGGCCCGCAGGGCGGGAAATACAACCAAGCCGGCGCGGCGGCCTGCGGCCGACGCGCCAATTTCTCATCGGCGAATTCGAGCGGAGAGTCGTCCACATGTTCGTCCATCGCGGCTAGAACCGGTAGCCCGACCAATCTCAAGAAGGGCCGTCCCAACGCCGAAATCCCCAGCCGTTTCAACACGAACCCGAGTTTCAACGCCCAACGCAACAGCGTTGGGCGTTGGACTTGCCATCTCGTGACCAATCGAATCAAGGGGTGCGCCGGCCCCCTCAACAGTCGCCGTCCTTCAAGCGCCAAGTCAGGCACCGGCACCCGCGCGTAACAGGCCGTTTGGCAGGCCCCGCACAGCAGGCAGGACGAAAACGCCTCTTCGGCCGACGCCTTGTCCACCAGCTTGCCTTCGATGAGCTGGCGCAGGAGCTGGTTGCGCCCGCGCGGGGACTTGCTCTCGTCGCCGGTGGCCAGGTAGGTGGGGCAGGACTGCTCGCAGTAGCCGCAGCGGGAGCACTGGCTTACCGCGTCATAGGTTGACCGTTCGCCAAGGTCGGTCAGCAGTCGGTCCAGCGCTTCAGCCATGCCCCCATTATAGCGACTTAATACGCTACATGCCTGACACGACCCTATAAAAATAATCGCCTTAAACCGCCTAAAAAGCCTGGCCTCGCCTCAAAACATCTTCCTATCATGGACCCATGAACGCGCTCCTGCTGGCCCTCGCTGCAGCCGCCGCCGCCTCCACGGACTTCGCCCCCCGGGTATCGTTGCCCGCGTTGCGCCTCGCCGCCTTCCAGATGGCCGACGTCGAAGGCCAGCCGGCCGTGACGCCCGAAGCGGTCGCCCCGGTCGCCGCCATCAACCGCGGCTTCGAGACCTTGGGCCGCAGCGGGACCACCGGCCGCGTGCGCGGCCCGGACCCCTTCGGCGGGGCCAACGGCACCTACGTGATGACCGAAAACACGGCCTACCGCATCGTGTTGTCGGTGACCACGGGTTACATCTCGGGCCATTTCGTGCTGCGCCGCGATCCGGCCACCGGGCAGGACGCCCTGGGCTTCACCGGCCACATCAAAAAAGACGGGCAGTGGGGCCCCCTCCAGCAGGGCGAGAGCCCGGGCGAGGTGGTTTATGACGCCCGGCGCGACCAGGGCCTGCTGCGCTGGAACATCAACGGGGCTTGGCGCGAGGACAGCTTCCGCCGCGCGGGCAACAACGGCGAGTCCATGCGCATCACGCTCGACGGCCACGCGCACGAGTTCACGCCGAACTGACGTCCGTCAGTTCGCGGCGGGAAGCAGCGCCACGCCGGTCGCCACGAAGGCCACCGACTCCACCGGAGCCGTCACCTTCTTGATGGCTTCTTTCGAAGCCCCCTCGTCCTTGAGGTAGTGGCGGGCGTCTTTGACCGACAAGGTTTCGCGCGCCACCACGCCTTGGACGCGCGCGCGGCGGTCGGCCAGCGTCTTGGGCACGAAGAAGCCGTAGTCCTTAAACGTCACGCGGACCTCGCTGGCGCCGTCCTTTAGAATCATCCAGCAGCCCTTCTTCTTGCAGGCCTTGGTGACCACGGCTTCCACCGCGATCGGGCGCCCGGCGAACGCCTCGGGTTTGGCCAGCGCTTCGGCCAGCGGGGTGGTTTCGGCGACGGTGAGCGGCGCGCCGAAGGTCGTCGCCTCTTTGTCGGCGGCGGAAGCCAACGACGCCAGCAACAGCACGGCGAAAAGCGGGTAGCGGTTCATGGGACGCATTCTATCACTCCTGGCGGCCCAGCAACTCCGACTCGCGTTCGGCGGTGAGCGTCGCGACGCGCCGCGACGCGTCGCCCGACGCGCCCTCGCGCGCGTCCCATTCGAACGTGTCGCGCACGGTGTCGGCGACCGGCCGCGCCCGCAGGCCGGCCTTCAGCGCCGCGCCGTTATCGGCGAGCATCATCCCGCCGGCCTCGGCATCCGCCTCTGGAATCCACAGGGGCAATTCCGTCCACGGCGCGACGCCGGCCGCGAGCAGACGCTCGTCGCTGAGCCAGCGCAAAGACGTGCCCGCAGGCGCCAATACCGAGCAGGCCTCGAGAAGCTCGCCCATGCTCAAGCTCGGCCCCAAGGCGTTGAAGCGGCCCGCCGTCCGTCCCTCGGCCAGGCTCACGCACCAAGACGCCAGGTCGCGCGCGTCGATGAATTGCACCGGCCGTTGCGGGCGCCCCGGCGCCAGCACCGCCCCGCCCCGCGCCAGCCGCCTCGGCCAGTAGGTGAAGCGCCCCGTCGGGTCGTGCGGCCCGACGACGAGCCCGGGGCGCACGTGCGCCACACGTCCCGGCCGCTCGGCCTCCAGCGCCTCCTCGCAACGCGCCTTAAGCGGCCCGTAGCCGCTATCGCCCGGGGCCAACGGCGCGTTCTCGTCGTATTTCTTCCCGGGCGCAAAAGAACGGTACGCCGACACGCTCGAGATGAACACGTAAAAGGTCTCCGGGCTCAGCGCCCGCGACGCGGCGTTTACCTGGGCCGGACGGTACCCCGAGGTATCGAGCACCGCGTCGAAGACGCGTCCGCGCAACGCGGCGTGGTCGCCGTCGCGGTCCCCCGCGATGCGTTCGACTTCCGGAAACAGCCACGCCCCGCTGCGCCCGCGGTTGAACAACGCGACCTGGTGCCCGCGCGCTAGAGCGGCTTCCACTATATGCCGCCCGACAAACACGGTGCCGCCGATGACGAGCAGCTTCAATCAGCCGCCGCGCAGCGCCGCGCGGATTTCTTCGGCCGCCTTGCGCGGCGACGCCACGACGAAGTCGAACGACTCGGAACCGGTCGAGATGCGCACGGCTTGGGGCATGTCGGGAATCAGGAGCTTCTGCAAAAACGTCGCCGGCTGATCAACCAGCTCGACCGTGGTCGCGCCGCTCACCGGAACCGCCACAGGGCTCCGATCTGTCGGTAGGTTCAACGCGTGCGGCACGAACACCGCCCGCCCGCGCGCGACGAACAACGCCCCGCCCACCGCCAGCCAGGCCGTCCTCTTATAACTGGCCGCGGCGCGCAGCTCCGCGGGAAAACCCTCCGGCGCGTTCGTCGCGAACGCCCCCTCGCCCTTCTGCGCCCGTCGCTGCATGTCGCGCATCTTCCGGAAGAAAAGCACCGGCCAAAGGACGCCGAACAACGCTCCGCCCATAACGCCGGCCTTCACCGCATCGGCCGGCACGACGAACCACGTCACGCCCCCGAACAACGCCCCGAACAAGACCCCAGTGAACGCGCCGAAGCGCCATTTCGAGGCCCCGCCGTAAAGCCCGTCGTCGTCAGGCGTGTAGTCGCGCATCAACCCTCTTCGCGGCTCATTTCGCGCTGTTGCTTACACACTGTGGCCGGACACAGTATGTATACACCCCTGAACTGTCTTAGCACGTCCAACTCCTAACGCCAGAGTGAGCGGCGGCCGCTCTCCCTGGTGTCCACCCTCATGTGGCGGCCGACCGCGCTACCCAATGCTTGGTGTCTTCCGTTAGAAGATTCCACGCCCATTCTCATCTAAGGTGTGAAAATGAGTGACAAGAGTGCGAACATCAGAATTCCTAAGGCAAAAAAGCCAAACACGCCGTCCCAGAACGCGGTCCTGTGCGATTTCGTCATCGTTCGCCTGCCAAGCAGATAGCCGAAATCCGTTATCCATATTGAGAGTCTTCCGTGTGCCTTTGAGAGCCTTTCAGAAAGCGTTGACTGGGGCACGCTCAATACGATTCTATTCGCACCGAGTTTCCCGCACTTGGAGCAGCGTAGTCGGGCAAGCAGGTCGGGGGTAAGCCGCCGTTTTCCAAACTCCTTGATTCTGTAAACCGCTTTCTCGTGCCCGCATATGCACTGAACATGCGGCCATGGAAGTGCAGTTTCCTGCTTCGTCGGGGCTGGCGGGCGCCTCTCCTTTTGCTTTTTTGCCGCAATGGCATTCATTTCAAGAAGAGCTGCCATTGGATCTTGGCCCGAATCTAATCGGCGCTGCATCTCCGCTCGCCAATTCTTCTGAAACTCGAGTTCTGATTCAGTACTCATTACTGCAACCAGCTTTGTGACTGTATGGCCACCTAACTCAGAGGATGAGCGGCGGCGCCTATCAAGATGTTCCTCACCGAGGCGCCGGCCGCTCTATCCAATGTTAGCGCGCATCTGCCGCTTGCGACTTGTGAAGCCCATCCAGGATGAACATCCGCATGAGGACCTGGTAAGGCACGCCTCGCCACTCAGCGAGCGCCTTTAGCTCGTTGATGGTGCTTTCCTCGAGCGCGATACTGGTCGGCAGCTTGCGGCTCTTTTTCAACCGCTTCGCCGCGGCGAGTATCTTCTTCCGTTCAAATCCGGAAGTGCCCGCGTACGCCTTCTCAGATTTCACGTAAGTAGGCTTCATAGAGTTCTCTCTCCTTCTTGTGTGCTGGCCGAGCGCTGATGGGTCTGATCTTGCCGTCTCTGAGGGTGAAAACCACGTGTAAGATGCGACCCGCTGTTGTCGTGCCTACGATGCCGAGGCGCTCCTCATTGACCACAGGAGCGATTTGAATTCCTAGAGGTGCTGCCTGACCTGTTGTAAAGACTTCCTCGGCTTCTTCCGTTCGAACGGAGTGCTTGGCGGCGCTCTTCGTCCTGTTGCCCTCGTCCCAGTCAAATTCGAAGTGCGAATTCTCTTGGAGCCAGAGGAGCAGCCATTCGACGAATTTAAACTTGGCCATTCAGATAATATAGTGTAACACACTATACTAATGTCCGCCAGGGGTTTCATCATCTGGCGCGCTAACGTTGGGGCTCAGCCGCCGCGGCTATTAAGCCCTGCTGCCCTACTGTGGCCGGCCACAGTAGGGTAGCAGGCCGCGGGCGGCTGCAGCCGATGTTAGACGCCGAAGACAGGTGCCCGCTAGCCGTTTTTTCGTTCAAGCCGTTTGCCGTGCTTCCTGTTGTGCCCGCTCAGTCCGTTATGTCCGTATCCTTCTAAATCCGATTGCCGCGTTTCGCCGCTTTCGGCGGCTAACGTGGAGGCTGAACGGCGGCGGCTATTAGGCCACTCATCACCGGCCGCCGGCCGTTCAAGCCGATGTTATGCGCCGGAGTTGAGTGCCCGCTCGCCGTTTTGCCGTTCATGCCGTTTCCCGTTGTCGTTTCACGTGCTTCCGTGTTGTGCCCGCTCGATCCGTTTCCGCCGTTAAACAAACCAACCGTGCTTTCGTGCGTTCAAGGCAAAGGGCGCATAACGCAGGGGGTGAGCGGCGGCCGCTTCAACTATCCACCCAAACGAGGCGGCCGGCCGCTCTACCCAATGGTTAGGCGCGACCTTTTCGTCTTTCCCGATATTTTGCAACTGCGAATTCACAGAATAACTGCCAGGTTGAAAGATCTTTCCACCAAATCATTGTCGAGCAACCTTCCTTGAGATCCAAAGTGAGCTCACGGAGCATCAAAAATGCCGAGTTATTCGTTGGGATATCCGCGTATTGAAGCAGTGGAATGCTTCTCTTGTTTGCTCCAGCCAGATAGACCGGGTGACCGGGGTCCCCGTTGTGAAACATGGCCGTATCGCCCTCCTCAACGAGGCGCTTCAGTCCTTTGAAAATTAACTCCTTTTCACCCGGCGCGAGTTTGTCGAAGTACATATTTCTCCTAATCTATTGTGCATTCCGCTCGTAGCCACAATTGCTGCAGGATTCACCGAGCTTGCTGACGCTTAAGCTGCTTTCCCCGCCACAATGCGAACATTTCGTGCGCCGCCCAAAAGCGCCCATGTAGTTTTCTGACCAGAAGAAGCTTAAGATGGCGCAGCCAATGCCTACCCAAAAGAGTGGCAGGGGGACAAATCTTTCAATTAGCCCACACCAAATGAAGCCTAAGATTAGGATTACATGCATAATCCATTTCCCAGGTCCGGCATTTCTAATCTTATTTGTGATGAATGACATATTTATTCGGCGCCTAACGCCGAGGATGAGCGGCGGCGCCTATCAAGATATTCCTCACCGAGGCGCCGGCCGCTCTATCCCTTGGTTAGGCGGAAATTGCGTTGTCTGCCTAGCTGATAGACCTCCCAAAAAAAGGAGGCCGCCCACGAACATCGCTCCAACGCCTCCGGCAGATCCGATCAAGCGCTGATATTCCGTTGATGTCTGCTGCTTATATATCGCCTGTGCCCAGGCCCAATCCGACGTGTTCGTGAAAATCCTTTTCATTAAATTCGCGTTGGCTTCCGCCCATTCGTTCTTAAATGCAAGCATATGCGCTCCCCAGAAGAACAAGAGCCCACCCATGAGCTGCATGCCCCGAGGGTCGTCAAAAAACCGACTTTGTCCGTGTTGAGTTGTAAGCACGCCAATAGAAAAAAGCAGAAAGAATGATGCATAGAAGAAGTAGCGACCAAACTTGAATAGCTTGGCAGCAAGTGCGGGGTTGAGCATCCAACTCTCAACCAGTGCTTTCGCGTAGTCTTCTTCCGGTGGATTGCTCATGCTTATGTTTCCGCCTAACGCCGAGGATGAGCGGCGGCGCCTATCAAGAATTTCCTCACCGCGGCGCCGGCCGCTCTATCCATTAGTTAGACCGCAACCGCCGTTGTTCATTTGGCCGACTTTGAACCAGATAAATCCTTTAGCATCTGGAAGGTTTGAGCACTCACGCCATAGGTTGTAACCCATCCTTTGAACTCTCCGATGCACGAATCTCCAATGATGAGGACAAATCCGGATGAGTTTTGGGGGGTGATTTTCCATTGGCGCTCATCTGCGCACATATACCGTTGGCCATCGAAGTTGAGCGTTGCTGCCAGCCGCCTACCTTCTTCTGCCGAGAGAAGGAATTTCTTATTCGACGGGACCTCTTCTACTACGAGCGGGCCTGCAAGACGGACTTGGAGGTCCGAAATCGAGCTCTTAAGCAGCGGGGTATATTGGAGTGCTCCAGGGAGCATGCGTTTCACCCCAACTGCCAAGATGAGTAGTAGTGCGCCTAGAATTCCGTAGATCCATAGTCTCTGTTTCATTCGTTACAGGGCGGTCTAACGCAGAGGCTGACCAGCGGCGGCTTCAACTGTTCAACCAAACGAGGCCGCCGTCTGGTCAAGGCAATGGTTAGCCGCCGAGCAGCCAGGAGATAAATGAGCTGAAGTATTTCGCATTTTTAAACGCTTCATGTACTTTCTCAGTTTGCGGCCGCCAACGCTCTGCTTCCGTAATGTTCTTCGGTCCGATCCAGTAACGACTGTTATCACCAAAAGGTTCTTCCGCAATGTAGAGCTGTCCGTCTACTTCAAATTCGCAAAATGAATCTTCGCGGAACCAAGATAAGAAAATAGGCTTCCGTTTAATTGTGCATCCGGCAATGCCCTTTGCAACCCGCACAACGCCCCGACGACCAATGAGGTCGTTTTCTATCTCGAAGGCGAATATCCGCCCCTGGTCATCTTTTATGTCGTATGTCGTCACAGTGCTTAATGTGCGGCTAACGCAGAGGCTGTGCGGCGGCGGCTATATAGATTTTCCTCACTGGCCGCCGGCCGCACTAAGCCAATGGTTAGGCAACTCACTCGGCCATCCGTGCCGTTTTCAAAATTCCCTCGAATAGCTTCTCGTCACTCTTCTTGCCGTGCACCAAAAGGACAAAACTGCTGGGTGCTGATTGACCAGTTATATCCAGGAACTCCAGACTGAACCAGATTCTGTCACCCTTAACTTCGCGATCCAAAATCGCCGGTCTGTTTCCGAGCTTGCAGGCCTTGCTCATGTTCGGCTTCGCACTACCCAACCGCTCAAACCAGCCTTCCAAAACGGTCCGCTCGCCGTCCGTCCACTGGTGCATCTTCGCGTTCCATTTAAAACCGGCTGGCAGAGAATATGTGACCGGAACGCGTTTAATTAGCACCCAGCCGTTCGTATCCGCAGATTGAAGGGCGCAATCCTGAAGAAGGAGTGCCCGGCTTTTTGAAAATCCATCTTGAAATACTCCGTAGGCCAACAAGAAAAGAATCCCGCCACCAATGAGCAGCTTAATTATTCGCTGGCGGCTGCTTCCTGAGTTTTTCACTAGAGTTGCCTAACGCCTGGCTGAACGGCGGCGGCTACCCGCTATCCAGCCAATTTGAAGCCGCCGGCCGTTCAAGCCGATGTTATGCGGAACCACTAGTCTCTAGTAAAGGTGCTGCTTTTGTAGTCAATCGTATAGTGAATCTGTCCCACGATGCCTTCGATTTCCGCCCAAGCGTCACCGCCGTATGCATTTGATGGGCGAACCCACACAGTTATTCCTTTCCAGGAGTTTAACACTCGTATGCTTGTGTGATATTGAAAGCGTCCATTCGCGGCACTTAGATATTTCATGGTCGCGGGAACCTGATTCTTCGCGACCAAGAGAGCAACCATCTTGTCGGCCCTGTCTCGGTCGCTTTCAAGTGAGAAAATGTGGGACATCCCAGAATGTCCGGACTTTGCCTCAAGATGGTAAGCGACCGTGTATGCAACGGCTGCAGTTAACATAGTTAGGACCAGAATCGGTGCTACGGATTCAGAATCCAGCTTGATCGGTTTAGATAAATAGGAGTGCCCAGGTGCCGAATCAGTAGGCTCATTTGGAAGGGTGACGGCGACCGACATGGAATGAGCTGGCAAGTCGGAGTCGAGCGCGAGGCCGCAATCCGGGCACTCCAGTTCCTTTCCCGCCAAGGATGCCTGACAGCCCGGGCATTCGTCTTGATTGGGCTTCGGTGCTCTCGTCGGCGCTCCTTTGGTGGGTGCATGTAGCCACTCTCGACAGTACCGGCACTTCTTTGCGCCATCTTGAATTAATTCGTCGCAGTGGGGGCATTTCATGCGGAGTCCACCTCTAGGGGTTCTCCAGTTTGCCGCTTTGACAAAGGGTTTGGAATGACAGCAGTCCGTGCCCTGTTATTGATTTCATCAAGACCTTGCGCTCAGGAAAGCGCAGAGCAATTCCATTCTCCAAAAGAACATCATAATGAGCCCCGCCAGATGCACTGCCAGAGTAATCCAGAATTTTCCCTGCCAACAAATGGCCTTTGTGGCAAACCCATACGGCCGTTCCGTTTTTGATGCTCATGGCCAGTTCAGAATAGTCTCAGTTTCCGCATAACGCCGAGGCTCAGCCGCCGCGCCTATTGGGATTCCACCGGCGTGAGGGCGCGGACGGCTGTAGCCATTGGTTAGCCGCCGAACAGCAGGCATGCTTACCGGAGTTGGACGACCAAATCACTCTTAAGCGCGCTGGCGATTTTCGAAAGAGTCTCCAGCGTCAAATTCTGATCGGCCCGCTCAATTCGTGAAATGACGGATTGGGTTGTTCCGATGGCTTTAGCCAGCTGGCCTTGGGTCAGCTTTGCCTTTTGGCGCGCCTTAGCAATCTGGATGGCCATGCGAACCTCGATGTCGGCCTTCTCATACGCGGAGGCCCACTTCGGGTCCTTTTCCGCGTGCGCGAACACTTCGTCTAGGAGCATCCCTGCCTTTTTCTTTTTCATAAATCCTCCCAACCGCGACGGCTGATCCAATCAGCCATCGCCTTACGGGATTTCTCGATTTCTGCTGCCGGCACCTTGGCTGACTTCTTTAAGAACGCATTGGTGACGACAATGATGTCTTCCCAAAAGGAGTAGAGGAATCGGTGCTGATGATGCTGGAGAATGACTCGCAACTCCCAGACGCCATCTCTGAGGTGCTTCCCATAGTCCTCGGGGAGCTCGGGCCCAAGCTCCGACAGAGCCACAAACCAGCGTTTCGCCTTAGCCTGATGATTGATGTCCATGGCTCGGGCATAGTCGCAGGCCTGGCAGCGGCCCGAGGTGCTTCTGTAGAAATGGACCTTATATTTCACTCTGCCCAGAGTATAGCATATACGCTATATTTATCAAGGGGGTATCGTTGTGCAGCTCGGCGGCTAACTTAGATTAGATTGGTCGGCTATATTGACGGAACGGGGGAGCAGATTCTCGGATTGTATAGCCAAAACCAGGATATATCCAGGGGCTGTTGATGGATATTAAAGCCGTGAAACACTGCAGCAGTGCCGGCCTAATTCGGCGGGTTATAAGACCAGGCGGGAGTCGGGGTCGAAGGCGGCGCGGACCTTATCGGCCCAGGGCGAGAGGACGGGCGGCTTGGCGACGGGCGAGGCGTGGGGCACCTCGACCGGGTTGGCGTAGAGCTTGAAGGTCACGTCCAAAATGACGCCGAAGCGGCCCCAGGAGCCCAACACGGCGCGCGCCAGGTCGTAGCCGGCGACGTTTTTGACGACCTTGCCGCCCAATTCGACGACCTCGCCGCTTGGCAGAAGCAGGCGCATGCCGAGCAGGTCCTCGCGGACGACGGGATGGGGCCGGGTGGCGAGGAGGCCGCCGACGGAGCCGCCGGTTTTGGGCAGGCGCAGGTGGAAGCCCCCCTCCTCGAGCTCGCGGTGCAGCTCGTGGACCGACAGGCCGGCTTCGACGGTGACCGTGAAGTTGGACTTGTCCCAGTCGAGGATGCGGTTCATGCCCGCGGTCAAAATCTCGACGGCGCGCGCCGGCGTTTCATCGGGCAGGCGCGTGGAGGCGCCGCGCACGCGGACCTTCAGGCCGGCCTTGGCGGCGACGGCCATCTTCTCGACGACGCTGCGGGCCTGCTCGCCTAGCGGCGCCGACGGCGGGCGCACGAACGGGTGGTCGGACTTTTTCTGGTCGGCCAAGGGGAAAAGTTTGTCCGGATTGGCGATGCCTTTGGGATCGAGCGAGGTCTTCACGCGCCGGAACAGATCCAAGGTCGCCGGGTTGAACAGCCAGGCCATCGCGTCGCGTTTATCCAGGCCGATGCCGTGTTCGCCCGACAGCGAGCCGCCCAGCTCCACGCAGGCCTGCAGCATCTCGTGGCCGGCGGCCATCACGCGGGCGGTTTCTTCTTTATCGCGTTCGTCGAAGGCGATGTTGGGGTGGATGTTGCCGTCGCCGGCGTGGAAGAGGAGGTAGGCTTTGACTTTGTATTTGGCCGCGATCTCCTGGATGCGGCGCACGACCGCGGGCAGCTTGTCGCGCGGGACCACCCCGTCTTCGACCAGGACGTTGGGGGCCAGGCGCGAGAGCGCGGCGTAGGCGCCGCGGCGGGCTTCCCAGAGACGTTCGCGTTCGGCGGCGTCGGCGGCGGCGCGGATGCCCGAGGCGCCGTGTTCTTTACAGATGCGTTCGACCACCACGGCGTCGCGCGCCACGCGGCCTTTGTCGCCGTCGAGCTCGATGAGCAAGACGGCGGGGTCGTGCGGGTAACCCACGTCTTTTTGCGCCTGCACCGAAGCGACCGTGGGAGCGTCCAGCGCTTCCAAACAGCGCGGCAGCACCCCGGAGGCGATTAGCGCGGAGACGGCCTGGACCGCGGCGTCAATGGACGGGAAGCCGGCGAGAAGCGTGCGCACGTCTTCGGGCAGCGGCGTGAGCTTCGTCCAGATGCGCGTGATGACGCCGAGCGTGCCCTCCGCGCCGATGAGCAGGCTCAAAACCTCCGGGCCGTCGTCGGCTTGGGAGAACCGGGCCACCGTGCCGTCGGGCATCACCGCCTCGACGGCGAGCACGTGGTTGGTCGTCACGCCGTATTTGAGGCAGCGCGGCCCGCCGGAGTTCTCGGCGCTGTTGCCGCCGACGGTCGAGACCTTGAAGCTGGCGGGGTCGGGCGCGTAGAACAATCCGACCTTCTCGGCTTCTTTCTGCAGGTCGAGGTTGACCACCCCGGGCTCCACGCAGGCCACGCGCGCGGCGACGTCGAGCGAGAGGATGCGGTTGAGCCGCGCCAAGGCGATGACCAGCCCGCCTTTAAGCGGCACGCAGCCGCCCGACAGGTTCGTGCCCGCGCCGCGGGCGATGAAAGGCGTGCCCGTCTGCGCGCACCACTCCACCGCGGCGCGCACGTCGGCGGCGCTGCGCGCGATGAGCACGCCGTCGGGGCGGACCTTGGTGAGCACCCCGTCGTAGGAATAAACCGCGAGGTCGGCCTCCGAGGTGAGCAAGGAGCCCGGGGCGACGCGCGCGCCCAGCCCGGCCAGCGCGGCGCTCACGGCTTGGGCGGGGCGGGCGGGTTGGTCGGCGGGGCCGGCCGCGGCGTGGGCTCGGGCGGCAGCACGTGCACGGCCGCGGGGCCGGAGAACGTCGGCGGCGCGGGCGGGACGGGCGTCGGGGCGGCGGCGCCTTTGGGCACGGGGAGCTTGAAGAAGAAGAAGGAGCCCACGCCGAGCTCGGACTCGATGCCCATGTCGCCGCCGTGCATCTGCACGATCTCGCGCGCGATCTTCAGGCCGAGGCCGAAGCCGGCCTTGCGCATGTCCTGGGCTTCCTTGGTCTGGAAGAAGCGCTCCCAGACGCGGGGCAGGTCTTCTTTGGAGATGCCGATGCCGGTGTCGCGCACGCCGACGAGCACCCAATCGCCCTGCACGGACGCCTCGATGGTGACCTTGCCGCCCTCTTTGGTGTACTGCACGGCGTTGGTGCACAGGTTCTGGATGACCTGGCCGACGCGGTGCGCGTCGCCCTTCATCGGCGGCAGGTTCGGCGCGATGGCCGTGAGGAACTGGAGCTGCTTGCGCTGGGCGACCACATCGACGCGCGACTTGACCTCGTGGATGACCTGCGACAGGTCCATCTCGCCGATCTCCACGCGCAGCTTGCCGCTTTCGATGGCGGCGAGGTCCACGAGGTCGGAGACGAGCAGGTTGAGCGTCTTGGCGGCCGAGTGGATGTGCGAGACGCACTTCAGCTCGTCGGGCCGCTCCTTCAGGCGCATGCCGAGCACCTCGGAGTAGCCCATGATGGCCGTCAGCGGGTTCTTCACGTCGTGGGCGACCGTGGCGAAGAACTTCGTCTGGAAACCGTTGACCTGGGCGAGCTTGCGCGCGGAATCCTCGGCCTCGCGGCGCAGGCGGTCGTTTTCGAGGAGCAGGAAGCGGGCCTGCAGCGCGCGCTGGATGGACAACACGAGCCGGGAGGCGTCTATGGGCTTGAGGATGGCGTCGTCGAGCCCCAGCTCGACGGCGCGGCTGACGCCCTTGAGCGCGTCCTGCACGGGGAACTGGTCCACCATGAGCACGAGCCGCATCTCCTTGTCGAGGTCGCGGAACTTCAGCGCGAGCTTGGCGCCGGCCATCTTCGTCGTCTCGAGCGCCGAGCCGCCGATGGCCGCGAGATGGAACTTCTTGCGCGCGTTGAGCTTGAGGGCCTCGTCGCCGTCGCCGGTGGTGGCCACGTCGTAGCCCAGGGCGAGCAGCGCCTCGGAGAGACGCGAGAGCGTGGGCATGTCGTTATCGACGAGCAGGATGCGCTCCTTCTCGCGGGGCGCGGCGCGCGCGGCGTCGAGCGAGTCGGTCAGCACCTCGGCCAGGCGCGTGGCGGCGTCGCGCGGCACGACCGCGGGCTGGCCCGCCTTCACCGCGGCCACCGCGGCGCGCACCGGGTCGGACGTGGAGACGAGGTAACACACCGCGCCCGGCACGGTCTGGCGCACCTTCACGTCGGTCTGCGCGGCCTCCGACCAGGAGCCCGGGAACTTCACCACCGCGACGTGGCCCAGGACGGTGGGCAGGTCTTCGCCCGGCTCGGGCGTCGCGCCGCTGAGGCGCTCCCAGATGCCGATGGAGCGCGGCGGCTTGGACTTCGTGCGGTACTCGTCCTCCTTCTGCATCTGGTCCTGCATCATCTCGCCGATGCCCATGGCGCTTTCCATGGGGAAGAACTGCACGCCGCCCTGGCGCATGGCGTTTTGCAGGCCGAGCGTGATGAACAGGGTCGGGTCCACGAGGAAAACGATCGGCGCGGAGGAGGCCCGGACCTGGTCGAGGAAGCCCGGCGGCAGCGGCCAGGGCAGGCGGCGCAGCGGGGCGGCCTGGTTGGGCGAGAGAGTGCTCGGGGCCTCGATGGCGAACAAGGCGAAGCCCCCGCGGTCCTTATGAAGGCGGGCGAGCTGCTGCAGGTCGGCGGGCGGCACGCGCGATGCATCCACGGCCACGGCGGCGAAGGTCTCGCCGGCGAGCCGCAGGGCGGCGGTTTTGGCGTCGGCGCAGGCGGACAACTCGAACTCGCGCGCGACGAGGGCCGGCGTCAAGTCGTTGATCAGGGCCTGGTCGGCGCCGACGACGAGGACGCGGCCGCGCGGGGTCAATTGGTCTCCGAGCCGGGGTGGTACGAGCACTCTTTGCACCGGCACAGCTTGCGCAGCAGCTCGAAGGTGAAGATGCCCGTGCCGTGCCCGTCGCCGAAGGCGAAGCTCAGCGCGTAGTTGCCGACGATGTCGGCGCGCGCCGCGCTCATCGTCTCGGGCACCGCGGCGGGGTCGAGCAGGGGCTCGCCGGTCCACTCGTCCTTGCAGACGGCGCAAGGGCAGTTGCGGCGCAGATGCGCGAACTCGAGGACGGACTCGTGGTCGTCCTCCCAGATGATGCGCAGCTTGGCGTCCTCGACCTTCTCGATGGACTTCGGGTTGAAGTTCAGCATGGTGGGAGCGGCTTGTCGCATTTATTATATCATCCGGACACGTTCATCGCCATTCACTATTAGAGGAAGCCCATGCTCAAAGCCCTTTTCCTGACGTTGACCCTCGCCGCCGGCGCCCGCGCCGCGCAGCCCGCCGACGTCGAACTCGTCCGCGTCAACGGCGTGCCCATCCGCCGCTCCGAGGTCGTCGAGCGCCTGCTGGCGCGTTACGGCGCCCAGACCGTGGACGAGATGGTCAACGCCATCCTCCTGCGCCAGGCCGCGGCCGCCCAGAAGATCGTCGCGCGCGAGCCCGAGGTCGAGGCGCGTTACGCCCAGCTCCGCTCGCAGTTCGCGACCCCCGAGCTGTTCCTCAGCCAGCTCGAGCAGGCCGGCACCTCCCCCTCCCGCGTGAAGGAGGAGATCTCCGACGAGCTCGTGCGGGCGACGGTCATCAAGCAGGCCAAAGGCCTTTTCATCACCGACGCCGAGCTCAAGCGCGCCTTCGACGAGAACACGGAGAAGCTGGGCACCCCGCCCACCGTCCACCTGCGCCACATCCTCGCGCCGACCGAGGCCGCGGCCAAGGACCTGACCGCGAAGATCAAAGGCGGCGCCGACTTCGCCGCGCTGGCCCGCGAGCATTCCCTGGCGGCCAGCGGGAAGGCCGCCGGCGGCGACTACGGCTTCGTCGCGCCGGGCATGCTGCCGCCCGAGATCGACAAGATCGCCTTCGCGCTGAAGGCCGGCGAGATCAAAATCGTCCCCGGCTCGCGCGGCTACCACATCCTCCAGGCCCTCGAGCACAAGCCGAGCAAACCCGCCGTGTTCGCCGAAATCAAGGATGACCTGCGCCAGATCCTCCTCACCGAGAAGATCAAGCAGGCCGCGCCCGACGTCATCGCCGAGCTCCGCCGCAAGGCCGACATCGTCGCGCCCGGCGCGCCCGCCGCCCCCCGAAAAAACGCTGATAACGGGCCTATTTATTTGGGCCATTTGACGCCGGACCGTTAGGCCCTAGGGCCCGGCGGCCGGCGCGGCGCGCGGGCTAAACTAAGGTCGATGCGATCGGCCGCTCGGCTCCTGTCGGCGCTCGTACTGCTCGCTCCCGCCCCGTCCTGGGCCGTCGTCGTTTCCGGCCAGCGCGCGGCGCCCGTGGGCGCCTGTCCATCGTCGGCGAAGCGGCAGCGGCCGTGCCGGCGCTGCGCCGCAGCGTGAACCTCGGCGAGTGGAACGGCCGCCAACACCGTGCTCGATGGATGGTGCTACGCAGGTCAGACGTCTGCAGGCCGCGCCCGCCGGCGTCGCGGCCGGCAACGCGGCTCGCCGACGCGCCCGCCGCCCTGGCCGCCGCCATCGCGCCCGCCGCGCTCGCGCCGCGCGACGCCGCGCGCCCGCCCCGGCCGACGCGCCCGCGCCCGGCGACGCGGCCGTCCCCAAAACCGCGCTCGAGCATCTCGCCGCCCCGGAGACCTTCCGCGCCCCCGCCGCCGACGCGAGCGCCGCCGAGCGCCGCGACCACGCCGCGCGCGCCTTCGACTTCAAGCTCGGCCGCGAGGACGTCTCCGCCTTCGGCGTGCCCGCGGCGGTGCGCCGCGCCGCGTCGCTGTTCACCTCCGACGAGGCGCCCGCGCGCCTCGCGCCCGCCCCGCTCGCCGCCGCGCCCGAGGCCGTCGAGCCCGCAGGCGTCGAGCCGCTCGCCGCCATCAAACGCGAGGCCCCCCCGCCGCCGCTCGACGACGGAGGCGGCCCGGGCTACGCGACGCGCGACGTCGCCTTCAACGGCCAGGTTTTCCCGTCGGTCGCCTTCCGCCCCAACGTCGCGGTGGACGTGCTCATCGCCAAGGCCATCGACAGCGCGAAAACCGACGTGAAGATCGTGCTCTACGAGTTCAGCTCGCGCACCATCCTCAAAGCCCTCCAGGCCGCCAAGAAGCGCGGCGTCAACGTCCAGGTCGTGCTCGACTACCGCGCGGTGTTCCCGCACAACGAGCCCGGGGCCGACTACAAGCGCCGCCGCTCCGAGCAGATCTGGGCGCTCGTGCGCGACGGCTTCGACATCCGCGTGGCGCGCACCGCCACCGAATACGGCATCAACCACAACAAGTTCCTCGTCGCCGACGGCAAACTCGCGGAGTACGGCTCCTACAACTGGTCCTACACCTCGGAGATGAACCACTACGAGAACGTGGCGTTCACCACCGAGCAGGACCGCGTGGCCGGCCTGGCGGCGTACTGGAAGTACCTCTGGGACATGGGCGTGCCCGAGGCGCAGGCCAAGGCGCACGCCTGGCCGAACGCGCTCCCCGCGCCGCCGGCGGCGACCACCTTCATCGATTTCAACGGCGCGAAGCTGCCGGCCTGGCTGTTCACGCCCGGCGACAAGCTCGAGGACACGATCGTCGCCGCCCTCGACGCGGCGCGCGCGTCGGTGGACTACGCGATGTTCTCGCCGCGCTCCACGCGCGTCACCGAGGCGCTGGTCCGGGCGCACAAACGCGGCGTGAAGGTGCGCGCGCTGATCGACGAGAGCCAGTCCAAGGCCGAATACTTCAAGCCGTTCGTGGACTACCTCGCCTTCCACGGCGTCGAGACCAAGGTGCTGGCCGGCCCCAACGGCGAGAACAGCGATTTCCCGCTCGCCGAGAAGATGCACAACAAGTTCATGATCCTGGACGGCAAGATCGTCCAGACCGGCTCGGCCAACCACACGAAACGCGCCTCCATCGACAACTTCGAGAACGCGCATTTCCTCAACGACGCGACCGACGTCGCGGCCTTCGCCTTCGTCTTCAAGCACATGTTCGGCGTGGCGCGCGCCTACCCCGCCCCGGCGCGCGCCGAGATCCCCACCGACGAGCAGCTCGAGCAGGACATCCTCAACCCGCCGGCCAAGCCGCCGACGCCGCCCCAGCCCGAGGAGCCGCCCCTGCCCGCGGCCCGCGTCGTCACCTTCAACGGCCGCCAGTACCCCTCGCGCGCCTTCCGCCCCTACGACCCGGTCGTCTCCCACATCGTCGCGGCCATCGGCTCCGCCAAGAAGTCGGTCAAGATCGCCATCTACCAGTTCGACCAGCGCGAGGTGCTCGACGCGCTGCAGGACGCCAAGAAACGCGGCGTCGAGGTGCAGGTCGTGCTCGACCGCTCGCACGTGTACACGACCGGCACCAGCCACGAGGGCGGGCCGCGCAAGCCCCGCCCGATGATCGTCGAACTGGTCAAGTCCGGCTTCGACCTCCTGCTCGCCAAGGGGCAGCGCAGCGGCATCCAGCACAACAAGTTCGTCGTGGTGGACGACCTGTTCCTGGAGACCGGCTCCTACAACTTCACCAAGCAGTCCGAGGACGACCACTTCGAGAGCGTGCTCTTCACGATGGAGAAGGGTCGCGTCGGCCTGTACCGCCGCTACTTCAACTACCTGCGCGAGAACGGCGAGGAAGTCGATTTCGACAAGCTCGAGGAGATCCTCAACCGCACCGAGGCCGTCCCCGAGGAAGGCGACGTCGAGCCCGAGGCCGCCCGCCGCGCCGAAGGCGAGCGCGAATCCAAGTTCCCCCCGCCGCCCACCGACGCGAGCACGCCGGTCCGGCTCCACGCCGAGAGCTTCCCGCGCGCCATCTTCTCCCCGCAGGGCGGCATCGAGGAGGCGGTCATCCGCGCCATCGACGCGGCCCAGGTCAGCCTCGAGGTCGCGATGTTCAGCTTCTATTCGCGCCCCGTCGCCGAGGCCATCAAACGCGCCTTCGACCGCGGCGTGAAGACCGCGGTCATACTCGATCGCAGCCAGACCGCCTTATCGAAGATCGACGACTGGCTCGCCTGGCACGACGTGGACGTGCGCCTGCTCTCCGGCCCCGACGACGAGCGCGACCCGCTCTACCAGAAGATGCACAACAAGTTCATGATCGTGGACGGCCGGATGGTGGAGATGGGCTCCTTCAACTACTCGCCCAACGCCGAGGCCAACAGCTTCGAGAACGCCAATTTCCTCGACGACGCGTCCGACGTCGCCGGCTTCGTCGCCTACTTCCAGCGCATGCTCCGGCTCGCCGTGAAGGCCCGCAAGCCCCGCCGCGAGCCGACCTGGAAAGAGCCGGCCGCTTAAAGCGGTATAATCGGCGCGTGACGCTTTCCCCGCTGGCCGCGCTGCTCATCGACTGGGTCGTCACGGCGCTGTGGCCGCTCATCGGCGCCTCCGGGATGAAGCACTTCTCCGGCATCCTCTTCTCCAGCGCCGGCCTGCTCGTGGGGCTCGTCGTGCTGGCGCCTTTCCTCGCCGTCCGGGGCCGCTGGCGGCGCATCTTCGACCGCGACGTCGCCCCCTCGCTGGCCGCGATGGGCTTCTTCTCCGGGCTGGCGACGGCCATCTACATCTCCGCGCTGGCCTACACCACGCCCGCCAACGCCGCCATCGTGGCGCAAGTCGAGGTGCTCTACTCCGCGGTGTTGTGCGCCTGGCTGCTCGGCGAGCGCCCCAGCCTCAAACAGGCCGCGGCGACCCTGCTCGTGCTGCTGGGCACCGGCCTCATCATGTTTCGCGACCTCTCCAGCCCGCGCTGGCGCGGCGACCTGATGATCCTGCTCACGCCGTGGATGTACCAGGTGTCCCACATCTTCTCCAAACGCCTGCCCAAGGACCTCGACGCCTGGACCTTGTCGGGCGGCCGCGTGTTGTTCGGCCTGCTCACCATGGCGCCGCTGTGCGCGTGGTCCCTGTGGCACGGCGGCAAATGGAGCTGGGAGCCGCGGGCGCTCGGGCTGCTCGGCCTGCAAGGCGTGCTGATGTCCTCGACGAACTTCGTGCTCTGGTACCTGGCCATCCGCCGCATGGACCTGACCTCGGCGACCGCCATCATGTTGTCCTACCCCGCGCTCACCCTCGTTTTCTCCTGGTCCTTCGGGCACGAGCCCGCCCACGCCATGCAGGTCGCGGGCATGCTCGTGACGATGACGGGCGCCATCTGGACCTCACGGCTGGTCGTCGAAGCCCAACGCGCCCGAGTGGAGGCGACCGGCTGATGCAGAAGAAAAACGTGCCTTACGCCCGGACCCTGTTCGTGTGCACGCATACGCGCGAAGGCGGCCGCGTGGCCTGCGCCAACCCGGGCCGCCCCGGCCTGGAGCTGTGCGAGGCGCTCAAGGAAGGCGTGAAGGCCGCCGGCCTGAAGGGCAAGGTGCGCGTCGCGCGCTCCGGCTGCCTGGACCTGTGCGAGCAGGGCCCCAACGCCTTCTTGTACCCGTCGGGCGAGTGGTTCTCCGGGCTCACGCTCGAAGACGTCCCGGCGCTCGTCGAGAAGCTCGCGCCTTAAGCGGCGTCGCCGGGCAGCCAGGCGCTGCGGCAGCCGGGGCAGACCCAGCCGTCCCCGTCGCCTTTGACGAGCACGTGCGCCCCGGCCGGGCACACCGGCTCCTCGAGGTCGGCGGGCGCCAGGTCCCCGCCGCAGTCCGGGCACGGGCCGGCCGCCTTGGTGGACGGCGCGCAGCAATCCGCGCACACCGACAAGGCGTCGGGGAACTCGTCGGCCACGCGCGAGCGCGGCTCGCCGACCCCGGGTTTGACCGCGTAGCCGCACTCCGGGCAGGCCTCGCCGGCCGCGGCGGGGCGCGCGCAGTTCGGGCACAGGACGCCCGTCGCCGGGGCCGCGCCGTCCTCGGGGCGCAGGCCGCGTCCCTCCAGGTGCTCGGAGATGATCTTCACGGCGGCCGCTTCGGCGTCGGCCGCGACGAACAGGACGGCCTCGGCGTTTTCCGTCTCGCCGCCCTCGAGGACGAGTTCGGAGGCGATGCCGCTCTCGGCGAGCAGCTCCGCGACGAAACGCGCGTCGTCCTCGCCCGGCGTGCGATACACCGGCAGCCGGTCGCTCATGAACGCTCCGCCTTGAACAACATCTCCGAGTTCTTGCGCAGCCAGCGGCGGCGCTCCTTGAACTCCGGGCACAGGCGCGCGACGTGCGCCCAGAAACGCGGCGAGTGGTTCATCTCCAGGCGGTGCGCCAGCTCGTGGATGACGACGTAGTCGAGCACCTCGGCCGGGGCCAAGGTGAGCCGCCAGTTGAAGTTGAGGTCGCCCGACGGCGCGCACGAGCCCCACAACGTCTTCTGGCTTTTGACGCGCACCTTGCCGAAGGTGACGCCCAGCTGCGGCGCGAACAGCGCGGCGCGGCCGTGGAACAGGGCCTCGTAGCCGCCCTGCGGCGGCGGCGCGGGCGAAGCCGGCGCCGGGGCGGCGGGCGGGGGCTCGCGGCGCGGGCGGAACAGCTCCGGCCATTCCTGGCGCAGCCCGGTCAGGAACTGGCGCACGTCGGCGACGAGCGAGGTCGGCTCCACGATGAAGATGATATCATGGAGCGATGGCTCCGCCCGACCTCCAGCTCGAAGAAAGGCTCAAGCTGCTCGAAGAGCGCTTCGAGACCTCCGCGCGCGAGGTCCGCGACCTGCGCGGCCGCCTCGCCGAGGCCGCGACGCGCGAGCTGCGCCGCGAGATCCGCGAGGTGCGCGGCGAATGGGACGACGTGCACTACAAGTGGTGGATCGGCGTGGTGCTGGGGGCCATCGTCCTGCTGCTGCTCTCCTACACCGCCTACACCAAACTCGGCTGGGTCGCCGACCAGCGCGCGCTGCCGATAGGGGACGATTGGCTGCTGCGCCGCCTGCCGCTGGTCAACACCTTGCCCGTGCTCTCATGGGGCTGGTTCGCCCTCCACCTCTACGCCGGCGGCGCCGCCGCCGCCTACCAGCCCAAACGCATCCCCTTCCTGCTGTTCACGCTCTCGCTCTACATGACCGTGCGCACGGCCTTCGTTTTCCTGTCGCCCATCGGCGCGCCCGCGGGCATGGTGGACATGCGCCTGCACGACTTCCTGTTCTCGCGCATCCTCGGCACGTGGACGTTCACCAACGAGTTCATCTTCTCGGGGCACACGTCCATCCCGTTCCTCTTCTTCCTCTTCTTCCGCTCGCCCGGCCTCAAACGCCTGATGCTGGCCGGCTCGCTCGTGATGGGCGTGTGCGTGCTGCTCTCGCGCAACCATTACACCGTCGATGTGCTGGCGGCCTACCTGGTGACCTACTCCATCTACCAGGCCTCCGACGTCCTCTACAAGGGCTGGGTCAAGCCGCTGTTCCTCGCCGTGCGCGACGCGGCTTAAAGCGAGCCGGACGCGGCGTCGGGCGACGCCTGCAGCTGCGGGGTCTGCTCGTTGCCGCTGAGCCGGCGGGCGGCGGCCTCCACCTTGCCCGTCACCGCGCGGTGCAGCTCGCTCATGCTGGGCACGCGGCCGCGGGCGGCCTCCTCGCGCAGCGCCGAGAGCACGAAGTAGGTGAACAGGCCGTGGCCCTTCTCGTCGTAGGAGCCGCCGATCTGGTCGGCCGCGGCCGCCGACAGCACCGCGACGGGGCCCGGCTTGACCGGCTCGACGAGTTTGGTCGCCAGCGGGCGCGCGCCTTTGGCCAGCACGGAGCGCCCGCCCGCGCCCGAGAAACACGCGTCGGCCAGGATGATGGCGCGCCGGCCCTTGAGCCCGGCGAGGGTTTCGGTGAGCCGGGCCATCGGGTAGGCGGTTTTTTCCAGGAAGCTCGGGTCGCCGTCGTAGGGGACGAGATAGGCCTTGCCGCGCGCCGCGTCGGGCGCGCCGTGCCCGGAGAAGAACACCACGGCCGTGCCGCCCGGGCCGACCTTGCGCGGCAGCCAGTCCTCGAGGTATTTCTCGAGGTCGCTTTTGGCGGCGCGTTCGTCGAGAAGCAGCACGACGTTCTCCTCGGGGTAGCCCAACGTCTCCACGAGGTAACGCGCGAACACGGTCGCGTCCTTGGCGGCGTAGTCGGCGCGCGGCAGGCCTTGGCGCGTGCGCTCCACGCCGATGACGACCGCCGCGCCGTTGAAGCGGCCGCGGCCCAGTGACGGCGGGACGGAGTCCACGTCGGACACGGGCGGAGGCGGCGACGCGGCCGGGACGGCGGCGACGGGCGCGGCGGGGCGCCCGGGCGCGGGCTCGGCTACGATGGCCACGGAGCGGCCGTCGAGCACCTTCGACGTGAGCGTGAGCTTGACGGGCAAGGCCCCGCTGGCCAACACGCGCGCGGTGTCGCGGGCTTCCGCGGCCGTCATCACGCCCGTCAGGCTGAGGCGCCCGCCGGCGATGGGCGACTGGATGCGCGCGACGGTGAGCACGCGCCCGTCCACGAGCACCGCCATCTCGCGGCCGATGTTTTGCCGCGTGACCGATTCGAGTTTGGACGCGCCGGCCGGCGAGAATTCCAGCGCCACGGACGGACGTTCGTTGTCGAAGCCGGCATGGGCCGCGGCGATGTCCGCGCCGGTCAACAGGGTCTTGCGTTTGACCGGGCGCTTGACGGTTTTGACCTCGTACGTCTCCGGGTCCAGAACGGCTTCCGGCGCGAGGACCTCGTCGGCGGCGGCCTTGGCCCCTTCGCCCGCCAGGCGCAATTCCAGGCGCGCGGGACGCAGCAGCGGGGCCAGGATTCCTTCGGCGTCGCCGGCGGCGCGCAGCACGACCGCGACGCGTCCGGCGCCGCGGCGCTCCACGGCGCCGTCGAGACCGAAGGAGGAGAGGCGCTTGCGCAGCACGTCGGCGGCGCGGTCGGCCAAGGCGGCGTCGATGGACGGCTTGCCGCTGGCCTCCACCTCATAAACGAGCTCCGAGGACGGCTGCGCGGTCCAAGGCCAAGCGGCGCGGGCCGGCGCGGGGCACAACAAGAGGGCGGCGAGCAGGGCGTTCACCCCGCCATCCTACAAGTTACGCGGCCTGTTTCTTCGGCGCGCGGCCGACGAGCTGGAGCAGCAAGGCGCCGGCGGCCATCAGCAGGAAGGCCTCCACGCCCCAGCGCAGGCCCAGGCCCTCCATCGTGTTCGACGCGAAATGCGCGACGATGGGGATGAGCAGGAGGCCCGAGCGCCAGTACTGGAAGGCCAACACGGCGCCGGCCGCGACGCGGGCCATGAAGCTGGTCCACGCCCAGTCGTAGGAGCCCGACGCGCCGGGCACGGCCCCGCCCCCGCCGATGCCGAGGTTGGCGAGCAGGGCGCCGAAGTCGATGTAGTGGACGTAGGAGAAGATGAGCGAGGAGGCCAGCGCGGCGCTCCAGAACACGGCGCGCGGCGAGAGGCGGCGCTTCTCGAGCCAGTTGCGCATCGGCCGGAACAGGTTGCGCCGGAACACGAACTCCTCGAGCAGGCCGACGATGACGAAGTTGAAGAGCACGATGTCGAGCGGCCCGGTGAGCAGCTTCACGAGGACCTCGGGCGCGGCTTCGGTGGCGGGCGCGGGGAAGACGAGCCCCACGGCGCGGTAGGCCAGGTCGCCGACGGCGTAGGTGATGAGGCCCCACAGCAGGCCGGATTTCAAGATAGGCCAGAAGCTTTTCGGGCGGCCGTCGGCCGACGGGCCGCGCCACCACTCGCCCAAGGACGCGAGCGCGCGGCCCGGGGCCGCGAGCGCGTCGCGCCAAGGCGACGCGCGCAGCGTGTAGGCGAGCGCGGCGAGCAGCAGGCCCGCCACGGCGAGGCCGGTCCAGGCGGGCAGGCCCGCGAGCGCGCCGGCCGCGCCCAGGTTGAGCCACAAGGAGGCGCGCGCCGACTCGAGCGCGAGCACGGTGACGAAGCCGCGCGCGGCGAGCGCGGTCCACAACGAGCCGGAACGGGCGTAGGCCCATACGATAGCGGCCTCGATGCCCGCCAGCGGCAGCAGCACTGCCGGGTTGGTCGTGACGAAGGCCGTCGCCCCCACCGAGACGGCCACGGCCAGCGCGCCGGCCGGTTCCAGGATGCTGCGCGGTGGAGAGCGCCTTGCGCAGCAAGGCGCGGCCGCCGTCGAAGACCACCTTGAGGACCACGGCTTCGAGCACGAGCGCGGGCGCGGCGAACTCCGAGAGGTGGGCGAGAAACGGGGCCGAGACGACGTCCATCAGCTCCCCGGTCGGCGCGGCGGCCCCCGTGGCGGCCGTCGCGGTAGCCACCGACAGGCTCAGCATCTTGGCGGCGGCGCCGCCGGCGAGCATGGTGAGCAACGAGATGCCCGCGACGAACAGGCCCGAGCGCAGGCCGCCGGACAGCCACGCGGTGAAACGTCCGCGGTCGGCGTCGCCGACTCGCTCGCCCAGCGCCTTCTGCACGTCCAAGGAGTGGCCGACGTTGCGCCAAGAGGTACGGTACTCCGCGAAACGCCCGGTCGCCGGCGCGGGCGGCGCCGGGACCGCGGCGGCGCGATCCACGGCGGGCTTTAGAAAAGTGGAGGCGGCCAAGGCCGAGAAACCGCCCCAGGCGAGCCAGCCTTTGGCCGCGACGAGCGCGGCCGGGACGGCGACGGGGGCGGCGGCCACGGCGGACAGCCCGATGGCCCCGACGCCCGTCCACATGGCGGCCTTCGACCAGCCGGAGGTCTCGCGCGCGACGAGGCGCTCGGCGCGCCGGTAACGCGGGTCGGAGCCGGGCGTGGGCGCGTCGGCGGGGACGGCGGCGACGTCTGCGTCGAGCACTTGAGGCGCGAACGAGACGGCGGGAGCGGGAGCGGCGAGAACGGCGGACGGCAAAGCCTGGGGAGCGTCGGCGGGCGCGGCGACGGTTACGGCGACGGCGGACGGCGCCTGGAGGCGGCCGATGTCCGCCAACGGACGGTTGACCAGCGGGGACAACGACACGGACGCGGGCGGAACGGAAAGACGGCTCGGGGCGAGCACGACGCTCAGGTTAGATGAGACCGGAGCGACGGCGCGGACGGCGGGAGCAGGCGCGGCTCGGACGTTGCGGCCGATGTTGACGGCGGGGCAGGGCACGGCCCAAAGCAACGACAAGACGGCGAGGGCTCGTCTCATGCCCCTAGTATGCCCGCCCCACCGTCCCCCCGCCTGAGCCGAACGGTCCCGTAGCCGGGACAAGGGACCCCGGGCCTTATGGCCCCCTCCCTTATATAGGCATGACGCGACATAAGAACGTAACAGGGTTCAGGCAAAATCACGTTGTCCCGCCGAGACGGAGAACGAAACAGACATGGAACCGGACCGCCCCGAGCCCCCCGCAGGCTTCGACGCCTCCGCCGTCAACGACCTCGACACCGCCCGCCTCGCCCTGAGGTGGGCGCTGGAGCGCCTGCACCGCATGACCGCGGAGCTGGCGACGGCGCGCGAGGAGATCTCCCGGGTCGCCAAGAGCCGCGACGAGCTCGCGGTGGAAGGCCAGCAGAAAGACGAGATGGTCAAACGCTGGCGCGAGACGGTCAAGGCCTGGGAAGCTTCGATTGCGGACCACAAGAAGATGGAGGCCTCCCTGCGCGAGGAGCTGCGCGCGGAGATGCTGCGCGAGCAGGACGCGCATGTCAAAGAAGAGCGCCACCAGCTCAACCTCCAGCTCGACGCCCTCAAGCGCGAAATCGCCGCCCGCGAGGCCCAGATCGGCGAGCTGCGCCGCGAGGTCATCGACGCGGTGAAGGTCGCGCGCCAAGAGGCCGAACGCGAGCTGCAGAACGCGCTGGCCCACCAGGAGAAGGCCCTCAAGGAGACCAAGGAGTCCTTGGTCGAGCGCCTGAAGATCCAGGCCGAGTCCACCCGCGCCAAGGAGAAGGACCTCGAGCACCAGCAGCGCCTGCTCGACGAGCAGATCAAGGCCAAGGAAGCCGAGTTCCGCCGCCGCTACGAGCGCGACATCGAGGAGCTGCTCAAGCAGAACCGCGAGGCGCTCGGCCGCGAGGAGCAGGCCCTGGCCGAGAAATACGACCAGAAGATCGTCCAGCTCGAGGCCCGCCTGCGCGCCAAGGAGGACGCCGTCGAGGAGCGCCGCCGCCGGCTCGACGAGGAGCACGCCAAGAAGCTCGCCGAGGTGGACCGCGCCTACCAGCACAAGAACGAGGAGGAATGGGGCCGCCTCCAGGAGCGCCTGGAAGGCGAGCGCAAGTTCCTCGAAGCCCACTTTCACGACAAAGAAGCCAAGCTGGAGGCTTCGGTCCAGGACCGCCAGAAGCAGGTTCTGGCCCACTACGAGCGCCAGGAGCAGGAGCTCGTCGTCAAATACCAGCAGATGCAGGACCAGATCGTCCTCAAAGAGAAGGACGTCTGGAAGAACCAGCAGAAACGCCTCGAGGAGATTCTCGCCAAGGGCCGCGCCGACCTCGCCGCCCAGCGCGACGAGCTCGAGAAGGAATACGCGCGCCGCGAGCAGGCCATGCTCGAGGGCGTGCGCGAGGCCGAGGCCCTCGTCGCCAAGAAGGAGGAGGAGCTGTTCGTCCGCCACCAGGACCTGGCCGACTCCTTCCGCGCCAAGGAAGAGGAGCTGCTCAAACGCTTCGAGAAGACCCAGGCCGAGTGGGCCGAACGCGAGCGCCAGCAGTGGGAGGCCCACCAGTCCAAGCTGCGCGAGAGCACGGCCCAGGCGCGCCTGCGTTTGGAGGACGAGCGCCGCGGCCTCGAGGACTGCCTATCCGCGCCAAGGAAGAGGAGCTGGTGCTGCGCCGCGCCGAGGACCAGCTGGCCATCGGCAAGGTCCGCGAGGGTCTCGAGGAGGAGTACCGCGCCAAAACCGCCGAGCTCGAGGCGTCGTTGTCCATGCGCTGGGCCGAGCGCGAGAAACACCTCCAGGCGGAGCACCGCGCCGCCCTCGAGCACGTCCGCGCCCAGTTCGGCGAGGAGCTGACCCGCGAGCGCCGCGCCATGGAGGCCGACGCCAAGAAGACCTCCGAGGAGATCGCGCTCGCCGCCATGGCCCGCGAATCCGACCTGCGCCGCACGCTCGCCGCCGAGCAGGCGCGCTGGAAGAAGTCCCAGGACGAGTCCGTGGAGTCGCTGCGCGCCGAGCTGCTCGACAAGGCCGTCAAGGAGGACGCCGAGCGCCACGCCGCGCACGAGGCGCGCCTGCACGCGCTCGAGGAGCAGGCCCGCAAACGCCTCGAGGACGAGCGCCGCCGCCAGGAATCGCGCCACGCCGCGCTGCTGCGCGAGGCCGAAGGCGCGCTGCGCGCCCGCCAGGCGCAATGGGAAGAAGATTCGCGCCGGGAGCGCGAGCAGTGGCAGGAGCGCGCCGAAGCCGACCTCGCCGCGTCCAAGGCCGCGCTCGAGGAGGAGCGCGAGGCCCTGCGCCGGCACGCCGAGGAGACGCAGAGCCGCGTGGAGGCCGTCGCCGCCGACAAGGAGCGCACGCTGCGCGACACCTTCTTCGCCAAGGAGGCCGCGCTCAAGTCCGAGATCGCCGCCGCCGAGGAGCGCTACCGCAAGGCGTACGACGAGGCCTTGGGCCGCGAGCGCGCCGCGCTCGCCGAACGCGCCGCCGCGCTCGAAGAATCGCTCAAAGAGAAATACGCCCGCGAGCAGACCGCCCTGCAGCAGCAGTGGGCGGCGCGCGACAAGGAGTGGGCCGCGTCGCGCGACTCCATTTTCAAGGTGGAGCGCGAGCGCCTCGAGGCGTCCGCCCGCGAGAAGGAGGCCGCCGCCATCGCGCTGCGCCAGGACCTGGAGCAGCGCTTCGCCCTGCGCGTCGAGGAGCTCGAGGCGCAGGCCGCGCGCAAGGCCGCGTCGCTCGAGGAGTCCTGGAAGCGCCGCCAGCAGGAGCAGGAGACCCTGCGCCTGCAGCTGCAGATCGAGTCGCGCGACCGCGAGGCCGCCGCCCAGCAGGCGCGCGCCGAGGTCGAGGCCAAGATGCAGAAGGCCATCGACGACCGCATGGCCGAGCTGGCGCGCGCCGAGGCCGCGCTGCAGCAGTCCTGGATCCGCAAGGAGGCCGAGCTGCAGGAGGACCTGAGCCGCCGCGAGGCCGTCTGGCTCAAGGCCCAACGCGAGCAGTTCGAGCGCGAGCGCAAGGAGTGGGAGGACGGCCGGGACGTCGAGCTGCAGCAGCGCCGCCGCGAGCTGGAGGCCGCGCTCGCCTCGCGCGAACGGCTCGTGGACGAGGCGCTGCGCGCCCGCCAGAAGGAGACCGAGGCCGCCCTCATCTCCAAGGAGCGCGAGCTCATCGTCGCCTACGAGGAGCAGTCCACCCAGGCGCGCGCCGAGCTGGAGCGCTCGCTGCGCGAGCGCGAGGAGACCTTGCGCGGCAAGATGCGCGAGACCGTCGAGCGCGAGGCCGCGGCCCTGCGCGACGAGGCCGAGCGACGCGAGCAGGCCTACGAGATCCGCCGCCGCGAGCTGGAGAAGGCCGCCGCCGACCGCCGCGCCAAGATGGAGGAGGACTACGACCGGCGCCGCAAGGACACCGAGGCGTCGCTGGCCGCCGAGCGCGAGAGCCTGCTGGCCCAGATCGAGTCGCGGGCCCGCGAGGTCGAGGCCGAGAAGGCGCGCCACGGCTCGTGGCTGGCCCAGAAGGAGGCCGAGATCGCCGAGCGTTACCAGGACCTCGAGCGCCGCCTGCGCCAGGAGCTCAACATGGCGAAGATCGAATACGCCGCGCAATACGAGGACAAGGCCCGCAAGCTCCAGGAAGACCGCGAGCAGATGCGCCGCGACTACGAGCAGAAGCTGCGCGACCTCGACAAGCGCAAAGGCTCTTGACGCGCCGCGCGGCTTGCCGCGCGGGCCGTTTCGTTGCTCTACTTAGAGGATGATGCGGCTATCACGCGCGTCCGTCGCGCTCGCGCTCGTGCTGCCGGCTTACGCGGCCGCGGCGCCCGTGGATTGGCCTCCCCCCCACCAGCTCAAGCCGGACGCCGACTCCGCGCTGGAGTACGGCTCGCGCGTCAAACGCGTCGCCGAGAAATACACCGTGCGCTCGGTCGTGGGGCCGACGGATACCCCGCTACCGCTGGAGCTGGCGAACTTCCTGCTCGACCGCCCGGACCTGGCCGGCTTCATCGTCAAGCGCCGCGGCATCGCGCCCTATCAAATCGAGATGCTCGGCCCGCGCCGCTCCTCGGCCGACGACGGCGACGGGACCAAGGGCATCGTGAACCTGGTCTCGCGCCGCGACACCGAACGGCTCTACTACGGCGAAGGCGAGCATAACGGGGCGGTGTTTCCCACGTTGCGGGCCGCCTCGGTCATCTCGCTCACCCTCGAGCCGCTGCACGGCCCGGATTGCCGGCCTTTCACGCGCACGTCGTTCCGCGTCTATGTGCGCATGCGCAGCCGCGTCGTGTCCGGGCTCGTGAAGGTCCTGCGCCCGTTCCTGCGCGAGACCATCATCCGCAAGTTCAGCAAGGCCTTCCTCGTCGCCGACCAGGTCGGCCGGCTCATGGCGCGCGATCCCGCGGGCGTGGCGGCCGACGCGAAGGCTTTCGGCGGGCTCAGCGCGCAGGACCGGGAGACGCTCGACGCGATGATGGCGCGGCTGGCCGCCCCGCCCGTCTGCCCGAAGCGCCAAGGCGCCCGGGGCGAGTTCCACTAGCCGCGGCGGCGCCGGTCGAGGGCGCGTTCCACGGCCGGCCGCGAGAGCTCGTTCATCACCCCGAACAGCAGGTCGAGCTCCTCGTCGTCGAGGTCCAGGCGGTAGAAAAGCTGGCGGATGCGCCTCAGGCGGCGCGGAGTGAACCGCGGCGCCGCGGCGAGTTTGGGCTCGAGGAAGGCCCATAGGTCGAGGTGGCGGTCCATGCCCGCGGGCGCGAGCGCGGGCTTGGGGCGGGCGCCCGCGCGGGGCTCCTCCATCAGCGCGTACAGCGCCACGCTCGCGGCCTGGCCCAGGTTCAGGCTCAGGCCCTCGCGCCCGGGGATGCGCACGAGGTGCGGGCACAAGGCCGCCTCCTCGGCGGTCAGGCCGCTCGATTCCCGGCCGAACACCAGCGCGACGCGGCCGCTGAGCGCCGGCGCGTCGGGCAGGACCCATTCGCGCCGGCGCGTCGAGGCCGGGCGGCGGCTGAAGGCGACGGCGGTGGCGCAGCCGCGCAGGGCGTCGCCCAAGGAAGGAACGAAACGCGCCGCGTCGAGCAGCCCCTCGGCGGCGGCGCCGGTCACGCGGGCTTTCTCCGGCATCCGCGTCCAAGACGAGGCCGCGACGACCAACTCGTCGGCGCCGAACGCCTCCATGGCGCGCGCCACGAAGCCGATGTTGAGCGGGTTCTCCGGGCCCACGAGCACCACGCGCGCCTTCATCATAACTCGGGCCGGCGCAGGAACAACACGCGGAAGGACGCGTCCTCGCCCCACGCGGCCTTGAGCGCGGCGCAGTACGCCCGCCCCTGGCCGGCGTGGCGCTCGCGCGCGGCGGCGGCGGCCTTCGCGTCCTTGACGGCCTCGCTCTTGAAGTCCACGACGACGAGGCGCCCCTTCTCGCGCACGACCAGGTCGGCGGCGCCGCGCACCGCCGCGCCGTCCTCGCCGTACGCCAGCGGCAGCTCGCGCGCGACGATGTCCGTCGTCGCCAGCGCGCGGCCCGCCTCCGAGGCGAGGAAGCCGGCGAGCACGCGTTTGGCCTCGCCCGAGGCCGCGGCCCAGGCCGTGGACGGCGCGCGCCGCTCCAGCCCGCGGCGCGCGGCGGCGAGCGCGGCGTCGAGGTCCCCGCCTGCGGCGTAGTCCCAGCCTTGGAGCACGCGGTGGCACAGGCGGCCCAGCTCGGCGCCGCCCGCCGCGGGCCGGTCCTCGGGCAGCGCGAGGCGTTTGGGCGCGCCGGCTTCGGCGCCGGCGGCGCGGGTCCACGGCCCCGGGGACTGGCGCGGCGCCGCGGGCGAAGACGGCGCGGGCTTCGCCGCGGCGCGGGGCGCGGGCGGCGCGAGCTCGGGCACCGAGCCGCCCGGCACGAAGGCCGTCGGCAGGCTTCCCGGCGCTCCGGCGGACGGCCAGACCCCGCCCTCGAGCAGGCGGGCGGACAAGGCGCTTTTCTCCGTCTTCTCGCGGCCGACGAGGATGAGGCGCTCGCGCCCGCGGGTCATGGCCACGTAGAGCAGCCGCGTGGCCTCGTGCGCCTCGAGCGTCTTCTCGCGGGCGTCGAACAAGGCCATCGCGGCCGAACGCGCGCTCCCCAGCCGCAGCGCGCGCCGCCCCGTCGCCCAATCGGGCCGCGAGGCGGGCTTCTCCGCCGAGGCGCCGCCCGAGCGGCCGGAAAGGCCGAGCAGGAGCACCGCGGGGAACTCGAGGCCCTTGGACTTGTGCACGCTCATGATGCGCACGGCCTCGAGCTTCTCGTCGGCCAGCGGGCTCTCGCCGCTCGCGCCGCGCCTCGCGCGCGGCCTCCGCGGCGCGGGCGATGAAGGTCTTGAGCGTCACGCCGCGCCGGTCGGACGCCTCGACGGCCAGGCGGCGCAGCTTTAGCAGGTTCGAGACGGTCTGCTGGCCGTGGTAGGCCTCGGCGCACAGCTCGACGAGGAAGGTCTCGCTCAACGCGTCGCCGACCAGCTCGCCCAGCGGCGCGCGGCCGACGCGCTCGCGCAGGCGGCGCAGCGTCTCGCCTGCCGCGTGACTGGCAGCGCGCGGGCTCGGGCAAGACGCGCGGCGCGGGGTCGCGGCGGTAGTCCAGGGCCCCGGCGCGCGCGAGGCTGAGCAGCTCGTCGTCGGTAGCGCCGCCGAGCGGGGAGCGCAGCAGCCCCGCCAGCGCGACGCGGTCGCCCGGGTCGTCGAGCGCGCGCAGGAGGTTGAGGAAGTCCACGACCTCCTGCGCGCCGTAGAAACGGGAATCCAGATCGACGGCGTAGGGGATGCCGCCGCGTTTGAACGCGTCGAGCAGGTAGGGCAACGACGTCGAGGAGCGCAGCAGGACGGCGACGCCGCTGAGCGGCAGCGCCCCGCGCCCCTCGGCGATCCAGCGTGCGGCCCAGGCGGCCTCGGTGCGCGCCGTCGCCGCCGCGTCGAGCCCGTCCCCGGGGTCGGTGACGGCCACGACCTCGACCGCGCGCTCGTCGCCCGCCGGCCGCGCGGGGCGGATGGCCTTGTAGGCGGGCTGGGCGCCCGGCGCGGCGCGCATCACCGCCTCGAAGACGCGGTTGACGGGCTCGACGAGCCCGGGGCGGCAGCGGAAGTTCGCGGTGAGGTCGCAGGCCAAGGCGCCTTGCTCGAGCAGGCGGCCGGTGAAGCCCTGGTAGGCCGCGATGTCGGCGCCGCGGAAGCGGTAGATGGACTGCTTGGGGTCGCCCACGACGAACAGCCGGCCCGGCTCGGCCACCGCGTCCTGCCAGGCCGCCGCCCGGCCGCCCGGCCGCTCGGCCAGCAGCAGGAGCAGCTCGCCTTGGAGCGGGTCGGTGTCCTGGAACTCGTCGATGAGCAGGGCCTTGAACCGCTGCTTGAGGCGCTCCCGCACGTCGGCGCGGTCGCGCACCAGGTCGCGCGCGCGCCGCAGCAGGCCGTCGAAGGAGATGAACCCGCGCCGCGCGTAAGCGCGGCGCGCCCGCCGCGCGAACGGGAGCAGGGCCGTCACCGCCGTTCTGACCAAGGCGTCGTCATCCGCCGTCGCCGACCCCGCGACCTCGAGCGCTCGCGCGTAAACCTCCTCGGCCTGGGGGTCCTCCCCCCACGCCTTCGGCCATTTCGCGTTGGGAATCTCCGGCGGCGGCTCGGCGGCGAAGGCCGGCGCCTTCGACTCCGCCGCCGACGCCAACGCCTCCAGCCGCGCGAGCGCGGCGGCGACCGCGGCCTCGGCGTTGCCGCGGGCCTTGGGACGCCCGTGCGCGCGCGCTCGAGGTCCTCAGCGAGCACGCGGCAGGCGTCGCGCGGTGGCCGGGTCGGGCGCGCCGTGGCCGTCGAGGTCGAGCTTCTCCGAGCACAGCTCGCGCGCGAGCGTCTCCAGCGCGTCGAGGTCGGCGCGCGCGAGCAAAGAGCGCCACAGGGCCGCGCGCGGCGGGCGCTCGCCCAGCTCGTCGTCGAGCCACGCCGCCCATTCGGAGGCGAATAACTCGTCGAAGGCGTCGCCTTCGTCCACGGCGAAGCCCGGGTCCACGCCCGCCTCGACGGGGAACAGGCGCAGCACGTGCGCGCAGAAGGAGTGGATGGTGCCGATCTGCGCCTTGTCGAGGTCCTCGAGCGCGGCGCGCGCGCGCTCCAGGATCTCGGGGCCGCGTTTGTGGAAATGCTCGCCCAGCTCCTCGACCGTGCGACGCGCGCGCTCCTCGGCCGCGGCGGGCTGGGGCGTCAGCGATAGGAAGGCCGCGATCTCGGCGAGGCGGTCGGAGAGGCGGACCTTGATCTCGCCGGCGGCCTTCTCGGTGAAGGTCAGCGCGACGACGTCCTCGATGGCGGCCGGCGCGGGTTTGTCCCAGCCCAGGATGCGGAAGAGGAGCCGGTCGGTGAGCAAGGTGGTCTTGCCGGTGCCGGCGCCGGCCTCGACCACGATGTTGGCGTCGAGCCTCAGCCGCGCGCGGTCTCGGTCCGCCTGGTCGGGAGCGTCCATGCCCCCTGATTATAGATTAGGGGACGATGAGCCGGGGGCGGCTCGGCGCGGCCACGGGCGGCGCGAGGCGGGCGCGCAGCGGCGCGTGCTCAGCCCCGGCGCGCGCGTCGGCCAGCGCGAGCGCGGCGCCGCGCAGCGTCTCCTCGCGCGCGACGGACTCGCTGCGGTAGATGCGCTGCGGGCCGTGCCGCGTCGTTTTATGCGCCTGGTGCGCGGAGAAAGCGTTATCGAGCGCGGCCCAGGTGCCCACGAACACGGCCGGGACCGCGGCGGGCGCTTTTTCACGGCCGAAGAACTGGCGGAAGGTCGGGTCCACGACCACGTCGGCCTCGGGGAAACGCACGACGACGTAAAAATGGAACTCGGCCTCGACGAGCACGGCCGGATAGCCGCGCATCCGCAGCAGCGCCGCGAGTTTGGGCGCGGCGTCGCCGCAGCAGGGGCCGTCGAGCACGGTGTTGGGGCCGTTCCACTCGCCGAGGTTCACGCTGCGGCGCAGCGCCGGCACGGCCGCTTCCACTTCGCGCGATAACATGGCGACGTTCTTCGCGAGCTGCCCCATCATGGCCGGTTGGGCGACGAGGCCGGGGCGCGCGTGAATAGGAGTGAACTCGCCGGAGGCGCCCTCGGGGCGGCTGCCGTCGAACAGCGCCATCAGCTCGGCCTCCGGCATCAGCGCCGCGCCGGCGGCGGTCGCGCCGTCGGCCGCGGACTCGGCGCGCCGGGAAGCGGCCACCGCTTCATCGACGTCCGAAGAGGCCGCGACGATAAGGGACCCCGTGCGCAAGACCGGGGCGGGTATGAGCACGGTGGACGCCTTCAGCGCCTTGGGCAGCGGCGCGGACGCGGGCGTCGCGAGGGAGAACAACGGCGCCAGCGGCGGGGCCGTCAAAGCCGATGCGCGAGCCGGCGCGGCACGCGTGAGCGTGAGGTCCGGCGTCGCGGCGCCGCCGGCAAGCAGGCACGCCCCGCAGGCGAGCGGGCGCACGGCCGGGACGACGCGGGCCAGCGGCGCGCTGAGCGCCAGCGCGGGAAGCAGGAGGAGGAGCGATGCGGCGAGACGCCTCATGCTCACATTATAAGGAGGAGGCCGCGCGGTCGCCTGAGCCCTACGGGCACGACGGACTAGGCCTTAAAGCCCGAGGAGCTTCGAGAGCAGCCGCTGCTCGCCCGCGTCGAGCCATACCCCGTGCTCCACGCAGCGGTCCACGCGGATGAACTCGTTGACCAAGCCGCCGTTGGCCATGGGTTTGAGGCAGCGCGGGCAGTTGGCCGTGCCGGGCCGCGGGCGAAGCGGAGCGTCCGCCAGCGCGCGCGCCATCGCCGCCGGGTCCTTCGAGGCTTTCGCCAACTCGCCCGGATCGAACCAGTAGCCGTGGCACGTCGGGCACTCGTCGGCGTGCACGCCGTTTTCCAGCGTCACCGGCGTCATCGGCGTGAAGGCGCATTTGGGGCAATCGGGTTCGGCCATGAGGTGGAGTTTAACGGCCCGGCTCGGCGGCGTCAAGCCCGCCTTACCGCCACCCCCCACCACTTTCGGATTACGCTTAAAAAATAAGCCTTATCGACCTCTTCCGGAAGATGTCGATAAGGCTTTAAAAATAAGCGTAATTCGAAAGGGGTCCCCCCTCCCCCGATTAGACGGGCCCGCTGCGTTCGGCGCGCGCCCGCGACGGCCCATGGGCTTTGCGGCACACCGCGGCGAACCCGCAGTAGGTGCAATGGCCGGGCTCGCGGTCGTCGGGGCGGATGGGGAAACGCCCGTCGGCGGCCGATTCCAAACGTTTCGCCAGGTTCGCCAAAAACGGGCCGCGCAGCGCCTGCCACTCCTCGGCGGCGAGCTCGGTCTCGCGCTCCTCCGGCGTCTCGATGAAGCGGTAGCTGGCCCCGTCGAAGGTCCAGCCCGGCCCGAGCGCGGCCGCCGCCAGCTCCGCGTACACGGGCAGCTGGTGGGTCTCGCCTTCCTCCACTTTTTTAGCGGGAGCGCGCCAGCGCGCCGAGGCCTTGGTCTTGAAGTCGGTGACGCGGAAACGTTTCGCCTTCTCGTCGGTCTCGACGCGGTCGAGTTTGCCGCGCCAGGGCACGCCCGCGGGCGCGCCTTCCGGGGGCGCGCCTTCGAGCGCCTTCTCCGACCAACGCGGCGACAGGCCCTGCTCGGCCAGGCGCTGGCCGTCCCACTCCGTGAAGGCGCGCAGGTGGACGGTCATCTCCTCGCGCAGCGCCTCCCACAGCAGCGGGTACAAGCCGAGCACGCGCCAGTCGTTGGCGGCGAACACCTCGACGAGCGCCGCCTCCAGGCCTTTCTCCCGCGCGCGCTCGAGCACCTCGTGATAGAGCTGGCCGCGCGTCGCGGCGTCGAGCTCGCCGCGGTCGGCGGCCTCGTCGGCCTCCGGCAGGCCGAGCACCCGGCTCGCGAAGAACTTGAACGGGCAGGCGGAGAGCTCGTCGAGCGCGGAGGGCCGCAGGCCGCGTCGCCGCGCTCGGCGGCCTCGGCGGCCACCAGGATCCGCACACGCCACGTGGCGGCCCGCGAGCTGCGCTCGACGCGTCGGCGAGGCGCCGCGGCGGCGAGCTTCGGCCGTCGCGCGCGGCCATGCGCGTGGCGGCCGGTTCGCGGCCGTCAGGACGCCGCCCGCGAGCGCGGCCGAGGCCAGGGCGAGCCCCCGCGAAGCCCGGTCGCCAGCGACGTGGTCTGGATGAAGCCGCGGACGCGCGGCGATACAGCGCCTGCAGACCGGCGGCTGGCGCCCGCGGCCGCAGTAGCGGCCGCGCACGAGGCGGACGCCGTCGGACCGTCGGCCTGGCCAGCAGCGGCGTACGCGACGGCGAGGCTCTTCGTCGCGGAGCCGACGCTGGCGCGAGCTCGAACGTCCTGCTCGTGGCCGGCGGCCTTGGGCGCGATCCACCAGCCCGCCGGGTGGCGCAGCGCCGCGCGCGCGACGCGAGAGCAGCGGGTCCTCGGCGACGCGGCGCGGGAACAGGCCTTCCTGCAGGCCGACGAGGATCACGGCATCGAAGCGGTGGCCGCGCGCGTCCATGGCGTCGAACGCGCGCGCGCCGCGCCGGCCGGTGCCCGCGGAGCGGCCCGCGCGCGCGAGCTTGCGCTCGAAGGCCTCGAGGAACTCCTCCCAGCCGCAGTCGGCGCCCAGGCGGTCGAAGGCGGCCAACGCGTCGAGCGCGCCGTGCACCGCGTCCCACGCGTCGGCTTCGGCGGGCAGCGGGCGCGGCGGCAAGCCCAGCGACTCGCCGAGCAAGGCGCGGGCCTCGGCGGCGCGGACGCTCCACGGCGCGGGCGCCGCGCCCAGGCGCTCGCGCAGGTCCGAGAGGTACGACCACAACGCCGACGCGTCGGCGGCCGGCACCTCGAAGCCGGTCCGGCCCTCGCGCACGCGGCGCGGCAGCAGCTCGATGGGGCCCTTCGAACGGGACTCGAGTTTGCCGCGCCACTGCAGCCAGCCCGCGCGGATGCCGAGCCCGGAGACCAGGCGCCGCCACAACGCCGCGCGCGCCGGCGGCGCGCCGCGGAAATACGGCGAGGCGGCCAGCTCATCGACGACCGCGGCCGGGAAGTCGCGGCGGCGCAGGCTCAGCAGGTCGAGGGCCGCGCGCGCCAGCGGCTGGCGCAGCACCGGCTCCTCGGCGCCGACGTCGAGCGGCAGGCCCTCGGCGGCGAAGGCCTCGACGAGCGCGGCGCGGTAGGGCTCGAGCGAGCGCGCGACGACCGCGACGCGTTCGAGCGGCACGCCCGCGGCGGCCAGGCGCGACGCCTCCTTGGCCGCGGCCCACGCCTCGTCGCGCCCGCCCGAGGCGCTGACGACTTCGACCGATCCCGAAGCCGCCGCAGGCGGCGAGGAAGGATCGAACAATCCGTCCAGCGCCGGCCCGAGCGCCGTCTCCGTCGTCGTCGTGCCCAAATGCTCGGGTCCGTGCCCCGCGAGCACTTGCTCGTAAAACGTATCGGCGAATTTATACGCCGGTCGCCCTTTTTTATAAGGGAAGTAGAGCCGCGTCGGCGCGGCCGACGCCACCGCGTCGAAAAACGCGAGCTGGCGGTCGGTCAAGGATCGTAGAAGCCGTAGTAGAGGGCTTCCTTGAGGCCCGCGAGGAACGCCGAACGCGGCGCGGCCTCCGTGGCCAGCCGCGCGAGCGCGGCCGGCGGCAGCACCCCGAGCGCGGCGAGCCGGGCTTCGTAGGCGGCCTGCAGCCCCAGCATGGCCGAGAGGCGCCCGGCCTCGCCTTCGTCGCGCAGCAGCCCTTCCTCGAGGAGGGCGCGCGCCGCGGCCGGGTCCACGCCGCCGTCCACGAGGTCGCGCAGGCTCGCGCGGGCCGCGGCGGCGAGCGCGGCGGGGCGCGCGTCGCGTCCGCCCGCGAACTGCGGCGCGGCGTCGAGCAGGCCGTCCACCACCGCGTCGTGGAAGTCAGGGTCGGAGACGAGGTCGCCGGGCAGCTCCTCGTCCTCGAGCAGGGCCGCGGCGAGGCTGTGGAAGGTATGGAAGTGGACCCCGGCCAAGGCGAGCCCCTTCTCGACGACGAGCAGGCGCTCCAAGCGGTCGGCCAGGCGCCGCGACGGCGCGACGACGAGCACGGGCGCCTCGCCCGGGCCGGGCCGCAGCGCCGCGATACGCGCGGCGAAGGCGTCCTCGAGCGCGGCGAAGTCGCCGCAGATGACCTGGAGCACGAGGCCATCGTAGCTTTTTGCTAACCTATCGCTCATGAGCAGCGGCGCCATCCCCACGACGCCCCCGTCGGGCTTCCGCGACTTCACCCCCGAGCAGGCCGACGCGCGCCGCCGGGCGGCGGAAGCCATCACGGGCGTCTATCGCGCCCACGGCTTCCAGCCGGTGGCGACCTCCGCCGTCGAGGACCTCAAGGTCCTGCTCGGCAAAGGCGGCGGAGAAAACGAGAAGCTCATCTTCAAGCTGCTCAAACGCGGCGAAGCCCTCGACCGGGCCAAGGCCGGCGCCGAGGAGCTGGCCGACGCGGGCCTGCGCTTCGACCTGACCTTGCCGCTGGCGCGTTATTACTCGAAGTACGGCTCGACCTTGCCGCACCCCTTCAAGGCGTTCAACATGGGCCCGGTGTGGCGCGCCGAACGCGCGCAGAAGGGCCGCTACCGCGAGTTCACGCAATGCGACGTGGACGTCATCGGCTCGGACTCCTGGGGCGTCGAGGTCGAGGTGATTTCCACCATCCTGAAGGCCTTCGACGCGGCCGGGCTCAAGGGCGTCCAGGTCGTGCTCAACGACCGCCACGTCCTGCTCGACCGGCTGCGCCGCGCCGGCGTGCCCGAGGAAGGCCTCGGCGCCGCCTGCGTTTCCATCGACAAGCTCGACAAGGCGGACAAGGAGAAGGTCCTCGCCGAGCTCGGACCCGAGGGCGAGAAGATCTTCAAGACGCTCGAAACCTCGGAGCCCTCGGCCGCGCTGCTCTCCATCCGCGACGCCGTCAACAAGGTCGTCGGGCGCGACGCCGTCGCCTATTACCCGTTCCTGGTGCGCGGCTTCGACTACTACACCACCACCGTCTTCGAGTTCCGCCACCCGTCTTTCGCCGGCTCCATCGGCGGCGGCGGGCGCTACGACAAGCTCACGGAAAAGTTCGGCGGCCCGGCCACGCCCGCCTGCGGCGGCTCCATCGGCTTCGAGCGCCTGATGCTCGTGCTCGAGGAGCAGGGCCAGGCCGCGGCCTCGCACCCGGACGCGGTGGTCACCGTGTTCTCCGACGACCTGCGCGGCCGCTCGCTCGAGGTGGCCGAGGCCTTGCGCGCCAAAGGCCTGACCGCCGACGTGTTCCCCGGCACCGGCAAACTCAAAGCGCAGTTCAAATACGCGGACCAGAAGAAGGCGGCGTTCGCCCTGGTCATCGGCCCCGACGAGGCCGCCCGCGGCGTCATCAACCTCAAACACCTGGCGACCGGCGACGAAAGCGCCGTGACGCTCGACGAAGCCGTCGCCCGCATCGCCCTGCCCCATTGAGCCGCGCCTTCACCAAGGAAGACGGGCCCGAGCTGCCGGACGACCCCGCCGAGCGCCCGCTGTCGCCCCACCCCAACTACGTGACGCCGCGCGGCGCGGCGCTGCTCCAGCGCGAGGAGGTGGACGTATGCTGGCGCTCGCGGCCTATGACGGCGCGCAGGACGACCCGCGCGGCGGCGAAAGAAGCGCGAGCTGGAGCGCGACCTGCGCTACGTGCGCGCCCGCCGCGACGCCGCCATCTTGGTCGAGCCCGCCAACCAGCCCAAGGACGAGATCCGCTTCGGCGCGCGCGCGACGCTGGGCGACGACGGCTCCGTCGAACGCGTCGTGCGCATCGTCGGCGAGGACGAGGCCGCCGAAGGCGGCGAGTTCCTGCCGTGGCCCGCGCCCTTCGCGCAGGCCTTGTTCGGCCTGAAGGCCGGCCAGGGGCTGGACTGGGAAGGCGACTCCGGGCCCGAACATTGGACCGTGCTCACGGTGGAGTACCCCGCCTGATGGAGGAGCTCCTCCAAGCCGCCGTCGTCGTGTGGCGCTCGCCCGAGTGCCGCCGGCTCGTGGACATCATCGTGTGGCTCTCCAGCGTCACGGGCGGGTTCTGGCTGCTGGCCCGCGCGATGGGCGCCGCCGTCGAAATATTCGCCGAGTTGTTCTGGGAATCGTTGTGGGGCGCCTTCGCGACGCTCTACAACATCGCGCTCGCCGTTTTCTTCGCGGCCATCTTGTTCGCCTCGGCGACCAAGGGCGCGCCCGCCGGCGACCTGTATTGGCGCGAGGCCTGCGGCTTCGTGGTGCTCTACCTCGCGCTCAGCGCGGCGTACACGGACCCGCGCACCAACGGCATCGACGAATACTCGCGCCCGGGCTTCGCCACGGCGCTGGTGGCCTACATGTTCTTCGCCGCGGTCCCGTCCCTCGTCGCGCACCCGGTCCTCTACGACCTCATCGCCCTGATGAAGGCCGTCGCCGACAGCTGGGTCGGCACGGCCTCCACCGCGCTGGTCGTCGTCGGCATCGTCGTCTCGCTGTCGCGCCGCGGCCTGCGCGCCATGTTCGCGCGCCTGAGCCCCTTCCTGTGGTTCATCGGCGCGCTCAAACACCCGCCCATCCGCGTGCGCGACGACGGCTAGTCGGCCGGCGGGAACGAGCGCGTGTCCGGGTCCGCGCGCGTCATGGACACGAAGCTCTTCACGGACCGCCCCTTGCCGTCGAAATGCAACGTGCCCATGAAGGTCTCGTGCGGCGCGGCGCGGATGGCGTCGGGCGCGGCGCGGCGGTCGCCCTTGGTCTGGCGCATGGCCCACATGGCGATGCGCGCCGCGTCGTAGGCGTAGTGGTCCATCATGCGCGGCTCCTCGTTCCACCGCTTGCGGTAACGCTCGATGAAATCGGCGCCGCTGGGCAGGCGCTCGAGCACGAGCCCGGGCAGGGACATGTAGGCGCCGCGGGCGGCCTCCCCGGCGGAATCGAACAGGCGCGGGCGGCGCGCGCCGCCCCCGGCCATGAAGACGCCGCGGTAGCCGGCCGCGCGCGCCTCGCGCATGAACGCGCCGGTCTCGTCGGGCATGCCGCCGAAGAAAACGCCCTCCGGCTGCAGCGCGGTCACGATGGTGACCGCGGTCGCGCGCGCGGCGGCGTCGGGCCCGCCGGGGCCGTCGAAGACGACGTCGCCGCCCCGCCGCGCGAAGCCTTCCTTAAAATGGCCCGAAAGGTCTCGGCCGTAGGCGCCGCCGTCGTGCAGGACCGCGAAACGCCGCATGCCGAGCTTGCGCGTCGCGTATTCGGCGTCCCAGTCGCCTTGGCGGGCGCTCGACGGCGTCATCTGGAAGATGACGCGTTCCTCGCTCCAGCCGCCCTCCTCCTGCTGGCTCGTGACCTCCGAGGAGCCGGCCGAGGTGAGCATGGCGACGCCTTTGAAGGCCAGCACGCGCCCCGCCGCGAGCGCCGGCCCCGAGTTCATCGGCCCGATCACCGCGAACACGTCGGGGTCGGCCGCCACGACGCGGGCCGCCTCGACGGCTTTGACGGGGTCGGCGCCGTCGTCGAAGGTCACGACCTCGACCGCGCGCCCGGCGAGCCCCGTGCGCGCGGCGTCCTCCACCGCGAGCCGCACCGCGCGGTCGTAGCCGACGCCTTCGGCGGCGCTGGGGCCGGTCAGCGGCGTGAAGACGGCGAGCTTGAGCGGCGGCGCCTTTTTGCCGCAAGCGAACGCGGTCAACACGGCGCACGCGAGCAGGCCCCGGCGCATCACGGACGCAGTGTAGCCCTCTGGCGGCGCCCGGACAAGGCCTCCGCGCCCGCCTACCAGCTCAGCTCGTAGTGGACCTCGTAGGCGAGGTGGTCCGAGAGCTCCTCGGACAACGGGTAGGAACGTTCGGCGAAGACGGGCCGCAGGCGGTAAACGACGCCGCCCGGCGCGTAGAAATGCTGGTCCACCGTGTCCGCCTGCAGGGCCCGCGGCTCGGTGCCCGCGGCGACGCGGCAGCCCGCGGCGTCGGCGAGGCAGTCCGCGCCGGCGTTGGCCAGCCCGGCGCGCGCGACGAAGTGGTCGTAGCTGGCGCGGCCCGGCTTCATGTTGAAGTCGCCCGCGAAGATGAGCGGCACGCCCGGGTCCGGCTCGGCGGGCAGCAGGTCCTCGAGCAGCGCGTCGGCCTGCTCCACGCGCAAGGCGTCGGCGCGCGCCGACGGACCCGACTGCATGTGGGTCGTATATACCTCCACGGGAAACGGCACGTCCGGCAGCTGGACGCGCGCCATCACCGCGCCTTTATTGGCGAAGCAGTCCCAGCTGCGGCAGGCGTCGGGGCCGAAGGTGACGAGACGCGATTCCAGCACCGGGTGGTCGCTGAGCACGAAGAGCCCGCCGCTGAGCAAGGTGCGCCGCTCGCGCGGGCCTTGGATGACGTGCGGGTAGCCGGCATGCTTGCGCAGGTTGCGCGCGCGGCGGGTGAAGGATTCCTGCAGCAAGACGACGTCGGGCTGCTCGCCGCGCTCGCGTCGCCGCGCCAAGGAGCGGCCGATGACGCCGTAACGCGAGCCTTCGTAGCCGTCGAGGAACGCGGCGGGGTGGGCCTTGATGTTGTAGCTGAGGATCTTCAGCAGGCGCGTGCGGGTGAAACGAGGCCCCGCGTCCGGGACGACGACCGCGGGCGGCACCTCGCCTCCGGCCGACCGCAGCAAATCCTCGAGCGCGCCCGCGTGGGCGCGCGCGGCGCAGAAGACGAGTGCCATAATCGGCAGCAGCCGCGTGACGCTCACGGCTACTAGTATGCCCCAAACCCGGCCGCGCGACCCGGGCCTCTCGGGCAAACAACGATAGGACCAATGCCGCCGCCTCCGGGCCCCATGGCGGCCGTCTCGCCCGTCGGCCTGCGGGTATCATATAGAGGATGCTCAACGTACTCTTGCCGTCTTTCGTCCTGCTCCTGCCGGCCGCGCACGCCGCCGCCCGCGTCGTCGCCCCGCGCGCCGCGCCGGTGGCGTCGCCCGTCGCGCGCATCGCCCCCCTTTCCGTCATCCCCGCCGGCGCGGCCTTGACGTCGCCGCTGACGAGCCGCGGCATGACGTTGACGCCGTCGCCGCTCGCCGCTTCCTTGGTCGCTCCGCAAGACGCCCCGTCGCCCGTCGCGACCGTCGCCGACGTCGTCGCCGCCCCGGCCGCCCCCGCGACCGTCGCCCGCGTGTACGCGCCCGCCGCCGCGGCCGCGCGTTTCGCGGCCTCGCCCAGCGCCGCGCCCGAGGATGCTCCCGCCGTCGGCCGCGAACGCGAGACGGCGAGCGCCCTCTCCGCCGCCGCGGCCGTCTCCGCCGCGCCCGCCCGTCTCGATGAATATTTCGACGGCGTCGAGGCGCGCTCCGGCCCCGTCGTGACCGCGGCGCCGTCCCCCGCGGCCGGGCGCCGGACCGGGCGCCTCGCGGCCGCCGTCGCCGGCGGCGTTTTCCTCACCCAGCCCGCGGTCGCCCTCGCCGCCGCCGTGCCGGCCGCCGTGGACCCCGGGGCCTTGGCCCTCATCGGCTTTTACGCGCCGCTGGCCACCGTCGTCGCCGCGGTCATCGGCGCGTTGTACGGCCTGTGGTCGTCGCGCTCCCCCGACGGCACGCCCGGCAACGCGGGGCACGTGTTCGCCTCGGCCCTCAGCCACGGCGCCATCGCGGGCGCCGCCGCCTTCACGCTTTTCGACCTGACGTCCATGGCCTTCCTCGGGACCACCGCCGCGGCGCTCACGCCGTTGACGGCGGCCGTGGCCACGGCCGCGTTGGCCCAGGCCGCCTTTGCCGCCAAATTCATGCTCCCGGCCACGACGCCCGCCGAACGCGTGATGGGCGCCTTCCCCGCCGTGGCCATGTCCTTCGGCCTGAGCCTGACGGCCTCCGCGTTCCTGGCGCCGTCGTTGATGCTCACGCTCGGCACGGCGGCGCTGATGCTCACGGGCGCCGCGACCGCGCTCTTCACCGCTATTTTCCGCCTCGACGGCTCGCCGGCCGGCGGCCCCGCCGCGATGGGCCGCGGCTTCGTCCTTCAGGTCCTCATGACGGGGCTGGCGCTCGCGCTCGGCCCGTCGCCGTACGCCTATTTCTTCTTCGCCCTCGGCCTGTGGGGCTTCGCCACCGTGATGCAGGCGGCCGCCAAAGAAGCCTGGGCCGCGCTGCCGAAGTCCTTCACGGACCGCTTCAAGAAGCCTTAAGCCCCCCTGGCCGCGGCGCGGTTCTCCGGTTATGCTGTGGGCATGCCCACCCGCTCCCTCCTCCTGCTCGTCGCGATGTTGACGGCATCTTTGTCGAGCGTCGCGCGCGCCGATGAAGCCCGCCGGACGGCCGCGGCCAACCCCGCCGCGAGCAGCCACGCGACCGCGCGCGCGGCCCGTATCGCTCTTTACGTGGAGCAGATTAACGGCTTCTCCGCTCGCACCGCCGAACTCAGCGCGGCCGAAAAAAAGTACAGGGCCGTCGGCAACAAGGCTGCCGACGCCGCGACGGCATCCGGCCGCATAGACGTGAGGGCTGGTTCCATTTATTTGCGCGATGAAATCGACGAAGTCATAGCCGCCGCGCAGAATGACCAAGTGCTGGCGCTCGACGGCCCCTGCGACCCGTCATTAACGGCGGCCATCGAGCGTCTGGTGGACAGCCTACGGGTACTGCGGCGAATCAATTACACCGAGTGGGGCGTCCGCACCATACAAGCCGCGACCGCCCTCAACGAGCGACTAGCCCGCTGCCGCCCGAGGATGATAAAGTAGCGGCGTGATGCGGTCCCTGTTCGACTACCAGGCGCTCTACGCCGACTACACGGCCTACCACCTGACGCCCGGCAACCGCCGTTGCCACGCGGCGGGCATCCCGCTGATCGTGTTCGCGGTGACGGCGTGGAGCCAGATCGGCTCCCCGTTCCCCCTGACCGCGCTGTTGTTGCCGCTGTATTTCTACTGGGACTCCCGCGTCGGGCTGCTGATGACGACGTTTATCGCCGCCAGCGCCGGATTAGGCCTCGTGTTGCCCGGCTGGACGGCGTTCGCCGCGTTCGTCATCGGCTGGGCGTTCCAGCTCTACGGCCACCGGGCGTTCGAGAAAAACAAGCCGGCCTTGCTCGACAATCTCCTCCACGCCCTCGTCGGCCCCGCCTTCGTCGCCACCGAGCTCGCCGGGCTGCGCCGCCCTAGCGTGCTATAATAGCCCTGTAGCGCCCCCACCGAGATGCCGTCCCGTTTCGGGACGGCCTTTTCCTTTTTTGGAGACCCCATGAGCTTCGCGTCCTTCGGCCTTCACAATTACATCAACTCCGCCCTCGCGGCCGCCGGCTTCGTCGAACCGGCGTCCGGGGTGCCGCCCAGCACTTTCCAGAGCGTCACGCGATTGACCTGCTCGGCCTGGCGCAGACCGATGAGGGTCTGCTGGGCTGCATAGAGGCTGCGCTGATGCAGTGCCCGCGCGGACGCGTGCGCGCGCTGGTGCTCGCGCCGACGCGCGAGCTCGCCGAGCAGATCCGCGAGGACTTCGAGCGCCTGGGCAAAGGCACGGGCCTGCGCGCCGCGTCGGTGTACGGCGGGGCGGGCATGGACGCCCAGGCCAAGGCGCTGCGCGGCCGCGCCGAGATCATCGTCGCCTGCCCCGGGCGCCTGCTCGATCACATGGGGCGCGGCGCGAGCCTGGCCGGCGTGGAGCTGCTCGTGCTCGACGAGGCCGACCGCATGTTCGACATGGGTTTCCTGCCCGACGTGCGGCGCATCATCGCCAAGGTCCCGCACACCCGCCAGACCATGTTATTCTCCGCGACCATGCCCGACGACGTGCGCAAGCTGACCAAGGAGTGCCTGCGCGACGCCACGACCATCTCGGTGAGCTCGGGCACGGCGACGACGGTCTCCCACGCGCTCTACCCGGTGCCCGAGCACCTCAAGGGCCCGCTCCTGCTCGAGCTGCTCTATCGCCACCGCGACGACGGCTCCGTGCTCGTGTTCGTGCGCACCAAGCGCCGCGCCGAGAAGGTCGGCGACAAGCTCAAGGAAGCCGGCCACGCCACGGCGACGTTGCAGGGCAACCTGTCGCAGAACCGCCGCAAGGCCGCCATCGACGGGTTCAAGGCCGGCACGGTGCGCGTGCTGGTGGCCACCGACATCGCCGCGCGCGGCATCGACGTGTCGCAGATCACGCACGTCATCAACTACGACGTGCCCGACACCCCCGAGGCCTACACCCACCGCATCGGCCGCACCGGCCGCGCGGCGCGCACGGGCGACGCGTTCACGTTCGTGACGCCGGCCGACTCGGCGATGGTGCGCGACATCGAGCGCAAGCTCGGCCGCCCCATCGAGAGCCGCAAGCTCGAGGGCTTCGACTACGGCGCGCCGATGCACAACATCCCGGGCGGCCCGAAGGGTCCGCGCCCCCAGCATCAGCAGCACCACCGACCGGGCGGGCCGTCGCACGGCCCCAGCTCCGGCCAGCACCGTCGGCGCTTCCGGCCGCACGGGCGTTCGTCGGGCGGCCGCCCTCACGGCGGCGGCGGCCACGCGCCGCGTTAAGCGGCTACTTCTTCCCGAATAGGGAAGCGATCGCGAAGCCCGCGAACACGCCGGCGAGGATGAACAGGGCCACGGCCGGCCCGCCCGCGCCCAGCGCGACCGCCAGACCGAAGCCGCCGGCCCCGCCGAGCACGCCGCCTAAGATGGACGGTCCGCCCGTGCCGTTTCCGCCGCCGGTACCGTTTCCGGAGCCGGGCGCGGCGGCCGTGCCGGTTAAGGCGGGCACGCCGTTGCCCGCGCGCGCAGGTTGAGGAGGCGTCAGCAGGGCCGCTCCCGACGACGCCGGCGACGTGCGCAAGGAAGCGGTATCGCGGCAATAATCCGAGACGCCGGGCAACGCGACCGTTTCCACCCGGATGACGTCTTCCACCTCGGCGCCGGCGCTGGCGCCTTCGTCGCTCGTAGCGGCCAAGGCGCCGTGGCCACGGTGCGCCCCGGTGCGCAGTTGGGCCATCGCGGCGCCGTCGCCGGTCGCGGTGGGCCCGGCCGCGGCCGCCATGCCGGCGCAGACGTAACGCGACATGTCGGCGCGCGGCACCGCCGTCAGCAACGCGGGTAACGCGCCGGCGCGGAATATGGTTTTGGCGGCGATGGCGGCCTTGATCTCGTCGTGATTCTGGTCGGCCACCGCCAGGTTCGCGGCGTCGAGCGCCTCGCGGTGCAGGCGTTCGGCAGGCCAGCTGCCGGCGGTGGCCTCGGCCAGCGCCGCGGGCGTGAGCACGGTCGAGAGGATGGTCCGCTCCAAGGCGGTGAAGGCCGGGTCGGGCATGGCGGTCCGCAGCGCGACGGCGGCCGGGCTCTCCGCGACCGTCGGGGCCGCGGCGGCGGGCGTCATGCCGGCCGAGGCGCGCAGGCGCGCCAGCACGGCCGCGTCCGCGGCCAGGGCGCCGCGCACGTCGGTCTGCGCGACGGCGCGCATCGCCGCGAAGTCGATGCGCCCGCTGGGCGGGGCATCGACGTAGCGCTGCGCCGTCGCGCGCAGCAGGGCCCGCCCGTTTTCGGGCGTGGTCGTCGGCGCGGGCGCGTCGGCGGCCGGCGCGTCCGGGTTCCAGAAGAGGATGTAGCTGCTGAGCATGCGGGTCTCGAGCGGCGTGAGCGGCCCGCCCGAACGCGCGGCCGCCGCGCTCGACTGAAGATACGCGCGGACGGTCGGCGCGAACACCTCGGCGCGCATGCGTTCCACGTGCGGCACGGCGACGGCGAAGTCGGGGTTGGGCCCGGTCAGCGCCGCGACCGCGGCCGCTTTCGCGGCCTCATAAGACGCCTGCTTCGACGGGTCGGCCATCAGCGGCCACGTCTCGCGGCTGGGCAGCAGGGCCAGCTCGAGCGGGCTCAGCAGGCGCCGCAGCTGCGCGAGCGCGTGGGACTCCGGGTCGTTGATGGTCGGCAGGGCGTAAATGGATTCATCGGCCCGGACCGGCGCGGCGACGAGCAGGAGCGCGAGGAGGGCGAGGGGTGGTCGCATAGGCCTAGCATAACCCCGGGGCCTCCATTATTCCAGCCCTCCCTAAAGGCCCAATACTGACTGGGCCGAAAGGCCTAGAGAAGCCGGCCCTGCGTGTCGGGGCGGACCTTCAGCAGCTCGAGGTCGGCGGCCGTGTCGATGTCGGCCTGGGTGCGGCCGTCGTCGAGCGGGATCTTCACCGCCTCGGTCCAATGGCGGCGGGCGGCCTCCAGCGCGGTGTCGTCGCCCACGAGCTGGCCCACCTCGCTGAACAGCTCGCGGGGATAAGCGGTGGGATGGCCCTTCACGGGGCCGTCGGGCCCCGGATAAACGGGGAAGGAGAGCAGCCCCGACAGCTCGAACTCGGAGCGCACGCGCTCGATGAGCCAGGTCGGCACGCGGGGCATGTCGCCGAGCAGGGCCACCACGCCGGGCGCGTCGGGCGGCACCTCGCGCAGGCCGGTCTCGATGGAGGAAGCCTTGCCCGATTTCCAGGACGGGTTGAACACGACGCGCAGCCGCGGGTCGTCGAGCCCCTCGATGGCCTTCAGGCCGGCTTCGGCGCCCGCGCCGAGCACGACGATGACCGGGTCGAGCTGGGCGGCGAGCGCGGCCTCCACCACGTGGCGCAGCACCGGCTGGCCGTCCACGTCGGCGAGCAGCTTGGACACGGCGCCGAAGCGTTTGCCGCGTCCGGCGGCCAGCACCAGCCCGGGGATGCGCACCCCGCCTTTGCGCTGCGAGGGCGAGGAGCCGAACGGGCGCAGGCGGCCGGGGCGGCCGCCTTTGCGGTCGGCGCGCACCGCCAGGATCTCGGCGGCGAGCGCGAGCGCGGTCTCCTCCGCGGCCTCGGCGCCGATGTCGAGCCCCGCCGGGGCCGACAGCACCCCGGGGGCGGCTTCGACGCCGGCCTCTTTTAATTCGGCCAGCAGCTTCGCGCCGCGCGCCGCGGAGCCGGCCAGGCCGACGTAACGCGCCGCGCTTGAGCGAGCGCCGGCGGTGCGCCTTCATGTCCTCGTCGTGCGAGCGCAGGCCGACGACGACCGAGGTGGCCTCGTCGGGGCGGCAGGCCAGGCGCGCCGCGTCCCAGCCGCCTTCCACGAGGCGCCAGCGCGAGCGGTCCCAGCCCTCGCCGCGCAGCCGGCCGGGCCGCGGGTCGGCCACGGTGACGACGAAGCCCAGCCCGTCGAGCAGGACCGCGAGGCGGCGGATGTCGTCGCTGGAGCCGAACAGGAGGGCCTTGCCCATCGGGGCGTACGGCGCGCGGAACACCCGCGTCACGCGCCCGCCCGAGGACGTCTCCTCGAGCTCGGGCTCCTCGGCGCGCCAGCACTCGCGCGCCTCCTCCGCGTCGGGGGAGAGCAGGCGGCGGCGCCCCGCGGCCGGGCCGGCGAGCACGCATTCGACGACGGCCTCCTCGCCTTGGAGCAGGGCCTCGCGCCAGGCGCGCAGCGACTCGCGCAGCTCGCCGGTCACGGGCTCCAGCCACACCTCGGCGCGGCCGGCCAGGCCGCCGGCGCCGAACAAGGCGTCGTCTTCGGTCAGGTCGAGCTCGACGAGCAGCGGGATACGTTCGGCGACCGCGCGTTCCGCGGCCTCGCGCAGGGCCGGCGGCACCGCGGCCAGCGGCGTGACGCCCGACAAGGCCGCGACGGTTTCATCGCCCAGCAGGAGCATCGCGCCGGAGCGCTCGGCCACGCCCCCGTCGAGCGTGACGAGGGTGGCCAAGGCGCCGCGCGCCCCGGAGGGGTCGGCGGAGGCCAGCTCCTCGGCGGCGCGCAGGACGGACAACGCCTCGTGCGGGCGCGGAGCGCTCATACCCCCCTTATATCAATTCTCGTCGGGGGCGACGAGCCGTCAGCTCAGGGGCAGGTGCCCGAGAACTGCTCGGCGGCTTCCTGGGCGCGCAACATGGCGCGTTCGGCCCGGATCTGGGCCGCGGCCGCGGCCAACGCGGCGCGCGAGGACGCCGCATCAAGCTCGCCGACGTAATGGTTGATGTCCGTGGCCTCGCCGCGCCAGAGCTGGTAGAGATCGGGGCCGATGTCCACCCAGACGATGCGCGTTTCGACCGGGCGGCCGGCGTTGTAGCGGGCCATACGGATGTCCGTCGTGTTGGGCTCGCCGCGGCCGTCGAGGCACCCCACCGTGATGCTCTGCTCGGCGGTGGTGTAGGAGAAGGCGAGGCCGAAGACGAAATCCGACGCGCCGGCGGCGCCGGACTCGGTGCAAGCCGCGAACTGGAGCACGGTTTCGGCGCCGAGGGCGCCGATGAAGAAGTCCTTGAGCCCGGCGCGCGGCGAGACGGGCTCCGGGTGGGCCGAGGCGAGCGAGGCGCAGGCGAGCAGGGCGGCGGCGGCGAGGACGCGGACGTTCATCGGTTTCTCCAGGGGAAGCGGCGTGACGGCACGCCTATTGTCCCATAGGCCGCGGCGCGGACGTCCGGGCCCTAGGGCCCAACGCCGGCCGTCCGGCCGGTCCAGAAACGTTCCGACACATTCCGGGGCTTGCGGTGAAGCCGCGTTGCCGTTACAATCGGTGGGCGTGAGCCTCGACGACGCCGCCCTTCGCCATCTCATCGACCTCCTCGACGACGAGGATCCGCGCAGCCTCGGGCTGGTGCGCGCGCGCATCCTGGAGCAAGGCGACCGCGCGCTGCCGTTCCTCGACGAGCTGCGCCGCGCCTCGCCGGCCGTGCCGCTGGCCCAACGAGCCTCGGAGCTGGCCGAGGAGGTCCGCTTCCGCTCGCTGGAGGGCGATTTCGTGCGCCTGGCCGCCTCCACCGTGCCCGATTTAGAGGAAGGGGCCTTCCTCGTCTCCCGTTTCGGCCAGCCCGGCGCCGACCTGACGACCTATCGCGTCTGGCTCGACCGCGTCGCCGCGGCCGTCGCCGAGGACCTCCCGGACGACGACGTCGAGGGCTCCGTGCGGCGCCTCTCCGAGCACCTGTACAAGTCGCTGAACTTCGCGGGCAACGAGGCCGACTACTACGACCCGGACAACAGCTATCTCACGCGCGTCATCGACTCGCGCCGCGGCATCCCGGTCACGCTCACCATCCTCTTCCTCCTGCTGGCCAAACGCCTGAAGCTGCCGCTTTACGGCGTGGGCACGCCCGGGCACTTCCTCGCCGGCTTCCGCGCGGCCGGCGAGCCGCTGTTCGTGGACTGCTTCCGCAAGGGCAAACTCATGACCTTGGCCGAGGTGCGGCGCATGCTCGTGCGCAACGGCTACGACTACCGGCCCGAATACGTGCGCGCCTGCCCGCCGCGCGACATCCTCGCGCGCATGATGCGCAACCTCATCTCCATCTACCAGAAGTCGGGGGCCGTCGCGCGCGCCGAACGCCTCTCCTCCCTCGTGGAGACCTTGCTCACCGGCCGCCGCGGCGAGGACGCGTGAGGGCGGCCCTGCTCGCGCTGCTGCTCGCCGCGCCCGCGGCCGCCGACCGGCCCATCAAGCCGCCCGCGCCCGAGTTCCCCCCCGATGCGGCCTGGCTCAACGCCAAGCCCCTCAGCCTGGCGCGCCTGCGCGGGCGCAAGGTCGTCGTCGTCGCCTTCCTGAACCTCGCCTCCATCAACTCCGTGCGCGCGATGCCGGCCCTGCGCGGCTGGTTCGACCGCTACTGGGAGCACGATCTGATGGTCATCGGCGTGTTCACCCCGGACCTCGAGGTGCAGCGCGACCCGCGCTGGGCCAAGGAGCAGCTCAAACGATTCTCGGCGGACTTCCCGGTGATTCTCGACAAGGACCGCCGCGTCTGGAAGGCCTACGCCAACGAGGGCTGGCCCGCCTTGTACCTGCTCGACGCCAAGGGGCGCGTCGTCTTCGACCGCCTGGGCGAGGGCGGCTACGCCGAGTTCGAGAGCGAGCTGCGTAAGGAGCTCGGCGTCTTCCACTCCGAGAAGGACCTGCCGCCGCCGCTCGACCTGGCCGACGCGGCCGCGCGCGACTGCGGCGCGGCCACCGCCGAGGTGACGCTGGGCGCGCGCAAAGGCGCCAAGCGGCCGCTCGCGCTCGACAAGGACTTCAGCATCCGCAGCGCCATCATCGTGGCCTCGCGCCAAGGCGAGATCGCGCTGCGCGGCCGCTGGGACGAGGAGGGCGACGGCCTGCGCCTGGAGCAGAACAACCGCGACCAGGGCGCGTTCATCCGCGTCGTCTATCAGGGCGCCCAGGCGCTGGGTTTCCTCGCGCCGGCCGCGGGCACGACCACGCGTTTCTTCATCAAGCAGGACGACCTGTGGCTGCACGAAGGCAACGCCGGCGCCGACGTGAAGTTCGACGACGACGGCCGCTCCTACGTGCCGGTGGATTCCGCCCGGCTCTACGACCTCACCCGCGACCCCAGCGTGTCGGCCCACGAGCTCTACCTCTACCCCGACAAACGCGGCGCCGCCGCGCGCGGCTTCTCCTTCGCCGACGCCTGCGTCGTGACCAAGCTGCGATGAAGGCCGCGCGCATCGCGTCGGTGGAGGCCCGCCCCTGGCGCGTGCCGCTCTCCGAGCCTTTCGCCATCGCCGGCGGCACGGCCCACGACCTCGACACCGTGCGCGTGCGCCTGCGCCTGAGCGACGGCACCGTCGGCTGGGGCGAGGCCTCGCCGCTGCCCGCCTTCAACGGCGAGACCGCGGCCAAATCCTTGAAGCAGATCCGCGCCGCGTCGCGCGACTGGACGGGCCGGGACGCCTGCGCCTGGCGCCCGCTGCTCGAGGAGCTCGAGGCGCGCCTGCCCAAGGACGGCGGCGCCGCGCGGGCCGCGCTGGGCATGGCCTTGCTCGACGCCTGGACGCGCCGCGCCGGCGCGCCCCTGTATTCGTTCTTCGGAGGCGCCGAGCGCCGCGTCGTCTCCGACGTGACCGTGACCATCGTCGGCCCCGAGGCCGCGACCGCGGCCGCGCGGCGCATCAAGTCCCTCGGCGTGCGCACCATCAAGATCAAGGTCGGCGAGAACCCCGACGCCGACGCCGCGCGCGTGCGCGCGGTGCACGCCGTGGACCCGGGCATCCGCCTGACCTTGGACGCCAACCAGGGCTACGGCCCGCGCGAATCGCTCGCGTTGATGCGCCGCCTGAGCCGCGCCGGCGTGCCCATCGCGCTGTTCGAGCAGCCGGCTCACGCCGACGACTGGGACGGCCTGGCCGAGGTCGCCCGCAAGGCGCGGGTGCCCGTGGCGGCCGACGAATCCCTGCGCGGCCGCAAGGACGCGCTGGCGCTGGCGCGCCACGGCGGCATCGCGGTGCTCAACCTGAAGCTCATGAAGATGGGCCTGCTCGAGGCCTGGGACTGCGCGCTCATCGCCAAGGCCGCGGGGCTGGGCTTGATGATCGGCGGCATGGTGGAGACGCCCCTGGCCATGGGCTGCGCCGCGCATTTCGCGGCGGGGCTGGGCGGGTTCTCCTTCGTCGATCTCGACACGCCGTTGTGGCTGGCGCACGACCCGACGCGCGGCCTGACCTTCGGGCGCGGCGGCGTCTATGACCTGGGGACGGTGAAGGCCGGCATCGGCGTCGCGCCGCTCGCCGCCTGAACGCGCGTCGGCGCTAGGGCTCGATCAGGTTCTCGAGCGCGACGAACAACTCGGACTCGCGGCCGGGGGACGCCCTCCAGCTGAAGTCGAGCCGGTGCCCGATGCGGATGCGCCGGCTGCGCCCGTTCGCGTCGAACATGGCCTGGCGGAGGCTCGCGGCGAACGCGCGATAGGCGGAGACGTAGTCGCCGCGCACGTAGTTCTGCTGGCCGATCCAGCCGCTCTCATCGGCGTTGCGGCCGACGATCCCGCGGCTGTATCCGCGCACGGCTCCCGGGGTGAACGCCCGATCGAATTCCGCCATGGACAGGCTGCGGCTCATGGCCTTGGCGTAGCTCTCGCGCATGAAGTAGAACTGCCGCGACGCCAGGATCGCGTGATAGAGCCCCCGGAGGAGATGCGCCTCGGAATCGCCCATCCTCATCTGGACCCGCGCGAAGCCGCGTCCGTAATGCGCCTCGGCCACCGTGGGGTCGGCCGCCAGCACGCGGGCGAAAAGGCGGTCGGCCCGCGGGTAGTCGCCTTCGTCCACGACGCGGCGCGCGACGTGCAGATAGGCGTATTTCATCTCCGGGAGCGCCGTCGAGGCCAGCGCCTTCTCCTCGACGCTCAGGCGGCCCTCGGCCTCTCGCAGGGCCGAATCGCGCCCCGGCGTGGGCTCGAGCTCCGCGGCGATACGCATGTCCGCGGCTACGCGCAGCCACCGCCCTTCGCGCCGCGCAGTCAGGGCCGAACGCTCGAAGGCGCGCGCCAGGCCGCGCACGGCCGCGGCATCGGCGTGCGAACGGCGCGGCAGCCGTGATCGGCTGACGAGCCATCCGCCAGCGCCACGGGTCTTTTTGTTGCTCATGCGGCAATTGTGCACGGGCAGCGCCCGCCGGGCGGCGCGCCGGCAGCGGCTGCAAAGCCTCGACGAAACGCTCCGCCGCGTCGCCGTGCCGGCCCTGGTCGGAGAGCACCTCCCCCAGCCGCAGGCGCGCCGCCGCGTCTTTGGGAGTCAACCAGACGACGGCCACAAACAGGGGTCGGGCCAGCAGGCCGAGTCGCGCCAGGCGCAGGATGGCGGCCGGCGCGCTCAACGCGCCCGCCAGCAGCCACGCCGAGACGGACCAGGCCGCCCGCAGGACCGGGGCGATGAAGATCGAAAACATCCAGCCATTGAGGAACCGCGGAACGGCCGTGCCCGCGGCCCATGCGGCGCGCCAAGGCAGCCAACGGCCGCGCAGGTTACGGTGCGGGCGCGCCACGAGCTCCTCGAAGCGCCGCTCCGCGCGGACCGCGACGCCTTCCTCGATCGCCGCGCGCCGGCGCCAGAGATCCTCGTATTCGGCGATGAACTCGACCCAGCCCGCGTGAAGGCGGTCCATCAGCCGCGCGCGGCCGACGACCCGCCGCTCGCGCAATTCGCGACGCATCCCGAAGTAACGCTCGCGCAAGGGCTGGAGGGCGGCGTCCTTGAGCCGGGAGACGGCGCGCTGCGAGACCTCGGCGGCCTCCGCCCGCTCCTGCACGCGCGCGACGAGCGCGGCGTCGGCGCCCGACAACTCGCTCCCCTCGGCGCGCGCGGCGAGCTCGACGAGTCGCGCCCGCTCGGCGGGCGACGCGTGTCCGATGAAAAGCGGGTCCTCCGGGCTCAAAAAGAGCCGGGAGCTCCCCGGCTGCCCTTGACGGCCCGCCCGCCCGCGGTACTGGAGGTCCACGCGCAGCGACGAGCTCCGCGCCGTGAGCGTCACGTGCAGACCGCCGCGCGCCAGCGCCTCCGCGTCGAGCTTGATGTCGGTGCCCCGCCCCGCCAGCTGGGTCGCGACCGTGATGCGGCCGGGCCGCCCGGCTTCCCCGATGATCCGCTCCTCGCTTTTGGCCTGCACGCCGTTGAGCAGCTCGAACGCGGCGCCTTTAGCGCGAAGCAAGGCGGCGACGCGCACGGACTCGGCCAGATTCGAGACGCCGAGCAGCACCGGGCGGCCCTGCGCGGCCTCGGCGATGGCGTCATCGACCGCGGCCGCGAGCGCGGACTCCGCGGTCCGATAGAGCCTGTCCGGGTGGTCCCGGCGCTGGGAAGGCCGGTGCGGCGGGACGCGCACGGCGCGCAGCCCGTAAACCTCCGCGAACTCCGGATCGGAGGTCCCCAACGTGCCGGTGATGCCGGACTTCTTATCGTAGAGGCGCATGAAGTTGTCGAGCGCGATGTGCGACGCTAAGCGGTAGTCGGGCATGCCCTGAAGGCCTTCCTTGACCTCGATGAAACGGTGCAGCCCCTCATCCCAGTTGCGCCCGTGCAGCAGGTAACCCGTATGGGGGTCCACGATGACCGCGCGACCGGCGGCGACGACGTAATCCTGGTCGATCGCCAGCGCGTGGCGGGCCTTGAGCGCGTTGGTGACGTAGGCTTCCAGGTACGGCCAGCGCTCGAAAGACTTGTCGAGCGCGCGCAGGCTCTCGACGCGCGCGCGGCCCGCGGCGGTGAGCTCGACGCCGCCGCCCGTCGTCAGGTCGAAGTCGGCGCCTTTCTCCCAACGGCCGGTCAACGCGTACAGGTATTCGTAAGGCAGCGGCGAAGCGGCGTCCGCCACGACGATGCGGTAGTCGGTCTGCGCCTCCTCCAGGAGGTTCGCGTCGGCTTCATCGACGATGGCGAAGGCGCGTCGGCGCCCCGCGGCGAGTTGGAGCGCGTCGGCCCCGGCGTCTTGATCGCGGAGGTAGTCGAAGACGAACGCGGCGTTATCCCCGTAGAGCACGTCGGCGTCGCGATAGACCCGCGCGCGGGCCAAGGCCGCCAGCCGCGGATCGGCCGCGCCCCGTTCGAGATTCCGATCGGAATCGAAGAGATACGCCTCCTCGCTTTGGCCGAGGAAACCGATTTTCATGCCGAGGTATTCCAGGACCTCGCCGATTTCGCCCGCATCGCGCTGCGCCAAGTAGGCGTTGAAGGTGAGCACGTCCACGGGCCCCGCAAGCGCGTTGAGATAGGCGGCGAGGCCGATGGAGAGGGTCTTGCCCTCCCCCGTCTTCTGCTCGACGACGCGCCCGTGATGGATGGCCGCCGCGGCCGATACCTGCTCGATATAAGGGCGTTTGCCGAGGACCCGCGCCATCGTCTCTCGCGCCGCGGCGAACGCGTCCGGCAGGAGGGAGTCCAAGTCCTCGCCCGCGCGCAGGCGGCGACGCAGGCGCGCGGTGGTCTGCGCCAGCCGGCGCGCCGGCATGGCGGCATAACGTCCTTCCAGCGCCAGCGTCTCGCGCACGGCCCGCGAGACGAGCGCCGCGTCATCCGGCGTCCCGGCGACGCCGGCCGTGCGGCGCTCGACGTCGTCGGGCGCCGCCGGCGCGGAGGCGGCGCGGCGGTCGCGCTTGAGCAGCGCGGAGCGCGCGACGTCCTCCTTGCGCGCGCCGCGCACGCGCAGCCATTTCAGGAACGCCTCGCCGAACTGCCATCCGTCCGTCTTTAACGGGAAGCCGGGCAAGGCCATCGGCACCAAGTTGAGCGCCGCCATGCCGACGTTGACCCCGACGGCGATATCGATGACCAGCGCCGGCAGCCCCGCAGGCACGACGCCGGACCCGGCGAGCAGCCACAAGGCGCCGGCGAACACCAGGTTCGCCGCGGGCCCGCCGAGCGACAGGACCATGCTCTGACGCGGCGTGAGCTTCTGTCCTCGGTCGAGCGTGACCCGGTCGATGTGGAGCTTCGCGGAGAAACCCATCAGGCGCGCCGCGGCGTAGTGGCCCAGCTCATGAACGGTGCTGGAGATGGGAAAAAGGAGAGTGGACACCGGCAGCGAGGCGCGCGACTCCTGCGGACGGCGTCCGTCGAACTCGACGATCGGCGCGCCGTCGCCCGCGCGCGACGCGCCATAAACGCCGGCCCGGACCGCGCCGCGCGCGACGCGGCTCGCCGCGGCGGAACTCTCGGCCGGCTGCGCCGGCTCGTCCAGCGGGGACGCCGCGACGACGGCCTCGGGGCGGGCGCGGACGGCGTCGGCCGGCGCGAGCGCCGAAGGCGGCAGGCTCAGCTCCGGAACCGACGCGGCGAGCGCCGCGGGCCCGGTCTCCCTGAGACGCGGACCGGCCGTCGGCATGGGCATGCCGGCGAGCGCAGGGGGCGTCAGCCGCTGCGAAGCGTCCCCCGGCGCGGCGACGCCCGCGAGCGGCAAAACGACGAGCGGCGCGGAGGCCCCGGCGGCGCGAGTCGGGGAAATCCGCGCCACCGCCGCGTGGCAGGAGGGCTCCCAGGCCCCGACCACCAGGCAGCCCGCCAACCACGTCGCCGTCAGCCTGCGCCAGCCGCTCATGCCCAAACGATAGCCGGAACGCGCCGCCGGCTTCAGTGCCGACAGGACCACGTCACGGGCCTCAAACGCACCAGAAGAGGCCGTGCGCCGAATCAGCCGGGATGTGAAGCCGCCCTTCCTATTAGAGGGAGGGCCGACGAGCGAGCGACTGCCCTTGACACCTCCGACGGGCGGGGCCATACTTCCGACGTGAGGCCCCGGCAATCCCTCCTCGCGGCTCTTATCGCCCTGTGCGCGCCGTCCAGCGGCTTCGCCTACGACGCGTTCGGCGCCTGCCCCGACTTGCCGCCCGTCAATACGTTGCGAGCGGGCATGGTCAGCGTCTTTCAGCGCGGCGCCTCGTTATCCGCCCTCGTCGAGCGCGCCGCCTTCTGCCGCGAAGCGGCCTCCAATCTGGGCGGACGCCCGTCGCCGACTCGCCACCTCGAAATCAACTATCTTCAGAACTTGGAAGCCTTGCTCGACGACGCTCGCTACGCCTCCTACGTGCTGCGCGGAAGGCCCGCCGACTTTCCCGTCGCCGGCTACAGGGGGATCACCTCGCTCGCGTTCTCGAAGCTGGCGGCCGGCGAGGCCGCGCTCTCCCCGGACGTGTTAGACGCCCTCGCGGCGCGCTCCGCGCCGTCTGATGGATACCCGGAATTGCGCTTGCGCCTTCAGCTGCTGCGCGAGCTGGGCGACCACCCGCGCCTGTCCCCCGGTCTCAGGGAGCTCGCGAGCTACATTCAGCCGGCTCAATTCACCTTGGCGCGGCTGGAGCTCGAGGCGCGGCGCCGAGGCGAAAGCGTGGAGCAAAGCCGCGTCCTCACCACCCAAAACTACGAGAGGGTGCGTCCGGTCAACACGCAGGAGCTGCCCTGGCACGCGCTCTCCCGTCATCTCGACCGCCGCTCCGCCGCGCTCCTCGCCGACACCCTCGTCGAAAATTCGATGAAAGTGACCGGCGCGATCAGCTACTGTTACGCGGCGTTCAAGGCGGGGTTGGAGGCCGTCATTCCGGACATCCGCTCGGTCGCGCCGTTGGGGGGCGCGGATAACTGGTGGCAGTATTACAACACGCGCTCGGAGTATCTCGGGCACGCGCGCATGCGCCGCATCGAACCGGACAGCGTGGACTGGTTTTCGCCGCTGCCGCCGGAGAAAACAGGACTGCTCGGGCTCGTGCTCAACTACAATCCTGCCTGCCCGGAGACCTGGCTGTCGGAGCAGACCCCGCTGAGCGGGCATATCGATGCCATCGCCAGAGACGTGGAGCCGCTGCCGTTTAACGCCGCCCGTCAGGACTTTCGCGTGTGCGCTGAGAAATGCCGGGCGCTCACCATGGTCAAACTAAGGAGAATTCTAGCCGCGCGCTCCGGCAGCGAGCGTTGCATAGCGGTATTCGCCTTCGTCTCCGATAACCCGTTGCCCATGGGAGATTCGCAGCTCAACGACGTTGAACAGGAGCCAGCGACTGAAGCTGAACGCTTCTCTAAAGAAAGGATTTCGCGTCGTCGAACGCGCCATGCGGAAATGGCCGAACGAGACCGAGCCTTAGAAAAAGTCTCCCCCCTCCAGTTTTTTCAGGGTTCGCAGGAGCCTTAGCCACCGCACCATTGACAACCCGGGATGCCTGTGCTACAATTGATTGACTGAACGTTCAGTCAATCAATTATGGGACGAAAACCCGCCCTCGAAGTCCGCGAACGCATCCTCCAAGAGGCGGAGCATGTCATCCACCTCAAGGGTTATAACGCCGCGTGCCTGGAAGAGATCGCGACGGCGTGCGCCATGAGCCGCGCCAACCTCCTCCATCACTACGGCAGCAAGTCCGAGCTCGCCTTGGCCGTCTTGGACTACAAGATCGAGGACTTCACCACCCGCCGCGTGGCCCCGCTTTGCGCCCAGGCCGAGCCCGAGCTGGCGGTCGAGCAGATGTTCCTGGACGCCGCCTCCTTTTTCGACGGAAACGGCTGCAAGGCCGGCTGCTTCATCGGCAACATCGCCCTCGAGATGAGCGACGTGGACGAGAAGTTCCGCGAACGCGTCGGCCGCTTCTTCGCCGCGTGGACGCAGAGCGTGGCCGAATGCCTCAAACGCTGCCAGGACGCCGGCTACTTCGCCGCGTCGCTCGACACGCGGTCCGCCGCCGAATCGCTCGTTTCCCTTTATGAAGGGGCCATCATGCAGGCCAAGGCGCGCCGCGACGCCTCGGTGTTCACGAAGATCGCCCCCGTCGCGCGCATGATTTTGGAGCAACATAAAGTCGCAAAAAGGAGGGATACAACCATGGGCCCGAAGACCCCCTGCGGCTGCTAAGCTGCATCAAGAAAACGACCAGCCGCCCCGTCTAAACGACGGGGCGGCTGGCGAATTTCCAAGGCATGAGACGCCTCCTCCCCCTCGTTTTTCTCGCCGCAGCCGCCGCGTGCGCCGATTCCGGCACGCGCGAAGCCCCCGCCTTGTCGTTGTCCGGCCTCGACGGGCGGACCGCGACCCTCGCCGAGAACCGCGGCCGCGTGGTGCTGGTCAACTTCTGGGCGACGTGGTGCGACTCCTGCCGCGAGGAGCTGCCCGCCCTCAACGCGCTCGACGCCAAGCTGAAGGGCAAGCCGTTCACCTTGCTGTCGGTGAACCTCGACGAGGCGCCCGCCAAGATCCTCCCCTCCTTCCTTAAGAAACACGGCGTGGCGTACCCGGTGCTCACCGCCGACGACGCCGTGTTGCGGGCCTGGGGCGTGCGCGGCCTGCCCGCGACCTTCCTCATCGGCCCCGACGGCCTCATCGAAAAACGCTGGCTCGGCCCCATAGACGCGTCCACGGTGGAAAATGATATCCTCGGCCTTCTCCAAAGGAGACCTCCCCCATGAACAAGATCCTCGCCGCCGTGCTCGCCGTCCTGACCGTCCTGCCCGCCTCCGCGGCCGTGCCGACGCGCGAAGAGCTCAAGCAGGCCTTGGACAAGAACCCCGACCTCGTCCTGCAGGCCCTCAAGAAGACCGACAAGGCGCAGTTCTTCCAGCTCATCATCGACGCGCAGAACGACTTCCGCCAGAAGCAGGCCGAGATGGAGCAGCGCCGCGAGGCCGAGGAGCGCGAGGCCGCCTTCAAGAACCCGCTCAAGCCCGCGCTCGATTCCAAGACCCGCTTCCGCGGCGATAAAACGGCGCCCATCACCTTGGTGGAGTACTCGGACTTCGAGTGCCCGTTCTGCGCGCGCGGCTACCAGACCGTCGAGGCCCTGCGCAAGAAATACGGCGCGAAGATCCGCTTCGTCTTCAAGCACCTGCCCCTGGTGAACATGCACCCCAAGGCCATGCCCGCCGCCCAGTGGATGGAGGCCATCGCGCTCCAGAGCCCCGAGAAGTCCTGGGAGTTCCACGACAAGATGTTCGAGAACCAGGACAAACTCGGCGACGAGTTCTTCCGCGAGACCGCCAAGGAGCTCGGCGTGGACGTGGCGAAGGCCGAGAAGGACCTGGGCAGCAAGGCCGTCGCCGATAAGATCGAGGCCGACATCAAGGAGGCCAAGAGCTTCAAGTTCGACGGCACCCCCGGCTTCGTCATCAACGGCGTGCCGCTGCGCGGCGCCTACCCGCCCGAGGCGTTCGAGCCGATCATCTCCCGCATCCTGAACTGATCCGTCGCGCGAAAGAGGCCCGCCGAAAGGCGGGCCTTCTTTTGGCCCTCTTTCTTATTGATATTGACTTTCAATAAGGGCCTTTGTTAACCTGTCCTTGTTGAAATCGAATCTCAATAAGAAATCAGCCCTCGTCCTCGCGTTCCTGTTCGCGGCGCCCGCGGCCCGGCCGTCGCCCCAGGAGCGACGGCCGGACCGGGCGCGCTTCGTGATGGGCACGGTTTGCGAGATCGAGGCCGAGGGTCCCGACGCCGCCGTCATCGCGCCGTTCGCCGAGCTCGAGCGCTGGGACCGGCTGCTCTCCCTTTATAAGGACGACAGCGAGCTCGTCGCCCTGAACGCGCGGGCGGGGACCGGACCCGTGGCGGTGTCCGCCGAGCTTTACGCCGCGGTCGAATACGCCTTGAAGCGGGCCGAGGAGACCGGCGGGGCGTTCGATCCCACGGTGTTGCCCCTGCTGCGGCGCGGTCCAGCAGCACGGCGCGCCGTCGGCTGGGCCAAGGTGCGGCTCGATGGGACGGCACGGACCGTTTCGCTGCCCGCCGACGGCGGATTGGACCTCGGCGGCATCGGCAAGGGCTGGGCGCTCGACCGCGCGGGCGAGGTCCTGCGCGCCGGCGGCGTCTCCGCCGCTCGGCTCAACTTCGGCGGGCAGGTGCTCGCCCTCGGCGCGCCCGCCGGCGCGGACGGCTGGGAGGTCTTCCTGCCGGGCCGCGCGGAGCCCCTCATCCTTAATAACGCCTCGGTCGCCGTGTCCGGAAACACCGAGCGCCCGGGCCACATCGTCTCCCCTTTCACCGGCGAGCGCCTGCACCGCGACTTCGTCGTCGCCGTGCTCGCCCCGACCGCCGCCGAAGCCGACGGCTGGTCCGCCGCCCTTTACGTCCTCGGAAAGAACCCCCCTTCCTTCCGAGGACGTTCGTTTTTCTCTCCTGGGATCCCCGCGCGCAAGCGCATCATAAAGGAGCACGCCTCATGAAACGCACCGTCGCCGTGTTGTCCGCCGTCCTCGCCCTGAATCCGGTCGTCGCCTCGGCTCAAGATTCGGCCAAGCTGACCGAGTTGGAACGCAAGCTCGACGCCGTCACCCAGGAGATCGAGAAGCTCAAGCTCGGCGAAGCCGCCGCCGAACCCGCCGCGACCGAGTCCGTCCTCGGCTTCGCGCCGGCCGCCTCCAAGGTGTATCGCGCCCAGCCCAACAAGGTGTCCATCGGCGGCTACGGCGAGATGACCTATCAGAACTTCTCCAAGCGCCGCCAGGACGCCGACCCGGCGGGCGTGCGCGACGAGGCCGACTTCCTGCGCGCCATCTTGTACGCGGGCTACAAGTTCAACGATTGGATCCTGTTCAACTCCGAGATCGAGTTCGAGCACGGCACCACCAAGGTCAACGGCACCGCGCGCGGGGAAGTCTCCGTCGAGCTCGCCGCCATCGACTTCCGCTTCCGGCCCGAGCTGGGCGTGCGCGCGGGCATGCTGCTGATGCCCATGGGCCTGCTCAACGAGGTCCACGAGCCGACCACCTTCCACGGCGTCAAACGCACCAGCGTGGAGCAGAACATCATCCCCTCCACCTGGCGAGAAAACGGCGCGGGCGTGTTCGGCGAGTGGGGCCCGCTCTCCTACCGCTCCTACGTGGTGACGGGCCTGCAGGCGACGAGCAACACCGGCGTGACGGGTTTCTCGTCCTCCAGCGGCCTGCGCAACGGCCGTTCCTCGGGCGCCAAGAGCTTCGCCGAGGACATCGCCTCGGTGACCCGCGTTGACTACGCGCCCGTCGCGGGCGTGCTCGTCGGCGGCTCGTTCTACGTCGGCCAGGCCGACCAGAGCCTGGTGGTCAACTCGGTCCCGGTCACGCTCTGGGAAGGCCATCTCAAGGCCGAATACCGCGGCGCGCAGCTGCGCGCGCTCTACGCCGAGGGCAAGCGTCGGTCGCGCCGAACTGCTGGACATCGCCGAAAGCGCCAGCTATCATCGTCCCGGCACCTGCACCGCTCGTACGGCACGGCCATACGTGGAGGGCGCCTACGACGTGTTGAGCCTCATGAAGGAGAACAAGGGGCAGTCGCTCTCGCCTTTCGTGCGCTACGAACGTTATGATACCCAGGCCGACACGCCGTCGGCGTTCGCGAAGAACCCGGCCAACAGCCGGGTGGAGTACGTGACGGGGCTGACCTATAAGCCCATCCCTCAGGTGTCGGTGAAAGCCGACCACATGTGGGCGCGCAACCAGGCCCGTACCGGCGTCAACCAGTGGAACCTCGGACTCGCCTACATCTTCTGATCGCCGCGCTCGGCTCGGCGGCCGTCCTCCTCGCGGGGACGGCCGCCGACGCGCGGGTGCTGCTGTCCCAGAAGGACGCGCTGGCCCTCGCCTTCGCCGACGCCAAGCCCGAGCGCCGCACGGCCTTCCTCACCGACGACCAGGCCGCCGCGGCCGAGAAGGCCGCCCGGGCCAAACTCGAGTCCAAGGTCTGGACCTACTACGTCGCGGGCTCGACGACGGCCTACTTCGAGTCGCACCCGGTGCGCACGATGAACGAGACGGTCATGGTGACGGTCGTCCACGGCAAGGTGGGCTTCGTCGAGATTCTCTCATTCTCCGAGCCCGACGACTACCTGGCGTCCAAACGCTGGCTGGCGCAGCTCGAGGGCCGGCCTCTCGACGACGAGCTGGCCCTGCGCCGCGGCCTGCGCGGCATCACCGGCGCCACGTTGACCGCCGAGGCCGTCGCCCGCAGCGTCCGGCGCGTGCTGGCCGTTCATGAAGTGATAAACTCCCGTCCGTGAAATACATGCAGACCGGCGGCTTCCAGCAGAACCCGCTGATGCGGCTGACCCTGTTTTGGACCTTGCTCTTCGCGGGCGGCCTGTGGGTCACCAACGCGGCCATGTACCTCTCGCGCATGTCGCTGACGCCCGCCTCGGTGCAGGCGTATTACCTGGGCGACGCGGCGGAATATTCCCAGCCGCGCTCGGCCGCGTCGTTGCTCGAGGTCTCGCACGCCCACCTGGCCACCATGGGCGTGATGATCCTCCTGCTGACGCACCTCGTCATCTTCGCGCCGTGGGACGACCGGATCAAGAAAACGCTCATCGCCGCCGGCTTCGGCTCGGCCTTGCTGGGCGAGGCCTGCGGCTGGCTGGTGCGCTTCGTGTCCCCTCATTTCGCCGTCCTGAAGGTCGCGTGTTTCCTGACCTTCCAGGCGACCTTGGCCGTGCTGATCTGGGGCCTGGGCTCGTTCCTTTATATGGCGGCCCGCGAGACGAAGAAGCGGCGCCGCTACGCCCCCGAAGACGAGCTCTAGCCGGGGCCCTACAGCTCGCCGCGCTCCTCGTCGCGTTTCATCGCCGCGCCGATGCGATCGAGCTCCGCGTCAACCTCGGCGAGCCGCTTTTTCAGGTCGGCGTCGCGGGCGCGATAAACCTTCCATAACGCGGGCGTCCCGGCGGCGCAAAGCCCGAGGCCGAGAAGGCTTTCGAGCGGGCCTTCGGGGCCGCGCAGCAGGTAAAGGAAGCCCGCGCTGAACAAGTGGGCGCTCCACGACCACCACGGCAGCAGGGAGCTCCGCCGGGTCGCCTCGATGAGGCCCACGCACAACGCGCCGACGAGAACCGTCTTGATCGTCATTTCATCCATCATGGGCAGGATAACCGGGCCGCGCCCGGCTCGCAAGGGGCGGCTACAAGCGCTCGGCGTCGGCGACGAGGCGGTCGAGCGCGTCGAAGTCGTCGCCGTCGTACCAGCCGCGCACGCGCGACTCGGCGTCGAGCAGGACGAACTTGGTCGAATGCGTCACGCGCGAGCCGGGCTCGGCCTTCGCGTTCTCGACCACGGGCAGCAGGAAGCCGTCGCGCACGAGCGCGGTGAGCGCGGGTTTGGGGCCGGTCACGAACAGCCACTCGGGCCCGGCCGAGAACTTCCGCGCGTAGGCCGACAGCGCCGCGGGCGAGTCGAAATCAGGATCCACGGTGAAGGACAACAAGCCCGTCCCCTTCGGCAGGCGTTTGCGCAACGCCGAGAGGTTCGCGGTGAGCATCGGGCAGGGCCCCGCGCAGCGCGTGAACACGAAATCCGCGACCCAGACGCGGCCGCGCAGGTCCGCGCGCGTGAGCGCCCGCGTCGCGCCGTCCGCGGCCGTCGCGGTCAGCGCGAAATCAGGCAGGTCGCGCTGCGGCGGCGGGGCCTGCCGGCAGGCCGTCGCGGCCGAGAGACCGATGTAAAAGACGACACTCAAACACACTCGAAAGCCTTTATTAGTCATCTAGTACCATCTGGGTCTTTACAAGATTTAAGGCTTCGGTTATTCTAGAGCCCTGCCCGATTACGCGCGCGGGCCGCGCCGCGTAAACCGGCACAAGAACGCTACCAAAAATGTCACGGAGAAAAGGATGAACACGGCCGCGTCAGACACGACGCCGATCACCCCCAAAAACGAGGAGGCCGCCGCGCCCAGCACGACGATGCACGTGCGCAAGCGCAGCGGTGACCTCGAACCCGTCGACGTCAACAAGATCGTCCGTGCCGTCGCCCGTTGCGGCCAGGGCCTCGAGAACGTGGACGTCTTGAAGATCGCGACGAAGACCATCGGCGGCCTCTACGACGGCGCCACCACCAAGGAACTCGACAATCTTTCCATCCAGACCTCCGCCCTCCTCATCGGCGAGGAGCCGGAGTACTCGCGGCTGGCCGCGCGCCTGCTGGCGAACTACGTCATGAAGGAAGTCGAGAACCAGGAGATCCACTCCTTCTCGCAGTCCATCGCGGCCGGCGTCAAACACGGCCTCATGGCCGACAAGGTCGGCCAGTTCGTGTCGGCCAACGCGCGCAAGCTCAACGACGCCATCGAGAACTCGCGCCACGAGCTTTACGAGTACTTCGGCCTGCGCACGGTTTATGACCGCTACCTCCTGCGCAACCCGCAGACCCGCGAGGTCATCGAGACCCCGCAGTATTTCTACATGCGCGTGGCCTGCGGCCTCGCCGAGACCGTGCAGGAAGCCGTCGAGATGTACAACCTCATCTCGCGCTTCGAGTACATGCCGAGCTCGCCGACGTTGTTCAACTCCGGCACGCGCCACCCGCAGATGTCGTCTTGCTACCTGCTCGACAGCCCGCAGGACGACCTCGAGTCCATCTACAAGCGCTACACCGACATCGCCCTGCTGTCCAAGTTCTCGGGCGGCATCGGCGTGGCCTACCACCGCGTGCGCGGCCGCGGCTCGCTGATCCGCTCCACCAACGGCAAGAGCAACGGCATCGTGCCGTGGCTCAAGACCTTGGACTCGTCCGTCGTCGCGGTCAACCAGGGCGGCAAGCGCAAGGGCGCCTGCGCCGTCTATCTGGAGACGTGGCACCCCGACATCGAGGACTTCCTCGAGCTGCGCGACAACACCGGCGACCAGGCCCAGCGCACGCACAACCTGCACCTGGCCAACTGGATTCCCGACCTGTTCATGAAACGCGTCGAGGAGGACGCCATGTGGTCGCTGTTCGACCCCAAGGCCGTCCCCGCCCTGACCGACCTGTACGGCAAGGCGTTCGAGGAGGCCTACCTCGAGGCCGAGTCCAAGAAGCTCTACATGCGCCAGGTCAAGGCGCGCGACCTCTACGCCCGCATGATGAAGGTGCTGGCCGAGACCGGCAACGGCTGGATGTGCTGGAAGGACCCGTCGAACGTCAAGGCGAACCAGACCGGCTCGCCCGCCAACGTGGTCCACTCCTCCAACCTGTGCACCGAGATCATCGAGGTCACCTCGCCCAACGAGACCGCGGTGTGCAACCTCGGCTCCATCAACCTCGGCAAACACGTCGAGGACGGCCGCTTCGACTTCGTGAAGCTCGCGGCCAACGTCCGCACCGCGGTGAAATACCTCGACCGCGTCGTGGACATCAACTACTACCCCACCAAGGCGGCCGAGCGCTCCAACAAGAAGTGGCGCCCGGTCGGCCTGGGCGTGATGGGCCTGCAGGACGCCTTCTTCCAGCTCGGGTTCTCCTTCGACTCGCCCGAGGCGCGGGAGCTGTCGCGCCGCGTGCAGGAAGAGATCTACTTCCACGCGCTCTCCGCGTCCGTGGAGCTCGCGTCCCAGAAAGGTCCGCATCCGACGTTCCCGGAGACCAAGGCCGCCAAGGGCGTGTTCCAGTTCGAGCTGTGGGGCGTCACCCCCACCGACGCCCCGCGCTGGGAGAAGCTGCGCGGCGAGATGATGACGACCGGCCTGCGCAACTCGCTGCTCATCGCGATCGCGCCGACGGCGACCATCGCCTCCATCGTGGGCGCCTACGAGGCCACCGAGCCCCAGGTGTCCAACCTGTTCAAGCGCGAGACGCTCTCGGGCGAATTCCTCCAGGTCAACAAGTACCTGGTGCTCGAGCTCAAGCGCCTCGGCGTCTGGAATGAGGAGATGCGCAACCGCATCAAGATGGCGGAAGGCTCCATCCAGGACATCGCGGAGATTCCGGAGAACGTGCGGGCGCTGTTCCGCACCGTCTGGGAGATTCCCATGCGCTCCCTCATCGACATGGCCGCCGACCGCGGCGCGTTCATCGACCAGAGCCAGTCGCTCAACTTGTTCATGGAGAGCCCGAACATCGGCAAGCTGTCCTCCATGTACATGTACGCCTGGAAGAAAGGCATCAAGACCACGTATTACCTGCGCTCGCGCCCGGCCACCAAGATCGCCAAGACCACGGTGACCATGACGGCGGCGGCCGCTCCGCTCCCCACGGCCCCGGCCGCGGAGACGGCGGCCGCGGCGGGCGCGGCGGCGGTGGCGTGCTCTCTCGAGAACCCCGAGAGCTGCGAGGCCTGCCAGTAACGATAACCCGTATCCCCCGCCGGGGCCACCCGGCTCCGGCGGGGGATGATTTGGACGGCCGTTCCGTTCCATCCCTGCTTTCACGCTCCACGGAGACCCCATGATCCTCGACCCCGGCTTCGATTTGACGCTGCGCCCGATGAAGTACCCCGTGTTCTTCGAGATGTACAAGGCCGGCATCAAGAACACCTGGACCGTTGACGAGGTGGACTTCTCCCACGACGTGGGCGACCTCAAGGCCAAGCTCACCCCGGCCGAGCGCCACCTCATCCACCGGCTGGTGGCGTTTTTCGCCACCGGCGATTCGATCGTGGGCAACAACCTGGTCCTCAACCTCTACAAACACGTGAACTCCCCCGAGGCGCGCCTGTACCTCTCGCGCCAGCTCTTCGAGGAGGCCGTGCACGTCGAGTTCTACCTGACCTTGCTCGACACCTACATCCCCGACCACGAGGAGCGGGCCAAGGCCTTCGCCGCCATCGACAACATCCCTTCCATCAAGCGCAAAGCCGAGTTCATGTTCAAGTGGATGAACTCCATCAACTCGCTCGACAAGCTCGACACCCAGGAGCAGAAGCGGCAGTTCATGATGAACCTGATCTGCTTCGCGTCCTGCGTCGAGGGCCTGTTCTTCTTCGCGGCCTTCGCCTACGTCTATTTCCTGCGCTCCAAGGGCCTGCTCAACGGCCTGGCCGGCGGCACCAACTGGGTGTTCCGCGACGAGTCCATGCACATCGCCGCCGCCATGGAGATCATCAAGACCGCCCGCGCCGAGGACCCCACGTTGTTCACGCCCAAGATGGAAGCCGACGTGGTGGCCATGATGCGCGACGCCATCGAATGCGAGATGGCCTTCGCCGAGGACCTGCTCGGCCTGGGCATCGCCGGCCTGTCGGCCAACGGCTTCATCCAGTACCTGCAGTGCATCGCCGACCAGCGCCTGCAGAACCTGGGCATCAAGCCCATCTACCACTCCAAGAATCCCTTCAACTTCATGGAGCTGCAGGACGTCCAGGAGCTCGCCAACTTCTTCGAGCGCCGCGTCTCCGCCTACCAGACCGGCGTCACCGGCGCCGTCGGCTTCTCCGACGAGTTCTAACTCGACTCAGGGGGCAGACCCCCGGTTAAGCCGAAGGGCCGGCTCGCGAGAGCCGGCCCTTCTCTTTCGGTTAGGTGCCTGTCCCTTAAGCTGAATTGGACTTGATGACCACGCATTGCGTGGTCGGCAGCGCCAAGGTGGGCTCGCCGACGCCGGCGAAGAAGGCGTCCACGGCGGGTTTGACCCCGGGGCAGCCGCGCGCGGCGTAGTCGTCGAACACCATCACGCCGCCGGGGACCAGCCGCGGATAGAAGAACGCGCAGGCGTCTTGGACGGACTTGTGGATGTCCACGTGCACGAAGCTGAAGGTCGAGCCTTCCATGCCTTTGGCCGTGTCGGGGAAAAATCCCGGGTGATAACCGACGTAGGGGATGCCTTCCATCGCCGCCCGCACCCCGGCCAAAGACGTGTCGGCGAAGTCGCCCTTCTTATGCGTGTCCTTCGTCGCGTCGGTTTCGGGCATGCCGGAGAAGGTGTCGAAGAGATGGAGGGTCCGGTCGCCGTGGAACACGCGGCCCAGCAAGCGGGCGGTGCCGCCGCGATAGACGCCGACTTCCGCGGCGTCGCCCTTGAGTCGCTTGGCGCGTTTGGCCATCTGGTACAGGATGAACAAACGATTGGGGTCCACCATGGTGAGCTCGACGGCTTCGGCGAGCAGGCGCGGGAAGTCCGCGTCCCCCTCCCAGGCGGCGGTGGGCAGGCGTTGGACGGACAGGCCGGCCTTGGCCGCCAGCCCTTTGACCGCGAGTTCCCAGCTCATGCCGGGATGGTAGCCCATCGGGCGCGGGCCTGGCTAGGCCTTGCCGCCGCGCCCGCCCCGCCTTAAACTCATGGCGTGCGCCTCATCGCGTTCGGAGCGACGGGCTTCAAGGCGCGGCTGTGGGCCGCGGCGGGCGGGCTGTTGTTCGCCGGCGCCGTGTTAGGAACCGAGACGTTATCGCGCCTGTTTCCGGGCGCGCTGCTGCCGGGCTGGCTGCTCGCGGCGGCGGTCGCCGCGGGGCTGTTCTACCGCGTCTGCCGCACCGACGACGAGGGCAGCATCGAGATCACCTTCCTGCACGCGCTCGTCCCGTGGCCCCTCTGGGTGCCCGCGCTGTTCTGGGGCATCGCCGCCGAGGACGGGCCGCCCTCCTGGGGGCACTGGCCGGTGCTGGGGGAAGTTTGGACGGGCGCGGGGCTGTACGCGGTGCTCCTGGGCGCGACGTTCACCTACAACCTCCTGCGCCTCAACATCATGCGCTCGCTGCGCCGCCGTTAGGCCCGCCTGGGCCTTGAAGGCGAAGTCCTGTAATCCCTAGAATCGCCTCGACGGCAGCCGTTACCGGAGGTCTTCCATGCTCACCACCTTCCTCGCCTCGCTGGGTCTCACCGGCGACTTGTCCTTCGCGGTCACCTCGGCCGCCGTGTTTTTCCTGTTCGTGCTCGCCTGGAACTCGGTCGTCATCGTCGGCGGCACCGAGATCGCCATCCTCGAGCGCCGCTGGCTCGGCGGCGACATGCCCGACGGCCGCGTGGTGGCCATGGCCAACGAGGTCGGCATCCAGGCCCGCATCCTGGGCCCGGGCCTCCACTTCCTCATCCCGTTCCTCTATAGGGTCTCCAAGAAGCCCATGGTCGTCGTCGGCGAGGACGAGGTCGGCCTGGTCGAATCCATCGACGGCGAGCCCGTCGCCCCCGGCCGCATCTTCGCCAAGGTCGTGGACGGCCACAACCTGTTCCAGGACGGAGAGTCCTTCCTGCGCAACAAGGGCGAGAAGGGCTCCCAGATCCAGATCCTGCCGCCCGGCCTCTACCGCATCAACCCCTACCTGTTCAACGTGGTGAAGGTGCAGTCGGTGCGCATCCCCAACAACAAGATCGGCGTCATCGTCGCCACCGACGGCCAGCCCATGACCCCGGGCCGCCTGCTCGGCCGGCGCGTGCAGGGCCACGAGAGCTTCCAGAACGGCCAGGTGTTCCTCGAGCAGGGCGGCCAGAAGGGCCCTCAGATCGACCTGCTCCAGCCCGGCACCTACCGCATCAACTCCAAGCTTTTCGAGGTGCGCGTGCACGACGCGGTCACCATCCCGGCCAAAAAAGTCGGCATGGTCACCGCCCGAGACGGCGAGTCCCTGCCGCCGACCGAATACGTGGCCAAGTCCGTGCAGGGCCACCGCGACTTCCAGGACGGCGCCGTCTTCCTGCAGTCCGGCGGCCAGCGCGGCCCGCAGCTCGACTTCTTGAAACCCGGCACGTATTACGTGAACCCGTTCATGTTCGACGTGGCCTCCGACGAGGTGCTCCAGGTCGCGCGCGGCGAGGTCGCGGTCATCGTCTCCAACATCGGCAAGGACCCGACCTTGACCTCGATGGCGCAGGCGGGCCCGCAGGTCAAGCCCGAGGAGCGCTTGAAAGCCGGCATCGAGCGCTACGTCGTGGAAGCGGGCTACCGCGGCATCCAGCGCGAGGTGCTGGGCCCAGGCACCTACTACCTCAACAAACTCGCCTACACGCCCCACATCATCCCCACCACCAACATCACCATCGACTGGGCCGACCCCAAGGGCGCGAGCTCGGGCGACCACGCCTTCAACCCGCTGGCCATCGTCTCCAAGGACGGTTTCGAGATGACGGTCGAGGTCAAGGTCATCCTGCGCGTGCTGCCCGAGCAAGCGGCGCACATGGTGGCGCGCATCGGCACCATCGAGAACCTCGTCGAGCACGTCGTGCACCCGCTCATCGACTCCTCCTTCCGCAACCAGGCCTCCTCCACCGAGGCCATGAAGTTCATGCAGGACCGCCATGAGGAGCAGCGCAAGGCCGAAGCCCACGTCAACGAGGAGCTGCGCAAGTACCACGTGGAGTGCGTGTCCGTCCTCATCTGCCAGATAGTCCTGCCCGAGCGCCTCATGCAGACGCTGACGAGCAAGGTCGTCGCGGCCCAGCAGATGTCCATGTTCGACGCCCAGCAGGAGGCCGAGAGCCGCCGCCGCGAGATGGAGAAGACCAAGGCCCAGGCCGACCTCCAGCCCAGCCTGGTCAAGGCCGAGATCGACGTGCAGATCGCGTCCCAGCAGAAGCAGTCGGCCATCATCCTGGCCGAAGGGCGCTCGCAGTCCGTGCGCCTGGAGAAGGAAGGCGAGGCCGCCGGCATCTCCGCGGTCGGCAAGGCCGAAGGCGAGAAGATCCTGGCCATCGGCCGCGCCACCGCCGAAGCCTACAACCAGCAGTCCGCCGCGGTCGGCCAGGGCCCCCTGGCGATGATCGAGGTCATGAAACGCGTCTCGTCGGCGCGGTTGACGCCCGACATCATGGTGTCGGGCGGCGGCAACGGCAACGGGGACGGGGCGTCCTCCAACATGCTGGCGGCCTTCATGGCCTCCCTCATGGGCTCCGGGATGCGCATCGCGCCGCCCGAAAACGGCAAACAGAAAGGCTGATATGACCGAAATGACCGTCGAAGAACTCAAGGCGAAGCTGGACAAGAAGGACAAGTTCATCCTGCTCGACGTGCGCGAGGCTCACGAGCTCGCCATCGCGAGCATCCCGGGCGTCAAGCCCACGCACATCCCGTTGGGCCAGGTCCCGACGCGTTACGCCGAGCTCGACAAGAGCTTGCCGGTCGCCGTCATGTGCCGCTCCGGCGGCCGCTCCGCGCAGGCGACCCATTTCCTGCGCCAGCAGGGCTACGACGCGACCAACGTCGCGGGCGGCATCCTCGCCTGGTCGGACCGCATCGACCCCTCGGTCCCGCAGTACTGATGCCGGCCTCGGTATCCCCCGCCGAAGCTCGCGCCGCCGCCGCTTCGGGCGCCCGCATCGTGGACGTGCGCGAGGGCGTGGAATGGGACGCCGTCCGCGTCGAACACGCGGTGCTGGCGCCTTTATCGGCCTTCCCGGGCGCCGTTGACGGTCTAGACAAAAACGCGCGCGTCCTCACGTTGTGCACGGCGGGAGTGCGAGCCGCCGACGCCGCAAGCCGACTCGCGGCCGCGGGTTTCCGCGACGTGGCCGTCATCGCCGGCGGGCTCGACGCCTGGAAGGCGCAGGGGTTGCCGGTCATCGTGGGCAAACAAGGCGGCTGGAGCCTCGAGCGCCAGGTGCGCCTGATCGCGGGACTGCTGGTCTCGGCCGGCGCGGCGGCCGGCTACTTCGTCCATCCGGCGTTCTTCGGCTTGTGCGCTCTCGTCGGCGCGGGGCTGGCGATTTCGGGCCTGACGAACCGGTGCGCCATGGCGCTCGTCCTCGTGAAGATGCCCTGGAACCGCGCCTCCGCGCGCTGACGTGCCGGAGCTCCCCGAAGCCGAGACCGTCCGCCGCGTCTTGAACGCGCGTTACGCGGGGAAGGTCATCACCGGCGTGCGCGTGGGCAAGCCCACCTTCTACCGCGCCCCCCCGCGCGCGGCGGTCGCCGCGCTCGAAGGCGCGACCTTGCTCGGCTTCGGCCGCAAGGGCAAGTTCCTCCTCGCCGAGCTCCGAGACCGGCCCGCGGTCGTTTTCCACCTGGGCATGTCCGGCCGCATCATGGTCGGCGGCGAAAGCCCGCACGTTCGTTTCGAGCTGACCATCGGCGGCGAAAACGTGCGCTTCCACGACGCCCGCCGCTTCGGGCGAGTGGGCGGCCCGCTGCCCGAGCTGGGCCCCGAGCCGCTGGAAGCCGCCTTCGACGCCGCCTATCTCTGGAAGGTCCTGCGCAAACGCACCGCGCCGGTGAAGGCCCTCATCATGGACCAGCGCCTCATCGCGGGTTTGGGCAACATCTACGCCACCGAAGCCTTGCACCTGGCCAAGGTGCGCCCGGGCCGCGCCGGCGGCTCGCTCAAAAAGGCCGAAGCCGAAGCGCTGGCCGCGGCCTGCCGCACCGTGCTCGAACGCGGCGTGGAGCTGGGCGGTTCCACCTTGGACGACGAGTCCTTCCTCGACCCGTTGGGACGGCCGGGCCGCAACCAGAAACACGTGAAGGTTTACGGCCGCGACGACTGCGCCGACTGCGGCGCCCCCACCCTCGACACCCGCCGCTCCATCGGCGGCCGCGCCTCCCGCTACTGCCCCTCCTGCCAGGCCTAGGGCGGGAAGTTGTTAACCTAGCGTTCTCTTGACGGATACGGGACCCGGGGCTATCCTCGATAGCGTAGGAGCACCTGAAAGATGGCCCCCGAGCCGGATCGACTTTATCTCTCCGCGGCGCGTATCGACGCTCTGGCCGCCTTCCGTTCCCCCGAACCCGACGTGCTCAGCCTGCACCTGGCCGTGGACGACGGAGGCCTCTATCCCGGCGTCCTGCGCCAGGTCCTCAAGGAGCAGGGCTCCCGCCTGAAGGGCTCCGCCAGCGACCTGGCGCGCCTGGAGCGCTTCGTCACCACCGAGTTCGTGCCCGGCGCCCACCGCAGCCTGTCGGTGTATTCCTGCGCCAAACGCGGGCTCTTCGAGGCCTTCGGCCTGCCGCAGGCGATGAAAACCGACCTCGTCGTGGACGAATGCCTCGACCTCGCCCCGCTGAGGGCCCTGCGCGGGCAGTATTACCGCTACGGCGCCCTGCTCGCGGGCCCCAACGGAGCCCGTTTCGTCGAGGTCTATCTCGGCGGCTGCGCGGAGCTCGGCGTGCAGGAGACGGACCTCGGCGACGTCGCTTCGCTGGGCCGCGTGGCGGCTCAAGCCGGCGCCCTGGCCCGGGAGCGGCGCTTCGACCGGCTCATCCTCGGCGCGGAAAGCGACCTCGCGGCGCGCATCGCGGGCCTGCTCGACCCGGAGCTGCAGAAGGACCTCATCCTCGAGCCCCTGCTCGGCCGCGACCGCCCGCCGGAGGCCGTGCTCGAGCGCGTGCGCCACAACGAGCGCGAGGCGCGGCGCGTGACCGAAAGCGTGCTGGTCCATCGCCTGCTCGACGAGGCGCGCGAGGGCGGCGCCGTCACCGGCCTGGAGGCCGTGGCCGCGGCCCTGCAGCAAGGCTGCGTGTCGCGCGTGCTCGTGCGCGACGGCTACGCCAAGATGGGGCGCGCCTGCCCGGCCTGCGGCCACCTCTCGGTGGACCACCGCTCCTGCCCGTGGTGCTTCAAGCCCACGGACATGGTGCTAGACATCGTCGAGGAGCTCGTGTCGCGGGCGCTGGAGGCGGGCTGCGAGGTGTTCCGGGTGATGCACGACCCGCGTTTCGACGGCCTGTGCCGCATCGGCGCCGAGCTCAAGGCGCCCAAGACGTCCCCGCGCCCCGTGCCCGCCTCGCGCGCCCTGCGCGGCCGCTTCCGGCTCAAGGACGGGCGCTCCTCGACCTCGCGCGGCCCCACGGCGCGGGGCTGACGCTCAACGCGGCGCGCGGCCGAGGTAAGGCAGCGAGGCGAAGTCCGCCACCCGACGGGCCGTGTCGCCGGCGTCGCGCGGGTCCGCCGCCCAATACACCTCGAGGTCGCTGCCGTCGGCGCGCCGCAGGCACACCACGTCGCAGCGCGAGACGGCGCGGCTGAACAGCCGCCGGTCCTCGCCGCGCGTGAGCACCACCGAGTCGAAGTCGGCCAGGTCGTGGCTTTCGTTGCCGTCGAAGCGGCGGCCGCCGACGCCGATGTAGAGCAGCACCATGCGGTGGTCGAGGTCGAGCACCACGCGCGAGCGCTGGCGCAGGAAGAACCAGCCGGCGCCGAAAAACGCCGCGCCGAGCGCCGCGCGCAGCAGGCCGACGCCCATGTCGGCGTCGCGCCCCAGCACGAGCGCGGCGGCCAAGGAGCCGGTCGCGATCAGGAACTCCATCGCCCCGAAGGCGACGATGAGGGCGCCGGCCAAGGAGGACGGCGCGTCAGGCTCCTGGCGGAGCTCCAGGCGGGAACGGGTGGTCTTGATCATCTCGGCGCGACCGGTGGGGCTGTCGTCAGTGTAACCCCGCCCCCTCGGGGCGTCAAGGCCTGTTTCTCGTCGAGCGCGGCGTCTTTTACCGTGTTTTTTCCGTCTCGTAACAGGCCTGAAAAAGGCCGCGGCTAAACTGGGCTCATGAACCTCCCCCTGTCGTTACGCGTCGCGGCGCTTCTGCTCACGGCGCACGGCTGCCTGGCCGCCTGGCACGGCGTGGCGCCTTCCCTGTTCATCCTGGCGCTGCCGTTGACCGCCTGGGCGCTGCTGCGCCGCAACCGGGCGGTGTGGCTGACCGCCGGCGTCTTCGTTTTCCTGATGGCCGCCTTCTGCGCCGCCATCGCCTGGAAGGCCGCCTCCCGCCCGGATACGCCGGCCTGGTTCCTGTCCCATTTCCGCTGGACGGGCCTGTTCTGGCTGGCCGTGGCCGCCCTGCTCAGCGCCCCGTCCACCCGACGGGTGATGGCCCGCAGGATGTGACGAAAGTCACGCTCCGCCCTTTTTTTGTAACACGTTTCCGCCATAATCCGGGCATGACCAAGACCCGGAGCATCCAGTTCGTCGCGACCATCCTCGCCCTGTACGGCGCCGGAGGCGCGTTCATGACGAACACGGGACGCGAGTGGACGATGTTCCTGTTCCCCCTGGGAACCATCCTGGTCGCCACGGGCGGGCCGCTCTCGCGGGCCATCACGTCGGCCTTCACCTTCTCGCTGTCGGCCTTGTGCGCCATGATCGCCTGGCGCGCGTTGGGCCGCGGCACCCCGGAATGGTTCGTGACCCACTTCGAGATGATGAGCCTGTTCTGGCTGGGCATGTCGGCCCTGCTGGCGGCCCCTCTGTTCGAGCGCGTGGAGCGCGTCGAGGCCCCGGAGCCCGAAGCCGAGCCCGAGCCCGCGTTCGAAGCCGAGCTGGCCTAGAAGTAGCGGCGCAGGCCGACGGCGCCGTCGAAGGCCGCGCCTTCGCTGGGCGCCAGCCGCACGACCGGCGCCACCTCGAGGAACAGCTCCCAGCGCCGCTCCTTGTCGTAGAGGGCCGCGCCTCCCACGAAACGCAGGCCGAAGAAATCCCGTCTCTCGGCCTTGTATTTGAGGCCCACGCCCGCGTACAGGGGCACCTTCATGTCGGGGCGTTTGCGCGGCAGCACCTCGTCGAAGTGGAGGAGGTAATCCGTCGCGAAGGACAGGTCCCCGTCCGAGACGCCCAGGTGGGACTGGACCGCCTCGCGCTCGCTGAACCAGTATTTGCCCGTGGCGCCGAACGGCACGCCGAGCACCGGGCCGACGCCGAATTGTCCCCGCTCCAACGCGGAGGCGGGCGCGGCGGCGAGCAACAGAAGCAGGAAAAGGGGTCTCATGCGGATAGTCTAGCGAAAACAGAGCGCCCCCGGCCGTAAGGCCGGGGGCGCTGTTTTATGACGGTTCCGTCTTATTTGAGCTTGGCGAGCTCGGCTTCGAGCGTCTTGTAGTCGCGCTCCTTGGTGATGTCGCTTTCGACGTGCACCCAGGCCACCTTGCCGTCGGTGCCGACGAGCACGGTCGCGCGCTGGGAGATGTTGGCGGCGGGCAGGAACAGGCCGTAGGCCTTGATGGCCGAGCGGTGCATGTCCGCGAGCAAGGTGTGCTTCAGGCCGTTGGCGGCCTTATACGCCTTGTGGGACCAGACCGAGTCCACGGAGATGCCGAAAACCTGGGCGAACTTCTCGTACTTCGAGAGGTCCTGGGAGAAACAAACGTTCTCCTTGGAGCAGGTCGGCGACCAGTCGAGGGGGTAGAAGAACAGGGCGACGGGCTTCTTGCCCTTGAACTCGGAGAGCGTCCACTCCTTCTTCTCGGAGTCGGGGAGCTTGAAGTCGGGCGCGACGGCGCCGACGGCGATGGGGGTGGTCTCGGGCACGATGGCGGTGGCGGTCATTTTATCTCCTGTGGTTTTTCGTCAACTTGGTGCCTGACCCCTTCGTCAACTCAGGCTTTCACGAGTTTGATTTCGAGGGGTTTGGAGGTCGCGTTGCGGATGCTGACCTGGGCGGCGACCTTGCGGGCGGCTTCGCGGAAGGCCTTCGCGGGCGCGGAGTCGGGGTGCGACAGCACGATGGGTTTGCCGTCCTCGGACGCCGAGCACACCGCCGGGTCGAGCGGGATGTGGCCCAGCATCGGGATGCCGTAGTTCTTCTCGAGGGTCTTGGCGGAGCCCTCGGAGAAGATCTTGCTCTCCTTGGAGCAGTGCGGGCAGACGAAGCCGCTCATGTTCTCGATGGCGCCGAGGATCGGCACGTTGAGCTTCTTGAACATGGCGACGGCCTTGCGCACGTCGGACAGCGCGATGGACTGGGGCGTGGTCACGATGACCGAGCCGACGAGCGGCACGGTCTGGCAGAGGGTGAGCTGGACGTCGCCGGTGCCCGGCGGCAGGTCGAGCACGAGGTAATCGAGCTCCCCCCACTTCACGTCCTTCAAGAACTGGGTGATGGCGCCGTGCAGCATGGGGCCGCGCCAGATGACGGGTTTGTCGGGGTCCATGAGGAAACCCATGGACATGACCTTCACGCCGTGGCCCACGGCGGGCTCGATCTTGTTGTCGGCGCCGGCGAGCGGCTCGTAGCCGGTGACGCCCATCATCTGCGGCTGGTTCGGGCCGTAGATGTCGGCGTCCATCAGGCCGACCTTGGCGCCTTCCAACGCCAACGCGACGGCCAGGTTGGAGGCGACCGTGGATTTGCCCACGCCGCCTTTGCCGGCGGCCACCGCGATGAGATTCTTGACGCCCGGCGGCAGCACCGACTCCAGGCGCACGTCTTTTTTAACCTGCGAGGTGAAGTTGACCTTCACGGCGGTCACGCCCGCCACCTTCTTGACGGCCTGCTCCGCTTCCAGCTGCATGATTCCCTTAAGCGGACAGGCGGGGGTGGTGAGCTTGTAGTCGAAGCTCACCACCCCCCCTTCCACGACGAGGTTCTCGACCATGCCGAGCGTCACGATGTCCTTGTGAAGCTCCGGTTCGATGCAAGTCGATAACGCCTTTAAAACCTCGTCTTTCGTCGGCATAAACTCTCTTCTCCTACATCAGGAACAGCATCTCACGGTAGCTTGGGCAGGGGCCACTCGTGCGCCGGGAGCAGGAGCTCCAGGCCGTCCACGGCGCCTCGGACCTTGTCGAAGAACGGCTTGACCTTCTCGCAGTACGCCTCGGCGCGCGCCTCGACGTCCTCGAGCTCCGCGGCCTTCTCGCGGGCCCGCGCCAGGTCCTCCGACACCTCGAGCGCGGTCTCGACCAGGTTCGAGATGTCGCGCAGCAGCGTGGACTGGGCCGTCGCCTTGCCGCCCACCGACTTGACCGCGTTGACGGCGGCCGCGAGCTCGGTCTGGTAGCGCACCGCCGCGGGGACGAACAGCGTCGTCGTCATCTCGGAGATGAGCTTGGCCTCGATGTCGAGGTCCTTGGCGTATTTCTCGAGGAGGATGTGGTAACGCGAGTGCGACTCCTCGTCGGTGAGGACTTTGAGCTTCTCGAAGAGCTCGACGGAGGACTTGAGGTCGAAGCCCTTGAGCGCCACGGGCGTGGTCTTCTCGTTGGGCAAGCCGCGCTTCTTGGCCTCTTTTACCCAATCCTGCGAGTAACCGTCGCCCTCGAAGCACACGGCCTTCGATTCGGTGTAGAGCTTGCGCAAGACGGTGACGACGGCCGTCTTCTGGTCCTTGCCGGACTTCAGCGCCGCCTCGATGGCCTTCTTGGTCTCCATGAGCTGGTTGGCCACGATGGAGTTGAGCGTGGTCATCGGGATGGCGTTGTTGGCCGACGCGCCGACCGCGCGGAACTCGAACTTGTTGCCGGTGAAGGCGAAGGGCGAGGTGCGATTGCGGTCGGTGTTGTCCTTGAGCACCGGCGGGATCTTGTCGATGCCGAAGGGAATCCACATCGGATCGACGGCCTTGGTGGTCACGCCTTTCTCGAGGTCGTTGAGGACCTTGGTGAGCTGGGCGCCCAGGAACACCGACATGATGGCCGGCGGCGCCTCGTTGGCGCCGAGGCGGTGGTCGTTGCCCGAGGAGGCGATGGACGCGCGCAGCAGCAGGCTGTGCTCGTGCACCGCTTTGACGATGGAGACCAGGAAGGTCAGGAACTGCAGGTTCTCCTGCGGCGTGGCGCCGGGAGACAGCAGGTTCTTGCCCGTGTCGGTGCCCAAGGACCAGTTGTTGTGTTTGCCCGAGCCGTTGACGCCGGCGAAAGGCTTCTCATAAACCAGCGCGGCCAGGCCGTGGCGCGCCGCGACGCGGCGCATCAGGTCCATGACGAGCTGGTTGTGGTCCACCGCGACGTTGGCTTCCTCGAAGACCGGCGCGCACTCGAACTGGTGCGGGGCGACCTCGTTGTGGCGGGTCTTGAGCGGGATGCCGAGCTTGAAGCACTCCGCCTCGAAGTCCACCATGAAGTTGAGGACGCGGTCCTTGATGGAGCCGAAGTAATGGTCCTCGAGCTGCTGGCCCTTGGGGCTGGCGGCGCCGAAGAGGGTGCGGCCGGCGAGCAGCAGGTCGGGTCGCTCCTCGTAATACTTGGCGTCGATGAGGAAATACTCCTGCTCGGCGCCGAGCGTCGCCACGACCTTCTTGGCGTCGCTCTTGAACAGGCCGAGCACGCCGAGGGCGGCGTTGTTGAGCGCCTCGATGGAGCGCAGGAGCGGGGTCTTCGTGTCGAGGGCGTGGCCCGTGTAGGACACGAAGCAGGTCGGGATGCACAGCGTCGAACCGGACGCGCTCTCCAGGATGAAGGCGGGAGAGGTCGGGTCCCACGCGGTGTAGCCGCGCGCTTCGAACGTCACGCGCAGGCCGCCCGAGGGGAAGGAGGACGCGTCGGGCTCGGCCTGCACGAGCATCTGGCCCGTGAAGGTCTCGATGACGCTGCCCGAGCTGGTCGGGTCGATGAAAGCGTCGTGTTTCTCGGCCGTGGCGCCGGTCAACGGCTGGAACCAGTGGCAATAGTGGGTCGCGCCCTTTTGGATGGCCCACGTCTTCATCGCCGAGGCGACGGCGTTGGCCGAATCGATGTCGAGGCGGCCGCCGGTCTCGATGGCTTCCTGGACCGTGCGGAACGTCTCCTTCGGGAGCAGCAGCTTCATCGTCTCCAGGCCGAACACGTTGCAGCCGTAGTAGTCGGACACCTTGGGACGAGCGGGAGCGGCGGACGGCGAGGCGGGCAAGGCGGACTTCGTGGTCATGGCAAGCACTCCTCGGGACGCGTGGGGCATTCACCCTCCATGCGGTATGTAGTTAACGTCGCGACGGGCTTATCCTGGGACAGGTTGTATCCCCGTCGTCAGGCCTCCGACCGTCGGGCCTATTTTAACTATCTCTCGACGGGCCTGTCCATGACATCGCTGTGACGATGCGGACGGGGTTTTGCCGGAAGGTCCTAGGACCTTTCGTCCCGGTCTTGGGCCTATTACCTTTCTCGATTCGGGCCCTCCGACCCGGGCGGGCGACGGCCGCTGTTGCGTAGGATTACCAAAGCTCTAATCCCCGGAGGGATACATGTCCTTTACCCGTACTCGTTGGTGCCGCGCCACCGCCCTGCTCCTCGCTTTCGCCGTCCTCCACTCCGCTCCCGGCCTCGCCGCCTACTCCGCTCTCGCGGCCAACATCAAGGCCGCTCCCGTCTCCGCCGGCCACGGCGTGAGCCCCATCCGCGCCGGCTCGCTGGCGCTGGGTTCCGCGAACATCGTCGCCCCGGCCGCCCTCCTGGCCGCGCCTTCCCTCACCGGCTCCCTTAATATGGTCCCGACCGCGCGTCCCGTCCTCATCGCCCCCTCCGACGCCCCCGCCGCCGGCGCCCCGGTCGCCGCGCCTCTCGCCGCTCTCGTCGCCGCCCCCCGCGTCGCGCTCAACGCGCCCGTCGCGGCCGCCGACGCCCCCGTCGCGCCCGTGACCGCGATCGCCGCCTTGCAGGAAACCATGGCCGCCGTCACGGCCGCCGCCCCCGCCGCCGAGGCCCGCGCCTCCGCCGCCCCGTCGGCCGCCCCGCTGTTCGGGTCGCATGTTCGACGGCTGGCGCGCCCGCCAGTGCCTGACGTCGCCGCGTCCGTGTCGGCCGCCGCCGACGCCCCCGCCTTCACGCCTTTGGCCGCGCCCGCCGACGCCCCGTCGGTGAACGGCGCCCAACCCCCGGCCCCGCCGTCGGGCCCCGACGGCCCGGCCTCCGCGACGTCTAGCCGCGTGCGCGTCACCATCGGCCTCGCTCTCGCCGTCGGCGGCGGCGCCGCCGCGTGGTTCGCCGCGCCGGCGCTCGTCCCCCTCCTCGTCGCCGGCCTCGGCTACCTGCCCGTCGCCGTGCCCGCGCTGCCCGCCCTCGCGTACCAGGCCATCGTGACCGCGCTCGGCGTCGGCGCCGGCCTGGCCGCCTTCTCGACGAAGACCTGGACGAACTTCCCCGCCGACCTGCGCGACACCGCGGTGGGCGCGGCCCGCACCACGTTCCGCTTCTGGGCCCGCTTCGGCATGATCTTCGACGCGGTCCTGCGCGGCAAGTCCACCGACGAGGTCATGAAGGGCGACGTGTCGGCGAACCTCTTCGCCTACCCCGTCATCGCCTGGCCCTTCGTGGCCGTCGGCTACGTGTTCGTGCCCGTGGCCTTCGTCCTCGGCGCGGCGTGGCGCGTGATCGGCACGCCCATCCTCGCGGCCCTGCGCGGCGCCAAGGAAGTCGCCATCGGCTTCTTCCCGTGGCTGGCGCGGCTGTTCCGCTTCCTCGGCAACGTCCTGCGCAACTTCGTCCCCTTCGTCGGCGGCTTCCTGTGGGGCGCCGTGCGCGGGCTGTTCATCGGCGGCGCCGCGGGCGCCGTCGTGCTCGCGGGCCCGGTGTTTCGCGACGTCGTGGCCGCCAAATACGAGCCGCAGACCTTGCCCGGCTGGGTCGCCTACCGCCTGCTCCAGCTCGGCGGCCTGATCGCCTCGCTCGGCCTGGGCGTCGCCGGCTTCGTCGCCGGCGTCGCGTTCTCGCCGCTGCACGCGTTGATGTCCGCCTTCGAACGCGCCTTCGCCTGGTCCGACGCGTCGGCCGGCGCCGAGACGTTCTTCAAGCGCTGGATGCGCGCGCTCAGCGAGGACAACGGCTTCACCGCCCTCATCGAGCGCGGCGCGTCCTCCACGGGCTCCGAGACGCTCGCCGCCCGCGGCTCGCGCCTGCTCAACGGCGCGCTCACCGGCGCCGCCCTGCTTTTCGCCGTGCCTTTCCTCGCCCTGGCGACGTTCGCCCGCGCGTTGTACGCCGCCGCGCGCGGCGTGGACGTGAAGGACTCGAACTTCGACTGGGAGAAGCAGCTTCCCGCCAAGGGCGCGGAGCGCGCCATCGAAGGCAACCCCGGCTTCGTGATGCCCGTCGCGCTCGGCGTCCTCGGCGTCGCGGCCGGCGTGTTCGCCTACGCGACGTTCGCGCCCGGCTCCATCATCTTCGGCGGCGTCGCGGGCCTGGCCCTGTGGGCCGGCGCCGGCGCGCTCGGCGGCGCGTTCGGCCTGGCGCTGAGCCAGCCTAAAGCCTTCCGCGCCATCCCCGGCGCCGTCGTGAGCGATTCCGCCCGCGCGGGCGAACTCGCTTGGGGCGCGTGGACCGACGCGGGCCGCCGCGCCGTCGTCGCGGTGACCGGTTACGAGAAAGCCGCGCCGCTGGGCGTCGTGCTCGCCGCCATCCCCGCGGCCGTGATGACCGTCGTTTCCGGCGTCGTGGGCGCGGCCCACGGCCTGGCCGGGACGCTGAGCAAGGCTTCGTGGAAGGGCTTCATGGAGACCGTGCGCCGCTTCATCCCCGCGCTGCGCCGCTTCTTCAGCTTCGTCGTGCGCGTGCTCAAGAACATCCTGCCCTTCGCCTTCGGCTTCCTCTGGGGCGCCATCGTCGGGCTGTTCAAGACCGCGTTCGTGACCGCGGCCGCCTTCTTCCAACCCATGGTCGAGGCGTTCACGGCCGAGGACCGCGCCGACACCGAGCCCTCGGAAGGGCAGATCACCGTGGGCATCATCCTCGGCCTGACCTTGCTCCCGCTGGCCGCCGCGGTGTTCGTGGGCGGGCTCGCGCTGGGCGCGGTGCTCGGCCTGCCCGTCATCTTCACCTTCGCCGTCGCGCGCGGCGTGAAGTGGGCGCGCCCGTCCGAGACCTCGGTCGCGTATTTCCGCGCCTGGGAGCGCACGGCCCTGCCCGCCGCCATCGAGGACGCCGCCCGCTCCGTGAAGGGCGTGTTCCGCGGCGTCGGCGCCGAGCAGCCCGTCTGGCGCCTGTACGTGCGCGTCGCGAGCTCCCTGCTCGCCGCGCCCGTCACCGCGGTGACCGTCGTCGCCGCGGCCGCCAAGGCGTACGTGAAGAGCCTGTCTGACGCGCGGATTATCGCCGCCGGCGGGACCTTGCCCGAGCGCGCCGAGACGGAGCGCGCCGTCGAACCCGAGACCCCCGAAGCGCCCGAAGCCGTCTTCTCGGGCAAACCCCCGGTGGTCGTCGCGGCCGTGATGGGCGCCGTCGGCCTCGCGGCCGGCATCGCCGCCGTGTTCTTCGTCGGCCTGCCGTTCCTCGCGGGCCTCGCCGGCTGGACGTTGTGGGCCGGCTACGCGGGCGTGTTCGCGGGCCTGCCTCTGCTGGGACTCGCGACCGGTCTCTCCGTCACCCAGCCCGTGTTCTGGAAAAACGTCCTGCCGCTCGGCGCGACCCACGCGAAGGCCGGCATGGCGCGCTCCTACGAGCTACTGGAAAAACGCCGGCGACTCCGGCCTGTCGAGGGCGTGTTCGGCGTGAAACGCGGCTCCGTCCTCACCGTCTTGCACCGCGCCGTCGGCGGCGTGTTGGGCCTGGGCTGGGCCGTCGCGGGCGCCGTCTATGGCGCGGGCGCGGCTTTCCTGACCGGCGCCTACGAGGGCGCGCGCCAGGTCGTTTATGAGATCCTGCCCGCGCTGCGCGTGGCCTTCGAGACCGCGATGAAGGTCCTGCGCCGCGTCGTGCCCTTCGTCTTCGGCCTGCTCGCCGGCGCCGTGTCGGGCGTCGTCGGCTCGGCCGCGTTCGGCGCGCTGCTGCTCGGCCGCCCGTACTTCAAACACGTCGTCGCGCAGGACTTCGAGAAGAGCGGCGTCGTCGGCGCCTTGGGCAACCTGTTCCTCAAGCTCGTCGCCCTCGTGCTCGGCGTCGCCTTCGGCCTGGGCGGCATCGTCATCGGCGTGATCGTGGCGGCGCCCTACGCCTTGACCGGCGCGGTGTCGCTGGCGTTCCGCTTCGCCGACATCGGCGGGCCGGTGCAGCGCTTCTTCGACCATTGGACCTACGGCGCGCTGCGCGAGGAGATGCGCCGCATCAACCAGCTCACCTCCAAGTTCCAGTTCGACGACGCGGCCGAGGGGCGCGACCCCGGGCTGGCGGCGGGCTGGATCCGCATGGCCAATATCTTCCCGGCGACCTTGGCGGCCATCTTCGCCGCGGGCATCGCGGGGCTCGTGTCCTTCTTCCGCAGCCTCGGCAGCGCCTACCAGTCGTCGTCCTCGGGCCAGCCCATCCCCGAGCCTACCGTGGACGAGCAGTCCCGCCGCGAGTGGGATCGCACCTGGAACCGCGCCGGCCGCACCGCGCGCGGCTTCTTCGGCTGGGCCATCACCGGCGCGGTCATCGCCGGGGCCGTCGCGTTGTTCACCTCGTGGACGCCGCTCGGCCTCGCCGGCTGGCTGCTCGTCGGAGCGGCGGCGGGCGTGGGCGCCGCGTTGGCGCTCGGCTTGGCGGCCGTCATCGCCATGATCGCGCTGATGTTCTGGATCGGCGGCCAACTGCGTTAGACTTCGTCGTCAAATAGAAAAGCCGGGCGGCGCCAACGCGCCGTCCGGTTTTTTATTAACGATAATCATGCTGCGCCGGCGCAGGAACCGCGCCCGTAGCTCGAACTAAGCCGGGGGACAGGTCAGCTAAGCTGGGGGCCTGTCCCCTAGCTTAGCCGGCGCAGGGCGGCTTCGTCGAGAACGACGCTGACGTCGTGGGCGCCTTCGCGGTGGAGCTCGTCTTCGGCGGCTTTGAGCACGCCGCGGCGGCGCAACACGCGCACGGCCGCGCTGACGCGTTCGGCCTCCAGGCGCACGGCGGGCACGTAGGACTGCGCGGCGCCCCACAACACGGCGTAGGACGGGATGCGCAGGCGGCCGTCCTGGGCGTAGCCGGCGTAGGCGAGGATGTGCGCGAGCACGGCGTGTTCGTCGGCCGACAAGGACGACGCTTTCGACAACACGACGGTCAGCTCGGCCACGAGCGCGGCGCGCGCGGCCGGGGCGTCCTGCATGAAGCCTTTGCGGTCGAACGGCGGGCGGGCGCGGCGGGCGCGGCGACGGGCGCGACGACGGGCGGCGCGGCTGCCGCGGACGGCTTCGACGCTTTTTTCGAGCGCCGCTGCTCACGGTAGATGACGCCGTGGGTCGTGCCGGTCAATACTCTCTTTTTGTTGGGATTAGTAACCACGAACGAGAACGACACGGCCCAGCGGCGCGGCTCGGCCTTCACCGTCTCGATGGTGCCGAGGCACAACAACTCCTCGTCGGCGTACACGGGGCGGAGGAACTCGAAGGTCATGTCCGCCGCGATATAGTGGAGGTCGCCGCCGAGTTTGGTCGGCAAGGTGGCCGTGAGCAGGCCGTGGGCCATGAGGCGGCCCTTCTCGTCGCGCTCCAGGTGATGACGGCCCTTGTCGCCGGAGAGCTCGGCGAACGCGCGGATGTCGGCCTCGCTGAAGGAGCGGCTCCACGACGTGACGGCGCCGGGCTTAGGCGCGCTCACTCGGCCGCGGGTTCCTTCTTGGGCAGCGCCACGAGCGCCTCGAGCCCCTGCAGGCCGCCGTTGACGTGGAACCGCTCCGTGTAGGAAAGCGGGATGGCGTGCGGCTTGGCCTCGGACGGCGGCTGGCCGAAGGGGATGGTCACGGTCTGGCCGGCCTCGACGGGCACGGTTTTACCCATCGCGGTCACCTCGATGCGGTGGCCGAAGCCCGCGTAGGTCGTGGTCTTGTCCTTGTCGGTTTTGCCCCAGAACAAGGTGCCGCGCACCGCGGCCACGGCCGACGGCGTGCGCACCTTGAAGGACATGCCGCGCTCGAGCTTCTTCTTGAGGCCGATGAGGAACTCGCCGCGCGCGAAATCGAGCGTCGTGCGCCGCGGCGTGCCCGCGAGCGTGAAGTAGGTGTTCTCGTGGATGAGCACCGCGCCGCGGTCCTTGAGCACGACCTGGGCGACGGCGCCGGGGCCGGTGCGCACCGCGTCGCCGTAGATCAGCGTCTCGCCGCCTTTGGCGCGCACGCCGGTTTTGGAGCCCGCGGCCACGATGCTGACGGCGCCGGAGATCTTGTCGAGGGTGGCGTCGCCTTGTCCCTCCTGGGCGGCGGCGGGTGAAGCGAGCAGGACGGCGGCGAGCAAGGTTTTGATCATGGTGTCTCCTCTCCGGCTGATTATAAGTGTCTTACGGCCCGCTGTCATTACCGACTTTTTCCGGCCGCCGCCGCCCCCCTGAAAATAGCGGCCCTCGGAGGCGTTTTTCGCGCGCCGCGGGCGGGCGCGATGTAATAGGATGAGCGCGTCGAGGCCGTCACTTCCCCGCACCGGAGGACTTGCCCATGCGACTCGCCGCCCTCGCCGCCCTCTTCCTCGCCCTTCCTGCCTCCGCTGAAAGCCCCCTCCTCGCCCAGCTCCAGGCCGCCGCCGGAGCCGACGGCGTCGCCGTGCGCCAGGCCCCGCTCGCGCCCCCTCGTCCCGCCGCCCGCCCCGGTCAACGCCGCCACCCCGGCCGCGACGACGGCCGCGAGCTCGCCGCCTCGGCCTGCGCCTCCGCGGCCTTCGATTCGGACCGCCAGGCCTGCATGCGCGTCGTGAGCGCGGCCTATTACTTCGACGCCGCGGCCGTCGCGGTGTGCCGCCAGGTCAACTTCAGCGGCGAGATGCCGGGCTGCATCGGCGCCATCGCGGACAAGACCTTCCTGCGCGCCGAGACCGAGCAGTGCGGGCGCGAGAGCTTCGGCAGCAACATCATCGCCTGCTTCCAGCGCTCCGGCCGCTCCACCGAACGCGGCCGCGACGACGACGCCTACGTCCGCCGCCAGCTGTGGCGCCTGCGCTCGCTGATGCGCGACGGCCGCTACCGCGAAGCCGAGCGCGAGCTCGACGAGCTCATCGACTCGCTCGAGAACTAGGCCGCGGGGCCCCCGGCTTGACTCGAGCCGTGTTAGGGGGTAAAATATGAGCAAGGCAGTCAGGATTCGCCTCCAGGAGCCTCCCATGTTGACCCTCACCCCGAAAGCCGTCGAGAAAATCCAGGATTTCCTCAAGACCGAGGAATCCGCCAAGGGCAAGTCCTTGCGCCTGAAGGTCGCCCCCTCCGGCTGCGCGGGCTACGAATACCGCATCGCCTTCGACGACAAGGCCCCGGCCGACAAGGTCCTGCCCCAGCCCGGCTTCGACGTGGTCATCGACGAGCAGAGCATGCCGTTCGTCGCCGAAGCGACCATCGACTACTCCGAGGACGAGACCTCCTCCGGCTTCAAGATCAAGAACCCCGGCGAGAAGGGCTCCTGCGGCTGCGGCAAGTCCAAGCAGTTCTAAGCCCATGGTCACGCTCACCGAGAAAGCCGCCAAGAAGCTCTCGACCCTCGCCGCCAAGAAGGGGGCTCCCCCCGTCCTGCGCGTGAAGGTCGGCTCCGGCGGCTGCTCGGGCATGAGCTACGAGTTCGTCGTGGGCGACGCCGCCGCGCCGGGCGACGTCGTGTTCGAGGCGTTCGGCGCCAAATGCGTCGTGGACGGCAAGGCCGACTTCTTCATCGGCGGCTCGGAGGTGGACTACGCCGAGAGCCTGATGGCGTCGGGCTTCGTCGTGCAGAACCCGCAGGCCAAGAGCTCCTGCTCCTGCGGCAAATCCTTCTCCGTGGAGTGACCCCGATGAGCGCCGAGCCCGTTTCCGCCAAGATGGACGAGAAGGACCTCTGGAAAGAGGAGGTCTTCACCGACCGCAAGGTCGGCACCATCCGCCGCCTCTCGCCCGTCAAGGCCGACGGGACCGCCGACGCCTCCCGCAAGACGATTTTCGTCGGCGAAGCCCAGCTGATGACCCCCGCCGGCGCCCTGCCGCTCTCCTTCGAGATTTCCGGCGACACGCTCGACGCGGCCGTGGCCGGCTACGCCCCGGCGGTTCAGCTCGCCTTCACCGAGACGATGGAAGAGCTCAAGGAGCTCCGCCGCAAGGCGCAGACGTCCATCGTCACCCCGCAAAGCCCCGGCGGTCTGGGCGCGGGCCTGTTCGGTCCCGGCGGCGGCGCCATTCCTCCGGGCAAGCTGAAGCTGTAAAGCCGTCCCCTTTTCGTATCATGGCCCCATGATACGAGCGCTCCTCCTCCTCTTATTGTCGGCTCCCGCTTTCGGGGCCTCCCCTCTCGTCGGCACCTGGAACAAGGACGGCTCCGCGCTGGCCGTGCTCAAGGCCGACGGCAGCGGCGTCGTGCGCGGCGAAGCCGTGCGCTGGCGCGCGTCGGGCACCACGTTGACCTTGGTTTACGACGAGGAAGGCGAGGTCGAGACCATGAGCTACCGACTCGCCGGCGACCGGCTCACCGTGACGATGAACGGCCAGACCGAAACTTATACGCGCGCCGGCGCCCAAAAGACGCCCGCCGCGGCCAAAGGCGCGGCCGCCGCCGCGACGCCGACCGGGAGCGACTCCCTCTCCAAGATGCTGCTCTCCTCGGCCTGGTGCTACTTCCGCTATAACCAGCACGCCGGCACCACCAAGCAGGAGCGCGTCGTCTTCCGCGCCGATGGAACCTGGGTCTCCGGCGCGCAGGGCGAAATCTACTCCTCGGGCATGCACGGCACCGCCCACGGCCAGTCCAACTCGTCCTCCGGCGGTCGCTGGCAGGCCAAGGGCGGGAGCCTGCGCCTCTCCGAAGGCCCGGGCGCGCTGCAGGATGTCGGCCTCAAGGTGACCCGGAACTCCAACGGCTACCCCATTCTCAACGCCGACGGCAAAGAATACTCCCAGTGCCGCTGACCGGCCGGACCCTCCTTTATTATTGATTCCGTAACAAAGGGGGGCTATACTCCGAGCGACCCATGAGAACCCCTCTATTGGCGCTCGTCGCGGCGCTCGCCGCGTCCGGCGCCTACGCCCAAGCCCCGCAACGCGCCTCCGCGGCGGCCGACCTCGAAGCCAAGGTCGCCCTCGAAAGCTCGGTGGAGAAGCGCCTGCAGGACGTGTTGCGCCGCCTGCTCGGGGCCGAAGAGGTGGTCGTCGTCGTCAACGCCGACCTCATCACCGATTCCGACCGCCCCGACACGGAAATCCTTCCCGGCGTCAGCGCCAAGCAGGCCCCCGGCCAGCTCACCGCCTTCGGCCTGCCCGCCTCGCTCGTGCGCCGCGTCTCGGTCACCATCCTCGTGGACCGCTCGGTCTCCGACGAAAACGTCGAGCTCGCGCGTAAAACCGCGGAACGCATGGTCGGCCTGCGCCCCGAGCGCGGCGACACCATCGGCGTCGAGCGCATGGATTTCCGCAAGACCCCCGCCCCGCCCGCCCCGCGCGAGACCTTCCTGAGCCCGCGGGGCCTGTGGTCCCTGGCTTGGATCGTGACGGCCGCGCTCGGGCTTCTCCTGCTCACCCGCCGCTTCTTCGAGCCCCTGGTCTCCGCCCTGCGCGACGGCGCCGACGCCTTGCGCGCCTCCCGCGGCGCGGGCGCGGTTCCCGGAGCGCTCCGTCCCGACGAGCCGGGCTTCGGCGCGCCCCTCCAGACGGCTCGAGCCGCCGCCGACGCGGTCGCCGGACGCCCCGCCTCCTCGGAAAACGACCGGGTGCTGCCCTTCTCCTTCATCCAGGAGCGCGACGTGCCCACCTTGGTGACCTTGCTCGAGAACCAGTCCGCCCAGATGGCCGCCATCATCATCCACTTCCTGCCCCCCGCCTTCGCCTCCTCGGCGCTCGACGCGATGCCCGAGGCCCGGCGCCGCGAGGTCGTGGCGCTGATGGCGACGCCGATGCTGCTCGACATGACGCACGTCCAGGCCCTGGAAGGCACCATCCGCGCGAGCATCGACTGCCTCATCGGCGGCGAGGACAAGATCGCCGACATCCTCACCGAGTCGCCCGTGCGCCTGCAAAACGAGCTGCTCGCCGCGCTGCGCGCCTCCGACGAGGCCCTCGGCGAGCGCATCCTGCGCCGCCTCGTGGTGCTCGACGACGTCGCCCGCCTCGACGACGCGGGCCTGACCACGCTGAGCCGCGCCGTGCCGCTCAAGAGCATGGCCGTGGCGCTCAAGACCTCGCCCGAGCTGGCCACCCACGTGCTCGGCCGCCTCAAGACCGGCCTGGGCGACTGGCTCAAGCAGGAGATCGAGCTGGCGGGCGAGATGCCCGAACGCGCGCGTGAGCTCGAGGTGCGACGGGTGGTCACGGCGCTCACCGCCCTCGTGCGCGAAGGCCGCGTCGCCCTGCGCAAGGCCTCGGCCCCGGCCGAGGGCAACGGCAACGGGAATGGGAACGGCAACGGCGCCGCCCACGAGCCGGACGGCGCGCCTTAAAGGAATCCCATGGACTTCATGACCATCCTCGGCGTGGTCGTCGGCTCCGGGGTCGTGTTGTTCATCCTGCACACCGGGCAGATGACGCATTTCCTGCTCAACCCCGAGGCCATCATCCTCATCTTCGGCGGCACCTTGGGCTCTGTGCTCATCAGCTTCCCCGCCTCGGTGCTGCGCCACGTGCCCGGCGCCGTGAAGATGATGCTCGTGCCCCCCCGCCGCCCCACGCCCAACCAGCTCATCGACTCCTTCGTGGGCCTGTCCGAGCGCGCCCGCAAGGAAGGCCTGGGCGTGCTGGCCGACGACCTCGCGCACCTTCCCCACCCTTTCATGAGCGACGGCGTGCAGATGCTCCTCGACGGCCTGGAGACCGAGGTCATGCGCGACCGCTTCGAGCGCGACATCCTGGCCACGCGCCAGCGCCACATGCAGATCTGCGCCATCTTCCGCTCCGCGGGCACCTACGCCCCCATCTTCGGCCTGCTGGGCACGCTGATCGGCGTCGTGCAGGTGCTGCGCAACATCACCAACCCCAGCGCCATGGGCGCGTCCATGGCCGTCGCCATGACCGCGTCCTTCTACGGCATCTTCTCGGCCAACTTCATGTTCCTGCCCATCGCCGCCAAGCTCAACTTCTACTCCGAGGAGGAGATGCTCAACCGCGAGCTCATCGCCAAGGGCATCCTGTGCATGGCCTCGGGCGAGGCGCCCTGGCTCATCGCGCGCAAGCTCGAGGGGTACATGTCCTACTACCTGCGGCGCGGAGGGGCGAAGAACTACCGGGTCGCGGCATGATGCCCTTCCTCCACCGGCTGCACGCCGTCAACAAGCAGTCCGAAGACAACCCCCTCTGGCTCATCGTGCTCGCGGACATGATGACCAACCTCATGCTGTTCTTCCTGGTCATGTACGCGATGACCATCTCCAGCCCCCAGGCGCGCGCGCAGATGGTCCGCAGCTTCGACGCCAAGGCCGTCGTCGAGGAGCCCCCGGCCGCGCCCGCGACGCCCCGCGACACGTTCAAGGAGGAAGGCTACGCGCGCGTCAAGGAGCTGTTCGACGACGCCGTGCTCGAGGAGCGGCTCATCCGCGTGCGGCTGCGCGACCAGCTGCTTTTCCCGACCGCGCTCGCCGAGCTCAACCCCGCGGCGAAGGAGCCGCTGGAGCGGCTGGCCCGCCTGCTGCTCGAGATGCCCAACCAGGTCATCGTCGAAGGCCACACCGACGACGTGCCGCTGGCGATTTCCCCCTACAAGAGCAACTGGGAGCTGTCGGTGGCGCGCTCCTACGCCGTCATCGAACGCTTGACGGGCGCGGGCGTGCCGCCCGCGCGCCTCGTCGCCGCGGGCTACGGCGAGCACCGCCCGCTGGCGCCCAACGCCGACGACGCGGGCCGCGCGCGCAACCGCCGCGTCGAGATCCTCATCCTGCGCGACGCCGTGACCGCCCATGAATGACGAGGAGTTAAGCCAGCTCTGGATGGTCCCGTACGCGGACCTCATGTCCTGCCTGGTGCTCCTGTTCATGTCGCTGTTCGCCTACTCGTTCCAGAGCAAGGGGCCGGAGGTGCAGAAGGCGCTGGCCCGCATCGAGACCGACGTGAGCGCCCCGACCGCGGCCGTGGCCGCCGAGGAACGCCTCGCCGAGACCGACCTCGCGGTGAAGATCAAGGAGGAGCTCGACGCCCTCAAGCTCAAGGATTTCGGCGTGCAGGTGGACGCGCGCAGCGTGCGGCTCACCTTGCCCTCCCCGGTGCTGTTCGGCGAGGGCTCGGTGCGCCTGTCCTCCGAAGCCGACGCCGTGTTAGGCCCCCTCTCCGCGCTCCTGGCGCGTTACCCCAACCCCATCCTCGTCGAAGGCCACACCGACGACGTGCGCATCGTGGGCGGGCGCTTCCGCAGCAACTTCGAGCTCTCCGCCGGCCGCTCCTTCTCCGTCATCGAAGCCTTCATGTCCCGCGGCCTGGCCCCGGGCCGCTTCCACGCCCGCGGCTACGGCGAGCACCGCCCCGTGGCGTCCAACGCGACCGCGGAGGGTCGGGCGGCCAACCGCCGCATCGAGATCAGCCTCGTGCGCGAGCTGCGCGAGAAAGGCGGGCCCGTCCCGTGACGCGTTTCGCCGCGGCCGCGCTCCTGCTGGCCCTCGCCGCAGGCCCCGCCGCGGCCCAGGAGGAGGGCGCGGGCGGCAAACCCAGCCCCATCGAGACCTACTACCAGGAAGCGCTGGATTATTACGCCCAGGGCGACTTCCGTCGCGCGGTGGGCAAGTGGAACGAGGTCCTCAAGACCGACGCGTCCCAGAAGACGGCCCAAACCATGATCAAAGAGGCCCGCAAGAAGATCGCGGTGCTCACGCGCAAGCGCCGCGAGCGCACCGCCGAGCTCATCCGCGAGGGGCGCTACCGCTCCGCCGTGCTCGAGATCCAGGCCTTGCTCGACCAGGACCCCGGGGACCCCCAGATCCTGACGCTCCAGTCGCGGCTCGAGCAGATCATCAAGCTCTCCCCCCGCCTGGAGCCGGTGGACAAGGCCGGCCGCGTCGCGGTCCTGGGCCTGCAGTCCTTCCTCAACGTGCCGGCCGAGCCGCGCCGCGCGCACGACGCCCTGCGTTACGCCTGCGAGCTCGCGCCGGCCGACGCGCGTTACGCCGCCTTCCTGAAGCTGCTGCGCGACGAGCACCCCGAGCTCGACGAGAACGAGGTCACCCCGGGCATGAAGCTCCTGGAATGGAAGCAGATGATCGCCCTGCACCAGATCTACGACGCGAAACACTTCCAGGCCGTCGCCACCCTCAACGACATCCTCGCGCTCGAGCCCAACGACGTGCTGGCGCTCAAACGCCTGGGGTCGGCCTATTATTCGCTGGGCCGCAAGAAGCAGGCCCGCGCCGCCTGGGGCCGCGCGCTGAAGCTGGCGCCCGACGACCCCGCCCTGAAGAAGTTCCTGGCTAAGACGGGCGGAACAGACCTTTCAGAGAATCCATGATCCCGCCCTTGGCGGGCTTGGGAGCCGTCGGCGTCGCGTTCGCCGCGTGCCGCGCGACCTTCTCGAGCAGCCGCGCGATGTCGAGCGGCTTGACCACGTAGTCGTCGGCGCCGGCCCGTAACGCGTCGTCCGCGTCGGCCACCATCCCCGCGCCCGTGCACATGACGACCTTGAGGCCCTTGAGGGCCGGGTCCTTGCGGATGGCGACCAGCACCTCGAGGCCGGAGAGCCGCGGCATGCTGCGGTCGAGGATGACCAGCGCGAACGCCTCCTCGCGCAGGCGCGCCAGGGCGTCCTGGCCGTTGCCCGCCGCGCTCGTGGTGTGCCCGGCGTCGCCGAGCACGGTCATCAGCAGCTCGCGCACGAGCGGGTCGTCGTCTACGACGAGGATGTGGGCCATGTCAGAAAGTGTAGGAATAGCGCATCGAAAGCACCACTTCCTTGTAGGTGTTGCTCGTGACGATCTTATCCTTGTTCTGGTTGGCGCCGAGGCCGAAGGTCATGCTGACCTGGGGGCTCGAGGTCCAGGTGTACTCCGAGTTCAGCGAGAGCAGGCTGCTGTCCTGCGGGAACAGGGGTGAGGTGCTCCTGGTGGCCGTGAAGTTGCCCCAGAACTGCCCCACCCACTTGGGCCGCAGCGGCAGCGAGAGGCTGGGGCCCACGGACTGCGTGGTGCGCTTGGAGCCGTCGGTCTTGTCTTTGGAGTTGGACATCGTCACGCCGAAGGTGCCGGTCCAATTGCGCGGCAGGCGCCAGCTCGAGGAGAGGCCGACGGTCTGGGTGTCGAGGTCGTGCGCGAGCTTGTTGATGTCGCGGAACTGGCTGCTCTGCACCGAGAGCGACACGCTGTGGCGCTTGATGATCTGGCCGAGCGTGAGGCCCATAGTCGTCGTGCGGTTGTTGAGCGCGGTGCTGGGCTGGCCCTTGGCCGTGTTGACCGAGCCGCTCAGGTTCACGGTGGTCGCGCTGGGCAGCTGCAGCGCGTGGCCCATGCTGATGAGCTGCTGATTGGTCGTGGTGCGGCGCGGGTCGCTGCGCAGGTTGTCGCGGAACTGGTCGCCCATGAGGGCCAGCGAGTACCACTTGGCCGGGTAGAGGTTGAGCGACAGGTTGTAGGTCAGGCGGTCGCCGACGACGCCCGGGTTGCCGAAGGCCACGAAGTCGGCGCCGGCGCGCTGCATGTAGGCGCGCGTCTTGAACTTGGGCCGCTCCCAGGACAGCTCGCCGCGGATGGCCGTGTCCTTGACGCTCGGGTTGCGCGTGTCGGCGTGATAGACGTTGCGCTGCCAGGCGCCGATGATCTTGAACTTCGTGAACGGCTCGAAAAGCGTGTCGAGACCGTAGCCGGAGTTCTTCTGCGCGGGCAGATTGGGCCCGCGGAAGTTGTTGGAGCGGGGGTCCGAGCTCAGCGAGCCGACCTCGTCGGTGCTGAGGAAGTAATTGGCGTTGAACTTGGTCCCGGCCGACGGCGCCACGCCGAACTTGCCCGCGTACAGCGAGCGGGCGTAACGCCCGTTGGTCGTGGCCGTGCCGGCCTGGGACTCGATGGTCTGGCCGCCGAGCAGGTTCCAGTCCACCATGCCTTTGCGCTGCTCCAGCATGAGCCCGCGCATGCCTTGGCCGGACACCGCGAGCGGGCCGAGGTTGGGCTGGATGTCGCCGCCGTACACCGTGCCCCAGGGCGCGTAGTAGTTGGCCATGATGATGACCGGGTCGAACACGTTGCCGCGTTTGTGCAGGACGTACATGTTGATGAGGTAGGAGGACTGCTTGAGCTTGCCGACCGTGTTGAAGTTCGTCGTGCCGGTGGCGTCCTTCCACTTGTTGCGGCTGGAGTCCTTCACCGCGACGGTGACGTTGCCTTCGACGTGGTAGCTGACGACCTCCGGGGCCGCGGGGATGGGCTTCTCGATGATGGAGAAGCCCTTGTATTCGGACTGGAGCAAGGTCTTGTTGTTGACGACGAGGAAGACCCGGTACAGGCGCCGCCCGAAGGCCGTCTCGGGCACGTTGAAGGGCAGCGAGATGGCCGCCACGCCGCCGGCCGCCGTGGCCTCGCGCGGCGAGATCTGCTCGGTGCGCGCGACCAGCTTATAGTCGAGGTCATAGACCTCGCCCACCCAGTAGTAGGTGCCCGGGACCCACGCCGCGTCGCCCGTGTTGACCGCCAGCGCCTGGAGGGCCAGCGTCTCGCCCGCCTGCACCGGATCGGGCGCGGGCACGGTGAACTGCAGGCTGGCCGCGTCCAGGGCGCGCGCGGGCGCGGCGCCCGCGGCGCAGACGAGAACCGCCAGCAAGGCGCGGTGGAGTCGCCTCATATCATGGTGTCGCTCATGGTGTCGCGCGCCGTCGTCACTTCTTCTCGAAGTTCAGCTTCAACTCTTTGCTTTGGCCGTCCTTGCCCTTCATATTAATCTCGAGCGTGCGGCTCTTGTCCGCGGCCTTGTTGAGCAGCTCGAGGCTCTTGTTGAGGTCCACGGGCTGCAGGCCGTTCTGCCACGTGCCGTAGTCGCTTTTGGCCATGGTCTGGGCCGCGCTGGGGGCCTCGCCCGCTCCGGCCACGCCGGCCTGCTGGCCCGCGCGCAAAGACGTCGTGCCTTTCTCGTTCATCAGGTCCACGTGCCCGTCATAAACCTTCACGTCCACGCGGTCTCCGACGTTGACGTCGCACTCGGTGCCGCGCACGGCGGCCACGGCCGCGGGCGTGCGGATCTGGATGCCGGAGTGTTTGCCGATGAGCCGCGTCCACACGTCGCCCAGGCGGGTCTTCACGGTCACCGGCTTGGCGCCGCCGCCGGACTGGATCTCGAACACCGAGCTCTCGTTGATGCGCAGCTCGGCGCCGCCGACGAAGGCGATGCCGACGCGTTCGCCCTTGTCGGTCTTGACCGTGTCGCCCTCGTGGACGATCTGGTTGAGCTTCATGCGTTTGTAGGAGCCCGAGCCGGCCTTGGATTCGGGCTTGCCTTCCATGGAGACGACGACGCCGGCGACCGGCGCCGCCAGCGACGGCGCCGCGGCGGCGAACAACAAGACGGCGGCCAACGCGCCCCGGAGGGCGCTCACGTTTCGGGTGTTATTCATCGTCATCCTCCTTGGACATCTCGAATCTGACCGCCGCGACGTCGCGGGGCACGATCTTCAGCAGGAACGGGGTGAAGCGCGAGCCTAACGAATCCAAATCCGGCGCGTTGGTCCGGCCCAGACGGGACAGTTTGACCAGTCTATAACGAACGCGCAAGTCCTGGCCCGCCGGCTGCACCGACTCCACGGCGACGCGGTCCACCTTGATGCCTTTGCCCACCAGGATGGCCGCCACCTTGAAGCGCGAGAAGTCCACGGACGGCACGGGCTGGTCGCTCAGGCGCAGCCAGAGCTTCTTCCAGCGCGCCGCGTCGCCCACGGTGAGCGTCATGGTTTTACCGCTCAGCGGGGCCGCGTAGCCCGACCACTCGGTGGCGCCGTCCTCCTGCGGCGTCTCCTCGGGCGCCGGCAGCGCGGGGGCGTCGGAGGCCGTGGACGGGGCTTCGTAAGGCGCGGGCGCCGCGGGCAAGGTGGACGCCGGCGGGGCCGACAGCGGCGGCCCGGTGATGATGGCCTGGGCCTGGCCCTGGCGCAGCTGGTCGAGCAGCGCCGCCAGCTCGTCGCGCGTCAGGCTGCCTTCGAGGCTCACCAGGTCGTACTCCGTCAGGTCGATGCCGCGTTCCTTGAGCAGCTGCTTGATGGCCTCCCAGATCTGCTCGGCCGTCAGCGGCACGCCGCCCGGCGAGCCCGTGCCCGACCCGCCCGTGCTCGTCGGCCGGGCCACGGTGAGCGTCTTGCAGTTGTTGGCCACGGTGTCGTCGAAGATGGTCAGGCACGCGATGGCCAGCCCCTGTCCCTGGTCGGACGGGATGGTCCCGGTAAGCGTGTAGGTCTTGGAGTCGCCGGGCATCATGGACGGCAGCTCGACGGGCGTGCCGGGAGCGGGCAGGCCTCCGATGGTGAACTTGAGCGGAATCGCCGCCTCCGTCGTAGTGCCCTGATTCTTGACCGTAACGGTAAACGGGATGGCGCCGGCGCCGTCGGGCGAGCCCGCCACGTCCAGCACCGTCACGGCCAGGTCGCGGGTGTTCGATACGGTCTGCACGCCGAACGCGTACGGCACCGGGCTTTGCGCCACCACGTTGCCGTTGGAATCCAGGCCTTCGATCTTCCAGTAATACTGCTGACCGGCCGCGAGTCGCTGCCGGACATCGGAGGGATTCTGCGGATACGTGAAACTGGACGCGCCGGCGCCGGTGGTCTCAACGAGAATCGGGTTGTAGATGGAGGGGTTGTCGCCCACGCTGATGCGGTAGGTGGCCGCGCCGCTGGAGAACCATTGGAAGGTGAGAGGATTGTCGGTGAGGCCGCTGGCGCCGTTGGGCGGGTAGATGAGCAGGATGTTGGGCGAGGAGATGGTGAAGGTCTGGGTCTGCTGGAGCGTCGTGCCGTCGAGCGTGGCGAGGCCGCGCATGGTATAGGTCCCGGGCCCCTGGAACATGCCCGAGATGGGCACGCCCGCGATGCGCGCCGACGCGTTGCCCACCGAGCCCGGCGTCGAGTTGCCGGTGTGGCGGAACGAGGTGTTGCCGTTGGGCGCGACGACCTCGAACTGGAAGAAGGTCCGGTTCGTGCTGGCGACGCCGTTGAAAACGGTCTGGGTGAAGCCGATGGTCTCGTTGCTCGAGAAGGTGGCTCGCGGCGCGCCGTTGGAGTCGAGCACGGCCACGCCCTGGGCCGACAGCAACGCCGCCGAGGCGCGGCCCGCCGCGGGGCCGAGGAGGAGCGCCGCCAGCGCCGCGAGAAGGAGCTTTCTCATTTGACCACCGCCAGTTTCTTGATGACCTTCACGAGCTGGTTCTCGCTGCCGCCTTTCACCTTGACCATGAAGAGATAGACGCCCGACGCCACGGCGCCGCCCCGGGCGTTCGTCAGGTCCCAGACGTAGTGATAGACGCCCGGGGTCGCCGTGGCGACGATTTGCGAGCCCGGCACCTCGCGCACCAGGCCGCCTTTGAGGTCGAAGATGGCGATCTGCGCCTCGAGGGGCTGGAGCGCGGTCTCGAAGCGGATGGTCGTGGAATGGCGCGCGGGGTTGGGGAAGGCGAACACGCTCGCCTCGGGCAAGGGGTTGAAGACGAAGCCGACGGTCCGGATCTCGCCTTCGGCGAGCTCGACGTTCTGGAAATCGGTGTAGGTCAAGCCGGTGTAGGCGCGCACGGCGTACGTGCCCGGCAGCAGGTGCGCGATGGTCCAGCGGCCGGTGGGACCGACGGCGGCGCGGGACACCTCGCGGCCTCCCTGGAACAGCTCGACATGGCTGCCGGCCGCCGACGGCCGGTAGCCGGAGCCCGACACGCCCAGCCCCGCCGGGCCCGACGACAACGCTCCCAAGGTGCCGGTCAGAGTGGCGAGAGCGTAATTGATATCCAGGGAGAAGTCAATGTTGACCGACCCCATGGGGATGGCGTCGATCCACACCGAGCTGGTGATGCCGTTGGCCGTCCAGCTGGCTTCCACTTTATAGTTGCCCGAGGTCAGGCCGTTGACCGAGTAGGTGCCGCTGCCGTCCGCCAAGGTGAACGCGGTGGCGACGAGCACGCCCGTCGCGTCGAAGGCGTCGATGCGCACGGCCGTGATGCCCTGCGTGGACGCGTTGACCACGTGGCCCAGGATGGAGTTGCTCGGCGCCGGCGTGGCCGTCGTCGAGGCGAGGTTGGAGAACGCGGACCAGTTGCCGTCCGCGTTGGCCATGGCGACGTAGATGAAGTAGGTGACGCCCACCGAGAGGCCGCTCTCCACGTAGCCCTGGAACGCGCCCGGGGTCACGGCGGCGGTCGCGAAGATGATGGTGCTGGCCGCCGACGTCGAGGGCACGGCGAGGTTGTCCGTGGACCCGAAGATGGCGTATTGGCCGAACACGGTGCTGCCGGTCGCGCCGTGCGCGCCCTGCGCCGTCCAGGTCAGGGAGATCTGGCCCGGCAAGGCGCCGTTGACCGCCGCCAGGTCCGTGATGGCCGCGGGCGGCGTCGGGTCGTTGAAGGTGAAGGTCGAGCCCTGCGCGAAGAAGTCCCCGGCGTTGGCGGGCAGGGCCAGGTCGGAGGCGCGCACGGCCACGTAGTAGCTCGCGCCGCTGAGCAGGTTGGCCTGCAGCTGCGCGCTGGGCGTGACGCTCCACGCCGAGCCGCCGGCCGTGACCGAGGAGACCGGCGAGGCGACCCAGGCGTTGGTGAACCAGTTCCACCACAGGCCGTCGGAGAGGCGCCGCAGCTGAGCCTCGATGGTGACCACCCCCGAGGGCGCGGCGCCCGCGTCGGCGGCGGTGCCGGCGATGAGCGGCAGGCTCGCCACCGTGGAGTTGGGGACGGGCGTGGTCATGGCGACCGTCGGCGTGGTCGTGTCGAGCGTGAAGGAGGCCGTGGCGTAGGCCACGGAGTACAGGCCGTAGGTCGTCGAGGAGCGCGCGACGATCTTATAGGCGATGGAGTCGGTGAAGGGAATGCCCGCCAAGGTCGCGGTCCAGGAGCTGCCGCCGACCGCCGCCATCCACACGGGGTTGACCGCGTTATAAAGGGAGGAGGCCGGGTTCCAGTAGAAGCCGTTGCCCTCGTTGAGCACGGCCACCTCGGCGCCCTGCACGCCGAAGGCGCCGACCGCGCCGCCGGCCGCGCCGGAGACCACGGATACGAAGCCGGTCCCGGCGGCGGGCGTCGAGATGCTCACGGTAGGGCCCGTGGTGTCCTTGAGCACGCGGAAGGCGTCCACCAAGGTCGTCGTCGCGCCGGCCAGGTCCCAGGCGCGCACGGACACGTAGTTGGTGGCGCCCGTCTGGAGGGCGGCGAAGGCCACGGGCCAGGCCGTGGTGTAATCGGTGGCGCCGTTGAGGACCGCGATGTCGGTCCAGCCCACCTGGGCCGCGTCGCCCGAGGCGGGCGTGAGGCTGACGCTGTACTGGAAGGCGGCCAGGCCGCTGGCGGTGTCGCGGGCGCTGAGGGCGTACAGGCGGCCCGCCGCGGTCTGCACCACGGAGTCCCCCCCGAGCTCGCCGTTGGTGAAGGCCGGCGGCGTGGTGTCCTTGCGCACGTAGAAGGCGTCCACGATGGTGTTCGTGGCGGGCACGAGGTTGAAGACGCGCACGGTGACGTAGTTGGTCGCGCTCTCGAGCATCGCGTTGAACACGGCGGCGGGCAGCGGGAACGGCGTCGAATAGGAGTCCGACGGGCTGAGGCCCCCGAAGGCGTCCGTGAACGCGACCAAGGACTCCGAGCCGCCCGGGACCGTCGAGACGCTGACCTGCACCTTGTCGAGGTGGAAGGAGCTCGCGTCGGCGAAGCTCATGTTGTAGAAGCCGTTGTTGGAGCGGCGCCACGCGTCGTCGCCGGCCTGCAGGTCGCTGATGAGCGGGATGAGGTTGCTCAGGTTCGTGTAGGCCTGGCCGATGGACGCGAAAGCCGTGGGCACGCCGTTGTGGTTGACCGCCTGGACCTGGAAGTACCAGGAGGTGCCGAAGGCCAGGCCCGTCGCCACGGCCGAGGGGCCGGCCGCGGGCGCGGTCGTATAGACGACGCTCGAGGCGAACGCGTTGAAGTCGGCCGCGGTGGAGGCGATGACGGTGTAGCTGGTGATGCCCAGCGGGTTGCCGTTGGCCGGCCAGCTGAACGTGACGCTGGTGATGCCCACGGCGAGGATGGCGCCGGGCAGCGGCGCGTTGGCCAAGGTCGCGGTGGAGCCCAACGTCGTCCCGAAGCGCGAGCCGCCGTGGCTGCGCGACTCGACGAACGAGTGGTACGTCGTGTTGGGCGTCAGGCCCGCGAGGAACTGCGACGGGGACGCGGCGGCGTACGTCGTCTGGGAAGTGAGGTTGCCGGCCGAGCCGTTCGGGAAGGTCGGCGTCGTGGACAAGGTCACCGTGTAGGTGGTCATGCCCAGCGGGTTGACGCCCTGCTGCCAGTTCACGAAGGCGCCGTTAGCGGTCACGCCGCTGAACGTGGCCGCGGCGGCCAGCGGGCGCTCCGGGTCCGTCGCGGTGGCGGCGTAAACCGAGTACAGGCTGGAGTTGCCGGGGCCGTTGGCGCGGATGAACAGGTAATGCGTCGTGTTAGGCGCCAGGCCGAACACGCTCGCCGACAGGTCGCCGGCCGCCACGATGCTGGAGGCGATGACCGACACGGGCGGGTTGGTCGCCGACAGCGAGGCCGCCAGCGTGTAGCCCGTCGCGCCGGACACCAGGGACCACGCGGCGGTCATCGAGCTCGCGGAGACGCCCGTGGCGCCGACCAGCGGCTCGGCGAGCTCGACCGGCAAGGTCTGGGTCGAGCCCAGGGAGACGAAGGGCGTGACGGCGACGCCCTGGCCCAGCGCGCGCACCTGGACGTGCCAGAGCGCGTAGGCGCCCAGGCCGGTGAGGGTCGCGGAGGGCCCGGACGCCGGGACCGTGGAGAGGGTCACCGAGGACGCGCCCGCGTTGAAGTTCGAGGCGGTGGACGCGACCACGGTGTAGGTGGTCATGCCCAGCGGGTTGCCGTCGGCGAGCCAGGACACCGTGAAGCTCGTGATGGAGACCATGGTGAACGTCGTCACCGCGGTGACCGGCGTGGCGGGCAAGGTCGCCGTCGTCGGAATCATCGCGTAGGGGCTGTTGGACGTGAAGCCGTGCGCGCGCACGAAGAGGAAGTAGGTCGTGTTCGGCTGGAGCGCGGGCGAGAACACCGTCGCGGTCGTCGCGGCCTGCGAGAACGTCGAGCTCGACGCCCAGACGTCGAGCGGCGGGTTGTCGGGCATGGTCGAGGCGACCAAGGTGTAGCCGGTCGCGTTGGAGACCAGGCCCCACGCCGCGGTGATGGAATAGGTGGACGCCGACGTCACGGGCTGGACGCCGGGCGCGTTGATGAGCAGCGGCAACGTGACGAGCTGGCCCAGGCCGACGTAGGGCGTGGTTTCACCGTCGCCGTTGAGGGCGCGGACCTGGAGGTGGTAGGTCGTGCCGGGCACGAGCCCGGTCAGGCGCGCGCCCGGGCCCGAGGCGGGCGCGGTCGTGAGCACGACGCTGGAGGCGAACAGGTTGAAGTCGGACGCGGTGGACGCCACGACGGTGTAGCTCGTGATGCCCAGCGGGTTGCCGCCGCTCCCCCACAAGGCGTCGAAGGCCTGATCCGTCACGTTCGCGGAGCTCGGCGACACGACGGCGGGCAGGGCGGCGCGCGTCGCCGTCGAGCCCAGCGCGACGAACGTCGTCGAGGAGCCGGCGTGGCTGATGGCGGCCACGAAGGCCGTGTAGGTCGTATTGGGGGTCAGACCCGGGACTTGGGCCGACGGGGAAGCGCCCGTCACGCTGCTGACCGCGACGTTGCCCGCGGCCGCGGGGTTGAAGCTGCCGCTGGTGGACAGGACCACCGTGAACGTCGTGCGGTCCACCGGGTTGCCGCCGTTGAGCCAGCTCACGGTCGCGCTCGTGATGTTGACCACGGGGAACGAGACGCCGGCCGGCGCGGGCGTCGCGGTGAGCGTGACGGTCGCGGGGAACGCCTGATAGACGCTGTTGCCGTTGAAGCCGTGGGCGCGCACGAAGAGGTAGTAGGTGGTGTTAGGCTCCAGGGCCGGGGCGAGCACGGTGGCGGTCGTGTTCGTCTGGCCGAAGGTGGTGCTCGTCGCCCAGACGGTCACGGGCGGGTTGAACGGCTCGGTCGAGGCGTACAACGTGTAGCCCGTCGCGTTAGAGGACAGGCCCCACACCGCGGTGATGGAGTTGATGGTCGTCGCGGTCGAAGGCTGCACGGCGGGCGCCTGGATCTGCAGCGGCAGCATCACGGTCGAGGCGAGCACCGTGTAGGGCGTGGTTTCGCCGTCGCCGTTGAGCGCGCGCACGCGGAAGAAGTAGGTGGTCGCGGGCGTCAGGCCCGAGACGACGGCCGAGGGGCCGAACACCGGCGCCGTGGTGAACGACACGCTGGAGGCGCCGGCGTTGAAGTCCGCCGCGGTGGAGGCCTGCACGGTGTAGCTGGTGATGGACAGCGGGTTGGCGTTGGCGCCCCAGCTCACGCTCAACGACTGGTCGAGCACGGCGTGGAAGGTGGTGGCGGCGGTGAGCGGCTCGTTGGCGCGCGTGGCCGTGGAGCCGATGACGGTGGCCGCGGTCACCGCGCCCGCGTGGTTGAGCGCGACGACCGTCACGAAGTAGGTCGTGTTCGGCGTCAGGCCGACCGCGTCGCGCGCCGCGGCCGTGACCGAGGGCAAAGTCGAGACGCTGACGTTGCCCGTCGCGGCGGCGAAGGTCACCGTGTAGGTCGTCTGGCTCAACGGGTTGGTGGACGTGGTCCAGGTCGCGGTCATGGAGGTGCGGTGCACCGCCGGGAACGGGACCGCGCCGGGCGCGCCGGGCTCGACGGCGAGCGTCGGCGTGGACAACGAAGGCGTGTACACGTACGCGTCCCCCCACACGCCCGACGCCACGAGGGTGTAGGTGGTGTTGGGAATCAGCCCCTGGGGCGCCAGGGCGAGCAAGGTGGGGCGGTTGGTGAAGGAGCTGACGAAAACGCCCGTGAAGTCGGTGCCGCTCGAGGCGGTCACGCCGTAGCCGGGCGCGCCCGAGGACAGGTAGCCGACCGTGATGCTCGACGAATAAACCGCGACGATGCTCGAGTTCGCGGACGCGGGAGGCGTCATCGACGCCTCGGCGGTGCCGCCGTAGGAGCCGACGTTGACGCGCGAGCCGTTGGAGGCGGGCTCGTCGCCCACCGGGAACGTCGGGTCGCCGTGGTCCACGCTGCCCGAGGTCCAGGCGTCCACGGCGCTGTGGCTTTGCGTCGCCTGCACGTAGCGTCCGGCGTGGGAGCGCGGGTGGAAGTCCTCGGCGCCCGGCGTCACGCTGGGCCAATGAGGGTTGTACACGCGCGAGTTCCGGTCGATGCTGCCCGCCAGCGGATACTCGTACGCGCCGGCGCTGTCAATCATCGTGTTGCGGGCCGTCGAGCTGAAATGGATGTTGTAGTCGGAATCCGAGCCCGCGGTGCTCACCCCGTCGATGCGGAACGTCGCCGAGGTGTTGGTCACCGTCAGCGAGCTCGAGAAGACGTTATGGACGATGAGGACGCTGCTCGAGGTCTCGACGCGCAGGCCGTAGGCGTCGGAGATGGAGCCGCCCGCGGGCACCGCGGAGTACACGTCGTTGAAGGCGAACCGCGCCCGCGGCGAGCCCAGGAGGTACACGCCCGTGTAGCCGCCGGCGGTCACCATGCCCGGGTTGGACACGCGGTTGCGCTCGATGACCAGGCCGTGCGAGGCGCCCGCGTAGATGCCGTAGGCGATGAAGCCCGCCATCGAGCCCGCCTGCCGGTAGTAGATGGAGTTGTTCTGGATGGTCGCGCCGTTGTTAAGCGTGTCCAGGCAAAGGCCGCAGGTGTCCGTCGTGGGGCCGAGCGCAGGCACGACGGTGTTCGAGGCGATGAACACCTTGGCGCCGGCCGCCAGGCTCACGACGCGGATGCCGTTCTGCGGGCCGTAGGGCACGGTGTTGGTGGTGATGATGATGTCGCCGCCGACGCCCGCCTCGATGGAGATGCCCTTGCCGCCGAAGTTCGCGATGAGCGTGTTGGAGGAGATGGACAGCCCCGACGCGCCGCCGACCGCCTGGAACGCCGGGTCCACGGCGCTGGTGGCGACGAGTTTATTGGCGTGCGCGGAGGTGCGCAGCGAGCCCGTGACGTAAAGCCCCTGTCCGCCCTCGACATAGGAATCGCCGACGAGGTTGTCGCGGCCGTTGGTGATGAAGAAGGCGTTCGCGCCCATACCGGTCGTGACGGTGCTGCGGGTGAACACGCCCCCGTGCGAGTCGAAAGCGCTCAGCGCGATCCAGTTGCCGCTGTTCGCCACCAAGGTGCGCGTCACCGTCGTGTAGGATGCGGTGTTGATGTCGAAGGTGGTGTTGCCGGAGGCGGTGATGGTGCTGGCGTCCACGCGCGTGTGGTTGGAGCCGCCGGTCAGGCTCAGGCCGGTCCCGCTCGGGCCGTTGTTGCGGATGGACATGTCGGTGATGGCGGTGCCCGAGGACGAATCGATGCTCATCGCGTAAACGGTGGCGGCGTTGTTGACCACCACGTCGCCGTTCTCGAAGCGGTTGTAGAGGGACCCCGACAGAAGCCGCACGCCGTTGCCGTTGAAGTTCTCCATGTAGAGCTGGGAGAAGGTGTTCGAAGAGGCTCCGATGAGCTCGAGCACCGGCTGGCTCGAGAAGCCGCCGAGGTTGAGTTCGGAAACGGTGTTCAAACGCGCGTTGTTCCTGAGCTGGACGGTGACGAAGGAGCCCGAGTGGGTGATGTTCGTCTGGGTGACGGTGTTCGACGACGCGCCGTCGAAGAGCACCGCCGGAGCCGCCGCCGCTCCGCCCGATGTCGCGGAGCCGCGAAGCATGACGTTGTCGTAGGCGCCCGGCTGGAACGTCAACGCCGTGCCGTTGGGGGCGGACAGGATCACGTCGTTGAGCGCATTGCGCGAGGCGAAGGAGATGCCGAACGCGTTGCCGGTTCCCGAGGTGAACGTGCTGAAGCTGATGGCCGCGTCGCGCGCGCCCGAGCCCAGCACGCCGGCCGAACTCACGGCCGACTGAGCGTAGAACTCGGTGACCACGGCGCCGGACGCGCCGTCCACGCGCAGGCCCACGCCGTTGACGGAGATGGCGATGGCCGTGCTGAAGGAGATCGAGGCGTTGGCGCCGACGACGCGGATGGCGGTGCCGCGCGTGGACACGCTCGAATACGACACGGACGAGCGCGTGCTGATGGTGATGGCGTTGCCCAGGGAGTAGGTCGCGCCGTCGAGCGTCACGCTCGTGATGGCGACGTCCGAGCCCACCGCGCGGATGACGTTGGTGATGTTGGCCGTGGGGCGGATGACCAGGTCCTTGATGGTGACGCTGGCGCTGTTGATGACGAAGCCGTCGGTGTTGTTGGTCGTCTGGTACACCGGGTCGATGCCCGGCTCGCCCATGATAGTGAGGCGGAAGCCGTTGGTCACGAGCGACGGCACCGTGATGATGCCCGCGGTGACCGTCGGCTGGCGGATGACGATGCACGCGTTATTGGTGAGCGGCCCGTCGTCCACCACCGCGAGGGCCGCGCCGATGTTGGCGTAGTAGCCCGGGGCGACGGTGTATTCCGACGCGCAGCCCGGCGGCGGCGCGGCGCGCGACGCCTGGCCGGTCTGGCCGTAGGAGCCCTGGTTGGCGCGCGAAGCGCCCGGGAACCCCTCGAAGAGCACGGCCGCCGCGGGATCGGCGGCGTCGATGGTCGGCGAGCTGGTCAGGTCGGTCTGGTCGAAGAGCCCCGTCGCCGGGTTGTAGCGCCCGTTGGTCGCCGCCGTGCGCACGTGGAAGTCCTCGGCGGCCGACGACACCCAGACCGGGTCCTGCGAGATGGACGCCGTGTCGTAGCCGAAGCCCTGCCACTCGTCGAACGTGCGGTTGGCGCCGGACACGTTGCCGGCGAACGCGCTCACGCCCGGCAGATGGATGTCGTTGTAGTTCGTGTTGAGGCCGATCGAGCTGCCGTCGGTCGGGTAGATGGTGACCGCCTCGCCGGTGAACGGGTCGATGTCGTTGACGAAGATGTTGTTGCGGATGTAGCTACTGGGAGCGGCCACCAGCTGGATTTGGTACGGCGCCGTGTTCAACGTGCCTTTGGAGTACACGTCGTTGAACTGGAAGTCCGCGGCCGTGGCGCTGAAATGGAACGCCGTCGAGCCGCCGGCGCCGGGACCGGTGATGACGCCGGGCTGGGAGTAGCGGTTATGGTCCACCTTGATGCCGGCGGAGTTGCGCGCGAAGAAGCCGTAGGTCACGTAGGAGCCCATGCCGACGCCGCTGCCGCGGTAGAAGATGTTGTTGTCCTGCACGGTCGCGCCGCGCGTCAGGCCGTTGAAATAGAAGCCGTAGGAGTTCGTGCTCGCCGACACGGTCGGCAGCACGGTGTTGGAGGTGAACCACAAGGTGCTGCCGACGCCGAAGTCGGGCACGTAGATCTGATACATGGCGCCGGGCAGGAAGGTGTTGGTTGAGATATCGTTGTAGCCGCTGTTGCCGGCGCCGAACTCGAGGGCCGAGCCGGAAGCGGGCCCGGTGACGGTGTTCGAGGTGAAGGAGAGGAAGTTGCTGTTGGACATGTCCACGGCCCTGCCGCCCAGGCCGGTGCCGATGATGCGGTTGGAGCCGATCCGGGCGTATTGGGCGGTCGCGAGAGACACGGCGAGGACCGAGTTGACGTAGCTATGGCTGAGCTGCCCCCCCTGCCCGGTCAGATAGACGCCCATGCTCGAGGCGTTGACGGTGCTGTAGCTGATGCGGTTGCTCGTGCCGACGAGATAGGCGCCGTCGTAACCCGAGATGAAGCTGTTCTCCACGACGTTGCCGCTGCCGTTGCTGACCTCGAAGCCGACGGAGAAGGCAAGCCCGCGCGACGCGGTCATGGACGAGCGGTCGATGCGGTTGAATGACGACCCTCCCCCCCCGCCGCCCAAACGCGCCGCCGTCACGTTCCCGGTCGCGATGATCACGCTTTGATCCACGACGTTCCAGTTCGACTGCTCGAGAGACAACGCCGGGTAGTTGCTGCGGCCCGACGCCACGGTGCTGCGCAGCACCTGGTTGTAATCCGAACTGGCCAGCCGCAAGCCGTAACCGGACGGCGCCGAGAAATACGAATTCATGAAGACGTTCGAGGAGGTGGCGTTGACGTACACGGCGGCCTCGGCGTCGCCGTGGCCGATGGCCGTGCTGCCGTAAATGCTGTTGTAGTGCGAGCTCATCGAATAATCGAACGCGCGAAAGTTCATGCTGACGACCACGGATTGGGAGAAGGTGTTCGAAGAAGCGCTGTTGAAGACCGCGCCGTACCGGCTGATGCCGGCGGCGGTGATGGTCGCGCGCTCCACGTAGTTGTTGCTGGAGAAGCTGTTGAAGTAGATGCCGGTGCCGTCGGAAGCGGTCGCGCGGATATCGGCGAGGTAGTTGTAGCCGGACTGGTTGAGGTGGAACCCGGCGGAGCCGGCGTTGATGACGACCGTGCTGCGCGTGATGGTGTTGCTGGAGCTTTGCGTCAGCTCGACGCCGAAGCCCATCGCGCCGACGCCGGTATGGCCGATATAGGATCGAGTGACGGTGTTCGAGGAGGTCTCGTTGAGGGTGAGCGCGTTATAACCCGCGCTGCCGGCCGTGGTCATCGTGCTGTCGGTGACGACGTGGCCGCCGCCGCCGCGGTAGAAGTTGACGGCGTCGCGCTCGCCGGCGGAGATGCGCGCGTGTTCGACGGTAACGCCCGTCGAATAACTCGCGTAGAAAGCGGGGCCCCCGACGGCCCACAACGTGAAGCTGCTGAAGCGGACGTCGGCGGCGCCGACGGAGATGCCGACGGCTTCGCCCGCGCCGCTGCTGCTCACGGCAATGCTCATGTTGCTCAAGACGTGGCCTGAGCCCTGGATTTGCATGGCGGGAATGGCCGTCATCGCCGTCCCCGTGATGATGCCGCGGTCGATGCTCACGTTGCGCGTGAGCGAGCTGATGCTGACGGCCTGGCCGCTCGCCCCGTAGTTGGTGAGCACGGCCTGGGACAAGCTGACCCCGGTCGCCCCTTCGACGCTGAGCACCGTGGAGCCGGTGGAAGAGAAGGTCGCGCGCGTGATGACGTAGTTCGTTCCGTCGGCGATGCGCACGGCCCCCTTGGAGCTGTGCGCGCGGACCTGCACGTCGGTCAGCGTGGCCGAGGACGCCCAGCTCTTGAAGTCGAGCACGGGCGCGAACGCGCCACCGCCGGTCGCGGACATGCTCGCGAACGAGACGTTCAGCCACGAGCCGCTGGAGATCAGCGCCGAGGCGTTCATGTTGCCGATCGAGATGGTCGAATAGGAGAGCGCGGATTCGGTGGACAGCACCATGCCGGCCGTCATGAGGCTGCCGAACGAGTCGAGCACGGAGACGCTGCTGAGCCTGACGCTGGGCGAGGAGACGAGCACGCCGTAGCCGTAGGTGAAGCCGTTGGAGTTGATGGTCAGGCCGCTCACCGTCACGCTCGCCGCGCGGATGCTCAAGATGGCGTCATCGGCGCCGGCGCCGGCGACCGGCTGGAGCACGGCGCCGGTGCTGAAGGCCGGATCCGCCGTGATGCTGATGCTCGAGCCGGCCAAGGTGAAGCCGCTCACGCTGACGGTCTCCGTGTAGGTCGCCGTGTCGCGGATGGACACGCAGGAGTAGCCGACGAGCGGGTTGGGGATGCTGTTGACGGCCGCCTGAATGGAGCTGAACGGGCAGCCGCCGCCCTTGCAGACCCGGCGCAGCACCGCGCAGCCCTGGCTGGGCGATTTGGAGGCCTCCGCGGTGCCGCCGGTGGAGCCCGCATTGGCGTGATAACCGTTGGGCGCGGGCTCCAGGTCGTAGGGTGACGTCGGGTTGCCCGCATCGAGCGCGGCGGAGTCGAACTGGTCGTTGGTGAAAGCCGTGCAGCCCGGCGCGTTCGTGCAGCGGCCGGCCGTGGACTGGACGTGGAAGTCCTCGGCACCGGCGGCCGTATTGGCCCAGCGCGGGTGGCCGACCGTGGACGCGGCGTCTTGCAGGACGAAGCCGTACCAAGCGGCCAGGCCCGAGAGGTCGAAGCCGCCGGTCTGGAAGTAGGGCGCTCCATACGAGCTGTAGAACACGTTGAAGTCGCTGCTGTAGCCGCCGCCCGACATGAAGTAGGTGTAGGTCGTGCCCGCGGTCAGGGACGTGATAGTGGACGCGAAGATGTTCTCGCGCAAGACGAGCGAGCCGCCGCCGCCCACGTGCCCGACCAGGTACACCGACGACAAATTGGTCAACGAGACGACGTTCACGTCGTTCTGATGGAAATAAACGCCCGACATGTTGTTGTCCAAGGCCCGGTAGGAGCCCTGGCTGATCATGTTGGGCATGTTGATGCGGTTGCGCTCCACCAGGACGTTGTTGGAGCCGTTGATTTTGATCGAGGACTGGGTCATGGCCGGGGCGCCGCCGCTGACGCGGTAGTAGATGGAGTTGTTGTAGAAGGTGCCGCCGGTGCTCAGGCCGTCGATACTGATGCCCGTGCCCGGCGAGCTGCCGGGCTGGGGCAAGATGACGTTGGAGGAGACCCAGACCTCCGTGCCGGCCATCTGGCTTTGGACGCGCACGCTGTTGACGGGCGAAGTGATGGTGTTCGACGCCACCAGCAGCACGCCGCTGCTGAAAGCGGCGCCGTTATCGAGGCACACGCCGTCGCCGAGCGAGCTGATGGTGTTGCTCGTCACCGTGACCTGCCCCGCGTTGGTGACGCGCACGGCGCAGCCCGTTCCCCCGGAATCGCCCAGGCTGCCGACCAGGCGGTTGGCGTTGAGGAAGGTGTTCCAGGAGCTAGCGTTGATGAGGATGCCCGTGACGCCTTCGATATAGGAGTTGCCGATGCGCGTGCCGGAGGACGACTCGATGCGCAGGGCCTCGTACGGCGGGAAGGCGAGCACGGTCGTGAACGTGCTGGCCAGGATGGTGTTCCAGTGCGACTGGGAGCCGATCTTGGCGGCCGAGGCGCTCGTCGTGCGCACGCGGATGTTCGAAAACGTATTAGAGGAAGCCGTCAACAGCTCCATCACGGTGTTCCCGGACGTGCCGCTGAACGTGCTGTTGGAGACCTGGTTGAAATTCGACCAGTTCTGCATGTAGAGAGCGCGGGCGCTGCCGAAGCCTTCCGCGTAAACGTCGTTGAGCACGTTCCACGTCGAGTTGCTCATCGAGAAGGCGGCCACGGCGCCGCCGCTGGTGAACGTGCTGCGCGTGATGGCGCTGTGGCTCAGCTGCATGGCTTCCAGCGCCGTCACCGTCGCGCCGAAAGCCTTCACGTCGGTCACCGTCATGCTCGACGAATTGGTCAAGGCGATCGCGGCCGTGCCGTTCGGCTCGACCACCGCCGTGCTGCGCGCGATGCGGACGTTGTCGGAGTCGAGCACGGCGATGCCGTAGCCCTGGGCGCTGTACACGAACGAGGCGTCGAACGTGTTCGAGCTGACTCGGTTGAAAAGCACCGCGGCGAACCCGGTGTTGGTGCTGGAGAAAGAGCTGCGCGACACCGTGTTCTGGTTGGCGCCTTCAGATACGTTGAGCGCGGAACCGTACGGGCTGAAGCTGAACACGTCCGTGATGGTGTTGCTCGACACGCCCTCCAGCTGGATCGCGGACCGCTGGGGGAAGTTGGAGTCCGCGGAGAACGTGCTCGACGAGAGGGCGTTGTAGTGCGAGCCGTTGGTCAGCCGCACGCCGTGCGACGAGCGCGACACCATGTAGCTCGTGGTGATGATGTTGCCCGTGGACGAATCGATGAGGATGGCGGGGTTGTTCTGCGCGCTGAAGGAGCTGCGTTCGACGCGGTTGTAGCGCGCGTTCAAGAGCAGCTCCGCGACGCCGCCGTTGGTGTTCGAGGCCGTCACTTGGACGAGGACGTTGGTGGAGGCGCCGTTGGCGAACTGGATGGTCGGCAGGCCGGCGCCGGTGCTCGTCGCCGTCGTCCGCGCGACGGAGTTCGAGAAGGCCCCCGTCCCGAAGGCAAGCGCCACGCCGTTACCGGACTCGATGAGGGTGTCGCGAACCGTGTTGCTCGACGATTGCTGGAAGGCGACGGCGACGCCGCCGTTGGTGGTGACCGTGCTCTGGGACAGCAGGTTGAACTGCGAGCCGACGTAGAGCTGGAGGCCGTACGAGTTGTTGCTCAGGATGGCGGACTGGCTGAAGGTGTTGCTGCTCGACGCCGACACGTACACCGCGTCCTGTCCGGGCGCGGTGGCGCTGAAGGTGCTCAGCGAGAACTCGTTGTAGTCCGAGCCCGTGCTGAGCCGCGCGGCGCGGCCGTTGCCGTTCTCGAAATAAGAACGCGTGAACGTGCTGCGGCTCGTGCCTTCGAGGTAGAGCGAAAAGCCGGAGCCGGTGTTGTTCGCCGCCCGCGTGTCGAAGACCCGGGAGTAATGCGCGCCGGGCATGCGCAGGCCGTGGCCGTTGACCGTCGTGAAGGTCGAGCCCGCGATGGTGGTCCAGGAGCTGATATACACGGCGGAGTCGGTGACGCCCACGCCTCCCGAGTTGACGATGACCGACGAGATGGTCACCCAGCCGGAGGAAGCGTGGATGCCGTACGGCATGTTGTTGAAGATGCTGACGTTGAGGCCGACGATGTTGACCGAGGCGCTGCGGACGACGAACGCCGCCTGCGAGCCGCCCGGCGGGAACACCAACGCGCGCAGGCCCACGGGGTCGCGGGAGCGGATGGTCAGCGAGGAGCCGTTGGTCTGGAGGCCGTCGATGACGACCTGCTCGGGATACATCGCGCCGTCCTCGATGACGATGCAAGTGTGGCCGGTCAGCCCGCCGGACAGGGAGTTGACCGCGCCCTGGATGGACGCGAACGACCAGCCCGCGCCGACGTTGCGGGTCTGCGCGCAGCCCGGGAAGGGGCTGATGCCCGTCCACTCCACGAGCGAGTTGGGGTCGTTCTCGAAATCAGGACCCGCGACGTCGCCTTCGAAGGCGCGCATCGTGATGCGGGAGAGAGCGTCCAGCGCCGCGGCGGAGACGTTGACGTCCATGGACCCGTCTTCGAAGTTCGCCAAGGTGATGGTCGAGACGTGCGCGCCGCCGAGATAATGAATGGCGGTCGCGCCGCCCGCCAGCCCGCGGAACGTCACCGAGTCCACGCTCAGCACGAAGCCCGTCGCCTGCGTGGAGATCTGCAGTCCGCGGCTCGCGCCGGTGACGGTGACGCTGCCGAGGTGCACCTCGCCGGCGTTCTGCGGGCTCAGCCACAGGCCGCGGCCCGGCGAGGACAGCGTGCTGGTCGTGACGCGCAGGTCCTTGCTTTGGGTCACCATCGCGACGGCGGACCCGGAGGTGTTCGTGGCGATGATCACCGATCCGAAAATGAACGTATTCGTCGAGCCGCTGACGAACACCGCCGTCGAGCCGCGCACGTACGAGCTTTCCACCACGACGCCCGATGAGCGAATGAGGTTGATACCGTACACGTCCGCCGTGGCCGCCTGCGAGATGACCGTGCTTTGACGAATCTGGTTGAAGTCCGCCGAATTCTGGATCCGCAATCCGTCGCCGAGGACGTTCTCGAAGTAGCTGTCGACGAAGACGTTGCTGTCGGAGTTGACCAGGAACATCGCGCCGCCGGTGAAGATGCTGCTCAGCGCCGTGCTAAGAGAGACGGTGTTGAAATCGGAGCCGACCTGGATGTTGACGGCGACGCCCGTCTGGCTGCGCATGAAGTCGCCGGTGAACGTGTTGTTGTCGGACGCGTTGAGGCTCAGGCCGGCGCCGACGCCGCCGGTCGTCATCGTGCTCTGCGCGATGACGTTATAGTTGGAGTTCAGGAGATACGCCGCTACACCCGCCGCGGTGTTTCGCAGATACGAGCCCGTGACCGTGTTGCTGGCCGTGTTGTTGAAGTAAAGGGCCTCATGGCTGCCCGAGCCGCTGATCGCGGTGCTGAGGCTGATCGTGTTCAGGATCGCGCCGCCCTCGAACGTGGCCGCGTAGCCGGCCGGATTCGTCACGAGCGAGCCCGTCACCGTGTTGGAGTCGCCCGCCACGACGAGGGTCGGGAAGCCGGCGATGTTGGAGGACATCGTGCTCTGCGCGATGAGGTTGGAGTGCGAGAACGGCTCGATGCGCGCGGCGACGCCCCCGTTGCTCTGCAGGTAGGAGCTGGTCACCGTGTTGGTCCCGGAGGTGTCCTCGAAATGGACCGCCTCCAACGAGTTGGCGACCGCCGTGCTGAAGCTCAACGTGTTTTTGAAAGCGGCGGAGTCGAGGTGCAACGCGATGCCGCCGTTGGCTTGCAGGAAGGAGTTGGTGATGACGTTGCCGCTCGAGTTGAAGACCTGCACGGCCCGTCCGCCGAACGTCACGACGGTCGAGCCGTCGATGGTGTTGGAGTCGGAGTTGTTGATGTTCGCCGAGAAGTTGCTGCCCCGCACGTAGCTGCCGGTGATGGTGTTATGATCGGAGCCTTGGATTTGCAGGCCGCTGCTGGTCGTCGCGCTGGTCATCGTCGAGTAGGAGACGGTGTTGAAGTCGGAGCCGGCCTCGATGTTCAAGACGGCGCCGGACGGCCCCAGGTTCGTCATGAACGTCGTCGTGATGTCGTTGCGGTCCGAGCCCTGGAGATAAACCGTGTGGAGCCCGGCCGAGCTGTTGTTGCTGATGGTGCTGAGCTCGACGCTCGTGCCGCCCGCCGGCGCGTTGAGCCACAGGCCGTAGGCGCTACCGACGTCGATGAGGGTGTCCACGACGCGGCTGGCCGAGCTGAGCAGGATGCCGGCGTTGGCGAAGGAGCCGACGCCGTTGGCCACCCGGACGCTGCTGATGAGCACGCTGCCCGAGGAGGCCAGGATGCCGAACGGCGCGCCGGCGAACGCGGCTTCGATGTCGAGGCCCTCGATCGTCACCGAGGCGTTGGCGATGGTGAACACGGTCGCGGCGGAGGGCGGCGTGACGCCGGGCCGCACGCCCGTGGTGACCGTGCCGATGTAGATGCGGTAGCCGGCCGTGTCGATGTTGCGGATGTCCACGGTTTCCGAGTAGTTGTTGTTGTCGAGGATGTTCACGCAGGCGTCGCCGGTCAACGCCGCGGGACGGACCGGGATGGTGTTGACGCAGCCCTGGATCGTGGTCTGGTCGCCGCCGATCAACGCGACGTTGCAGTTGGTCGCGCAGGCCGCGTGGGCCGCGCGGGCGCCGCCGAGGAGCGCGGCGAAGGCGACGGCGGCGGCGAGCAGGAGCCGCCTCATTTGGCGCCCCCGAAGCGGTGGGTGTAGGACAGGCGGTGCGCGGTGCCCAGCTCGCCGTAGGGCGCGAGCGCGTAGTCGAACTCGCCGAACGGCGTGCGCAGGCCGGTGCCCAAGGTCATGCCGTAGAAATGCGAGAGGCCCGACGCGGTGCTGCCCAGCGCGCTGCCGACCGAGGCGGCGCGTTCGGCGGAGGAGCGCGTGCGGTAGCCGAAGCGGATGGCCATCGGGCCGAAGCCCGCGTATTCGGCGCCGAAGCGCAGGACGGGGCCCGAGTCGCGCGGCACGTCGAGCTGCAAGGCGATGACGTGCGGGAAGCTCTGGCTCAGGCCGTAGGCGGCGCCCACCCGCAGGACGGCGGGCAGCGAGAAGGCCTGGTCGATGAAGCGGATCTTGGTGCCGACGTTGGCGAGCGCGGCCCCGACGGAGACGGGCCGCGACTCGAAGCGCTTGAGCGCCCCGAGGTCCACCGCGAAGGCCGACGCGGAGCGCGCGCGCCGATGGTCTGGTTGATGTATTTGCCCGTCACGCCGAAACCGATGTCCGCCGCCTTCGCGCCCCAGCTGATGCCCGCCGCGAGGTCGGAGGCGCCGAAGGTGCTGTCGGGCGCCGCGGTCTCGGTGGTGCGCGCTTCGATGCCGCCCAGGCTCAGACGCGTGAGATGGAACGCGAACGGGCGCATGGCGAAGGCGGCCTGGGTCATCTTAACATCTTCGACGAGCATGGCCTGGGAGAGCAGCAGCTCGTACGGGCGCCCGCCCGCGCGCGCGGAAGAGAGGGCCAGCCCGGCGGGGTTGTAATGCGAGGCCGCCGCGTCGTCGGACACCGGCGCGAAGGCGTCGGCGAGGGCCACCGCGCGCGCGCCGAAGCCGAGCTCGAGGAACGGCGCCGCCGAGGAGCCCGTGCCGCCGAGCGCCGCGGCGCGGCGCGGCGCCAACCCCGAAAACACGACGAGGCACGCCAGGAGGCGTGCCGCGCGGTGAAGGGGACGTCGGAGCGGGAAACGGCTCAGATGCGGGGGGCTCCGCCGGGGGTCTGGTCCTTCCTCATAGTGAGTATGTACCAGAGTGGTTTGACGAATTTGTTACAGTGCTAATCCGTGGCCCGTGACCTAGGTCTCACCCCCTTTTGGTCCTATCCCTGGCGCTGGCGGGTTGCGCCGGGAGCGAAGGCCGCGCCCCGACGCCGACGCCGGCGCCCGCTCCGGCGCCCGCGCCCGAGCCGTTGCCGACCGCGATGCCCGAGCTGCTGCGCGCCATCGAGGCCGCCTACCGCAAAGGCGACTACGACCGCGGCCTGGCCTTGGTCAAACGCACCATCGAGCTGCAGAAAAGCGACGTGGCGACCTACGACCGTTTGGGCTCGGTGTATTACGTGCTCGGACGCTCGGGCGAGGCCTTGACCTTCTGGAGCAAGGCCCTCCCCCTCGAGCGCGACGCGGCGCGCCGCCGCCGCCTGGCCGCCTCCATCGCGCTGGCCCGCCGCAACCTCGGACTGCCCGACGAGGCGCCGCCCGCCTCCGTGCGGCCGGCGCGCCCGCCCAGGCCCGCGCCGGCGCCGCGCGTCTCGCCGGCCGAGTCGGCGCGCCAATACAAAGACGGCGTGCGTTTCTACGCCGAAGGCTCCTATCTTCAAGCGACCGCGGCGTTCCTGCGCGCGCTCGAGCTCGACCCGGGCAACGAGGAAGCGAAGAAGGCGCTGGAGCGCCTGCGACTGCAGCCCAGCGCCACGACGACGCCCGCGCCATGACCATCCGGGTCAAACTCTCGCTCGTCTTGACCTTCACGGTCGCCGCGTCCGTGGCGGCCGCCACGCTCGGCTTCATCTCGCTGCAGCGCCGCGCGTTGCAGCGCGCGGAGGCGGAGAAGGAGCAGCTCCTGCTCGACGGCGTGCGCAAAACCGCGACGGAGTCCTTGCTCGCCAAGGACCCGCTCATGCTGCTGTCCAATCTGACGAGCCTGCGCCGCGAACGTCCCGAGGTCCTCTCCGCCCGCGTGCTGCTCGACGGAGAATGGCAGGCGGTCGGCGGGCCGGCCGCCGGCGAAGCCGCGGACGCGAGCCCGCGCCTCATCGAAGCGTCTTTGCCCGGCGACGCGGCGCGGCGCGTGTCCGTGGAGCTCGCGCTTTCGACGCGCCTCCTGGCCGAGAAGGAACGGCGCGCGTTCGACGACGCCGCCGCCGCCGCGGGCCGCGCGGCCGCCGTCGCCGTCCTGCTGGGCGCGCTGCTTTCGTACCCGCTCAGCCTCACGCTGACGCGGCGCATCGTCGTCATCGAGCGCGCTCTGGCCGAGATCGGAGAGGGCCGCTACACGACGGTGGGCGACACGGGCGGATCCGACGAGCTCGCCGCGCTGGCGCGCAACGTGGATGAGATGTCGCGGCGCCTCAAGGAGCTCGAGGAGATGAAGAAGCTCATCGTGGCCTCGGTCAGCCACGAGCTGCGCTCCCCGCTGGGCGCCATCGAGAGCAAGGTGCGCGACATGCTCGCCGCGCCCGGCCTGCCCGACCCCGCGCGCGCGGGCTTGGATTCCATCCGCAAGTCGGCCTCGCGCCTGGAGCACTTCGTCTCGCAGCGCGCCCTGCATCGCATCGAGCGCGGCCGCCTGCGCCTACCTTCCCCGCCCCTCCGAGCTCGGCCCCGTCGTCGAGGACGCCGGCGCGTTTTTCGCCGAAAAGGCGCGCGACATGGGGCTCACGCTGGAGGCCAAGGCCGTTCCCGGCCTGCCCGTGTTCTCCTTCGACCCCGACCTCATCGCCCAGGTCCTGGCCAACCTCGTTTCCAACGCGCTCAAGTTCACCCCGAAGGGCGGCCGCGTGTCCGTGTCCGCGGCGGTCGAGGGGCGCGAGGCCGTCGTGCGCGTGGAGGACACCGGCGTCGGCGTGCCCGAGGAGGCGCGCGGACGCATCTTCACCCCGTTCGAACGCGTGCCCAACAAGCTGCGCGCGACCGGCACGGGGCTGGGGCTGTCCATCTCCAAGTCCATCGTGGACCGGCACGGCGGGCGCATCGGGGTCGAGCCCCGCGCCGGCGGCGGCAGCGTGTTCTACTTCGCCTTGCCGCTGGACCGCAAGCAGTAGCCGACGCCGACGAGCGTCTCGAGGCGGCGCGCGCCCGCTCCGAGCTTGGCGCGCAAGGCGTGCAGCTGCCGGTCCACCGCCCGCTCGCCCCGGACCTTGTCCCCCTTCCAGAGCACGTCGATGAGATAGCCGCGCGTGAACACGCGGCCGGGGTTCTTCACGAGCAGCAGCAGGATGTCGAACTCGAGGCGGCTGAGGCGCACGGGGCGCCCGGCGACGCGGCAGGAGCGCGCGGACGGGGCGAGGTCGAAGGGCCCGCAGCGGCAGCGCTCCTCCTCGGGAGGCGCGGGCACGCGCCGCAGCAAGGACGCCAGGCGCGCCACGAGCAGGTCGGCGGGCACCGGCTTTTCCAGGTACTCGTCGGCGCCGGCCGCGAACAGGGCCGCGGCCTCCTGCGACGAGCGGCGCTCCGCCAGCGCCACGATGATGAGGCGCTTGTTGCGCGCGTCCTGGCGCAGCGCGCGGACGAGCTCGCGCCCCGACATGCCTTTGACCCGCAGGTCGAGCAGGAGCGCCGCGGGGCGCGTTCGCTCGAAGGCGCGCAGGAACGGGCGCAGCCCGTCGAACACGCGCGGGCGCAGGCCCGCCCCGGCGAGGACGCGTTTGAGGGAGGCGGCGGCGGCCGCGTCCGTCTCGAGCACGTCCACCAGCGCGCTCATCGGCCCTTGGCGTCCAGGGCCGCTTTGACGCGCGCGAGCAGGTCCGCGGGGTCGAAGGGTTTGAGCACGTAGTCGGCCGAGCCGAGCGCGGCGCCTTCGGCCAGGCTGCGCGCGGCGGAGCGCACCGTGCAGAACAGCACCGGGGGCAAGGACTTGCCCGGCGCCGGCTTCATCTTGCGGCGGATGTCGAAGCCCAACATGTCGGGCAGCACCACGTCGAGCAGGACGAGGTCGGGCGCGAGCTCGGCGAACAGCTCCAGGCCGTCGGCGCCGTTGACGGCCTCGAAGAACTCGTAGCCGGCTCCCTCCAAGGTCAGCCGCAGGAGCTTGCGGTATTCTTCCTCGTCCTCGACGACGAGGATGCGGGGTTTTTTCGTCTTCATCCCCGCGATGTTACTACATTACAAGCGGTAGAGCATCCAATACACCGCGACGCCCGTGACCGACACGTACAGCCAGACGGGGAAGGCCCAGCGCGCGGCGCGGCGGTGCTCCTCGAAACGGCCTTTCGCGGCCAAGAACAACGCGCGTAAGATCAGCGGCAGCACGGCCACGGCGAGCACGGTGTGCGTGAGCAGGAGCGTGAAGTAGAAGGTCCGGATGGGGCCCGTTTTCTGGAAACGCACCGAGCCGACCTGGAAGTGATAGTAGAGGTAGCAGGCCAGGAAGGCCGCCGAGCAGGCGAACGCGCCGAGCATGGCCCAGCGATGCGCCTCGCGCCGGCCGTTCTTGATGAGCGCCCAGCCCGTCAGCAGCAGCAGCGCCGACGACGCGTTGAGCGAGGCGTTGAGGTGCGGGAAATCCGCGACGGCCGGCATCAACCGACCTCCTCGACCTCGACCTTCGCGTACTTCCCGGACGTGGGGGCCGGGCCGACGTTGAAGCGGGGCTTGTGTTTGGCGACGAACACGCCCGCGATGTCCTTGAGCTCGTCGAGCTCGGAGATGTCGGCGGAGGCGACGTAGTCGAAGTAGATGTCGGGCGCGGCCGCGAACAGGTCCTTGGCCGTCGGCGCGAGTTTGCCGTTCATGTGGTCGTCGAGGCACTCGTACACCGAGCGCTCAAGGGCCGCGCCGACGAACAGCACCTGCGGGTTCTTCTGCGCGTCGAAGGTCACGAACTCATAGACGCCAGGCTTGTGCGGGGCGTGGGACGGCAGCGCGTCCGGCTTGAAGCGGAAGCAGCGCTCCGACATCGCGACGCGGAATTTGCGGTCGGCCATGGTCAAGCTCCCAGGGGCGAGCGCCACACGGCGCGGCCCACGAAGAAAGGTCCGAGGTTGGTGAGATACGTCGAAGTCTGCACCGTCGGGCGCATGGTCTCGACGAGCTGGGACAGCGGCGCCAGCTCCTTGCCCAGCAGGCCGATGACGAAGTCGTTGTCGTTTTTGTCGAGCCCGTGGCAGGCCAGGCGCACGTCGAGCGCGTGGCCCGCGTCGCCGAAGCGGCGGCCGATGATGCCGTGCTCCTTCAAGATCTCCTGCTGCTCGGGACGCGGCAGCCGCGAGAACGCGCCCGAGCGGCGCAACGGGTACCACACCGCCCACGGCGTCGCCGGGTCGAGCGACACGCGGCGGGGCCGGTGGAGGAGCCAGTCCTCGAGCTTGGGCTCGTAACCCAACGAATAGGTGCGGCCCAGCATGGTGAACTCGGGTTTGGGCGTCAGGCCCGCGAACGCCGCGGACTGGAGCGCGGGCCGGAGCTTCTCGAGGAAAAGAGCGGGCGTGTCGGTCATGGACAACACGGCCACGCCGAGCGGGTCGTTGACCTCCTCATATAGAACGCAGTCCAGGCCGCAGCGGGCCAAGGCGTCGGCCAGGGGCTTGGAATCGCGGCAGCCCGTGTAGGCGGTCAGCGACATGAACAGGCGGCGGTCGGAAAGCTGGGGCTGGCCGTCTTTGACGCCGCCGCGCTCGCGCAAGTCGAGAGGCGGGGCTTCGGAGGGCGCGGCGGAGGCGGCGTGCGGGGTATGGGGGTGTTGGCTCACGAGGGGATTCTACCACTTCCCCCCGTCGGGTGTCAGGGCGCCCGGGGCGCTTCCAGCTTGCGCAGGGCGGCCGCGCAATCCAGGCGGGTGTCGGGGTCGGGCTTGAGCGCGAGGCACGCCAGCCATTCCTTGCGCGCGCGCCCGTCGTCGCCCCGCTGGTAATGAATCATTCCGGACAGATAGGCCTGCTGAGCCGAGCGGTCCGAGGCGGAGCGCGGCGGCGCCGGACGCGCGGGCGCGACGACGGCGAGGCGTTGGCCCAACGCGCAGAACGGATGGCCGCCGTCGATGCGCCGGCAGGCGTCCCATTCCCGTTTCGCGGCCTCCAGCTCGTCGTGGAAGTAGTAGTCGGCGCCGGCGCGAAAGTGGATGTCGGCGCGCTGGCGCCCCGCGCCAGACGGCATAAGGCGCGGCGCGTCCACGCCCGCCTCCACCGCCTCCACCACCAGCCGGCAGGCGTCGTCCATCACGTCGCTGCGCAGGCAGCGCGCGGCCGACAGGCGGGCGGCGTCGCGGTCGCCGCGTGCGAGCAAGGTGAAGGCGTCCTCGGAGCTAGAGCCCAGCTCCGGGCCGGGCTCATCGGCCGGGTGCCCGGGAGCGGTGCCGTCGTAAGGCGGAGCGGAGCGGACCTGGGCGGAAGCGGCGGACGCGAGGGCCAGCAGGAGCAGGGCGAGCCTCATGGGCCCAGTTTAGCCCCGGGCCGCCCGTCGCGCAAGGGGCCCGCTAGGACAGCAGCTTATCGACGGCGGAGACGAGCTCGCCCATCTCGAAGGGCTTCTGGAAGAACTGGTCCACGTTTTTAGCCAGGAAGTCCTGTTGGGTCCGTCTTCATCGGTATAGCCGTTGATGGCGACGATTTTGACGTCCTTATTCAGCGGGCTCGACTTGAGCACCTGGCAGACCTGGAAGCCGTCCATGACGGGCATCATGAGGTCCATGACGATCATGTCGGGCAGGCGCTTGCCGACCAACACGAGCGCCTCCACCGGGTTGTGCGCGATCTCGACGGAATAACGATCCTTGTGTTTGGCGAAGCCTTTCTCGATGAGCCGGGTCATCATGGGCTCGTCGTCGAGGACCAGGACGCGTTTATGCGGGTCTTCGATGTCGGGCGGCACGGGCATGTCGTATTTCTTCATGAAAACGACGAGCTCGGAGAGCGGGATGCGGCGGTGGCCGCCGGGCGTGACGCGCGCCTTGAGCTTCCCTTTATTGACCCAGTTGATGACGGTCGTGTGGAAGACGCCGCAGACCCGGGCCACCTCGAAGGTGGTGAACGTCTTCTCGCCGAACTCTCCAGTAGGCATGGCTCGAGTATATCTTTTTGCGGACGACGTCAAAATAGTAGAATCACTGAGACGGTGCGATACCCAAGTGGTCCAAGGGGATGGTCTGCAAAACCATTATTCGCGGGTTCGAATCCCGCTCGCACCTCCACTTTAACCGTTCCCCGACGGAGAGGCAGTTAGGGCAATTTGCGATCGTTTGCCCCTAATTGCCTCTTTTTGTTCCAAACGTCACACCAAAGGTCACACTCAAAATCGGCCCCAAAGTCGCACCCCGGGACCGGCCTTAAGCCGCTTTGCGGAACTCCTGCGGCTCAGCTTTGGTGCGGCGCGAACATAATGATGCTCATGCCGAGCAAGCACACCGCGACACCGACCATATCCCAAGCACTGGGACGGATAGACTCCACGAGCCACAACCATAGGATGGCAACGGAAATATAGACGCCCCCGTACGCCGCGTACACGCGACCGGCGGCAGTAGGGTGCATCGAAAGCAGCCAGACGAATAAGGCCAGACTGACGGCGGCCGGCACCAACAACCAGATGGAGCCGTTCTTCCTTAGCCAAAGGAACGGCAAGTAGCAGCCGATAATCTCTGCGAGCGCCGTGAGCGCAAACAATCCGAAGGTTCTGGCGGCATCCATTGGGATTCTGATTCTAGCTATTTGGGCGGTAATCTCATAATATCTGCTTAGGCAGATATATGATTCAGACCGACCGAATGTTCCGGGCTTTCGCTGACGAAACACGACTCCGCATCCTCCATCTACTGACAAAGGGCGAGTTGTGCGTCTGCGATATCATGTCCGCCCTTCGAGCGCCGCAGTCCAAGGTCTCCAGGCACTTGGCCTACCTGCGGCAGGCCGGGCTCGTGATGGACCGAAGAGACGGCCCTTGGAAGCACTACTCACTGGCGCCCTCCAAGAGCGCGCTGCAACGCAGCATCATCGCCTGCGTGGGAAGCTGCCTGGGCGAAGTGCCTGTGCTCAAGCAGGATCTCAAGCGGCTTCCGGCCAAAAGAACTCGGTGTCCCTAGAGGAGAGACCATGGATAAAATGAGAACGCTGTTCGTGTGCATCCACAACTCGGGACGCAGCCAGATGGCCGAGGCGCTCCTCAAGCACATCGGCGGAGACCGCTTCGAGGCGGAGAGCGCCGGCTTCGAACCTGGAACCCTGAATCCCATTGTCGTCGAGGCCTTGAAGGAGATCGGCATCGACATCTCGAAGAATAAGACCAAGAGCGTCTTCGACCTGTACAAACAGGGGCGCATGTACCAGTACGTCGTCACGGTCTGCGACGAGTCTAGTTCGGAGCGCTGCCCCATCTTCCCCGGCATCATCCGAGAGCGACTCCATTGGAGCTTCCAGGACCCCTCCTCCTTCCAAGGCACTCATGAAGAACGCTTAGCGAAGACTCGCGTCGTCCGCGACCAGGTCAAGGCGAAGATCGAGGAATTCGTGAAGGCTGAATCGGCGAATGCAAAACGTTAAATCCCGACTTCTGGCCGAGGCTATAGGGACTTTCTGCCTCGTATTCGCCGGCACGGGCGCAATCATCGTGGATCAAGTCTCCGGAGGCCGGTTCACGCACATCGGAATCAGCCTCGTGTTCGGCCTGATCGTGCTGGCGATGATCTACGCGGTAGGACACATCTCCGGCGCACACCTGAACCCGGCTGTCACCATCGGCTTCGGCGCCGCGGGACGGCATCCCGCCCGGGAGACGGCGCCCTACATCGCGGCCCAGGTCGGCGGAGCGGTCATGGCTTCCTTAACTCTCAAGCTCATGTTCCTGGGCCAAACCTCGACATTAGGAATGACCTCGCCCTCCGGCTCCATTGCGCAGAGTTTTATTCTCGAGTTCATCATGACTGCCATGCTGATGTTCGTCATCATGGCAGTGGCGACCGATGATCGAGCTGAGGGAGCGATGGCGGGCATCGCCATCGGGGCGACCGTAATGTTAGAAGCCGCATTCGGTGGGCCGATATCAGGGGCGTCGATGAACCCGGCTCGCTCATTGGCTCCTGCTTTAGTGTCGATGAACCTGGCGCTCCTTTGGCTGTACTTGCTGGCGCCAATTCTCGGGGCGGTGGTTGGAGCCAAGGCGTACTCGCTCGTCCAAACCAGTTAGCGGGCTCCCGCGGGGATACTTGATATACTACGCATGACGCAGGGCGATGGAGTTCGCCTCCAACCGCCTTGGCATTATTTAGCCGAGGCTGATGACTCCTACCATCTTGAGCGGTAGGAGTTTTTCATGGATAAATTGGGGAGCTTAGTCGCAGGCAGCGTGGCCGGCGGAATCGCCCGCTGGCTTCTCTCAGAAGCGCTGTCGAAGGCCGGAGATGGCCGCTTCCCATATGGCACATTAGCGGTCAATCTCTCAGGCTGTTTGATTATCGGGGCTCTTCACGGCCTATCGGATACGCGATTCCCGTTGAGCGCGCAGGCCCGAATGCTCCTTATCGTCGGCTTCTGCGGAGCCTACACGACGTTCTCTTCCTGGATTCTGGAGACCTCAGCTTTGGTGGATAAAGGAAACATCTCAGGAGCCTGTGGTTACGTCTTGGTCAGCGTTATGGCGGGCTTCCTGCTGTTTAGAACCGGCGCATCTCTCCCGAAGGGGATGGCCTCTTTGGCGCGCTCCAGTCCTGCGGAGACCTTGGGTCGATGAGTCGAAAAGACGCCGGGCAGGCTGTGCTCGGCCCCGGCGCTTCCGCGGCGATCCCCAAGGGTGTGTGGGTTCTTGGATTCGTGAGCATGTTCATGGACATCTCCTCGGAGATGGTTCACAGTCTGCTGCCCGTGTTCATGGTTTCGACTTTGGGCGCCGGTCCGATCGCAGTCGGCTTAGTCGAGGGCGTAGCGGAGGCCACGGCTCTCATTACGAAGGTATTCTCCGGCACATTGAGCGACTATTGGGGAAGGAGAAAGGCGCTTGTCATTTTCGGCTACGGGCTAGGCGCCCTTTCAAAACCGCTCTTCGCCGTCGCCGGGGCGGTCGATGCGGTATTGGCCGCGCGCTTCATCGATCGCATCGGCAAGGGAATGCGCGGAGCGCCTCGAGATGCGCTCGTCGCGGACCTAACACCTGAGTCCATCCGGGGAGAAGCTTACGGCCTTCGACAGTCACTCGATACGATCGGGGCGTTCGTCGGCCCGGTCATAGCCATCGTATTGATGGTTTTGTGGAAAGGAAACTATAGGGCGGTCTTCTGGCTGGCCGCGCTTCCGGCGGCGTTCTCCGTGTTCTTACTCATCATCGGGATTCGCGAGCCAGCTCAAACCACCGCCAAGCCTGCTCGCCGCGCTATCGATTGGCGGGCCTTAAACGGCATGGGAAGGACGTATTGGGTCGTGGTCGCCGCAGGCGCGGTATTCACCCTCGCTCGTTTCAGTGAGGCATTCTTGATCCTTCGTGCCCGCCAGCTGGGTCTGTCCGACGCCTACGCGCCGGGAGTCTTGATCCTGATGAACGTCATTTACGCCATCTCGGCCTATCCAGCAGGATACTTGGCGGATCGATTGGACCGCAGGACCCTTCTCGCTTGCGGCCTCGCACTGCTGATCGCATCTGACTTGGCGTTGGCGCAGGCCAATGGACTGGCGCTTGCGGCGGTCGGCGTAAGCCTGTGGGGCTTGCACCTCGGGATGACCCAGGGTCTATTGGCCACTATGGTGGCCGCGGCGGCATCATCCGAGCTGCGAGGAACAGCCTTCGGGCTCTTCAACCTCGCGAGCGGAATAACAATGCTGATCGCCAGCGTCTTGGCGGGCTGGCTGTGGATGAGCCGCGGTTCTTCGGCGACGTTCTATGCGGGAGCAGGCTTCGCCACCGCGGCCCTTGTCGTCCTCTTGACGGTCAATGAGTCAACGTCTTCCCAGTAATCCTACCGCTCCGGCGAGTTCGCGCCGCAACTCCGCGCGCTCATCAGGCGGCGAATAGCCCCGCGCTCGCGGCCACGAGGGCCCCGGACAAGGACGGATGCTGAAGTCTCCTCGTATTCATAAATATCCTCTCCACAGGGCCTTGAACGCCTCCGGCTTGAGCGCGGAAAGATGATGGCGAAACATGACCCGGCCATCCTTGTCCAGGATGTAGAGGTTGCGCAGCGGGCATGTTTGGGGCGGATGGACCAGTCCTAGCCTGCTGGTCGTGATGTCCTTCGGGTCCAACAGGATTGGAAAGTCGCACGACGCAGACACCTGGCGCGGCAGCGTCGCGTCGTCGCCTAGAAGGCTAACGGCCAGGACGCGGAACCGCTCTCCCGCCTCCCGCTGAAGTTCTTGCAGCAGCGGCACCTTGGACCGGCAGTCCTCGCAGAGATTGGTGAGCCATAGGACGGTCAGGTTGCCAGCGGGGTTGTCCGACAGTGAATATTCGCGGCCGGCCTCGTCGCTGAGCGTGAAGTCCGGGAAATAGTCCCCCACCTCCAAGCCTTTGTGCCACCAAGCTCGGACGGGCCAGAGAAACTTCCAGATTCCCATTGTCAGGTTCATGTGCCGTTTGGAACAAACTTATAGGTCTTCTCGGCGGTTCCGTTGCGACGTAACCAGTCATGATCAAACCGAACCTGGGCCGGTTGGACCGGATACTGCGTTTCGCGCTTGCGTTTTGGTGGCTTGGTCCCTGGGCGCCGCATTATGGCGCCGCCTGGGCGAATCTGTCGATCGCCGCGGTAGGCTGGATCGCGCTCGCGGAGAGTTTCGTGGCTGTCTGCCTGCTCCAGCATATGCTGGGCATCGACAATCGCGATCATTAGGCGATACCGTTTCATCTGTAAGCCACCCCCACGGAGCCGATGTCCGCCGCGGCCGTGTTCTTTCCCATGACGATCTTTTGATAGGAGCCGAAGAGCCGCCAGGGGCCGGACAGGGTCCAGAAGCCGGAAAGACCGGCGCTCATGAAGTCCTTCTGCACCCCGCCTCCGATACCGCGCACGCCGTTGAGCGACGGCACGAGGATGAGACTCTTGGAGGCCGCCCAACCGGCTTGGAGGCCGTATGGGATCTCGTCGGACGGAGAGCCGGCCCTATATCGGAAGCCGGCGTTTAGGGCGACGTAATGCCGCTCGGCGAAGGTCTTGGCCAGAAACCCTTGAAGTTCGAGATCGACCTGCCCGTCGCCGATTCCGCTCACCGTCCGGTAGGTTCCCGGCGCCTTGATACCGGCCGCGAGAGCGGGCTGCATGCCGTTGAACTCGTCCAGCCGGTAGCGCGCCCAGCCGTAGACGTCGCCCAGGCTGTTCCACGCACTATGCCCCTGATCGTCTTTGAGACGGGATGACTGCACCGGAAGGAAGATCGAGGCGGACCAGCGGTGGCTCAAGGCGCGTTCGCCGAAGAAGTTCAGGCTCCAGCTCGTGAATCGACCGTTGTTCGGCAGCGTTCGACGGTGTCCATCCGCGTCGAAGCTGGAGCGTGACTCCAAGTAGGAGGCGAAGCTCCGCCAACGCCAATCGGCGGCCTCCTCTTTCCACGGTTCGCCCAGCAGTTGGCCGCTGCGCGCCGTGGCCACGCCGCCTTGATGGTGCGCCTCCTCCGCCCAGGCCGTCCCTTGGACGGTAAGGCAGAGTGCGAGAAGTCGGGCTCCTAGCCGTATTCTGTTCATAAAGAGTCCTCCTTCTTCCCTTCGTAAAGATGCAGCGTCCCAAACAACGTTCTTCGGACATAGGTCTCGCGGACCTCCGCGAAGCCCGCTTCACGCATGAGGTCGGGAATCTTGCCCGCGATGTTCTCCCCCGTCGTGGCCAAGCCGTCGAGAAATGCGGCGGCATATCCAAGAACGGCCTGCACCGGTCCATTCGGGCGGCCGAAGTCCAGGATCAGCAAGCGGCCGCCGCGGCGCAGGACGCGCAGGGCTTCACGAAGCGCGCCCCGCTTGACCGCCGGAGGCAAATGGTGGAAGACCAAAGTGCTGACGACGACGTCGAAGGCGTCATGATCGAACGGCAGAGCCTCCGCGCCCGCGATCTTCAGCGCGAGTCCGGAGCCGGAACGAGTCGCCTTCCTCTCAGCCATGCGCGCGATGTCCGGGTCGGGGTCTATCCCGATGACTTCGGTTTCCGGATTCGCCTGGGCCAGCATGATCCCGAACGTTCCGGTCCCGCATCCGAGATCCAAGACGCGCATGCCGGAGCGCGGCGCGATCATCTCCGCCAAGACTCCGCGCATCTCCCGCTCCGGCATCAGAAGCTTGATGAAGAAGTCATAAAGAGGCGTGAGGATGCGATATCTCAGCGCGGGCGTGCCCTGCATGACGGCGTTCTTCGTCATGGCGCGCCCTCTTGCAGGACGACCCCATGGCGGCCGGCCGCCTCCGCCAACGTGTGAAAAGGAATAGTGATGAAGGTCTTGACGACCTGGGGATCGAGGGCGGCTTCGGCCTGCTCGCAAAGGATGACGGTCGCTTCGGCGTGAGAAAAGGCCCGCTTGTAGGGCCGGGCCGTGGTTAGGGCGTCGTAGACGTCGGCCGCGGCCACGATCCGAGCGCCGAGAGGGATGGCTGCGCCCGCGAGACCAGCGGGATAACCTCGGCCGTCATAGCGCTCATGGTGGGCGGCGATGATGGGGGCCGCGCCCTCCAGGGCGTCGGACCCGCGCGCCAGGCCCGCGCCGCTTTCCGGATGGCGCCGCATCGCCTCCCACTCCTCGTCGTTGAGCGCCCCGGTCTTCAGGAGCGCCGCGTCGGGGACGCCGATCTTGCCCGCGTCGTGGAGCAGCGCCCCGGTCTCAAGCGTGCGCACGAACACGGGGTCGCGCAGTCCCATCCGCTCGGCGGCGAGCAGGCTGTAGGCGGCGACGCGGCGCGAGTGGCCCGCCGTGTAGCGCTCGCGCAACTCGAGCGACGAGACCAAGGTCAGCAATGTGTCGGCGTGGGCGCGGCGCAGACGCTCGGCAGAAACACGCTCGGCCCGGAAGAAGGCCCAACCGGCAGGCGCCACGACCCAGAGGTTGACGAGCTCGGCCAGCTGGTCGGCCTGCACCATCGGCTGGCCTTCCCAGTGCGCCGCGATGTGGAGCCCGAAGGCCGCGCTGACAAGGGCGGCCGCGGCCAAGGTCTCGCGCAGTCCGAACCAAGCCGCCGTCATGAGCACCGGCACGAACATGAGCTTCTGCGCCGTGAGGTGGAGCCAATGCCACTCGTGCGGACCCGCCGGCGTCGCCCAATGGAGCGCGACGACGAGCGCGAACGCCGCCGCCGTCCACGCGGCGCGCCCGCGGGGCGGCGCGACCATGGCCGTCTCGATCGGCGGGTTCATGCGGCCTCCACGCGGGAGATCACGACGCCGGCCAGCCCGTCGCGCATGCGGATCTCCCCTTCCACGCGGACCCTCTCTTCCGGCCGCCCCTTGAGGCTGTCGAAAGCGGAAGGATCGCGCTTGTCGGGCAGGGCGAGAAAGACGCGCCCATCGGAGGTCGCGATGCCCACGGGCCCGCCGGCCGCGAAGCACTCGCGGGCGCAGGCCTCGTGTCCCTCCGGCCTGGCGCCGCGCTGGAAGTAGCAGGTCATGTCTACGACGGAACCGACGAGCGCGCTCGGCTTGGCCTCCGCCGTCTTTCGGAGCGCCTCCTCCCAGGCCTTGGCGTCCACCTTGAACTGGGTGACGCCGACGCCGTCGATCGCGACGATCGGCGTGCTCCAGCCCGCGAAGCCGCGCAGGCGCTCGTCGCGGTCCACGCGCTGGACCTCGAAGACGGCGCCGTACTGCGCGGAGAGCTTGCGCAACTGCTCCTCGGCCGTGTCGCAGTGCCGGCAGGTGCAGCGGTAGAGCATGACCTTCGGCCTGTAGGCCTCTTCGTCGCTCATGTCCCTTCCGTCCGGGCGGCGCGCTGGCGCAGCCATTTACGGGCCTCGAGCACCGTGGCGGGCACGAGGGTCAGCGCGACCAAAGGCAGGCACTCCCCCCAGCCGAGCCGGTGCACCTTGAAGAGACCGGTGAACCAGTCGGTGTGGTGGAGCAGCATCTGGAACGTCATGGGTATGCTGACCGCCAGGAGATGGTAGGCGTTGGAGAACGGGCCGAGCTGGAAGAAGGTCTTCGTCTCGCTGCGGCTCGCGAAGGAGCGGAAGAGCTCCGCGAACACCAGGAACGAGAAGACATGGGTTCGAGCGGTCAGTTCGCCCTCGGAGCGGAGGCTGTAGCCGTAGACGGCGAGCGCCATGGCGGCGACGGTGACGCCGATGAAGGCCATCTCCACGTTGAACTCGCGGTCGAAGAAGTTCCTCGGCGACGGACGGCGGCTCGAGCGCAGGATGTCCGGCGGCACGGGCTCGGCGGCGAGAGCCAGCGACGGCAGGCCGTCGGTCACGAGATTGATCCAGAGCAGATGGATGGGCGCCAGCGGGACCGGCCAGCCCATCAGCGCGGCGCCGAGCATGATCAATATCTCGGCCAGGTTGCCCGACAACAGGTATTGGATCGTGCGACGGATATTGCCGTAGATGCCGCGGCCCTCTTCGACCGCCGCGACGATGGTCGCGAAGTTGTCGTCGGCCAGGATCATCGAGGAGGCCTGCCGCGCCACCTCGGTGCCGCCCTTGCCCATGGACACGCCGATGGAGGCGGCCTTGAGCGCGGGCGCGTCGTTGACCCCGTCGCCGGTCATGGCGACCACCAATCCCTTGGCTTTCCATGCCTCGACGATCCGCAGCTTGTGCTCCGGGGCCACGCGGGCGTAGACGGCCGTGTCCTCGATCCTGGCGCCGAACGCTGGGTCGTCGAGCGCGTCCATCTCGGCTCCGGTGAGCACGCCCTCGAAGCGGCCGGGCTCCGATAAGCCGAGCTCCGAGGCGATCGCTTTGGCCGTGACCGGGTGGTCTCCCGTGATCATGACGACCTTGATGCCCGCGGCCTTGCAGAGGCTGATCGCCGACACGCTTTCGGGGCGCGGCGGGTCGGCCATGGCGACCAGCCCGAGGAAGTCGAGGTCGCGTTCCACCGACTCCGGCGACTCGTGGTCCTCGGGCCGAAACTGCTCCGGACGAAGCGGGAGCGAGCGGGTGGCCACCGCGAGCGTTCGCCGTCCCTTCCCGGTCAGCGCGGCGAGCGCGGCCGAGATCGCCTGGCCCTGCGCCGAGCTCATCCGGCAGAGAGGGAGCACTGACTCCGGAGCCCCTTTGACGTGGACGACGACGCGGCCCTCCTCCGCCACGGCGACGCTCATCCGCTTGCGGACGCTCTCGAAGCTCCACTCGTGCAGACGCTTATGCTCTTTCTGAATGTCCGCTGGGCTGCGCCCCCTGTCCTGGGCCAACAAGAGCAGCGCTGCCTCCGTGGGGTCGCCGACGCCCTCTCCGCCCGGGCCGAGCGAGGCGTTGGAGCAGAGGACGGCGGCATCGACCAAGTTGTCCAACGAGTCGGCGGCGGCGGCGGCGGGCCCGTGCTCGACGATCAAGCCATCTGAGCCGGCCAACTCACGGACTCGCATCTTTCCCGTGGTCAAAGTGCCAGTCTTGTCGGTGCAGATGACGTCGGTCGAGCCCAAGGTCTCGACGGCGGGCAGATGGCGCACGATGGCGTTGCGCTTGGTCATCCGGTGGACCGCTAGGGCCAGTGCCAAGGTGACGACCGCGGGCAAACCTTCGGGAATCGCCGCCACAGCGAGGCTGATCGCCGTCATCGCGACCTCGAGCCAGTCGTCTCCGTGGAGGAGCCCGAGGACGGCGACGAGGGCCACGACCGCGAGGCTTAGGAGGAGGAGCCTCGACCCGACTTCCTCCAGCCGCGACTGGAGAGGCGTCTTGACCGCCTCGGCCGACTCGAGCAGGCCGGCGATGCGGCCGATCTCGGTCGCCATCCCCGTCGCCGTCACGAGGGCGCGTCCCGAGCCGGTGCTGACCGCGGTGCCCGCGAAGAGCATGTTCGTCCGGTCGGCAAGGGGCGTGGCCGCGGCGAGCGCCCCGGCCCTCTTCGTGACTGAAAGGGACTCGCCGGTCAGTAGCGCCTCGTCGGCCGAGAGCTGGCTGGCCAGCAGCACGCGCGCGTCCGCGGCGACGTAGTCCCCCGCCTCGACGACGAGCAAGTCGCCGGGGACGACCTCCTCCGCGGGGACCGAGATCGTCGCGCCGGAGCGCAGGACGCGCGCCCTCGGGGAGGAAAGCCGCTTGAGCGCCGCCACCGCCGCCTCGGCCTTCGCTTCTTGGAGGAAGCCGATGATGGCATTGATGAGCACGATCGCGGCGATGGCGATCGCGTCGACGAGCTCGCCCAGGAGCGCCGAGACGACGGTCGCCGCGAGCAAGGTCACGACCACCGGACTCTTGAACTGGGCGAGCAACCGGGCCCAGGCGGGCGTCTTCCTGCCTTCCCTGAGCGCGTTGGGGCCGTGGCGGCCGAGCCGCTCCCGGGCCTGAGTCGCGTCCAGGCCCGAGTCAGGGTTCGTTCCCAGATTCCGAGCCAGAGCCGCCTCATCCTCCGCCCAAGGAGGCCGCCGCGTCGCCGGTTCCATGAGCTTCGTCATGGTCAGCCCTCCATGGCCTGAAGGTCGAGCTTGCTGACGTCCACCGTCCCGCGCTTCATCTCGTACTCCCACTTCCAGATGAAATAGATTGCGGGATAGACCAGAAGCTCTAGAAGGAAAGACGTGAACAGCCCGCCCAGCATGGGCGCGGCGATGCGCTTCATCATGTCCGCCCCGGTCCCGGTGGCCCAAAGGATGGGCAGGAAGCCCAGGAAGTTCGTGGCGACCGTCATCACCTTGGGGCGGATGCGGCGCACCGAGCCGTGCAGCACGGCCTCCCTCAGGTCGTCGAAGGTCTTCATGCGCCCTTCCTTGACCCGATCGTGGTAGGCGAGGTCGAGGTAGAGCAGCATGAACACGCCCGTCTCCGCGTCCAGGCCCAGCAGCGCGATGATGCCGGCCCAGACCGCCACGCTCAGGTTGTAGTCGAGCGCCCACAGAAGCCAGACGGCGCCGATGGCGGAAAACGGAACGGCCGTGAGCACGATGCCCGTCTTGACCCACGAGCGCGTGTTGAGGTAGAGGAGGAAGATGATGATGAAGAGAGTCGCCGGCAGTACGATGACCATGCGCTCCATCATGGCCTGCATGTTCTCGTACTGGCCGCTCCAGGACAGCGAGTAGCCGGGCGGGAGCTTGAGCTTCTCGCGGACGGCGGCCTTGGCGTCCTTGACGTAGCCGCCGATGTCGCGTCCCGCCATGTCCACGTAGACGTAGCCCGCGAGCATGCCGTTCTCGTCGCGGATCATGGCGGGACCCGTGAGCAGCCTGATGTCGGCCAGCTGCTCGAGCGGGATCTGCGCCCCGGACATGGTCGGCACGAGCACGCGGCGCAGCTTGGGCAGGGAGTCGCGCAGCTCGCGGGCGTAACGCACGCTCACGCCGTAGCGCTCCCGCCCCTCCACGGTCGTGGTGATGGGCTCGCCACCCACGGCGGACATGATGACCATCTCGGCTTCCTTGATCGTCAGCCCGTAGCGCGCGAGCTGGTCGCGGTTGAGGTCGAAGTCGAGAAAGTAGCCGCCCGCCGTGCGCTCGGCGTAGACGCTGCGGGTGCCCGGGAGGTCCTTGACGATCGCCTCGAGCTCGGTCCCCAACCTCTCGATCTCTTTGAGGTCCGGACCGAAGACCTTGATACCGATGGGAGTGCGCACGCCGGTCGTGAGCATGTCGATGCGCGCCTTGATCGGCATGGTCCAGGCGTTGGTCATGCCGGGGAAGCGCAGGGCCTGGTCCATCTCGGCGAGCAGTTCCTCGTACGAGATGCGGTCCGGCCAGATCATTCTAAAAGGAGCCTGGGCGAACTTGGGCAACCATGAGGAGTACCAGCGCTGCTTCGGCCGCCACTCGCCCTTGGGCTTGAGGATCACGGTCGTCTCCATCATGGAGAAGGGCGCCGGGTCGGTGGAGGTCTCGGCGCGGCCGGCCTTGCCGAACACGCGCTCGATCTCCGGGAAGCTCATGAGCACCCGGTCCTGGGTCTCAAGCAACTTCTGCGCCTCGGTGACCGAGATTCCCGGCAAGGTCGTGGGCATGTAGAGCACCGTGCCCTCGTAGAGCGGCGGCATGAACTCGGAGCCGAGTTGGAAGTAAACGGGAATGGTGACGGCGACGAGCGCCATGGCGCCGAGGATCACCTGCTTGCGGAAACGGATCACCCACTCCACGGCCGGCTCGTAGACCCGGAACATGGGCCGGCTGATGGGGTGCTCCTCCTCCGGGTACAGCTTGCCGACGAAGAGCGCGGTGGCGAGCTTGGCCAGCCAGCGCGGCTTGAAATCGTATGGATCCAGCCGCGTGAAGAACAAGCGCACCGCCGGGGCGACGGTCACGGCCAGGATGGCCGCGATCGCCAGCGAGAGGTTCTTCGTGTAGGCGAGCGGCTTGAAGAGGCGCCCGGCCTGGTCCTGCAGGGCGAAGATGGGCAAGAACGCCACGGCGAGGATCATCAGCGAGTAGAACGCCGACGGGCCGACCTCCTGCATGGCCCGGATGAGGACGGTTTGGATCTCGCCCTTGCGGCCTCCCTTGTCCCATTCCTCGACCTTCTTGTGCGCGTTCTCGGCCATGACGATCGAGGCGTCCACCATGTCGCCCACGGCCACGGCGATGCCCCCCATGGACATGATGTTCGAGGTCACCTTCAGGAAGTACATCGGGATGAAGCTCAGCAAGGTGGCGAGCGGAAGCGTCGTGATGGTCAGCAGGGCGCTCGGGAAATGGAGCAGGAATATGACGATGACGAGGCAGACGATGGCGATCTCGGTGATGAGCGCCTCGGAGACGGTCCCCATCGCCTCTTTAATCAGCTCCGAGCGGTCGTAGGTCGTGACGACCTCGACGCCGGGCGGCAAAGAGGGCTTGACGTCCTCGAGCTTGGCCTTCACGCGCTTGATGACGTTGAGCGCGTTCTCCCCGTGGCGCATGACCACGATGCCGCCGACGGCGTTGCCCTCCCCGTCGAGGTCGGTGACGCCGCGGCGTATCTCGGGGCCGAGTTGCACCTGGCCCAGATTCCTCACCAGGACCGGCGTGCCTTTCATGTCCCGGCCGACCACGATCTTCTCGATGTCCTCCGTCGACTTGGCGTAGCCGCGCCCGCGCACCATGTACTCGGCGCCGGCGAACTCGACGAGGCGGCCGCCCACGTCGTTGTTGCCGTCGCGGATGGCGTCGACGACCTTCATCAAGGGGATGTTGTAGGCGGTCAGGGCGTTGGGGTCTATGTTGACCTGATATTGCTTCTGGAAGCCGCCGATGGAGGCGACCTCGGCGACCCCGGGCACGGACTGCAGCCAGTAGCGCAGGTACCAGTCCTGGAAGCTACGCAGCTGGGCCAGGTCGTTTTGTCCGGTCTTGTCCACCAGCGCGTACTGGAAGACCCAACCGACGCCAGTGGCGTCGGGCCCCAACTCGGTCTTCACGCCCTCGGGGAGCCTTGATTGGATCTTGGAGAGATACTCGAGAACGCGGCTGCGCGCCCAGTAGATATCCGTCCCGTCCTCGAAGACCACGTAGACGTAGGAGAACCCGAAGTCGGAAAAGCCGCGGATGGCCTTGACCTTGGGCGCCCCCAGCATCGCGGTCACGATCGGATAAGTGACCTGGTCCTCCATGATGTCGGGACTGCGGTCCCAGCGCGAGTAGACGATGACCTGGGTGTCGGAGAGGTCGGGGATGGCGTCGAGCGGGACGAGCTTGAGGTAGTGCCAGCCCGCCAGCCCGCCGAAGAGGGCGAGGACGAGGACGATGACCTTGTTCTTCGCGCAGAATGCAATCGTTTTTTCGATCATCGGGGTCCTCGCTTAGTGGCGGTGCTCCGCTTTCGCTTCGGCCGGCTTCTTGCCGTCCTTGCCGCCCGGGACGGCGGACTTGAGCTTCGATTCCGAATCGATGAGGAAATTGGCTGATGTCACCACCCGCTCGCCCTCGCGCGCGCCGGAGAGAAGCTCGTAGTAACCGCCGGCCTCGCGCCCTGTGCGGACCTCGCGGGGCTCGATGCGGCCCTCACCGAGGTCGACGAAGACGAGCTGCCGCTCCCCGGTGTCCAGGAGAGCGGATTCCGGCAGCGCCAGCCTCGTCCCGAGGTCGACCTGGATCAGGGCGTTGACGAACATCTCGAGCTTGAGCAGGTTCTCGGGGTTGGGGACCTCGATGCGGACCTTGAGCGAGCGAGTCTCGGCGGAGAGGATGGGGTCCACGGCCTTGACCGTCCCGTGGAACTTGCGTCCCCGGAACGCCGGGGCGCTAATCTCCACGGACTGCCCGGGCCGGACGAGGTCGATCTCATATTCGTAAATCTGGGCGTAGACCCAGACCGAATTCCCGGAACCGCCCAGGATCAGGTTCGTAGGCGACTTTTCGGACCGGCCCGACTCCTCGATTTGCGTCTCGGAGAGCCCAAGCTGACGCAGCCTCAAGAAGGACGCGCGCAACAGCGCCTCGGAGCGCTCAAGCACGTCCGGCCAGGGGCTGTCCTTGACCTTGTCACGCGCCCGCACCGCCTCCCGGTACTCGGCCAGCGCGTTGTAAAGGTCGGGGTCGTAGGCCACCCGGCCGCTGGCGCGCACGGTCGCGGCGAGGGCGCGTCTCTGCAGGACCTCCGTCTTCATGCCGATAAGCTTGCGGCCCTCGGGAGAGACGCGCGTCGTGGCCTGTCCCGGGACAGGCACCTCCGTCGCCGCCGCCTCGGCATAGACGGGGACGTAATCCATGCCCATCTCGTCCTTCTTGGGCGTGGGGGAGGTGACCTCCGGACGCATGGGGTGACGGTAGTAGAGGACGGCGCCCGCGGCGGGCCCGGCGGCCTCGGCGACATGGGTGCCGCAGATGGGGCACGTGACCGTCTCCCCCGGCTTCAAGGTGAGTTCCATCTTGCAGTCGGCCATCTTGCAGTCGTGGAGCACGCACATCTTCTTGCCCGAGGACACGGGCATGCCGCTCTTTTCCATTGGGACGAGCTTCATGTTGCAGATGGGGCAATCGCCCGGCTTATCCGAAGTATAGGTCGGGTGCATCGGGCAGTAATACGTGACGGCATGCTCGCCATGACTTCCCGGGAGGCGGGCCGCGCGATAGGCACGGATGCCCCAACCCGCAGCGAGAATCAGCGCGAGCGCCGCCGCCGACGCGAGATAATTCTTCTTCATGCTCACAGTCCCCTCCCCACGACGCGCTCCAGTTCCGCCGTCCGCTGCTCGTAGTCGGCGAGGAACTGGTAATACTCCAGCCTGAAATTAAGAAGCGAACGCTGGGCGTCCAACAAGTCCAGGAAGCTCGCCTTGTTCGCCTGGTAGCCCGCCTCGGCGACGCGAACGGCCTGGTCGGCCTGCGGCAGGACGCTCGTGCGGTAGATGTCCGCCAGGCGCCCGGCGGTCTGAGCCCGGATCCACGCGCTCTTGACCTCGGCGGAGGTCATGGCCCTCATGCCCTCGAGCTCGGCCTCGGCCATCTCCCGCTCGGCCTTGGCCTCCGCCGCCATCGCCGCGGGCTTCCAGAACCAGAGCGGCAGCGAGAGGCCCAGCACGGCGTCGCGCGTCTTTCCCCGCATCGGGTCGTTGCGCTGCCGGTACTGCAGCATGATGTCCGGGAGGAACTCGGAGCGGGCGACGGCCAGGGATTTGCCCGCGCGCTCCACGTTGAACTGCGCCTCCTTCAACTCGGGCCGCTCGGCCAGCGCCAGCGCGTGGACGGACTCCAGACTTTCCCCCGGCTTGGGGAGCGCCGGCTCGGCCGGGAGACCCAGGGGCTCGCGCGCGTCGCGATTGAGCAGCGCGCTCAGCATGGCCGCGGCGGTCTCCCGGTCCTGCGCCAGCATCACGCCCATGTTCAGCATCTTGGTCAGCTCCACCTGGGCCTTGAGCGCGTCCGACTGGGCGCCATGGCCGGCCGTGTATTTGGACTCGGCGACCTTGGAGAAGCGCCGCATGAGCTCGATGTTCTCGTCGACGATGCCGAGGCTCTTGTGGGCGAGATAGAGCATGGCGTAGGCGGAGCGCGTGCGGGCCAGCACGTCGCGGACCTTGGCCCGATAGGCCTGCTCCGCCATGGCCGCTTCCTTGGCCGCAGCGGCGCCGCGCAGGTAGAGCGTGGTGGGAAACGGAATCTCCTGGGTGATCGCCAGGCTCTTCTCGTCGGCCCCGGTGAGCACGCTCTTGCCCGACGGGACGTACATCCTCTCGATGTCGAGCCTCGGCTTGTCCGGCGTGGCGGCCTGAGCCACTCTCTTTTGGAATGCCAGCCAGCGCTTGCGCGCCGCCAGGATCTCGGGGTTGTCGCGCTCGGCCGACTCCAGCACCTGGTTCAAGGTGAGCGTGCCCGAGGAGACGGCCCCCGCCGCCTGAGCGAATACGGGCCGCGCTGCGGCCAGCAACGCGGCCGCGAGCAAGACGACACGGCCGCGCGTCCAGAGTCTCACGAGCCGATCTGAAACGGGATGAGGCATGCGCCCAACTCCTTTGCCTAACGATTTCATTCTTTCCTCTGCCCAACAACTCGACGTCTAGCGAACACAGGCAACAACTCTGCCAAAACACCGGGTGGGCTGCGACGACTTCATGACGCCCGTCCGTCGACGGACGGACTCGGCGGGCGCGCGGAGGAGAGTCCGTCCGGCCGTAGCGGCCCGCGTCTAGGCGGGGCGGGGAGGCGAGAGGCCGGAGGATGCGCCGCCGTCGCGGCCTGCGGACGGACGGTCCGCTCCGGATGCGACGGCATGGATGGCCGCATCGGCGGGCCGCTCTGGAGACGCGGGCAGGAGCGCGCTGAAGACGGGAGCGTCCGTCGCCGGCACCGCGACGGCTGCCCGGTCCGGCACGGCGCCGATCAGGCAGCAGTTGGGGACGCTCTTGGCCGGCTTGCCGGTCGGACAGCTCGTGTCGCAGCAGCCCTTCGGCAACGCGGGCTTGGCGGCGAAGCCTGGCTGCGCCGCCAGAGAGAAGGCGGCGGGCAATATGAGCGCCCCGCGCAAGAGACGACCGAAGTTCATCGCCGTTACTATAACACCGGCGTGTTGCAACTTCAAGTCCTAATTTTTACCGCCGCCGGGCATCCGGCGACAGGCCCTCGTCTCTCCGCGGCGGCCGCCGCCGCGACGGCCGCGGCGACGGCCGCCATACCCGCGAGCTTGCGCGCGCCCAGGCCCTCCCCCCAAAAAATCCAACCGCCGGCCGCCGAGAAGACGAAGGCGAGCAAGGTGGCCGTGGAGCCCGTGGAGACCTTCACCCGCTCGTAGCCAAGCGTAAGGCAGACTTGGCCCGCCGTGCCAATCAAAGAAATGGCGACGAGCCAGGCCGCCTGGGCCAGGGTCGGCGCGCGCCAGTCGCCGCAGCAACGCCAGCAGGCAGGCCGCGGCGACGGCGTTGAAGTAGAGGACGATACGCCACGGCGACTCGCGGCCGGCCATCGCCTTGACCGTCACGAATGCGGCGGCCGAGAAGAGCCCGGCGCCCAGGCCCACGGCGTAGCCCGCCGCCGAGCCGCTCCAACTCGGCTTGAGCCCGAGCCAGAGCCCGGCCGAGGCCAAGCCGAGCCAGGCGGCGGCGCGCGCCTCCAACTTCTCTCCCAGCACCAGCGCGGCGAGGCCGGCGGTGAAGGCGGGCGCGCAGAAGTTGAGCACGGCGGCGTCAGCGAGCGGGATCCTCCGCAGCGCCGCGAAGTAGCAGACCATCGCCGCGAGCCCCCACAGGCCGCGCAGGCACAGCATTCTCCAGCCCGCGCTGCCGAAGGGCTCCCCTCTTCGCGCGAGGATCGCCGCCAACGGGACGAGGCCCACGGCGCTGCGCAGGAAGCCGATCTGCCACACGGAGAAGCCCGCGTCCGCGGACTTGATCATCATGCTCATGGCGGCCGTGCAGGCCGCGTAGGCGGCCACGAACGCCATTCCCGTCGCCGCTCGACGGCCCGAGATCAGCGCCTCGCTCACCGCGGGCGCCCGGTCAAGCAGGGCGGGCAAGCTCGGGCTCCTCCTCGCAGCGGAAGGCGTCCGTGGACAGGTACTTCTCGCCGCGGTCAGGGAAGACCATGACGAGGTCGCCGCGAACGCCGCGCTCGGCGAGGTCCAGCGCGGCGCGCAGGACGGAGCCCGAGCTCACCCCGCAGAAGAGCCCGCAGCGCGACAGCAGCTCCCTCGCGGTCCGTGCGGCGTCCTCGTCGCTCACGTCGACGACCTCGTTGAGCGCGCCGCGGTCCAGGATCTCGGGGACGCGCGTCTTATCGATGTTGCGCAGCCCCTCCTGCCGGCTGAACGCATCGGCGGGCTGCACGCCGACGACGCGGACGCCGGGGTAGGCCTTGCGCAGCGCGCGCGAAACGCCCATGACCGTCCCTCCGGTCCCCAGCCCGGCTACGAAATAGTCGATCGGCCCCGGAGCCTGGTCTACGATCTCCCTCCCGGTCGTCGCCTCGTGCATCGCGACGTTGTCGAGCGAGCTGTGCTGGGAAACGCGGCAGCGCGTCCGGGGATCCTCCGCCGCGATGTTGTCGGCGACGCGCCGCGCCTCATCGGCGCCGCCCTCCCGGGAGGTCAGGACGAGCCGCGCTCCGTAGGCGCGCAGCAGCGCCACGCGCTCGGCGCTGGCCTTGCGCGACATCACGACGAGCAGCGGGTAGCCCTTGAGCCGGCAGACCATGGCGAGGCCGATGCCCGTGTTGCCGCTCGACGCCTCGACGACCGTCATGCCGCGCCGCAGCGCGCCCGAGCGCTCGGCCGCCTCGATTAGCGCGAGCGCCGTGCGGTCCTTGATGCTGCCGGTGGGGTTGAAGCCCTCGAGCTTGGCGTAAAGCCGCAGCCCCGGAGACTCGAACGGGCTCAGGCGAAGCAGCGGCGTGCGTCCGACCAGCTCGAGCAAGGATTCAGCGGCCTGCATGCGCCCCCCCTGGCGGCGGGGCCCAAAGGGCCCACGCGCGACCTAGGTCTATTATACCCGATATGCGAGATCGTGCGGCACCGCGGGCGTAAACTCGTGGCGCGGCGCAGACCGCGGATCAGAACGCGAGCGCGTATGCCCCCCATCCCAACACGACCCCGGCAGGGATATCCGCCAAATAGTGCTGCTTGATCAACACCGTGGAGGCGCTGACAAGCGCCGCCGCCGCGAAGAAAAGCAGGCTCAACGGCGCGGGCAAGAATTGCGCCGCGAGACAGGCGACATAAACCGTGTTGGCCACATGAAGGCTGGGGAAGATGTTGCACCCGGAATCGACCGCGTAAAGGCCTCTCACCGCTCGCGCGCTCGAAGAGTCTCCTTCGACCCGCTCCCTCGGGATGCGCGTCGGGTAGAGATAAAAGATCGTCCATGCCGCGAGAAACTGGATGCAGAAGCCCGCAGCCGTCCTCAGGTAAACGCCGTCGTCGGCCAGCAGCCCCGGGAAAAAAAGCGGAGCGAAGCAAAGCGGGTAATACCACAGATAGACCCAGATCCATTCCGGCCTGAGCGGTACGCGGCGGTCTAGGGCGCAGGAGACGTCATGGGAATTGCGCCCGCAGAGAAAATTGTCGAGTCCGAAGAATCCCGTCGTGAACAGCACGAGCATGCCGAAAGAAGCGACGATTTTCGCGATCATGCCGTGTCGCCGCCGTCGAGGGCGCGGCCCTTCCAAACCGCGGGATAACTCATGTAGAGCAATGCCAGTCCCGCCAGGAGCCAGAACAACTCCCGGAACCGCCGGACCAGGCTCAAAATCACCCCCGAGCCGGGGGGCAGGCCCAGCATGGAGGCGGCCAAATGGTGGCCGTACTCAAAGGCTCCGATGCTTCCGGGGATGAAGAACCCCCCCACGGCGGCGAGGGTCGCCACGACTTCCATGATGAGGGCTTCTCTCAGGTTGAGGGAGAACCCCAGGAAGCGAGCAATCACGTAGAGTTCGATCGAGCCGGCGATGAGTCCCAGCAGGTGCCAGAGCGTCGAGGCCGCGAAGCGTCCCTTCTCATTTTCATAAAAAGCCGAGAGGCTGGCGTCCATTTCCAGGATATGGACCGTCGAGGATTTGAGCCACTCGGCGTTTGGAAAGAGACGCAGGCCCCAGCGCGTCCACTTGCCCAAGAGCCCTGAGGATGAGCCCAGGGCCAGCACGACCGCGCCGCCGCCGAGCCCGGCGACGACCCCGGCCGCGGTCAGGACAACCTCCGGGGGGAGGCTGGCGTCCCGCGCGGCCAAGACCAGCCCCCCCAGAATGAAGATCACGATCGAAAGCGTCTGGGTCGTCTTCGCGACCGTCACGGAGCTCAGAGCCTCGGCGAGAGTCACCGCAGGGCTCAGGAGCAGGGCCTTGACGGGCTCGCCCCCGAGATTGCTCGAGGGCAAGATGTCGTTGATCGACTCGCCCGCGATCCGCGCGGTCAAAAGCCTCGTGAAGGGGACGCCGGCCCCCGGGGCCTTGAAGGAGCATTTCCAAGCGATGGTGTTGGGAACCATCCACAGGAAGGCCAGCGGAAGCAGGAGCAGAACCCGCCAGCCGATCCGGCCTAGGGCCTCCGCCGTCTGAAGGACCTCCATGTCCTTCATCAGCCAAGCCAGCAGCGCCAGGCCCAAGGCCAACCACAGCCAGGAAAGCCAGCGCATCCTCATGAGCGCTTTCCGGACTCCTGATAGACGCTGACGGTCCATGAACTGCCGCTTGCCGCGTTGGTCGCGATCTGGCTGTAGGCGGGGACGGCCAAGCGTGAAAGCCTATGGCGCGTCCAGGCCGCCTTGGGATTGAGACCCGTCGATATGATGAGGACGCCCCCGGGGCCCTTTAAGAGGCTCATGGCCCGGCGGAAGACCGCCTCGGTCTCCCCGATGGGGAAATAATAGAGGACTTCATTGAGGATCACGACGTCGAATTTGCGCTTTGGACGGAAATCCTCAAAAGAGCAGGCCTCGAAGCGGCAGCGGGGGTCGTCCTTGAAAACCGCCCGGCACTCGTCAATCGGGACTTGGGCGAGGTCAACTCCCATGTAGGAGGAAGCCCGGGTCCCTAGAAGCGGATAGAGGGTCCCATAGCCGCAGCCGACGTCGAGCACGTCCGCTCCTTCGCGAAACCGGTCGTGCACGATCCCCGCGATCGCGTAATGCCTGGGCTTCTCGTTGTCCGACTCGAGAAATCTCCAGTTTCCCGCCGCATAGTTGTCCTCCCAGTAGTCCCTGCGGTTCTCGATGAACAGGGCGCGGAACTCGTTGAAGCCGAACTGCCAGGGACGAGGGTTGTCCAGGAAATCCATAGCGTGGGCAAAGACCAAACGATGGCCGAGGCCGCCCGCGAGGAGCCCGAGGGCTACCCCAGCCCATTGCTGCTTGCCGGACGCCAAGGCAGCGATGAGCGACGCGAGAATCGCGCAGAGCAGCGAAAACTGGAAAGCCCCAGGAAGTCTCCAGGCCCCAAGGATGGCGAGCAAGACGCCGGCGGCGCAGAGGCTGGGCGCCAAGCCGGCGGCTTTGAAGCCCGGCGCCAGCATGTCCGCGAGCAGCCAAGCCAGGAGAAGCATCGAATAGCCGATCATGACGCGGCGCAGATATCCGTCCCGGTTCCTGGCGGCCGGCACTATCGGCGGCAGTAGGAGGAAGAGGCAGCTCAGATGACCCAGGCCCTCCCACAGCGCGCCGGGCGCGGCGGAAAGGGTCCTTTCCAGATTTAAAGCCGCCGCGGTCAAGGCTAGGAAAGGAGCCCAGGCCGCATGCCGGTATCTCAGCGGGAAGAAGTCGGAGGCCGAGAGAGGCGATAGGCTCGCCGCGGTCAACGTGATTCCTCCAGCAGCTTGTTTTTCTCGTCCAAGAGATTTTTGAGCTTCTTCTCGAGCTTGGCGCGCTTCTTTGCCGACAACTTTGGATTCTCGAGCTTCTCGTCGAGCTTGTCTATTTTAGTCTGAAGAGACTCGATGCGCGCGCGCCGGTCGCTTTCCGCGTCGCGCCTCTCCGCCGCCGGGTCGCTCTGCCGCGGTTCCGCGTGGCCGGGAGCGGCGCCGCCGCCGTGCGCCCATGCCGCCGCGGGAAAGACCGCCAGCGCGAATAATGCCGCCAGGATCATTTTCCTTAAGAAAGAACTTTCTTTATCATAGTCCGCGACGGCCGGGATCAGGCGAGTGACCATAAGCTATCCTCCTTTCAGTAACATGGCGCTTGGAATTGATCGAAGTGGCAAAGCGCTTGGAAAAAGCCAACGAGTAACTTGCCGCGCCCACTAAAAAACCCGCCGGCAGATCCAGGAGGCAGTGTTGTTTGACAAGAACGGTGGAGGCCGCGATAAGGCCGCAGAGAATCCAGACGAAGAGCGTCCATAACGGTCCAGTCAATCGTCCCGCCAGGCAAGCGACAAAGGTCACGTTGGCGACGTGCAGGCTTGGGAATATGTTGAAGCCAGGATCGATCCGGTAGAACATGAATAGCACCTGCTCGCTGATTCCTTGCGGATTGAAGTGTGGCCGTATCATGCGGGATGGCAGAAGCCAAAAGAATGCCAGTGCGATGGCGAACTGGATCGCGAACCCGGCGGCCGTCCTGCGGAAGAGCACTAGATCGCCGAGGACTTCCCTGAAAAGCAGCGGCAGGAAACAGAGCGGGAAATATAGGAGGTAGACCCATATCCAGCCTGGAGCGAAAGGCACGAGCTTGTCCCATGCCGATGCCGGAGTCCAAAACCCCGTTCCCTGGGCGAGTTGGACGGCCATGTACTGGTCGGTGAAATATAAGCCGAATGTTAGGACCACGGCCATGGCGATAGTCGTTGCGATTTGCTCCTTTTGCAGTGCGCGGGCGATCACGTGTTTTTGTACGCCCGATTGAGCGTGACGGCGTTTCACTTAATCCTCCCCGCTTCGCCGCCGGCCTCTCGCGCCAAGGCGGCGACCCGGTCCAGGTTCCTCTTGCGCATCGGGCATTTTGGATCGTTGTTCAGGCACGATGCGACCGTATAGCCGCAGCCGCACGGGCAGTCCTCACGGTTGGCCGTCGTCCGGACCCGCTCGATCGCGTCCGCCGGCAGCGTCCTCTCAGGCAGGCCCGGAAATCGATCCTGAAACCGGCGCTTGTGTTCCGGCGAGGAGCGCGCGACCGACTTCGCTGCCCGGCGGAAGAAGAACGTGCCGAAGCCCCCGAAAAGCGCCAGCACAAGCGCTCCGAATACCCACGGCAACCAGGCGTCGGAACGCCGGGACTTCCCCATCTATCGTCTCCTTCCGTCGAACCTGAGGCTCAACGATCAGCTCTTGAGAGCCGCGCGCCCACGATACCGCCGCGCCGTTTCCTCGCTCTCGAAATAGAGGGCCTCCCCGCGCTCGCCTTCGAGGATCACGGCCTCGGACTTGTCGACGTCGCGGCCGGTGACCGGGTCCGCGGCGACGCGCGCCTTTCGGTCATTGTTGAGCCGGCCGACGCAGCCGGCGCAGCAGCCGTAATAGGTCTTGTCGCCGACGATGACCGGCAGTTGCGGCCGACCCAGCACCTTGTCGTTGACCATGCAGACCAAGCTCCTGTCCTCCACCCTCCCCGCCAGCTTCGCCGGCAGCCACGACACCAGCGCCGTGCCCAGCGCGCCGCCGACGGCCATCACCACGAACGTCATGACGACACGCTTTCTCATGTTCATGCTTTGACCTCCGAAGTTTCCGGACGACGGTAGACCTTGATCGTCCAGTAGCTGCCGGTCCGCAGGTTGTGGACGCGAATACCCTGTTCGGCCGGCGCGACCCCTTCCAGCCTGCGCCAGATCAGCCGGGCCTTGAGGTTTCGGTTCATGGAGACGACGAGTACGCCGCCAGGACGAAGCCGCGAAAGGGCGTGGGCGAAGACCTTTTCGATCTCCGACAGAGGATAATAGTAGAGCACCTCGTTGAGCACGAGCGCGTCGAACCCGTGGCCCTTGAAACTCTCGAACGCCGCGTGCGCGAAACTGACGCCGGGCTCCGCCCCGTAAGCCGCCGCCGCTTTCTTGAGGGCCTCGTCCGAGAGGTCGAGACCGACGTACTCGGACGCGCGCCCGCGCAGGAGCGGATAGAGCGTGGCCAATCCACAGCCGGCGTCCAGGACGCGTCCGCCTTCGCGCGGAAGCCGGTCGGCCAATAAACCCGCGATCGCGTAATGCCGCGGTCGTTGGTCGGTCGAGTCCAAAAAGTCCCAGTGTCCCTCGGCGTAGGAGCTGTCCCAGACCGCGCGTTGGTTGTCGGCCAGAAGATTACGCATCTCCCCGAATTCGTGGCGCAGGGCGCTCCAAGGGTCGTCCCGATGAAGAAACGCCAGGTCGCGCCAATCCGCGAAGGCCGCGGCCGCGCACCCCATCGCGGCTCCCGCCAATAGGTCGGCGAACGCGTGCTTCCCGGTCGCCGCCATCGCCAGCACGGTCGCCGCGGCCAGCGCCAGTCCCGCCGCGACGGCCGTCGTCTGGCCGCGCCGCGCGCAGAAGAGGATGACGAGCGTCATTCCCGCGACCTGTATGCATGGCGCGGCGTCGAGGCCGAGCCGCTCCCAGGGAACCAGCGCCAGGACGAATCCAGCCAGGAGAAGAGCCGTAAATGCCATGAGCAAACGCCGTAGGGCCCCGGCTTCCGTTTTTGTCGCGCTCACGGCGAGGGGAACGAGGTAGACGGAGTAACCCAAGGCGTAGATCGCGTCCCATAACGACGCCGCGCTCGCCTCCGAGTGCCGCGCGTGCAGCAGCGCCTCGAGGGCGAAGAACCCCGCCGTCAGGGCGGCCCCGGTCGCCCAGACCGGGCGTTCGTAGCGGAGCGGAAAGAACGCGTAGGTCACGGCTTTTCCTCACGTAGCTTCCGGGACGAGGAGTGGACGTGCCGTACCCGCCAGGAGCCGTCGCGACGACGAAGCACGAAGGTCTCGGCCGACTCCAGGACCACCGTTTTCGCGGGCAGGACGATCGTGTAGGTCGCCCGACTCACGGCGTAGGCCCAGTCTCCCGCGACCGAGACGTCGATGACCGACGGGTCCGCGACGCGAAAAGCTTTCCACTCCTTCATCTCCGGGCCGATGTGGTTGTCGCGGTAGTCGGCCCAGCCCCGGTTGAGGTGCATGCCCTCCAGCACGGTCAGTTCCGGCTCCACGACGGAGCCGAGCTTGTCCAGGCTCCCCTCGGCGATGGCCGAGCGGTACGCGGACACCGTCGCCAGAACGGCGGCTTCGCCGCTCGGGGGCTTCGCGGCCGGTTCCGCCGAGACCGCGCAAGTCGCGGCAAGAAGCAGTCCGACCGACATAAATACGTTCTTCATATTTTCTCCTTTACGGCCTTCGCCGGGGCGACGAAAGGGACGGTTCCTCATCGTGGACGCTATTTCATCGGCGCTGCGGCGGGCGCCTCGCTATGCGGCTTTTCCGTCTTGGCCTTTTTGCTCTTCTTCTTCGACGCCTTTTTAGCCTTCGCGTCATGGTGCTTCGCGGCCTTATGGTCTTTGTGCTCGCCTGCCTTGTTCTCGTCCGCCTTGTGCCCGCCAGCCTTATGCTCGGGTTTCTCCCCTTGATGCTCCGTCTGCTGCTGCTCGTTCGAATGCTCGCCTTCATGAGCCATGACGCGAACACCGAGACCCGCCGCCAGGGCGGCGATCAACATGAGTTTCTTGTGCATTTGAATTCCTCCATCGTTCAGACGACCCAGCACTGCGATGATCTTCGTTTTCATTCGGTCGCGACCCCCATGCTATGAGTGAAAACCAATTCTCCGCCCTGGTAGCCCGTCGCCAGCAGAACGCCGCACGCGGCGAGCCAGGCCGCCAGGAAATAAACCTCGGCCTTGCGGCCAAGGCGCCACCGCCACAGGGAAAGGGCGGTGAACAACCCGACCGTCCACCAACCGAGCGTCTCGTGCAGGTTCAACGTCTCCCACGCCGACGGAACGTGCGGCGCGGTCTTCTCCGCGAGCAAGCCCAGTCCCAGCGCCGCCCAGGCCGAGACCGTCCCGACCCACAGCAGCCACGAGGCCGCCTGGGCCGCCGTCTCGCGGCGGCGGCCCAGGACGCCGGCGACCCATCCCACGGTCAGCAATGCGATCGGGAAATGGACGGCCGCCGGATGCAGCAGATACAGCGGAGGCGGCGTCACCTACTTCGCCTCTTTCCCGGTCATGACCATATTGACCACGATCGCCGGCACGCCGCCGCGGTCGTAGCGGTCGCCCATGATGGTCACCGTCTCGGCGACCTTCCCGCGCGCCTCCTTGTAGGGCTTCTTGAGCTTCGGCTTGTCATGGTTCTCGAGCAGCAGGTAGACCTTGCCGTCCTCCGTGAGGAGGCCGATCGGCGCGCCGCCCAAGGCGCACTCCTTCGCGCAGGCCGCGTGCTTGGCCCCCTTGCCTTCATGCGCCGAGTAGCAGGCCATGTCGACGATCTCGCCCGTCATCGTCACTTTCACGGCGCCCTTGCTTTCCGCGGTGTCATGCTTCTCGCCCTCGTGCGCCCAGACCGCGCCGCTCACAGCGAGGGCCAGTACCGCGGCGACATGAACGGATGTCTTCATTTTCATTTTTTCTTCTCCTCTTCCTCTTCCTCGGCGTCTTCCTTAAGATCCTCAGGCGTCTCTGGCTTGAGCTTCATGCCGCAGATCGGACAGTCGCCCGGCTTCTCTTGATGCTTGACGTGCCCCATCGGGCAGCGATAGAGCGTCTTGGCCTCGGACGCGGCCTTCTCGGCGGGCGGTTGGGAGCCCTCGCCCATGTTCATCTTGGAGTGGTCCATGCCCTCCATCTTGCCTTCTTCCTTCTCGTCCATCTTCATGCCGCCGTGGCCGCCCGCGGCGGATTTCTTGGGCTTCTTTCCCGTGATCGACTCGGCTACCGTTCCGGAAGGATTTCTGTACCAGCCGCCGTCCAATGGCCCTTTGATGGCCTTCGCGTACTCCTCTTGAGTCGCGAAGCGCGGCATGTCGTCGTGGACCTTGACGAGCGAGAACATGCCGCCCATGCCGATATGCCCGAAGGGGCCGTCGCCGCCCATCATCGGCAAAGTGTTCTCGGGGCCGGCCATCCCCATTTCCATCATCTCGTCCATCCCCGTCTCGCCCATGGCCATGTAGCCCGGCTCGATCTTGCGGATCTTCTTTTCGACGCCCTTCTGGCTCACGCCCAGCATGTTCGGGATATCATGGCCCATCGCATTCATGGGATGGTGACGCTTGTGGCAGTGGATGGCCCAGTCGCCAGCGATCGCGGTGAACTCGAAGTCCCGTGTCTGGCCGGGGCAGACGACGACGGTCGTCTCCGGCCACTGCGCGGACTTCGGGATGTCCCCGCCGTCGGTGGCTACGATGTTGAACGTGTGGCCGTGCATGTGGATGGGATGGCAGTCCTGCGCGACGCTGCCGATGCGGATGCGCACGCGCTCGCCGGGACGCGCGACCATCGGAGCGGTCCCCGGGAAGGCGCGGCTGTTGAACGTGAACAGGTTGAAGTCGGTCATGATGTTCACGTTGGGCTTGGAGCTGCCGGGCTCGACGAACCACTCGCTCAGGAAGAGCGAGTAGTCGCGGTCGATCTTCGGCTTGCGCTCGCGCGGATGTATGATGAACATGCCCATCGTGCCCATGCCGATCTGGACCATCTCGTCGCCGTGGGAGTGGTACATCTGGGTGCCGTGCTGGCGCAGCGTGAACTCGTAGGCGAAGGTCTCGCCAGGCGTGATGCTGCGCTGGTTGAGGCCGGAGACGCCGTCCATGCCGCTGGGCAGGATCAGGCCGTGCCAATGGACGGCCGTGCCCTCGGGCAGCTCGTTCTTCACGAGGATGCGGACGCGATCGCCCTCGACGGCCTCGATCGTGGGTCCGGGGGTCACGCCGTTGTAGCACCAGGCGTCGACCGTCATTCCGGGTGCCACCTCGTGCTTGCACGGATTGACCGTGAGCCGGAACACCTTGACGCCGTTCTCCATCTTCCAAGGAAGCGTGGAGCCGTTGGGCGTGAAGACAGGGGTGTACTGGGCGGCGCCCCAGGCGGGCGAGAAGCACCCGAGCAACGCCAGCGCTGCGAGCTGTAGTTTTCCGCGGATCATGATGTTCTCCTAGGTTTGACGCTCATGTCAGTGATGATGCTGCTGCTGCGACGGCTCGGTCTTGGGTTCCGGTTCCGCGGGCTTCTCGGGTGCGGCCTTCATCCCTTCTTGCTGATCGGCAGGCGCAGAGGCCAACTCCTGAGGGATCTTGCCGCCGAGCGCGCGCTCGAGCTCGGCCCAGGCCGTCCAATAGTCGCGCAGCGCGTCTATGTATTCGCTTTGCCTCTCGAACTCGTCGCGCCGCGTGCGCAGGACGTCGTAGACGCCGAGCAGCATGAAGTTGTAATGCTTGAGCGTCTCGGCGGCGACACGTCGGCTCAGCGGGACCAGCGCGCCCTTGTAGCGCTCGGCCGCCTTGCGCGCGGCGCCGAGACGGCTGCGCGCTACCCGCACTTCAAGCCGCACCTGGTTCTCCAGCGCCGCGACGGTCAGCGCGCTGCGGCGCAGCTCGGCCTTGATGCGGGCGGATGAGGCCTGCGTGCGGTCGAAGAGCGGCACGCTGAGCTCGATCGAGGGACCCAGGCCCTTTTCGCCGCCGAAATCCTTTTCCGCGTCGACGCCCGCGGTGATCGCACCGAACATGCCGAATCGGTTCAGCGTCAGCTCCCGCTTGAGGATGCCGGGCTCCTTGCGCGCCGCGTCGAGGTCCCAGCGCAAGCGCAGGGCGGCTTCCTCGAGCTCGGCCAGGGGCGGCTCGGCCGGGGAGGGATCGGCGGGCGTTTCTTCCGGCGTCCAGGGCGCCCTGTCCTGCACGCCCATGAGCGCCGAGAGCCGCTCCGACGCCTGCTCGGCCTCGGCCTCGGCGCGGGCCAGCTCGACGGCGGCCCGTTCGGCCTCGGCTTTCTCGCGCGCGTGCTCGAGCGCGTTTATGTTTCCCTCCTTGCGCTGGCGGTCGAGCAGCTCGGCCGCCGCCTCGAAGCTCTCATAGGCGGTCCGGCTCAGCGCGAGGTGCCGGCGCGCAGCCTGCGCCGCGTAGAAGGCCGCCTTGACCTCGGCGGCGAGGCTGAGCACGTCATGGCTGACGCGCAGGCGCGCCTGCTCGTAGCGGGCGGCCCCCGCCTTGCGGCGCAGAGGCAGGACGACGAGGTCCATGAAGCTCATCGTCGCCGACCACTCGTAGCCTGTCGCGCCGTCTGGGGACCTGCGGAGGCCATAGTGAAGACGCGGATTCTCGAGGATGCCGGCCTGCGCGAACTCGGCGCGCGCGACGGCGATCTCCTGCGCGCCGGCGCCGAGCGAGGGATTGTTGAGCAAGGTCAGTTCGACCGCCTTGTCCGCCGTGAGCGGTCCCTCCGTCAGGAGCGTCTTGGTTCTTTCCTTGACCGCCAGGTCGCCGCGCGCGCCGTCTAGACGCAGCTGCGCGGACAGCCTCTCGCGGGCCGTCTTTTCGACATCGGCGTAGGCCTTTTTCGGCGAGGGCGAGGCGCAGCTAGTGAGCGCCAACGCGGCGAGCCCGGCGACCGATCTGGAAAGAAAATTCCTCATATAGCTCCTATGGCTTCGTCTGCCCATGCGATTCCTTCATCGGCATGGCGTTATGCACGGGCGGCCCCAGTCGAAATTCCGAATGCCGGACCTGGCCCCCAGCATGCGCGATCCAACCGCCGAGCGCGGAGCAGAGCAGCGCGGCCGACACAGCTCCGAGCGTCGCGGGCTTGTCCCAGTCGGGCCTGCGCCGGCTCGCCGCGAGCGCGAGCATCGCAAGAAGTCCCGTCAGATAAAACGCCCACTGCGCGCTCTCGGCGCGCTCCATGTGAACGTCGGCCCATTGTTGGGACTCGAGCTCGATCCCGCTATAGACGCGGTCGTAGGCCTTCTGCCCGAGCTTGACCGTGGCCAACGCCCCCAACGCGGCCAGCATGATCAGAACGAGACCCGCCTCCTTCGCCCCGCGGCTGTGCACCGCCAGCGCGAACAGCAGCAGGGGTGCCGCGAGCGCCATGGCCAATATAGGGAAAGGGTGGATCAAGACGTGCAAATATTCGGACTGCGTGAGATGCATGCGCAGAACCGTCAATTCGCCGACGGCAGGCCTCGGCGGCTGCACCGCGGCGTCGTCCATCGGCATCGTCATCGGGGCCTTCTCCTCGCTGCCGGAAGGCTTCATGGGCCCCTCGTGCGCCGCCGCCAGCGAGGCGAGCGCCATCCCTAAAGCGACGGCGAGAAGAAGTTGCATTGACCTCATGACGCGGCTCCTGTTTCGCGATAAATCCGCACTTGCCGTTTCGGTTCCCCTGGACGAACGAGGGAACGACGAAACGAACGACGATTGCGCCCGAGCGGGCCGCGCTAACGCGGCTTCGTTCGAACCGGGCTCAGGCGACGGGAGGCGCGCGGCCGAGGCGGGAGACGGCGAGGAGGACGCCCGGAGGACCGGGCGACGCGGCGGGAGCGAACTCCGCCGGAGGCGCCGGCGGAACGAGGATCAAGGTCGCGACGGCGACGAGCGCCGGGAGGGCGGACTCGGGAGCGGGAATTGCGATCGCGGCCGGGAGCACGACCGCCTGGCAGCATGCCATGGCCGCGCAATCCGACATCGGCGCTTTGACGGGCTTGGGCGGCGTGCTTTCGTGACAGGAGGCCACGACCTCTGAAGTTCGCGCGGTCGCCACGCAATGTACGAGCGGCGACCAACTGGCCGCGAGGAGCGCCGCAATCAGCCCGAACCCAATCATCGCCGACAGCATAGCAGACGCGGCGGGGGATATCAAGGACTTGAATCGATATGACGTCTCCTCGCAAATCTAGGCCGGCTAGAACGAGTACTTCACTCCGCCCTGGACGAGGCGCGGGCTCCCGACGAGGATGCCGCGCGTGCGGTCGACGATGTACTCGCGATCGAAGAGATTCTTCACCGTGACGAATACAGTCGTGGCCCAGGGCTTGAACTCGTAGTTGATCGCGGCGTTCCAGATCACGTAGGCCGCGACCGTGCCGCTCTGGCCGTCGGCGGAGGCGACGCGCGTGTTTGAGAAGTTGGCGAACTGTTCGCCGACGAACACGGACTCCAAGCTCGCGTCGAAGCCGCCGCGCTCGCCGCCCAGCGCCGCGGTGAGCATGTGCTCCGGCGCGTACGGCTGGCGCCGCCCCGCGGCGCTGCCCGCCACCACCGCCCCACCGACGACCTGGGTGAACGCGGTCGTCTGCTCGGCCGTGGGAAGCCAGGTATAGGCCGCGCGACCGTAGAGTCCCGTTCCGGGATGAGCGTAGCGCCCCCCCGCCTCGACGCCTTGGAACAAGGCCTTGCCCTGCGCCAGCGGCGTCGAGCCGCCCGCGATCGAGCCCACCGCGATGAGGCGGCGGAAGTCGTTGCGGAAGTAGGCCACCTCGCAGCTTCCGTTCTCTCCGACGCGCCCGCGCGCGCCGAGCTCGTAGTTGACAGAGTCCTCGGGCTCCACCTCGGTCGCCGTGCCCGATCCGCCGATGATGTCCTCGGTGCGGGGCGGCGCGAAGCCGCGGTGCACGCCCGCGAACACCGTGACCGGCTCGGCCGGGTTCCAGGTGACGCCCGCCGCCGGGATGAGGCGGCCGAGCGAGTCGGCGCCGCGGCCTCCGGTGAGGCGATTGATGCGCTCCGAGTCGATCTGCTCATAGCGCAGGCCCGCGATGAGCGCCCACTTCCCGTGGACGAAGCGGTTGAGGGCGAAGGCCGAGTGCGCGCGCGTCTTGCGCTCGTTGTCCTCGGCGAGGGTCCCAGTGCGGCCCGTCGGCGAAGTCGCGTTGACCTGCCGTCGGTCCTGGTTCTCGTAGTGGACCTTGACCCCGGCCTCGACCTCGCTGCGGTCGCCAAGGAAGTCGTAGGACAGGCTCGCGCGCGAGTCGACGCCGTAGGTCTCATAGTCGCGCAGGCGGCCCTGGACCGAGTTGATCGCGTTCACATCGATCGCCGTGCCGGTTGCGCGCGCCGCGGCGACGGCTCCCTGCGCGTCGGTCGTCGTGCTCGACTGGCGCCACCAGTCGCGGCTGAACCACGAGTAGTACAGGCTCGTCGCCAGCTTGAACGGGCCGGCCAGCGCCTCATGCAAGGCCGAACCCGCGTAGCGGCGGCCCTCGAAGCGGTCGTTGCGGAACGGGTTGTAGCGGAAGCCGAAGTTGCGCAGCTCCGCCTCGGTCACGCCGCTGTAGGTGACCACCGAGTCCTCGCTGTAAGCGTTGGCCTTGAGCGTCAGCGACTGGCTCCCGCCTAGCGGCAGCACGAACTTCGCGCTGGCGTCGTTGAGGTAGGAGTGCGTGTTGTCTCGCGCTCCCTGCCCCTGCTTGCGCGTGTAGTCGAACAGCGCGCGCTTGCCCGCGATGCGCAGTTTGCCGTCGAAGTAGTCGCGGTTGCCGCCGGTCAGCGAGGCGAAGCCGCCGAACTCCTCGGTGGGCTGGGGCGTGATGTAGTTCACGACGCCGCCGATGGTCTGCGGGCCGAAGCGGATCTGCCCGGCGCCCTTGAGGACCTCGACGCGCTCGAAGCGGTCGATCGGCGGGTGGTAGTAGCTCGCGTTGTCGCCGTAGGGCGCGTAGGCCGCGGGCACGCCGTCCTCGAGCATGGTGATCTTCGTCGAACGCGTGGGGTTGAGGCCGCGCATGCCCAGGTTCGGGCGCAGGCCGAAGCCTTCCTCGTCGCGCACAGTGAGGCCCGGGATCTTGCGCAGGATCTCGTTGATAGTAAACGGCCGGCCGCTCTCCATCGTCTTCTTGTCGAGCGTATGGGCGCTTCCCGGCAGCTTCGAGAGGTTCTCGGCGCTGCCCACGACGACCACCTCCGGGTACGACGACGCCTGCTGGGCCCTCGCCGCCGGCGCGATGCCGGACAGGGCCACGGCCGCCGCTGCCAGCGCCGCGGCCTGCTTCCTCGTTCTACGGACGATCATGCGTCCTCCTTTCCTACAAAATCGGCCCGTCATCTCAGCTCGAATCGGATCGGCAAGGTCAGCCGCGAGGCGACCGGCCGTCCGTCGGCGTCGTAGGCGGGGCTGAAAACGGCGCGGCGCACGCCGCGCAGGGCGGCCGCGTTGAGCGCATCGTAGGCGCCCTCGAGCAGGCGCGCGTCCACGACGCGGCCCTCGCGGTCGATGAGCACGGACAAGACGACCCGCCCGTCCTTGCCCTCGCGGCGCGCCAGGAGCGGATAGTCGCTCGATGTGATGAAGTGGCGCAGCCAGCGCGGCTGGCGCGCGGCGGTCTCGGCCGGGACGAACTGGCCGTCGCCCTCGCCGCTCCCCCCGCCCCAGCCCTTGCCGATGAGGGCCTGGTCCGGGCACGGCCCGGCGCAGTCGGAGGGCGTCGCGTCCTCGCGGCGCGCCTCCTCAGCCGTCTTCGGCGCCTCGACGGCAGGCTTGGCGACCAGGCGGTCGGTCCACTCCGGCGCGCGCTTGGCGCCGCGTCCGCCGCCCGCGTTGGGCGGGGCGGCCAAGATCGCCGACATCGTGAGGTCGAGCTCGGCCACGATGGGCGCGGGCTCGGAGAGGGCCAGCCAGCCGTAAAGGCCCGCCGCGACGCCCGCGTGCACGGCCGTCGAGGCGAGCGTGCCCGAGAACAGCGGCTGGGCCAGGAGGCTCACCGGCGCGCCGCCAGGGCGACGCGGGTGACGCCCGCGCGCTTGATCGCGTCGAGGGCCGTGACGACCGATTTATAAGGAAGGTCCTCATCGGCCGCCAAGGAGACGCGTACGCCCGGGTTGGCCTTCGCCTCGGCCTCGAGCAGCGGCCCCAGCGCGGACAGGTCGAGTTCGCGCCCCGCCAGGCTGACGCGCTCGTCGCGGCCGAGCGCGACCAAGAGGTCCGCCGTCGCCGCGGTGTCGCCCGCGCTCGCCTTGGGCAGGTTGACCGCCACGCCCGACTCCTGGACGAACCGCGCCGTGACCATGAAGACGATCAGCAGGACGAGCATGATGTCGACGAGCGGGGTCACGTTGATGCCCGTGACCGTGCCGTCGGCCTCGAGTTCGGCGTTCACGATAGGACCCGCTCCAACGGCGCGGGCCGCGACGCCGCGCGCGGCGCCTGGTCGCGCAGGTAGACCTGGAACATGTGCGCCAGGCTCTGCGCGTTGGAGACGATGCGGCGCAGGCGTGTCTGGAAGTAGTTGTTGGCCACCACCGCGGGGATCGCGACGAGGATGCCGAAGGCGGTCGCGACGAGCGCCGAGGAGACGCCCGACATGACCACCGCCACGCCCGAGCCGCCGGAGACGGCCAGGTCATTGAAGGCCTTGATGATGCCGAGCACCGTGCCGAACAGGCCGATGAACGGCGCGTTATTGCCGAGCGTGCCCAGCACGATGAGGTTCTCCTCGAGCGCGCTGCGCTCGATGACGAGGCGCGAGGTCATCGCCTCCTCGACCGACGCCGGGCCTTTGGAGAAGTTCGCCAAGCCCGCGAGCGCCACGCGCGCCTCGACGCCCGAGGTCGACTGGGCAAGTTGGCGCGCGCCGGCCGAGTCGCCGCGCTCGAAGCGTTCGGCCAAACCGTCGAGCAGGCGGGCGAAGTCGCAGCGCTCGCGGCGGAAGGCTCGCCAGCGCTCAAAGATTACGCCCAGCGAGACGACGCTCGCCGCGACGAGCAGCCACAGCACCCACACGTCGCCCAGCAGCGCCAACTTCTTGAACATCGACTCCATGATCCCGGCTCCTGGACCCGGCCCTTATTGAGATCGAGTCTTAATAAGAAAACTCTAGCACAACTCTTATTGAAATGCAATCTCAATAACTCGGCGGGCGCGCGGGGAGCGGCGCGACGGACGCGAGCAGTCCGAAAGCGCCGGAAGGGCGGTGGGAGAATGGCACTCGGAAATCTTCAGACGAGCACCCGTGAGACCGCCTCGATCGCCTTCAACCCCTCGCCGAAGCGCGCCATCGCCTCGCGGTTCTTATCCAGCTCGCTGTAGGGGAGGTAGCGGACGCCGAGAGCGGAGACCTGGCGGAAGGCCGGCCGTCGGAGCTGCCGGCGCACGTCATCCTCCCGGTCGTCCGGCGCGACGATGAACAGGCCGCAGGCGAGCGCCGGCTGGGCGCCGTGGGCCAGATCGAGCAGGCGCATGATGCCCGACTCGATGCTCGTCGTATGCTCGACCTCGAAGGCGGCGGCGGCCTTGCCGTCGCGGCCGAACCAGATCACGTCGATGAGGCGGACCCTGTCGGCGGAGGCGGGCTGCTCGGCCTGGGGCGGCAGGCACTCCAGGCAGCCCTCCCCCAGAAGGCCGCCGTCCCACGCGCGGCCGCGGTCGTTGGCCGCCACCCAGACCGTGAAGCCGAGGGCCTTGCCCAAGTCGCGCAGCCAGGCTTGGAGCTGGGTGTGCGTGCGGTCGCCCGCGAGCGCCTTCTCCTGCGCCTTGCGCGCGAGCGCGCTCGCCTCGCGGACACGGGCCAGGTCCTTTTCCCATTCCGCCATCGCCGCCGCGTCGCCCTCCCGCGGCGGGGCGGCCCAGCGGCCGGAGCCGACGTCGAACGCCAGGCCGGCCACGGCTCCCAGGTCGTTCGACAGCAGGTCCCGGAACTGCTCCGTCAGCCGGAGGAAGCCGTCGCGCATCGCCAGGTAGTCCGGCCACTTGCCAAGCTTGGCCGAGGCGCCGGCGAGCGCGTTGTAGCCCCTCACGATCGAGGTGTTGAAGGGCGGCATGAGCGTCGGATGCAGGAAGTACATCAAGTTGGCCGCCGCCGGCCCGAGGCCCTTGATGCGCCGCGCGTCGAGCTGCTGGATCGCCTCGATCAACGCCTTCTCGTTGTTGGCGCAGGCGCAAGTCCTCAAAAATCGGCCGAAGGCCCGCTGGTTCTCGGGGCTCTCGTAGATGTCGGGAATCCGCAGCTTCGGCTTCCAGAGGAAGGCGTGATCGGCTCCCTTGAACATCTGCCGTTGCTCGACGATCGAGCCGACGACAGCCTCGAGCGAGGAGCCCTTGTAGGCGGTGCCGAAGCCGCCGTCCTCGATCTCCTGCATCACCTGCTGCAGTCCGGTCCGGATCGAACGGAAGTTCTTGAGGCGCTCCTCCCACAGGAACCACGTCCGGTAGGTGCCGCCGGCGTCCTCGCGCCAGCGGGTGATCAGGGAGCGGAGGGGATCCGTCGCCGCATGTGCCATGAGTCGAGGCTACCAAATTCGGCGGGCGGCAAAGGCAGGTCGCCGAGCAGTCGCAAGGCGTTGAATATCACGAAACGATACGCCCACTTATTGATACTGCATTTCAATAAGTGAGGCTCATTTGCTAGAATTGGGCCGATGATCCGCCTCGCTCGCGCCTCCTTGCTGTGCGTTCTTCTTGCTACCACCGTCGCCGCCAAGAGCGACGGCGAAGCGCGCCTGGTCGTCAATCTCCTCGACTACATCGCCACCGACTATCCCGCGGTCGTCTCGGGCGGCAAGGTTCTCAGCGAATCGGAGTACAAAGAGCAGTTGGAATTCGCCAGGGCAGCGCTCGAAGCGGCCAAACCCATCCCTGGAGCGGCGAAAGCAGGTGGGCCCGTCGCAAAAATCCAAACTCTGCGCAAGCTGCTCCTAGCGAAGGCGGAACCGGTTCAAGTGGCGAAGGCCGCGCTCGCCGCCAAACGCGAGGTGATCGCCTTGACGGGCATGGCGATGGCGCCGGATTCCTGGCCCGTCCTCGCCAAGGGCCGCGCGACGTTCGTGAAGAACTGCGTATCGTGCCACGGACTGACGGGACGGGGCGACGGTCCCTTGGCGGCGGACCTCCATCCTCATCCGACGAACTTCATGTCCCCGAAGATGAACGGCGTGTCTCCTTTCCAGGCCTTCAACACCATTCGCTCCGGAGTGCCGGGCACCTTGATGACCGCTTGGGAGGATTTATCCGACCAAGAGGTTTGGGAGCTGGCCTTCTATCTGAGCTCACTTCGGCATGAGAAGGCGCGGAAGGCGGCGACGGGAGAGGTCCCGGCCATCTCCCTTGCCAAGCTTGCATCGTCCTCGGACGATGAGTTGCGGCGGGAGATGACCGGCTCGGACGAGGATAAGGACAAGCGCTTGGCGGCGTGGCGCGCCGGCGACGGCGGAAGCGGCGGCGGGGACGGAGGCGCTAGCCTCGCGAACGCCAGGACTCTCCTCGATGAGTCGTGGACGAAGGTTCAAGCCGGGGACTACCACGCCGCGAAGGCGTTGTCGCTGCGCTCCTACCTCGAGGGCGTCGAGCCGGTCGAGCCGCGCTTGAAGGCCGCGAGCGCGGAGTTGGTCGTGGAGCTCGAGGACAGCATGGCGGCCGTGCGCTCCGGGATCGAGGCCAAGCGGCCCGCGGCCGAGCTCTCGTCCCGTTACGACGCCGTCCGGCAGGCGATCGACCGGGCGGCGACCCTTCTCTCTCACGAGACGATGTCGCCGTGGATGAGCTTTCTCGCCGCGATGGGAGTCATCGTCCGTGAAGGCTTCGAGGCGGCCCTCATCGTGATCGCGCTCCTGGCCGTCGTTCGCGCGTCTCCCCGATCCGCCGCGGTCGCGTGGATTCACGGCGGTTGGCTCGCCGCCGTCGGCGTGGGCGTAGCCGCATGGTTCTTCTCGGGTTGGCTGATCAGCCTGAGCGGCGCGAGCCGAGAACTCATGGAAGGCTTTGTCTCGCTCTCGGCCGTGGTCGTGCTCCTCTACGTGGGGTTCTGGCTGCACAGCCGCACGGAGATCTCCCGCTGGAAGGCGTTCATCGAAGGGCAGGTCAAGGAGGCGCTGGCGGACAAGCGCCTGTTCGGGCTGGCCGCGATCTCGTTCGCGGCCGTGTTCCGCGAGGCCTTCGAGACGGTCCTGTTCCTTCGCGCGGTGATCCTCGACGCCGAGGGCGCGGCGCGCAGCTCGGCCGGCGCGGGGGCGGCGGCGGGAATGCTGCTGGTGCTGGCGGCCTCTTTCGCCTTGGTCCGCTACAGCGCGAAGCTGCCCATCCGCAAGGTCTTCACTGCCAGCTCCGGGCTCATGGTGGCCCTCGCGTTCATGATCGCGGGTAAGGGCATCCATTCGCTTCAGGAAGCCGGCCTTGTCACGGTCACGAGCGGACCCGCGCGGCTGCGCCTGGACCTGATCGGCGTCTATCCCACCGCGGAGACCCTCCTGATCCAACTGGCGGTTCTCGCCCTGTCGGCTTTCCTATGGAAGCTGGGGAAGCGGACTGCCGGCGCTCCGAGCATCGCTGCCACCTAGGCTTTCAAGACCTTCATGCGCCGGTTTAGCAACGCTTTGTCTGCCGGCCCATGCGCTATGAAACCGAACGTCGCGTCGCTCATTCGACGTTCAGCCGGTGACGCGCCCATCCTTGATCCGCAGGATGCGGTCGGCTTTTTCAGCCAGGTCCAAGTTATGCGTCACAACGACGACCGTCACGCCGGAGGCCTTGAGTTCCTGGAACAGCCGGAAGATGTGCGCCGCGTTTTCGGAGTCCAGGTTGCCGGTGGGCTCATCCGCCAAAAGAATCTGCGGTCGGTTCACCAGAGCCCGGGCGATAGCGACGCGCTGCATCTGTCCGCCGGAGAGCTCGGCTATTCGGTGCTGCATCCGGTCCTCGAGATCGACTAGGCCAAGCAGTTCTCGTGCGTCCCGTTTTTGGGCGCGCCGCGGATTAAAGACCGTCGGCAGCATGACGTTCTCGGCAGCCGTGAGCGAAGGCAGCAGGAAGAACTGCTGAAAGACGAAGCCGATAGCGTCCCTGCGAAGCGCCGTCATCGCGCGATCGTCAAGCCCGCTCGTCTCGGCGCCGCCAATCCGCACTGAGCCGGACGTCGGCCGGTCCATGCAGCCGATGATCTGAAGAAGGGTCGTTTTTCCCGAGCCCGACGGGCCGACGACGGCCACGAACTCGCCTTGGGCGATTCGGACCGAGACGCCCCGCAGCGCGTGGACCTCTTCGGCGCCGCGCCGATAGACCTTGGCGACGTCCCGTATGTCGATCAGGTCAGTCATTGCGCATCGCCTCCATGGGGGACGCCTTGGATGCCCGGATCGCCGGATAGGCTCCGGCCAAGGCGCCCAGGGCCACGACGACGGCCATAGTGGCGGCCGTGATCGCGGCATCGGGCCTCAGCAGCTTGCCGGCTGGGACGTAGGGAAGAAAGCCTCGAATCCAGCTTTCGACGCCGCTCGAGAGGACGAAGCCGATCAGGACGCCGGCGGCGGCGCCCGCCGCGCAGAGAACGAGCGTCTCCGTGACGATGAGGCGGACCAGATCCAGCCGGTCGGCGCCGACGCAGCGCAGGTAGCCGAACTCCCGCTGCCGCTCGAAGGCGGCCATCAGGATCGTGTTGAGCAGGCCGAGCGTGCTGACGATCAGCGCGATGACGAGCACGGCGTACATGAGGGCTTTCGTGCCGCCCACAAGCTCCAAGATGCGGTTGCTCATGTCTTCAGCGGGAACGACGTAGACCTCGGGCAGCGATTCGAGCTTGCTCTTGACCGCCGTGAGCTGGGACAGGTCGAAGAGCCGCACGCCCACCGCGGTGAGCTTCCCTTCCTTCTTGAAGTGCCTCTGCGCGACCTTCATCGGCAGGTAATAAAAACCGTCGTCCTGGCCGAACGTGCGCTCAAGGACGCCGGCTACCTTGAACTCCTTGTCGAGGGTCTCGATGAAGACTTTGTCGCCGACATCGCGCTTTTCGATGCGGGCGACCTCCGAGCCGAGGATGATGGAGTCCTCGTCCTTAAACCAGCCCCCCCTCACTTTCCAGTTCGGTTTGAGCTTGGGCACGTCGTCGGTGATGCCGTAGAAGAGGTCCACCTTCGAGCCGTCCGGCGTCGGGAGCGAGAATATCAGGAACCCGGCGGCTTCTTTGACGCCCTCGGTGTTCTTGATCTGCTGAAGTCTCTCCATGCGCAGGAACTTGGGGATTTCCCCGCCGTGGATGATCAGCGAGGCGGCCTCCAGCGGACAGCCCTCGGTCGAGACGAAGAGGTGGATGCCGGTGCCCGCCACCTCCTCCTGGAGCGACTTCTTGTATCCCGCATCGAAAGAAAGGATCGAGAAGAGCGTCCCGGAGGCGAGCGCCACGCCAAGGGCGGTCAGCAGCGTCCTGACCCGATGCCGCCCCAGGTTCCGAACGGCCAGCCCGGTGATGGTCATTCGAAGCGCAGCTCCTTGGACGTGAGCGCCGGATGATCGCCCCGGACCATGACCGTTCCGACCACCGTCACCTTCGAGCGGACCTTGGACTTGGACGGCATGGGGCAAATCTTGGTCGAGTACACCTCGATCGTGTCCATGCCGTCCTTCAAGAACCAGTCGGTCTCGCAGCAGACCCCGCTGAAGGTGCCGTTCACCGTCACGTCCTTGCCCGCGTAAGCCTTGGGATCGCGGAGCAATTCCGCGATCTTCACGGGCTTAGCCGAAGCCGGCGCCTTGGCCCCCGATGCCGCCGTCTCGGGCGTCTCCTTAGCCCGACTTTCAGCCTGCTTTTCGCCGCAGCCCCAGAGAAGGGCCACGCTGAGCGCCGCCGCCGCCATCAATGGAAGGCTTCTCATCATCTATCTCCTCTCAATTCGTCATACATGATCAGCATCTTGCGGACGCCGAACGCGACCTGCTCGGTCGCGGTCGAACGTGCGCCCTCGATGTCCTCGCCCAGACTCGCCAGATCAGCCGCCGTCTTGCCGACGAACCGCGCCAGGAAGCCTTTGGACTTGAAGACCTTGTCGCGCTCGCGCGCGCGCTGCACGTAGAGCGACGTCGTCTTGCCGGCCGGATCGACGCCCATGACCAGCTCGATCGCGCCGTATTCCCCGCGCTCGGCGTCCGTCAAGACATGCCCAAGCAACTCGCCTTTCTTCCCGGTGATCGCATAGTAGATCCAGTCGACTCTCTCGCCGGGGTCGAGCGGCCTCCCCAGGCGCTTCTCGATCCGAGCCAGGGCGTCAGCGCCGATCTTGATGTCGACGGTCTTGTAGTCCCGAGCGGCGGGAAACAGGCGCGACATGGCGCGGTCGGGGTCTCGCCAAACGCAGACGTCCGCCGCCGCCGAGGACGCGAGCAGCGCGACGACAGCCAGCGCGCTAAAACAGCGTTTTTGAGAATTCATAGTAGACCTGAGCCGATAGAGTATTTGACCGTTGTCCTTGGAACTCCTGCTCGTCGGCGATCCTCAGGAAGAGTCCGGGCCGGACGCGATAAGAGAGTCCGGCGCCGGCGCTGTCGGCGGCCTGCGCGCCACGCTCCCAATGGGAATACTTCATGTTCGCCTCGACGTCCGGATGCAGGGCCGCGTCCAGCCCGAGGAACCCGCCGCCCACGTCGCGCCCGTCATCGGCGCCTCCCGACAGCTCGGCCCGTGCCGTCCAGCGCTCCCAGGGAATCGAGGCGTCGAGCGCCGCCCTTCGCGTACGCCGGATCGTGAAGGCGCGCGTGACTTGCTCCGCCAGCAGGACGTCTCCCGCGATCGCGGACAGGCCGATTCGCGTGTCGTCGCTCGACCACCCGATCCGGCCGCTGACGATCTTGTCGCCGTCGACATCGGTAAATCGCCGGTTGCCGACGCCCTCGCTGACCGAAACCGCATAATCCCAAGAACGCCAGTAGCCCAGCGCTTGCACGCCTGTATCGAGCTTGATGCCGAGGTTCGTGTATTCGATCGTCTGAAGCAGCAGGCGCTCGGTGTCATAGTAGGCCAGCAGGCCGAAGGGAAGAATGTAATGCCCGGCGCGCAGATTCCAGCGGCCGAGAGCGCCTTTGTATTGGAGGTAGGTCTGGTAGGGCCTGATCCGCTCGAAGTTGTCGTCCGCGTCCAACTGAGCCACCGCAATCACGCGGTCCCCTTGCTCATCCTTGAACACCTTCCTGGCATTGAAGAACGCTCCTTCCAGGACGGCTTTTGTGTCGCCGCTGCGCACCCGCAGCCGGCCGTCCAAGCCTCCGGAGAGCTGAAGGCCGGCTCCGGCGGCCAGGGAGGGCAGAGCGAGCAGGGCAAACAGCGCGGGCCGCATTCAGCGGGAGGAGAGCCCGGCCTTCTGGATGCCCTTGAGGCATTTGCCGCCCTCGCGGATCTTGAAGCGCTTGGCGAGCTCGCGCTTGTCCTTTTCCAGGGCGGCGTCGGCGACGGCTCGCGCCGCGGTGAGGAGGTGGCGAAGGAAGGCGTCCGGGTTTCGAACGACGTCGTAGTAGACCCAGCGGCCCTCCTTCTTTTCCGTCAGAAGCCCGGAACGTCTTAGGACGGCGAGGTGCCTCGACACGTTGTGCTGCGGCACTTCGAGGGCGTCGACCAGTTCGCACACGCACAGCGCCTTGCCGCCATCGGTCAGTAGCCGCAAGATCCTCAGACGCGTCTCATCGGCAAGGGACTGGAACGCCTCGGCGAAGAGCTTCATCGAGCGCCTCGATAGCATGTATGCGCAAACATGCATACATTGTAACTGGTCCGGCGACCATTGTCGAGGAGTCGGCAACGACGGCTTCCGTCTCGTAGGCGGAATCAGGAAGTCGCAGGGCTCTCCCTTCGTCTCGGAGAACGCCATGGTTCTACAGGGGCATTCTTCTGCACCTGGCCGGCGACAAGTCGTATCCTATAGCATGTCTCCCCCGACTTCCCGCGCGCGCCTCTATGGCCTGGGCACGGCTCTGCCCGCGACCTCGTCCTCCCAGCAGGCGGTCATGCGCTTCATGACCGCGACGGCGCGCGCGTCCTTCGGCGAGGAAGGGGCGCGCGCGGAGCCGTTCATCGAGCGGCTCTACTCCTCGTCCGGCATCGAGCGGCGACACAGCGTCCTGACGGATTACGCGACGAACGATCCCGCCCGCTTCGAGTTCTACCCGAAAGACCGCGCCCTGGAGCCGTTCCCGAGCACCGCGCGGCGCATGGAGGCGTACGAGCGCGAGAGCCCTCCTCTCGCCGAGTCCGCGGCCCGCTCGGCCCTCGCGAACTCCGGCTTCGCGCCGGGCGAGGTCACTCACCTCATACTCACGACCTGCACGGGCTTCTTCGCTCCGGGCCCGGACCTCCTGCTGATCGCCCGCCTTGGGCTACGCGACGACGTCCAGCGCGCGCAAGTCGGCTTCATGGGATGCTACGCCGGCTTCAGCGCCATGAGGCTGGCGCGAGCCTTCGTCGCGGCCGACCCGGAGGCCGTCGTGCTCGTCGTGTCCGTCGAGCTGTGCTCTCTTCATTTCCAGAAGCGCCTCCTGGCGGAGTTCCTCGTCGCGAACAGCCTGTTCGCCGACGGGGCAGCCGCCGCCGTCTTCGCGGCTCCCGGCGCACGCCGCGGAGGCTTGGCCGACCTGGCCGTCATGCACGGGCGCGCGGCGCCGGGCAGCCAAGGTCAGATGTCGTGGCGCATCGGCGACACGGGCTTCGAGATGAGCCTCGACCGCCGCGTGCCCGAGACGATCCGGGCGCACGCGCCCGCCTTCGCCGCCGAGCTTCTGGCGCACGCGGGGCTCTCGCGCGGCGAGGTCTCGCGTTGGGCGCCGCATCCAGGAGGGCGCCGCATCGTCGCGGCGCTCGCCGACGCGCTCGGCCTCGACGACGATGCGACGCGCTCCTCGCGCGGGGTGCTGGCCGACTGCGGCAACATGTCGAGCGCGACCATCTTCTTCGTGCTCGAGCGCGAGCTCGCGCGCGGCGGCGCGGGGCCGCTCGCCGCGCTCGGCTTCGGTCCCGGGCTGACGATGGAAGGCGCGCTCTTCCTGCCGCCGCGATGACGCCCGTTGATTTCCGCCGGCGCAGCGACGAGCTGGAGCTGATGGACGCCGACGGCGCGTCCGTGGAGGAGCTGCGCTCGACCTTCCGGGAGCTCGCGTTCATCAACCGCCGCCTCGGCGGGCACGCCGCCACGCTCGGCGCCCTGGACCTCCTGACCCCGCCCGGGACCAAGCGCCTGAGGATCCTCGACGCGGGCTGCGGCGACGGGGAGGCGGCCTCCGTTATGCTGGACTGGGCCGGGAGGCGGGGCATCGCGGCCGAAGTGCACGGCATCGACCTGTCCGCGGCGACGGTGCGCCTGGCCTCGGAGCGGCACCGGCCCGGGCTAACCTTCGCGCAGGACGACCTCTTCGCGCCCGACTCGGGCGACGAGTACGACGTCGTCCACGCGGGCCTCATGCTCCACCATTGCCCCGGAGACCTGGCGGCGCGCGCGCTCAAGACGATGCACGCGCGGGCCCGGCTCGGCGTCGCCGTCAACGATCTCCATCGCCACCCGCTGGCGTATCATGGAATCAAGGCGCTCACGGCCGCGCTCTCGCGCGACCGCCTCATCCGACATGACGCGCCGCTGTCCGTGCTGCGCGGCTTCCGGAGGGCCGAGCTCGAGAACCTGTGCCGCCGGGCCGGGACGCCCAAGCCGGACATCCGCTGGCGCTGGGCCTTCCGCTGGCAGATGACGGTGCCGCGTTGAGCCTTCCCGATCGCTGCTCCGTGGCGATCGTCGGCGGCGGCCCGGCCGGGAGCGCGCTGGCCGCGCTGCTCGCGCGAGCGGGCCGGCGGCCGGTGCTTCTCGAGCGCGACCGCTTCCCGCGCCGAAAACTCTGCGGCGAGTTTTTATCCATGGAGGCGCAGTCGCATCCGAGCGGATCGGGTGCCTCGACGCGGTGAGCGCGCTGCGCCCCGCGGCGATCACGGGCGCCCGCTTCTTCTCCCCCTCCGGGCGGAGGATCGAGATCGCCCTCGGCGCGCCGGCGCTGGGCATCAGCCGGCTCGCGCTCGACGAGGCGCTGTTCCGTCACGCGCAGCGCAGCGGAGCGAGGGGCTTCGAGGGCGCGGCCGTCACGCGCATGGATCAAGCCGACGGCGGCGTGCGGCTTGAGATCGCGCGGACCATGCCCGACGGCACGCGCGCGAAGAGCGTCCTGCTCGCCAATCGAGTCGTCGCGGCCTACGGACGCAGCAGCGGGCTCGGCGCCCCGCGCCCGCGCTCGCCTTTCGCGGGCTACAAACGCAGCCACTTTTTCCTGCCCGGAGCAGACGCGGTCGCCGCGGAGCTTCGCGGCGTGGTCGAGATCCATCTCTTCAGCGGAGGCTACTGCGGCGTGAGCGTGGTCGACGGAGGCGCCGTGAACGTATGCCTCTTGGCCGAGGAGCGCGTATTCTCGTCCGCCGGAGCGGCCGTCCGCCGCGAGGGGTCCGCCTTCCTGGCCCGCCTCAGTCCCAGCCTGCGCGGACGGATCGAGGCCTTGCGGCCGGACGGCGAGCCGCTCGCCGCGGCGCAGCTCGCGTTCACGGCGAAGGCGCCGAGCTCGGGCTCCATTCTCTTTATCGGAGACGCCGCCGGCATGATCGCGCCCCTATGCGGCGACGGGCAGGCGATGGCCCTGGAGTCGGCCGTGCTGCTCGCTGATCTCATGGAGCGCGTCGACGGCGAGGAGCTGCCGGGGCGCTGGGACGAACTATGGCGCGGACGCTTCTCCGTGCGGCTCCGCGCGGGGCGCGCGCTCCAAGCCGTGCTGATGCGTCCCGACGCCGCCGAGGCCGCCGTGCGGCTCGTCAGACCGCTGCCCTTCCTGGCCAAGGCCTTGTTGGCCAAGACTCGCGGCGCCCTGGGCCCACGTTCCTAGCATGAGGTTGGAAGATTCCGGCATCCACCGCTCATCGTAGCAGGCGCAGGGCGTTGAAGATGACCAATAGCGACACGCCCATATCCGCCGCGATGGCGCTCCATAGGCTCGCGCGTCCGAGCAGGGTCAGTACGACGAAAATCGCCTTGACGATGAGCGAAGCCGACACGTTTTGCCGGATCACGCGGAGGACTCTTCGGGAATGCTCGATGAGCCAGGCGATCTTCCCCAGATCGTCGGACATGAGCGCCACGTCCGCGGTCTCTATGGCCGCGTCGCTTCCCGCCGCTCCCATGGCGATTCCAAGAGACGCCCGGGCCATCGCGGGGGCGTCGTTGACCCCGTCGCCGAGCATCGCGACGGTCTGATAGCGCGCGACCAGTTCCTCGACGGCCTTGACCTTGTCCTCCGGCAGCAGCTCGGCGCGGACATCATCCACGCCGGTCTGCGCGGCCACGGCGTCAGCCGTCGCGCGGTTGTCTCCGGTCAGCATGACGATGCGCTCGACGCCCGCCTGCTTGATCCTTGCGACGGAGTCGGCCGCGTCGGCACGCAGTTTGTCCGCCACGGCGAGCATACCGCAGATGTGCGCGTCGTCCCCTATGACTATGACCGAGCGTCCCGCCCGAGCGAGGCCTTCCAGCTTCGCGTGGACATCCTGCGTTTCCTCCCGCTTTTCCTCAAGATAACGATGCGAGCCGATCCAATAGGGCTTGCCTCCGACGATCCCCGAGGCGCCTTTGCCGGGAATGATCTTGAACGAGGAGACCGTGCCCGGCGAGACGCTCTTGGCGCGCGCATAGTCCAAGACGGCCTTTGCGAGCGGGTGTTCGCTATGGGATTCGAGGGCGGCGGCGATCGAAAGCAGCTCCGTCTCAGTGTGGCCATTGAGCGCGACTACTTCGACGACGGCGGGACGGCCCTCCGTCAACGTCCCCGTCTTATCGACCGCTATCGCGCGCAGCCTGGCCGGCAGTTCGAGATACATACCGCCCTTCACAAGCACGCCGTTCTTCGCTGCCGCGGCAAGCCCGGCCACGACGCTGACCGGCGTCGAAATCACCAGCGCGCAGGGGCAGCCGATCACGAGCAAAGTCAGCGAGCGGTAGATCCAGGCCTCCCAGGAGGCGTCGGAGAGCATCGGCGGCAGGAGCATCAACAACGCAGCGACGAAGACCACGGGCGTATAGACGCGAGCGAACTTCTCCACCCACTGCTCGGAAGGCGCGCGCTGCCCCTGAGCCGCGCCCACCATTTTGATGATGTGGGCGAGGGTCGTGTCCCCCGCCGCCTTGGTCGAGCGGACCTCGAGAGAGCCGTTGCCGTTGATGGTGCCGGCGAAGACGGTCGCGCCGGGCTCCTTCGAGACCGGCATGCTCTCCCCGGTGATGGGAGCTTGATTGACCCCGCTCGCTCCCTGGACGACCGTCCCGTCCAGGGCAATCCGCTCGCCGGGCTTGACCAAGAACGTCGTTCCCGGAACCGCCTCTTTCGAAGGGACCTCCTTCCAGCTTCCGTCGGGAAGCCGCACCCGCGCCGTTTCGGGGGTCAAGCTCATGAGCGCGGCGACGGCGCGGCGCGCTCGCGCGATGCTCCACGACTCCAGGAGAAGCGATAGGGAGAACAGGAACGACACCGTGGCCGCCTCGAACCACTCGCCGATCCCCACGGCGCCGGCGACGGCGATGGTCATCAGTAGGTTCATGTCCGGCCGGCGGCTCTTGAGGGCGAACCAGGCCTTGGGAAGTACCGTCCAGACGCCGGCGGCGACGGCGACGCTGTAAAGGACCTTCGTGATCGCGGGCAACGCGTGGACCTGCCCCAGGCCCTCGGTGCCGACGGCCGCCCCTATGTCTCCGGCCAGCCAGGCATGCGCGGCAAAGGCGGAGGCGGTCGCCAAGCCGCTGACGAGCGTCAGGGCGCCGCGCCCGCGGTTGGTCCCGTGCTCCTCCGAGCCGGGCTCTTCATCGGCGGGATGCGCGCGCATGCCCGTCTTCGCGACCTTCGCGATGAGAGCCTCTTTGTCGCCGAACGTCGCCGCCACCGTCATCGTTCCGCTCAACAGGTCGAAGGACAGCTTGTCTTCGCCCCCCACTAGCGGTCCGATCTCGCGACGCAAGACGGAGACTTCCTCGGCGCAGTCCATGCCGGTGATGTGGAGCTTCAACGATGATCGCTTCATGGGGACTCCCTTAAGATGCTTCCGATGTTTCCGGACGACGGTAGACCTTGACCGTCCAGTAGCTGCCGGTCCGCAGGTTGTGGACGCGGATGCCCTGCTCGGCCGGCGCTATCCCTTCCAGCCTGCGCCAGATCAGCCGCGCCTTGAAGTTTCGGTTCATGGAGACGACGAGCGCGCCGCCCGGACGCAGACGCGAAAGGGCGTGGGAGAAGACACTTTCGATCTCCGACAGAGGATAATAATAGAGCACCTCGTTGAGCACGAGCGCGTCGAACCCGCGGTCCTTGAACTTCTCGAACGCCTCGTGCGCGAAACTGACGCCGGGCTCCGCCCCGTAGGCCGCTGCCGCTTTCTTGAGGGCCTCGGCGGAAAGGTCGAGACCGACGTACTCGGTCGCGCGCCCGCGCAGGAGCGGATAGAGAGTGGCCAGCCCGCAGCCCGCGTCCAGGACGCGCCCGCTTTCGCGCGGGAGCCGGTCGGCCAGGAAGCCCGCGATCGCGTAGTGCCGCGGGCGCTGCTCCATCGAGTCCAGGAAGTCCCAGTGGCCGCAGGCGTAGGAGCTGTCCCAGAGCGCGCGGCGGTTGCCTGCCAGCAGGTTACGCAGTTCCCCGAACTCGTGACGCAACGCGCTCCAGGGATCGTCCCTCTGTAGGAACGCCAGGTCCCGCCAATCGGCGAAGGCCGCCGCGGCCCAGCCCAAAGCGGTGCCTGCCGCAAAATCGGCGAAAGCATGCCGCTGCGTCGCCGCCATCGCCACGGCCGTCGTCGCGGCCAGCGCGAGTCCGGCGGCGCTGGCCACAGCCTGGCCGCGGCGTGCGCAGAAGAAGACGACGAGCGTCATTCCCGCGACCTGCAAGCATGGCGCGGCGTCGAGCCCGAGCTGCTCCAAGGGAAGCAATGCTAGAGCGAATCCGACGAGAAGAAGAGCCGTAAAGGCCATGAGCAGTCGCCGTAGGGCCCCGGCTTCCGTCTTCGTCTCGCTCAAAACCAGCGGAACGAGGTAGACGGCGTAGCCCAGGATACTGACGGCATCCCAGAACGGCGCTTCGCCCGCCCCCGGGCGCCGGCCGTGGAGCGCCGCCTCGAGCGCGAAGAACCCCGCCGTAAGGGCGGCGCTGGTCGCCCAGACGGGACACTCGTAGCGAAGAGGAAAGAACGAGCTCAGCACGTGACGATCGCTCATGATTTCTCCTGAACGGGCTTCTTGACGACGAAAACAATGCCGCATGCCGGACAGACGGCCTCTCGACGAGTATGCGCCTCATCCCAGGCGTACCGGATGCTTGCGCCGCATTCGCACATGTTGATTCCGAGCCATTGCGGTCTATTGAAAACGCTGGGGAAATCCAGAGGGAGGATCTTGGTTCTCCCGTCGGGATAGACGACCTCTATCCTCGCCAAAGCGCCCCGGTCCATGCCTTCCGCAGCCATCAGCGGACCTCGATCGGGAACTCGACGTTCCTTATCTTCTCGCCGGAGGACAGCAGTATCAGCAATTTCGCCAGCCATTCCCCTTTGGTGTCGAAGTTCGAGCGCGCCCGGTAGATACCCGGCGCGGCCGCTCCCAGGCCGGATTTCAACTCCAGTTCGCGAACATGCCCCGGCATGCTCGGCATCACGACGATCCCCACGATCTTCGCATCCAAGACCGGCTGGGGAGGCTCCTTGGACTCGTCATGAATGGAGATCAGAACATCAGTTTCCTGCCCCCGAACCGGCGTCCGGGGGATCGCCTCGAAAACAACGACGAAGCCGTTTCTCGATCGCCGCCAACGAGTCTGAGGATCGCCCCACGCTTTATCCTCTTTGATGCGCGGCGCGACATCGCACCCGAGCAGCGTCAGGCACAGCACGCCGGTCGTCGCGGCCGCTCGCCCCGTTCTATGCCGGTTCATAGCCCCGACACCGTGCCCGTCCTCAGGTCGATCCGGACCGCCTTGCCCGCCTCGACTAGCCGGGCCAGCTTTTCCGCCTCCGCCTCGCCGAAATACTCGCGCACGTCTTGGGCTACGTCCGCCCAGGTCGCCGGGTCGGTCCGGGAGAAGTCCAACACGACCTCGTGGAAGTAGACGGCCTTGCCCATGGCGCGGCTGAGGTGGTCGCCGTGCGCGACGGCGGGCTTTTTCTCGATGACCGGCGCCTTGAGCTTCGGCATCGGGAAGGCGGGCATCGCCGCGGCGGCCATAGCGGACGCGAGGCTCTCGGCCGACGCCGGGACGCGCCACGGGCCGTAGGGCACTGTGACCCGGAACGCCTTGTAGGAACGGTGAACGGGATACTCGGCGTTGTCCTTCCCGTAGGAGGACACGACGAGAAGGCAGTTGGCCCCGAGCTCCGCGGCCTTCTCGGCGGCCAGATGCCGCGCGCTCCGTTCCCAGGGGCCGCGGACGGTGACCTTCACCGACGCCACCTCCTCCCTCTGAGCGCCGGACAGGCCGCTCGCGTAGCAGTCGGCGACGGCCACCTGCGAGGCGAGCAGATGAGGACGCTTCTCCTTGAGGATCGGGACGACCTCCACCTCGGGCGGGTACTGGCCCCGCGCCCGGGAGGCGGCGCAGAGCAGGACGCCTAGGAGGGCCGCGCTCCTCATTCGACCTTCCCCTTCACGAAATCCAGCACGACCTTTTGGCTCGCGGCCAGCGCCTTGGCCAGCTTTCCGTATCCCGCGGCCGGGAAGTTCTCCCGGACGTACAGCTTCAACTGCTCCCGCTCGCCCCGGCTCGCGCTGGCCGCGTCGAAGCCCAGGCGATGGGAGAGCACGGAGGCGTCATGCGCCCAGACCCACTCGAAATGACGATGCTCGCGGCGCGGGGCCGGCGGCGAGGCCGCCGCGACATCAACGGGCTTGGGCGCCTCGGCGGGGCTCGCGGCCGCCTCGGTCGGCTTGGCGCGAGGCCCCTCCTCCGCCGGCTTCATATAGACGGCTCTCCCGAAGGAGTCGCTCAGCCTGAAGGCCCGGTAGCTCCTGATCGCGCCTGGCAGATCCTCGCGGCCGACGGACTCCACGAGGACGAGTCCGTTAGCGCCCAAGGAGGCCGCTTTCTCCCGCGCAAGATAGTCGGCCGACTTGTGCCATTTGCCCTTGAAAGAGATCCGAATGACGGCGACCTCATCCACGAAAGGGACCTTGCCGCGCAGCAGGTAAAACTCGTCAGCTCCCATGACGGACGGCTCGTCTTCGGCGACGGGTGAATGTTCGTTCGCGGAAACGCGACGGACTTGGACCTCCGGCTCCGCGGATTGAGCCGAGGCGGCCAGCGGGAGCAGCGCAACGAGCGCGGCCGAGGCGGCCAGCACGACCCGGCTCAAGAGTTCGAGGCCGACGACGGTGATCTGGGATTGCAACGGTTCCTTCATGAGCACTCCGTTCCGCAGCATCGCTTGTATTTCTTTTTACTTCCGCACGGGCATGGATCATTGCGGGAATGGATGTGGCGCGAATAGACGCCAGGCAGCGCCTGGCTTATTTCGGCGCGATGCGTGCGAATCCACTCGCGGCGCTGGCTATTATCCGTTACGTCCACGTCGTCTTTTCGCATGTGCTCGACATATCCCATCGCCTTTGCCCGCAACTCAGCAGAAAAGATGAGCCGCAGCAGTTGCCAGTCGGCGCGAAGAAGCTTAAATGCCTTGGTCTGCATTAGTCATAACGCCGCCTTTCCGCTCTTGCCGGTCCTGATCCGCACCGCGTCGGAACACTCGATGACGAATATCTTTCCGTCTCCGGGGTTTCCCGTGTGGGCGTTTTCCTGGATTGCGGCAAGCACGTTTTGGAGCAGGCGCTCGCCGACCACGATCTCGAGCTTGACGAAGTCGGCGGACTCGAGCGGGGTGTTCGTGCCGCGGCCGGTGCTACGGCCGTAGCCGTGCACGTGCGATACGATGCAGCCGGGCAGGTCCCTGATGCGCTGGAGCGCCTCGAGAACCCCATCGAGCTTGGACGGCCGGATGAGCGCTTTTACCTCTTTCATAGTTCCACCTCGTGGGCCGTCATGTAGCGCTCGAACATCAGATAGAGCGTGGGAAGCACGAGCAGCGTCAGCGTCGTCGACGAGATGACGCCGCCGATAACGACCGAGGCCAGGGGGCGCTGCACCTCCGCGCCCAGGCCCGTCGCGAGCATCATCGGCAGGAAGCCGAAGATCTCGACGAGCGCCGTCATAAGGACCGGGCGCAGCCGGATAAGCGTGCCCTTCTCGACCAGCTTCCAACCCGAGAGTCCCTCCGCAGCGCGAAGGTCGTTGAAGTAGTGCACGAGCACGACGCCGTTGAGCACCGCGATGCCGGTCAGCGCGATGAAGCCCACGCCGGCCGAGATGCTGAAAGGCAAGCCGTTGAGCATGAGGCCGAGGACTCCGCCCACGAGCGCCAGCGGCACGCAGGAGAAGATCAGCAAAGTCTCGTAGACGTTCTTGAAGGCGGCATAGATCATCATGAGGACCAGGACCAACGCCACGGGAGTCAGCAGCATCAGGCGGGCTCGCGCCTTCTGGAGGTTCTTGAAGTTGCCTCCCCATTCGACGTAGTAGCCCGGCGGCAGCTTGACCTTGGCCTCAACGGCGGCTTGGGCTTCCCCGACGAAGCTCTCCGTGTCCCGACCGGCAAGGTTGACGAGAACTGCGGCCCTGCGTCTGGCGTCCTCGCGCGTGACCGAGCCGTAGGCCTCGGTGAAGGAGACCTCCGCCGCCTCCGTGAGCGGGATCGTGGCGTTGGCGCCGATGCCCACGGGGAGCCTCCGGATGGAGTCCAGGTCCGTGCGGTCGGCCGGGCTCAGGCGCACGATGATCGGAAAGCGCCGCACGCCCTCGTATATCTGGCCGGCCTCCTCCCCGCCCAGCGCGATCCCGATTGTCTCGAGCACCTCGATGGTCGAGACGCCGAGCGTACGCAGGACGCCCTCGCGGGGCACCACGCGTAGAAGCGGCGATTTGCCCCGCAGTTCCGGCTCGACTTCTCCTGCCCCGGGAACCTTGCCGACGATCTCCGAGATCTCCTTGGTGATCTTCGTGAGCTCGTCGAGATCGTCGCCGAAGACCTTGATGGCGATGTCGGCTCTCGTGCCCTCAAGAAGCTCGTTGAAGCGCATCTCGATGGGCTGGCTTGCCAGTGCCCGCTGGCCCGGGATCTCCTCGGCCAGACGCTTGCTCATAGCGGCTCCCAGTTCGTCCTTGGTCCGCCTCCGGCCGTCGACGAGCGGCCACTGCTTCTTGTCCTTGAGCATGACGTAGGTGTCGGAGATGTTGACGCCCATGGGATCGGTGGCGATCTCAGCCGTGCCCATGCGCGAGAAGACGACGTCGACCTCCGGGAACTCTCCGAGCAGCTTCTCGGAGCGCTCCTGGAAGGCGATGGACTGATCCAGGCTGATATTGACGGGACGCACGAACTGGAAGGTAAACGAACCCTCGTTGAGCTGAGGAAGGAACTCCCCGCCCAGCCGAGTGTAGAGGATGCCGCCGAGGACCACGGCGAACAGCCCGACTCCGACGGTCCATTTCCGACGGGTCACGGCCCCCGAGAGGATCGGCGCGTATCCGGCCCGCACCTTTCGCATGAGCCAGGGCTCCTTGTCGTCCGTGTCGCCCTTGAGCAGGAGGCTCGCCAGCGCCGGCGCCGTCGTGAACGAGAGGATCAACGCGCACAGCACCGCCGCGCAGAACGTACCCGCCATCGGCACGAACATCTTGCCCTCGATGCCGACCAGCGCGAAGATGGGCAGGAAGACGACGACGATGATGAGCTCGCCGAAGCCCGCCGCCGTCCGAATCTCGACCGCCGCCTCGTAGACCGTCTTCTGGACCTCCGGCCCCGTGAGCCCGCGGCCGAGCTGCTTGGCTCGCAGATGCACCATGCGGACGCAGTTATCCAAGACGATCACCGCGCCGTCGATGATGATGCCGAAGTCGAGCGCGCCCAGGCTCATGAGGTTGCCTGAGATGCCGAACCAGCGCATGACGATGAAGGTCATGAGCAAGGTCAGCGGGATCGTCACGGCCGTGATCAGGGCGGCACGGATGTTGCCGAGCAGAAGCAGCAGGATCACGATGACGAGCGCGGCTCCCGTCACGAGGTTGTGCTCGACCGTCCCGAGCGTGGCGTTGACCAGCACGGAGCGATCGTAGACGGTCTCGAGCTTGTAGCCGGGCGGCAGGTTCTTGCCGATCTCGGCGAGCCGCTTGGCCACACGCAGGGAGACCGAGCGGCTGTTCTCGCCCATGAGCATGAGCGTGCTGCCGAGAATCGCCTCGCGGCCGCGCACGAGTGCCGCGCCGGTGCGCAGTTCCGTGGCGAGGCCGACGTCGGCCACGTCACCGATCGTGACCGTCTTGAGCGTCTCGAGAGACTTGATCGGGACGCGGCGGATCTCCTCGGGCGTCTTCAAGAGCCCGACCGCCTGGACGAGGAACTGCTCGCCGGTCTGCTGCACGTAGCCGCCTCCCGCGTTGCGGTTGGTCCGCTCCAGGGCTTCTTTGAGGTCTGAGAAGCGCAGCCCGTAGCGCGCGAGAGCCGCGGGGCGGGGCTGGACGTGGTACTGCTTCTCGTAGCCGCCGATGACGTTGACCTCGGCGACGCCCTTGACGGTCAACAGGCGTGGCTTGACGGTCCAGTCATGAAGCGCTCGAAGCTCCATCAGCTGCTTTATCCGCTCCTCGCCCTCGGCGGGCTTCTCGGCCTCGAGCGTGTAGTAGAAGATCTCGCCCAGGCCCGTGCTGACGGGACCGAGACGAGGCAAGACGCCCGCGGGGAGGCTTCCTGAGGCGTTCTGCAGGCGCTCCGAGACCATCTGACGCGCCCGGTAAATGGCCACGGTGCATCATCGAAGATTACCGTCACCATCCCCACCCATCGCCGCCGATGCCGCTGCTCGACGCCCGCGATGCCGCTCATGGCGGCCTCGATAGGGAAGGTCACGCCGCGCTCGATCTCCTCGGGAGCCAGGCCGTCCACTTGAGAGTTCACCTGGACCTGGACGTTGGTGATGTCCGGCACGGCGTCGATGGGAAGGTTCTCGAAGGCCGACCAGCCCGCGAGGGCCGCCAGCACCGTGAAGAGAAGCACGACGCCGCGGTTGTAGACGGAGAAATGAATGATCTTGTTTATCATGGAGTTGTCCTCAGTGCCCGTGGCCCACGTCGCCGCTGGTCAGGTCGAGTTCGATGACCCGGATCGCGGCGGCTCCCGCGACGACCAGCTGGTCGCCCGGCTTAAGGTCCTTGGAGCGCACGACGGCGTCGCGCTTTGTCCGCTCTCCAAGCGCGACTTCGACGAGCTTTATCCAGCCCCCGCGCGAGCGATAGACGCCGACTTCGTCCTGAAAGAAGACCAGGGCCGATGCCGGCACCTTTCCCCCGCCGGCGACCGCGATGGGCGACGTCTTGAGGCCCAAGCTCGCCGCCGCCTTCGCCGAGAGCTTCATGCCCTCATGCCCGAAGGCCTCCACGCCCTTGCCGGGGCCGACGTTGGGGTTGGCCTCTTCTTCCCCGTGTCCCTCGCCGTGCTCCTCTCCATGTTCCTCGCCGCCTTCGTGCTCGTCTTTCGCCGAGGCGCCTTTCTTCACGTGATCGTCCGCATGCTTCTCGCCCGCCTTATGATCTTTGTGCTCGTCGCTCGCCTGCGACGGCGCCCCCAACAGGAGCAATGCGATGGGAATGATCTTGATTATGTTCACAGTTTCTCCGTGAGGACGCGGCCTTCGATCGCATAGATCGTCCAGAGAGCGCGGATGGCGCTCAACTCCTGCTCGTTGAGGTCGCGCGTGTAGTCGACCATCTGCCGGTGCGCCTCGATGACGAGCGCGCTGGGAATGACGCCTCTTTCATAGAGCCCCTCCATCCTCTCATGCTCGGCCTCGAGTTTCTCCGTATCGCCGGCCTGGGCCAGCACTGATACGGCAGCGCGATAGCGCGCGAGTTCCGCGTCCCTCTGGGCGCCGAGAGTCGCCGTCACCGCCGCGGACCTCGCCTCGGCGGTCTCAACCGCCCTGATCGCCAGCCGCTTGCCGCCCGCGTTACGCTGGTAAAGAGGAAGCGGTAGAGAAAAACTCGCCCCAAGCAAGGTCGACGAGCCCTCACCGGCCCCGTTCTTTTGCCTTTGAACGCTCGGTCCGAGTTGGACGTCCGGATAAGCCGCCGCCCGAGCCGAACCGAGCTCGGCTTGCGCCGCCTCCAACGAAGCCGCGGCGCGCAGGGCGGACGAGCCGCGAAGGGCCGCAGGCGTGCCGGATGCCCCTGGGTCGGGCCACTGGGCAGGCCTGGCGGGAAGTACCGAGTCGGACCCCGGAAGCGGGGCCCCTAACCCGAGTTCGAGCCTTCTTCGGAGAGCGAGAGTTTCCCCATCGAGAGCCGAGCGCTTGACGGAGTAATCGCGCTCGGCGAGCTGGAAGACCGATAAGGAGACCTCCTGCTCGGGAGATCGGCGCGGGCGCGCTCGGAGCTGACGGGCAATCCGGGCAAAGGTATCCAGCGCCTCCTGCAGAAGCTTGAGCTCCTCTCGGATCTGCCGAAGGCGATAGAGGTCGGAGACGGTGTCTACGGCGATCTCCTCCTTGATGCTCAATGCGTCGGCGCCCAACTCCAGCGCTTCCGCGCGCGCGCGATCCAGCCGGCGCCCTCTCTTGCCGCCGGTCTCGAATGTATGGAGGAGCGAGACCTGGATCTGATCCTGCGAGTCGCCGAAGACCCCCGTGCCAGCGGCCTCCGGGTTCGGCCGCTGTCCGGCCGCGCTTCCGAGCGCCTCCGCTTGCGAAAGCAGCGCCGCCGATCCCCTCGCGGCAGGATGCGCGCGGAGCACGCATTCGAGCACGGATTGCGGGCTCGTCAATGCGGGGCATGCGGGCTCGGCGGCGACGGCTGGGGCCGTCGCCAGGAGGAAAAGCGATATAAGCTGGGTCATAAGTATCCTACTCGACAATAAGAGTCGTTCGATAGCCTGAGCGCAAAAGCCGCCGCGACAAGGCGGCAAGGCAGGGCTCAGGAACGGATCGCGCGGGGGAAAGCTCTTCCGCTAGAGGGTGAGCTTGGGGGGCTGGAAGATCGACTCGATTAGGAGTAGCGAGTAGACCGGCTGCTGGTAGGAGGGATACGGCGGTTCGGGACAATCAATACGCAAGGACTTTTCCGTCTCGCTCGGATTGTAGAAATGATTCGCGCAGGCGCAGACGTGACACGCGGTCGCGACGCTCTTGGATTCCTCGCAACGGCCGTAGGCGTCCACGCCGATGTCCAGCCCCCAAACACAGAGGGCCAGAGCGCAGAGCAACGAACGCAGGCGCGAAGTCATCGGCTGAGTGTAGCATACATTCTCAAGCCATGCAATGCTAGCTCGATTTCAGCGGAGAAATCATCCAAACCCGCCTCCAAAGTCGACAAAAAATCCCACTGACGAGATGTCGGCCTCAACGGGTCGGTCTGAATATTTGTAGAATGAATCAGCAGTTTTTGGTTAATGCTGATGGTGCGAATTGATCAAAGGTTGCAATCTGCAAAACCATTATTCGCGGGTTCGAATCCCGCTCGCACCTTAATATTTCTCAGAAAGAGACGGGGCCCCGGCCGCTAGGCCGGGGCCCTCTTTTTACGCCGTCCCGCCGTTCAGTAGCGAATACCCTTCTTCGCCGCCTGGACCTTCAGCGCGTCCACGAGCTTGACGTCGAAGGCGTCCGCCGGCTGGGACGCCGCCTCCTTCTTGAGCCACGCCGCGCGGCGTGATTCGAGCGCGTCGACCTCGGCGCGCAGCTTCCTGCGGTCGGCCTCGATGGCGACGAGCTTCGCCTTCTTCGCCTCCAGGCTCAGCCCGCGCAGGGGCTCGGGCGTCTCGTCCTCTTTAAGGGAGGCGAGGTCCACCTTGTTCTCGGCGACCGCGCGCGCCAGGTCCTTGTCGGAGGAGAAGCCCGCGCGGGTTTTATACACCGCGCGCTCCGCCGCGGCTGGAGCCGCCGCCATGCCGCGCACCGAGGCGGCCAGCGCCATGTCGGCGCGCGCCTCGGCGCCGCCGGCGCCGTAGGCGAGCAAGGTGCCCTCGAGTTTGCCCGACGCCTCGGCCAGGCGCTCGTCGAACGGCGTCGCAACGGCCACCGCGCCGCCGTCCTGGGCCACGGGCATGAAGCGGCCCTCGCCCAGGCGCGCCACCTTGGCGAAGGCGGCCGTCGCCGAGGAATCGGCGCCGCACTGCAGCGAGTTGATGATGAGCCCTTTGCGCACGGCCTTCTCGAGCACCGCGGTCAGCTTCGGCGCGTCGGCGTAGTCCTCGTGCGGGGCCGCGTCGCCGACCAGATAGACGACCTTGAAGGCTTTGGAGTCCTTGCTCCAGGCCATCTTGTCCACGGCGTCGGACAGGCCCGCGATGACGTGCTCCGGGCCGTCGCCGCCGCCGCCGGCCGTGAGCGCGCTGAGGTCCTTGAAGATGTGGTCGAGGTTGTCCGACAGCGGCGTCACCTTGGTGACGTAGTCGTCGCCTTTGTCGCGGAAGGCGACCAGGCCCATGCGCACGCGCGGGGCGGGTTTGCCCTTGGCGATCTCGTTGGCGATGGCCCAGACGCGCTGCTTGGCGCCCTCGAGCAAGCCGCCCATGCTACCGGTGGTGTCGAGCACGAACACCACTTCGACGACCGGCCGCTCCTTTTTGTCCTCCGCCTTAATCTCCGTTTCCGCCGCCCAGACGGGCGCCGCCGCCAGCGCCGCCGCCGCCGCCAACCCCATGAAACTTTTCATCGTCCCGTCCTCCTCGCGGCTGTAGCCGCATGAGAAGTGGACCCCGGCGCCCGCCCCAGGTTCCATAGGACTTCTACCGCGCGGCGTTTGGGCCCTCCGACCCACAGGGGCTTCTTCCTATATACCTAGAATGGTTATCATGAAGAACGTCCGAGCCGCCCTCGCGCTGACTCTCGCCGTTTCACCCATCGCCAATGCCCGCACCGTCACCCGCGTCCCCGTCGGCCCCGTCGCGTCGCCGCGCGTCGCGGCGCCGCTCGCGCCCGTGTTCACCGGCGGCCTGCGCCTCGACGCCGCGCGCCCCCTCCCTCTCGCTCCTTCCTTCACGACCTCGCTCGTCGCGCCGTCCGTCGCCCCTCAAGCCCTGCTCGCCGCCGCCGACGCGCCCCGCCCCGCCGCCGCGCCGGTCGCGGCCGCTCCCGCCATGAACCCCGAGTCTTCGCTCTCCCGCCTGGCCGCCGCCGCCGACGCACCCGCTCCGTCCGAGACGGCGGCCGCCGAGCAGGCTCCCGCCGCCGCCGCGCGGACCTTCGACGGCGCGCTCGCCGCCGCGCCCAACGATTCCGCCGTGCCCGCGACGCCCGCGCCCGCGTCCGGCCCGCGCCTCGATCTGCCGGCCAAGGTGTTCAAGCTCGCCAACGGCCTGACCGTCGTGGTCCACACCGATAAAACCAGCCCCGTGGTCGCCGTGTCGGTCACCTACAAGGTCGGCTCGCAGCACGAGACCCCGGGCCTCGACGGCTTCGCCCACCTCTTCGAGCACTTGATGGCGCAGGGCACCAAGAGCCTGATGCCGCGCGAGATTTCGCGCCTCATTGAGTCCAACGGCGGCGTGCGCAACGCCTACACCATGCGCACCAACACGACCTACCACTCGGTCGTGCCCAAAAGCGCGCTGAAGACCGTGCTCTGGGCCGAAGCCGAACGCATGAGCACATTGAACGTGGACGAGCGCGCGCTGGCCCTCGAGCAGCAGGTCGTGCTCGAGGAGATGCGCCTGCGCTACGTCAACCAGGCCTACGCCAAGGCGCGCGACGCCGGCATGGCCGAGACCGCCTTCTCCAAGTGGTCCAACCAGCACACCACCATCGGCGAGGCGGACTCGATCCGCAACGCGCGCCTGGAAGACGTGCGCGCCTTCTACCGCGCGCACTACGCGCCCAACAACGCCGTCATCGCTTTGGCCGGCGACGTGACCGAGGCCGAAGCCCGCGAACTCGTCGAACGGTTCTACGGCCCGCTCGTCGCACAGCCCGTCGCCCCCGCCCCCGACCTGGCCGAAGCGCCCATGACCGGCGAGACCCGCCGCGTCATCGACGACAAGTTCGCCAAGGCCCCGCTGCTCATGGCCGGCTGGAACGCGCCGGAGCGCGGCACCAAGGACTACTGGGCGCTCACCGTGCTCGGGGAGATGCTCGGCGGCGGCGAAGAGAGCCCCCTCTACCGCGAGCTCGTGAAGGACGCCAAGGTCGCCCTGCAGGTCTCCCCCAACTTTCCGTGGTGGACCGCGCATTATAACCCCGGCGGTCCCGACCTGTTCGGCCTGATGATGGTGCTCAAGCCCGGCGCCTCGACCGACGTCGTGCTCGGCCTCGTGGACCGCGTGCTCGCGCGCCTGGCGACCGAAGGCCCGTCCCAGGACGGCATCGACGCGGCCAAAACCCGCCTGGAGCTCCAGTGGGTGAGCGGCCTCGAGCAGCTCATCGACCGCGCCCAGCTGCTGAGCTCCTACGCCGCGCTCGTCGGCGACCCCGCGAACCTCTCACGCGATTTCGCGGAGCTGCTCTCAATTTCCGCGCAGGACGTGCGCGACGCCGCCTCGCGCTGGCTCGTCGGCCGCGGCCGCGCCGTCGTCGAAGCGCGCCCCGCCCCCGACATGGCCCTGCCCGCCGACCCCGCGACGCCGCCGGTGCCGGCGCAGCGCGAACGCCCGGCCGGCGACCCGAAGCCCGAGCTCGACGCCCAGCGCGCCATGCCCGCGCCCTCGCTCGCGCGTTTCACTCTCTCCAACGGCCTGAAGGTCGTCATCGCCCAGGACGCGCGCCTGCCCGTCGTCGAGGCGCGCCTGCTCCTGCCCGCCGGCCGCACGGCCGAACGCGCCGGTGAGGAAGGCCTGTCGCTGGCCGCCTCGGACCTGCTCATGAACGGCGCGGCCGGCCGCGACGCCGCCGCCATCTCCGCCGCCTTCTCCAAGCTCGGCTGGTCCCTGTCCACCGAGCGCGGGCTGGAGAGCCTGACCTTGGACGCGAAGGGCCTGTCGCGCAACGCCGCCGCTTTCTTCCGCGAGCTCGCCTCCGTGCTCACCGGCGCGTCCTACCCCGAGGGCGAGGTCGCGCTCTGGAAGGAGAACAAGGCCGAGGACCTCAAGATCCAGCGCGCCAAGCCCGACTTCATGTCCGGCGAGCGGATGAAGGCCGAATTGTTCGGCGCGGAGCACCCCTACGGCAAACCCGCGCTTTCCGACGAGCAGCTGGCCGCGGTGGGCCGCGACGGCATCGCCGCCTTCGCGCGCCGCGCCTTCTCCCCGGACGGCGCGACCCTCGTGCTCACCGGCGACGCCGACCCCGCCGTCTTGCGCGCGCAGCTCGAAGCCGCTTTCGCCGGCTGGAACGGCCCGGCCGCGGGCGTGAACGTGCCCGCCGTGCCCGCCCAGCGCGAGGCGCGCCTGGCCCTGGTGGACCGCCCCGGCTCCAAGCAGGCCAACCTCTCCATCGCGCAGGCCGTCGAGCTCAAGCCCGGCCACCCGGACTGGCTCGCCTTCCTGGTCATGAACCAGATTCTCGGCGGCTCGGCCACCTCGCGCCTGTTTGTCAACCTGCGCGTGGACAAGGGCTACACCTACGGCTCCTATTCGCGCCCCCAGCCCCTGACGCGCGGCACCTTGTGGACCGCGACGGCCGAGGTGCGCAACGAGGTCGCCGGCCCCGCGCTCGAGGAGATCCGCAAGGAGATCCGCCGCATGCGCGACGAGCCGGTGAGCGCGGAGCAGCTCGCGGCGGTGAAGCGTTACCTCGCGGGCCTTTTCCTGCTCAAGAACTCGTCCATCGACTACGCCGCCGACTCCTTGGCCTCCTATGAAAGGAACGGCCAGGACGCCGAGGCCGAGCTCGCCGCCTACATCGCCCGCCTGGAAGCCCTCACCCCCGAGGACATCCAGCGCGTCGCCCGCCTCTACCTCGACCCCGCGCGTATGGTCACCGTCGTGGTCGGCGACGCCCCCGTCCTCCAGCCCGCGCTCCGTTAATTAACGAAAGGGACGGGTCTTATTCGTCGTCTTCGGACGGTCGCGAAGGCCGGCATTCCGGGCGGCTGAAGATGCCCGCGTCGGACAGGAAGGCCGCGGCGTACAATCCGCCCGCCACGCACAGGATGAAGGCCTCGGGCAGGAAGGTGTGCAGCGACGCCTTCGTGAAGAAGTCGCCAGGGCCGGGAAACGGCCCCTGCGGCAGCACCAGCAGCGCGGCCACCGTGGCGGCGTAAAGGCCGGCGCGCTTAAGCGTCGGCGCCTGGTATAACAGGTAACAACCGAGAAGAAGCAGTCCTTCGGCGACGAGCTCCGCGGCCAAGCCCCTCAACTCGGCGACGCTCCCCCCGCCGCCGTCGCCCACGACCGCCCCGTGCACGACCCACAAGAAGACGAGGTCCGCCATGGCCAGGAGCCGCGAAAAATCCAGGCAGAACTCCGCCAACGCCGCGCGGGGCTCGCGCCCCCACGGCCAAGGCTCCCCCGACGGATGGTTCTCGATGGGCACGCTCCCAGTGTAGCGGGGCGGCGGAGGCCGTCAAGGGCGTTGCCCGAAGGGCCTAAAAATACCCTAGGTCTTAGGACCTCATGGGCCTTGACCCAAGTGGCCCCCTATGCTGAAATCAGGTCGTCGCACCGTCGATAAACCTGGCTGGGGAGGTCGCTCAACAATGAAACTGTTCCCGTCTCAAGCGCTCGCGCTGGGCGCGCTGCTGCTCGTCTCGCCCGCGTTCGCGCAGGTCGGACCCGACGTCATCTACGGCTCCGATGACCGCCTCGACCTCTACCAGGTCCAGAACACGCGGCTGCTGGAAGCCGCGGACTCGACCGTCGCGTTGTTCTCCGCCGGGGACGTCGCCCTGGCCGGCGGCCGCGCGAACCTGTCCGTGAGCCACTACGGCCGCGGCATGAACCTCTGCGCCGACGAGCCGTTCTACGACCAGGTCAACGGCGCGTTCTGCTCGGGCTCGCTCGTGGCCCCGGACGTCATCATGACGGCCGGCCACTGCGTGCGCTCCGAAAGCGCCTGCCAGGGCACGAAGTTCGTGTTCGGCTTCGGCGTGAAGAGCCAGGGCGTGATGCCCAGCTCGGTCGGCGCCGACGACGTGTACTCCTGCAAGAAGCTCATCGCCCAGACCCTCGTGGGCAACGGCGCGGACTTCGCGCTGATCCGCCTCGACCGCCCGGTGACCGGACGCCGCCCGCTGCGCTTCAACCGCAACGGCGACCCCGCCAACGGGACGCCGCTGGTCGTCATCGGCCACCCGGCCGGCCTGCCCACGAAGATCGCGGGCGGCGCCAAGGTGCGCGACGCGTCGCCTAACGGCTACTTCGTCGCCAACCTCGACACCTACGGCGGCAACTCCGGCTCGGCCGTTTTCAACGCCACGAACCTCGTCATCGAGGGCATCCTCGTGCGCGGCGAGAACGACTACGTCTATCGCGGAAGCTGCCGCGTGTCGCAGTACTGCGCCGACGACGCGTGCCGCGGCGAGGACGTGACCAAGATGACCTCGGTGCTGCCCAGCATGCCCGGGACGGCCGGCGAAGAAGCCGCGTCCTACGTCGTGCGCCCCGAGACCGTGCTTTCGACCCTGCGGACCGCGTTGGAGAGCAATCCCTGACGCTCGGACCGGACTCCCCGCTGCCTCCCCTGAGGCAGCGGCTGGAGGCCGTGCCGGCCGTCGAGGACGGGCAGCAGTTGTTCGTCCTCCGGGACCTCGAGGAGCTGTCGGATAAGCCCCTCGCGCTCTCGGCGGGCGGGATGCTGCTGATCTCGCTCCTCGACGGCCGGCGCACCGCGGCGGACGTCGCCGCGGAGTTCCAGAAGAACACGGGCAACGAAGTCGCGCCGGAGGTCATCCTCGACCTGGTCGGCGCGCTCGACACGGCGGACTACCTCGAGACCTCCGCGGTCGCCAAGAAACGGCAGAAGACCCGCGACGACTTCAAGCTGGGCAAGACGCGGCCCGCGGTGTTCGCCGGGCCTTCCTATCCCGCCGAGCCCGCGGCCCTGAGGAAAGCGCTAGACGGCTATCTCACGGTCGAGGGCGGGCCGAAGAAAGAGGCGGCAAAGAAGCCGACGAACGCCGCGCCCTTGGGGCTCATCGCGCCGCACATCGATTTCGGACGCGGCGGACCGGCCTACGGCTGGGCCTATCAGGCTCTTTCGGAACGCGCGATTCCGGACGTCATCGTCGCGCTCGGCGTCGCGCACGTTTCCCCTGATTCGCCCTGGATCTTCACGCCCAAGCCTTACGAGACGCCCTTCGGCCCGATGCAGGTGGATTCGGCCCTTTACGACGCGCTGGCCTCGAAGCTGTGGTACGACCCGCGCGCCGACGAGTGGACGCACAAAGCCGAACACTCGCTCGAGTTCCAGGCGACCTGGCTGCGCTGGCTCTACGGCGACAAGGCCCCGAAATGGGTGCCTATCCTCGTCTCAAGCTTCGAAAGGTTCTCCCCCGACGGCGCTCCCTCGCGCATCCCCACGGTAAGCAAGGCGCTCGACGACATGGCCGCCGTGCTGGCCGAGGAGACGGCGAAAGGCCGCAACGTGATGATTCTCAACGGCATCGACCTGGCGCACGTGGGCCCGCGCTTCGGCGATGAGCTCGAACCCACGCCCGAGCTCGGCAAAAAAATCGAGGGCGAGGACCGCGCGTCGCTGGTGTCAGCCCTGGCGCACGACGCCGACGGCTTCTACGCCTCCTGCGTCGATGGCGACGGCTGGCGCAAGGTGTGCGGGCTCTCGGCGCTCTACACGGGAATTCGCCTGATGAAAGGCCTCACCGGCGGCAAAGCCGGCCCGGGCCGACTCCTGGCCTACGACCAGGCGCCCGATCCCGCCGGGGGCATCGTGTCTTTCGCCTCCGCGGTGTTCGACCGCTAGAGCCGCAGGCGCAGCAGCCAGGACGGCCGCTTCGGGTCGTCGGCGTCGGTCACCGCCAGCACGCGCAAGCGCCCCCCGCGCGAGGACTCGAGCGCGAGCCCCTCGACCTTCACGCCGGGCAGGCGAGCCAGCACGCGAACGCGTCCGCGCGACAACGCGCCGACGACGGAGCCTTTGACCTCGCCGTCGAGAACGGGGTCGTCGGTGACCTCGGCGGCCGCGGCGAAATAAACGGCGCCGCCATGGAAAAAACCGTCCGTGAAGGACAGCGGCACGCCTTCCCAGGCGCCGAGCCGCACGCGCGTCACGCGCGCGGCGGGCAGGGCGCGACGCCCGTCAAGCCAGGCGCGTAAGGCGTCCACGCGATAGGACACGAGCGCGTTGAACCGTTTTCGGCCGTTGCCGCGTTGGAGCAGCACGAGCTCGCGTCCCGCCACGAAGCCGCCTTCGATGTTCAGGCCGGGGATGTCCCGGTCCAGCGCGCGCAACAACGGACCAAAATCGAACTCGCGGGCGCCCATCCAGCGTCCTCGGCCGTCGAGCGCGACGAGCGCGCCGCGGTCGCGCCGCTTCTTCGAGCCTGACGGGAACGCCAGCAGCAGGCGCGGCGTCAACGCGATCAACGCCTCGAGGTCCTTCTTGACCTTCTTGCGCCGCGCCGCGTCACGGGGGAGCTCCCCGGGGAACAAGCGGCGCCCGCGCCCAGACGGCAGCTCCACGAGATGGTTCAGGTCGTCGGCGACGATCCACAGCCGTCCGCCCGCCTTCACGAGCCCGCTCGCGGCGCATAACGGCCGCCACGGCCCGGCGCCCTCGCGCCAGCGCAGGCGGCGGACCGACTCCCAGCCGCCCATCAGTTGACCAGAAAGTCGGCGACGAGCCAGGCCGCCATGCCGACGGCGAGCGCTAGGCGCCCGGCCGTGCCGGCGACCACGCCCAAGCCCGCGCCCAGGCCGGCCTTCAGCGCCTCCGGCGCGGAGCGACCCGCGACGAGCGCCTCGAGCGAGGCCGCCCCGAGCACGGCGCCCACCAAGATTCCGACGAGCCCGAAGGGCAGGCCCAGCAAGGCGCCCACCGGCGCGCCGATGAGGCTCCACTTGGAGCCGCCGAAGGCGCGCGCGCCGGCCGCGCCCAGCGCCCAGTCGGCAACGACGGTGAGCACGGACAGGAGCGCCAACACCACGAGGCTCCACACCGAGACGTAGCCCGGAAGCAGGAGGCGATGAGCCACCGCCGCCACGAGGATGAGCGGCGCGCCGGGCAGACCGGGCAGCACCGCGCCCGCGACGCCAGCGAGCATGAGGACGGCCGTCAGCAGCCAGACGATGGTCGGGTTCATTTGAAGAGGAAGAAACACGCGCCAACGAGGCACGCGAAGCCGGCGAGATGGTTGAGCCCGAGCGGCTCCTCCAAGTAGAGCCAGGAGAAAACCGCGAACACCACCAAGGTGATGACTTCCTGGATGGTTTTGAGCTGGGCGGCCGTGAACTGGCCGTGGCCCATGCGGTTGGCGGGCACCTGGAAGCAGTATTCGAAGAAGGCGATGCCCCACGAGGCTAAGATGGCGATCCACAGCGGCGACGCCTTGTGGCGCAGGTGCCCGTACCAGGCGAAGGTCATGAACACGTTGGAGACGAGAAGCAGCCCGACGGTTTTCATCGCATCGCCTCCCGCAACAAACGTAGCCCATAGGCCGAGAGCACGAACGACAGCGCCCAGCCGCAGCCGTGCGCGAGCCGTTCGCCCAGCGGCGGCCGTTCGGGCGGCGCGCCGAGCGGAACGGCCGGGGCGCGTTCGATGGACGAGGCCTTGCTCCAGGCCATGGCGAAACCCGCGACCGAGAGCAAGAGCCCGCCGACCAGCGCGCCCGCGCGCCCGAAGGTCGCGGGCCGCTGCCAGGCGGCGAGCGCGTCAGGGCGAGCGAGCGCCGCCGCGAGCAAGGCGAGACCGGCGGCGAGGAAGGCGGCCCCGGCCGCGCGGTAAGCCAGCGCCAAACGCCGGGCCTCGGCCTCCTCCGCGGCTCCCGGAGCCGACGGCGTGCCCACGGCCTGGCGCCACTGGCGCTGCCAGACCAGGTTCTCCCGCGCGTGCGCGGCGGCGCGGCCGGCCAACGACGCGCCCATCAACGCGAAACACGCGCCCGCCACGCCCGCCCACTCGCGGGCGAGCTGGGCGTCAGTCGCCATGGAACCACATCCAAACGCCCATCCCGACGAAGAGGACGGCCGCGCCGCGCCGCACCACGATCGCCGGCACGACGCGCAGCAGCGTCTCGCCGAACAAGACGCCGATGCCGGTGACCACGGCCAGCGCCGCGGTGCCGCCGACGAAGACGGACAGCGGCTTTTTGGTCGAGGCGGACAGGCTCATGGCCGCGAGCTGGGTCTTGTCGCCGAGCTCGGCCAGGAACAACGTCGTGAACGTGGTGAGGACGACGCGCCAATCCATGCCGCGATTATAGCTATTGGAGCGGCGGCAGGTCGGCGGCGGACGGCGCGGACGCCTGGTCGAACACGAAGGCCTGCTCGCCCAGCAAGGCGGCGACCTCTCCCGGCTCGGTGGAGAACAACGTGTTCTCGTGGTTGTTCTGCTCGGCGTTGTTGGAGAAGTTGTAGGACCCGCCGACGGCCATCCGCCCGTCGAGCACCATGTATTTGTGGTGCATCACCGAGAACCCGCCCGTGCGGCCCTGCGTGAGCCGCAGGTCCACGCCGCCGCTCTGCAGCAGGCGCACGGCCTCCGAACGCCGGGCCTGGCCCGCGTCGGCGACCAATCGCACGCGCACCCCGCGGGCCTTGGCGTCGAGCAGGGCCTGGGCGAGCGGCTGGGAATAGAAGCTGAACATCGCGATGTCCACGGAGCGCCGCGCGCGCGAAATCGCGTCGAGCAGCAGCGCCTCCGTGCCTCCGCGCGGCGAAAACGCGACGGCGGGGTAAGCGCCGCCGTTGAAGCGCACCGGGCGCGCCCCGTCGTCGGGCGGGGAGCCCATGCCGGCCGACGCCTCGGCCGCCGGCGCGGCTGCGGACGCCGCCAGCGGACGCGCCGCCGCCCACATCCAGCGCCACACGGCGTCGAAGGACGCGACCACGGCCGGATCGTCGCGCAGGAGGAGGTTCTCGTAGTTGCGCTCGTCGGCGGCCTGCGTCCAATTGAAGGAGCCGGTGATGACGAAGGCGCCGTCGAGCACCGCGGTTTTATGGTGCATGATGCCGTAGGAGCCGCCGCCGCGCAGCGTGCGCACCGGCACCCCCGCGTCGAGCACGCGCTGGAGCTCGGCGGAGCGGCCGGCGGCGTCGGGCTCCCCGGGGGCGGCGTGGCCTTCGTCGAAGATGAGGAGCACGTTGACGCCCCGGCGTTTGGCGCGGATGATGGCGTCGGCCGCGGCCGGCAGCTTGAGCTCGTAGAGCGCGAGCAACGCGCTGCTACGCGTGCGGTCGAGCGCGGCGACGATGGTCTCGGGGATGCGTTCGGAGCGGCTGAACTGGACCGCCTTGAACGCCTGCCCGTTGAAGACCGCGACCGGCACCGCCGGCGACAGGGCGATGGGCGCTCGCGGGGGCGCGGGAGCCGGGATGAAGGGGGCCGGAATCGGAAGCGCGCCGGCGACGGAAGGCGCGCGTCCGTCGAAGTCGGCTTGCTGGCCGCGCGCGGAGAACGGGAGGACGGTGAGAAGGACCAGTAGCGCCGCGACGGGCCGGCGGCCGGGGTTCACAGGGGCAGGATAGGTCCTTAGATATGCCCTGTCCTGGGTCCTATGGTCCCATATAAGATAGGTCTTTAGGCCTACTCCGATACTGGCGAGGCCGCGTCGGGACTGCTATAGTTCCCCCCGTGAAACCGCGACGCGGCGCCCCCGCCGATTGGTCCGTTTACATCGTCCGCTGCGGCGACGACAGCCTCTACACGGGCATCGCCAAGGACGTCGGCGCCCGCGTCGAGGCGCACAACGCGGGGCGCGGGGCCGCCTACACGCGCTCGCGGCGGCCGGTGAAGCTGCTGTGGACGCAGAACGGCCACACCCGCTCGTCGGCGCTGTCGCGCGAGGCCGCGGTCAAACGCATGCCCCGGCCGCTCAAACAGGCCCTGGCCCGAGGGAAAGGCGCATGACGCGGTCCGCGGCCGTCCTCCTGCTCGCCCTCGCCGCGCCGGCCGCGGCGGTGCCCACGTTCACGCCCGACGGGTTCGTGTCGCTGACCACCGCGACGCCGCTCGCCTTCAACAGCGCGTCCACCTACCCCATGCGGCTCTATTTCATGCGCGACAGCTCGTCTTCCACCGACGTGTTGTCCGCCACCTCGCCCGAAGGCCAGGTCTGGACCGTGGAAGCCGGCTCGCGGCTTTCCACGCGCACCGTCCCGACGGTCTCGGCGTCGTCCATCACGGGCCTGGGCGTGTTGCCCCTCAACGCCGGCGGCTTCCGGGCGGTGTACTCCATCATCTCGACGACGGGCTCGTGGCGCATCCACACGGCGACCTCGGCCGACGGCTTCTCCTGGGCCAACGACACCGGCACCGCCTTCGAGTTCTCCGGCGGCGCCGATTACGTCGCCGCGCCCGCGCTAGCCAAGCTCGACAGCGGCGACTGGCGCGTCTTTTTCGTGCGCGACTCCAACGGCGGCAACGACCCCGGCGACCGCCGCATCTATTCGGCGCTGTCCACCAACGAAGGCCGCAACTGGGGCGCCGCCTCGCTGATCCTCTCCACCGTCGCTTACCAGGTCGGCGCGGGCAAACGCGCCGACGGCCGCGTGCGCCTGTTCTACTCCCAGCCGCTCTCCTCGGGCTCCAGCGCCACCGTGGTCTCCAGCGCTCTCTCCGACGACGCGACCGCCGTCGCGTTCACCGCCGAAAGCGGCTACCGCGCCTCCACGACCTCGACCGCCGGGTCCGTGTTCTTCCCCGTGCCGGTGCGCTCCTCGGACACCTTCCGTTGGCGGCTTTATTACGGGTTCTCCGATTCCGTGCAGCCCTCCAGCGGCTCGATCTACTCGGTGCTCACCGGCCCGCCCGACTACGCCTCGATCAGCCCCGACTCCGTCCTGACGAGCGCCGCCGGCACCTCGTTCACCTTGCGCGGCGAGGTGTTCTCCGCGGGGCCGACGGTGGTCATGCGCAAGACGGGCGAATCCGACGTCAACGCCACCGGCCTGGTCCGCACCAACGACCAGACGCTGACGTTCAACCTGGACATGCAGGGCAAAACCGTCGGCTACTGGGACATCGTCATCACCAACGCCGACGGCAACTCCGCGACCTTCAACGCCCGCCTGCTCGTGGACTTCGCGCAGGGCTCCGTCTCCCTCACCAACAACCTGCTGCGGCCCCGCCTGGGCGGCGTCACCAACATGGACGTGACCACGTTCAACGCCGGCCGCGTCACGCTGCGCATCTACACGACCGACGGGCGCCTCGTGCGCACGTTATACGACGCCGACCGCCCCGCCGGCTCCTTCACGGTGACCTGGGACGGCAAAGACGCCGCGGGCGCCACGGTCGCCAGCGGCCTCTACATCCTGCGCTCCCTGGGGCCCCGCCTCGACGGGCGCTCGAAGATCCTGCTCATCAAATGAGGAACCTCGCCCTCGCGCTCCTGTTCGCCGCCGGCGCCGCGCCCGCGCTCGCGGCCGGCAACACGGCCGGCGGCACGCTGCGGCGCCCGGTCTCCGCGCGCGCCGCCGCCCTGGCCGACGCGCTCACCGCGCTGCCCGCGGCCACCGACGCCTTCGGCGCCAACCCCGCGGGGCTCACCGCCGCGCGGCCCGAGGTCCGCACCTTGTTCTCGCACGGCTCCGTCGAGGACTCCTTCGGCTTCCTGGGCACGGCCGTGCCGTGGCGCGGCGTCACGCTCGCGGGCGGCCTGGCCTATTACGACGCCGGGCGCATCGACATCGTCAGCGCGACCGGAGCGCGCGACACGCGCTCCGCGCAACGCGACATGGTCGGCTCGCTCGGGGGCGCGGTCCCGCTGGGCGGCGGCGTGTTCGTGGGCGGCCTGGCCCGTTTCTACCGCTTCGAACTCGGCGGCGAAGCGCGCGCCTCCGGCGCCGCGCTGGACGGCGGCGCTCGCTGGCAAACGCCCGTGCGCGGCTTCTCGCTGGGCGCCGCGGTCCAGAACGTCGGCCCGGGGGTCAAATACGAGGTCGATTCGGACCCCCTGCCCTTGACCGTGCGCGGCGGCGCGGCCTGGACCTGGAACGCGGCCGCCGGGAGCGTCGATCAGATGGTTTACACCGGCACGCGTTTTACCGTCGCGGCGGACGCCGTCAAGGTGCGCGACGAGCCCGTGCGCGGCGGCGTGGGCGCGGAGTTCGGACTGGATTTCGGCGAGTTCACCTCGGTCATGCTCCGCGGCGGCTGGAAGCTGGGCTCCGAAACCGACTTCATCACCGCCGGCGTGGGCATCCGCGAGAAACGTTTCTTCGTGGATTACGCGATGGGCGCGCGGCACGACCTGGGCGCGGTCCATCACGTCGCGCTCGGCTTCCGCTTCTAGATGACCCGCCGCCGTCGTGCCGGAGCCGCCGCGTGGCGCGTCGCCGCCGTCCTCGCCGTCGCCTGCGCCGTCGCGGCGGTGTGGCTGTGCCTGCAGGCCGAACGCAAGCTGTCGGCGCTGCGCCTCGGCGGGCTCGGCGTGATCCTCGGCGGCGGATGGTCCGCGCCTTACGCCGTGCGCGACGGCGCGCCGAGCGACGCCGAGCGGCTCCTCCAGCGCCTCGAGCGCCTCGGCTACCGCAAGACCGCTTCCGCGCCGGGCAAGGGCGAATACGCGTGGGAGCCGCCGCGCCTGTCGGCGCACCTGCGCGGCCATCGCGTGCCCGGCTCCGCGCAGGACGAGGGCCTCTACGTCCTCGAACGGCGCGGCGACGAGACCTGGCGCATCGCCGACGGCCTGGGCCGGCCCGTCGCCGAAGTCCGCCTCGAGCCGGAGCTCGCGACCGAGCTGTCCGGCTCGCGCCGCGTGCGCCGCGACCCCGCCGCGTGGGAGCAGATTCCCGAGCACCTGCGTAAAGCCGTCGTCGCCGCGGAGGACAAACGCTTCTGGAGCCACCACGGGGTCGATCCGCGCGCCATCCTGCGCGCGACGCTGGCGAACCTGCGCGGCCGAAGCCTGCAGGGCGCGAGCACCATCACCCAGCAGCTCTCCAAGAACCTGTTCCTGTCGCCGCGGCGCACCTTCACCCGCAAAGCGTCGGAGGCCGCGCTCGCGTTCTACCTCGAGCTGCGCCTCCCCAAGGAGCGCATCCTCACGTTGTACCTCAACCACATCTACCTCGGACAGGACGGCTCCTCCAGCGTCGCGGGCGTGAGGGCCGCGTCGCGCTTTTATTTCGCCAAAGACGTCGCCGACCTGAGCCTGCCCGAAGCGGCCCTGCTCGCCGGCGTCATCCGCAGCCCCGGACGCTACGACCCGTTCCGCGACCCGGCCGCCGCGCGCGGACGCCGCGACCAGGTCCTGCGCCGCATGCGCGAGGACGGCCTCATCTCGGAGCGCGAGCTCGAGGAAGCGCTGGCCGCCCCCGTCGCCACGGTCAAGACGCTCGGCGAGGAGGAGGAGGCCGACCACGCGTATTTCACCGCGGAGGTCGTGCGGCGGCTGCTGCCCCGCTACAGCGGCGAAGCCTTATACCAACACGGCCTGTCCATCTACACGACGATGGACCCCGTGCTCCAGTCCGCGGCCCAGCGCGTCCTGCGGGCGGCGCGCCACCAGGCGGCGCTCGTCGCGCTCGACCCGCGCACGGGAGACGTGTTGGCCCTGTCGGGCGGCAAGGACTTCAAGGAGAGCCAGTTCAACCGCGCGACGCAGGCCCAGCGCCAGCCCGGCTCGACGTTCAAGCCGTTCGTGTACGCCGCGGCGCTCGAGACGGGCCTGACCCCCGCCACCATCCTGCTCGACCGCGCCAAGACCTACGCGGGAGACGGGCGCGACTGGTCGCCGCAGAACTACGACGGCTACCACGGCACGGCGACGCTGCGCCAAGGGCTCGCGTTATCGCTCAACGCCGCGACGCTGGACCTCGCCACGCGCGTGAGCGTGGCGCGCGCCGCCGAGATCGCCGAACGCGCCGGCATCACCAGCCCCATCCGCCGCGACCTCGGGCTCGCGCTGGGCGCCTCCGAGGTGAACCTGCTCGAGCTCGTCGCCGCCTACGCGCCGTTCGCCGCCGGCGGCATGGCCGCGACCCCGCGCCTCGTCGTCGCCGTCGTGGACGCCGAAGGCGTCGTGCTCGAGGCCCCGCCGCCCGAGTCGCGCGCGGTGCTCGACCCCGCGGTGGCGTCGCTGATGACCTCGCTGCTGGAAAGCGTCGTCAAGGAAGGCACGGCCCGCAGCCTGCCGCTTTACGGCGTGCGTTTCCCGGTCGCGGGCAAAACCGGCACCACCAACGACGGTCGCGACGCCTGGTTCGTGGGCTACACGACCTCCCTGCTCGCCGGCGTCTGGGCCGGCGACGACGCCAACCGGGCCTTGAAGCTCGCCGGCTCCAAAGACGCCCTGCCGCTGTGGGCCGCCTTCATCAAGGAGGCGTCCGCGGACCGCCCCGCCGCGGAGTTCCCCCGCTACGAAGGCCTGCTCGCCCTGCGCGTGTGCGGAGAGTCGGGCATGATCGCGCTGTCGGGCTGCCCGGTCAAACGCGACGAGCTGTTCATCCCCGGCACCGAGCCCCAGCGCGAGTGCAGCCTGCACCGCGGCGGGCTCAAGGGCTGGTGGGACCGGCTTTTCAGCCGATAAGCTATAATAGGGGCATGAAAGCCCGCGACCTGCGCCCCTTCGACGTGCTGAAGAACACGCTGAGCGGAGAGCTCGGCCTCGTCATCGAGATCGCCGGCGACAAGGTGAACCTCGCCGACCAGACCGGCCAGCGCGCGTTCTACAAGCTCAGCGCGCTGTTCGAGAAGGTGTCCAACGACGAATGCGGCGCTTTCCGCATCGCCACCCTCTTCCAGATGCGCGAGCGTCGCAAGCTCGAGGCGCCCCCCAAGAAGCGCCGCGTCTCCAAGAAGAAAGCCGCCGCCGCCGCGCCTACGGCTTAGCGAAGCCGCGGGCGGTGACGTAGGTGCACAGCGAGCGGTAGATGCCGCCCAGCAGGCTGAAGATGCCGAGGTCCACCCTCACGTCGTAGATGCCCTCGAGGTCGGGATGCTGCTTCTTCATCAGCGCCAGGGCTTTCTGATAGCCGCCGTCTCCATAGCTGTTGGAAACGCTGGTGGCGCGGAAATTGGCGGCCAACGGGATGGACACCCCGCGCTGGCAGGACACGCTTTTAATCTCGCCGAGCAGCCGCGCGTCCGCCGGGACGTCGCGCGGCGTCATCGCCACGAAGGACATCGGCCCCACCGACTGATAAAAAAGGTGGAGGCTCCCGCGGTTCGTCATCGTCGGCAAAGCGCGGTCGTCCTCAGTTTCGCCCGCCGCCGCGGCGGGCCCCGCGAGCAAGAAGAGAAGGACGGCGGCGGCGGCCGCGCTCAAGGCTTGGCGACCTTGCCGGTAACGACGGTGCAGACCTTCGTGTAGAGGCCGATGACGTAGGAGTTCACCTTCATGTCGGCCTTCACGTCGTAGAGGATGCCGTCGCGGCCCGCGCCCTTGAGCGCGTCGGCGACCGCGCTCGCGTAGGAGCTGTCGCCCCAGGCGACGAGGAACAACGCGCTGCGCTGGCAGGAGCGTCCGGTGGCCGTGGGATCGTCGGGCGCGCCTTTGACCTCGGACGGCGAGGCCGAGCGGTAACCGCGCGGCACCTTGATGTCCGTATAAAGGATGCCGCAGCCCGACAGGAGCGGCAGAAGCAGGAAAGGGAGGATTCGCATGGGGCTAGGATAGGCCTTATGCGCCCCGGCGTCAAGGAACGGTAATGTGAAAAGTTACACTCGCTGCCGACCTAGGAGCGCGACCCGGGATTTGGTAGAATCCTCGTCGGAGAAACCCTCATGACCCCCGCCACCGCTTCGCTCGCCCCGTTCAAAATCGGCTCGAAGGAGCACAAGGAGCTGCTGTGCTCCTTCTTCATCGACAGCCACGACCCCTATAAGCCCTCCGACCTGGCTTGGCCCGAGCTCGACGAGGCCGCCATCGCGAAGCTGCAGGCCCTGCCCATCTGGAACGAGGCGTTGAGCACCGAGGCGCAGACCGCGCGCGCCGTGCTGGCCATGGGCGAGGACGAGAAGGACCCGGTCCTGTCGAAGGCCATCACCCTCCAGGGCCTCGAAGAGCAGCGCCACGCCGACGTGCTCAGGCTCCTCGTGGACCGCTACAAGCTCCCGGTCGCGCCGTACACGACCGAGCGCCCCGAGGACCCCAATTGGGCGTTCATGCGCATCGGTTACGGCGAGTGTTTCGACTCCTTCTTCGCCTTCGGGCTGTTCGCGCTCGCGCGCGATTCGGGCTTCTTCCCGCCCGCGCTCGTGAAGCTCTTCGAGCCCATCATGGCCGAGGAAGGCCGCCACATCATCTTCCACGTCAACTGGGTCGCCTACAACCAGGCCCAGCTCCCCTACGCCGGCCGCCCGCAATACGTGTTCAAACGCGGCCTGGCCATGTGGCTGCAGGTCATCAGCCGCGTGAAGACCGCGTTGCGGGTCAAAGGCGAGACCGACAAGCAGGACAACTTCACGATGAACGCGCACGCCCAGTTCGGCGACATCACCCCGCGCGAGTTCCTGGAGCTGTGCCTGCGCGAGAACGAGCGGCGCCTGGCGCCCTACGACCCGCGTCTGCTGCGGCCCCAGCTCGTGCCCAGCATCGCGCGCACCGTGCTGGCCACGCTTCCCCGCCGGAGCTCGCAGAACTAGCCGTGAACCCGGTCCTCGCGCTGCTGCTGCGCGTCCCGCTGCACGGCATGGGGCTGCTCGTCACCCCCCTGCCGCGCGGCCTCGAGCTCGCGCTGGGCCGCTGGCTCGGCAAGGTGTTTTTCGCGCTGGACTTCAAACGCGCGGCCATCGGCCGCGACAACATGCGCCGCTGCCTGCCCGAGCTGGCGCCCGAAGCCGTGGAGCGCCTGCTCGCCGCCAACTACGCCCATTACGGCGTGTTGTTCCTGGAGCTGTGCCACATGTACTCCCCGGTGCCCGGGCATTGGCGCGCGTACGCCCAGAAGGTCAGCCGCCTGGAAGGGCTCGACGAATGGCGCTCGGCGCACGCCAAGGGCAAAGGCGTCATCATCTTCGGCGGGCATTCGGCCAACTGGGAGCTGGGCAGCGCGGCCGGCGGCCTGGCCGGCGTCAAACCCATGATCGTCACGCGCCGGCTCAAGCCCGCCTGGCTGCACGACTGGATGGAGGCGCGGCGCCTCGACACCGGCGTCGCCTGCGCCTTCCAGCCCCGCACCATGCCCTCCATCCTCAAGCAGCTCAAACGCGGCGACACCGTCGGCTTCGTGCTCGACCAATACATGCCCCCGCCGATGGGCGAGCCCCTGCGCTTCTTCGGCGCCACCGTGCACACCTTGGCGGCCGTGGCCCCGCTCGCGCGGCGCACCGGCGCCGCCATCATCCGCGCCGATAACCACCGCGAGCCCGACGGCTCCGTGCGGGTGCTGTTCACCGAGGTCTTCCTCGGCGAGGACGACAAAGCCGACAACCAGCGTTTCATCGACATGCTCGAGGCCGACATCCGCCGCGCCCCGGAGCAATGGTTGTGGGTCCACCGCCGCTTCAAACACGCGGTCTGGCCCGAGCCGGGCCGGCCCGCTTTAGCCGCCTGACCGGGCCTTGAAAGGAGGGGCTGCCGGGCCTATCCTGTCGTCGTGGACCCCCTATCCCGAACCGCGCGCGAACTGGGCGGGGCCCTGACGAAACGACGGGCCTCGGGGGCTCGCCGATGAGCGCCTCGCGCCTGCTGCTGCTCGCGGCCGTGCTGTCGGTGTCGCAGTTGTTCGCGAGCGACTCCGCGCCCGTCGTGTGCGCGCCGCGGACGGCGCCTTCGAGGCGACCTTGCCCGGCGGCTGGCGGCTGCGACGACGCCGCGCGCGGCGCGCGCCGCGTCACCTTCTTCGGCCCGCCGGGCGGGGACAAGCCGTTCTCCCAGCTCATCGCGGTGTCGTTCTACGCCAAAGACGGCCCGTGGCGCTCCGCGTCCGCCTACGTCGCCTCGCAGGCGCTCTCGTTGAGCGGGCCGCCCCGCCCCTTGCCGCCCCCGGGCGCGCTCGAGGCGACCTACGAGCGCCCGCGCCCCAACATCCACGGCGGGCCGCGCTCCGAAAACGGCCGCGTTGTCGCGCTCGAAACGCCGGACGGCTTCTACGCCCTCGAACACGCCTGGCCGCTCGACGCAGCCCCCGACCCCGCCTTCGACGCCTTCCGCGCGTCGTTTAAGCCCGCGGCGAAATGACCAAGCTGACGGGCCGCAGGACCCAAGGGCTCTAGGCCTCCCGTCACGCTTTCCACGCAGGCCTATTGCCTGCCCGGCTTGGCCCGTTAGACCCCGCCGCCCGGGCTCACACCTCCTTATACTTAGCCCGTGGAGAACAAAATGAACCGACTCGCCCTGACGTCTCGCGTCGTGCTCGCCGCTTTCCTCCTGACCATGCCCGGCGCCCCCGAGGCCTTCGCGACCGTCGCCCGCGCGACCGTGCGCGTGGCGCCCTCCGGAGGCGCGGCCTTCGCCCGCCCCGCCCCGCTCGTCGGCGGCTTGACCACGACCTCTCCCGCCCTCACGCTCTCGGCGCCTTCGATTTCGCCTACGGCCTCGCTGCGCATCGCGCCTTCCATCGTTTCCCCGGCCGACGCGCCCGTCGCCCCGGCGCCCGCCGCCGCGGCGGCCGACGCGCCGCGCATCGTGCTCGAAGCCGCCGGCGTCTCCGCCGCCGCCGCCGCCGCGCCCGACGCCTCGGAGGCCTCCGCCAAGTCCGACGCGGGCCGAGAATTCGACGCCACGCTCTCCCGCAAAGACGCGGCCGCCGCCGACGCGCCCGTTTCGGGCTCGCTCTCCGTAGGCGCCGCCCCGCTCGCGCCCGCTTCCGCCGCTTCGCCGCGCGGCGCGTTCTCCATCCCGTCGATTTCGCCGTCTCGCCGCTCCCAATACATGCTGATGGCCGGCGCCGGCGTCGCCGCCGTCGTGTTCCAGGCCCTCGGCCTCGACGTCGGGACCTTCGCCTCGCTCGCCGCCATGGCGGGCACCACCGCGATGGCGCCCGGCGACCCCACGCCCGAGCAGCTCGACCGCCTGCGCGCGGCCATGGCCGCCACGTTCAAGCCCGGCCACCGCATCGACATCCCCGAGTTCAACGCCGTCGGCCACAAGGCCGGCCTGATGACCGGCACGACCGCCCGCGCCTTCCAGCTCCTCGCCGCGCGCGGCGACGTCGCGAGCTTCTCCATCGGCTACGTGTACTCCACCGCCGGCCAGGGCGCCGCGGCCGACCACTCCGACGAGCGCATGAAGACCTTGTACGGGCACTACAACACGGGCGTGCGCCTCCTCTCCCAGCAGACCTTCGTCAACAGCTCCCGGGCCGTGACGCACATCGGCCGCGCCCTGCGCGAGGCCGAGCTCGCGGGCCGCGCCGACCTCCTCCCCGAGCTGCGGTCCGTCTATAAAAACGCCGCCATCGAGCTGTTCCGCGTGACGCTGCGCGACTACAGCGCCTACCTCAAGCGCAACCCCGGCGCGGAGAACGACTCCAAGCTCGCCCAGCTCAAGGCCGCCGCCGCGGTCGCCGAGGAGATCCATTATTCCGTGGACGGCGCGGACCCCGTCATCAGCGGCGTGTTGCGCCAGTTCGCCAACACCGTCCTCAAAGAGGTCGGCCCCAGCGAGCAGGTCAAGCAGGGCGAACACGGCGAAAGCGTGGTCTCCGGCCTGACCTTGATGCGCCAGTTCGTCGGGCACGGCCGCACCACCGAAGAGGCCACCGCCCCGGCCGCCTCCAAGTTCCCCCTCATCGCCGAAGACGACAAGGCCTACGAGAACCTGCACAAGTTCGGCGTCAACGTCACGCGCCTGGCCGTCGAAGGCAAGCTGCGCCCGCTCATCGGCCGCAAGGACGACATCCGCAAGATCGTGAAGGTCCTCCTGCGCGTGCAGAAGAACAACCCGCTCGTGCACGGCGAGGCCGGCGTCGGCAAAACCGCCGTCGTCGAAGGCATCGCGCAGATGATCGTGGACGGGAACCTCCCCAAACTCGCGGGCAAGAACGTCATCCGCCTGGACCTCAACGCGCTCGTCGCGGGCACCAAGTACCGCGGCGAGTTCGAGGAGCGCATGAAGGCCGTCATCGAGGAGACCCGCAAGTCCGAAGGCAAGGTCATCCTCTTCATCGACGAGATCCACAAGCTCGTCGGGGCCGGCTCCTCCGAAGGCGGCATGGACGCCGCCAACATCCTTAAGGAAGCGCTCTCCGACGGCTCCATCTCCGTCATCGGCGCCACCACCTCCGAGGAGCTTCGCCGCATCGAGAAAAACGGCGCGCTCGAACGCCGCTTCCAGCCCATCAAGCTCGATGCCCCGTCCCCCGACCAGGCCGTGGACATCCTCGAGGGCGTCAAGCCGCTTTACGAGAAGAAACACGGCGTCACCATCGCGTTTGAAACCGTGAAGAAGGCCGTCGAGCTCGCGTCGCGCTACATCAAGGCCCGCCAGCTCCCCGACTCCGCCCTCGACCTGATGGACGACGCGTCCGCCGAGGTCGAGCTCCTGGCCTCCGAGGCCAAGGCCGCCGGCAAACCCGTGCGCACCGACGTGCGCCCCGAGGACCTCGCCGCCGAGGTCGAGTCGCGCACCGGCATCCCCGCCGGCGACATCGGCACCGACGACCGCGTGAAGATCAAGGACCTCCCCAACCAGCTGCGCAGCCGCGTCGTCGGCCAGGACGAGGCCGTCGAGGCCGTGGCCGCCGGCGTCAAACGCGGCCGCGCCGGCCTGCGCGACCCCAAGCAGCCCATCGCGTCCTACCTGTTCATGGGCCCCACCGGCGTCGGCAAAACCGAGCTGGCGCGCGCCACCGCGCTGAAGGTGTTCGGCTCCGAGAAGGCCATGGTCCGCATCGACATGAGCGAATACATGGAGAAACACGCGGTGGGCCGCCTCATCGGCGCGCCTCCGGGCTACGTGGGCTACGACCAGGCCGGCCAGCTCACCGAGGCGGTGCGCCGCAACCCCTACACCGTCATCCTCTTCGACGAGATCGAGAAGGCCGCGCCCGAGGTGCTCGACGTGCTGCTGCAGGTCCTCGAGGACGGGCGCCTGACCGACGGCCAGGGCCGCACGGTGGACTTCTCCAACACCATCATCATGATGACCTCCAACCTCGGCGGCTCGCTCTCGGGCCAGATCGCGGAAGAGGACGACCGCCCCCGCATCGGCTTCGGCGCCACGCTCAAGGGCGACCACAAGGCCGCGCCCCGCGCCGCGCCGTCGGCCGAGGATGCCCGGGCCCGCAAGGCGCGCTACATCGCCGCGCTGAAGGCCAAATACCGCCCCGAGTTCATCAACCGCATCGGCGAGGACGGCGTGGTGGTCTTCAACGAGCTGCGCGACGAGCACATGGGCCCCATCCTGGACATGCGCATCAAGGACCTCGAAGGCATGGAAGGCCTGAAGGCCAAACGCCTGACGGTGTCCGTCACGCAGCGCGCCAAGCAGCAGCTCCTGGCCCTGGCCAACAGCGAGGAGAACCGCGCCTACGGCGCGCGGCCCATCAAGCAGCTGGTCAACCGCCGCGTGGCCGACGCGCTCACCGACGCCATCCTCGACGGCGCCATCAACGAAGGCGACGCCGCCGTCGTGGATTACGACCCGTCCACCGGACGTTTCACCGCCGTCAAAGCGAAGTAACGATGACGGGACCGTCGCGCGCCGTCGCCGCCGTCCTCGCGCTCCTGCTGGGCCTCGCGCCCGGGGCGCAGGCGGCGGTGGCGGCTCGCGCGGCCGTCCGGCTCCCCACCGGCCCCGCCCTGACGTCCGTCGTCGCTCCCGCCCGCTTCCCGGCGCCGCTGACGAGGCCGGCGTTCGTCGCCGCTCCGTCTTTGCGCCTTAACGCCGCTTCCGTGTCCGCCGCCGGCCCTCTCGCCGCCGCGCCCGCCGATGCGCCCGCGCCCGTCGCGGCCGCGCTCCACGCCGCCGCCGCCGCGTCCTTCTCCGCGCCCGAGACGCCCGCCGACGGCGCCAAGGCCGGCTCCGACCGCTCCTTCGACCTGACGCCGCGCCGCGAGGCCGCGTCGCGTGCCCGCGGGGCGGTCCGGCCGCGGGCGCGCCCGCCTTGGGCCGGGCCGCGACCCCGCCTGCGCTCGGCAAAACCGTTCCTTCCGCCCCGTCGCGAACGGCCTCGCGCGCCTGGCGGCGTTACGCCTTCGCCGCGGCCGCGGTCGGCGGCGTCGTCGCGCTGCAGGCGCTCGGCCTCGACGCGTCCTGGGCCCCGCTGGCCCTGTTCGCCGGCGCGCTGGGCGGCGGCGAATGGAAGCCCACCTCTTACCAGTCCGCCGCGTTCCTGCGCCACCTCCAGGAGAACACGCTCAGCGGCGGACGCGTGTCCTGGGCCGTGGTGCACGACGCCGTCGAATCCATGGGCCTGGCCGAGGAACGCGGCGGCGTCTTGGTGCAGACGCTCCTGCAAGACGGCCACCTCGTGATGCGCGACAACCAGACCTTGCTCCTCTACAGCTTCAAGGCGCGCGCGGCGCGGCCCGAGGGCGCGAGCGCCGACGAGCAGCTCGAGCGCGCCGCCGACCGCAGCGCGCTCAAAGCCGTGGAGCTGCTGAACACGGGAAGCCCCCTCTCCCACGTGCGGGCCATCGCGCACGCCGACAAAGCCGTCGCCCGGTACGCCCAGCTCGCCGCCAAAAACGGCGCCGAGCCCGCGCAGGCCGAAGAGGCCCGCGCCCTGCGCGAGAACGCCATCCTCGAGACCATGGGCGGCCTGCTGCGCGGCCACCGAGCCGCCCTCGAGCCCCAGGCCCGCGGCTCCGCCGCGTTGTGGCGGCGGCTCGTGGACGTCAACGACGGCCTGACCTGGCTGGGCGACGCGGTGCGCGAGGCCGGCTTCCCCCTCACCATGCCCAAGTCCGTGCACGCCAAGCTCAAAGGCGTGCTCGACACCCTCAACCCCCAGGACGAGCAGGGCAAACCCGTCTCCGACGACGCGGCGGTGGAAGGCTACATCTCGCTGCTCGACTACCTCGAGAACCATCCCGCCGTCACCGGCCTGCAGAACTTCGCGCGTCCGCAGCCCGGCACGCGCGGCGACGCCGACGCCGCCGCGGCCTTCGGCTCCCAGCTTTTCCGCCGCGTCGAAGCAGGGCAGCGCGTGAGCGCCTCGGTCGTCAAAGCCGCCGCCGAGGAGCTCGGCTACTCCCCGACGCGCGCCGGCGACGCCATGACCGAGCTCGCGCGCTGGGGCTGGCTCGCCCTCCTCCACAACGGCGTGGTCATCCTGTCCGACCTTCCCGTGCGCGCGGCGCGCGCCGGCGACGCCGCCGACGAGCGCCTGCGCCCCGCCCACGAGGCCGCGGTCGAGGCGACCCGCCTGCTGAGCTCGCCCGACGCGCACGATCACCTGAAGGCCGTCGTGCGTTACGAGGACGCCAAGAAGCTCTACGCCGCGGGCCCTCGCGGAGACGCCGCCGTGGGCCGCGCGCGCGAGCTCGTCGGCGCCTTGCAGGCCAACGGCTTCCTCGAGATCGCCGCCGAAGCCCTGCGCGCCTCCGAGAAGGCCGCGCTCGAAGGCCTGGCCGGCAAACGCGACTACGTGCACCAGTCCCCCGAGGAGCTCCAGCGCCGCGTGGACCGCGCGCGCGAAGGCCTGGCCTGGCTGCAAAGCGCCTACTTCTCCACGGACCGCCGCTTCACCGTGCCGCACGGCATGGCCGCGATGATCCGCGCGGAGCTCACGCTCGGCGCCTTCCGCGAGTCGCTCGACCGCCGCGGTGAAGGCGCCGGCCCGGGCATCAAGCTCACCCGCGCCTTCTTCGAGGCCCAGGCCCAGGCGGGCGCGCCGTCCGCCGCGCGCGACGGAGCCGAGGTTTTCCCGGAGAACGCGGGCGGCGTGACCGGGCTTTCGCCCGCCGACTACCCCACCCTCGCGAAATACGGCGTGGACTTGACGCGCCTGGCCGCCGCGGAGAAGCTGCGCCCGCTCATCGGCCGCGCCGCCGACGTGCGCAAGGTCGTCAAAGTCCTGCTGCGCCTGCAGAAGAGCAACCCGCTCATCCACGGCGAGCCCGGCGTGGGCAAGACCGCCCTCGTCGAGGGCCTGGCGCGCCTCATCGTCTCGGGCGAGGCGCCCCTGCTCGCGGGCAAAAACATCGTGCGCCTGGACCTCAACGCGCTGGTGGCCGGCACGTCGAGCCGCGGCGAGTTCGAGAAACGCATGCAGGGCGTCATCGACGAGGCCCGCAAGTCCGAGGGCCGCGTCATCCTCTTCATCGACGAGATCCACAAGCTGGTCGGCGCGGGCTCGGCCGAAGGCGCGATGGACGCGGCCAACATCCTCAAGGAGGCGCTGTCGGACGGCTCCATCGCCATCATCGGCGCGACCACCTCCGAGGAGCTTCGCCGCATCGAGAAAAACGGCGCGCTCGAGCGCCGCTTCCAGCCCATCAAGCTCGACGCCCCGACCCCGGAGGAGGCCGTGGCCATCCTCGAGGGCCTCAAGCCCATCTACGAGGAGAAACACGGCGTCTCCATCGGCTCCGACGTCGTCGTCAAAGCCGTCGAGCTCGCGTCGCGCTACATCAAGGCCCGCCGGCTCCCCGACTCCGCCCTCGACCTGATGGACGACGCGTCCGCCGAGGTCGAGCTCCTGGGCCGCCGACGCCGAGGCCGACGGCCGCCCCGTCGTCGTCGTGCCGACCGTTGCCGATCTGGCCGCCGAGGTCGAGTCGCGCACCGGCATCCCCGCCGGCGACATCGGCGCCGACGACCGCGTGAAGATCAAGGACCTCCCCAACCAGCTGCGCAGCCGCGTCGTCGGCCAGGACGAGGCCGTCGAGGCCGTGGCCGCCGGCGTCAAGCGCGGCCGCGCCGGCCTGCGCGATCCCAAGCAGCCCATCGCGTCCTACCTGTTCATGGGCCCCACCGGCGTCGGCAAAACCGAGCTGGCGCGCGCCACCGCGCTGAAGGTGTTCGGCTCCGAGAAGGCCATGGTGCGCATCGACATGTCCGAATACATGGAGAAACACGCGGTGGGCCGCCTCATCGGCGCGCCTCCCGGCTACGTGGGCTACGACCAGGCCGGGCAACTTACCGAGGCGGTGCGCCGCAACCCCTACACCGTCATCCTCTTCGACGAGATCGAGAAGGCCGCGCCCGAAGTGCTCGACGTGCTGCTGCAGGTCCTCGAGGACGGCCGCCTCACCGACGGCCAGGGCCGCACGGTGGACTTCTCCAACACCATCATCATGATGACGTCCAACCTCGGCGGCTCGCTCTCGGGCGGCAACGCCGGCGTGGATAACGATGACCGGCCGCGCATCGGCTTCAACGCCCACATCCGCGACCCGAAGGCGCCGGAGGACCCCAAGGCCCGCCGGTCGCGCTACGTCGCCGCGCTGAAGGCCAAATACCGTCCCGAGTTCATCAACCGCATCGGCGAGGACGGCGTGGTGGTCTTCAACGAGCTGCGCGACGAGCACATGGGCCCCATCCTGGACATGCGCATCAAGGACCTCGAAGGCATGGAAGGCCTGAAGGCCAAACGCCTGACGGTGTCCGTCACGCAGCGCGCCAAGCAGCAGCTCCTCGCCCTGGCGGGATCCGAGGAGAACCGCGCCTACGGCGCGCGGCCCATCAAGCAGCTGGTCAACCGCCGCGTGGCCGACGCGCTCACCGACGCCATCCTCGACGGCGCCATCAACGAAGGCGACGCCGCCGTCGTGGACTACGACCCCGTGGCCGGGCGCTTCACCGCCGCGAAGCGATGAAGCCGCGGCGCGCCGGGCCGGTCCATCTCGTGGACCACGGCGGCTCGGGCATCCCGGTGCTCCTGACGCACGGCATGGCCGCGCATTCGCATTGGTGGGACGGCGTCGTGCCGCACCTGGCGGGCTGCCACACGGTGGCCATGGATTTCCGCGGCCACGGCGACAGCGACTGGGCCGCCGACGGCGCCTACACGAGCGAGACCTGGACGGCCGACATCGCGGCCGCGGCCGACGCCATGGGCTGGGAGCGTTTCGTGCTCGTCGGCCACAGCATGGGCGCGCGCATCGCGCTCGATTTCGCGGAGAGCCGCCCGGCGCGCCTCAAAGGCGTGGTCGGCGTGGACTTCCTGCCCGACTTCTACGACTCCGGCTCGCGCAAACACGAGCGCACGCGCACGCGCCCCCAGCCCGTTTACGACGACCCGGGACCGATGGCCGAGAAATACCGCCTCCAGCCCCCCGGAACCTTGCTCACGCGCGACGAGCTGAGCGCGCTGGGCCGCAAATCCCTGCGGCGCGCCGACAACGCCTGGACCTGGAAGTTCGACTGGCGCGCCTTCACCTTCCCCTACGGGCCGGTGTGGCCGCAGCTGCCGCGCATCCCCGTGCGGTCCTTGCTCGTGCGCGGGGAGCTGTCCACCATCGTCAGCGACGCCGACCTCGAGAAGATGGCGTCGGCCTTGCCCGACGGGCGCGCGGCCGTGGTCGCGGGCGCCCATCACCACGTCCCGCTCGACAAACCCGCCGAGCTGGCCTCGGTCATCCTCGCCTTCGCCGCCGAGCTCAAATGAACGCGACGGTCGCGGAGCTGTGGCGCTACCCGGTCAAATCCATGGACGGCGGCCGCCTCGACGCCGCCGCGGTGACCCCGCGCGGCATCCCCGGCGACCGCGCCTGGGCGCTCGTGGACCGCGCGACCGGAAAACCCCTGAGCGGCAAACGCCACGCCAAGCTGATGTTGTGCCGGGCGCGCTACCTCGGCGAGCCGACGGCGACGGCGGTCCCCCCGGCCGAGATGACCTTGCCGGACGGCACGTCGCTGAGGACCGACGCTCCCGAAGCGGCGCGGGTTTTGTCGCTTTTTCTCGGTGTTGATTGCGCGCCGGCGCTCGCGCCCGGAGAGCACTTCGATGACAGGCCGTTGCACCTCGTCACCGACGCGTCCCTGCGCTCCCTGAGCGCCGCCTATCCCGATAATTTCGACCGCCGCCGCTTCCGTCCGAACGTGCTCGTCGCCGTCTCCGGCGACGGCTTTCCCGAGCTCGCCTGGGTCGGGCGCGACGTCTGCGTCGGCGCCGCGCGCATCGAGGTGGCCAAGGCCACCAAACGCTGCGTCATGACCACCTTGCCCCAGCCCGGCCTCGACGAGGCCCGCGGCGTGTTGCCCGCCGTGGTGAAGGAAGGCGGCGCCCTCGGCGTGTACGGGGCCGCGCGGGCCGACGCCCTGTTGCGGCTCGGCGACGTTGTGACCGTTACGCCCTAGCGCCTCGCGCGCAAATCGCGTACAGTTACACCCATGAAGCGACTCGATATCGGCGCCTCCGAGCTCGGCGTGTTGGCCGGGATGATGCGCAAGGTGGAGTTCTTCACCCCGCTGACCGTCGGCCAGCTCGAGAAGGTCCTGCCCGCCGTCCTGCTCTACGAATACGGCCCGGGCGAGGTCGTCTTCAAGCAGGGCCAGAAAGGCGACGCCTTCCACATCGTTTACCAGGGCAAGGTGGACGTGGGCATCAAGTCGGGCTTCCTCGGCTGGTCCACCAAAACCATCGCGTCTTTGGGCGCGGGCACCTTTTTCGGCGAGATCGCCCTCATCTCGGACGCCCCGCGCACGGCCACCGTGCGCTGCGCGGAGAAAACGCTGCTGTTCACCCTCGTCGCGTCGGACTTCGCCTTCGTCCTGGCGGAGAATCCCGGCGCCGCCGCGGAGATGAAACGCATCGCCGACCGCCGCAAATTCGAGACCGCCCACCAGCAGCAATGAGCCGCCGCTACTGCCTGGTCGCCACGGCCTACGTGGTGCGCGGGGACAAGACCCTCTTGCTCAAACACAAGAAGCTCGGCCTGTGGCTGCCGCCCGGCGGCAACGTCGAGCCCGGCGAGACGCCCGACGCAGTGCCGTGCGCCGCGAGGTGCGACGAGGAGACCGGCATCGAGATCGACTTCGTCCAGGCGCCCCGCGCCCTTCGGTGATGGACGACGAACGCGTCGTCTCGCTGCACGAGCCCCAACGCGTGCAGGTCGAGGCCATCCCGAACCACGACCACCACGTGGACCTCGTGTATTTCACCGCCGCGCGCCCGGGCTCCGTCGAGCTCATCAACCACGAAAGCGACGAGCTGCGCTGGCACGGCGAAGCCGACCTGGCCGGCGGCCACCTGACCGCCGAAATTCGCGAATCCGCGCGCGACGCCATCCGCTTCGTGCAAAAACGCCTCGCGGCGCGCTGACGTGGCTTTCCTTCCCCTGCTCGGGCTCGTCGCGGCGATGACGTCCATCCAGGCCGGCGCGTCGCTGGCCAAACGCCTGTTCCCGCTGGCGGGCCCCGAAGGCATCACCACGCTCCGGCTGGTCCTGGCGGCGCTCATCCTGGCCGCGGTGTGGCGGCCCTGGCGCGCGCGCCTCGACCGCGCGGCGTGGAAGGCCGTGGCGCTGTACGGCGCCGCCCTCGGCCTGATGAACCTCACCTTCTACCTCGCGCTCGAACGGCTGCCCCTGGGCTTGACCGTCGCCATCGAGTTCACCGGGCCGCTGGCGGTCGCCTTATACGCCTCGCGCCGGGGCCTGGACCTGCTCTGGGCCGCGCTCGCCGTGACGGGCATCGTGCTGATCCTGCCGCTGGCCTCCGACGCGCCGCTGGACCCCGTCGGCCTGTTTTTCGTGCTCGTCGCCGCGGCCTGCTGGGCGGCGTACATCGTTTACGGGCAGCGCGCGGGGCGCCTAGCGCCGGGCGGCATGGCCACGGCGCTGGGCATGGCCATGGCGGCGCTCGTGGGCGCGCCGCTGGGCGCCTGGAAGGCGGGCGCGGCCTTGCTCGAGCCGCGGGTGCTCGCTTTAGGCCTGGCGGTCGCGGTGCTGTCGAGCGCGCTGCCCTACTCGCTCGAGATGGTGGCCCTCAAACGCCTCAAGGCTCAGACCTTCAGCGTGATGATGAGCCTGGAGCCCGCCTTGGCCGCCCTGATGGGCTTCGTCCTGCTCAGCGAACGCCTCACCGGACGCCAATGGGCCGCGATCGCCTGCATCATCGCCGCGTCCCTCGGCGCCGCCTGGCGCGACGCCACGCCCGACGTCGCGCCTATCCAGGCTTAACGAGGAGGCGGCCCTCCGCCGCCCGGCCCGCCACCGCCGGGCCCGCCGCCGCCAGGTCCGCCGCCGGGGCCACCGCCACGAGGGCCCTGCCCGTCTTGACGTCCCGGTCCGCCTTGGCGGTCCTGACGGTCTTGTCCGCCGGGCCCTCGGCCCGGCCCGTTGCCGGGGCCGCGCCCGGGGCCGTCGCCTCGTCCGGGGCCGTTGCCAGGCCCGCGTCCGGGCCCATCGCCGCGTCCGGGGCCGTTGCCAGGCCCGCGTCCGGGCCCGTCGCCGCGCCCTGGGCCGTTGCCGGGCCCGCGTCCGGGCCCGTCGCCGCGCCCTGGGCCGTTGCCGGGGCCGCGCCCCGGTCCGCCGCCGCCTGGCCCGTCTCGGAAGCCGTTGCCCGGCGAAGGCCGGTTCTGCTGCCCCGGCGCCAGGCCGCGCATGCCGCCGGGCCCCACGGCCGGGCGCTGGGCGAGCGCGTTGCGCGCCGACGCGCGGGCCTCGGGCGGCATCGGCCTCCAGGCGCGCGCGGTTTCGGCCGCGTGGCGGCGCACGTCGGCGAAGCCGTCGGCGTGGCGGCGCAGCGCCTCGAGAGCGCGCGGCGCCTCGGGCGGCCGACCGGGACGGATGACGGTTTCCTGGCGGCGTTCGAGGAACACGGGCTCGCCGCCTTCCTCGGAGCTGACCTCGACGCGGCCTTCATCCACGACGCCCACGCGCCCGGCGCCGCCGTCGGCGTCCTCCTCCACGATGAACTCGGTGCCGCGCACCGCGGCGACGACGGTGGGCGTGCGCACGCGGAAGTTCTGCCCGGTCGCGAGCTTGCGCACCTTGGCCGCCAGCGACCCCAGCGCCAGGCGCAATTCGAGCCCGGCCGCGGCGAGCGAGGTCACGCCCAGGTCGCTGCCCGAAGACAGCGCCACGTGCGTGTCACCGTCGATGGACAGCTCCGCCGACGCGCCCGCGCCCACCCGCACCCAGTCGCCTTCGGCCAGCGGCGTGCCCGAGGACGCTTCGACGTATTCGCCTTCCGGGCGGCCGGCGACGTGCAGATAAACCGGGCCCTTGAGGCCGAGCAGCCGCGCTTCGCGGCGCGGTCCGGTGAAGTCCTCCGCGCGCGCCGCCTGGCCGAGCGCGGAACGGCAGCCTACCGTGAGCGATTCGCCGTCCTCGAGCAGGCAGCGGCGCGCGGCCTCGCCGCGTTCATCCGGGCACAACAAGCGCAGCTCGTTCTCGCAAGCCTCGGTGAAAACATCCTGCGCCGCGACCGGGCCCGACAACATGACGGCCACGAGAAGCAGCTCGTTCATCACGGCGTCGGCTCAGCGCGCTCCCACGGAGCCCGCGGCGACCGCCGCGTTGTAGGCGGCGAGCGGATCCACGACGATGACGGGCTGGTCGAGCTGGTAGCCCTGCGGCAGGCGGTTGAGCGCCATGGCCTGCCCGCGTGATATGGCGTCGCGCACGCGTCCAGCCGCGGTGACCGGGTCGAGGCCCACGCCTCGATTGACTTCCTGCCACAACAACGCCGACACGCCGGCGACTGACGGCGTGGCCATCGACGTGCCGGACAACGTTTCATACCCCCCGGGCACGGTCGAGTAGATGTTCGTCCCGGGGGCGGCGACGAGCGGGAGCGGAGCGAACGCGCGACGTACCGGGTCCCAGTTCACTCCGCGAGAACTGCTCAACGCCATGTTGCCCGTCACGTCGAGGTTCGCCACGCGTATGACGTCGCGCGCGGTGGCGGGCTCGCCGACGCCGCCGGCGCCGTCGCCGTCGTTGCCGGCCGCGACGACGAAGACCACGCCGCGCGCGGTGAACTCGTTGACGACGCGGGTGAACTCGGTGCTGGGATGGCCGCGTCCGCCGAGGCTGAGGTTGATGATGCGGTTGCCGTCCCTCACGGCCGCGGTGATGGCCGCGATGATCTGCGAGTCGTTTTGCGGCTCATCTTGACGCGGATTTCCGCCCGCGAGCGCCACGTAGCTGCGGATTTCGGCCTCCGGCGCGATGGTGGCGATGACGCCGGCGACGTGGGTGCCATGGCGGCCGGCCGTCCCGCCGCCGCGTTGACGGGTGAAGTTCTCGCGACTGACGACCGCGCCGTCGAGTTCGGGGTGCGGCGCGATGCCCGTGTCCACGACGGCCACCCGCACGCCGCGCCCGGTCAGCCCCTGGCGCCACAACTCCTGCACGCCCAGGCGCCAAACGGTCTCGCCCATGGGGAAGGATTTGATGAGGGTTTCCTGCTGCTCGGTGGTGAGCGGGGTGCCGTTGATGCGGTCGAGCACGCGCAGGACCGTCGGCAGCGCCCGCATGAGGGCGGGAGGCGGCGCCAGCGCGCTTTCTCCTGCGGGCGACGGTTGCGGCGACTCGGTTACCGGCGGCGTGCCCGGACTCGGCACCTCGGGCAATGACAAGGTCTCACGCTGCCGCTCCAAGGCGTTGAGCGCGGCCAGCGACGCCGTCGCTTCGCGGTGCCGGACCCCGGTGTCGCCCGCCGCGGTCGCGGCGGCGACCTCGCGTTCGAGCTGAGCACGGTAGCCGGCGAGGGCGGCGCCCGGCTCCGCGTACGGTCGCAGATGCAACGTCGTCTCGCCGACGCGCACGTTGCCTGTGAGCAGCGCGGCGGCGCGCGCGATGTCGGCCTGGGCGATGTCGGGCGACTGATGGACGGCCACTTGGGCGTAAGCGGATTCGTACAAATCCAAGGCTTGGGAGAACCGCTCCCCGCCCAGACGCGCCAGCGCGCCGGGATTCGATTGATAAACCTGGTGCAGCATGAGACCGAAATAACTCGCGGTGCCGTCGGGCTCGATGAGGCGGCGGCCGTCGTAAACCTGCGGGATGCCCCAGGCGGCGAGCACGCGTCCGACCGCCGCGACGTCTTCGCGCATCGCGCTGGCGAAAACCGTCAGGCCCTCGAGGATGGGGCCGACTTTGTCGTCTTCGACGGGCGTGAAGGACCCCTTATAACAAAGGACCCCATCCTTCCAGACAAGCTGCGTGAACTCGATGAGTTCGTGCGGTATGTGCGGAAGCCGGCCGTCGATGCGTTCGAAGTGGCCGTCCACGAACACCCGCCAGCCGGCGTCGCGGAGGCGATCCACCATGACGGATACGGGAATAACGCTACGGGTGGGCCTGGCGGGCTGTATCACCGTCGTCGGCAAGACGAGCACCGACGGAGCCGGCGGCGCGGGCGGGGCGACAGGTTGAGGCTCGTCCGCGCGGCACGGTAACACCGCGCCGCTAATCAGAAAGACGAGGACGAAGAGAGGGGTTCTCATCGGGCCTCCGATGCCTCAGGGTAGCCCCGCAACCCCTGATTGTCAAGGCGCCCCCGACGGAGAAATCCTTGATTCCCGAGGGAGAAAGTGGTTGAATGGGCTTGCCGCCGGCCATGGAATGTCCGGCGCACTAACGGACCCAAGGAGACTATCAACATGGCCAAGAAGGCTAACGCCGCGTTCATGAAGCCCCTCACCCCCTCGGACAAGCTCGCCGAGATCGTCGGAGCCAAGCCCCTCCCCCGCACCGAGGTCGTCAAGAAGCTCTGGGCGTACATCAAGAAGAACAACCTCCAGGACAAGAAGAACAAGCGCAACATCAACGCCGACGCGGCGCTGAAGGCCGTGTTCGCCGGCAAGTCCGTCGTCAACATGTTCGAGATGACGAAGCTCGTCTCCAAGCACCTGTCCTAAAGACCTAGCCGCAAGCCGAAAAAGAAGGCCTCCGCGCGAGCGGGGGCCTTCCTTTTTATAGCGGGAGCGTCGGGCGGCCCGGAAAAGCAAAGGCCCCCGCGGGAGCGGGGCCTTTTACTTTATATGCTCAGGGGCCTGGTGGCGCGTACGGGATTTGAACCCGTGATCTCTGCCTTGAGAGGGCAGCGTCCTAGGCCGCTAGACGAACGCGCCACGAGGACCCCGAGGGGAACAGAAGAGGCGACGACGAGGTATCTTATCAAATCCCGCTCTATTCGTCCATTTGTCCTGCTCCTGCTTCTAGGCGGCTGCGCCAACCTGGAACGGGCCCTGGCCCCGGCCCCCAAGCCCTGGCCCATCCCCAACGACGGCCGTATCCGCCGCGAAGGCCGCATCCTGCGGGCCTCCGGCTCGTCCATGAAAAGCCGGGAGGAAGCCGACGCCGAGGTCCGCAAGACCTTGGAGCGCTGGCTGATGCGCCTGGAGCTCGATGTCGAGCTGCCCGAGCGCCGCCCGCTGGTCCAGTCCGTGCTCAACGAGCCCCGCGCCAAACCCGTGCCGTCCCCCACCCTCCAGGCCACCGGGTTCACCTCCATCATCGAGCTCGACCTGGCCGCCCTCCAGTCCAAGCTCGGCACCCACTACGACTGAGCCTAAGCGAAGAAGTGGTTGATCAGCGGAGCGGGTCAATCAACCACGACTGAGCCTAAGCGAAGAAGTGGTTGATCAGCGGAGCGGGTCAATCAACCGCGACTGATTATCGGGGCGGGGCCGTCACGGCGCCCGATGACACAGCGGGCTCTTCATAATGCATCGCGTTGTCCGGATGGTAGGGGCCGTAGAGCACGCCCGGCGAGCCGAAACATTGCTGGCCGTACGACCCGCTTTCACCGTCGAACAGGCAGCGGCTCACGCCCGCGCTGAGCTGATGCGCCGTGTCCTGGCTGGAGTTGACGGCCTGGGAGACCGCCGCCTCCACGAGCATGCCGACTAAGCCGCCGCCGCTGTTGCCGGAGCCGCTTTGGAAGCCGGCGGCTTGCCCGCTCCAAATCGTGACGCCATCGCGCGCGTCCACCAAAGTCGCTTTGACGGCCACCTCGGTCCTACTGGCCAGGAGCTGATACTTCGTGCCGTACCGCTCGAGCACGAGGTAGAGCACGGCGTCCGCGCCGAACACTTCGCGGAACTTGGCCAGCGGAGCCTGATGCATCTCGCCGGCCGTGGGCAGGCCGTTCTCTTTGAGGAATTGGTCCACCATGGCGACGGGGAACACGTAGTAACCCATCTCCGCGAGCGGGCGCGTCACCGTCGAGAGATAGCCATAGGTGCCGCGCACGTCGGTGGAATTGTTGACCGGAGGCAGCACCAGCACCGAGCGCGGTCGGCTGGCGCGAAAAGCCGTGTAGTCGGGAGGAGTGCGCGGCTGATTCGCGCAGGCTCCGAGCGCCGCGGCGAGCAGGCCGAGCCCGGCGGCGCGGAGCGCGGCCCTCACTTCTTCTCCATACGCGCCAGCAGACGGTCCATGTACACGGCCGACTCCGGGAACTCCGCCTTCTCCGTTTTGAACTCCTGCTGCGCCTGGTCGAGCTTGCCGATTTGGAAGTAGAGATAGCCGAGCTGCGCGTGCCAGCCGGGCGGGACGCGCTTATTGGCGGAGCGCGCCTTCTGGTAATCGGCCTCTAGAGCCTCGATCTGCTTCTCAGGCGGGACGGCGCCGGGCTTGGCGTAGGACTGGTAAATCAGGTCCTCGTAGCGGCCCCAGGAATAAAGCGTGGACTGCGACGCGCAGCCGGTCGCGGCGATGGATAGGACGAGCAGCCCCAGACCGGAGAAGGCTACCTGGAGACGGCCCACTTGCCCTGCTCCAGCCCCTCGACGAGTCGGTCCACGGCCTCGCGCAGGGCGAGATCGAGCACCTTGCCGTTGAGCGTGGAGTCGTAACCCGCCGTGCCGCCGAAACCCAGCACCTCGCGGTTGCTGAGTTGGTATTCACCGGCGCCTTGCACGGAGTACACCACCTCGGAGCTGAGCACGTCCACGACGTTCAAGGTGACCTTGGAGTGTGCGACTTGCTTCTTGCCGCTTCCCAAGATGCCGAAGAGCTGGATGTCACCGGTCTCTTTGCGTCCGAACTCCACCACGTCGCCGGTGACCGCGAAGTCGGCTCCCTTAAGCTTCTGCTCCTGGCCCTTGAGCTTCGCCTCGGCCGCGATTTCTGCCAGATTGTCGCGGTCTAGGACGCTGAAGCGTCCGGTCTGCTGCAGATGCGCCATCAAGATGGTCTTGGCCTGCCCGCCCAGGCGGTCCACACCGTCCGAGAATAGGCCGCGCATGAAGTTGGTGCGATTGTCGAACTTGCCGATCATCAACGGGTTCTTCTTCCCGGTGTAGGCCGTTGCCGTCGCCGCCGACGCGGATTTCTCCGTCGCCACGGCACGGTGCGACTCCGACGCGCACCCGGCGAGAATAACGGCCGCGAGAACGAAAAAAGTGTTCTTCATGACCGATATCATAACACTTACTCCGGACCGAGTCCGGTGACGGCTACCAGGAATACCTGACGGTGTAGGTGATGACGGCCTCGCCGTCCTTCTTCACCGAGACGGGGAACTCGATGGTCTGGGCGTCCTTCTTCTCCCACTTGTGGGAGAAGTCCGTCACCTTCCAGCCGCTCCAGCGGTACAGGTGCTCGACGACGGTGACCGTGACGTCGGATTCTTTGTGGTTGCGCACGCGGATCTCGAAGGTCTCCTCCATCCAGCGTTTCCCTGATTGGAAGTTCGTGCGTTTGCGCTCGCCGACCACGTCGAAGGCCTCGCCCATCTTCACGCGCACCTTCTCGTCTTTGGGCGTGTGGTCGATGGCGTCTTCGCCCGCGAGCTGCAGCGAGCCGTCGTCGTCTTTTTTATAGACGCGCACGCGGCCCTTGGGCAGCGGGATGCCCAGGCCCTCGGACTTCTTGTTGAGGAGCTCGAAGAACACGGAGACCTTCTTGCCGGAGGCCAGGCCGTAGCCCGGGTCCGAATACGCCTCGCCGTAGAAGTCGGCCCACTGCACGCCCTGCACGCCGTCGTAGATGAACTGCTTCTTGACCGGGAAACCCGCGGCCGACGCCATCTCCACCTGCTTGGAGGAGTTGTCCGCGAGCGTCGTCGGCCGGCCGAGGGTGTAAAGGTGGTACTCGAAGAAGGACTTCTCGCTCATGCCGCCGTCCATCTCCGCGGCCATGGACATCTTGGCCATGTAGCTGCCGCGCCCGCGCGGCGCCGCCACGGGCGCGCGGTGCACGTCGCCGGCGACGAGCTTGAGCTTGGCGTCCTTGTAGGTCGCGCCGGAGTTGTTGACCACGGTGACCCAGGCGTTGAGGTCGCCTTTGGCGTCGTCTTTATCGACGACGAGCACGTAGTCCGCGCTCCAGGTGAGGCCGCCGGTCAAATACGAGATCTCGCCCTGGTGCTCGCCGGCCTTGCTCGACTTGAGCTTCCAGACGAGGGTCGGGCGCGTGAGCAGGCCCTCGGGCAGCGCGGGCAAAATGGGGTTGCCCGGCGGGTTGACGAGGATCTTGTCGCCGACCTGCAGCACGCGGCCTCCGGAGTTGGAGAGCAGCACGCCTTTAAGCGTCTCCTTGCGGTCGCCGTCGCGCCCGACGTAACGCTCGAGCTCGATTTCTTTTCCCAGGTAGCGCTGGAGAAGCTTGTCCTGGCTGACGAGGTCGTATTGGAAATCCTGCTCGAGCACCGACACCGCTTCGGGCGCGGTGAGGGACTTGAAGTGCACGCTGGTCGGGTCGATCTGCGCGGCCACGTCGGTGACCTCGAGGCGGCTGACGCCCGCCTTCAGGTCGAAGGGACGCACGTCTTTGACCAGGCCGAGATTGGAGTTATAGACGGTGACCTCCGCGGCGCGAGCGCACGGGGAGAGGAACACGAGGACGGCGAGCAGGGTTTTCATCAGGGTCTCCTTAATAACGGTCCCGATACGACGCCCCCATACTAGGAAAGTTCCCCCCGGAAGGGTTACGATGTCGTGATGAACGAACGCGTCCCCCTGGAGCTGTTGTTCGGCAACCCGGAGAAGGCCTCCCCGAAGGTGTCTCCGAACGGGAAGTTCTGGGCCTACCTCGCCCCCGACGAAGGCGTGCTCAACATCTGGTGCGGCCCCGAAGGCGAAGACGCCAAGCCCCTGACGAAGGACCGCGGCCGCGGCATCCGCGTGTTCCTGTGGGCCGAGGACGAGCGTTCCATCCTCTATATCCAAGACAAAGACGGCGACGAGAACTGGCACCTCTACCAGACCGACGTGACCACCGGCGCCACGCGCAACCTCACGCCGTATCCCGGCGCCCAGGCCCAGATCGTCGGCACCGACCCGCGTTTCCCGCATGAAATCCTGGTCGCGCTCAACGACCGCGACCCGCGCGCCCACGACGTGTGGCGCGTGAACTTGAAGGACGGCTCCCGTCAGGAAGAGGCCCGCAATCCCGGCGACGCCATCGGCTGGCTGCCGGACTTCGGCTTCAAGATCGGCCTGCACAAGGCCATGCGCCCCGACGGCGGGACCGTTTTGCGCCTGCGCGACGGCGCCGGCTGGCGCGACTTCATGTCCTGCGGCCCCGACGACCAACTCGGCGCGCACGGCTTCGTGCCCGGCGGCATGGCCCTCTACCTCGAATCCGACCTCGGGCGCGACACCACCGCCTTGCTCGAGGCCCCGCTCGACGGCTCCGCGCCGCGCGTGTTGGCCGAGCACCCGGACTCCGACCTCGGCCCGGTCCTGCTCCACCCCACCAAGTACCACGTCGAAGCCGTCGGCTTCGAGGTCGAGCGCCTGAAGTGGACCGTGCTCGATTCCGCGCTGGCCGCCGACTTCGCCGCGCTCGAGAAGCTCTCCGAAGGCGACGTCCAACTCGTCAGCCGCGACGACGCCGACCGCGTCTGGTACGTGGTGGTCAACCGCGCGGACCGCTCGCCGTCCTATTGGCGCTGGGACCGCGCGAAACAAGAGGCCCGCTTCCTGTTCGCCACCCGGCCGAAGCTCGACGCGCACCGCCTCGCGCCCATGGCGCCGGTTTCTTTTAAAAGCCGCGACGGCCTCACCGTGCGCGCCTACCTGACCACGCCGGCGGGGCGCGAGGCGAAAAACCTCCCGCTCGTGCTGCTCGTGCACGGCGGCCCGTGGGCCCGCGACCGCTGGGGCTTCAACCCCGAGGCGCAGTGGCTGGCCTCCCTCGGCGTCGCCTGCCTGCAGGTCAACTTCCGCGGCTCCACGGGTTACGGCAAACGTTTCCTGCACGCGGGCGACCGCGAATGGGGCGCCAAGATGCAGGACGACCTCACCGACGCCGCGGCCTGGGCCGTCAAAACCGGCGTGGCCGACGCCAAACGCGTCGCCATCCAAGGCGGCTCCTACGGCGGCTACGCCGCGCTCGCGGGCGCGGCCTTTACGCCCGGGGTTTACCGCTGCGCGGTGGACGTGGTCGGCCCCTCCAACCTCGTCACGCTGATCAAATCCATCCCGCCGTATTGGGAGCCGATGAAACGCGTCTTCGATTTGCGCGTGGGCGCCGTGGACACGGAGCCTGATTTCCTGAAGTCGCGCTCGCCGCTTTTCTCGGCGGATAAAATCGACATTCCGCTGCTCATCGCGCAGGGCGCCAACGACCCGCGGGTCAAACAAGCCGAATCGGAACAAATCGTCGAAGCGCTGCGGGCCAAGGGCAAACCCGTCGAATACCTCCTTTTCCCCGACGAAGGGCACGGCTTCGCCAAACCCTCCAACCGCCTCAAGTTCTACGCCGCGGCCGAAGCGTTCCACCGCCGCCACCTGCTCTCTTGAACCGGCTCGCGGCGTGGCTGGGCGTCGCGGCGTTGTTCTTCGTCTCCGTGGACCTGCGCCTGCGCCGCGCCACGCAGACGCCGCGTTGGGACCCGGCCGACGGGACCGGTTATTACCGCGCCGAAAGCGCGTTCCAGTACCGCTACGCCGGGCTCGCGGCGAAAGGCGCCTTGCCCGCCGTGGACCACGACGCGCAATGGCCCGAAGGCGTGGACACCCGCCGCGAGACCACCAGCGTGATGGAGCGCGCCACGGGGCTCGCGTGGCGCCTCCTGCCCGAGCCGCGCCCCGACCTGCGCTGGTTCGTGGTGTGCTGGGTCGCCTTCGTGTCGAGCCTGTCCTTGCTCGCGTTCTACGCCGCGGCCTGGCGGCTCACGCGCGACCCGCCGCTCGCGTTGGCCGCGACCGCGGCCTACGGCCTGTCCTGGGCCGCCCAGGCCAACGTCGCGGGCACCTACGGCTTCGAAGGTTTCGCGCTGCCCATGATGCACCTCGGGCTGGCGGCAGCTTTGGCCGCGCTCGACAAGGAGACCAAGGACCCCGTGCCGTGGGCCTTCGCCTCCGGCGCGGCGCTGGGCCTGGCGATGTCGTCCTGGCATTTCGCGCGCCTGTATCTGTTGAGCTATCTGGCCGCGCTGGCCTGGACCATGCTGCGCGCCGGCCGCGACGCCGTCGTCGTCAAACGCGTGAGGCTCGTCGCCATCGCCGGCCTCGGCGGGGCGCTGGCCGCCATGCTCGCGGTCCCGGCCGTGCGTCCCGGCGGCGGCTCCTCGCTGGGCCACGCCTGGGCCATGCTCGGCGAGAAGCTCATCCGCCTGCTGATCAAGCCCGAAGACCCCTCCACGCTTTCGACCGACGCCCGCCTGCTATGGACCGGCCCCTTCGATTCGCCCGAGCTCGCCTTCGTCGTGTTCTGCCTGGCGCCCTTCGGCCTCGTGGTCCTGCCGCGCCTGCTCTCGAGCCGCGACCCCAAGCCGGCGGCGGGGGCCGTCGGGTCGTGGGCCTTCGCCGACGCGTTGACGGCGCTGTACCTCGGCGGCGCGCTGATGGTGTCGCGCCTCATCCCGATGGCCGCCTTCTTCGCCGCGTTGTCGGCGTCGCGCCTCGGCGAGAAGCGCCGCCGTCTGGCCCTGTGGCTTTTCTGGGGCGTCGCGGCGCTGGAGGCCTTCAAGATGCTGGCGCCCGCCTCGCCGCTCAACCCCGCGATGTGGCTGGCCGCGCCGCTGGCGCGCATGGAGTACGGGGTGCCCGCGGCGTTCCGCCACGAGCTGTCCTTGCTCGGCTGGCTCAAGGCGCACGCGGGCCCGGGGCGTCCCGTGCTGGCGGGCATCGGCGTCTCCGGCTCCATCTTGGCTTACACGGGCTCTCCTACCGTCATCAACCCGAAGTTCGAGGCCGAGCCCATCCGCCGCAAGGTCGCGGCCTATCTGGCCGCGCTCACGACCGACGAGGCGGCGCTCCACGCGTTCTGCGTCCGCCACGAGGCCGCCTTCGTCGTGCACGCGACCGCGGACCTGCTCGACGAGACCAATGACGGCACGCGTTACCTCGCCGGCCGGCGAGACCTCAACGTCGCCATGCCGCTGTACCTGTTCCAGTTCCGCCCCGAGGCGCTGACGAAGTTCTCGCTCGTGTACGAAAACGCGGACTTCCGCGTGTTCGCCGTCGGCTCCTCGACGCGCCCCTGGAAAGCCGCGCCGCTCGCCGTCTATGACGCGCGCATGTTCGAGCCCGACTACGGCCCCGGCGGCGCGGTGAAGCTCAAAACGACGACCGCGCTGGCCCGCATGCACCGCGCCCGCCACCAGCTCGTGCTCGCCGCCATGCTCGCGCGCGCCGGCCGACACGAGGAGGCCGTGCTGCGTTACGATGAGTCCGCGTCGCAGTGGCCGCCCGACCCCGAGTTCCGCGGCGACTTCGAGGCGCTGAAGGCCGCGTTGTTTAAACGCGCGCCCGCGCCCTGACGTAATGCGTATAATCCCGGCATGAACAAACTCTCGCGCTGGACCGATCACGCCTACGCCGCGCTGCGCGTCGTCTCCGGGCTGCTCTTCGCCGTGCACGGCGCGCAGAAGCTGTTCGGCGTGCTCGGCGGCATGCGCCCGCCGCTGTTCTCCCAGATCGGCCTGGGCGGCGCCATCGAGTTCTTCGGCGGCGTGTTCATCGCGGCCGGCCTGTTCACGCGCGGCTGGGCCTTCCTGTGCAGCGGCACGATGGCCGTGGCCTACACCCAGTTCCACTGGAAGCTCGCGGGCGGCGCGAGCTTTTTCCCCGTCGTCAACGGCGGCGAGCTCGCCGCGGTGTATTCGTTCCTCTTCCTGTATATGGCCTGCCGCGGCTCGGGCCGTTTCGCGGTCCGCCCCGACTGACGCCGCCGCCCCCCCACCACTTGACTCGCTAAACATGCCGGGGCATACTGCGTTGATGCGCGGCTTGCTGCTCCTGCTGTTAGCCTTCCCCGCCTCCGCCGCCGTTTATCCCGATTGCCTGCGCGACCCGGCGACGCGCCGCCCGCGCGAGGATTTCGAATCCATGCGCGAATGCCAACGCGTCGCCCGCGAGGCCTTCGCCGCCAAAAAAGACAAGAAGGGCCGCGTCCCCGGCGCCGCCGCGCTGGAGCGCTTCGACGACCACCAGCGCGCCGAAGCCAAGAAGTTCTTCGACAACCCCATGGCCGAGGCCGTCGGCGGCGGCGCGGGCACGACCCTCGTGGACTCCGACGCGCCCGAGTCGTCCGCTCCGGCCGCCGCCGCGCGCGAGAAGCTCGGCGGCCTGTCCGCGACCGACCGCGCCAAGGCCGGCGAAGGCGCCGGCGCGCTGATGGGCCTGGAGGGCCGGCTCAAGGCCGCGGCGGGCGACGGCTCCAAAGGCATCACGCCCGGCATGGCGCGCGACATCATCGCGACGCTCAAGGGCCAGCAGGGCGGGGTGAGCGCCGACATGCAGGGCCTGCTCGACTCCGTCGTGCGCGACGGCGGCAAGCTCAAGCCCGAGACCATGAAGAAGCTCCAGGACGCGGCGCGCTCGGCCAAAGGCGCGGGCCTCCAGCTCGGCATAGACCCCAAGATCGAGAAAGGCCTGCTCGACAGCGACTTCAGCCAGGATAAGGTCCCCGACGCTCCCGCCTCGCCCGGCGCGTTGTAGTCCGCAAGCGCTATAATCGCCGCATGAAACCCGGCGCCCTCCCCCTCTTCGCGAACCTGACGTCCGTGCCCACCGCCCCCTTCCGCGAGGCCGCGGTCACGCGCAAACTCATGGAATGGCTGCGCGTCCACCTGAAGGGCAAAGCCATGATCAAACGCCGCCGCGGCGGCGTGGTGGTGGCCTACCGCGGCGCGGGCGACGACCAGCCCGCGCTCGCGTTGGCCGCGCACCTCGACCACCCCGCCTTCGAGCTGTCCAAGGTCACGGCGAAGGGCGCGCTCGCGCTCAAACGCGGCGGCCTGCCGCCGCACCTGCTGCCCGGCGCGTCCGTCGAAGCCTTCGCGCGCGACAACCGCAACAACACCCCGCTGGCGCTCGGCGTGTTGGGCAAACCCGCGAAGAAAACGCCCGACCTGTACCCCGTGGCCTGGACCTTGCCGCCCAAGAAGGGCGCCAAGCTCGATTTCGCCGTGCTCGCCTTGCCGGCTTGCGAGGTGAAGAAGGGCTGGCTGATTTCCCGGTCGGTGGACGACCTGCTGGGTTGCGCCGTCTCGCTGGAGGCCGTGAGACGGCTAGCCGGTGTAAAGGCCAAAGTAAACGTCACCGTGCTGCTCAACCGAGCGGAAGAGGTCGGCTTCGTCGGCGCGCTCGACATGATCATCTCGCGCGAGCTGCCTTCGGGCGACTCCTACCTGTCCATCGAATCCTCGCGCGAGCTTCCCGGCTCGCGCCCCGGCGGCGGCCCCACCATCCGACTCGGCGATAAAGCCTCCGCCTTCGACCCCAACCTCATCGCCTTGCTCGACGCCGCCGGCGCCGTCCTGCGAAAACGCGGGACCAAGGTCCAGCGCCTGCGCCTGACCGGCGGCACCTGCGAAGCGACGGCCTACCAGGCCTTCGGATACGAGTCGGCGGGCGTGGCCGTGCCCCTGGTCAACTACCACAACGGCTGGGGCGCCAAGGCCATCGCGCCCGAGATGGTGCGCGTCTCCGACGTCGATGGCGCCGTGAAGCTTCTCGTCGAGGCCGCCAAGCTTTTCCCGACGATGAAGCTTCGAGGCTCGCTGCGCTCCGCCCTCAAGAAACGCCACGCCGCCTCCCTCAAGGAGTTGCGCTAGCGGGCTGTTGAGAGGGGGACGGTCCCCGGCTTAACAGGGGGCTCCGGATTTGGCAGAATGGGGGCATGAAACCCCTTCTGGCCTTGCTCGTGGCCCTTGCCGCGCCCGCGTCCGCCAACCCGCTCCAGGATTTCCAGTCGCGCGCGCGCCCGGAGTTGCTGGCTCCTTTCGCCCGCGACCTGGGCGGCGTCCTCGGCGGCGCCTCCGCGCATAACGGCCGGACCATCGGCTTCCCGGGCTTCTGGGCCGGCGCCGTGGCCTCGGTGCAGACGCGCCCCGAAAAGGACAACCTCATCTTGCGCAACGCGGGCGTAAAGGCCTTCGGCCTGCCGATGCTCGAGGTCGGCGTGGGCCTGCCGCTGAAGATCGACGTCATCGCCCACGGCCTCAAGGCCTACGGCGCCACCGTCGTCGGCGGCGGCGTGCGTTACGGCGTCTATCGCACCGACCTCGTGGACACCTTCCTGCCCAACGTGTCGGTGTCCGCCTTCGGCGACCGCGTCACGCACGACGCCTTCACCGCGACGCACGGCGCGCTCAACGCGGCGGCGACGTGGAACCTGCCCATCTTGAAGCCCTTCTTCCTCGCCGGCTTCGACGTCACCGAGGTGAAGGTCGAACGCGCGACCGCCGTCGGCACGCTCGGCGCCAAGGCCACGGGCCGCGGGTCGCGTTTCACCGCCGGCTTGGGCATCACGCCTTTCCCGTTCCTCGACTTCCGCGCGGCCTACACCTTGCGCCACGGCATCCCGGGCTTCGACCTCGGCCTCGGGGTGAAGTTCTAAGTTGAAGATCTACACGCGCACGGGCGACAAAGGCGAGACCGGCCTGTTCGGCGGCCCGCGCGTGCGCAAGAACCACCCGCGCGTGGACGCCTACGGCGAGGTGGACGAGCTCAACACCGCGCTGGGCGTCTCTCGCGCCGAGCTGGAGGCGGGAGAAGGCCTGCCCGGGCTCGACGCCGCGCTCGCGCGCGTGCAAGACGAGCTGTTCATGGTCGGGGCGCTGCTGGCCACGCCGCGCGCCGCCAAACTCGCCCCGCCTTTCGACCAAGGGCTGCCCGCCGCCGCCGCCGCGCGCTTGGAGGCCGAAATCGACGCCTGGGACGCCGAGCTCAAGCCTCTTACCGTCTTCATCCTGCCCGGCGGCGGCCGCCTGGGCGCCTCGCTGCACCTGGCCCGCGCCGTCAGCCGCCGCGCCGAACGCGCGACCGTCGCCCTCGGCGCCGAAGAGCCGCCTCTGCCCGACAACGTCATCGTTTATCTCAACCGCCTCTCCGATTGGCTGTTCACCGCCGCGCGCTGGGTCAACAAGAAACAAGGCCGCGCCGAGACGCCCTGGAACGGGCTGAAGTAGGATGAACGCGGTCGAGGTCGCCGGGCTGTCGCATATCTATTCGGCGAAGCGGAATTCCCCCGAGCGCAAAGCCCTCTCCGACGTGTCGTTCATCGTGCCCGAAGGAGAAGTCTTCGGCCTTCTCGGCCCCAACGGCGGCGGTAAGTCCACGCTGTTTAAGATTCTCTCAACCTCCTTCCCCCCGACTTCCGGAAGAGCGTCGTGCTTCGGTGTGGATATTGTCGTGCACCCTGAAGACATCCGTGCTTCCCTGGGAATCGTTTTCCAGTCCCCCAGTCTCGACCCCCGCCTCTCCGTTTTAGAGAACATGACCCACGCCGGCCGCCTTTACGGCCTTTCAGGCCGCCGTCTCTCGACCCGCATCGATGAGATGCTCGGCCGTTACCGTCTCACGGACCGCTCCGGCGACCGCGTCTCGACCCTCTCCGGCGGTCTCAAACGCCGCGTCGAGCTCGCCAAGAGCCTGCTCCACTCCCCGAAGCTCGTCCTGCTCGACGAGCCCTCCACCGGCCTCGACCCGGCCGCGCGCAAGGACCTCTGGGAGCACCTGCTCGCCCTCAAGAAAGACGGCGCCACCGTGATGACGACGACCCACCTCATGGACGAAGGCGACCGCTGCGACCGCGTCGGCATCCTCGACGGCGGCAGGCTCGTCGCGCTCGGCGCGCCCGCGGCGCTGAAGGCCGCCATCGGCAAAGACGTCGTGACCGCGGATTGCGACGACGCGCCCGCGCTGGCCGCCGCCATCGAGCAGCGCCTCGGCGTCAAACCCGCCGTGTACGGCGATACGCTGCGCCTGGAGCACGAGAAGGGCCACGCCTTCATCCCTCAGCTCGTCGAAGCCTTCCCCGGCAAGCTCAAAACCGTGAGCCTTTCGCGCCCGAGCCTGGAGGACGTGTTCCTCCACCACGCCGGCCGCCGCTTCGCCGACGCGGAGGCCGCGTGAGCTTCTTCCTGGCGGTGCGCACGCTTTGGGAGCGCGAGCTGTCGCGTTTCTACCGCGACAAGGCCCGGCTCATCGGCGCGCTCACCCCGCCCATCGTGTTCTGGTTCCTCATCGGTTCGGGCCTGGGCACCGCCTTCTCGGTCCCCGGCGCGGACGCGGGCATGAGCTACCTTCAATACTTCTACGCCGGCACCCTCATGCTCATCGTGTTGTTCACCTCGGTGTTCTCGACCATCTCGGTCATCGAGGACCGCCACGAGGGCTTCCTGCAAGCCGTGCTCGTGTCGCCCGCGCCGCGCCTGGCCGTGGTGCTCGGCAAGATCTTAGGCGCTTCCACCGTCGGGCTGCTTCAGGGCCTGACCTTCCTCGTGCTCGCGCCCGCGGCCGGCCTGCCGCTCGACGCGGCTTCCTTCCTGACCGCGGCCGCCGCGCTCGCGCTGGGCTCCATCGGCCTGACCGGCCTCGGCTTCTGCCTGGCCTGGCTGCTCGATTCGACCCAGGGTTTCCACGCCGTGATGAACCTGTTCCTCATCCCGATGTGGATGTTGTCGGGGTCGCTGTTCCCCAAGACCTCGGCCCCGGGCTGGCTCAAACTCGTCATCGCGGCCAACCCGGTGACCTACGGCGTGTCGGCCCTCCAACACGCCCTCTTGCCCGCCCACGCCGTCGCGACCGGGGCGGCGCCGCTGGGCCGCTCGTTTATCGTGCTCGGCGCCTTCGCGGTCGTCTCGCTGGCCGCCAGCGTCGTCGTGGCGTCGCGCCGCGACGGCCGCTGACGCCTACTCCTTCTCTTTGAGCTGGGCCGCGTTATCGGCGATGAAGGTCCGGATGACGTCGGACATCTCCAGGATCTTGAGCCACTGCTCCTTATAAAGCGTCACCGGGAAACGGCCCATGCCGTACAAGGACACCGCGCCCTTCTGGCTGACCTTCAAGGAGATGCCGCGCGCGTTGGACTTCTTGAGCGCCTCGTTCTCCGCCTTCAGCTTCGCCAGCTCCGCCACCAACGCTTCGTCAGACATGATGCCTCCGTGAGTCGTGCGGCATGGTAGCAAAGTAGGGTCGTTGCGGCCCCCGCGCCAGAACGGGTAAACTCGTCATCATGACCCTCCAAGAACTCAGCGCCAAGCTCGGCACGACGGTCAAAGGCGACGGGGCGCTCCCCATCAAGGGGCCCCGCGACATCGAGCGCCTGGCGCCCGACGCGGCGCTGGAAGACGGCTGCGTCTATTTCATCGAGAACAAGGCCGTGCTCAAGCGGCACCCCAAAGCCGCCGAAAACGGCGTCATCTTGACGACCGCCGAGCTCGCCGGCGAGTTCCCCCGCGCGCTCATCGTCAACGGCGACGCGCGCATCACCTTCTTCAAGCTGCTCTCGCTCTACGACAAGCTGCCCAAGCCCGTCCCCGGCGTCGCCGCGGGCGCCCACGTGGACCCGACCGCCAAGGTGGCGGCCACGGCGACCGTCATGACGGGCGCGGTCGTGATGGCCGGAGCGGTCATCGGCGAACGCGCGGTGGTCTATCCCAACGCCGTCGTCGAGACGCGCGCCGCGCTCGGCGACGACTCGGTGCTGCGCTCCAACGTCGTGTTGGGGCACGACTGCGTCGTGGGCAAACGCTGCCTCATCCACGGCGGCACCGTCATCGGCGCCGACGGCTTCGGCTTCTACGACCGCCCCGGCGAGCGCCACAAGGTCCCCCACATCGGCAACGTGGTCATCGCCGACGACGTCGAGATCGGCGCCTCCTGCACCGTGGACCGCGCCACCATCGAAAGCACGACCATCGGCGCCTTCACCAAGCTCGACGACCAGGTGCACGTGGGCCATAACTGCAAGGTCGGCCGCTTCTGCTACCTCGTGGGCAACACCGCGGTGGGCGGCTCGGTCACCATCGGCGACGGAGCGATGCTCTCGGGCATGGTCATCATCAAGGACCACCTCAACATCGCGCCCGGCTCCATCGTCATGGGCATGACCGCCGTGGCCCAGGACACCGAGCCTAAAACCGCCTATTTCGGCGTGCCGGCCCGTCCGGCGCGCGAGATGCACAAGATGAACGCCGCGCTCACCAAGCTCCCCGACCTGCTCGTCCGGGTGCGTGAGCTCGAGACCAAGCTCGGCATCGCTCCCGCCGACGCCTAACAAGGTAGAATCCCCCCATGCTCACCGACCTCCTCGGCTCCATCTCCTCCACCGCGGCCTACCGGCGCTTCGCCGCGCAGAAGGCCTCGCGCACGATGTTGTACCTGGCCTTCCTCAGCTTCCTCTTCACCGCCGCGGGCACCGTCGCCCTGCGCCTGCGCCTGGGGCCCGTCGTCGATGAGACCTTCTCCTGGCTCGAGGCCTCGGTCCCGACCCTCACCTTCTCGCGCGGCGCGGTCAGCAGCGCCGCCCCCGGGCCGACCAAGCTCGCCCATCCCCGCGCCCCCGAAGTCGCCATCATGATCGACACCGCGCGCACGACGCCGGTGAGCGTCGCCGACCTCGAGGAGGCCAAGGTGCTCGCCTACCTCACCTCCAACGCGCTCTACATGGAGAAGGAGAAAGGCTCGGTCACCTCCTACGACCTGTCCAAGGCCGCGATGGAGCGCCCCGTGACCGTGGACGCCGCGTTTTTCCGCGAAGCGGCCAAGGCCCTTAAAACCGTCGTCTATCCGGCGACCATCCTGACCTTGTTCCTGATGTTCGCGGCGTGGACGGCGTTCTGCGGCCTGTTCTACGCGCTGCTCGGCCTGCTCTTCAACTCGCTGGCGGGAGGGACGTTGACCTTCGGCCAGCTGTTCATGCTCGCCGTGCACGCGCAGACCGCGTCCACCTTGCTGCGCGCGCTGCTGGCCTTCCTGCCCTTCGCCATCCCCGCGGCGGGCCTGGTGGCGCTGCTCGTCACCACGGGCTACCTGTGGCTCGGCGTGCGCGCGACCGCGCGCCCGGACCTCGTCCCCGTCGAATGAGGGCGGCGGCCGTCCTGCTCGCCGCGGCCGCGCTGTCGGCCTGCGAGATCCTCACCCCGGACTTCAAGCTCGGAGGCGAGGTGGACATCGCACCGGCCCTGGCCGCCCGGGCCTCCAAAACCAACGCCGTGTTGTTCGTCGTCGCGCGCAACGAGGGCGGCGTGCCGTTGGCCGTGCACCGCATCGTCAATCCCGAGTTCCCCGCCCCTTTCTCGATGGGCCCGCAGGACCTGCTCGTGCCGGGCATCCGCCGCCAGGAGCCCCTGTACGTGAGCGTCGAGATGAACGCCCACGGCAACCTCGGCCAGCCAAAACCCGGCGACCTCGCCGGAAAACTCGGCGCGCCCGTGCGCCCGGGCACGCGCGGCCTGCGCCTCGTCCTGGAGACCATCCGCGAATGAAACGACTTCTCCCCCTCCTCCTCGTCCTGCTCGCGGCCTGCTCGGGCCCGCGCACCGTGCGCCGCGCGCCGTCCTCCGGCGTGCGCACCGGCCTCGACGTGCTCGTGGAGCAGGGCTTCGCCCCGCTCAAGGGCAAACGCGTCGGCGTCATTAGCAACCGCACCGGCATCGACCGCCGCGGCGTCCCCATCCTCGAGCTGCTGGCCGCCGCGCCGGGGGTCCGGCTCGCCGCGGTGTTCTCCCCGGAGCACGGCTACGCGGCCGCCCAGGACACGACCATCGCCTCCGACACCGTGCGCGTGGGCGGGCGGGTGCTGCCGGTTTACAGCCTTTATAAGGGCGGCATCTCCGGCATGCGCCCCAAGCCCGAGCAGCTCGCGGGGCTCGACGTGCTCGTCTTCGACATCCAGGACATCGGCTCGCGTTTCTACACCTACGCCGCGTCCATGGCCATGGCGCTCGAGGAAGCCAAGGCCGCCGGCGTGACCTTCATGGTGCTCGACCGCCCCAACCCCCTGGGCGGCGAGGTCGTCGAAGGCCCCGTGCTCGAGGACCGCACGCTGCGCCTGGTCACCCCGACGGCGTATTTCCCGATTCCCGTGCGTTACGGCCTGACCATGGGCGAGGTCGCGCGCCTGCACAACCGCGAGGTGGGCCACCCGGACCTCGTCGTCGTGCCGCTCAAGGGCTGGAAACGCTCGATGTGGTTCGATGAGACCGGCCTGCCCTGGACGCCGCCTTCGCCCAACATGCCCGACCTCGACGCCGCGTCGCTCTACCCGGGCATCGGCGTCTTCGAATCCGCGAACCTCTCCGTCGGCCGCGGCACGCCGCTGCCGTTCCGCTGGATCGGCGCCCCTTGGATGGACGCCGAACGGGTGGTCGGACTGGTCGCCGGGCAGGTGGACGGGGTCGAGTTCTCCGTGCAAGACTACACCCCGACCAAACGCGACAAGAAGGACTACCTGGGCGAGCTGTGCCACGGCGTGCGCATCAAGGTCACCGACCGCGACGTCATGCGCCCGCTGACCGTGTTCCTCCACCTCGCCCTCGCGCTGCGCGAGGTCCATCCCCGGGAGTTCTCCTTCCGCTGGGACGAGACCAAACGCATGACCGGCGTCGAGGAGTTCCGCCGCCTGTGGGACACGGGCGCCGAGCTGGGGGCCTTCACCGCCCTCTTCGACAAGGGGCCGCTCGACTTCGAGAAGGCCCGCCGCGACGTCCTGCTCTACTAACTAGAGGACGTCGGCGATGACGGCCGCGGCGCGCAACACCACGGTTTCAGAGCCCAGGCGCATGGTCACGGTCGCGCGCAGGCGGTCGCCCGCGCGGGCGCGCCCGAAGGAGCCGCGCATCTGGAACAGCGCGGTCTCGCCCGCGGCGAGCGTGCGGTCCACGCCGACGGAGGGCGACCCGTCCTGCTCGTTGAGCAGCACCGGCGCGCCTTTGCCCACCGGCAAGGTGGTCACGGCCGCCTCTTCCACGCGGTAGGTCAACGCAGAGCCGGTGGGGTTGGTCACGCGCACCATGATATGGAGCTGGCGGGGGTCGGCGGGGCCGCCGGCGCCGACGATGCTGGGCATCCGGTCGAAATAAGCGACGAGTTCCACGATCTCAGCGGCGGGGACCGGCGCCGGGGCCGTCGCAACGACGGGGTCCGGGCGGCCGGCGATGGAGGAGCGCAGCTCCTCGGCCTTGGCGCGCGCGCCCGCGGCGATGTCGCGCAGCACGTTCTCGAACTCGGCGAGACCGCCGGCGGGGCCGACGGAGGGCTGGGCGGCGGCGGGCAGGACCAGGACGGCGCAAAGGAGGAGGGCGTTCATATTGGAATTATACCAATACCTCGGCTATACTGGCGCTGCATGGACCGCCCGGAAGAACTCACCTGCCACCGCTGCCGCAAACCTCTCGGCTACGTCGCCAACGACGTCTTCGCCCAGAGATGCCCGGACTGCAAGGTCTTCTCCCAGCCGGGAAAGGGCTCGGACGGCGTGCCGGCCGATCCGGAGGTGCTCCGCCTGCAGCACCAGCTCGGTCAGATCGACCGGGATTTCGCCATGGCGAAGAAGCCGTACATGGTGAGGGTCGGCGGAAGCACGACGACGCCCGGCAAGGACTTCGACCCCCTGGAAGTCGGCGTCGAGATCGGGGACTGGTTCGCCTACGCGGTGATCGGGGTCGGGGCCCTCGTCGCGGCGTTCTACGGGTTCTTCCTGGCCGCGGCCGGCCTCATCGCGCTCGACGCGTGGCTCATACGCGCGGCCGGGCGCGTGTTGAAGGAGAAACGTTCCGCCTACATCCGGCTGCTCGAGCAACGCGACGCCGCCCGCCAGGGCGTCCTGGACGAGATCTACCGCCGGCTCGGCTGAGCCCGGCTACGCTTTCGCGGCCTTTTTAGCGTCGAGCAGCGGCCCCAGGAACGTGGCCAAGGCCATGGTGCCGGCCGTGCCGATGAGCAGCAGCCAGCTCCAGCCCAGGCCGAGCACCTTGGTCTCGATCTTGTAGAGCAGCACCGCGTTGAACGCCGCCATGATGAGCATGGCCGCGACGTTGCCCCGGTCGGAGCCCTTCTTGGCCATCATGCCGAGCAGGAACACCCCGAGCAAGGAGCCCGCGGTCACGCCGTTGATCTTGAAGGCCAGCCACAGCATCTGGTCGAAGCGGCTGAAGTACCACGCGATGACCGCCAGCACGAGCGCGAAGACGCCGACGCACCAGCGCGAGGCCCGCAGGTAATGCGCGTGGCTCGCGCCCGGTTTGATGAGCGGCTTGTAGATGTCGTTGACGAACACCGCGGTGAGCGAGGCCAGCGGCGAGTCGATGGACGCCATCACGATGGCGGTCAGCACCATGCCGCGCAGCCAGCCCGGCATGACCGTCGCCGCGAAATGCGGGTAGATCTTGTCGAGCTTCTCGGGCAGGGCCATGCCCGGGTTCTGCTTGTAGAAGGCGAACAGCAAGGTGCCCACCGACAGGAAGGTGAGCAGGGCCAGCAAGGAGCCGCCGATGGAGAGCAGGATGCTCTTCTGGCTCTCGCGCCGCGTCTCGACGGTGAGCAGCTTCTGGGTCATCTCGTGGTCCGTGCCGAAGGCCGACATCGAGCCGAAGAAGCCGTTGAGCACGGCGATCCAGAGCACGTTGGCGTCGTTGAAGAACTTCTTGAGGAACTCGGCGTCCGACCACGCCGGCCCGAGGTTCCAGAGGTTGGTGCGGCCGGCCTCGCCGGCCACGTGGAGGGCGCCCATCAGGCCGCCGTCGATGCGGCCGAGCAGGAAGGCGCAGGTGAACAGGCCGGCGCCGAGGAAGGTCAGGGCCTGGAGCACGTTGGTCCACACCACCGCGCCGATGCCGCCGTAGGCGATGTAGGCCACGCTCACGACGGTGAACAGGCCGATGGTCGGCACGATGTGCCAGCCGAGCAGCACGCCGACGGCCACGCAGGCCGCCATCAGGCGCACGCCGGACGCCAGCAGGCGCGTGACGAAGAAGAAGCCGCTGGCCGAATACTGCGACAGCGGCCCGAAGCGGTCGCGCAGGAACTCGTAGATGGTCGTGCTGTTGTATTTATAGAAGGCGGGGATGAAGACGTAGGCGATGAAGATGCGCGCGCCCGCCGAGCCGATGAAGAACTGGGCGTAGTTCCAGTTCTCGCGGAAGGCGGTGGCCGGCACGCCGATGACGGTCATGGCGGAGATTTCGGTGGCGACGAAGGACAAGGTGGCGGCCCACCAGGGAATGCGCCCGCGGCCCAGGAAGAAGTCCCGGTCGTCCTTCTGATGGCGCCCGCCCCACCAGCCGATGAAGAACATCGCGCCGAGCGTGCCGACGAGCACGACCGCGTCGATCCAGCCCAGGGACGTGCCGCCGACGAACCAGGTCTCCATGTTATTCTCCTATGACTTGATGGGCCAACGTCCGGGCGCCGACGCGCGCCCGGCCAGCACGGCGGCGGCGGCCCTCTGCGCCGGTTCGGCGCGCGAGAACGAGCACAACGACGCGGCCGAGGACGGCAGGCCGGCCAGAACGAACGGGCTGCCCAGCGACACGACGACCGCGTCCGGGGCGGCTTTCAACATCTTCTTCAGACCGTCTTTGGCCTTCGGCGACAAGTTGATGCGCCCGGAATAGGCGCGGGGGACGGAGACGATGACGGCGACGAAGGTTTCTCCCCTTTTGGCGCGACCGTCGCGCGTGATACGGACCTTCACGCCCAGGCGGGTCAATTCACGACGGAAAGCGGCGGTTTGCGACGGACCGGGCACGACCTCGTAAACGGCGACGGCGGCGGGCCGCGTCCCGTTGCGCGGCCGCTTCCAGGCCAAGGCGCGGGCGAACAGGGCGGCCGCGCGATCACGATTAGCCCTCGAACCCACGACCGACAACGCGGGGCGGCGGCCCGCCGTTTTCGCCAACGCGGCGTCGAGGCGACGGTGCGCCTCGCGCACGAACGGCGCGAGCGACGCGTCGCGCCCGCACTCCACCTTCAGCTCGGCGAGCAGCGCGAGCGGGTCCTTGGGCACGAGCAGGACGTGCGCCCCGCCGCGCAGCGCCAGCAGGGCCGCCTCGCGCTCCGGCCAGCGGTCGGCGACGGCCTTCATGTCGAGCGCGTCGGTGGTGACGAGCCCGCGGAAGCCCCAGCTCCCGAGCAGGCGCGGCCCCTTGTCGGAGAGCGTGAACGGCAGGCCCGCCGGCTCCAAGGCCGGGACCAGCAGGTGCGCGGTCATGACCGCGCCCGCGCGCCTCGCCAGCGCCTTGAACGGCGGCAGCTCGCGGCGCGCCAACAACGCGCGCGGCGCCTTCACCGTCGGCAGGTCCAGGTGCGAATCCTTGGTCGTGTCGCCGTGGCCCGGGAAGTGTTTGAGGCAGCCCAACGCGCCGCCGGCCTTGAGTCCGTCGAGATAGGCCGCAGCCAGGCGCGTGGCCGGCGCGGGCCGGTCGGAGAAGGCGCGCAGGTTGACGATGGGGTTGCGCGGCTCCCCGGCCAGGTCCACGACGGGCGCGAACACCCAATCCACGCCCATCGCGCGCGCTTCGAGCGCGGTGAGCAGGCCTTTTTCGCGCGCGTCGGCGGCGCGCCCGGAGGCGCCGATGCCCAGGTTCGTGGGCAGCGCCGTGGCGCCGGTCGCGTGCACCCAGGCGCCTTCCTCGTAATCGGCGCTGAAGAGAAGGCGGCGGCCCGCGACGCGGTTGAGCCGGGAGGTGAGCGCGGCGATGGTCCGCGGCGTGCCGCGATACAGGCAGAAACCGCCGACTCCGGCGCGGACGAGGGCCTCGGCCTGACGGACGTCCGAGACGCCGACCGTGAAGCCCGGGAACACCAGGCGCGCGGGGTCGTGCATGCCCGGGATGGTGCCTTTTCCAGACGGGAGTCGGCAACATTTATATAATGGCGCCGCCCTACACTTCCTTATAGAGCATGCGACTGCGCGTCGTCCTCGCCTTCAGCCTCGTTTTCCCTCCCGGCGCCTTCGCGCAGGCGGCCGCTCTTACGCCCTACGACGCCAAGGCCGCGCCGCTGGACGCCTTGTCCTTGGAGCTGCTGTCGGGGCACGGCTATGAGCTGCGCGGCGACGGCAAGGTCGTGGACAAGATTGCCGAATCGCCGGTCCGCGCCGAGGAGATGCCCTACGCTGCTCAAGCCGTCTGGCCAGCTGCGCGGCACCATCAAGGTCCTGCTCGAGCTCAACCTCCTGCTGTGCCGCGGCGCTGGCGACAAGGCGTTCGCCGGCCCGAGCGCGATTCCGTGCGCGACCTCGTGCGTCAGAACTGGCCGTTGCTGCCGCCGGGCACGCGTAAGGACTTCCGCACCTACTTCTCGCCCGAGGAGCTGGTCCGCCTCAACTCGATTCCCCCGCGTTTCGACCGCGCCTCGGCTTTGCTCATGCGCGATCCCGAGCCGCTGGCCACCGCGGTCGCGCCCGGCGCCGCGCCCGGGACCTTCCCCATCACCGGCGCGCGCGAGGTCAGCCTCCTGCCCGCGCCCGAGCCCGGCTCCAACAACGACGTCGCCGGCAACGCCGCCCCGATCGAACGCCCGAAGGCCTACTACCGCCCCACCCAGGTGCTCACCCCGTTGTTTCCGCCGCTGTCTTTGCGCCGCCCCTCCCCTTACGTGACCGCGCTGCCGCCCGAACCCGCGCCCGAGGCGCCCGCGGCCTACGCGCCGGCGCCGGCCTACGCGCCCGCCCCGGCCTACGCCCCCGCGCCGGCCTACGCGCCGCGTCCTATCGCCGCCGCCCCCGCGCCCGTCGCGGCCCCGGCAGCCCAGCGCCGCGCCGGTCCAGCCCGCTCCCGCTTCTCGCTCTCTGGCTGTGCGCCGCCTCCGTCGCCGCCGCCGCCCCTGCGCCCGCCGCCGCTCCCGCGGCCGCTCCGGACGAGCCCCCGGCCTGGTCCATCACCTGCGCCGAAGACGCCAAGAAACATTGCGCGAGCGCGCCCAACCGCTTCGGCTGCCTCGCCCCGCTGCCCCGGCCGCCGATGCTGCCGCCGCGCCGGCCGATGCCGCTGCTGCGGCTCCGGCCGAAGGCGCCGCCGCCGCGCCGGCTGCGGAACCGGCCAAGAAGTAAGCTGCCAGCCAGTCTGGCCAGAAAGAGGGCGGCGGTCGCAGGACCTGCCGCCGCCGACGTCAACGCGGATTCCTTCGCCAACTTCGTGCGCCGAAGGCCGTCGGCCGCGACGACCGCGCCTTGCTCGAGTTCCTGGCGCGCAAGGCCCCCGAGTTCTGCAAGCCCCTGCTGCTGCGCACCGTGGCGCGCACCGTGCCCCGCATCGTCTTCGACGGCGCCCGCACCGGCTGGGGCCTGCGCTCGGCCGGCTACCTCGCCGATCCGACGACCGCGGGCTCGACGCCTCTCATCGCGCTGAGCCCGGGCCCCATCCTCGTCGAGCGGCGCCGCGGCCTGTTCGGCAAGGACTACGCCGTGCTGCCGGAGTCCGAGGCGCTGTACGCCGAGCTGGGCCTGCCGTCGCCCAAGCTCGAGGCCGGCAAAAAAGGCGCCGCGTCCACGGCCGAAAACGACGGCCGCTGGGGCGCCGTGAAGGTTTATGCCGACCGCTCGCGCCGCGCGACGTATTCGCCCCAGCAGCAGGCGGGCGACCTGCTCTATGAGCTCCTGCTCCTCGGCCTGCAGCGCGAGGGTTTCGGCGGCTCCGAGCTGGCCGCCCGCACCTGGGCCGACACGGCGCGTTTCCTGCTCTACTCGCGCCTGCGCGACGAGCTCGGCCACGACGCGTTCCTCGACCCGGACCGGCGCGTGGAGCTGCGCGAGCGCCTGGAGCGCCCCGACGAGGCGCGCGACCGCCAGCTCGGCGCGTGGGCGTCGGCCCGCTCGGGCCTGCTCGACCCGCGCCGCGGCGCGCCCGTCGCCCAGCTCGAATACGAACGTGAGGCTGCTGCGTCTTGCGCGCGCTCCTCGCCCCGCCCGCTGCTGCGACGCCCGCAACCCGGAGGCCGCCGTGCGCGCCGCCGCCGCGCTCGCCGAATCCGGCCTCGCCGACGAAGCCGCCGCCGCGGCCGCGATCAAGAACGTGACCGAGAAGGAATCCGTCCAGCGCGCCGCCGCCGTGGCGATGCCCGCCTGCGCGCCCGCCCCCGCGGGGCGCGAGGACGGCCTGCGCCGCTCGGCCGCGCTGTTCGCCGAGGCCGCGCGCATCGAGCGCGCCTTCCGCGACGCCCGCACCCGGGCCGGAGATAAAAATGCGGATTAGCCTGCTCGTCTTGCTGCTCGCCGCCGCGCCCGCGGGCGCGGCCGACTGGCTGCTCGAGTCCGAGCTGGCCGCGTCCGCCGCGTCCATCCCCGCCGAGCCCGCGGCGCCGCCGGCCAAGGCCGACTTCCTGCCGCACACCCCCGCCTCGCGCCTGTTCAGCGCCGACGTCCCGACCAAGGGCTGGTGGCCCGTCGAGGAGGAAGGCCCCGACGGCAGCGTCTTCTACCTGCTCGGGCCCGACTCCCCCACCGGCGCCTTCCGCGCGGTGTTGTCGGTGCGCGCCTACGACAAGGACGCCTCGCTCTACGCCGACGCCAAGAAACACGCCGACCTCCTGCGCAAGAACGACGACGCGGTGTCGCGCACCGCGACGGCGGTGCGCCCCCTGCGCGTGGGCAACGGCGCGCTCGCGCGCACCTTCGAGGTCGTGGAGACCCGGCGCCTGCCCTCCGAGCAGGCCCCGTCTTTCCCGGAGGAGCTGCATCACTACGTGGCCATCCTCCCCAACGGCGACGGCTACTACGTCCTGCGCCTGATCTCGGCGCGCAGCGACTATCTCGAGCACCGCGACATGTTCGTGCGCTTCCTCAAGACCTTCCGCCTGCTGGGCTCGCGGTGATCGGCCGCCTGCTCGTCGGCTTCGTCGCGCTGCAGCACGTCGCGTTTCTCGTGCTCGAGATGTTCCTGTACGAGAAACCCATCGGCCTGAAGGTGTTCGGCCAGACCGCGGAGGTCGCGCGCCTGTCGGCCGTGCTCGCCAAGAACCAAGGCCTCTACAACGGCTTCCTGGCCGCCGGCCTGTTCTGGGGCCTCGTCGCGGCGCCGCCCGTGGGCGGCCCAGTGAAGACGTTTTTCCTCGTCTGCGTCGTCGTCGCGGGCGCCTACGGCTCCTACAGCACCGGCAAGGCGAGCCTCTTCCTCATCCAGGGCTTTCCCGCCCTGCTCGCCCTCGCCTTCCTGAAGAAGAACTAGGGCGCGCGGGCGCGCAGCTCGGCGCGCAGCTCGAGGACGACCTTCACGTAGTTCTCGCTGTGGTTGTAGGCGTAGATGGAGCGGCCGATGGGCGAGGCGGGCGTGAAGGTCGAACCCGCGTAGCCGTGGCGCGCCAGGTAGTTGGCGGCCGAGCCCAACATGTCGGGCCATTCGTCCCAGCGACGCCGCCCGTCGCCGTCCTGGTCCACGGCGTAGGCGACGAAGCTCGACGGCATGAACTGGGCGTAGCCGAAGGCGCCCGCGTAAGAGCCGAGGATGACGTGCGGGTCCACGCCTTGCGGGGCGGTCAGCCGCAGCAGCTCGGCCAGCTCGCGCGCGGCCCAGTCGGCGCGGCGCGGGACGCGCAGCGAGATGGTGTAAAGCGCCCCGAACACCGGGAAGCGGCCGGCGTTGCGCCCGAAGAAGGTCTCCACGCCGACGAGGGCGGCCAGCAGGTGCGGATCCACGCCGCGTCCGGCGCGCACGCCGTCGAGCAGCGGCCGGTTGGCGGCGAGGAAATCCGCCCCGGCGGCGATGCGCTGCGGCGTGATGAAGATGGCGCGGTAGCGGTCGTAGGGCAGCCCCTCGGCCGGAGCCGTGGAGGCGAAGCGCTCGGCCACCTCGGGGATGACGGCGGCGCGCGGGTCGGCGAACACGCCGTCTATCCAGGCCTCGGAGACGCCCGAGCCGCGCAGGTGGGTCTTCACCGCGGCCTTGAGCTCCTCGGGCGTGCGCGCCTTGGGCGCCGCGCCGACCGGTCCGGCCTTGAGCGCGGCGAAGAACTCGCCGCGCACGCCCAGGAGGCCTTCGAGGAACGGCGACGCCGGCAATTCGGCCGCCGCGGGGGCGGCGCAGAGCAGCAGCAACGCGGCGAGGGAGCGCGGGGACACCTTCATTCTACCTCCGGTCACGTCGGCGGCTTACGTCAGAGCTTGTCGGCCAGCCACGTCGCGCACAGCTCGGTCAGCTTCTCGCGGTGCTCGAGGAAATCGTGCCGCGCCCCGTCCTCGAGGACCAGGCGCAGGGGGCCCGTAGCCGCCTTGGCGATGCGCTGCGAGATGACGCAGGGCACGACGTCGTCGGCCGTGCCGTGCACGAGTAGCGCCGGCGTCTTCAGGCGCGCGACGGCCTTCGCCGGGTCCTGGTTCGTGACGGCCGCCGTGAAGTCGCGCTTGAGCGCGGCCGGCGAGACCGTGTGCAGGGGACGCGAGAGGCGCCGCATGAAATCCAAGGTGCTGGGGCCCACCATCTCGGGCCCGCCGACCGGCGCCACCGCGCACACGGCCTTCAGCGCGGGCTCCTTGGCGGCCAGGTTGAGGGCCGCCCAGCCGCCCATGCTGAAGCCGTACACGGCCAGGCGGCTCGGGTCCACGAAGGGCAGACGGCGCGTCGCGGCCAGCGCGGCGCGCGCCTGCTCGACGAGGGTCGTGAACCGGTACGTGCCCCCGGAGCCCCAAGCGCCCAGGAAATGCGGCGCGACGCTGGCGATGCCGCGGGCGAGCAACGCGCGCTGCACATCGACGCTTTTCTCCGAGCCGGGAAACCCGTGGAGGAACAACACGGCGGGGAAGCGGGCGCCGCGCGGACCCGCGGGGCAGTGGCAGGGCGCGAGCATGCGCTCGCCCTTCACGCGGAACAGCTCCATGGCGCCATGCGCGGGAATCATGACCGGGATTCTACCGTATCGGCCGCTCGTCCGGTATAATCTATCCGTGCCGAACACGCGGGAAAAAAGACGCCGCTCGTACTGGGAATCGCCGGCGGCAGCGGCTCGGGCAAGTCCTGGCTGGCCCAGCGGATTCTCAAGGCCTTCGAAGGCCGCTCCACCTTGCTGTGCCACGACTGGTGGTACCGCGACAACGGCCATCTCCCCCACGAAGAAGCGCTCAAGCTCAACGTCGATCACCCCGACTCCCTCGAGACGGACTTGATGTGCCGCGACCTGGACCGGCTCATCGCCGGAGAGACCATCGCGGCCCCGGTGTACGACTACGCCACCCACGCGCGCCTGAAGCAGACCCGCGCCGTGTCGCCCGCCCCCCTCATCATCATCGACGGCATCCTCATCCTCGCCGACCCCGCCCTGCGCGAGCGGCTGAGCCTCTCGGTGTTCATCGAGGTGCCCGACGACATCCGCCTCTCGCGCCGCGTGCTGCGCGACACCACGGAGCGCGGCGTCGCCGTCGTGGAGACGCTGCGCGTCTATGAGCACTGCGTGCGCCCGATGCACCGGGAGTTCGTGGCGCCGTCGTCGCACCACGCCACCTGGATCTGGTCCCAGCTCGAGGACGCGGAGTTCCCCGAGCTCCTGCTGGCCGACCTCGCCAAACGCCTCGGCGTCGCCGCGCCGGCCGCGGCTCCGCTCGCCGCGGGCTGAGCCTCTAGTAGCCGCTCGCGGCTTTGCCGACGACCTCGTCGGCCAGGGCGTTCATCCCGTAGATGGTCCGCATCGCCTCGATGATGCCGGCGGAATGCACGGCCACGGTGCGGTTGCGCGTCTCGTCATAGACGTAGCGGCCGACGAGGCTCTGGATGTTCCCGTCGAAGACGAGCCCGACGTATTCGCCCTTCGCGTTGACGATGGGCGAGCCGGAGTTGCCGCCGATGATGTCGTTGGTGGTGACGAAGTTCATCCGGGCGTCGAGGTCGAGCTTCTTCTTGGCCGCCTTCACGCGCGGCGCCAGGTCGAAAGGCGGCTTCTCGCCCAGGCCCTGGGCGCGGTCGAAGAGGCCGTGATAGGTGGTGAACGGCGCCACCATGGTCGTGCCGAGCTCGTAGCCCGCGACGCGGCCGTAGGACATCCGCAAGGTGAACGTCGCGTCGGGGTACATGGACTTGCCCCAGGTGGCGAAACGCGCCTTCGCGACGCGGTTGCCCTCGAGGACGAGGACGGACTCGACCTCGTCCTCGTGCCACTTGCGCTGGGCGCGGTACAAGGCGTCCAGGCCGCGCGCCCAGACGATGAGCGGGTCGGTCGAGGCGGCGACGGCCGCCGCGCCGCCTTCCACGAGCTTCTTGCGCTCGGCGGGGTCGAAGAGCTTCGTGCCGGAGACCAGCTCCGCGGCCTTCTCGGCCGGGGACTTGCCGCCGAGGGCGGCCTTGACGAACTCGTCGTCGGGCCCGAGCTTCTCGAGCGCGTCGCGGAAGGTCGCCGTCATCATGTGCTCTTCCATGTCGGGGTAGAGCGGGGCCGGCGAGAACAGGCGGAAGCGCAGCGAGTCGAGGTTCGAGTCGCGGTACTCCTCCCAGCGCACGTCGTTGGCCTTCGCCGTCTCGGCGACGTAGCGCACGATGTTGTTGGCGATGCCCGCGATCTTGGTCGCGTCGTAGCGGCGCCACGTGAGCTTCGGCTGGCGCTCCTCGACCTTCTTGGTGACCGCGGCGATCTTATCCCAGGAGTCGAGCTTGGACGCCGCGCGCAGCGCGTCCTCCGACGCCTTCTTGGTCTTGAGCACGGCGGGGTCCTTCAAGCCCTCGTATTCGCCGGAGACGGCCTTGATGGCGTTCTCGACGCCGAAGATGGCGTCCTTGGAGCGGCGCTCCTGCTCGACGCCTTTGGCCGCGTAGGCGTACAGGTCCTTGCGGCGGCGGCCGGCGAGCTCGAGGTACAGGGGCAGGCCGACGTCGCGGGCCGACTCGAGCTGGGCGACGGTTTTCAGGCGGTCGGTGCGGCCGGGGTGTCCGGTGACGAAGACGAGCTCGCCGTCGGCGGCGCCGTCCTTGGACCACTTGATGAAGTGCTCGATCTTCACCGGCTTGTCGTCCTCATAGACGCGGAAGAAGGCGAAGTCCAGCGCGAAGCGCGGGTAGGTGAAATTGTCGGGGTCGCCGCCGTAGAAGGCCGCCTGGATCTCGGGGGCCATGACGAGGCGGATGTCCTTGTATTTCTGGTACTGGTACAGCCAGAACTCGCCGCCCTGGTACAGCTCGACGACGTCGGAGCGTTTGCCCGTCTTGTCCATCGACTCCTTGGCGATGCGCGAGATCTCCGCCTTGCGCTGCTCGTTCTGCGTCTTCTCCGCGGCCTTGGGGTCCACGGCCTTGAGCACGCGGGCCGTCACGTCCTCCAGCGCCACGAGCACGTTGAGCTCGAGGTCGGGGCACTTCACCTCTTCCTTGCGCGATTTCGCGAGGAAGCCGTTCTTGACGTAGTCGTTCTTGCCGGTGGACAGCTTCTGGAGCTGGCCGAGCGCGACGTGATGGTTGGTGATGACGAGGCCGTCTTTGGAGACGAACGCGCCGGAGCCGCCGTCGTTGAAGCGCACGGACGCCAGCCGCAGATGGTCCACCCAGTCGCCCGAAGGCGTGAAGCCGTAGCGCTCCTTGAGCAGCTTGGTCGGGAGGTTGTCGAACGTCCACATGCCTTCATCCCCGTGCAGCTGCGGCGAGACGGCGACGCTCAGGGCGGCGGCCATCACGGCGGCGCGGGCGGTCTTCTTCTTCGTGGCGGTGGTCATGGGAACGGTCCTCCTGGATGGGCTACGGGGCATTCTAGCAAAGCGGCTCAGCCGCCGACGCGTTTGACCTTGTAGCCGTCGGCGAGCAGCAGCTTCTCGAGCTTGTCGCGGTGGTCGCCCTGGAACTCGAAGCTCCCGTCCTTCATGGTGCCGCCGCAGCCGAGCTGCTTCTTGAGCTTCCCGAGAAGCTGGTCCTTGAGCGGCGGGTGCATGACCAGCCGCTCGACGCGGGTCACGCCCGAACCTTTGGCGCCGCGCAGGAAGGACAGGCGCACCGGCTCGGGCTGGCGCGGAGTGCCGGGTTTGCCCCAGTCGGGGTCGCTGGAATAGACGATTTTATCGTTGCTCATCGAGAAAGGCGCGGATGCGCGGCATCACGAGCGCGGGATCGTCCTCGTGCGGGGCGTGGCCGACGCCGGGCACGATGTCGAGACGCGCCGCTCCGAGGTCTCCCGCCAGGCGCCGCGCGCCGCTCTCCTTGACCATGGCGTCGTGTTCGCCCACGAGCACGAGCGCGGGCTGGGTCAGCTCGCGGTAACGCGCCAGGCGCGCGGCGGCGTCGGGCGGGATGGCGCGGCGCACGACGTCGGCCACCGCGCGGCGGCCGGCGGCCGTCCTCAGCGCGAAGGCGTATTCGTCCACCAGCTCGTCGGTGACCGTCGCGGGGTCCACGAACACGGTCTTGGCGATGGCGCGCAGGAACACCGGGCCGAGCAGGCTCTCGTAGAGGCGGCCGAACACCGGCCAGCCCAGGGGCCACAACGCCGCGGGACGGTTCTCGGGGTAGGCCGGCACGCCGACGAGGGCCATCCGTTCGACGCGCTCGGGCTCCTCCATCGCGGTCCACAGCGACACGACCCCGCCCAACGAGTTGCCGACGAGCGGGACGCGCCGGGCGCCCATCGAATCCATGAAGGCCGTCGTCCAGCGCGACAACCCCGCGATGGAGTAGTCGAAGCCCGCCACCGCCTGAGAGCGTCCGTGGCCAGGGAAATCCGGAGCGAACACCTCGTAGCCGTCTCCGAGGTAGGCGACGGCGTCGCGCCAGCTGTAGGAGGAGGCGCCCAACCCGTGGAGCAGGAGCACGGGGCGCCCCGTCCCGCCGCGCCGGACGTAGGTCTCGACGCCGGCGACGACGCGGGTCTCCGTGCGCACGACGGGCGGAGGGGCGGCCATCCCGTATAGTGTACCACTGTCCAGAAGACCCAGGCCCCCGGGGCCAGGGGGCCCTCCCCCGAGGGCGGCTCGGCGTCTATCCTTATATGTATGAGGCGGCTCCTCGCGCTTCTGACCGCGTCGTTTATGGTCGCCCCCGCCTGGGGCGCCGCGCCGCGCGTCGTGTTGCCCACGGGCCGGGTCGCGGCGACGCCCGCGCCGGTCGTCCTCCCGCAGATTCCCTTGCTGGCCGCGCCGGGCGCCGCGCCCGCGTTCCGCCCGACGCTCGATAACGCCTTCTCCGCGCCGGCGCCCCTGCCCGCGCCGGCCGCGCCCCGCACGCTCGCGACCCACGCGCTGGCCGTCGTCACGCCCGCCGCTCCGGCCGGCCCGGCCGCGCCCGCGGCGAACGCGCCGCCGACACGCTCGAACGCGGCGCCGCGCTGGCCGCTGAAACGCCCTCCGACGTCGGCCGCCTCTACGACGCGGCGCCGGCCGGCCCGGATTTCGCCGCGTTGTCGCCCGTCAAGGAGCTGCCCGCGCCGTCGGCCTGGACCCCGCGCTCCGCCCTGCTCAAGCCGTTCGCCGGCGCGCTCAACGCGGCGCGTCGCGCGCTGCACGCCCGCCGCCTCGCCAACGCCCCGCCCAGCCGCCGCCTGACCGTCGAGGAAATCGGCCTGCGCCAGACGCTGACCGGCGCGCACGGCGCGCTCGCCGCCGGCCGCCCGCAGGAGGCGCTGGGGGCGTTGTCGGCCCACTTCAACGGCTCGGCCGCCAAGTCCTGGTTCCGCGCCAACTCCTCCTTCGACCGCTACCGCGACAAAGGCATGGAGTATTACCGCTTCGCCGAGGACGCGGTGCTGCGCGCCTACGGCCGCTCGCACGCGCGCGCCGCCGACCGCGGCCTCGTGGCCGAGGCCCGCGCCGCCGCGCGCGACGGTTCGCTGCTGGGCCGCGAGTACCGGACCACGCAGCTCCAGGACAAAGGCGCGGGCCACTGCGCGCACCACGCGTTGTTCAACGCCATCAAGGCGTCCGCCGGGTTCGCCTACCCGCTCGCCGTGCGCCAGTTCATCGAGAACGCGCGCGAGATGCTCAACGTGCGTCCGGCGATCGCCGGCAATGTGGCCGCGCTCGAGGCGGCCATGGGCGTCAAATTCGGCCTGGACGTGGACCAGGGCATGGACGACAAGTCCATGGCCCGCTACGCCTCGTTGCTCGGCCTGAACCTGGGCGTGCGCGGCCCCCCCGCCGACGAGGCGGGCTGGAAGGCGCTCGTGGCCGGCCGCGAGCAGCCGCTGCTGACCTTCCGCATGTTCCACCCGCGTTACCGCCTCGACGAGACGGCGCGCGCGGTCGAAGGCCATCGCTACGAGATGCTCCATCACGAGGTCTATCTGCTCGGCGCCTTCCCCAGCCCCTCGCGCGGGACCTGGCTGTTCATGGTGCAGGACTCCGGCTCGGGCATCACCGCCTTCCACACGGCCGAGGAGCTGACCGCCCTCACCAAGGACGTCCAGCTGCTCGACGTCTCCGCGCCCGCGCGCCTCCCCTCGAAGAAAGCCGCCGAGTAGGCTACACTGGGCGCATGGACGCCCGGAAGCTCCCGAAAGCCGAGCTGCACCTGCACATCGAAGGCACCCTCGAGCCCGAGCTTATGTTCGAGCTCGCCCGTCGCAACAAGGTCGCGCTGCCCTACGCCGACGTCGCCGAGCTGCGCGCCGCCTACGCGTTTAAGGACCTGCAGTCCTTCCTGGACCTCTATTACGCCGGCGCGGCGGTGCTCAAGACCGACCTCGATTTCTTCGACCTGGCGTGGGCGTATTTCACGCGCGCCGCCGCCGGCGGCGTGCGCCACGCGGAGATCTTCTTCGACCCGCAGACCCACACCCGCCGCGGCGTGCCCTACCGCGCCGCGCTCGAGGGCTTAAGCGCCGCCATGGACAAGGCGCGCGCGGAGCTCGGCGTGAGCTCTTTGCTCATCCTCTGCTTCCTGCGCCATCTCGACGAGGCCGAGGCGCTCGGCACGCTGGAGGAGGCGCTTCCCTTGCGCGACCGCATCGCCGGCGTGGGCCTGGATTCCTCGGAGCAGGGCCATCCTCCGGCCAAGTTCGCGCGCGTCTTCGCCCGCGCCAAGGACGCCGGCCTGCGCCTGACCGCGCATGCGGGCGAGGAAGGACCTCCCTCCTACGTCCGCGAGGCGCTCGACGTGCTCAAGGTCGAACGCATCGACCACGGCGTGCGCAGCGTGGAGGACCCGGGCCTGTTGCGCCGCCTCGTCGCCGAGCAGGTCCCCCTCACCGTCTGCCCGCTGTCGAACGTGAAGCTGCGCGTCTTCGATAAGCTCGAGGACCACAACCTGCGGGCCTTGCTCGGCGCGGGCGCGCGGGTAAGCCTGCACTCCGACGACCCGGCGTATTTCGGCGGCTACGCCGACGACGCCTACCGCGAGACCGGCCGCGCCCTCTCGCTGACCGACGCCGAGCTCAAGACCCTGGCGCGCAACTCCTTTCTGGGCTCCTGGCTGCCCGCCGCCGAGAAGGCCCGCCGCGTCGCGGAGGTGGACGCCGCGTGAAGCGCCCGCTGCTGTTCGCGCTCCTGCTGCTGGCGACGGGCGCGGCCGTCAAACAACTCGCCGACCGCCCTTCTCGCGACCGGAACTGGTCGGAGGACGTCGGCGTGCTCGCCGACAGCGAGCTGAGCGGCGGCGTCCTACGCCTGCGCCGCGTGCGCGATTTCCGCTACCGCTCCGTGTCGGACTGGACCCCATCTTGGTACGACGCCGACTACCCTCTCGAGGACCTGGAGTCGGTGTGGTTCGGCGTGGAGCCTTTCGGCCGTTTCGGCGCCGCGCACACCTTCCTCAGCTTCTGCTTCAAAGGGGCGCGTTGCTTCGCGGTCTCCGCCGAGATCCGCAAGGTCAAAGGCGACCGTTTCTCGCCCCTGCGCGGCCTGTTCAACGCCTACGAGCTCGCCTACGTGGTCGCCGATGAACGCGACCTTATCGGCCTGCGCGCGACGCACCGGCGCCACGAGGTTTACCTCTATCCCGCGCGCGCCGACGGCGTCGGCCGCAAGGCGCTGCTGCTCGACATGCTGCGTCGCGCCGCCGACCTGCGCGAGCGGCCGGAGTTCTACAACACCCTCTACAACACCTGCGCGACCAACATCCTCGCCCACGTCAACCGGGTGGCGCCGCGCAAGGCGGCGTGGGGCCGCCGCGTCCTGCTGCCGTCCTCCTCCGACCGCCTGGCCCTGGAATCGGGTTTCCTCGACACCGACCTGCCCTACGAGGCCGCGCGCGCCCGTTACCGCGTGGACGAGCTCGCCCGCGCCGCCGGCGACGCGCCGGGCTTCTCCGCCGCCATCCGCCGCCCGTAAAAAGGGACGCCCCCCGCGCCGGCCGACGCAGGGAGCGTCTTACTTAGCCATCGCGACGGCGAACCGCGCCAGCACGGTCGCGCGTCGGATGTCCGGCTTCCGGTCGGCCGTGGCCAGCAAGGCCCGGCAGGCCGCCAGAGCCACGTCCCGGGCGCCGATCGCCCGGACCCTCCGGTGCTTCCTCATCGCTCTCACCTCCTGTTGCTGCGGCATCGACTCCTCCAAAAGCGGCGCCCCCGGGTGGAGCCCGGGGCGCGCGCGAGGGCACGGCGGATAATTCCGCTTACCCCGGCGCGCCTCGGGAGCACGGCAGCGCGAAACGGCTTTGTCCCTTATCCATCGTCATGAGTATAGCCGGATGCGCCCGCTCGTCAAGTCCCCTTGACCGTCGTCAACGGGCTCAGCCGATGGGCGTCAATGCGGCGGCCCGGCCTCCCGCGGTATCCTGTCTCCATGACGAACCTGCTCGCCGTCCTCGCGTTGACGCTCTCCCCCGCTTTCGCCGCCGACAAACCCGCTTTGTCCCAGCTCCTGGAGGCCTCGGGCTACACGGTCACGCCCTACGTCGCCTCCCCCGTCGGCATGCCCGTGCGCATGGCCGCGCCCGGCGCGACGCGCGCCACGGGCACGGCCCTGGAGAAGGACACCGTCGCCTGCGCGCTGCGCTTCGAGTACCGCGAGCGCGTCGCGCGCGTGGTCGTCGTCCAGGTGTGGAAGGAGCTCACGGGCACCGCGACCATCTCCTGCGAAGGCATGGCGCCCGTGCGTTTCCTGATGCGCGGCGAGGGGCTGTCGCTCGGCCTGCACCGCCTGCCCGAACACGTCTCCCGCTCGGCCGACGGCGTCATCGGCGGCTCGGCCGCCATCCGCCTGCCGCTGGTGTTCGTCCCCGAGAACCTCGAAGGCTCCTATCACGACGCCGGCGGCGAGGTGTTCGGCGGCGGCGCGGCCTTCACGCCCTGGACGCGCGGCGACGGCACGGCCGCCACGACGTTGTACCTGCCGAGCGGCTTCGACGACGCCGCGTCCATGGACCTGCGCTCGTTGACGCTGCGACTGCCGCGATAAGAGGCGTCAGCCGACGCGTTTGCAGCGCGAGGCGAGCCGGGCGAGCGAGACGTCGTAACGCTCGTGCATGTCGAAGTGGCCGAAGCCGTGCTCCTCATGGACGTGGGGCACGCCCAGCTTCTTGAGCGCCGCGGAGAAGCGGCGCGCGCCGATATGCAGGTGGAACTCGTCGCGCGTGCCCGCGTCGAACCACAACGTCTTGAGGGCCTTGAGCTCCTTGACGCGCGAAGGCGCGGCCGCCACCGGGTCGAAGGCCAGCCAGCGCCGCCACACCGCCTCGTCGCGTTCGCCCGTGCGCGGGGCGAACGGCAGGTCGAAGCCGAGCTTCGCCTTGGCGTTGGGCGAATAACACGACGCCATCGCGATCATGTTCAAGACCGCGTGGTCGAGAGCGCCGCGGTCGCGCGACGCGCGGAAGGCCGCGACGAACTTCTCGGGCGAGTCGCCGTAACGCCCCAGCTCGGTGACGTATTTGGGCGCGTCGGCGCCGTAACACAGGTCGAAGGCCAGGTCCCCGCTGTGGCTGGCCGCGTGGCCGAACACGCCGGGGCGGCGCATCACGATGGACAACGCGCCGAAGCCGCCGCTGGACTTGCCGAAAAGGGCCCGCCCCTCGGGCGCGCGCACGGTGGCGTATTTGTCGTCGATGAAGGTCACGACCTCGTCCACCACGTGGTCCTCGTAGCGCCCCGTGGCCGCCGAGTTCACCCACTGCGAGCCGCCGTAGAAGGTGAAGCCGTCGGGCAGGACGAGGATGGCTTCCGGCGCCTTCTTCGCCGCGATGAGGCGGTCCAGGCGCTCGGGCAGGTTCTCCTTCCAAGGGTTGTGGTTGATGGCGCCGCGACCCGTGCCGGTGAAGCCGTGCAGGTAATAAAGCACCGGGTAACGCCGGCCCTTCGCCTCGCCGTAGGACGGCGGCAGATAGACGGGAATCTCGCGGCGGCGCGGGTCGCCCAGGGGGTTGCCTTTGAGCACGAGGCTCGACAGCGTCTCGACCTGGACCCGGCCGTTCATTCGGTTTCCAGCAACGCCCGGCGCAAGACGCCGCCGGCGCAGACCAGGAGCTTGCGCGCCTCGTCGGCGTTCAGGCCCTGGCGCGCCATGACGACCGCGGTTTTGACGCTGCCGCCCGAGGCGCGCAGCAGCGCCGCGGCGCGGCCGGGGCTGACGCGGCCCAGGTCGGCGACGATGCGTTCCCCGCGCAGACGGAGCTTGCGATTGGTGGGCTTCAAATCGACCATCCAATGGTCGTGGACCTTCCCGATCTTGATCATCGCGCCGGTGGTGAGCAGGTTCAGCACGAGTTTGGCGGCCGTGCCGGACTTCAGCCGCGTGGAGCCGGTGACGACCTCGGGCCCGACGTCGGGGGCGATGACGATGTCGGCCTTCACGCCCTTGGGGCGGCCGTTGGAGGTCACCAGCACGGAGACGGCGCCGCGGCGGCGGGCCTCCGCGAGGGCGGCGCGCACGAAGGGCGTCACGCCGCTGGCGGCCACGCCGACGACCACGTCGCCGCGGCGCACCGCGGAAGCGGCGCGGCGGCCCAGCTCCTGGTCGTCCTCGGCGCCTTCCTTGGCGCGGAACACGGAGCTTTTGCCGCCGGCGATGACGGCGCGCACCTGGCGCGGCGAGGTGTTGAAGGTGGGCGGGCATTCGGCCGCCTCGAGCACGGCCAGGCGCCCGCTGGTGCCCGCGCCGAGGAACAACGCGCTGCCGCCCGCGGCCAGCGACGCCGCCAGCGCGTCCACGCCTTTGGCCACGGCGGGCGCGACCTTGGCCACGGCCAGCGGCACGAGGCGGTCCTCGGCGTTGATGAGGCGTACGACGTCGAGGGTCGAGCGCCGGTCGATGTCGCGGGTGCGCGGGTTGGACTGCTCGGTGGGCAGGCGCGCGTACCCGCGGCGAGAGGAGCGCCATGGCTACTCGTCGCCGAACGTGTCTTCGTCGCCGGCCGCCGCGGCGTCGGCGGGCGTCGGCGCGACGGGCGCGTCCGTGGAAACGGCGGGCAGCTCGTCGGGGCGCACCGGAGCGGCGAGCCACGCGATGACGCGGCCCGCCAGGTCGCGGTTGGCGCGGAACATGCGCGTGCCGCGCTCCTGGGGCACGATGAGCAAGGTCGTGTTGCGGTCCCCGGCCGCCATCTTGGCGAATTGGTAAATGAGCGGGGTTTCCTTCGAGGACTTCTTGTCCGCCTCGGAGTGGACCATCAGGATGGGACGGTTCTTATACGCTCGCACCGCGTTGATGATGGGGATGTCCTGCCAGGCCAGCCCCGGCGAGAGCATGACGATGAGCGGCACCTTCGCGCGCACCGCCGCGTGTTTCATGATCAGGCTGCCGCCGACCTCGGCGCCGATGAAGCCGATGGTGTCCTCGGGCACGCCCTGGCCCGCGAGCCAGCCGCCGGCGGCCTCGACGTCGCGCGCCATCTCGGCGTAGTCGTTGACGCCGCGCGAGACCCGCAGCTTCTTCCAGGTGGTCGCCTCGCCCGAAGGCGAGATGCGGCTCTCGCCGTGCCCGCGCAGGTCCACGGCCAGGTAGCCGTAACCCGCCCGCGCCAGCGGCACGGCCAGGCGTTTCCAGTCTTCCTTGCGCTGCCCCGTGCCGTGCACCAGCACGAAGGTGCGTTTGCCTTCCTGCGCGCGCGACCAGGCGGCCTTGAGCGTCCAGCCGTCGGCGGTCTTGAGCTCGACGCTTTCGCCCGCGATGGTGACGGGTCTCTGCGCGGGCTTCGCCGCGGGCGCCGGCGCGGCCAAAGCCGCCCCGGCCAGCAGGGCCAGGAGAGCGGACATCATCCGCTTGAGGGATGAGCTCTTCTTTCTTGAACCAGAGCGCGACCTCTTTGGCCGCGTCCGTCGGGTCGGAAGAAGCGTGGATGACGTTCTCGAACTGCTTGGTGACGCTGTTCATGCGGCCGAAAGAGCCGCGGATGGTCCCGGGAGCGGCCGCCTCGGGGTTGGTCGCGCCGGCCACCGCGCGCACGGCCTTGATGGCGTTTTCGCCGCGATAGACCAGGGCGAGGATGCGGCTGTCCTTGATGCCGTGGTAGCCGCCGCGGATGTATTTGATGAGGTCCTCGAAGAAGGGCTTGTCGGAGAGCGACGAGTAGTGCTCGCGCGCCAGCTTGTCGGTGACGCAGATCATCTTGGCGCCGACCATCTCGAGGCCGGTCGCGTCGAGGCGGTCGATGGTGAGGCCGGTCAGCTTGCGGAACGCGCCGTCCGGCTTGATGAGGATGAGGGTTTGTTCGATAGCCATAGTGGCGGCATTGTAGCCAATCCTCTCCTTATAAAGAAAGAGCCCCCGCCCCTTTCGGGGCGGGGGCCGTCGGGGCCGGACGGCGGGTCTTTAAGAGCCCTTCGCCGTGGCCGACACCATCTCGATGAACTGCGTCATGGACTGCTTGGCGGCCTGGGTGTATTTGGCCGGGTCCACGAGCACGCCTTTGCGCTTGGTGGACATCGCGGTGCCGCGACCGCCGCCCATGGCGGCCAGCATGCTGATGCCCGTGCTCAACGCGCCCGCCACTTTGTCGCCCTTCGTGGTCTCGTCTTTGACCTCGATGACGGCGCCGGTGGAGACCAGCGGGTACTTAAGCGAGAACACCGGCGTCTTGCCGTTGGACATGCATTCCTGCTTGCCGAAGCGCTCCCAGCACTTCAGGGACTCGTCGGTGATGGCGTCGATGCGGCCCGTAACGACCAGGTCGGTCGTCGCCGTGACCGCCGCGGTGTCCTTGCGGGCCACCGAGGACAGGAAACCCTTCTGGTCGCCCTGGACCTGCGCGAAGTCGATTTTCATGCTCACATGCACCGCGTCGGCCTTGAGCGCGTTCATCAGACGGGCCTCGTGCTGCTGCGGGGTGTTGCCGGCCGCGGCGGCGAACGCCATCTTCAGGCCGCCCGCGGCGGTCTGGTAGTGCAGGTCCACCATCTTCTGGCCCTTGGGCATGAAGATTTTGAACTTGGCGCCGCCCGGCGGGTCGAAGGGGTACGGGGTTTTGCCGCCTTCGTGCAGCTTCACGTAGTGCTCGTTGGCGGCCACCTCGGCCGCGGGAATCACGTCGTAGCCGGCGGCCTTCAAGGAGGCCTCGGCGGACGCGCAGGTCTCCTCGGTCATGGCCTGCAGCTGGTCGTCGCTGATGCCGCGCAGGTAGTAATACACGCTGATCTTCTGGTCCTGGCGGCCGCGCGTCTCGCCGAACAGGCCCGCGTCGGTCTTGGCCACGCCGCCGGTCTGGTCGGCGACGACGACGTTGCACTGGGTGATGGCCACGCGACCGATCTGGCTCTTGGCCTTGGGGTTGGTGACGTTGACGAAGGTGGCGGCCTGCGACGCGGCGGACTGGGCGGGGTCGTATTTCGGCGTCGGCTTGCTCATGCCGGCGCAGCCGGTCAAAAATAGCGACGCGGCGGCGACGAGTCGGACGGCGGGTTGCAGGCTCATGAAGTCTCCTTTATGTGACGGATAACGGGTGAACATCATATCCGCCGGACCTGACCCGGGTCAAGGCGTTAACGCGCCGCGTGCGCTACAATGTCCCCGTGACGACCGCCTTGACCGCCCTCCTGCTCACCGCCTCCGCGCACGCGGCGCCCCTCGTCTGCAAGGAGGCCGCCGCAACGCGCCCGCGCATCGAGGTGCGGGTCGGCTCGTTCCCCACGGTGGTGGACAACTCGCGCGGCATCGTCGAGATCGACAAGGCTTACCCGGTCAAGAAGCCGAAAGGCCTGCTCTCTCAAGGCCTGACCGTGGCCGAATACCGCCTGCACTACACGGCCGACATGGAGGGCGCCTGCGACAAAGGCTGCAAGGCGGCCTGCGCCTGGGTGGGGTCCTTCATCGTCGATCTCACGCCCGTCTCCGTGCGCATCCTCGTGCCGCGCGAATACAAGCCCGACAGCTGCGAACACGAGCAGCTCCTCAAACACGAAGGCGAGCACGACAAGCTGCACCGCCGCCGCCTCGACGACCTGGCCGGACGCATGCGCGCCGCGCTGGCCCGCGTCGAGCGCGAGCCCGACCTCGTCGGCCCCATCGAAGCCCGCGACCGCCAGGCCGCCTTCGACCTGCTCACCGACCGCATGGAGCGCGTCATGCGCCCCATCTACGACGCCCACCTCGCGGCCGTGCGCGCCGAAAACGCCCTCATCGACAGCGCCGCCGAATACAAACGCCTCGGCCGCGCCTGCAAAAACTGGCTCAAGAAGCGTTAGGCGCCCGGCTCTTTTCTTACGCCAACGCCTTACGAGCGAGCTGTGCGGCGAGGAAGTCGGCGAGGAAGTCGGCGTCGAAGGGCCAGGCGTATTCGATGTGGACGCCGGGGTGCTGCTTGCGGGCCTCGGTGACGATGCCGGGAATCTCGCATTCCGCGTGGACGCCGCCGCGGGTGTACATGGTCGAGATGAGGGTGATGCGCGTGAAGCCTTCCTTAACGAGGCCATCGAGCGCGTCTTCGACGGACGGGGCGCAGAACTCGTTGTAGGCGGTGACGAGTTTGCGGCCCGCGAGTTTGGGCGCCAGCGCGGCCGCGATCTCCTCGACGCCGGCTTTATAGGCGTCGTTCTGCGGCGTGCGCGGCCACTCGCGGACCTGTTTGTCCAGCTCGGCCTCGCGCGCGCCCATCTTGTACTCCTTGCGCGCCTGCCGCTCCCCCTCCAGCCGCTTGAGCTCGGAGACGAGCGGGCGGGGCGTGTCGGTGGCCGCGGAGCCGTGGCCGATGAGGATGACGGCTTCTTTCTGGTTCATGGTCATGAGATTGTATGATTTAGTGGCGTGAAGGCCCTGCTTCTTACAGCCCTCCTCGTCTCACCTTCCTTCGCGGCTCCGCCCGAGGTGGAAAAGGAGCTGTCCGTCGCGGTCGAACGCATCTACGACCTGGAATACGACGCCGCGGAGGCCGCCTGCCGGGCGTTCGGCGCCAAACACCCCGGTCACCCCGGCGCGTCTTTTTACGCGGCGGTGGTCGCGTATCAGCGCTGGATCAACGAAGGCATGGTCTCGACGGCGGCCTACGCCGCGGTCGAGACGCGCCTGGCCGAGACGGAGCGAGTCGCGACGGCGCTTTTGCCCAAGGACCCCGCGTTGGCGCATTATTACCTCGGCGCGGCCCACGGCTTCCAGGCGCGCGCCCACGCCGGGCGCCGTCGCTACGTGAAAGCGGTGCCCGCCGCTTCCGCCGCGGTGCGCCACCTCAATAAAGCGCTCGCGCTCGACCCCGGGCTCGACGACGCCGCTCTCGGCCTGGGCATGTACCACTATTTCGGCGCGCGTATGCCGACCGGCGCGCGGCCCTTCGCCTTGCTGCTCGCGGGCGAGGCGCCGAACAAGGACAAAGGCATCGCGATGCTCAGGCGCGTGGCCGTCTCCAGCGGCACCGCCCGCGAGGAAGCGCGCTCGGTTCTGGCGATGATCCTCTCACGCGAAGGCGAAGCCGGCTGGCCCGAAGCGGAATCCTTGCTGGCCGAACTGACCGCCCGCCACCCGCGCAACCCGCTGTTCCGCCTGCGCCGGGCCTGGCTCGCCGCCAAACGCGGCGACTACGACCGCTCGGTCGAGCTGTACGACCCGGAGGGCCGTTGGCCCGACGTACACGCCGAGCCCGTGCGTTCGCGCGCGCGGGCCTGGGCGGTCTATCGGGCGGCGGAGGCCCGCCTTTTCCAAGGACGCGGGCCCGACGCCGAACGCCTGCTCGACCGCCTCGACGCGCTGGCCCTGCCCAAAGGCATGAAGGACTGGGCGTTGTTGCGGCGCGGCAACGCGCTGGACCTGCGCGGCGACCGCGCGAACGCGGCGAAGCTCTACGCCGAAGTCGAGGAGAAACGCGCCAAGGCGCTGGCCCGCGGCTACGCGCGCGAGCCGTTCCCGGCCGGCTCCAAAGAGCTGATGCCCTTTTTCACGGGCTACTGAACGAGCGCGGCGTCGCGCAGCCGCGCGGGCGCCTTTCCCCCGCCTTCTCCAACCAGAACGCGCGAAAGCCCTCGCCCGCCGCGACCACGCGCGGGTGCGCCGCGCGCGCCTTCGTCTCGGACAGCCGCCGCGGCGACGACCAGGCCGCGCCCCCGGCGCTCGTCGCGAACCAGACGCCTCCGTCCTCGTCCCACACCGCGGCCAGGCGCGCGCCGGACGCGGCCAGGTCGCCGTGTTTGGCGCCCGCGCCGCCCAAGCGGCGAGGAGCGCCGTCGCCACCGGCGACGTAAAGCCCCATCCGCGCGTCTTTGCCCGTCCACACCAGCGAATAAAGCGTTCCTGCGCTCCACGCGAGCGCACCGCCGACGTGCGGACAGCCGTTGAAACGCCAATCAAAAGGGCTCACCGGTTTCGAGCGCCAGTTTTTTCCGTCATCATCAGTCGCGGCCACGGCCATGTCGCGCGGGTCCTTGTCGCGGTAGAGCACGTAGGCCTTGCCCTCCGACGCGAGAGCCGCGTTCCAGCAGCATTCGCAGACGTCGTCATCGAGAAGCGCCGGCTTCGACCAGGTCGCCCCGCCGTCGCTGGAGCGAGACGCCAGCACCTTCGCGTTGCTCTTGCGGTCGAGCCAGGCGGCCGTGAATACGCCGCCCGCCGCCGCCAGCGCCGGAAAACGGCGTCCGAAATCGCCGTCGGCCGACGGGCTCGACGCGGCCGCCCAGGTGCGGCCCGCGTCCGTGGATTTGGCGACGACCAGGCCCCCGGTCCCCATCGGGCCGGCGCCTTTCGCGGACCAGACCACGAGCACGGTCGCGCCCGACGCGGCGACGCGCGCGTCGCCCGCCCCGAAGCGGGCATGGCGCGGGCCGCCCCGCATCCACGCGCGAGGGCGGGGACCAGGTCTTGCCGCCGTCGGTCGAACGCCGGTAACGGATGGCCCCGCCTTCGCCTTCGATGCGGTGCAACGCGGCGCCGTCGGCGGCCACGTCGTAACCCGTCGTCTGCGCCGCCGCCGATGCCGCCAGCCACAAGATCAGTATGCCGTTCATGCCGGTTCTCCTAGAAATGGAACGTCGCGCCGCCGTACACGGAACGGCCCTGCCCCGCGAAGAACGCCTGCTTCGTCAACAACGACGCCGGCGTGTCCGTGTTCGAGTCCGATACCGTCACCGCCGAGCCGTCGTAGGCCGCGTTCATCACGTTGCGCACGTCGAAGGTGAGCAGGACGCGTTTGACGAAGCCCCAGGACACATCGCGTTTCCAATGCGCGTTGAGATTCAACAGGTTCGCGGTGCGCGAACGCAAAGTGTTCGCGTTGTTGACGGCGTAACCTTCGACGCGGTTCCATTCCAGCCAGCCGCCCGGCACGCCGACATGGGTCCAGCCCGCGCGCAGGTTGAGCACGCTGCGCTCCACGCCCGGCACACGCGAGCCCGCGCGGTCCACGGACACGCCCCCGCCGATGTTCTCACGGAAGGTGCGATAGACGTGGTCATTGAACGTCCAGGCTCCCGCCAGCAGCGGCCCCGCGGGGTGGTGCCACTGGCCCCACAGCTCGACGCCGCGGTGGTCGGCGCGCGGCGCGTTGGCGGTGTAGTTGGAAAGGCCGGCGCCAGGCGACTGGCTGACGAACTCGTTGAAGAAGGCCTCGTAGTAGGCCGCGGCGTCCCAGGATAGGCGGCCGGACCGGCCGCCCGCGCCGGCCTCGACGCCGAGGTTCTTCTGCGGACGCAGGCCGCCGTTGTTGCCCGCCAGCCCGCTCGGGTCCGTGGTGAGCTGGCCGATGCCCGGCGTGGCGTAGCCCATGCCGCCGCGCAGACGCGCCTTGGCCTCGCCGAGGTCGCGGATGACGGCCAGCTCGGGCGCGGCGTTGTAGAACAGGCGGTCCACCTTGACCGTCGAGTAGGTCTCCGCGGCGACGCGCGTCTGCACCGTCGCCTTGACCCGCGACTGCTCGACGCCGAGCCCGCCGACGACGGTCCAAGCCTCGGCCGGCTCCCACTCCGCGCGCGCGCGCAGGCCGACGTTCTGGTGGATGCCGCGCGTGTTGGACTGCAGCGCGCCGCGCGAGCCCTCCCCGTCGGCGAGGTTGCGGTAGGCGGACGCCTCCTGCTCCATCTTGTTGAAGAACTCGCCGGCGTACAGCTTGAGCGGCCGCCCGGCCAATTCCCCTTCATGTGTGAGGTCCGCGTAATGATGGAAGTTCGGATTGACGTTGTCGGAGACGGTCCCGAAGGTCTGGTTGATGTCCTTGACGTCGTAGGCGCCGAGCGCGCGCCAGCTCGTGTCCGCCGTGAGGCGCGACTCGTAACGCGCGCCCGCGATGGTGCGCCGGTCGCGGCGGTTCTGCGCCGCGCGTTGCGCCGTGACGTTCCCGACGCCCGTGACGTTCGTGAGCCCGGCCGAACGCGGATCGGCGTTGAGCTCCGCGCGTGAGAGGCGGCTGGGCACCTGCGCCTCCATGTCGTTGTTGAGGAACTTGAACACGACCGTGCGGTCCTCGTCGATGAAGAAGCGGCCGACGAGGTTCTGCGTCACGGTTTTAAAGCCGTGGTGGTAGGTGTAGCCGTCGGCGCGGATGTGGCTGGCGAAGACGGAGTATTCGAAGGACTTTCCGCGTTTTCCGAAGTGGACGCGTTCGTTCTGGTAGCCGTAGGACCCCACGGTCACGCCCGCGTCGAGCCCGTCGATGTCGCGCCCCAGGCGCGTGCGGAAGTTCACCGCGCCGCCCACCGCGTAGTTGTCGTAAAGCGAGGACGAAGGCCCGCGGATGACGTCGATGCCTTCGTACGCGTTGGGGTCGTGGATGTCGGTGCGCGAAAGCCCGTCGGATTGGGTGACGGGAAACCAGTCCTCGAACATCTTGATGTTACGGATGGCGAAGCTCGTTTTTGCGGAGGAGCCGCGCAGCGAGATGGACACGTCGCGCGGCCCGTTGGATTGCTTGGTGACCACGCCGGGCGTCTTGTCCATCAGGTCCTTGAGGCTGAAGGCGTCGGTGGCCTCGATGACGGAGCGCTCCACCCGTCCGATGGCGCGGCCGGCGGGGTCGCCTTCGAGGCGCGTGGCGAGCACGACGACCGGCTCGAGCGCCTCGTGGTCGGCGGACGCGAGGCACGGCAAAACGACGAGCAACGTTGCGGCGAGGCGAAACATCGGGTTCCCTCCTGGGGGAAATTTGAACGGCTTTCTACGTCAGGAGGGCGGCTTTGGGAGGCGGCGAGGCGGGGCGGAAGTCGCGGGCGAGCGCATGGGGCGACGATGTGATGACAAAAGGCGACGAGGTGGGCCCGGTTACGACCGCGACGCCGCCGACGGCGATGAGATGGACGCTCGGCTGCGAGACGCGTTCGGGTTGCTCGGGGCGGGCGCCTTTATCCACGACGATGCAGACGCCGCACGGGCTTTTTCCGTCGAAGGTGGTCGCCACGGCCCCGGCCAATCCCTGCGTCGAGGCGCGGTCGGCGATCATCTTGACCCAGCCCGCGCCTTGGACCGCGGCCCAATGCGCGCCGGTGCCGTAGAGGAGCGCGGCCGTCAGCAGCAGGCGCGTGAAACGCCTCACAGCGCCTTCCTCATGATGGGGCGGTTCTTGGAGCGGCGCAGGACTTCTTTAAAGCCCGCCTTCTTGAAGGCCGGGGCCAGGCCCCACCACACGAAGGCGGCCGGCGCTTTTTTCCCGCGGGTATCGACGGGATAACCTTCGACGAGTTTGGCGCCTTTGCGTTTGGCGTGCGCGGCGGCGGCTTTAAGCAAGGCCACCGTCACGCCCTTTCCGCGGGCTTCCTTGGCGGTGTAGAAACACGGGGCCGACCAGACGGGTTTCTCGTCCACCGGCTTAAGCACCCGGGAGGTGTCGAGACGGCGATAGCCGGGGCGCGGGCCCACGGCCGCCCAGCCCACCGGGGTTTTGCCGTCGTAGGCGAGGATGCCCGGGGTTTTTCCGGACTTCACCAGCGCCTTCATCGCCTTCTTGTTGCCGGCGCCGTAGCCGGCGCGGTATTCGGCCGAGGGCAGGCGGTTCCACATGCACCAGCAGCCGCGGCAGACCCCGTTGCCCTCAAAAAGGGCTTCGAGGTCCTTCCAGCGGGCGGGGGTCGCGGGTTTGCAGGTCAGCGCCACGCGGCCATCCTAGCAGTTGCGCCCTATATAGTAGAATCCCCCCTTCATGGCCCGCATCCTGGTCGTCGACGACGAGCGCGACGTCGTCCTTCTCATCAAGTTCATGCTCGAGAAGGACGGACACCTCGTGATAACCGCCCACGACGGCGGCGAGGCGCTGGCCAAACTCGGCCTGGAGCCGCGCGACGAGACCGCGGTGGTCCCCGACATGGCCATCCTCGACGTCATGATGCCCGTGCTCGACGGCTGGGCGCTGTGCACGCGGATGCACGAGGACGCGCGCACCTCCTCCGTGCCCGTCGTGGTCCTCACCGCCAAAGGCGAGATGAAGGACCTGTTCCACTCCACGCCCAACGTCGCGGCCCATCTCGAGAAACCCTTCGACCCGAAGGCCCTGCGCGAGCTGGTGGCCGGCATGACGGGGAGCCGCTGATGTCGGCCATCCTGGTCGTTGACGACGAGCCCGAGATCGTCACCTTGCTGCGTTTCGTCCTGGAGAAGGACGGCCACGTCGTGTCCTCCGCCGGCCACGGCGTCGAGGCGTTGGACTACCTCGGCCTGCAGCCCGCAAACGACGCCAAGCCCCTGCCCGACCTCATCGTCCTCGACATCATGATGCCCGTGATGGACGGCTACCAGCTCAACATGCGCCTGCAGACCGAGCCGCGCGCCAAGGACATCCCCATCCTCGTCTTGACCGCGAAAGGCCAGAAGATGCGCGATCTCTTCGAGATGGCCCCCAACGTCGCCGCCTACGTGCAGAAACCCTTCGACCCCAAGACGTTGCGCGAACTCATCGCCGGCATCCTCACCTCCAAAGGCAAGAAGAATGGCTGACCCGACCCCCACCCCCGCTCCCGCACCCGCCGACGAAGGCGGACTCGACGCCATCATGGCGCAGAAGAAGGCGAAGATCGCCGACCTGCGCGTTCGCGGCGTGGACCCCTTCCCCTCGCGCACGACGCGCGGCCACGACTGCGCCGTCGTCGCCAAACTCGGCGCCGCCCTGACCGACCCCGCCGGCCAGTCGGCCGAAACCGTCGTCATCGCCGGCCGCCTCGTCGAGCTGCGCGACATGGGCAAGTCCATCTTCGGCCGCCTGGCCGACCTCTCCGGCAAGGCGCAGGTCTATTTCAAGAAGGACGCGCTGCCGGAAGCCGTCTTCTCCCTCGTCAAACGCGACATCCACGTCGGCGACTACCTCGCGGTCAGCGGGCCGGTGTTCCGCACCCGCACCGGCGAAGCCACGGTGGCCGCGCAGTCGGCGACCTTGCTCGCCAAGGCCATCCGCCCGCTGCCCGAGAAATGGGCCGGGCTCACCGACGTCGAGCTCAAATACCGCCAGCGCCACCTCGACCTCATCGTCAGCCCCGAATCGCGCGACGTGTTCCTCAAACGCGCCAAAATCGTCTCCACCATCCGCCGCGTCTTGGACTCCCGCGGCTACGTGGAGGTCGAGACCCCGGTCCTCCTCGACCAGGCCGGCGGCGCCTCCGCGCGCCCCTTCGCCACGCGCCACAACGCGCTGGGCCAGGACATGGTGCTGCGCATCGCCACCGAGCTCTACCTCAAGAAGCTCGTCATCGGCGGCCTCGACCGCGTTTATGAGATCGGCCGCGTGTTCCGCAACGAGGGCATCGACACCTCCCACAACCCCGAGTTCACCATGCTCGAGGCCTACGAGGCCTACTCCGACTACGAAGGCATGGCCGAGCTGTTCGAGACCTTGCTCTCCGAATGCGCCGAGGCCTGCGGCGTCAAGGAGACGACCTGGCGCGGGACGAAGATCTCGCTGCAGCCGCCGTTTAAGCGCCTCTACCTGCCCGAGGTGTGGAAGGAGCGCTGCGGCGAGCCCATCGAGAACGTGCTCGAAGGAAAAGGCTTCAACCGCTCCGGACTGATGAAGCTCGCCGAGAAGCTCGGCATCCACGCCGGCGAGAAGACGCCCAGCGCCAAACTTTTCGACCGCATCGTCGAGGCCAAGATCGAGGACCTGCTCCAGCAGCCCACCTTCCTCTTCGACCACCCGACGGCCATCACGCCGCTGGCCAAGCTCAAGCCGGGCACCGAGTCGCTCGTGGAGCGCTTCGAGTGTTTCGCCGCGGGCAAGGAGCTGTCCAACGCCTACTCCGAGCTCAACGACCCGCAGGACCAGCGCGACCGCCTGGCCGAGCAGATGCGCCAGAGCGCGGCCGGCGACGCCGAGGCCGACCTGCTCGACGAGGGCTTCGTCCAGGCCATGGAGACCGGCATGCCGCCTATGGGCGGCATCGGCGTCGGCATCGACCGCATCACCATGCTGCTGACCGGCGCGGATTCCATCCGCGACGTCATCCTCTTTCCCACTCTCAAGTCTGAGAGCAAGGGATGAGCGGCGAAAAAGAATCCGAGCGCGCAGAGCTCCATAAGACCATCTGGCGAATCGCCACCGACCTGCGCGGCAGCGTGGACGGTTGGGACTTCAAGAGCTACGTGCTGGGGATGCTCTTCTACCGTTTTATCTCGGAGAACCTGGCAGGCTACCTGAACGAGCATGAGCGTAAGGCCGGCCGCAAGAACTTCGACTACGCCGACTTGAGCGACAAGGACGCCAAGCGCGGTCGCGAGACGACCATAGACGACAAGGGGTTTTACATCCTTCCGTCCCAGCTCTTCTCCAACGTGCGCCGGCGCGCGCACGAGGACGCCAATCTCAACGAGACGTTGGCCAAGGTTTTCAAGGCCATCGAGGGCTCGGCCCAGGGCACGGATAGCGAAGACGATCTTAAAGGTCTCTTCGATGACTTAGACGTCAACAGCGCCAAGCTCGGGCCGACGGTCGCCAAACGCAACGAGAAGTTGGTCAAGCTGCTGGATGCCATTGGTGACCTGCCGCTAAGCTCCGTCGCGGGTGCCAGCATCGACCTCTTCGGCGACGCCTACGAATATCTCATGCAGATGTACGCCTCCACCGCAGGAAAGTCCGGCGGCGAGTTCTACACGCCGCAGGAAGTCTCGGAGCTTCTAGCGCGCATCACGGTGGCGGGCAAAACTTCCGTCAACAAGGTCTATGATCCGGCCTGCGGCTCGGGCTCGCTTCTACTTAAATTCGCCAAGGTGCTTGGGCCGGGCAAAGTCCGTCAGGGCTTCTTCGGCCAGGAAGTGAACCTCACCACCTACAATCTTTGCCGCATCAACATGTTCCTGCATGACATCGGTTACGAGAAGTTCGACATCGCTCACGGCGACACGCTCACCGACCCCGCGCACATGGATGATGAGCCCTTCGAGGCCATCGTCTCGAACCCCCCGTATTCCATCAGGTGGGCCGGCGACTCCGACCCGGTCCTCATTAACGACCCGCGCTTCGCTCCCGCCGGGGTGCTGGCCCCCAAGAGCAAGGCGGACCTCGCCTTCACCATGCACATCTTGAGCTGGCTCGCCACGGACGGCACGGCGGCCATCGTCGAGTTTCCGGGCGTGCTCTACCGCGGCGGAGCGGAACAGAAGATTAGGCAATACCTCATCGACAACAACTATATCGACGCCGTCATCCAACTTCCGCCCGATCTCTTTTTCGGCACCACCATCGCCACCTGCGTCATCGTGCTCAAAAAGAGCAAGCGCGACAACAAGACTTTGTTCATCGACGCCTCCACCGAGTTCGTCCGCGGCGGCAACAAGAACAAGCTGACCGAGGAGAACCGGGGCAAGATTTACGATGCGTTCCTCTCGCGCAAGAACGTCGCCCACTTCGCCGCTCTGGTGGACAACAAAGTCCTGTCCAAGAACGGCTACAACATCTCCGTCTCATCGTACGTCGAGCAGAAAGACACGCGTGAGGCCGTGGACATCAAGACCTTGAACGCCGACATCGCGCGCATCGTCACGCGCCAGTCGGAGCTGCGGACACGGATAGACGCCATCGTGGCCGATTTGGAAGGAGTCCGGGTGTGAGCCGCATCGACAAGCTCATCGCAACACTATGCCCAAAGGGCGTGGAGTTCAAGACACTCGGTGACATAACGGAAATCGCCTCGATTCGCGCCGACGCCACTAAGCTTGACTCCAGCAGTTACATCGGCGTTGACAATCTATTGTCAAATTTCGGCGGCAGGAAGGATTCCAACTACGAAGCCAACTCCAGCGGAGCGATTCGCTTCGAGTCAGGCGATGTGCTCATTGGCAATATCCGCCCATATCTCAAAAAAGTGTGGTTGGCTGACCGCGAGGGTGGGGCTAGTCCAGACGTTCTAACTCTCTCATTGCTGCCCGCAGCCCGCAAGTCGATTACGGCGAAATTTCTCTATTTCCTGATTGCCTCCGATTCATTTATCAGCTATTCGATGAAACACGCAAAGGGCGCCAAGATGCCTCGTGGCGATAAGGCGGCAATCTTGAAATTTAGAATTCCCGTTCCGCCCCTTGAAATTCAGCGCGAAATCGTAAAAGTTCTTGATAATTTTACGGAGCTGGAAGCCGAGCTGGAAGCCGAGCTGGAAGCGAGGCGGAAGCAGTATAAGTACTACCGCGACTCTCTCCTGACATTTGACACTAAGACAGAGGGGGCGCGGTGGGCGACCCTGAGTGAAATCGGAGGGTTTATCCGCGGGCGAAGATTCACGAACAAGGACTTCACGGAGTCCGGCATCCCGTGTATCCACTACGGAGAAGTTTACACCCACTACGGCCTATCCGCCACGGAAACAAAATCATTCGTGCGTCCAGAGTTGGCTCCGACCCTTCGCATGGCGAAAACCGGCGACCTGGTAATCGCGGGGACAGGAGAAAACGTCGAAGACATCGGCAAAGCGGTCGCATGGCTCGGTGACGATGAGGTGGCCGTTCACGATGACTGCTACATCTTCAGGCATTCGCTGAATCCGAAGTATGCGGCCTACTTCTTCCAATCGAGCCCGTTCAACGAGCAGAAGGTCAAGCATGCAGCGGGAGCCAAAATGATCCGGATTTCGAGCGAAGGCTTGCAGAAGATTCGAATTCCGGTCCCGCCTCTTGAAGAGCAAGCCCGCATCGTAGCCATCCTCGACAAGTTCGACGCGCTGACTAACGGCCTCTCCGAAGGCCTGCCCGCCGAGATCGCGGCGCGACGCAAGCAGTACGTGCATTACCGCGACCGGCTACTTACCTTTGAGGAGGCGCCTTCCTGATGTCCTCACAAGTCTTCGCCGCCGACGTTCAAGTGCCGGGCTCCGCGACCGCCCCCATCGTGGCCGATTTCACCGAGCACGCCCTTCGCATCGCCTATGTGAATCGACGCGACATAAAGGGCCTCCCGGAGGCGCAATGGCGCACCCCGGGATGCTACGTCCTGCTTTGCGATGACGGAAGCGGGAAGATTTATGTGGGCAAGACGGACGACATCCGTGAGCGCCTGACGCAGCATAACTCCAAGGAAAAACTGCCCTGGCGCAGGGCCATCGCCATTCAGCGAGACACTTCTCACGGCTTCAACACCGCTGAAATCGGCTACCTGGAAGGCCGGCTCACGTCGGAGATTTCCGCCATACCCGGGATAACCGTGGTCGCCGACAGGAAGGACCAGGACACGACTTTGCCCCCCCACCAGATGCTGTCTTTGGACGCGTTGCTGCCGAGCATGCTCGCCGCGCTACGCTTGGCCGGGGTGGATATTCACAAGGACGACGAAGACGCACCGGCCCGAACCGGCAGGAGCCATCGCAAGATACGAATCGAGGGAACCGTCGCCGACTTGCTCGCGGCAGGACTTCTGCGCGCGGGGGCCGAACTCATCGCCAGGCGGAGAGGCATCACTGCCAAAGCGACCGTAACGACCACGGGGGATCTGCTGGTAAACGGCGTCGCCCATCCGTCTCCGAGCAAGGCGGCCCAGGTCGCGCTCAAGCTGAAGGCGGCCAACGGCTGGGACGAGTGGCACGTCGGCGGTCCGCAAGGCCCGATTTTGTCTGCCTTGCGCGCGAAATTGACGGCTACGGAAGCCGCGTGAGCGAACGGCCGCCCCGCTACGGTCCTATCGCGCTCTCGGACGAGAGCACGGTCGTAGCCGAGTTCACCCCGGAAAGCCAAGTCCGCGAGAAAGCCCATCAAAGCGAGGCGGACCTGGAGCGGGACTTCATCGAACGCCTTCAGGCGCAGGGCTACGACTATCTGCCCATCAAGAACGAAGAGGATTTGATCGCCAACCTGCGCGCGCAGCTTGAAACGCTCAACGACATCAAGTTCTCGGACGACGAGTGGGTGCGCTTCTTCAAGGAGAAGGTCGCCGGGGCCGCCGACGGCGTCGTTGATAAGACCGCGCGCGTTCAAGAGGACCACGTCCAACTTCTCCGGCGCGACGACGGGAGCATCAAGAACGTCTATCTGCTCGATAAGTCGCGCATCCACGAAAACCGCCTCCAGGTCATCAATCAGTACGAGGCGAAGGGCGCGCGCAAGAACCGCTACGACGCCACCATCCTGGTCAACGGCCTGCCTCTGGTCCACGTGGAGCTTAAGCGTCGCGGCGTGGACATCCGCGAGGCCTTCAACCAGATAGACCGCTACCAGCGAGACAGTTTCTGGGCGGGTTCGGGGCTCTTCGAGTACGTCCAGCTTTTCATCATCAGCAACGGCACGCTCACCAAGTATTACAGCAACACCGTGCGCGAGGGCCACTTGAAGGAGGCTCGGGGCGCCCGCTCGCGCCGGAAGACCTCGAACAGTTTTTCATTCACGAGTTGGTGGGCCGACGCGCGCAACAAGCCCATCACGGAACTGCCCCACTTCACCAAGACCTTCTTCGCCAAACACACTTTGCTCAACATCCTGACCAAGTATTGCGTCTTCGACTCGGACCGCAAGCTTCTGGTCATGCGCCCCTACCAGATCGCCGCCACCGAGAGAATCCTGCAGCGCATCGCCACCTCCACCAATCATAAGCAGCTTGGCACGACCGCCGCGGGCGGCTACGTGTGGCACACCACCGGCTCGGGCAAGACTTTGACCAGCTTCAAGACGGCGCGGCTGGCGAGTCGCCTGGATGGCCTCGACAAGGTCCTTTTCGTGGTGGACCGCAAGGACCTGGACTACCAGACCATGAAGGAGTACGACCGCTTCGAGAAGGGCGCGGCCGACGCCAGCGCTTCAACGGCCGTCCTGCAGCGCAACCTCGAGGACCCGGGCAAACGCATCATCGTCACCACCATCCAGAAGCTGAGCCGGTTCGTCGCCGGCGCCAGAAAGCATCCGGTTTATGACCGGCACGTCGTCGTCATCTTCGATGAGTGCCACCGCAGCCAGTTCGGCGACATGCACCAGGAGATCACCAAGGTCTTCAAGCGCTACCACTTGTTCGGCTTCACCGGCACGCCCATCTTCGCCGAAAACGCTCGCTCGGGCGGCAAGATGCGCCTGCGCACCACCGAGCAGGCCTTCGGCGACAAACTCCACACCTACACCATCGTTGACGCCATCAACGACAAGAACGTCCTGCCGTTCCGCATCGACTTCGTCAACACCATCAAGGCCGCCCCGGGCATCAAGGATAAGAAGGTGCCCGCCATCGATACGGAGAAGGCCTTGCTCTCGCCGAAACGCGTGGAGCAGGTCGTGGCCTACATCCGCGAGCACTTCGAGCAGAAGACCAAACGCGGATTCAACTCGCTCTTCGCCACCGCGTCCATCGAGGCCGCCAAACGCTACTACGCCGAATTCAAGAAGCAGCAGGAAGGGATCCCGAAGGACCGCCGGCTCAAAGTCGGCATCATCTACAGCTTCGCGGCGAACGAGGAGAACCCTGACGGCCTGCTCGGCGAAGAGGAGTTCGAGACGTCCGCGCTGGACAAAAGCTCTCGCGACTTCCTAGACGGCGCCATTAAGGACTACAACGCGCTCTTCAAGTCCAACTTCGACACGGCCGAGAACTTCCAGAACTACTACAAGGACCTCTCCGAAAAGCTCAAGAAGAAGGAAGTGGATATCGTCATCGTGGTCAACATGTTCCTGACCGGCTTTGACGCCACCACGCTCAACACACTTTGGGTCGATAAGAACCTCCGCGCGCACGGCCTCATCCAAGCCTACTCGCGCACCAACCGGATCCTGAACTCAGTGAAGACCTACGGCAACATCGTCGCCTTCCGCGACTTGGATCAGGCCACCAACGATGCCCTGGCCCTCTTCGGCAACGAGGATGCCAAAGGCATCGTCCTGCTCAAACCCTATGCCGAGTATCACGCGCAATACGCGGAGTTGGTCGCCGAGTTGACCCAGGGGTTCCCCGTCGGACAAGACGTATCCGGAGAGGCGGCCAAGAAGGAGTTCGCCAGGCTTTTCGGCCACATTCTTCGCGTTCGCAACATCCTCACGGCCTTCGACGACTTCGCGGACGACACGACGCTCTCCGAACGCGACTTGCAGGATTACCAGAGCCGCTACCTGAACATCCACGCGGAACTGCGCGGCGCGGCCCAGGCAGACAGGGAGCCCATCAACGACGATTTGGTTTTCGAACTGGAGCTCGTCAAGCAGGTCGAAGTCAACGTCGATTACATCCTGCTGCTCGTCGAGAAATGCCTGAAGGCGAAGGGAACGGACGCGAAGGCGGAGATTCGGGCCGGCATCGCTCGCTCCGTGGACGCAAGCCCCTCTTTGCGCGACAAGAAGGATCTCATCGAGCAGTTCGTGGACTCCATCTCCACGGCGAAGGGCGTGGACAAGGCCTGGACCGCCTTCGTCGCCGCGAAGAAGGCCGCGGAGCTTTCGCGCATAATCGCCGAGGAAGGATTGGACCCGGATAAAACGAAATCCTTCATCGAGGACGCTTTCCGTGACGGCGACATCCCGAGGACCGGCGTGGCTATCACGAAAATCCTGCCCCCCGCCTCCCGCTTCTCGCCTGGCGACGCCCACGCGACGAAGAAGCGGGCGGTCTTGAACAAGCTCCTCGCCTTCTTCAGCCGCTACTTCGGCCTCGGCGCTTAAAAGCGAATTACGGGCAGGTGCCCAGCGGCCTTTCTAAGCTAGCGAGCACGCGGTCCCGTTTGATGCGTAGATTAGAACGTCTATTCTACGCACAATTTGCGGATAATACGCTTGACAATGCGGAGAATAGGCATCATAATATCCGCATGAGGTGCGGATAATGACTTATCTCTACGATCTTCCTGGGTGGCCGCATTTCACCTGGAACGAAACCTCACTTAGCGCCACCTTGGCCGCGGTGAGGCACCAGCAGGGCCGGTTGCTCGGGCGGATGGAAGGATTGGGGCTCGCCGAGCGCGACGAGGCGTCCTTGCAGGCCCTCACCAAGGAAGCGCTTAAGTCGAGCGAGATCGAAGGCGAGGTGCTGCGCGGCGACCTCGTGCGCTCCTCCATCGCCCGGCGCCTGGGGCTCGACGCCGGGGGACTGACGCCGGCCGACCGACGCGTCGAAGGGCTCGCGGACATGGTGGTGGACGCGACGCGTGAATTCGCCGCCCCCCTTACCCAGGAGCGGCTGTTCACCTGGCACAGGTCCCTGTTCGCCGGCGGACACGGGCCGTACCCGATTCGCATCGGCGCCTGGCGAGACGACTCGAAAGGACCGATGCAGGTGGTGTCGGGACAACTCGGAGCGGAGAAGGTGCACTACGAGGCGCCTCCCGCGTCGCGGCTGGAGAAAGAGATGGCGGACTTCATCGCTTGGGAGAACGGACGCGATGCCCTCGACCCCGTGCTGAAGGCGGCCATCGCGCATCTTTGGTTCGTGACCGTCCATCCCTTCGACGACGGCAACGGCCGCATCGCGCGCGCCATCGCCGATCGCGCGTTGGCGCGCTCGGAAGGCAGCACGCGGCGGTTCTACAGCATGTCGGCGCAGATTCGCGAGGAGCGGACCGCCTATTACGACGTGCTGGAGCTGACGCAGAAGGATTCGCTCGATATCACGGACTGGCTCAAGTGGTTCCTCGACTGCCTGGGGCGCGCGCTGGAGGGCAGCGCGGGGCAACTCGCTTCCGTGCTCGCCAAAGAGCGCTTCTGGAAGACCCATGCGGGCCTGCCCCTCAACGCGCGCCAGCGGCTCATGCTCAACAAGCTGCTCGACGGCTTCGAAGGCAAACTCACCACGACGAAATGGTCTAAGCTCGCGGACTGCTCGCAGGACACGGCGCATCGCGACATCGTGGACCTCATCGAGAAAGGCGCGTTGCTCCAAGACGCCGCCGGCGGCCGCAGCACGAGCTACTCGCTGCGGCAAGTGTGATATCCTCCCCTCGATGAGCTTCGAGCTGTTCGTCGCCTGGCGCTACCTGCGCGCGAAACGCAAAGGCCTGTTCGCCGTGGTGACGACGTCCATCGGCGTGGCGGGCGTCACCGTGGGCGTGGCCGCGCTCATCGCCACCTTGTCGGTCATGAACGGTTTCCAGGCCGACATCCAGCGCAAGATCGTCGGCGCGCAGGCGCACGTGACGGTCTATGGCGCGCGCAGCCCGCAGGACGCCGAGGCGTTGCTCACGCGCGTCGCCGCCATCCCCGACGTGGCTGCGGCGTCCCCCTTCGTCATCGGCCAGGCCATCGTCACGCACCAGGAGCGCTCCATCGGCGTGATGCTCAAGGGCCTGGACCCGGCGCGCGAGTTCGCGGTCAACGACCTGGCGAAAAGCTTGACGGCCGGCTCCTGGGACGAGCTCAAAGGCGACGGCAAGACGCCGGGCGTGGTCATCGGCGTGGAGCTGGCCGACCACCTCGCCCTCGAGCTCGGCTCGCAGCTGGTGATGGTGTCACCCAAAAGCGTGTCCACGCCGTTGGGGCTGCTGCCCAAGATGCAGCGCTTTAAGGTCGTCGGTCTTCTTAAGACCGGCTACTACGAATACGACGCGACCACGGCCTGGGCCGACCTCGGCGGCACGGCCAAGTTCCTGGGCGTCGATGCGGGCGCCTCGGGCATCGGCCTGAAGCTCAAGGACATCCGCCGCGCCGACGCGATGGCGCAGAAGCTGCGCGAGGACCTGGGCTACGCCAAGGTGGTGCGCACGTACGCCCAGATGAATTCGACTTTATTCGCCGCGCTCAAGCTCGAAAAAGCCGTGATGTTCATCATCCTGACCCTCATCACGCTCGTGGCCTCGCTCAACATCGCCTCGACCCTCATCTTGCGCTCGGTGGAGAAGACGCGCGACATCGGCCTGCTCAAGGCCATGGGCGCCAGCCCCGCGATGATCCGGCGCATCTTCCTCGTCGAAGGCGCGCTCATCGGCGGCTCGGGCGTGCTCGCGGGCGTCGCGCTGGGCGTGTTCATCAGCTGGGTCATCGCCACCTTCCCCATCGTGGAGCTGCCCGCCGACATCTATTACCTCTCGCGCGTGCCCGTCGATATCCGCCCGCTCGACGTCGCGGCGGTCGCCGGCATGGGCCTGCTGCTCTCGTTGTTCGCCACGTTGTACCCCGCGGCGCGCGCCTCGAAGGTGGACCCGGTGGAGGCCATTCATTATGGCTGAGCCCGCGCTGTCGGCCCGCGGCGTCAAGAAGACGTACGGCACCGGCTCGGCCGCCGTGGCCGTGCTGCGGGGCGTCGATGTGGACATCGCCGCCGGCGAGTTCGTCGCCGTGTTGGGCCCCTCCGGCTCGGGCAAGTCCACCTTGCTCAACCTGTTCGGGCTGATGGACCGCCCCGACGAGGGAACGCTGTCCGTGGTCGGCCGCCCCGCCGCCCTGCTCGAGGAGGAAGACCGCGGCCGCCTGCGCAACGAGAAGGTCGGCTTCGTCTTCCAGTTCGACTCGCTTCTGCCCGAGTTCACCATCCTCGAAAACGTGCTCATGCCCGCGCGCATCGCGCTGTCGCGCGGCACATCAGCCGAGCCCGCGGCCCGCGCCACCGTGCGCGCGGAGAGCCTGCTCGACAGCCTCGGCATCGCCGCGCTCAAGGATCGTTTCCCCGCCCAGACCTCCGGCGGCGAACGACAGCGCGCCGCCATCGCGCGCGCGTTGATGAACAACCCCGCCCTCATCCTCGCCGACGAGCCCACCGGCAACCTCGACGCCGAGAACGGCGCGCGCGTCTTCGCCGACTTCAAGCGCCTGTGCCGCGAGAAAGGCGCCGCCGTCGTCCTCGTCACCCACGACGAGCCCGCCGCCAAATCCGCCGACCGCGTGCTGCGCATGGCCGACGGCCTGCTGCGCTGACCCCGGGCTTGAACCCGGGCGTTGCCGGGGGTATCCTCCTGACGTGCGCGCCCTGCTCGCCGCCGTCCTGCTCCTGGCCCCCGCCGCCGTCCGCGCCGCGGCCGAGGACTGCGTCGAGCTCAAAGGCGTGGGCTGCTGGTACGCGCCGCCTTCGGCCGGCAGCAGCCCGCCCCTGCTGATCTACCTGCGCGGCCACCGCCCGTCCTACGCCGCGTCCGTCCCGGCGGCCCAGGCGCTGGCGTCCGCGCGCCAGGCCTTCGTCTTCTACGGCCTGGGCGAGGCCGCCGCCGCGGCCGGGCACGCCGTGCTGGTCACCTACCGCAGCGGCCTCGCCGTGAGCGAGGCCGACGTGGCCAAGGCCGCGTCCGCCTCCGGGCTGGTCTTCACGCGGCGCGTCGTCGCGGCGCACAGCGGCGGCTACGTGGGGCTGGGCGCCACGTTCGCCGGCGGGCTGGCCTTCGACCGGCTGCTCATGCTCGACAACTTCTACCCCAGCTAGCCCGCCTTGGCCCAGCAGGTCCAGGCGCGTTTCCCCTCCGGCGGCTGCGCCGGCTTCTACACGCCGCACATCGCGGCCACGTTCAACTCCGTGTTCAAGCCCAACGCGCCCGGCTGCCGCGTGGAGCTGCTCGGCCCCAACGACCACAACCCCGGCGTCAACCGCTGCCTCGCGAGCTACCTGCGCGGCGACGCCTGCGCCCCGCGTCGCTGACCCCGGTCAATAGCCGTCCCCGACGAGATTTGGTATCCTCTCCCCACGATGAAGATCTACATCGACGGCAAGTTTTACGACCGCGACGACGCCAAGATTTCCGTTTTCGACCACGGCGTCTTGTACGGCGACGGCATCTTCGAAGGCATCCGCGCCTACAACGGACGCATCTTCCGCCTCGATGACCACCTCAAGCGCCTCGATGAGTCGGCCAACGCCATCCTCCTGAAGCTGCCGCTGCCCATCAAGGACATCGAGCAGGCCATCCTCGAGACCGTGCGCCTCAACAAGCTCAAAGACGCCTATATCCGCCTCGTCGTCACTCGCGGCGTGGGCGACCTGGGCCTGGACATGCGCAAGTGCAAGGACGGCGCCACCCTTTTCATCATCGCCGACCGCATCGAGCTCTACCCCGAGGAGTTCTACGAGAAGGGCCTGACCGTCATCACGTCCACCATCCGCCAGAAGGGCCTGGACCAGGTGACGCCCGGTGTCAAATCCCTCAACTACCTCGCCAACATCCTGGCGCGGGCCGAGGCGACCGCCGCCGGCGCGCAGGAAGCCATCCTGCTCAACGCCACCGGCCACGTGTCCGAGTGCTCGGGCGACAACATCTTCTTCATCAAAGACGGGAAGATCTTCACCCCGCCCACCTCCGCCGGCATCCTCGTGGGCGTCACGCGCAACGTCGTGATGGAGCTGTGCGAGAAGAAGCTGGGCGTGAAGGTCATCGAGCGCAACTTCCCGCGCTACGACCTCTACTCCGCCGACGAGGTGTTCCTGACCGGCACGGGCGCCGAGGTCATCTCGGCCGTCCGCATCGACGGCCGCGTCATCGGCAAAGGCTCCGCGGGCCCCATCACCAAGACCCTCATCAAGCACTTCCGCGACTACGCCAACTCGACCGGCACGCCGGTTTACGAGACCGTCAAGGCGAAGTAGCCGATGGGCCGGACGCTCGCCTGCGCCGTAGCGGGGCTGCTCCTCGCCTACGCGGGCTGGCGGCTCCTCAAGAAACACGAGAAGCCCGTCGAGCACACCGGTTTCCACACCGTGCCCTGGTCCCACACCCTCGGCTACTGGGGCGGCTACATCCTGCTTTTCCTCGGGCTCTACCTCCTGTGCATCCAGTCGCCGATGTTCTGGATCGCGCGGCCCCGCTGACGCGCCGGACCGTCCTCCTTCCGCCTTTGTTATCATCCCTGCCATGAACACCCTCCGCGGCGGCGCCGTGCTCGCGTTCGCGCTGGGGCTGTCCGCGTGCCGGGCGACGACGACGAAGCCGGCGGCCGGGAAGAACGTCCCCGATTACGTCACCCGCAACGCTGAAAACGCGTTCGCCGAACTCCAACAAGCCGAATACGAGGCCTACCGCAGCTCACAGCCCGATGACGCATGGCTAATCCGCGGCTGGACGGCGAAAGCGGCGGGCCTCTCGCACGGCAAGCCGTTCAAGGAGCCGTTCGACTACCCTCTCATCGCGTCGGTGAGCAGCGGCGCGGTCGTGCTCGCGGACGAAAACGGGCGTCCGCTGCTCCGTCTCACCGGCCCCAGCGACGCCCGCCGCTGGGAGACCTGGCGTCGTGGCGCCAAGGATCGCCCCGCGGACTGTCCACTGAGCGAAGGCTGGGATCCGGTGGCGGTCACCCTATCGACCGATCGCCGCAAGATTTCGTTCATCCTCCCGTACCACCCTCCGTTCAATTGCGTGAGCATCAATGGCTTCTCTTGGCACATGACGCTCTCCGCTAAGCCCGACTGGAAGGCCCCCTCTCCCGCCGCGCGTGCCGCCGAGAAGGAGCGACAACGTATAGAGACTAAGACGCTCCTCGACGCCTTCGACGCCTTAAGCGCGGAGGTGACATCCTCAACCAACACCCTCGTGGAGCCCAAACGATGAAATTGATTTCCTGGAACGTCAACGGCGTGCGCGCCGTCTGGAAGAAGGGCTTCGGCGAGTGGTTCAAGAAAGAAAAAGCCGACGTGGTCTGCCTGCAGGAGACCAAGGCACAGCCCGACCAGCTCGACGCCGAGGCGCTCAACCCGAACGGCTATCACGGCGAGTTCCACTGGGGCGAAAAGAAGGGTTATTCGGGCGTCGCCACGTTCTCCAAGGTCGCCCCGGCCAAGGTCGAGCGCGGCTTCGGCATCAAGGCCTTCGACAACGAGGGGCGCGTGCTCGTCACCAAACACGACGACATCACGCTCTTCAACATCTATTTTCCCAACGGGAAATCCCGCGACGAGCGGTTGAAGTTCAAGATGGACTTCTACGAGGCCTTCCTCGGCGAGGTCATCCCCCGCTACCGCAAACGCGGCGACGATAAAATCGTCATCTGCGGCGACGTCAACACCGCGCACAAGGACATCGACCTGGCGCGGCCCAAGGAGAACCGCAAGATCTCGGGCTTCCTTCCTCAGGAATGCGAGTGGATGGACCGCCTGCTCGCCGACGGCTTCATCGACACCTTTCGCGAGTTCGAGACCGGCCCCGAGCACTACTCGTGGTGGGACCAGCAGTCCCGCGCGCGCGAGCGCAACGTGGGCTGGCGCATCGACTACTTCTTCATCTCCAAGAACCTGTGCCCCCGCCTCAAGAGCGCCTTCATCCAGCCCGAAACCATGGGCTCCGACCACTGCCCCGTCGGCATCACCCTCGGCTAGGCCGGCCCGTTACTGTCCGGGCTTGAAGGTGTCGCGGATGCGCTGGAAGGCGGGCAGGTGTTTGTCGAACAGCTTCAGCGTCGCCCGGTACTCCAGGACGTAGTAGGCGTCGGGCAGCTGGATGGCGACCCCGGAGATGCGCGAGGGATGCGGGCGCAGCTCGCCGTGGATGCCGCCGCCCAAGTTCTCGGTCAGCTCCCGCTGGAAGGCCCGCGCGGGATAGCCGTGAACCTCGCCCGGGGCCACCATGACGTCTTCGGGCTGCTCGTCGTTGAACAAGGCGTCGGTGGCGGCGAGCATGGATTCGCGGTACTTCTTCTGCTTGGCCGTGGGTTTGCGGTCCATGCGCCAGATGGTGTAGATGGCGCCGATGGCGATGCCTTCGTGCTGGTCGGCCACGGCTCCCACCCATTCGGTCTTGCGCGCCGGCCATTCCGGAAACGGACCGCTCACGTTCTGCACCCAGTCGTCGGGGATTTCCACCGTATATCCGCCCAGGACGTCGTGGTGGGTGATATATTGGACCTTCTTGGAGCAGCCCGCGGCGAGCAGCAGGGCCAGCAGCGCGATTCGTCGCATGGGGGCGAGTGTAGCCCCCAATGCGCCCCCCTGTCAACTTTAGAATTCAGCGTAAGTTAACACCCCCGGCCTGGACGACGCCCACCCCATCCGGTATCCTTAAGGAAGATGCGGCTACTCCTCGCCCTCGCCCTTCTGGCCCCCCTCGCCCGCGCCGAGGAAGGCGCCCCGCCGTTGGCCGATTTGGCCGCCCGCACCGCGTTGACCGGTAAAAAGTGGATCCACACCCAGCCCCAGGCCGGCGAGCTCGCCTACGACTACGCCCGCACCGGCAAACGGGTGGTCCTCAAACCCGCCGCTGACGGCTACGAGCGCGAATGCATCGTCACCTTCGACGCCGACCGCGCGCCGTACGACCTCATCCTCGTCGCGCGCCGCACCAAGAAAGACAAAGGCGCGCTGTACCTCGTGGACCAGATGACGCTGCGCGTGGACCTGGAGGGCAAACTCCTCGCCGCGGTCCGCGCCTCCGGCAAAGACGCCGACATCGTCCGCTCCGCCGCCTCCATAGAGGACTTCTACGTGAAGCAGGTCCATGAACGCGAGCTCGCCTACTATCTCAAAGGCGTCGTCCGCGACCGCAACGCCCCCGCCCACCCCAACCCCGAATGAACCGAACCGCCCTCGCCGTCTTGTGCCTGTCGCTCCTCGGTTCGCCGCTTCACGCCAAGAAGGCGGCGGAGCCGCCTAAGAAGCCGGCGGCGGCGCCTAAGCCGGCGAAGGCGGCGACGCTCAGCGATTTAGTCGCCCTCGTCATGAAGTCAGGCAAGGAGTGGAGCAGCAATTCCACCCTCAACACGAAGCTTGGTTACACGTCGCCGCAAACCGGGAAGAAGTTCCCCTCTCCGCAAGATAAAGACGGCTATCAGCGCGGCCTCGTCGTGACCACGGATGAGACCGGCGCTGCTAAAGACATCATTTTCATGTTCGGGCGTTACTCGAAGACGAACGGCGTCATCCAGATGCATGAATCGTTGAACTTCCGGACCGATTTGAGCGGAAACGTTCTAGCGGCGGTCTCAATTACCGGAGTCAAAGAAGCCGGTCAGTTCGTAATCAAGGATCCGCAGAGCGACGAGGTCAAGAATCGCGCGAAAACGGAACTCGCTTTCCACCTCAAACGGGTCAAGTGAACAAAACCCTTCTCGCCGCCATCTCGCTGGTCCTCATGGTCCCGTCCGTGCACGCGGATGATGAGATGGAAGGGATTTTTGGTGATTTTCAGGAAGTCCGACAAATCGACACTCAGCTCGTCACAGCTCCACCGCAGCAACGCCCGGCGCTTCAAGAACGTCGTAGCCAGAAAATCGAACACATCTCTGCGGCCGGAGACCGTGCCCAAGGCAATCTTCAAACCCAGCTGGGGGTGGCGGAAGGCTTCCTCAACGTCAACGAGCCCGGACGTTCCACCCGCTTCGCCGACCGCGCCGCCGGCATCGCCGAGCAGAAGGGCGACGAAAAATCGCTCGGCGCGGCGCTGACCATCGGGGCGCTCGCGTATCAGAAGCAGGGCGACTATGAAAACGCGTTGAAGCGGTCGAAGCGGGCGCTGGAGCTCGACCCAAACAACAAAACCGCGATGGGCGTTTATCAGATGTCGAAGGGACGCTCGAGCGGCGGGGCGGTCGCGGCCGCGCCCCAGGGCTCGGCGGCGATGGCGGGCGGCGGCGCGTCCGCGGGCGGCACGGCCTCCGGCACGGGGCGCAGCTCGTTTCCCCCCGCGGTGCTGGCGCCGGCCTCCGCCGCGCCGACGGCTTCCTTCGTCGGCGCCGGAACGGAGAAGGCCCTCAAGCTGACGGCCGAGGCCGGGCGGCGCTGGTCGCTGGATAAAGCCGCGTCCATGAAGCTGCTCGAGGAAGCCGTCGCGGCCGACGCGCGCAACGCGGCGGCGCGCGCGGCGCGCGCGCGGGCCCGCCTGGAGTTCGGCGACGCGGAAGGCGCCATCGAGGACGCGGACGCCGCGCTGGCGGCCGGGCCGTCGGCGGCCATGCACGCGGTTAAGGGCGAGGCCCTGCTCGCGCTCGGGCGCAAAGGCGACGAGATGCTGGCGGAATTCAAGGCCGCCGCGGAGCTCGACGGGGAATACTCCGCGCGTTATCAGGAGATGATCGCGCAAGGCGGGGCCGGCGGCCAGTCGGCCCCGGACCCTTCGCGGCGCATGGACGCGGCGGGCGCCAAACGCCCGTTCTGGTTATTGGCCGCCGCCGTCGCCGGCCTGGCCGTTCTCGCGCTGCTCGCCTGGCTGCTGTTGGGCCGGCGCCGCGACGACTAACCCCCGGCTTAACCGACGGCCAAGGTGAGGCGGCTGACGGAGCCGAGGCTGGCTTCGATGAAATCACCGGATTTCAGGGGGCCGACGCCGGGCGGAGTGCCGGTGAAGATGAGGTCCCCGTCGGCGAGGCCGAACGTCTCGTCGAGATACGCGACGAGCTGGGGCACCGTCCAGAGCATGTCCTTAGTCGAGCCGCGCTGGCGCACCTCGCCGTTGACCGCGAGGGTGAGGTCGAGCGGCAGCTTCGCGTCGGTGAACGGGCCCACGGCGGCGAAGCCGCGGCGGCCCTTGGCGAGGGTCCACGGAAGGCCCGCTTTCTTAAGTTTCTCCTGCACGTCGCGCGCGGTGAAATCAATGCCGACGGCGTAACGCGGCTTCTTGCCCAGGCCCAGCCCCACGACCAGCTCGACCTCGTGGTCCACGCGGTTGGAGTCTTTAGGAAGCGCCAAGGTCCCGCCGGTGAGCAGCAGCGAGGAGGCGGGTTTAAGGAAAACGACCGGCTCCTGCGGCACCTCGTTGCCCAGCTCGCGGGCGTGCGCGGCGTAGTTGCGGCCGATGCACCAGATGGTCCGCAGCGGGACGTCGAGACCGGAGAGCGTCATGGCGCCCAGTCTAGTAAAATGGACGCATGGTCTGCGGAAGGTGCGGTCAGCGCGAAGCCACGGTGCTCGTCCAGACCATCACGGACAACCACGTGGTGAAGGCGGCGTTGTGCTCGTCGTGCGCGGCCCATCTCCAGGAAGAGCACGCCGGCGACGTGCTGCATAAGATTCTCGCGGGCTTCACCTCGCGCGCCAAGCCCCACGCTTCCCGCTGCCCCGCCTGCCGCACCTCCTTCGCCGAGTTCCGCCAGAAAGGCCTGTTCGGCTGCCCGGAATGTTATGAGAACTTCGGCGCCGCCGTGCGCGACCTGCTGCCGCGCGTGCATGCCGGGGCCTACCAGCACCGGGGTAAGACCCCCGGGAGGCGCTAGATGCAGCTGCAGACCATGCTGCGCTTCAAGACCGGCTGGGCCGAGGCCGAAGGCCCGGAGCACGACGTCGTCTTGTCCACGCGCGTGCGCCTGGCCCGAAACCTGCGCGCGCCTTTTCCGGGCAGCGCGGGGCCCGCGGGGCTCAAACGCGTGCTCGACGCGGCGTTCGCGGCGGCGCGCGGCGCGGGCCTCAAGGACGCGGCCTACTTCAAGCTCGCGGACCTCGACGACACCGACCGCCGTTTCCTCGTGGAGCGCCATCTCGTCAGCCCCCTGCTCGCCCAGCGCCCGAGCTCGCGCGGCGTGGTCGTCGGCGACCGCGAGACCGTCGTGCTCATGGTCAACGAGGAAGACCATCTGCGCCTGGCGTCTTTGCTGCCCGGCCTGCGCCTGCGCGAAGCCCACGCGGCCGTGGACCGGCTCGACGACGGCCTTTCGGCCACCCTCGATTTCGCCTTCCGCGACGACCTGGGCTATCTCACGGCCTGCCCGACCAACCTGGGAACCGCCATGCGCGCCTCCTGCCTGGTCCACCTGCCGGGCGTGACCATGACCGGGCACGCCGGAAAACTCGTCGAAGCCATGAGCCGCGCGGGCATGACCGCCCGCGGCTTATATGGGGAAGGCACCCGCGTCATCGGCGACTTTTTCCAGGTCTCCAACGCCACCGGCTTCGGCCGCACCGAAGGCGAAATCCTGACCGCGTTGGAGAAATCCATGGCCTCGGTGGTCGCCCGGGAAAAGGAGGCGCGCCAAGCCTTATCGAGCGGCTCGGCCCGGCTCAGGCTCGAAGACGACATCCACCGGTCCCTCGGCGCCCTCGGCGCGGCGCGCCTGCTGCCCTTCGAGGAATGCCAGCAGCACCTCTCCCGCCTGCGCCTGGGCCTGGCCATGGGCTGGAAGCTGCCCTCCGACCTCACCGTGGTCAATGAGTTGACCCTTTCCACCCAGCCCTCCCACCTCGACTTATTGGCCCAAAAGGAGCTGTCCCCCCTGGACCGGGACGCCCTGCGGGCGTCGCTGGTGCGCCGCCGGCTCAAACCCTGACAGAAGGGACAGGCACTTTTGTCAGGGTCGCAGACCCTGACAAAAGTGCCTGTCCCTTCTGCCGTGATTCTGCTTGATATAGGTCAACACCCCCCCTGGGTCGCCGTGGTAAAATAGGCCATGGACATCCAAAAACACGCCAAACTCAAAGCCTGGGTCGATGAGGTCGTCAAGATTTGCGAGCCGGACCAGGTGCATTGGGTGGACGGGTCCGAGGCCGAGAAGAAGCGCCTCGAGAAGCGGGCCATCGCCCGCGGTTTCGTCATCCCCCTCGACCAGGAGCGTTTCCCGGGCTCGTATTACGCCCGCTCCGACTCCAACGATGTCGCCCGCACCGAGCACCTGACCTTCATCTGCACCAAGAAGAAGGAGGACGCCGGCCCCACCAACAACTGGATGTCCCCCGAGGACGGCTACGCCAAGGCCCGGGAGTTCTTCAAAGGCTCGATGAAGGGCCGCACCCTCTACGTCATCCCCTTCTCCATGGGCCCGGTCGGCTCGCCCTTCTCCAAGATCGGCGTCGAGCTCACCGACTCGCTTTACGTCGTATTGAACATGCGCATCATGGCGCGCGTCGGCGCCCCGGTGCTCGAGAAGCTCGGCGCGGACGGCGATTTCGTCAAATGCCTGCACTCGCGCGCCGACCTCGACGTCAACAAGCGCATGATTCTGCATTTCCCCGAGGACAACACCATCTGGTCCGTGGGCTCGGCCTACGGCGGCAACGCCTTGCTGGGCAAGAAGTGCCTCGCGCTGCGCATCGCCTCGTGGCAGGCGCGCAAGGAAGGCTGGCTCGCCGAACACATGCTCATTCTGGGCGTGGAGAAGGACGGCAAGACCGAATACATCGCCGCCGCCTTCCCCTCGGCCTGCGGCAAGACCAACTTGGCCATGATCATCCCGCCCGAGGGCCTGAAGGCCAAGGGCTACAAGGTCTGGACCGTGGGCGACGACATCGCCTGGCTGCGCGTCGGCCCCGACGGCCGTCTGTGGGCCTGCAACCCCGAGGCCGGCTTCTTCGGCGTCGCGGTGGGCACCAACTCCAAATCCAACCCGAACGCGATCAAAACCGTCGCCAAGAACACCATCTTCACCAACGTGTTGCTCGGCGACGACCTGTCCGTATGGTGGGAAGACGGCGAGGGCGCTCCGCCCGAGTCCGGCACCGCCTGGAACGGCAAGCTGTGGAAGCCCGGCATGAAGGACGCCGAGGGCAAACCCGTCAACGGCGCCCACCCCAACAGCCGCTTCACGGCCCCGGCCGCGCAGTGCCCGTCCATCTCCCCTAAGTGGGAGGATCCTCAGGGTGTTCCACTGGCCGCCATCGTCTTCGGCGGCCGCCGCCAGAAGCTCGCGCCGCTCGTGTTCGAGTCGCTCGACTGGGAGCACGGCGTGTTCATCGGCTCCTCCGTCGCCTCCGAAACCACGGCCGCCGCGACCGGCAAGGTCGGACAGGTCCGCCGCGACCCCATGGCCATGCTGCCTTTCTGCGGCTACAACATGGGCGACTACTTCGCGCATTGGCTCGAGATGGGGTCTAAGATCCCGAAGCCCCCGAAGGTCTTCCACGTCAACTGGTTCCGCAAAGGCGACGACGGCAAGTTCCTGTGGCCCGGCTACGGCGAGAACCTGCGCGTCGTCGAGTGGATTCTCGCGCGCGCCCGCGGCGAAGGCAAGGCGGAGAAGACGCCCATCGGCTTCGTCCCCGCCAAGGACGCCCTGGACCTCAACGGCCTGAACCTGGCGCCCGGCGCGATGGACCAGCTCACGGCCGTGAAGGCCGATGAATGGACCGCCGAGCTCGACGGCATCAAGACCTTCTACGAGACCTTCGGCAAAACCTTGCCGCAGGGCCTGTGGAAGCAGTTCGAGGCGCTGAAGGACCGGCTGAAGTCTAAGGTCGCGGCGTAGTAGCGCCGACCTCGGGCGTTGCGTGCGTGAGCATGGTCCGCCGCTGGCTGAAGCGCGTCCGCTCGGCGCGAGCCGCCGACTCCAGCGAGGGCACGCGCTCGCAGGTCCTCAACGCCCCCTCGTATTCGGCGGCGTTCGGGACGCGGCGGAAGCTCCGCTCCTCATCATCTTCGCTCTCCGCGCTCCGAAGCGACCGCGTGTAGTCCGCGGTCACCGTGCCGATAGCCTCTCGCAAGCGAGCGTGCACCGCGGCGACGCCTTCGCCGGATGCTCGCAGTTGCCGGCTCAGCGGCGCGTATCTCGCGCCGCGGCGATGGCGCTCCTCGACGGCGATTCCGGTCGAGTACGAACCCGCCCTGCCGTCGTCTGTATAAGTGAGATACCTCCCGTCGGGCAGGCTCACGAGCCAGGCGTCGAAGTGACCCTGACGCGGGAGCTTCGCCGAATCCGGCAGCCGCGTGATCGAGGCGCCCCTCGCCGAGATCCCGTATAACACCGGTCCTACGCCGAACACCCAGCCTTCTGCGACCGGCGTGCCAATTAACGCTGAACGCCGCTGAAGGGCCTCCCAGCACGCGGACTCCGCAGCGAGCGGGTCGGGCACGGCGGCGGCGCTCGAAGCGAGGACTGAGACGATGCAGAGGGCGGCCAAGGGGGTTTTCATCGGGACTCCTCCAGTGAGTAGGTTTTGGAAGTATAGGGGCGACGGTCGTCGCCCGCAAGGCCCAGACCGGCCGCGGCCGGCGCTCCGGCATCCACCCCGAGTTGCTAAACTAACGCCATGCACGGCGACATCGTCGGTTTCCTAGCGAGCCTTCTCGTCATCCTGCTCTCCGCCAAGATTTTCGGCGAGTTAGCCGAACGGGCGGGGCAGCCCGCCGTGCTCGGCGAACTCGTCGGCGGCGTGGTGCTGGGAACGGGCTTCATCTCGTTTTTCCACCCCCATGACCCGGTGCTCGCCGTCATGTCCGAGGTCGGCGTCATCCTCTTGTTGTTCGAGACGGGCATCCACAGCGACCTCGGCCAACTGCTCAAGGCCGGGCCGACCTCCACGGCCGTCGCCGCCGTCGGCGTCGTTGCGCCTTTCGCTTTGGGTTGGGGCCTCATGACCGCGCTGGGCCACGGCGGCATGCAGGCCGTGTTCGTCGGCGCGGCGCTGACGGCCACCAGCGTGGGCATCACCGCGCGCGTGCTCTCGGACATGGGAAAACTCTCCTTGCCCGAGGCGCAGATCGTGCTCGGCGCGGCCGTCATTGACGACGTGTTGGGCATCATCATCCTGTCGGCGGTGTCGGGCATCGCGGCCTCGGGCTCTCTCCAGTGGGGCGCGGTGCTCAAGATCACCGTGTTGTCGGCGGGGTTCCTGGCCGCGGCGTTGTACCTCGGCCCGTACCTCTCCGAGGGCCTCATCAACATCGTGCGCCGCATGCGCGTGCGCGGCGTGCTCGTCGGCGCGGCGTTGTGTTTCGCCCTGGCCTTGTCCTTGACCGCGCACCTGCTCGGCACGGCGATGATCGTCGGCGCCTTCTGCGCCGGCATCCTGCTGGCGCGCACCGACAAGAAGGAGGACATCGACGACTCCATCAAGCCGGTGGTCGATGTGTTCGCGCCCATCTTCTTCGTGATGGTCGGAGCCAAGGTCCAGCTCGGCGCCTTCAACCCTCTGGTCGCCGCCAACCGCCCCATGCTCGGCCTGGCGGCCTTGCTGATCGTCGCCGCGGTGCTCGGCAAAATCGCCAGCGCCCTCGTCGTGCGCGAGAAAGGCCTCAACCGCCTCGCCATCGGCTACGGCATGATTCCGCGCGGCGAGGTCGGCCTCATCTTCGCGCAAATCGGCCTAACGGCGGGCATCGTGGACGCCGGCCTCTACGGCGCGGTGGTCGCGATGGTCATCGTGACGACCTTCCTCGCTCCGCCCCTGCTCAAACGCTCGCTGGCCTGAGATGAAGCGCCTGCTCGCCGCCGTCCTGCTCCTGGCCGCCTGCTCGCGCGCGCCGCAAGCCGACGCGCCGGCCCGGCCGACGGCCGCCTCCGCCGCCTTGTTCGTGGGCGACTCGCTGACCGCCGGCTACGGAGTGGACCCCGAGGACGCCTGGCCCGCCCTCGTCGAGCGCGAATGGGAGCGCCGCGGCTTGGCCTGGCGCGCGCGCAACGCCGCGGTGAGCGGCTCGACGACCGCGGGCGCGCTCGAGGCCGTGAAGTGGGCGCTCACGCCGGACGTCAAGCTCGTCTTCGTGTGCATCGGCGGCAACGACGGCCTGCGCGGCACGCCGCTGCGCGAGACGCGCAAAAACGTCGCCGCGCTGCTCGCGGAGCTCAAAAAGGACGGCCGGACCGTCGTATTAGCGGGCATGCGCATCCCGCCCAACTACGGCAAGGACTACGCCGACGGCTTCGCGGCGATTTTCCCCGCGCTCGCCGAGGAGCACGGCGTCGTCTTCATGCCTTTTCTTCTCGAAGGCGTGGCCGCGATGCCCGCGCTCAATCTGCCCGACGGCATCCACCCTAACGAGGAGGGCCACAAGAAGCTGGCGGCGTCCGTCCTCGCGTTTCTCGACCAGAAAGGACTCCCCCGATGACCCCCATTCTAGAACTGCGCGGCGTGAGCAAGGACTTTCTCTCGAACACGGAGCAGCTTCGCGTGCTCGAATCCGTGGATTTGACCGTCAACCCGGGCGAAACCTTGGCCGTGACCGGGCCTTCGGGCTCGGGCAAATCGACCTTGCTCGGCATCATGGCCGGGCTGGAGCGTCCCAGCGCCGGCGTGCTGCGCCGCGACGGCGAGGACGCCAGCCGCTGGGACGAGGACCGCTCCGCGCGTTGGCGGCGCTCGCGCCTGGGCTTCGTGTTCCAGAGCTTCCGCCTCGTGCCGACGCTCACCGCGCTCGAAAACGCGGCCATGCCTCTGGAGCTGCTCGGCGTCGCCCCGGCCGAGGCCGAGGAACGCGCCGCCGGCCTTCTTAAGACCCTCGGCCTGGGCGAGCGCCTCGACCACCGCCCCACCGCGTTGTCGGGCGGCGAGCAGCAGCGCGCCGCGCTCGCGCGCGCCTACGCGCATAAACCCGCCCTCATCCTCGCCGACGAGCCCACCGGCAGCCTCGACCGCGCGACGGCCGAACGCGTGCTCGCCGCGCTGCTCGAGCTCAACGCCGCCTCCGGCACGGCCTTGGTCGTGGTCACCCACGACCCCGCGGTGGCCGGGGCGCTCGGACGCTCCGTGCGGCTGGAACACGGGCGCATCGCGTCGTGATACGCCTCGGGCTGCGCCTGGCCGCGCGCCAGTGGTCGCGTTTCCTGTTCTTCTCCTCTTGTCTTTCGTTGGGGGTCGGTTTTCTCGTGGCCGTTTCGCACTTATTGGCCGCCACCGACCGCGCCGTCGCCGTGCGCGCCCGCGAGCTGTTGGCCGGCGACGTGGAGGTTCGTTCGGCTCGCCCGTTCACGCCCAAGGAGCGCGCTTCCTTCAATGTCGCGCTGGCGCCGGGCCGCCGCTTCGCGGAGCACACCACCTTCTCCTCCATGCTCGGCATCAAGAACGACGCCGTGCTCGTCTCGGTCAAGGCCGTGGCCGACGTTTATCCGTTGCGCGGAACGTTAGTCACCGAGCCGCCGGGCGGGGTCGCGTTGCTCGCGGGCGGCGGCAAGGCGCTGGTCGAACGGTCGCTCGCGCTCCAACGCGGCCTGAAGGCCGGAGACCGCGTGAAACTCGGCGGACGTTCCTTCGCCGTCGCCGGCGTCATCGATAAGGAGCCCGACCGCGGCTTCGCCGCCTTCGCCTTCGCTCCACGCCTGATGATCGCCAACGCCGACCTGCCCGGCCCCGAGCTTCTCGGCCTAGGCGCGCGCGTGCGCCGCGGCTGGACGCTCGCCCTCTCCGACGCCGAGGACCCCGCCAAGGCCGCCCGCGCCGCTAAGGCCGCGCTCGAGGCCGCCCTCCCCGAGCCGCACATCGGCGTGGCTTCCTACATGGACGGCGAGGAAAGCGTGCGAGACGGCCTGCGCCGCGCGACCTTGTTCTTCACCTTGCTCGCCCTTTCGGCGCTGCTGCTCGGCGCGGCGGGCCTGCGCGCGGGCCTGACGCTTTTCCTCGACGCCCAGGCCGACACCATGGGCCTTCTGCGCTGCCTCGGCGCCTCCACCGCCGAGGTCGAACGGCTTTTCGCAGGCCTGTGCCTGGGCGCCGGCCTGCTCGGCGGCGCGGTCGGCGGCGCGGCGGGCTGGGGCGTGGCGGCCTTCGCCGGCAGCTACGCGCCGCGTTTCGGCGTGGACCTCGTCGTGCCGCCCGACCCCGCGTCCTTCCTCGAAGGCTTCGTACTGTCGGCGGCGTTGTCGTGGGGCCTGTCGGCCGCGCGCGTGCGCGCGCTGGCCACGCGCGCCCCCCTCGACGCGCTGCGCGCCCCGCCCGCGCCCCCGGCCGGGCTGGCCGCGGCCGGGTGGGCCGTGTCTTTGCTCGTGTTGGCCGCCGCGGCTTGGCGCCGCGCGGGTTCCGGCGAGGAGGCGGTCAAACTCGTCTTGGCGCTGGCCGGCGGCGCGCTCGCCGTCGAGCTGCTCTCCCGCGGGGGCCTGCGCCTGGCGGGCTGGTTCCTGCGCCGCGCCTCCGCGCTGCCCTTGCCCGCGCGCCACGGCCTGCGCCGCCTCGTGCGCCGGCCGGGCCCCTCGCGCGTCATGCTGTTCACGCTGGCCGGCGGCTTCGCGCTGCTCGGCGCGGTGGGCACCGCGCGCGAAGGCCTGGCGCGCACGTTGAGCCTCGCCAACGCCGCCGACGCGCCGGACCTGTTCCTCGTGGACGTCCAGCCCTCCCAGCTCGAACGGGCCAAGGCCCTGGCCGCCGCGCGCGCCTCCGGCGAGACGGACTTCTCCCCCCTCGTGCGCGCGCGCCTGCTGGCCATCGACGGCCGTCGCGTGCGCCGCGACCAGACCGAACGCGCGGGCGCCGAGGCGCGCGAACGCGGCCGCCTGCGCGCGCGCGAATACAACCTCACCTACGCCGACGCGCTCAAGCCCTCCGAACGCGTCGTGGCGGGCTCGTTCTGGAAACCGGGCGAAACCGCCGCGCTCGCCAGCGTCGAGAAGGGTTTTCTCGAGCGCGCGGGCCTGCGCCTGGGCTCGCGCCTGACCTTCGACGTGTCGGGTCGGGAGCTCGAGGCCGTCGTGAGCTCGGTGCGCGAGGTCGAATGGGCGTCCATGCGGCCGAACTTCTTCGTGACCTTGACCCCGCCCCTGCTCGCGGCCGCGCCGCAGACCTATATCGCGTCCTTCCGCTCCCGTTCGCCCGAGGACGCCGCCGCCTTGCGCTCGGAGCTCTCACGGACGCTGCCCAACATCTCGGTCATCGACGCGGGCGCCTTGATGACGCGTATGCAGGAGGTGCTCGCCCTCCTGCTCGCCGCGACGGGCGCGTTGGCTCTTTTCTGCGTGGGCGTGGGCGCCTTGGTGACCGCGGGCCTGGCCGCGCTGGGCGCCGAGGAACGCGCCGCCGACGCCGCGCTGGAGCGCGCGCTCGGCTGGACCCCGCGCGAGACCATGGCCGCCGACGCGGCCGAGCTCGGCGCGTTGGGGGTTCTGTCGGCCATCGCCGCGTCCGCGGCCGCCGTCGGCCTGGGCTGGGCGGTGGCCAAACGCCTGGGCGTGCCCTTCGCCGCCGACCCCCTGGAGGCGGCCGCGCTCGCGTTGACCGCGCTGGTGATGCCCGTGGTGGTGGGCCTGCTCGCCGGGGCCGCCGGCCGCCGCCGCGGCGTGATGGACAGCCTGCGGCGAGATGCCTGACCAGCTCATATTAAATCGCGTATGAGCCTGCTGCGCTTAGGGCTAAATTAAAATCTGGCGCCGACGCTGAACCTATGCGAACGCCCCAGTTCGCCTGAAGGAAGCACGGCATAGTCCAGGCTCCACTTCTCGTTGCGGAAGCCCAGGCCCAGCGTCATGCCTCGCGCCGCATCGAAGCCCGAACCTCCTGCCACCGCCGTCTGCGTCGTGTAACCGGCGCGAAGGAAGACGTTCTTGACCGCTTGGTACTCTCCGCCCAACGAGACGTCCGTCCCCGCGCCGCGCGGGCCATTGACGGCCTCGGCCGTGACCGCGTGGCCGCCGACAAACCTGTAGGCCACCCCCATGGCGAGCCGCAACGGCAAGTCGTTGCGTTGGTCCGAGAACTTGAGGCCAGGGCCGATGTTGCGCAGCGAGGCGCCAACACTTAGACTGCCCAACTCGCGCTTAGCGCCAAGGTCCACGGCCACACCCTGCGCCTCGGACGAGCCGATGTGACTTCGCAGGTACTTGAAGGTCGCTCCCAAGTCGGCTATGCCCAGCTTACGTGCGTAGCCTATGCTTACCGCCGCGTCGGAGGCATCGAAGCCCGCCGTGGGCCGTCCGAGGCTGTCGCGGCCCTCGATTTCCCCTTGGCTAAGATAGGTCATTGCGGCCGCGAAAGTCCCCTGCGGCGTGGGGTGCGCGTATGCCAAGAAGTCGAGCCGCGTCTTCTCGAACATCTCGGCGTGGCTCGCCGTGAACTCACGCTTATCTAGCTTGGATAGTCCGGCTGGGTTCCAGTAGATTGAATTGGCGTCGTCCGCAAGCGCCGTGTAGGCTCCGCCCATCCCCAGCGCCCGGCCGCCTACGCCGATATTCAAGAACGAAGCCGTCTCTGCCGCCCAGGAACCCTGGACGGCAAGCAGAAGCAGCGCGGCGTGCCTGAACGCTCTCATTTGATGACCGCGACCTTCCCTTTGGTCACGATGTCACGTTGACCGGCCTTCTTGGCAATAATCGCGTAGATGTAGACGCCCGAGCCCACCCCAGACACGCCCCACGCATAATCATAGGTCTGCTGAGCGCCGAGACCATTGCCGTCATCGAACAAGGTCGGGCCGGTGAAGGAGGCAGACTCGTGGATTTTTCTACCGGAGATGTCGTAGACGCGCACCGTCACGGAATCGGCCAAGCCGGGTTGGATGCGGAAGGTGACCGCCTGCGAATTGCGCGACGGATTCGGGAAGACATAGGCGGTCCTGAGCGAAAACTCGTCCTGGGCCGCCGCGGGTCCGACGCCGGGAAGCATCGGCTGGTAGAGCGAGAAGTGGTCCGTGCGCGCCCGCACGACTTTGCGTGCGACATCCACCTCGCTTAGAAGCTTATCCCAAGCTTTCCTGATCGGGTCGTAATAGTGAACGGCGATCTTCGTCTGGTCCACGCCCAGGCCTAGTGCGGCGGGGTCATAGGGCAGCTCGATCACGACTGGAACCGCGAAACGCGTCCCTTCAGGCCCGAACTCGATGGGCTCGCCCGCCGAACGCACCTGGGCCGCCTTGGCCGCCTCGGTACGACGAGCGTCATCACGCACACGGCGCAGCGTGATCTCGGTATCGTCCTCCATCGCCGCCGGAGGCACTTCTACCGCTGCCTTCGATGGGGTTTCGACGCGTCCGCCATCGGCCGCGGCAAGAGCCAGGCCTCCTTCAAAATTCGTGTCCGGCTGGGCGGAGAGAGGGGCTGAGAACAACGCGCTGGGGCCGAAGCCGCTCCCCACGGTGAAAGTGGCCGACGCGCTCTGAACCGTGCCTCCGGCGGGAGCGCGTTCGACGACGACCGGGTACTCGCCATCCGAGAGGTTTCCCGGCACCGTGCCCCGGATCATCGCGTCGTTCCACACGGACACCGCCGCCGTGCTTCCTCCCACCAGCAGGCGCGTAACTGAACCGGCATACGGGCCAAAGCCCGAGCCGTTAAGCGTAATCAAGGTCCCTGTCGGACCAGAGGCGGGAGTCAGCGTAGAGATGATGGGGACCAGCACTTCAAAAGCCTGTGTAGCGCTCTGGGACAGGCCGCCGCCAGAGACGCGCTCAACGAGCAGTTCCACCAGCCCAGGGCCCAGCGCTCCGGGCACCGTCCCCTTGATGGTCGAGTCGTTCCAAACCGAGATTGGCGCGGCGATGCCGCCGACCAGCACGCGCGTGTTGCTACCGGCATACGGCCCGAATCCCGTGCCGGTGAGCGTGAACGGCGCGCCAATCGGCGCAGAGGAAGGCACCAAGGTGGCCACGGCGGGGGTGAGGACTTGGAAGTATGAGGTCGCGCTCGACTGGACGCCCGACCCTGACTGACGCTCGATCCAGAGCGGGTGCAGACCTTCGGGTAAGGCAGGCACCGTCGCCTGGATCGTCGCGTCGTTCCAGACTGACACGGCCGCCGCGCTCCCTCCGATCAGCAGGCGGGTATTGGCGCCCGCGTAGGCGCCGAAGGACCCGCCGGTCAGCGTGATTGGGGCGCCGATAGGCCCGGACGAAGGGGTCAGGGCGATGATGACGATGTCGGCGACCGTAAAGGAGCTCGTGCTGCTCGCGATGAAGCCGCCCTGCTCACGTTCGACGACAAGTTCATAGGTCCCAGTCGAAAGGGCGGGTACGGTGCCTGAGATGGTCGAGTCATTCCAGACCGAAATCGCCGCCGCGGCGCCGCCGATGAGCACGCGCGTGTTGGCCCCGGCATAGGCGCCGAAAGGACCGCCGCTGAGAGTGAAAGTAATACCAATGGGCCCGCTCGAGGGCGACACGCCTTCGACGGCCATCTGGGTGACTTGGAAATAGACGGTGTTCGAGGCTGACAGCCAGCCATCTGAAGTCTGCCTCTCGACGAAGACGGCATGGATGCCAGCAGGCAGTGCCCCCGGCACGGTGCCCTTGATCTGCGCATCATTCCACACCGAGATCGGCGTCGTCGCACCTCCGATGAGGACACGCGTATTGGACCCTGCGTAGGGACCGAAGCCCGCGCCTGCCAGCGTGAAGGCGATGCCGATAGGTCCCGAGGATGGGTCAATCGAAGCGATGGCAGGCGCCAGCACCTCGAAAACGACCGGGGTGCTCGCTTGAACGCTCCCGCCTACGGCGCGTTCGATGATGAGATCATGCGCGCCTGCGGGAACACCCGGCACCGTACCCGCGATCTGCGCGTCGCTCCAGACCGAGATGGGAGCGGTTGCCCCGCCGATGAGCACGCGCGTATTGTTCCCGGCGTAGGGTCCGAAGCCGACGCCGTTGATCACAAAGGGCGCGCCGGCGGGCGCGGACGAGGGCGATACGACCGCGGCAATGAGTTCGGTCAGCGTGAATGTCGACACGAAAGCCGAACTGACGGATGCTCCCTGCTGGCGCTCGACTACGACAACATGGGCGCCGGTTGATAACGCCGGAACGGTTCCGTTAATCGTGTTATCGTTCCAAACAGAGATGGCTGCGGTGGTTCCACCGAACAGGACGCGCGTATTGGCACCGGCGTAGGCGCCGAAGTCCATGCCCGCGATACTAAACGGGATGCCGATGGGCCCAGAGGAGGGGCTGATGGGGTTCGGCGCCAACCCCGCCACTTGGAAGGACACGGCCTCCGACTGGATGCTCGTCCCGTTCGAGGCGACGCGTTCAACGATCAGCATCTTCACCCCGGGAGACAGGGCCCCGGGCACGGTCCCCTTTATCTGCGTGTCGTTCCATACCGAGATCGGCGTAGTGGCCCCATCGATGAGCACGCGCGTATTGGCGCCGGCATAAGGCCCGAAGCTCGACCCAGAGAGCGTGAACACGGCTCCGATGGGTCCGGATGAAGGAGTGACCGTCGCCACCGTGGGACGTGTTACGTCGAAGGTCCGCGTCTCCGCGGCCGACACGAAGGCCCCGACGGCCCGCTCAACAATGAGCGTCACGGCGCCGGTCGAGATTCCGGGCACGGTGCCTTTGATTTGCGAGTCGTTCCAAACCGAGATTGGCGCGGCAGTGCCGCCGAATAGCACGCGTGTGTTGCTCCCGGCATACGGTCCGAAGCTGGCGCCGTTCAACGTGAAGGGAACGCCGATTGGTCCAGATGAAGGCACGACCGCTGTCACCGAGGGTCTCGTCACTTCGAATTCCAGCGGATCGGATGACGCGACGAAGCTTCCGGCCGCACGCTCGACGACCAAGCTCACGGCGCCGGCGGGTATTCCAGGCACGACGCCTATAATCTGAGCGTCATTCCAGACCGAAATCGCAGTCCCGACCCCGCCGATGAGCACGCGCGTGTTGGCCCCGGCGTAAGGCCCAAAGCCTGGACCCGTCAGCGTGAAGGGCCGCCCGATTGGGCCCGATGAGACGGACAGCGCCGTGGGGGCCAAACGGGTCACCACAAAAGGTCCGACATCTCGCGTGGTGACGCTCGACGGCCATTGCCGGAACACCGTCACCGCGTAAGCTCCGGACGATAGGCCGGGCACGGTCCCTTTAATCTGAGCGTCGTTCCACACTGAGATCGCAGCTGTCGTCCCCCCGAAGAGTACAATCGTGTTCGCGCCTGCATACGCCCCGAAGCCGGGGCCTGCGATCGTGAACGGGATTCCAACGGGACCGGTGGACGGCGTGAGCGCCGAGGACGCCGGGGGCGCGCCGACGACCACGCTGCTGGAGCCGATGACATCTACACCGTTACCCACGTTATCGATGGCGCGGAAGACGACCGTATGCGTGCCGGGCGATAACGTGAAGGGGCCTGCATACGCCAGGTTCGCGCAAGTTCCGCGCGCGGCGGCGGTGTCGAGAGCCACGTCCTCGCAGGTCTCAGGGTCGATGTCCACGAGGTAATCGATATTGCGCACACCCGAGGCCACGCCCGCTGACACCGGGTCATCGGCGATTAGTTCATAGAGCGCGCCCGTCGTCCGGAAAATGGCGAAGGGGACGGTCAGATCCACGGCAAGGCTGGTATTATGGACCGCCTCTTCATTGCCTTCAGTGTCCACGCTCCATGAACGTAGCGAGTGCAGTCCCTCGCTCGTGACTGCGAAGGAAGCAGCGAAGAGCGCAAAAGAACTGCCGTCCAGAGAGTAGCGCGTCTCGCCAACCAAGCCTAGACCATCGCCCGCCACAAACTTGTCATCCACCGCCGACAAGCCTACGAGGCTGCCTGAGCTGATGTAGATGGGGTTTAATCCGAAGAACGAGCCGCTTACCGCCACTGACGTGCGCGGAGGCAATATGTCGGCGGCAGAGCCTGAAATCGGAGTGTCGCCCTGCACCTTGATTGGAGCAGAAGCGTTATCAACGGCAAGCCACAAATCGCCGCCGCTTCTTGCGGCGCCGCGCGCGGCCCCGGCATCGACACCGGAGGCGGAAATAAGCATCCCTGAGCTTTCATGCAGCCAGAGCGCTGCGAAAGTGTCCCCAAGCTCCATGCCGCCCGCAACGCGAACCTTGCCGTCAGGCTCCGGCAAGACAGCCGTTGGGAAAGCGGAGCGGGCTGATTCGGGACGCCATGCGCTCTCGTGTCGCAAGGTGCCGTCATGTCCAAAACGAAGGAAGGCTGCGTCCTTCGAGAAGTCCTCGCCGTGTACGCGCGGAGCGGCCACGTAGACATCGGACGCGGTCGCGAGAACTCGGGCGACTGAGGCGCCGTCGAATTCATGGAGGTAGCCGGGCCTGAGAGAGAGCCCCGAGAAGTTTAGAGTTGATGGATCATATTTCCAAAGAGCCAAATCGACTGGGCGAGCGCCTATTGCCTGAGAATCGGTCGAGAAACCCGCAATCCACACCTTGCCATTGGCGTCCACCGATACCCCTGTTCCGACATCGAGCCCTCCGCCGCGCGCATAAGTGGTGGTCAATTCCACGGTACTCCGTCGCAGCGTCGAAGCGCCAAAGAGCTAGTCGGAACTGAGTTTCAGGGTCCTCACCCTCCAGGGGGCCCGCTGTTTGGGCCGCGCCTACAATCCAGCCAGGAGGTGCCGCGGAGAAAATGAAATCGTTTCTTCCGAAGCCGCTATCAAAAGTATGACTAGAAACTAGCGATTCGCCGGACTGCGCGGCTCTATATACCGCAAGATCTGTGCCGATGGTATACGGTCCCGAAGCCGTGCCGATGGCGTACGGGTTGCCCACGTCATCGAATACCACCGACCAACTGAATGAAGGCCGCGCGTCGGGAAGGAGAATGGATGAAGAAGACGTACCTTGAGCATCGGTGCGCGTCAGAAATACGCTTGCCGTGTCGAAAGAGATGGACCAAAGCCTGCCCGCGGCATCGGCGCTGATTGCTAGGCCGCCGGACGTGATTTCGCTGGGAGGAGGCGACGCGGAGCCAAAGATGCCGAACTTAGAATTAAGCTGGCGAACTTGCCCCGTAATGACGCGATTGATTCGATCGTGAGTTTGATTCTCAACTGGGAAAGCAATCTGGCCTCCGACACCTGACTCCAGAATTCGCAACGAATCGGGATCGAAATTCGCCAACGCCGCCGCTGTGTAGCGCATTTTTATCGCGGCCGGTTCGTCGTGGTCGGTGCCGGAGGGTCCCACTTCATATAGCTGAGAAAGCAGGTTCTGTCCGAGCTGTTCGGTGATTAGTTCGAGATAATCACGCACGGCCTGGGAATCCTCGTCCAATTCCTCGACCGCAGCATCTGAGCCTACAGTGTATTCGAATTCGAGTTCCGGCTGGCCCGCGATGAGATTGGGGCTCACTGCCACAGCAGGCACTTCGCGCGGCGCCGTACGCGCCATAGCGACAGACACCGCCGACCTGTTGCCGACTAAGTCAAACGCTTTTACACCCATGCAATACGTCGTTCCAGGAACCAGCTCCCCCAATATGATTCCGTCCATCTCACCCGAAGGGCTCGGACCCGCGTCTTCATCGGAGCTATCGTTGCCAGTAAACAAAGGCGTGGCAGTGTCAAAAGTGAATTCTGCAGTGCCACCGCTACAATTCATCCAGCGAACATCGTAGCCTGCCGCCTGCCCGAAGCTACCGTCATCCCCCGATGCGGCCCACTCGAAGACGATTGCATCCTCGACTATCGCGGTTGCGACCGGGACGACAGCGGCGGGGGGTGTGTCGTCCGCGAGCACGAATGAGTAGGCGCCGAGGTCTCCCTCGCCCGAAGGCAATTCGACGCGCGCGTTGCCCAACGACACAACAGCGTCGACGATTTGCCCTCCGCGAACCACTCTAACGGCTGGCAACTGCTCAGGCGTTATAAACGAAGCGTTGAAGTGCAGATTGAGCGAATGGGGTGAGGCGACAGTGCCAGGCCCCGTGTGAGTAATTCCCACAGGCAGGGCTCCGGGAATCCGTATATATCGCTGCCCTCCGAGCTCGATGACATTAGAGCTCAGATCGAAATCCGCCGGAACGGCAATCTCAACCCTCCCAACAGTTCCCGTTGAGGTGAACTCCAATGATGCCAGCGGGTCTTCGTACATCACATCGCCAGGCATCAAGTTGTAGGCTCCCAGCGCCTCCTCTGTCCCTGGAGTAAATACGTGCTGGACGACGGTTGCGTCGAAATAAGATGGAACGTCATAGATAATCCGTGGCGTGACGGTATGGATGTCGTTGCACTGGGTTACGGGGTCCTGGCCTGGCGGGAAGTTGCGAAAACATATTGGCACGCTATTGGATTTGAGCTCGTACTTCAGATGAAGCGGGTTGACCAGAGGCATCGTTGAAGTCTCGTTCTCATAGGAAATCGTGGGGTGGATAAGATCGCGCGCAACTCTATAACGCCCCAGTTTAATCCCGTTAATTTCCAGGACTAGTTCAATCCCGCTGGGCGCGGTGAGATCATCGCCATTGCTACCCTCGACAAATTCCTGGAGCAAGCTGTGGAAATCGAAAAATAGCGGATTAGAGCTGACTGAAATCAACTCCGTCGCTGTGATGAATGCGCTCAGGGTTGGAGTAGGCGGCAAGCTTGTCGAAGTAAAGACCATCGAGTAACTCGCGCCCGTAGACAAGGAGATGGTCGTGCTTATTGCGCCTTCGAAGGCATCCGGAATACTCACGACGAACCCGGACAAACTGGGACCAAAGGAAGTGCTGATGCCGACCGTCTCAAAACTCGTCGATGAGGCCTGCCCCTGGAGCGCCAACGCCGCCTGGAGTGTAGATGTGGTGGTATGAAATCCAAAATTGACGCCGCCAATGCGCCCATAAATATCCTGAGCGAGGATCGTGTATTCGCCATCTCCCAAATCGGGAGTCGTGCCGCCTACGCCTAGATTGCCAAGCAACAACTTTCCTTGCTCGCTGTTCCTGAACAACTGGACTTTCGCGATTTGCGCATCGGACTCGACGGAGAAGGGTACCTGACCAATAAAGCCTGCTCCGTCATAGCTAGAGGTCGCCGCATGAGTCGATGTGCGAACCCTTGGTGCGGTCCCCTGAAGAGGACACAATTCGACTTCATGGGAAAATTCCTCTTCTCGTATGCTGAAGGCGTGGACGCCTAAGATGAAACATCCTGCAGTAAGATTGATACCCGGAACGGGTAGCGAAGGCGCGAAAAACATATCCTTGCCGGCTGCCTGATTTCTCAGACTGGGATCAAATATGGGGCGGACGACTGCATTGGTCGCGAATGAGCGCGTACTGAGTGCGCCTTCATAGTCATAACCGGCCACGATGATTCCAGCAACTCGAAATTCCACTCGATTAAGATTGAGTCCAGCTGTTGAATTCACATAGGCCGAGAGGTTGAAAAGCGTGCTGATGCCTGTTGATGGGTCATAGCCAACATCGCTCGGTCTAAGAAAAATGCCCTGTCCACGGGCTCCCGGGAGCGGGGAAAATATCGTGACCGTGTATGCGCTTGCATCATGTGGCACATGCATAAACGGGTTCTTAGCGAATAGATCAGACGCTCCGCGTTTTGACGGCGAGCCCTGATACGATCTATCGCTAAATTCCAAATGTAGATGTGGACCGAACACGCGCCCAGTACGTCCAACGGGAGCAAAAAAGGTGCCTGCCGGAATCTGGTTTATAAATGTAACCGCATGCGTTGACTGACCCAAGGAAATTGAGCCGGTCGTATTATGCAGGGATGCTTGGTCGGTGTAGGCAACGTCTGGAATATTAGTAGGCAGAAAACGAACAATGAAATAGTCCCCGTTATGGCGGATAACCTGAAAAGCTCCGGAGCGATTACTTCTCGTACCACTACTATTGAAAAGGTGGAAATATCTCCAGGTTCGCGAACTATTCACCAACGAATCTGCTTCAACATGCCAGCCCCTGACCGGGTGAATATCGATTGCGGTAATTCGACTGGATTCAACGGACCGAATTCGAGTTCCAGTCGACGCGGCATAATCGATTCCATCGTGCTTTCCTGGAGCACCCGTCGAACTGGCGCGCCAGCCAAAGTCACTGATGATGCGAACGGATTCGAGCGGCTCAATAAATGCAGCTGCGCGCAATTCCCCGGGCCCCAGAAAAGCTAGGACTAGCAGGAGCTTAGAACTGGTACTCATGAGAGGTCTCGATAATTTCCGTTGAGCCCTCAAGCAGCTTTACGTATTCGGGTGTTCCTGCTCGTTGCGCACGCTGAATCGCATCGTCATCTATATGACTGCCGTCAGCTCTACGGCGGCCGATTCGGCGTGTTATCGTTACTTTTCCTTCATCAGATATGGCTACTTTTCCGCCGTTATGCTCCACCGGCTGTTCATAGAAATGAAATCGGCCATCGGACAGGTCAAAAAATAAATACTGTCGCCCGCTCCCAATGTATCCGAAGCGGTTGTTGGGACTCAAAACTATCGGAATATTGCTGTAATAACTCCAGAGCGGACCGTATCTGAGCCGTTCCACCCCGTTGCTACTCACGTAGACAACATAGCCCTCTTTGTAACCACCTGCTTCCGCGTCTAGATAGTTGCCCTGCGCGTCAGCGACATCGTGATGGGCGATTGTTAGTAAATCGAAAAGCGCTCCCATGCCGCCATTGAGAACTTTAACCTGTCGAGCCCCTTCCAATTCCGGGTAGATTTTCTGCCATGCTTGGGCACAGCCATTTCTAAAGTAGCTCACCGTGGATGTGTCATAGCTATACTCGAAGATGACTGCTGACTTCTTGTCGTCGCTGATTGCTCCAACCCGAGACCGGAACGCTTTTGTGGTGATTTCTTCTGTATCCCAGGAGGGACGTATCAGTCGAAATTGGCGTACGACTTTTCCTTTGTCGGAGCAAACAATTGACTTCCCCTTCACGTGCCATGACTCGGCCGGGGAGGCTGCACTCCATGCGGGGGCTGCCAGCAGGAGGAGGCCAATTAGGGGGAGCAATTGGATGGATCGGATTGAATCTGTACGCATCCACTGGAATATCTTCCAAGCAGCCAGAACCTTTCGCCGACTCCCCCCCATGAACGAATAAGGCCCGCGACTGGCGGGCCCTAACGAGATTACTTCGCTTAGGAAATCTATCCGGCACGACGCGTGACCATTCCTCGGCACTGGGTCAGCTCCTTGGTTTCCAGTGCTGAGTATTGGCCCGGGGTTGACGAAAATCAAGGCCCGAAAATTACAATTCGTCCTAATCGAAGCGTTTTACCCATATTTTACTTTCGAACACCGCCGGACGCCGCCGCGGCGTGATGGACAGCCTGCGGCGCGACGCCTGACGCGGTTGACAAAAGGGCTCACCGGGCCTATCCTGAAGGCATGACGGGCCTGTTCCTCGTCGTGACGCCGCTCCTGGCGCTGCTCGCCTCCGCGCAGCCGAGCGACTTCGCGTCGCCCAACGCCGCCGCGGCCGGCTTCGTGGACCACGTCCGCGCCTTCCCGGAGCAGCGCAACGAATATTGCGCCTGGATCGAACGGACGGCCTCCGGGCGTTTCACGTGGGGCGCGGTCGGCACGGGCGACTTCAACGGCTGCAAAGCCGTGTTCCCGAAACCCGCCGGAGCGGTCGCCTCCGTGCACACCCATCCCATCTGGGGGCCCGCCAGCGCCGACGTCGGCGCCTCCGGCCAGATTTTCTCGGAAGGCGACTTCGGCTTCGCCGAGCGCGACGACGTGCGCCTGCCCTTGTACCTCGGCGCGCCGGCCGGCCACATCCTGCGTTACGAGCCCGGGGGCACGGTTTGTTCAAGGCTGTTCATCACCCGGAACTTCCAGGTAACGCGCGACCTCTCCCCCACCGTGCTCGGCCGCCTGGAAGTAGCCCCGGGCGCCAAATCGGCTTTATTCGACCGGGGCGGCAAACCGTTGCCCAAACCCGCCTACTGCGTCGCCGCGCCCGTCAGGCCTTAAACGGCCCGGGCCACGGCAGCGGCTGCAGGAAATACACGAGCTCGGTGCCGTAGGCGCCGCCCAGCCAGCTGCCGGGTATGTGGACGTTGGCCTGGCCCGCGATGCGGCACTCGGTGCACGCGTTTTTACGCCCCCGATCGTCGCCTGTCCCCTCGTGCGAGCGGGCCGCCAGATAATCCTCGCCGTTCCAGATGGCGGCGTGCGGCTTGCCCGGGCCGACGCGGCCGTAGTCCTGGCTCTCGTCTTCGATGGCGCAGCACGGCGCGACCGTGCCGCCGGCGTTGACCACGGTCCCCAGCCACGGCCACACGCAGGCCGGCAGGTCCTGCTCGCGGGCGTGTTCGCGGTCCTTGGGGCGAAGCAAGGTCCCGGACTGGTCGGGGTAGAACTCCAGGCCCGCGCCGACCGGGCGCCACTCGGGCAGCGGGATGGCCGCGGCGGAGGCGCCGAAGCCCTCCATGCCGAGGTAACGCGACATCGCCTCGGCGATCTTCACCTCGTGTTCGTTGTGACGGAACACGAGGAACTGCCAGACCAGGTGCGGCCGTTTGACGCCGCGCGCCTTTTTCCGGGCCACGAAGCGCTTGATGTTGGAGATGACGCGGTCGAAGTCGCCGCCCACGCGGTAACGCGAATACGTCTCGGGCGTCGCGCCGTCCACCGAGGCGATGACCCAGTCGAGCCCGCTGTCGATGAGCCCGTCGATGACCGCGTCGTCCATGCGGTTGAAGTGGCTGCTGAGATGGGTCTCCACGCCGAACTGCTTGGCGTAGCGGATCATGCGCGGCAGCTCCTTGTTGATGAGCGGCTCGCCCCAGTTGCAGAACTCGGCGTGGATGATGGTCGGGCCCAGCTCGTCCATCACCGCCTTATAACGATCCCACTCCATCACCTCGCGCGGGCGCGTGCCTTTGTCCTTGCCGGTGGGGCAAAACGGGCATTTGAGCTCGCAGGCGCTGCTCGGGTCGATGACGAGCCAATACGGCTTGGCCTTCATCGTCACGGCCCGCGCGCGCAGCTCCTTCTCGGCGAGCAGGTAGTTGTCGAGTTTGTCCTTGAGCCGGTGGTGGACGAGCGCGTCCACGACCGCCCAACGGAATCCGTAGCCCGGCAGCACGGGAGCGTCCACGAGCCTACGATAGCGCTTTTGGAGCGCTACTCCCCGGCGGCGGCCAGGCGCCCGGACGGCTCGCGGACGGGCTCGCCGCCCTCTTCCAAGGCGTAGGTGCCGGCGGGCAGGGCGGCGAAGACCTGCTCGCGCCCCGACGGCCAGCGCACGCGCGCGGTGGCCGCGGCGTCGCCGCCCAGGCCGAAGTGCACGAGCCGGGCGTCTTGGGCCGCGCCGTTGTTGGCGACGAGCTCGCGGCACTGCGGCGGGCCGCCGGCGCGCTCCACGAAGACCTTCGCGCCAGCGCTCGGGCCGCATCGCGGCCGGTGAGCCGGAACACCAGGTGACGGTTCCCCTTGGCCGCGTGGTTGCGGTAAAGCTGGACCGTGGGGTAAGACGCGGTCTCCACGCCCGGGTCGCCGTTGCGCAGCACCAGCTGCAGCGCGCCGTCGCGGTCGAGCTCGGCCGTGGCGGCCACGTAGCCGTCGGCGGCGGAATCGGCGCCCGCGACGTAGGCGATGTCGGTGAAGGTGCCGTCGCCCTCGTTGAGGAACAGGCGGTTGCGCTGGTCGCCGCCCAAGGAGAGCAGCGGCCGCCCCCCCTCGTCGCGCAGGTCGCGCAGCAGCTTGAGCACCGCGTTTTTGCGCCCCGGCGCCGCGCTCATCATCGAGCCGCCCGCGCAGCCGCGGCAGGCGGCCGGGGCAAAGGCGCGGTCCTTCTTGAGTCCGAAGAAATAGCTCATCGCCGCGAGGTGTTTCTCGGTCGCGGCCGCGAGCAGGAAGGTCGCGTCGAAGCTCTTGGCGGAGGGACCGGCGGACCACAGGCCGTTGGCGACGAACAGGTCCTGGCGGCCGTCGTTGTCCAGGTCGAAGAACACGGCGCCCGCGGCGCCCGCGCCCGCCCAACGCACGCCCGCCTCATCGGTCGTCTCCTCGAACGTGCCGTCGCCGCGGTTGCGGTAGAGATGGTTGCCCAGGCCGTTTTTGCGCGGGGCCGAGGGGTCGAACAGCCAGGCCGTATCGTCCTCCAGCACGAAGCTGGTCGGGAAGTTCACGTTGGTCATGTACAGGTCGGGGGAGCCGCCGTTTTTATAGTCCCCGACATCCAGTAGCTATTGCATCACCTGAGGCAAGCTGAGGTCTTCGTTTTAATCCGTCTTCCTTGCCGTGATCGTAGCCGTTGCCGTTAGGCCCAGTCCAGAGAAATGTCGTTGCCGTTGGAGGACGTGGCCGTGGACGTGGACGTTGCTGTTCCGTCCGTCGCGCGAATTTCGCGCGGCGCCGCTGGATGTCTTCCGCGACCGCCCCGCTATTTCACGGGGCGCAGCCAAGGAAGGCGGTCAGGCTCTCCCTCGGTGTCGACCACCCCAGGCACTTGCGGGGCCGGTCGTTGAGAAAGGCGTCGATGCGCCTGATCTCCGCCCGGCCGATGCCCGCGAAGGACGACTTTTTGGGATAGAGCCTGCGGATCAGCCCGTTGGTGTTCTCGTTGGTGCCCCGCTCCCACGAGTGATAGGGATGGGCGAAAAACACGTCCAGGACGGCGTCCTTGGCGATATCTTCGTGACGGGCGAACTCCTTGCCGTTGTCGAGCGTGACGCTTCGCCGCGCCCGCGGGGGCAGCGTCTTGAACAAGGCGCAGATCTTGAGCGCGACCTCCTCCGCCTCCTTGCTCTGCGTGCGATCGACCAGAGTGAACCGCGACTTACGCTCCACCAGCGTGGCCAGGTTCCCCGTGCCGTTGGCCCCGTTGATCAGGTCGCCTTCCCAGTGCCCGACGGTCCGACGTGTCTCTACTTCGGCCGGACGGGTGTCAATCCTTCGCTGGTTCGGGATTTGCCCGCGCCCGCGACCGTCCTGCCGGGGACAGCGGCGTCGCCGCTTGCGCTTGGCCCGGGGTAGGTTCTTCCACAGCGTCCCGCCGGCCTTGGCGTCGGCGTAGACGTGCTTGTAGATCGTTTCCGCGCAAACCCAGGGCCGCCCCTCAAGCCGCGCTCGTCCGCCGATGATCGCCGGCGTCCAGCCTTCTTTGAGTCGCGCCTCCGCGTCAGCCCGGACCGCCTCCGTGAAGCGCCGCGGTCCCGCTCGCTTGGCCTGAGCCTGCGCCTTTTCGTGCGCCTGTTTGGGCCGGTAGCCTTTCAGTCCCGTGTTGCGCGCGATCTCGCGACTGATGCTGCCCTGGCTGCGCCCCAAGCGTCGAGCGATCTCATGCTGCGCTGCACCTGCTCGAAGCCAGCGGCAAATCAGCTCTCGTTCTTCCGCCGTCACGCGCCTGTAAGCCATCTCGTTCTCCTCGTGTTGGGGAACACGAAGAACACAGCTTACCGCGTAAGCGTCTCACGCTACACGTGATGCACTAGCCGGTGGAACGCGGGGTCGCCCACCGCCGCGGCCATGCCCCAATGCGCGTTCCACACCCCGATGTCGCGGGCGACCTCCTCGAAGGCGCCGCCGCCGCGGTTGCGATAGACCGTGCTCGGGTTCTTGCGGTCATCGACGACGATGACGTCGGTGCGGTGGTCGCCGTCGAGGTCGGCGGCGACGGAGGAATGCGGGTAGGCCAAGGACCAGGCGTATTCCTTGTCGGCGTACAACGCGTATTTGGTCCGGTCCGCGAAATCGAAGCCGCCCTTGTTGAGGAAAAGGCCCTGCGGCCGCGCGGCCGCCTCCTTGTTCTCCCCGTCCTTCTCGAAGTCCATGGTCGTGAAGTCCATGGTGCCGGGGAACCCCACGTACAGGTCGGTCCGACGGTCGCCGTCGAAGTCGCCGGCCGCCATGGTCATCGGATAGCGGTAGAGGCCGTCGGCGATGGCGGAGAAGTCGAAGCCTTTGGCCGGCCGGTAGCGGCCGTCGCCCGTGCCCGCGTAAAGCGCGAGCGCGCGTTTCGGGTCGTTCTGGAAGTGGTTGATGAGCAGGTCATCGACGCCGTCGCCGTCGAAGTCCGCGAAGATGCCCGCCTTGACCAGCTCGTCATGGCCCAGGCCCGCGCGCGCGGTCGCGTCGGCGAAACGGCCGTCCTCGCCGCGGCGCAGCAGCGAGGCGCCGCCGACGCTGCCCACGTACAGCTCGGCCGGGCCGGAGCCGTCGTCTTTGAGGGCCAACGCGTAGCCGCCGCGGCGGATGGATTCCGAGCGCGGCCGCACCGGCACCGCGTCGAGCCCCGCGACCGCGGTCGCGTCCTCGAGCAGGCGTTCGCGCGCGGCGACGACGCGTTTGGCGCCGCTGAGCTGCAGCGATTCGAGGCGGCCGTCGGCCGCGACGAGCCGCGCCGCCGCGGTGGATTCGGCGCGCCGTCCGCCGTCGCGCAGGCGTCCGCGCACGGAGAGCAGGCCCTTATAGACGACGCGGCCGTCGGCGGCGCGCTCCGCGCCGAAAAGGTCCAGATCGAAACCTTCGATGGAGTCGTGCTCCTTGAAGAAGGCGCGCGCGCTCGCCAGCGCCGCGTCGCGCTCGAGCGGCCGGGCGCCCCAGACGTAGCGCCGCGCGACGGCGTCGGCCTTGCCGGCCGTCGTATCGGTCCAGGAAGGCCCCCGGAAGCCCGGCGCGAGCAGGCGCTCGAACGCCGCGGCGTCGCGGGCCAGGAAGGCGGCGCGCCAAGGCGCGACGAGGTCGGTCTTCGCGGCTTCGGCGAGGCGGACGCGCTCCAAGGCGGAGCCCAGCACCGCGGGGTCGTCGGCGAGGTGCCGCAGGTCGTCGTGGACCTTGCGCGCGTAGCGGGCGTCGGCGAGCGCGGCGCGCGCCGCCTCGAGGCGTTCGGGCGACGGGCGGCCCGCGGCCTCGCTCAGGCGCGCGAAAAAGGCTTCCCAGACGGCCGCGCGACGGGCTTCCACCGCGTCGAGCTCCGCGCGCAAGGCGAGCAGGCCGGGGCGGGCGGCGGCGGCGGCGGCGCGCCCGCGCTCGCGCGCGACGGCCGGCAACGCCGGCTTGAAGGCGATGTCGAGGTTGTAGGTCGGCGACCGCGGGTCCACGGCCTCGCGTTGCGCCTCCTCGAGCAGGCCGTACAGGCGCGTGTACAACTCGCCCAGCTCGGCCTTATGGCGGGTTTTAAGCCGCTCGGCGCGCACGGCCAGCGGCGCCTCGTCCGCGTGCGCTTTTACGAGCAGGGCCGAGACCGCGGCCTTCTGCTGCGCGTTGAGCTCCAGGCGCTTCTCTAATAGCCCCAGGTGGACGGGGTCGGCGGCGGCCGGGGCGGCGAGCAGGAGCGAGGCGAGGGCGAAATGGGTGGTCATGAGCGCAGTGTAACAGACCCCGCGGGACGCGTCCATAGGAGGGTGGTCACCCCCCGGCGTCAGACCGGGCGGGTCATGGCGTGCAGGCGCACGCCCGCAAAGGGCTCTTCGACGCGCAGGTCGGCGAAACCCGCCTTCCTCCAATAGGAGGCCGCGCCCTCGCCGCAGATGACGTGCGCCGAACGCGCCCCGGCCGCGCGCAGCGCGTCGAAGAAGGCGGCGAGCAGGGCCGCGCCCGCGCCGCGACGGCGCGCGGCGGCGGCGACGTTCATGTGCAGGTGCGCCGGATGGTCCGACCATAACTCCAGACGGAAATCCATGGGGAAAAACTCGCGCGCGTCGGGCTCGGCCTTGAAGGCGCGGCGGCGCTCCTCCTCGAAGGCCAGGCTGTCGGGCGAGCCCGTCAGGTAGCCGACGAGCCGCCCCCCCTCCTCGACCACGAAGGTCCAGTCCGGCCGCAGCGCGCGGTACGGGCCGACCCAGCGTTCGGCGAACTCCGCGCGCTCGTCGTCGCCCACCGGGTCGCCCTGGGCGCCCGTGTCGGCGCACAGGCCGGCGATGGCGGTCCAATCGGCGGGCGCGGCGCGGCGAACGAGCATCAGCCCCAGCGCCAGCCGGGTTTTTCACCCGTCCGGTAGCAGATGCCCACGAGCGACGCCGCGAGCACGCAGGCGAGCGCCAGGTGCTCGCCCACCATGGACGGGCTCGGCGGCACGGGCCGGAAGCGCACCAAGGCGATGGTCGAGCCGAGAAGCGCGGCCAGGAACAACACGACGATGGCCCAGCCTTCGGGCGTCGCGGGCGACCAGCCCCAGCCGAAGCGTTTGGCTTTGAACCAGACCTTTCCCTTGAGCGCGGGCAGTTCCTCGCCGACGGCCAGGCACAGCCAGAAGTAGGCGAGCAGCACGCCCAACGCCTCCGGCAGGAACACGGCGAAGGCTTCCTCCACGCTCGACGCGGTGAGCGCCAGGCGCGCGAAGTTGGCGCACAGCAGCAGGCCGGCCGAGCCCACGGCGGCCCAGCCCTTCACGCCCGCCGGGCGCCAGCCGAAGCCGTCGGCGCGCGCCTTAAACCAGGGCTCAGCCACAGGCGGCGAGCGTCTTTTCCAGGCGCCCCTCCAGGTCCTTGGCCGTGCCCGCGTCCTTGAGGCCGGGGATGTTGATGCGCACGTTCTCCGCCGCGCACAACGCCGCGGCCTTGAGCAGGTGGATGGCGCAGTTGATGTCGGACACGACGGCCGGCCCCGCGAGCGGAGCGACGTTTTTGGCCAACGTCAGCGCCTCGGCGGCGGTCTGCGCGGTTTTCAGCGGCACCTCCGCCGCGTGTTTGAGCCCGGCCTGCATCTTGGCGGGGCGCGCGGCGTCGTCTTTGGGCAGGCTCATGGCGGCCATGAACACGTCGAAGGCCGCGGCGTCCTCGTCGGCCAGGCGGTCGAAGGCGTCGCGAAGCTCGCCCAGCTTCTGATGGGCGGCGGTCAGCGCCGGGCGTTTGGCCTCGTCGAGCTTCTTGGATTTGAGCGTGATGCCCACGGCCATCTGCCCCAGGCCGCAGCCCATCGCGCCCGAGACGGCGGCCGCCGAACCGCCGCCCGGCGTGGCGTCCGTGTTCGACAACGCCTCGGCCACCTGGCGGCCCGCGGCCTTCCAGTCGCCCGCCCCGCCGAGCGCGCCGACGGCCTCCAGGCGGTTCTCCAAGACCTGGACGTCCGCGTGGAAGTTCTCGAGGTTCAAGGCCTCGAGCGCGAAGTCGAGCAGGGCCTGGCGCGGCAGGAGCCCGACGATTTCGGTGGTTTTGACCTTGGCGCCGTGTTCGGCCGCGAGTTTGACGGTCTCGTCGAGCACGCGTTTCATCGAGGACGTCTTGTAGTCGGTGAGCACGGTCGAGATCTGCACCTGTTTGCGGGCCGCGAGGTCGATTTCTTTGCCGCGCACGGCCGGCAGGCCGCCGCCGGAGGCGCGCACGCGTTTGGCGATGTCCTTGCCCGCGGCCATGTCGTGGGTGTCGAGGTTCAAGTTGAAGTTCACGATCTGCTGGCGGGCGCCGCAGGCGACCGCGCCGGCCGTCGGGTGGATGGCGTTGGGACCGTAGTCCGGCCGGCGGGCTTCGTCTTTGCCGATGAGGTCGCGCAACCCTTCGAACTGGCCTTTACGGACGTTCGCCAGGTCTTTGCGCTCGGGGCGTTTGGCCGCGTGGTCGTAGAGATACGCCGGAATCTTCAGCTCGTCGCCGATGCGTTTGGCCAGCTTCTCGGCCAGCACGGCGCATTCCTCGATCGTGACGCCCTTCACCGGGATGAAGGGGATGACGTCCACCGCGCCCATGCGCGGGTGCTCGCCTTTGTGCGTCGTGAGGTCGATGAGCTCCATCGACTTCTTGGCGACCCGGAAGCAGGCCTCCACGCAGGCGTCGGGCGCGCCGACGAAGGAAAGCACGCAGCGATGATGGTCCCCGTCGATCTCGACGTCCAGGATGGTCACGCCGGCCGATTTGGCCGCGTCCACCACGAGCTGGACCTTGGCCTTGTCCCGTCCTTCCGAAAAATTAGGCACGCATTCCACGAGCTTCATGTTGTCTCCTGAGTTAAGGCCTGTCCCTTTCGTTAACTTTTTAGCACTAAGGTTTTGGGTTCGGTGTATTCTTCGATGGTGGAGCGGATGCCTTCACGGCCCACTCCGGAATCCTTCACGCCGCCGTAGGGCATCGCATCGGAGCGGTAGGACGGTATGTCGTTGACGATGACGCCGCCGAAGTCCAGGCGCGCGAAGGCGCGCTGGACGAAGGCCAGGTCGTTGGTGAAGACGCCGGCCTGCAGGCCGTAACGCGAGGCGTTCATTTTATCGAGCGCCTCCTCCTTGCTGTCCACGCCTTCCAGCGTGACCACGGGGCCGAACACCTCTTCATCGGAGAGGCGGCAGCCGGCGGGCACGCCTTCGACGAGCGCGGGCGGGATGAGCAGGCCGCGGCGCTCGCCGCCGGCCCACAGCTTGCCGCCTTTGGACACGGCCTCCTTCAACCACTCTTCGATGCGCGCGGCCGATTTCTCGTCGATGACGGGGCCGACGTCGGTCTTCTCATCCAACGCGTCGCCGACGGCCAGCTCCTTGATGTTGGCGACGAGCAGCTTGCGGAACTCCGACAGAACGTCTTTCTCCACGTAAATCCGTTGGACATGGATGCAGGTCTGTCCCGCGTAGGCGTAGCCGCCGGCGGCGCAGCGCGCCGCGGCCCAGGGCAGGTCCGCGTCCTTGGCGACGAACACGGCGGCGTTGCCGCCGAGCTCGAGGCAGGACTGGGCCTTCACCGCCAGCGCCTTGAGCTTCCAGCCGACCGCGGTCGAGCCGGTGAAGGAGAAGATTTTGAAGCGCTCGTCCTTCACGAGGGCCTCGAGCGCGGCGTGCGGGCCGAGGGCGAGCGCGCAGCACTCCGCGGGCCAGCCCGCGGCGACCAACGCGTCCACCAGCCGGGCCGCGCTTTTCGCCGCGCGCGGGTCGGGCTTGAGCACGAAGGGCAGGCCGACCGCGACCGCGGGCGCGACCTTGTGCGCGACGAGGTTGAGCGGGAAGTTGAACGGGGTGATGAACAACGCGGGGCCGCGCGGCACGCGTTTGACGATGGCGACGCGGCCTTCGTCGCCGGGAGCGAGGTCGAGCGGCATCACCTCGCCGCCGATGCGGCGCGCCTCCTCGGCGGACCAGCGCAAGGTGAACAGCAGGCGGCCGACCTCGACGCGCCCGGCCTTCAGCGGCTTGCCCACCTCCTCGGCCAGCAGGCGCGCGAGCGCCTCGGCGTCTTTCTCGAGGCGGTCGGCGGCCTGGCGCAGAATGTCCGCGCGGCGGTAGGCCGGCAGCGCGGCCTTCTCGCGCGCCCCGGCGATGCGGGCGGCCAGGGCGGCGGCGTCTTTCTCGTCCTTCAGCTCAATCGGAACCATGAAAGCCATTTCTCCGTGCCGCGGAAATCGCGGGCGATGTGGTCGGGCTTGGACGCGACGAGGGCCTTCCAGTCGGCGTAACCCGTGCCCACGCCGACGGTTTTAAAGCCCGCTTTCTTGCCGGCCGAGACGTCGAAGGGGGTGTCGCCGATGACGTACACGTCGTTCGAACGCAGAGACGTCTTGGCGAGCCTCTCAGCTCGAACGACCGCTTTCTTGAGCAGAGACGCCCGGTGAAACGAGTCCGAACCGTAGCCGCCGAACAGGAAATAGGCGTTGAACCCCGACGGCTCGAGCTTGATGCGGGCTCCTTTCTCCATATTACCCGTGCCCAGGCCCAGCAGGACGCGTTTGTCGCGGGACAATCGTTTCAGGAGCGTCTTGAGACCGCGGGGAATCTCGTAGGTGCCGTTTCGAATAGCCATCTTCACGTAGTAGGGCAGGTGTTTGAGATATTCCCGGTGCAGGCGCTCGACGGCGGCTTTCGTCGGCTTTTTTCCCGTCGCGTTCCGGGTACGCCGCGCCGAAGCTGTACAGGTCGGTGCGCCCGGCCAACGACAGCTCGGAGCAGGCGTTGGGTTTGCCGTAGAGGACCAGGGCCGCGCGGTTGAGCGCCCTGCGCCCGGCGCCGCCGGCGCGGATGAGGGTGCCGTCGATGTCGAAGAGCAGGACCTTCATGACGAGCGGTACACGACCTCGCCGCGTTTCATCGTCCACTTCACGCGCGGGGCGCCGAACCAGTAGGCGGCCTCGCGGTGGTCGGAGGCGGCGTGGCAGACCAGGTCGGCCTGTTTGCCGGCCTCGAGCGTGCCGTGCGTGCGGCCCAGGCCGGCGGCGTGCGCGCCGTTGATGGTGGCGGCGACCCATGCCTCGGCCGGGCTCATCTTCATCTGCGTGCAGGCCAAGGACATCACCATCGCCATGTCCCAGGACGGGCAGGTGCCCGGGTTGAAATCCGTCGCCAGCGCGACGGCGCAGCCCGCATCGAGCAGGCGGCGGGCCGGCGGGTAGGGTTTGGCGAGGAAGTAGTTCGAGCCGGGCACCAGGCAGGCGACCGTGCCGCTGACCGCGAGGTCGGGCAGGTCGGCCTCGGCGACGTGGTCGAGGTGATCGGCGGACACGGCGCCGAGTTTGACCGCGGCGGGCAGGCTGCCCAGGCGCGAGAGCTGCTCGGAGTGCACCTTCAGGCGCAGACCCGCCTTCGCGCCGGCCGCGGCGATCTTCTCGAGGTCGCCAACGTCGAAGTAGCCCTTCTCGCAGAACAGGTCCACGAACACCGCCAGGCGCTGCGCGCCGACGGCCGGGATCATCTCCTCGCAGACGCGCGCGACGTATTCGTCCTTCTGGCCGCGCAGCTCGGCCGGGACGGCGTGGGCGCCGAGGAAGGTGGGCACGATCTCGAGCGGGCCGGCCTCGTTGACGGTGCGCAGCGCGCGCAGCAGCTTGAGCTCGTTGTCGAGGTCGAGACCGTAGCCGGACTTGGCCTCGATGGTCGTGGTGCCCGAGGCGAGAAACGCGGAAACCCGCCGGCGCAGGCCCGCGGCCAGGTCCGCTTCTTTGGCGCCGCGCACGCCGTTGACCGTGTGCAGGATGCCGCCGCCTTTGGCGGCCAGATCCGCGTAGCTCGCGCCCGCGACGCGGCCTTCGAAGTCGTCGAGGCGCGGCTCGGCGAACACGGGGTGGGTGTGCGCATCGACGAAGCCGGGCGCGACGACCCCGCCTTCGGCGCTGAGCACCGCGGCGGTTCTGGCCAGCGGGTGCGCGAGCACGCGGTCCTTGGGCCCGGCGGCGACGATTTTGCCGCCTTCCACGAGCGCGGCGCCGTCGCGGATGAGGCCCAACGCGGCCTTCTCGCGCCCGGCGCGCAGGCCGGGAGAGCCCGCCAGCGTGAGCAGTTCGGAGGCGTTGAGGATGAGGGTCGCCACGAGGGCTATTCTACGACATCCGCCCCTGGCGCTTCGACGGGGACGAGGGTTATACTGGGGCGATGAGGCGCGCCGCGCTCGCCGTGTTGTCCCTCGCTCTGACCGCCGCCGCGGACGCTCCCGGCGCGGCCCTGCGCCCGCACGTGCGTTTCGCCGCGCCGGCGGGCTGGCGCGTCGAGTCGTACGCCAACGGCGCCGACCCGGTGCTGCGTTTCACCAAGGGCCTCGACGTCATCACCCTCTACTTATACGGCGCCAAAGGCACGGCCTACGCGACGCCCGAGGCCTTCCTGCGCGGGCCGGCGGCCTCGACCATGGGCGCCGCCCCCAAGGCCGACGGGCGCGTCACCGTGGCCGGGCGCTCCTTGGTGTTGTACCGCCGCGGCTACCCGGTGCGCCTGGGCGACCCGCACGTCCCGGCCTCCGGGCGCGCCCCCGAGATGGCGTCGGAGCGTTTCGTCGTGCTGCCGCTGGCGGGCAAACGTTTCGTCGTGGCGTCGCACGCCTTCGAGAGCTCGGTCCCGAGCTTCGAGCGCGACGGGGCGCGCGCCTTCGACGCGTTCCTCAAGGCGCTCAAACCCGCGCCCGCGCCGAAGCCGAAGCCTAAAAAGTAAGGACGAGTTTCCCGACGGTGGCGCCCGATTCCAGGGCGCGGTGCGCGTCGGCCGCGCGTTCGGCCGGGAACTCCGTCACCGGCGCGGCTTTCAGCTCCCCGGACGCGGCCCAGGCCGCCACCGCGTCGAGCCCCTCGCCCGCGAGCTCGGGCCGGTCGGTGAGGTGCACCACGTTGAAGCCCAGCACCGCCTTGTTGGCGCCGGTCAGCTCCAGCGGCGAGAAACGCGGCACCTTGAGCCAGTTCCACGCCAGCCCGAGCAGGCCCGGCCGCCGGCCGCGCGGGAACAACTCCGCGAAGCCGTACACCACGAGCCGACCGCCTTTTTTAAGCCGGTCGAAGCCCGGGCGCAAGGTGCTCACGCCGTTGGCGTCGAATACCGCGTCGAAGCCGTCGGGCGCGAGCGCGTCGAGCTCCTCCCACAGGCGCGGGCCGCGCGCGACGACCCGGTGCGCGCCGAAGGCGCGGGCCGTCTCGAGCTTGGCCGGCGAGCCGACGACGCCCACCGCGAGGCAGCCCAGGATGCGCGCCTGCTGCAGCAGCGCCAGGCCCACGCCGCCCGCCGCCGAATGCACCAGCAAGGTCTCCCCCCGCGCGACCTTGGCCACCGAGCGCAACGCGTGGTAGGCGGTGAGCTGCACCGCGGGCAGGCCCGCGGCCTGCGCAAGCTCCAGCCGTCGGGGACGCGGCGCAACCGCGCGGTCGGAGCGATCTGCACCGAGGCGTAGCCGCCGAAACGCGTGAAGCCGAAGACGCGATCGCCGACGGCGAAACCCGCCGCGCCGGGGCCGAGCGCGTCCACCGTGCCGGCGTATTCGAAACCGGGCGCGAGCGGATACAGTCCCTTGGCCGCCTCGTAATAACCCTCGCGCACGATGACGTCGGCGTAGTTGAGGCCCGCGGCGGCGACGCGCACGCGCGCCTCGCCCGGACCGGGCGTCGGGTCCGGGCTTTCGACGACGGTGAGCACGTGATGGCCGCCGGGACGCGGCACGACGACGGAGCGCATGGGATATATCAGCAATTATCGTCGTTTTTCGACCTAGGCCCATTGGCTCCGGCCCAGGGGCCCGAGGACCCTCGTGACGCGAGGCGCCCGCGGCTACACTCTCTACAGATGAAGATGTTGCTTGCGGTCCTGCTGTCCCTCGCGCAGATCACGTCCGCGGCCGTGCCGCGCGTGCGCGTCGCGCCCGCTCCGGTCGGCGGCGGCTCCGCGGTGCTGGCCCGCCCGCTCGTCTCGCCGAACCTCGTCTTTTCGCCTTCCGCGCAACACGGCGCGCCGACCCTGGCCAACCTGTCCGTGGGCGCGGCCGCCGCCGCGCCGCAGCTGCACAGCCCGCTCGGCGTCATTCCGGCGCCGTCGCCCGCGCCGAGTTTTTTCCCCGCGAACCACCCTCTCGCCGCGCCGCCCGCGGCCGCGCCCGAGGCCATGCCGGCCGCGCTCATCCAAACCCTGCGCGAACACGGCGGCCTGGCCGGCGCGGTTTCCGAGTCGGGCGACGCGGGCGCCGCCGAAGCGAACTTCTCCGCCGCGGCCGGCCTCGACGCGCCGTCGCACCGCAGCCGCCTGCTCACCGGCGTCGCGCCCGCCGCGGTGCTCGCCCCCGCGGAGAGCCCCTCCACCTTCAACAGCCTGTGGCGCCTGCTCGGCTCCAAGGGCAAAGGCGCGGATAAAAAAGCCGCGGCCAAGGTCGCGGACCGGCTCGCCGCAGACCCGCTTTACGACCGCCTGCTGGAGCGCGTGACGCTCGACGACCGCGGCAGCCCCGTCGAGCGGGCCGCGCTCGAGCGCACGGTGCGCACCATGCTGCGCAGCCCCACCGCGCGCAAATACGCCGAGGAGTTCATCGCCGAAGGCCTGACCGGCGTCGTGCGCTTCTCCGAGGTCGAAGGCTCCAAGGTGTACGCCTTCGACGGCCGCAAGATCTTCTACGCGCCGCGCGCCTTCACCGAATGGAAGGACGGCATGGCCGAGGTGCGGCTCAACCGCGACTACCTCGACAGCGACACCGAGTATTTCCACGAGGACGCCCCGCCCACGCTCGCCCACGAGCTGCTCGGCCACGGGCTGTGGTACGGCCGCATGGCCAAGCAGGGCCTGCAGGAGCTGTTCCACATCCACGAGAACAACGAGACCAACGCCAAACTCGTCGGCTGGCTCGCGGGCTGGGAGCTCAACAAACGTTTCCACGACACCTTCGCCTGGGAGTACCTCTCCGACCCCGCGCGTTACCTCCAGAACCTAAAGGTCCGCCAGCCTTATTACTCGATCACCTACACGACCGAGCAGATGGCCGACCCCATCAAGGCCCTCGAAGCGCGCCTGGAGAGCGTGAAGGTCATGCGCGAGCACTACGAACACGGCCTGCGCAACATCCGCTCGTGGCCCCCCGTCATCGACCACTTCATCACGCACCACGGCGTCGCCGAGGAGCGTTTCGCCCGCCTGAAAGAAGACGTCGCTCAGCGCGACAGCGCGACCCAAGGCGAGCTGGCGAACCTCGACGCCATCGAGAACGCGCTGAAGGCGACCATCGAGTTCTACCGTTCGCCCGACGGCGCCCCGGGTCTTGAAGTCTTACGCTCCGCCGGGCAGTTCACGGATTTCGACCGCCTCCAGTCCGAGGTGGACGCCATGACCGCGGAGCTGCGCGAGACGACGTCCCGCCAGCCCGCCAAACCCGCCGCGCCCCCCGCCGCCTGGCCGAAAGGCCAGATTTCCTGGGAAGAACTCCAGCAGATGTTCGAGAAGGACGCCCGAGAGAACCCGGCCCACTGGCAGCGGCCGTAGCCTGTTAAGCCGGGTGCCTGCCCCCCGGCTTAACGGAAGTTCTTGAACTGGAGCTCGATGCCGTAGCTGCCCTGGCGCAGCAGGTTCATCGTGGCTTGGAGCTCGTCTTTGGACTTGCTCGTGACGCGCAGCTGCTCGTTTTGGAGCTGGGCGTTGACCTTGAGCTTGGCCTGCTTGAGGGCGGCCTGGATTTCCTTCGCCTTATCGGTGGGAATGCCCGACTGGATGGCCACATCGACCTTGGCGGTCGCGCCGAGCGCGTGTTCGACGGTGCCCTTGGTGAAGTTCTTGACCGGCAGGCCGCGTTTGGCCAGGCGGGTGAACAGGATGTCGAGGACCTGGTCGATCTTGAAGTCGTCGGAGGCGCGCACGAGCAGCTTCTTGGCCTTGGCGTCGAGGTCGATGGTCGCGTTGGCGCCCTTGAGGTCGAAGCGGTTGGCGATCTCCTTCATCGCCGTCTGCACGCCTTCGGACACGAGGTTCAAGTCCACCTCGCTCACCACGTCGAAAGAGTAGTCGCTGGCCATGTCGTTTACCTCATCGGGAACTTCAGGGATTTGTGCTTACGGCTGAATCCTTTCGCTTGCGGGTAGCCGGCGTCGAAGTGGCGGGCGACGCCGAGGCCCGGGTCGTTGGTGAGCACGCGCGTGAGGCGCTCGTCCATCGCCTTGGTGCCGTCGGCCACGGTGACCTGGCCCGCGTGCAGCGAATAACCCATGCCCACGCCGCCGCCGTGGTGGAAGGACACCCAGGACGCGCCGGAGGCGGTGGAGAGCAAAGCGTTTAAGATGGGCCAGTCGGCCACCGCGTCGGAGCCGTCGCGCATGGCTTCGGTCTCGCGATTGGGCGAGGCCACCGAGCCGCAATCGAGATGGTCGCGGCCGATGACGATGGGCGCGCCGACCTTCTTCTTGCGCACGAGCCAGTTGAGGCGGCGGCCCATCTCGTCGCGTTCGCCGTAGCCGAGCCAACAAATCCGAGCAGGAAGCCCCTGGAAAGCGACCTTTTGAGAGGCCAGGCCGATCCAGCGGCGCAAAGACTCGTTTTTCGGGAAGGCCGCGAGCACCTCTTTATCCGTCACCGCGATATCGGCCGGGTCGCCGGACAAGGCGGCCCAACGGAACGGGCCTTTGCCTTCGCAGAACAGGGGCCGGATGTATTCCGGCACGAAGCCTTTGATGTCGAAGGCGTTTTTGACGCCCGCTTCGACGGCGCGCGCGCGGATGTTGTTGCCGTAGTCGAAGGTGACCGCGCCCTGCTTCTGGAGCTTGAGCATGGCTTCGACGTGTAATCCCATGCTCGCCACGGCGCGTTTGACCAAGGACTTGGGGTCTTTCTTGCGGAGCTTCGCCGCCTCGGACAACGAAAGGCCTTTCGGGACGTAGCCGTAAAGCGGATCGTGGGCGGAAGTCTGGTCGGTCAAAACATCCACGTCGATGCGGCGCTTCGCCAATTCGGGAATCACGTCGGCGGCGTTGCCCAGAAGACCGACCGACAAGGCTTCGCCCCTCTCTTTAGCCCGGAGGACGCGCTCCAACGCGCGGTCTAGATTTTCTTCGACGACGTCGAGGTAACGAGTCTTCAAACGGAAACGCAGGCGCGTCGCGTCCACGTCCACGCCCAAAAAGGCCGCGCCGTTCATGGTCGCGGCCAAGGGCTGGGCGCCGCCCATGCCGCCGAGACCGGCGGTAACGACCAAACGACCGGAAAGCGAGCCGCCGAAGTGACGCTTGGCCGCCGCGGCGAACGTTTCGTAGGTGCCCTGCAGGATGCCCTGGGTGCCGATGTAAATCCAGGACCCGGCCGTCATCTGGCCGTACATCATGAGGCCTTTTTTATCGAGCTCGTCGAAATGGTCCCAGTTCGCCCACTTGCCAACGAGGTTGGAGTTGGCGATGAGCACGCGCGGCGCGCCTTCGTGCGTGCGGAACACGGCGACGGGTTTGCCCGACTGCACGAGCAAGGTCTCGTCGTTCTCCAGGCCCCGCAAGGACTTCACGATGGCGTCGTAGCAGGCCCAGTTGCGCGCGGCTTTGCCGCGGCCGCCGTAAACCACGAGGTCCTGCGGGCGTTCGGCCACCTCGGGGTCGAGGTTGTTCATCAGCATGCGCAGGGCGGCTTCCTGCTGCCAGCCTTTGCAGGTGATGCGGGTGCCGCGCGCCGCCCGGATGATTCGTGCCATGCGTTTTATGAGTTGGAAGGTGTTGTTAACAACAGTTGGAGCGGCTGCGGTTGCGGATAACGCGAATAACTAGGCTAGCGCCTCATCGAACGCGCCGGACAAGATGAGCTCCCGCGCCGTCTCGAGGCGGCCGGACAACACCTCGTCGCGTTTGGTCGGCTTGACCTTGGCGCGCAACACGGCCAGCGCCTTTTCCACGCCTTTGCCGGACTTCAGCGGCCGGTGGAAATCGAGCGCCTGCGACGCGCAGACAAGCTCGATGGCGGCGACCTGGGCGGCGTTCCAGACGACCTTCTTGAACTTGAGCGCGGACCACATGCCCATGCTCACGAAATCTTCCTTGTTGGCCGAGGTGGGCACCGAGTCGGCGGACGCGGGGTGGGCGAGCGCCTTGTTCTCGGAGGCCAGCGCCGCGGCGACGTATTGGGCGATCATGTAGCCCGATTCCACGCCCGGATCGCGGGTGAGGAAGGGCTGCAGGCGCGGGGCGATGCCGGCGGTGACCTGGAAGGTGCGCCGCTCGGAGACGTTGGCCAACGCGGCGAGCGCGCCGGCGGCCGAATCAAAGGCGAAGGAAAGCGCCTGGCCGTGGAAGTTGCCCCCTGAAAGGACGCGTCCATCCACCACGAGCGGGTTGTCGGTGACCGAGCCCAGCTCGACCTCGACGACGCCGCGCGCGTGCTCCAGGCGGTCGAGAACGGCCCCATGGACCTGCGGGGCGCAGCGCAGCGAGTAGGAATCCTGCACGCGCGTGTCGCCGACGATGTGGGAGCGGCGGATTTCGGAGCCAGCCAACAACCGGCGCAGACCGGCCGCGGCCGCGACCTGGCCCGGGTGCGGCTTGAGGGCCTGGACGGCGGCGTCGTAGGGCGCGGGCGTTCCCGTGAGAGCGTCGAGCGACATCGCGCACGCTAGCTGCGTCGCGTCATAGACTCGTCTCGCCGTTAACAGCGCCAATCCGCCGATGGCCTGCATCGCCTGAGTGCCGTTCAACAACGAAAGACCTTCTTTCTCGGCCAAGACGAAAGGTTTCAGGCCGGCCTTTTTCAAGGCGAGCACGGCAGGCATACGGCGTCCTCGGCAGAGCACGTCCCCCTCTCCGATGACGGCCAAGGCCATGTGCGCCTGCGGCGCCAAATCGCCGGACGCGCCGACGGAGCCGCGAGACGGAATTAACGGCGTGATGCCGGCGCTCAACATCTTCGACAAATGGCGGACCAACGACGGACGCACGCCGGAACAACCGCGGGATAATTCGTTGAGGCGCAGGAACAAAATCGCGCGCGCCTCGGCCTCGGCCAGGGCTCTCCCACGCCGCAGGCGTGGGAGAGGACGAGATTGCGCTGCATCAGCGCCAGGCGCTGGGGTGAGATGCGCGTGGAGGCGAGCTCGCCGAAGCCGGTGTTGACGCCGTAAACGGCCTTGCCCGAGGCGAGGATTTTCTCGAGGGTGCGGCGCGACGCCGCGACCTTGCGCACGGCGGAAGACGGCAGGACGGCCCGCCCCCCCGCGGCGACCTCCGCGACCTCTTCGAGGCGCGGGGTCCGGCCGAGGTTAAACACGCTCGACGGCCACCGCGACGGCTTCGCCGCCGCCGAGGCAGATGCCGGCCACGCCGCGTTTGCCGCCGCGGACCTTCAAGGCGTTGAGCAAGGTGACCAGGATGCGCGCGCCCGAGGCGCCGAGCGGGTGGCCCAGCGCGACCGCGCCGCCAAACACGTTGACCTTCTCCAGCGGCAGGCCGGACAGTTTGGAGACCGCGAGCGTCACCACGGCGAAGGCCTCGTTGACCTCGAAAAGGTCCACGGAGTCCTTCGACCAGTTCAGCTTCTTAAGAAGCTTGTCCACGGCGCCCGAGGGCGCGGTGGTGAACCACTTCGGCTCCTGCGAATGCGTGGCCCAGCCCGCGATGCGGGCCAAGGGTTTGAGGCCCGCGGCGCCTTTAGCGCTGGAGAGCACGAGCGCGGCGGCGCCGTCGTTGAGCTTGGAGGCGTTGGCGGCGGTGATGGTGCCGTCCTTCTGGAAGGCGGGGCGGAGTTTCCCGACCTTGTCGAGTTTGGCGCGGCCGGGCTCCTCGTCGAGCTCGATACCGTCGATGCCCACAATCTCGTCCTTGAAGATGCCCTTGGCCTGGGCTTCCTGCGCGCGGGTGTAGGACTTCACGGCCCAGTCGTCCTGCATCTCGCGGGTGATCTGGTGCTCCTTGGCGCACAACTCGCCGCAATCTCCCATGTGCACGCCGTCGTAAGGGTCCATCAGGCCGTCGCGAAGGATGGAATCCACGAGCACCGCGTTGCCGTAGCGGTAGCCCGAACGCGCCTTATCGAGGAGGAACGGGGCCTTCGACATGCTCTCCATGCCGCCGGCCAACGCGTAGTCCTGCTCGCCCAGCGCGATGCCTTGGGCGGCCATCATGACCGCCTTCATGCCCGAGCCGCACACCTTGTTGACGGTCGTGGCGCCGACGGAGACGGGGATGCCGGCGGCGATGGCCGCCTGGCGCGCGGGCGCCTGGCCGATGCCGGCCGGGATGACGCAGCCCATGACGACCTCGCCGAGCTGGTCGGCTTTGACGCCGGACTTGGCCAGCGCGTCGGCCGCGGCCTTGGCGCCGAGCTGAGGCGCGGCGTAGTTGGCCAGCGTCCCGTTGAGGGAACCGATGGCGGTGCGGGAAGCGGAGAGGATGAGGATGTCGCTCATGGTGGGGCTCCTAGGCGTAATAGATGACGCGGGCGGCCAGCCCGCAGAACAAGGCGACGGCCGTGCCGACGTAGAAGGTGAAGCCGGAAAGATCGAAGAGGCGTTTGCGGCGCAGGAAGAACATCACGCCCAGCCACGCCGCGGCCAGCACGGCCGCGCCGCCGACGCTCGGGAAGAGCAGGCACAGGGCGAGCACGAGGCGCTCGGCCATGGCGAGGTATTTCTCGTCGTCGCCCGGGAAGTCCGCGCCGTAGAGGTCCTTCTCGATGAAGTAGATGAGCACCGTGCAGGCGTGCGTCGCGAGCACGAACAGGCAGCCCAGGACCGGCCACTTCTCCGGGAAGAAACCGGGCGCCAGGGCCGAACGCGCCGCGATGGGCACGACCAGGAAGATGAAGGCGTAGTGGATGACCTGGTCCCAGACGAGGAAGGCGGTGTTGTCGGGCATGCCGTAACGCTTGATGGCGTAGATGCGCCACCAGTCCTCGAGGAAGTGGCTCAAGACGATGACGCCCAGGCACGCCCAGCCGGTGAGGCGGATGAAGGGATGATCGACCCAGAATTCGCCCAAGAACGGCCAGCACAAGATGGCGTAGAAAAGCGGGTGCATCCCGCAATGGACCAGCAGCCCGGCCATGCTCTCACGCTTCCAACGGTTGATGAAGTTGGTCTGGAAGGTGAAATCGGCCAGCAGATGGCCGAAGGCCAGGCGCCAGAATATGTCCATTACTTGGCGGTCAGGTTGAAGACCTGATCCCAGTCGTCGGGAGGCAGCGCCGCGTAATCACGGGAGAGGTTGAGGTACAGCTCGCCGGGGCCGTCGCCGGGCATCAGGCGCAGGAACTCCTCGAAGCTCGAGAGCGCGGCGTCGTATTTCTTTTCGTAGAACGACTTCACCGATTTCTCCCACACGGGGAGGGCCTTCGCCCACTCGGGCGTGAGTTTCCCCTTCTCGGCGAGCGGCTCATAAACGGGCACCGGGGTCGCCTTGCCGACGACGCGGGCCTTGCCCAGGTAGCGGCCTTCCACGACGTCTTTGGCGTCGTTGTAGGCGGGCTCGGAGGCGATGATCTTCGAGCCGAAAAACTTGTTGGCGCCCTCCAGGCGCGAGGCGAGGTTGACCTCGTCGCCCAGCACGGTGTAGGCCAGCTTGCGCTGGGTGCCGGTGAAGCCGACGTTCATCAGGCCGGTGTTGATGCCGATACGGATGGCCGGAATCTCGGGCAGACCGGGGTCCAGGTCCTTATTGAGCTCGTCGATGACGCGCTGGCAGCCGAGCGCGGAGAGGATGGCCTCGCGCGCGTGGTGCGGGTTCTCCGTCGGCGCGTTCCAGAAGGCCATGATGCAGTCGCCGATGTATTTGTCGATGGTGCCGCGCCGCTCGAGGATGACGTCGGAGAGCGCGGACAGGTACTTGTTGAGGAAGGCGATGAGCGCCTCGGGGCCCATCTTCTCGGAGATGGTCGTGAAGTGCGCGATGTCGAGGAAAAACACGGTCATCTCGCGCTTCTGGGCGCCGAGTTTGGCCTTGTCGGGGTTGTTGGCGAGCTCCTCGACGACCTCGGGCGAGACGAACTGGCCGAACATGCCCTTGATCATCTTCTTCTCGGCGCCCTCGGTGAGCATCTTGTGCACGCTGAGCACGAGGTAGGAGGACAACATGGCCACGGCCGGCGGCACGAACTCGACGACGTTGCCGCGGCCGAACTGCCACGAGCAGAAGCCGGCCCAGACGCCCAGCAGCGCGATGGCGCTGCCGGTGCCCACGAGCGGGGGCAGGAAATACAGGGCGTACGTGAGCCAGATCATGACGATGATGAGCAGGATGGTCGCCAGGCGCGACCAGGAGGTCATCGGGTCGCCGTTGAGCATGTTGTCGAGCACGTTCATGTGGAACTCGACGCCGGGACCGCTTTCGACGAACGGCGTGGGGTAATGGTCGTAGTAGCCCAGCGCGGTCGAGCCGAACATGACGATGGAGCCCTTCAGCGCCGCGCGCTGGTCGGCCGACAGCTCGCCCGACAGGATATCCAAGAGCGAGATGCGGCGGTAGGCCGACTCGATGGTGGGCACGTTGGCGTAGCTCTTGCCCTGGTCGCGTTTCTCGTGCTGCAGCCAGGTGCGGGGCGGGCGGTGGTTGATGATCTGCACGCCTCCGCCGAACTTCTCGCGCACCTCCTCGAAGCTCAAGTCGAGATGGGCGGCGAGCGCGGCGGCGTCGAGCGAGATGGAGTCGAAGCCTTCCCGGTAGGGGTCGGCGACGTCGAGCCGGAACAGCTCGAAGCGGCGCAGGTGGCCGTCGGGGTCGATGAGGCTCTCGACGTTGGGGTGGCCGAGGTACTTCGTCGATTTGAGCAGCGGCGCCACGGGCGAGCGGTTCTGCACCACGGCGCCGGCGGCGACCTCCTGGACCTCCTGGACGAACAGGTGGACCACGCGGCCGAAACGTTTGGTGGCCGCGGCGAGTTCGGCGTCCCCCTCCCGCGACTCGAGGAACATCACGTCGAAGACGGCCGTGCGCACGCCCAAGGCCTGCAGCTTGTCGAGCGCCTGCGCGTACAGCTTGCGCGGCAGCGGGAAGCCGTATTTCTTGCCGGAATCGTCGTCGATGGCGATGAGGATGAGGCGGGGGTCGCCGGGTTTGAGCGCAGAGCTGCGCGTGAACAGGAAGTCCTGCCACGAGTTATGGATATGCGAGAAGGCGCCTCGCGCCTCGATTCCCACGAAAGGCGGGAAGTAGAGCACGAGGAAGAAGAGGGTGTAAAGCGCGGCGAAGACCGTGGCGAATCGCTTGGATTTCACGGTGTTATTCTAGCTATCTATCTCCGCGCCGGACAAGCGCAGAGAACGCCGTCAGCGGGCCGGGGCGACGGGCTTGGCCGCCGGCTTCTTCGGGGCCACCGCGGGTTTAACCGCGGGTTTCGCAGCGGGCTTCGCCGCGGGTTTAGGGGCCGAGACGGGCGCCGCGGGTTTAACTGCGGGTTTGGCGACGGGTTTGGGCGCGGGTTTGGGCGCCTCATTGACGCCCATACGGGCGAGCATCTGCGAACGCGCCATCTCCAGGGAGCCGCGCGCCGGGCCGTCCTTCTCGGCCAGGAGAGCGGCTTCGAGCGCGGGCAGGCCTTTGGCCTTGTCGCCGACGAGCGCGACGACGTTGGCGGCCTGCTGGCGCACCGCGGTGTCGGCGGATTTCAATGCCGCGTAAGCGGTGTCGAGCCCCGACGAGTCGCCCAGGCGGGCCAAGGACATCGCCGCCTGCAGGCGCGCGCCGGCGTCGACGTCTTTGAGCGCGGCGGCCAAAGCAGGGCGCGCGGACGGGTCGCCGGTGAGGCCGAGGGCGCGCACCGACTCGAAACGCACGACGGAGTCCGCGTCGGAAAGACCTCCCTGGAGAGCCGGGACGGCCTCCTTGGTCCCGATTTGACCGAGCGCGGCCGCGGCCGCGCGCCGCAGGTTGACGTCGGGGTCCTTGAGGGCGGCGCTGAGCGGGACCACGGCGGGCGGGGCGCGCAACGCGCCCAACGTGCGCACGGCCGCGTAACGCACCGGCGCGGCCCCGTCTCGCACGGCGCCCATCAACGCGCCGACGGCGGAAGGGTCGCCGATATAGGCCAGCGAGGTGGCCGCGTTCTGGCGCACGGCGGGTTCGCGGTCGTTGGCGAGCATCTCGACGAGGCGCGGCACGGCGGCCCGGGAACGCAGGATGCCCAGCGAGTCCACCGCCGTGGCGCGCACGAAGGGGTGCGGGTCGCTCAGCAAGGCGAGCAGCGGCGCTTCGGCGGCCGGATTGCGCATCTGCCCCAGCTCGTCGGCGCCCTGGCGGCGGATCATCGGGTCCGAAGCCTTCAGCTTGGCTGAGGACACGGAAAACGGGTCGGCCGGAGCGTCGGCGGCGGCGAGCGGCAGGGCAAGCGCGAGCAAGAAGGTGGTTAGCACGGCCGGATTCTACCTTTCCTTATAAAGGGCTTCAACCTCAGTGGATGACGCCGATCTTGCGGATGGCGGTGGCCGTGCCGCCGGGGGACTTCACGCGGATGCGGGCCGTGTAGCCGCCCTTGGAGACGAAGGCGCCGGCGTCGTTGCGGCCGTCCCACGGGACGAAGTTGGAGCCGGTCTTGCCGCCCTCGGCGCCGGGCGGGCAGGAGATGGTCTTCACGAGGTAACCGAGCGCGTCGTAGATGGTGATGGTCACGTCGGAGTCGGCGTTGAGCGTGTAGGTGACGAAGGTCTTGCCCGCGTTACCGCCTTTGCGCGAGTCGAAGGGGTTGGGGTAGTTGCTGACGGCCGAGAGGATGGTGCTGTTGACGCCGGTCACCGCGCTGACCGTCAGCGGCGACCAGTTGGACGTCACGCCGGCGCCGGAGATGGCGCGCACGCGGTAGGAGAAGAACTGGCCGGCCGCGCGCGGACCCTCGCCGGGGAACGTCGGGTCGCCCACGCCGTAGACCGGCGTACGCGCCGACATCACGTTGACCGTGCGCCAAATGACCGTGGAGGCCAGGTCCTTCGGGTCGCCGCCGCGCTCCTGAATCTCATAGCTGGAGACGCCGGAGACATTCTGGACCGACGGGGTCCAGCGCACCTGGAAGGAGGTGCGATTCTGCTCGGTGGGCGTGGCGGCGCCGGGCGTGGTCGGGGCGAAGGGGTCGACACGGTACACGAGCATCGCCTGAGGCGGCGACAACGCGCCGCCCGCGGAAACATACTGGGCGAACAAGATGGCGGCCTTATCCGAAACCAGCTCCCCGGAGGTGTGCAGGATGGGCGCCGAGCCGAGCAGGCCGCGGCCGTTGTTCGGCGGCGGGTCGCCGGCCTGCGCCACGGTTTCGAGGCGGTTCGGGTCATCTGCGTTGCGCTGCAACCGCATGATTTCCGAGCCTACGTAGATGTAGCCGGGCAGCTCGAGCTTCGAAGAGTCCATGACATAGAAGGCGGTCGTGTCTTGCGCCAAGGTCTGACTCAGGCGCGTGACGTTGGGCACGGTCATCTGCAGGCCCTTCATCGTCGCGCCCGTGACCGGGTCGCCCACGGCGCGCACGGAGAAGTTGTTCACGCTCAGCCCGGCGACGCCGGTGACCGTGACCGACGACCACTTGTTCGTCAGGCCGATGGGGTCGTCGTAATTGGTGCCGACGGCGACCAGGTAGTAGCCGGAGGTGCCGGTCAACGGCAGGTTGAAGGTCAGTTCGCTCGCGGACTTGGCCCACGCCGACGGCGCCAGGCCCTGGCCGGGGTCGGGCGCGGTGGCGGCGAGATTGCCCTGGTTGGCGATGTCCAAGCCGATGCGGAACTGCGGCTTGTTGGAGCCGGGCGAGAACACGATCATGTCCAGGATGCCGTCCTTGTTGATGTCCACGTCGAGGATGCCCGTGCCCGTGAGGTCGGTCGTGGGCGTGCCGTCGCCCAGCAAGGACACCTGGGTCGGGCGCGTGCTCTCGCCGACGGAGAAGTTATCGGGCACTTGGTCGCCGTTGATGTCCACGAGCGGCGAGGTGCCCAGGCAGTTCGGGTTCCACGGCAGGCCGTTGGCGCAGATCCACTTCGACTGGTCCGGCACGGGGTTGCCGTTGACGAAGCAGATCTGGTTGCGCGGGTTGCCCGGGTCCTTGCCCGCGGGAACGCAGGACGGAGAAAGCAGGGCGTAGGCCGGGTAACCGACGGCCTCGCCGGGCACGCCCGCCTGTGCGCGCGTGATAATCATCGGCGGCAACGCCGAGCTGACCACGACGCCGGGGATGGTGAGCGGGGCGATGAGCACGGTCTTGGACTCGAAAGGCGGCAGCAAGGTCGGGTGAGGCGCGGCCGTCACGGGCGCGCCGTCGGGGCCGATGACGTCGCTGAACTGCTCGACGCGGAAGCCGAAGTTGTGGGTCAAGGTCGTGCCGCCCGCGCGGTCGGTGAAGCCGACGTCGGCGGTGAGGAAGACGACCGTGTTCGCGGTGGACACGCGCAGGTAGGGCACGTTGTTCTGCACGAGGTCGATGAGCGCTTCCCCGTTCGAGAAGGCGCCGCTGGTCGAATGCGCGACCGACCCGAGCAGGCTGTCGAGCCCGGCCGAGAACACGCCGTCGCCGTTGTCGAGCCAGGCGCGCACGCGCGAGACGTCGCCGTCGCCGGAGAGCGCGACCGTCGAGGTGACGATGGTGCCGATCTGCTTGACGCGCAGCTTGGACACGTTGACGAAGTCCGTGCTCGAGCGCATCTCGACGCGCAGCACGGGCACGTTCGTGTCGTTCTGGCCGGCGCCCGAGGGGGCGTTGGAGAAGCCCGACAGGGCCAGCACGATGGGGCTGATGGGCACGTTGCGGCCCACGAAGGGATAACTCGTCGTGAGCGTGCCGAGCGGGTTGCTGTTGGTGATGCCCGTCAGCAGCACGGGCGAGCCGGTGTCGCCGCGCGGCAGGCCGATCCAGGACGGGTCGCGCACCGCGATGCCGATGAGGTCGTTGGCCACGGCCGAGTCGCCCACGTCGTAGGCCACGAAGAAGGACTGCGCCACGGGACCGATGAACTGGTCGGTCTTCAGCGTGACCAGCGCCTGCAGGTCGGCGTCGTTGTTCTGGTTGAACACGTCCACCTTGCGGGCGTTGACGCCGACCGAGTGGTTGAGCACGGGCGTGGCGGCGGTGCCCAGGTTGTCGCCGCGCGACGTGATGCGCAGGCACGGGCGGCCGGAGGCGTCGTCGACGCCGGGGACGGCCGCGGCGGCGCAGCCGGGCCCGGAGAACGTCATGAGCTCGGCGCCGCCGACCCAGAGGCGCCCGCCGAGGGGCCCGCCGGTGTTGTCGAGCGGGAAGCCGGTGGTAGACAAGACGACCGCGTCGAAAGGCGCCGCGGTGGTGCTCGAAATCGCGGCCACGAGGGTGGTGTCCACCTCGGAGATGTTGACGTCGCTCGCGCTCAGCGCGTCGCTGGAGTCGATGTCCTTGAAGACGCGGATGAACTTGACGTCGGTGTTGCGGCCGAAGGGCTTCAAGGGGTCCTGGGAGCCGCCGACGCGCTCGACGCGCAGCGAGCGCCACGGCGCCAGCGCGATGTCGGTGATCATGTTGAAGCGCAGCATGGCGACGTTGGCCTGCGCCTGCGTGACGCCGCCGATGGCGGTGGCGATGTCGTTGACGCCGAGCGTGACGTTGGAGACGACCTTGCTGATGGTCAACTGCGGATTGGAGGTGAAGGTGGGCGTGGAGAACGTCACCGCGTGAGGCACCTGCACGGTGAAGTAGTTCGGGTTCAGCACGGCCACGCCGACGCGGCTGTTCTCCGTGGCGAACTGCGAGATGTCGTAGGTGACGAAGTAGTCGGCGGCGGCGGTGGTGACGAGGATGGGCGAGCGCAGCGCGATGTTGACGGTGCTCGAGCTGAACGTCTCGTTGCCGAAGGAGAGCAGGTTCGGGTACGCGCCGGCCACCGACGTCGAATCGATGGCGTCGAAGCTGCCGTTGCCGTTGGCGTCGGCCCAGATCTTGACCACGGGGATGTCGCTGTCGAGCGAGCCGTTGGAGCCGACGCGGTCCACGCGGACGTTGCTGATGAGGGCCGAGTTGCGGTTCGTGCGCAGGCGCATGCGCAGCATCGCGACGTTTTTGGCGTTCTGCAGGGCGAAGTTGCCCGAGAGCTGGTCGAACTCGGCGGTGACCGTGTTGACGGTCGGGGCGAGCACGAAGGTCGGGCTGGCCAGCGAGTTCGTGCCCACGAACACGGTGTTGTGGCCGGCGTTGGTCGGCGTGAGCTTGAAACGCGTGCCGTCGGGCGCGAACGCGCCGGTGACCTCGTTGAGGTTGGCCAGCGCCGGGTGCGAGAACTTGGCCGACGGCGACACGTCGAAGGCCACGAACATCACCGTGGGCGTCGCGGTGATGAGGGTGTAGCCGGGATTGCCCAGGGCCGGGTCGTTGATGGGGATCTCGACGCGCCCGCTGGGCTGGCCGTCCTCGCCGAACGCGGACTGGCCGAGCAGGACGTCGCCCGCGTTGAGGCCGCTGACGGGGTCGCGGTTGAAGACGCCGTTGAGCGAGCGGTACACCTTGACGGCGGTCAGGTCGGTGTCGTCGCCGTTGAGGCCCAGCGGCAGGATGCGGTTGAGGTTGATGGAGGAGAGCTGGACCTGGAACTGGGAGGACCACAGCTCCAGGCGCATGGCGGCGAGGTTGATCTCGCCTTGGCGGATGCTCGGGGAGACGATGGTTCCGGAGGAATGCGTCGCCGGCGCGGTGTTGAGCGCGCCGCGTTCGACGTTGAGCAGCGAGGGCGAGCCCGGCCCGAAGCCGCTGTAGCCGATGATTTCCCCTCCGACGTACGCGTAGAACGTCGCGCCCGGGAGCGGAGACGGGAAGCCGTCGGTCGAGCTCACCGTCCAGAACGGCTCAATCGTGCCGGCCGCCGGAGTCGTGTTGATCGGGTTGTCGAGGATGGGCACGGGGAAGGTGCCGCTGGAGGTCGAGAACATCGGCGTGGCGCGCACCGACATGACCTGGGGCGCGGCGATGATGGTGCGAACCTGGCCGGCGAACGGCATGGGCGAGGTCAGGTCGTACGTGTTGGGCAAGGACAACGAGTTGAGGAAGATGTTATCCGTCACGGGGCTGTTCGTGGGCAGCGACGTGTCGCGCAGGTCGATGCCCAACGTGCGCGGCAGCTGCGTGAGCAGGTCCGTCGGCTGGGCGTTGGCGCCCATCACGAAGGTGATGAAGTACTTCTGCGGCTTGGGCGCCAGCGACGCCTTGACGACCTCGACCGGCGGGTACAGGTTGATCTGGGAGACCAGCGGCAGGCCCTGGTAGTTGCCGAAGGTGCCCGTGCCCACCAGCACGTCGGAGAGCGGGTTGAACAAGCCGTCCTGGTTGTCGTCGAACCACAGCTGGACGAGGTCCACGTCGCCGGACACCGAGCCGGACTGCGTGGCGGTGCCGGTGGCGTAGACCAGCAGCCAGCGCCACAACGCGTCCGCGACGTCGGTCTGGACGTTGATGACGCCGACGGCGACCGTGCTCTTCTGCTGGAGGAACGGTCCGATGGCGCCGTCGAGCGCGTGTTGGCCGGTCAGGCGCATCTTGTCCGGGTACTCGGAGAGGTTCGGGATGAACGACGCGGTCAGGCCGGTGGGAGGCACGCCGACGTTCGAGTTAGACATCGTCTTGGGCGCGCTGATGAGGTAATAGGCGGTGCTCGGGATCGAGAGGCCGAGGTTCGCCTGCGGCGAGACGGAGGCCAGCGGGTTCACGTCGTAGGCCACGAAGTAGTCCAGCTTCGCGGTCTGGATGACCTGGCCGCCGCCGCCCACGAGGCTGAGGATGGGGATGCGCGCCTGACCGGAGACGATGGTCCCCGCCGGGAAGTCCAGCTGCGTGGTGCCCTCCTGGGCGCGGTCGCAGTTCGTGTAGCGGTTGCCCGGCAGGTCGAGGCCGTGGCAGTACACGACCTCCTTGAGCAGCTCGTTGGTCTGGTCGTCGCCGAGCACGAGGCGGTTCTCCGTGTCCCCGACGAAGGGGTTGTCCGTCGGGAACATGATGTTGGCCAGGATGCCGGTCACCGGGATGCTCTGGCCGGTCGCGGGCGTCGTCGCGTACAACGCGACCGCGGTCGGGATGGTCGGGAAGTTGTGGATGACGGTGTTGAGGGGGCTGACCTGGGAGTCCGTGGACACGTCGAGCAGGCCGTCGTTGTTGGTATCCAAGTAAACGCGCAGGTTGGTGACGTCGGACGCCTTGTTGTTCTGCGCGAACAGCGAGTTGTAACCCGCGCCGGTGATCTTCGTGGACGGCAGCCAGCGGTCGAGCTTCAGGCCGGTCCACTCGGCGGCGCCGGAGTTCACGCGCAAGGTCATCTTCGCCACGGGCTGGCGGCTGTCGTTCTGGGTCAGCTTCGAGGGGATGGCGTCGGTCGGGATGGTGCCCGAGGTCAGGCCCTGGCGGTTCCAGTCCGTCAGGGTGACCTGGTCGGGCGTGGCCGAGACCGGCACGTTGGTGGTCGCGATGATGCCGAAGGGTTTGACCACGCCGTTGCCCGCCAGCGGCACGATGTTGCCCGACTGCAACGTCATGCCATGGGTCTGGTTCGCGGCCGCGCCCGCGTCGTAGTCGAAGACGAGGTAGTAGGTGTTCGTCGAGGTCGTGATGGTGCCGTCGAGCGAGAGCGGGTCGGTCAGCACGAGGTTGGCCGTGCGCGTGTCGCCCGGCGGGAAGGTGGCCTCGGCGACCTGTTTATCGATGGTGAAGCCGAACTCGCCGTCGCCGGCGGTGCTGGTCTGCGACGAGTCGGTGTCCAGGTACAGGCGCACGCGCGAGATGGCCGAGTCCAGGCCGCTGCCCGAGTGCGTGAAGCGCACGCTGGAGATGACGCCGGAGAAGGCGTCGGTCCACATCTTGAGCTTCAGGACGCCGACGTTCGGGGTGCCCTGGTTGACGTAGGCGTAGGAAGAAACCGTCAGCAGCGGCGGCTGCCACCAGGCGTTGATGTCCTCGGCCTGGACGTTGATCTGCGCGGGCTCGCGCTCGACCGAGGAGGTCGCGGTGCGCACGGCGAAGTTGTTGGCCGCGACGCCCACCGGGGCGCCCGGGGCCAAGGTGATGTTGGAGGGGCCGACCATCTCCAGGCCGAAGGACGCGGGCAGTTCGCCGGAGGCGAAACCCGAGGAAGCGACGCGCACGGTGAAGAAGTAGAACTTGTCCTGCGTGCTGTTGAGCGTGACCTCGCCGCCCGGGTAGGCGACGTCCAGGAAGGGCTGACCGAACAGCGCCGAGCCGAAGAACCACGAGCCCGCGCCGTTATAGGCGCCGGAAGCCAGGAACACGTCGGAGAGCGGGTCGAAGCGGCCGTTGGGAGAGCTGGGGTCGTCGCGGTAAAGCGCCAACTCGGTGATCTTCGTGTTGTCGAGGTTGCCCGCGACGCGGCTCTGCACGCGCATCGAGCGCAGGTCCGCGTTGAAGGGCGCGCCGGTGGGCGTGATGCGCATGTTCATGCGCAACATCGCGATGGGGTCGGGCGAAGCGGACGTGTTGCCGTCGCCCTGGTTGAGCGTGCGTTTGCTGACGCCGAGCGCGACCTTCAGCGGCGGGATGGGGCCGTTGGGCGGGGGCGTGGACTCGGGCGCGACGTCGGCGGGCGTCACCACGACGCCGGCCAAGACGACGTCGCCGTCGGAGCGCACGCCGGGGTTGGAGGGCAGGCCGGAGCGCGCGCCGTCGTTGGTGTGGCCGTAGACCGAGGCGTTCGTCGTGTCGGTGGCGCGGACGTTGAGCACCTCGACGATCTGGTCCACGAGGCCGACGTTGTTGAACTCGCCGGCCTCGGCGGGCGTGAAGGCGTGGTAGGTGTCGCCCGAGATGAGGTCGATGAGCGTGACGGTGGACGTCGAGCCCGAGGAGGCGAAGTTCACGACGCTGGTGAAGTAGTTGCCGTTGTCGGGGTCGCCCGCCGCGGGGTTGCCGAACAGGTCGCGCGCCTTGATGGACAACACGCCGGGCACGCCGACCGGGAGCGGGTTGGACGTGGTGTAGGGATGGTTGACCGTCAGGTAGAACGCAGGGCCGGGCGTGATGCGGTGGACCTGCGAAGTGGAGGCGAACACCGGCAGGCCGCTGAGGTACGCCTGCGCCATGATGGTCGTCCCCCCCGCCAACGTGTCCCAGAAGTACATCGGCGCTTGGGAGACGCCGGCGCCGCCGGGCACGATCACGTCGAGCTGGCTGGTGAAGATGTTCGTCCAGAACGCCGACGGGCTCGTGGCCACGATGGTCGCGAACGGGTCGATGCCGGCGTAGACGGTGTCGCGCACGCTCGTGTAACGGATGATGTAGGTCGAGCCGCTGGACGTGACGTTGCCGTAGCTGTCAAGCAGCTGGGCGGCGACGACGGTGTTGGTGGGCACGCCCAGCTCCATCTGGTTGGTCGTGCCGGCCGTAAGGCGGCGCGGCGGCGTGGCCCAGCCAATCTGCGCGGGCGGACCGGGTATCACCGCGTAACTCGAGTAGCCGACCGCCCAGGTCGGGTAGGTCACGCCGAGCGCGGCGAGCGTGTGCGTCGAACCCGGCGCGGTGAGCAAGGTGTCGATCATGTAGAACGTCACGGTCGAGCGGTTGACCGGGAGGTAGGCGACGGCCGTCGAGCTCACGAAGGCGCCGGTCGCCGGCGTGGAGAACTGCACGAAGCCCGACGAGTCGGTGACCAGCTTAAGCTGCACGAACCCCGTGCCCAGGTCCTGGCCCGGCAACAGGGGCGACGCGTTGCCGTAGTAGTCCCGGGTCTGAGCGATCATCAGCGCCGAAGTCGCGCCGGCGAGCAAGGTCTGCCCGGCGCCTTGCGAGAAAGCGATGCGGTCGATGGTGTCCGGAGCGATGTAGACGCCCTGCTGAGCGGAGAAGAGGCCGGGCGAGGCGATCTCGAGGATGGGTTTGGTGCCGCCGGACAGGTCGTAGTTTACCGAGGCGGTCGTGTCGAGGTAGTAGAAGGTCGCGAAGTACTGCCCCAGCGGGATGTCCACGGTCGTCGTGGACGTAAGGAACGCGGGCGCGCTCACGCGCGTGCCCGGGATGGCCTCGCTCGAGCGCGAGAATCCCACGTAGTCGTTGAGCCGCGACGCGACGCGCGTCTGCGTCGCGAGCGTGACGACGAAGTTCTGCGTCGAGACCACGGGGTTGGAGAACAGGTCCTGCAGTTGGACCGTGAAACGCGCCAGCGTGGAGCCGAAGTCCACGACGCGGCCGGCCACCTCGGTGCGCTCGGGGTTGGCGAAGCCGACCTTCTTCGGCGCGTCGGGGTCCATGCGCAGTTGGTGCGTCAGCGCCAAGGTCGGGCCGGGCAGGAAGAGGTTCACCGTCCACAGGCCCGGGCGGCCGCCCTCGGCCGTGTTGGAGGACGGGCCGGGGCCGGAGTAGGAGGTCATGCGGCTGTGGAAGCGGAACGGCACCTCGGCGCCCGTCTGGCCGTCGGCGATGCTCAGCGAATTGATGAACACGCTGTTGCCCGAGTCGCGGAAGCCGTAGTCGCCGGTGGTGCCGAACAGGCCCATGGTGTAGCCGCGGCTGGCGTGGACGGTCTTATCGCCCGCCACGAGGTCGAGCAGGACCGTCGTGGGGCCCTGGCGCGTCACGTTGCCGAAGTCGTCGCGGCGCTGGACGACGTATTGGCCGCCGGCGCCGGGCACGTCGTTGATTCCGACGAGGGCGGCGGTGGGCGTGCTCAGGAACACGAGGCTGCTGGGCAAGCCGCCGACGCTCGTCAAGCTGCCCGTGATGTTCTTCTTGGCGGAGATGAACAACGTGCGGTCCACGGGCGCCGTCATGGTGCCGATCCAGACCCGGGCGGAGTCTCCCGCCACCGACGAGACGTAGTAGCGGATGGTCGGCGTCGAGACGCCGACCGCGCCGGTGAGGTCCGAGACGATGCGCGTGGAGAGGCCCACGTTGACGTAGCCGGCGCCGTTGTCCACCTCGAGATGCCCGGGGGCGCCCACGATGTCGGTGACCTCGACGTAGACCGTCTGGGTGGAGGTGATGGGGTTGTCGAAGGAGTCCGTGAGCTGGCCGCGGATGTCGGTGAAGCCCGGGTTGTTGGGCACCAGCGAGCCCACCGACACGTTGATGTCGTTGATGATGGTCGCGTCCGCCCGGATGGAGTCGGGCGTGCCGGGGGTCACGGTGATGAACGGGCGCACCGAGAAGCCGGCGACCTCGCTGTTGACGCCGGGCGAGGAGGTCTCGAAGGCCTGCAGCCAGCGCGAGCCCGCGCGTTTGAGCTTGCCGAAGCTCGTCAGCGTGCGCTGGCCCTGGTCCGTCGATGACGAGAACGTGACGTTGTTGGTGGGCGTGAACTCCGGGTCCTGGTTGCCGCCGAAGATCTCGGCGGCGAAGGTCACGTTCGCGATGTAGGCGTTGGGGCCGGTCGAGAGCAGGTTGTGGTACTGGTCGTGCGCGCTGAGCGCGCCGCTGAAAGAGGAGCCGGCCGCGACCGTCGCGGGCAGGCCCAGCCAGTGCAGGTGGTGCGCCGGGCCCGGGTGGACCGGGAACAGCGCCGAGCTCGCCGCGTTGAAAGTCGAGGCCGAGGCGGCGGTCGTCGCGACGCGCACCGACCAGGTCGTCGAGGACGTCAGCGGCGTCACGCCGAAGGTCCAGTTGCCCTGGAACAAGGACTGCGACGCCGGAATCGCCGCCGCCGCGTCGGCCGGGAAGTTGAGCGCCACGGTGGGCATCACCGCCACGGGGTTGGTGTCCTGCGTCGGGCCGGCGTTGTCGCTCACCGGGTTGTAGAACTGGTCCACGAGCCACACGTCCGCGTTCAGCGAGGTCGCCGGCACCGTGAGAGTGAACGCCGACGCCGTGCCGTCCTTGCCCGCGGAGCCTTCCGCCGGCGCGAGCACGCGGCACACCGACCCGGGCAGGTAGTCGCACTTGCCCGGGCGGAAGGTCTCGCCCGGCACGGTGACGAACAGTCCGACCGCGGTGGAGGCGAACACCTTGAACGGGCCGGCCACGGCGGCCGGCGACTCGGCGCGGCAGATGTTGGTGGGCGCGTTGGCCGTGCAGACGAGGTCTCCGGGCAAGGCGCGCGGGGCGGCGGTCACCAACGCGGTGGCCGTTTTGGTGACCAGGTTGAGGCCCAGCGGGACCGTGCCGCCCGCCAGCGGGAGCGTCGAGGGGTCCACGTCGAAGGCGTCGTTGGTCGCGGCGTACACGAACGGGAAGCCGGCCGCCGACGTCGGGTTCATGTAGCGGTCCACGAGGTTGATCGTGGCGGTGAAGGGCGCGCCCGCCGTGCGCGTGGAGATGGTCCCGGTGACGCCGCCGTTGGGGTAGTCGCCGCTTCCAGGCACCGCGGTCTGGCCGGGTAGCAGCAACTGCAGGCCCATCGGCAGGTCGGGGATGACGGTGAAGGTGGAGGACTGCGGGTCCGAGGAAAGCCCGGAGGAGCCGAAGTCGTCGGCCGACAGGTAGTGCCCCGTGGCCGCGCGGCGCAAGGTCACGTTGATGGGCGGGGTGATGCCGGCGAGCGTGTTGATGCCCACCGTGGAGACGAACAAGCCGTAAGCGTCGGTCGGCGTGAGCACCTTCACGTCCGCGGCGCGTCCGGTGACGAGGTTGAAGAAGGCGTCCACGACGCCGACCTGGATGGAGAACGACGCGCCGGCCTGCTGCTGCGACGGCACGCCGCTCTTGCCGGTGGGCGAACCCTGGCTGAACGCCTCACCGGGCAGGCGCGTCAGCAGGCGCGAGGGCACGCCGGGCAGGACGTTGACCGCGGTGGCGGTGTCCACCGAGACGACGGGCCCGAAGACGGGCACGGTGTTGACCATCTCGGCGCGCAGCAAGGTCGAGCCCGCGCGTTTGAGCGTCACGGCGTAGGTGGCCGAGGTCGTCACCACCTGGGTCGTGGGGATGATGACCGCGAAGGGGTCATCGGAGACCAGGCGGATCTCCTGGCTCGCGCCCGGAGTGAGGTTCCAGAAGGCGTCGGTCAGGTCCACGACGGCGTTGAAGGAGAAGCCGGCCAAGGTGCTGTAGGCGGACCCGGTGCGACCGTTGGTCGTGGAGCCGGGCACACGCGTCTCCAGGGGAGTGAGCACACGCAAACGCGTGGTGGAGTTGGGGTTGAGCGTGAGGCCGCCGGAGACGCCGGCCGTCAGCGCCGGCCCGCCGCCCCCGCCGTCGGTCGCCGTGAGCACGCGCGTGCCGGCCGTGCGCAGGAGCACGTTGGCGATGCTCGCCGCGCCTCCGACCATCGCGAAGCTGCCGACGCTCGGGGCGAAGGGGTCGTCGGACGTCGCGACGATGACGGGTTTGTTGACGCCGGCGACCACGTTGTAGCGCGAGTCGGTCGCGTACGCCGTCGCCGTGAAGAACACGCCGGCCGTCGAGATGGACGGAACGCCGCCCACCCCGAAGGGCGCGATGGTTTTACCCGGCACGAGGCTCTCGCCGGGCAGGGCGACGATCATGCGGTCGGGCGTGTTCGGGATGACGCTCACGCCCGCCACCGTCTGGCTCGAGAGCACGGGGAACAAGACGTCGTCGTCCGCGATGGTCGCCGTCATATTCCCCGTCGCCGCGCTGGGCAGGAAACCGGTGAAGATGGCCTGGCCCAAGGCGAGCGGCTGCGGCGCGGGCACGGTGGCGTAGATGTCGTTGACGTCCAGGCGGACCTGGCGTCCGTCCACCGCGCGGTTGTTGTAGAGGTCCACCGCGCGCGCGGTGACGTTGTAAGACTGGCCGGCCGTGAGCGTCGAAAGCGCGCCGGTCTTGCCGGCGACCGTGCCCTCTTCGAAGCTCTCGCCGGGCAGCAAGGTCAGCAGGGCGATGGGCGTATTGGCCTGGACCGTGATGCCTGAGACCGTGTCCGTGCTGTAGGCGGTGCCCGTGGCCGTGGTGTCGGCCGCGCGCAGCTGCAGGCCCGCGTTGCGCGTCACCGGCGGGAACGAGAAGGTGGTCGTGCCGGCCACCAAGGTCCGCTGGTACGGGTTGGGCGCCAACGCCCGGCCCTGGATGTTGGGGTCGTTGAGGAAGTCCAGCTTGACCAGCGGCATGACGATGTCGCCCGTCAGCGGGATGAAGGGCGTCGTGCCCTGCACGACGTTGTACCAGGAGTCCGTCACGTTGACGCGGATTGTCGTGGTCACGCCCGCCGTGAGCGTGGCCGGGGCGGTGACCGAGCGCCCGCCCGACGTCGGGTTCGAATTAAACGGCGCCAGGCCCGGCGCGGCGACCTGGCCTTCCACGAGCAGCTGCAGCTTGGTCGGCGTGGACCACCAGACCGTGAAGGCGCTCGGCGAGATGTAAGACGAGGTCACGGCGGGCAGCGCCGCCGCCTGGACCTGGACGCTCTGCGTCCCGGCGACCACGGGGTGGAAGGCGAAGTCGGTCGTGCCGAGCTGGAGCGTCTGGGTGTAGGAGGAGCTGTGCTGGTCGGGGAAAAGGTCGGCGCGGACCGCGAAGGCGACCGATACGTCGTCGTTGTAGAACGAGTCCACCGCGTACACGCGCACCGTGTAGGTCGAACCGGCGAAGGTCTCCGTCGGGACGCCGGACTTGCCCAACGGCGCGACCGAGAATTTACCCTGCACGCGCGTCTCGCCGGGCAACACGGCCACGAGACGGTCGGCCGGCTGGCCGACCACGGTCACGGGCGAGGCGGGGTTGGAGGCGTTGGGGAAGACGCCCGCGCCCGTGGACTGCACGACCTGCCCGCCGACGCTGGCGGTCACGAAGGTCCAGTCGAACGTGGTCGAGCCCGGCACGACCACGAAGCGGTCGTTGCCCGGGGCGAAGGCGTCGTTGTTGCTGTCGCCGTCGCTCACGTACACGGTGGCGGACGAGTCCACGTAGAGGTTATAGAAGTCGTCGGTGACCCGCGCGCAGTATTTGACGGTCTGGCCCGCAACGAAGGTGCGCGGTGTGCCCAGGCGGCCCTCGGAGCCAGGCGTCACCACGCCCGGGCCCGGGCGCTGGCCGGGACCGGCCGTGCAGGTGGAATCCACGTCAGCGATGAGCTGGACGCGGCTGGCGGGCCCGCGGTGCGTCGTGAAATTGAGCGTGCCGAACAGCGCCGGGTTGTCGGTCTGCTGGACGCGCAGCTGGCGGCCGCCGGCCTTGCGCATGCGGATGCTGAAGGTCTTCACGCCGTTGTCGCCGCCGACGCCGGTCGTGTACGGGTAGGTCGAAGGCAGGCCGTAGAGGCTGTCGGCGACAAAGTCGGTGTCCATGCTCTCGGGGCCGCCGGAGCCGTCGATCATCGCGAAGTTGACGCTCCCGCTGTAGCTGGAGGCGACGCCGCCCGAGCCGCCCGGGCCGTCGCGCGCGGTGACCGTGATCTGAATGTCGTTGCCCACGGTGGAAGGGTCGGAGGAGACGACCACCGAGAAGCTCTGCGCGATGCCCGAGATGAAGAAGCGCGGACCCGAGGCGACGACGGTCTGCAGGTTGCCGGCGTTATCGCGCACGCGCGACCAGGTCATATACGGGTCGCCGCGCGTCCAGCAAGGCAGGCCCAACGGGTTGGGCGCCGGGCAGACCAGCCCGGAGTACTGCCAGCCGCCGAAAGAGTCCGTGAAAGACGCCGGCACCCAGGGCGGGCTGGCCACGACGGGAGCCGCGGCCACCCAGGTCGAGCCGTTCCAGAAGTAGCCGGTGTCGTCCCAGCCGCCGAAGAGCACGGGGCCGCCGGTGACGAGCGGCGCGGTATCGCGGAACACCATGACTTCCGGCGCGCCCTGATGCCAACCCAAAGAAGGGAACACGCCGGAGCCCGTGCCGTTGATGCCGCTGGTGAAGCCCGGGTCCGAAGAGTTGCCGATGACGATCTTGGTGTCGTCGTAGGTGGTTAGGTTCGCGGGGTTGACCACAGAAGAGGTCGGCTCGGCGGTGTCGAAGAGGAAGCGGGCGAAGCCGGAGGCGGTCTGGCGGTTGCCCACGCTGTCGGTGGCCGAGGAGCGCACGACGTAGTGACGCGAAGGCGTGTAGGCCAGCGAGCCGTTGACGAAGGTCCAAGACGACGGGAACAGGTTGGCCGGCAGGACCGGCAGCCAGACCTGCGGGCCGACGGCGAAGCCGGTGCCGTCGAACCAGCGGGACGTCTCCTCCTCGAAGATGGAGACCGCGACGGCGGCCACGGTGTTCTCGGCGTCCACCGAGGTGCCCGACAACACGGTGAGGCTGTTATACGACGAGTCCGGAATCGGGACCACGGGGCCCGAAAGCGGCGGCACGTTATCGAAGCGGAACGTGCGCGTCGAGAGAGCCGCCTGGACGTTCCCGGCCGCGTCAACGGCCTGCGTCACGACGTGGAACGTCTTGCCGTTGGCGCCGTCGTGCGTGCCCTCTTTCCACGCGTAGTTGAGGGTCCCGGGGTTGGCGAAATCGGGGTTCTGCACGGAGTCGTACGCCCACGGGTTGTTGACGGCGGGCGGTCCGCCGGCGGAGTTGATCGAGTAGAAGTCGTTGGGGTTGCCGGCTCCCCAATGCGGCGCCGCGGGGCTCCAGTAGTAGGTCGTCGGGCCGGTGACGTACCACATCTTGACCTTCACGTCTGCGACGTTGGAGGTGATGTCCGAGGAGGTGCCCGAGATGGACGTCATGGACGAGAAAGTCTGGCCGTCGGCGGTCGGGTAGGTCACGACCGACGCGGGGCGGGTCGCGTCGAAGCTGAACGTCGAGGAGGCGTAGGAATAGTTGCCCGCCGCGTCGGCCACGCGCGCCTCGACGCGCAACTGCGCGCTGCGGTCGGGCCAGACGACCGCGGAGGCGTCGTAGCGCCAGGTGAAGACGCCGCCGGTGCTGGAGGAATCCAAGGCGACGTTCCAGAGGTCCGGGAAGCCCGGGAAGCCAGAGTTGACCCAGCCGGTGCCGTCCACCCAGTACTGGTTGATGGCGATGTCGTGGATGCGGACCTGCGGGAAGGTCACGTTGAAGCGGCCGGGCAACACGTCTTGCGCGGTGCCGGAGACCAGCGGCAACGTGTTGTAGCGCACCCCGTTTCCGGGGAGCTGGACCAAAGCCGTGGGCGAGGACACGTCGAAGCGGAAGATGTTCGTCGTCAGCGCGGTCTGGGTGTTGGCCGCGAAGTCGAAGGCGCGCGAGGCGATGTCGTAACGCTCGCCGTCCTGCAGGCCCGAGGGCAGGTTGTTGGGCGGCGGGAGCTGCGTGTTCTTGCTCCAGGCCAGACCCGCCGACGGCGACAGCCACGACGCCTCGGTCGAGCAGTTGGCCGACCACGCCGCGCCGTTCCAGCAGATGTTGTCGGAGTCGCGCCGGATCTGGACCTGGGTGCCGGACACGCCCGAGGCCGCGCCGCCCGGGTCCGACGCCGTGCCGGAGATGGACGGCAGGGCGTTGCCGAACGCAGCGAGCGCGGGCACGCTCACGCCGGAGGCGGGCAGCGAGGTGTCCCACTTGACGGTGTTGGCGGCGCCGACGCCTTCGAGCCCGGTGGAGCCGATGGCCTTGGGCAGGATGTTGTAGTTGCGGCCCGAGGACGCGGGCAGCGCCGGCGGGGTCGCCGTGAAGGTGTAGTTCGGCGCCGAGCCCGACAACACGGTCGGGCGCCACACCGGCGTCGTCGCGGAGAAGGTGCCCGAGACGTTGTCGTGCCACATGCCGGAGTCGGCTTCCTGGTAGGCCACCGAAGCGGCCGTCACGCCGAAGGATTCCGCCGCCGTGCCCACGATGCCGAAGGCGGCCGAGCGGTTGCCGCCGACCGCGGGCAAGGACGGAGGCGCGGTCAACGCGACGGCGGGCAGGCTGGTGTTGAAGGAGAACGTCGTCGTCGAGATCTGACCCGCCGAGCTGACGTTGGCGACGGGCACGGCGTTGTCGCGCGCGCGCACCCAGACGCGGTAGGTGTGCTGCGTGGTGAGCAACGGCGCGTCCATGTCCCAGACGCCGCCGACGAAGGTGCCGTTGCGCGGGCCCGTGATGGGATAATAAATGGGGCAGCCGACGAGAGTGAAAGTGCCCGGCGAGACGCTGCCGTCCCAGCAGCCCAGGCCGGGGCTAAGCTCGCCGATGGCGACCTCGATCTGCGAGGCCGCCGTGACGCCGGCCAGCGCGTCCACGGCGGTGCCGCGGATTTTCGCCAGGCTCGCGAGCACCGAGCCGTCGGCCGGCGCCTGGAAACCCACGTCCGGGCCGACGAGATCGACGGTGAAGGTGGACGCGCGCGCCGGGATGAAGAAGGCCTCGGCGTTGCCGCCGACGACGGAGTCGTCGAGGCCGGACGTGGTCGCGTAGTAGGACGAGCCGTGCTGGAGGCCCGACGGGAGGTTATTGGCCGCCGGCAGGTTGGTGACGAGGGTCCAGCTCGTCTGGTGGACGACGATGCCCTCGTTCTCCGTCATCTGCGCCGCGCCCGCCACCCAGTTCGCGCTGTCCCAGCGGAAGCCGTCGGAAAGGCGCACGAGCTGCAGGCGCACGTCGTCGACCGTCCCGGGCAAGGCGCCGGCGACGTCGTTGGCCGTGCCGAACATGCTCGGGAGAGAGGAGACGGTGCTGAGCACCACGGGCAGGCGCACGTCGGTCACGGGCGGGTCGGTGTCGAAGATGACCGTCTGCGAGGCGTAGAGCACCGAGTAGGTCCCGGACTGGTTGCGCGCGCGCGCCTCGATGCGGTACTGCGTGCCGCTCTGGAACGGCGTGCCGCTCGACAACGTCCAAGTGGTCCACAACGGGACCGACGCCGACGCCGCCTGCAGCCAGGCCGTGTCGCCGGCCGCCGGCAGGATGTCGAAGAAGCCGGTGCCGACGTTGAAGTACCGCGTGAGGCCGGTCTGCTGGAGGACGCGCACCTGCACCTGGCCGAGCGCCGTCGGCACGGCGTCGGCGGCCGTGCCGGTAAGCGTCGTGAGGCTGCGATGGCGCGCCTGCGCCGGGAAGGTGACGCCGACCGTGGGCACCGCCGTGTTGTAGGTGAAGGTCACCGAGCTCGTCGCCGGCACGAAGGCCGACTGCGCGTTGCCCGCGTTGTCGGTCGCGCGCGCCGCGACGACGTAGCTGACGCCGCTCGTGTACGGGTTCGGGTTGGCCGTGAACGTCCAGGCGCCGGGCGCGCCCGCGGCCGCGATGAAGTTGGGGCAGGGCGCGGTGAACGCGCCGCCGTACACGTAGCAGAGATTGGTGCCCAAACGCTCGATGGAAACCGCCACGGTCGAGACGCCCGTGGCGGACAACGGGCCGCCCGCGTCGGGGTCGGGGTCGGAGGAGCCGCCGGCGATGGCGAAGTTCGCGCCCTTGAAGCCGGCCTGCAGCGGGTCGGAGATGGTCGCCGCGGGCGCGGCCGAGTCGAAGGTGAAGGCGAAGTCCTGCGCGCGCGAATTGCCCGCGCGGTCCGTGGCCGTGGAACGCAGCACGTAGGCCTGGCCGTTGGTCAAGGCGGGATAGGTCCAGTCCCAGGTGTCGGGCGCGCCGAAGGCGTAGTTGCTGGTGGTGAAATACGTCTCGAAGGCGCCGTTGAAGGACGCGCCGTCGTACCACCCCCGCCCCGGCCGCCGAGGACAGGGCCAGGCGCAGGCGGCCGATGCCCGACGGAGCGTCCTGCGCGGTGCCCGAGATGGCGGCGACCAGAGGGCTCAAGGCGCCGACGGCCACGGGCGCGTTGACCGCCGCGGTCGGCACCACGACGTCGTAGGTGAACGACGCCGAGGAGAGCGCGAGCTGCGCCACGGACGCGAGGTCGGTGGCCGAGGAGCGGATGATATAGACGTGCGCCTGGGTCCAGGGCTGGGACGCGAACGGGAAGCTCCAGGTCGCCGTGGAGCCCTTGGCGCCGAACCAGGCGGGGCAGACCGCCGTGAACGCGTTGAGCGCGGAGTCGTAGCAGTTGGGCGCGGCGATGGACGTGTTCTGCACGGACAGCTGGACCGTGGAGACCGCGATGTTGTCGGCGGAGACGCCGGACACCGACGGGACGGAGTTGCGGAAGCTGCCGTCGATGGGCGAGAGCACCGCGGCGAAAGGCGGCGTCACGTCGTAGGTGAAAGTGGAGCCGCGCGGCGTGTCGAACGACTCGGCGTTGCCGCCGCCCGCCGCGTTGTCGACGCCGGAGGAGGTCAGGTAGTAGGAGGCGCCCGACGTGAGGTCGAGCGCGGTCGGCAGGTTGATGCCGGCCATGCTCCAGGTCGGGACCGCCGCCGCCACGCCTTGGGCGCCGGACAAGGTCTGCAGGGCGGGTTGCCAGGCGCCCGCGCCGGGCGCGCCGTCCCAATAGGCGTTGTCCGAGAGCCGCTTGAAGCGCAGGCGCATGGTGGGCACCAGGCCCGGGTTGCCGGGCGGCAAGTCGGAGACGGTGCCGCCGATGGTGGGCAGGGCGTTGACGACCGCGCCGGCGGCGGGCACGGTCACGCCGCTTTGCGGGGCCAGGTTGTCGTAGACCACGACGACGCTCGAATACGGGACGGCGTAGGTGCCCGCGCCGTTCTCCGAACGCGCCACCAAGGTGTAGGTCGAGCCGTTGACGTAGGGCACGCCACTGGAGACCGTCCAGTTCGTCCACGAGCCCGCGTGCGTGGCGTCGAACCAGGCCAGGTCGCCGTCGGGCTGGTTGAAGGCCAGGCCGGAGGCCGGGTTGGCGAACTGGCTGCCCGCCTCGCTGAACACGCGCAGCTGGACCTTGCGCACGACGTTGGGCGCTGTGGCCGAGGCCGTGCCCGAAACGGTCGCCAAGGTCGTCAAGCCGTGGCGCGCCGGCGGGTTGGTCGGCGCGACGATGCCCACGAGCGGCCGCGTCGAGTCGAAGCCGAAGGTGATGGCGGCCGCCGGGACCTCGGTGTTGCCGCTGGCCGCGCCCTGCGCCCGGTCCTCGGCGAACACGTCGAGCGAGTAGGTCAGCCCGTTCATCCAGGTCAAAGTCGGCGTGCTCGATACGTAGCTCCAGGAGTTGGAGCCGCCGAGGTAGGTCGCCGTCGTCGGGGTGACCGCGGCCACCCAGGTGCTGGCGATGTGGTCCCAGTAGAAGTTGTTGTCGAGGCGGCGCAGGCGCAGGCGCACGCCGTTGGGGTCCTTAATGCCCGCGCCGACGGTGGAAGACAGGAAGTCGGTCGTGCCGCCGCCGAGCGTGGGGTAGGTGGAGACGAAGCTGCCGTTGACCGGGAAGCTCACCGAGGACGTGGGCGAGGAGAGGTCGATGTAGAAGTTCACCTGCGGGGGCGTGAGCTCGTCGATGCCGGCGAGGTTGACGCCGATGGTCTTGACCGTGAAAGACGTGTTGTTGACCGTGCTCCAGTTCGGCAGGGATTCCCCGACGGGCGGGTAACCCCAGTTGCCGGCGACCGGGAACAGGCGGCGCGTGGCCGTGGCGGCGTCCACGGCGCAGTCCACCCAGCCGTAGGCCGCGTCGCCCCAGCACAGGTTGCCGTTGCCGTCCAGGCGGCGCAGCTCGAACTTGAGCGAGACGGTGTTGACGTTGACCGTGCCCTGCATGCCCGCGAGCTGGTTGTAGTGCGCGAGGCTGACGGGCGCCGTGATGGCCGTGACCGCCGGCGGCGGCTGGAACTGCAGGCGGCGGCGGCCGGGCGTGCCGGCGATGGGCAGCGGGGTCTGCACGTTGCCCGCGTTGTCCACGGCGCTGGAGATCATGATGTAGAACGACAGGTTGCGCAGGTTGACGTCGAGCGAGCCGGAGGAGAAGGCCCACTCGCCGGTGCCCGGGTTGTACACGGCGGGGTTCCAGATGGCCGGGCCGCTGGGCGGGCCCCAGCCGCCGAGCGACTCGTCCCAGTATTTGCCGGCGTTGGGGTCGCCGCCGTTGGACGCGTCGTTCTGGATGCTGAGATAGGTGAAGCGTACGGCCGAGGAAGAGGCGTTGACCAGCGCGTCGCTCGCCGTGCCGGTGATGGAGGCCAAAGACGTCGTCGTCGCGTTGTCGGGGCCGGCAGGGACGGTCACCCCGGAGGTCGGCGGCGTGCCGTCGAAGGTGATGGTCGAGACCGCGGCGAAGTAGTTAGGGAAGGCTCCGGCGTTGCCGGCCAAGTCGGTGGCGATGACGCGCACGGCGTACTGGCGGCCGTTAGGCGACAGGTCGCCGTGCACCAGCGACTGCAGGCCGGTGCCGGTCGGGAAGTTGGTGACCACCCACGAGGTCTGGAACACCGTGGCCGGGAAGTCGATGGGCGTGGACTGCCAGTTGCCGCCCACCCCGTCCCACCAGCGGCAGACGCCGCCGCACAGCGGGATGGCGTGCGCCGGCGAGGTCAAATCGGAGACGTCCTCGATCTGCACGCGTACCTGGGAGAGTCCCGAGGGGATGTTGCCGCCGACCAGGGGCTCGGTGAAGGAACCCGAGGAGAGGCTCAAGGTGTTGGTGCTGACGAACGGCCGGTCGGGGCGCAGGATGGTGGCCGTGGGCGTGGAGCGGTCCATGACGAAGGTAGTCGTGGAGTACACCGCGTCGGTGAAGGAGAACAGGTCGCGCGCGCGCGCCACGATGCGGTAGCGGTAGCCGTCCGCGAAGGCGCCTTCGGGCATGTTGGCGGGCTGGCTCTGGAAGGGCGCGATGGTCTGCGCGCCGCCCAGCAAGGTCGTCGGCACGTTGAAGCCCTGGTCGGCGCCGACCCAGGAGATGAGGTCCCAGTAGGTCCTCACGCCCAAGGAGGTCTCGCGCGACACCGCGAGCTGGACCTGAGCCATGCCGATGCCCTGGGTGCCCGCCGTGCTCTGGTCGTCGGCGGTGCCCGTAATCGGCGTAGCGCCGGCGGCGAGCCCGGAGCCGTTCGTCGGATGGGTGAAGCCCGACGTCGGCGCGAAATAGTCCACGCGCAGGTCGTTGCCGGGCGTCAGCGGCTCGGCGCCGCCGCGGTTCTCGTTGCCGGCGCCGTCGATGCCGCGCGCGTAGAACGTGTACGTGCGCGGCTGCGCGCGCGAGGCGATGTCGGCCGCGAGCGCCGCGTCGGTGAACGTCCACGACGAGACGTGCACAGCGGCAGGGCGCCAGGAGGCCCCGCCGAACGGGGCGAACGCGGTGCCGTTCCACCAGTTGAGGGTGAGGTTCTCGCGCACGGCGACGTACATCTGGGCCAGGGTCGAGGTCGCTTCCTGGTAGGTGCCCGAGGACAAGGTGAAGGCCGTGGCGTAGCTGTCGTCGATGGGCGAGGAGATGGTCGTCGTCGGCGCCTGGGCGTCGTAGGTGAACGAGTAGACGATTTCGGGGTTCTCGACGTTGCCCGTCTTGTCCACGGCGCGCAGACGCACGGTGTAGACCTCGGTGTCCAGCCAGGGCGGCAACACGTCGCCGGCCGGGCTCGACGGCGGGTACTGCCAGGCCGCGGGGTCGGCCGTGGTCGTGGAAACGCGGCGGTAGTTGGGCACCGGCGTGAAGGCCACGCTGCCGTCCCAGTAGTCGCCGTCGGACTCGCGGATGGCGAGTTCGACGCGCAGGAGGCCGGACTTGACGCCCGCCCCGTTGAACCAATCCACCGCCGTGCCCGAGAGCACGGTGGGCTGGCCCAGCGGGTAGAAGAGCTGGCCCGGAACCGCGATGGTGGTGGAGGGCTTGTTCACGTCGTATTTGAAGCTGACGACGGGCGTCACGCCGCTCACGTTGCCCGCCAGGTCGTAGGCGCGGGCCGTGAGCAGGTACTGCTTGTTGTCGATCCACGTCGGCGCGGCGAAGGTCCAGGGATTGGTCGCGTTGACGATGAGGAAGGTCGAACCCGCGACCACCCAAGCCGAGCCGTCCCACTTGAGGTTGTCGGTGGTGTCCTCGATCTGCACCTCGACGCGCTGCGTGCCCGCGGGCGAGTCGTTGGTCGTGCCGCGCAAAGTGACCAACGGGCGCCCCGCGCCGTAGTCGGGCATGGACACCATCGGCGTCGAGATGCTCACGGTCGGGCCGACGCGGTCGAGCGTCACGTGGCTGGTGGTCGGCACCTCGAGGTTGCCCGCGTTGTCGCGCGCCTGGATGGCCAGGCCGTAGGTCGTGCCGTCGGCCTCGGTGATGGTCGGCGCGGTGTGGCCCACGATGACGCCCGGGTAGGTCCAGGCCACCGTGCCCGTCGAACCCGTGAGTTGCACGGGCAGCTGGGTCTGGACGTTGGCCGCGCCCCAGCCGCCGCCGGTCCAGTAGTGGCTGGACACGCCCGCCACGTACCAGAGCTTCAGGTAGTAGGTGTTGGCCTGCGACAACTCGGCGTTGGACGTACCGGAGACCGCGTCGAGGTTCTGGATGAAGCCGTTGGCGGGCGGGTTGTTGACCACGCTGACGGGCGGGGTGTCGTCGACGATGAAGGGGACCAGGCTCACGCCGGGCGTGAACGTCGTCGACTGGTTGCCGACGATGGCGCCGGCGACGTCGCGGGCGCGGTCGCGGGCGCGGGTCTTGGCGTAATACTGGCGGTCGCTGATCCAGTCGGCCGCCGCGAACAACATGCGCCAGGAATCGGTGCCGGTCATGACCTGCCACTGCGCCGTCTCCGTGGTATTAGAGGAGAACTTGGTGCCGTTGGAGGACGGGGCCTGGTTGACGACGCCGGTGTAGTAGTAGCTGGTGGAGCCGAGGAGGTACCAGATGACGGTCTCCACGTTCTGCAGGGCGTCGTTGGCGGGGTAAAGCGGAGCCTCCGCGTCGGCGGCCGTGCCGGTGAGCGCGGAACCGCCGGTGAGATCGCTGGAGCGGTACGACTGGCCGTTGGCGGGTTTGATGAACCCGGCCAAAGGCGCGGCTTTGTCCACCGCGAAGGTGCGGCTGGAGAGCGGCGCCGTGAACTGGCTCTGCACGTTGCCCGCGAAGTCGAGCGCGCGCACGGTGATGCGGTACTCCTCGCCCGACACCAGCGCCGTCGTGAGCGCGGCGTTGGTGTAGGTCCAAGGGCCGGTGCCCACGACCGCGTTGAACGACGAGAGCCCCTGGTTGAACAGGCCCGCGTCCGACCAGTACACGTCGTTGAACGGCTCGTAGATCTCGATCTCGACCTTGCTGACGTCGGACTTGCGGTTGTTGGCGTACACGCCGTCGGGGTCGAAGGAGGTGCCGCCGATGGTGGTCAGGTTCAGGTACACCTGGCCCGAGGACGGCTGGACGATGAGGCCGACCGGGGTCGAAGTGTCGAAGACGAAGGTGAAGTTCGCCATCGACGCCTCGACCGTCTGGTCGTTGAGGGCCTTGTCCGCCGCGTGCGCGTACACCGTGTAGTCCACGCCGTCCTGCAGGGCCGCGCCCGCGAGCGTCGCCGAGCTGAAGTTAAACAGCGTCGTCCCGCCGAAGGCGCCGGGCGAGAACTCCGACACGCCGACCTGGAAGGTCGTGCCGTTCCAGTAGCGGCTGTCCACGTTGTTCTTGAGGCGGAACTTGACGCCGGACTGCGCCACGGACTGCGCCACCACCGCGCCCGGGTCCGTCGCGGTGCCGGCCAGCGCCGGCAGGGCGTTCAAGCAGGCGCCCGCGCCCGCGCAGGCGACGCCGGAAGGCGAGGTCACGGCCGCCAACGGCGTGATGCGGTCGAAGATGAAGGTGCGCGAATCGGTGTTGCCGGGGATGCCCGAGGCGTTGATGGCCGTCGCCGCGACGCTGTAGGACGCGTTGTCCACCCCGTACGGCGCGGTGAACGACTGGCTCCAGTTCTGCGGCGAGCCGGCGAGCACGTTGACCGCGTTGATCACAGGCGCGTTGCCCCAGGTCGTCGTCGCTTCGGTCCAGTAGCTGGCGGGCTCGGTGAGGCGGCGCAAGACGAGCTCGACGCCGCTGGCCAGGCGCATGTTCACGCCCGTGCCGATGACGGTGTTCACGGTCGCCGCGGAGTTCGGGCCGTAATGCTGGAGGTCCGGCGCCGGCGGCTGGGTCAAGGTCAGGTTCGCGTCCGGCGATTGGAGGTAGAAGCGGACGTCGAAGGAGCCGTGCGCCGCCTCGACGTTTCCGATGACGTCCACCGCGCGGGCCGTGACCGTGTAGGTGGAGCGGTTGTCCCAGGCCGTGGTCGTCGCGTCATAGACCCACTGGCGCACGCCCGGCGCGACGACGGCGCCGACCACGCCCGAGGACAACTCGACGGGCGCGGGCTGCCAGGCGTAGCCGTTCCAGTACTGGCCGATGTGACAGGTGCCGCCCGAGCAGGCCTCCTCGAAGATGGTCAGGCGCACGACCGCGGGCTGGCCGGGGTTGACGTCGGACGCGGTGCCGTAGATGGCCGGCGCGCCGGCGTTGAAGCCGGTGGGCGCGGTGGCGATGGAGACGGGCGGCGTGGTATCGAAGACGAAGGTGTTGGTGGTGAGCGAGACTTCCTGGTTGGTCGCGCGGTCCTTGGCGCGGGAAACGACCTTGTAGACGCGGTTGCTGGTCAACGCGCCCGTGGGCAGCGCGAAGGACCAGACGCCGGACGAGGTCCCGACGAAGGTGGCCGTGGACCACACGGGCGAGCCCGAGGCGAAGGCGGTCCCCGTCCACCACGTGGTGGTGACGTCGATTTCGGCGACGGCGACGGTCACGCTGGAGGACTGGAAGCCGGACTCGAACTCGCGCGTGCCCGGCGCGCACAGGCCGCCGTTGAAGAAGCAGAAACGGTCCTCGGCCGTGCCGACCACGGTGACCGCCGAGGAGCTGACGTAGCCGCCGTCGGCGGGCCAGTTCACGCGCGAGACGGGCGTGGTCAAGTCCACGACGAAGGTGTAAGTGGAGTAGGCGTTCTCGATGTTGGTGGCCGCGTCGAGACCTTGCGGGTTGACGTCGTAGCGGTAGCCGTCCTCGAAGGCGCCGGAGAACGCCGTGAAGGTCCACGGGTTGAGGCTCACGCGGCTGCTGTTGCTGAAGCCGGGGTCGCCGGCCCACGGCGCGCCGCTGAACATGTTCCAGTACAGGCCGTCGGAGCGGCGGATCTTCAGGCGCACGTCGTTGACGCCGCTGGGGTTGAAGGCCGCGAAAGCGTCCACCGCCGTGCCGGTGACGACGGCCGGGGCGAAGTTGCTGTAGGCCGGCGGATAGGTCACGCGCGAGATGGGCGCGGCGTTGTCGTAGTTGAACACGCGCGCCGGGTTGCCGTCGGCGTTGAGGTTCGCGTCGAGCTGGCCGTTGCTGGGCGTGGCGCTGACGTTGCCCGCGCGGTCGGAAGCGCGCACCCAGATGCGGAAGGCGCGCGAGTCGGCGTTCGTCAGCGGCGGGAAGGCCTGGCTCCAGTTGGCGAGCCCCGTCACGTTGCGCCACTGCGTGTATTTAGACGGCGTGCTGTCCCAGTCCGTGGCGATGACGCCGGTGACCGAGCCGTTCCAGTAGGACTGGTCGTCCTGCAGTTTGAGCAGGATCTGCACCGTCTGCAGGCCCGAGGCGCCGGTGAGCGCGTCGCTGGCCGTGCCGGTCATGGCGGCGAGCGCGGCGGCGTTGAGGAACACGGCGTTGACCGGCGTGGTGATGGTCGCCGTGGGCACCTCGGTGTCGTAGCGGAAGGAGGCGCCCGCGCCGGCGGCCGCGGGGTTCTGCTGGATGTTCGACGCGTTGTCGAGCGCCACGGTCACGGCGCGGTAGGTCGCGCTCGACTCGAGCATGCCGACGGGCACGGCCGTGGACCAGGCCAAGGAGGTCACGCCCTGCACCGACGTGCTCGAGACCTGGGTCCACGCCGCGCTCGGCGGCGGCGGCGGCGGGTCGGCGATGCCGGGATCGAAAGCGCCCGTGCTCCAGTTCCACCAGCCGACCGGCGCCGACGCGCCTTCGCTGTGGCGCACGGCGAGATAGGAGCGCAGGACGCCGGAGACGCCCGCGCCGGTCTCCAGGTACGTGCCGGAGAAAGAGGGCAACGTGTTGACGTCCGAGCCGTTGACCGGCACGGCGACCGTGGACGTGGGGCGGCTCACGTCGTATTTGAAGGCCTGGGTCTGGCCGGCGGCCGACCCCGTCGGCAGCAGGCCGACGGAGAAGTTGACGGTGTTGCTCGCGACGTCGCGCGCGTAAACGAAAACCGTGTAGTTGACGCCGTCGGCGAGCTGGGCCTGCAGCTCGGGCACGGAGTAATCCCAGGTCGCCTGCCCCGCGCGGTAGACCTGGGTGGACCAATGGATGGTGGACAGGCTCACCGAGAAGGAACGCGTCGCCTCGCTCCACCACACGTCCTGGGCCGCGCCGGAGGCGATGGCGACCCAGACCTGGCTGACCCCGGAGGGCACGACGCCCGCGTCGGCGACCAAGCCCCACGTGTGCGTGCTCACGCGCGTGGATTCGGCGTTGTTCGAATACGGGGGCAAGGAGGGCGGCGCCGCCGGGAAGGAGATGGACAACGACGGCGCGCTGTCGTCGTAGCGGAAGGTGTGGTCCCCCCCGCCGGGCGCCGAGCGCACGTTGCCGGCGCGGTCGGTCACTCGCAGGTAGAGGCGGTACTGCTGGTCGTTGGCGAAGGCGCCGACGAGGTCGTCGTAGTTCCAGCCCTGGACGCCGAACGCGCCGGCGAAGGTCGCCGTCGAATAGTGGTCGTTGAGCGCGGTCCAAGAGGAGCCGGTCCAGTCCTCGTCCGGGTCGCCGCCGACGCGCTGCAGCCGCAGCTCGATTTTCGAAAGCCCGGCGAGGTCGCCGTTGGCGGTACCCGAGACGGCGGCCAGCGCGGAGACGTTGGCGCCCACCGGCGCCGTGAGCGCGACCAGCGGGTTGGTATCGTCTACGACGAAGTCCACGATGTCGGTCCCGACCGTGGCCGGGACGCCCACGTTGCCGGACACCGTGCCGTCTTTAAGGAAGGAGGCGTCTTCGGCGCGGCTCTCCAGGCGGTACTGGGTATCCGCCCCGAGCCACGTGACGGCCCCGATGGACGTCCACAAGGTGTCGGTGGCCGGGAACCAACCGGAGTTCGTCACGCCCGTGCCCGAGGAGAACGCCGTGCCCTGCCAGTACCACGTGTCGGCGCCCGCGACGTAGGAGAGGCGCAGGTCCACGCGACGCACGCCCGAGTTGAACGGGGCGCCGGGATCGGTCGCCGAGCCGGCGAAAGGGTTGCTCACGCCTGAGAGCTGCGCGCCGCGGTAGGCGTTGCCCTGGACCGGGAAGGCGATGACGGTCGTCGGGGGCACCGCGTCGAAGAAGAAGGTGCGCGAGGACACGCCCGCCACGAAAGCGGTTTGCGCGTTGCCCGCCACGTCAGAGGCGCGGGAGAGAATGGTGTAGTAGGTGCTAAAGGTGGCCAGCGCGGTGTTGAGGTCGGCGTTGGTCAGGCTCCAGTCGGCGGCGGGCGTGCTCGAGGTCGCGATCCAGAAAGGGCAGGTCTCGGTGAAGAACAAGGTGCCCGGGTTGTAGCACAGGCCGTTGCGCAACGAGCGCACCGACGCGCTGATGGCGTGCACCACGAAGTCGTCGTTGGCCGTGCCCGCGATCTGGGGAGAGCCTAAGGTGCGCAACGGGGTCGAGCCATTGGGCAAGGTGATGCCGGAGGTCGGCGCGGTCACGTCCCAGGTGAAGGCGCGGTTGACGGTGACGCCGTTGCCCGCGCGGTCCTTGACGACGATGGTCGCGGTGTAGGCCCGGCCGGGCTCGTACGCCGTGGAGTCGGTGAAACTCGCGTGCGTGACGCCGTAGGTGTTGGCCGGCAGCGCGCCCACGTTCGGGACGAGGCAGGTCGCATCGACCGAGGTCAGACAATCCGACGCGGAGGCCGTGAAGGTGGAGACCGACGGGTTCCAGTATTGCGGGCCGATTTCGGTGCGCTGGAGGCGGAAATACACGGTTTTGGCCGCGCCCACCAACGCGTCGGCGTCGTCGCTGGCCGTGCCGAAAAGGACGGGCAAAGAACGTTTAAACGCGACGTCGGGCATGGTCACGGCGGCCAGCGGCACGCCGTCGTCGATGTGGTACTCGCGCGGGCCCTTGGGCGGCGCCTCGGGGCCGGGCGTGGCGCGCGACTCGACCTGGTACTTGTTGAGGCTGGTGTAGCTCGCGGGGTAGATGCTGAAAGCCCAGTCGCGACCGGCCAGCGGCGTCGAGACCCAGATGTTGAGCGCGCCGGGCTGCCAGACGAAGCCGTCCCAAGTCAGGGGCGCGCCGGTGATATCCTGGACGCGAATCTGCACGCCGGTGGCGGCTTCGTTGACCGTGCCGGAGAGCGTCGCCAACGTCGCGCGGAAATGCGGCGTGGTCGCGTCCGGCTTGATGATCTGCGAAGCCGGGCTCGGCGCGGTGAAGATGATGCGGCTGGTACCGGCGGCCGGCGCGACGGGGCGGTCCTGGATGTTGGAGGCGTTGTCATCAGGCGCCGACAACACGTGGTAGGCGACGCCGGCCGCGAAAGTCGGCGAGGAAGCGCCCGTCGCCGTCCAGTTGACGGGGCTTCCGTTGTCGGTGCTCACGGCGACCCAGTAGTTCGACGCCAGACTGGGCGCCTCGGGCGGCGTCGGCGCGTCGGGCAGGTCGAAGAGCAAGGTGGTCTTGTTCCACCAGTTGGCCGGCGAGACCCGGTAATAGGCGAGGAACACGTTGCGCACGCCGGCTAAGCCCGTGTCGGCCGCCGTACCGGTGAGGGTCGTGACGGATTCGGGCGACGAGGCGTTAGTCGGGAAGGTCACGACCGAGGTCGGTTTGGCGAAGTCGGCGGAAAAGGTGATGCTGGAGTAGGTGACCTGCATGCCCGTCGCGCGGTCGATGCCGCGGGCCTGCGCCTCGTAGGTGAGACCCGACGTCCAGGCGGCCGAGCTCAGCGTGAACGACCACGGGCCCGTGCCCGAGACGGTCGCGTTGTTCCAGATTTCAGGGCCGCCCGCGACCCAGGAGCCGTTGGGACCGGCCGAGAGGTCCAGGTAGAAGCCGTCGGAGGGACGGCGCACGCGCACCTGCACGAAGTCCACGATACCCGCGCCGGTGTCCACCGCGCCGCCCGAGATGAGACCGGCCTGGGAGATGAAGCCGCCGTTGGCCGGCGCGGTGATAGTGGCCGTGGGGCGGTAGGTGTCGTAGACGAAGGCGCGCGTGGACCAGGAGATGACCGAGAGGTTCCCGGCCTGGTCCACGGCCTGGGAACGCAGGTCGTAGCCCGTGTTGTCGGTCCACTCCGCCGGCGGCGGCATGGTGAAGGACCAGGGCTCGCTGTCGGAGTCGTAGGTGCCGTCCACCGCCGCCGCGTTGGGCCACGGCGACGGTTCGACGGCGGACCAGGAGAGGCCGGTCCAGTAATCCGTGGTCGCTCCGATGAACCGGCGCAAGACGACGCGCACGGTCGCCAGCCGGCCGCCGGTGTTGTCGATGGAGTTGCCCGTGGTGAAGCTGAAGGTGGAGCGGGTGTGCAGGCCGCCGGCGGGCGAGCCGATGGAGGCGGACGGGCGCTCGGGAGAGGCCTGGTATTCGTCGAGGGTGAAGGTCACCGTCGAAGGCGTCACTTGGACCGAGGTCGTCCAGTCCTTGGCCCGGGCCACCACGCGGAAGGTCTCGCCCGAGTTGCCCGTGATGAACGGCACGGCCTGCGACCATGTGCCGCTGGAGGGGCCTTGCGGATGGGGCGTGTAGGTCACCGGCTGCCAGTAGTTCGGCTGGGCGGCGGGGTCGGCGATGGACGCCGCGGTGTCGCCGGCTTCCCAGCTGCCCAGGTCCCAACGCCAGGTCTGGTTGAGGCCCTGGCGGTACATGTGCACGTACACGGCGGACATCCGGCCCCCGTTGAGGCCGGTGCCCAGGTCCGAGGCAGTGCCCGTCAGCGTCGCGAGCGCGCTGACGAATGAACCGTTAGCCGGGCTCACGAAGGAGGCCGTCGGCCGCTCGACGTCGAAATACACAGGCGTGACCGCGGCCCCGGTGCCCGCCACGCCCGGGGACGGCTGACCGGTCTCGTTAGTGGCGAAGTCGCGGATACGCGTGCTCAACTCGTAGTGCAGGCCGTTGGACCACGGCACCGGCGCGCTGTTGTAGGACCACAACCCGTCCGACGGGCTGTCGGCCAGCAGGAACCAGATGGGGGTACCGGAGGGGTTGAACTGGTTGGCCCCGCCGGCCACGCCGTTAGGGTCCCAATATAGGGAAGTGCCCTCGCGGCGGATGAAGATTTCCGCCTGATTGGGCAGTCCGGGAGAGGCGTCGGAGGCCGTGCCCGAGATGGTGTTGATGGCCGTCACCGCCGTGCCGCTGGAGGGCACGGACACGTTGCCTAGCGGCGCGGACACGTCCCAGGTGAAGATGCGGGGCGTGCCCTCGGCCTGGTTGCCCACCGAGTCGCGCGCGCGGGGGATGAGCTCGTAGTCGCGCGAGTTGACGAAACCGACGGTGGCCGGCACCGTGTAGGACCACGGCGAGCCTTGGACCGTGGTGGGCGTATAGGTCGCGAAAGCGACCCAGTTATCCTGGAAGCTCGAATACCAGCGGCAACCAGGCGCGGGCGAGCCGCCGGCGCAGGAGCCTCCGGGGCTGCTCGCGATGGCCACTTCGACGAGGGAGATCGCGGAGAAGTCGGCGGCGGTGCCCGAGATGGTGGGAAGGCGGTTGATCTGGCTCTGGCTGGGCGTGGTGACGGCCGAAAGCGGGTTGACCGCGTCCACGCTGAAGGTCACGGAGTTCACGCCCACCGCGAAAACCGTCTCGACGTTCGACAGCTTGCTCACGCTGGCGCAATCGGTGTCGGCGGTGTCGCCGCCGTTGTCGCAAGAGCGGCTGTACAAGACGTAAGAGATGCCCGAGTCGCCCACGGAGAACGCCGGACTCGTGAAGGTCCAGGAGGTCGGATGGACGGACGCGTCGGGCCAGTTGGCCGGCTGGGCGCCCCAGGCCGCGCCGCCCAGCCAGAACAACCCGTCGGACTGACGCTGAATCTGGTACTCGACGCGGTTGACGCCGCTGTGTTTGTCGTAGTAGCCGCCGTGGAAGACGGTCGCGCCGGGGCCGAGCGTGCTCAAGTGAGTGGGCGAGGCGATGGCGTTGGTGGGTTTGACGACGTCCCAATAGAAGGTATGCGAGCTGATGAGCGGGCCGTTGAAGTTGAACTCGTGAGGGAGCAGGGCGTTGGCGGCGTCGCGCGCGGTCGCGCGCGGTGATGCGGAGGCTGAAAGACGAGCCGCTGATTTCATCAGCGGTCCAAGGCACCGGCCCGCCCGAGGCGTTCGCGGCCCAGTCCACGTCGTTGAAGCTCACGCTCCAGCCCTGAGAGAAGGTCTCCGCGGGGTCGGCGAACGTCGTGTTGCCGTCGCGCGTGTCGAGCGCGTTGATGGCCGTCGCGACGGCGCCCCAACTGGCGCCGTTCCAGTAGAGGTTGTCCTTGTGACGGTAGATGCGCAGGCGCACGCCCTCGAGGAAGCCGTTGCTGTTGTCGGTCGCGGTGCCGGAGATGGAGGTGAGCGTGGTGCGCGTGGAGAGGCCGATAGGCACCGCGGCTCCGGCCGTGGGCGTGGTGTTGTCCACGCGGAACGTCCTGTCCGTCGAGACCAAGGTCAGGTTCCCCGCGGCGTCCTGCGCAATGGCCGACAAGGCGATGCGGGCGTTGTTGAACACGGTCGAGGCGAAGGGATACGTCCAAGTGTTGCCGCCCGTCGCGTTGATCCAGAACGGGCAGCCCTGGTCGAAGGCCGCACCGCCCCAGCAGTTGTTGGTGCCGAGGTCGCGCAAGGAAACCGAGCTGACGCGCACCGGGAAGCTGTCCACGGAGGCGCCCGACACGTTCTGGAAGCCGCGATAGACGCCCTCGTTGACGCTCGGCAGGCCGATGTTGACGACGGGCGTGGTCTCGTCGACGACGAAGGCGTTGGTGGTCCCGCCGACGCGCCAGTTGCCGGCGCGGTCGGCCACCTGCAGGGAGAAATAGTAGGTCGCGCCGTCGGTCCACGCCGCGGCGGGGAACGTGGAGCGCCAGACGCCCGTGCCCGAATTCCAGCAGGTCAGCCCGCAGGACACGGTTGAGAAATACACCACCGAGCCGCCCCAGGTCTCGGAACCGCGGTTCCAGTACTCCGTGGTGCCGCCGATGATGCGGCGCAGCTGGAAGTTGAGGTTGCCGACCGCGCCGGGCGCGATGTCGCCCGCAGTGCCCTGCAAAGTGGCCAGTTGGAAGCCGCGGTAGTAGCCGTCGAAGGTCGCCGCGTTGAGGTTGGCCGGGAGTGTGACCACGCCGGTGGGGTTCTGCGTGTCGAAGACGAAGTCCGACGTGGTCGGCGTGCCCTGGACGTTGCCCGCATTGTCGACCGCGCGCACGCGCACGCGATAGTCGCGGGTCGTCGTCCAGATGGCGCCCAGGCCCGTCACCTGCCAGGGGTTGGCGCCGCTGGCGGTGTTCCAGAACTGCCCGGCCTGCCAGCCCGTGCCTACGCGATAATACTGGTTATTGGAAAGGTCCTGGATCTCGACCTCGACGCGGGCGGTTTCAGACACGTTGTTGCCGGTGCCGTCGGTCGCCGTACCCGTGAGCGTCGCCAAGGAGGCGTAATGTCGTCCGTTCTCCGGCGTCTCGATGACCGCGGTCGGGGGCGTGAAGTCGCGGGTATAGGCCATGCCGAAGAATTGGCCGGCGTGCGGGTTGTTGTTCCAGGTCCAACCCGTGTAGAGCGTGGGCTGATAGGCCGCGTCGAAGCTCGCCCCGTTCCACCGATAGACACGGATCTGCCGGTTGTTGTTGGTGACCGCGATGAGCATCTCGTCGCTGGCCGGATCGTTGGGGTTGGAAATGCTCTCGATGCTGCGGATGGCCGAGCCGGTGTTGTCGGCGGTAGCGACCTCACCGCCCCAGACGCCGCCGGTCAGCACCCGGTAACGAATGTTCTGGTTGCCGTCGGCGTAGGTGAGAACCAACTGGCCGCCGGCGCGCTCGTAGGTGATGTCGAAGGGGCTGTAGCCGTTGAGGATCTGCGTCAGCGCCCCTTCGGCGTTGATAAGCAGGTCGCCCCAAGTGTCGGTGGCTCCATTCCAGGTCATAGCGGCCAAGTCGGAGTCGGAGTCGGCCACGCCCAACGCGATAAACTGCGAAGCCGGGTCGGAGGTCAGGCGCAACCAGCGCGGGCGCTCGGAGATGGTGCCGGTATCGAGATCCAGGGCGATGGACTCCGCCCCCCAGGACTCGGTGACGGGGTCCCAATAGCGGTAGATCGGCGTGTTCTGGGTGGCAGGCGTGGTCACGCCCCAGACCACGAGGCCGCGCGCGCCGCCCGAGGTCCAAGCCACGTCGAAAGCGCGGGAGTAGCTCTCGCCCGTGCCGCCCTGGGCGATGCCGCCGAAGGAAGCGGCGGTGTTGAGGGTGAGTTGGTCGGACCAGGCCGTCCCGTTCCAGTACGCGGCGTGCAATTTGCGGTTGACGTCCTGCACGACCACGAGCACGGTGTTGGAGGACTTGCTGGGGCTGGCCTCCACGCGGACGAACACGGGCGCGGCCGAGCCGGGCCAGGACGGGATGGGCGCGGCGGCGCTCCAGGAAGCGGAGCCGTCTGCCTTGGTGCGGTACTGCGGCGTGGCGCTACCGTTGGAATAGACGAGAAGGGCGTCGCCCGAGACCGTCTCGTAGGCCACGTCCGCGGCGCGGTGCACGTTGAGGCGGGCGCCGACGTCCAAGGCGGTGGCGTGTTCGACCGGGGACGTCCAGGTCGCCCCGTCGAACTGCATGCTGTTGACGTCGCCATTGTTGTCCACGACGACGGCGAGTTTCTCGTCGCGCGTGGGGCTGGCGCGCAGGACGATGTGGTAGGGCGCTCCGCCCACGTCCTGGGAGGGATTGTTGCCGGAATCCCAGCTCACCGTGTTCCAGATCTTATAAGGAGGGTTCTGGTCGTTGCGCTCATAGACCAAGGTGTCGTCGTCCATCGAGTAGCCCATCCGCGTGGGCAGGTTGCCCGTGCCCGCGTTGAGGTAGGCCGCGACCTGCGTGGCCGAGACGTCCCAAGAGCTGCCCGTCGCGTTCCAGCGCTGGACCATGAGGTTGCCGAAGTTGTTGGTCGCGGCCAGGATCAGGTCGTCGGAGCCCGGCGCCCGGTACAACTGCTGGGTGACGACGACGCTGGTGGCGCCGTTGCCGTTGTCGATGGTGGACGCCGCGTTCTCGCCGGACCAGCCGCCGCCGACCGTCCAGGTGCGGTACTTCGGAGTCGCCACGCCGGCCTCGGCATAAACGGCCATCGCGCGGCTACTCGTGCCCTCGAAGGTCACGTCGGCGATGTTGCGGTTGTTGGACTGTAGTCCGAGTTCCACCGCGCTGTCTTGCAAGGTGTCCGCCCAGGCCCCGCCATTCCAGACGGAGAGCGAAACGTCGTTGCCTTGGTCCACGCGCAACAATGCGACGTTGTTGGCACCGGGCGCCGGGTCGCCGCCGAGGAAAATCCAGTTCGTGTCGTTGTTGCCGTTGTTCTCCAAGTCAGGCGTGTCCGTGCCCGCGGCCCACGCCCCGACCAGGCTCAAAGTGACCATATCGTGGATGCCGCCGGCGCCCGAGTTCACAGGCGCCAACACGGCGTAGCCGACGCCGCTGGAGGAAGCGAACGCTAGGTCGAAAGCGCGGCCGTTGGCCACCGTTTCGATGGTGTTGGCCGCGATGGCGCCGTTGGTGAGCAAGGTCGAGGCCCAGGTATTCCCGTTGAAATAGAGTCCGTAGACCTCGCCGGCGCCGTCGGCGACGAGGGCCGCCACCTCTTTGGAGCCGGGACGGGGGCGCCCGCGCAGACGCACCCAGCGCACCGACTGGTTGTTGCTGTTGGTCACGACGCCTACCACGCGGTCCGTGGTCCAGCCGTTTCCGCCGCCTGAAACCGGGCCGTTCCAGCTGGCCCAAAGAGCGGTCTGAGTACCCGCCGCGGACGCGTTGCTGTGCAAGACGACGACCGTGCTACCCGACCAGTCGTAGTCCACGTCGAAAGGCTGGGTATTGAGACCCGGCGTCGTCTGCAGGCCGGTCTGCAGGGTGACCGCATCGCCCCAGGTGCCGGCGCCGGGATCGTAGACCTGCGCCCACAGTCGGCCCGAGAGGTCCAACTGGACCATAACGCGCTCGCCGGGACGCGGAGAATCAGGCGGAGCGGCGACGACGCGCATCCACTGTACGTCCGACTCCGAACCCGTGAGCTCCGTGGCGAGGGTCTCCGCGCCGAACGAGGTGCCGCCCCAAATGCGCTGGACAGGCTTGGTCTCGTCGCGCAGGTACATCAGCATCGCCTCGGACTGAGTGGCGCCGGCCAGGCGCTGGTAGCCGGCGATGAGTGCGGGCAAAAGCAACGCGACCCCCAGCGCGGCGCGGGCGCTCAGGCGCGGGATACGCATGGTTTAGCGCCTCCCCCGCCGCGCGGCGGCGGCCCGCTCGGAGCGCGCGGCCTTGGCGGCTGAAGACACCGAAGCGTCCTTGTCCCCGGCCAGGCGTTCGAGGGCCTTGTCGGCGGCGGCGCCGGGGTGACGCAAGAGGGCGCGGGCCGCGTGGCGGCGCACGCCGGGGTCGGCTTGTTCGGCCGCGGCGGAGAGGGCGGCGGCGGCCTCGGTGGAGCGGTGAACCGACAGCGAGGAGGCCGCGGCCCGGCGCACGTCCAGGTCGGCGTCCCCGGCCAAAGCCGTCATCAGGGCTCGGGTAGCGGCCCGGTCGTCTAGACGGCCCAGCTCCTGGGCGGCGGCGACCCGGACGATGGGGGCCGTGTCGGAGCGCAGGGCCCGGGCCAACGTGGGGACGGCCGCGACGGGGTCGGCGGCGGCCAGGGCCCGCAGGAGTTCGTAGCGCACCTGGGGGTTGCCCTCCATCGCGGCGGCCGTGTCCAGCTCCGCGGCGGAAGGAGCGCCCCGGCCGCGGCGCAGGGCCAACTCGGCCGCCTCGCGGCGCTCCGCGGCGCTGCGGCCGCGCACGTCGGCCTCTGGCGCGTGCCGGGCGGGCAGGCTCCGCGGCCCAAACGGACGCGCACGCGCACGCCACACAGAACGCCGCCAGGGGCAGCATTCTATATCGCGCGCGCGTAAGAGGAGAAGAAGACGCAGTACGCCCGTAAAGATTCATTCTAAGCCTTTAAGCTTAACGGGTCGTAAGTTCGGCCGGGTTACAGAAGTATGACTGGGACCGGGCCGCCGCAACGGATCGCTTTCGTCGCGCCTCCAGGACGGAGGCAGGGGGGGTTGGAGTACGGCTTAACAGCGCAGGACTTCAGGACAACAACGGCCGGCTTTCAAAGCGACGGCAAGGGGGCGCGGACGGACCACCGTGGAGGCGACCGCGAACGCGGCCAGCACGGCCAGGAGAATCGCCGGCGACTTCGGTCGCGGGCCCGGCAGGCCGACCGAGGCCAAGGCGCGGGGCAGGCCCGCGGCCAGGCCGCGGAGGTTGGAGCCGGCGCGCTGGAGCAGCTCGACGGCCGACAACACGGCCGCGGCGTGCGCGAGTTTGGAGACGAAGGCGTTGGCGGCGGCGCGGGCGGCGGAGGCCTGCTTGAGCTCGCCCAGGACCTTCTCCCCCGACACGGGGCGGCCCAGTTCGTCGCGGACGTCGAGGCCCCAGCGGTTGTCCACGGCCGCCATGGGGTCCACGCCGCGGGCATCGAGACCGACCGCGGTCTCGGCGGCCGCCGGGCCCGCGAGGAACGCGAGCGCCAGGGCCAAAAAGAGGCCCGGCCCCACCGGCCATCGTACCCCTCTATCCCGACGATGGCAGGTTAGGACCGGGCGAAAACGGAGATATCCATTCATCGTTGTTTTCGGTAGCCAGGCGATCTCGGGCTTCCGAGACCCTTCGCTTTGCGCCCCGCTCTCGCGAACGGTTTGCCGGTTTGTCGTTCCAACGTGCGACAACCCCAGTATACCCCCGAACCTTGATTTGTCAAGACCCAAAGTCTTGACAATACGATGATAGCCATTAGGGCGCATGTTGACAGCTCCGCGACAGGGAGTGCGGGACTATACCATAGACCCCGACAGAAGGGACAGGCACTTTCGTCAGGGTGCCGGGCAGAAAAAAAGACCGTGCTCTTTACGGAGCACGGTCTTCATGCACCCTGACGAAAGTGCCTGTCCCTTCTGTCGGGGTCGGTCAGCCCCAGAGTCCTTTTTCGTCGCGCACGATGGTCTGCTCGCGGCTTTGCCCGACGGAGACGATGGCGATGGGCACGCCCAGCTTCTTCTCCACCCAGGACACGTATTCACGCGCGCCGCGGGGCAGGTCGGCGAACTTGCGCGCTTTCGACAGGTCGCCGGAGAAGCCCGGGAACGACTCGTACACCGGCTCGACGTCGAGCTGGTCGCGGCGCGAGACGGGAAACTCCGCGACGCGTTTCTTGCCGAGTTTGTAGCCCACGCAGACCTTCAGCGGGTGCACCCCGGTCAACGTGTCGAGCTTGGTCATGGTCAGCGCGGTCATGCCGTTCATGCGGATGGCGGCCTTGAGCTGCGGCACGTCGAGCCAGCCGATGCGGCGCGCGCGGCCGGTGGTGGTGCCGTACTCCTTTCCGGTCTCCCGGATGTAATGGGCGATGTGCCCGTCGATTTCGGTGGGGAAGGGTCCCAGGCCCACGCGCGTCGTGTAGGCCTTGGTCACGCCCATCACCGCGGTGATGGCCGTCGGGCCGACGCCCGCGCCCGCGCAGGCGCCGCCGGCGACGGGGTTCGACGACGTCACGAACGGGTAGGTGCCGTGGTCGAGGTCGAGCATCGAGCCCTGGGCGCTCTCGAGCAGGAGGCGCTTGCGTTTCTTGCGCGCCTCATCGAGCAGAAGGGAGCAGTCGGCCGCGAAGGGCGCCAGGAAGCGGCGCAGGCGGTCGTAGTCCTTGAAGACCTCTTTCTCTATCTCCTTGAGGGGTTTGACCTTGGCGAGCTCGGAGGCGCGCACCTTGAGGTTCTTGCGCACGAGCTTCTTGAAGGATTCGGGGTCGAGGTAGTCGGCCACGCGAATGCCGATGCGGGCGACCTTGTCCTCGTAACACGGGCCGATGCCGCGTTTGGTGGTGCCGATGCCGCGCCCCCCCTCCTCGCGCAAGGTGTCCACGTAGATGTGGTAGGGGAGGATGACGTGGGCCGCCAGGCTCACGAACAGGCGGCCGCGCACCTTGATACCGCGTTTCTCGAGGATCTTCACCTCTTTGATGAAGGCGTTAGGGTCGAGCACGACGCCGTTGCCGATGATGGAGCGGCAGCCCTTGGCCAGGATGCCCGAGGGCGTCAGGTGCAGGGCGTATTTCTGCCCGCCGAAGACGACCGTGTGCCCGGCGTTGTTGCCGCCCTGGTAACGCACGACCCAGTCGGCCTTCGAGCCGAGGTAATGCACGATCTTCCCCTTTCCTTCATCGCCCCATTGGGCGCCGACTACCACGAGTGCGGGCATAAATCTCCTTTAGCCTTGGAAAAACCGTCGCCACCACGTCCCGTCTCCGCCTTCGCGCGTCGCGCCGCTGCGCGCGGCGCGCAAGCGGCGTCCCGGCACGAGGTCCACGTCCCCGCACACGCCGACCGAGAAACGCACGCGCGCCATCCAGCCGTCGCGCGCGGCCTCGATGGCCTCCACCGGCGCCTCGATGGGCACCGGCGCGCCGTCGGTCATGCCGCCGAACAGGCGCGCCAGGTACTTGGCGATGTCGCGTTTGTCGGTGATGCGGGCCCAGACCATGTCGCCGGCCCGCAGGTCCTCGACGGCCGTGCCGGCGGGGTCGTCCTCGAGCTCGATCTTCAGCACGAGGAGGTCTTCGCCGGGGGAGGGCAGGCGGGGCGGCTTGCGGGCGGCCGGCGCCGGGCCCTTACGCAGGGACTGGAACTGGCCGAGGTCGAGGATATCCTTTTTGGCCGACACGCTCAATTCGCCTTGGCGGAACAACGCCCGCAGCGGCGAAGCCGACGCCTCGGCGGCCTCCTCCGAGGAGGCGTCGCGCAGGCGCTCGAACAACGCGGGCTCGGCGGCGCGGAAGGCGGCGGCCAGGGCCTGCTCGACTTCCAGGCTTTCCTGGGGCAAGGAGCCGTCCCACAGGCGGCAGCCGTAGAGGTGTTTCTCGAAGGCGAACCAGTCCTCGTCGAGGCTGACGGCGTGCACCGCCGGGTCGTAGGACAAGACGGCGCGCGAGCGCAGCACCGCGCGCGACTTGAGGTTGAGGACCACGAGGAACAGGCCGTGGCGGTTCTCGGTGGAGAGCACGAACTTGCCCTTGATGGCGCAGATGTCGCGCAGCAGGCGCGGGATGCGGCGCACCGCCTCCTCCACCTCGTAGCCGCACATCTCCAGCGCCAGCTCGGCCTCGCCGCGCTCGCAGCCGGTTTCTTCCATCAACAGCTTGATCTTGTCCTTCACCGGGCGACCCTCGGGTGCGACGCGCGGTAGTCTTCCTGGAGCTTCTCGAGGGAGACATGGGTGTAAATCTGGGTCGTCTGGAGGCTCGCGTGGCCGAGCATGTCTTGGACGGCGCGGATGTCGCAGCCGTGGTTGAGCATGTGGGTGGCGAAGGAGTGGCGCAGGACGTGCGGCGAGACCTTCTTGAGCACCGAGGTGCGCCTCACCCAGCGGGTGAAGACGAAAGCGACGCCGTCGGCCGAAAGCCGCTCGCCGCTCTTCGTGTTCGTGAACAACGGCTCGCCCGCTGCGGGCATGCCGCGGTCGCGCAGGTACTCGCGGATGACGCCCAGCGCCGTCTTTCCGACGGGCACGACGCGCTCCTTGGATCCTTTTCCGAACACCCGCACGGTCCCTTCCAAGAAGTCCACGTCGCCGACGCTCAGCCCCGCGATTTCGGCGCGGCGCAGGCCCGAGGAGTAGATGAGCTCGACGAGCGCGCGGTCGCGTTTGGTCCAGCCCTCGGTCCCGAGCTCCGGCGACAGGAGCGCGCCCATCTCGGATTCGCTGAGGAACTTGGGCAGGGGCCGCTGGCGCTTGGGCAAGGGCACGCCGAGCAACGGGTTGCTCTTGAGGGTGCCGTTGGCGCGCAGGAACTTGACGAAGGAGCGCAGGGCCGAGATGCGGCGCAGCACGGTGGCGCGCGAACGCGCCCCGTCCTTCTGGATGTCGGCGATGAAGGACCGCACGTGCACGCGTTCGATGGCGGACGGCTCCAAGGCGGCGTTCTGGGACACGAAGGCTTCCAGGTCGGTCCGGTACGCCCGCAAGGTGTGCTCCGAGGCCCCCCGCGCTCCGCGCAGGTGGGTCAGGAACTTGCCCACCTGCAGGCGCAGGGGGCCGTCGGGCGCGACGTCGGTTTTCACCGGGTCGTCAGGCCGCCGGCGGGGCCGCTTGGGCGGCCTTGCGGGCCTCGATCTGGGCGGCGCGTAGGGCCTCGCCCTCGACCTTCAGCTTCTCGCCCTCTTCCTTGGAGACGGGCTTGAGGTTGCGGCACTTGGGGTAGCCCGGACACGTCAGGAAGAAGCCGCGTTTGCCGGTGCGCAGCCACATGTGTTTCTGGCACTTGTTGCAGGGACGCGTGGTCTGCAGCGGGCGCGAGCCTTCGATCTTCTTGCCGTCGGCGTCGAGCGAGAAGGTGTTCTTGCAGTCCGGGTAGCCGGAGCAGGCCATGAAGCGGCCTTTGCGGCCGGTGCGGATGACCATGTCCTTGCCGCACAGGTCGCAGGTCTCGCCGGTCTTCTCGAGCACGACCTTCGCGCCCTCGGGCGTGAGCTGGATCTTGCCTTTGCACTTGGGGAAGGTCGAACACGAGAGGTATTTGCCGAAGCGGCTCTCGCGGATGAGCATGGGCTCGGTGCAGATGGGGCACTTCTCGTCGGACATCTTCGGCTCGATGCGCGACGCCTCCATCTCCTTGCCGGCCTTCTCGAGCGCCTTGATGAACGGCGCGTAGAAGGTGCGCACCACCTCGGTCCAGCCCTGGCCGCCTTCGGCGATCTTGTCGAGCTGGGCTTCGACGTTGGCGGTGTAGGTCAGGCTCACGACGTCGGGGAAGTGGCCCTTGAGCTTCTCGGTGACGAGCATGCCGAGCTCGGTGGGGATGAGCTTGCGGTCCTTCATGTTGCGGCGCACGTAGCCGCGGTCCACGATGGTCTTGATGGTCGGCGCGTAGGTGGAAGGACGGCCGATGCCGTGTTTTTCCATCGCGCGGATGAGGCTGGCCTCGTTGTAGTGCGGGGGCGGCGAGGTGTGGTGCTCCTCGGGCTTGAGCTCGACGAGCTTGAGCACGTCGCCTTCCGACAACGCGGGCAGGCGGCTGACCTCCTCCTCCTGCTCCTCCTCGCCTTCGGCGTCGCCTTTGGGGGCGTCGCGATAGACGCGCAGGAAACCTTCGAACTTGAGCGTGCGGCCGGTGCAATGGAACACCGCCTGGGTGTTGGCCACGTCGGCGGAAGCCGTGTCGTAAATGGCTTCGATCATCTGCGACGCGACGAAGCGCTTCCAGATGAGCTCGTAGAGGCGCGCCTGGTCGGGGTTGAGGAACTTGCGGACCTCGTCGGGCGTGCGCAGCACGGACGTCGGGCGGATGGCTTCGTGCGCTTCCTGCGCGCCGCGCGACTTGGTCTGGTAGGTGGGCGCCTCGGCCGGCGCGAACGTCGCGCCATAGACGTCCTTCACGTAGGCCGCGCATTCGTCGGACGCGGTTTTGGCGATGGAGAACGAGTCGGTGCGCATGTAGGTGATGAGACCGACCGGCTCCTTCTGGCCCAAATCGACGCCTTCGTAGAGCGACTGCGCCACGCGCATGGTGCGCTCGGCGGCGAAGCCCATCTTCTGCGAGGCGGCCTGCTGGAGGGTGGACGTCGAGAAAGGCGGCGGCGGGCGGCGGCGCACCTCCTTCTTCTCGACCTTGATGACCTTGAACTGGCCGTCCTTGAGCGCGACGCAGACCTTGTCCACGGCCTCGGCGTCCTTGAGCGTCGTGGCCTTGACGCGGTACTGCTCGGAGAACAGGTCGTAGGTGCGCGTGGTCTCGACCTTCTCGCCCTTGTAGAGCGAAAGCTTGGCGTCGAACACGGGCGGGGCGCCGGGCTTCTCGAGCGCCGCGGTCAGCGTCCAGTAGCCTTCGGAGCTGAACTCCTTGATCTCGCGTTCGCGCTCGGAGAGCAGGCGCACGGCCACCGACTGCACGCGGCCGGCCGAAAGGCCGGACTGGATCTTCGCCCACAGCAGGGGCGAGAGCTTGTAGCCCACGAGGCGGTCGATGACGCGGCGGGCCTGCTGGGCGTGGACGAGGTTCTCGTCGATGGCGCGCGGGGCCTCGATGGCGGCCTTGATGGCGCCGGGCGTGATTTCATGGAAAGTGATGCGTTTGACCTGGTCGGGCTTGAGCTTGAGCATGTCCACCAAGTGCCAGGCGATGGACTCACCCTCGCGGTCATGGTCGGTGGCGAGATAGACGAACGCGGCCTTGGAGACGAGGGACTTGAACTCGGCGAGGATTTTCTTGGCGCGGGGCAGCACCACGTATTGGGGCGCGAAATCGTCGTCCACGTCCACGCCGATTTTTCGCACGGGCAGGTCGCGGACGTGACCGAAGGAGGACTTCACGACGAAGTCGCTCTTAAGGAAGCGGGAGATGGTTCGTTCCTTGGCCGGGGACTCGACGACCAGGAGGCTGGGCCCCTTGCGGGTGGAAGCCTTGCTCGCGGGGGCCGCAGGGGCGGCTTTAGGCGCCTTGACGGCCTTGGCTTTCGGCTCGGCCTTGGGCGGCTTGGCGGAATCGGTTTTGGGCTTCTTTTCAGCGGGTTTTTTGGGCATATCGTTGTCCAGGAACGAAAATCACCAAGGATTTGAGTTCAAGCCCAAACATTATAGAGGAAAGGCGGCTGGTGTCAAGCCCTGTCGCCCGGGACAGTTCATCTAAGGAGAGGGCCTCCGAGCCCAATCGCGCCAAAATCCGGGCCTCGTCTTCGCTCGTATCCGGACGGGCCGGCTCGTCGGGGCGCAGCGGCACGGGGTTGCCCGCGCCCGGGGGCAGGGCGGCCAGGATATCCTCCAGATTCCGGGCCAAACCCGCCCCCCCGGCCAGCAGGCGAAGCGGCGCCTCCGACAACGGGGAGTCCACCGGGCCAGGCACCGCCAGCACCTCACGGCCCTGGTCGAGCGCCTGTTTGGCCGTGACCCCGGAGCCCGAACGGTGCCGGCCTTCGACCACCACCGTGGCCCAAGCCAGCCCCGAGACGAGCCGGTTGCGTTTGGGGAAGTTGTCCGGCAGCGGCGCCATGTCGAGCGGCAGCTCGCTGAGCAAGGCGCCGCCCTTAGCCACCAGCTCGCGCGCCAGCTCCGCGTGTTCGGGCGGGTACAGGCGCCCCAGCCCGGATCCGATGACGGCCCAGGTCGTCCCCCCCGCGTCGAGCGCGGCGCGGTGCGCCGCGGCGTCGATGCCGCGCGCCAGCCCCGACACCACGACCAGCCCGGCGGCCGCGACGTCCCCGGCCAGGCGGCGGGCCATGCGCACGCCGTATGGCGTCGGCCCGCGCGAGCCCACCACGGCCACGGCGTGACGTTCCTCGAGACGGCCGAGCGCGTATAACGCGGTCGGCGGGTCCGGGATGGAGCGCAGGATATCGGGCAGCTCGTCGTAAGCCAGCACGCGCGCGCCCATGGCCTCGACGCGCTCGAGCTCCCGCTCGCCGTCGAAGTTTAACGCGCGGGCGCGCGCCGCGCGCACACGCTCCAGCTCGTTCCAGCCCATGAGACGACCCCATCCGTGTTCGTCCAAGCGGGCGAGGTCCTCCCCGGATTCGATTAGACGTTGCGTTTTAGCGGCCGAGATGCCCGCGGCGTTGAGCCGCAGGAGCCAGGGCCGCGGCCCTACAACAATTCCTCGGAGAGGGCGGGGCGCGGGGCGGGAAGGTAGGCGGGTTTGACGGCGGGACGGGGCGGCGCGGACGGACGCGCCGGCGGAACGGGCGCGCGGCGGACGGGCGCGCCCGTGACGAGCGCGCTCACGCGCCGCAACAGCTCCGGGTCGCGGTTGAGCGGCTCCCACTCGACGGGCAGGCGGCCCGCGGCGACGGCGAGCTGGGCCATGTCCAGGTCGAGGGCTTCGGCGAGACGGCGCAGGCCGCCTTCATCCCACGGCGGGCTGCGTTTGCCCGCGAGCACCTTGGAGATCAAGGACGGGTCGAGCTTCGCCCGGCGGCACAACTCGCGCAGGCCCAGGCCCTGGCGGGCGAGGGCGTCGGACACGAGCCGGGCGAAGGGAGGGAGGCTCATCGGTTGTAGATCAGCTCCAAGCGCTGCTCCGCGATGTTGCGCTGCGAATGCTGCGGGAACTCCTCTTTGAACCGCTGCAGCGAGGAGCGCACCGTGTCGTAGTCGCGGTTTCTCATCGCGACCTCGGAGAGGCGCAGCAGCGCCTTATCCGTGTATTGCCCCGTCGGGTAGTCGGTCAGGAGCTGGGTGAACGCCGCCTGGGACTTCTCGTACTCCGAGCGCTGGTAATAAGCCAGCCCGACGTAGTAGTCGATGGCCGGCGCCAGCTTGGGCGACGGGTTCTTCTTGGCGTAAACCAAGGCGGTCTGGAAATCATAGTGGCGGCTGGCGTACCAGTAGCCCCCGTACAGCAACGCGGCGACGACGAGCCATCCCTTCATGCGGCCTCCTTCAATCCGGCGCGCAGGCGTTCCAACGCCCGCAGGCTGAGAGCTTCGCGCACGCGCGCGCCGTCCACGTCATCCTCGCCCGCCAGGTCGGCGGCGGTGCGCGCCACGCGCAGCGCGCGGTCGAGCGCGCGCGCCGACAGCGCGCACGCGGCCTCGGCCTGTCCCAAGGTTCGCAACGCTTCGTCCGTGAAGCGCCCTTCCTTGCGCAGGCGCACCGGGTCCACGAAGGCGTTGAGCGCCCCGGGACCGTCCCCCCAACGCGCGGCCTGGCGGTCGCGCGCGGCCGACACGCGGGCGCGCACGACGGCCGACGATTCCGCCGGCGCGACGCGCGCCCAGTCCTCGAAGGAGACCGCGGTCGCCTCCACCTGCAGGTCCACGCGGTCGAGCAGCGGCCCCGAGAGGCGCGCCAGGTAGCGGGCGGTCTCGTGCGGGCCGCAGTCGCAGCCGCGGCGCGGGTGGCCGCGCCAGCCGCAGGGGCACGGGTTGGACGCGGCGACGAGCTGGAAACGAGCCGGGTACTCCAGCACGTCGCGGGCGCGGGCCACGCGCACGGAGCGGTCCTCCAACGGCTGGCGCAGGGCCTCCAGCGCGGGGCGGCCGAACTCGGCGAGCTCGTCGAGGAACAACACGCCGCCGTGGGCGAGGCTGACCTCGCCGGGCCGCGCGGCGGGGCCGCCGCCGACCAAGGACGCGGCCGACGCGGTGTGATGCGGCGCGCGGAAGGGCCGCGCGGGCGCGGCGCCGCCCTCCGGCGCGGCGCCGAAGGCCGACAACACGCGCGTGATTTCGGCGGCTTCCTCGGCGCGGGGCGGCGGCAGCAGGCCGGGCAGGCGGCGGGCGAGCATGGATTTCCCGGTGCCGGGCGGGCCCATGAGCAGGAGGTTGTGGCCGCCGGCCGCGGCGAGCTCGAGCGCGCGTTTGGCGGTCTCCTGGCCTTTGACGTCGGCCAGGTCCAGGTCCGGGCCGGAGGCGCCGGGCCGCGCGGGCGCGGGCAAGGCGCGCGCGCGCTGCGGCGCGCCGCCCGCGAGCTCGACGGCCTCGCGCAGGTCGGCGACGGCCAGCACGCGCAGGCCGGCGACGGCCGCCTCGGCGGCGTTCTCCTCGGGCACGACGATGGCGGTGAATCCCTCGGCCTTGGCGCGGCAGGCCATGGCGAGGGTGCCCGCGACCGGGCGCACGCGCCCGTCGAGCGACAGCTCGCCGACGACGCACCAGCCCGACACGCGTTCGTCCGACTCGAACTGGCCGGAGGCCGCGAGCAAGGCGAGCGCGATGGGCAGGTCGAACTGCGTGCCCTGTTTGCGCGCGCGCGCCGGCGCGAGGTTGACGGTCACGCGGCGCCGCGGCCATTGGTAGCCGGAGTTGCGCACCGCGGCGGCCACGCGTTCGCGCGATTCCTTGACCGCGCCGTCGGGCAGGCCGACCGTGGCGTAGGACGGCAGGCCTTTGGCCAGGTCGAGCTCGACGAGCACGGGCACGCCATCGACCCCGCGCAGTCCGGCGCTGTGCACGCGCGCCAGGCTCATCAGTAGCCCCCCTGCATGCCGATCTCGACGATGAGGCGGCCGTTCTCGGGCTCGACGCCGAGCACGATGAGGCTCGAATCGGCGCGGATGAGGCGGGCGGCCAGCTCGTCGGCCTTGAGGCCCTCGCAGAACACGCGCACCAACGCGCTGCCTTCCTCGGTCTTATGATGGAGCAAAGCCGCGCCTTTGACGCCTTTGAGGCCGCGCAGAGAGCCGATGAGCCCCGACATGCGCGCCGGGCCGCCCGAGCCGCGCGCCTCGACGACCACCTCGGCGCGGCCCGCGCGCGCGGCGGCGAGGGCGTCGGACACCGCCGTCGAGGCGTCTTCGCCGGCCTGCTCCAGCGCCTTGGACAACGCCGCGGCCGACGACACGTCCACGGCCGCGGCCGACGCCTCGATGAGCGTTCCCGCGTCGGACGCCGAGGCCTTGAGGCGGGCGTCGAGCAGGGCCTCGGCGCGCCAGGTCCCGGACTCGGGGTCGGGGTGCGCCTCCGCGGCGGCCGAGCCGAGCAGGACGTAATCCACGCCGGCGGCGAAGGCCTCGTCGGCCAGCTGCGCCGTGGTTTTCGAGCGCAGGGCCGGACGCTGGAGCAGCAGGTCGCTCGTGTCCGCGGCGGAGACGCCGCGCGCGAGCAAGGCGCGGCGCAGGCTGTCGGAGGCGTAGCCCACGTTCAGGCTCGCGGCCGGCTCGGCGAGCGCGATGAGCACGCGGCCGGGCCCTTTGAGGAAACCCGCGGGGCGGATGAGCCCCGCCTCGTCGAGCGCGCCGGCCAGCGCGCCGAGCTTGACCTCGACGACGAGGTTCCCGTTTTGGCCTTCTCGCGCCCGGTGAAGCGCGCGGGCTTGGACAAGAGTGCGTCGAGCGCGTCTTTGGCCGCGAGGTGCTGCCCGGGCGAGAGGTAGAAGCCGAGCACGGCTTCGACGGCCGCGCGGCGCCCCAGCACCGGGTCGGTGCCGGCCACGGCGACGGCCAGGCCGTTTTCCGTCGGGCCGGGGCGCAGGCCGCGCAGGCCGCCGCAGCCCGAGAGCAGGAGGACGGCGAGCAGGACGCGCCTCACGCGACGGCCTCCCGCGGCGCCTCGGCCTCGTCGCGCGGCGCGGCGGGCACGACGAAGTGGAAGGTCGTGCCTTTGCCGAGCGTGGAGTCGAACCAGATCTTGCCGCCGTGTTTGGAGACGACCTCGCGCGCGATGGACAGGCCCAGGCCCGTGCCCGGCGCGTTGACCTCGGCGCGGTTGGAGGCGCGGTAGAAACGCTCGAAGAGGCGCGGGTGGTCCTGGGGCGGGATGCCGATGCCGTCGTCGGACACCGACACCATCAGGAACTCCCCTTTGTCCTGCAGGCGCACGCGGATGCGGCCGCCGGGGTTGGTGAACTTGATGGCGTTGGAGACGAGGTTGTCCACGACCAGGCCGATCCAGCGCTCGTCGGCCAGCGCCCGGCTCTCGCGCAGCGGGGCCTCGCAGGACAGCGTTTTGCCCGCCTCCGCGGCCACGGGCTGGTGGTTCTCCACGCTTTGGGCCACGAGTTTGCCGAGGTCGAGGGCGCGCATCTCCATCTTGGCCCCGCCCTCCAGGCGCGAGAGGTCCAGCAGGTCCGAGACCAGCCCGGACAAGCGTTTGGCCGCCGCCTTCGCGATGCTCAGGAATTTCATCTGTTGCGGGTTCAGCGCGCCCGTGTCGCCTTCCAGCATGACGGTCAAAAAGCCGGTGATGGTGGTCAGCGGCGTCTTGAACTCGTGGCTCACGGTCGAGACGAACTCATCTTTCATACGATTGAGGGCGGCCAATTGTTCCGCGGTCTGGGACAATCTTCGGTTCAAAAGCGCCGTTTCCACGAGGATGGCGGCCTCTTCCGCGATCACCCCGACCAAGGCCAGGTGTTCGGTCGAAAAAGCCCCCACGCGTTTGGACCCGACCCGCAGGACGCCGATGCAGCGGTCCTCCAGGACCAGGGGCACGACCATCAGCGAATGGATGTGCCAGAGCTTGGCGTAACGCGGGTTGGTGTTGGGGTCGTTCTGCGCGTCGCCGCTCTGGAAGGGCAGGCGGGTCTTGAACACGCGCACGGAGGACGACCGCTCGTCGGTGAGCGGGATGCGGTAGAGCAGTTCCTCCCCCTCCAGGCCCCACGCGCCGGGCTGGGTCACCAGCTCGCCGGTGGATTCGTCGAGGATGAGGAAGGCGGCGAGGTCGGCCTCTAACGATCTCGCCACGATCGAGACGATGGCCCCCAGCGTGGACAACGCCTGCGCGCCCGAGCCGCCGACCGCGGCCTTGGCCACGTCGTGCAAGGTCTTGATCTCGCGCGACTTGCGGATGAGGCGGTCGTGGGTCTGGGACAGCTCCGCCATCGCGGCGGTCAGCCCGCCTTCCAGGCGCGCGCTGGCGACCGTGAGCTTGGTCAGGCCCTCGGACACGTCGGCGGTCACGCCGAGGCTGCGGGCGGCCAACGAGAGCATGGGGCGCGCGCGGCCGAGCTGGAGCCCGGAGGGGTCGGGCTCGGCCGCCACGAGCACGCCGCGCGGGCCGGGGTCCCCGCCCCAGGCCAACGCGTGCGCGGCGCTGAAGCCGAGCGCGGCGAGCGCGTCGGCCAGCGGGCCCGCCTCGCGCTCGCCCGCCCGCCAGTCCGATTCGCCGGCGCCGGCCGCGGCCAGGAAACCCGTCTCCAGCGTGAGCGCCGGCGCGGGCACGCGCGACCACGCGTCGCCGCGGCGCGCGAGCAGCTCCACGGTGCCGTCGTCGCGGCGCAGCAGCGCCGCCAAACACAGGTTCGGCGCGCGCCGGTGCACCGCGCCCAGCGCGCGTTCGGCCGACTCGACGAGGGCGCGGCCCGGTCGGCGGGCGGCGTGGCCCAGGTCGAGCAGCTCCGCGGCGAAGGCGCGCGCGTCGAGCAGCTCGGCGCCGCGCGCGGCCGCCTCGCGCTCCAGCGGCAGCGCCTTGCGCAGCATGAAAATCCACCACGCCGCCGTGCCGGCGCACGCCGCCGCGAGGGCCGCCAGCGCGAGCGCGTGCGTCGCGGGAATCATGCTCACGGGTCGTTGGAGAGGTCGAGCTGGGCGTTGAGGTACTGGGCCTGGTTGAGCAGGCCGTTGAAGGGGATGAAGCCCAGCTGGATGCCCTGGCTCTCGAGGATGCGCCGCACGGCGTGCGCGAACTCCATGGCGCGCGGCGCCAGCGGCGAGTCGCCGCCCGGGCCGATGAGCAGCAGGCGCGTGACGTTGGCGCGGGCGCACATGTCGCCGATCTGGAACGGCACGCCGAAGGTCTGCGCCGCGTCGTAGGTCTCCCACAACGCGTGGCGGACGGCGGCGGAGATGCCGGCGCGACCGCCGGCCTCGTAGAACAGGGAGGCGGCGAAGGGGCCCTGGCCGTCCACGCCTTTGGGCGCGAGCACCGCCAGCGGCGGCGCCGCGGCCGACACCGTGGGCGGCGCGAAACGCGCGGACGCGGTCTGCTCCGCGGTCGGCGGCGGCGAGGCCGCGGCGACGAGCGGGTCGTAGATCAGCGCGAGCAGCTCGGGCATGCCGGCGGGCTGGTTCGTGGCCGTGCGGAGCTTCTTAAGGATGTGCAGGCGGCGCAGCCACAACGTCAAATCGGAGTAGCCCCACACCGAGAGCTTCTCGTGCAGGACCGTCATGTCCTCCACGGTCCAGCCCGCGCCGGAGCGGTCGCCCGCGGCCACGACGAGGTCCTTCTGCACCGCCGGGCTGGGAATCTTGAGGTCCACGGACCAGCCCTTGGAGAACGAGAACTTGAGCGCCTCCTCCAACGCGTTGAGCGCGCGCGGCGGATAGAGGGACGTGATGACGACCTGCAGCCCGCGGTCGAAGAAGGACTTGAAGAGCTTGGCGAGGAACTCCTTGTTCTTGTCGTCCACCGCGAGCAGATGGATGTCGTCCACGAGCAAAGCCTTGGATTCCATCGCCTTCTTCTCGAGCTCGGCGAGGCTGTTGCGCGCGAGCGCGGCGTTGGTCGCGCGCGAGAGCCGCGAGCCCGAGGTGGACAGCAGCACCGCGTCGCCCAGCCCCTTGGACAACGCGCCGCCGATGGCGTGGAGCATGTGCGTCTTGCCCGTGCCCGGCACGCCGTAGAGGAAAAGCGGGTTGTACATCGTCCCCGGCGAGGACACCACCGACATCGCCGCGGCGTGCGCGAAGCGGTTGTAGGCGCCGACGAGCATGGATTCGAAGGACCGGTCGTGCGTCACCGCGTCGGCCGTGACCCCGGTCCTCTGCCGGCGTCGGCGGCGGCGCCAGCGAACATGCCGATGACGGCGTGGTCGAGGAGATGACGGCCGGCAAGGACGGCGGGGGCCGATCGGGCGCCGGCGGCGGCCACGGCCGGCGGCGGGGGCAACGACGGGGCCGCAGCGGGCACGGGGACGGGGGCGGGCTCCGGCGACAACGAAATCAGCGGCGACTCCGCGGCGGGCGGCGGCGGGGTGATGGTCGGGGGCGGCCCCAACGCGCCGAGGTCCGGCGCGGGCACGGGCGGGGCGCTGGCGAGCGGGTCGTTGGCGGGAAAAATCGGAGCGAGCGGCTGCAGCGGCGGCGGCGTCGTCGCCGACGGCGGCGCCAGCACGGGAATCGGCGCGGGGGCCGGTGCGGGCGCGGGCGTCGGGACGGGGGCGGGCGCCATGCCGGCCAGCCAGGCCTCGAGCTTGGCGCGTTTTTCCGCGGTCAGGTCGTGCAGCACCAAGGCGAGGTTGAAGCCTTCCACCTCGGCCGGACCGGGCCGTCCGCACAACGCGCCGAACCGTTTGAGAAGGGCGGCCACGTCGGCGGGCCCGCCTTCGAGCAGGAGCTGGTGGCGCAGGTCGTCGTCGGCGCCCGGCTGCGAGCGTATCTCCCAACGCTTCAAATCAGGCTTCTCCGGGCAGGAGCATCATGTCCACGATGATGTCCACGGCCATGGATTTCTTCTGCACGTCCCCGGGCGCGATGACGCGGAACTGCACGCCCGCGCCGGCGAGCAGTTCGGCGAGGTCGTCGGCCTTCTGCTGAGGCCAGCCTTCCACGAAAGCGAACACGGACACCGCCTTCGCCGCGCGGACCTTTTCCGCGAGGGCGGCGGGCGTCGCGGCCGCCGTCAGCTCCTGCATGAGCACCCAGCGCAGGAACAAGGGCTTCTTCGAGATGGTGCGCGCGGATTGAGTGAGGAAGGCGGCGAACAGCTGCTTGGCTTCCGCGGAGGCCGGCGTGTAGAGGAGCACGGTGCGACGGATCTGCTCCTTGGGCGTTTTCTCGGGCGGCTCTTCCAAACCGCTCGGCGCGCCTGCGGCGGCGGGTGCGGCGGCAGCGGGTGCAGCGGCGACCGGAGCAGGCGCGGGCGCCGGAGGCGGCGCGGCCGGCTTCGGCGGCTCCACGGGTTTGGGCGGCTCGACCGCTTTCGGCGGCGGCGGAGGCGGCGGCGGCGGAGCGGCCGGTTTCGGCGGCTCCACGGCCTTCGGCGGCTCGACCGGCTTGGGCGGCTCGACGGGTTTGGGCGTCTCCGCCGGCGCGGGCGCCGCGCCGCCGGGCATGGTCAGCTCCATCGGCGGCCGCGAGTCCGACGCTTTAGGCGCGGCGGGCTTCGGCGGCTCGACGGGTTTGGGCGTCTCCGCTTTGACGGGCGGCGGGATGATGCCTTCGCGCGACGGCAGCTCGATTTTAAAGCCGCCGGCGACCTTCGCCAAAGTGGGCGCGGGCTTCGGCGGCTCGACGGGTTTGGGCGGCTCGACGGCTTTCGGCGCCGGGGCCGGCGGCGGAGGCGGGGCGGCCGCGGCCGGGGGCGGCACTTCGACGGCGGGCGCAGGCGCGGCGGGCTTCGGCGGCTCGGCCGCAGGCGCGGGCCCCCCCATCCCCGTTAGGATGGAGTCCAGGTCCGACAGGATGGACTGGATCTCCTCCTTATCCTTCTTGTTCGCGTCGTCGGCCATCAGGACTCGGCCACCGACATGCTCTTGAGCTTGAGCGCGATGTCCTCGGGGTTCGACGCTTCCTCGAGCACGGTTTTGTCGTCGATTTTTCCCTCTCGGAACAGGCGCAGCAGGTCCTGGTCGAAGGTGTGCATGCCGTAATATTCGCCGGCCTCCATCGTTTTGCGCAGCTCGGCGGTTTTGCCTTCCATGAGGTGGCGGCGCACGACGGAGTTGCCGATCATGATCTCGGTGGCGGGGAAGCGGCCTTTGCCGTCCTTGGCGAGGACCAGGCGCTGGCCGATGACGCCTTTGAGGCAGTTGGCGAGCTGCTGGCGCACCTGGTTGTGCTGGTGCGCGGGGTGCGCGTCCACGATGCGGTCCACGGTCTGCGCCGCGTCGATGGTGTGGATGGTCGATAACACGAGGTGGCCGGTCTCGGCGGCGGAGATGGCGGCCTGCATCGTCTCCAAGTCGCGCATCTCGCCGACGACGACGACGTCGGGGTCCTGGCGCAGGATGTGTTTGAGCGCGGCGCCGAAGGACTTCGTGTCGAAGCCCACTTCGCGCTGGACGATGGTGGACTTCACGTCCGAGTGGAAAAACTCGATGGGGTCCTCGATGGTGATGATGCGGAGCTCGGTGATTGTTGTTGATGTGGTGCAGGAAGCTGTTGAGGGTCGTGGTTTTGCCCGCGCCCGTGATGCCCGCGAACAGGATGAGGCCGCGGCTCTCGGCGCCGAGCTTGGTCATCGCTTCCACGGGGAGGTTGAGCTCCTCGAAGGTGCGCAGCTTGACGGGCACCACGCGCAAGGTCAGGCCGATGCTGCCCTTCTGGCGATAGACGTTGACGCGGAAGCGCGCCAGGCCCTCGAGCGAGTAGGCGAGGTCGAGCTCCAGCTCCTTCTCGAACTCCGCCGCCTGCTCCTTGGTCATGAGCTGGTAGGCGATGCCCTTGATCTCGTCGGGCGTCATCTTCTGCAGGTTGGTCGCCATGATCATGGACCCGTGCACCCGCAAGGCCGGCACGGAATCGGCCTTGAAGTGGATGTCCGAGATCTCTTTTTGGACCATCAACGACAGCAGGTTCTTGATATCGACAGCCATGATTAACCCTTATGCTCTTACGATTTCTATTCCTCTTAGCATCAGCCAGTCCGACGCCAAGGGGCTCACGATCGCGTCTGTCGGGAGTGTAAGCCGCTTTCCTCCCGCCGTCAACGCCTTTTTGATGTCGTATTCCGACCAGAACGACCGTCCTTTCGGGCCCGGGTGCGGCAGCGCGGACGGACGGGTTTTCGGTGCGGACGGCTGGGAAACGACGGCGGCGCGCGACGGCGACGACGGCACGACCATCGCGGGTTTGGCTTTCGCCAAACCCGCGATAATCACATCGATGATGTCGTCGCGCGTCAGCACGGCTTAAGGCTTAACCGCGGACCTTGATGGAAATCTGGTCCAGGTATTTCTCAAGGTCGTCGTGCGGGCGCGGGATGACGTGCACCGCGACGAGCTCTCCGACCTTCTGCGCGGCGGCGGCCGCGGCGTCCACGGCGGCGCGCACGGCGCCGACTTCTCCGCGGCACAACGTGGTCACCAGGCCGTTGCCGACCTTCTCGTAGCCCAGCAGGCGCACCTTGGCGGACTTCGCCATGGCGTCCGAGGCCTCGATCATGCCCACGAACCCCTTCGTCTCCACCAGACCCAGCGCTTCTCTTCCTTCGGCCATGTTTCCCCCTTTATTCCGAATCGTGCTCGTGATCGTGCCCGTGGTCGTGGCCGCGCTCTTCGGCGCCCGTCTCCAGGACCGCGTTGCAGCCGGTGCAGCGGCGCGGCGTGCTGTAGGTGCGCACGCATTGGTCGTCCTCGGGCCACCACTCCTCGAAGAACATGTCCACGCGTTTGTGGCACTTGAGGCAGAACTTCTCCAGGCCCGCGCCGCAGCCGGCGCAGAACTTGGGGAACGCGACGTCCTTCGTGGTGTGCATGATGGCCCCGCAGGCGCCGCACTGCAGGTCCACGGTGATGCGGTATTTCGGCTCGGGCTTCTTAGCCATTCTAGTACCCCTTCCCTTCGGTCTTCGCGTCGGTGACGATGGCCACCGAGGCCGACGTGCCCAGGCGCGTGGCGCCCGCGGCGATCATATCGTGCGCGGCTTTGGCGTCGCGGATGCCGCCCGAGGCCTTCACGCCCATCAGCGGGCCGACGGTCTCGCGCATCAGCTTGATGTCCTCGACGGTGGCGCCGCCCCCGCCGAAGCCGGTGGACGTCTTGACGAAATCGGCGCCGGCCTTCTTGGACGCGGCGCAGGCTCGGACCTTCTCTTCGTTCGACAGCAACGACGTCTCCAAGATGACCTTGAGGACCTTGCCGCGCGTGGCTTCGCGCACGGCCTTGATGTCGTCATAGACCAGCGCGTCGTTGCCGGACTTCAAGGCGCCGATGTTGATGACCATGTCGATCTCGTCGGCGCCGTTGGCCATGGCGTCGCGCGCCTCGATGGCTTTAACCGTGGGCGTGGTCGAGCCGAGCGGGAAACCGACCACGGTACAGACTTTGACGCCCGAGCCGCGCAGGTACTGCGCGGCCAGCGCGACGTAGGACGGGTTGATGCAGACGGAGGCGAAGCAGAACTGGCGCGCCTCTTCGCAAAGCTTCGCCACTTCTTCCTGCGTGGCGTTGGGCTTGAGAAGCGTGTGGTCCACGTAACGCGCGGCGTCGCTCCCCTTCTTCGTGGGTTTGCACACCGACACGCGCGCCGCGCCGGCCGCCTGGATGATCTTGGCGTCCACGTGCGCGTCCTCATCTTCATCGTCGTGCGCGCCTTTGGGCGGCAAGGCGGAGAACTGGCCCTTCGCCGGGGCCGCGCCCCAGGAGGCGGCGTTGCCGAAAACTTTTCCGGAGGAGCCCACGGAGGTTTTCACCTCGCCCTTGAGCGCCTTGGGCCCGGATTCGCACTCGCAACGGTTGGTCTTGAGGAACCCTTTGGCCGCGAGAGCCTTCACTACTTCTTCGACGACGTTTTTAAGCTGAGCCTCAGTCATATTTGGTCACCTTTCCACCCGAACTCACGGCGTCCACGATGCCGACGATGATGGTGCGCACCGGCGTCTTGTCGTCCTTCATGATGGAGCGGGCCGAGCCGCCCTCGTCCATCACCAAAACGATCGAACCGGGGCCCGCGCCGACCCCGCCTTCCACCGCCATCTGCGCGTCGCCGAGCGGCTTCTGCGTCAGCGGGTCGATGGGGCGCACGAGCAGCATGCGCTGCTGCTCGAGCCCCTTGTGTTTGCGCGTCGCCCACACGTTGCCCACGACCTCGCCCACGAACATTACCGTTTCTCCCGGAAATCCCTGACCTGATGCCCGTCCACGATGCCCACCACCGCCGCGTCCACCGGCGGCGCGTCGGGGAAGGCCACGGCCGCGTCGCGGCTCGCCACCCAGAATACCTTCTCCGACGAGCCCGCGCCAACCGCGTCGGCCGCTACGATGGGGTCGCCCAGCGGGGCCTCGTCCTCCCAGCGCAGCGGCTGGATGAGCAGGAGGTTCTTTCCCGCGATGGCGGGGTCCTGGCGCGTGCAGAACACGCGGCCGACGACGCGGGCGAGTTTCAACGTCCCTCCCGCATCTGAGGCTCTTGGTCGAGGTTGTATTCCTTGCGCGCCACGTCCTTGACGTTTTTGCGCGCGTCGGTGAACACGCCCTCCCAGTCCACGACCGGGCGGCCCGCCTGCTCCGAGAGGCCTTTGAGCATGAAATAGGTGAACAGGCCGTGGCCCTTGGCGTGGAAGGTGTTGCTGATCTGGTTGCCCGCGGCGGCGGCCATCACGGTCACGTTGGCCGGCAGCGCCGCGTCGGCGCGCGCGGACACCAGCGGGCGCGCGCCTTTGGCCAGCACGGAGCGCCCGCCCGCGCCCGAGAAACACGAGTCGAGCACGACGGTGACCTGTTTGGCCGGCAACGCGCCGAGCGAGGCGTAGAGCTTCTTGAGCGGGTAGGCGGTCTGGTCGAGGTAGGTCGGGTCGCCGTCGTAGGGCACGAGGTAGGAATCCCCGTTGGACGGGTCGGGCGCGCCGTGGCCGGAGAAATACACGAACACCTCGTCGTCCTTCTCGACGCGGTTGGCCAGCCACTTCTCGAAGAACTTCTCGAAATCGCTCTTGGCCGCGCCCTGGTTGACGAGCACGGCGACGTTCTCTTTAGGGAAACCCAGCGTCTCGACGAGGTAGCGGCCGAACAGCCGCGCGTCGGAGGCGGCGAAGTCGGCGGCGGGCAAAGCCGCGCGGTAACGCTCCACGCCCACGACCACGGCGTGCGCGCGGCGCGGCGTCACGCCCGCGGGCGTCGGGACCGTGTCCACGTCGGAACGGACCTCGGCGACGGGCGCGGCGACGACGGCTTCCGCGGCGCCGGCGCCCAAACGCGCCGTCACGTCGCCCGACAGGAACAGCTCGCGCATGCGGGCCATCGCCGCCCCGAGCGCGACGGAGAGCGTGCGTTCGGGGGCCCCGCCGGGCTTGCTGGAGACGAAGATGCGCTCGTGGCCCGTGCCGCTGACCGGCGCGTCCCATAACACGGCTTTGCCGGCACGGTCACGGAAGCTCAAGACGAGCTCGATGAAGCTGTTGACCTTCACGCCGTAACCCACGCCCCAGATGCTTTCGATTTTAGAGATGGAAACGGAGAGCCGAGCGTCCGCCTGCTCGGGCGTGGACGCGAGCGTGACGCCGAGAGCCTGCAGCTCGCCGGCCACGGCCTCGCGCACGCTGTCCTCCAGCGGACGAGCGAACGTCGCGTGGCCGATGACGCCGCCCATCATGCCCCAGCGGTAGCCCCCGGAGCGGTCGCTGACGCCGGTGACGAGCAAGGACGGCTTCGCGTCGGTCCACGGCTGGGCCAGCGGCTCGGTTTTATGGCGCAGCGTCAGCTTCGGCGCGCACGCGGCCGACGACAGGACGACGCCGACGAGAAGCGTTCGCGCGACGGTCATTGCCCTTGCCTCCACTGCGGGTCCTGGTCGGCGTTGTAGCTCTCGCGCGCCACGCGCGCGACCTCGGGCTTGAGGTAGCCGTACACGGCGCGCAGGTCGGAGCCCTTCTCCTTGAGGCCTTTGAGGAAGTAGTAGGTGAACAGGCCGTGGCCCTTCTCTTGATAGGAGTTGGAGATCTGGTCGCCGCCCGACGCCGCGATGACGGTCACGCCCGCGGGCAAGGAGGACGCCGGGATGGCCGTCACCAGCGGGCGCGCGCCCTTGGACAGCACCGAGCGCCCGCCCGAGCCGGAGAAGCAGGAATCCATCGCCACGACGATGCGTTTGGTCGGCAGCTTGGCCAGCTGCTCGTAGAGGCGCTTGAGCGAGTAACCCGTCTGCTCGAGGTAGGTCGGGTCGCCGTCGTAGGGCACCATGTAGGCGTCGCCCGTGACCGGGTTGGGCGAGCCGTGTCCCGAATAATAGACATAGACCTCGTCGCCTTCCTTGACGCGGTTGGGCAGCCAGCGTTCGCGACGCGGACCTTGAGCGCGCGATAGGCGGGATGATAGAGGAAAACATGGCCCACGCCGAGCACGCGTTTGAACGCCTTGGCCGTCGCGGCCAGGTCGCGGGCTTCCTTGGTCGAATGGGCCAGCGGCTTCTCGACGAAGACGCTCGTTTGCCGGCCTTCAGCGCGGCCTTGGCGATGGCGTCGACGCGTGTCGGCCCGGTGCGCGACGGCGGCGGGCGCGACGGGCGCGGCGGCGACGGCGCGGGGCGCGCGGCGACGGGCTCGGTCGCCGCGCCGCCCAGGCGCGCCGCGACCTGCGCGAGCTCGAGCGCGGGGCGCACCTTGTCGAGCGCCTCGCCGAGCGCGGCGTTGAACGCGACCTCCGGGGCGAGGCCGGGCATGCCGGGCGTGACGGTCTCGCTTTTGCCGTAGCCGACGAAGTCGCCTGTCCAGATCGGCGCGCCGGAGCGCTCGCTGACCACCAAGGACAACGTCACGTCCGACTCGAAGCCGAGATGGTTGAAGCGGAACGTCTTATAGGTGATGGACAGCTTCTTGGCCGCGGCCGAGAGCACGCCGTCGGCCTGCTCGCGCGCCGCCGCGACGCGCAGCCCCATGCGCCCGAGCTCCGCGGCGAGCGCGTCGCGCAGGAAGGCCGGGAACGGCTTGCCGAAGCGCGCGCTGCGCGTGGCGCCGCCGCCCGCGTAATGCAGCGCCGCGACCTCGCTGTCGGGCACGTCCACGAACACCGCGGGGGCGCCGGCGCGCGGCGCGCCCGGCGTGCCCTTGGCGCGGTACTCGGGGTCCACGCGCGCGGTCGCGCAGCCCGTCGCGACGAAGGCCGACGCGAGCGTCGCGAGCAGGAGGAGCCGGCTCATTTGCGGTAGCCCTCGATGGCGTGCACCTTGGCCAGGCGCCCGGCGTGGCGCCCGCCCTCGAACGGCGTCGAGAAGAACACCTTCACGATCTCGCCGTGGATGAGCTCGCCGTGAGACTTGCCGCCGATGCAGAGCACGTTGGCGTCGTCGTGCTGCGCGGCCATGCGCGCCGAGACCGAGTCGTAGGCCGCGACCGCGCGGCAGCCGGCGACCTTGTTGGCCGCCATGCACACCGCGCCGCCGAAGCCGTCGATGAGCACGCCTTTCTCGAATTCGCCGCGCACGACCGCTTCGGCGACGAGCTGGGCCACGTCGGGGTAATCCACCGCCTCGGTGCTGTGGCAGCCGAAATCCGTGACCTCATGGCCGAGCGCCTGGATGGCCTTCTTGATGAAGGCCTTCGCGCCGAAGCCGCCGTGGTCGGAGCCGATGACGACTTTCACTTGGCTTGCCTCCACTGCGGCGTCTGGTCGGAGTTGTAGGTGCGGCGCGCGACGCGCGACACCTCGGGAGCGAGGTAGTCGTAGGCGGCGCGGAAATCGGCCTTGTCCTTGAGGCCTTTGAGCAGGAAGTAGGTGAACAGGCCGTGGCCCTTCTCTTGATAGCTGTTGGAAATCTCCGCGGCGCCGGAGGCCGACAGCACGGTGAGCTTGGCCGGCAGGACGTCGGCCTTGATGTTGACCAAGGGCCGCGCGCCTTTGGCCAGCACCGAGCGCCCGCCCGCGCCCGAGAAGCAGGAATCCATCGCCACGGTCACGCCGGCGGCGGGCAGCCTCCCGAGGTGGTCGTACAGTCGTTTCAGCGAGTAACCGGTCTGCTTGATGTAGGTCGGGTCGGCGTCGAAGGGCACGAGATACGAATCGCCCTTGGCGGCGTCGGGCGCGCCGTGGCCGGAGAAATACACGTACACCTTGGCGCCGGGCGTCACGTGGTTGGGCAGCCACTGCTCGACGTATTTCTCGAAATCGCTCTTGGTGGCGCGGTCGTCCACGAGCACGGCCAGGTTCTCGTCGGTGACGCCGAACACGCGCTGGAAGTACTCGGCGGCCAACCGCGCGTCGGCGGCGGCGAAATCGGCGCGCGGCAGCGCCTCGCGGTAACGCTCCACGCCGATGACCAACGCGACGGCCTTCGGGTCGGCGGCGCGGCGCGCGGGCAGTTCGTCCACGTCGGAGCGCGGCGTCGCGGGCCCCAGGTGCTGCACGGCGGGCGTGACGGCCGAGGCGGGCGCCGGCACGGCCGGGCCGGACGCCGCCGCGACGAGCGGCTCGAGCCGCGCGACGGCCGAGGCGGAGCGCGACCGGCCGTCGTCGTCCGCGGCGGCCTTCTGCGCGCGGCGCGCCCATTCGAGCGCGCCGGAGAGGTCCTTGGGGGCGCCGTAGCCGGTCTCGAGGTACGAGGACAGGTTGATCATCGCGGGCACGTCGCCTTTCTCCGCGGCTTGGCGCATCCAATGATAGGCGAGGCGCGGCTCCTTCTCGGGCCCTTCGGCGTAGAGGACGGCGAGCATCCGCTGAGCGTAAACGTCCCCGCCCTCGGCCCCGGTCTTGGCCCAGCGCAGCGCCTCTTTCAGATCTTTGGCGACGCCGAAGCCCCAGTAATACGCGTTGCTCAGCAAGGAGGCGGCGAAGGCGTCACCCGCCCGGGCCAGCGGCAGGGCTTGCGCCACCACGGCCTCCGACTCCTTCTCGTTGCGGGCGATATCGAGCTTCGAGCGCTCGTCCGTGACGGGATAACGCGCGCCGCCGCGCGTGACCGAGACCTCGCGCTCCTGCGCGCCGCTCGCGACCTTCAGCTCGACGACCGTGTCCATCGGGCCGCGGATGCGGCCGACGACTTCCGGGAGGCCGCGCCCCGCGACGCTGACGCCGTCGATGGCGACGACGCGTTCGCCGGCCCGGATGCCCGCGGCTTCCGAAGGCGACCCGGAGACGACCTTCTCGACGACGAAGCCGCCCGCGTCCTCCTTCATGACCAGCCCGACCATCCCGGACGCTTTTTTGACGATGACGACGTCGCCGGGCTTGGCGGCGTTGAGCGCCTTGAGCAAGGTCTTGTGGTCCCCGGACCCGTCGGCCGCCACGCGGATGTCCTTGGCCGCGGCGGGAGCCGCGAGCAGGAGCGCGAGGTGGACGGCGAGCCGGGTGTAGGTCACTTGCCCACCGTGGCGAGAAGCTGAGGGTCGGCCTGCGGGATGATGACGTGGCTGACGAGCAGCTCCTTCTTGATGGCGCCGATGCCGGCGACCACCGCGGTGCGCACGTCGCCGACGTCGCCGCAAAGGGTCACGTAGCCTTTGCCCCCGCCGACCACGGTTTTGGTCTCGATGATGTGCACGTTGGCGGCCTTCGCGGCCGCGTCGGCGGCGAGCACGGCGGCGATGGCTTCCTTGGTTTCAATCACGCCGACAGCGCCCAACACGTCCACGGGCCGGCGCTTGTCGAGCGAGTCCACGACCTGGTTGGCCACGTTGCGGATGAGGACCTCGTCCACGAGCACCTTGCCCAGCATCTCGCGTCCCGCGCGCATGGCCGACTCCACCTCGCCCTGGGGGCCGGTGATGAAGATGATGTATTTGCCGCGCGCCACGATGACGGTTTTGGCGAGCTTGACCGCGGCCATCTTGAGCATGGCGTCGGCCGCCTCGATGCCTTTGGCGATGGACGACGATTCCAGGAACCCGACGGCGAGATTGGCGAGCATGTTATTTTTTCCCCTTGGCCTTCTTCTTGTTCTCGACGAAGGCGACCACGGCGTCGCCGGCCTTCACCGTCATGACCTTCGCGCCCCAATGCGTCGTGAGCGGTCCGCGCAGCACCTGCGCCCCGCGGTTGGCGAGGTCCTTATAAAGCTTCTGGATGTCGGGCGTGGAAAAATACAAGGTCGCCAGCCCGTGCTTGACCGGGTAACCCAGCTCCTCGTCCTCATCGCGTTCGCCGTCGGAGCCGAGCACGATGGACTGGCCGGCGAAGGAGACCATGCCGGACTTCTGGTCGCCCTGTCCCCAGGTCTCGCCGCCCGTGCCGCCGGCGACGGTCGTCCAGAAATGCCACGCGTCCTCGAACTTACCGGTCGGCAAGTAGAGATGCTCGAGCCCCTTCACCTGCGGCGTCGCCGTCTTCGTTTTTTTAGCCATCACGCGATCCGGAAGTAACCCACGAGCGCGCAGTGCAGCGGCCGCGCGAAGTGCGACGCCTTGGTCAGGCCGTCGCCCGTCGGCGTGCCGATGGACATGGTCGCGTAACCTTCGCCGAGCCCCAGGCCGTAGAGGGTCGGCGCGTTTTTGACGTAGATGGAGCACTGCATGCGCCGCCCCATCTTGGTCAGGTTGGCGACGTTCGTGCTGTGCATCGCCGCGGTGTGGCGGTGGCCGCCTTCGGCCGCGGCCGCGAGCTCGATGGCCGCATCCACGTCGGCGACGACGGTCACCGGCAAAAACGGCATGAGCTGCTCGGTCCAGACCAAGGCGTGGTCGTTGGGCACGACGGACCAGAGCAAGCGCGCTTCGGCGGGAATGCTCAGGCCGATGCCTTTAGCGATGACCGAGGCGTCTTTGCCCACGTAGTCGCGGTTGAGGACGGGATCTTTACAGCCTTTGCCGCCCTCTTTGATGACGAGCTTGGTGAGCTGGTCGCATTGCGCGGCGTTGAGCTCGAAGGCGCGTTTGTCGGCGCGCATCGCTTCGAGGAACCTGGCGGAGGCGGCCTGGGTGACGATGACCTCTTTCTCCGCGGTGCACAACACGTTGTTGTCGAAGGACGCGCCGAAGATGACGTCCTGGGCGCATTTGGGGAAATTCGCGGTCTCGTCCACGACCACGGGCGGGTTGCCCGGGCCCGCGGCGATGGTTTTGCACGTCTTGCCCGCGGTCATCGCGACCTTGACGATGGCGGGGCCGCCGGTGACCATGTTCACCTTGGCGTCGGGATGCGCCAGCAGGTTCTTCGTGTTCTCCTGCGAGGGCTTGTCGTAGGTCGTGATGAGCCCCTTGGGCGCGCCCGCGGCGACGGCCGCGGCCGACAGCGCGCGCATCGCGGCGAGGCACGTCTTAAACGACGCCGGGTGCGGAGAGAAGACGACCGAGTTGCCCGCCGCCAGGATGGAGATGGCGTTGTTGATGATGGTGGCGGCCGGGTTCGTGGACGGCGTGATGGCGGCGACGACGCCGTACGGAGCGTATTCGACCAGGGTCAGCCCCTTGTCGCCAGTATAAGCACGGCTGACGAGGTCCTCGACGCCCGGCGTGCGGGTCGCGCACACCAGGTTTTTCTGGACCTTGTCGGCGACGCGGCCCATGCCGGTCTCCTCCACCGCGAGCTTCGCCCAGCCGTCAGCGTTGGCGATGGCGGCCTTGCGCATGGCGCGGATGACCTCGCGCCGCACCTCCAGGCCCAGGTCTTGAAACGTCTCCTGGGCCTTTTTCGCCGTTAACACGGCGGCGTCCACCGACGCGTGGAGCACGCCGCAATCCGAGGAGGACGCGGAGCAAGGCTTGCCCGAAACGGCCGAGGACAGTCCTTCTTCTTTGTCGAGCTTCTTGAGCACTTCCGCGACGATGCGGGCGATCTCTTCGGTTTGCATTTATCTAGCTCCGGTCCGCCGTCTCTTTGGACTTGCTGAACACGTGTTTGCCGCCTTGTTCGACGTTGTCCACGATGGCGAAGATGACGGCGTCCACCGGTCGTCCCTCGGTCCGAGACGTCTGGCGCGCGCTGGACCCTTGGACGACGAGCACCAGCTCCCCCTCTCCGGCCCCGACCGAGTCCACGGCGACCAAGGGGTTGCCCTTGGCCGCCCCGGCCAAATCGACAGGCTGGAGCAGGAGAAGCTTGGAGCCGACGAGCTTCTCGTCTTTCTGAGTACAAACGACGCTTCCCGTCACGCGGGCGAAGATCACGGTGCCTCCGTGCGGCTTTTTACTTCTTGCGGGCGAGCGTCTCAGGCGAAGAGATGGGCATCTTGCCTTCGAGGTCCGGGTGCGGCTGCGGGATCACGTGCACGGCGATGAGCTCGCCGACCTTCTGCGCGGCGGCGGCGCCGGAGTCGCAGGCGGCTTTGCAGGCGGCGACTTCGCCGCGGAACAGCACGGTCACCAGGCCGGTGCCGACCTTCTCGTATCCGACGATGCGCACGTCGGCGGCCTTCACGGCGGCGTCGGCGGCTTCCACGCAGGCCACGAGGCCGCGGGTCTCGATCATTCCGAGGGCGTTCATTGTTCTAGGTTCTCCTTACGCGATGTGCACGACGTCGCCGGTTTTAAGGCCGGCGGTGTTCGCCTCGTCCGTATCCACGTGGAACTCGAGGCTGTATTTCGGACCGACACGGACGACGACGTCTTCGAAAACGACCGACCTTCCCCCTCCGGTCCCCGCGCGCACCCGCACGACCTCGCCTGAGGTGATGCCGATGGCTTGGGCTTCCGATGGGGAAAAATGGAGGTGGCGCTGCGCGATGATGACACCTTCTTTGATGTCCACGCGGCCGGCGGGACCGATGAGGGTCGCGCCGACGGAGTTCTTCACGTCGCCGGATTCACGGACCGGCGGCGTGAGGCCGATGAGCATGGCGTCGGTGGCGGCCAATTCGATTTGCGTGTGGTCGCGGTAGGGCGCGACGAGACGGATCTTTTTGAGCACGCCCTTCGGCCCTTGGACTTCGATGCACTCCTCCGCCGCGTAAAAACCAGGCTGCTTGATGTCCTTCACGCGTTTGGGCTCGGCCGCGGCGCCGAAGAGAATCTTGAAGTGCTCCTTCGTCAGGTGGCAGTGCTTCACCGACACGCCCACGGGGATGGCGAGCTTCGAGCGCCCGAGGCGCTTCTCGATCTCGGCGGCGAGGCCGGAGACGAGCTCGGGGGCGATCATCAGATTTTCTTGAACCCCATGATACGGGCGAAGGCGTCGGGCTTCAGCGACGCCCCGCCCACCAGCGCGCCGTCCACGTCGGGCTGCGCCATGAGCGAATCCACGTTGTCAGCGGTCACCGAGCCGCCGTAGAGGATGCGCATCCCGGCCGCGAAGCCGTCGCCGTGGAGCTTCTTGAGCTGGCCGCGGATGAATAGGTGCGCTTCCTGCGCCTGCTGGGGCGTGGCGGTTTTGCCGGTGCCGATGGCCCACACCGGCTCGTAAGCGATAACGACCTTGGACAGGTCGGCGGGCGCGAAGCCCTTGAGGCCGCCGGCCACCTGGGTCTCCAGCACGCGCCAGGTCTTCTGCGACTCGCGCTCTTCGAGGGTCTCGCCCACGCACACGATGGGAGTCAGCCCGGCCTTCAGCGCCGCGCCGAGCTTCTTATTGATCCACTCATCGGTGTCGTTGAACAGCTTGCGCCGCTCCGAATGGCCGATGAGCACCATGGACGCGCCCGCGTCTTTCACCTGGACGGCGGACACCTCGCCGGTGAACGCGCCTTTCTCCTCCCAGTAGCAGTCCTGGGCGCCGACGCGCACCGAAGAGCCCTTGAGCACCTCGGCCACGACGGTCAGGGCCGTGAACGGGACGAACACCGCGGCCTCTCCGGAGGCGGCTGTGGACGCCGCGGCCACAGCTTTGGCCAACGCGGCGGATTCCCCGAGGGTGAGGTGCATCTTCCAATTGCCGGCGAGGAGCGGGCGGCGGAGTTCGGAGGCCATGTTTTTCCCTTGTTTTGTGGACATTTTGTCCACATTCTCTCTATGAAGCCGAAGGCGGCTACAGAGTAAATTCTATAAGCCCCAAGGGGCCGCGTCAACTAGAAAAAGGGCCTAGAAGCGCGACAGCGGGACGACGTAGTCGCCCATCTTGCCGGGGCTGTAGGGGCCGGGGGCGCCGGGGGCGGGCGGGTGCTGGACGCGCATGGCGAGCACGCCGGCCTTTTTGGCCTCGAGCATGTCCTCGTCGGCGTCGCCGAACAGGGCGACGAAGCGGCCCCTCTGGAGCTGGACGTTTTTATCCGAGGGGTTGGGCGTGAAGAAGAAGGTCCCGGGCGCCAGGCGGCGCCATTCCTTGCGCAACGCGTCCCCGTCGGTGCCCTGGCGGTCGGCCATGATGACGATGCGGAAGCCCAGCCCGCGCAGGACGATCGCCAGGCTGTAGGGGACGAGCTTGTAGCTCTCGAGCTCGTAGGAGTTGTTGAGCACGCCCCAGTAGGACGCGCCGCCGGCCTGCGAGGACAGGCGGCCCGCCTTCTCGAAAGCCTTGGTGGAGTCCACGAGCGTGCCGTCGTAGTCGAAGCCCACCGACAGCCGCCCGATGGTGACGAGGCTGAAGACCAGGCCCCAGACGCTCATCGCGGCGAGGACCTTCTTCGTCGTGGTCCAGGCTTTCTCGACTTGCGCGCGCGTGTCCTTGAACACCATGTCCTTAGTCCTCCGTGAGCGTGATGCGCCCCAGCGGCGGGGCGACGACGGTTTTCTGCGCCTCGGCGCAGGCGCGCAGCACGTCGCGGGCGAGCACTTCGGTCTCCACGCGCTGCGACGCGCGGGAGAAGGCGTCGTAGCCGTCCCCGCCGTTGACGACGAAATCGAGCGTGACGAAGGAGTAGTCCTTCGCGTCGTCGAGCGGCCGCCCCCCGACGAAAGCGGAGGCTAGGCGCGAGCCCGCCGGAGCCTTGCGGCGCGCCGTGGCCGAGGCGCCCGAGAACTGCGCGATGCGCGCCTGCCCGACGCCGTGGTCGATGACCTGGCGCACGTCGGCGCCCTTCATCGTGAGCTTCACGAGGTAGTTGTCGAAGGGCATGACGTTGAAGATGCTGCGCAGCGTGACCGGTCCGGCCGGCAGGTCGGCGCGGATGCCGCCGCCGTTCTGCAGCGCGACGTCGCCGCCGAAACGCGCGCGGTAGCAGTCCGTCATCCACGCGCCGAGCGCGGACTCGCGGTCGGACTCGCGATTGAGCGCTTCCGGCGCGGTGGCGAGGACCACGGAGAACACGCGGTCCACCTCGGCGACGCGCGCCGACACGAGCGTCTTGATTTCCTCATTCTCGCCCTTGGCGGGATCGAGGTCGAGCAGGACGTCGGAGGATGAGACGACGCGGCGCGTCTTATCGTCGATGACGAGCGTGGTTTTGCCGACGGCGAAGAGATACTGGCCGGCCTGGGTGACGAGGGTGCCCGTGTTGGGCTCGCGCCAGGCGGTGCGCAGGAAGGTGTGCGAGTGGCCGCCGACGATGAGGTCGATGCCCGGCACCTCGCGCGCGATGGTCTGATCGCCCTCGTATTTCGGGCCTTTGTCCGCCTCGAAGCCGACGTGATTCAAGGCGATGATGACGTCGGCGCCGGCCTTCTTGAGCTCGGCGACCGCGTCGCGCGCCTCGTCGGCCTCCCGGCGGAACGTGAGCCCCGCGATGTTCTTGGGGAAGGCCAGGCGTTTCATGCCGGTCGTGGTCAGGCCGAAGATGCCGAACTTCACGCCCGCGACCTCTTCAATGACCCACGGCTTGACCCAGGCGACGCGTTTGCCGGATTTGGCGTCGCGCGTGTTGGCCGACAACACCGGCGCCTTGATCTTCGGGATGAGCGCCTTGAGCTTGTCCTGGCCCGCGTCGTATTCGTGGTTGCCGACGACGACCGCGTCGTAGTTCAGCGCGTTGAAGTACTCCGCCATCACGTCGCCGTGCGTCAGCGAGCCTTCCGGCGTGCCCTGCCACCAGTCGCCGGCGTCGAGCAGCAGGCGCGGGCCCGGCTGGCCGGCGAGCACCGACGCGAGCGCGGGCGCGCCGCCGACGAGTTTCTTGGGATCGTCTTTGGCCGGGCGGGCCATGAGCCAGCCGTGAATATCGTTAGTATGCCACACCGTCACCTCGACGGCGGCGGCGGGCGCGGCGAGCAGGAGGACGGCGGCGAAAAGCGTTTTCATCTCAGGTCGGCTCCCAGGGCGTCCACGGCTTGCTGCAGGGCTTCGGCGGCGCGCGAGAGGCGGTCGGCGGCCTTCTCGCGCGAAAGCGCGGCGACGAACAGCGGGTCCTCGTGCGCGGCCGCGCGCGCGTCGCGGCGCAGGCGTTCGCATTCGCCGGCCCAGCGTTTGGCGTCCACAAGCGCGGCGGCGCGCGCCTCACCCTCGGAGGCGAGCGCGACGGCCAGCGCCTTGGCGCCGGACGCGAGCGCGGCGGCGCCGGCGGCCAACGTCTCATCGGCGGGCAGGTCCTGGCGCGCGGCCTCGACGACGGCGGCGGCGGCCTGCTCGGCGGCCTCGCGCAGGGCGAAGGACAGGTCGGCCCCGTCGGTCTTCTTCGCGCCGGAGGCGGGCTTGAGCGCGACGACGGCCTCGTCGCGGAAACCCGCGGCGCGCAGGCGCGCCGTGGTCGCGGAGGTCAACGCGTCGGCGTCCGGCGCTTTGAACCAGCGGGCGGCCGCCGCGGCGGCGGTAGCGAAGGTGTCGGCCTGGCCGGCGAGCAGCGGCCGGCGCGTCGAGGCGGCGCATGACGCTCAGTCTACGAAATTTTCCTCCTCGGCGCGGCCCTGGCGGGCGCCCTGAACCCGGAGCTATACTGCGCTTGTGGGCCCCTTATCCCTGCTGGCAGCGCTATTGCTGCTTCCGTTGAACGCGGCCGCCGACGCGTCCCGTTGCGCGAGCGGCAACATCGGCGCGCGGCGCGCGCAGCAATTGTGCGGCCTGGCCTTGGCCGTCGACGAGACCGTGGACCCTTGGCTGGGCTACCGCCTGCGGACCAGCGCGCCGGCCGTCGCCGAGGACGGCTTCGAGGCCCTGGCGAGCGGGACCTTGGCCCGCATGTTGCGCGGCGAGGGCATCGACGACCCGGCCGAACGAGCCTGCGCCGGGGCCGTCGCCCGGCTGCTCACGGCCCAGACGCCCGACATCGCCCTCGGTGAAGCCCACGGCTTTGACGCGCTCTATGACCCGGGCGCGCACCGCATCGTCGTCAGCGCGGACCCCGCGAAGGCCTACCTGCGCAGCGAGGCGAACCTGCGCCGCAAGCTTATGCACGAAGCCTTACACGTGGTCCAGTCCATCCCCGTTGGGCTCCCGCTCGATCGGCGCCTGCCAGACACGCAACGCCTGCCGGCCGACTGCCCGACCATCCACGCCTACGAGCAGCGCGCCGCCATCCTCACGCGCTTACGCGACGCTTTTCGCGATGCCTACCCGAATGTAGACTCATGCGTCTTCCCCGAAGTGCCGGCCGCCTGCCGAGGAAGCGTGCCCGACTGCACGGGCAGCTCGTTCGGCGGGGGCCCCGCTGCTCGCCGCGTGAGGATTCCGCCGTCGCTTCCGGCCGGGTCCCTGCGGGAGCTTCCCGAAATCGCGCCGCAACCCCGTACCGGGGACTAGGGCCGCTTCAGCACGGAGAGCAGGCAGCGCACGCCGCCGCGCTCGGCGCCGAGCACGGTCTCCGACGCCAGCACCAAGCCCGCGGCCTCGAATCGCTCGCGAAAGGAGCGGCGGTGCGCTTCTTCTTTAGGACCGGCGAAGCCGTGCGCGAGGATGAGGCGGCCGCCGGGGCGAGGCCACGTCGCGGCCCGGCCGAAGAAGGCGGCGAACTCGTCGGCGACGCCCGGACGGTCCAGATAATACAACACGTCGCCGATGACGACGACGTCGTAGGGCCCGTCTTCGCCCGGCTCCCAGACGAGCAGGTCGGCCTCCTCGTAGCGGGCCTGCGGGGCGCGGGTCTTGGCGCGGCCCAAAGCCGTGGTCGAAATGTCCACACTTGTCACGCGTCCGGCGCGACGGGCCAGGCGCTCGGTAAAATGGCCCTCGGCGCAGCCGCATTCGAGCGCCGACTCCAGCCGCTCGGGCAGCGCCGCCTCCATGGCGTCGAGCCGCGCCGTTTCGTAGGGCGCGGAACCGTAGCCGAAGGGATCCTGCCGGCGGCCGAACTGGCGCTGCATCTTGCGCCGGGTCTTGTAGGCCTGCCAGGCCACGCGCAGGCGCGAGAGCAGGCTCACCGCCGGCCCTCCACCAACGCCTTCAGGCGCACGGCATCCTTGAAGGCGTAAAGGTGCGAAAACACGACGTAGGCCGGCCCCTTCTCGACGGCGGCCGCGATTGTGGACATATCGTCCACACCAAGGAATTGGCCGCGCGGCACGCCCGGGCGCAGGTAACGCACGCGCGCGCGCGCGGGCGGCTTCTGCCTCAAGGGGTCGTAGGCACGCTCCAGCCCCAAATCGCCGCACACCTTGTCGGCCAGGCGCTCCCATTCCACGCCTCGGGGCGCCCAGACGGGGGTCAGGCGGCCGCGCGGGAAGGCTTTAAAGAAGCGGTATAAGTCGCGCAGGCGGTCCGGGCCCGGCTGGAATGACGCCGGCGTCTCGAAGACCACCAGGCGGGCGCCCAGTGCCTCGGCGGCGGCCTTGGTGGCCAGCCAGGCCTCATGGACCTCCAAGGTCTCCCGGAAGGCACCGCACAAGGGCTGGCGGGTCTTGGGCAGCTTTTTGCCGGCGGCCGGGAACCCCGCGTCCTGGGGCCCGTGGGTGATCAGGCGATAGGCCTGGACCGCGAGTTCCCCCCCCTCGGGGACGTCGGCCTTCCAGTTGGAGAGGGTGTCGGGGCGGGGCATCACGGCCCCGGTCGCGGCTTCGGAGAACCCCAGCTCCCGCCAATAACGGTCGCGGCCCACCGGAAAACCCGCGCAGCCGATTCGAATCATTCGGCCGGCCTAATCGAAAAGCGAGTATTCGGGCGCCCGGCGCGGACGCTCGATGGTCTCGGGCAGGCGGCGCCCCCAACGCAGGCAATACCACGCCAGGGCGACCAACGCGAGGCCGTAACTCAGCTCGAACCCGGCCCAGCGCAGCCACTGCTCCCGGGTGACGAAGGCCCACGGCTCGGGCGCGTACAGGTTGGCCTCGGGCTGGCCGACGAACAGGTCCCACAGGCCCTTCAAAGCAACCAGCCCGCCCCACCCGGCGAAAATCGCCGCGGTGAGACGGGCTAGTCCTCTGATCTTGATGGTCTCCAGCGTCGGCTTCGCCGACGCCGGAGAATTCCCCATAAATGCGGAGAAACCGCTTAGCGCTTCGAGTACTGGAACCGCTTGCGGGCCTTGGGCTGACCGGCCTTCTTGCGCTCGACCATGCGGGGGTCGCGCGTGAGGAAACCGGCGGCCTTCAGGGCCTTCTTGTTCTTCTCGTCGAGCTTGACGAGGGCGCGGGAGATGGCGTGACGGGCGGCGCCGGCCTGGCCGGTGATGCCGCCGCCGAGCACCTTGAGGATGTAGTCGTGGCTCTTGCTGCCCTCGATGGTCTCGATGGGCGCCATGACGTCGCGAATCTGGTGCGGCAGACCCTTGAAGTACTGGTCGATGGGCTTCTTGTTGACCGTGACCTTGCCGTCGCCCTTGATGAGGAGGCGGACCTGGGCGATGGCGTTTTTGCGTCGGCCGGTCGCCTGGATCGCGTCGTTCTTAGTCTTAACCATTTAAGCCGCCTTCGCCTTCGCGTTGAGGATGGAGTGGGGATGTTTGTCCGCCACGTAGATCTTGAGGCGCACCATCTGCACGCGGCGCAGGCGGTTGTCGTTGAGCATGCGGCGCACGGCCTGGTACACGATCTTACGGGGATCGCGCTCCATCTGGCGCTTGTAGGGCATGGTCTTGGCGCCGCCGGCGTAACCGGAGTGCGAGAAGTAGAACTTCTGCTCCTCCTTCTTGCCGGTGATCTTCACGTGCTTCGCGTTCGTCACGACGACAAAATCGCCGCAATCGACGAAATTCGTGTACGTGGGTTTGTGTTTGCCGCGAAGCCAGTTGGCGGCCTGCGTCGCGATGCGGCCCAGGACCTGGCCCTTCGCGTCGATGTGATGCCAGCGGCGCTCGGAAGCGGCCTGGCGGGGGGTGTGGATGTAGCTGTTCTGAGGCATAGTGGTGAGAATCTAGCAAATTACCGTCGAGGGGACAACTATTTATTGGCGCCCGTCGGGGGGCGGCGGGTGCCGTAAGGCTCCCCGGCGGGGCCCTTCCAGAACACCTCGAGGTTCAGGCGGGCCCGCCGGTACACCGCCTCGCCCGGCTCGGTGATGCGGCCCTGGAGATCGAACAGCTTGCGGCCGTCCCAATCCGTGAACTTGAGCACCCATTTGGCCTCGGCGCCTTTGCTCTCGAAATAGAGGATGGCCTCCTGGGTGAGCAGGGCCCGGTAACGCTCGAAGCCTTCCTTGGTCAGCAGGACCCGGATGTCGCGGCCGGCCTTGAGGGTGACCGTCCAGGCCCGCAAACCGCCCGGCTTGGTCCGTAGGTACTCCACGCCTTCGCCGTCGGCGCGGCGCATGCGCTCGAGCAGGGCCTGGTCCTCGGCGCTGAAGGTGTTCTGGTCGGGCGGGACCAGGCGGCGGCGCCACATCTCCTCGAGGGCGGCCCGGCGGTCGTACGCAGGCTCCTCGACGGCTTTCGGAGACTCGTGGCCGCCCAGGCCGGCGGCGCCGGCGAGGCCCGCGAGCAGCAGCGCGGCGAGCCCGGTCACTTGGCGGAGAGGATGCGCGGCAGGACCACGCCGACCTGGTCCATGTATTTGCCCTTGCGGTCCGAATACGACGTCTCGCAGAGCTGGTCGCCCCCGAAAAAGAGCAGCTGGGCGATGCCTTCGTTGGAATAAATCTTGGCCGGCAGCGGCGTAGTGTTGGAAATCTCGATGGTGAGGTAGCCTTCCCAGCCGGGCTCGAGCGGCGTCACGTTGATGATGATGCCGCAGCGCGCGTAGGTGGACTTGCCCAGGCAAACGGCCAGCACCTCGCGGGGAATCTTGAACTTCTCGAGGGAGCGCGCCAGCGCGAAGGAGTTGGGCGGCACCACGCATTCGTCGGCCTTGATGTCCACGAAGGCCTTCTCATCGAACTTCTTGGGGTCCACGAGCGTGCCGTGCACGTTGGTGAACACCTTGTATTCGTCGGCCACGCGCATGTCGTAGCCGTAGGAGGAAAGCCCGAAGGAGATCTTGCCCTTGCCGTCTTGACGCTCGACGAACGGCTCGATCATGCCGTGTTTAGTCGAGTACTCGCGGATCCACTTGTCGGACTTGATCATGGGGTCTCCTGGGGCCTTGAGCCGATTATATCTTTTCGTCCTCGCGCAATCCCAACGCGGAGCGCAATTCGGACTCCACGCGGCCAAGCAGACCCAGTGCGTCCATGATTTGACGGATGGCGTCGTCGTGCTCGCCGACCTTGGCCTGCAGCGCGGTTACCGCTGCGCGCACATCCCCGTCCATCGCCGAAAGCCGTCTCATGCGCACGAAAGTCTGAATGATTCGCACGTTGACCTGGCTCGCGCGTGGACTTCTGAGCACGCTTGATAGCATCGCGACGCCGTAGTCACAGAACGCCAGCGGCGGCGATCCTGCGTGTTTCAAGCCAGCAAGTCTCGGCACTTGCTGGATTAGCAGTTTCATTTCGCCCGCAGTCAGCCGGAATACAAATCCTTCCGGAAACCGATCAGGATTGCGTCTTATCGCCTGGTTGAGCGACTTGGTCGTTACGCCGTACAGACGGGCGAGGTCGCGGTCCAACAACACGCGCTGACCTCTCATTGTCAGAATGTACGCTTCGATTTCAATAATCTCGAGTTCGCTCATATACACTACATACGATTGAATCCTTCGATTAGTTCCCTTGAACCGGTCACAATCTGTGACCGGTTCACCTCCCCGCCAACGATTAATCCTTATTAAATATAGATTTAACCGTAAGCATGAATTGGTCGAAAATGAAGCCGGTCCAATCGACCGTTAATTAGCGGAGAGGCGTAGGGAGCCCGTCAACGCTTCTGCAACCGCGTGACCGGAGGCGCAGGCCGACTCGATGGTGGCGGGCAGGCCGGTGCGGGTCCAGTCCCCGGCGAAGGAGAAGCCGGGCATGCCGGAGCCCGGCTCGGGGCGTTTGTTCTCGTCACCGGGGGCCGGCGAGAGGGTGGCGAACGGCTCTTTAACAACCTTCGAGGCGAGGACTTTCGCCTCGGCGAATCCCGGCAAACACGACGACAAGTCGGCGAGCGCGGTGGCGAGGATTTTCTCGGGCAACTGGCCGACCTGTTTATGCGCGCCCGAAATGACCACAGCCAGCTCCTGCCCCGGCCCCTTTAAGCCGTGAACAGCGGTTTTATTGAAAACCCAGTGTGTCTCGGTGTTCAGCAGGCCGATGAAACGTTCGCTCATCACGGGCCGATCCAGACGCACGGTCGCGCCGACGATGGGGGCGGGCTTGAGCGTCTCCCACGGGCCTTTGAGCGCGTCGGGCAACGACAGCTTTTTCAAATCCCACGGCGCGAGGGTCGAAACGACGTGGCCCGCCTCGAAGCGCGATTCCATGTCGGTCACGATGCCGCCGACCCGGTCGCCCTCCACGATTAGGCCGGCGGCCCTGGCCGTGGAGATGACGCGCCCGCCGCGTTTCTCGATGAAGTCGCGCGCGGCGTCGCAGTAGAGGTCGGAGAGACCCGTCTTAGCCAGGCCGAACTTCGCGTCCTCGGCCGTGCCGAGGAAGATGCGGCGCAGCGCCTGCACGAAGCCCGCGGCCGAGGCCACGTCGGAACGGTCGTTGAGGATGCCGATGGCGACGGGGTCGAAGAAGCGCGTCTGGATGTTGGGCGACTGGCCCAGCGAGGTCAGCCACTGGCGCACCGTCAGCCGTTCAACGGCGTCGGGGATGAGGCCGGACTTCATGGACTTAAGCGCGCGGTCGAAGGACAACAGGCCCGCCTTGTCGCCGAGCGTCAGGCCTTTAAGGCCGACGAGGCCGGCGGCCAGGTTCATCGGCGCGGGCAGCCAGGACGGGCACGACAAGACGTCGCGCCGGCCGCCCGGCTCGGCGTAATGCACGACGGTTTCGTCGTATAGGTCGAGGCGGTCTTGCGTGCCGATTCGCTTCAGGAAGCGGCGGGTCTCGGCGTAACACCCCATGAACAGGTGCTGCCCGTTGTCCACGGCGAGCCCGTTCTCCTCGAAGGAGTAGGCGCGGCCGCCGAGGTGGGGCTTTTTCTCGAGCACCAGCACCTTCGCGCCTTTTTCGGCCAACGCGGCCGCGCAGGACAGGCCCGCGAAGCCGGCGCCCAGCACGAGGACGTCGGGCTTAGAAGCCATGGCAATACAGCCAGGCGCGCAGGGCGAGGACGAGTTTGCGATGGCCCGGCAGCGACGTCTTATCGAAGAGCACGCGGTAGCCGCCTGCCTTCACCTCGTCGAGCAGGCCTTCGTAAACGTGGGCCATGACCTCGGCGGGCAGCAGGGCCGGGCGGTCGCGGAAGTCCACCAGGTTGCGCGCGCGGGCGTAGTAGTTCTTGGCGCGTTTGTATTCGGCCTCCATCAGGCGGTCGAAGGCGGGCGAATGGTCGCGCGCGATGAGCTTCTCGCGCGTGTAGCCGGCCTCGGCCATGTCGGAGGCGGGCAGATAGACGCGGCCCAGTTCCAGGTCGGCACCCACATCGCGGATGATGTTGGTGAGCTGGAAGGCGGACCCGAAGGTGGTCGCGAACTCGTGTATCCGCTCCTTCGGCGTATGCTCCCAACCGAAGATGTGCACGCACATGACGCCGACGGAGCCCGCCACGCCGCGCATGTAGCTTTCCAGGTCGGCGAGCGTCTCGTAACGTTTGCCGTCGAGGTCCATGGCGCAGCCGCGGATCATCTGGTGGAGCTCTTCCTTGGGGATGCGGTAGTCCGCGACGGGTTTGAGCAACGCCTGGGCGATGGGGTCGGTGGGCTTGCCGTCGTAAAGCCGCTCCACCTCCTCGCGCCAGAAGTCGAGCTGGCGGCGCGCCTCGTCGGCGGGGCCGCCCTCATCGACGATGTCGTCGATGCGACGGCAATACGCGTAAACGGCGGACAACGCGTCGCGTTTGGCCTTAGGAAGGAGCAGGAAGCCGAGGAAGAAGTTCGACTTGCGCTCGGCGCGGACTGGCGCGGCGTTCATCCCAGCAGCGCCCGGAAGAAGAGCGGAATCCAGTCGCTCTTCTTGAGCGCGGGGCGCGAGCGCAGCACGTCGAAGTCCTGCTTATGGATGAGCTTGAGGATCTGCATGCCGCCCAGCCAGGTGAGGCGGATTTCCAGCGACAGCGGCCACGGCAGGCGCGCCGGCAGCGGCTTGCCCTGCTCGAAAAGCGAACGCGCGCGGGAGACCTGGAACTTCATCAGCTCGCGGAAACGCTCGTTGCCCACGCCCATGCGCAGATCGGCCTCGGAGTACGAGTAGGTCCGGAAGTCCTCCTGCGGGATATAGACGCGGTCCTTCTTGAGGTCCACCGAGACGTCCTGCCAGAAGTTGGCGAGCTGCAGGCCCGTGCAGATGCAGTCCGACCAGCGGAACAGCTCCGGGTCGCGCAGGCCGTGGATCATCAGCACGATGCGCCCGACGGGGTTGGCCGAGCGGCGGCAGTAGTCGAGCACCTCGTCGAAGGTCTCGTAGCGCGCTTTCTCCGTATCCTGCAGGAAGGCGGAGAGCAGGTCGTCGAACGGCTCCTTGGGCAAGTCGAGCTCGCGCAACGTCTCGCCCAAAGCGAGGAACACGGGGTGGCGGGCCGGAAGATGGCCTACCTCCGAGAGCTGGGCGCGCCAGTCGAGCAGGCGCTCGCGGCGATGGCCCTCGTGCTCCGGCTCGTCGGAAAAATCGTCGGCGATGCGCGCGAACGCGTAGAGCACGGCGACGTGTTTGCGCAGTCGCGCCGGCAGCAGGAAGGACGCGACCGGGAAATTCTCGTAGTGCCGGTCCGCCAGCTCCTGGCAGAAGCGGAACGCGCCCGCGACGTCGGCGGGGTCCGTGAGCTTCGCCTGGTAGTCCTGGAGGGTGTCCATGCGCCGGCGCGCGTTATCTCTTGCCGACGCCGATGCGGGTGCGCGAGTCGCGGCGTTTCTCCGCGGGGCGCTTGAGCACGGCGTCCGACCACTCGAACTCGAAGTCGCCGCAGCGGACCTTGTCGCCCTTCTTGATGCCCGCCTTCTTGAGGGCGCGGTCCACGCCGATGCGCTTGAGGGAGGACTGGAAGCGGTAGATGGCCTCGGGCAAGGTCACGTCGAGCATGGCCGAGGCGCGCTCCACGAACTTGCCGCGCAGCTGCCACGTGCCCCCGCCGAGCGGCTCGACGGTGAAGCCCACGGCGACCTTGCGCACGTCCTCGCGGGGCGTGAGGTCGGTGAAGTCCACGGGGCCGTCGGACTTGGCGAGCACCTCGATGACGCGGTTGAGGAGCTCCTCGAGGCCTTCGCCCGTCGCGACGGAGATGCCGAGGACCTTGTCCTTGTATTTCTTCTTGAACGCCTTGAGCACCTCGGCGCCTTCGGGCAGATCGAGCTTGTTGACGACGAGCAGCTTGGGCTTGGTCGAGAGGCGCGCGCTGAAGCCCTTGAGCTCCTTCTCGATGGTTTTCACGCCGTCGAGCGGCGACTCGTTCATGTAGCCGGCCGGGTCCACGAGGTGGATGAGCACGCGGCAGCGCTCGACGTGGCGCAGGAACTGGTCGCCCAGGCCTTTGCCCTCGTGCGCGCCCTCGATGAGGCCCGGGATGTCGGCGACGACGAAGCTGGCGTTTTTATGGACGGCGACGCCGAGGTTGGGCGTCAGCGTCGTGAAGGGGTAGTCGGCGATCTTCGGCTTGGCGCGCGAGACGCGCGCCAGGAAGCTCGATTTGCCCGCGTTGGGAAAACCCACCATGCCCACGTCGGCCAGGAGCTTGAGCTCGAGGTCGAGGCTGACCTTCTGCCCGGGCGCGCCTTTTTCGGCGAGGCGAGGCGCGGTGTTGAACTTCGTCTTAAAAGAGTTGTTGCCGCGGCCGCCGCGGCCGCCCTCGGCGGCGAGCCAGCGCATGCCGTCTTTGTGCAGGTCGGCCACCAGCGCGTTATCCTTATAAACCACGGTGCCCACGGGCACCGGGATGACGACGTCGGCGCCGGAGTCGCCCGTCTTGTTGGAGCCTTTGCCGTGGCTGCCGGAGGCGGCCTCGAGGTGGGGCCGGAAGTGCAGGTCCATCAAGGTGGTCAGGCGCGAGCGCGCCTCGAGCCACACGTCCCCGCCCTTTCCCCCGTCGCCGCCGTTGGGCCCCCCGAACTCGAGGAACGCTTCGCGGCGGAAGGAAAGGCTGCCGTCCCCACCGCTTCCGGCGGTGAGGTGTACGCGGACCTTGTCGATGAAGTTCACGGCTGGACCGCGCCGAGGCGCGGAAGAGGCGGGATTACTTTTTCGCCGGAGCGGCGGCGTAGACCGAGGCCTGCTTTCGGTCCTTGCGCGCCCACTCGAAGGTGACGATGCCGTCGATCTTCGCGAAAAGCGTGTCGTCCTTGCCGCGGCCGACGTTCTGACCGGGAAGGATCTTCGTGCCGCGCTGGCGGACGAGGACCATGCCGGCCTTCACGACTTGACCGCCGTAGCGCTTGGTGCCGAGCCGCTTGCCGTGGGAGTCGCGTCCGTTGGAGGTGCTGCCTTGGGCTTTCGTGTGTGCCATGTCAGTTGAAGGAGATGCTCTCGATTTTGATGTCGGTCAGGTACTGCCGATGACCTTTCGTCTTCTTGTAGGCCTTCTTGGAGCGCTTCTTGAAGACGATGATCTTGGGGCCGCGCCCCTGCTTGACGACGGTCGCGGTGACCTTGGCCGAGCGGCTGTACGCCGGCTCGGAGCCTTCTTTCGCGTCGGGAACGGCCCAAAGGGCCGGGAAGGTCAGCTTAGCGCCCTTCTCCGCCTCGAGCTTCTCGACCTTGATGGTCTCGCCCGGAACGACCCAAAATTGACGTCCGCCCGTCTCGATAATCGCGTACATGAATGAACCTCTATTGGCCTACAGGTGGGTAGATGAAAATAGTAGCAAATGGCTCCAGCCAGGGCAAGCCCGGGAGTGGCGCAGCCCCCGGGCCGGCTGGTATACTTTCGCCATGAAGTGCCCGAATTGTTCGGCGGCCGCTCCCGAAAACGCCGCCGAATGCCCCTCCTGCGGGGTCATCTTCGCCAAACTCCTCGCCCGCCGGGAGAAGGAGAAGGCCGCCGCCGCCGCGGCTCTGCTCGACGCCCCCTCCTCCGCCCCGCCGGCCGACCCCCGGCGCACCCGCCTCATCGCCATCACCATCGTCGTGTTCTGGGTCATGGGCCTGGCCGTGTTCGTGCAAATCACCGTCAACCGGGGCAAAACGCCGGGGTATACCCAACGCCCGAAACGCACGGTGCAGATGCGCGACCCCGTGACGGGGCAGATGAAAACGCTGCCCATCGTGGAGGCGGCGCCCCGCCGCAAGCCGCAACAACCCGCCTCGAATTAACGCGCGGCCACGGCGTCAAGCGCGGCGCGGGCGGATGCGCAGTCCTCGAGCATCACGGTGCCGGCCGCCGCGGCCGTGCGCCAAGCCTCCTGCTCCGGCGAACCCTCGGACGCCTTAAGGAACTCGGAAAACGCGTGGGCGCGGTCGAGCTTCAACTCGGCCTCCTCGCGGCCGAGCGTCGCGCGCAGCGCCGCGTAGCGCCGCCGGGCCTCGGCGCCGGACCGGCGCGCGCGAATCTCCTCGGCGCGCGCCTTGACTCGCGCGGTGATGCGTCCCGACAAGTCGGCGCGCAAGCGCCGCAACTCTCCGGAACGCGCCGGCAGGGCCGGTCGAGGACGCGTCGCGGGGCGCGCGGGCGCCGCCGCGGGGCGCGCGGGCGCGGGGCGGGGCAACGGTCGCGGCGCCTCGATGACCCGCGGCGCGTCGGCGGTCGCGGCGTACGCGGCGAGGGTCAGGAGCAGGAACGCGTTCATCATGGCCTTGTTAGTGTAGCGGATTGGGCGCGCGCCGCCTGGGCCTTCCGCCCTGGCGACGCCTGGGTCCCGGGGCTACACTCTATATAAGGAACATGCGCCCCGAAGAGCCTCGGCTTAGTCCGAACCAAGAGAAGGTCATTCGCGACAAATACCTGCGCGACGACCCCACGCCCGCGGCGTGGCTGACTCGCGTGGCGCGCAATGTCGCCCTCGCGGAGGTGCTGCTCGACCCTCGGGCCGAGTCATGGGGCGTCTACGACGGCGTCTCTTCTCGGCTCGAAGGCGGCGCGCGGCTCCTGCATGCGGGACTCGACGGCGAGGACGCGCGTCGCGCCAACTTCGGTCGCCTGCTGGCCGGCGCCGAGGCCGCCTGCGCCCGGCACCCGGCGGCGGCGGCCGCGCGCGACGACTGGGCCGGCCGCTTCTACGCGTTGATGGCGCGTTGGGACTTCCTCCCCAACTCGCCGACCTTGATGAACGCGGGGCGCGCGCTGCAGCAGCTCTCCGCCTGCTACGTCCTGCCCGTGCCCGACTCGATGGACGGCATCACCAAGGCCCTGGCCGCGGCCGCCGCCATCCAGAAGTCCGGCGGCGGCACGGGTTTCTCCTTTTCGAGCTTGCGGCCCGCCGGCTCTCCGGTGCGCGGCACCGCGGGGACCGCGTCGGGCGCCGTCTCGTTCATGAAGCTCTTCGACGCGCTCACCGAGACCGTCAAGCAGGGCGGCACGCGCCGCGGCGCCAACATGGCGGTGCTGCGCCACGACCATCCCGAGATTCTCGATTTCATCCGTCTCAAAGGCGCGCCGGGCGCGCTCGACAATTTCAACGTCTCGGTCGGCGTGGACGAGCCCTTCATGGCCGCGGTGCGCGCCGGCGAGCCGCGCGCGAAGGAAATATTCGACGCGATGGTCCACGCCGCCTGGGCGACCGGCGACCCGGGCTATGTGGTGCTCGACCGCATCAACGACTCGGGCTCCAACCCCACTCCCGCCCTTGGCCGCATCGAGGCGACCAATCCCTGCGGAGAGCAACCGCTGCTGCCCTGGGAACCCTGCAACCTGGGCTCGCTCAACCTCTCGAACTTCGTCTCCGGGGAGCCCTTTCGAGGCGCGTTCGATTTCCCGAGGCTGCGCGACGCCGTCCGCCTCGCCGTCCGTTTCCTCGACGACGTCGTCGAGGTCAACGACTACCCGCTGCCGGAATGCGAGGCGCTCGCCAAGGGCAACCGGCGCATCGGCCTGGGCGTGATGGGCTGGGCCGAGGCGTTGGTCAAATGCGGCGTGCCCTACGACGCGCCCGCGGCCCTCGCGCTGGCCGAACGCGTGATGGCCTTCATCAACGACGAGGCGCGGGAAGCGTCCCTGGAGCTGGGCCGCGAGCGCGGCGCGTTCCCCAACTGGCCCGGCTCGATTTATGACCCGGCCTCGCCGTTCTTCCGCGGGCACGAACTGCGCCCTCGGCACTGCGCGCGCACGACTATCGCGCCCACCGGCACCATCGCCATCGCCGCGGGCCTGCAGGGCGGCGGCATCGAACCCTTCTTCGCCCGTTCCTACACCCGTTACAACGCCCGCGCGCTCGAGGCGGTTCGCGCGGGACGGGCGCCCGAAGCCGCCGACGTCTACCATGAGGAGCCGCCTTTGCTGGCGGACGCCGACGCCGGGCAGCGCCGCCTTTTCGTCTGCGCCCACGAGATTCCCGTTGAGATCCACGTGCGCATGCAGGCCGCGTTCCAGAAACACGCGGATAACGGCGTGTCCAAAACGATCAACCTCCCGGCCGCGGCGACGCCCGAGGACGTGCGGCGGGCGTTTCTGCTGGCCTACGAGCTCGGCTGCAAAGGCGTGACGGTGTATCGCGACGGCTGCAAGGACCGCCAGGTGCTCAACCTCGGCGACGGCGGCTGCGGCCGTACCACCTGCTCCTGAGCGGAGTGCTACAATAGCCGCCTTGAACCGGCGCGCGGCGACCGACGTGCTCATCGTCAAGTTCGAGGCCCTGGGCGACGTGTTGCGCACCACGGCCCTGCTCGAGCCCTTGCGCGCCGCCGGCCGGCGCGTCACCTTCCTCACGAGCCCCGAGGCCCTGCCCCTCGTCGAGCGCCAGCCGTCGCTCGCGGCCGCCCACGCCTTGCGCCTCGACGACCCGGCCGCCGTCGCCCGCCTGGGACGACGCCTGGCCGGGCGCTTCGACCTCGTTTTGAGTCTCGAAGAGAACCCCGCCTCCGCCGCCGTCGCGGCGGCCGCCTGCCGCGGCGAGCTCGTCGGCGTGCGCGTCCGCGACGGACGGCTCGATTACACCCCGTCGAGCGCGCGTTACTACGACATGAGCCTGCTGCATCGCGGCCCCGGCGGCGGACATACGCGCGCCGACGCGCTCAAGAAGGGCAACCGCGCCACCTACGCCGAGCTCTGGCTGGGCATCCTCGGCCTGAAGCGGCCGCGGCGGCTGGGCCCGGTCCTGCGTCTTGACGCGCGCGACCGCGCCGCCGCCCGGCGCCTCGCGCGCCTGCCCGCCCTGCGCGGCCGCGGCCGGCTGCTCGGGCTCAACGCGGGCGCCGGGTCTCGCTGGCCCGCCAAACAACTGTCCGTGGACGCGTCCGCGCGCCTGCTCGTCGAACTGCGCCGGGCCTTCGACTGCTCGTTCCTGCTGCTGGGCGGCAAGGAGGCCGCGGAACGCGAGCGCAACCGCCTCATCGCCGCGCGCGTCAAGCGGCTGGACCCGACGCTGCCGCTCGTCACGCCGCCGCGGCTGCCGCTGCGCTCCTTCGCCGGCGTCGTGGGTTTGTGCGACGCGCTCGTCACCACCGACAGCCTCGCCGTGCACATCGCGGCGGCTCTCGACGTGCCCGCGGTGTGCCTGGTCGGCCCCACCTGCGCCCAGGAGCTCGATTTCGCGGGCGCGGGCGCGGCCCTCAAACCGCCGGCCGGCTGCTCGTGTTTCTACGCTCCGCGCTGCTCCCGGGAATCGCATTGCCTCGACGACATCCCCGCGGGCGCCGTCGCGGCCGCCGTGCGGCGCTGCCTGCGATGACGCCGCGCGTGCTGGTGATGATCCCGACGTACGACGAGCGCGGCAGCATCACCCGCCTCGTCGACGAAATCTTGGCGCTGGGCGTGCCGGGACTCGAAATCCTGGTCGTTGACGACGAAAGCCCCGACGGCACCGCCGAACTCGTCGCCGATTTGGCGCGCGCGCGCCCGGCGCTGCGCCTGCTGCGGCGACCGCCGCCGGCCGGCCGCGGGTTGGCGGGCCGGGACGGGTACCTGTACGCCTTGAAACACGGCGCGGCGTTCCTCATCGAAATGGACGGGGACGGCTCCCATCACCCCCGCTTCATTCCCTCTCTCCTAGCCGCCATGGACGACGCCGACATCGTCGTGGGCTCGCGGCTCGTACCGGGCGGCAGCGACCTCGACCGTCCGCTCCTGAGGCGCCGCTTGACCGTGCACGCCAACGCGTACGCGCGACTGCTGCTCGGGTTGCCCGTCGCCGACGTCAACTCGGGTTTTCGCTGCTTCACGCGCGCGGCGCTCGAAGCCGTCGCGCCGATGACGCTGACGTCCGCCGGGCCCGCCATCCTGCACGAGACGCTGCACCGCGCCGCGCGCGCGGGGCTGCGCGTGCGCGAGGTGCCCATCGAATTCACCGACCGCACCGCCGGCGCGTCGAAGCTCGGCCTGCGCCAGCTGGCGGCGGGCTGGCTGGCCATCCTCAAGCTGAGGTTGACATGACGCGCGCCTGGTGCGCGGCCGCCCTTCTCGGCTTGAGCGCGACATTGCTGTTCGCCCGGCTCGGGCACCACGCGTTATGGGACGATGAGGCGGGCACCGCGCTCACCGCGCTGGGCGTCCTCGAGACCGGCGACACGAGCGCGCTCGTCGGCCGCAACCTCTTCGCCTACGCCGACGGCGCGGAGCTCGAAGGGCTGCGCCTGCGCTACATGCCGCCGCTGCAGGCCTACCTCGCCGCGCCGTTCCTCACGGCCTTCGGGCGCGACAGCGCGCTCGCGGCGCGGCTGCCGTTCGCGTTGTGCGCGCTGGCCGCCGTGCTGCTCATGCTGCGCTGGCTGTGGCGCTCCGGCGCGGACGTCACGGGTTGGCTCGTGTTCGCGGTGGCCCTGCTGAGCAACGCGTCATTTTTCCTATACGGACGGCAGGCGCGCTACTACGCGCCGGTCCTGCTGTGCGCCACGGCCATCGCCTATCTCTACGCGCACTGGACCGGGACGCGCCGCCAACTCGCCGCGCTCGCGGCCTGGTCGGTCGCCTTGCTCGCGTTCAACTACCTCAGTTACGCCGTGGTGCTCGCCTGCCTCGCCGCGGATTATCTCGTCTGGGGTAAAACGTCTAGGCCGCTGCGCCGGTCGCAATGGGTCGCGCTGTTAGCCCCCCAACTCCTCGTCGCGCTGCTGCTGCTGTCGGTATGGAACCCCTTCGGCAAGCAGGCCGTCCCGACCGTCTCCGGCGCGTGGTTGACGGACACGCTCGCCTCCGTCTGGTTCGCCGTACGCGACCTGCATCGCTGCGAGTTCCTCTCATGGCCGCTGCTCGCGGCGGCCCCGCTTTTGTACCTCCGGACCCGCGACCCCTGGCTCCTGCGCGCGCCCCTGGCCGTCTTCGTCTACGTCGTCGCCGTCGCGTGTCTCGCGCCGCTGCCGGCCACGACGCTGCGCGTCGCCCAAGTCCGCTACTTCACGCCGCTCATCCCGCTGGGTTTCGCCCTCGCCGTCTTGTGCGCGCGAGCGCTGCCCGGGCGCCTGCGCCGCTTCGCCGTCCCGATGAGCCTCGTCGTCTTTTGCGCCCACCTCGCGTCGGCCCGCGACTTCGCCGGGGAATTGGCGCGCCCGCCGGAGGACCCGTATCGCGCCGCGACGAACTGGCTGCGCGCGAACGTGGATGAGGGCCGCTCCGTGTGGGTGCTGCCGCAACACATGGCCTATCCGCTGATGTATCACGCGCCGCACGTCGTCTACGCCTGGCAGTTGGAGTGGCCCCCACGGCCGCAGTTCCGGGATTTGCCGCCGATCCACTTCCGCGGCCGCCTGCCCCCGGACTACGTCCTCGTGTTCGGCCCGCTCCTGGAAACGGTGACGCGCCGGCTGAACGCGTCCGGAGCGCGTTACGCGCGAGCGGCGACGCTCGACGTGTTCTGGCAGGACTTGTACCGGCCCGAGCTTTTCTGGCGGCGCTCCAAACCCGTGACCGGCTTCGACCCTGAAACACAAGCCGTCTACGTCCTGCGGCGGGCGCCATGACGCCCCTCACGGAGGACCCCCGCGCCCGCCTCGGCGCCGTGGCCGCGCTCACCGTCGTCGCGTTCGCGCTGCGGGCCTGGGGCCTCGACTCGTACGTCGTGGATCTTCACGAGCTGTTCCAACTCCACACCGTCGTGACGGTCGGCTCCTGGGGCGCCTTCATCTCCCAACTGCGAGAGAAGCCCCTGCACGTCCTGCTCGACCCGTTGTTGACGTACGCGTTCTCCCGTTTCTCGACCGAACTGTGGTGGCTGCGGCTGCAACCGGTCCTCATCGGCACGGCCTGCATCCCGGCGTTTTACCTGTTGGCGCGCAGGACCGGCGGCACGGCCGCGGCGCTCATCGCCGCCGGCCTGCTCGCGACGTCCATTCACCACATCGAGTTCTCCGGCTTCGTGGACTTCTATCCGCTGCTCGTCCTGTGGACTTTGTTGTCCACACACGCGCTGCTCGTCGCGGCGGAGTCGGGCCGGCGCTCCGCCTTCGCGCTTTACGCCGCCGCGCTCACCGGCTTTCTCTACACTCATCCCTGGGCCGTTCTCGTCGTGGTCATTCACGCGGCTTGGCTGGCCGTCTTCCACCGCGACCGCGCGGGACGTTTCCTGTCGGCGACGCTCGTCGCCGGCGTCTTATTCCTCCCCTGGTTCGCCTACTCGCTGAGCCGCGTGGTCCACGACCCCGTCTTCACTTACTCCGGCGCCGGCCACGCCCGGCCCCTGACGGAGCTCTGGTGGACGTTGCGATGCTGGTCGGGCGAGCCGGAGCGCGGTCTTTACGACGCGAACCACTACCGCCCCTGGGTCGCGGCCGCGACGGCGTTTTACTGCGCGTTCGCCGCTCTAGGCGCCTGGCGCCTCACCCGGGAACGCCGCTGGGACTCCCGCTGGTGGCTGACCGCGGGATTCGCCGTGGCGAGCGTGCCCGCGGTTTTCCTCGTGGACTGGGCCTTCGCCTACGACTACATGCCCCGGCAGACCATCTTCGCCCTGCCGTTCTTCTTGATGTTCGCCGCCGAAGGCCTGCGCTGGCGGCCGACGCGCCTGGCCGCCCCCCTCGTCGCCGGCGTCCTCTTCGCGGCGATTTTCCACCACTATTCGACCCAACTCGCGAAGATGAAAAACCGCTTCACGCGCACGGCAAGCCATACCGCGACGAGCACGCGGCCGGGCGACACGTTGCTCTTCGACGAGCCGAACTTCGCCGTCTGGTTCCTCTATTATTACGACCGCGCGGCGTTTTTCCGGGTCGGACGCCCCGCTTTGCGCGACGGCTTCTACGTCTTCTCCCTCCCGGAAGGCTTCACCGCGGGCCCGGACCGCTCCATCGCGGTGGTCTGGGACCCCCATGCCCCGCAACACGAGCAGCGCCGCTGGACCGCGCTGCGCGCCCGCCGCCGTGCCGGCACCTTGCGCGACGATAACATCCATTTCAGCCTGATGCGCCCCATGGCCCGCCAAAAAACGGCGGATTTCATGACTTTCTGCGGCATAACGCTCTAATCCTTATATGAGTGTGACCAAAGTTGTGTTTAAGTTGCCTTGATTTGGGCCTACAGAGCGCCTATACTTACGAACATCGCATGAACTCTCGATTGTATTGGCGGCGACGCATCTATTCCGGGTCCCAAGCCGGCGTGACCTTGGTCGAGATGATGGTCTCGGTCGTCGTCTTGACGGTGGGCATCCTGGGTCTTATCGCCACCTTCGGCTCCATCCAAAAGAGCATGCAGTTGTCCAAAAACAAGACCCTCGCCTCGAACCTGGCGCAAGAAAAACTGCATATTCTCATGCAAAAACCCTATCACCAGGTGATTCCGACGCCCAACCCCAGCGGCGAGGACACGGACTACGACCCCAGCATCCCTTACGACACCTCCTATTTCCCCGTCGAATACATCCTGCAAGGCGGGGTCACCTACAAACGGATGACCTACATCCAGACGGTCCGGGAGAATTCAGGGACGCTGCAGCTCCTCGCCCCGGAAACGCCCGACACCGGCATGCGCCTGCTCACCGTCTCCATCGCCTGGTCGGAGGGCGGCAACAAGAAGCGCCTGGAGCTCAGCAGCGTGATGTCCAACCCGGACTCGGTCATGTCGAACTCCGCGTTGACGGGGACCGTCACCATCTTCGGCACGGCCACGCCCATCCAAGGGGCGCTCGTCGTCGTCGCCGAAAACGTAGGCTGGCGCGATTCGACCAACGCCTCCGGCAGCTACTCCATCTCCCTGTCGCCCGGCGCCGCCACGTTGATGGCGACCGCCAACGGCTATCACCCCAAATACGTGGACGTCGTCGCCGTGGCCAACGCGAGCGTCACGGAAAACATCGTCCTCGTGCCGATCGCCTCGGGCACGGTGCGCGGGACCGCGTGGACCAACCCCGGACTGCTCATCAGCCAGGTCGTGGCCTCGTCCGCGCAGGCCAACGGCTTCATCGCCCAATACGTGGAGCTGTTCAACCCGACGACCGTCGCGGTCACCATCGGCGGGGACCCGCCGCCGGTCAAGCTCAACTTCCGCACGAACTGCACGGGCTCGGTGACGTGTATGGACGCCGCCTACGGCATCAAGCTCGACTACGTCAACAACAGCATCGAGGCCGGCGGCTATTACCTCATCGCCAACACCAACACGTTCACCATCAACGGCACGACCGTCGCGGCCGACGCGGTTTACAGCAACTCGGCGCACACGTTCTGCTCCGTCATGCCCGGTGGGGCCGTCTGGAACGCGCCTTCGATCAAGCAGCTCATCACCATCAACCACGGCGGCGCCGTCTGGCTGACGGACGCGGGCGGCGCCGTCATAGACGCCGTGGGGTCGGTCCACAACGGGGTCCTCCCGGTCGTGTACGAGGGGACGTATCTCAATCTCGGCGCCGTGGGCATGATAGACGGGATGCAAGTCATTCGTGTCTCGAGCCCCAGCTTCTTGAGCCCCGACTACGGTCGCGCGTACGATTCGGGCAGCAATACAGTGGATTTCACGACGATGACCATCACGTACGACGTGTTCACCACGACGCACTCCCCCATCGCCGTCGTCGCCGGCGTGCCCGCGGTGGGGGCGGTGGTCTCCGCCGACGACGGGCTCTCCAACCCGACGACCGCCTACGCCACGGGTTCGCCTCCGACCGCGGTTTTCACCTTGCCTCATGTCGCGACGGGCACCTGGACCGTGCTGATTACCAGCGGCACGCGGCTGCTGCGGCAGGACGACTCGGTGACCATCGCGGCCACCGGCTCGAGCTACGTGTTCCCCAGCAGCACGACCATGCTCGATGAGGAGGCCGTCAACGGCTTCATCAGCGGCACGGTGGTGGACGTCAACGGGGCGCCGCTGTCGGGCATCACCGTCAGCGCCGGCGCGGCGGGCCTGGACCAGACGACCAACGCGAGCGGCCGTTATTTCCTCGCCGTCTCCACGGGATCGGTGGACGTCACCGCCAATCCCGACAGCGCCAACGCGTCGTACGTCTCCATGTCCTCCTCCAACATCTCCGTCGAGCTCGGCGCCATCAGCAACGGCGTGAACTTCGCCCTCTCCCAAGGCGGCCGCTTCAGCGGCTTCGTCTCGCGAGACGGCGTCAACGCCCTTCCCGGCATCGCGGTGCTCGCCAACGACAGCAACGAAATCTCGCGCGACATCCAGGTCTCCGACAGCAACGGACGGTTCACCACCATCAATATCGCGACCGGCACCTACGAGCTGACGCCCGCCGTGGACTCCCTGGAAACCTCGTCCCCGACCTCCATCACCGCGACCGTCACCACGGGCCAGACGGTGTTCGTGGGCACCTTCACCATCACCGGCGCGCTCGGCACCATCTCCGGCACGGTGACCGCCGGGGGCGTGCCCATCGCCACGGGCGTGCTCATCGTCGTGACGACCAAGACCCTCACCGGCACGCCGCCCGCCCCGCCCAGCCTGAGCACCTCTTCCTTGACCGACGCCGCCTACTACATCGCTTCGAGCCTGGAGGACGGCACTTACCACGTGGACGTGCGCCAGAGCACCAACCCGGTCTATAACATCTACGGCTACTACTACGCGACCAACGGCACCGGCGCCGACGCGACGACGAGCAAAACCGCCACCGCCGGCGTTCTGGCGGGTCAAACCACGGGCCAGCACAACCTCGCATGGTGAAACTACGCAGCCGGGCCGGCTTCACGCTGGCGGAGGCGCTCGTGACGGTCGCCATCGTCGGCATCTTGTCCGGCATGGGCGCGGGCATCATGCTGCAGATGAACCGTTTCTTCATCATGAGCCGCGTGCGTCTCGACTTGCAGCGCGAGGCCCGCTCCGTCATGTACATCGTCACGCGCGCCCTGCGGCAAGCGCAGATCAACACCATCGTCATCGACCGGCAGGCGGCGAGCCAGCCGTTTTATTCCCGCATCACTTTCCAGAAAGTCCAGGGCGACTCGCTCACCTTCCGCCAGAACGGGAGCAACCTCGAGCTGGTCGCCGACGGCCAGACGCAGACGCTCAGCAAGAACCTGCGCTACCTGGCCTTCACGTTTCCCCGTTCCGACGACATGGGCATCATTTCGGTCTCCATGACGCTGCAAGGGACGATTTACCAGGGCCAAGTGAAAGCCCTGCACATGGCTTCTGAAAAAGTACAGGTGATGAACGAATGAAAACCGATAAGAAAGACGGCGACCGCGGGCAGGTGCTTGTCGGCGTCATCCTGGTCTTGATGGCGCTGATGATCATGGTGCCGGCGCTGGTGCAGTGGGTCCAGCAGGAGTCGCGCATCTCGGTCAAGGACAAGAAGTCCGCCACCGCCTTCAACCTCGCGCAGGCGGCCGTGGAACGCGGCATGTGGAAACTCAAGAGTTCGACGGGCACTTGGAAAACCGCCTCGGCCGGCACGGTCATCGCGGGCTACAACTTCGACGTCACCTACACGGACCTGCCGGGAGGCACCTACCGCATCCATTTCGACGAGGGCACGCTCAACGGCGCCTCCGTGGTGACCGTTTGGGGAGAGGGGCGCGACTCCGCCGGCAAGGAAACGCGCTCCATCCAGGCCGTCTATCAAAACGTCAGCATCCCCGGCGCCATCATCGCCGGCGGCAACCTGACCCAGGCCGGCACCTCCGTCGTGCAATGGGGCCCCGTGCTGGCGATGGGGCCTATCACGCTGTCGGGCGCCGCCCTGACCGAGGGTTACCCGCGCAAACTCTCGAAGCAATGGGTCAGCCCCTTCGACACCAACGGCGTGACGCCGCCCAACACCGACAACCTCGAGTGGTGGTCGGACTACGACGTGCCGGAGCTGCCCGTCTTCGACTTCGCGGCGATGAAGTCCTCGGCCATCGCCACCAACACCTACAACTGCAACGGCGTCTGGAACGCGTCCATCGCCGACCAGATTCTCTGCAACACCGGCTGCACCGCCTGCAACATCAGCGGCATCGTCGACGACAGCCGCGCCGCCAACAATTACATCTGGTACTGGGACCAGGACGTCATCATCAACGGCTCCGGGACCAAGGGCACCACCATCGTGCGCGGAAACCTCACCCTCATCGGCCCGGACACGGGCAACGTGAGCATGAACATGCGCGTCCCGTTCGCCGCTTGGCGGGAGTACCAGAAAATCGACAACGCCGCGACCAACACCTACCCCGGTGACAACGGTTTCCAGTCCGTGAAGAACGAGTACCGGCTCGGCTCCGGCGGCAGCACCATCGAAGGCGGCGCGACCGGCAGCGATCTGGGCTTCAACGGCTTCGTCTACGTGGGTTCGAACATCTTCATGGCCTCCGGCAGCTCGGCCGACGTTTACGGCGCGGTCTGGGTCGTGGGCAACTGGGGCTCGGAAAGCAACAACATCATCTTCTACAACGACCAGCTCGAGGTCCCCACCATCAACGTCGTGCTCGTGCGCCAGTCCTGGGAGGAAGTCGCGCCCAGCCCGACGGCCTGGCCTTAAAACGTGAAACTAGAACGTCCCGGGCCCGAGCGGCTCCTCCTCGCCGCCTGCCTGCTTTTCTCCCTGACGATGTGTCTGGGGCCTATCTCCAACCCCGACATGCCGTGGCACCTCGCCGCCGGGCGCCACATCGCCGCCGAACGCGCCGTGCCCCGGGCCGACTTCCTGTCCTGGACCATGGCGGGCCAACCCTGGGTGGACTTCGAATGGCTGACCCAGCTGCTTTTCCACTTCCTCGACGAAGCGGCCGGCGCGGCGGGTTTGTGGGCGTTTAAGGTCGCCGCGTTCGCCGCGCTCGCGGTCGCGGTCGCGTCCTTGCTCGCGTTGTGGGGCCTTTCCGCGGGCTGGATCGGATTGTCGGTCTTCGCCGTCTTCGCGGCCCTGCGCCCCTTCATCCAGGTCCGACCGGAGAATTTCTCCCTGATTTTCTTCACGCTCCAACTGCTGCTCCTCGAAGCGCGGCGCCTGGGCCGCCTGCGTCTTTCGGAGCGGGCCTGCCTGGCCGCGCACGTCGCGTTGTACGCGTTGTGGGCCAACCTGCACGCCGGGTTTCCCATGGGCGTCCTGTTATGCGTTTGTTACGGCATCGGCGAACGCTGGTCCGCGGAGCGGTCACCCCGCGTCTCGCCGCTGGCCTGGGCCGCCGCCGGCGTCGCGGGCACCTGCCTCAACCCCTACGGCCCGCGATTGTACACGGTGCTCTGGGAGCATTGGCAGGACCTCTCGGCGCTGCGCGCCCTCATCAACGAGTGGGGCGTGCCGCGGCTGGGTAACGCGTACATCGCCGGCTACTGGCTGTTGTTTTTGTTCGCGCTCGCCGGCTTCATATCCGGCGTGGCGCGCGGGACGCGCGTCCCGCCTGAACACGTCCTGGCCGCCGTCGTTTTCGGACTCTCGGCGTCGCGCTCCCTGCGGACCACCGCCTATATCACCTTGCTGGTCTTCCCGCTCGGCCTGTTGTCCTGGTATCGCCAGACCTCGCCCGACTGGTGGCGGCTCGCGCGGAGCTGGGCCGTCGGCGCGGCCGCGGTCCTGGCGGCATGGAGCGTCGGCACGTCCATGTACCGGGACGGCTTCCTCCGGCAGATCAAGGCGACGACGGACCTCGAGCCCGTGAGCGCGCGCGACTTCCTGCGCGCCGAGAAGGCCGTGTTGGGCGGCCTCAAGCTGTACAACCCGTGGAACTGGGGCGGCTATCTCGACAACGAGCTTTACCCCGACTACCGGGTGTTCATGGACGGGCGCTACATCTTCACCGACCTGCTCAAGGAGGTCGACGCGGCCGAGGTCAACCCCGTGCGCTGGACGAAACTCATGGAGAAACACGGCGTGGAGCTGGCGCTGCTGATGAACACGGGCCGTATCGTCAGCTACCGCGGCCAGTCGAGCTGGCGCCCTTTCGACGTGTACGCGTACCCCAAATCGGACTGGGCCCTGATCTACTGGGATCGCCAGTCTATTCTCATCGTGCGCCGCTCCAAGGTCCCCGCCGACTGGCTCGAGAAACTCGAATACCACCACGTCCGTCCGCACGACCTCCGGCAGGTGGGTTTACGCCTGATGTCGGGCTGGGTGAAACTCGAGGAAGTCCGCGCGGAGATCGAACGTTATCAGAAGGAAATCGGGGACCCCTTCGAAAGCCTCGTGTTGTCGAATTGGCTCGACAAACACCAGCAGGGTCTGGCGCAGGCTAAGGCGCTCGAAGCCGCGGCCCCGCGTACACCGCCGCGTCCGAGTTCTCGAAAAGCCGCCGCCCCGACGCTTTAAGCCAGCGCAGCCGGCCCTCGTCCACCTCGCGTTTGAGCGGGCCGTCCACGAAGACGTAGTCCACTTTCTTCCACAATGAAGCGGCTCGCGCCGCCGGGTCCCGGGAAGACAAAAGATCGTCGAACCAACGTTGGGTTTCTCGCGAATCCACGCTTTGCGCCCAATGCCCCCACACCGCGGCTTTACCCGCGGTCATCGCGACGAGCCCGCCCATGTCCGGCCGGCACAAGACGACCTCGTCGGCCGTTCCCTGCCGGGACAGGAACTCCAGCGCCTCCATGACCGGCGCGGGGGCGTAATAACGGCCGTTCTCGCGCAACGACAAACTAAGCCGGCTGTTGTAGGCGATGTAGCCCAGCGACGGCAATCCGAGGCTCAACGCGATGACAACCAGCCCCACCGCGGTCCTCCTGCCGCCGCCGTCTCGTTCGGCGATGGCCGCGACGGCCGCGCCGGCGAGCAGGCTCAGCGGCAGCTGCGCGCCGAACAGCAGCTTACGCTGGAACCAGAACGGCGCGCGGCTCAACAGGAGCGCGCTCAGCGCCCAGCAGATGAGCAGCGCGTGACGGCGCGCGAAATCACGGCCGCCGAGCACCGCACCCCAGACCGCCAGCGTCATCACCGGAGCCAGGCCCAGCGTCACGGCGAGCCATGACGGCGTTTCCATGCGCCCCAGCTCGCCGTGCCGCGCGACGAGCGGGTTGGCGACCGACGTCCAATAAACGTACAGGGCGGCGGGCGCGGCGACGAGCGCGATTTTCCACAGCGCGCCCGGGCGGCGCCGCGCCGCCGCCGTCAGCGCCGCCATCAGCGCCAGCAACGGCGCGGCGTACGGGTGCACCAGAAGGAGCAGGGCCAACATCAGGCCGGCGAGCCACGGCCAAGGCCCGCGTTCATCGCACGACGCCCGATCGAGCGCCTCGACGTAGAAAACGATGAGGGCCAGCGAATACGGAAACAACGCGTTCCACGTCAGGGCCCACAACGTGTTCGAATCGATGAACCAGATGTCCATGGGCATGTGCCCCTTGATCGGCTCCACCCCGATAAGCAGCAGTAGCGCCCCGCCCAGGCCCGCCCCGAACCCGGCCAGGATGCTGGCCGCCCACAACGCCGTGCCCGAGAAACCCAGTCGCCGCGCGAGCCGACGAAACGCCGTCCAGAACAACACGACGCCCAGGCACTTAAACGCCAACTGCACGACGCCGAGCTCCCAGCCGCCCCATGAGGCGACCCGTCCGACCGCGAAGAAAAACGGCTGGATGAGAAAAGGCTCGTGCGCGATGGCCGTGAACTTGAGCTTGAACAGGTAGGCGCCCAAATACGACTGCCGGGCCCAGGCCAGGTACGCCTGGGAGTCCACGGCGTAGGGCGGCAGCAGCCACAAATACCGATGTCCCGGCGGCGTCGCCAGCCACGCCGCGAGATACGGGGCCGCCGTGAGCGCGGCCCAGCCCAGCGGCCAAACGACGCCCCAGAACGGCTCGCGCGGCTTCATGTTCACCGCCCGGATGTTATCACTTCGTTCTTCATGACGACCCAGCCGTCCTTCTCAAGAAGCGTTTTATACCCGGCTTTTCGCTTATCGTCCACGCAGGCGTCGATGTCGGCGGCGGCGAGCGGGAACGCGTTCAGGTCCCGGTTCACGATGAAATACTCCGCCTGGACGGCGGCGCACGGGTAATCGAAATCCAAGGCGTAGATGGAACGGCGGTGGGTCAGATGCGGGGCGATGGAGGTCTGGGTCACGACCGAGGCGTCGGGCGCGATCAGGCGCAACGCCTCGCCTCCGGTGCGCTCCTTGTCGCCGTAAAACCAGTAATCCGCGTTCTCCGCCGCGCGCCACGGGGAGTTATGGGCGATGAGGGCGACGTTGATGAATAAGATGACGGCCGGCGCGTACGGCAGGAGCTTCGAGAGCGAGGGCCGCGACGACGCGAAGTCGGCCAAGTTCGATAAGCCGTCCGCGGCCGCCGTCACCACGAGCGGGCACAGGAAGGCGGCGTAATGAGTCGACAAGTCCCAGATGTTCGGGTTATTGGTCAACTCCTTGGTCGCCAGCAGCGGCAACAGCAGCAGGAACTGCCGGGAGAACAACGGCAGGAGCAGGAAGGGGCCGAGCAGCAGCGCGTAGGCGCGAAGCTTCGCCTCGTGAGAGAACATCAATTTCAGCGGCAACAGCGGGTTCTTGACCGCGGCCGCCAACGACGCGACCGCGTCCGGTCCCAGGTCCGTGTATATCCACTCGGCCGGACGGCCGTTCGGGCCGCAGAAAAACGGTATCAGCACGAGCACCGCCGTGAGGAAAAAGCCGGTACCGCCCGCGAAAAAAGCGGCTCCGACCTTGCGCCGGCCTTCGGTCAGCAAGTAGACGCCGAAGAAGGCGACGAGTACGGCGAGTTCTTCCTTCACTCCCAGGAGCAGCCCGATCGAGGCGTAGGCCCAGCCCCAACGTTTGGCATGGATGGCGAGCACCGCGGTCGCGATGAGCGGCATCGCGAAGGCGTCCGGATGGAAATCCGTCCAGAGCGTGCGCTGCACGCCCCAAAAGACGGCGTAGGACGCCGTTAGCGCGTACGCCGCGTACCGGCCAGCCCTTCTCTCGCAATACAGGAAAATCGGAATGAAGGAAGCCGCGACGAGGACGACCTGGGCGAGCAGCAGCATCTCGGCGCGGGGAAGGACCCAGAATAGAGGGGCGCACAGCGCCAGCACGGGGCTGAAATGATCCCCGAGCGCGTTCTCCACGCCCAGTTGGGTGGAGGCCGGCGCGCGCAAGCGGCTGTAGTTCCAGACGATTTGGTCGAAATTGCCGAAATCGTAGGCGTTCGACCCGAAATGCCAGTGTTTGACCAAAGAAAGCGTCGCGTACGCGACGGCCGCCGTCGCCGTCAGGGCGAGAAGCGGCTTCTCCGTACGCCAGAGAGTCTTGAGGAGGCCGGCTTCCGAAGGCGCCATCGCGAAGGCATAATACTCGTTTACGCATAATGTTAAAATCAGCGCGTGGAGCCGTCCTCGATCGCGCGCAAACGTCTCGGAGCGCTCCTGCCTTTCCTTATACTGGCCGCAGCGACGGCGCTTTACGCTATCCCGCTCTTCCAGAACCTCTCCAACTGGGGGACGCACGACTGGGACCAATTCACCTTCTGGCACGCGGTCCCGCGCGAAACCATGCTGCGTTATTTCCAGTTCCCGCTCTGGAATCCCTACTCCAACGGCGGCAACGTGATGCTCGCGATGCCGCATTCCTCCTTCCTCTCCCCGCAGTATCTGCTGGTGCTGCTCGCCGGGCCCGTGGCGGGCCTGAAGCTGCAGTGGGCCGGAGCCGTGCTCCTGGGCATGCTGGGGATGCATACGCTGTCCGCGCACCTGGGCATGGGCCGGATCTCGCGTTTCCTGCCGCCGCTCGTCTTCATGCTGAGCAGCCTGTATTCGCTGCATCTGCGGGAAGGCCACGTGGAGTGGACCGTTTTGGGGCTCGTGCCGTGGACCTACCTGTTCGTGCTGAAGTCGCGGACGGACCCGCGTTACTTCGCGCTCTCGGTCCTGACGCTCGCCTTGATGATCTACTCCGGCGGCGTGTACGTGTTCAGCGCGACGGCCGCGTTCCTGGCCTTCCACGCGTTGGCCCTCGCGCTGCGGGAGAAGAAGGCCGCGCCGCTGCTGGCCGTCACGGGCATGCTCGCGCTCACCGCGCTGGTCGGCTCCGCCAAACTCGTGCCGATGCTGGAGCTGCTCAAGGAAAGTCCCCGCCCGACGAAGGACGAAGGCCGGCTGGAAGCCGTGATCCTGCCCAAGCTCTTTTTGCTCCGCGACCAGAACTCGCTCTATGAGGACCGCGCCGGCATCCCGCGGAAGCTGGGGACGAATTGGGACCGCGAAGGCTGGCACGAGTTCGGGGTCTACGTCGGCCTCATCCCCCTCTGCCTCGCTTTCGCGGGCCTCTACGCGCATCACCGGCGCCAAAAGCCCCTGCTGTGGGCCGGGCTCGCCTGCTTATGGATCAGCATGGGCAAGACGGCCTGGTTCGTCAGCGTCTGGGCGCTCCTGCACCGGCTTCCGGTGTACGGCTCGCTGCAGGTCCCTTCCCGGTTCTTGATGTACGTCTTGTTCTGCGTCGCCGTCTTCGCGGGGCTCGGTTGCTCGGACCTGGAGCAGAAGGCGAAGCAGCCTTATCAACGCCGGCTCCTGGCGGGACTCATCCTCGCCGTTTTTTTTGACCTCCTCGCGGTCAGCCGCCCCATCGTGGCCAACGCGTTCACGGCGCCGCCGCTCGCCGTCGAGCGCGCCCCTGAGTTCCGCCAGGGCGCGGTCGGCTACGACTCGCTTCTCAAGAAGAGCAACAGCGCCATGTACCCGGCGCTGCTGGCCAACCGCGGCACGATTGACTCCTACGACATCGTCGGGGTCAAACGCGGCGCGGTAAAAAACGCGACGGACCCCGGTTACCGCGGCGAAGCTTATTTAGCCGGCTCGGGCGCGCGCGCGCGCGTCAGCCACTTCTCCCCCAACAAGATCGTCGTCGCCGTGGAGGCGGCCGCCCCTGACGTCCTGGTCTTGAACCAGAACCACCACCCGGGCTGGCGCGTCGAGTCGGGCGGGACCGCGACCCGGGCGCTCGCGCACGACGGGCTCATCAGCGCCGCGGTCGAAACGGGCGCGCGCGCCTACACCTTCACCTTCCGCCCCAGAAGCTTCGTCTACGGCTTGCTCTTGAGCGCGGTGGGCCTGCTGAGCCTGCTCCCGTTCCTGCTCCGGCGATGAACGCGAAAGTCCGCGAGCTTTCCGCCTTCGTCCTGGTCTACAACGAGCGCGACAGCTTCACCGAGACGGTCGAGGGCCTGCGCCGCGCGCTGGGCGAGCTCTGCGAGCGCTTCGAGATCGTCGTCGTCGATGACGGCAGCGACGACGGCAGCGGCGCGTTGGCCGACGACCTGGCGCGCCGGCACCCGGAGGTGCGCGTCGTCCACCATCCGGAGAACCGGGGTTATGGCGCCGCCGTGCGCACGGGCCTGGACGCCTGCCGCTTCGAGCTCCTGTTCCTCATCGACGGCGACGGCCAATTCGACCCGCGCGAGTTGAGCGAGCTGCTTCCCCACATCGCGAAACACGAGCTCGTCATCGGCTGGCGCCGCGCGCGCGCCGACGGCTGGCACCGCCGGGTGACCGGCTGGTGCTGGAACACCCTCGTGCGCCTCGCGCTGGGCGTGAACGTCATCGACGTCAACTGCGCGTTCAAGCTCATGCGCGCGAGCGCCGTCAAAAACCTCGGCCTCATGAGCCGCGGCGCCCTTATCAGCGCGGAGCTGCTCCAAAAGGCCGGTCGCCGCGGCGCGGCGTTACGCGAGGTCCCGGTCAACCACTATCCCCGCAAACACGGGCGCGCCTCGGGCGCGAGCCCCGACGTCGTCGCTTTCGCTTTCTGGGAGCTGCTGCGCCTCGTCTTGCGCCTGCCCGGCTCATGAAGGTCCTGCTCGTCAACCCCTTCCACACGCGCCTCGTCGCCAAACGCGGCCGCATCTACAATCGCACGTGGCCGCCTCTCGACCTGGCTTCCACGGCGGCGCTCTTGCGCGCCCAGGGCCACGAGGCCGCGATTCTCGACGCCAACGCTCTCCAGCTGGGACCCGAGGAGACCGGCGGCCGCTGCGCCGGTTACGACCGGGTCTTCGTGACCTCGACGAGCCTCGACCGCTGGCAGTGCCCCCATTTAGACCTCGGCCCCTTCTTGGACACGGTCAAGGCCGTCACAGCCGCCGCGCCGGAGGTCTTCGTGTTGGGCAGCCACGGCACCGTGAAGCCCGCGGAGATTCTGGAGCTCACCGGCGCGCGCGCCGTGGTCCGCGGCGAGCCGGAAGGCATCGTCGCCGCGCTCGCTTCGGGCGCGCCCCTCCGGGAAGTGCGCGGCATCACCTGGAAGAACGGCGCAGACGTCGTCCATAACGCCGACGCGGCGCCCGTGAAGCTCGACGAGTTGCCGCCGCCCGCGTTCGACCTCCTGCCGATGGAGCATTACGCTTATGAGGTGATGGGCGACCGCTTCGCCCTGTTCGAGATGTCCCGGGGCTGCGCCTCCGCTTGCACCTTCTGCCTCCTCAAGACGTACGGCGACGGCGTCCGCCGCAAAAGCGCGGCGCGCCTGGCCGCGGAGATCGAGCTCGCGGTCGCCCGCCACGGCGTGCGCAAGGCTTACTTCATCGACCTCGAGTTCACCGTCTTGCGCAAACAGGTCCTCGAGCTCTGCGACTGGCTCATCGAGAAGAATCTCGACTTCGAGTGGTGCTGCCAGACGCGCTTCGACCTCGTCGACGACGAGCTCCTTGATAAGATGCGCCGCGCCAAGTGCACCTTGATCCACTTCGGCGTGGAGGCGGGCAGCGACGCGATGCTCTCGCGCCTCAACAAGGACATCGACCTGGCCGCGATCCGCGAGGGCATGCGGCGCGTCAAGAAAGCGGGCATGCGCACGGCCTGCTTCTTCATCATCGGCTTTCCCGAATCGACGGAGAAGGACATGGCCGACATCAACGCCTTCGCCCGCGAGCTCGCTCCGGACTATCCCCAATTCCATATCGCGGCGCCCTATCCCGGCACCGCGCTGTATGAGCAAGTGAAGCGCGATCCGTCGCTGCGCTTCAGCGACGCGTCGCTTTTTCCCGAGGCGGTCGAGGCGCGCCTGACCTTGCCCCAGCTCAAACGGATGACGCGCGCCGCCTACGCCGGCTACTACCTGCGGCCCGGCTACGTGTTCGGCCGGCTCCTCAAGGGCGACGCTCGCGACCTCCTCAGCCAGGCCCGCCTTTTCTGGAGCTTCGCCACCGCCTGACATGTTCACCGTCGAAACACGACGAAGACTCCTCGCATGGGCCCCGGCGGCCGGCTACCTGGCCGTCGTGCTTCTTTTGTTCAAGAGCGCGCTCTGGAGCGGCGACGTCGTCATCTCCTCGCCCGGCGAGGACCTGGTGGATTATTACGTGGGCATGCGGGAATTCGGCTTCGGCCAGCTTCGCCGCGGCAACCTTCCGTTGTGGAACCCGCAACTGTTCAGCGGCATCCCGTACTTCTCCAACTTCGAGTCCGCGTTGCTCTACCCGCTCAACTGGCTCCACCTGGTCCTGCCCCTGGAGCGCGCCGTCAACCTGGGCATCGCGCTGCACCTTTTCATGGCGGGCTGGTTCACCTTCTTGTGGTCGCGCCTGCGCGGCGCCAGCGCGGTCGGCGCGTTCCTCTCCGGCATCATCTTCATGCTCTGCGGACCCTATTACCTGCACGTGTTCCCGGGGCACCTCTCCAATCTCTGCGTCATGGCGTGGGCGCCTTTGTTGTTCCTGGCGCTCGACGGGTGGTTCAAGACCGCGGCGCCCCGCTGGTGCCTTCTCGGGGCGTTCGTGGTCTCCATGCAAATCCTGGCGGGGCACCCGCAGTACGTCTATTACACGGCGCTCGGAGCGGCTATCTACACGGGCCTGCGACTGCGTCGCGACCCCCGCCGGCTCGCGCTCGGCGCGGGCGCGGCGGCGATGTACGTCGGCGCGGCTCTTCTCACCGCCGTCCAGCTCCTGCCCGGCCTGTTGAGCGTCACGGAACTCTCGCGCGTCAGCGGCCGTCAGTACGATTTCAGCCGGACCTTCTCCCTGGCGCCGGAGAATCTGCTGACGCTGTTAACGCCGGGATTGTTCGGCGATATCCTGAAAATGCCCTACTACGGCCGCTGGCATCTCTGGGAGGGCGTGCTCTTCCTGGGCGTCGCCGGACTGACGTTGGCCTATCTGGGGGCGACCGCTCCGGACAAGACCCGCGCCAAGGCCGAGCTGGCGACGGCGCTGAGCTGCCTGGTCCTCGCGCTCGGCGCCTATACCCCGTTTTACGACGTCCTCTTCGTCTACCTGCCGGTCTACGGGATGTTCCGCGGCACGTCCAAGTTCATCTTCCTCTTCGCTTTGTTCATGGCCGTGCTCGCGGGCGCCGGCTACGACCGGCTGCGCGATGAGCCGCGGCGGCAGACGCGCGCGATGTTCGTCGCGGGCGCGGCAGGAGCCCTGCTCACCGCGTTGTGGGCCTGGCTGAGCCTGCCCGCGGAGCTCGGGCAATTGACCGCCTGGAAGCGGCTGTTCCAGGCGCTGGGCTCCAGCCAGGAGAGCTTCTTCCCGGTCCACCTCTTCCACTCGCTGGCCGCGGTCACGGCGGCCAAAGAGGCCGCGGCCGTGGAACTGCTCGCCTGCGGCCGGACGCTCCTGCTCGTCGCGCTCCTGCTCTACCTCATCGGTCGTTCGAGGCGCTGGCTTCCGGTGCTGGCCGTTCTCACGGTATTGGAGCTGTTCCTGTTCGCGCAGCGCTTCACCGTCACGACCTTACCGGACCCGGAATACCCCGCTCACTGGAAAACGGCGGCCAAGTCCATCGGCGACGAGCGGGTCCTCCACATCGGTTATCTTCGGCATAACCCGCTGATGGCCGCCGGAGCCAACGACGTGTGGGGCTACGGTCCCTTATACCTGACCCGCTACGCCAGCATGATGGAATTCGTCTGGAAGCTGACCACCGGCGACAGCACGATTGACCCCCGCAAATACTTGAGCGGCAACCCCATCCTCGCGTTGTTCCGCTGCCGCTACGTCTTCATCAACGACAAGGAGAAATCCTTCCTGACCGTGCCCGCGATGCCTCGCGCGCTGCTGCTCGACGACTGGCTGCTGATGTCGGAACGCGAGAGCGTCTTCAAGAAGATCATGGAGCCGGGTTTCGACCCCCGCAAGACGGTCATCTTGGAGACGCCGCCGGACCCGTTACCCGTGAAAGGCGGGCGCTCGGGACGCGTCACCGTGCTCGCCTCCGACACGGACTGGCTCGAGCTCGAGGCGGAGCTTTCCCAGCCGGCCATCCTCCTGGTCACGGACCCCTACAGCGCGAATTGGCGCGCGCGCCCCTTATCCGCCGGCCCTCAGCCGCGCTACGTCGTTATGCCCGCCGACCACTCGCTGCGAGCCGTGCCCTTAACCGCCGGTAAACATCACCTGCGCATGGAATACGTCCCCGCCGGCTTCGAGGCCGGGAAATGGGTCTCGTTGGCCGCGTTGCTCGTTTTCGCGGGGTTGTGCCTGCGTTTCTTCCGGAGGCGCGCGTCATGACCTCGTCCAGGCGCTGGTACGTCGCCGGCGCCGTCGCCCTGCTGACCGCGTGCGCGTTTTTGCCGGCCCTGCGCAACGGCTTCGCCTGGGACGACGAGCTCAACTTCCTGACCAACCCGCATTATCGCGGCTTAGGCTGGGAGCAGCTGCGCTGGATGTTCACCACGGCCTATCTCGGACCCTACCAGCCGCTGAGCTGGTTGAGCTCCGGTCTCGACTTCTCCCTCTGGGGCATGAACCCCTTCGGTTACCACCTCGGCAACCTGCTGCTGCATGCGGCCAACACCTCGCTCGTCTACCTATTATCCGCGCGCCTGCTGAGACTGGCCGCTCCTACCGATGGCCCGGAAAGCGAACTCCGCCTCGACGTGTGCGCGGGGGCCGCGGCCCTGCTTTTCTCCCTCCACCCTTTGCGCGTCGAGGCGGTGGCCTGGGCGACGGAGCGGCGCACCGTGCTGGCGGGGTTCTTCTATCTCTCAGCGCTCTGGTTCTACCTGGAAGACGTCTCCCGCAAGCGTCGGCCGGTCGCGTCGGTCGTCTTGTTCCTGCTGTCCTTGCTCTCGAAAGGCGTCGGCGTCGCGCTTCCCGTCACCTTGCTGGCGCTAGACGCGTATCCATTACGCCGGTTCCGCAAAGACGTCTTATGGGAGAAGGCGCCTTTTTTCCTGCTCGCCCTGGCCTTCGGTCTCGTCGAGTTGTTCGCCTACTCGCAGCACCCGACGACGGCCCCCGACGAAGCCCTGGTAACGCGCGCGGCCAACGCTTGTCTTGCCCTGGTTTTCTACGCGGTGAAAACCGTCGCGCCCTTCGAACTATCCCCCTTTTACGCGCCCGCGTGGCCTATTGCGGCCTGCGTGGTTGCGGTGTCGGCCGTCACAGCGCTCCTCTACCGGCAACGCGCGCGTTGGCCGTTCGCTCTCGCGGCTTGGACGCATTACGTCGCCACCTTGGCCCCGGTGCTCGGCATTTTCCGATTCGCCGACCACCTCGTGGCCGACCGTTACTCCTATCTGGCGTGCCTGGCCTGGCCATTGCTGGCCGCCGCCGGGCTGCGGTCCCTCGGGCGCAGGCTGTTTCTCCCATTCGTGGCGGCGACGGCGCTCGCCGTCGCGGGTTTGAGTCTGCTGACGCGGACGCAACTCGGCGTCTGGCGCGATTCCATCACCTTGTGGCGGCACGCGTTGACGTTAGCCCCGGATTCCGACTACGCCCGCCGCAGCTTGGGGCACTCTTATTACAACCTCGGCAACGCCCGCCTCCAGCGCGGCCGGCCTCTCGACGCGTGGCCGTTCTACGTCGAATCCTTGAAGCACGACCCGGCCAACTCCATGGCGCACAACAACATCGGCACCATCCTGCTCAAACACGGTACGCCCGATGACTCCATCCGGGGCTTCCGCCGGGCGCTCGAGCTCGACGCGGGCAACGCGCTCGCGCACAACGGGCTGGGGCTGGCCCTCGCCCGCAAAGGCGCGTTCGACGAGAGCGTCGCGAGTTTTTGCCGCGCCCTACGCCTGGAGCCCGAGCTTCACGGGAGCGCCGCGAACTTGCGGGCGCTGCTGACCCGGCACCCGCGCCTGCGCAAGAGGCTCGACGACGACTGCCGTCAGCGGCTCACCACGCCGGAGTGACGACGAAGCCGGCGAAGTCTCGGCACAACGCCCAGACCGCCTGAAGGTTCCACGCGCACAGCAGGAGCAGGACCCCGACGCTCGCGCGCAGGCCTCGACGCTCGGCCGCGGCCCACGCCGCGGGCGCCATGAACAACGGCAGCAGCAAGGGCGCGAGGTGTTTGGTCTGCCGCCAGTCGACGACGGTGAACGCGAGCGCCGTCACCGCGGCCCACGCGGCCCAGGCCGCGCGCTGCGGACGCGCGGCCAGCGCCGCCGCTCCTAGAGGCAGCAGGAGCCAGCCCGTGTTGCGCGTGAACTCGAGCCAGAGCGCCGCCGGACCGGGGTAACCGCCGTACCCGAGCGGGTTGTGGTGGATCACGCGGTCGAGCAGGTGCGACCGGACGTGGTCGAGCCAGAAGACGCCGGCGTTTATGGACAGCCCGTAGAGCCAGAACAACGCGTAGCCCGCGGCGAAGCCGACGGCGGCCGGGTGCAACGCCGCGCGCAGGTCTTTCTTCCGGTACGCCTCCCAGGCCGCCAGCGTGACGGGGAGCAGCGCCAGCTTGTGGTCGGCCAGCGCGGCGAACGCGCCCGCGAGGAAGAGGTCCCGCGGAGAAACCGCCAGCAGGAGCAGCAGCACGGCGAACTGCCCGATGGCGAAGTAGCCGCCGTAACTCGAGCGCACGAACACCTCGGGGCTCGTCGCGTAGGCCGCGCCGAGCAGCAGCCCGAACCAGGCGCGTCCCGTGAGGCCGCGCGCCCACGCGCCGAGCAGGGCGACGGTCAGCGCGGCCAGGAAGATGTTGGGCGTGCGCGTCGGCAACCGCGCCGGGTCGGAGCGGTACTGCGCGTAGAGCGCCTTCACGCGCGCCGCGCGCGCCTGGGCGCCGCGCCAGACGGCGTCGTAGCTCGCCAGCCGCTCCAGCTTGTCCCAGTACAGGAACGAGCCGGCCGCGTAGAAGTGTAGCAGCGGCGGGTGCGCGAAGAACAAGTCGGTGCCGCGGTCGGTCAACAACGTCGGACGCAGGCTCGTCAGCAGGCCGTAGCCGGTGCCCTGCGTCTCGTAGTCATGGTCTTCCATGGGCGGGACGAAACGCGTCGCGCCTTGGAAATACAACGCGTACGCTCCCGCGAAGAGGACGAGTCCGACGAGCGCCGACCCGCGCTCCGGAAGGAGCGGCCGCAACGACGGCGCTTTGACGTAGACGTTGACCAACATGGCCGCGTTGGTCGCCAGCCACACGCCGTTCCAGACGCGCCCCGCTTCCGGTTCCGCGCCCAAGAGGAGCGTCGCGAGGAGCACGATCAGCGACAGCGCCGCCGACGCGGCGACGACCCAGAGAAGGTTCAGCGGCGAAGGGCCGCGACGCTTGAGCAGGGGACCGGCCAACGGCAGGCCCGGCGCGATGAAAAGGACGAGATTGACGGCCAAGGAACGAATGAGGTCGTCACCCAACAGGGGGGCGTGGGGATGGCACAACAAGAAGGGCAGATTCACCGCGGCCCACAGACCCGCCTGCTCCCGCGTGAGCGTCATGCGGCCATGCTATCAAATGCCCCGAATGGTAGAATGAGGCCTATCATGGGAGCGCGCAAAGGTCTCTTCATCGTCCTCGAGGGGCCCGACAAGTCCGGCAAGTCCACCCAGGCGCGGCTGCTCGTCGCGGCCCTGAAGGCCGCCGGCCGGCCCGTCTTGCACACGCGCGAGCCCGGCGGCACCGCCGCGGCCGAGGCCATCCGCAAGGTCCTGCTCGACCCGCGCCTGCACGTCTCGCCTACCGCCGAGTTGTTCCTTTATGAAGCGTCCCGCGCGCAGCACACGGACGAGGTCCTGCGTCCCGCGCTGGCCGCCGGCAAGGTGGTCGTGTGCGAGCGTTACACCATGTCCACCGACGCTTACCAGGGCATCGCGCGCGGCCTGGGCCTGGGCGTGACGGGACCGCTCAACCGCGCGGCCACGCGCGGGCTCAAACCCGACCTGACCGTGGTCATCGCGGTGCCCTCGGGCGCGTTCACCTCGCGCGACCGCAAGCGCAAGCTCGACCGGCTGGAGCGCGAAAACGCCGCCTTTCGCCGCAAGGTCCGCGACGCCTACCGGCGCCTGGCCGTACGCGACAAGGCCGTCCTGCTCGACGGGACCCGCTCCATCGAGGACTTAAACGCGGACATCGTGCGCCGCGTGGAGCGCCGCCTCGCATGAAGCTCCACAAGGTCCTCGGCCAGACGCGCGCGGTGAAAACCCTCGAAGGCCTGCTGACCTCCGAACGCCTGCCCGCCGCCCTCCTGCTCGTGGGCCCCGACGGCGTGGGCAAACGCCTCGCCGCGCTCGAGACCGCCAAGGCCTTGTTGTGCCGCGAACGCCCCTTCACCGGCGAAGCGTCCTGCGGCGTCTGCGCCGACTGCCTGGGCGTGGACGGCCGCTCGCACCCCGACGCGGTGGTGGTGGACGAAGCGTACCAGGCCGCGCTCGAAGGCGAGGAGGCCGAGAAGCAGAAGGTCTGGAAGGTGGACACCATCCGGCGCCTGCTCAAGGACTTGTCATTCAAGTCCATGATGGACGGCTGGAAGGTCGCCGTCATCCCCGACGCCCAACGCCTCAACGAGGCCTCGGCCAACGCCATGCTCAAGCTGCTCGAGGAGCCCCAGCCCAAGACGCTATGGATCCTGGCCGCGACCCAGCGCGAGCGCCTGCCCAAAACCATCGGGTCGCGCTGCTTCCACGTGCCCTTCGGCCCCCTGCCCGAGCCCGTCGTCGAGAAGATTTTGACCGACCGCGGCGTGCCCGCGACGCGAGCCAAGCTGCTGGCCGGGCTTTCGGACGGCTCCGCCGGCCGCGCCCTCGAGCTCGTCGAGAAGGACCCCCTCGCGAAGATCTCCGACGCCGCCGCCGCCGGCGACGGCCTTCCGCGCGACCTCGCCGCGGCCCGCGTGGAATGCGAACGCGCCCTATTCGCGCTGGCCCAAGGCCTGCGCCGCCGCCACCTCGACGGAGAAGCGTCCTTCGCGCGCGTGGAGCCGCCGCTGCGCGAGCTGGTGCGCCTGCGCGCCGCCTTGCGCGCCAACGCCGACCCGCGCCTGATTCTGACTCTCGCCGCCCTCGAAGCCGAGGCCGCCAAATAGGAACGAAATGAAGCGCTACTACATCACGACGCCCATCTATTACGTCAACGCGGCCCCGCACATCGGGCACGCCTACACCTCCATCGCCGCCGACGTGCTCGCGCGTTTCCACCGCAGCCGGGGCGCCGATGTTTTCTTCCTGACCGGCACCGACGAACACGGCCAGAAGATCGAGGAAGCTGCCGCCGCCGCCAAGAAACACGTCTCGGACTTCTGCGACATGAACTCCGGGAAGTTCCGCGACCTCTGGAAACACCTCGACGTGCGCTACGACGACTACATCCGCACCACGGAGAAGCGCCACGAGGAGAAGGTCCAGGAGCTGTTCGCCCGCCTCCAGAAGAGCGGGGATATCTACAAAGGCCGCTACGAAGGCCTCTACGACGTCGTCAGCGAGTCTTTCGTGAAGGAATCCGACGCGGTCCTGGCCAAGGACGGCGTCACCTTGCTCGGGCCCGAGTCCATGAAGCCGCTGCAGAAGGTCAGCGAGGAGTCCTACTTCTTCAAGCTCTCGGCCTACGGCCCGCGCCTGCTCGAGCACTACAAGGCGAACCCCGGCTTCCTGGCGCCGCCCCACCGCGCCGCCGAGATCCTTCGCTTCGTGGAGGGCGGCCTCGACGACGTGTCGGTGTCGCGCACCAAGGTGAAGTGGGGCGTGCCCGTGCCCGGCGACGCCGACCATACGGTGTACGTCTGGTTCGACGCGCTCATCAACTACTGGTCGGCCGCCGCCGGCAAAACCGACCTCTGGCCCGCCGACGTGCACATCGTGGGCAAGGAAATCTTCCGCTTCCACGCCGTCATCTGGCCCGCCATGCTGATGGCCGCGGGCCTGCCGCTGCCCGGCAAGGTGTTCGCGCACGGCTGGTGGACCGTGGAAGGCAAGAAGATGTCGAAGTCGGCCGGAAACTTCGTGGACCCGCACGACATCACGCTCGAGTTCGGCGTGGACGCGCTGCGCTACTTCCTGTTGCGCGAGATGCCCTTCGGCAACGACGGGGACTTCTCCAAGGCCTCCTTGCTCAAGCGCTACAACGCCGAGCTCGCCAACGACCTGGGCAACCTGGTGTCGCGCGTCGCCGAGATGACCGACAAGTTCCTCGGCGGCCGCCTGCCCGCCAAGCCCCCGCTCGACGGCGACTTCTACACCCGCACCGTCGCTCAGCGCACCGGCGAGATCGCCGCCAAGATGGAGGCTCTCGACTTCAACGGCGCGCTCGAGGTCATCTGGGAGGTCATCCGCGCCCTCAACGCCCGGGTCAACGAGAAAGCCCCCTGGAAGCTCGCCAAGACGGACATGGCCCAATGCGAGCTCGTGCTCTTCGACCTGGTCTGGTCGCTGCGACTCGTCGCGCGCTGGATCGAGCCCTTCATGCCCAACAAGTCCGCCGAGATGCAGATGCAGATCGGCGTGCGCCAGTTCCCCGAGCCGCTCACGGCCGAGGACGTGCTCGCGGGAAAAACCGCGGGCAGCGGCCAGATACAGAAAGGACCCATCCTCTTCCCGCGCAAGGTGTGAGCCCCCGCCGCGTCGCGCTGTCGCTGCCGCTGCTTTTCCTCGCGCTGAGCCTGGACCGCGTCCTGCCGGAGCCGACGGTCGCGCCGCCGCCGGCCGGGACCGTCGCCGCCGCGGCCGACGCCGTGCCGCGTTGGCCCGCCTTCAACGAGGGCCGCCTGGGCCGCGTCGGAAACCCCGTCAACCTCGCCTTCGCCGGCTCGCCCGAGGCCGTGCGCGCGGCGCTGGAGGGCGCGGGCTGGACCGAGGTGCCTCGGACCATCCGCGCGTCGCTGTGGGCGGGCTTCCTGGAGCTTCTCGCCGGCAAAGCCGTCGCGGCGACGCCGCCCATGAACGACTACCGCCTGCGCGGCCGCCTGCAGGACTCCAACTGGGCCCTGCCCACGAGCTTCCTGCAGTCGCGCCACCATTTCCGGCTGTGGCGCACCGGCGAGAAGGACGCCCGCGGCCGCGACCTGTGGTGGGGCGCCGGCGACTACGACCTGAGCATCCGCTGGCACGACCTCTCCCACGTGCGCGACCCCGACCTCGACGCCGAGCGCGACTTCATCGCGGCCTCCCTCGCGTCGAGCCCGCGCCTGGAGCGCGTCGCGTTGGTCGCGCACCCCGGCGTCCCGTTGTCCGGCGCCAACGACAAGGGTTATGCTTTCCGCACCGACGGCCGCGTGGCCGTCGTCGAACTGCACTGACCATGTCACCCATCAACTGCCCGGGCTGCGGCGCCGCCGGCGAAGGGCTCATCTGCACGTATTGCGGCGCCGAGCTCGTGCCGCACGGCGACCCGGCCCACGAGCTACGCGCGTTGGCGCGCTACCACGAACTGGTGGATGCGGCGTCCAAGGACGACGCGTTGTGCTCCCGCCTGGTCTCCCACGGCTTCGTGCCGGCGTCATCCGCGGCCCTCGTCGAGGCCGGCATGCGCTGCCTCGCCCACCTCGACCCCGCCGCGCCTTCCAGCTGCCGCGACCAATGGATCGGCCGGCTCGACCGCGTCGCCGCCCGGCTCAAGATATTAGACGAGCCCACCGCCCGGCGGGCCGCAGGCGAGTTCGAGGCGCGCGTCGCCCAGGCCAGGGTCCAAGCCGAATCGGACACGCGGGCGGGAATCGGCTGCCTCATCGGCTTGGGCACGGCGATCGTCGTCGCCGCCTGGTTCCTGCTGCGCCGCTTCTTCTAAGCCGTCTTAACGGCCGGTGGAGCCGAAGCCGCCCGCGCCGCGCGCGGTTTCGCCGAGGTCCTCGGCTTCAACGGGCGCCGGGGTGGCGACAGGCACGATGAGCAGCTGGGCGAGGCGCTCGCCTTTTTTGAGCGCCTGGGGCGCGCCGGAGATGTTCCACAACACCACGCCGACCTCGCCGCGGTAACCCGCGTCGATGACGCCTCCCGCGGTTTTGAGCCCGCGTTTGGCTAGCGATGAACGGTCGCAGACCAATCCGACGTGCCCGAAGGGCACGGCGACCGCCACGCCCGTGCGAATTACTTTCCCTTCTCCCGGCGCCAATGCCGCGTCCTCCAAAGAATAGAGATCGAGACCCGCGTCATCTGCATGCGCCCGCGTCGGCAGAACGGCGGCAGGGTCGAGGCGGCGCACGGCGAGGGTCTTGGTCATGTCAGAGATGCTCCCCGTAGTCCTGCTGTCCCGGCGGCGGCGGCGTCCAGCCCACGAGGCCGCCGAAGAAACGCGCGACCCACGACACCGGCCCGAGCAGGAAATAGAAGAAGAACACGAGGAAGATGGCGTTGGTCGGAAAGGAGAACAGGAACAACCCGCCGCCCACGATGAGCAGGAGGCCGGTCAACGAGCGCGGGCGCAGGCCCGCCTGTTTAAACGCGGGGTAGGGAATGGTCGAAACCATGCACAAGGCGATGGCCAGCACCAGGCCCGGCGCGAAAGCGTAAAGCGAGGGAATCTGATCCATCAGCAGCTTCCAGGTGCGCGCCGGGCGGCCTTCCTCGATGATCTGGTAGAGCAGGACGAAGCTGGCCAGCAAGCCCGCGCCGCCGGGGATGGGCAGGCCCGAGAAATGGGTCTTAGAGCCTCCCGAGTCGTGCGCGACCGCGTTGAAGCGCGCCAGGCGCAGGCCGCCGCACAACGCGTAGAAGAAGGCGACGGGGTAGCCCCAGGCGCCGTAATCCTTGAGGATGAAGGCGTACATCATGTGCGCGGGCGCGATGCCGAAGGTCAGGAAGTCGGCCATGGAGTCGAACTCCACGCCGAACATGGATTCGCCGTGCACCAAGCGCGCCACGCGACCGTCGAGCGCGTCGAAGACCATGCCCGCGATGATGGCGGTGGCCGAGGACACGAACTCGCCTTGAACCGAGGCCAGCAGGGCGTAGAACCCGCAGGCCATGTTGCCCAGCGTGAACAGGGACGGGAGCAGGACGCGCCCGCCCCGCTTCAGCGCTTGTTTGTCCACTGGGCGATCTCGGTCATGCCGCCGACTACGCGGTCGCCGGGCTTGCAGGTCGCCTGCGCGCCGGCGGGCAGGCGCACGCTGGCCTGCGAGCCGAAATAGATGATGCCGTAACGCTCGCCGGACACGACGGCGTCGCCGGGCGCGCGCCAGCATTCGATGCGGCGCGCGATGAGACCGGAAATCTGCTCCACGACCAACGGGCCGTTCGCCGTCTCAAGGCTCATGGCCACGCGATAGTTGCCTTTGGCCGCGTCGGCCATCGCCGCGGCGAAGGAACCGGGAATCTCCTCGACCTTGGTCACCTTGCCGGCGCAGGGCGCGCGCTGGATGTGCACGTCGAAGACCGACAGGAAGATGCGGATGACGTAGTCGTCGTGCGGCCCCTCACGCGCCACCGAAAGCACGCGCCCGTCGCCCGGAGAGTATATCTTCGAAGGGTCGGCGGGCGGCACGCGCTCCGGGTCGCGATAAAAATAAAGGCAGAAGGCGGTGAACAGCGCCCCGGCCGCCAGCAGCGGGACGCCCGCCGCGTACGTGTCGGGCCGGCCCATGAGGAACAGGCCCGCCGAGCCGATGGCCACGCCGCCCACCACGAACCGCCAAGCCTGAGGTGCGATTTTCATACCGTGTGAATGATACCTAAGTTAACGAAAGGGACAGGCACTTTCGTTAATTAACGAGAGTGCCTGTCCCTTTCGTTAACTCAAATCATGGGCAGGGCGGGACTCGAACCCGCATGACCTTGCGGCCGGGAGATTTTAAGTCTCCTGCGTCTACCAATTGCGCCACCTGCCCGACGCCCGATTTTAGCACTTGGACCTGCTATAATAAGGAGGTAAGGGGAGTAGGTCACAAGCCGTCGGATCGTCAACACGCTCGAAAGAGCCGGTCCGCCGGGCCTCGACAGGGGCGACCAAGACCTTGCGCCGCGCGCGCGAGGTCCTTTTTTTTGCCCGCCGGCACGACCGTTCACAAGGAGACTTCATGATCTGGTTCTGGACCGGCTTCGGCGTGCTCATCCTCTCGCTGCTCGCGCTCGACCTGGGCGTGTTCCACCGCGAGTCCCACGAGGTCAAGGTCAAGGAAGCCCTCCAGTGGTCGGCGGTTTGGATCACCATCGGCGTGTCCTTCTCCATCTTCATCTACTACGCCTACAGCGGCCACTGGCTGGGCATCGGCCTGACCACGGACCTGATGTCCATCTCCCCCCTCAACCCGCTCGGCCACAACGAGGGCGGCGACGCCGCGCTCAAGTACCTGACCGGCTACCTCATCGAGAAGTCGCTCTCGGTGGACAACATTTTCGTCATCGCCATGGTGTTCGGCATGACGCGCGTGCCGGCGCGTTACCGCCACCGCGTGTTGTTCTGGGGCATCCTCGGCGCCCTGCTGCTGCGCGGCGTGATGATCTTCCTCGGCGTCGAGCTCATCCGGCGCTTCTCCTGGACCATCTACGTGTTCGGCGGCATTCTCATCGCGACGGCCGTGAAGATGCTGCTCGTCAACGACGAAGGCACCGACCCGGCGGGCTCGGCCGTCGTGCGCTGGGCGCGCAAGGTGTTCCCGGTGACCAGCCACTTCCACGGCGAGCACTTCTTCGTGAAGGCGGGCTCGCACGCCTCGCACGAGTCCGCGGTGCCCGGCGGCGCCGTCGAACGCGACGCGGCCGTCGAGAACGCCAAACGCGGCACCTGGATGGTCACGCCGCTGTTCGTGGCGCTGGTCATCGTGGAGTTCACCGACCTGGTGTTCGCCATCGACTCCATCCCGGCCATCTTCGCCATCACGACCGACCCGTTCCTCGTGTTCACGAGCAACGTGTTCGCCATCCTGGGCCTGCGGTCGCTCTACTTCGCGCTCGAGGGCATGATCGGCAGCTTCCGCTACCTGAAGGTCTCGCTGGCGGTCATCCTCATCATGGTCGGCGTGAAGATGATGGCCCACGGCTGGTTCAAGAAGCTCCTGGGCGAGCACTTCAACCTGTGGATCCTCGGGCTCATCGCGCTCATCTTGACGGCGGGCGTGGTGGCGTCCATCCTCCACCCCGAGAAGAAAGACTAGCCGTCAGGCGCCGCCGGTGCGGGCGAGGATGCGCTCCGCCTCGGCCTCGTCGATGAGCGTGAAGCGCCCGAGCTCGGGCTCCCACGCGTGCACGTCGGCGCCGGCCAGGTCGAACCACCAGGCGTGAAGCCGCAGGCGTCCCGCGGCGAGCGCCTCGCGCACCGGGGCGTGGGTCTTGAGGTGCTCGAGCTGGACCAGCGCGTGCGCCTGCGCCAGACGGTCGTGGCGCGGGCGCTGCGGGGCGAGCTCGGGACGCCGCTCCAGCTCCTGCAGGGAATCGCCGGCGGCCTGCAGCCAGGCGGCCAGCGGGCCCTTCCCCAAGTTTTCGCCCGCGGCGAGCGCCTTCATGGCGCCGCAGTCGGAATGCCCGCACACCACGACGTCGGTGACGCCGAGGCGGCGCACGGCGAACTCCACGGCCGCGGCGGCGCCCGCGGCGGCCGGGACCTGGGACGCCGCCTCCGACGGGATGATGTTGCCGGGGTTGCGCACGACGAACAGGTCGCCGGGGTCGGTGGAGGCGAAGGTGTTGGGCACCACGCGGCTGTCGGAGCAGGCCACGAACAAGGTGTCGGGGCTCTGGTCGAGCGCCAGATGCGCGAACTGCTCCCGGTATCCGGGGCGCATCTCGCATCGGAACTTCACGATGCCTTCGACGAGTTTTCTCATGTCAGAGCCCGATATCCTCGTTCCACAAATCGGGCTTCTCCCGCACGAAGCGCGCCATGAGCGCGATGCAGTCCGGGTCCTGCAGCACGGCCAGCTTCACGCCGCGGGCGGCGAACAGGTCCTCGGCGCCCAGGAAGTTCTTGTTCTCGCCCACCACCACGCGGGGGATGCGGTAGAGCAAGGTCGTGCCCGTGCACATGATGCACGGGGAAAGGGAACTGACCAAGGTCAGCTCCGGCCAGTCGCGGCGCCGGCCGGCGTTTCGCAGGCAGGCGACCTCGGCGTGAGCCGTCGGGTCGCCGGTCTGCACGCGCAGATTGTGACCGCGGGCCACGATGCGCCCGGCGGCGTCGGCCAGCACCGAGCCGATGGGCAGGCCGCCGGCGTCGTAGCCGCGTTTCGCCTCGAGGTAAGCCTCGCGCACGAGCTCCTGGTCGGTCATCGGTCCATGATGCCACATCGGCCGGGGCGCTCGGAATAGCCCTGGCAAGGCGAGTGTTCCGGGGTTATCCTACGAGGGCGATGGCCCCCCTCGCTTTGTTGCTACTCCTGGCGCTGCCCGCGGCCGCCGACCCGCCGCGTAACCCGTGCAACGCCTGGTCGGGTTCGACGGCCCGCCTGCCGTTGCGCGAATGCGGCGGCATCCCCGAGGGCGCCCTGCGCTACGCCCAGCGGTGCATGCGCGCGTTCGGCGACCGCCTCGCCAGCCGACGGCACGTCGTTTTCGCCGACTGGACCGTCGCCCAAGAGTTCACCCGTCTCTTCGTGGTCGAATGGGACCAAGAGGACCCATATCGCTCCGTGAACGTCCTGCGCGGAGGGCTCGCCCACGGCTCGGGCAACGGCTCCGCCTCCGGGGAAACGCCGACGGAAATGCGCGACCAGTGGAACTCCTACGGCACGCCCGCCGGCTGCATGCGGCTATACGGCACGGGCGAGGCCGGACAGATGTCCACCGCTCCATCGATGAAGGCGTACCGCCTCGACGGGCTAGAAACGCGCAACGCGTGCGTCCTGGAGCGCGGTCTTTATTTCCACGAATACCCCGGCCGCGTCGAACTGCGCCGCACCGACGCCGCCGCCGCCCCCAGGGACGCCGCCCGTCCTTTCCAGGACCTCGAACTGGGACGAAACCTCGCACTGGGTTTCTCCAACGGCTGCGTAAGCCTCAACGAGACCGATTTCGCCTACATCCAGGAGCAACGCGTCGTCCCCGCCAAAGGCGGCGTGTTGTTCGTGTCCTGGGACGGGCACGATATCCAGCCCATGCCGCGCGTCGCGAACTCCACCGCGGACTGCCGCCGTCCGACCCGCGACGTGCGTCACAGCGTCGCACCCACCCTCAATCAATACGAGAAGATCATCGAGGAACGCATGCAGGAAGCACAACGAGCCCTCTTCTCCGACCCCACGGCGTCTCCATGACCGCGCTGCTTCTCGCCGTCCTGCTGCTGTCCCCCGCCCGCGCCGAAACCGACGCGGAGCGCCGCGCCGCCGCGGCCGCCGCTCTCAGCCGCCAGGGCGCGGTCGCGCCCGGGGCCGAGGACGCGCGCGGGCGCGCCGACGCCGCTTTCACCGGCACTGAAACCGTCGAAGGCGACGACGCGGTCTCCGCCGCCGGCGGCCCGCGCCGCGGACGCCTGCGGCTGGCGCGCCCGGCGCCCGGCGAACGCGAGCGCAGCGAGGCGCCGCCGCAACCGGCTGCCGGCCCGGCCGGAGGCCGGCTGTCCACGGGCCTCGTGCTCGCCGGAGGCGCGGCGCTCGGCGCGTTGCAGGGCTTCCTCAGCGCGGGGCTTATCGGCGCGGCCGCGGGCGGCCTCCTCGGCCTGGGCGCGGCCTGGCTCTACACCAAGGGCCACCCCGCCGCGGCCTTCGGCGCCACCGCGGGCGGCATCATCGGCACGGCGCTCGGCGGCCCCATCGGCGGGCTCATCGGCGCCGTCGTCGGCGCGGGCGTCGGCTTCCTGCTCGGGAAGCTGTTCGGTCTTTAGTTCGCCGCCAGGACCGGAATCGGCTCCACGTCGAGGCCCAGCACCGCGCGCACGCGCTCCGGGATGGAGAACGGGACCCGGTAGCGACGCCCGCTGCGCTCGACCTCGACGGTCAGCTTCGGCTCCTGCTTGAGCGCCGCGAGGTCCTCGATGAGGCCCCGCGCGAACGCGCGGGTCAGGCCCGCGCGCACCGCGTCGGGCAGGATCAACGAGCCGTCATTATGGCCCGCGTGCATGGCGCGCAACGCGCCGTCCACCACGCCGATGATGCGGTCGAGCACGACGGTGTCCTTGAGAATCTCATCGACGCCGATGCCGCCGCGTTCGGCGGTGTCGAAGGGCTTGCTCAGCAGGGCCGAGTCGCGGCCCAGCCAGGCGTTGTTGCCGCGCCACGCCACGTTGACGATGCGCATCAGCTCCACGGCCGCCAGACGCCGCTCGGCGCGGCTACGGCTGCCCAGCCGGGCCAGCAGGACGGGGTCGTGCAGGGCCGAGATGATGGCAGAGACCGATTCCGCCTGCAGGCCGTAGAGGAAGTCGCCGCGGCGCGACAGCCATTCGCCGCTCTCGGGCCCGCGGGCCGTGATGGCCGACAGGTCGTCCCACTCGCCGGCTACGGTGTTGATGACCATGGTCTCGGTCATGGGGCGGCCGATGGCGAAGGCGATGTCCGCCAGGAAGCCCTCGCGAGCGCCTTCGGCGACGTCGGCGAGCTTGAACTTGTATTTCTGGTTCCACTGCTCGAACTGCTCGACCGTCAGCGGCTTGCCTTTGACGCTGAGCTCGCCGCGCTGGACGAGGAGGAACAACGCGTCGTGCACGGCCTGGGTGTAGCCGATATGGTCGGGGTTGGGCGTGCCGTCGGGCTTAAACGCGACGGAGGCCAGGTAGGCCTGGTGCGTCTCGCGCGCCAGGCGCGCCATGGGCGTACCCGGGCCCTTGTCCGGGTTCGCCGCCTCGAAGGCCATGCGCGTGCGCTGTCCGTCCTCGCGGAAGCCCGAGAAGGCCGCGACGACCAACTGCTCTCGCACGTTGAGGTCCGTCTTGCCGCCGGCGAGCGCGCCGTACACGGAGGCGCTCACCCACTCGTCGATGCTCTGCTGGCGGCTGAACAGCTCCACCATGTTCTCCGTGTCGGCCATCAGGCGTCCGGCCAGCGGAATCATGCGCTCGCGCGAGCCCGCCGAGAAGGCCAGGCGCCCGGCCTCGCGGTCGAAGACGAATAACGAGTCGAGCGAGGCGAAGCCGCCCGCGTCCCGCGTGTAGGCCGAGGCGTCCGACATGTAATAAGGGAGCACGTGCTCCAGGAAGAACGCCCGCGTCGACAGGCCCGCGTCGCGCGCGCCGGCGCGCACCGACGCGACCATCTGATCGACGGTCCCGCCTTTGGCCGGGTTAAGGTAGTCGCCCAGGTCCACGCGCAGCACGGCGACGGCGCGGTCGATGTCGCGCGAGGAGTAGGCCAACGCGCCCATGTAATCGCGGATAACGGCGATGGTGCGCTCGTGTTGCGCGACCTCAAGCGCGGCTTTCTCGGGGAAGCGGGCATCCCGAAGGTGGAGATCTCGGTGTCGCCGATGTCGTGCAGCGCCAGCATCAGCAACGTGACGGGGTCCTCGGTCTTAAGATAACGCTGGTGCTGGCGCATGACCATGAGGGTGTGCTCCTCGAGGGTGTAGCCCTCGCGCACGCCGATGGGTTTGGCGAACGCGGCCGCGAAATAAGGCGTCGTGCGTTTGAGCTCGAGCAGCAGGGCCTCCGGGCCCTGCTTCGCGGCGCGTTCGATGCGGCCGCGCTCCGCGGAGGCGCCGAAGGTCGTGCTCCCGATCGCCAGCGCGATGCCGGCGGCGACGAAGGGCGCGGTCGCGAGCGCTCCCGCGGGGGTCAGCAGCACCGCCAGGATCGCGCCGCCGATCAACGCCATGCCCGTCAGGAACATGACCCACGACGCGGATTCCGCGGCGCGGATGCCGCCCGTGTAGGTCGTCAGCGACGCGTCGCCGCGGCGGGGCGCCAGGGCGTCCACGACGGGCGCAAGAACCTGGCTGCGCACGCCGGGCGTGCGGGCCAGCTCGCGCAAGATGGGCTCGGGGACCTTCTTGTCGGCGATGGCGGCCGCGACGTCCTCGAAGGTCACGCGTTCGGCCTTCGCGCCGCGCGTCACCGCCCGACGCAGGCGGCTGAGGCGCCGCGCGAGGCTGGGAGCGGCCTCGACGTCCCGGCGCGCGCTGCGGATGAGGCCGTCGAGGGAGGCGTTGATGGGCAGCGGCGCGCTGGCGGCCGTGCCGGCCTGGGAGCCGCGCCACGCGGCGTTGGCGGCGGCCGCGTCGATGTCGCCGCTTTCGTCGTCGCGGCGGGTCATCGCGGTATAAGGGTCGGCGACGGCGCCGGCGGCGGCGGCCTGGGCGGCCAGGGCCAGGTCCTCGGCGGTGTACTTCGCGTCCTCCTGCGCGTCGAGCGCGGCCTGGGCGCGGCCGCCCATCTCCTGCATGAGCTGGGCGGTCAGCGCGGAGCGCGCGACGGCGTGGCGGGCTCGGTCGCCGCGCACGCCCGCGGCCTCGCGGGTGACCTGGCGGGCGAACGCGCGGGCGAGCCCCGCGGCGTCGCGGGCGCCTTTTCCGTAATAAGCGAACGCGGACAGCTCCTGGGCCGCCTCTTCCAGCTGATGCGACTTGAGCTTGCCGGCGCGCCACAACGCGTGGATTTCGCCCACGCGGCGCTGGACTTCGAGCTCGGCCTGCGGCGCGGCCACCGCGATGGCGTCGAGCACCTCGGCGCGCAAGGCGGCGAGGTCCGCGGGCTGCGCGGCCGCGAGCTGGGCGGCGAAGCCCGGGCGGGCGGCCTCGAGCGCGGCGGCCAACGGCGCCAGCGCGGCGAGGTCGAGCGTCGAATCAGGCCGGATGGCGGCCAGCGCCGAGAGCTCGGGGTGGCCGGCCACGGCGCCGCCCGTCATGATGAGGCGGGAGAGATTTCCGGCCAAGGGGGCCGGCACCGGGGCGAACGCGGGCGGGATGTAGCGGGCCGCGGCGCCGCCGGGAACCACGCGCGTGTTCACCGTGACGGCGGCGGCGGCGGGCGCGACGCCCAGCGAGAGCAGATGCGCCGCAAGGGTCGCGGCGAGCAGGTCTTTGCGCGGAGACGTCGGGCGGTGGTAGCTCATGACTTGAGTGTAACCGCCTTGGGAGCCCCCCGGCAGAGGCCTTGGACCCCTTATCGGGTAGAGAGGAGGCTCCTGAAGCCTCTGGGGGCATCCAGCCGCTCGATATGAAGAATTACTTCACATCGTTCCCGGCCCGGCCTAACGCAGGGAGGGGTCGGACTGCAGCGCGGTCACGCAGGCGAGGTTGACGATGTCATCCACGCTCGCGCCTCGGGACAGGTCGTTGACCGGCTTGGCGAAGCCCTGCAGGATGGGGCCGAGGGCCTCGGCGCCGGTCAGGCGCTGGACGAGCTTGTAGCCGATGTTGGCGCTTTGCAGGTCGGGGAAAACCAGCACGTTGGCGCGTCCGGCGACCTTGGAGCCCGGGAACTTGCGCTGGCCGATCTCGGGCACGAGCGCGGCGTCGGCCTGCATCTCGCCGTCGATGGGCAGGTCGGGGGCTTTCTCGCGGGCGATGCGCACGGCTTCCTTGACCGCGTCCACGAGCTCGTGTTGCGCCGAGCCGTTGGTCGAGAAGGACAGGAAAGCGATCCGGGGGTCGAGCCCGCACAGGACCTTGGCCATACGCGCCGAAGAAATGCCGATGGAGGCGAGCTTCACCGGCACCGGATCGATGTTGATGGCGCAGTCGCCCATGATGAGGATGCCGTCGTCGCCGAGCTTCTTGTCCGGGAAAATCATGATGAAGAAGCTGGAAATGGCGCGCACGCCGGGGGCGGGCTTAATGATTTGGAGCGCGGGACGGATGGTGTCGGCCGTGGCGTGGTCGGCGCCGGAGAGAAAGCCGTCCACGTGGTCGTTATGGAGCATCATGGTCCCGTACACCATCGGGTCCTTGCAGGCCTCCAGCGCCTGGGCCTCGTCGATGCCTTTGTGCTTTCGCAGCTCGAAATACTGCTTGGCGTAATCGGCCAGCTTCGCGTCGGTCGCGGGATCCACGATGGCGACGCCGCTCACGTCCGCCCCGTTCTCCGCGGCGACCTTCTTGACGACGTCGGGGCGCCCGAGCAGGACGGGCACGCACAAGGCGTTCTTTTTAAGGAACGCGGCGGCCTTGATGGTGCGCTTCTCCTCCCCCTCGGGCAGGACGACGCGTTTGTTGAGCGCTGCGGCTTTGCGCCGGATATCGGCGACGACGTCGCGGGAAGGGGTCTCGACGGTGGTCATTTCGGCAGGATAGCGAATCCGTCGGCCACGCGCAAATGCTCGGCCTCGTCGTCGGCGATTTTGCCGAAGAGCTCCGCGGTGGCCGGGTCGCGCTGCGCGAGACTGCGGCGGAAGCTCTCCTCGGCGGTTTTTCCCCGCTCCTCGGCGGCGCGCATCTTGGCGATGAACTCGGGGGCCGACGCGCAGGCCTCCAACGAGCGCCACAGGCGGTCGGACACGGGTCGGCCGTCCACGGCGACCCCGAGCTGCGCCATCCGCTCGATTATCATCCCGAGGTGGACGCCCTCCTCCGCGCCGATGCGCCGCCAGGCGTCGCGTAGGCCGGCGGGAGCGTCGGTGAAGCGGTCCGCGGCCCGGTAAAAGGCGGCTTCGGCCTGCTTCTCCGCGAAGGCCGCCACGCGCAGGCGGTCGCCGAGCCCCTCGGAGGTGGAGAAGCCGCGCGGACGCGGAGCCTCTTCCTCGGGCGGGCACACGACGAACGGGGACCAGTCCACGGGGCTATGATACCATCTCCCCCATGCGCGGGCTGAAAGTCGCGGGCGTCGTCGGACTCGTCGCGTTGCTGGCGGCGGCGGGCGCCTTCGCCGTCGCCGTCGTCTTCTACCCCTTCGAGACCAGCGTGGCCCTGCGCCGGCGCGCCTTGCGCCGCGGCGGCGTCTCCGAGGTGCGCGCCGCCACGCTCGCGGGCCTGGAACGCGACGGCTGCGTCGCCGGAGCCCCCTGCCGCTGCGTGGCGCTCATCCACGGCATGGGCGATTCCTCGTTGACGTGGGACAAGGTGATGCTCGGGCTCGGCGTTCCCCCGCCGCCCGCGGGCGCGCGCGTGCTCGCGCTGGACCTGCCGGGCACCGGCGCATCCGACGCGCCGGCGACGCCGGACGGCTACCGCGTCCCCGAGCAGGCGCGCGCGGTCAAAGACGCGCTCGCCTCGCGTTGCCCGAAGTGGACGGTCGCGGGCAACAGCCTCGGCGGCTGGATCTCCGCGGAGCTCGCCTTGCAGTGGCCCGAAGGCGTCGAGGAGCTCGTGCTCATCAACGCCGCCGGCCTTTACGACCCCTCGGGGCTGCTCCTGCAGACCGCGAAGATCCTGTCGGACCCGACCGTGGACACGCTGAAGGATTTCATGGGCCGCGCCTACGCCACGCAGCGCCGGGTGCCGCCGCGCGCCTGGCAGGCGGTCGTGGACTCCATGAAGGCTCGCCCGATAAAGGAAGTTTACGCCGCCTTCCGCTTAGAAGACGTCCTCGACCGCCGCGCCCGCGGCATCCGCGCGCCCACCGTCATCCTCTGGGGCGAGGCCGACCGCGTCGTGCCCATCGAGATGGCCACGCGGATGTCGAAGCTCATCCCCAAGGCCCGCCTCGAGCTCATCCCCGCCTGCGGCCACCTGCCCCAGCAGGAATGCCCCGCCCCCGTCTCCCGCGCCCTGCGCTTCTAACGGCGGAGAAGCCGGTCGCGGTCGAGGGACCAGGCCTTGCGGCGGGAAAGGACGTACCAGCAGGCCGCGCAGGCCAGACCCAGGACGAGGGACACCGGGTCGTAGCGGAACAGGATTTTCAACCCCAGCAGCACGGCGGCCGTGAACAGCGGCCAGCGCAGCGACTCCAGGCGCATAGGGGCTTGCAGCGGCCGCGCCCTAGAGGGCGTCGGCCTCGTCCGGGTTCTTGCAGGGCTTCTCTTCGGAGCAGCCGCGCTCGACGGGCGCTTCGTCAGGAGGCGCCGCGCGCTGCTTGCCTTTGCCCTTCGCCGGCGCCTTCTTCTTCGCGCCGGGCACGACCGGGTCGCCTTTCTCGTTGAAGCGATAGGTCTTGATCTCGCCTTCGGCCAGCTCGCGCGACTTGTACTTCGAGCGGTCGTAGTCGTAAGCCTTGACGGGCTTCTTCTTCGGCTTGGGCTTGGGCTCCTCGTCCTGGGCGAAAGACGGGACGACGAGCCCCAGCGTCAAGACGGCGGCCAGCAGCAAGCGCACGGGTCTCATGACTCCAGTATAACGGCTCGACGGGCGGCTTTCAAGGCCGTCAGTTCTTCGTCGCCGAGAACGTCGCGATGACGCGGCGGTTCTGGGCGCGGCCTTCGGCCGACGCGTTGTCAGCGATAGGTTTGTCCGGGCCGTAGCCCTTGGCGCTCAGGCGGCCGGCGTCGGCCCCGAAGCGGTCCACGAGCGCCTGGCGCACGGCGTCGGCGCGGCGCTGGGACAACGCGGTGTTGGAGGCCGCCGAGCCCATCGAGTCGGTGTGGCCTTCGATCTCGGCGCGCGAGTCGGGGTAGGTCTTGAGGAAGTCGGCGACCTTGCGCAGCTGGTCGTCGTAGTCAGCTTTCACGACGGACTTGCCCGTGTCGAACTGGACGTTGAGCGCGATGCTGACCTTCTCGCCTTTCGGGCAACCGAAGTCGTTGACCGCGGAGCCGGCGGGCGAGGTCGGGCACTGGTCCTTCTCGTTGACGACGCCGTCCTGGTCGTTGTCGGCCGGAGCGACGGGCGCGGGGGCGGGAGTCGGGGCAGGCGCGGGCCGAGGAGCCGGGGCGGGCGCGGCGGCCACGGGCGCCGCGGGCGGGCGCGGCGGCGGTGCCGGCGCCGAAGAAGCAGCACCCGGACAGGGAGAGGACGACGGCGGCGGCGGACAGCGGGAGGAGGTTTTTCATGGAGTTCCTTTTATAGCGAATCAGGCGGGCTGGGGCTGCGTGCAGTGCCCGCAGCGTTTGGCTTTCAAGGGGATGTTGAGCAGGCACTCGGTGCACTGCTTCTCGGTCTGCGCCGGGGGCGGGGCGGGCTGGGTCTTCTTGAGCTTGTTGATGCCTTTGACCAGCATGAACACCGCGAAGGCGAGTATGGCGAAGTCCACGGCCACGGTGATGAAGGCGCCGTAGTTGAGCGTAACGGCCTTGCCCTCGCCTTCAGCGGCCTTTAAGACGAGCACGAGGTCCGTGAAATCCGCGCTGCCGCCGAGCAGGCCCAAAGGCGGCATCATGATGTCGTTTAGGAACGAGGTCACGATCTTGCCGAAGGCCCCGCCGATGATGACGCCGACGGCCATGTCCACCACGTTGCCTTTGACGGCGAATTCTTTAAACTCGTCGATGATTTTCATGCGCGTCACTTTATCAAAATTCCGACGCTCGCGAAAGTGAAGCCCTCCTTCATATTAGCCTTGCGAACGCGCACATGGCTTTCTGGACTACCGGCCCCGCATGAAAAGGGGTCTCTTGCCCCTCACCCCGCGGCGGCGCGCGCTGTATCCTCAAATCAGACGGGAACGACGCAAGGAGGTGCATGATGACGAAGCCGGGACGCGGATCGCAGCGCGGGACCAAGGCCCCGACGCTCTCCGCCTCCCCCATCATCTCCGCGGCGGCCTTGCCGAGGGGCTTGGCCGCCGCGGAGCACGCTTTCGCCGACGTTCATTCGCCATAGCCCCCCTTGCCGGGAGGGGTTTTGGGAGCCATACTTCGGATGTACCCCATGCACAAGAACGCGCCAATCGCACTATTCCTCGCTCTGGCCGCGGTTTTGCCGTCCATCGCGTCCGCCGACGATCCACCGACGGGACCGCTTCCCGCGACCATGCGCGCGTCTTTCTGCGCGCAACTGCGCGGCCTTGATTGGCAGAACTCGGGCGACCGGGCCATCGCCAGCTGCGTATTCACGGGCAACGCGGCGTCGCCCGTCAGTTGCGGCCTGCGTCTGGGCCACCACAACGGCGTCTATCTCGCGGCCGACACGGAAACGGCCTGGTTGCCCGACGAGCACGAATCCACCGTCATCGACCGGGACGCGATGAACGCTCTTCTACGCGTCGAACGCCGCCTGCGGCAGCGGCAGGAAGTCTCCATGCGCGCGCGCACCATGGCCGTCGAGCATGCTTACTACCGGGCGGCCGCCAGCATCGTGCGCACCAAACGTCCGGATCTCGCCGCGCGGGCCCGAGTGCTTTCCGCCTCTGCGGAGCAGGCCGCGCAAGACTATCTCGAGACATCCCAGACCGTGGACTCTTTGCTCGCCGTCCCGCTCGCGCCCATCGAGCATTGCCCGGACGTGCTGGCGGGACTGATGCGGCCCATCGAGCGGGAACGAGAGGCCGCGCGAACCGCGGAGGCCCGTCGCGTCACGGCGCACGCCGAGGCCGAAAGCTTGTTGGCGCGGCTGCTGGCGCTTCCCGAAAACTCCTCGGAACGCGACGACCTCTTACGCCGTTATCGCAGCGCCCGCCGCCGCGAGTACGAGCCGCAGATCGCGGCGGCCCGGGCGCGCGCCGCCGAGCTCGAGGCCGCCGCGCGACGTTATCCGAGCGCCGAGACGCATCGTCGGCTCGCCGAGCTCGAACGGTTGCGCCTGGCGGTCGATGCCGCGCCGGAGTCCGGCCGCGAAGCCGCGTTGCGCGCCTATCAACAGGCGATGGCTCGCGAGCGCCGCCGGCCGCTGACCGCCCACGAGCGCGCGTATTTCGATTTCGCGGAAGCGCGGCAGGCCTGGCTGGCCACGAACGCGGTGGAACTCATGGTTCGTGCCGACGAGGATTTCGTCCGCAACCGGGAACGCGGACGCCAGCGGGTGCGCGACCTGCACATGGCCGCGCTCGTGCCCGGCGAGGCCATCGTGCAGCCGGGGCGTTCGATACGCGGCGCCTCCTATGTGACGGAAGACATCGGCTGGGCCGGCCACCAGGCGCTGGGCGCCACCATCCAGGCTCCGGGACGCGCCCTCGATGCGACGCTCGACGGCATCGGCGGCACGTGGCGCGCGGCCTGGCGACGGCAAACCTGGGTGGACATGGGCGAAGGCGCCAGCGAGGCCATGGACAACACCGTGAGTTCGCTCAACGGCATTGGCGCGTGGACGATGGAACGCGTCGCCTTTTTCAACTTGTCGAGCGAGCAGCAGCAAGCGGTGCTCGCCGCCGACGGCGCCCGCCACGTACGCGACCTCCGCGGGGCCGCCGACGCGTCGATGCGCGAGGCCTTCAGATTGATGCGCGCCGCGTCAGGCCAATACGAACTCGCGGCGCGTCGAGGCGACCGCCGAGCCGCCATCGTAAATACCACGGCCGAGCCGCTCACGCCTCGCGACCCCCGCGAAGCCTTGCGCGGCGCGGCGCGCTAACGCGCGCCGCGCCGCCAACGCGCGAACGCGTCGCGCAGCTCGCCCACGCCGGACGTCTCGTAGGCGGCCAAAGTCTCGCGCAGGCGCTCCAGCTCGCCGGTGCCGCGCAGGCGGTAGGCGGCGCGGGCCAACGGCACGGGGTAACGACGCCCGCCCAGGTCCGCGTAGGCGCCCGACGGCGGGGCCTTAAGCGCCGCCAGCTCGCGCCCGCGCAGCTCGAAGAGGTCCTCCAGCGCGGACAGGCGCGCGGCGCCCGGCGGCCAGGGCGTGCCGTCCTCGACGGCCTTGTGGAAACGCGCGGCGTCGAGCTCGAAGAGGCGCAAAAACAGGCCCGCGCGGGCCAGGGCCGTCTCGGGCAGGCGCACGGGCGGGGCCTCGGCCAGTTCGTCGGGGCCGGCGCCGACGCGGTGTTTGGCCTCGGCGGCGGCGAGCAGCGCCGGCGCGTCGCGGTAGGCCGCGTCGAGCGCGCGCGAGAAATCCACGTTCTCCGCCGCGAGCTCGACGATGCAGCGCAGCGCCGTCTGCCAGGCGGCCTGTTCGGCCTCGACGACGGGCAGCGGGAAGGCCAGCTCCGCGCGCGCCAGCGCGAGCGCGACCTGCACGACCGCCTCGGCCTCGGAGAGCTCGCCCAGGCGCGCCGCGTCGAAGACGATGACGGGCGCGTCGCCGCCGCGCGTATCCACCGCCCCGGGCAGGCCCGAGCCGCGAATCTCGCGGCGCGGCAGGTGGCGCGTGGCGGCTTCGAGGCGGCGGAAGGACTCCGACCAGCGCAGGCTCGCGGCCGCGCGTTCATAACGGACGCGCGTCTCTTTCGAGAGGCCCCGGTCCTCGACGACGGCGGCCCCCGCCAGCAGCGGGACCAGCAGCAGCGCCGCCGCGCTCATGCGAAGAGGAACTGCTTCATGCAATAGACGCTGCCGCCGGACTTGATGAACTCGGAGGTGTCGGTCTCCACGACTTCGAGGCCCAGGGCCTTCATGTGCCCGATCGAGGCGGCGGCGCCTTTCTGGATGATGGCGGTGCGCGACTTGACGACCGCGGCATTGCAGGCCATCTTGCCGATGGCGTCGGGCTCGGCGGCGGTGACCACGACGGGGAAAATCTTGAGGATGAGCTCCAGGCTCGCGGCGTCGAAGGCCGACGGGTAGATGAGCACCGATTCGGGCGTGAGCGGGCAGAAACACGTGTCGAGATGGTAGAAGCGCTCGTTGACGAGCTTAAGAAGAATGATCGGCGTCTTGAACGCGTCCGCCACGTGCTCGAAGACCTCCGGGTCGGAGCGGAAGCCGTAGCCGCCCCACAGCAGGCGTTTGCCCGGATGCCAGACCGCGTCGCCGGAGCCCTCGAAGGTGGACGCCTCGGCGCCCTTGAGCTTGACCACGCGGTAGCCCCGCGCGCGGTACCAATGCTCGAAGGCCTCCACCTCGCGCCGGCGCGACGCGTGCCGCATGGAGGAGAGCACCGCGACCTTCTCCCCGTCGGGGCGCGTGCCGGCCAGGGATTGGTTGGCGCAGAACACCATGTCCTCGAGACCCGGCGTCGGCTCGATGGTCTCGACGGGCAGGCCGGCCGCGGCGAACGCGGCGCACAGGTCTTCCCACTGACGGCGCGCCTTCTCCCGGTCCACGGCGCCGACCTGGCCGCTCATGTACGGGTTCTTCACCGCGAGCACCTGGTAGTGGTCGGGCGGGCAGAGCAGGACGGAGGAAGGCTCGGGCATGGCCGGGCAGTTCTTGAGCGAGAAGCCCTTCAGCGCGGCGACGTCGCGGTACACGTTCGAGCTCATGCGAAATTCCCCCTGACCAGCCTGGCCGCGTGCGCGTCCACCGCGTCCTCGCGCGCCGTCTCGCCGGCGGCGCCCGCCTTCACGCGGCCGCGGCCCGCCGTCTCCCACGACCACGCCTCGCGCACCTCGACGCCGAGCGGCGCGGCGTGGTGGACGATGGGGATGATGGCGAGCGGGCGCCGGCGCGCCACGCGCCCGGCCAACGCGCGGAACAGCCGCAGGCGGCGCGGCGTCTCCCGGCTGAGGTCGAGCTCGAGCGCGGTCAGCAGCGCGGGGCGCAGCGCCGCGGGCACGTTGAGCACGCGGCGAGCACGCGTTCGGCCGTCGCGCGCGTCGAGGCTGCCGGTGGGCTCACCGCCGCGCCCATCAGCCAGCCTTCCAAGCGGCGCCAAGGGCCCGCGGGCAGAGGCACGCCCGCCTCCGCGGCGAAACGCAGGAAGCCGGGCTCCAGCGCGAGCCGCGCCGCGGCCTCGCCCGGGGTCACGGACCCGCGCGCGGCGACGCGCGCCTCGCGCACCCACTCGCGCGCGCCGTAGAGCACGCGCCCCGTGTCGGGCACGCCGCCCGAGAGCACGATGCCGGCCTCGCCGCCGTCGCCGAGCAGTCGCAGCATCCGCCACGGCATCGTATGCCACGAGGTCTGCGGGGACAGCGCCGGCCCCAGATGCCCGCGGCCGAGCGACAGCCGGTCGAGGCCCAGGTGCAGCGAGCCCATGAAGCCGGCGTAAACGCCTTCTTCGAGCAGGCTCGTCGTGTCGAGCGCGAACGGGTCCACGGCGACGACGAGCCGGGGCCGGCAGGGCCGGGCGCGGACCGCGCGCAGCGCCAAGGTGGCGTGGCGCACCAGCTCGAAGTTCAGGTGCTTGAGCTCGCCCATGACCGGCGGGTGCGAGATGACCGCGAGCAAGGCCGGCTCGCGGCCCGTCTCGCGCGCCAGGCGTTCGGCCAGCGCCGCGGCGCCGCGCACGGCGGCGCCGGCCGGGTCGAACGGGTAGGTGCGGCCGCCCGCGAGCGCGCGATACAGCCGGTCGTGGAAGGAGACGTACAGCTCCGCGGGCAGGGCGCTCAGCACGCCCGCCACGACGATGCCGAACAGGCGGGCGACGGGCTCGAGCCAGCGGCGCGCGGCGTCGCTTTTGTGGGGCAGCACGACGCCCTCGCGGTCGAGCTTGGCCTCGTAGGCCCGGGTGATGACCCGCATCAGGTCCTGCGCGGTGCCGGTGCGGGGAGCGGGATACGAGGCGGGCATGAGGCGCCTATCGTAGCATAGGGCGCGGCGGCGTCTTCGGCGCCGCCGGGCACGCCCGGCACGCCCCCGGCAGCTCGACGTCCTCGAGGTAGCGCAGGCGGTAACGCGCGTACGCCGGGCCGTTCCACACCGACTCGAGCGACGCCTCCGCCACCGAGCCCAGCGGCGCCTCGATCATCGCGTCGCGGCAGCAGGCCACCACGCGCCCGTCGGCGAGCACCGTGGTGTGGTTCCAGGGGAAGGAGCAGACGCCTTCGGCCGGGGCGAAGTTGACCTCGCTGTCGCCCGACAACGCCCAGTCGCGCCCCGGGTGCAGCTCCCGGGCGCGCGCCAGCACGTGAGGCAGGTTGATCTTCAAGGCCGCCTCGTCGGCGCCGCGCTCCAAGGCGAAGTCCCGCACGCGCGGCAGCTCGTGGACGTTGTGGTCGAAGCCGATGAACTGGAAGATCAGCCGCGGCGTGTCGCGCCCGAGCCGGCGGCGCCACTCGGCCACGCCGGCCAGCCCGGCCAGCGCGACGGACAGGTCGCCCTTGAGGCGGTACGCCTGGTAGGTCTCCTGGGTGAGCCCGTCGATGGAGAACGTCAGCTCGTCGATGCCCGCCTCCACGACGGCGCGGCGCTGCTCGTCGGTGCGGAAGTAGTGCCCGTTGGTGTGCACGTCCACGCGCATGTCCGCGTTGCGCGCGCGCGCGTAGGCGATGAGCGAGGCGGCGTCCGGGTTCATGAACGGCTCCCCGAAGTTATAAGGGAAGAGCTGGGTCATGGTCGGGCCCAGCTCGTCGATGAGGCGGCGGAACAACGCCGGGTTCATGTGGCCGATGGGCTTCTTGGCCAGCCACTGCGAGCAGCCGCCGTGTTTCTTGGTCGTTTCGGAGTAGCTGCAGAACAGGTTGCAGTCGTTGGTGATCTCGAGGCGCACCTGGTGCGGCAGGCCCGCGACGATGGGAGACCCCGCGCGGAAGGAGGCCGCGCAGCGTTCGAGGTTGGCGGCGACGGCCGCGTTCACGCGCATCGGCTCCCAGTATAGGATAGCCGCGGGCGGCCGCGTCAGCGCCGCGCGGCGCGCGCGGCCTCGAGGCAGCGCAGGTTGGCCTTCACCCACCACGGCGCGCGGGCCGCGTCGGCCAGCGGCGGCCGCGCCGGCTCGCGCGGCGCGGCCTTGGGCGGCGAAGGTCCGCTCCGCGGCCGGGTCGTACCCGACCGCCTTCATCGCCTTCTCGGGCCCCAGCACCTCGTAAAAACAGCCCGCGTAGCAGGACACGCCCGCCATCTTCGTGAGATACCGCGCGACGGCCGCCCGATTGAAGGCCGGAAGGCGGAAGTAATCGGAAGCCGGGTAGCCCTGCACCTCCTCGTCGCGCGGGCCGCAAAGCCGGTCGCTTTCGGCCAAGGCGGCCAAATCGTTGATGAGGGCCGCCGGAATGCGCGGGTCCTTGAGGCAGTTGTTGATGGAGTGCGTGCCGCCGCCGTGCGTGTCGTCGCGATGGCCGCGGTGGTCGCCTCCCGCGACCATGAGGCCGGTCTCCATGTGGCCGCTGCGTCGCGACACCGCGAGCGCGTTGACGAGCTCGCTGGTCTTCTCGAAGGCCGGCTTATAGGGCACGACGCAACGCGGCGTCATCGCCTCGGCGGGGTCGCCGGAGGCGATGGTGCCCAGCATGCGGTGCTGCGCCGCGTGCACGAACTCGTGCGTCAGCGTCCAGGCCAGCATCGCCCGTTTGCGGGCGGCGTCGGTCGCGGGGTCGGCCATCTGCGCCACGGGCCGCACCTCGACGACCTCCAGGTCCGAATCGGCCACGCGCTGACCGGGATGCCGCGTGGGCCCGTACAACGAGATGCCCATGCCCGGGTAGCTTTCGACGTCGTTGATGCTGGTCCCGCCGATATGGGCGCTGAGCCCCTCGACGCCCACCACGCCCAGGAAGGAGTTCCCCCGGTATTTGAGCACGACGTCGGCGTCGGGGCGACGGCGCAGCTCATCGAAACGCGCGCGGGAGATTTCGGAGGCCGTGACGGGGAATCCGTAGTGGCGCAGCAGCTTGTTGACTCCTTCGATCACGCGCGGCTTTTCGGCCGCGACCCAGGCGAAGGGCCCGGTGAAGTCGGCGTCCTGGAACGCGATGAGGAAGGACGACTTCGGCACCGTGTCGGTGGGGCCGGCGGCGCAGTCCACGCGGTGCCGGCAGACCAGGAAATCGCCTTCCAGCGCCCGGGCCGGGCCGGCGGCGAGCAGGAGCGAGAGCAAGGCGCTTCGGAGGGCCATCCCGCGGAGTATAACCCCGCCCTCCGCCCAGGGCAAGACGCGACGGCCCCCGGGCCAATATGATAACCTCGGACGCGATGAACACCCTTTTCCTCCTCCTGAGCCTCTCCGCCGTCGCCGCCGACCCGTCGGGCTACGTCGTGAAAGCCGACGGCGCCACCGTGTATCTCGACCTCGTCGCCAAGGACGGCGCCGCGGAGAAACGCGAGTTCACCGTATATGAGGAAGGCGAAGAGCTCAAGCACCCCGTGACGGGCGCTTCCCTCGGCAAAACGGAGAAAACCATCGCCACCGGCCGCATCACGTCGGTCTCCGACAAGTTCTCGACCGGCTCGGTGGCCTCCGGCGACGGGCTCAAGCCCGGGCAGCGCGTCCGCCTGGGCGCCGCGCCCGTCGTCGCGCCGGCCGCTCCGGCCGCGCCTTACGTGCTCGCGCGCAACGGCGACGTCGAGCTGCGCGCGCCGCGCCTGCGCGCGCCGTCGGTGCCTTACGCCGCCAACGCCATGGCCGTCGGCGACTTCGACGGGGCGGGCAAGCCCCAGGTCGTGCTCGCTTCCGACAACGCGATCAACCTTTACGCCTACCCTCCCGCCGACTCCAAGCCGCTCGTCGAGAACGTCCTGCCCGGCACCAACGTGAAGGTGCTCAACGTGGAGGCCGCCAACCTCGACGGCGCCGCGGGCGACGAGCTGTTCGTGTCCTGCTACGACGACACGTTCAAACGTTTCGAGACCAAGGTGTTCCGGCTCGAGGCCGGCAAGTGGCTCAAGGTCGCCGAGCTGCCCTACCTCGTGCGCGCCCAGCAGGACGCCGCCGGCGCCAAGGTGCTCGCCACCCAGCAGATTTCCGACGACAAGACCTTCCCGCTGGGCACGATGTACCCGCTCGCCTACGCCGACGGCAAATACGCCCAGGGCAAGCCCCGCATCGCCTACCAGCGCGCGGACTGGGCCTTCGGCGTCACCGGCCTGAAGATTTCCGAACAGCCGGCGTTCGTGTATCTGACGCCCACTCACGGCCTGCGCGTCCAGCTCAACAAGAAGAGCTACTGGCGCTCGCCCGACGACGATTACGGCCAGACCCCGGTGCGCGTGCGCTGGCATGAGAAGCTCTTCGAGTTCAACCCTCCGATGCCGGTCGTGTACGGCGACGCGGGTTTCGAGGCGCTGTTCGCGGTGCGCAACTTCGCCGCGCTCGGCGGCCTGGCGAGCCCGTTCGGGGTGTTCAACCGCGGCGAGCTCCACCGCAAGCGCTGGAACGGCCTGGCCCTGGAGACCGCGTGGAAGGCCGACTTGACCGGCGCCGCGCAAAGCGTCGTCGTCGTGGAGACCGAGGGCCGAAAGGAGCTCGCGGTCGCGGTCCGCGGCGCCGCCGACCAGACGTCGGTGTGGGTCTTCGACCTGTGACCGGACGCCGCAAGATCCTCGTCGTTGACGACGACTCCTCCATCCGGGAGATCCTCTCCACGCAGCTCGCGCGCCTGGGCTACGACGTCGAGCTCGCCGCCGACGGCCAGGAAGGGCTCGACGCGTTCAAGGCCGCGCCGCCCGACCTCGTCTTGATGGACGTGATGATGCCCGTGCTCGACGGCCTCACCGCCTGCCAGAAGATGCGCGCCTCCGAGCGCAAAGGCGGCCGGCGCGTGCCCATCCTCTTCCTGACGGCGCGCGACTCGCGCCACGACAAGACCAGCGCCGCGCTCTCCGGCGGGGACGACTTCGTGCCCAAACCCGTGAGCATCGACGAGCTGCGCGAGCGCCTCGACGTCGCGCTGCGCAAGAGCGCCCCGAAGCCCTCGTGACCTCCGCCTGCCTCGCCGTCCTGCTGGCCGCCGCGCCGGCGGCGGCCGCCGGCTTCGGCGAGCGCGACGCCGCCAAACCGACCTACGGCCTGCTCCTGCTCGCCTCCGACGCCGGCTCGGGCTGGAAGAAGGACCTCGCCGCCCTGCGCGGGCAGCTCAAGGGCATGGCCGTCGAAAGCGTCGGCGGGGCCTCGGACCCGGTGGCCCTGCAGAAGGCCGTCGAGAGGCTCGAGCGCCAGCGCCCGGGCAAGATCGTCGCCGTTTCCCTGGAGCCGTTGTCGGAATCCCCGGTCATCCAGGAGGCGCGTTTTCTCCTCGGCGTGCGCGAGCAGCCCGCCGAGGACAAACCCGACGCCGACTCCGAGCGCCTGTCCGGCGGCCTCAAATCCTCCCTCGTGCTCGAGACGTCGCGCCCGCGCTGGCTCAAACGCGTGAAGAGCTCCGTGCCCATCGTGATGGCCGCCACGCTCGACCAGTCGCCCGCGCTCGCGGACATCCTCGCCGACCGCGCCCGGAAGCTTTCGCGCGATCCCGCCCGGGACACCTTGCTGCTCGTGGGCCAAGGCCCTCGCTCCGACAAGGCGCTCAAGTCCTGGCAGGCCGCCGCCGACGCCGTGGCCGAGCAGGCGCGCGCCAAAGGCGGCTTCGCCCGCGCCGCCGCGGTGCACGTGCGCGACGGGGTGCGCTCGGGCCAGCGAGATAGGGACCGCGACGGGCTCAAGGCCAAGCTCAGCGAGCTCGCCCAGCACGGGACCATCGTCGCGGTGCCGCTGGCGCCCGACGGCAAACGCCTGGAGCGTTTGCTGCGCCAGTCCGCGGGGAGCACCGCTTACCGCTGGGACGGCCAAGGCGCCCTCGGCGACGTCCGGCTGCTCGAGTGGATCAAGGCCGCGTCGGCCGCCGCGTCCAAGCTCCCCGATGGAAGGCGCTACAAGGACTCGGCCGGCGGCGCCGACCTGATGCGCCGCCCCTGACGCCGCCGCGCGCCGCGCAATCTGCTATCCTGTCGAAAATCCCCTCTTGGAGGCCCTCATGAACGATCATATCCCCCCCGGCGCAATCCGCGTCCTCGATAAAGGCTTCATCCGCGTGGTGGACTTCATGGGCGGCGACCAGGGCGTCGTGGACGCGGCGCGCGTCTCCTACGGCGGCGTCTCCAAAGGCCCCGAGGCCGACAAGAAGCTCATCGACTACCTGCTCAAACATTCGCACATGACGCCCTTCGAGCACTCCCTGTTCAAGCTGCACGTGAGCGCCCCCATCTTCGTGGCGCGGCAGTGGTTCAGGCACCGCTTCGCCGCTTACAACGAGATGTCTTTCCGATACACGGAGGCCAAGGACTATTACTACTACCCCGAGACGTGGCGCGCCCAGGACAAGAAGAACAAGCAGGGCTCCGTCAGCGCCGGCACGCTCGACCAGGCCGCGACCAGCAAGCTTTTCAAGGACCAGTGCGAGGCGATGGTCGCGACCTACAAGAAGATGATCGAGTCCGGCGTCGCCCGCGAGATGGCGCGCATGATCCTGCCCGTCAACCTCTATACCGAGTTCTACTGGACCGTCAACGCCCGCAGCCTCATGAACTTCGTGTCGCTGCGCGCCGACGGCCACGCCCAGCTCGAGATCCAGCGCTACGGCGAAGCCATGGCGACGGTGTTCCAGGAGAAGATGCCCTGGACCTTCGAATCGTTCCTGCGCCACGGGTGGAAGGGCGAAAACGCCGGCCTGACCGCGAAGAAGGCGTCCCTCCCGGAGCCCGCGGCGTCCCGATGAGGCTGCTGCTCGCCGCGGCCCTGGCGCTGAGCGCGCTCCCCGCCGCCGGGGAGTCCGCGACCGACGCCGTGCGCCGCGGCGACCTCGAGGTCCGCGTGAAGGTGACGGGCACGGTCGTGCCCGCCGACGTGTTCCGCCTCAAGTCCACCATCGACGGCCGCATCGAGACCGTGCTGACGTCCTCCTACAGCTGGCGCGGCGCCGACCAGACCCTGGCCTTCATGGCCCACAAGGAGCTGGCCGCCATCCTCGACGCGCGCGGCGCGCAGGACAAGGACATCCTCGAGGACCGCTGGCAGCGCGTGTACCGCCCGACGCCCATCCGCTGCCCGAGCACGTGTTTCGTGCTCAAGGTCTTCGCCAAGGCCAAAACCTGGGTGAAGCCCCAGACCGTCATGTTCGAGGCGTCGCGCTCGCTCCAACTCGTGGCGCGCGTGCGCCCCGAGGATTCGCACTGGGTGCGCGACGGCCAGCCCCTGACCTTCTGGGCCGTCAACGCGCCCAACAAGAAGTTCTCCGGCCGCGTGGCGCGCTTCGTGCTCGACGTCCAGGGACAGAAGGTGGACCCGGGCGGCACGTTCACGCTGGAGCTGTCCCCCGACCGGTACTTCGACCCGGGCACCGAATGGGAGGGCATCGTCGCCGCGGAGACCAAGAAAAACGTCCTCTACGTGCCCACCGCCGCGCTGCTCTCCTACAAGGGAAACAGCTACCTGCCCGTGCGCGTCTCCACCGGCGTCACGACGGCCGAGTTCACGCAGATCAACGCCGGCGCCGAGGAGAAACCCCCGCGTGCTCGTGCTCGACGAGGCCGACCGCATGCTCGCCGCGCGCCACAAGCAGGAGCCCGACCGGCCCGCGCTGGAGCGCCGCGCCCGCGAGCTGCAAGGCCGCGCGACGCCCGACGACGAGGACGAGGACGCGCCGCGCCGACGCCGCGCCCAGCCCGAGGACGGCGACTACGGAGAGGACCCTTATGCCGACTAAACCTGGCCCCGCGCCCACCAAACGCGTACTGGCCATCGTGCTCGCCGGCGGCAAAGGAGAGCGCCTCCACCCGCTGACCCACGAGCGCTCCAAACCCGCCGTGCCCTTCGGCGGGAAATACCGCATCATCGATTTCGTCCTGTCGAACCTCGTCAACTCGGGCGTGCAATCGATTTACGTTCTGGTCCAATACATGTCGCAAAGCCTCATCGAGTACCTGCGCGCCAACTGGCGCACGGCCGGCCTGACGCGCGACCAGTTCATCACCGTGGTCCCGCCCCAGATGCGCATCGGCACCATGTGGTACCGCGGCACCGCCGACGCGGTGCGCCAGAACCTGAACCTCATCCACGACTTCGACCCCGACCTGGTCGTGGTCTTCGGCGCCGACCACGTCTATCGCATGGACATCGGCCAGATGATCCACGCCCACGTCGAGAACGGCGCGCACTGCACGGTGGCCACCATCCCGGTCCCGCTGAAGGCCGTCTCCTCCTTCGGCATCCTCGACACCGATTCCAAGGGCCGCATCACCGCCTTCATCGAGAAGCCGCCGACGGCCAAGTCCATGCCCGGCAAACCCGGCCACGCGCTGGCGTCCATGGGCAACTACGTCTTCGACCGCGACGTGCTGGTGGACCTGCTCAAGAACCAGCACAAGGACGCGGCCGACCTCGACTTCGGCAAGAATCTCCTGCCTTCCATGGTGAAGTCCCACAAGCTCTTCGCCTACGACTTCTCCACCAACGTCCTTCCCGGCATCAAAGCCTACGAGGAAGAGTCCTACTGGCGCGACGTGGGGACCCTGTCGAGCTTCTACGAGGCGAACATGGACATCCTCGGAGCCCGGCCCAAGCTCAATCTCAACAACCGCCGCTGGTTCATCCACTCCGGCCGCTATGACGGCCCGCCGGCCAAGATCATCGACGGCAAGCTGCAGAACGCCATCATCGGCGACGGCTGCTTCGTGCGCAACGCCACCATCCGCAACTCCATCCTCGGCCGCGGCGTGCACGTCCACGACGGCGCCGTCATCGAGGATTCCATCATCATGGACTTCTGCAAGGTCCGCGCCGACGCCCACCTCAAGCGCGTCATCGTGGACCGCTTCAACGAGATTCCCGCCAAGCTCAAGCTCGGCTACGACCGCGACCTGGACGCGCAGAAGTACTTCGTGGACCCCTCCGGCCTCGTCGTCGTCCCCCGCGGCGAGACCTTGCCGCGTTAGCCGCATGTCGCACCGCCACGTCTGCGTCCACGCCCACCTCTACCAGCCGCCGCGGGAGAACCCGTGGCTGGGCAAAGTCGAGCGCGAGGATTCGGCCTATCCGTTCCACGACTGGAACGCGCGCATCGCCGAGGAATGTTACGGCCCGCTGACGCTCGGCATCAAGGCGGGCTCCGACGGGCGCGTCATCGCCCAGGAGGACACGCTCAAGCGCCTGTCCTTCAACGTCGGGCCGACCTTGCTCGATTGGCTCGAGCGCGAGCGCCCCTCCCTCTATAAGCGGGTGCTGGACGCCGATAAGGCCGGCACCGGCGAGGACGGCATCGGACCGGCCATCGCCCAGCCCTATTTCCACGTCATCTTGCCGCTGGCCTCGCGCCGCGACAAGGAGACCCTCGTGCGCTGGGGCTTGGCCGACTTCGAGGCGCGTTTCGGCCGCAAGGCCAAGGGCATGTGGCTGCCGGAGACCGCGGTGGACGACGAGACGCTCGACGTGCTCGCCTCCGAGGGCGTCGAGTTCACCATCCTCTCCCCCGCCCAGGCCGAAGCCGTGCGCCCGGCCGGCGGAGACTGGGCCCCGGTCACGACGGAGACCGTCGATCCGAAGACGCCCTACCTCTGGAGCTCGCCCTACTCCTCGTCGCGCCGGCTTTGCGTGTTTTTCTACCACCACCGCCTCTCGCAAGGCGTGGTGACCGGAGAAACCGTCTCCAGCGCCGAAGGCTTCACGGCGAAGGTGCTCTCGCGCCTGCTGCCCGGCAAATCCGCCCAGCTCGCGCACGTGGCGTCCGACGGCGAGTTCTACGGCCACCATCATCCGGGCGCCGAACGAGTGCTCGCGCTCACGCTCGACCTGCTCGCCTCCGAAGGCGTCACCGCGACCACGCCCGCGCGTTTCCTGGCCCTGTTCTCCCCGCCGCGCGAATGCCGCGTGCGCCAGCGCACCGCCTGGAGCTGCGAGCACGGCCTGGGCCGTTGGGAGCGCGACTGCGGCTGCCGCTCCGCGCACCTGCCCGAATGGAAGCAGGGCTGGCGCGCGCCGCTGCGCGAGGCGCTGGAGAGGCTGGCGCACCGCTTCGACGTGTTCTATGAGGACGAGGCGCTGGCCTACTTCGACGACCCCTGGGCCGTGCGCGACGAGTCCTGGCGCCTGTGGCGCGCCGCCGACCTCGCGGAGCAGGACCGCCTGCTCGACGGCTTCGCCAAACGCGGCCTGCTCGAGGGCGAACGCGCCCGCGCCCTGCGCCTGCTCCTGCTCCAGCGCGAGCGCCTGGCGATGTTCACGTCCTGCGGCTGGTTCTTCGACGATATCTCCGGGGTGGAAACCGTGCTGGTGCTGCAGAGCGCCGCGCGCGCCTGCGACCTGGCCCGCTCGCTGGGCGAGGACCCCGAGCCCGCCCTGGTCGGACGCCTGGCCGCCTGCTACTCCAACCTCAAGGACGTCGGAGACGGCTCCAAGGTCTGGCGCTCGCTCGTCGTGTCGCGCCGCGTCACGCTGGAACGCGCCGCGGCCCACGCGGCCATCCTCGCCCATCTGGATTGGGCGAGCGCGCCGCTGCCCGCGTTGCGCTTCGAGTTCGGCCCTTCCTGGGAAGGCGATAAAACCGCCGCGGGCGGCCGCCGCCCGACCTTCTCCACGCGGCTCGTCACGGTGAGCCGTCCCGGCACCCGCGAGACCGGGAAATGGTGGGCCATCGTGCACCGCGCCGACCGCCTCGATTTCGCCGTGTGGCTTTCGCCTGCGGACGCGGGGCCGCTCGACACCGCGTGGCTGGGCGCGGACTTCCTGCGCCTGACCGACGACGAGTTCCACTCCGTGCTCGACGGCCAATACGGCCGAGCCCAGGGCCTGGACGCCGTGTTGAGCGACGAGCGCGGGGAGCTGTTCCGCGCCCTCTCCTCCGACGGCTCGCTGGGCCCCGACCGCGTCCTCTACCTCCAGCGCTGGACCGGCGCGATCATGGCCCTGCGCCGCGGCGGCGTCGGCGACGACGTCGTGCTCGACCTGCTGGAGCAGGCCGCGGGCCGCGCCTTCCTCGTCGAGCAGCTGCCCTGGGTGGGCGAGCTCGAGGAGCGCCTGCACGCCAAACTCGAGGCCGTTTTGCGCGACTCCTCCCCCGCCGTGTTGTCGAGCGCGCTGCGCTGGCTCGACGCCTTGTGGTCGGCCGGCCTGCTGTGCGGGACCTGGCGCCTGCGCGACGTGCAGGAACGCTGGTCGCGCGCGCTGGCCGCCGCCGACCCCGGCCCCTCCGCCGCCAAAGACGCCTGCCGCGCCCTCGGCCAACGCCTCGGCCTCGCCGACTAAGCAGGGCTGGCGCGCGGCCGGTCCCGGGGTTATGCTAACGGCAGGCGCCCCCATGCACCCCCGCCTGCCCATCGTCGCATTCGCCGCGCTCCTACTCGCCGCGCCCGCCTGGGCCTGCGAGACCCTCGTCGCCATGGACCGCGCCGCCACCTACCAACGTCCCCCGACGCTGCAGGGCGCGCTCGGCATCTGCTACGCGCACGCCGTCGCGGACCTGCTATCGGAAGCCACCGGCAAAGACGTCTCGCCCGTGCACGCCATGCTCGTCTATAGCGACCGCGAGAGGCAGACCGCGGGTTCACCTGACTCGCCGGTTCCGCAAAGCGGGCACGGCAATCTGACCCTGTACTCCCTCATCCACGAGCAGCGCTGGGTGGCCACCAACGCCTGCGTGGACGGCCGCTCCCCGGACTACGACCAGGCCTTGACCACCTATTACCGCAACGCCCTCGCCGGACGGCCGACCCGTTTTCGCGACATCCCTGAAACCGTGTGCCCGGCGCCCCGCGCCGCAGACGCCGCCGGCATCATGAGCCGCGGCTTCTCGACGGCCGATCGAGTGGACGACGTGACGCGGTCGTTGAACCTGGCCGTGCGCCAGCATTGCCGCGAGGGCGGCGCGCCGGAGACCGCCTGGGCGTCGCTGGAGGGCTTGACCTTGTGCGGCATCACGCGGCGCACCGTGCGCGGCGGCGCCGACGGAGGCGACGGCGCGCTCGTGGAATCCATCCGTTACGCTTTACGCGGCGGCTCGCCGGTGATGTACGGCTTCGAGGCAGTGACCTTCGACCACGCCAACGTCGGCGACCGTCATCAGGTGGTCATCACCGGCCAACGCGAGATCGGCGGGGTATGCCACTTCATCGCGCGCAACTTCTGGGACACGCCTTGCCTGGATGAGTGGCCCGCGCGCGGCATCCACTGCTCGGGCCACGGGCTGGGCTCGCGCTCCTTCGCCATCCCCGTGGCGCTCGCCGGCCACGCCGCCGTCGAGACGTCGGCCGTCTTCCGTGGCGCCCCCCCGGCGGCCCCCGCGGGCGCGCGGGCGCCGATGGTCTGCCGCTGACGCCGCCCCTCCGATAATCGCTAGAATAGGTCCCGCCATGACCACCCGCCAGATCCGTCTCAGCGACGCCGCCGAAGCCGTGCGCCTGCTCGGCGAACAGGATTCGCGCCTGCGCGAGTTCGAGCGCGATTTCGGCGTGGAGATACTGCTGCGACAGGACGGCTCGACCGGCGAGATCGCCGTGACGCTCAAGGGCAGCGCGGCCCGCGTCGAGAAGGCGTCCAAACGCCTGCGCGAGGAGATCGACGCGCTGCGCCGCCGCGCCGCGCCCGCCGACGCGCGCGGCTTCGAGCCGCTGAACATGGAATCGCCCTCCTTGCCCGAGGACGGCATCTTCCGCACGCACGCGGGCCGCGTCGTGCGCCCGCGCACCCCGAACCAGCAGAAATACGTCGATGCCATCGGCGGGCACGACCTGACCTTCGGGCTCGGCCCCGCGGGCACGGGCAAAACCTTCCTCGCCGTGGCGTGCGCGCTGCGCGCGCTGGAGAGCCGCAAGGTCTCCAAGATCATCCTCTCGCGCCCCATCGTCGAGGCCGGCGAGAAGCTGGGTTTCCTGCCCGGCGACATGATCGAGAAGGTGAATCCCTACCTGCGCCCGCTCTACGACGGCTTCTACACCATGCTCGGCCCCGAGCGCTTCCGCGCCTGGCGCGAATCCGACGTCATCGAGATCGTGCCGCTGGCCTACATGCGCGGCCGCACCTTCGAGGACGCCTTCATGATCCTCGACGAGGCGCAGAACACCACGCCCGAGCAGATGAAGATGTTCCTCACCCGCATGGGCCAGGGCTCCAAGGTCGTGGTGACCGGCGACATGTCCCAGAACGACCTGGGCGGGCGCTCGGCGTCGGGCCTGGTGCGCGCCATCGACATCCTCAAGGGCGTGGACGGCATCGCCTCGGTGCGCCTGGCCGAGGCGGACGTCATGCGCCACCCCCTCGTGCGCGCCGTCATCCGCGCCTACGACAAATGGGACGAAAAACCGGCTTAAACGTCCGCGTCGCGGGTCTGACGGCGCTGCCCGCGGCCGCGCGCAAGCCCGCGCTTTTCGAGCGGGCCGTGCGCCTGGCCTGCCCGCGCGCCCGCGGCGAGGTCTCCGTCGTCGTGCTTCCGCGCGCCAAGATGCGCGCGATGAACCGGGAGTACCTCGGGCACGACTACGACACCGACGTCATCTCGTTCCGCCACGAGCGGGTGCGCGGCGTGCCCGCCGCCGAGGCGCCGTTCGGCGACGTTTATCTCTCCGCTTGGATGGCGCGCCGCCAGGCCGCCGAGCTCGGCCATTCCGTGCTGCGCGAGGCGTTGACCTTGGCCGCGCACGGCGCGCTCCACCTCGCCGGCCACGACGACATGTCGCCGGCGGACCGGGCGCGGATGTTCCGCGCCCAGGACCGCATCCTCGCCCGGCTCCGTGCCTAACGCGGCGTCCTGGCTGTGGGGCGCCGCGGCCGCGGCTTATTGGCTCGCGCCGGACCGCAAGCTCCTGCGCTGGAAGCTCGTCGGCGTCGAGGCCGCCGCGTTCGTCGCGGCGCTGTGGGTCCTCGCGCGCGCCTGGAACCGCCCGGGCGAGACCCGGCGCACCCCGCTCGACCTGCCCGTGGCGCTTCTCGTCGCGACCGGCCCGTTGTTCTGGCTGCTCTCGCCCCAGCGCGCGGCCTCTGAAGGCGAGCTCGTCCGCCTCGGCTTATGCGGCGTCGCGTTTTTCGCGGCTTCGCGCGGCCTCGACGCGGCGCTGGCGCGGCGCGCGGCCGAGTCGTGGAGCGCGGGCGGCGCCCTGGCCGCGGCGTGGGCCCTGGCACAGCGTTTCGGCCTGCCGGGCTTCGACGCGTTGGAGCGGCCGGTCGCGAGCTTCGGCAACCCCGTCTTCCTCGGCGCGGCGCTGGCCGCCGCCGTGCCGGTGGCCGGCTCGCTGGCGCTGTCGTCGTCGGGACGCGCGCGCGCCTGTGGGGCGCGGCGGCCGCGCTGCAGGCCGCGGGCCTGCTCGCGACCCAGTCGCGCGGGCCGGCGCTGGCCCTGCTCGGCTCGCTCGCGGCCTGGGCCGCGCTGCGCCAAGAAGGCCGGGCCCGCCTCGCCGCGCTCGCAGCCGCGGCCGCGGCCGTCGCGGCGGGCGCCGCGGTGTTCGCCGGGCGCGATTGGACGCACGGCCTCATCTGGCGCGACGCCGCGCGGCTGTGGGCCGAGAGCCCGTTCCTGGGCGCGGGCCTGGGCCGCTTCCACCTGGAGTTCCCCGCCTTCGCCTCCGAGGCGCTCAAGGCCCGCTGGGCCGAAGGGAAGGTCATCGTCAACTTCGCGCACAACGAATACCTGCAGACGGCCTGCGAGACCGGGCTCGCCGGTCTCGGCGCGTTGTTGGCCGTGCCGGTGGCGACAGCGGCCGTGCTGCTTCGCGCGCCCGCCGACGAACACGCCATGCCCCGCGACGCGGCCCTGCTCGCCGGCCTGACCTTTTTCCTCTGCGCTTTCGTCTCGCCCGACGCGCGTTTCGGCGTCTCCGCCTTCGCCGCCTTCCTCTGGCTCGGCGTCGCCGCCCGCCTCGCGTCGCGCCCCGCCGCCGCGTCGCGTCCGGCCCTGGCCGCCGGGCTGCTGCTCCTTCTCGCCTGGGGCGCGCTGGCGACGCGCCCCGTGCTGGCGACGCGCGCCAACGCCGCCGAGAAGCCGTTCGCCGCGTCCTCGCCCGAGCTCGACGCGCGCATCCGCGGCCTGGAGGCCGCGCTCGCCGCGTCCCCGCGGGAGCGCGCGCCTCGCCGAGGCCCTGGCCTACCTTTACGCCAAGGACTCCGCCTGGGACCGCGCCGTCGCGCGTTTCGAGCTCGCCGCGCGCCTGGACCCGGCGCGTCCGGGGCCCTTGAACAACCTCGGCAACGTGCACTACACTCTCGGCGCCTTCGACGTCGCCGCCGGTTATTGGGAAAGGTCGCTCGCCGTCGCGCCGGACCAGATCGACGCGCGGCTCAACCTCGCCAAGCTCCATTCCGAACGCGGACGCCTCAAGCAGGCCGCCGCCCAGCTCGAAGAGGTGCTGCGCCGCGACCCCGGCAACGCGAAGGCTCGCGTCATGCACAAGAGGATGCTCGAATGAACGCCGTCTGCCTCCTGCTCGCCGCCGCCGCCCTCGCGGCCCCGGCTCCGGCGCCGCGCCTGAGCGTGGAGTCGCGCGCGCTCAAGCCCGGGGAGATGCTCCTGCTCGTCGTGGAGGGCCACGACCCGAAACACGCGCCCGAGGCGACGCTCGGTGGAAAACCCGTGGAGTTCTTCGCCGCGCCCTCCACGGGCACCTGGCTCGCGCTCGCCGGGCTCGACGTGGAAGCCAAGCCCGGGCCGCTTCCCCTCAAGACCTCGCTGCGCGCGCCCGGCGGCAAACCCGTCGCCGAGGAACGCCTGCTCGAGGTCGAGCCCGCGGTGTTCGCCGTCCAGGAGCTGAAGGTGGACGGCAAATACGTGACCCCGGCCAAGACGGACACCGAGCGCGCCGAGGCCGAGGCGGCGCGGCTGCACAAGCTGTTCACGCGCGGGGAGCCCAAACGCCTCTTCGAGGGCCGCTTCGACTCCCCCATCGCCGGCGCGCCGTCGTCGCGCTTCGGCGAACGCCGCATCTTCAACGGGCAGCCGCGTTCGCCCCATTCCGGCGCCGACCTGCGCGCCAAGACCGGCGTGCCCGTGAAGGCGCCCGCCGCGGGCAAGGTCGGGCTGGCCGGCCCGCTTTTTTTCCAAGGCAACACCGTGGTGCTCGACCACGGGCTGGGCGTGACCACGTTGTACGCCCACCTCTCGAAGATCCTCGTGAAGCCGGGCGAGACGGTCAAGAAGGGCCAGGTCATCGGCAAGGTCGGCGCGACCGGGCGCGTCACCGGCCCCCACCTGCATTGGGCGCTGAAATGGCGCTCCTCGCGCGTGGACCCGTTCTCGCTGCTGGCCTTGGACCTCGACGCGCGCCTCAAGCCCCGCGCCGCCGACCCGCTGAAGCGCTCCGCGTTGTGCGACGCCGAGGACCTGCCGCCGCCGCCGAAGTGGGGCAAAACCGCCGGCGGCCTGCGCGCGCGCCTGCGCCCGGCCCGCGCGGCCTACGCGCCCGGCGAACCCGTGACCTTCCTCGTCGAGTTCCAGAACGCGGGCCGCGCCAGCGCCTTCCTCGACTTCGTGCTGGACCCGGCCGCGCGCGGCCGCGTGCTGGGGCTGCGCGCCGCCCCGGCGGCTCCCGAGGTGTCCACCGCCGCCGCGCGCCCGCTCACCGAGCAGATCAAGATTCCGGCGGGAAAGTCGTTCTGCTTCGAGCAGCCGCTCGACGGCGGCGCGCCGGTGCTGGCGACGCTGACCACGTCTTACCCGCTCGTGTACGACACCGCGGGGCTGTATTCGACGTCCACGGTGCGCGCCGGCGTCTGGCGCGGGCGCCTCGCGGCGCCGCCGGCGCGCGTCGTCGTGGACGAGGCCGCCGCGCGGGAGACGCCGTGACGAAGGTCCTCGTCGTCGAGGCCGACCCCGCCACGAGCTTCATCATGTGCGAGGCCCTGCGCGAGGCCGGCTACGAGCCGGTGCCGTCGGGCCCCGAGCTCGCCCCGTCGTTGGCCGCGGAGCTGCCGGTCGCCTGCATCGTGGCGTCGCTGACCAGCGCGGCCTACGAGCAGGCCCCGCTCTACACGGCGCTGCGCACGAACCCGCGCACCAAGGACGTCCCGCTCGTGTTGTGCACGGGGCGAGGCGTCGAGACCGTTCGACGCCGGCTGGGAGAGCGGCCTCCCCATATCCTGCTGAAACCCTTCACCGTCGAAGAGCTCGCGCTCGCGGTGAAGGCCGCCCTCGCCCCGCCCGGCGCCTAGGCGCCCCAGCCTCCGTCCACGTCGAGGGTCGCCCCGGTGATGAAGGCCGCCTCCGGCCCGGCCAGGAACGCCACCGCCGCGGCCACCTCGGCGGGCTGGCCGTAGCGGCCGAGCGCGGTCGCGGCCTTCTGGCCCGCGGAGAAGTCGCCGTTTTCGGGGTTCATGTCGGTGTTGATGGGCCCCGGCTGGACGAGGTTGACCGTGACGCCCAACGCGCCGAGGTCGCGGGCCCAGCCGCGCGTGTAGCCGCCGAGCGCGGCCTTGGTCGCGGAGTAGTCCGCGAAAGTCGGGAAGGACCGGTCCGCCAGGCCCGAGCCGATGGTGATGATGCGCCCGCCTTGCCCCAGCTTCGGCGCGGCCGCGCGCGTCGCCGCGACGACGGCGGCGACGTTGATGGCGAACTGGCGGTCGAGCGCCGCGATGTCCGCCTTGGGGTCGTTGACGGCGCCGCCGACGAACACGCCGGCGTTGTTGACCAGGATGTCCAGGCGCCCGAAGGCCTTGGACGCCTGCTCGACCGCGGCGGCCACGGCCGCGCGGTCGGAGGCGTCGGCCTTGATGGGCAGGACCTTGCCGCCCGCCTTCTCGACGTCCGCCTTCACGGCCTGGGCCGCGTCCGCCCCGCTGACGAACGTGAACGCGACCGACGCGCCCTCCGCCGCCAGGCGTTTCACGATAGCCGCGCCGATGCCGCGCGACCCTCCGGTGACCAGCGCGACCTTCCCTTTGAGATTCATGGTGGTTCTCCTTTTATACGTAACAGTATTGGTTACACTTTAACACACGGCCACGCGCCTGTCAAGCCCGTATCGAAGGTTAGGCGCGCCCGCTCCAGATCCGAACCGGCAGGCCGCCGTTAAGCGTGGAGAGGCCCGGCTCCAAGCCTAAGCCCGCGTTGCGCGCCAACTGGGGCTCTGAGGTGAGCAGCGCGACCCGCCAGCCGCCGCATTTGGCGCGCAGCGACTTGCCGAACCCGGCGTAGAGGTCGCGCAGGTCCTTGCCCTCGCTGACTCGCACCCCGTAGGGCGGGTTGGTGACGACCCATCCGGGCCCGCGCGGCGGCTCGACGGCCGACACCGCCCGCACGGAGAACTCGATGGCGTCGGCGACGCCCGCGCGCGCCGCGTTGGCCCGCGCCGCCTCGATAGCGCCCTCGTCGCGGTCGCTGGCTAATACACGCGGCGCCTGCGGCGCCGCGTGCGCCGTGGCCGTGGCTTCGGCGTCGGCCTGCGCATCGTAACCCGGCCAGTGCTGATAGGCAAAAGCCCGTTTGCCTCCCGCCGCCACCCCCCGCGCCGTCAACGCCGCCTCGATGGCGATGGTGCCCGAGCCGCAGAACGGGTCGAGCAGGGGAGAACGTCCGTCCCAGCCCGACGCGCGCAGCAGGCCTGCGGCCAAGGTCTCTCGCAGCGGCGCCTTGCCGGTGGCGAAGCGCCAGCCGCGCCGGTGCAGCGGGGCGCCGCAGGCGTCCACGTCGAGGACGCAGACGTCCTTGTCGAGCCGCGCGTACACCAGGGCCGCGTCGCCGTCGTCCTCCGCGGTAACGAGCGGCGAAACCGCCTTCAGGCGCGACGCGACGCCTTCGGCCACGCGTTCGGCGACGGCCTTCTCATGGTAGAGACGCGAGCCCCGGCATTCGACGCGCACCGCGAGCGGACGCCCGGGCGCCAGGTACTCTTCCCAGGGCACGCGTGCCGCCCCCTTCACCAGCGCGGCGAAGTCCGCGGCCGCGAAAGGCTCCTGGCGCGCGGACACGCGCTCGGCCAGGCGCGAACGGCGCGCTGCGCGGTACAAGGCGTCGAGCCCGCCTTCGAACGCGACGCCGCCGGGCTCGGACGGCGGCCCAAGGAAAAGGCGCGGCTTGAGCAGCCCGAGCTCGACGAGCTCCCCGGCGAGCAGGACCTCCAGGCCGGGCGCGCAGGCGGCGAACAGCCTCACCGGACGCGAGCGGCGCGGCGGCGGATCTCTTCGCGGACCTGCACGAGCAGCTCGCGCGCGCCCTTGTTCATCACGCGGCGTACGACGAAGCCGGGCGCGATGAAGTCGGGCTGGGCCTGAAGCCGATAGCTCACCCGCGTGCCCCCGTCGAGCGTGTCGGTCGTCTCCCAGCCGCCCTCATAGAACCAGAAGTCCTTGCGGCACGTGTCGATGAAGGAGAGCCGGGCGAGCTGGCGCGTCACGTCGAGGCAGACGGAGACGCTGCGGTCCAGGAAGAGAAAGCCGCCCACCGCGTCCTGCTCGACGACGATGACGCCGTCCTCGCGGGTCTCGAGCACGCGGCTCTTGCGCATCGAGGTCACGAAGCGGGGCAGGTTCTCGTAGTCGGTGAGGACCCCCCACACGACCTCGGAGGAGGCCGCCACGTCGAAGCGCGCGTCCACCTCGTACATGCGCCCCGAATACTCGCGCAGGCGCAGCTCCACCTCGCCCGAGGGGACGGGCGTTGAAGCGGGCGCGGCGGCGGCCGCGGCGGCGAGCATGATGGCGATGAGGTTCAGCATGGCCCTCCCGAGAGTATAACCCGCGCACCCCGTCCTTGACACCCCCCCGTCGACGGGGCTACAGTTGAAGCATCATGCTGGTGCCCCCCGCCGACTGGCGCACGGACGCCCTCTTTTCAGGCACTCGCACCGAATCTGCCAACTTCGACCGGCCGGACCTGGTCCTCATCCAGACGCCGGGCTGGGGCATCAAGACGATGCCGCTGTCGCTGGCGACGCTGACGGCCTACGTCCGCTCCAAGGGGCACCGCGTCCTGCCGTTGGACCTGAACGTCGAGTTTTATCTCAAGCGCCGTCCGCCCTTCATGAACGTCTGGGACGACAACCAGGCGGAATGGTTCTGGCGCACGAGCTCCTGCATCGACGATTTCATCGCGGGCCACAAGGACCTCATCGACGCGCACGTCGAGCGCCTGCTCGCCACCGGCGCGAAGCTGTTCGGCTTCAGCTGCTACTCGACCTGCTGCCACGTCTCGCTGCACTACGCCCGGGAGCTCAAACGCCGCCGCCCCGACGTCGTCACCGTCTTCGGCGGCCCCCACGTCAGCCGCGCGCTGGCCGGCCGCGAGGTCGCGTCCAAGCCCGGCGTGGACCTCGTCGCGCAGGGCGAAGGCGAGCTGATCCTCCTCGAGGTCGTCGAGCGGGTCAAGGCCGGCCGGGACCTCTCCGGCATCGCGGGCACGCTCCACCGGCTCGCCGACGGCGCCGTCGCGGACAACGGCGACCGGCCGCTCATCCGCGACCTCGACGAGCTTCCGTTCGCGGCGCTCGAGGATTACGACCCGGCGCTGTACCAGCGCGACAAGACCCTGCCCGTGATGGCGTCGCGCGGCTGCCCCAACAAGTGCAACTACTGCAGCGAGAAGGTGTATTGGGGCACCTACCGCGGCTTCTCGCCGCAGCGCGTCGCCGACGAGATCTTCTACCAGCTGGACCGCTTCCCGCAGCTCAGCGAAGTGGATTTCATGGACAGCCTCATCAACGGCGTGATGCCGCGCCTGCTGGCCATGGCGCGGCTGTTCATCGCGCACCCGCGCAAGTTCGTCTGGGCCTCCCAAGCGGTCATCCGCAAGGAGATGACCCGCGACGTGTTCAAGACGCTCTACGACTCGGGCTGCCGCTGCCTCGCCTTCGGCCTGGAGACGTCCTCCACCGAGCTCATGCTCAAGAGCGGCAAGGTCCTGGCCAAAGGCGTGGACGTGGACCGCCTCGTCGAGGACGCCCACGCCGCGGGCCTGAGCTGCGCCTACAACTTCATGTTCGGCCTGCCGGGCGAAAGCGCGGACAACGCCGCGGCGAGCCTGCAGTTCCTGCGCAAACACAAGGACCGCATCGGCACGGTCAATCCGTCGGCCGCGTTCTGCGGCTTCTCACCGGGGACCCCTGCCTTCGATAATCCGGAGGACTTCGACGTGGTCCCCGACCGCTCCGGCCAGGAGATCTACTGGGAGACCAAGGACGGCACGAACAACCTGCTCGTGCGCCTGGAGCGCTTCGAGGCCTTCTGCGCGCTGGCCGTGGAGCTGAATGTCACCACGACCTATCCGCACGCCCGCCTGCTCGATCGCAACCGGCTCATCGCGAACTACTACCGCCACCACGGGCGGCACGCCGAGGCCATCCCGTATTACGACCTGTGGCTGCGCGACAACCCCAACGACGGCGTGGCCCGGCGCGCGCGCGTCCAATGCGCGCTGGAAAGCGGCGGGCCGCTGCATCGGCTCTCCGGGCGCGTGTTGACCGGCCTGGCCGGGCTGGCGCGCGACGCCTCGCGCCGCCTGCGCCCCGGCTGAGCCGACGCCTAAAAGCTATAATTCCCTCGTGAAGACCGAATACACCCCCTTCGCCGAGATCGAGGCCAAGTGGCAGGCCCGCTGGGAGAAGGAAGGCGCGTTTAAAGCGCCCGAGAAGCCCCGCGCCGGCCGCAAGTTCTACTGCCTCGACATGTTCCCCTACCCCTCGGCCGCGGGCTTACACGTCGGCCACCCGGAAGGCTACACCGCCACCGACATCCTCTGCCGCTACAAACGCATGCGGGACTTCGACGTCCTGCACCCCATGGGCTGGGACGCCTTCGGCCTTCCCGCCGAGAACTTCGCCATCGCCACGGGCACGCACCCCGCCAAGGTCACCAAGGACAACGTCGATAACTTCCGCCGCCAGATCAAGTCCCTGGGCTTCTCCTACGACTGGGACCGCGAGTTCGGCACCACCGACGCGGAGTACTACCGCTGGACCCAGTGGATCTTCCTCCAGCTCTACAAGAAGGGCCTCGCCTACGAGGCGACGATGCCCATCAACTTCTGCCCCTCCTGCAAGACCGGCCTGGCCAACGAGGAGGTCTTCAACGGGGCCTGCGAGCGCTGCGGCACCAAGGTCGAGCGCAAGAACCTGCGCCAATGGGTGCTCAAGATCACGGCCTACGCCGACCGCCTGGAATCCGACCTCGCGGGGCTGGACTGGCCCGAGTCCACGTTGTCCATGCAGCGGCACTGGATCGGCCGCTCCGAGGGCGCGGAGGTGTCTTTCCGCGCCGAGTCGGGCGAGGAGATCCGGGTCTTCACGACGCGGCCCGACACGTTGTTCGGCGCGACCTACATGGTGCTGGCGCCGGAGCACGCCCTCGTCGAGAAGCTGACCACGGCCGCGCAGAAGGCCGCCGTGACGGCGTACGTCGAGGCCGCACGCAACAAGTCCGACCTGGAGAGGACGGAGCTCCAGAAAGAGAAGACCGGCGTGTTCACCGGCGGCTACGCGGTCAACCCCGTCAACAACAAGAAGATACCGGTGTACATCGCCGACTACGTGCTCGGCTCCTACGGCACCGGCGCCATCATGGCCGTGCCCGGCCACGACGAGCGGGACCACGAGTTCGCCGTGAAATACGGCATCGAGATCGTCGAGGTCGTGAAGGCCCCGGCCGGCGCGAAGGTCGAAGCGGGCGCGCCCTTCACCGAGGACGGCACGGCGGTCAACTCCGAGTTTCTCGACGGCCTGCCCACCGCCGACGCCAAAAAGAAGATCACGTCGTGGCTGGAGCAGAAGGACCTCGGCAAGGCGCGGGTCAACTACAAGCTGCGCGACTGGCTGTTCTCGCGCCAGCGCTACTGGGGCGAGCCCATCCCCATCGTGCATTGCGCCAAATGCGGCATCGTGCCCGTGCCCGAGGACCAGCTTCCCATCCGCCTGCCCGAGGTGTCCGACTACAAGCCCTCCGGCACCGGCGAATCTCCTCTCGCCAACGTGGCCGACTGGGTGAACACCAAGTGCCCCGACTGCGGCGGCGCGGCCAAACGCGAGACCAACACCATGCCGCAGTGGGCCGGCTCGTGCTGGTACTACCTGCGCTTCATCGACTCGAAAAACGACGGGGCCGCCTGGTCCAAGGAGCTGGAGAAGGCCTGGGGCCCGGTGGACTGCTACGTCGGCGGGGCCGAACACGCCGTCCTGCACCTGCTTTACGCGCGGTTCTGGCACAAGGTCCTTTTCGACCTGGGCTACGTCAGCACGAAGGAGCCCTTTCAGAAGCTGCGGCACCAGGGCATGATTCTCTCCTACTCGCACCGCGACTCCAAAGGCGCTTACCACTCATACGAAGACGTGGAATTCGACGAGAAGGGGAAGGCCGTCCACGCTAAAACCGGGGAATCCCTGGAATCGCAAGTCGAGAAGATGTCCAAGTCCAAGAAAAACGTCGTCAACCCCGACGTGGTGCTCAAACGTTACGGGGCCGACGTGTTCCGCCTCTATGAGATGTTCCTCGGGCCCTTCGAGCAGGCCAAACCCTGGGACATGCGCTCCATCGAGGGCGTCTCGCGCTTCCTGCGCAAGGTCTGGACCTTCGTGCTCGAGCTCGAGGGCCCGCCCGCCGCGGGCGACGGCCTCGTCGCCCTGCGCCATCGCACCATCAAGAAGGTCGGCGAGGACATCGAATCCTTCGGCTTCAACACGGCCGTCTCCGCCTTGATGGAGTACCGCAACGCGCTCGCCGACGAGAAGGCCCCCGCCAAGGCCGACGTCGAGGCCCTGCTCACCTTGCTCAACCCCTTCGCCCCGCACCTCACCGAGGAGCTCTGGGAGCGCCTCGGCCACAAGGACCTGCTCTGCCGCCAGCCCTGGCCGCTGTGGGACGCGAAACATCTCGTGGAATCCACGGTCGAATACGCCGTGCAGGTCAACGGGAAGCTGCGCGCCACCTTCTTCATCGCCGCCGACGCCGCGCAAGACGCGGTGAAGGAAGCCGCGCTGGCCGACGCCAAGGTCAAAGCCGCCATCGATGGGAAACAAATCGTCAAATCCATCGTCGTGCCCAAGAAACTGGTCAACCTGGTGGTAAAATGAAAACCATGCGACGGCTCCTCCCCCTCCTGGCCCTCACGGCGGCCGCGGCGTGCGGCACGGACGTCGCCTACCGCCCCACCCCGCAGCTGCTGCCCGCCAACATCCAGAGGCTGGCCATCCGCCCCATCGTCAACAAGAGCCAGCAGTTCGGGCTCGAGGACAAACTCGCGCTGCGCGTGCGCGACGAGTTCCTGCGCGACGGCCGTTACCCCGTGTCGCCCGAGTCCGAGGCGTCCGGCGCGGTGGCCCTCACCATCACCCGCTACATCCTCACCGCGGTCCAATACGACGCGACGTTGGCCCCCACCGCCTACAAACTGCGCATCCTCGTGGACGTCCAGTTCGTGGACATCAAGGCCAACCAGGTGCTCTGGGAGGAGCGCAACCTCGAGAGCTCGCTGAGCTACCCCGCCTCGACCTTGCGCGGCGGCCTCACCGAGGAGCAGGCCCGCGAGCAGATCTGGGACATCCTCGCGCGCTCCATCGTCAAACGCACCGTTTACGGCTTCGGCGCCGTCACCGGCACCTCCGAGCGGCGCATCACCGGCGACGCGCCGTCCACGGCGCCCGTGTCCAAGCCCGACGAGCCGCTTAAGCCCGTCATCAACGCCCCCTACTAGCCTCCCCATGGAGCTGTCCCCCGACGAGCTGGCGCGCGAATGGAAGGCGGGGAAATTCCGGCCCGTCTATTACCTCTTCGGCGAGGAGCCCGCGGCCAAGTCCGAGGCGCTCAAGGCCCTGAAGGCGGCCTTCAAGGCCGACGATTTCAACCTGCGCGAGTTCTCCGGCGACGTGAACGCCGAATCGGGCGACGTCGTCGCGGAAGCGATGACCTTGCCCGTCTTCTCCGACCGACGCCTGGTCATCGTGCGCGGCGCGAGGATTCCGGCCGAAGCCAAGGCGACGTTCATCGAATACCTGAAGTCCCCGTCGGTCACGACGACCCTCGTGCTGCTGTCCGACGAGCGCCGCCCCGACAAGAAGGACGCGCTCGCGTCCGCCGTCCAAGCCGCGGGCGCCGTCGCGGTGTTCTCCCCCCTCGACCCCGAAGCCGCCGTGCGCAAGCTCATCGACGAGGCCAAGAAGCAGGGCAAGGAGCTCGCCGCCGACGCCGCCGAGGCCCTCGTCGAGGAATCGGGCACGGACTGGCCCGTGCTGGCTCAGGAGCTGGAGAAGGCGCTGCTGTTCGCCGGCAAGGAGAAAACCGTCGGCCTGGAGGCCGTCGGCGCCTGCCTGGGCTACCGCAAGAACATCGACCCCTGGGCCTTCGAGAAGCTCGCCCAGGGCCGCGACCTGAAGGCGTGTATGGCCTACCTGCGCGACCTGTTCTCCGAGGACAAGGCCGAGTCGGTCGTGTTCGCCTCGCTGGCGCGCTGCCGCGCGGCCTACCTCAAGCAGCTGCGCGCCAAACGCCTGCTGCGCCAGGGACTGGCCCAGCGCGAGATCGAGACGCGCCTGCGCATCTTCTACGACAACGGGTTCTTCCAGCGCGCCGGCCGCGTCACCGAGGAGCGGCTGCGCCGCGACCTGCGCCGCTGCCTGGAGGTCGAGTCCGACCTCAAGTCCAAGTCCTGGCTCGACCCGCGCGTCGAGCTCGAACGGCTCGTCGTCGAGCTGTGCACGCCCTCTTCCCGGCTCGTCGCCTGATTTAGCGGGCCGCGCGGCCGCGCTTGAGGCACAGCCTCGCCGCCGCCGCGAACGCGGGCTGGCTCTCGTCGCTTGCGAAGCGCTCCAGCTCCGCGCGGGAGCCGCGCAGGATCGCCAGGATGAAGGGCGCGAAGCGGTCCTCCGGACGAAGCCGCGCCGACTCCTCGAGCAGGCGCCGCGCCTCGTCGCGCCGGCCCAGACGCCGGTACGTCTCGCCCAGGTGCAGGAGGACGTGCGGCCAGCCGTCGGCGAATCGCTCCCGGTAATACGCCGTCCACGGATTCATGCGGATGGCCGCCCCCGCGCGCTCCGGCGCCGCGGCCATGCGGGCCAGCAGGCCGGGGTCCATGCTCTCCGCCATCTCGAAGAAGGACAGGGCCGGCTCGCGAATCCCGATGGCGCGGTAGGTGTGCGTGACCCCGACGAAAAAAGCGGCCTCGCCGTAAACGGCCAGTCGCGCCTTCGGCAGCGACACGCGCGAGAGCTCCTTCTCCAGCGCGCCCGCCCAGGCGAGGTCCCACTCGCCGGCCGGCGCCAGATAGCCGTGGGCGCGGGCGGCCTTCACGATGGCCAACGAGGCGAGCGGGTATAACTCGTCGAACCAATGCACGTTGTCCTTAAACAGCCGGCGGTCCATCAGGCCGTCCGGGACCAGCCCCGTGAACACGGCCTCCAGGTCCACGAGGCCGACGCCGCGGCGCCGGGCGACCTCGCGGATGATGCCGTTGCGCCGAGGCGAGCAGCGGTCGCCCGGGTCGTCGAGGTCTATGGCCCGGAGGTAATCGGCCTTCGCCGCCGCGCGCTCGCCCAGGCGGTCCTTCGTTTTCGCCAGCCAGTAATAGCCGAGCGCGTCGCGCGGGTGGGCCTGCGTGAAGGCCCCGAACAGGCTCCGGGCCTCCCGCAGCGCGCCCGCGTCGAAGGCGAGCCACGCGTCGAGGTACGCCGGGTCCGGGCTCATCTGCGCGTACACCGGCGCGACGTCGCGCACGTTGACCGGCAAGGTGCACAGCAGCATCGGCACGCCTTTCTCCCGGGCGCGGCGCACCATGAGCTCGATGTTGTCCTCGAAGCGGGCGAGGCGGTCCTGCAGGCGGATGGGGGCCTCCAGGCGCGACGGGGACAGCCGGTCCTGAAGGCGGGCGTAAACGGTCGAGCGCCGCAGGAGCCGGTTGAGGCGGTAGGCCGTCGTCCCCAGCGGCAAGGGGCCCGGGGAGTATTCGTTGTTGCCCGACAGCAGCACGATCAAATCCGGCTGGTGCTCCAAGGCCTCGCGCTGGAGCAGCGACTCGCGGTAGCTGTCGTAGCCGCCCATGCCCATGCCGACGACCTCGACGCGCCGTCCGGGCAGGGCCCGGCGCAGCAGCTCGCCGAGGCGGCTCTTGAACTCGTCGGCGAAAGGCATCGCGACCGAGCCCCCGATGATGAACACGCGCAGCAGGCCCTCCGGCTTGCGTTCGGCCATCTCCTGCGGGTTGGCCCGCGTGCGGCGCGTAGCCAGCCGTCCGAGGCCGACCCGGCGGAAGAAAGGCTCGTGGATCTCGAGCTGGAAGTAGTCGAAATCCGACCCCGGGCCCTCGTTGGATACGGGCGGCGGGCCCCACACGCCGCGCGCGACGAGCTCCCCCGCGAGGAACACGCCCCCGAGCAGGAGAAGGCCGACGACGACGTCAGGCAGCCGACGGCGGGCGGGAGGCATAAGCGAACGCCATTCTAGCACTATGCCCGGCGGCGCTCAGGCGGCCGGGCGCAAGAAGCCGCCCGCCCCTTTCGAGGGCGGGCGGCTCTTGGTCAGCCCGGAAGAGTCGTTACTTCGCGCCGACGAGCTTGGCGGCCTGGAGGGCGAGGCGGGACTTCTTGCGCGCCGCGGCCTTCCAGTGCAAGGTGCCGCGTTTGGCGGCCTTGTCGAGGACGGCGGACGCCTTCGCGGTCATCTCGCCGACCTTCTTGACGTCCTTGGCCTTGGCGGCGTCGATGACGGCGCGGATCGCGGCGCGGACGTCCTTCTTGATCGAGCGATTCAGGATCGCGTTTTTGATGGACTGGCGCTGGGCCTTGAGCGCCGACTTGTGACGGGCCTGCTTCTTCTTAGCCATAGGTCGGGCATTAAACCTTTTTGAGAGCCCCTCGTCAACGTGCCCCCGTCGGAGAGTGCTAAACTGTCTGATGGCCGAGGAAGCCCCCCTGGACGGTCCCCTGGACCGCTCCCACCTCCCCATAAGACGGGCGTCTATCTCATGCGCGACGCCGGGGGCGAGCTGCTCTACATCGGCAAGGCCCTCGACCTCGCCAAACGGGTCGCGCACTACTTCAACCCGAACAAACTCGACCCCAAGCTCCAGGCGCTCATGCCCCTGGTGCGGCGCCTGGACTACATCCTCTGCGAGTCCGAGCGCGAGGCCCTCCTCCTCGAACAGCGCCTCATCAAGGAGCACCAGCCCTTCTTCAACGCCGTCTGGAAGGACGACAAGACCTACCCCTGGCTCAAGCTGAGCCTGGGCGAGGACTTCCCCCGTCTCTACACCACGCGCCGCAAGGTCAACGACGGCGGCGCCTACTACGGCCCCTTCCCCAAGGTCACGCCCGTGCGCGCCCTGCTCAAGTACCTGTGGCGCCGGCGGCTGTTCCCCCTGCGGCCCTGCCGCTGGGAGTTCTCCGAGGCCAAGCCGCTCGACGAGCGCAAGATCAAGGCCTGCCTCTATTACCATACGAAAGAATGCCCCGCGCCCTGCGCCGGGAAGGTCACGAAGACGGACTACCGCGCCATCGCCGAGCGCGCGGATTTGTTCTTCAAGGGCCGCTACAAGGATCTCAAGGACGAGCTCGAGGCGGACATGAAGGCCGCGTCGGCGGAGATGGCATACGAGAAGGCCGCCCAGCTGCGCGACAACATCGAGGCCGTCTCCCAGATCGGCCAGCGCATCCGCGTGCGGGCCGTGAAGGCCGACGACGTCGGGCGGCACACGGCCGGGACGTCCGCGGTCACCGCGCTGCAGAAGGCTTTGGGGCTGGCCGCGCCGCCCGTGCACGTCGAATGTTTCGACATCTCCCACTTCCAGGGCCACCAGACCGTGGCGTCCATGGTGTGCTTCATGGGCGGGCGCCCGCACCGCGACCATTACCGCCGCTTCAAGATCCGCGACGTGGCCGGCATCGACGACTTCAAGAGCATGCACGAGGTCGTCTATCGGCGTTATAAACGCCTCATGGCCGAGAAGTCCGCGTTGCCCGATCTGGTCCTCATCGACGGCGGCAAAGGCCAGCTCGGCGCCGCCGCCCAGGCCCTCAAGGACCTCAAGCTCAAGCTTCCGCTGGCGAGCCTGGCCAAACGCATCGAGGAGGTTTTCCTCCCCGGCCGCCCCGAGTCCCTGCTCCTCACCCTCGACGACCCCGCCTTGCGCCTGCTCCAGCAGCTGCGCGACGAGGCCCACCGCTTCGGCGTCACCTACCACCGGCTCTTAAGAGGCAAGGTCTTGTTTGAGGATTAAGGATTGGGGCCAGAATTAGGCGGGGCAATCACCCACCGCGATTGCTTCGTGAATCCGTCCTTCACTCGTTTTGGGTTCTTATTTCCAACAATCCAAACATGCTCAGGCTCACCCGATATTGCCGGCAATGACGCCACCTGCTGATCCAGGTCCCTTGCGAATCCCGCCGTGAAGCTCGTCAAGTAGAAACCCGAGTCGAACCTCGTTGTATATTCGTCAGGATGCGCAAAGAAGCGGGCTCGAGCAGATGACATCGGACTGTCTGCAGCAGAATCTCGGAATGCCTGCGATGTCGGACGCGTCCGCCCCAGATTTTCGTCGTAAATGCAGTGATCTGGATGGACCCTTCGCCACAATACGTCTTGTGCGAGAATCGCAACGTCATTTTCGAAGTCAGGCATTCGATATTGCTATCGAGCCGAAATCACCTTAACAGCCTCAACGATACGCGGCTCCACATGCAGCAACGGTCCGCCATCCTGGTCTTCATCAATCACAAACTGAACAGCACCCTGTGAATCCACGGCCACCTCGATATCATGACCTCTCGTGTGCCACTCGAACTGAACACCACCGGCGGGCGTGGGAACTACGGCGGGCGCGGGTGTATCCTCATCTACAACTGAGAATAACAGCGTAATAGCGTGATTGATAGCGGCCAGCTCAACAGGATGCGCACCGTATGAATCCCAATTCGGCTCGAGCGCCAAGAACTCAATCATCTTACTGATTGAAGATCTGGACCACAGCGGCCACGGCCGGTCACTCTCAAGCTCAATTCGTGGATTGGCCCCATTCGGAAGCTGGACCTCAACCTTTAAGGGGTACTTCTCAACCTCATCAGCCGTGCCCTGTCCCTGGAATATCCCAACCTGACCGGCGAAGAAATCTCGTTCAGACAAAGAGCGCGCAAGGGCTCGGCTCATACAGTCCTCCCCCAAATGGCATGCATTTCCTTCGTCGTAACCGCAGCGAAGCCGCGCACAATCCATTCATGTGCGCGATCCATGAATTCAACGATGCCATCACCGCCAGCGGATTGAGGAATTCCCCGGGCAATCATCTGAACTGAGAGCAACGGCTTCCTGTCGCTCTTGCGGACTTGGGGAGTCGCCGTCATGCGCAATCGCCCGAGCGGATTCCCACCTGCATCCTTAAACACCCAGGCGGCGTTAGCACCTATCCGCTCAAGGCCAGGCAGATACTCATCAGAGTAACGCCCCGCAAGCAATGTCAAAACCTTGTCGACTTCACCCAACGTATTCCAACCATCCCCAGAAACGATGTGGTTGATGTAGGTCAGTTCGCAAAGATTCGGCTTAAATACTCCAAGCCTCTCACTCTCAACAAACTTAACGAACTCCTGCAACTCCTTAGTGAACTTCACCTTCAAAGTTGCATAGCTCGGGTATGACTGAGCGGATTCGCGTTTACGCCAGTTGTATGCAAACCGATTCGGCTGTAACTGGACGAGTTCCGTGTTTGATTCACTTATATACCACACACGCGGAAGAGGAAAGCCCTCCACAAGATTCAGAGTGACTTTCCTTTGCTGACCATCGAAAATCTCGGCCAGCTCATCGAGTGGCGGTTGGTCTTGAACTATCGGGAATCGCTGGCGTATGCGTTCGCGCCATGTGCCATAGTGAACCGTACGGAATCCAGGCAACGAATCAAACTGAATTCCAAACGCCAATTCGATAACTGGCGGGGTGGTGAACCGGGGCAACTGGGGGGGATTTGTGCCCATCGTTCAGGTATCTTTTATCAAATAATGCAGGTCCGAGGCATTAGTATGGGTGTGCCTTTCCCAAATATGCAATACCCTTGCGGACGCTCGCTTCTTACGTCGTGTCGGCGTCTCAGCCCGCGCCGCCGGCGAGCTCGCCCATGGAGAACATGGGCATGAACATCGCGACGACGATGGTGCCGATGATGATGCCCATGATGACGATGACGATGGGCTCGATCATGGACGTCAGGCCCTTCACCGCGGCGTCCACCTCGGAGTCGTAGAAGTCGGCGATCTTGTTGAGCATGATGTCGAGCGCGCCCGTCTCCTCGCCGACGGAGATCATGGACGTCACCATGTTCGGGAACAGGCCGGACTTCTTCAGCGGGTCGGAGAGGTGGCCGCCTTCGCGGATGGACTCGCGGGTGTTCATGACCGCCTCGGCGATGACCACGTTGCCGGCGGTCTGGGCCACGGTCTCCAGCGCCTGCATGATGGGCACGCCCGACTTGATCAGCGTGCCGAGCGTGCGCGTGAAACGCGCGACCGCGACCTTCTTGAGCAGGGGGCCGAAGATGGGCAAGGTCAGCACCTTGCCGTCCACCCAGTATTGCCCCTTGGTCGTGGAGTAGAACTTGTTGAACCCCTTCCAGCCCACCACGGGGAGGCCGGCAACGACGTACCACTGGTTCTTCATCCAGTCCGAGATGCCGATGACGAGCTGGGTGGGCAGCGGCAGCTCGGCGCCGAAGCTGGCGAAGATGTTCTTGAAGGTCGGGATGACGAACACGAACAGGAAGACGGTGACGAGTCCGCAGATGGAGAGCACGATGGCCGGGTACATCATGGCCGACTTCACCTTGGCCTTGAGGCCCTCGGAGCTCTCGAGGTAGGAGGTCAGGCGCTCGAGGATGGTGTCCAAGATGCCGCCGAGCTCGCCGGCCTTGACCATGGCGCAGTACAGGTCGGGGAAGGCGTTGGGATGCTTCTTGAGGGCGTCGGAGATGGAGAGGCCGGATTCGATGTCGGCCTTCACCTCGCCGAGCACCTCCTTAAAAGCCGGGTTCTCGGCCTGGGATTCCAGGATGGCCAGGCCCTGCACGATGGGCACGCCGGCGGAGACGAGGGTGGAGAGCTGGCGCGAGAACAACATCAGGTCGTTGGAGCCGACCTTGCCTTTGCCGCCCAAACCGAGCGCGGCCTTGATCTTGACCAGCGGGCTGACCGTCTTCTCGACGATCTCGAGCACGACCAGCTTCTGGGCGCGGAGCTTGTCCACGGCGCCTTTCTGCTCGTTGGCGTCGATCGTGCCTTCCATCACGAGGCCGCTGGCGGCCTTGGCTTTATAGGCGTATTGGGGCATCGGGTGTCTCCGTTAGGCGGGCTGCGCAGGGGTCATATGCCGCTGCATCAGCCTTCTGAGGTCGTCGGGGTCCAAGGAGTGCGACATCGCCTCCTGGAACGTGATCTTCTGCTTGAAATAGAGCTCGGCCAAGCCTTGGTTCATCGTCTGCATGCCGGCCTTGCCGCCGGTCTGGATGGCGACCTGGATCTGCTCCACCTTCTGCTCGCGGATGAGGTTGCGGATGGCCGCGTTGACGATGAGAGCCTCGCAGGCGAGCACGCGGCCCGCGCCCGAGGAATGCGCCAGCAGCTGCTGGCAGATGACGGCCTGGAGCACGAAGGACAGCTGGATGCGCGCCTGGTCGATCTGGTGGTTGGGGAACACGTCGATGATGCGGTTGATGGTGCCCGCGCAGTCCGTCGTGTGGAGCGTGGCGAGCACGAGGTGGCCGGTCTCGGCGATGTTCAAGGCGGCCTGGATGGTCTCCAGGTCGCGCAGCTCGCCGACGAGGATGACGTTGGGGTCCTGGCGCAGGATGTGGCGCAGCGCCGCGCCGAAGGTCTCGGTGTCCTGGCCCACCTCGCGCTGGTTGATGATGGACTTCTTGTGCGTGTGGACGAACTCGATGGGGTCCTCGATGGTCATCACGTGCGCCGAGCGGGTCTCGTTGATGGAGTCGATCATGCTCGCGAGCGTGGTGGACTTGCCCGAGCCCGTGGGGCCGGTGACCAGCACGAGGCCCTTGGGCAGCTTCATGATCTCGTGGATGGCGCGCGGCAGGCCGATCTCGTCGAAGGTCTTGAAGGAGGACGGGATGGAGCGCACGGCCGCGCCGATGGAGCCGGTCTGGCGGTACACGTTCATGCGCACCCGGCCGATGCCGCGCAGGTTGAAGGCGACGTCGAGCTCGTTGGTCGCCTCGAAGCGCTGCCGCTGCTGGTCGTTGAGCAGGGAATAAACGAGCGTCTGCGTCATGTCGTGGTTGAGCTTCTCGAAGGGCGTGGGGACCAGCACGCCGTCGATGCGCAGCATCGGCGGCGCCCCCACGGTGAGATGGAGGTCCGACGCGCCGCGCTCGTGCATCAGCAGGAAGAGCTCACCCATCGAAACCATTCGTTGTTCTCCGTTGGCCGTCTAAATCAGGACTCCGCGTCCGACATCGTCACGCGCAGCATCTCCTCGACGGTCACGACGCCGGCGAGCAGCTTGCGGATGGCGCACATGCGCAACGTCAGCATGCCCTGCTTCATGGCCTGGGCCTTGATGTCCTTGGCCGCCGCCCGGTCCAAAATGAGCTGGCGGATGGAGTCGGTGACTTCCATGACCTCGTAGAGGCCCACGCGGCCGCGGTAACCCGTGCCCGCGCAGTTCTCGCAGCCCTTGCCCTTGTACAACGTGACCTTGCCCTTGCCGGATGCGGTGATCTGCACCTCGGGAACGCCCATCTTGATGAGGTCGCCCTTGTCCACCTCGTACGGCTCCTTGCATTTGGGGCAGGCGGCGCGCGCCAGACGCTGCGCCTCCACCATCAGCAACGCGGAGCTGATCAAGAACGGCTCGACGCCCATCATGCCCAGGCGCGTGATGGTCTGCGAGGTATCGTTCGTGTGGAGCGTCGAAAACACGAGGTGGCCCGTGAGCGCGGCGTTGATGGCGATGGTCGCCGTCTCCTGGTCGCGGATCTCGCCGACCATGATGACGTCGGGGTCCTGGCGCAGGAAGGACCGCAACGCGGCGGCGAAGGTGAGCCCGATGTCGGCGCGCACCGCGACCTGGTTGATGCCGTGGAGCTGGTACTCGACGGGGTCCTCGGCCGTCATGATGTTCGTGTCGGGCGTGTTGAGGTTGGCGAGCGCGGAATAAAGCGTGGTGGACTTGCCCGAGCCCGTGGGGCCGGTGACGAGCGCCACGCCGTACGGCGCCTCCATGGCCTTCTTGAACACGGCCATGGCCTCGGGCTCGAAGCCGAGCTGGGTCATGTTGACCTTCACTCCCGAGGAGTCGAGGATGCGCATGACGATCTTCTCGCCGGGCGCGCAGGGCAGGACCGAGACGCGGATATCGACTTCCTTGCCTTCCAACTTGATCCTTATCCTGCCGTCCTGCGGGACGCGTTTCTCGGCGATGTCGAGATTCGACATGATCTTGATGCGCGCGGCGATCGCGCCGGCGAACTTCTTGGGCGGGGACGGCTGCTCATGCAACACGCCGTCGATGCGGTAACGCACGCGCAGGTCCTTCTGATAGGGCTCGATGTGGATGTCCGACGCCTTGGCTTTGACCGCGCCGGCCAGGATGAGGTTGGTCATCTTGATGACCGGCGCGTCCTCGGCGCCCTGCTCCACGCTCGCGTCGTCCTTCTGCGTCTTCTCTTCGACGTGTTCGAGAGCGTCGGCGGCGTCCTCGTCCACCTGGGACTGCTTGACGATCTCCTCGAGGGCTTCCTGCGAGGTGGCCTGCTTGTAGTATTTATCATGGGCCGCGACGATTTCGCTTTCGGCGGCCAAGCAGGCCACGACCTCGCAGCCGGTGAGCATCTTCAAATCGTCGAGGATGAGCACGTTCAACGGGTCGGCGATGGCGATGGTCAACCGCTCCTTCGTCTTGTTGAAGGGCATGAGCATCTTCTGGCGGGCGATGGCCTCGGGCACGGCCGCGACCGCGTCCTCGCCGATGTCGCCGATGTCGGCCAGCGACACGTAGGAAACCCCGGTTTTCTCGGCCAGGAACTGGAGCAGCTTCTCCTCGGAAAGAAACCCCTTCTCTATAAGGACGGACCCGAGTTTCTCCCCTCCCTGTTTCTGCGCGTCCAACGCCTCTTCGAGCTGCGTCTTGGAGACGAGCTTCTCCTCCACGAGCAGGTCGGCGAGGCGCCGGGACAGACCGAGTGAAATCGCGTGAGAGGCGCTAGCCATGCTTCCTATAGGGTAGGGTCCAGGTCAACCTTTGTCAAGGCCGCGACCAGGAACGGACATATTAATAAGAAGCGAACAAGGAAGGGGCTTTTAAAGCCCTAGATGCCGCCGCCGACGGTGTCGGAGCCGAAGGCGCCGTCGTCCTCGGCGGGAGGGCGCAGTTCGCCCTCGCCGGGCAAGGGCAGGAGAGGGACTTCCTTGGGCTCCTCGATGACGGGCCGAGGACGGGCCTTGGGGCGCGCCTTGGCCTTGGGCTTCGGGCGGGGCTTGGGCGCTTCCTCGACGGGCGGCGGCGCGCCGGCGAGCATCTGCCGCGCCTCGGGGTTCTTGCCCATCACGAGGCGACGGGCCACGTCGGCCTCGAAGAGGTAGAACACGCCGGCGTTGGTGGAGTTCGGCGCGGGCTCGACCTTGTACTCCACGAGGAAGAGGTCGTCGCCCTTGGCGTTGGCGCTCCACACCTCGCGGCCCGCGTCGGCGCTGGCGGAGTAGGAATACTGCAGCCAGGCGCCCACGGTGCCGCGGTCCCCATCGAGCGGGAAACCTTTCACCAGCTCCACGGCGGCGTTGAGCGCGGGGCCGGTGTCGGGCTGGGACGCGGTCGGCTCCGGCGCGGCGGGAGCCGGCGCGGGCGCCGGCGCCGGCATCGGCGGCGGCGCGGCCTCGGGCTGCGCTCCGTCCTCCGCCCCGACGCGCGGGCGCCCGTCGTCGAGCGTGGCCATGTCCGAGACGTCTTTAGGCGTGCGGAACATGAAGCCGATGGCGCCGAGCAGCAGCACGAGAAGGGCGCCGGCGATATAAAACGCCTTGTAGTTGCGCGGCCGCGGCGCGGGCGGCGCCGTCGGCGGGGCCGACGGTTTGGCCAGGCGCGCGAGCACGGCGTCGGCGCTGGGCGCTTCGACGTCGGGGGCGCGGCCGCGGCCGGCGCGCCGCCCGACGCCTGCATGGTCACCGGCGGCGCGCCCGCGAGGTCGTCGCGGGAAGGCGACGGCGTGGCGACGGGGGCCGGCGCGGCCTCCGGCGCCGGCGCGGGCGTGGCCGCGAACGGCTGGGCGAAGGTCATCGTCGCCGGCGGCGCCAACGACGCGAAGGGGTCCGCGGCGGGCGCCGGGGCCGGGGCCGGCGCGGGCGACGAGGTCGTGGACCAGGCGCAGGGCCTCGGCGCTTTCTTCGGCGTCGGCGCTCGGCGCGGGCGGCTCGACGGCGAGCAGGGCCGGAGCGGGCGGCAGCGCGGGCGCCGCCGCTTCGGGCGCGGGCGTCGCCGGCTCGTCGGCGCCGATGACGCGGAAGGATTTGCGCGTGGGGACGATTTGACGGTGATCAGCGGCCGGGGTGCGCGGCGTCGCGGCCGGCGGCGCAGTTCAGCGACGGGCGGCGGCCGGCCCGGCGGGCAGCGGCGGAAGCTCCGGCGTTCCCGCGCCGGACGGCAGGGACGGCAGTCCCGGCACGCCGACGGGAGCGCCCCAGCCCGACGGGGGCGCGGGCGTCGCCGTCGAGGCGGCCGACGGCAAGGCGGGGATGTCGGGCAGCGCCGGGGCGGCGGGTTCGCGCGACCAGGCGACGTACAGGCCAGCCGCGGCGGGCGCGGCGGGCGGAGGTGACGGCGAGAAGAGAGGTGCCGCCAACACAGGCGCTGGCGTGAGTTCGCGCGGGCTTGGCATGTACTCGATGCTGCAGGTCCCTGTCACTGCGACCGCACCTGAGCATTACGACGCGGCGGGCGCGGGCGGCGGCGCGGCCTGCGGGGCGCGCGCGGCCGCCTCGTGCTCCGCGAGCCGGTGCATCAGCTCCGCGCGGCTGGTCTCCAGGTCGTTGAGCCGCTTATGCAGGGCCTCGACCTGGAAGGCGAGCTCGGTCGCACGGTCCTTGGCGCGGCGCAGCTCGGCCTCGTCGGCCGACGGGCGCGGCGCCAGCAGGTCGGCGAAGCCCTTCTTCAGGTCGGCGTCTTGGAACAGCTCCTCGGCGCCCGCGGGGAAATCCTCGTCGCCGACGAGGCCCGCCGCGTCGATCTGCAGGCGGTCGAGCATGCCCTGCGTCGAGGGGATGTCGCCGGCGCCCAGCACCGCCCAGGACGCGCGCTCAAGGCCCAGGGCCGCGAGGTCGGGAATCTCGCCGGCCAGCTTCCAGTCCCCCTCGCCGGCGCCGGCGTCGCCCACGCTCACGAGAGTGGACGAGTCCACGCCCGGGAGGCCGGCGAACGCCTCCCGGTCGTAGGGACCCAGGACGCGGGAATCCTTATAGACCCAATACTTCACTGGCTACAGGGTAGTCCGACCGTGTTACGGATTCAAGGCGGTCGCCCGACCCGCTCCGCTGGGCGACCACTTCCTCGCTCAGGCTCGGTCGCACTCGGCGTGCGGGGCTTAAGATTCGGCGCGGGCTTCGAAATCGCCGATGGTGGAGAAGTCCGGGCCCGCTTCGGGTGAGTCGGACTTCTGCTCGATCTGGTTCTGGTACTCGATCGAGTAGCGGCAGTAGGGGATGGCTTCCAGGCGGGCGCGCGAGATGGGCTTCTGGGTGGCCTCGCAGATGCCGAAGCTGCCGAGGTCGATCTTGCGGATGGCGGCCTCGATCATCTCGAGCGTCACGCGCTCGTTGTCGGAGAGCTCGAACATCAGCTCCTTCTCGATGGACTGGGACGCCTGGTCCACGGAGTCGCCGTTATCCACGTCGTCCACCTTCTGCTTCTTGACGGTCTTGAGGATGTCGTCGCGCATGGCGACGAGCTCCTTGCGGAAATCGCGGATGCGCGCGGGGGTAAGCCACGCCATGGCCTTGGCGCGGGCGGCGGCCGGGTCCACCTTCTTGGCGGCCGGCTTCGCCTTCGTCTTGGTCGCGCCTTTCGAGGCGGCTTTCTTCGCGGTTTTCTTGGCCATGGGGTGCTCTCCTACCTGATTTTTCGGGGCGTCATGTTAGCTATTCACGTCGTCCTAAGCAACAGGCCGGCCGCGTGCGGCGGCCGGCGCTGATGGCCCAATATAGCCCCGCTCCGGGGCTCGCGCAAGACCCAGGCCGCCCGTCAGTTCAGCTTGGCGGCGGCTTCGCGCAGGCGCGTGATGACCGTGTCGCGGCCCATGACCTCGAGCATGAGGAAAAGGGTCGGCCCTTCGGTGCGGCCGGTCGTGGCCACGCGGATGGGATGGAAGACCTGGCCGTTTTTAAGGCCCTTATCCGCGACGAATTGGCGGATGCGGGCCTCAAGGGCCTTGTCCTCGAAAGGCGCGAAGTCCTTCAGCGCGTCGGCCAGGCCCAGCAGGACGTCCTTGGCGCCGGGCGCTTTGAGCACCTTGTCGAAAGCCTTGGGGTCGAACTCGACGGGTTTGTAGAAGAAGTCCACCAGGGCCGGGACGTCGGAGAGCAGCTTGAACTTCTCGTGCTCGAGCGCGACGGTTTTTTTGAGCTCGGGGCCGGGTTTGCCGGCCAGGCCGGCCTTGGCCAGGAAGGGCTCGGCCAGCTTGATGAGGTCGTCCACCTTCGTCTGGCGGAGGTATTCGCCGTTCATCCAGTTGAGCTTAACCGTGTCGAAGGTGGCTGGGTTCTTCTGGCAGTGCTCCAGGTCGAACTTGGAGACGAGCTCGGCGTCCGTGAACAGCTGCTGCGAATCCGTCGTGGACCAGCCGAGCAGCGCCAGGTAGTTGCGCATCGTGTGCGGCAGGTAGCCCTGGTCGCGGTACTCGAGCACCGAGGTCGCGCCGTGGCGTTTGGACAGCTTCGAGCCGTCGGGCCCGAGAATCATCGAGAGGTGCGCGAACAGCGGCGTCTCCCAGCCCAACGCGTAGTAGATCTGGATCTGCGACGGCGTGTTGGACAGGTGCTCGTCGCCGCGGATGACGTGCGTGATGTCCATCAGGTGGTCGTCGATGACGCAGCAGAAGTTGTAGGTCGGGCCATCGGTCGTCTTCCAGATGACGAGGTCCTGCTGGAGGTTGTTCTCGAACTGCACCTTGCCGCGGATCTGGTCATCGACGACGGTGACGCCTTCCGTCGGCATCTTGAAGCGGATGGAGAACTTCTTGCCCGCGGCCTCCTGCGCCTTCTGCTGGTCGGGCGTCAGCGCGCGGCAGCGGCCGTCGTAACGCGGCGGGCGTTTCTCGAGCTGGGCGAGGCGGCGCATCTCGTCGAGCTCCTCCTTGGTGCAGTAACACTTGTACGCCTTGCCGGCGTCGAGGAGAGTGTGGAGGTGCTTGCGATAGATGTCCACGCGTTTCATCTGGTAATACGGCGCGTGCGGGCCTTTGTCGGTTTTGCCGTCCACGGGGCCCTCGTCCCAGTCCAGGCCCAGCCACTTCACGGAGTCGAGGATGGCGGTCACCGAGTCGTCGGTGGAGCGGACCTCGTCGGTGTCCTCGATGCGCAGCACGAACGTGCCGCCGTGGCGGCGGGCGAACAGCCAGTTGTAAAGCGTGGTGCGCGCGCCGCCGATGTGCAGGAAGCCGGTGGGCGAGGGCGCGAAGCGGGTGCGGACTTTTTTAGTCGTCATGATAAGGAGCTCTCCAATAATTCCTGCGCGTGTTTGCGGCTGGCGGCGGTGGCGCCGCGCCCGCCGAGCATCGCGGCGACGGTTTCGAGGCGTTTGTCGCCGTCGAGCAGGGCCACGCGCAGGCGCGTGCGCCCCCCCGTCACGTCTTTGGCGGCGTGTAAATGGGTCTTGGCGAAGCAGGCGACCTGCGGCAAATGGGTGACGCACAGCACCTGGCGGCCCTTGGCCAACGCGGCCAGGCGTTCGCCCACGGCGCGGGCGACCTCGCCGCCGATGCCGCTATCCACCTCGTCGAAAACCAGGAGCGGGGTGCGGTCGGCCTTGGCGAAGGCGGTCTTGAGCGCGAGCATCACGCGTGAAAGCTCGCCGCCGGAGGCCGCGGTTTTGATGGGGCGCGGCGGCTCGCCGGGGTTGGGCGCGAGCAGGAAAGACGCCGTGTCGGCGCCGGTCGCGGTCCAGCCGCCTTCCTCCATCTCGACCGAGCAGGCGAAAAGCGCGTGCGGCAGGCCGAGGACCTTGAGCTCCTTGAGGGCCGCCGTCTCCAGCTTCTTGGCGGCTTTAACACGCGCGTCGTGCATCGCGTCGCAGAGCTTGGCCAGCGCCTTCTCGGCCTTCGTCAGCTCGCGTTTGGTCTCCTCGAGCTTCACATCGGCGTTCTCGAGCCCGTCGAGCTCGGCCGTGAGGCGCTCGCTCGTGGCGAGCACGTCGGCGAGCGTCGGTCCGTGTTTTTTCTTCAGGCGCGAGAGGACTTCCTGGCGCGACAGCAGCGCGTCGAGCGCCGCGGGGTCGGAGGACACGCCGTCGCGGTAGGCGCCGACCTCGTGGGCCACGGATTCGGCGGCGAGGCGCGCGGCCTCCAGCTCCTCGCGCAGGCGCAGAGCGGACGGGTCCACGCGGCCGAGCTCGGAGAGAGCGCGCTCGGCCTTGGCCAGGCGCGTGAGCGCGGCGCCCTCCTCGGCGTAGAGCAGGCCGTAGGCCGCGTCGGCCCAGGCGCGCAGCTTCTCGGAATTTTTGAGGCGCGGCAGGCGCTCATCGAGCTCTTCTTCTTCACCCAGGCGCGGCTTGGCGGCGGCGATGTCCTCGAGCTGGAAACGCAGCAGCTCCGCGCGGCGCAGGCGCTCCTCCTCGGACATGTTCGACGCGTCCAGGCGCGACTTGAGCTGGGACCAGCGGGCGTGGGCTTCAGCCAGCGCCGCGCGTTCGCCTTCGAGCCCGCCGTAGCGGTCGAGCAGCTCGAGCTGCACGGAGGGGCGCAGCAGAGCCTGGTTCTCGTGTTGTCCGTGGAAATCGGCCAGCGACTCGCCGAGCGCGGCCAGCGCGGCCACGGGCGCGGGCTGCCCCGCGATGGTGGCGCGCGTGCGGCCGGTCGCGTCGAGCTCGCGGCGCAGGACCGTCGGGCCTGAGGCCTGGTAACGCTCGCGCAACTCGGCGGGCAGGTCGGCGGCGTCCACGACGGCCTCGACCTCCAGCCTCTCGGCGCCGGCGCGCAGCCAGGACGCGGAGCCGCGTCCGCCGAGCAGGAAGCCCAGCGCCTCGAGCAGGATGGACTTGCCCGCGCCGGTCTCGCCGGTGAGCGCGGTGAAGCCGGGCCCGAAGTCGAGCTCGACTTTTTCGGCGACCGCGAAGTTGGCGACCTTGAGTTTTCTCAACATGGATGCCTCAGCGCACGCCCCAGGATAACTTGCGGCGCAACGCGTCGTAAAAGGATCGGTCGGCGCCCATGAGCAGGCGCAACGTGCCGCCGGGGCGCACGCGCACCTCGTCGCCGACCCGCAGCTCGCGCCCGCGCTGGCCGTCGATGGAGACGTGCACCGGCGGCGCCTCGTGGAATCGCCGGCGCTCGTGACGGATGGCCAGCGGGCGCGAGGCGGGCACGATGAGCGGGCGCTGGGTGAGCGCGTGCGGGCAGATGGGGACCACGAGGTTGACCTCGAGCGACGGGTCCACGATGGGGCCCGACGCGGCGAGCGCGTACCGCCGTCGAGCCGGTGGGCGTCGCCACGATGAGACCGTCGCCGAAATAATCGGCAATCGCGTCGCCGTCGGCGCGCAAGGACAGGTTCACCGCGCGCGCCTGGTCGCCGGTGCGGATGACGCATTCGTTGAGCACCAAGGTCGGCCCGAACAGGCGCCGCGTCCCGCGATAGACCTCGACGGAGAGCATCGAGCGCTCCTGCACGGCGAGCTCGCCGTTGAGCGCGTCGCGCAGCGCGGCCGTCAGCCCGCGCGCGTCGGCCCCGGCCAGGAAGCCCAGGCCGCCGGCGTGCACGCCGAGCAAAGGCAGGCCGCGCGGCGCGGCCAGGCGCGCGACGCGCAGCATCGTCCCGTCCCCGCCGATGGCGATCGCCATGTCGGCCGCGTCCAGGGAGCCCGCGGGCGGGCGGTTGCCCGCGACCCAGACCTTCACCTTGCGCCCGCGCAGGAAACGGGCCGTCTTGAGCGCGGTCAGGCGCGACTCCGGCCGGGCTTCGTTGAAGAAGACCAGCACCGAGCCGATCGCGCGGCCGGACGGGGGAGAGGACACGGAAGGAGTCACCATCGGTGGTCAGCTCGAGCGCGCCGGCCCGAGCGTCGCCTATCATATCAAATGCCCCCTCCCCCTTCGGACGCCGGGGCCGCGCGGGTCCCCGACGAGGACGGGATCGCCGCTGGCGAGCGCGAGCAGCACGAAGCCGGCCGCTGCTGCCCATCGTGCCAGTAGCCGCGCAGCAGGTGGCGTACCTTGAAGGGCTGGCGCGCGCCGAGGTGCAGCGTCTCCGGCAGCAGCTTCCAGTTGGCGATCCACAGCCCGACAACGCCAGCACGCTCAACGGCGGTGGCGGCGCGAGCCGCCCGCAGGCGAACGCGCCCGCCGCCGCGAGCGCGAGCGCCGCCGACGGCGGGCGGCGGGGCCAGGTCGCCGCCGCGCCCAGGGCCAGCGCCCAGGCGGCCAGCTCGCTCGCGCTCCACGCCCGCGTCTCGACCGACGCCCACGGCAACGCGGCCGCCTCGCGGCAGACGCGTTCGAAGAGGCGCAGCCCGGCGTCCGCCGCGGTCGCGACGACCGGCGCCAGCGGCGGCGCGAGCGCGTCGGCCGCCCACAACGCGAACCCGACGGCCAGCAGCGGGCCCGACAACGGCACGAGCGCGATGTTGGCCAAAGGGCCGACGAAGGAGAAGCGCCCGAACACGGCCGCCCAGACCGGCGCGAGCGCGACGGCCACCGCGGGTCAGCGCCGCGAGCGTCGCGGCCGCTGTCGTCCTAGGCCACGGCCACGCGGGCGGCAAGGCGCGCTCCACGCGCCCGCCGGCCGCGAGCACGGCCGCGCACGCCCCCACGCTCATCACCCCCGACGGCGACAACGCCGCCGCCGGGTCCAGGAGCAGCAAGGCGAAGGCCGCCGCGGTGAGGCAGGCCGACGCCGGCGCCAGGCGGCCGAGCAGGCGCGCCAGCACCGCCGCCGCGAGCATCAGCCACGCCCGCGCGCACGGCGGGTCGCCGCCCGCCATCAACGTGTAAAATCCCGCGCACGCGAGCGCCGCCGCGCCGACGAGCGGCGGCCCGGCGCCCGCGGCCAACGCCAGGCCCGCGCCGGCCGCCGCCGCGAAGCCCACGTTGGACCCCGAAGCCACGAGCAGATGGGTCGCCCCGGCGTCGCGCACCGCGTCGCGCAGGTCCCGCGGCAGGGCGCCGGCGTCTCCGAGCGTCAGCCCCGCGAGCAGCGCCGCGCGCCCCGGCGTCAGGCGGCGGCGGAACGCGCGTTCGGCCGCGAGGCGGGCGTCCTGCGCCCAGGCCCACGGCCGCCACGGGCCCGGCACCGGCTCCGAGGCGACGGCCACCGCGCGCGCATGGAGCACCCACCCCGCGCCCTGCGCCCGGAGCGCCGCCTCCTCGTCGAAATCCCCCGGGTCGCGCGGCCGGCGCGGCGGCCGCAGCAGGCCGGTCACGGCGACGCGCCGGCCCGGGCTCAGGTCGTCCACGCCGCGGCCGCGCGGCAGCCAGACCAACGCGCGCTGGGGCCCGCTCGCCGCGTCGAAGCGCAGCGTGGTGCGCCAGCCGCGGGCCGTCTCGCGCGCGGGCCCGTCGAGGCGCCCCTCCAGCTCCGCCGGCCCGGCGCGCGCGGTCAGCGCCAACGCCAGGTCTCGCGGCGGACGAAACGCGCCCGCGCGGGCCGCCAGGGCGGCGGCGAGCGCGCACGACGCGAACAATACGGCCAGCGGGCGGTTCATCGGGGGCATCCACACTACATACGACTCAGCCCCCCGGAAAGTTCCCTTCGAGCCATGCTATATTACGCGAAACGCCGCAACGGAGACCTCCCCATGAGCGCGCAGAACACGACGGAGACGTTGGGTGACGCGGAGCGCCGCTGGCTCAAAGACGGGCAGAAAAGCCTGGGCTTCGTCGGCGAACTCGAGCCCGGCCATCTCGAGCAGATCATCCCCTTCATGACCCTGTCGAGCTACCCCGAGGGCGCCAAGGTCTGCGTCGAAGGCGCCCCCGGCGACGCCTTCTACATCATCTACGAAGGCGGCGTGGAGGTCACCAAGTCCGGCTGGGACCACCCCGTCGGCCGCCTCATCCCCGGCGAGTTCTTCGGCGAGATGTCGCTGCTCTTCCAGAAGCCGCGCTCCGCCACGGTCACGACGACCAAACCCACGCGCCTGTTCTCCCTCAACGCCCGCGACTTCGGCCGGATGCTCGAGGACAACCCGACCTTGCGCGAGGTCGTGCGCGCCATCGCCGAGGAACGTTTGCGCGAGCTGGCCCGCTCCTGATGCTCGCCGTCGGCCTCATGTCGGGCACGTCGGCCGACGGGGTCACCGCCGCGCTCGTCGAGGTCGGCGCCGCCGGCGTGAAGGTCCTGCGCCAGCGCACGTTCCCCTACGCGCCCGCGCTCAAGGCCGAGGTGCTGGCCGGCCCGGGTTTGAGCGTGCCCGCGCTCTCGCGCCTGAACTTCGCGCTGGGCGAGGCCTTCGCCGACGCCGCGCTCAAGATCGCCAAAGGCGCGCGCCCGCGCGTCATCGGCTCGCACGGCCAGACCGTCTGGCACGGGCCCGACGCGGCCCCGGCCAACACCCTCCAGATCGCCGAGCCCGCCGTCATCGCCGAACGCACCGGCGTGCTCACCGTCGCCGACTTCCGACCGCGCGACATGGCCGCCGGCGGGCAGGGCGCGCCGCTGGTGCCCGCCTTCGACCTGTTCCTCTACGGCCGCGGACCGCTCAAGGCCGTGCTCAACGTCGGCGGCATCGCCAACGTCTCGTTGGTCGGCGGCGGGCGCCTGCACGCCGCCTTCGACACGGGCCCCGGCAACGCGCTGATGGACGAGGCCGTGCGCCGCGCCACCGGAGGGCGCCGCGAATACGACGCCGGCGGGCGCCTCGCCGCGTCGGGGCGCGTGGACCACGCCGTGCTGCGCCGCGTCCTGCGCGCGCCTTATTTCCTGCGTCCCGCGCCCAAGTCGCTCGACCGCACGACCTTCGGCCCCGCCTTCCTCGCCAAACACTTCCCGCGCCCGACGCGCGACAACCTGCCCGGCGTCCTCGCGACGCTCGCCGAGCTGACGGCCGTGTCGGTCTGGCTCGGCGTCGTCGAACACGCGCCCGGCCCCGTGTCCGAGCTCGTCGTCTCCGGCGGCGGCGCGCTCAACGCTCATCTCATGCGCCGCTTCAAGGCCCTGTTCGCCCCCGCGCGCGCGACGACCACCGCCTCGCGCGGCCTGCCCGTGATGGCCAAGGAAGCCGCTTGTTTCGCCTGGCTCGCCGCGCGCGCCGCGCAGGGCAGAACCAACAACGCGCCCACGGCCACGGGCGCGGCGGGGCCGCGCGTGCTCGGCAAACTCGTTCCCGCATGAGCCTCGACGGGCGCGCAGTCTCCGTCTGGACCGGGAAATTCCTATGAAGGCGGCCGCGGTCCTCGTCCTGCTCACCTTCAACGTCGCCGGGCCACGGCGCGTCCACCAGGGCTGGCCGTCGCGCCGCGAGGCCCTCGTCGCCGGCCTCGCCGCGGCCAAGCCCGACGCCGCGGCGTTCCAGGAGCTGTGGCGGCGCGAGGACGCCGACGCGCTGGCCGCGGGCGCGGGCCACGGCGGCGTCGCCTTCGACGCGGCCACGGGCCTCGCGCTGACGAGCCGCCATCCGCTGGAATCCACCGCGGTGCTGCGCCTGGGCGACGGCTACGGCGCGCTCGCCGCGCGCGTCGCCGCGCCGTCCGGGACCTTCGCGCTGTTCTCGGTGCGCGTGGAGCCCGGCCTGGGCCCGGCCGAGGCCCGGCGCACCGGGCAGCTCGCCGCCGTCGCCGAGTTCGTCCGCGCGTTGTCCTCCTCGGCCACGTTCGTGGCGCTCGGGGACCTCGGCGCCACGCCCGACGACCCGGAGACGCGGCTGTTCCTCGACCTGCTCGGCGGCCGCGACTTGTGCGTGCGCCACGGCGACGAGGTCTGCGGCCGCACGCGCGAGGAGAACCGCGTGGACTTCGCCGTGCTGCCTTATTCGGCCAAGGAGCCCGGGGTCGCGACCACGGCCTTCACCGAGCTCTCCGGCCCGCCCGACGACCCCGTGCCGCTGCCCCCGCGCTTCGGCCTCAGCGTCCGCCTCGACGCCGCCGCCGCCAAGCTCCGCGCCGCGTCCTCGCCCGACGGCCGCGCCGAAGCCCTCGACGCCGTCATCGCCAAACTCGCCGCCGCCCGCGAAGCCGTCCCCGCCCGCCGCGCCGCCCTCTCCTGGGTCCCGTGGCGCGGCGCCCTCGACGCCGAAGCCCTCGAACGCGAAACCGCCCAGCTCGAATCCTGGGAGCAGCTCGCCAAGACGGCTCGTATCGTCAACGAAAGGGACCGGCGCTCTCGTTAACTACTCCCAGCGGAACCAGTAGGCGGAGAGGGCGAGGAAGGAGAAGGTCATGCCGCCGAGGGTGAAGAGCTGGGGAGACACCTGGGCCAAGGTCGCGCCTTCGGTCATGACCGCGCGCGACGCCTCGATCACGTAGGTCAGAGGAAAGGCGTGGGCGACGGCCTGCAGGGCGGGCGGGGCGCCTTCGAGCGAGAACCAGACGCCCGACAGGAACATCATGGGCCACGACAGCAGGTTGAGCGCGCCGCCGGCCAGCTCCTCGCTGGTGACGCGCGCGGCGACGAGCAGGCCGAGCGACACCAGGCAGGTCGCGCCGACGAGGAAGATGACGTAGAGGTCGAACAAGGACCCGAGCCGCTGGAAATCCAGGAAGAAGTCCGCGCCGTGATAGACGACGGCGAAGACGGCCATCAGCAGGATGAGCCGCGAGGCGACCTGGGCGGCGAGGAACTCGACGGCGGCCAACGGCGTGGCGCGCAGGCGTTTGAGCACGCCGGTCTTGCGATAACGCACGATGACGTAGCCCACCCCGAACAGCGCCGAGAACATCATGTTCATCGCGAGCAGGCCCGAGACCAGCCAGTCCACGTAGCGGATGGGGCGGCCTTCGACGACGCCGCGCCGCGGCGCCTTGGCGCCCGGGTCGGCGCCGAGCATGACGCGCTCGACGAGGTAACCCTTGGGCGAGGAGTCGTTGAGCCAGTATTCGGCGTCGCGGCCCGGGCGCACGACCAGGTCCACCTGGTGGTGGCGCAGCTTGCGCAGCGCGTCGGCCTGCGACTCGAAGGTCACGAACTTCACGTGCCGCGTCGAGGCGAAGCCGGGCGCGAGCGCGGCCGGGTCGCCCGCCACGCCCACCATGAACACGTCCTGCCCGCGTCCCGAGAACGCGAAGGCCATGCCGAACACGACGAAGAACGGGAACAGCAGGTTCCAGCCGAGCGCGCCGCGGTCGCGGAAGAACTCGATGTTGCGCGCCGTGAACACCGCCCAGAAGCGCCGCGGGGAGATCATTCGCGCAGCTCCCGGCCCGTGAGCGCGAGGAACAGGTCCTCGAGCGTGCGCGGGCGCACGCGCAGGTGCTCCAGGCGCGAGCCGCCGGCCTTCAGCGCCGCCAGGGCCGCGTCCACGTCGGAGGTCATCACCTCGATGAAGCCGTCGCGCTCGCGGCGCTCCCCGGGCAGGTCCGCGCCCGCGCGGAAGTCCGCCTTGGGCAGCTCGATGGTCACCCCGTCGAAGTGCTTCTTAAGGAGGACGTCGGGCTCGCCTTGGGCGATGATGCGGCCGCGGTCCACGATGGCGACCTCGTCGCACAGCTCGTAGGCCTCCTCCATGTAGTGCGTGGTGAGCAGGATGGTCTTGCCGCGCGAGCGGATGAGCTCGACTAAGCCCCAGAAGTTGCGTCGCGCCTGGGGGTCGAGGCCCGTGGTCGGCTCGTCGAGGAACACGATGTCCGGGTCGTTGACCAAGGCGAGCGCGAGCAGCACGCGCTGGCGCTGCCCGCCCGACAGCTTGCGCGCGTCGCGCGCCAGCAGGTCGTCGAGCCCGCACAGCTTCACCAGCTCCTCGCGCGGCAGGCGCTTGGTGTAGAGCCGCCCGAACAGGTCGAGCACCTCGCCCACGCGCAGATGGTCGGGCAAGGCGGTCTCCTGGAACTGGATGCCGGCCGCCGCGCGGAACGCCTCCCCGATGGGTTCGCCGCGGTAGAGCACCTGGCCGGCGTCGGGAGCGAGGATGCCCTCCATCATCTCGACGGTGGTGGTTTTGCCGGCCCCGTTGGGGCCGAGCAGGCCCAGGCAGGTCCCCTCGGGCACCGACAGCGACAGGCCGGCCACCGCGTCCGAGGAGGCGCCGGGGTAACGTTTGACCAGGCCGCGGGCTTCGAGGACGGCGCTCATGGCGCCGATTCTACCACTTGCGCGTCAGCGGTCGTTGAGCCCGCGCGAGCCGGCGGGCAGCGGGGAGGTGCGCAGGTGTTTATGCAGCGCGCCGATGAGCAGGGCCATCTTGATGGGTTTGTTGACGAACTCCACCACGTTGGCCTCCTGCTTGATCATCTTCACCGTGGAGGCGTCGAGCTGGCTGGCGGTGACGACGATGACGGGCAGGCGCCCGCCCGCAGTGCCCTGCAGGGAGCGCAGGAACTCGTAGCCGCCCTGGCCGGGCATCATGAGGTCGGTGATGATGAGGTGAGGCTCGAGCGTCTCGAGCTTGCCGGTGGCGTCGTGGCCGTTGACCGCGGAGGCGTATTTGAAGCCGGCCCCGGTGACCGTCAGCTCCAGCAGGTCGCGGATGAGCGGGTCGTCGTCCACGACGAAGACGAGTTTATCGCCCGGCGCGCCCAGCGGCGTCGTGTATTCCTCTTCCTCGCTCACCCCGGCAGTGTAGCCCCTCACCCCCTTTCGGTCAAGATGCGGCGAAATGCGATAATCGGCCGTGCGCCGCGCACTCCTGACTTCTTTGCTTTCATTGGCCGCCGCGGGCTGCGCCCCGGACCCGGCGCGCGACTACTTCTACGAGTCGCCCCTGCGCCCTTATTTCGCGGCCGACCCCGCGGACCCGGGCTACCTCAAGCCCCGACGCGCCGGCTCGAACGCGCGCGGCTTCGTGACGCCCAAACCCGCGGGCCGGCTGCGCGTGTTCGTCGTCGGCGGCTCCATCGCGGCCCTGCACCAGGACCACCCGCGCGACCTGCCGCGCCTGCTCGCCGCGGCGCTGCCCGGGCGCGACGTCGAGGTCATCAACTGCGGACAAGGCGGCTATGAAAGCGAGCGCGAGCAGCGACTGGTCAACGAACTGCTCCTCTATGAGCCCGACCTGGTCGTGCTGATGACCGGCCACAACGAACGCGACGACGCCCCTCTGCTCCCGTTGTGGCGCCTGCGGCTGGGCGCATGGGCCGCGCGGCTGCGCCCGGACGGGCCCGCGCCGACCTCCGACGAGGTCGAAGCCCGGCGCGCGCGCCTGCACGCGACGTTCGCCCGCCGCGTGGACGCCATGCTCGGCGCGCTGACGTCCGCCGGCGTGCCCGCCGTGGTCGTGCTCCCGCCGCTCAACGCCGAGCACCCGCTCGGGGCGTCGTGGCCGCGGGACCCGGATTTCCTCGCGGGCTGGCGCGCCCAGCTCGCCGGCGACGGCGCGCGCGCGCGCGCGTGGGCGCCCCTGTTCGCCGGCCGCCGCGAAGGCGCGTCGTTGGCCGCCGTGCTCGACGCGCGCGGCCTGGCCCGCGAAGGCAAGGCCGCGCAAGGCCGCGCCCGGATTTATCCGCGCTCGACCGCGTCCGCTTTCGTCGGCCGTTGCTCCGCGCCGTGCCGCGAGACGCTCGCCGCCGCGGCCCGCCGCGCGGGCGCGGCGACGGCCGACGTCGACGCGGCGTTCCGCCGCGCGGCCCTGCCCGGGGCGCCGGGCTACGGCGACTTCGACGACGCGGTGCATTGGACCGCCGCCCGCCACGAGCTCGCCATGCGCGCCGTGCTCGCCGGCGCGCGCGCGGCCCCGCGCTGGCGCGAGCTGCCCTGGGACGACGCGGCGCTGGCCCGCCTGCCGGCCGCGCCGGTCGCGCGCGGCGACGCGCTCGCCTCCTACGCCGTCGCCGCCCTCGGCTCGGCCGGGCGCGGCGCGCCGCCGCCGGCCGTCGTGCTGGCCTTCGAACGCGTGCTGCGCGACGACCCCGCGGCGCTCGACGGGGGCTCGACGCCGCGAAGGCGCGCGTCGCCGCCCAACCGGGGTTCCGGCGCGCCTGGGGCACGGCCGCGCTCGGCATCGACGAAGGCGCTTGGGCGTGGGCCACGGGCCTGGCGCGCCTGCACGCGAAAGGCGCGCAGGCCGCGCTCCCCGCCCTCGCCGCGGCCGCCGCGGCGCGGCCGCTGCCCGCGATGGTGGCGCTGGCCGGCGCGGCGCTGCTGCTGGCCGGCTGCCGGGTCCGAACGACGCCGCCTTCGACGCGGCGCTCGCCGTCGCGGGCGACTCTGCGCACGTCGCGCTGCGGCTGTCGCGTGGGCGGTCGCCGCGCTGCGAGATCGCTTCGACACGGCTGCTGGTCGCCGCGCCGCTCGCCGAACGCCGTTGCGCAGCAGCGAGCCTTGCAGGCGGCCGGCCGCCACCGCGAAGCGTTGCCCTTGTTCGACGCGCTCGTCGCCGCCGCGCCGCAAGACGCCGGAGTGCGCGCCGACCGCGGCGTGAGCCGGGCGCTCGCGGGCCTTAAAGAGGAAGCCGCCGCCGACCTGCGCGCCGCCCTGCGCCTGGACCCCGGCCACGAAGACGCCGCGCGCAGCCTCGACGCCCTCGGCGTGAAACCCTAGGACCTCTGGCCCGCCCGTCGGGGGCTCATCGGCCCAGACCGCCACGACGAGAATCGTCTAAACTGCGCTTATGCCCCTCTTCGCGCGCCTCCTCCTCGTCCTCCTCCTCGCCGCCCCCGCCGCCTTCGCCTCGGTCGTCACGCCCGCCGTCTGGTTCGACAACCCCGGCGCGGAGTCGTTGTTCGAGCCGATCAAGTTCCGCACCGACGACAGCGGCCGCCGCCGCCTGCCGACCTCCCCGCCCACCTTGACCCAGGCCGACATGCTGCGCGTGGCGCGCGTGATGTCGGGGCAGACCGGCGCCGCGCCCGGCATCGACGACGCGCTCGTTTATCGCGTGGTCAACGTCATGGCCCGCGCGGACATGGTTTCCGGCACGCCGATCACGCGCGCGGAATGGAACCGCCGCCTCGACGCCTTCGAGGTCGGCTTCCGAGCGTCTTTCCCCGCGACCGCCCGCCCCACCGCCGCCGAATTCGAGACCGGCGTGGACCATCTCCTGCGCAACATGATCATGACCGCCGACGACCCGCACACCCAGTACCTCAACCGCAACGCCTGGCGGCAGCTCCTGGAGCACCAGCGCAACGCCGGCTTCGTGGGCATCGGCGCCCACATCGGCCCCGACCCGCTGGGGGTGAAGGTCTCTCGCCCGCTGCCCGGTTCGCCGGCCGCCGCGGCCGTGCTCAGCCAGAACGGCCGCCCCGTCGCCACGGGCCTGCGCCGCGACGACATCATCATCGCCATCGACCGCGTCCCGGCCGCCGGCATGCCGCTCGACCAGGCCGTGCAGCGCCTGCGCGGCGTGCCCAACACCACGGTGTCCATCCGCGTGCTGCGCGCCGGCCAGGAATACGACGCGACGGTCACCCGCCGCCACGTCAGCAGCCCCAATTCGTTCTCGCGCTTCGCGGCCCCGTCCATCGGCTACGTGTATTTCGCGAGCTTCACCGACGGCGTGGACGCCGAGGTGTTCACCCGCATCCACTCCCTGCGCGCCTCGGGCGCGCGCAAGCTCATCATCGACGTGCGCGGCAACCCCGGCGGCTCGCTGCCGATGGTGCAGTCCATCGCGTCCGAGTTCCTGCGCGACCGCCAGGAGATCACCACCACCCGCGCCCAAGGCATCGTCATCGAACGCGCGACCGTGGACGGCGACGGGATGTTCCGCGACATGCCGGTGGCCGTGCTCATCGACACGCATTCCGCCTCCGCCAGCGAGATCCTCGCCCTCGTGCTGCAGGACCACGCCCGCGCGACCGTCGTGGGCTGGCAGAGCTACGGCAAAGGCACCTTCCAGAGCGTGATCCCCACCGAGATTCCCGTCGAGCGCCTGGGAGTAATCGTCGGCCGCGCGCCCGACGGCACCGGCGCGAAAATCACGGGCGGCGGCTGGTTCGGCCCGAGCGGACGCTCCATCAACGGACGCCACGACGCGGCGACCGGGCGCAACGTGCCGGGATCCGGCGGCGTGCGCCCCGACATCGCGGTCAACGTCACCGACTCGGAGCAGGCCGCCGTGATGGACGGCATCATGAACGAGCTCTACAGCGCCGGGCCCGCCGCGCCTTACGACCCGGTGCTCGGCGCCGCCGTCACCGCCCTGTCGCGGCCTTAAGCCTTCAGGCTGCGCGTGATCGCGCGGTCGAGGTCGGCGAGCAGGTCTTTGACGTCCTCGATGCCGACCGACAGTCGGATGAGCCCGTCCGCGAGGCCGGCCTTGAGCCGCTCCTCGCGGGGAATCGAGCCGTGCGTCATGGACGCGGGGTGGCCGATGAGCGATTCCACGCCGCCGAGGCTCTCCGCCAGCGAGAACACCTCGCACGACGAGATCATGCGTTTGGCGCGTTCGAGGTCGCCTTTGAGCTCGAAGGAGATCATGCCGCCGAAGCCGGACATCTGCGCCTTGGCGATTTCATGGCCCGGGTGATGCGGCAGGCCGGGGTAGTGGACCTTCGACACCTCGGGATGGGCGAGCAGGTGTTTGGCCACCGTCATCGCGCTCTCGCAATGGCGCTCCAGGCGCAGGGGCAAGGTCTTGGTGCCGCGCAGCACGAGGAAGCAGTCGAGCGGGCCGGGCACGGCGCCCACGGCGTTCTGCAGGAACTTGTATTCCTTGTATAACGCCTCGTCGGAGGTGAGGACGGCGCCGCCGACCACGTCGGAGTGGCCGCCGAGGTACTTGGTCGTCGAATGCACGACCACGTCGGCGCCCAACGACAACGGGCGCTGCAGCGCGGGGGACGCGAAGGTGTTATCGACGACCAGTTTCGCGCCGTTCTTATGCGCGAGCGCCGACAGCGCGCGCAGGTCGGTGATTTTCAGCAACGGGTTGGACGGGGTCTCGACCCAGACGAGTTTGGTGCTGGGTTTGAGCGCCGCCTCGACGGCCTTGAGGTCGCTGGTGTCCACGAAGGTGAACGTGAGCCCGAAACGCGCGAAGACCTTGGTGAACACGCGGTAGGTGCCGCCGTAGAGGTCGTTGCCGCAGACGACGTGGTCGCCGGAGGACAGGGCCTGCACGACCGTGGTCGTCGCCGCCATGCCGGAGGCGAAACACAGGCCGTGGGCCGCGCCTTCGAGCGCCGCGAGGTTCTTCTCGAGGGCCTGGCGCGTGGGGTGCACCGTGCGCGCGTAGTCGTAGCCTTTGTGCTTCTCCGGCCACTCCTGCACGTAGGTGGACGTGAGGTACACGGGGGTCATGATGGCGCCCGTGCTGGGATCGGGGGCCTGTCCGGCGTGGACGGCCTTGGTGGCGAAGCCGAGGTCTTTGTCGTCGGTGCTCATGGGCGCATTCTACCACTTCGCCCCTGGCGCCGGGCGCGCCCCGGGGCCATACTAACGGCGTGAGCGCGTCCTGCTGCTGGCGGCGGCGTTGTGCGCGGGCGCGGACGCGGCGTCGGCGGCCTGCCTGGCTCCCGCCGAGGTCGCCGCCAAAACGCGCGCGGCGACCCTGCGCCTGCGTTCGGGCGCCGACCAGGGCAGCGGCTTTTTCATCGCCGACGCGGCGTCCGGCGGCTGGCTGGTCACCGCGCACCACGTGCCCGAACGGGCCGCGCCCGGCAACGGTTCCGGCTGCGCCAAAAAACCGGCGCCCCCCGACCTGCGCCGCCGCTTCCTCCTCAATCGCATGAGGTCCGGCCGCCGCGCCTTCGACTTCAGCGTGTTGCCGGGGCGTTTCGACGTCGGCAACGACCTCGTGATGTCGCCGGCGTCCAACGACGCGACGCTCGCCGCGGCCCCGGCCGCCGCCGCGCCGCGGCTGGGCGAGGAGGTGCTCATCGCCGGTTTCCCGGCCACGCTCGGGCGCTACGCGACCTTGCGCTGCGTCATGGTCGGCTACGCCGAAACGCTCAACGACTCCGCCAACGCCAGCTACGTATTGGATTGCCCGGACGCGACGTACGACATCGCGGGCATGTCGGGCGGTCCCATCGTGTCGGCGTGTTCGGGCCAGGTCGTGGGCGCGGTGAGCTGGCAGGACTACGATGAGGACTGCCCGCGCCGCGGCGACAAACGCAAGGTCGGCGCCGCCGTCATCCACGCAGACCGAGACGGGAAGGTGGCCTTCGGCGTGCCCGAGGTCTTGCACTCGCGTTGCTGGAGCTACGCCGGCGACAGGCTCTCCGTCGCGAAGGACTGCCAGGTCATCCCGGGGTTCTTCGCGGTGGACTACGGCCCCTAAGGCCTCCCCTGGCGCGACAGCCGCTTTCCATATATATTGGGTGCCGTGACGAGGCTTTCCCTGCTCCTGCTCGCCTTGGCGGCGCCCGCGCGCGCCGCCGTCATCGAGGAGGTCACGCGGCTCTATCCCGTCGAGGTCGAACGCGTCGCGCGCCCGCGCACGGTCGAAGACGTCCAGGCGCTCGTGCGCCGCCACCCGGGGCCGGTGTCGGTGGGCGGGGGGCGTTACAGCATGGGCGGCCAGACCGCGGCCCCCGGCAGCCTCCAAATCGACATGCGCGGCATGGACAAGGTCCTGTCCATCTCCACGGCGGCCCTCACCGTCGAAGCCGAGGCCGGCGCGACCTGGCGAAAGCTGCAGGAGGCCTTGGACCGCCACGACCTGTCGCTTAAAATCATGCAGTCCTACGCCAACTTCACGGTGGGCGGCTCGCTCTCGGTGAACGTGCACGGCCGCTACGTCAACCAAGGCCCGCTGATCCGCGCCGTGCGTTCGCTCAAGCTCGTTTTGCCCGATGGTCGCCTGGTCGAGGCGAGCCGCCAGAAAAGCCCGGAGTTGTTCCACGCCGCCATCGGCGGCTACGGCGGGGTCGGCGTCATCGTGTCGGCCGTGCTCGAGGTGGAGCGCAACGAGGCCTTGGAGCGGACCTCCGAAGGGATGGCGCTGGCCGATTACCCCGCCTGGTTCGCGAAGAACATCCGCGGCTCGAAAACCGCCGTGTTCCACAACGCCGACATCTACCCGCCGGACTACGGCCGCGTCATGGCGACCACGTATTCGCGCACGGACAAACCCGTCACCGTGCGCGACCGGCTCCAGAAAAAAGGCCCGCATCTCTTCACCCGCGTCATGCAGTTCTGGCTCACCAAACGCGATTACGCCAAACGCCTGCGCGAGAAGGCCCTGGACCCGGTGCGCCTGAAGGCGCGGCCCGTGGTCTGGCGCAACTACGAGGCCAGCTACGACGTCGCCGAGCTTGAGCCGCCCTCGCGAAAGGAGTCCACCTACGTCCTGCAGGAGTACTTCATCCCCGTCGGGCGTTTCGCCGACTTCGTCCCGCTGATGGCCGAGATCTTCCGCCGCCACCGCGCCAACGTGCTCAACGTGTCCATCCGCCACGCCTTGCCCGACACCGGGTCCTACCTCTCCTGGGCGCGCGTCGAATGTTTCGCCTTCGTCGTGTATTACGAGCAGGGCACCTCGCGCCACGAGCGCACCCACGTCGGCGTCTGGACGCGCGAGCTCGTGGACGCGGCGCTGTCGGTGGGCGGCTCCTATTACCTGCCGTATCAATGGCATCCGCGCGACGACCAGTTCCACCGCGCCTACCCGCGCGCCAAAGAGTGGTTCGCGCTCAAGAAGAAGCTCGACCCGGGCTACCGCTTCCGCAACTCCTTGTGGGACCGCTACTTCCCCCCGCCCGCGCCGGACGCCGCCGCCGCGGCCGTGCGCGCGAAGCTGGAGAACCGCAAGGACTGGCGCCGCCCCGAGGAGCAAAGCCTGCTCACCTTGCCGGAGTGGTACATCGTTTATAGCGCCGAGGAGCGCGCCGCCTGGCTCGCCGCGGGCAAGGCCCCGGGCGCCTTCCCCTATCTCGCCTCCGTGCGCCAGTTCTGGTCCATGCGCCGCGCCGTCAAAACCGCGCTGGCGGGGCGCTACCCGTCCAACACCGGCTACCAGGTGATGATCGCCTTCATCGGCGCGTGTTTCGCCGTCGAATACGGCGCCCAGGGCGCCTATGAAAAAACGCTCGGCGCCTTGGCCCTGGCGCTCTCGTCGCCCGGCGCCGCCGACGCCGCGTCGGCCATGGCCGCGGCCGATTACGCCGCCTTCCTTCACGACCTGCCCTGGTACGAGTTCCCCTTCATGACGCGCCGCCGCGAGTTCCTCGACCGCTCCGCCGGCGGCGGCCTGCGCGGCGTCGAGCGGCGGCTGGCCGTCGGGCTCGAGCTGGGCGCCAAAGCGATCTGGGCCAAAGCCGTCAAAAAGATGACCGGCGCCGCCTACGCGCCCGAGGACCTAACCATCCGCGCCTGGGTCGCAGGCCCCAAACCCGCCGGCCCCGGCGTGAAGGTGCTGGAGAATTTCGGGGCGCAAGGCTGGCTCATCGAGCTGCCGCGCTACCGAGGCTTCCAGGCGGCGTCCGCCGAGCTCGCGCGCTCCGGCGTCCGCTTCATCGAAATCGCCGGCAACCGGCGCATCCTGGTCACCGTCATCGCGGCCGCAGGCTGGACCGGCGCCCCGACGTGGGGCGAACCCGTCGGCCGCTGGCGCGTGCTCACGCGCCCGGGCTGGCGGCGCCACGCCGTCCTGCTGCCCGTCGCCTCGCTTTCCGCCGCCGTCAACGAGTTGCCCCGCGAAGGAGCCCAGCTTGAACACGCCTACGACTACTGACGCGTTGTCGCGCCGCGCCTTCCTCCTGCGCGCGTTGTCCGCGCTGCCGCTGCTGTCCTCGCGCGCGTGGGCCGCGGCGTTGTCCGCGCTCGCCGACGACGGGCCGGGCAACTTCGCCGCCGTCTATGGCGACGAGAAGCAGCGCGACAAGTTCTTCCGCTTTCTTCAGGTCGTCTTCAACCTCTACCCTGAAGATAAGTTCCACCAGCTCATCATCGACCTCGTGGCCGAACGCAAAACCGACAAGGCGGTGTATCTCGGCCTGCAGGAGAAGCTGCCGGGCATCGGCAGCCTGTTGTCGCCCGTCACCTACGCCCTGCCCGCCCTGAAGGTCCAGAAGCAGGAGATGGTCCGCCAGACGCTCGAGTTCCTCGGGCCCGCGCCCGCCGTGGACGGCTACATCGAGATCGGCAGCCCCGCGCGCTACATCAGCCTGCTGCGCAAACGCGCGCGTATCACCGGGCCCGTGTTCATCGTCAACGACTACGAGCCGTCTTATTCGCCCGTGGACCTGATGGAGCGCGGCGGCCTAGCCAAGCTCGGCTCCTTCCTCCCGCTCGGCAACTACGACCCGCTGCCGCCCGACCGCGTCCCCGACAACAGCGTGGACCTGGTCGGCAACTACATCGGCTTCCACCATTCTCCCAAGGACAGGCTGGGCGGCTTCATCGCCTCCATCCGACGCGTGCTCAAGCCCGGCGGGCGTCTGGTGCTGCGCGACCACGACGTGCCCAATAAAAGCATGACCGATATGGTGGCGCTGGCCCACGACGTGTTCAACGCGGGCGTGAAGCTGACCTGGGAGGAGAACCACGCCCAGCTGCGCCACTTCCGCTCCATCGCCGAATGGAGCGAGATCCTCTCCAAGTCGGGCTTCCGCCGCCAGGGCCGCCCGTTGGCCCAAGGCGGCGACCCGACCGACAACCTGCTCGTCGAGTTCGTGAAGGCCTGACCCACCCCTGGCGCGAAGCCGCGTCCCGGGCCACACTGAACCGATGACCGCCTGGGCCGTCGTGCTGCTGCTCGCCTCGTCGGCCGGCGCCGAGGAGAGCGCCTTGCCCACGACGCGGGCCATCGCGGACGCGACGCGCCGCATCCTGGCCGTGTCCCGCTACGCCGGACGCGACACGGTGCGGCTGCGCTACTACGCGCCGGGGCTCAAAGGCGAGGACGTGGACGGCAAACCGGTGCTGGGCGTGCCGGGGCATCTGCGCAACGCGTCGGCCGGCACGCTGGACGCGCGCACCGACGAGAACACGCTCGACACCGCCGTCATCTACTGGACGCCGCGGCTCTATCTCTACGCCAAGACGCTCGACGAAGCGGCCTTCATCATGGCGCACGAGGTCGCCCATCTCGAGATGCGCCACGGCCCCCGCTACGTGGAGGCGTTCTGCGCGATGTACCGGGAGTGGAAGAAGCGCCCCGTGCGCTGCGTGCTCAACCCGCCCGACTACAAACGTTTCGTCGTCGAGATGGCGGCGCCGCGCGAGCGACTCAAGCTGATGGCGCGCGCCAGCGAATACGAGGCCGACCAGCGCGCGATGCGCCTGGCGTCGGCCGCGGGGTTCGACGCGCGCGTCGCCGAGAAGCTGTTCGAGCGAGGCGCGGCCATGCGCGCGGAGCCCGGCTTCGTGTCCACCGAGCTGCACCCGGAGCCCGAGGACCGCATGCGCCACCTGCGGGCGACGGCGCTGCCCGAGGTCTTGGCCGACCAGGCCGCCTGGTAGCTAGGCCGGCTCGGCCAGCAGCTCGGCCATGCAGCGCTCGACGTCGGGGCCCTGGGGCTGGATGAAGTACTCCAGGTTGGGCGAAAGCGCGATGCCGGGCGTGGCTTTGCCCGCGAGCAGGCGCGGGCGCACCTTCAGCTTGTAGAACATCTCATCCACCAACCGGCGGATGAGATGCTCGCCGAGGTTGCAGATCTCGGTCTCCTCGTTGATGAAGGCCACGCGGCCGGTTTTCTCGACCGACGCCTTGATGGCTTCCCAGTCGTAGGGAATCAACGAGCGCAGGTCGAGCACCTCGACGGAGCCCTGTCCGGCGGCCGCGAGCTTGCGCGCCGCGGCCAGGCACAGCGGCGCCATGCGGCCGTGGGTGATGACGGTGGCGTCGGTGCCGGGGTGAGTGATCTTGGCCTTGCCGATCTCGACTGAGTAGTCCGTGGTCTTCGGCCACTTGGCCTTCCACTTGGACCGGTCGCCCAAAGGCGCGTCGATCATCTCGTGGAGCGCCTTCTCGTCGGCGGGCTCGCCCGGGATGAGCTCCTCGCCTTTGGAGCGCAGCAGCGCCTTGGGTTTAAGGAAAAGCACGGGATCGTCGCTCTTGATGGCCGAGATCATCAGGCCGTAGGCGTCGAGCGGAGTCGAAGGGCACACCACCTTCATGCCGTGCAGCTTGGCGGCCATCGAGTCGAACGAGTGCGAGTGATACAGCGAGCCGTGGATGCCGGACCCGGTCGGGGTCATCACGACCATCGGCGTCTTATAACGCCCGCCCGAGGCCCAATGGCCGTTGGCCGCGAGCTTGAGCATGTCGATGACGTTGAAGATGTAGTCCACGAACTGGATCTCGGCCACGGGACGGCCGCCGGCCCAGGCGAGGCCGAGCGCCGCGCCGATGATGCCGCGCTCGTCCAAAGGCGCGTTCCAGGAGCGCTCCAGGCCCTGAGTCGCGGTGAACACGCCGCCCAAGGGCGGGCCGACGTCCTCGCCGAAAATCTCCGTGACGCCGAGGTTCTTCTCACCGTAGTGCAGGGCCATCCGGATGGCCTGGGCCATGTTCGCCATGTCAGGACCCTCCCTTGGTCGGGTAGCTCGGCGGCAGGCCGTCGGCGAAGACGTCCTCCCAGACCGACTCGGGCTTGGGGAAGGACTCGGCCTTCACCTGCTTGTGGGCTTCGTCGATGGCGGCGGCTTCGCGGTCCCACACCTTCTTGAAATCAGCGGCCTTGGCCATGCCGCGCTCGACCATCGCCTTCTCGACGAGCTCGATGCAGTCGGGCTCCGGGATGCGGTTGGCGCCCGAGGACGACGAGTGGCCGTAGAGGCGGCTCGTGCGGGCCTCGAGCAGGTAGGGGCGGCGGTTCTTGCGGACGTAGGCGAACGCTTCTTCGAGCGCGGCCCACGACTCGACGACGGAGTTGCCGTTGATGGTCTTGCCCGGCATGTCGGGGAAAACCTTGGCCCAGTCGGAGATGTGCTTCTCGCCGTGTTGGGCGCGCATCTCGGTGGAGATGCCGTAGCCGTTGTTGACGACGATGATCAGGATGGGGAGCGGCAGCGCCGGGCGGTTGGCCCAGACGAGGCAGGAGTGGAAGTCGCCTTCGGCCGTGCCCGCGTCGCCGCCGTTGACGATGGACACCGCGTCCGTCTTGGCCCGCGCGTGCGCGATGCCGGTGCCGATCACCGTCGAATACTGCGTCTCGATGGTCGGCGCGACGGGCACGACGTTGAGCTCGGGGATGGCGTAGTGGTTGACGAAGTTGCGCCCCTTCGAATACGGGTCGGTCCCCACCGAGCGCATCTGGCGGATGGTGTCGATGGGTTTGGCGCCCATGGCGAGCACGATGCCCGAGGAACGGTAATGCAGGTGCAGGAAATCGTGATCGACCCCGTGCCCCTTCTTGACCTGCAGGCCGAGCGGCACGTTGAACGCCTCTTCGCCGGGGCCGCCGATCCAGAAGAACCCGTCGCCGCCCTTGCTCATCTTGATGAGCCGCTCCTCGAGCAGACGGGCGCGCACCATCAACTCGTGGATCTTGAACAGGCGCTGCGACCCCAGCTTCTTATACGGGTCGGCTTCGGCGGCCTTCGTCGGGGCGGCTTTGGCGGGCTTGGCGGGCATACCCGGATTCTAGGAAATCAAAGCCATAACCACAAAGCCGTCGGCGTGTTGCTAACGATAATAATACTAACGATAACCACTAGCGCTAGCGCCAGTTACTAACGATAATCATGTTGCGCCGGCGCAGGAGGTGCTTCGATTGCCGCAGCGTCGCTTTTAACCTCAGCGTTCGCCCCCGAAATATTCCGACGCTACCATGGAATAGTCTTTATTTTCCCACTATACTTCGTTATATCGCCCAATTGAGCCGGATAATGCCGCTCAGCCTAATAAGGCTAGCCATCGCATGAAAAAAGGCCCGACGATTTTTCTGCAGGCGACCATCGCGCTAATCGGCGTCGGCGCTTTGGTTTTCCTCCTCGGGGAGCCGCACGTCGAGGGCCGCAACGCGCACGCGTCGCTTTTCGAGATCTACTTCAAAGACCCCTTCCTGGCGTACGCCTATCTCGCGTCCACTTCGTTCTTCACGGCGCTTTACCAGGCCTTCAAGGTGCTCGGAAATATCGGCCGAGCTCAGGCCTTCACGCCGGCGAACGTAAAGGCCTTGCGGACGATCAGGTTCTGCGCGGTCGCATTAATCGGCTTCGTCGTGTTAGGAGTGGTCTTCATCGTCCTGGGCGACAGCGACGACCACGCGGGCGGCGTCGTCATGGGCCTCGTCGCCTCCTTCGCCTCCGCCGTCATCGCCGCCGCGGCGTTGACCGGCGAGCGGGTTTTACAGAACGGCCTGGATCTGAAATCAGGGGACGCATCAGGCCGATGACGACCCTCGCGGCTCTGCTCCTCCTGCTCGCCGGCGCCGTCGCCGCCGGGGACCCCGCGCCCTCCGTCGAGCCCATCGTGAAGATCGGCGTGATTCTCAAGAACCGCGACCGCGCCAACGGGCACCACTTCTGCGTGGTCGGCCTGCCGACCGTCACCGAGAACAAGGTCGGGCGCGTGACGGGCAAACACCTGTTTCGCGGCCAGCTCGACGATGGGACGGGCAAACTCGAGTTCTTCGCCTTCGGGAGCTTCCCCCCTGTGTTGCCCGGGGAACGCGTCGAGATGTGCGGAAAGTTCCACAAGTACAACCTGCACCGCCACAACGTCGGCTACGCCAACGAACTCGTCGTCGCCGCCATCCTAAAGGGCCCGGGCATCGCCGCGGGACTCGTCGAGCTCGGCCCCGACGGCGTGCGCCACCGCGCCCAGCCGAAGAAATAGTAGGTTCAACCATGCCGTTGACCCCATTTCACTTCGGCCCCGCCCTTCTCGTCAAAGGCCTGGTGCTGCGGCGTTTTTCCTGGGGCGCGTTCGTCGCCGCGACCGTCGCCATCGATTGCGAAACCGCGTACAACATCGCGCGGCGCGCCTATCCCCTGCACGCGCATCTGCACACCTTCATCGGCGCGACGGCGACCGGGCTGGCCGTGGGGACGGCGTTGGCCGCCTGCGCGCGAGCGAGGCCGGGTTGGACCGACAAGCTGGGGAAGATCTGGCCCTTCCTGCGGACGGAGCTGACGCCGACGGCGCTGCTCGTCGGCGGATTGGTCGGCGGGGCGTCCCATCCCCTGCTCGACGGTTTCATGCACGACGACATCCGGCCGTTTTTGCCGTTTAGCGACGGCAATCCCCTGTTAGGCCTCGTCGGCCTGGGGACCTTGCACTTTGCCTGCGTCATCGCCGGCCTTATCGGCGCCGGGCTCGCCTTCGGCCGGAGCGGACGGCATGGCTGAGCCGCTCAAGAATCACTTCGGCCCCGAGGTGCCGCGGCGCATCGCCGCGATGATCAAGGCCGTCCACCCGCGCTTCGAAGCGGAAGCGTTCGTCGCCGACGCCCTCGACGGTTACGGCGCGCTCGAGCTGATGCCGCGCGGGCGCAAAATCGCCGCCGCGCTCAAGACTCACCTGCCGCCGCGTTACGAGGAGGCCGTGGCCGTGCTGGTGGCGTCGCTCGGCCCCAAAACCACGGTCGCCGTCGGCAACGGCATGGCGCCGTTTCTCTACATGCCGCACGTTTTTTTCGTCGCGCAGCACGGGCTCGACCATTTCGAGGCGTCCATGGCCGCCCAATACGAGCTGACCCAGCGATTCACGGCTGAGTTCAGCATCCGGCCCTACCTCGAGCGCCACCAAGAGACGACGTTGGCGCGGCTCGCCCGCTGGAGCCGCGACCCCAGCGAACACGTGCGGCGCCTGGTGTCGGAAGGCACCCGCCCGCGCCTTCCGTGGGCGCCGCGCCTGCGCGCCTTCCAGGCCGACCCGCGCCCGGTGCTCGCCTTGCTCGAGCGTTTGAAGGACGACGAGTCGCTCTACGTGCGGCGCTCCGTCGCCAACAACCTCAACGACATCGGCAAGGACCACCCCGCGACGCTCGCTGAAACCGCGCGACGCTGGCTGAGGGGAGCCTCGCCCGAGCGTCGTTGGGTGGTGGGCCACGCGCTGCGCACCGCGCTCAAACGCGGCGAGCCGGCCGCGTTATCGGCGCTGGGTTACGGCCGGGCGGACGCGCTACGCGTGAAAAACGCGTCGTTGTCGCCCGCGCGGGCGCGCATCGGCGGCTCGGTGACCGTCGCCTTCGACGTGGTCAACGCCGGGCCGCGCGCCGCGCGCGTGTTGGCCGATTTCCGGATCTTCTTCGTGAAGGCGAACGGCGCGTCCGCCCCCAAGGTGTTCAAGCTCAAGGCGCTGGACCTGCCCGCGGGCGGGCGCGCGCGCGTGAGCAAGAAGGTGTCGCTGGCGCAGCACACGACGCGGACCCACCACCCCGGCAGCCACCGCGTCGAGGCCCTGCTCAACGGCCGGCCGTTCCCTCTCGGGCGTTTCGCGCTGAGCTAGCTAGGGCTCGGTCGTGCCGAGCTTCGCGGCGCGGTCGGCCGCGCGTTTGGCGAGCTTGTGCGACGGGAACTTCGAATCCACCTCACGGTAGAGCTCCACGGCCTTGGCCGCGTCCTTGAGGTCGTTTTCGTACACCGCGGCCGCGTCGAACAGCGCCTGCGGCGCTTCGCGGGCGGCGGCGTAGTCGTCGGCGACCTTGCGCAGCAGCTCGGCCTGGCGCGTCGGGTCCTTGAGGTCGCGGCGCGCGTAATCGGCGGCCTGCAGCAGCGCGTCCACGCCGTCTTGCCCGCCGTGCATCGTGGAGAGCCGCGACAACGTCTTGATGGCGTCCTCGGGTTTGGCGAGCCGGTCGCGCTGCAGCTTGGCGACGCGTTTAAGCGAGTCGAGCGACGAGGCGGTTTTGGGGTAGCCCGCGACGATCTTCTCGTGCATCTCCACGGCGAGGTCGTATTGCTTGAGCTTGAGCTCGAAGAGCTCCGCGGACTTCTGCAGCGCGGGCAGCACGTCGGAGGAGCCCGGGTAGGCCGCGACCAGCTCCTGATAGGCGTCGATGGCGCGTTTGGGGTCGCGCAGGTGGTCGGCGTACAGGTCGCCGACGGACAGCTGCGCCTTGGCGCGCAGCGCGCTGTCGGGGTAGAGCGCCAGCAGCTTGCGGCAGGCCAGCAACGCCTCGGCGGGCTTGCTGTTGAAGGAGTGAAGCCGCGCGAGCTGGGCGAGCATCTTGTCGCCGTCTTTGTGCGTCGGAAAACGCGCGGAGAAGTCATGGTACGCGGCGACGGCCGGCTCGTACAACGCGTCGGGCGCGTCCTCGGCGAGCTTGCGCCAGGTCGCCGACAGCCGGTCGGCCTTCTCGCCGCCGTCGGGCAAACGCGCCAGCTCGAGCAGCGCCGGGCGCTGCTTGCGCGAGGCCTTTTTATCCACCAGCTCGAGGTAGGCGGACTTGGCCTTCAGCGCGACCTTCGAGGACGGGTACTCGGCCAGCAGGCGCAGCAGGGTCGCCAGCGCGGGCTGCCACTCCCCCGCGCGCTGGCGCAGGCCGGCGAGCAGGAGCAGCGCTTCGGACGCCTGCGCGGAATCCGGATGGCGGCGCGCGAACAGCTCGAGGTCGGGCATCGCGGCGTCGGAGAGGTCGCGGTCGGCGTCCTCGGCGGCGGCTTTGACGAAGGCGAATTCTTCTTCCGGGCCGGCGGCTTTCGCGGGCGCCTTCTTCGGCTCTTCCTTCTTGGGTTCGGGCTTCGGCTCGGGCTTCGGTTCTTCTTTTTTGGGCTCGGGTTTCGGCTCTTCTTTGGGCTCTTCCTTCTTCGGCTCGGGCTTGGGCTCTTCCTTGGGCTCTTCTTTCTTCGGCTCGGGCTTGGGCTCTTCCTTCTTAGGCGCCTCCTTCGGAGCCTCGGGCGCTTCAGGCTCCTCGGGGGCGAGCGAGGGTTTGGGAAGCGGGGCCGGTTCGGCCGGGGCCGCGGGCGCTTCGGACGCCTCGGAGACCTCGGTCTCGGGCGCGGCCGGGGCGGCGGGCAGGCTCGCGGCGCGGGCGCCGAGGGCGACGGTCAGCAGGGCGACGGCGAAAGAGAGCTTCATTCCTTGTCCTCCGAGGCGCGCGACACGGCGTTGACCACGTCGTATTTGGTGAGGATGTCGTAGGTCGATTTGCCCGCCTGCACGAGCACGGCCGGGCGCTCCGGGGAGAACAGGCGCAGCACGGCCTCCACGCGGGCCTCGGGCGCGACCACGGGCAACGGCGCGCCCATGGCCTCGCGCACGATCATCTTCTTGATCTGGCGTCCTTTGAGCATCTGGCCGAGCACCTCGTCCTCGAAAACGGTGCCGACGAGTTTGCCCTTCTCCATGACGGGCAGCTGGGAGATGTCGTATTTGCGCATCAGGGACATCGCGGTCATCAGCGAGTCCGTGGGTTTGGCCGTGGCGAGCTTGCGCGTCTTGCCGACGCGTTTGGCCTTGAGGATGTCCTCGGCCTTCAGCGGCACGGCGCTCTCGAAGTACTGGTTCTCCTTCATCCACTCGTCGTTGTAGATCTTGGAGAGGTAACGCATGCCCGTGTCGGGCACGAGGATGACCATGAAGTCCTTCTCCGTGAGCTTCTCGGCGTATTTGAGGCCCGCGAACACCGCCGAGCCGCCGGAGCCGCCGGTGAGGATGCCTTCGAGCTTGGCGAGCTTGCGCGTCATGATGAAGCAGTCGCGGTCGGGCGTCTGGATGACGTCATCGACGCATTTGAGGTCCATCGTGCTGGGGAAGATGTCCTCGCCGATGCCCTCGACCACGTAGGGCCGCGCCACGCCCACGCGGTTGAACTTGATCTTCTCGTAGTAGAGCGAGCCGATGGGGTCGGAGCCGATGATCTTGATCTTGGCGTTCTTCTCGCGCAAGTATTTGGCCACGCCGGAGATGGTGCCGCCCGTGCCCATGCCCGCGACGAAATGCGTGATCTTGCCTTCGGTGTCGCGCCAGATTTCGGGGCCCGTGGTCTTGTAGTGCGTGCGCGGGTTGGCCGGATTCTCGTATTGATTGGGGTAGTAGGCGTTCGGCAGCTCTTTGGCGAGTTTGGCCGCGACCGAGTAGTAGGAGCGCGGATCGGCCGGCTCGACCGCGGTCGGGCAGACGATGACCTCGGCGCCCAGCGCCTTGAGCAGGTTGATCTTCTCGCGGCTCTGCTTGTCGGTGATGGTGAAGATGAGCTTGTAGCCGCGCAGCGCGGCCACCAGCGCCAGGCCGATGCCGGTGTTGCCCGAGGTGCCCTCGATGATGGTGCCGCCGGGTTTGAGCAGTCCGCGCGCCTCGGCGTCGTCGATCATCTCCACGCCGATGCGGTCCTTGACCGAGCCGCCGGGGTTCATGAACTCGGCTTTGACGTAGATCTTGGGCTTGAGCCCTTTGGCGAGCCGGTTGAGGCGGATGAGCGGGGTGTTGCCGATGGCTTCGAGCACGTTCTCGTAAAGCATGTTGGCTCCTAGAAATCCCGACGCCCGATGAGGGCGTGCGAAAGGGTGCGTTCGTCTATGTAGTCGAGGTCGCCGCCCATGGGCACGCCGTGGGCGATGCGCGTCGTCTTCACGGAAAGGGTGTGCAGCTGCTGCGCGAGGTAGAGCGCGGTGGCTTCGCCTTCGGTGTCGGGGTCGGTGGCGATGACCACCTCGCGGATGCCGCCGGCGCGCACGCGGTCGAAGAGTTCGCGCGCGCGGATGCGGTCGGGGCCGTGGCCGTCGAGCGGGGAGAGCGAGCCGTGGAGCACGTGATAAAGCCCTTTGAACGCGCGCGAACGCTCGAGCGCCGCGACGTCCTGGGGTTCCTCGACGACGCAGAGCAGGCTCGCGTCGCGGCCCGTGTCGGAGCAGACGCGGCAGACCTCGCGGTCGGTGAAGTCCCCGCATTTGGCGCACAGGCGCATGGCGGCTTTCGCCTCGCGCAGCGCCTCGACGAGGCCTTCGACCTCGGTGCGCGGGGCGCGCAGCAGGTGCAGGGCGAATCGTTCGGCCTGCTTGGGGCCCACGCCGGGCAGGCGCTTGAGCGCTCCGATGAGCCGCTCAAAAGATTTCAAGCGCCCCCGGAGGGCTTCTTGACGATCTTCACCTTGCCGCCGAAGACGCCTTCGGCCTTCTTGAGCGCGCCGCCGCCCGACGGCGTCGTGCCCTCGGTGACGTCTTTCCAGCGGACGCCTTCGGGCGCTCCGCCGGGCGTCTCGGGGATGGCGCGGTCCACGAACTCGGTTTTCTCCGGAGCCGGCGCGCCGAGCTCGAAGGCGAGCGCCGACGCCGCCGCCCGCGGCGGCGGCGAGCTTCGCCTCGATGAGCGCGCGGGCGCGTTCGGCGGCCTGGCGGTCGAAGTCCTTGGCGAAACGCACGACGAGGCCGGCGCCTCTCGTCTCGACGCCCGCGGCCTCGAGCACGGTGCCGAGCATGGGTTTCTCCGCGGAGACGGCGGCGACGGCTTTGGCCCAGGCCGATGCGGATCCGCAGGCTCGGCGCGGGCGCGGCGGCGGGCTCGGGGCGGCGGCGCGGCGCGGCTTCGGCGCGGGTACGCGAGCGCGACCTGTGAGCCCGGTGTGGCCGCGCGAGCCGCCGCCGCCGGCGACCTGTCCACGGTCGACGCTGCAGCACTGCGCTCGGCCAGGTCGTGCGCGGCCTCCAGGCAGCCGAACAAGCCGAGCTCGGGCGAGAGGCGCGGCGAGTCGCCGAAGCGCATCTCCTCGAGCGCGCGGTTGAGGCGGCGCAGCAGGAAGGCCAGGCCGTCGGGGCCGGCCTTCTCGAGCGCCTTGGCCCAGGCCGGGTCGGCCTCGCCCGCGCCGAGCTTCTCGAGATAGACGCCCTCGATGCCGCCGCGCAGATCGCGCAGGAGCTGGGACGGGTCCACGCCGTCCTCGTAAACGGCCTTCAGCCACTTGGCCAGCGCCTTGGCGTCGCGGGCGACCAACGCGCCGGCCACGCCGTGCAGCAGGTCGCCCGAGGTGAAGCCGAACATCTCGCGCACCGATTCGGCCGTAACTTTGCCGTCGGCCGCCGAGCGGCACTGGTCGAGCAAGGACACCGCGTCGCGCAGCGAGCCTTCGGCCGCGCGCGCGAGCAGCTCGAGCGCGGCGGGCTCGACGGCGATCTTCTCCTTTTTGGCCATCTCGGAGAGGTGGCCGGCGAGCAGGTCGGCGGGCACGGGGCGGAACTTGAAGCGCTGGCAGCGCGACGCGATGGTCGCCGGGACCTTGTGCGCCTCGGTGGTGGCCAGGATGAACACCACGTGCGGCGGCGGCTCCTCGATGGTCTTCAGGAGCGCGTTGAACGCCGCCGTCGAAAGCATGTGCGTCTCGTCGATGATGAAGACCTTGTAGCGGTCGCGGCTGGGCGAAAGCCCGACGGTCTCGATGATCATCTGGCGCACGTCATCGACGCCGGTGTTGGACGCGGCGTCCATCTCCAGCACGTCGAGGCTCGAGGACGTCGTGATCTCCTTGCAGGAGACGCACGCGTCGCACGGGTCGGGCGTGGGGCCTTTCTCGCAGTTGAGCGCCTTGGCGAGGATGCGCGCGCTCGTGGTTTTGCCGCAGCCGCGCGGGCCGGTGAAGAGATAGGCGTGCGCGAGGCGTTTGGCCTCCAGCGCGTGTTTGAGCGTCTGCGAGACGGCGGGCTGGCCGACGACCTCGTCGAAGCCCTGCGGCCGGTACTTGCGGGCGAGGACCTGGTGGGCCGCCTTCTCCTTGGCCATCAGGAGCGGCTCCCGCCCTCGAGGCTGATGGGGCCCGGGCCGTTGGCGAGAACCGTCAGCAAACCGCCGAGGATGGCCAGGTTCTTGAGGAGCTGGATGCGCTGGTCGGGCGCGGTGTGGAACACCGCCGTCGCCGTGATGAGGAACACCGCCAGCGCGGCGGCGCCCCAGCGCGTCTTGTAGCCGAGGATGAGCGCGACCGCGCCCAGCGACTCGATGGCGATGGCGAGCACGCACAACGCGTGGGCGACCGGCATGCCGTGCGCGTCCATGTATTGGAGCGTGCCGTCGAAATTGGTGATCTTCCCGAAGGCCGAGGCCAGGAAGATGATGGCGAGGAAAAGACGTCCGACCAGGGCCAACACGTCGTCGGTGCTCACGAGGGGAAGGATACGACTTGCCCGGAGGGGGCGTCAACGCTTCCGGGCCCTTTCCATAATAACGTCCATGACCTATACTTAATCCGTGCTGCGCCACGCCCTTCTCGCCCTGCTCCTCGCCGTCCCCGCCGCGGCCCAGGAAAACGCCCCCACCCTCTGGCAGGAGCGCTTCTTCTGGGACGCCCTGCTCACCGCGCGCGACCGCATGGCGCGCCAGCAAAGCGACCCGATGATGCTGCCGGTGATGAAGGCGGTCGCGGGCCAGGTCGCCCAGCAGGTGGCCAACCTCGGGCAGATCCACCAATACGTGAAGGCGCAGTCCGACAACCTGCGCTTCGCCTACGCCCAGCCCGACCCCGTCCCGAGCATCGACACCATCAAGTCCAACTTCGACACGTTGACCGCCGGCTGCGACCAGGTGCGCCAGAACCTGTATTACCTGACCGCGCGCGAGCGTTTCGCCCAGTCGCAGGCGCTGGCCGACCCGGAGATGTACCAGGCCGCCTTGCTCATCCTCGGCCAGGTCCAGCAGCTGCAGCTCACGCTCAACGCGTTGTACCTCGACACGACCGCGGCGCGCGCCCTCGTGCTCGAGAACAAGTGGGCCAACGACAAGGAGTTCACCCACAAGACCGAGGAGCTCCTGCGCAGCGTCATGCGCGTGCAGGATTCCGTCTTCGCCGTTTACAACGCGGGCTACGAGCTCGCGATGCGATGCCGCTGAGCGCGCTGCTCCTGGCCGCCGGGCTCGCGGCCGCCTCGCCCAAGCCGCCGCCGTTCCTCCCCAAGCCCGCCAAACCCGTCGCCGTCGCCGTCGAGAGCGGCGGGCGCGTTTTGGCCGCGTCGTGGCGCGCGCCGCGCCGGGGCATGCCCGTGCTGGTGCTCGCCCACGGCGTGGGCGCGGGCAAAGGCGAGTGGGACCGCTTCGCGTCGCGCCTGGCCGCGCGCGGCTTCGGGATCTTGTGCCTGGACCTGCGCGGCCACGGAGCCTCCGCCGCGTCGCCCGACGAGTGGAAGGGCTTCGACCGGAGCGGCTGGGCCCCGCTCAAAGACGACCTTCTCGCCGCCGCGAAATGGGTGGAGGCCCGCAAGATCGAGCCCGCCCGCGTCGCCTTCGGCGGGGCGTCCATCGGCGCCAACCTGGCCGCGGCGGCCGACGCCGAGCGCCCCGGGCGCTTTTTGCTGCTGCTGTCGCCCGGCGCGGACTACCGGGGCGTGAAGCTCGCCCTGCGCAAAGGCGCCAAAGCGCTCGCGGCCGCGTCGCGCGGCGACGCCTACGCCTTCGCGACGCTGGGCGCGTTGTCCGAACGCGGCGTCACCGCGCTGGAGGCGCCGGGCGGTCATGGCGCGTCCATGCTCGACGACGAGGCGACGATGGAGCGCGTGCTGGACTGGCTGGCCGCGCCGCGTTAAGCGGGGGTCGCGGAGGCGGTCGACTTGCGCGCCGTGATGAGGGTGTTCACCCGCACCGCGAACGCCTCGTCGAGCTGCAGGAGGTGGCGGAAGATCTCCTGCGGGATCATGAGCACGCGGGCGCCTTCGGCCGACGCCTTCACGGTCGCCGACGCGGTGCCCTGCTCGACGATGGACGTCTCGCCGAACACCTCGCCCTCGCCGAGCTCGGCGAGCTGGACGAGGCCTTTGCCCTGGACCTTGGCGTGCACCGTGACCTTGCCGCCGCACACGACGTGCAGGCCGTCCACGGTGGCGCCCTTAAAGAGGATGGTCTGACCCGCGGGACATTCCAGGAGCTCGGCCACGGCGGTCAGCTTGGCGAGCTCCTCGTCGGGAACGCCGCCGAAAAGGGGCACGCGGGAGGACAGGAAGGTCAATGCGTCCATAAGACTATGGTAGCCGCGCGCGACGTCCGCACCAAGGGCCCAAAGACCTAGGCCGAGGGGGCCTTCGGCGGCGGACGCCGGGAGGCGATGAGCGCCTCGACGCGCTCGACGAAGGCCGGGTTCTCGGCCAGCAGGAGGCGGAAGGCGTCCTGATGGATGACGAGGATGTAGGTGTCGTCGGCGGACGCCTTGATGGTCGCGCCGGCCGTGCCCATCTCGAAGATGGAGGTCTCGCCGAAAACGTCGCCCGGGTCGAGCTCGGCGACCGTGGTCAGGCCTTTGTTGGGCACCTTCACCTGGACGGAGAGCTTCCCCATGCACAACACGTGCAACGCGTCCACGGTGATGCCCTGGAACAGCACGGTCTGGCCGTTTTTGAACGCCTGCAGGGTGGACGCCGCCGCGAGGTTCTCGAGGTGTTTGTCGGCCACGCCCGCGAACAACGGGGTGTATTCTTTGAGGAAGGTGAACGCGTCCACGCCATAGTTTAACCAAAGTCAGGTCGCCTTTGTTAGACTTTCGCCCGTGACCGACCCCGGCTCCCTGTTCATGTTCGGCGCTTACGGCTTCAAGCCCGCGCGGGAGACCGTCTCCTTGTTCCGCTCGACGGGCGCCACGGGCCTGCTGCTGCTCGCGCGCAACATCGATACTCCCGCCCAGACGCGCGCCTTCGTCGTCGAACTGGAGCAGCGCCTGGGCCGCCCGCTGCTCGTCGCGGTGGACCACGAGGGCGGCTGGGTGCTGCGCTTCAAGGCCGGGCTCACCGCCTTCCCGGGCAACGCCGCGCTCGGACGCGCCAAGGACCCGAAGCTGGCCTATGCCGTCGGCCGCCAGATGGCGCTCGAGCTCGCGCCGCTGGGCATCCGCCTCAACCTCGCGCCCGTGCTCGACGTGGAGACCGGCTCGTACAACCCGGGCATCGGCATGCGGTCCTTCGGCGAGGACTTCGCGTTGGCCGGCCGGCTCGGCGCGGCCTTCACGCGCGGCATGCAGGACCACGGCGTCTCGGCCTGCGCCAAACATTTCCCCGGCAAAGGCGCGGCGTCGGTGGACGCGCACGTGGACCTGCCCGTCATCCGCCTGCCGCGCGCGGCGTTCGAACGCACGCACCTCAAGCCGTTCCGCGACGCGGTCGCCGCCGGCACCGACGCGGTGATGACGTCGCACGTCGTGTTCCCGGCCTACGACAAGGTCCCCGCGACCTTCTCCCCCAAACTCGTGCGCGGCGTGCTGCGCGAGCGCCTGGGCTACGACGGGCTCATCATCAGCGACGACCTGTGCATGGGCGCGGTGACGCGCCGCTGGCCGGTGGCCGAGGCCGGGCTCAAGTGCCTCGACGCGGGCCACGATATGCTCATGATCGCCCACGACCACCAGGGCATGCGCGACTCCGTGGATATGCTCCGCCAGGCCTGCGGGCCCGACGACGAGCCCGCGCTCCGCGCCTCGGCGGCGCGCATCGCGCGCCTGCTGCCGCGCCGCCGCGCCGCCGCCCGGGCGAGCGCCGCCAAAGGCCTCGCGCTGGCGCGGCTCATCGCGGGCAAAGCCGTCTCCGTCGAGCGCGCCGGGACGCTGGCGCTGCCCGCGCCGCGCCGCGGCACCCTCATCGTCGCGCCGGACCTGCGCGAGGTGAGCGACCGGTTCACCTTCGAAGGCGGCCCCGCGGGCCTCGACGCCGTCATCCGCCGCGCCGCCCGCGGCTGCGATTTCGCGCGCGCGCCCGTCGCCACGACGGCGCTCAAAGGCCTCGCGGCCGCCGCGCGTCGCGCCGAGCGCGTCGTATTCCTGTGCTTCGAGGCTCGCCGGTTCCCCGGCCAGGCCGCGGCGCTCAAGCTGCTCGCCAAAACCGCGCCGAAGAAGACCGCGGCCGTGCTCATCCGTTCGTCGCGCGACCTGGACTTGTGCCCGCGCGCCATGACGGTCGCCGACGCGCGCGGCTACCGCGCCGTCTCGCTGGAAGCCGCCTTGTCGGCCGTCCTGGAGGACGCATGAACGCCGCTCCCCTCGTCTTATTGCTCGCCTGCGCCGGCCTCGCGTCCGCGTCCGAGACCATGTCCCCGCCCGAGCCGATGCCCACGACGGTGTCCGGCCTCAAGGAGCGCTACATCTCCGCCGTGGACCGCGCCGAGAAGACCCGCGCCCTCCAGCTGCTCGGGAAAACCGCGCCGCGCGACCTCGGCGACGTGTCCGCGCTCTACGACCTGTTCATGCGGTTTCCCGAGGCGGCCGCGCGGCGCGCCGCGCTCGACGCGCTGGCGCTGTCGCCCTCCCACCCGACGCTCGAGCCGCTGGCCCTGACCGCGCTGCGCGGGCCCGAGCCGGAATCCATCTACTTCGGCGCCCACGTCGCGGCGCTCGCCCGCACGCCCGCCGCGCTGGCGGCGCTCAAGAAGTTCGCGTCCAGCCGCCTCGCGCACGCGCGCGCGGACCAATCGTCGTTGGCGACCGAGCGCGGCACGTGGTGGGCGCAATACGAGGCGCTCGACGTGCTGGCGTCCTGGGAAGGCGCCGCGACCTACCCGCTCCTGCGCCAGCGCGTGGCGGAAAGCCCCGCGGTGGCCGCCATCATCGGCCGGCGCGTCTGGGCCGCGGCCTTTCCCGACCTGCTCAAGTGGGCGGCGTCGGGCAAGGACGCCGAACGCCAGCTCGCCCGCGAGGCCGCCCGCCAGCCCAGCGAGCCCGCCGACGCGCGCGCCGTGCGCGCCGAGATGCTCAAGGCCGTGCCCGACGCGAAATACGACGCCGAGTTCCGTCATCAGGTCGCGCTGAAGGTCGGCGCGTCCTCCGACGACGCCGAGGCTGAGGCGCTGGCCGCCGCGCACGACGCGGCGAAAACCGACGGCGAACGCCTGTTGTGGGCCGCGGCCCTGTTCACCTCCAACCGGCCCGCGGCCGTGCCCGTGCTCGCGCGTTACGCGCGCACGGACCCCGATGAACTGCGCCGCCGCGGGGCGCTGGCCCAGCTCACCGACATGGTCGGCGCCGAAAAGGCGAAGGCCCTCATCGAAGATAAAAAAGACGTTCAAAAATAAGCGTTATCCGTAACGCCGCGACATGGACGCGCGGCGCGCGTATATGCTATTTTTCTGACTTATGGCGGGCCCCTTCTGGCTGGTCGCCGCGCTGAGCGCGGCTCTCCTAATAGCACTCGCGTTGGTCCTGCGGCGCCTGTACGCCCTGGAGGCCGGCCGCTCGCTTTCCGCCCCCGCCGCGCCGCGCGCCCCGGAAGGCTGGTCCAAGCTCGACGAGCTGCTGACCATGCTGCTCGCGCTCCAGGAGCACGGCGTCTCCCACGCCGGCGCGGTGTCGCGCGAGGAGTTCGGCCGCGCCGTGCTCGACAGCGCCTGCGCGCTGATGAAATGCGACCGCGGCTCGGTCATGACCTGGGACGAGAAGGACGGCTGCCTCAAGATCGTCGGCGCCCGCGGCCTGGGCACGGGCAAGGCGCAGACCCTTTTCCTCAAATCCGGCGAAGGCGTGGCCGGCAAGGCGTTCGCCTCCGGCCAGCCCGTGTACGTCGCCGAGCCGGCGAAGGACCCGCGCTACGTCGCGCCCGGCGCGGGCGACGCCGAGCCCTTCATCTCCATCCCCCTGCTCGTCAAAGGCAAACCCATCGGCGTCTTGAACCTCCACGCCAAGGACGGGGCGGAGCCTTTCAACGACTACAACGTGAAGTTCCTCAACATCCTCGCGGGCGAAGCCGCGGTGATGCTCCACAACGCCGACCTCTTCGACAACCTGCAGACCTTCTACCTCGAGATGGTGCAGACGCTGGCGCGCGCCGTGGATTCCAAGGACGCCTACACCCACGAGCACTCCGACCGCGCGCGTTTCAAAGCGCGCCGCGTCGCCGCCGAGATGGCCCTGCCCGAGCAGATGACGCGCTACGTCGAATACGCGGCCCTGCTCCACGACATCGGCAAAATCGGCATCGACGAGGCCATCCTGCTCAAGCCCGGCAAGCTCACGCCGGAGGAATACGAGCAGATGAAGAAGCATCCCATCATCGGCCACCAGATTCTCGCGCCCGTCAAATACCTCGGCCCCGTCGCGCAGATGGTGCTCTACCACCAGGAGTGGTACGACGGGCGCGGCTATCCCGAAGGCCTCAAGGGCGAGGAGATTCCGCTGGGCGCGCGCATCGTCGCCGTGCTCGACGCCTGGGACGCGATGACCTCCGACCGCCCCTACCGCAAGGCCCTGGGTCGCGACATCGCCATCGGCGAGCTCAAGAAACACGCCGGCACCCAGTTCGACCCGAAGGTCGTCGAGGTTTTCCTGCGCATCGAGTCCTCCGAATGGCGCCACGAGACCACGGGGGCGCATTGACCTTGTTCGTGGTCCCCACGCCGCTGGGCAACCTCGAGGACCTCACGGCCCGCGGCCTGCGCGTCCTGAAGGAATCGGCCGTCGTGTTCTGCGAGGACACGCGCCGCACGCGCAACCTGATGTCGCATTTCGGCCTGACCGCGCCGCTGGAGCGTTACGACGAGAACGACGAACGCTCCGTGGAGAAGGTTCTGGAGCGCGTGCGCCGGGGCCAGGCGGTCGCCCTCGTATCCGACGGCGGCGCGCCTGGAATCTCCGATCCTGGCCGTAAAGTGGTCGCCGCCGCTCGCCGCGAAGGCCTTCCCGTGGACTCGTTGCCCGGCCCCTCCGCCGTGACCACCGCCGTTGCCGGCTCCGGCCTGCCCGGCGACAGCTTCGTTTTCCTCGGCTTCCTGCCGCGCACGGCGTCCAAGCGCCGCAAGGCGCTCGAGGCCGTCAAAGAGCTCGACAAAACCGTCGTGGTGTACGAATCCCCTTTCCGCGTCGTCGAGTTCCTCGACGACGTCGTCGCCGTTTACGGCGAGAACTCCCAATGCGTCGCCGTACGCGAGCTCACCAAGGTCCACGAGGAGTGGGTGCGCGGCACGGCCGCCTCGGTCCGCGCCGCTTTCGCGTCGCGGGCCGAAATCTTGGGAGAGTTCGTCATCCTCCTTCATCCGTCACCGGAGCCCGCCCATGCCTGACATCATCAAAGCCGCCGCCGACGGCTCGTTGTCCGACGCCGACGCGGCCAAGGCCGGCGCCGCCGCCAAAGGCTGCAAGATCGTCGCGTTCCCGACGGAGTCCTCCTACGCCTTGGGCTCCACCGGCCTCATCAAGGCCGCCACGCGCCGCCTGCTGCAGATGAAGGAGCGCTCCACGCTCAAGCCGCTGCCCGTCATGGTCGCCTCCGTCGAGGAGGCCAAGAAGTGGGTGGAGTGGACGCCGCTGGCCGACGAGCTCGCCACGAAGCTGTGGCCCGGGCCCGCCTATCTGCTGCTCAAGCCGACGGCGCACGGCCGCCTGCTCACCTTCCCCGAATACCCCACGGTCGCCATCCGCGTGCCCGGCCACGCCGGCGCGCGCGCGATGATCGCGGCCTCGGGCGTGCCCTGGATCGTCGCCTCCGCCAACAAGAGCGGCACGCCGGCGCTCGCCGACTTCGCCGCGGTCGTCGCCGGCATCGGCGCCGAAGCCGACCTGCTCGTGGACGGCGGCATGGTCCCCTCGGGCGAAGCGACCATCCTCGACGCCACCGGCGAGAAGCCGCGGCTCATCCGCGCGGGGCTCGCCGCGGTATGACCACGCGGCGCTTCCTGTTCGTCTGCACCGGCAACACGTGCCGTTCGCCTATGGCGCAGTTCCTGTTCGCCCGCATGTCGCGTGAAGCCGGCCTCCCCTGGACCGTCGTTTCCGCGGGCGTCGCCGCCGCCGCCGGCGCGCCGTTGTCTTCCGGCGCGGTCGCCGCCCTGGCCGAGCGCGGCGTCACGGGCGTCAAACACGCCGCGACCCCCGTGGACGCCGCCATGCTGGACGCGGCCGACGCCGTGTACGCCCTCGCGCGGGAGCACGCCGACGCGCTCAAGGCCCGTTTTCCCGCCGCCGCGTCCAAGGTCAAGGTGCTGCGCGCCGCCGCGGGCCTGACGCCCGCCGACGTGGAGGACCCCGTCGGCGAAGACGAGGCCGTTTACGCCGCGACCGCCGCCGCCATCGAAGAAGCCCTCGAGATCGTCCTGGAGAAAGAACGCCATGCCCCGAACCCTCGCTGAGCAGGACCCCGAACTTTACGCCGCGATGGCCGACGAGGCCCGTCGCCAGTCCGACAATCTCGAGCTCATCGCCTCGGAGAACTACACGTCCGAGGCGGTGATGGAGGCGCAGGGGTCCCTGCTCACGAACAAATACGCCGAGGGGTATCCGGGTAAAAGATATTACGGCGGGTGCGAGCACGTCGACCGCGCCGAACAATTGGCCATCGACCGGGCCAAGCTCTTGTTCGGCGCGGAACACGCCAACGTCCAGCCGCACTCGGGCTCCCAGGCCAACATGGCGATGTACCTCACCGTGCTCAAGCCCGGCGACGCGGTCATGGGCCTCAACCTCGCCCACGGCGGCCACCTCTCGCACGGCCACCCGATGAACTTCTCGGGCAAGTACTACAAGATCGTCCCCATCGACGTGCGCAAGGACGACGAGCTCATCGACTACGAGAAGGCCGAGAAGGACGCGCGCGAGGCCAAGCCGAAGATCCTGTTCGTCGGGGCCAGCAACTACTCGCGGGTCATCGACTGGGCCCGCCTTAAAAAATTAGCCGACGAGGTCGGCGCCTACTTCGCGGCCGACATCGCGCATTACGCCGGCCTCATCGCCGCCGGGGTCTATCCCTCGCCCGTGGCGCTGGCCGACTTCACGACGACCACGACGCACAAGACCTTGCGCGGGCCGCGCGGAGGCATGGTGCTGTGCAAGACCCAGCACGCCGCGGCGCTCGACAAGACGGTGTTTCCGGGCGAGCAGGGCGGCCCTCTGATGCACGTCATCGCCGCGAAGGCGGCTTGCTTCGGCGAGGCCCTCAAGCCCGAGTTCAAGGCCTACCAGACGCAGGTGATCGCCAACGCGCGCCGCCTGTCCAAGTCCCTCGCGGACAAGGGCTTCCGCATCGTCGCGGGCGGCACCGACTGCCACGTGTTCTCCCTCGACCTGCGCCCCAAAAACGCGACGGGCAAGGAGGCCGAGGAGGCGCTCGACAAGGCCGGCATCACGGTCAACAAGAACGCCATCCCCTACGACCCGCAGAAACCCTTCATCGCCTCCGGCGTGCGCATCGGCACGCCCGCCATCACCACGCGCGGCATGGGCGAGAAGGAGATGGACGAGGTCGCCTCCCTCATCGACGAGGCCCTGGCCAAACGCGCCGACGACGCCGCGCTCAAACGCGTGAAGGGCGAGGTCACCAAGCTGTGCCGCCGCTTCCCCATCTACCCTGAAATCATGAGCAAGCTCGGCGCGGGAGTCCGGTGACCTCTTGATAGCTCAAATCCTCATCGCCGACGACAACCCGGACATCACGGGCCTGCTTTCCGATTATCTCGGGATGAAGAACCACCGCGTCCTGGTGGTCAACGACGGCTTCCAGCTCTCGCAGAAGGCGTCGGAGCACGTGCCGCACCTCATCATCACCGACATCCAGATGCCCGGCGCCTACGGCTCCTCGGCCTACCAGGTGCTGCAGAAGGACCCCAAGACCTGCAAGATCCCCCTCATCTTCATGTCGGCCCATCCGTATGAAAAGCTCCAGAAGCTCCTGCCCAACGACCCCAAGACGCGCTTCGTCCAGAAGCCGGTGGACCTCGCCAAGCTCGACGCCCTGATCAAGGAGCTCCTGCCCCTAGGAGGCTACGTCCCGTGACGAAGAACGCGAAGGCGACGGCGAAGGTCGGCATCATCGGCGGCTCGGGGCTGTATTCCTCCGACGCCATCAAGAACCCGCGCGAGCTGCGGCTCACGACGCCCTTCGGCGCGCACTCCGGGCCCATCGTCGTGGGCGAGCTCGAAGGCGTGCCGTGCGCGTTCCTGCCCCGCCACGGCAAAGGCCACGTCTATACCCCCACCGAGCTGCCCCAGCGCGCCAACATGTGGGCGCTCAAATCCCTCGGCGTCGAGCGCGTGCTCGCGTTCTCGGCCGTCGGCTCCCTGAAAGAAGAGCTGCCGCCCCGCACCTTCGTGTTCCCCGACCAGCTCGTGGACCGCACCAAGGACCGCGTCCAGACCTTCTTCGGCGGCGGGCTCGTCGCCCACGTCGCCTTCAACCCGCCTTTCGCGCCCGAGCAGAACGCCATCGTCTATCAGGCGGCGCGCGACCTGGGCATCAAGTCCGTGTTCGGCGGCACCTACTGCTGCATGGAAGGCCCCGCCTTCTCGACGAAGGCCGAGTCCGAGATGCACCGTTCCTTCGGCTGGTCGCTCATCGGCATGACCGCCGCCACCGAGGCCAAGCTCGCCCGCGAAGCCGAGCTCGTGTATTCCCAGGTCGCGATGGTCACCGATTACGACTGCTGGAAGGAGGGCGAGGAGGTCCACACCGAGATGGTGGTGGCCAACCTGCACGCCAACTCCGCCAACGCGCAGAAGCTCATGAAGCTCGCGGTCCCGCGCATCGCCGCCGCGCCGCTGGAGCCGGCGTTCTCCGAGGCCCTCAAGGGCGCGTTGTTCACCGCCCCCGAGGCCCGCAGCAAGACCGCGCTCAAGCGCCTGGAGCTCCTGGTCCACAAGTATGTCTAAAAAAGCCGCCCGCGCCGCCGACCGCCTCATCGAGACCGCCATCCACGCGCAGAAGCGGGCGTATTGCCCGTACTCGCGCTACCCCGTGGGCGCCGCCGTGCTCACCAAGTCCGGCCGCGTCTTCGCCGGCTGCAACGTCGAGAACGCGTCCTACGGCCTGGCCATCTGCGCCGAGCGCGTCGCCATCTTCCACTCCGTCGTGGCCGGCCACGACGCGCTGGAAGCCGTGGCCGTCGTCGGCGCAGCGGCCAAGCCCTGCGGCGCCTGCCGCCAGGTCATGTTCGAGTTCTCCGACAAGGACACCGCGCTGTTCCTCGTGGACCTCAACCCCACCACGGGCCGCCGCAACGTGACGCGCACGACGGTGTATAAGATGCTCCCCTTCGCTTTCGACCCGCTCGCGTCGGGCCTGCTCCCGCAGAACCCGCGAAACTTGTTGCGCCGCCGCGCGCCCGCCCGCAAGGGCCGGCCCGCCCGCCGCAAAGCCCGCAGGAGATAGACATGGACAAGGACCTTCGCGACGTCAGCGACTGGATGAAGACCACCGACCTCGTCGAGGTCGTCTGGAAGAAAGGCGGCAAGGGCTTCGCCCTCGCGGGCCCCGACGCGCCGTCCACGAACCTCTCCGCGCCGCCCCTGCCCGCCTCGCGTTTCCTGCCCGTGGCCAGCGAGGGCGTGGGCGTGTTCCAGTGGAGCGAGCCGGGCAAGGCGCGCCAGGCCGAGGAAGGCGCCGCAATCGCCGAAGGCGCCGTGCTCGGCGTCGTGGTCGCCGGCTCGGGCGCGGCCAAACCCGTGAAGTCCCCGGTCGCCGGACGCGTGTCGAAGGTGTTCATCGACGCCGGCCAGGCGGTCGAATACGGCCAGCCCCTCTTCCTCGTGGAGCCCGCGTAAGTTGAGCTCGCCCGCCGCGATCCTCTGCACCAAGTGCGGCGCCAACTCGGCGACCGCCGTCAGCACGTGCGGCAAGTGCGGCGGGCGCAACGCCCGCGTGTGCGGAGGCTGCGGCTTCCAGAACTCCGTCGCCAAGAACTACTGCGACAAATGCGGCAACGGCATCGCCGAGCTGGGCGGGCCCGCCGCGCCCCCGCCCCCGCCGCCCCCCGGCGGCCCGGGCGCCGACATCCCGCAGACCGCCGTCCGCAAGATCGGCCCCGCGCCGGAGCCGGGCGGCCTGCCCCAGGCGCGCGGCTTCGCCGCCGAGCCCGGCGCCCCGCAAAGCGCGCCCCAGCCCGTCGCGCCCCGCGTCCCGGACCCCTACGCCAGCGCCGACCCTTGGGGCTCCATCGAGGCGCCCGCGCCGATCGCCCCGCTGCCCAAGCCCAAGTGGCAGAAGCTGCGCGCCCTCATCAACGGCCTGGCCGCGCTCCTGGGCATGCTCGCCATGGGCGCCGGCATCTGGCATTGGTACGAGAGCCGCAAGCCCGAGGTGCTCGTCCCGCGCCTGGCCGCGCAGTACCTCGACGCGCTGCGCGCCCGCGACTACGAGGCGGCCTACGCCCACTTCTCCGACTCCTCGCGCAAAAACGCGACGCTCGAGGAGTTCAAGGCCTCGCGCGACGCCACGGAATGGACCTGGGCGAACCTCGAAATCAAGCACCGCGAGCCCGGCGCCATCCTGCTGCGCTACGACCTCAACGCGCAGGGCGCGCAAAGCCGGCCCGACCACATCCTTTTCGTGAAGGAAGGCGCCCGCTGGGTGCGGCCCTACAACTGGACCATCATGCGCAAGGTCGAGGAGGCCTTCGAGAAGGGCAACCCCGACGTGGGCCTGCTGCTGGCGCAGACCGCCGCGTCCGTCAACCCGCGCGACCCGATGGCCCGCGGCTACCTCTGCGAGGCCGCCTATTACCGCAAGGCGCCCGAGGAGACGGTGAAGCAGTGCCTCGACGCTCTGCGCCTGGCGCAGGTGTACCCGTCGAACCTCTCGCTCAAGAGCATCTATCACCTGCACGCCATCCTCGCCGACACCTACAAGAACTCGCTCAAGGACGCCTCCTCGGCCCTCGACCAATACGCCCAGATGCTGTCCTTCCCCGACATCTCGCCGGCCGACCAGTGCGAGATCCTCCTCGCGCGCTCCGAGGCCTACTACCAACTCGGACGGCCCGGCGAGTCGGCGGCCGACCTCGACCGCGCCGAGCAGCTTTGCGTCAAGAAGCCGGACCACGACTACATCGCCCGTCTGCGCGACATCCTCAAGGTGCCCGGCCAGGACCGCTGACGGAAACGGGATAAACCATGTTCAAGAAGATTCTCATCGCCAACCGCTCCGAGATCGCCGTGCGCGTCATCCGCGCCGCGCGCGAGCTCGGCGTGAAGACCGTCGCCGTGTATTCCGACGCCGACCGCGAGTCGCGCCACGTCGCCATGGCCGACGAGTCGGTGTGCATCGGCCCCGGCCCCTCCAAGCTCTCCTACCTCGACCCCGACGCCATCCTCACGGCCGCCAAGCTCAAGGGCGCCGACGCCATCCACCCCGGCTACGGCTTCCTCTCCGAGAACGCGGACTTCTCCGAGGCCTGCCGCCGGCAGGGCATCACCTTCATCGGCCCGCCCCCCGAGGCCAGCCGCAAGCTCGGCTTCAAGAGCGCGGGCAAGGCCGTCGCCGACAAGGCTAACGTGCCCTGCGTTCCCGGCACCAAGGGCGACATCACCACCGACGTCACCAAGGAGGTCGAGGCCATCGGCTATCCCGTCCTCATCAAGGCGTCGGCCGGCGGCGGCGGCAAAGGCATGCGCATCGTGCGCTCGACCGCCGAGCTCAAGCCCCAGCTCGAGGCCGCCGCGACCGAGGCCAAGGCCGCCTTCGGCGACGGCTCGGTGTTCATCGAGAAGCTGCTGGAGCGCCCGCGACACGTCGAGATCCAGATCGCGGCCGACAACCACGGCAACGTGGTCGCCTTCCCCGAGCGAGACTGCACCGTGCAGCGCCGCCACCAGAAGCTGGTCGAGGAGTCGCCGTCCCCCGCCATCACGCCCGCCATCCGCAAGGAGATGCAGGCCGCCGCCATCCGCCTCGCCAAGGCCGCGGGCTACCAGAACGTCGGCACGGTCGAGTTCCTTTTCCAGGACGGCAAGTTCTACTTCATCGAGGTCAACGCGCGGCTCCAGGTCGAGCACCCCGTCACCGAGGCGGTGGCCGGCGTGGATTTGATGGAGCTGATGATCCGCTGCGCGGCGGGCGAGAAGCTGCCCTTCGGCCAGGAGCGCGCCTCCGAGATCCGCTGCCACGCCATCGAGCACCGCATCAACGCCGAGGACCCCGACAACGGCTTCATGCCGTGCCCGGGCCGCATCGAGTCGCTCGAGCTGCCCGGCGGCGCCGGCGTGCGCGTGGACACCCACACCTACGCGGGCTACACCATCCCGAGCTATTACGACTCGCTCATCGCCAAGCTCATCATCTCCGCCGAGGACCGCCCCCGGGCCCTGCGCCGCTCCTTGCGCGCCCTGGGCGAGCTGAAGGTCGGCGGCGTCAAGACGACGGCCGGCATGCACGCCAAGGTCGTCGCCCACCCCGTGTTCATGTCGGGCGACTTCGACACGCATTTCATCGAAAAGACGGGCATCCTCGAAGAGAAGAAGGTTCCTGCTCATGCCTAAACACGACTTCAAGAAGGACATCGCCGCCCAGCTTCGCGACAGCGCCAAGACCCTCGTCGCCACCGCCAAGCTCGCGCCCGTCATCGACGCGGCGGCCCAGGACCTGCTGCGCTGCTTCCGCAACGGCGGCAAGCTGCTGAGCTTCGGCAACGGCGGCTCCTCCTGCGACGCGGCGAACTTCGCCGACGAGCTGACGGGCCGCTACCGCCGCAACCGGCCGGCGCTGCCCGCGCTCGCCTTGACCACCAACCAGGGCGACCTGACCTCCATCGCCAACGACTTCGGCTTCGAATACGTCTTCGAGCGCCCGCTGCAGGCGCTGGGCCGCGCGGGCGACGTGGCCGTGGCCATCTCCACCTCCGGCAACTCCAAAAACGTGCTGCGCGCCGCGCAAGCCGCGCGCGCCAAGGGCATGACCGTCATCGGCCTGACCGGCCGCACGGGCGGCAAGCTCAAGGCGCTGTGCGACCACGTCGTCGCCATCCCCTCGGACTCCACGGCGCGCATCCAGGAAGCGCACATCACGGTCATCCAGATCTGGTGCGGCATCCTGGAAGACGAGCTGTTCCCCGACGCGCCGCTGGCCCACGGCTGATGAAGCCCTCGTCCTCCAAGATCCTGCCGCTGCGCCAGCTGCTGACCTTGCGCGAGCTGTGGCGCTGGGAGCGCCGCAAGGTCGTCTTCACCAACGGCGTGTACGACATACTGCATCCGGGACACGTCAAACTATTGGAAAAGTCCCGCTCGCTGGGCGACGTGCTCATCCTCGGCCTCAACACCGACGCCTCGGCCCGCCGCCTCGACAAGGCCCCCGGCCGCCCCGTCAACACGCTGCGCGACCGCGCCGCGGTCGCCGCCGCGCTGGCCTGCGTGGACGTCGTCGTCTCCTTTAACGAGGACACGCCCGAGGCGCTGCTCTCCCGGCTCAAGCCCGACGTGCTGGTCAAAGGCGGCGACTACCGCCCGTCCCAGGTCGCCGGACGCGAGCACGCGGGCAAGGTCGTCATCGTCCCGCTCAAGAAGGGCCATTCGACGACCGGCCTCATCAAGAGGCTCCAGGGCAAACGTTGACCGCGGCGCTGCTGCTCGCCGCGGGCCTGGCGTGCGCCGCTCCCGCGCCGCCGCCCGGCGTCGAGGTCCTCGTCCAGCGCCGCGACGTCGTCTGGGGCTTCGACTTCCTCCCGGACGGGCGCGTCCTCTTCACCGAACGCGGCGGGGCCCTGGGCCTGCTCGACGTGAAGACCGGCGCGGTGGCCCCCGTCGAGGGCGCCCCCGCGGTGTGGGCGAACGGCCAGGGCGGCCTACTCGACGTGCGCGTCTCCCCCGGCTTCGCGAAGGACAAACTCGTCTATCTCACCTGGTCGCACCCGGTGGAGGACGGCGCCGCCACGGCGCTGGGCCGCGGCCGCCTGGGCACCGGCGCGATCACCGGCTTCGAGCGTTTGTTCCTGTCGAACGCCGGCGGCAGAAACGGCGAACACTTCGGCTCGCGCGTCGAGTTCGACGGCCCCCACCTGTTCCTGAGCGTCGGGGAACGCGGGCACCGCGACCTGTCCCAGGACCCGGCGCGCCACAATGGGAAGATCATCCGCCTCGGCCTGGACGGCTCCGCGCCCGAGGTGTGGAGCCTCGGGCACCGCAACCCGCAGGGCCTCGCCAAACGCCCCGGCACCGACCAGTTGTGGTCGGTCGAGTTCGGCCCGCGCGGCGGCGACGAGCTCAACCTCGTCAAAAAGGGCGCCAACTACGGCTGGCCTTTGGTCACCTACGGCCGCGAATACTGGGGCCCGAAGATCGGCGTGACGCAGAAGGAGGGCTATACGCCGCCCGTGGCCCACTGGTCGCCGGTCATCTCGCCCTCGGGCATGACCTTCCTGGATAAAAACACCGTCGCGGTGGCCTGCCTCAGCGGCCGTCACATCCGGCTGCTGACCCTCGACGGCGACCGCGTCGTCGCGCAGCGCGCCTTGCTCGAGGACCGCGGCTGGCGCGTGCGCCACGTGCGCCGCGGCCCCGACGGCCTCCTCTACTTCAGCACCGACGACGGCAAGCTCGCCCGCCTGCGCCCTTAACGCGCGCGCAGCTCCTCGATGACCCGGCCCTGGACGGCCGCGGGCACCGGGACCCCGAGCAGGGTCAGCAAGGTCGGGGCCTGGTCCGCGTTGCGCACGGGCTGAGCGAGGCGGAACCCTTTCTTGACGCCGGGACCCATGACGACGAACGGCGTCCACAGCGCCGGACGCCCCTCGGAGATGACGGCCTGCTTGTAGCCGGACTGGACCGCGTCGCGCAGCACGGGAGCGCCGGCGCCCATGTCCTCGGTGAGCGCGTAGCCGGGCCGCATCGCGAGCACCAAGTCGGGCACGCGGTCGGTCGGCAGGCGCAGCTCGCCGGCGCGCTCCCAGGGCAGGACCTTCTCGACCACCGCGTGTTTACCGTCCTTGACGCCGGTGACGAGCGCGGCCACGCGCGCGCGCAGGGCTTCGTACTCCGGGCCGGAGCCGCGTTTCCACGGGCCCGCCAGGCCGTTCGGGTTCACATACACGCCGATCATTTTAAGGAACGCGGCCTTGCTGCGCGCCCAATCCACGACCGGGTCGCCCCCCGCGGGGCTCGTGCTGAAGACGAGCAGGCCTTCCTGGGCCAGCAGGTTGTTGAGCTGGACTTCTTTCTTGATGGGCAGGATGCCGTGGTCGGAGCTCAGCACGATGAGCGCGTCCGGCCCGGCCGTTTTGATGGCCTCGCCCAGGATCGCGTCGATGCCCTGGTAGAGGCCCAGCAGCTCGGCGCGTCGCGCCGCGCGGTCCTCGGCGCTGGTGGCGGCGTAGGCCGGGGCGGCGGGGTCCACGTGTTTGAGCCACCAGCGGCTTTCGAGCATCTGGTTGGGCACGTAGGTGTCCTGGATGAGCACGTCGGGCTTCTCGACGGAGAGCAGGCGGCCGGCCGCGCGGCGGTGCCAGTCGAGCGCCATGTGCGCCTCGGAGAGCAGGACGTCGCGCTCCTCGGCCAGGCGGTTGAGCTGGGCGGGCCAGTTGTCCGGGAAGTCCACCATCGGCCCGGCCGCGTCGCCCAGAGCGGCGGCCGCGTCCGGCGGCTGCACGATGGTGCGGTTGAGCACGTCGAAGAGCCAGCGCGCCTTGAACGAGCCGTCGGCGCCCAGCCGGATGAGGCACAGCCGCGCGCGCGTGTCGATGGCCTGTCCGCGCCACTGCAAGGTCACCGGCAGCCAGTCCGTCCATTCGCCGGAGCGCGTCAGCCGCGCCAGGCTCGCGGATTTATCGTAGGAGAACGCGACCGCGTCGTAGGCGTCGCCGTCGCCGGTGACGAGCACGTGGACGGTGGCGCCGTAGGCGAGCAGGGTCGCCTCGAGCGGCGGGCGCTTCGAGGCGAACGTCGTCGCCCAGCCCGCGGCGGGCGCGACGGGCACGGCGCGCGTGAGCTCGGGCCCGAGGTAGAACAGGCGCGAGGCGCCCGCGACGGGTTTGGGCGCGGCGCCGACGACGGCCTCGAAGTTCAGCGCGTGGAAGTCGGCGCCCCAGTTGCCCCAGCGGCCGCGCACGGTGGCGCCCGCGTCGAGCTCCGGCGGCGTCGAGCCCGGGATGGAGAGCAGCGCGACCCGCAGGCCCGCGCCCTCGAGCGTCTTCCAGACCGGGGGCGTTTTCTTGGCCGTGGACGCGAAGCCGTTGACCGACGGCTTGTCGAGCGGGAAACCCTCCACGCGCATCGGCCCGTCGGCCACGCCGTGCCGCTCGGGGTAGGCGCCCGTCATCAAGGTGGCGAAGTTGGACGGCGTGTGCGACGGGAACGCGGGCATCGAGTAGCCCCAGGCGCCCTCGTCCATCATCTTCTTGATGTTCGGCAGCTTGCCGTCGCGAGCCCAGCCGAATATGTCCATCACCTCGGGGTCGGCGCGCAGGCCGTCGGGCACGAACCAATACAGCTTGGTCCCGGCCGACGCGGCGAAAGACGGCAGGAGCAGGAGGACTAAAGCGGCGGACGAGAGGGCTTGGCGGGTGAACATGAACGCTATTTAGCATAATGAGCGCGTGCTGCGGACCATCCTCCTTCTGGCGCTGGGCGCCGTCGCCCAGGACGCGCCCCGGCTCGGCGACGCGCTCGCGCGCCAGGGCCTGGGCTACGCGGGAAAACGCGCCTACGGGGCGCCCGAGGAGCGCGCCTGGGGCGAAGGCGGCAGCCGCCGTCTCTCCGCCTCCGCCGGCCCGGTGAGACTGAAGGTCTCCTCGGAGCCCGACGCCGACCTTCCCGCCGCGCGCCGGCGCCTGGGCGAGTGGGCCGCGCGTTTCCTCGGCCAATACGACGGGGACGCCGCCTACCCCGGCATGGTCACGCGCGAGGTCGCCGCGCCGCCGGCTACGACACCGCCGCCTTCACCGGGGCGGCCGGCCTGGACCCGGCCTTCGGCTTCGACCGCGGCTTCGACGTGTACGCCGCCTCCGCCGCCTTCAGCGGCTTCGAGACGACCTTGCCCGCGGCGACGGCCTGGCTGAAGAGCCGCGCGGGGCGGCCGTATTTCCTCTTCGTGCACGGCTACGACGTCCACGGGCAGTACCTGCTGCCCTCGCTCGAAGGCCGCTTCGCGCCCGGCTACGACGGCCGCTTCGCGGGCACGGCCGAGGAACACGCCGGGCCTGCGCCGCGCCGTCGGATCGCGGGCGAAGCCCTGCGCGTCTCGCGCGCCGACCGGGCCTTCTGGGCGGCGCGTTACGACGAGCAGGTCGCGCTCGCCGACGAACGCGTCGGGCGCTTCCTGGCGGCCTTGCCCGCGCCGTCGTCGAGCGTCCTGGTCGCCGTCATGTCCGACCACGGCGACGAGCTCTTCGAGCACGGCGGCGTGGACCACGGCATGACGCTTTACGACGAGGTCCTGCGCGTGCCGCTGCTCATCGCGGGCCCGGGCGTGCGGCCGCGCCGCGTGACCGAGCAGGCGCGCCTGCTCGACCTGGCCCCCACCCTGCTCGACCTGGCGGGCGTCGCCGACGCGCCGTTCGCCGCCCAGGCGGCGGGCGTCAGCCTGCGCCCGCTGCTCGAGGGGCGCCCCCTCCCGCTCGACGCCGTCGCCGAGACCGACTTCCTTTATCGCGCGCGCAAACGCTCTTGGCGCGCGGCGGACGGGCGTAAGCTCATCCTCGACCTGGCGACCTGGCGCCGCGAGGGTTACGACCGTCGCAGCGACCCCGAGGAGCTCGACGACCTCGTCGTCGCGAACCCCTCCTGGCCGGAGCCGCTCGAACGGCCGCTGCGGGAGGCGTTGGACCTGCCGGGCGGCGGTTCCGCGCCCGTCGCGCGCGTCGTCGCGCCGCTGACCGAGGAGCAGGTCCGCGACGGCTACGGCCGGCGCGAGAAGGGCGACTTCGACGCCGGTCGGCGCGTCTTCGAGGACGCCATGGCCGCGGAGCCGGAGCAGCCCGACTACCCCCACCATCTGGGGGCGCTGTACGGCCTCAACGGGGACTGGCGCCGGGCGCTGCTGTATCTCGAGAAGTCGCACGCCCTGCAGCTCGCCAAAGGCATCCGCAACGCCCGCTACTACCACACGTTGCGCTGGCGCGGGAAGGCGTTCCACGAGCTCGGGCGCGACGACGAGGCGCTCGCCGACTTCGACGAGGTCCTCGCCCGCAGCGGCCTCGGCCTGTACCGGCTCACCGCGGCGCACGGGGCCGGGGAGATCCTCCTGGGCCGCGGCCGCGCGCCCGACGCCGTCCGGATCCTGGAGCGCGCGTTGGTCGAATGCGCGCAGCTCGAGGCGCGCGAGATCATCCCCGCCTGCCCGCTCTCCGCCCTGCTCCTGGCCAAAGCCCGGCGCGAGACGGACCTCGAGGCCTCCGAGCGGCACGCGGTGGACGCGTTGGACATGTTGTCCGGCTTCCCGCGCTCCGAGGAGCACATCTTGGCCTATCTCTACGCCCAAGCGCTGCCGCATTTTACGCCCGAGGAGCGCCCCGCGCTCGCGCGCCTCGTCGAGGAGCGCCTGCTCGCCACGCTGCCCCTGCTGGTGCAGGATCCCGAGGCCGCGGCCATCCACGAGACCGCCGCCGAGCGCCTGTCGGCGCGCGCGAGAGAGGACGAGGCCCGCGCGCACCGCTGCCGGGCGGCCGCCTTGTACCGCCGCTTCGGCGACCTCCCCGCGGAGCGCGCCGCGCTGGCGCGGGCCGGGGCCCCCTGTCCGACGGCCCGCTGAGCCTTAGGCCTCACGGCCCGAGCCGCTGGGCCTTTGGACACTGAACGCCGGGCGGCGCCGCGGCTATCCTGAGGGCATGACCCCTCTGTCGCCTTCCTCGTCCGCCCGGCGGACGGCGGACGCGGTGTTCGCGCTGATGCTGGTGGCGGCCGTCGGCGGCTTCGCCGGCGCCGTGCGCGTCGGCGCCGTGCCGCGCGGCGTGGACATCGTGGACGGGGCCGTCTTCGAGGTGTCCCGCGTCGCCGGCGCCGCGGACGCCCGGCGCGCCCGCCGCCGGCTGGACGCGGGCCGCGCGGAGCACGACGGAACCGTGGCGGCCTACCACGGCGTGCGCCGGACCTCGCGGGTCACGCGAGGCGTGACGTTCGAGTCGCACGGCCTGACCTATTGCGTTTCCGGCGAGGAGAACCTGCTCGCCGAGCGCTGGGACGAACACGGCTCCCGGGCGCGCCGCATCCTCGTGCACGAGCTCGGCCACGCGATCGAAGGCCTCGCGCTCGAGCCCGCGGAGGCCGCCGTCGTGCGCGAGAGCCACGCCGTCAACCTGCGGCGCCGGGGCCTCGCGGGAGGCCGCGGCGGGGAGTTCTTCGCCGAGAGCACGGAGGCCTGGTTCGGAGTGCACCAGGCCGCCCCGGGCGAGGCCGGGCACGGCCCGGACTTCATCCGCGCGAAGCTGCCCGAGCTGGCCGCGCTGTTCGAAGCCGTGTACGGCCCGCCGCGTTAGGCGGGGCTACTCGGGCTTCGTCTCGGCTTCGGGAGCGGCTTCGGCGGACGCGAGCTGCTTCTTGAGCGCCTCGATGGCCTGCGCGACGTCTTCCTTGTGGCTCTTCGGGTAGTCCGCCGAGAACTTCTGGAACGCGGCGAGCGCCTCGGCGTTTTTCCCCTTCTCGACGAGCTCGGTCGCCTTCAGCAGCTCCGCGTCCTCTTCGGCCTTCTTGGCCATGCGTTTGGAGCGCGAGTCGCCCTTGAGCGTCGGTTCGTTGGGGTCGGCGAGTTCGGACTTCTGGCCCGCGCCGCGCACGGCGGCGACGTTGGCGGCGCCGCGGCCCTTCTTGCGCTCGCCGGAGACGGCGGACTTCTCGAGCGAGGCCTTCAGGTTCTTGAAGAAGCCGCCGAACGAGAAGGCGGGCTGGGCGGCGGGCTTCTCCTGCGCCTGCGCCAGCACGGGCGCGGCGGGAGCGGCGAGCAGGACGGCGGCGAGAGCGAGAGCGGCGGTTTTCATATCTTCCTCCTTAAAGTCCCTTCACGAGATTATCCACGAACGGCTTGTACGCCGGCGCCAGCGCGAGGGCCTTCTCGCCGGCTTCCCGGGCCGCGTCGGCCTTCTTGAGACGGATGGACGTCTTGAGCAGGTTCAGCCAGATGTTGGCGTCCTCGGGGTCGAGCTTGGCGGCCTGCTGGTAGCGGCGCTCGGCCTCGGCGTTGTCGTTCTCGAGGAACGCCAGGTTGCCGAGATTGTTGAGCGCGGCCGCGTTCTCCGGGTCGAGCGCCAGCACCTTGTTGAACTCGGTGATGGCGGCCTCGCGGTTTCCGAACTGGTATTCCACGATGCCGAGCTGCAGCTGGGCGTCGGCGTCCTTGCCGGCCCGCTTGATCTCCGACTCGTAGAACTTCTTGAGGAACTGGTAGCGGTCCTTGGCGAGCACGTTGACCTGCTCGTCGTAGCGCCGCTCGAGCGTCGTGGGCTCGGGCACCGCGGGGCTGAACTCGGTGGCGGGCATGGTGACGGGCTCGTAAGTCCCCCACGCCTTGTGGATGTCGAAGATGCGCGCGCGCCCCTTCTCGGCCTCGGCCTTGTAGGCGTACGCCGCCTTCGACACCGCCTCGTAGAAGGGTTTGCCGATGTAGGTGACCTCGATGGGCATCCAATACGTCCCGTCGTGCTCGACGAGCAGGTCCTCGGGGATGCCCGCCTCGAGCGCGTCCTCGGCCTCGGTGTCGATCATGAGGGTCATGTGGCCGGGGTAGTCGAGCACGGCCACGCGCACCTCGTTGGCGTCGAGCATCGCCGAATACAGCGAGACGAGGTCGGAGCACTGTCCGGTCTTGCGCTTCATGGTCTCGCGCGGGAACTGGGTGTAGTCCACCGGGAAGTTCGGGTCCTCCGAGACCTGCTCGAAGGGGTTGGCCGGGTTGGCCGCGAACTTCACGCCGTATTCGCCCAGCGCGTTCCACAGCTTGAGCGCCTTGACCGCCGGCCCGTTGAGCGCGACCGCCTTGCGGTTCTTGAAGGTCTGGGTGATGGCGCCCTTGGAGAAGTCGAAGATGGGCGGGTCCTTGCGCGTGATGAAGTTGGCGATGCGGTTGGGGTCCTCCCACGTGATGGCGTTGCGGGAGAACACGCGCAGGGGCTTGGTCAGCGACACGCTCTGCTGCTTGCCGCTCTCGAAGTAGGTCAGCGTGAACTCGGCCTGGATGGGCGTGTCCTCGGTGACCTCGAGGATCTTGTTGTTGAGCGTCGCGATGAGCGGGATCTCGACGGTCTGCTTGGGCTCGAGCTGCTTGACCTCGGTGTCGAAGCCGAAGTCCATGAAGTCCTTGAGCTTGAAGGTCAGCTTCACGTTGGAGAAGGGCACGTTGACGTTGTTGCTGACGACGGCCTTGCCCACGGGGTTCTTCAGGTACCACTTGTAGTTGGCCGAGAAGATGTTGCCGATGGTGATCGAGGAGATCTCGACGGGCGCGCGGTTGAAGGCGCCGGCGACGAAGATCTCCACGGGCCGGCCGGGCGCGCCGACGTCCTTGGTCTTGGACACGGTGGCCACGCGGTAGAAGTACTTCTCGTACGGCGTCACGTTGGCGTCCTGGAACTTCTCGGTCTTGGCCTGGCCGGCGACCTCCCACGGGCCGAGGCGGCTCGTGGAACGATAGACCATGTAGCCGCCGGTCCACGGGTCGGCCACGGGCTCCCAGGCGATGGCGACGATGCCCTCCTTGGTGTTGGTGGAAATCCCCACGGGCGCGGACAGCTGCGGGTGCAGGTCGTAGGAGACGACGCGGCTCTTGCCTTTGTCGGCGATGAGCAGCTTGTCGCCCGACACGGCGACCGCGACGGGGTCGAGCAGCTCGCGCTCCTGCTTGCCGCCCGCGAAGAAGTCCGCGAGCCACTTGCCGTCCTTGGTGTGCACGGACACGCGCTTGAGCTGGGAGTCGAGCGTGTAGAGGTAGTTCTGCCCGTCGAAGGCCAGCGAGACCGGGGACTTGAACTGGCCGGGGCCGTCGCCGTCCTCGCCCCAGGCCGCGATGAAGGCGCCGGAAGGCTCGCACTTGATGACCTTCTTGAGGCCCTTGTCCACGAAATACACGAAGCCGGCGTTGTCCCAGGCGATGGCCGTGGGCTCCTGGAGCATGTAGGGCCCGACCTTGGGGCCGAAGCCGAAGAGGAACACGCCCTCCTGGCTGAAGGCGTCGATGCGCTGGTTGCCGGTGTCGGCGACGTAGATGGTGCCCTCGCCGTTGATGGCCACGCCCTGGGGGTTCCTCATGCGGCCTTCCTTCTTCTTGCTGTCGAAGAAGCCGGTGGACTCGCCGATGTTGGCCTGCCACTTGCCGTCGAGGCCGAAGCGCTGGAGGCGCGAGAGGTCCTTGTCGGAGACGAAGAAGCCCTCGACCTTGGAGGCCTTGATGGCCGCCATGCCCATGGTGTTCTTGGTCGTCTCGCCGCTTTTGCCCTTGGCCGCGCCGAAACGCACCTTCTCCTTGCCTTTCTCGTCGAGGAGCACGAACGGCCCGGCCGACGGGACGTAGGCGAACACGTCGTCGCCGTAGGGCGCGAGCAAGGTCGCGGCCACGGGCCAGACGCGCGAGGGGCCCGACACCGACATCTTGGTCTCGCCGTTGACGGGAAGCTGGTTCGTCTTGAGCTTGTTGGTGAGCTCGACGCGGTGGATGCGGTTGTTGCCCGTGTCGAGCACGAGCAGCAGGCCGTCGGGGGTGACCGCGATGCCTTCGGCCTTTTTCATCTGGCCGACGCCCGAGCCGTAGGAGCCGAAGCGGCCCATGATGAAGCCGTCGGCGGACTGCTCGACGACCTTGCCGTTGGCCCCGTCGAGCACGTACATGAAGCCGTAGCCATCGACGGCCACGTCGTTGCCGAGCAGGGAGTACTCCTTGATGAACTTGGCGCGCGCGTCGAACTTCTGCATGCGCTCGTTGCCGCGGTCGAGCACATAGACGTTGTCGGACGGATCGACGGAGACGCGCGCGGGGATGTGGAACTTGCCCGGCTCCTTGCCGTAGATGCCGAACTGGAAGAGGAGGATGCCCTCCTGGGTGAAGACCTGGATGCGGTTGTTGCCGGTGTCGGCGACGTAGATGCGGCCGTCGGTGCCGACGGAGACCGACTCGGGGTTCTTGAGCTTGCCGAAGTCCGACCCTTTCTCGCCGAAGGAATAGACGAAGTTGCCGTCCTTGTCGAAGATCTGCACGCGGTGGTTGCCGGTGTCGGCGACATAGACCTTGCCGGAGGGGCCGACGGTCACGCCGCGCGGCGAGGAGAAGGCGCCGGGCTGGTTGCCCGAGCGGCCGACCGACTTGATGAGCTTGCCCGAGGCGTCGTAGAGGAAGAGCATGTTCTTCTTCTCATCGACGACGTAGAGGCGGTCGCCGGAAGAGGCCGCGGCGACGGGTTTGGCCATCTCCTCGCCCTTGATGGGCTCGAGGAAACGGATGGTGTCGTATGCCGACGCGACGGGAGCCAGGACGAGCAGCGCCGAGAGAAGAGGGATAAGTCTCATGCCTTTACGGCCTCCTTAATGAGCTTGTTGACGAGGGCGGGGTTGGCCTTGCCTTTGGACAGCTTCATGACGGCCCCGACGATGGAGCCGACGGCCGCGTCCTTGCCGCCTTTGATGTCGGCCACGGCCTTGGGGTTGGCGTCGAGCGCGGCCTTCACCCATTCCATGACCTGTTTGTCGTCGGAGACCTGGGCGAGGCCCAAGTCCGCGACCAACGCCTTGGGATCCTTGCCGGTCTCCCACATCTTGCCGAAGACGTCTTTGGCGCCTTTCGAGGAAAGCGTGCCGGCCACGACGAGGCCCGCCAGGCCGCCGAGGTGGGCGGCCGGAAACGGAACGGACGACGTGTCTTTGCCTTCGGCGTTGAGCCGGCCCAGCAGCTCGGTGGAAATCAGGTTGGCCACGGTTTTAGCCGCGCCCGCGGGCGCGGCGGCGGCCGCTTTCTCGAAGAAATCGGCCAGCGCGCGGTCGCCGGTGAGCACCTCGGCGTCGTAGGCCGACAGCCCCAGCTCGGCGGTCAGGCGCGCGCGTTTGGCCGCGGGCAGCTCGGGCATGCGGCCCTTGATGCCGGCGATCCAGTGGGCGTCGGCGGCCAGCGGCACGAGGTCGGGGTCGGGGAAGTAGCGGTAGTCGTGCGCGTCTTCCTTGGTGCGCATGGAGCGGCTGACCTGCTTGTCGGCGTCCCACAGGCGCGTCTCTTGGACGATTTTGCCGCCGGACTCATAGACCTCCACCTGGCGCCGGAACTCGGCGTCGATGGCGTCCTTCACGTTTTTGAACGAGTTGAGGTTCTTGGTCTCGGTGCGCGTATTGAAGTCCTTCTGGCCGACGGGGCGCACGGACACGTTCGCGTCGCAGCGCATCTCCCCCTTCTCCATGTCGCAGCGCGAGGCGCCCACGAACTGGACGACCTCTTTGAGGGCGACGAGGTAGGCGTAGGCCTCCTCGGATGTGCGCAGCTCGGGCTCGGAGACGATCTCGATGAGCGGGATGCCGGCGCGGTTGAGGTCCACCAAAGACCCGTCGAGTTTGACCGCGCCCAGGTCGTGCACGAGTTTGCCCGCGTCCTCTTCCATATGGATGCGGGTGATGTTGACGGTTTTAGGCTCGGCGCCTTTGGGGTGGATAAGCAGCTTGCCGTGCTGGGAGAAAGGCTGGTCGTATTGCGATATCTGATAGGCCTTGGGCAGGTCCGGGTAGAAGTAGTTCTTGCGGGCGAAGATGGAGGTCTCCGCCAGCTTGCACTCGAGCGCGAGCGCGGCGCGGAAGGCCAGCTCCACGGCCTCCCTATTAAGGACGGGCAACACGCCGGGCTGGGCCGTGCACACCGGGCACACGCGCGTGTTGGGCGCGGAGCCGAAGCCGTCGGTGCCGCAGCCGCAGAACAGCTTGGTGCGGGTGGCGAGCTGGGCGTGGACTTCGAGACCGATGATGAGTTCGTACTGTTTCATGGGCGCGCGCGCAGACCGCCCCGAAGGGGGTCCAAGAGCCTAGTTTTGCTCATTTCGAGGCGGTTTGCCAGACCCAGGCCGGTCACGTTCATAGCGACCTGGGTCACCGGGACGGGAGCTTCTTGGCCAGCTTGATATCGCTGGGATAGGTGAGGAATTTCGACAGCGCCCGCAGCGGCACCCAACGCGTGGTCATGATCTCGACCGCGTCGGGGCGGCCCACTTTTTTAAGCGGCTTCATGCGGTACCAGCGCACCTTCTTATCCACGGGACGGCCGTTGCGGTTGAACTGGTAGCGGACCTCGCCGAGCAGGCCTTCGTTCTCGCAGCGCCAGCCCGTTTCCTCTTCGACCTCGCGCAAGGCCGCCTCGAGCGGCTTCTCTTTGCCCTCGAGATGGCCCTTGGGAAAGGACCACTTCACCTCGCCTTGGAGGTTGGTGACCTTCACGAGAAGGACCTTCCCCCCGCGCAACACCGCGCCGCCGGCCGCGTATTCTTTCAGCGCCATGTGGTGATTACCTAAAGCGGGCAAACGGCGAACGGCTTGACGGCCTCGAGCGCGGCCGCGGTCCGCAGCATGACCGCCTCGCCGAACACGTCGGCCATCAGCTGCAGGCCGATGGGCAGGCCTTTGGCCGAGGTGCCGCACGGGACGGACACCGACGCGTTGCCGGCCATGTTCGACGGGATGGTGAAGATGTCCGACAAATACATCGAGATGGGGTCGTTGGTCTTCTCGCCGAAGCGGAAGGGCGGCGTGGGCGTCGTGGGGCAGGCGATGACGTCCACCTCGGCGAAGGCGTTCTTGAAATCCTGCGCCATCAAGGTGCGCACGCGCTGGGCCTTGGAGTAATAGGCGTCGTAGTAGCCCGAGGACAAGGCGTAGGTGCCGAGCATGATGCGGCGTTTGACCTCGGGGCCGAAGCCGGCGCCGCGGCTCATCTCATAAACCTCTTCGAGGTTCTTGGCGCCGCGGTCCACGAAGCCGTAGCGGATGCCGTCGAAACGCGCGAGGTTGGAGGACGCCTCGGAAGGCGCGAGGATGTAATACGTCGCGATGGCGTACTTCGTGTGCGGCAGCGAGATTTCCTTGACCGTCGCGCCGAGGGACTTCAACACGTCCACGGCTCCGCGCACGGCCTTCTCCACCTCGGGCTCCAGGCCGTCGATGAAATACTCCTTGGGCAGGCCGATGCGCAGGCCCTTGAGGTCCTTGGGCGCCGCCGCGACGGCGGGCGGGTCGTTGGTGGCCGAGGTCGAGTCGCGCTCGTCGTGCCCGCCGATGACGGATAGGGCCAGCGACGCGTCCTCGACGGTGCGGGTGAACGGCCCGATCTGGTCGAGCGAGGAGGCGAACGCCACCAGGCCGTAACGCGAGACCAGGCCGTAGGTGGGCTTGAGCCCGACCGTGCCGCAGAACGCCGCGGGCTGGCGGATGGAGCCGCCGGTGTCGGAGCCGAGAGCGATGGAGCAGAACCGCGCGGCCGCGGCCGCCGCCGAGCCGCCGGAGGAGCCGCCCGGCACGCAGCCCTCGTCCCAGGGGTTCGTCGTCTTCTGGAAGGCGGAGTTCTCCGTCGAGGAGCCCATCGCGAACTCGTCGAGGTTGGTCTTGCCGACGAACACGGCGTCGGCGGCCTTCAGGCGCTCGACGACGGTGGCGTCGTACGCCGCGATATGGCCCTTCAAGATCTTGGACGCGCACGTCGTCTCGACGCCGGTGAGCTGGATGTTGTCCTTGAGCGCCACCGGCACGCCGGCCAGCGCGCCCAGGGGTTTTCCGGCCTTGCGTTTGTCGTCCACGGCCTTGGCCTGCGACAACGCGAGGTCCTTGGTGACGGCGAGGAAGGCCTTCACGCCCCCGTCGAGCTTCGCGATGCGGTCGAGGTGGGCGACGGCCACGGCCTCGGCGGTGAGCTCGCCCTTTCGGACCTTTTCGGCGATTCGGGCGGCGGACAGATCGGTGGGGTTCATGGGATTTTAGCGGTCGATGAACAACGCTTCTTCCTCGCCGGTGTGGCGCTCCACCGCGGGTTCGCGGCGTCCGCGGCGGACGGGTTTGGCGTCCTCGGTCTTAGCCGGCGCGGCGATGGTCTCGTCGAGATCGGCGACGGGGGCGCGGCGTTTGGGCGCGCGGAAGTCCCCTTCGCCCTCGATGGTGACCGTGGCCGGCCCGTCATCGTCAACGGCGGGGCGGCGCGCGGGCCGCGCCTCGGGCGCGGGCTCCTCGGCGGGGGCCGCCTCGGCCTCCAGGCGCTCGATGGCCGCGGCGATCTTGTCGCGGCGCGCGGGGTCGAGCTCCATGGCCTTGCGCAGGTCGGACAACGCGCCCGCCCGGTCGCCGGCCATGGCGCGGGCCTGGCCGCGGTTGGCGTAGGCGGGGCCTTTGCGCGGGTTCAAGGCGATGACCTTGGTGAGGTCGGCGGCGCAGCCGCGGTAGTCGCCGAGCAGGTAGCGCAGGTTGGAGCGCACGTAGTGCGCGTCCTCATGCTCCGGGTTGGCTTCGATGAAGGAACCCAGGTCCGCGTCGGCGCCGCGATAATCCTTGAGCTCGCGCAGGGCCTTGCCCCGGTACAGGTAGGCCCAGGCGAAACGCGGGTTGATCTCGAGCACGGCGCCGTAATCGGCGGCGGCGCCTTTGAAATCCTTCAAGCGGTCCTTCACCGAGCCGCGCACGAGCAGCGCCGCGGCCGAGCCCGGGTCCAGGCGCACCGCCCGGTCGAGCGGGTCCAGCGCGGGGCGCACCTGGCCGCGCGCGGAGAGCACGCTGCCCAGGCCGAGCGGGCATTCCACGGAACGGTCGTCGGCCTCGGCGCAGGCGCGAAAATCGCTCGCGGCCCCGTCGTATTCGCGCAGCACCAGCCGCGCCTTGCCGCGCGCCGCGTAGGACATCGCGTCGTTGGGCGAGAGCTTGGCCGCCACGCGCGCGTCCTCGGCCGCGCCGGGGCCGTCGCCCAAGGTCCAACGCGCCGCGGCGCGCAGGCCGGTGGCGGTTTTCCAGCCGGGCACGCGTTCGAGCGCCTCGTCGTATTTCGCGAGCGCGCCCGACAGGTCGAGCTTGTGGTAGAGGCGCGAGGCGGCGGCGAGCAGGCGGCGGTCCTCGGCCTGCGGCGCGGCGGCCAGCGCGGCGGGCGCGAGCAAGGCGGCCAGGAGCGCGCCGGTCATTCGATGACCTTGCGGACCTTGAAGTAGGGGCCGTCGCGGTCGGGCGCGTTCTCGAGCAGGCGCTCGCGGTCCTCGAAGGGGCGCGGCGCGTCCTCGCGCATCACGTTGACCGCGCCCAGCACCGAGGTCGTGGGCGGCACGTTTTTGGTGTCGAGCGCGGCGAGCTCGGCCATGGAGTCGAGGATCTTGGTCAGCTGGCCGCCGTAACGCGCGATTTCCTCATCGGAGAGGCGCAGGCGGGCGAGCTTCGCGATTTTGCGGACGTCGGCGTCGGAAACGCTCATTAAGCGGCCTCCAAAGGCGCGAAACGGATGAGCAGCTTGGCCAAGCGGCCGTCGTCGAAGCGGACCGTCACCTTCATCATGTCGCCGGAGCCGGAGATTTCGGCCACTGATCCGCGCCCAAACTGCGGATGTTTGACGCGTTGGCCGACCTTGAAGCCCTTCGCCGTCGGCCGAAGTTTGGGCGCGTCGGAGGCCATGGCGGGCGCCGTGCCGGGTCGAGGGGCGGGCGTCGTTGCGAAACCGGGGCGCGACTCGCGCTGGGTCGAGCCGAACAGCTTGGCCTCCAGGATGAACCGCGACGGGAGATTGGCGTAAACCTGGCCGAACAGGCGCCGCGTCGCGGCGTAGGTCATGTAGAGGCGCTCGCGGGCGCGGGTGATGCCGACGTAACACAGCCGGCGCTCCTCCTCGAGGTCCTCGGGCGTGGCGTTGCCGCCGCCGATGGGGAACAGGCCCTCCTCCAGGCCGGTGAGGAAAACCACCGGATACTCGAGGCCTTTGGCGAGGTGGACGGTCATGAGGGTGACCGCGGCCTCGGTTTCGTCGTATTTGTCGAGGTCGGTCTGCAGCGTGATGTCCTCGAGATATTTAGGCAGAGACGACGTCCCGTTGCGGGCCTTCTCGGACTCGTCGTATTCCTTCACGGCGTTGAGCAGCTCTTGAAGGTTGGCCAGGCGTCCGGCGGCCTCGGGGTCGGTGTCCACCTCGGACTCGACCCAGGCCCAGTAGCCGGTGACCTCCATGATGACGGCCATCGCGCCGCCCGCGGGCATGCCCGCCGTCGCGTCGCGCAGCTTCTCGAAGCCCTTGAGCATGTCGGCGATGGCGGAATGCGCCTTGGGGCCGAGGCCTTCGATCTGCTCGTGGGCGCCGAAGGCGTCCCAGTTGGTCAGGCCGTGCTGGAGGGCGTAGTTCTCGACGAGCTCGAGGCTCTTGGCGCCGAGGCCGCGCGGCGGGCAGTTGACCACGCGCATGAGCGACACGGAGTCCGCGGGATTGACGATGACCCGCGCGTAGGCGATGGCGTCCTTGATTTCCTTGCGCTCGTAGAAACGCATGGCGCCGACGATCTTATAGGGCATGCGCGCGCGGCGCATGGCCTCCTCGAAGGAGCGCGACTGCGCGTTGGTGCGGTAGAAGATGGCGATTTCGCGCAGCGAGCGGCCCTTCTCGATCTCGTCGGTGATGCGGCGCACGATCCAGTGCGCCTCCTCCGACTCGTTGGGCAGCTCCTGGACGCGGATCTCGTCGCCCGCCTCCTTCTCCGTCCACAGCTTCTTGGGCTTGCGCGTCTTGTTGTGGTGGATGACTAATGCGGCCGCGTCGAGGATGCGGGCCGTGGAGCGGTAGTTGCGCTCGAGGGTGACGACCTTGGCGTTGGGGAAATCGCGCTCGAACTCGAGGATGTTGCGGATGTTCGCCCCGCGCCACGAGTAGATGCTCTGGTCGTCGTCGCCGACGACGCAGACGTTTTTGTGTTTGGCCGCGAGCGTCTTGGTCAGGACGTATTGCGCGTGATTGGTGTCCTGGTACTCGTCCACGAGCAGATGGGAGAAAACGGTCTGCCAGTGCTCGCGGACCTCCGGGTGGTCGCGCAGGAGCTGGCAGGTCTTGAGCAGCAGGTCGCCGAAATCGAGCGCGCCGCTGTGGTCGAGCCGCTTCTGGTACGCCTTGTAGATCTTCGCCGCGGTCTGGCGCGACTGGTCCACGGACGTCATGGCGTGGATGGCGTAGGATTCCGCGTCGAGCAGGTCGTCTTTGGCGCGGGAGATGATGCCGACGTAGAGGCCGGCCTTGCTCTTCTGGTCCTCGAGCCCCAGCTCCTTCATCGAGTCCACGATGAGCTTCTTCTGGTCCGAGGAGTCGTAGATGGTGAAGTGGCGCGGGAGCTTGAGCAGCTCGTGGTGCTGGCGGATGAGCCGGGCCCCGAAGGAGTGGAAGGTGAACGCCCACACCTTGGACGCGTTGCCCGGGGACAGCTCTTCGATGCGTTTGCGCATCTCGGCGGCGGCCTTGTTGGTGAAGGTGACGGCGAGGATCTTCTCCGGCGCCACGCCGGTCTCGATGAGCCGCGCGACGCGATACGTGATGACGCGCGTTTTGCCCGTGCCCGCCCCGGCCAACACGAGCAGCGGGCCGGCGAGCTGCTCGGCGCCGGCGCGCTGCTCCGGGTTGAGTTTCGCGAGATCGACGGACATCGTTCTAGGCCGGCACTCCCGTCTTGGGGCAGTAGAGCTGGCGGACGTAGTCCTTGACCATGCGGTCGGCCGAATATTTCGGCGCCACCGAGCGGATGGACTCCTTCATCACCTTCACCCAGCCGCGCGGCAGGCCCATCTCGTCGCGCTCGTAATACAGCGGGACGATGTTCTTCTCGAGAGTGCCGTAGATGTCCTCGGCGTCGGCGGCGTCGGCCTCGGGCCCCGCGCCGCGCCCGCCGGCCTGGCCGATGGCCCAGCCGTTGGCGCCGTTATAACCCTCTTCCCACCAGCCGTCGAGCACGGAGAAGTTGGGCACGCCGTTCATGCCGGCTTTCTCGCCGGAGGTGCCGCACGCTTCCAGCGGCGCGAGCGGGTTGTTGAGCCACAGGTCCACGCCCTGCACGAGGTAACGCGCCACGTGCATGTCGTAATCCTCAACGAAGGCGATGCGCCCGCCGAACGCCGGATCCTTGGCGAGGCGATAGACCTGCTGGATGAGGGCCTTGCCGCCGTCGTCGGCGGGATGCGCCTTGCCGGCGAACACGAGCTGGATGGGGCGCCACGGGTCGAGCAGGAGGCGCTTGAGGCGCTCCTCGTCGCGCAGGATCAAGGTCGCGCGTTTGTAGCTCGCGAAGCGCCGCGCGAAGCCGATGACGAGGCAGGAGTGGTCGAGCAAGGCGCCGCCGGCCAGGGCCTGGCCCGGGTCCGCCTTCTCCGCCATCCAGCGCGCGCGGGCGCGGCCGCGCATCGCCTGCAGCAGCGCGCTCTTGTTGCGCTGGTGCTGGAGCCACAACACCTCGTCGGGCACGGCGGCGATCTTCGACCAGATGGCCTCGTCATCCTGGTGGTCGCGCCATCCGGCGCCGAGGTAGCGGTCGTAGATCTCGCCCAAGTCCTGCTGGATCCAGGTGGAGAGGTGCACGCCGTTGGTCACGTGCGCGATGGGGACCTCGTCGGCCGGCTTGGAGGGCCAGAGGCTGCGCCACATCTCGCGGCTGACCTGGCCGTGGCGGCGGCTGACCGCGTTGCGGCGGCCGGCGATCTTGAGCGACAGCGCGGTCATGTTCCAGCCCGAGTGGCCGGGCACGCGCGCCAGGTCGAGGAAACCTTCCTTCTCCAGGCCGAGCTGCGGCCAGTAGGAGGAGAAATACTCGCAGATCATCTCCTCGGCGAACACGTCGTGGCCGGCCTCGACGGGCGTGTGCGTGGTGAACACGGACATCTCGCCGACCTCGGCGCGCGCCGCGTCGAGGGACTTGCCCGACGCGACCTTCTCGCGCGCGAGCTCGAGGAAAAGGAAGGACGAGTGGCCCTCGTTGGCGTGGAACACCGCGGGGTGCACGCCGAGCGCGCGCAGCACGCGCACGCCGCCGATGCCGAGGATGATCTCCTGGCGCAGGCGCATGGTGCGGTCGCCGCCGTAGAGCCGGTTGGTAATCTCCTGGTCCTGCGGGGAGTTGCCCTCCACGTGGGTGTCCATCAGATACAGCGGCATGCGGCCGATCTGCACCTTCCACACCGCGACCTTCACGTTGCCGCGGCCGAGCGGGATGTCGAGTATCATGCGCCCGCCCGACGGGCCGAGCACGGGGCGCACGGGCGAGACGTTCCAGTCCACGGCCTCATAGACGTTCTGCTGCCAGCCGTCGGAGGAGATCTTCTGCACGACGTAGCCCTGCGGGTACATGAAGCCCACGCCGACGAGCGGCACGCCCAGGTCGGAGGCGGACTTGCAGTGGTCGCCGGCCAGGATGCCCAAGCCGCCGGAGTAGATTTTCAGGGAGTTGTGCACGCCGAACTCGGCCGAGAAGTAGCCGATGTTCTTGCCGGCCATCTCGGGGTTGTTCTTGGCGAACCAGGTGTCCTTGGCGCCCATGTAGGCGTCGAAGGAGGCGATGACCGCGTCGTAACGGCCGCAGAAGCCGGCGTCGGACGCGAGGCGCTCGAAACGTTCGGCCGGGACCGAGCGCAACAAGGAGACGGGGTTGTGGTGGGTGCTCGCCCACAAGGTGCGGTCCACTTCCTTAAAGAGGGCGCGGGCCTCGGGGTGCCAGCTCCACCAGAGGTTGTACGCGAGGTCTTTGAGGCGCGCGAAGCGCGCCGGGAGATGCCAATCGTGATAGGGGTCGTTGCTCATGATGTGGGTCCATTTTACCTTTTCTGCGCCCTCTGTCGACGGACGCCTGGACAAGCGCCGGAGGCGGGCCTATACTCCCTGCGTGCGCGTCCTACTAATAGCCGGGGTCCTGCTCGCCGCCACGCCCGCCGCGGCGGACGTGGCCGACGCCCCCGGCCGGGCCGCGGCGAAGTCGCGCCGGCTCATCGAGAACCTGCCCGTGGAGGCGCGCGTGGAGCTGCGCCGGATGTACCGCCGCTACGCCGAGGCCGTCTCCAACCGCCTGGAGCAGGGCTGGCGCCCGGGACTGCTCGACGAAGGGGCCATCTCCGGGGAGGGCGCAAGCGAGCAGCCCTTCCAGCCCGCGCGCCTCATCGAGGACATGATCCGCTCGCGCCGCCGGGAGATCAAGGACCTGGAGGCCTCCCTCCAGCGCAAATCGCCCGACACCGAGCTGCCGGCCTACAACCGCGTGCGGCGGCAGATCCAGGCCAAGGCCGAGGAGCTGGCCGAGCTGCGGGCCAAGGCGGTCCGCGACAAAGGCCTGCCCCGGGACTGGTCGGACCTGGTGTGGCACACGCTCGTCGAGATGAACCTGGAGCATTGGTCGGCGAGGGACGAGGTCCGGCGCGCGCGCCCGTTCCACGCGGCGGCGGTGGCCTGCAGCCCGGCGGAGGCGCCCGTGGTCTGCCTGGCCTTCGACCCCTGGCGCGAAGGCCAGGCCGAGGTGCTCGCCTTCGACGCGTGGGACGACAACGTCCCCGGCGGTCGTTTCCCGCGCGACTACCTGCTCCACGACCTGCCGGAGAAGGCGCCGTGAGCGGGGGGCCGGCCCTGGCCCTCCTGGCGAGGCTGGCGGACGCGGCGAGCTGGTCGGGCAAGGTCCGCGACTACGAGCCGGATCCGTGGGGCTACCTGCGCCGCACGCTGGAATCCACCGAAGGACCCTTCCGGGCGCTGCGCCGCGCCCAGTTCGACGAGGCCCGCGAGGCGCTGCTGCGCGACCTGAAGGAGCCCTTCCTCAAGCCCGGGGCCCTGCTCGACTACAAGGAAACCTTCGAGCGGCTGCTGCCCGCCGCCGACTTCGCCGACCTCTCCTTCCATCTCGCCCCCGGCGGGGACCCGGCGGCGCGGCGCGACGGGGCGGCCGCCGTGCTCGCGCACGCCAAGCCGCGGACCTTCTTCGAGCTGGAGAAGCTCCCCCCCGCGCGGCGGCCGAAGGACTGGGAGCTGCTGGTCGCCCAGATGACCGGCCGCCTCGGTCTCGACTCATTGAAGGTCATCTTGGACCGGCGGGAGCGCACGCCGCGGCGCCTCAACATGGCCGCGCGCCGCGTGCGCAAGACGTTGGCCGAATACCTCACGGTGACGCGCCACGAGCTGGGCGCCCGCGAGGAGCTGACCTCCTTCGTGCTCGCGCGGCTGGAGGCCGTCACGGCCGCGTTGCTGCGCTTCGTCGTCTAACCCAGCGACTCGAGCAGGCGCGCGCGGAAGAAACGGTCGTTGTCCTCGAACCACGCGCGCGCGGCCGCGCCCAGGCGCGCGCGCTCCTCGGCGCCCAGCGCGAGCGCGCGTTCGACGGCGGCCGCCAGCGCCGCGGGGTCCACATCGTAGGCGGTGCCCAGCCGCATCGGCTCGCTGGCGCGCCAGGCCGCGAGCAGGCCGCGCTCGGCGGTGACCACCTCGTTCATCGGCGGACCGTCCGTCGTCACGACGACGGCCCCGCAGGAAAGCCCCTCGACGATGGAGTGGCCGAAACCTTCGGCGCGCGAGGGCTGGACGTGTATGCCGCAGGCGTTCTGCAGCTCGCGCAGCGCCCCGTCGGACAGCCCCACGCGCGCGCGCACGTTCGCGGGCAAAGGCGCCGCGGGCGCCTCGCGCTGGACCAGCTCCAGCGTGGGCCACCGCGGATGGGCCGCCCACGCCTCGAGCAGCGCCGCCGTGCCGCGCTGGGCATGGCCGGAGAGATGCAGGACGCGGCGCGGGTCGGCCGACGTCCCCGGCAGGCGCCGGTCGAAGGAGGTGAAGCTGCAGTACCGCGCCCGGCTGCCCAACGCGCGGAAGATGGACTCGGCGTGGCGCGTCTGGCACAACACCTCGTCGAAGCGGCCCAGGTGTTTGCGGCCCTTCTCGCGGAACCACTCCTGGTTGGGCAGCAGCAGGTTGCGCCGCGCGTGAGGCAGCCAGCCCGGCACGACGTGCTCCATGAACAGATTCACATCGTAGCTCGGGGCGGAGAACGCGGCCTTCGCGGCGAGCGCGGCCCGACGCAGAGGCGACAGGCGCGGCTCGCCGGTGACCGTCACCTCCCAGCCCGCTCCCTCGAGCAGCGGCCGCAGCAGCGCGAGGTTGCGGCTGAGCCCGCGCCCGTTGTCGTCGGTGATGAGATGGATGCGCCGCACAACATCAGTCTAACACACGGAAGCCTCCTCGGGCCGTTCTCCGTCGAGGAATGGTAGAATGAGGCGATGTCTCTGCGCATCGGACCGCTCACCCTCCCCTCGAAGATCGTCCAGTCGCCGCTCGCGGCGTGTTCGGACCTGCCCTTCCGCCTCATCGCGCGCGAAAAAGGCCTGGGCTACTGCTTCCTCGAGATGGTGTCGGCCCAATCCCTCGTGCGCGACAACGGTAAAACCTTGCGCCTGCTGCAGACCGCGCCCGAGGACCGGCCGCTGGGCGCCCAGCTCCTGGGCTGCGACCCCGACATCATGGCCGAGGCCGCGCGCGTCGTCGAGGACCGCGGCTTCGACGCGCTCGACCTCAACCTCGGCTGCCCCGTCAAGAAAGTCGTCGGCAACGGCGAAGGCTCGGCCCTGCTCACCGACCCCGACAAGGCCGAGAGGATCTTCAAGGCGGTCAAAGGCGCGCTCAAACGCATCCCGGTGACCGTCAAGATGCGCAAAGGCTTCAAGGACGAATCCGGCGACGAGGCCGTGGAGCTGGCCAAACGCGCCGAGGCGCAGGGCTTCGCCGCGGTCACCGTGCACGGGCGCACCCAGGCCCAGCAATACGCGGGCCGGGCCGATTACGAGGCCATCGCCAAGGTCAAACGCGCGGTGAAGATCCCCGTCATCGGCAACGGCGACGTGCTGACGCCGGCCGACGCCAAACGGATGCTCGACACGACGGGCTGCGACGGCATCATGATCGGCCGCGGCGGCCTGGGCAACCCCTGGATCTACCGCAACCTCGACGAGGTGATGGGCGGCGCGCGCGAGGCGGTGTACGTGCCCTCGGTCGCCGAGCGCAAGGCGACCTTGATCAAGCACCTCGAGCTCGAGGTCGCGCACTCCGGCGAGCGCCTGGCGAACCTGATGCTGCGGCGCATCACGGTCTGGTACACCGCGGGCCTGCCCAACGCGAAGACCCTGCGCGTGGCCGTGTGCTCGGCGCCGAGCACGGACGCGGTGCGCGGCCTCATTCACGACTTTTTCGACAAGCTTCCCGCGGACGTGCCGGCGCCGCAAGCCCCCCTCCTGCTGGCCGAATAACGCGCTAACTCACGTCGGCGCCTGACGCCGCTGACACCGCTTCGGTTGCGGGCCGCCCCGGGTTGCCGCACACTGAGGGTGGAGCGACATGATGATTCGCGACACCAGCCTCACCGGCGGGACGCGTCGTGCGGCGGCCGCGGCCTTCACGGGCCTGGTTTATTACGGTCTCGCGCGCCTGGGGCTGCTCCTCGTGCTCGACGGCACCAATTCTTCTCCGGTCTGGCCCGCGGCCGGCTTCGCGCTGGCGTCGGCCCGCCTGTTCGGCGTGCCGGCCGTCTGGGGCGTGTTCCTCGGCTCGTGCCTCGCCAACCTGCAGCTCCTGGCGGGCCGCGCGGACCCCGCGGGCCTCGCGCTGGCGATAACGATGGCGGCCGCCGGAAGCGCCGCCCAGGCCGCGGCGGGCGCCCGTCTGCTCGAACGGACGTTGCCCGCCGCCGATCCGCTGGAGCGCGTCCGCGACGTGGCGACGTTCGTCTGCCTCGCGCCCATGGTCTGCCTCATCGCGGCCACCGCCGGCCCCCTCGGGCTCGCCGCGTCGGGGCTGCTGCCCTGGGAACGCTTCGGCGGGGCGTGGCTCACCTGGTGGGTCGGCGATTGCGCCGGCTCCCTGCTCGTCGCGCCGCTGCTCCTGGCCTGGAGCTCGCGCGAATCGGCGCCGTCGCACCGCGCGGCCGCGGAGGCGGCGACCGTGCTGGTGCTGACCGCCGCCTGCGCCCTGGCGGTGTTCGGCTCGCCCAACGCCGGCCCCCGCGCCCGCCGCTGAGCTACCTGCTTTTCCCGTTCCTGATCTGGTCGGGCCTGCGCCTCGACGCGCGCGCGACGACGGCCATCGTCGCGACGTTCGCCGGCATCGTGTTGTGGCAGACGAGCCTGGGCCACGGGCCCTTCGGCGCGGGACGCGCGGCGCCGTTTTTCCACAGCTCGTTGTACCTGGTCACGGCCGCGCTGACGGCGTATTTCTTGCGCGCCTCGTCGCGCGAGCGCGAGACCGCGCGCGCCCTGCTCGAACGGGCGGGCGAGGCGCTCGAGCACCGCGTCAGCGAGCAGTCGAACCATCTGTGGAACGCGGACGTCGCGCTGCGCGTCGCGGCCATCGGCCGCAAGGAGGACGAGAAACGCGTCCTGCTCTACCGGCGCATCGTCGATGAGCTGCCCGCGGGCATCGTCGTCTTGAACCTCGAGCGCCCGGGCGACCCGCGGTCGCTGCGCGTCGTGGAGATGAACCCGGCCGGCCAGCGTTTGGCCGGCGCCGAAGGCGAACCGGCGGAGGGCCGCACCTTGCTCGACTTCGCGCCGGAGGTCTTCGACACCGACCTGCCCCACGCCTGCCTGCGCAGCTTGCGCACCGGGCGCGAGGAGGTCCTGCACGATTACATCAGCCGCGACCGCGTGCCCGGAGCCCACTTCTCCATCAAGATTTTCCCCCTGGACGAGCGGCAGGTCGGGCTCGTCTTCGAGAACGTCACGGCGGAGCTGGCGGCGCGGGCCGCGCTCGCGCGCTCCAACGCGGAGCTGACCCAGTTCGCCTACGTCGCCTCGCACGACCTTCAAGAGCCGCTTCGCAAAGCCGAGGCGTTCGCCGAACAGTTCGACCTGCGCATGGCCGGGAAGATGGACGAGACGTCGCGCGACTTCCTCATGCGCCTGCGCCGCTCCCTCGACGGCATGCAGGACCTCATCGAGGCGCTGCTCCAGCTCGCGCGCGTCACCACGCAGAACGGAACGCCCCGGGAGGTGGACCTCTCCATGGTCGCGGCCGACGCGGTGGAGGACCTGGCCGTGGCCATCGAACGCTCCGGCGGGAGCGTCTCGGTATCGGCCCTGCCGCGCGTGGAGGCCGACGCGCGCCAGATGCGGCAACTCCTGCAGAACCTCATCTCCAACGCGGTGAAGTTCCACCGCCCGGACGCGCCGCCCACCGTGCGCGTGCACGGCCGCGACCTCGACGACGGCACGTGCGAGGTGTGCGTGGAGGACGACGGCGCCGGCTTCGACATGCAATACGCGGGCCGCCTCTTCCAACCGTTCTCGCGCCTGCACAGCCGCAATGACTTTCCCGGGACCGGCATGGGCCTGGCCATCTGCCAGAAGATCGTCGAGAAACACGGCGGCAAAATCACGGCGACGAGCGTCCCCGGGCGGGGCTCCCGCTTCTGTTTCGTGCTCCCGTCGGCGCGTTCGGGCGCCGGCGCGCGGCCGGGGGCGGAGGGCGCGCTCAACTGAGCGCGGGAGAACGAGCCATGGAACAACGAGTGCGGGTCCTGCTCATCGAAGACGATCCCGATTACACGATGCTGATGAACATGTACGTCAACGAGGCGTGCGGCGACGCCATCAAATACGTGCTGGAAAGCGCGGTCAGCCTTACGGCGGGGCTCGACCTGCTCTCGCGCCAGGAGTTCGACATCGTGCTGCTCGACCTCATGCTTCCCGACAGCCGGGGGCTGGAGACGCTGGACCGCGTGCGCGGCCGCGCGCCGAACCTGCCCGTGGTGGTGCTGACCAACCTGGACCAGGACGACGTCGGCGTGGAGGCCATCGCCCACGGGGCGCAGGATTTCCTGCCCAAAAACAAGGTGGACGCGCGCCGCCTGCAGCACGCCATCGGCTTCGCCCTGGCCCGCGACCGCCTGTTCCGCCAGATGGAGACCCTCATCGACGCCTCGCCGGACGGGATGGTGATCGTGGACCGCGAGCGCATGGTGCGTTACGCCAACGCCGCGGCGCAGGCCCTGCTGGGGCGCTCGCGCGACGCGCTGGTCGGACGCCTGTTCCCCCACCCGCTCAAGCCGGGCCGCGCCTCGGAGCTGCGGCTGGAGAACGCGAACGGGGAGGAGACGCTCGCCGAGATGCGCACCGCCGAAATCGAGTGGAAGGGCGGGCCGGCGTGGCTCGCCTCCATCCGCGACGTGTCCGAGCTCAAGAAGCTCGAGAAGGTGCGCGCCGAGGTGCGCGAGCGCCGTCGCATGGACCAGATGAAGGACCAACTGCTGAGCACCGTCGCCCACGAGCTGCGCACGCCGCTGAGCGTGGTCAAAGCCGTGGTCGGCACGCTGCGCGACCGCCTGGCCGGGCCGTTGACCGTCGATCAGGCCGACCTCATCGGCTCGGCCGACCGGCACATCATCCGCCTCACCCGCCTGCTCAACAACTTCCTCGACCTCACGCGCCTGGAATCGCGCCAGGCGCGGGTGAGCCGGCGCGCCGTGGACCCGCTCGAGCTGGTCAAGGAGATCGCCGAAGGCGTGCGTTTGGCCAACCGCGGGCGCCACGTCGTGTTCCTCTACGACCTCCCGGCGGCCCTGCCCGCGGTGCACGTGGACGGCGACATGATCGCCCAGGTCCTGGGCAACCTGCTCGACAACGCGCTGCGTTACACGCGCACGCGCGTCTTCGTGCGCGCCAGCGCCACGCCCGACGGCGTCGAGGTGTGCGTCCAGGACGACGGCCCCGGCGTGCCGGCCGCGAAACGCAAGGACGTGTTCGACAAGTTCGTTCAGCTCGACCGCCCGAAGGGCGGCGCGGGCTACAAGGGGACCGGACTGGGCCTGGCGATCTCGCGCGAGATCGTGACGCTCAACGACGGCCGCATCTGGGTGGACGCCGCGCCCAACGGCGGCGCCTCCTTCCACTTCACCTTGCCCCTGGCGTCGTCGCCGTCGGCCGAGGCCGGCGCGTCGCCGCGGGAGGGCCGCCATGAGCGGCGCGACGCCTAGGAAGGTGCTCGTCATCGACGACGAACGCGACCTCGTGGACGCGATCGCGCGCCGTTTGAGCGTCGTGGGCGGCTACGAGGTGGCCGCGGCCTTCGACGGCGAAGACGGGCTGCAGAAGGCCCGCGTCTTCTCCCCCGACATGGCGCTCGTGGACCTCGCCATGCCGGAGCTCGACGGCTGGGAGCTGTGCCGCCGCCTGCGCGCGGACCCGCGCACGACGGGCATCGGCCTCATCGTGATGACCGCCTGGGTGACGGACGGACTGGAGCGCCGCGCGCGCGACGAAGGCGTCGCGCGGCTCCTCCTCAAACCTTTCGAAGACGAGGAGCTCCTCGCCGCGCTGCGCGAGCTCGACGCGAGCCGCGCGGGCGCCGGAGAGCCGGGAGGCGGCCTGCCATGAACGCAACCGAGGCGAAACGCGCGCGCATCGCGCTGGTGGAGGACGAAGGCGATTACCGGGCCATCCTGCGCCGCTGGCTGGCCCCGCAGTACGACACGATGAGCTTCCTCGACGCCGAGGACCTGCTCGAGAGCGAACACGACGCCGTCGCGCCCGACCTCATCATCTCCGACGTGGTGATGCCCGGGCTCAACGGCTTCCGGTTGTGCGAGACGCTGCGCGGGGACCCGCGTTTCGCGTCCGTGCCGGTGCTGCTGCTGACCGGGCTGCAGTCGGACGACGGCTTCTTGATGGGCCTGGAGGTCGGCGCCGACGGCTACCTCACCAAACCCGTGGAGCGGGCGCGGCTGCTGGCGAAGGTGCGGGAGCTGCTCGACGCCCGCGCGGCGAAAGTGCATGGTTAACGCGGTTTTTGATAGCGTGGAGGCCGATGCCCCGCATTCTCAGCGTCGAAGACGATCCCGACCTGCAGCACCTCGTGTCCTACGCCCTGCGCAACCAGGGCTTCGAGGTCCACTACGCCTTCACGGGCCCCGAGGGACTGGAGAAGGCGCTGTCCCTGAACCCGGACCTCATCTTGATGGACATGGTCCTGCCCGGGCTCAACGGCGTGGAGGTCGTCAAGCGCCTCAAGCAGAAGAAGGCGACGCGCGACATCCCCGTCATCGTGCTGACCGCCTACGCCGCCGACGCCAACTTCATGGAGAGCGGCATCATGGCCTTGGGCGCGGTGGAGTATATGCGTAAGCCGCTCCAGATGCAGGAGCTGGTCAAAACCATCAAGCGCCTGCTCGGCGGCACGCGCAGCAAGCCCGCTTTCGCGGTCTGGAAACGCGGCGCGTTCCGCATCGTGCCGGAGAGCAAGTCGGTGTGGGTGGACGGCCACATGGTCGCGAACCTGCCGCCGAAACGTTTCGAGGTGTTGTTCCTGCTCATCCAGGCCGACGGCGAGGTCCCCTGGCAGGAGCTCGTGGAGAAGATCTGGGGGCGCGAGGGCACGAAAAACGACCTGGAAAAAACGGTCTCGCGCCTGCGCGACGACCTCGGCCCGCAGGCGCACCGACTCTCCACCACCCGCAAGGGCTACCAGCTCATCGTCTGACCGCGCGGCTTAAATAAAAGAAAACATCGCGTCCGGCTGACGCGCCTGACTTCCCCGTCGTTGAATTGGCCTCCGGCGGCGCGCATACTGAGCGCGATGCCTAAGACCCGCCGCCCGGCGAAGTCGTACCGCAAGGAGCTCGTCGGCGTGCTGCGCGCCTTCCGCGCCGGCGACTTCTCGGTCGCTCCTCCCGAGCCCAGCGACCCCGAGGACCGGGCCGTCTCCGCCGAGATCGAGGCCATCTTCCGGCTCAACCGTCGCCTGGTCCATCAGCTCCAGAAGATCAGCGAATCCGTCGGCAAGGAAGGCCAGATCCGCCAACGCGCCGACCTGGGCCCGGTGCGCGGGTCCTGGGCGTCCTGCGTGGACAGCCTCAACACCCTCATCGCCGACCTCGTGCGGCCCACGACCGAGGTCTCGCGCGTCATCGGCGCCGTGGCCAAAGGCGACCTGACGCAGAAAATCAGCCTCGAGATCGACGGCCGCCCCATGAAAGGCGAGTTCCTGCGCACCGCCCAGACCGTCAACACCATGGTGGACCAGCTGGGCTCCTTCACCTCGGAGGTGACCCGCGTGGCCCGCGAGGTCGGCACCGAGGGCAAACTCGGCGGCCAAGCGCAGGTGAAGGGCGTCTCGGGCACCTGGAAGGACCTCACCGACAACGTCAACACCATGGCCGGCAACCTCACCGGCCAGGTGCGCAGCATCGCGCAGGTGACGACCGCGGTGGCCAAAGGCGACCTTTCCAAGAAAATCACCGTCGATGTCAAAGGCGAGATTCTCGCGCTCAAGAACACCATCAACGCGATGGTCGATCAGCTCTCCTCCTTCGCCTCCGAGGTCACCCGCGTGGCCCGCGAGGTCGGCACCGAGGGCAAACTCGGCGGCCAAGCGCAGGTGAAGGGCGTCTCGGGCACCTGGAAGGACCTCACCGACAACGTCAACACCATGGCCGGCAACCTCACCAGCCAGGTGCGCAACATCGCGCAGGTGACGACCGCCGTGGCCAAAGGCGACCTTTCCAAGAAAATCACCGTCGATGTCAAAGGCGAGATTCTCGAGCTCAAGAACACCATCAACGCGATGGTCGATCAGCTCTCGACCTTCGCTTCCGAGGTCACGCGCGTCGCCCGCGAGGTCGGCACCGAGGGCAAACTCGGCGGCCAGGCCCAGGTCAAAGGCGTCTCCGGCACTTGGAAGGACCTGACCGACAACGTCAACACCATGGCCGGCAACCTCACCGGCCAGGTGCGCAGCATCGCGCAGGTGACGACCGCGGTGGCCAAAGGCGACCTTTCCAAGAAAATCACCGTCGATGTCAAAGGCGAGATTCTCGCGCTCAAGAACACCATCAACGCGATGGTCGATCAGCTCTCCTCCTTCGCCTCCGAGGTCACGCGCGTCGCCCGCGAGGTCGGCACCGACGGCAAACTCGGCGGCCAGGCCGCCATCCGCGACGTGTCGGGCGTGTGGAAGGACCTCACGGACAACGTCAACACCATGGCCGGCAACCTCACCAGCCAGGTGCGCAACATCGCCAAGGTCACCACGGCGGTGGCCCAGGGCGATCTTTCCAAGAAGATCACCGTCGATGTCAAAGGCGAGATTCTCGAGCTCAAGAACACCATCAACGCGATGGTCGATCAGCTCTCGACCTTCGCTTCCGAGGTCACGCGCGTCGCCCGCGAGGTCGGCACCGAGGGCAAACTCGGCGGCCAGGCCCAGGTCAAAGGCGTCTCCGGCACCTGGAAGGACCTCACCGACAACGTCAACACCATGGCCAACAATCTCACCAACCAGGTGCGCGACATCGCCGAGGTCACCACCGCCGTGGCCAAGGGCGACCTGTCCAAAAAAATCACCGTCGATGTGCGCGGCGAGATCCTGCGCCTGAAGAACACCATCAACGCGATGGTCGATCAGCTCTCCTCCTTCGCCTCCGAGGTCACCCGCGTCGCCCGCGAGGTCGGCACCGAAGGCAAACTCGGCGGCCAGGCCCAGGTCAAAGGCGTCTCCGGCACCTGGAAGGACCTCACCGACAACGTCAACACCATGGCCGGCAACCTCACCAGCCAGGTGCGCGGCATCGCCCAGGTCGTGACCGCGGTCGCCAACGGCAACCTGCGCCGCAAACTCGTGCTGGAGGCCCGCGGCGAGATCGCCGCGCTGGCCCAGACCATCAACGAGATGATCGACACGCTCGCCATCTTCGCCGACCAGGTGACCACGGTCGCCCGCGAGGTCGGCACCGAGGGCCGCCTGGGCGGCCAAGCCCGCGTGCCCGGCGCCGCCGGCACGTGGAAGGACCTGACCGAAAACGTCAACCAGCTCGCCGCCAACCTCACGACCCAGGTGCGCGCCATCGGCGAGGTGGCCACCGCCGTGACCAAGGGCGACCTCACGCGCTCCATCGCCGTCGAGGCCAAGGAGGAGGTGCTCGCCCTCAAGGACAACATCAACGAGATGATCCGCAACCTGCGCGAGACCACGCGCAAAAACGTCGAGCAGGACTGGCTCAAGACCAACCTGGCGAAGTTCGCCTCGATGATGCAGGGCCAGAAGGACCTGAAAACGGTCTGCCAGACCATTCTCTCGGAGCTCGCCACCGTCGTGTCCGCTCAATACGGCGTGTTCTACGTCAACGTCAGCGAGGACGGCGAGCCGCGCCTGCGCCTGCTCGCCAGCTACGCCCACAAAGGCGCCGTGGACGGGCCCGTGGAGTTCGCCAGCGGCGAAGGCCTGGTCGGCCAATGCGCCTTCGAGAAGAAACGCATCCTCATCGCCGGCATCGCGCCCGAATACGTGCGCATCCGCTCGGGGCTGGGCTCGGCGGCGCCCGTGAGCGTCGTGGCCCTGCCCGTGCTCTTCGAGGGCCAGGTCAAAGCCGTCATCGAGCTGGCGTCTTTCAACGAGTTCAGCGAGGTGCGCCTGGCCTTCCTCGGCCAGCTCACCGAGTCCATCGGCGTGGTGCTCAACACCATCGCCGCGACCATGCGCACGGAATCCCTGCTCGCGCAATCGCAGTCCTTGACCGAGCAGCTGCAGCGCAAGCAGCAGGAGCTCCAAGAGAAGAACAAGGACCTCGAGGAGAAGGCCGTGCTGCTCTCCACCCAGAAAAAAGAGGTCGAGAGCAAGAACAGCGAAGTCGAGCAGGCGCGCCAGACCCTCCAGGAGCGCGCCGAGCAGCTGGCGCTGACGTCGCGCTACAAGTCCCAATTCTTGGCCAACATGTCCCACGAGCTGCGCACGCCGCTCAACAGCCTGCTCCTGCTCGCGCGCCAGCTCGCCGACAACCTCGAGAAGAACCTCACCCCCAAGCAGATCGAATACGCCCAGATCATCTGCGGCGCGGGCAACGACCTGCTCGCGCTCATCAACGACATCCTCGACCTGTCCAAGATCGAGGCCGGCGCCATGACCATCGAGGAGCAGGCCATCGACTTGGCCAGCCTCAAGGACCACCTGGAGCGCAACTTCAGCCAGCTCGCCCAGTCCAAAGGCATCACCTTCCGCATCGACATGGCCCCGAACCTGCCGCAGAACCTGCACACCGACCCCAAACGGCTCCAGCAGGTGCTGCGCAACCTGCTCTCCAACGCGTTCAAGTTCACGGAGAAAGGCGCGGTCACCGTGCGCGTGGAGATGGCCGACACCGCGGCCGCGCAGGGCCCCGTGCGCGGCGCGGGCCCGCTCGTCGCCTTCTCCGTCGTGGATTCGGGCATCGGCATCCCGGCCGAGAAGCAGGCCATCATCTTCGAGGCCTTCCAACAGGTGGACGGCGGCACCGACCGGAAATACGGCGGCACCGGCCTGGGCCTGACCATCAGCCGCGAGATCGCCCGCCTGCTCGGCGGCGAGATCGAGGTGCGCAGCGCGCCCGGCGTGGGCAGCACCTTCACGTTGTACCTGCCGCCCACGCCGCCGGCGCTCAAGTCGCCCGCGCGTCGCCGCGCGCCGGAGGAAACGGACGCGGTCGGGGCGCCGATGCACGCGCCGCGCGACGAGGACAACCGCCCGGCGCCGCCGCCCATCGCGGCCCTGTCGGACGATCGCGAGTCGCTCGCCCCCGGCGACATGTCCCTGCTCATCGTCGAGGACGACGCGACCTTCGCCCGGCTCCTGCTCGACCTGGCGCGCGAGCTCGGCTTCAAGGTCATCATCGCCCTGCAAGGCGACTCGGCGCTCGCCGCGGCGCGGCAGTTCCGGCCGCGGGCGGCCATTTTGGATCTGCGCCTGCCCGACATGACCGGCTGGATGGTGCTCGACGGCATCAAACACGACCCGGGGCTGCGCCACATCCCCGTGCTGATCATGTCCGGGGCGGCCGACGAGGAGCTGCGCGCCATGAAGATGGGCGCCGTCGGCTTCCTCGAGAAGCCCGCCACGCGGGAGACGCTCACCGAGAGCCTCAACATGCTGGCGGGCTTCGTGCGCGCCCCCGCCAAACGCCTACTGCTCATCGAGGACGACGACCGGCGCCGGCGCGCCATCCTCGAGCTCATCGGCAACGGCGACGTGCACACCGACGTCGCGCGCACCGGCGACGAGGCGTTGGCCCTGCTGGAAGAGGACCGCTTCCACTGCGCCATCCTCGACGCCGCCCTGCCCGGCATGCAGCAGCTGCTCGGGCAGATCTCCGGCGGCCCGCGCCGCCGCCAGGTTCCCCTCCTCATCTACGCCGGCGCCGGGCTGGGCCGCGACGAGGAGCGCCGGCTGCGGCTGCTGACGCGCCAGTCCGTGGCCAAGCTGGTCCAGTCGCCGGAGCACCTCTTCGACGAGACCGGACTTTACCTCCACCGCGACACGGCCAGCATGCCCGACGCCAAGAGGGAGCTCGTGCTCAAGGCCCGCCGCGCCGACCCGGTGCTCGCCGGGCGGCGCGTATTGGTCGTCGATGACGACGTGCGCAACCTGTTCTCCATCACCAGCGTGCTCGAGCGTTACCACATGAAGGTGCTCAACGCCGACAACGGCCGCAAAGGCATCGAAACGCTGGAGAAGACGCCCGACATCGACATCGTGCTGATGGACGTCATGATGCCCGAGATGAACGGCTACGAGGCCATGCAGGCCATCCGCAAGATAGACGCGCTGCGCGGCCTGCCCATCATCGCGCTCACCGCCAAGGCGATGAAAGGCGACCGCGAGAAATGCATCGCGGCCGGCGCGTCGGACTACGTCCCCAAACCCGTGGACGTCGAGCAGCTCCTGGCGGTGCTGCGGGTGTGGCTGTCATGAACGCGCCCGCGGTGCTCATCGTGGACGACGACGCCGACGACCTCGTCGCGCTGGAGGCCACGCTCGAGCCGCTCGGCGTCGAGATCGTGAAGGCCCACGGCGGCGAGGAGGCGCTCAAGAACATCCTCGAGCGCGACTTCGCCGTCGTCATCATGGACTTGATGATGCCGCGTCTCAACGGCTTCGAGGCGGCCGCCCTCATCCGCCAACGCGAGCGCTGCCGCGACCTGCCCATCCTGATCCTGACCGGCTTCGACGAGGACGGGGCGCGCTCCCTGCCCGGTTATCCCCCGCCGCGCGTCGAATACCTGCGCAAACCGGTCCTGCCCGAATGCGTGCGCGAGCGCGTATCGGATTGCGTCGCCCAATACCTGTCCCGCTGCGCCCACGGACACGGCTGACATGCCGGGCCTGGAGCCCTGGTAATCGTCCCGCTACACTCGAATGGAGGCCCGCGCATGATGAACCCGACCGAAGGAAGCGAAAAGCCGCGCGTCCTGATCGTGGACGACGAGCCGGACTTCGGCGCGCTCATCGGCCGCTGGCTCTTGCCGAGTTACCGCGTCGTCGTGATGACGGACGGGCGGGAACTGCCGCGGGAGCTGGAGGCCGGCGCGAGCCTCCTCATCTTGGACGTGCGCATGCCGGAAGAAGACGGCTTCGCGCTGTGCCGTCGCGTGCGCGCCGACGCGCGTTACGAAGCGCTGCCGGTGTTGTTCCTCACCGGCAGCCGCGAGGAGGACCTGTACCTGCGAAACCTGAACGCGGGCGGCACGGGATATCTGGCCAAGCCGGTGGGCCGCACCCAGCTGCTGGACGCGGTGGACGCGCTCGTGCCCGGGCAACGCCTGGAGCAGGAGACCGGCACCGCGGACTGACCTCGGGCGAAAACCCGATATGGCATAATCGCGCCATGGCCTCCCAAGGGCGCGTGCTGCTGGTCGACGACGAGGCGGACAACCGCCGCATCTACAGCCTCATCCTCCAGCACGAGGGCTACGCCGTGAAAACCGCCGCCACGGCGGCCGAGGCGTTCAGCGCGGCCGTCGAATCGCCGCCCGACCTGGTCTTGTCCGACGTGTCCATGCCGGAGGAGGACGGCCTCTCCCTGCTGCGCCGCCTGCGCGCGGAGAAGCGCACCGCGGCCGTGCCCTTCATCCTCATGTCCGGCGTGCGCACCGGGGCCGACGAACAGGCCGACGGACTCGAGCAGGGCGCCGACGACTACCTGCCCAAACCCGTGCCGCCCGCCCTGCTGCGCGCCAAGGTCGCCGCCGTGCTGCGCCGCTACGAGGCGCCGCGCGAGCTCAACGAGACGCTGCGCTCCCATGGGCTCTCCCTCGACGTCGCGGCGCGCACCGTCAAGGTCGGGACGCGCGCGGTCGGCCTCACGCGCAAGGAGTTCGACCTGCTGACGACGTTCCTGCGCCGCCGCGGGCGCGTGCTCAGCGTGCCGTACCTGCTCGAAGCGGTGTGGAACTACGACCCCGCCGACTACTCGGACCCGCACACCGTCGGCGTGCACGTCTCGACCCTGCGCAAGAAGATCGGGACGACGGTCGCCGCGAAGATCGTCTCCGTGCCGGGCGTCGGCTACCGTTTCGACGGCTAGACGAGCTCGTCGCCCGCCGCGCGGCCGTCCCAGCGCGGGAGCGTGAAGGAGAACTCGGTGCCACGGCCCGGGGCGCCGCTGATGGCGATGCGCGAGTCGTGCGCTTCGAGCACGCTGCTCACCAAGGTCAGCCCGACGCCGAAGCCTTTGGCGAACTTGCTCCCCTCCTCGGTGCGGAACCCCTGCAGCACGCGCTCGCGGTCCTCCGGCGCGATGCCGATGCCGCTGTCGCGCACGTACACGCGCAGGCGGCCGTCGGCCGCCTCCTCCACGCCGGCGCTCACGCGCCCGCCTTCGGGCGTGTATTTGACGGCGTTGCCGAGCAGGTTCATGGCGACGAGGACGAGCGCCTCGGGGTCCGCGTGCGCGGGCGGGACGCCCGGCGCGACCTCGAGAGAGAACTCCAGGCGTTTGCGCTCGACGAGCGGCCGCAGCGCCTGCTCCGCCTGGGCGAACACGCGCCCGAGGTCCGCCCGCTGCGGGCGCACCGCGAAGCGGCCGGACTCCAGCCGGCCCAGGTCCAGGAGATTGCTCGTCGCCAACGCTAGTCCGCGCAGGTTGGTCTCCATGACCGTGTAGTACTCCTCGCGGCGGGCCGTCGGCGGCGCCGACTCGGTCTGGCGCAGGAGGTAGAGCGTCCCGCCGAGGATGCTCAGCGCGTTGTTGAACTCGTGGCTGGCCATCGAGACGAGGCGGCCCTTGAGCTTGCCGAGCTCCGCCTCCTTCTCGAACTGCGCGTTGAGCCGCCGCGCCATCTCGCCCATGGTCTCCTGCAGGTCGGCGACCTCGGGGCCCGCGCCCGCGGGCGGCGGGAAGTCCCACGGCTTGCCCAGCGTCCAGCCGCGCGCCCGCTCGCGCAGCGCCGCCACCGGGCCGGTGAGCGTGCGCGCGAGGAACCACGCCACGAAGCCGGCCGCGCCCGCGCCCGCGAGCAGGATCAGCCACAACGTGCGCCGCGACGCGGCCTCGGTCTCCTCGCGCAGTCGGGCGAGGTCGGCGACGTTGACGTCCTTGAGCGCGGTGAGCGGCTCGATGACCGACTCCAGCCCGCCGGAGCCGCGCGCGGCGCGCGCCGCTTCGCCGGGGGACAGACGGCCCGTGCGGCGGCGCGTGATCCAGGGAGCCCGCTCCGACAGATAGGCGGTCAGACGACGGTCCGCTTCCGCGGCCAGGCCCGCGTCGCGCGGGTCGCGCAGCGCGGAGCTCAACCCTTCCAAGATGGCGCGCACCTGCCCGAGCGCCTCCTCCCGGCTATCGAGCCAGGAGGGCTGCCCGGTCAGCAAGTACTGGTCGCCGGCCTGGTCGAGCGCGCGCAGGCGGTCGCGCAGGCGCGGCAGGGAGGACAACACGGCGAGCCCCTCCTGGAACGAGCCCTCGAGGCGGGCGTGCGCCCGCTGCTGTATCCAGAAGGAGCCCCCGACGCCCAGCGAGTAGAGCTGGATGAGCCCGGCCGCCATGACGAGCTGGGTGCGCAGCGTGAGCGGCTTCACGGTCAGGGCGCCTTGCGCGCCGCCAGCGCACGCGCGCGGGCGTCGAGCTCGCGCGCCTCAGCCGCCCGGCCGAGGCGCTTGAGGAGGTGGGCGTAGTGGCTCAGGGTCGGCCCCAGCCGGGGGCTGTCGCGCCCCGCGGCGCGCTCAAGCTGGGCCAGCGCGCGCTTGTACAACGCCTCTGCCTCGGCGTGTTTGCCGCGCGCCTCCTCGAGAAGGGCGAGGTCGTTGAGCGCCCCCTCCACCTCGGGATGAGCCGCCCCGAGCACCTTCTCCTTGATGGTCAGCGCTCGGCGGTACAACGGCTCGGCCGCGTCGTGGTCCCCGCGCGCGTGGAGCAGGAGCGCCAGGTCATTGAGCCGGTCGGCGACCAGCCGGTGCTCGCGGCCCAGCGCCTTCTCGGTGACGGCCAGCGCGCGTCGGTAGGACTCCGCGGCCTCGGCCTCGCGTCCGAGCGAGCGCTCGAGGGCCGCGAGATCGGACAGGCGCGCCGCGGACTCGGCGTGGCGCGCCGGGTCCTTCTCGGCCGCGGCCAGCGCGCGGCGCAGCAGCTTCTCGGCCTCGGCGACGCGGCCCTGGGCGGCCACGGCGTCGGCGAGATAGGCCAGCGCCGCGCAGGTCTCCGGGGCGTCCGACCCTCCTTTTCCTCGAGCAAGGCCAGCGCGCGGCGCAGCGGCGGCTCGGCCCGCGCCGGGTCTCCCTGGGCCAGGCGCAGGTCGCCCACCGCGTTGAGCGCGCGCGCCAGCCTCAACCCGCCCCCGGGCTCCGCGGCCGCGGCCGCCGCCAGCAGGGGCGCCTCGGCCTCGGCCAGGCGGCCGCGGCGCAGGGCGCGTTCGCCCAGCTCAGCCTGGCGCGCGGCGGGCCCGCCGGCGCAGCCCGCGAGCAGGAGGACGGCTAGCAACCGCGGATTCATCGGCGGCCATCATAGCGTTTTCATCGCGCGGCCCGTATGACTTGAAGAAGATTTGACGGTCACTTGAGGGCGTTTTAAGCCTCGCGGGCTACACTGATTCAAGACCGCGAACAGGAGGCGAACGTGACCCCGACCCCGTCCCACACGCCGCGCAGGCTTTACCCCGACGCCCGTCCGACCGGCATGAGACGCTACCGATCGTCGCGAAGGGCCCGACGACACGGAAGCCGCGACGCTCGGCGGCCCCAGGAGGCGGTATGAAAACGCTGATGCTGCTCGTCGTGATCGGCGCGGCCTGCGCGACGCCCGCGGCGGCCGCGGTCAAGGAGTTCGCCGCCGGCGCCGTCGTCGGCGACCCGACCGGCGGCACGGTTAAGCTGTGGCTCGACGACGCGCTCGCGCTCGACGCGGGCGTCGGCTACAGCGGCGACGCCGCGTTCTGGGGCGACGTGTTGTGGCACGATTGGCGCCTGCTGCCCCAGCCCGCTAAAGGGCAGCTCGGCCTGTACCTCGGCGCCGGCCCGCGGCTGGAGGCCGCCGACAGCGCGTATTTCGGCGTGCGCGCCATCGGCGGCCTGTCGTGGCGCCTGCCGGAGCACTCGCTCGAGTTCTTCGCCGAGGCCGGCCCCGTGTTCCGCGTCACGCAAGGCGGCGGCGTGGACGCCGACGGCGGCATCGGCGTGCGGGTGACGTTTTCCCCGAGCGGGAGCCGCTAACGCGGCGAGGTGAGCTCGCCCCAGACGCGGCCGACGGCGTACGACACGGCGCCGTGGGCGTGGATGCGGCGCGAGGCGGGGCGGATGCGGTTGGGCAGCAGGGCCAGGCGCCCTTTCGTCGCGAGGCGGCGGCAGAACGCGGCGTCCTCGTAACGCTCGAGCGGCGGGAAGCCGCCGACGGCCTTGAACACCTCGGGCGTCGTGCACAGGCCGTGGTCGGTGGTGGCCGCGCCGCGCGCGGCGCGGGCGTTGGACCAGCCGGCGAGGAGCTTCAGCGGCAGGCCCGCGCCGTATTCGACGGTGAACGCGGTGGCGGCCACCGACTCGGTCGGCGTGGACAGCCAGAAATGCTCGAGCGCCTGCTGCCAGGAGTCCGGCGGGTGCACGTCGGCGGGCAGGAAGAAGAGCAGGTCGCCCGTGGCCTTCGCCGCGCCGGCGTTCCACTGCGCGCTGCGCAGCGGGGACTCGAGCGCGATGGTCTCGTCGGCCCACTCGCGCGCCGCCTCGGCCGTGCCGTCGTCGGAGGCGCCATCGACGATGATGAGCTCGACCGGGCTCGTCGAGGAGATGTGCCGCAGGCGCTTCATCGCCGCGCCGAGCTGGGCGCGTTCGTTGCGCGCGGCGACGATGACGGAGAACTTCACGCGGTCAGGTCTCGAAAGACCAGGCCGGTGACGATCTTGGGGATGAAGTAGGTGGACTTCTGCGGCAGGAGGCCGACGGCTTTGGCCGCCTTGCGCACCTGCGCCACGGGGAAGGATTTGACGAGCACGGCGGAGCCGCCCGCCTGGACGCGGCGCGCGGCCTCCGCGGCGTCGGGCGTGTAGCTCAGGGCGTCGGGCGCGATGTCGGCCAAGAGGTGTTTGCCCAGCCACTCCACGCACAGGCCGCTGCGGCAGCCGTTGGGGCGCGGCTCGCCGAGCAGCGCGGCGCCGCCCTCGATGAGGCCGAAGGCGTAGGGGTTCTTCGAGGCGGTGAGCGCCTTGACCAGGCCCTTCACGTCCTTCTGGGGCTTGAGCGCCGCCATACGTCCCGCGCGGTCGAGCAGGCCCGAAGACGCGACGCGGTGCGTGGGCAAGACGACCAGGCCCGGGTCGCCGTCGGGCACGAGGTAACACAACACGGCCTCCGCCTCCTTCGACGGCTTGCGGCGGAAGTGCTCCTGGGCGCACGAGTAGCGGTGGTGCCCGTCGGCGATGAGGCATTCGCGCGGGGCGAGCAGGCGCGACAGCGCCGCGACGTCGGCGGGGTTATCAATAACGAAGATTTTGTACGAGACGCCTTTGGCGGAAGCCGTCGCGACGGGCCGTCCCCGGCCGAGGCGTTTGAGCAGCGCCTGGGCCGAGCGGTTCTTGTCCTCGAACACGCCGAAGATAGGGCTGACGTTGGCCTTGAGCGCGGCGACCATGCGCAGGCGGTCGGCCTTGGGCTTGGCGAGCGTGCGCTCGTGCGGAATGACGAGTTTGGAGGCCTTGGGCGTCACGCCCAGCCCCGCGAGCACGCCGCGGCGCGTGTAGCCGCGGCCCGCGTGCGCGAAGCGCTCCTCGACGAGGTAATAGGCGGGGGCCGCGTCGCGGCGCAACGTGCCGTCGGCGCGCCATTTCGCCCACACGGACTTGGCGGCCGCGTATTTGGCGGGCGCCTCGCCGGCGGGCAGCTCGAGATAAACCGAGTTCTTCTTGACCGCGCGCAGGCTCTTGGCGAGCGCGGGGGCGATGACGTCGTAAGGGGGGCACAGCTTCGAGCCGAGAGACTCGCGGGTCGGCGCGAAGCGCCAGCCCCGGAAAGGTCGCGCGTCGGGCATGCCCCCATGATTCCAGTTTGCGGCCCGCCCGTCAACGGCAACCGACGGCAAGTGATAGAATGTCGGCATGAAGACGCTCGTGTTCGGAGGCACGTTCGACCCTCCTCACAACGGCCATGCCGCGCTGCTCGCCGCGGCCTGCGAACGCGTGCGCCCGGACCGCGTCCTCGTCGTGCCCGCCTGGCGCGCGCGCCTGAAGGCCGCGGCGCCGTCGGCGCCCGCCCGCGAACGTCTCGCCCTCGTCGCGCTCGGCGTGCTCGCCCCGCTGCCCGGCCGTTGGCGCCGGCGCGCGAAGGCGGACGGCCGGGAGCTGCGCGCGGCGCGCGTGGTCCCCACCGTCGAGACGTTGTCGAGCCTCAAAAAGGCCCGCCCCTGGGAGGAGCTCCACTTCGTGTGCGGCCAGGACGCCGCCGCCTCGTTCGGGCGCTGGGCTTCGCCGAAGAAGCTCCGCACGCTCGCGCACTGGTGGTACGGCGCGCGCCCCGGCGCCAAAGGCCGCCCGCCGCGCCACTTCCGGCGCGTGCCGGGGCGTTTTCCCGATATCTCCTCGACGGCGCTGCGCGCCGCGCTCGCGTTGGGCGCCGAGACGCCGCTGCTGCGAAAGGACGTGCGCGAACGCATCGAGCGGCGCGGGCTCTACGGCGCCGCGCTGCTGGCCCGCCTGCGCGCGACGCTCAAACCCGGCCGCTTCGAGCACACCGTCAACGTCGCGACCCTCGCCGGACGGCTGGCGCGCGCCCACGGCGTCGATGAGGAGAAGGCGCGCCTGGCCGGCCTGCTCCACGACATGGGCCGCCGCTTTCCCCCGCACGCGCTCGCGGCCTACGCGCGGCGCCGGCGCCTGCCCGCGCCGCGGCGCGCGGACCTCATCGCGCGCGAGCCCATGCTCCTGCACGCCTACGCCTCGGCCGACCTGGCGCGGCGCGAGCTCGGCGTGACGGACCCGGAGATCCTTTCGGCCGTGTCCAAACACACGCTCGGCGGCGCGCGTATGTCTCCCCTCGACAAGGTCCTCTACGTGGCCGACGCCTGCTCGGCCGACCGGGCGCACCGAGGCGTCGCCTCGACGCGCCGGCTCGCGTCGCGCGACCTCGACGCCGCGCTGCGCCGCTGCGTCTCGGACAAACTCGCCCACGCCCGCGCGCGCGGCGCCTGGATCCACCCCGCCACCCTCTCCTTATGGAATTCCCTGCGAACGCGCTGAAGCTCCAAAGGGCGTTGGCCGTCCTCCTGCTGCTCGCGGCGGTCGCCGCGGGCTGGGCGGAGCACGGCTCCCCGTTCGCGGCCAAGGTGCGCGCCGGGCGCCCCTACCTGCTCTGGGTCAGCGCGCGCGAACGCGGCGCGCCCGCGCCCCGCCTGCACCTCGCGGTTTACGACCCGCTGCGGCGCACGCTCGCGGTGCTGCACGTCCCCGAGGACGTCCGGCTCGAGGGCCGGCGCACCTTGGGCAAAGCCTTCGTCGAGGCGCTGCGCGCCAGCGACGATTTCGACGCCGCCGTGCGCGCCGCCGAGGACCTCGCCTCCGCCAAACTCGCGAGCCTGTCGCCGGAGCCCGCCGATTGGTCGGGCGCCGCGCGGATGTCCCTCGACGTGGGCGACCCCGACGAGGAATCCGAGCCGCCGCTGCGCGCCGCGCTCGCGCTCAAGTCGCGCCTGCGTTCACCGCGGACCTGGCTCGCGCTCGGGCGCGCCGCGGCGACGGGCCTGGCCGGCGGGGACCGCTCCGCCGCCGACCCCCTGCTGTTCGCCCTCGAGCTGCGCCGCGTGCCGGTGGAGGCGCTGCGCGCCCTCTGGCTGCCGGCCGACGCGGAATCCGCGCCCCTGCTCGCCCGCTTGTTCTCGGGCGAACCCACGGCCGCCTCCGAGCGGACGACCACCGCCGAGGTGCTCAACGGGGCCGGGGTGGACGGCCTCGCCTCGTCGGCGGCTAAAATGCTGAGATTGAAGTCCGTTGACGTCGTGGAGACGGGCGCCGCCCCGCGCGCGCGGGAACGCACCGTGGTCTATGACCGCGTCGGTGATTTCGACCGGGCCGAGGCGGTCCGGAGCATGCTGGGCTGCCGCGCCGCGAAGGTCGTGACCCGTCTGGACCCGTCGCGGGCGGTGGACGTGAGCGTGGAGCTGGGCGCCGATTGCGCCGGGCTGGACGCGGAAGACGGACCAGACTCTCGCTAGGAGCGCACATGGAACTCGTCGAAATCCTCAAGAACGCCGTGACCGCCGGAGCCAGCGACATCCACATCGTCATCGGCAAGCCGCCCATGATGCGCCTCAACGGCGAGATGGCGGAGATGCCCGGCTTCCCCAAGGTCACCGGCGACGAGTCCAAACGCCTCATCTACTCCATCCTCTATGAGGAGCAGCGCGCCAAGTTCGAGGAGAACTGGGAGCTCGACTGCTCCTTCGCGGTGTCGGGCCTCTCGCGCTTCCGCGTCAACGTGCTCCTGCAGAAAAACGGCGTCGAGGCCGTCATGCGCGTCGTGTCCTCCAAGATCCCCACCGCCGAGCAGCTGCGCCTGCCCAAGTCCGTGACCGACCTGGCCGACCTGCCGCGCGGCCTCGTGCTCGTCACCGGCCCGACGGGCTCGGGCAAGTCCACCACGCTCGCGGTCATCATGGAGATGATCAACAACAAGTACACCGACCACATCCTCACCGTCGAGGACCCCATCGAGTTCGTGTACGAGTCCAAGAAGTCCGTCTTCCGCCAGCGCGAGGTCGGCCAGAACACGAAGTCCTTCAACGCCGCGCTGAAGTCCGCGCTCCGGCAGGACCCCGACGTCATCCTGGTCGGCGAGCTGCGCGATCTGGAGACCATCCAGCTCGCCATCACCGCCGCCGAGACGGGCCACCTGTGCTTCGGCACGCTCCACACCCAGGACGCGCCGTCCACCGTGGACCGCATCATCGACGTGTTCCCCCCGCACCAGCAGGCGCAGATCCGCGTGCAGCTCGCCGTCGTGCTCCAGGCCGTCGTCTCGCAGATTCTCGTCCCCCGCAAGGACGGCGAGGGCCGCATCGCCTCGCGCGAGATCATGATCATGACGCCCGCCATCTCCAACCTCATCCGCGAGGGCAAGACGCACATGATCTACGGCGCCATCGACACCGGCGCCAAACACGGCATGATCCCCATGGACAAGGCGCTCTCCGAGCTCGTGCGCCAGGGCCTGCTCGACGTCAACGAGGCGCTCGTGCGCGCCCACAACCAAGAGACCTTCAAGCAGCTCGTCGGCGTGACGGGCCGCTCGTCGGCCTCGTTGATGTAGATGGGCCAGCCGGATCGCGTCGCGCTGCTGCGCTCCCTCGAGCTGTTCGACCAGCATAAAGAGGAGCGCCTCCAGGCCCTCGCCGGCTACCTCGAGCCGTTGTCTCTGGCGGACGGGGCGGCCGTGTTCGCCGAAGGCACCGAGGGCGACGGCCTGTATTTCATCGTCTCGGGCCGCGTGCGCATCGCCAAGAAGCTCGGCGGCGGCGGCGAGAAGGACCTCGCCTCGCTGGGGCCGGGCGACTGCCTCGGCGAGATGGCCCTGCTCGATTCGGTGAAGCGCTCCGCCTCGGCCTACGCCGCGGGCGCCACCGAGCTGCTGCGCCTCAAACGCGACGACCTGCAGCGCTGGCTCAAGACCGACTCGACCATGGCCATGCAGTTCTTCGCCGAGCTCGTGTCGGTCCAGTCGCGCCGCCTGCGCCGCACCTCCTCCGAGGTCGCCCTGCTCTACGACCTGTCCTCGCTGCTGCTCGAGGCCCACGACAGCGCCAAGGCCCTGCTCGCCAAGGCGCTCGACCGCCTGCTCCCGCACCTCGAGGGCGAGTGGTCGGCCGACGCGCTCGTTTACAGCGTCTTCAACGAGGAGCTCGAGCCCGCCGCCGCGCGCGGCCCCGAGGCGCTCGCGCCGGCCCCCGTCCCGGGCTCCGGCGCCCCGTTCTCCTCGTGGACAGACGAGCGGACCCTGACCCTCGTCCTGCGCGCCCCGCGCCGCCTGCTCGGCGTGCTGCGCTTCCGCGCCAAAACCGCTCCCGACGCCGCCCACCAGGCGGAGACCGCGCGCACCCTGGAGGCCGCCGCCCGTCTGCTGGGCTCGGCACTCGAGAATCTGGAATTCCGCACCGATGAGGCGCTGCGCGAGCGCCTGAGGTCCCGCTCCCATGGCTCGATTTAAAGCGAAGGAAGTCGCGCTCGCGTGCGCCCAAGCGGCCGACGAGAAGAAGGCCGAACGCGTGCTCGTGCTCGACGTGCGCAAGTCCAGCCCCATCGTCGATTACCTCGTCATCGTCACCGCGCTCTCGCGCCCGCACATGCAGGCCCTCGAGGACAAGATCGAGGAGACTTTGCTCGCCGACGGCCTGGGCATCCACCATCGTTCGCGCCCGCAGACCGACCAGTGGCGCGTCATCGATTACGGCGGCGTGCTCGTGCACCTCATGCAGGCCGAGGCCCGCGAGCTTTACGCGCTGGAGCGCCTGCACGACGGCGCCAAGGAGGTCGCGTGGCGGAGCTGATCGACGTCCTCAAGGCCACGGCCCAGGCCGGGGCCAGCGACCTGCACGTCGTCGTGGGCAAGCCGCCCATGGTCCGCCTGCAAGGCGTCATCCGCCCGCTGCCCGGGCTGCCCGCCGTCACCGCCGAGGAGGCGGAGAAGATGGTCTATTCCGTGCTCTCCGATTCGCAGAAGGCCCGCTTCGAGGAGCGCTGGGAGCTCGACGGCTCCGTCGCCATCCCCAACGCCGGCCGCTTCCGCCTCAACGTCTTCCGGCAGAAGAACGGCATCGGCGCGGTCCTGCGCGTCATCTCCTCGAAGATCCCGACGCCGCAGGAGATCGGGCTCATGCCCTCCATCTCCAACCTCATCGACCTGCCGCGCGGCCTGGTGCTCGTCACCGGCCCGACGGGCTCGGGCAAGTCCACGACGCTCGCCTGCCTCATCGAGCTCATCAACCAGAAGCATCAAAAGAAGGTCCTCACCGTCGAGGACCCCATCGAGTTCACCTACGAGGACAAGCAGTCCGTCATCCTCCAGCGCGAGGTCGGCCAGAACACGAAGTCCTTCGCCGAGGCCCTGCGCCACGCGATGCGCCAGGACCCCGACGTCATCCTCATCGGCGAGATGCGCGACCTCGAGACCATCCAGCTCGCCATCTCGGCCGCCGAGACCGGCCACCTGTGTTTCGCCACGCTCCACACGCACGACGCCGCGACCACGGTGGACCGCATCATCGACGTGTTCCCCGCCCACCAGCAGCAGCAGATCCGCGTGCAGCTCTCCACCGTGCTCCAGGCCGTCGTCTGCCAGCAGCTGCTGCCGCGCACCGGCGGCGGCCGCGTCGCCGCGCGCGAATACATGCGCGTGACCACCGGCATCGCCAACCTCATCCGCGAGGCCAAGACCCACCAGATCTACGGCGCGGTCGAGGCCGGAGCCAAACACGGCATGATCACGATGGACCAGTACCTCTCGTTCCTCATGAAGCAGAACCTCATCTCCGCCGAAGAGGCCGCCGCCGCCGCCCACGACCCCGAGACGGTCAAGCGCCTGGCCGGCATGGCCGCCGGCCAGACCCCCCAGACCTCATGATCATCGCCTCGTTGCGCAAATCGCTCGCCGCCGCCGCTCGCGAATGGGCCGCCGCCCAAGGGCTGACTTTGCCCGACACGCTCGCGGTCAACGCGCCGCCGCCGCACGTGAAGGCCGACCTGTCCCTGCCCTGGCCCTTGGCCGCGGCCAAGCAGGCCAAGAAGAACCCTCTCGAGGTCGCCAAGTCCCTGGCCGAAGCGCTCGCCAAAGTCCCCTCCGTCGAAAGCGCGACGCCTTCGCCTCCCGGCTTCGTCAACGTCGTCATCCGTCAGACCGCGCTGGTCGGCAACCTCAAGGCCATCACGCTGTCCCCCGCCGCTTACGGCAAGGACGAAGGCGGGCCGGCGACCAAGGTCCTCGTCGAGTTCGTGTCCGCCAACCCGACCGGGCCGCTGCACATGGCCTCGGGCCGCGGCGCGACGCTCGGCGACAGCCTGGTCCGCATCATGAAACGGCTCGGCCGCCAGGCGAAGGCCGAGTATTACGTCAACGACGGCGGCGACCGCGTCGTCCTGCTCGGCCAGTCCATCATGGCCCGTTATAAGGGCACGCCCGTCCCCGAGAAGGGCTACCAGGGCGAATACCTCGCCGACCTCGCCGCCGCCGCTCCCGCCGCCAAGGAGCTGTGGACCGAGGAGCAGTGGGGCCGCTACGCGATGGACGCCCTGCTCGCCTCGCACAAAGACGACATGAAGGTGTTCGACTCCTCCTTCGACCGCTGGTACCTGGAAAGCGAGCTGTTCGCCTCGGGCGCCGTGCCCAAGACGCTCGAGTTCCTCAAGGGCCGCGGCATGGTCTTCGAGAAGGACGGGGCCGTGTGGCTCGGCACGCAAAGCGCCGAAGGCTCGACCGACGACAAGGACCGCGTGCTCGTCAAAAGCACCGGCAAGCCGACCTATTTCCTGCCCGACATCGCCTACCACAAGGACAAATACGACCGCGGCTTCGAACGCGTCATCGACATCTTCGGCGCCGACCACCACGGCTACGTCCCGCGCATGAAGGCCGCCATCGCCGCGCTGGGCAAGGCCCCGGAGAGCTACCACGCCATCGTGCACCAGCTCATCCACCTCTTCCGCGGGCAGGAAGCCGTGAAGATGAGCAAACGGGCCGGCACCTTCATCAGCCTGCGCGAAATCATCGACGAGGTGGGCAAGGACGCCTGCCGCTTCTTCTTCGCGTTGCGCACGCCCGACAGCCACCTCAACTTCGACCTGGAGCTGGCCAAGAAGCAGTCGAGCGAGAACCCCGTGTTCTACGTGCAATACGTGCACGCGCGCATCTCGTCCATCTTCCGCAAAGCCGCCGAGACCGGCGTGTTCGCCGGCGGCGAGCTGCCCATGCCCAACGCGCGTTTCCTCACCGCCCCCGAGGAGAAGGCCCTCCTCATGAAGCTCGCCTGGTTCCCCGAGGTCTTGCTCGACGCGGAGCGCCTGCTCTCGCCGCATCCCCTGGCCAACTACCTCATGGAGCTGGCCGGCCTGTTCCACCCCTTCTACGAGAAATGCCCCGTGGTCGCCGCGGAGGACCCCGAGGTCGCCAAGGCCCGCCTCTTGCTCATCGCCGGCGTCCGCGACGCCATCCGCGAAGGCCTCTCGCTGCTCGGCGTCTCCGCCCCCGAGCAGATGTAAGCTTGGGGGACAGGCACCCAGCTTACAGAGCCTGTCCCCCAGCTTACTCTGGCGCGCCGGGCGACTTACCGCTACACTTCCCGCCATGAGCCAATTGTCATCGCTGTCCCAGGCCGAGATCGAGTCGCGCTCGTTCATCCAGAAGGTTTACGGCTGGATGTGCACGGGCCTGCTCGTCACGGGCTGCGCCGCGGCCTATATGGCGTCCGACGAGCAGATGATCATCAATCTCGTACGCAACAAGTTCCTCTTCTACGGGCTCATCATCGGCGAGCTCGCGCTCGTGTTCTGGCTGGCCGGCTGGGTCCAGAAGATGGAGGCGGGCACCGCGAAGTTCGCCTTCCTGTTCTACTCCGCGCTCAACGGCGTGACCATGTCGGTCATCTTCCTCGTCTATACCCGCGGCTCCATCGCCAACGCCTTCTTCCTGACGGCGGGCATGTTCGGCATCATGAGCGCCTACGGCTACATGACGAAGACCGACCTGACGAGCATCGGCAACTTCTGCTTTATGGGCCTCATCGGCATCATCCTGGCGTCGGTGGCGAACTTCTGGCTGCGCAGCCCGGCCATCGAATGGTTCACGACCTACGCCGGCATCCTCATCTTCATCGGCCTCACCGCCTACGACACGCAGAAGATCAAGGCGATGAATATCATCGGCAACGAAGGCACCGACGAGGACACGAAGGAGGCCATCTCGGGGGCGTTGACGCTTTACCTCGACTTCGTGAACCTGTTCCTCAAGCTCCTCAGCGCGACCGGCAAGCGCCGGAACTAAAAGTAAGCTGGGTGCCTGTCCCCCAGCTTACTTGCGGGCGAGGGCGGCGAAGGAGAGGACGGCGGCGCCGATGGCGTGGTCGAGCTCCTTGTCCGTGTGGGCGTAGGAGACGAACGCGGCTTCCCATTGGGCGGGCGGCAGGTAGATGCCGCGTTTGAGCATCTCGTGGAAGAAGCGGCCGTAGGCGGCCTTGTCGGCCTTGATGGCGGACGCGTAGTCGGTCGCCTCGCCGTCGAGGAAGAACGGCGTGAACATCGAGGCGGTGGACTGGATGCGCAGCGGCACACCCGCGCGCACGGCGGCCAGGCGCAGGCCCTCGCACAGGTACTCCTTGAGCTGCTCCATCCTCTTATAGGGGTTCTCGGATTTCAGCAGGTCGAGCATCGCCGTGCCCGCGGCGACCGCGACGGGATTGCCCGACAACGTGCCGGCTTGATACGCCGGGCCTTCCGGCGCGATCATGCTCATGACGTCTTTGCGGCCGCCGTAGGCGGCCAAGGGCAGGCCGCCGCCGATGATTTTGCCCAGCACGGTCAGGTCGGGTTTGACGCCTTCGAGGTTCTGCACGCCGCCGTAACACACGCGGAAACCCGTGATGACCTCGTCGAAGATGAGCAGCGACTTCTCCTTCGTGCACAACGCGCGGATCGCCTTCAGGAAGCCGTCATTCGGGAAGACGATGCCCATGTTCGCGGGAATCGGCTCCAAGATGACGGCGGCGATGCGGCCTTTGTTCTTGGCGAAGGCCCGTTTGACCGCGTCGAGGTCGTTGAACGGCACGAGCACCGTCGTCGCGGCGATCGCCTTGGGCACGCCGGCGGAATCGGGCACGCCGAGCGTGGTCGCCCCCGAGCCGGCCGCCACGAGCATCGCGTCCATGTGGCCGTGGTAGCCGCCGACGAACTTCATGATGAGGTCGCGTTTGGTGAACGCGCGCGCGGCGCGGCAGGCGCTCATGCCCGCCTCGGTGCCGGAGCTGGTCAGGCGCAGCAGCTGCATGGACGGAATCGCGGCCTTGATGCGCTCGGCGAGCGCGACCTCGGCCTCGGTGGCGGCGCCGAAGGTGCTGCCCTGGCGCAGGGCCTGCTCGGCCGCGGCGACGATTTCGCGGCGGGCGTGGCCGAACATCAGCGGGCCCCACGACAGGCAGAAATCCACGTAGCGTTTGCCGTCGGCGTCGGTCAGGTAGGCGCCGGAGCCCGACTTCATGAACACGGGCGTGCCGCCGACGGATTTGAACGCGCGCACCGGCGAGTTGACCCCGCCCACGAGCGACTGCTTGGCGCGGACGAAGAGCTTGGCGGATTTCGTCAACTTGGTGCCTGACCCCTTCGTCAACTGTCGAGCCATTTCGCCGCCTCCAGCGCGTAGTAGGTCAAGATGAAGTCGGCGCCGCCGCGTTTGATGGAGAGCAGGGTCTCCAAGGCGATCTTGCGTTCGTCGATCCAGCCGTTTTTGGCAGCGGCCTTGATCATCGCGAACTCGCCGGAGACCTGATACGCCGCCGTCGGGAGGCCGAAACGCGTCTTGACCGCCTTGAGCACATCAAGATAGGGCAAGGCGGGTTTAACCATCACCATGTCGGCGCCTTCGGCGACGTCGAGGGCGACCTCGCGCATCGCTTCGTCGAAATTGGCCGGGTCCATCTGGTAGGTGGCGCGGTCGCCGAAGGAAGGCGGCGACTCGGCGGCCTCGCGGAAGGGGCCGTAGAAGGCGGACGCGTATTTAGCCGCGTAGGCGAGGATGGGCGTGTCGGCGTGGCCCGAGGCGTCGAGCGCGCGGCGCATGACGCCGACCTGGCCGTCCATCATGCCCGACGGCGCCACGATGTCGAAGCCGGCGGCGGCCTGGGACACCGCGGTTTTGGCGGCGAGCTCGAGCGTGGGGTCGTTGAGGACCTTGCCGTCTTTGACCACGCCGCAGTGCCCGTGGTCCATGTATTCGCAGAAACACAGGTCCGCGATGAGCAGCAGGCCGGGGTGTTTGGCCTTGATGGCCTTGGCCGCGACCTGCACGATACCGTCGGCCGCGTAAGCGCCGGAGGCCTTGGCGTCCTTCTTATCGGGAATGCCGAAGAGAATGACCGCGGGGATGCCGAGTTTGACGGCCTCGCCGCACGTCTTCACGGCTTCGTCCACCGAGAGCTGGAAGTGCCCGGGCATGGACGAGATGGGTTTCTTGACGCCTTTGCCCGGCCGGATGAACAGCGGCAGGACCAGGTCGCCCGCGTCGAGGGTGGTCTCGCGCACGAGGGCGCGCAAGGCGGGAGAGGCGCGCAGGCGGCGCGGACGCGCGGAATGGAAGCTCACGGGGTGATTCTACGAAATACCCGGCGTCCCGGCGAGGCTCAGGACAACGAACGCGCGAGCGCGTCCACGAAGGCCGCGGCCGAGGCGTGCCGGCCTTCCGGCCGAGGCGCGAGCGCGCGGCCGAGCTCGACGTCCACGGCGCGCGGCAGCGGCGTCGCGTCGGTGGCCGGCCGGTACAGGCCCTGCGCCTTGGCCATGATGCCGCCGTTGGGGAACGGCAGGCGCCCGGTGAGCACCTCGTAGGCGCACACGCCGAGGGCGAACAGGTCGGTCGCGGGCCCCACGCCCACGCCCTGCTCCTGCTCGGGCGACATGTAGGCGGGCGTGCCCGCCACCTCGACGCGCGACATGGTCGAGAGGGTCTCCTGCACGCGGCGCGCGATGCCGAAATCCATCACCTTGACGCCCGCGCCGTGCACCATGATGTTGGCGGGTTTAAGATCCTGGTGGACGACGCCCTGGGCGTGCGCGTAGTCGAGCGCGGAGGCGACCTGGCGCAGCAGCGCCACGGCGTCGGCCGGGTTGAGCGCGCCGGAGGCGAGCCGCTCGTGCAAGGTCTGACCCGGCACGCGTTCGAAGACGAGGAAAAGGCCGTCGTCGTTCTCCTGGATGGAGTAGATCTCGACGATGTTGGGGTGGCGCAGGCCGGCGACGACGCGCGCTTCCTTTAGAAAGCGGGCCCGCTCGCGCGGGTTGGCGCCGATTTCGTCTCGCATCTTCTTGAGCGCGACCGTGCGCTGCAGCGCCATGTCCACCGCTTCATAGACGATGCCCATGCCGCCTTGGCCGAGCGTGCGCACGACCTGGAAGCCCTGGGGCACCGCGTCCACGCGCGGGGCGACGGCTTTGAAGGCCGCGTGGTCCTCGGCGCGCAACGCGACGCGCAGGCTGGTGTCGCCGCGTTTGCGGTAGAGCACGAAGGAGAAAAACAGCAGCGCCGTGCCCAACGCGCCGACCCACAACGCCGAACGTTTGCTGAAGCCGCCGGGGAGAGCGAAACCAGGCTTTTTCTTGGCCGTGGCGCGCCGTCCCGACAACGCGTCCTCATAAAGCGAGGCGTATTGTTCGTCGAGCTCGGCCGCGACTTTGAGATCGGCCAACGCTTCGGTCGGGCGGCCCTGGCCCATACGCGCCTCGGAGCGGTGGAAATAGGCGTGCGCGTTGCGCGGGTTGAGCTCGAGGGCCAACGACGCCTCGGCCTCCGCCTCCTCGAAGCGGTCGAGCGCGAGCAGGTCCAAGGTCTTGATGCCGCGCGCGCGTTCGTCGCGGCGGTCGAGGTTCAACGCCTGGTCGGCCGCCTGGATGGACGGCAGGTAACGCTCCTGCTGGTAACGCGTCAACGCGAGCACGCCCCAGGCCGTGCGGTCCTTGGGGTTCTCCGCGAGATGTTTCTGCAGGCCGGTTTCGGCCGCGGCGTGGTCGCCGAGCTTCAGGCGCGACACCGCGTCGAGCACCGGCGCCTGCGCGCCGCGCAGGTCCATCGCGCGCGTCGGCGTCGCCGCCGTCGCCTGGCGCGCCACTTCCGCGGCCGACAGGCCGGAGCCGGCCGCGCCCGCAAATCCGGCCGGGCCCGCCAAGCCGCGCGCGCCCAGCGCCGCCTGGGGTCCCGCTCCGCCGCCCAACGCCAGCAACCCCGCCAGGTTCGCTCCGCCCGCCAGGTTTTCCGGCTCGCGCGTGCCGAGCGCGCTCAAATCGATTTTCGCCGCCAGCGCCTTGCTGTCGGGCGCCTTAACGCGCGGCTCCACCAGACGCGCCCAAGCCTTGATGCCGGGGTCGTTCGGATACGCCGCCCGCGCCTCGGCGATGACGCGCCGCAACTCCTGGGCGTCCTCCGGCTTCTCCGTAGCCCTCGATCGTTGCACGAGGGTCGGGATGAGGGCGCTATACGCCGCCGGAAGCGGCTCACGCAACACCTGCAGGAGTTCTTGTCCCATGGGAGCGCCCGGGCGTCCGTACAGGGCTTGGTCGCGCGCGCTTAGATCGAGCTCTTCTTCTTTCTCGCCACCGCTCGGGTCACGGACTTGTAGACCGGCTCGCGCTCCAATAGTAAGGGATGTGCCCTCCGCCGAAGGCAACACATTACTCCTGCTCAACAGCGTTGATGGGGGAGCCGTTTCACGCGGCTTAAGCGGCTCGCGCGCATTCACCGGTCTTTCACGCTGATCGTTGAAAGTCCCATCCCGGCGAATCGGCGCCGTCACGGTCGGTGGCGCGATCAGCCCAAACCCTCCAAAGCCTGTGCCGGAAAGCACCGTCTGCTGCGTATCGTCATTGTCCGATTGCGGGGTGCAAGGATCATCAGGGCATTTAGCTATTGCGGTGGAGGCCAGGCTGCCCAGCAAAGCGAGGATGGCAAGGGAACGCCGGAATCGGGAGGTCATAGGGGGTTTTCGGAGTGTAACCCCGGCCTCAGGAGGTGTCAAGACCCGACGGACGACCGTTACCGAAACCATACCATCCGGGTCCACCGGGGCAATACAAGGTGGGCCCTCCGCCGCCGCCAAGGGGGTCTCCTGCCCCAGGCGCCCCCTTTAAACTTCCTATAAAATGAAGGTGCCGGAACGCCGACCGGCAAGGAGACTCAATGTACCGCTACCGTGAACTGCTGATGTCGCTGCTCGCCTCGGCGATGTTGACCGCCACCTTGACGCCCGCCACGGGCGAGACGTCCCACGCCGGCATCATCAACCCCGCCGGCGCCAACCGGCTGCTGGAAGCCGCCCTGTCCGCCGCCACCGGCGCGGGTATGCCGCCTTCGGCCGGCTATACCGCCGCCGCGCCCGAGACCCCGCCCGCCATGCTCGTGCCCGTGAACCAGGCGCCTGCCGCGCCCGTCATCACGCCCGAACGCATGCGCGTCGTCAACGCCTACGCCTTGCGCAACGTCCACACCCAGGACATGGACGCCAACGTCACCGAGCCGCTCGGCCTGCCCCGCGGCGTGACCCACACGACCCGCCAGGTCATCACCAGGCGTAACGACGGCAGCCTGACCCGCGTCTTCGCGGCCGACGCCAACGGCTCGAACACCGTCATCATCGTGCGCGTCGAAGCCACCACCGGCTGGGCGTTCCGTAGCGATTTAAACGGCACCTTGATCGCGGCCGTCCGGTTCGCGAACAACGCCATCACGTCTCGCGACATCCGCGATGCCGACGTCCGCGCTGCCTACGACGCCGAATTGCGCCACTGGGCTACCGTCGTCCTGCCCGAGCTCCCGCCTCAGGCCTAAGCTCTTCCGTATGGAAAACAGGAGGGCGCCCCTTTAGGGGGCGCCCTCCTTCCTGATTCCAAGGGCGGCCTGTACCCCGGATTTTGTCCCCTTGCGGGCGGGAATCATTTCTCTTGGCGGCGCCCGCTAGGCCATAATACCCCCGGCTCGTTGGGCCGCAAGGCCCTCGCGCGGCATCATCGCATCGTCTATCCTAATCAAGACGTCTCTGTAGCCTGGGGAATGGGCCCCGGGGCATCCACGACCCGACCTCAATCGGGTGAGACCAGAGCGCCCGCTCTAGGATAATTGGATGCTTAGCCCACTGAAACCCTTATCGTTCGCGATGTTATTGTGCCTCGTCGGCTGCAACGAGGCCGCGCCCCCGGCAAACACGTCGCTATCAGCTCCCACGCAAACCTCGACGTCGGGAGTTGTCCGCCGGGCCTCCGCTGCCACGACGACGGCGACTTCCGGCCCCGTGCAACTGTCGTTAGAACTGCTTAACGTCCTCGTTCCTGACGCGGGACACCCCGCGTACTTCAGGGCGACGCTGACTAACATCGGCGATGAGCCATTCGAATTCAAGCCTGATTTTTTCAAGGATCCTCGGTTTCAGCCCTCGCGTGCGGGCATCTTTCTCGAAGCCGTCGGGCCCAACGGCTCGAACGTTACCCGTCTCGATTACCTGCCCTCGCATCGCGCCGCCGACCCCAACGGCTATACGAATGAACAACGAACCAAGCTGGAGCGACTCCGCGCTGAGCTCGACTCGTCTGCTCGTCGCAACCGGAAGTCGGGGCTCGACAACGAAGCGACGCTCATCGCGCACAAGTCTAACCTGCCCTCGCTTCCGTTGCTTACGCCAAAAGCATCCGTCGAGACGGACACCTGGGTGTCACCTGAAATGGGAACGCCGGCAGTGGCCGGCTACGCGCAACTGCCTTTCTTCTTGACCGCGCCGGGCAAGTATAAGCTCCGGCTTGTTTTCGATTTCACCAGCAGAAGCGGCCCCGCCCCCATTCGCGTAGAAACGCCTTGGCTGTTGTTTGAGGTGTCTCGCCGATGATTGCGGCGTTTCTATCGCTGCTCCTTTTTACACAGTCGGCGGCAGCCGTGTCGCCGACCGACTACGACGCCATCCAGCACCATCTGACTCTGGCGGCGAATCTAACGGGACATGCGCAGCAACTAGAGATGGACCGGGCAATACGACTTACGATTCAAGCCTACGGTCTACTGCCAACACAGAATGGCCGCATACAGATGCCTCGCGGAACTTCCGCCGTCGAAGGATTTTCGCAGCAAGGAAGCCGCGATTGGGTTTTCACCTATGACCCCTCGCTACGCGGCACATTCTCAGTCAACGACGTCTATGGCCCCATCCGAGGAAATCCAACCCCGGCAACAGACGCTCAGACCGCGCCAAACGGTATGACGATTTTCTGGGTGGACCCCTCTCGAATCAACCCCAACGGCCTCGCCTTCTTGGTTGACCACGAAATCGAGCACTTTAAGTCATTCATGACGCCAGGCAAGGGCAACCAGCCAGTCGCCCAACAAGAAATCGACATCTACAGCCATCAGCAGAAGAACCTCGAGAGGTACGGCTACACGCCCAACCCGAACGGGCGAGTTGGCCCCTACGAGAACGCATTCTCACTCTGTACACGTCAAATCGCAGAATATACCGACCTGCTCAGAGCTCAATCAACTCTCTCGGCAAGAGCGTACTCAGCCATACAAGCCTGGCGCCATCGTAACGGCACACCTGTTTATGCCGAAGGACGCACTGTGTTCGTAAACCGCGAAGAACTGGAACGCATCCGCCAGGAAGCTGAGGCGTTAAACGCATCAATTCAGTCAACTGAAGAGCAACGTCGGCAGGACCAGATTCAGGAAGCCCTTCGCGCCCGGCCACTACCCCCACCCGCCGACCCCGCGACCGTCTTTCGCCCGTTTATCCCCCCGTCGAGTTACGCGGCAGAGGAGCCGGCGAGCTTGCGTATCGGCGCGATGATCGACATGGCGGCGGCGGCATGCCGCGGCGCGTGGGAAGAAGCGCGCTCGCGTATCCCCATCTACGGCCGCCTCACTCCGCAAGACTGCGCGACGCTCGCCAATAGGGCCGCATCACAACCCCACGGCTGCCAACGGGCCGTCGTGGAGCGGGTGGTCAGCATGAATCGCAACGGCGAGTCGCTCGGAATCGAGCGCCTGCAGGCCGAAGCAGCGGCTTTCAATCCTGCCCCGGTTTATTCCGACGTTCCCGAACGCGAGCCTCGACGCGAGCGGCGCCCCTGCGTCGAACACGGCGTCTGGCACATGGACTGCTACTAAAAGCAGGAGGGCGCCCCTTTAGGGGGCGCCCTCCTTCCTGATTCCAAGGGCGGCCTGTACCCCGGATTTTGTCCCCTTGCGGGCGGGGATCATTTCTCTTGGCGGCTACCGGAGGGCCGTCCGCCGCTTTCGCGGCGGCCGCGCGAGCAGCGCCTCCCTCCTACTGCCTTGCTCCTGACGGGGTTTGGCTAAGCCGCGTCCCTCGCGGGCCGCGCGGTGGGCTCTTACCCCACCTTTTCACCCTTACCTCTTTCGAGGCGGTAACTTTCTGTGCCACTTTCCGTCGACGGGGGCTCTGGCCCCCGCCTCCCCGCCTTTCGACGGGCGTCACGCTCTTCGGAGTCCGGAAGTTCCTCCAGCCTCTTGCGAGACCAGCGATCCCCCGGCCGTCCTTGAAATCTTTTAGGCCGCGGGCTGCGGCGCGGCTTCCGGCTTGTAGAGGATGCGCTGGCAGGACTCGCAGGTGATCAGCGACTTCACCTTGGTGATCTCCATGATCATGCTGGGCGCGAGGCTGATCTGGCAGGCGCCGCAGTGGCCATCGACCATCGGCACGACGGCGTCGGGTTTGCCGCGGCCGCGGATGTGGTTATAAACCTTCATCATGTCGGCGGGCACGGGGCCGGCGACCTCGTCGCGTTTGGCCTTGGCGGCGTCGAAGCGGCCCTTGGCTTCGGACATCACGGCCTCGAGCTTGGCCAAATCCTGGGACGCCTCGCCCTCAATCTTCTTGAGCTCGGCGGCGACGGCCTTCTCCTCGGCCTTGGACTTGTCGATCTCTTCCATGATGACGAGCACTTCGGTCTCGATGTCGGCGGCGGCGGCCTTGTCGGCGGCGATCTCGGCCTGCATGGCCTTGTAGGCGTCGTTGCTCTTGAGCTCGTTGAGCTGGCCGGAACGTTTGCGCGCGGATTCTTCCTTGGCGGCGACGTCGAGCTCCTTGGACTTCTTCTTCTTCTCGAGCTCGATGGTCTTGGCCTTGGCGGCGTCCATGGCCTTCTTCTCGTTGGCGAGGTCGGCCTTCACGGCGTCGATGCGAGGCGGCACCGCGTCGATCTCCTTCTGGATGGAGTCGAGGGTTTTATCCTGCTCTTGGAGGGCGACGAGGAGCTTGAGCGCGTCCTTGCTGATGGCCATTACTCGTTATTATAACGTTTCAGGAGGGTAGAATACAGGCATGCCCCCGCCGCGTTCGCCCGCCGTCCTCGCTTTTTGGCGCGCCTACCGTGAGGCCGCCGGCCTCGACCACGACGACTACGACGTCGTGGCCTTCGGCGACGGCCCCGCGATGGCCGACGAACTGGCCGCGCTCGTGCTGCGCGGGCCCAAACGCGCGACCGCCGGCCTGCACCGCGACTTCGGCGACGGCAAGGACCCGCTGCCGCGCGCGGGCGGACACGCGGTGTTCGTGGACGGGAGCGGGGCGCCGCGCGGAATCTGGCGCACGACCGAGGTGACGGTTAAGCCGCTCAACGCGGTGGACGCGGCCTTCGCCTGGGATGAAGGCGAAGGCGACCGCACGCTCGCCGACTGGGTCGCCGGCCATCACCGCTTCTTCAAACGCCAGGCGGCGCAGGAAGGCTTCGAGTTCCGCGAGGACCTCGAGACGGTGTTCGAGCGTTTCCGCGTGGTCTGGCCGCCCGACGCCGCGGACTAAGGCCGCCGAGGCCCCCTGGCGCCGACGTAGCGCACCCTTTACACTCAAGGTGACCTATGACATCGCGCCGGACTCCGGGAGTCACCCCGCGCATCGCGCTCGCGTCGAGCCTCTTGTTTTGCGCGGCGACGAGCCGAGCGGGCGACATGCTCGCCGAAGTCGAGAACGTCAGCGCGAGCTTCCTGGGCCGGCCGTACGCGCGCGGTCATCTGGGCGAAGGAACCGAGTCGCGAGACGCCGACGGTCGGCGCAGCGGGCGCTTCGACAGCCATCCCTTGTCCGATACCGAACGCTTCGACTGCACGACGTTCGTCGAGCAGGTTTTAGCCGCGGCCGCCGCCCGCGCCGGCGGGGTTGATGCCGGCCAACGCCTTCGCGCCATCCGCTACCGCAACGGGCTTGTGTCATACGCGACGCGCAACCATTTCGCGGAAGCGGATTGGCTGCCCAACAACATCGCCGCCGGCCTCCTGCGCGACATCACCCACGCCGCCGCGGGCGGCGACATCGAAGCGCGCACCGCCTATAAAACGATCAGCAAAAGCGCTTGGTACCGCGCCAAGAGCGAAGACGACCTGGAGGGGCCGCTGTCCGAGACGCTCGGGGCCGCCGATAAAGCCGCGTTGGTCGCCGAGTGGCGCGCGCTCGGTGCGGCCATCCCGGACGCGCGCGTGTCGCTTCCGTACATCTCCGTATCCGACCTAAGCGCGCTTCTGCGGCAGGACGCGGCGCGGGTTCCCTCGGGTTCGGTCGTCAGCATCGTGCGCGTCGAGGACCCCCGCATGCCCGTCATGGTGACCCATCAGGGCTTGCTTATCCGTCGCGACGGGCGCGTTTACCTGCGACACGCCCGGGTGGACCGCCAAGTGGTGGATTCGGAGCTCGTGCCCTACTTCGAGAGCCAGGCGCAGCAGCGCTGGCCCATCCTCGGCATCAACCTCGCATTGCCGCTGTCGCCCTGACTCGGGTCAGGGTCCGACTTCGGCGGGGCCCGGCGAGGGCAGCGGCGGCAGCGGCGCGGGGCCCGCGCGGCCCGTGGCCGAAAGCACCGGTCCGAGCTCGGCTTCGAAACGCGAGGACGGCATGATGCCCGCGCCCGAACCCCAGCCTTCGGGGTAGCGCCGCAGGCCGCGCTCGCGTGGCCCGCGCAGGACCGAGCCCGAGCGACGGCGCGGGTAGCGCCAGGCGTAGTCGTCAGGCGCGCGCGCGAGCACGCCGATGACGCGGGCATCGGCGTCGAACACCGGACTGCCGGAGTTGCCCTTGAGCTCGTCGAGGTCGGCCCATAACAGGCCGTCACGCAGAGAGCGCGCGCGGCCGAAGGCGGTTTTAGCCGGGATGCCCGCCGGGTAGCCGATCATGACGAGCCGGTCGCCGGGCTCGGGCAAATCCGGCGAGACCGTCAGGAGCGCCCGCCCGAGCATCGGGCGGTCCAGGCGCACGACGACCCAGTCGGTGTGCGCGCCGCTTGCGTCCACGGTCTCCGGGCCGCCGGCGACGATGCCCGCGCAGCGCGCCACCGACGTCGCCGGCACGCGCGGGCGCAGACCCGCCGCCGGGTCGTGAAAAAAATCGAAGACGAACACTTTCCCATAACACTCGGACGCGGAGAGGCAATGCCCCGCGGTGAGCACCAGGTCGGGCGCGATAAGCCCGGCCGAGCAGCGGCCCACCTTGGGCTGGCCGTAGAAACGCGTGCGGGGCGAGAGCTCCTCGGCTTCGCCATAGGCGATGCCCGACAGGTTCGCGAAGCCGCCGAAGGTGGACACGCGCCAGGAATCGGCCATCATCGGCACGGAGCGCGCCAGCGTGCGCCACGGCTCCTCGGCGTCGAGCGCCTCGACGCGGTCATCGCGGCCGAAGATGGCGACCTCGGTGTAGAGCTCGCGCGCGTCGTCTTCAGTGCCGCGGAAGACGAGGTCGGTCGTCTGGGCGTGCGACTTCACCACGGAGCCCGCGATGACGGCGACGGCGAACAGGAGCCTTCTCACGGCGAGAGTCTAGCGCTGTTGACGCAGCCCCTGATGGGCCGAAGGTCCCGGACGGCCGCGGGCATCGGGCCCGTCGCGAAATCTGGCATGATGCTCCCCGGACATGGAAAACGCGCTCGACGACGCCGCCGTCATCGCCGCGACGAAGGCCTGGCTCGTGGCCGAGGTCATCGGCCTGAACCTGTGCCCGTTCGCGCGCGAGGTGTACGTCAGCGAGCGCATCCGTTACCGCGTCAGCGACGCGCGCGACGCGGCCGCGCTGCGCGCGCACCTCGTCGAGGAGCTCAAGACGCTGCACGCGGCCGACCCGGCCAAATCCGAGACGACCTTGCTCATCCACCCGCGCGCGCTCGGCGATTTTCTCGATTACAACGATTTCCTCGACGAGGCCGACGCCGCCGTCGAGGAGCTGGGCCTGACCGGCGAACTGCAGGTCGCGAGCTTCCATCCTTGTTACCAGTTCGACGGCACCGAGCCCGACGACCCCGCCAACGGGACTAACCGCTCCCCCTTCCCGATGCTCCACCTCCTACGCGAGGCCAGCGTCGAGCGCGCGGTCGCGGGTTACCCCGACGCAGACAAGATTCCCGAACGCAACGTCGAAACGATGCGCCGCCGGGCCGCCGGACGCTGAAGCCGCGTTTCACATGCAGGTCGTCGGCGCACGTCTCGATTTCTGGTCCCTTCGGCTCTGACGCCGCATCCCTAAGCCGGCTATCCTGTCGTCATGAAGCTGTTAAGCCTCATCGTCGCGTTGCTGGCCGCGTCCGGCGCCTCGGCTGAGCCGGGCGGAGACCGGCGCGCCGAACCCGTCGCGTTCCACGATAGCGCCGCGACGCTGTCGGCCCTGCGCGACATCGAACGCTCCGCGCCGGGCCTGGCTTCCGTGTTCTCCATCGGCCGCTCCGTCGAAGGCCGCGACATCTGGGCGCTGCGCCTCAACGCCCGCGCCCGCGGCGAGGAGCCCAGCGACCTGCCAGGCGTCGTGTTCCTAGGCACCATCCACGCCCGAGAACACCTCGCCACCGAGGTGCCGCTGGAGATCGCCCGGCGCCTGGCCGCCTCGCGCGGCGAACCCGACGTCGCGGCCGCGCTGGAAGGACGCGACGTGTATTTCATCCCCATGGTCAACCCCGACGGCGTGGAATACGACATCGTGGGCGGCCAATATCGCAGCCACCGCAAAAACACGCGCCCCGGCCCCGACGGCGCCGTCGGCGTGGATCTCAATCGCAACTTCCCGGCCTACTGGGGCGGGGCCGGCTCCTCCGACCACCCGGCCGACGACCGTTACCGCGGCCCGTCCCCGCTGTCGGAACCCGAGTCGCGCGCCATCGTCGCCTTCGCCGAAGCGCGGCCCAACCTCGCGGCGATGGTCAGCTACCACACCTACGGCCACACCGTCGGCTACCCGCCGGCGGGCACCACCGCGCCCATCACCGACGGCGAGGCGTTGTCGGCCTTCCGCGCGCTGGCCGGACGGATGGGCGAGCTCACCGGCTACTCCGTCATCCAGAACAGCTCGCTCTACGTCGCGTCGGGCGACCTGTGCGACTGGGCGTGGGAGGCCCGCGGCCTGTTCTGCTTCACCATGGAGATGACGCCCGCGGCCAGCGCCGCGCCGCTCGACGACGCCGGGGAGATGGCGGCCAACGCGGAGGCGTTTTATCCCGGCGCGACGTCCATCACCACCGCCACGCGCGCGCAGTACCCCGCGGCGCTGCACCTCATCGGCGAGGCCGGCCGCGCGCGGCGTTCCCACGTCGGCGCGCGCTAAGCCCGTAGGCCCAAAGGCCCAGGCGCGCGTGAGCCGTTGGCTCTATTATTGTAATCCATGAAACCCCTCTACGCCCCCCTCCTTCTTTTGTTGTCCGCCCCAGCCTCAAGCGAACCAACCTCGGCCTTGGATCTCCTTCGACAAGGCGGCTTCCCCGCTTCCGCCGAGGTGAACGCCGCCGGGCTAGTCATCGCGCCTTCTCCTCTCGAGCGCCCCGCCACCGACGTGGACGCCGACGGCTACGTGTCCCACGTGCCCGTCACGAGGCCCAAAGACGCGCCGGCCGCCCCCCAAGGCGAGCCCGGCTGCCAGGATCGCTCCGGGCTGACCCGCGAGGAGCGCAAGCAATGCGAGAAGGATAACAGGCCGACGGCCGCCGAGATCGCCGCGCGTCTTGGGGTTCCGTTGAACCTGGGCAACATCGACGCCCGCAGCTGCCCCGGCGCCCGCGGCACGTCGTTATGCATCGGCCCGAAGTGGAAGTGGTAGGCGCCTACTAAGCCCTTATTTTGATTCCCCTCTTCCCTTCAGGGAAGAGGGGCCAGGGGTGATGGGGGGTTATAAAAGGAAAACCACTCGCCTCCTTCCTCTACGCTGTTATATCCGGAAATCGTAAGGAGGCGAGTGGTGGGCAGTACAGGATTTGAACCTGTGACCCTTGTCGTGTGAGGACAATGCTCTACCGCTGAGCTAACTGCCCGAAAGACGGACGGTAGGGCATTATAGCAATTTCCCCTAGAAGAACGACGCGGCCCAGGTCGCGATGCGCCCGGGGATCTCGGAGATGTAGTTGCGCGTCTCGCGCGGGGCGACGGTCTCCAGGGCCGCGGCGCCCGCGCGGCGCACGACGCGCTGCACGTTGCCGATGCCCCAGTTGTAGGCCGCCAATACCTGCTGCAGCCGCACGGCCGAGACGCGCTCCACGTTGGAAAGGTCCAGGTTCAAACGAAAGAAGTCGTTGGCGATCCAGTTGAGGTAACGCACGCCGGCGCGGATGTTGGTGCGGATGTCGTAGAGCATGCTCGCGTCGCGCACGCCCATGTCGCGGGCGGTCGCCGGGTCGAGCTGCATGAGGCCGATGCAGCCGGAGCCGCGGTTATAAGCGGTGCGGCGGAACCGTGACTCCTGCTCGATGACGGAGAGCACGATGAAGGGGTCCACGCGCTGGCTCATTCCCTCGGAGATGGCCGCGTCGATGATGCGCGCGTCCACGCCGCGCGCCAGCAACGTGGCGCGCAGCGCCGCGTAACGCGCGGCGCCCTGAGGGACGACGCGCGGCGCGGGGGCCGGGGCGGGCGTCACGGCGATGGCGGGCGCCAACGAGCGGGGCGCGTCGGCCGCCAGGCGGAAGGCGGGTGTCCAGGACCCGTCGAAAAAGGCGGCCGGCTCGGTCGTCAGGCCGCGGGCCAGGCGCGGGCGCATGGACTCCAGGCGCGCGGCGGCTTCCCGGGCGCGGGGCTGCTCGCGTAGGGCGTATTCAGCGGCCACGCTTTCGGCGCCGGCGACGAACTCGCGGTAGCTCGTGTCCGCGTCCCGCCGATAAGCCCCATAAAGGTAGGCCATGATGTCCTGCTGTAGCCGCGTGAAGTCCGCCCGGTGGCGGCGCAGCTCCTCGGGGGTCGCTTCGGGGCGGTTCACGCCGGCCTGGAGCTGCTCGAGGCGGGTCCGCAGCGCGGCGCGGGCGGGGTCGTCGCCACGGGCGGGCATCAGCCGGCTCCAGCCCTGGGTCAAGGCCAACAGGTCCGCCCGGTCCTCCACGAGGGAGGCGAACACGGGCTCTTCAGCGACGGCGACGGAGGCGACGGGGGCCAGCGAGAGGACCAAGAGGAGGGGGTAGGTCTTCATGCCCAGAGGATGCCCCCTCAAGGCCCAGAACGTAAGGGACGGGAGGCCTACCTCGGGATAGGCCGAAAGCCCTATTTCCGGTTCTCCGAGGGAGGCGCCGGGCGCCCCCGGGCCATTCCTTAAGAAGGTCCCCCCTCGTCGCGCTTTTCGTTGACACCGTCCGGCGCGTTTCGCTATACTGTTCTCCCGCCCGTTGGAGTTCCTTCCCTTCGTGGTTTGGTGCTCCGGCGGCCGTTTCGTGCCCGGGCGGGGCCGTTGCGGGCGTAGTTCAATGGTAGAACACGAGTTTTCCAAACTCGTTACGTGGGTTCGATTCCCATCGCCCGCTCCGATCGCCGTCGTATCGTCGTACTAGTCGCTGGGATAGCTCAGGGGTAGAGCATCCCCTTGGTAAGGGGAAGGTCGTGGGTTCAATTCCCATTCCCAGCTTGTTTTCGCACGCCGCGCCGCCGGTGAGACGTCAGACCAGACACCATAAGGAGAACGCACCACCATGTCGAAGGCCAAATTCGAGCGCACCAAGCCCCACGTCAACGTCGGCACGATCGGTCACGTGGACCACGGCAAGACCACCTTGACCGCGGCGATCACCCATTATCTCTCGAAGAAGGGCCTGGCGCAGGCCAAGAAGTACGACGAGATCGACAACGCCCCCGAAGAGAAGGCGCGCGGCGTGACGATCAACGTCCACCACCAGGAATACGAGACGGCCACGCGCCACTACGCGCACGTGGACTGCCCCGGCCACGCGGACTACATCAAGAACATGATCACCGGCGCGGCCCAGATGGACGGCGCGGTGCTCGTGGTCTCCGCCGCCGACGGCCCGATGCCCCAGACGCGCGAGCACGTGCTGCTCGCCCGCCAGGTCGGCGTGCCGCACATCGTGGTGTTCCTCAACAAGATCGACACCGCCGACAAGGACCTCGTGGACCTCGTCGAGATGGAAGTGCGCGAGCTCCTGACGAAGTACGAGTTCCCGGGCGACAAGATCAAGGTCATCCGCGGCTCCGCCCTGAAGGGCCTCGAGGGCGACACCTCGCCCATCGGCGAGCCGTCGATCCAGGCGCTCATGGACGCGTTGGACGCGGAGATTCCCGAGCCCAAGCGCGAGACGGACAAGCCGTTCCTGCTCGCGGTTGAGGACGTGTTCTCCATCACCGGCCGCGGCACCGTGGCCACGGGCCGCGTGGAGCGCGGCCAGGTGAAGGTGGGCGACAACATCGAGATCGTCGGCATCAAGGACACGCAGAAGTCGGTCGTGACCGGCATCGAGATGTTCCGCAAGCTGCTCGATGACGCGCGCGCCGGCGACAACGTGGGCATCCTGCTGCGCGGCATCGAGAAGAGCCAGATCGAGCGCGGCCAGGTCATCGTGGCCCCGGGCTCGATCAAGCCGCACACCAAGTTCAAGGCCAAGCTCTACGTCCTGACGAAGGACGAGGGCGGGCGCCACACGCCCTTCTTCAAGGGCTACCGGCCCCAGTTCTACTTCCGCACGACCGACGTGACGGGCTCTTGCGGCCTGCCGGCGGGCGTCGAGATGATCATGCCGGGCGACAACATCGACATCGACGTCGAGCTGATCGTCCCCGTCGCCATGGAGAAGGGCCTGCGCTTCGCCGTCCGCGAAGGCGGCCACACCGTCGGCGCCGGCGTCGTCTCCGAGGTCATCGCGTAACATGGGCGATCGCTACGTCGTCGTCCTCGGCTGCACGGTCTGCAAGAACAAGAACTACACGTTCCAGCGCGGCAAGAAGAAAGAGTTCAAGCTCGAGCTCAAGAAGTTCTGCCGCGCCTGTGGGAAGCAAGCTCCCCACAAGGAAGTGAAGTAAGAACTAGCTAAGCGATCTGCGGGGGTGTCCGTTAATTGGCTAAACGAGCGGTCTCCAAAACCGCCCCTCCAGGTTCGAGTCCTGGCGCCCCCGCCAGATCGCGCGATTTGAAGTCCGCTTAAAAGAGAAAAAATGAATTCACCGACGCAGTTCCTGAAGGAAGCGTACTCCGAGCTCCGCCAGGCCACCTGGCTGACCCGCGAGCAGGCGATCGACTCCACGAAGGCGGTGTTCCTCCTCGTGGCCCTCATGGCCGTTTACGTCGCGGGCATCGATTTCGTCCTCACCGCTTTCGTCCGGGCCGTCCTGGGGCGCTAATAACATGACCGAATCCACCTCCGCTACCGCCACCGCCAAGCGCGGCTGGTACGTCGTCCACACGCAGTCCGGCTTCGAGGACCGCGTCTATAAGCTCCTCCTCCAGAAGGTGGAGACCGACAAGCTCTCCGACAAGATCTTCTCCGTCCTCATCCCCACCGAGGACGTCGTCGAGGTCAAGAAGAACAAGAAGAAGATCTCCAAGCGCAAGTTCTTCCCCGGCTACGTGCTCATGGACATGGTCATCGACGAGGTGACCTACTGGGCCATCAAGGGCGTCCCCGGCGTCACCGGCTTCTTGGGCGACACCAACCCGACCCCTCTCCCGGAAGAAGAGATCAAGGCCATCCTCGACCTCACCAACGCGTCGGCCGAGGGCAAGCCCCGCCCCGCGGTGGAGTTCGAGAAGGGCGAGAACATCCGCATCATCGACGGCCCCTTCCGCCACTTCATCGGCGTCGTCGAGGACGTCGCCGAGGCCAAGGCCAAGATCAAGGCCATGGTCACCATCTTCGGACGCCCGACCCCGGTCGAGCTCGATTTCCTGCAGGTGGAGAAGATCTGATCGCCGAGCCCGAGATCGTGCCCCCCGGACAGCCCGAGTTCGAGGGGATCAAGGTGAAGGTGCTGCACGCGAAGTCCTTGGGCTTCGTGGGCGCGGTGCTCGCCTTGCTGACGATGGCCGCGGCGGTGTCCTTCGGGTTGCTGATGTTGTTCGGGAAGGCGTTGCTGGCCGCGGCGCTCGTCAAGCTGCTGTGGCCCGCGGTGTTCTCCCCCGCTTTCACGGCCTGGGTGTTCGGGGCCGAGTCGGTGCCGTACTGGAAGGTTTTCTTGCTGATGGTCGCGGGAAGCGTGGTCGCCAAGATGTTGCGGCCGGGCTCCTGGGGCCGCTGATCTAAGCCGCATCTAAACGAGAGAGGAAGAAGTCCATGGCGAAGAAAGTTAAGACGCAAATCAAGCTCCAGATTCCCGCCGGCGCCGCTAACCCCGCGCCGCCCGTCGGCCCCGCGCTCGGTCAGCACGGCGTCAACATCATGGACTTCTGCAAGCAGTTCAACGAGAAGACCCGCTCCTCCGAGCCCGGGATGCTCATCCCGGTCGTCATCACCGTCTTCGAGGACCGCTCCTTCGCGTTCATCACCAAGATGCCCCCGGTCTCGTCCCTTCTGAAGAAGGCGGCGGGCCTGGCCAAGGGCTCGGGCGAGCCGAACCGCAACAAGGTGGCGAAGATCACCAAGAAGCAGGCCGAGGAAGTCGCCAAGGCCAAGATGCCCGACCTCAACACCAAGGACCTCGAGGCCGCCACGCTCATGGTCATGGGCACCGCCCGCTCGATGGGCATCACCGTCGAATAAGACGGCATAACCGCTATTAGACCGAGCTCCAGACCGGGAAACCGGTTCCAAGGGGCGCTAAAAGGTCAGGAGACAACACAATGGGCAAGAGATACGCCGCGCTGGTCAAGGACCTCGACCTCGCGAAGCTGAACACGCTGGAAGACGCCGCCGCCGTCGTCAAGAAGTGCGCCACCGCCAAGTTCGACGAGACCGTCGAGCTGCACGTCCGCCTCGGCGTGGACCCGAAGCAGGCCGACCAGCAGGTGCGCGGCACCGTGGGCCTGCCGAACGGCCTCGGCAAATCCAAGAAGGTCGCCGTCGTCGTGCGCGGCGACAAGCAGAAGGACGCGAAGGCCGCCGGCGCCGACATCGTGGGCGCGGAAGACCTCGTGGACCAGATCGCGAAGGGCTTCACCGACTTCGAAGTGCTCGTCGCCACCCCGGACATGATGAAGGACCTCTCCAAGCTCGGTAAGGTTCTCGGCCCCAAGGGCCTCATGCCCAACCCCAAGTCCGGCACCGTGACCATGGACGTCGCCAAGACGGTCAAGGAGCTCAAGGCCGGCCGCGTGGAGTACAAGGTGGACGACTACGGCATCATCCACGTCCCGGTGGGTAAGGCGTCTTTCTCCCCGGACAAGATCGCCGGCAACGCCCGCACCGTCCTGGAAGCCATCACCAAGGCCAAACCCGCCGCCGCCAAGGGCATCTACATGATGTCGATCACCTTGACGTCGTCGATGGGCCCCGGCGTGAAGGTGGACCACAACAGCAAGTACTAGACGGCTGGGCTTAAGCCCGGAAAACCGGCCCCCGCGCGAGCGGGGGCCGGTCTTTTTCTGGGTCTTGCGCCGCCCCCCTGCCGGGGGTATATAGGGAAAGGCGCCCCTGCCCCATGCGAAAAACGGCCTTTTCCGCCGTACTGGCACTCCTCCCCTTCCTCGCCGCGGGCGTCGCCTCCGCTCAATCCACTCTCATATCCAGCCGCACCTTCAACGGCCCGGGCGGCTCCCACGACGTTTTCTACGCGGCCAAAGCCGCGCCTGGCGGAGGCTACTACCTGGCGGGCTACACCAGTTCGACTGCCACTGGCGCCGATATATGGGTGCTCAAGGTGGACGCCGGCCTCAACGTCGTCTCCAGCGCCACATTCAACGGCAGCGCCAACGGTTTCGACACGGCCTACGGTATCGGGCTCTCCAGCGCCGGAGACGTGTACGTGGTCGGCGCCTCATCGAACACGGGCATCGGGATGGTCTGGTGGCTCGGCCGCTACGACTCCAATCTCGTGCGTCTCGCGTCTGCCACCTACACATTCGGCTTCTCCGACACCAACACCTCCTGCGACTCCGTCTTCGTAAAAGCGGACGGCACCGTGATCGCCATGGGGGACATCTACACCTCGGCGTCGGCCTCCGGCTCGCGTGTCTGGACCGTGCGTTTTTCCCCGAACTTCAACATCCAGGCGACGTTCGGCTATTCGGCCGGCTTCGGGCCCGAGTACGCCGACTCCATGCACGTCACGCCCAGCGGCGAGTATTACAAGTTCGGCGCCCTCGCCCCGGCCGCCCTCACCTCGACCAACCTCTTCATCGCCCGAACCGACAGCTCGGACGTCGGTATTTCCACGGTGATAGTCGCCGGCGCGGGCGGCAACACCGACCAGGCCCGCGGCGGCGCGCTCGGCTCCAACGGCGACCTCTACGTCACCGGCATCATGAACAACGCCGGGCTCTACACCGACGCGTGGCTGGCCCGCTATACCCCGACGCTCACGTTCGTATCCTCGAGAAACGTCGCGGGTTCCGCGACCAACCACCATCAGGGCAACGACCTGGCGCAAGGCCCCGCAGGCACGTTCGTCGTGACCGGAGCCCTCAACAATGCCGGCTCCTCCGACGACATCTGGATCGCGGAGGTCTGGGAGAACGACCTGGGCATCAAGTCCAGTTCGACCGTCACCTCCGCCGGCTCCAACTCGGACATCGGTTATGCCCTGGTCGTAGATACCGCGGCGGGCGCGGCTCTCGTCGCCGGCGTGATGACTGCCGCCACCCAAGACGGCTGGGTCGGCCTGTTCAACGTGTCAGCCGCCAGCGCGACGCCTCCCGCCGCCCCCTCCGCGTTCGCAGGCTCCGCGTCGTCGACCACCTCGGTCCAGTGGAGCTGGACGGACAACTCCTCGGATGAAACCGGGTTCCGCGTCAAACTCGGCGGCAGCAACCTCTCCGGGGACCTGGCGGCCAATACCACGAGCTGGCTGCAGACCGGCCTGACGCCCAACGCCACCTCGGGCCTCCTGCTCGTGCAGGCGTTCAACTCCTCGGGCACGGCCGACTCCTCATCGCTCCAGCGATATTCGCTGGCCGACCCGCCCAACAGCATCTCCGCGACCTTCTTCGGCTCCAGCGTCACGTTGACCTGGCCTACGTTGACCAATCCTCCGAGCACGCGTTGGTCGGTGGAGCGCGGCAGCGACGGCGTGAACTACTCCCAGCTGAGCCTGAGCAGCGTGACGGCGTCCTACACCGACATCGGCCTCTCGGCCGCGACGACCTACTATTACCGCATCCGCGCGGCCAACCAGGACGGCGTGTATTCCTCGCACGCGAACGCCTCGGCCATCGTCTTTACCGGCTCCAACCCGCCGACGGCCCCGTCGGCCTTCAACGGCGTGCCCCAATCCACCTCCACCGTCCTGTGGACCTGGCTCGACAACTCGGCCAACGAGACCGGCTTCCGCGTCCTGCGAGGGACCGTCAATTATTCCGGGAACCTCGCCGCCAATACGACCTCCTGGCTCGAGACCGGGTTGGCCGTGAACTCCGCCGGCGGCTCTCTGACCTTGCAGGTCTACGGCTCCTCGGGCACGGCGAACTCTTCGACCACCTGGACGCGTTACAGCCTCGCGGAGGCGCCCACCGCCTTCTCGACGACCGCCGTCCACGTGACGAGCGCCTCCTTCAGCTGGAACACGGGCGCCAACCCGCTCGGCGGTCAGACCAGCTTCCACGTTTACCGCTCGACCACGGGCCTGTGGACGCCCATCGTCGTCAACGCGGGCGTCTTCTCGACGATGACGCTGACCGACCTCACCGCCGCGACGACTTACTTCTTCCGCATCCGCGCCCAGAACTTCGACGGCTACTACACGGCCTACGACTCGACCGTCAGTTTCGTCACCGGCGTAGTCGCGTCCAGCGCCCCGGTGGCCGGCACGCCAGCGGTCACGGTATCGGCGGTCAGCCCCTCATCCGGCGTCGTTGGCGCCTCGCCGACGGTCACCGTCACCGGGTCCCGCTTCATCTCGACGACCACGCTCGCGCTCGAACGCCTCAACGGGACGGGGTCCTGGGCCGCCGGCCCGTCTATCTACCCCGCCCGCGACTTCAGCCTGGCGACGCGGCTCGACGACGGTCGCATCCTCGTCGCCGGCGGCATGAACAAGGCCGATGCGTCCATCATCCTCTCGACGACCACCATCTACGACCCCGTCACCAGCACGTGGACCATCGCCGCGCCCATGGGGACGACGCGCCACAACTTCGCGCTGCTCAAGCTCAACGACGGGCGCGTGCTCGCGGTGGGCGGGCACTCCGCCGGCCTCGTTTACAACGCCTCCGCGGAAATCTACGACCCGGCCACCGACACCTGGACGCCTACCGGCTCGTTTTCGCTCGCGCGCGCCGCCGCCGACGGCGTCGTCTTGCCCGACGGGCGCGTGCTCATCGCCGGCGGCTTCGATGGGACCACGCGCGCCAACGTGGACCTCTACGACCCGACGACCGGCTCCTGGACCGCGCGCGCGCCGCTGCCCACACCCCGCGCCAACGTGGCGCTGTCCGTGCTCAACGATGGACGCGTCATCGCCGTCGGCGGCCTGCCCGCGGCCGGCACTTCCGCCGCCGCCGAAATCTACGATCCGGGCCTCAACACGTGGACCAGCGCGTCCTCGATGACCATCAGCCGCAGCGCCCACCGCAGCGTCGTATTGCCCGACGGCCGCGTGTTGGTCGTCGGCGGCTCGAGCTTCGGCCTCGGGGCCCAGTCCTCGGCCGAAATTTACGACCCCGTGGCCAACACCTGGACGGCCACCCCGCCCATGAACGTCGGCCGCTATCACCCCGCCATCGAACTGCTCGGCGGACGCGTCTTCGTCGCGGGCGGCCTCGACGGCTCCTCGGCGACCGCCTCGGTCCAAACCTACGACCCCGCTTCCAACACCTGGACGACGATGGCGTCCATGTCCACGCCCCGTTTCCAGACCTCCTTGGTCCGCATGTCCGACGACCGCCTCATGCTCATCGCCGGCGAAGGCACGGCTTCCGCGGTGCTGTCCTCCGTCGAGCTGTTGACCGTCCCGCTGACCAGCATCGCCGCGACAGGCGTCACGGTGACGACCTCGACGAGCCTCAGCGCGACGTTTCCCCTCGCCGGCGCGGCCACCGGGTATTGGGACGTCGTCGCGCGCGGCCCCGGCACGGGCCGCCTGCCCGGGGGCTTTCGCGTAAACGCGCCGCGCCTGACGTCGCTTTCCGTGGCGCCTTCAACGGCGTCGCTCGTGCCAGGCGGGCAGGTCGCGTTGACGGCCGTCGGGACGTTCGATGACGCCTCGACGCAAACCTACACGAGCCTGGTGATATGGACCTCGAGCCCGACATCGGTGGCCGTGATTTCAACCGGCGGCGTCGTCACCGCGATGGCGCCCGGCACGGCGCTCATCGCCGCCTCCAGCGGCGCGGTGGTCGCCTACGCGACGGTGACGGTAACGGCCGCGCCGCCGGCGGCTCCCTCCGGCTTCGCCGGCGTCGCCTTGGGCTCGACGAGCATCCGCTGGTCGTGGACCGACAACGCCTCCGATGAGACCGGCTTCCGAGTCATGTCCGGCACGGTGAGCCTGTCCGGCGACCTCGCCGCCAACGCGACCTCCTGGCTGCAGACGGGGCTTTCTTCCTCGACGACTTACGGCCCCTACTTCGCCCGCGTCTTCAACTCCACCGGCACGGCCGATTCAGCCGCGTCCTCAGCGACGACCAACGGATTCGTCCCGCCTCCCGCCGCGCCATCGGCTTTCGCGGGCACGGCCGCGAGCACCTCATCCATTCTGTGGTCCTGGACTGATAACGCGTCGGACGAGACCGGTTTCCGTGTGATGTCCGGCACCATCAGCCTCTCCGGCGACCTCGCCGCCAACACGACCGTATGGTTGCAGACCGGGCTTTCATCCTCGACTTCTTACGGCCCCTACTTCGTCCGCGTCTTCAACTCCACCGGCACGGCCGACTCCGCCATCTCCAGCGCGACGACGGCGGCCATCCCGCCGGCGCCCACCGCGCCCACGAGCTTCTCGGGGACAGCGCTGAGCCCCACCGCCCTTCTCTGGACCTGGCTCGATAACGCGACCAACGAGACGGCTTATCGCGTCCACTCCGGCACCGTCAACCTCTCCGGCGACCTCGCGGTGAACGCCTCCTCCTGGACCCAAACCGGGTTGACTCCCAACACCTCCTACGGTCCCTATTTCGCGCGAGCCCTCAACAGCGGCGGCGCGGCCGACTCCTCTTCGGCGACCCAACGCACCTTGGCCGCCGCGCCCGCGGGGACCACCGTCTCCTCCTTCACCGCGACGATCGCCACCGTCACCTGGTCGCTAAACGGTAACCCCGCGACGACCACGGCCGAGGTGCACCGCTCCACCGACAATGCGGCCTTCGCGCTCTTCTTCTCTTCGGCGGCCACTTTTCTTCGCGACGCGTCATTGCTCGGCTGCACCAGCTATTACTACAAGGTTCGCCACGTCAACGGCGCCGCAGTGGCCACCGCCTTCGACGCGACCGTACTCGTGCGCACCGCCGACACCGTGCCCGCCGCGCCCGCGAGCCTCACCGCCGAGGCCGTGGCCGGCGGACGCATCAGCCTGTCCTGGGTGGGCTCGCCGACGGAAGGCGTGACCGGCTACCGGCTGTTCAGCGACGGCGGCACCGGCGCCTTCAACTTCGGCTCGCCGCTCGCCGTGTTCACCTCGACGGAATCCTCCTACACGACCGGCGTTCTCACTTCGAGCGCGGCCTACAGATTCGTGCTGCGCGCCGCGCACCGCTGCGGCCCCGTGGAGACGACCGGCGTGAGCGCGGCGGCGGCCTCCACCGCCACGCTGGCGGCGGTGCGCGCGTCCATCAAGAACCCCGACGCCGGCAAACGCATCAACGGCAACAGCGTCACCATCATGGCGGAGCTCACGTCGGGCACGCCGTCCCAGGTCTCGCAGGTCCGCTTCCAATTCCGCGCCTCCACCTCCGCGCCGTGGGCCGACATCGTCGCGGCCAACGTCAACCACCCCAACCCGGACCTGCAGGCGCCGTATTTCGTGCATTGGAACGTGACGGCCGTCGCCGCGGGCTCCTACGAGCTGCGGGCCGTGGCCTACGACGCCTCCGGCGCGCCGGACCCCGCGCCCGGCGCCATCACGGTGACGGTGACCGCCGCCTCGCCCGACATCACCGAGAACATCGTCGGCGGGGACATCCAGAAGAGCCAGGCGCTCAATAACGCCGTCGTCAACACGGTCGCCACGGGCGGCGGCGACGCCAACGACCCGCTCGCCAAAATCGTGCTGCCGCCCGGGGCGCTCAACAGCTCCACCGTCACGGTGACCGTCGAGGCCAACCCCACCATCACCACGGCGCCGCCCAGCGGCCTGACGGCCGTCGGCTCCTACCTGCGCATCGACCTGGACAACGGGCAACACGAGCTCTCCAACGGCCAAACCGCCTGCATCACGATGTCTTACCCGTCGAGCGGCGTGGACCCGTCGCGCCTGCAGATCTACTCCTACGACAACGTCTCGTCGAGCTGGAAGAAGGACTTCAGCAGCACGGTCAACACGTCCAGCCGGACCATCACCGGCTGCACGCCGCACTTCAGCGTTTTCGCCGTGTTCGCGGGCGTGGCCACCACCACCATGCTCGACAGCGTGCGCGTCTATCCCAACCCCTACAAGCCCAACAGCGGCAACCCCGACGCCGGCAAACCTTTCACCGCGGGCGACGGAACGTCGGGCATCATCTTCGACAACCTGCCGGCCGCGGTCGTCATCGAGATCTACTCGCTCTCCGGCCGCCGCGTGGCGCGTTTCGACACCACGGCCAGCGGCGGCCTCATCCGCTGGGACGCCCGCAACACCGACGGCCGCGACGTCGCCAGCGGAGGTTATTTCGCCGTCATCTCCTCGCAAGGCCTCAAACCCTCGGTCAAGAAGCTGTTCATCATCCGATGACGAAGAAAAGCGCGTCGTGGCTGCTCCTGTTGACCGCCCTCGCGGTCGCGGCCCCGCGCGCCCGTGCCGACGGCGGGGCCGACGCGCTCGAATTCCTCATCCTCGACGGCCATTCCCGGCCCACCGCGCTGGGCGGCGCCTACAGCGCGCTGGCGGCCGACGCCTCCGCGCTGCGTTATAACCCGGCCGGCTTGGCCCGCGTGCGCTCCGACGAGGCGTCGGTGACCCATAACCAATACATCCAAGGCGTGACCCATCAGCAGGTCAGCGTCGCCGTGCGCCAGGGCTTCGGCGTCGAGTTCAACTACCTGGACTTCGGCAAGATCGCCCGCACCACCCTCTCCCGCCCGGACGGCACGGGCGAGCGCACCGGCCTCAACGACACCTCGTTGGCCGCCGGTTACGGCACGGCCTACGGCCCGCTCGCGCTCGGCGGCGCGCTCAAGTACTTCCGCGAGTCCATCGACACCTTGGCCGTGTCGGGCTACGCCGCGGACCTGGGCGCGTTGTACACCCCCGAACGCGTCCCGCGCCTGAACCTCGGCGCGTCTTTGCTCAACGTCGGCCCGGAGGTGCGCTACCAGAGCCTCAAGCAGAAGCTTCCCACCACGCTGCGCCTGGGCGCGGCCTACGCTTTCGACGCCGGCGCCAACGGCAACACCGTCACCGCCGAGATCACCAAGCAGCGCACGGACGCCCCCTTGCTCTCGCTCGGCGGCGAAACGGTCTTCGCCCGCTCGGTCGCCTTCCGCCTCGGCTACACCATGCGCAACAACACCGGCCTGGGGCTGACCGGCGGCGTGGGGTGGATGTGGGAGCGGCTCATCATCGGCTACGCCTTCTCCCCCTACGGCGACCTGGGCCTGGCCCACCGGCTGACGCTCACCTACCGCTGGGGCGACGGCGCGCGCGATGAGGCGCGGCCCACGTTCTCCAAACGCGAGGCGCCGGCGACCGCCTCCGACGACGCCGCCGCCCTGCTGGCCATGGCCGACGAGGCCCTGGAGCGCGGCGACCACGCCGCCGCCGTAAAGAGCCTCGACGCGGCGGAGGGGCGCCTGGCCGCCGAGGACCCGCGTCGCGTGCGCCGCCTGGAGCGGCGCGGCACCGCCCTGCTGCGCTCCGGCAAACCCGGAACGGCGCGCGAGGCTTATACCGACGCCATCAAGGAAGCCCTGCGGCTCGGGGTCAAGGACGCCGCGGTGACCGACTGCTACGTCGGCCTGGGCCTCATCAGCGTGGCCGAGGGCAACAGCGAATACGCGTTGCGCCTGTTCCTGAAGGCCATGCACCTCGACCCCAAGCCTGAAACCAAGGCTATGCTCGAGTCGAAGATCGCCGACCTGCGCGCGCGTTAGCTAAACCTTCGGGCCGGCGCGCACGAGCTTATAAAAGCCCCACAGCAGGTTGAAAACCGCGAACACGCCCCCGGCGATGATGAGGTAGGGGAGATACGGCAGCACCGGCAACGCGAAGCTGAGGAACGCCGGCAACGTGGTCGGGACGTGGAAATAGCCGAACAGCGCGCCGGCCAAACCGGTGACGCCCTTGAACAAGGTGGCGCCGCCTTTCTTGCGCATCGCTTCGGCCGCGATGGGCGTCGGCACGGAGAAGCGGCTCTTCCAAATGTCCTCGACCTCGGCGAGAAGGCCCGCGACGACCGAGTCGGAGCGTTTTTTCACCTGGGCGGTGAGACCGTCTAAAATGGACGCCAGCGCCTCCTTATCCAGGTCGCCGCGCGCGATTTCACGGATGGAGGCCGCCCGCAAAGCCTCGAGCTCGGGCGCCGCGAACCGCTGGAGGGTGAGCGCGCGGATCGCGACATCGCGCGCGTGCTGCGTCGGGGCTTCCCGCGCGACCAACTCGATGCCTTCGATGGCCCGCGAGATCTCGACGTCGTTGGCGAACGGGCTGTCCATGATCCGCTTGAAGCCGGCGACCGCCTGCAGCGAAAGCTTCGGGTCGTTGTTGCCCTTGTAACGAGCGTGCTCGGCGGCGAACTCATCGAGGAAGCCGTCGGGCATCCGGCCGCGCGCCACCGGCGCCAGCAACGCGTCGCGCGCGCTCGCGCCCGGATCGGCGGCCGTCTTCTTCGCGCCCGGGACGGAGTCCGCGTCCGTCCGCGCCGCGCCGTCCAGCGTCTTCATGCCGGCCTCTTTCGCGTTTTGGACCACGGACTCGGTCAACCGCGCGTGAGCCGCGAACGCCGCGTTGCGGGACGCCTCGAACTCGATTTGCGCTTTCGGCGCGATATAGTCGCCGTGGACCCTCATGATAAGCGACAACAGCGACTGCGCTTCATAAAGAGCCTTCGCGTCTCCCGACTCCTCGGCCTGGCGCGCGGCATCGACGAGCTGCCGGCCGTATTCCTCCAATCCCGCGCTCATCGTATCGTAGGCCGTCTGCAGGGTTTGCATGCGCTTCTCGGGCGCCAACGCGGCGAACGCCTCGGGCGTCATGCCGGACTCCTGCAGGTGATTCATCAGGAGGCCCATCTCGGTCGGGCGCGGGGCCAAGGTCGGCGCATCGCCATTCGCCTTGGCGACCCCGATCACCGGGATGAACGACTTCAATTGAGGGCTGACCTGCAGCCGCTGCGTGTGGGCGGCCGAGTAGGCGCTCACGAGCGGCTGCTCCCACGCGCCCCACGAAGCCGTGAAGCGGGCGGGCGAAAACCGGGCCGGAAGCTGCGGCACCCGCACCGCGATGGCCGACGCGGACGAGGCGGCGGCGAGCAGCATCATCGCGAGCAGCACGCGTCTGGCGTCCATGTTATTAAGGTTAGCCCGATTCGCCCTCGGGCGCCACCCCCCAACGGCCCTTTCTCCCCTAGGCCCTATGACCCACGGTGGGCACTTGACAGGGTGATATTTGTATGTATAATTATTCATGCCTATGAATAAATATACAGGCAAGGCGGTCCGCCAGTCCGCCATCCTCGAGGCCATCGCCTCCGCCGAGGTCGGCACGCAGAACGACCTCGTCGCGGCCTTGAAGAAGAAAGGCGTCGCCGCCACCCAGGTCTCCATCTCCCGCGACATCGCCGAGCTGGGGCTCATCAAGGTCGGCGGCTTCTACCGCGCCGCCACGGCGCAGTCCGGCGCGCTCGACCCGGAACTCCCCCTGCGCACCTTCGTGCGCGCCGTCAAAGCCGCCGGCCCGAACCTCACCGTCGTGCGCTGCGACACGGGCGCCGCGCCGCGCGTGGGCCTGGTGCTCGACGGGCTCGCCTTGCCCGGCCTCGTCGGCACGCTCGCCGGCGACGACACCGTTTTCGTCGCTTGCGATTCGGCCGCCGCCCAGAAGACGCTCGTCACTTTCCTGACCTCGAGGATGACCAACCCATGAAAAAGCCCCTCATCGTGCTCGCCTTCTCCGGAGGGCTCGACACCACGTTCTGCGTGCTCTGGCTCAAGGAGAAGCTCGGCGCCGACATCATCACCGCCACCGTGGACACCGGCGGTTTCTCCGCCGAGGAGCTCGCCTCCATCGCGGCGCGCGCCGCCTCCCTCGGCGTCAAGGAGCACCTCACGCTCGACGGCAAGGACGAGGTGTTCTCCCGCTTCGCCCTGCCGCTCATCCAGGGCAATATCCTGCGCGGCCGGGCCTATCCCCTGTCCGTGGCCGCCGAACGCGTGCTCCAGGCCGAACTGGTCGCCCGCGTGGCGAAGGAAAAAGGCGCCGACGGCGTGGCGCACGGCTCGACGGGCGCCGGCAACGACCAGGTGCGCTTCGACGCGGTGTTCTCCGTGCTGCTGCCGGGCGTGAAGGTCCACGCCCCCATCCGCGACCTCGGCTGGTCGCGCCAGCAGGAAACCGACTATCTCGCCAAGGCGGGCGTCGTTATCCCCGCCAAGACCACCGCCTACTCCGTGAATGCCGGGCTGTGGGGCACCACGGTCGGCGGCGGGGCCACGCACGACCCGTGGGCCGAGATTCCCGATGCGGCGTTCCCGACGGCTACGGAAACGGCGCCGGACACCGCCCTCGACGTGGTCGTCGGATTCGAGAAAGGCGCGCCCTGCTCCTTGGACGGGAAACGGCTGGGCGGCGTCGCCCTCGTGCAGGAGCTCCATCGGCTCGGCCGCCGATTCGGCTGCGGCCGGGGCATCCACATGGGGGACACCATCCTCGGCATCAAAGGGCGCATCGGCTTCGAGGCTCCCGCGCCCTTGATGCTCATCGCCGCGCACCAGGAGCTCGAGAAACTCGTGCTCACGCGCTGGCAGTCGTTCTGGAAGGCGCAGATCGGCGATTTTTACGGCCAGATGCTCCATGAAGGCCTCTACTTCGACCCCGTCATGCGCGATATCGAGGCCCTCATCGTCTCGAGCCAGGAGACGGTCACCGGAGAGGCGCGCCTGCGCCTGCGCCCCGGCCGCTTCGAAGTCACGGGCGTGAAAAGCCCCTACAGCATGGTCTCCAGCGCCGCCGCCTACGGCGAGACGACCAAGCTGTGGACCGGGGACGAGGCCGCGGGTTTCTCCAAGCTCCACGCCCTCCCGATGACGCTGGCCGCGCGCGCGCGCAAGGACCTGGTGCCCTCATGAAGATCACGCTCGATAAAATCGCCTCGACGACGCGCAACGCCCGCATCCCGCGCGAGGTGCTGCTCTCCGACCAGATTCCCGCGCAGGAGGGCATGGTGCTGGCCGTGCGCGTGCACGGCCAGAAAAGCACCTACAACACCCTCGAGGACTGCCACGGCCGGATGATCAACCTCAACGACGGCGACATCATCGCCGGCGTGCTGGGCTCGCGCCGCGCGCTGCGCGGCTACGCCGGCAAGGTCCCCGACAGCATCAAGGTGGGCGACCGCCTCGACATCCTCAACCTCGGCGGCGTCATCGGCAAATGCACCTCGGTGAACATCGAGCTGGGCAAACCCCTGCAGGCCGAGGTGCTGGGCCAGATTCTCTCCTTCCCCCACCTCGGGGAGCGCGTGGGCGTGCCGGCCTCGATTAAGACCACCTCGGTGGCCTGGTCCGACGTGTTGGCGCCTTCGGCGCCCATCGTTTACGTCGCGGGCACCTGCATGAACGCGGGCAAAACCTTCGCCTGCGGCGAGGTCATCCGCTGGCTCGACAAGAAGGGCTACAAGGTGTGCGGCGCCAAACTCACCGGCGTCTCGCTGCTGCGCGACACCATGAGCATGGTGGACCGCGGCGCGATGCGCAGCCTGTCGTTCACCGACGCGGGCGTGGTGTCCACCACCGGCAAGGTGTCGGTGCCCGTGGCCAAGGGCCTCATCAACGAGCTCAACAAGGACGAGCCCGACGTGCTCGTCATCGAGCTCGGCGACGGCATCCTGGGCGAATACGGCGTGCAGGAGATTCTCTACGACGACGAGCTGATGGGCGCCGCGTCCGTGCACATCATGTGCGCCAACGACCCGGTCTCGGCCTGGGGCGCCGTCGAGCTGTTCAACACCCGCTTCAAGCGCAAGGTGGACCTCATCTCCGGCCCCGCCACCGACAACGCGGTGGGCAAGGAGTTCATCGAGGGCCAGATCGGCGTCAAGGCGCTCAACGCCCGCATCGAATACGAGGCGCTGGGCGAGTTCGTGGAAAAAGCCGTGTTCGGAGGCTCCCAGTGAAGAAGCTGCGCGTCGGCATCGAAGGCGGGGCGGGGTTCACGGGCGGCGAGCTCTTGCGCCTCCTGCAGGGCCACCCCAACGCCGAGGTCACCCAGGTGACCTCGTCCACCTACCCCGGGCGGCCGGTGTTCATGGCCCACCCCAACCTGCGCGCCCGCACGGACCTGCGCTTCGTGCAGAAGCTGGATTACTCCAAGCTCGACTGCCTGTTCATCGCCGGCGGACACGGCGACTCCATGCGCGACGTGCCCGCCATCGTCGCCCACGCGGGCAAGAAGCTGCGCATCGTGGACCTGTCCGGCGACTTCCGCCTGCGCGACCCCAAGCTGTACCCTAAGTGGTACACCCGCACGCACAAGGCCCCGGAGCTGCTCAAGGATTTCGCCTACGGCTTGGTCGAGCTCAACCGCAAAGCCATCGCCAAGTCCCATCTCATCGCCAACCCCGGCTGCTTCGCCACGGCGACCGCGCTGGCCCTCGGGCCGCTCGCCAAGGCCGGCGTCGCGGGCGTGGCGTCGGTCACCGCGATCACGGGCTCCTCGGGCTCGGGCGCCAACCCGTCGCACATCACGCACCACCCCATCCGGCACTCGAACATGAAGGCGTATAAACCCTTCGTGCACCAGCACGTGCCCGAGATCGAGCAGGTGCTCGAGAACCTCGCCGGCAAACGCGCGTTGACGCTGTCTCTGATTCCGCTGTCGGGCCCCTTCGTGCGCGGCATCTACGCGGTGTGCCAGGTGGACGCGCCCAAGGGCTGGACCGAGGAGAAGGTGCAGGGCCTCTACAAGGCCGCCTACGGCGACAGCCGCTTCGTGCGCCTCGTCGAGGAGCCGCCCTCGCTGGCCGCGGTCGTGGGCTCGAATCACTGCGACATCTTCGTGACCGTGCAGGACGGCCGCATCGGCGTCATCTCGGCCATCGACAACCTGGTCAAAGGCGCCTCGGGCCAGGCCATCCAGAACCTCAACGTCATGATGGGCTGGGACGAGGGCCTGGGCCTCGAGCTCGCGGGGCACTACCCGTGACGAACTCCCTTATGAGCGAGTCGCGGGATCTGGAGGACCGCTACCTCCTGCCCACCTACGAGAAGTTCCCCTTCGTGCTCGAGCGCGGCGAGGGCTGCTGGGTCTGGGACGAGGCCGGCGTGAAATACCTCGACCTGTACGGCGGCCACGCGGTCGCGGCCATCGGGCACAGCCCCCAAGAGGTCTCCGACGCGCTCGCGGCCCAGTCGCGCAAGCTGCTGTTCTACTCGAACCTCGTGTACAACCGCGCGCGCGCCGAGGCCGCTCAGGCCTTGGTGGATTTCTGCGGCGAGGCGGGCTCCCAGGTGTTCTTCTGCAACTCCGGGGCCGAGGCCAACGAAAACGCGATGCGCATCGCGCGCTCGGTGACCGGACGGGCGAAGGTCGTGGCGGCCGAGGGCGGTTTTCACGGGCGCACGGCGGCGGCCATCGCGGCGACCGGTTATAAATACCGGAAAAACCTCGCGGGGCTCGGCGCGGACATCATACACGTGCCCTTTAACGACTTGTCCGCGGCCGATAAGGCTTTGGAAGGCGCGGCGGCGTTTTTGCTCGAGCCCATCCAGAGCGTCCAGGGCTGCACGACGGCGACGAACGAATATCTCCAGGGATTGCGGAAGATTTGCGATAAACACGGCGCTCTTCTGATTTTCGACGAGGTGCAGACGGGGTTAGGACGGATTGGCGCGCCTTCGGCGCGTCACCACTTCGAGGCACGGCCCTCGATGCAGACTTTCGCCAAGGCCATCGGCTCCGGCGTGCCCGCCGGAGCCGTGTTAGTCGCCCCTGAGGTCGCGTCTAAAGTGAAGCCCGGGGAATTAGGCTCCACCTTCGGCGGCGGGCCGCTGGCTTGCGCGGCCATCTCCGCGACCTTGGGCGTCATCACCCGCCGCAAACTATGGGAGAATGCGGCCGCGATGGAAGCCCTCGTGCGTTCGACCTTCACCATGCCGGGCATTAAAGAAATCCGGGGCCGCGGCCTCCTGCTCGGCCTCGTGCTGGACCGGCCGTCCAAGGCGGCGCGCCAGCACCTCTTGTCCAAACGCATCCTCGTCGGCGGCGCCGACGACCCCAACGTCATCCGCCTGCTCCCCCCGCTCACGGTGGGCGCGGCCGAGGTGGGGCTGCTGCGCGAGGCGCTGGCGGAGGCGCTCGCGTGAGGCATTTCACCCATCTCAAGGACTTCACGCCCGCCGAGCTCGACGCGCTCGTGGACGTCGCGCTGGCGCTGAAGGCCGACCGCTCGACCTCGAACGCGCTCGCGGGCAAAAGCCTGGCCTTCTGCTTCATGAACCCGTCTTTGCGCACCCAGGTCTCCTTCAACGTGGCGACTCACGAGCTCGGCGGCCATCCGCTGACCCTCAGCCTCGGCTCGGGCGGCACCTGGGGCATGGAGTCGGTCGAAGGCGTGGTTATGGACGGCGCGGCCGCCGAACACCTCAAAGAAGCCGTGCCCGTGCTCGGCCGCATGGTCGCGGCGCTCGGTCTGCGCTCCTTCCCCACCGGGCTCTCCTGGGAGGAGGACCGCCAGGAAAAGGCGCTGGCCGCCTTCCGCAAATACTCCACGGTGCCCGTCGTCAACATGGAATCGGCCAGCGGCCATCCCTGCCAGGCGCTCGCCGACTTGATGACCATCCGGGAGCGTTTGAAGCCGCAGGGCAAGAACTTCCTGCTGTCTTGGGCGCCGCATATCAAAGCTCTGCCGATGGCCGTTCCTAATTCGACGGTCGAGATGGCCTCCATGGCGGGCATGAACGTGACCATCGCCCGCCCGGAAGGCTACGACCTCGATCCCGAGGTGATGGCGCGCGTCAAAGCGAATTGCGCGGCGGCGGGAACGACTCTCACCGTCACCGACGACGTTCCTTCTGCTTTCGACGGACAACACGTCGTGTACGGAAAATCTTGGGGCAGCATCGCGCATTACGGCAAGCCACCGTCCGACGACCCGCAATTCAGGAAGAAGTGGATTATCACGGCCGACAAGATGCGGCGGACCTCGGAGGCTCTGTTCATGCATTGCCTGCCGGTCCGCCGCAATTTAGTCGTCGCCGACGACGTGCTCGACGGGCCCTGGTCCGTCGTTATTGATGAGGCGGAGAACCGCCTGCACACCGCCAAGGCCGTCCTGCTGCACATGCTCTCGACCCAGACCGGAACCACCGCCGCGCCCAGGAGACACGCCCGATGACCGACTCGCCTCTCATGCTCAAGCAGGCCATTCCCTACATCCGCCTCTACAAGGGAAAGGTCTTCGTCGTGAAGGTGGGCGGGCGCGTCGTCGCGCGCCGCGAGCTGCTCGACGCGTTGGTCGAAGACGTCTGTCTTCTCCAGCAGGTGGGCATCCGCGTCGTGCTCGTGCACGGCGGCGGCTCCCAGGCCTCGGACCTCTCCAAACGCCTGGGCCAGGAGCCCAAAATCGTGGACGGCCGCCGCGTCACCGACGCCCAGACCCTCGAGGTCGCCAAGATGGTCTATGGCGGCCAGCTCAACATCGACATCCTCGCCACCTTCCGCGCGCACGAGACGCCCGCCGTCGGCGTCTCGGGCGTGGACGCGGGCCTGGTCGTCGCCAAGAAACGCGCCGTCGGGGCCGTGGACTACGGCTTCGTGGGCGACATCGAGACCGTGGACCCCAAGGTGCTCACCACCTTGCTCGACGCGGGCATGACGCCCGTGGTCGCCTGCCTGGGCGCCGACGCCGAAGGCAACGTGCTCAATATCAACGCCGACTCGGTGGCCGAGGCCGTCGCGCGCGCGCTGAAGGCCGAGAAACTCGTCATCGTCACCGACACCGAGGGACTGCTCAAGGACGTGGCCAACCCCTCCTCGCTCGTCTCCTACACCGACCTCGACGAGATCGACGAGTTCAAGAAGGACGGCCGTTTGACCGGGGGCATGCTGCCCAAGGTGGACGCCTGCGCCCGCGCGCTCAAAGGCGGCGTGCGCCGCACCCACATCATCAACGGCCTCAAGCCCGGCGCGCTGCTGCGCGAGGTGTTCACCAACGCCGGTTGCGGCACCATGATCGTCGAGCGCCGCGAGAAGCAGGTTTATCAGGTCACCGAGCTGGCCGCGGGAGGCGTCGCCGCGTGAACGCGACGGGCCTCCTGCAGGACCTCGTCCGGCTGCCCTCCGAAAGCGGCAAGGAGGAGGCCGTGGTCGCGCGCCTGGCCGACGCCATGACGACGCTCGGCCTGAAGCCCGACGCGCGCGGCCGCAACCTCGTGACGACCCTCGACGGCGGCGAAGGCCCGCTGCTGCTGCTCAACTCGCACACGGACACGGTCCCCGTCGGCCAGGGCTGGACCCGGGACCCGCTGGCCGCGGACATCGTGGACGGCAAGCTCTACGGGCGCGGCTCCAACGACGCCAAGGGCTGCGTGACCGCGATGCTGCTCGGCGCCGCGGCGGCGTTCAAGACGCGGTCGCCCAAGGGCCGGGTCATGCTCGCCTTCACCTGCGAGGAGGAGGTGCTCGGCCAGGGCCTCGAGAAGCTCCTTCCCGCTTTGCCGCGCCCCGACGCGGCCGTCGTGGGCGAGCCCACGGGCCTGTCGCCCGCCGTCGCGCAGAAGGGCCTGCTCCTGCTCGAGGTCACCGCCGCGGGCCGCTCCGCCCACGCCGCCTGGGGCGGCGGCGTCAACGCGGTGGTGGCCGCGGCCCGCGACGTGCTGGCGCTCGAAAAGCTGTCCGTGCCCGGCGAGCACCCCGCCCTCGGGAAAACCTCGCTCAACGTCACCCAGATCTCCGGCGGCGCGCGCCACAACGTCATCCCCGATTCCTGCAAGCTGGTGCTCGACATCCGCACCGTGCCGTCCGTCTCCCCCGAGGACATCATCGCCCTCGTGCGCCGCTCGGTCGAAGGCCAGGTGTCCGTGCGCTCCAACCGCCTGGGCTCCGTGGAGACCGACCCGGCCCACCCCATCGTCAAAGCCGCGCTCGCCGCCAACCCCGCGGGCCGGGCCTACGGGTCGCCCACGCTCTCCGACTGGGTGTTCCTGCGCGGCATCCCCACCGTGAAGGCCGGCCCCGGCGACTCCACCCGCTCGCACACGCCCGACGAATACCTCGAGGTGGCCGAGCTCGAGGCGGGCGTGGCGTTCTACGAGAAGCTCATCCGGCGCTACTTCGAGGCGGGAAAATGAAAAAGCTCTGGCAGACCTCCGCTCCGCTCGACGCCGCCGTCGAAGCCTACACCGTCGGCGACGACCCCGCCCTCGACGCGCGCCTGCTGCCCTTCGAGGTGTACGGCTCGCTGGCGCACGCCGAAGGGCTCGTGCGCGCGGGGGTCCTCTCCCGGCAGGAGCTGGCCGCGCTTCGCAAGGAGCTGCGCGCGCTGCACGGGAGCGCGGACGGCTTCGCCATCACGCGCGAGCAAGAAGACGTCCATACCGCCGTCGAGCAGGCGCTCACCAAGGCCCTCGGCGACGCCGGCGCGAAGATCCACGCCGGCCGCTCGCGCAACGATCAAGTGCAGGTGGACCTGCGCCTGTTCCTGCTCGACCGCCTCGTCAGGCTCCACGCGTCCGCCGCCGCCGCCGCCGGAGCCTGGCAGGAGTTCGCCGAAAAACACCAAGCCGTGGTCGTGCCGGGTTATTCCCATCTCCAGCGCGCCATGCCCACGACGCTCGGGCATTGGGCGGCGTCCCACGTCGAGGCGCTCGTCGAAGGCATGGAGACGCTGCGCCGGGCTTACGAAGAAACCGACGCCTGCCCGCTCGGCTCGGCCGCCGGCTACGGGGTGACCTTGCCGCTCGACCGGGCCTACGTGGCCAAACGCCTCGGCTTCTCGCGCGTGCAGCGCAACACCTTGCGCGTCCAGAGCGCGCGCCCGCGCGTCGAGGCGTCCGTGCTCGCCGCGTTGACCCTGGTCGCCCGCGACCTGGGCGTGCTCGCCTGGGACCTCTCGCTCTACACCACCGCCGAGTTCGGCTTCCTCAAGCTCGGGGACTCCTTCACCACGGGCTCGAGCATCATGCCCCAGAAGAAGAACCCCGACGTGGCCGAGCTCACCCGCGCCAAGGCCGCGTTATTCCCGGGCTGGCTCGCCCAGGTGCTCGCCGTCGGCGCCATGCCGTCGGGCTACCACCGCGACTACCAGCTCACCAAGGGCCCGGTGATGGCCGCCCTCGACGCCGCCGCCGCCATGCTCGACATGGCCGCGCGCCTGCCCGGCTCGCTGCGCGCGGACCCCGCGCGCTGCGCCGCCGCCGTCACCGAGGACCTGCTGGCCACCCATGAGGCGGTCGCCATGGTCAAAAGCGGCCTGCCCTTCCGCGCCGCGTACCGCGCCGTGGCCGAACGCGCCCGCGCCCGCGTGGGCGCGCCGCGCGTCGTCGTCTCGCCGGAGCTGCCGTCGTACTCCGGCGCCCCGGCCAACCCCGACTGGAAGGCGCTCAGCGCCGACCGCCGGCGCGCCGGCGCCTGGGGACAGGCGCGCCGCCGCGCCCTCGACGCGTCGTGGTCCGCCTTGCTGCGCGGCTAGACCGCCGGCCTTGCTAGAATCCTGACATGGCTGTGCGCGCCGACATCCTCGAGATCGCCCGCGTCCTGGAAGAAGCCTCGCGTTCCAAGGACCTCTCCCGCTTCAAGGCCCCCTCTCCTATCGGCGAGGAGGCGGCCGTGTACGCGAAGCTCATGAAGGTGCTGCCCCGCCAGGCCGACGTGCCGGGCCACCTGCAGGAAGCGCGCTTCCGTCCGCTGTTCCTCGTCAACGGGCTCGTCGTCGCGGCCGCGCTGCCGCGCCCGCCGCGCGCCGTCCTGCTCGAGTCGCTCGCCGCCGGCTTGCTCGAGTTCGTGGAGCATTTCGAGCTGCTCGCCGAGCGCCGAGCCGCCAACCCTCCGCCCGTGTCTCCCGAAGCCGCGATGCGCCAGACGCGTTTTTTCGGCTACGTCGCGGCCCAGCTCATCGAATGCGGCCTGCCGGTCACCGGCGCGCTCGCCACGATGAAGGGCGACGCGGTGGACGGCGACACCGCCGAGGAGATCCGGTCCTGGATCGAGCGCGGCCCTTCGGCCATGCTGGAATCGCCCTTGCTCAACGAACGCGAACGCGCGTTATGGAAGGGCGTCTTCGACCAGGGCCGCGCGGCGTGGCCGCCGCTGCGGGACTACCTGGTGGCCGCGCACGGCCTTCCTTTCCGGCCCCTGCCCGAGAAGTAGCCTAACCTCGGACGAACCGGACGAGGAAAAGCGCTCCGATGAGGAACGCCAGGACGGCCGAGACGAGCAGCACGGCTTCCTTCTGACGTTTCTCCAGCGCCTTCACATCGACGGAGGAAGGGTCGGCGACCGGGCGGCCCGCGGCGCGCAGCACGTCGGCCGCGGCTTGGAGCTGGTCTTCCGGCACGACGACCGTCGCGCTCCCGAAGGACTGGCCGTACAAACGCCCGTGCCACGAGGTCTGGGCGCCCAGCACCAGCGGCATCAGCCCGGACCCCTCCAAGAGGCAGCGGACCTCTTCGGCGTCCATGGCGTTGGTGGAGACGAACACCGGCTTGAGCGCGGCGTCGGCCATCGCAGCCCGGTCAGGCGACGGGGTAAAAGTCGTCGATGGCCCGCGTGATTTCAGCGGGCGAAGCGCTGAAGGTGCGCAGGTCGCAGCGCGTGATGAGGCGCAGGCGGTCCACCGCGACGGCGTCGTCGGGGTCGGCCATGGCGACCGACAACACGTCGCCTTCGACCGACAACGGGAAAAGTTTGTGCGCTTCGGCGAAGCAGCGGGGGACGAGGTCCTGCAGGCCCTGCTTGGGCTGGGCTTTGAGGACGACGCGGTCACGGGTCATAGAGGAGGCCATGCCGTTACTGTAACAGGACTTCCGCTTTCCGTCGAGGCCTAAACTAGTCCTCGTCGCCGCCGGAGCGGTCGCGAGGGGGCTTGCCGGCGGCGAGCCAGCCGAGGTAGGACTCGATGAAGGCGTCGAGGTCGCCGTCCATGACGGAGGCGATCTGGGAGGTCTGCTGGCCGGTGCGCAGGTCCTTGACCATCTGGTAGGGCATGAACACGTAGGAGCGGATCTGGTGGCCCCAGGCCACGTCGCCCATGTCGCCGTAATGTTTCTCGGCGGCCGAGCGCTTCTTGTCCAGCTCAATCTGGTACAGCTTGGCCTTGAGCATGCGCAGCGCGTTCATGCGGTTCTGCAGCTGCGAGCGCTCGGTCTGGCAGGCGACCACGAGGCCGGAGGGCTTGTGGCGGATGCGCACCGCGGTCTCGACCTTGTTGACGTTCTGGCCGCCGGCGCCGCCGGCGCGGTAGGTCTCGAGCTCGAGGTCGCTTTCCTTGACCTCGATGTCGATGTCGTCCTCGATGTCGGGCATCACGTCGAGCGCGGCGAAGGAGGTGTGGCGGCGCTTGTTGGCGTCGAAGGGCGAGATGCGCACGAGGCGGTGCACGCCCATCTCGCCCTTGAGCAGGCCGTAGGCGTTGGGGCCGCGCACGAAGGCCTCGATGCTCTTGATGCCGGCGCCGTCGCCTTTGGCCATGTCGGTGACCGCGATCTCGAAGCCGTGCTGCTCGGCCCAGCGCTGGTACATCCGCCAGAGCATGTCGGCCCAATCGCAGGCCTCCAGGCCCCCGGCGCCGGCGTGCAGGCTGATGATGGCGTCGTCCTTGTCGAACTCGCCCGAGAGCTTCAGGCGGATGTCCATGGCGCGCACGAGCTTCTCGGCGTCGCCGATGTGCGCCGCGACGACCTTGATCTCGGCGTCGTCTTTGGCCTCGACGGCCAATTCGCAGTGCGCCTTGAGGTCATCGACCGCCGAGACGGCCTTCTCGTATTCGGAGAGGGCCTTCTTGAGGTCGTTGAGCTCCTTGGATTTTTTCTTGGCCTTGGCGGTGTCGGCCCAGAAAGCGGGATCGCCGGCCTCGGCCTCCCGGGCGGCGATGTCCTTCTTGAGCTTGCCGAGGTCGAGCAGGCGCGCGATCTTGTCCAGCGTCGCGCGCACCTCGTCGATTTTGCCGGCCGTTTCCGTGAACATCGGGCTCTATTCTATGAAATCCCGGCGAACAGCCTCAGCGTGTTCGCGTGCAGCCGCGCCGTGTCCTCAGGCGTCGGGCCGTAGCCACCGCCGAGCGTGACGGCCACGGGCACCCCGTGGACGCGGCAGGCCTCGCGCACCGCGTTGTCGCGGTCGAGGAGGCCGCGCTCGGTGAGCTTGAGGCCGCCGAGCCGGTCCTTCTCCCAGACGTCGGCGCCCGCCTGATAAATCACCAGGTCGGGCTTGGACGCAAATACTTTAGGAAGGGCGTGTCCCAGGATGTCGTAATACTCCGCGTCCCCCGTCCCGGCCCTGAGCTCGATGTCGAGCGAGCTCCGCTCCTTGGGCATCGGGTACAGGTCGCCTTGGTGCATCGAGAACGTGAAGACGGCTTCGTCGCCCGCGAACAAGGAGGCGGTGCCGTTGCCTTGATGGACGTCGAGGTCGATCACGGCCGCTCGTTTGACGCGCCCTTCGGCCCTCAGCGCCAGAATGGCGACGGCCAGATCGTTGACCGCGCAGTACCCCTCGCCATGGCCGCGAAACGCGTGATGCGCGCCGCCGCCGGCGTGCAGGCCGACGCCCGCCTCCAGCGCGTGGCGCGCCGCGAGCGTCGTCCCCCCCGCCGCGAGGCGGTGGGCCAGCGCGATAGGCGGGGAAAAGGGCAGTTCCAGGCGCGCTTGCTCCTCAGGCGACAACGCGGCGGAGAACAGCTTATCGACCCAGGCGGGCGAGTGCGCGCGCAGCAGGTCCTCGCGCGACGGTTCGGCCGGCTCGACGAGCTCGGCCTTCGGGGCCAAGGCGGCGGCGGCCAGCGCGAACTTGCGCGCGGCGAAGACGTGGCCGTCGTAGGAGACGTCGTACTTCGGGGAATAAACGACGCGGGGCTTCATCGGCGGGTCGCGAACCAGCGCCGGACGACGAGCAGGCCCGTCAGCAGCAGGCACAGCGTCCCGAGGAGGTCGCCGTGACGGACGTAGAACGAACCGGCGGGCCAATGATCGGTCGTGGGGACTTCCGCGTCCAAGCGGCCGCGAGCTGCCTCCGGGATCGTCGCGGCGACTTCGCCCCACGGGCTGATGACGCCGGAGACGCCGCCGTTGGCCGAACGCACGAGCCAGGAGCGCGTCTCGACGGCGCGCAGCGCGTTGACGTGGAAATGCTGGGCGGCCTGGTTCGTGCCGCGGTACCAGCCGTCGTTGGTGACGTTGACGATGATACGCGCGCCGCGCGCGGCGTCGCGCAGGGCCCAGCGCGGGAACAACGCCTCGTAGCAGATGGTCACCGACGCCTTGCCCCAGGCCGTGTCGAGCAGCGCCTGGTCCTTGGCGCCCGCGCCCATGTCCTCGAAGCGGTCGAGCACGTTGAACCAGCGGTCCACGGCCCAGCGCGGGATGATGGAGCGGAAGGGCACGTATTCGCCGAACGGGACGAGCTCGCGTTTGCGATAGACGCCGGCGAGCGCCCCGCCGGCGGTCACCAACTGCGCGGCGTTGTGCGGCCCGTCGGAGGCGTGCGCGACCAGGCCGACGAGATGCGCCCCGCCGGAACGCCGCGCCCCCGCGGCGGCTTCGGGCACGGGCTCCCCTCGGGCGCGCCCCAACGCGGCACCGAGGTTTCCGGCCACACGACGAGCGCGGGCGGCGCGGCGCGCGGGCGGTCGATGAGCTCGTCCATGAGGCTCCACACGACCGCGGCGCGGGAGCGGTCCCACTTCGCGTATTGGTCCACCCCGGGGTGGAGCACCTCGACGGCGGCGCTCGGCCCGGGAGCGGGTTTATGGAGCACGGTCCACGTCCCGAGCAGCCCCAACGCCGCCAGCAGGCCGAGGCCGCAGGACAACGGGCCGACGGACGGGCCGGGCCGCGCCTCGCGGCTGTCGAGCCAGGCCTCCGCCAGCGACGCGTTGACGAGGACGAGGATGAAGCCGAGCAGGTGCGGCCCGCCCCACGCGAGCGATTGAAGGAGCGCGACGTTCCCCCACAACGCGTTGGCGAGCAGGTCGGCCGGCATACGCGGCGTCCACCGTTCGCCCGCGACGGCGACCGCGGTCCATGCCGCGGCCCAGACCCACGGACGCAGGCCGCGCGACGTCTCGCCGGTCAGCCAGCGGCCGAGCGCGGCGGCGCCCGCCCAGGTCAGCGCCTGGAAAGACGCCAGCAGCGCCCACACGAAGGCCGCCGCGGGCGCGGGGATGCCGGCGTAGCGGCACGTCGTGTAGATCCAGGAGAAGGCGACGGCGTGGAAGGCCAGCCCCGCGCTGCCGCCCGCCAGGGCGGCGGCGCGGACGCCGTTGCCGTTCGCCGCGAGGAACAGGGGCGCCAATCCGACGAGCGCGAAACCCCAGACGCCGTAGGGCGGGAACGTCAGCGCGAGAGCGGCGCCGCCGACGGCGGCGCCGAACATGTCCCTACTCCCCGGCGCCGGCCCCGTGGCACTTCTTGTATTTCTTGCCGGAGCCGCAGTAGCAGGGGTCGTTGCGTCCGATCTTCTGGATCTCGGTGGGGACCGCGCCGGAGCCCGCCAGCAGGCCGCGGCCTTGCGCCGCGGGACGCGACGGCGCCAGGGCGGAGCGGGGCTCCTCGCGATGCGCCTCCGGGTTGCCGGCGTCGGCGGGCGGGGTTTCGGGCATGGGCGGCGGCGGCGGAGCCTTGGGGGCCTCGACCTTGAAGAGATACTCGACGGTCTGCTCGCGGATGCGGCCGAGCATGGCCTCGAACATCCGGAAGGACTCCTTCTGGTACTCGATCTTGGGGTCCTTCTGGGCGTAGGCGCGCAGGCTGATGGACTTCTTGAGATGGTCGAGGTCGTAGAGATGGCCCTTCCAGGCCTTGTCGATCATCTGGAGCATGATCATCTTCTCGACGTCGCGGAAATCCCAGCCCTCGAAATCGGCCGGGCGCTTGGCGTACACGGCCAGCGCGGCCTTGGCGAGCTCGTCGGCCAGCGCCTCCTTGCCCACGCGCAGCACGGCGTTCTCATCGGGCGTCCACTCGATGGCGAAGGTGCGCTCGAGGTAGGCCGCCAGCGAGGGCAGGTCCCAGGTCCGCGCGTCCTTGCCGTCCTTCAGGCACAGCTCGAGCTGCTCGGTGATGTCCTCGATGATCATCGCGTGGACCTTGTCGGTCACGGTGTCGCCGAAGAGCACGGTGTCGCGCAGGGAATAGACGACCTCGCGCTGCTTGTTCATCACGTTGTCGTAGTCGAGCAGCTGCTTGCGCACGTCGAAGTTGTGGGTCTCGACGCGGCGCTGGGCGTTCTCGATCTGGTAGGAGACGAGCGAGGACTCGATGACCTCGCCCTCCTGCATGCCGAGCTTCTCCATCAGCGGCGCGAGCCGATCGGAGCCGAACAGGCGCATGAGCTCGTCGTCGAGCGCGAGATAGAAACGCGTGGAGCCCGGGTCGCCCTGGCGGCCGCAGCGGCCGCGCAGCTGGTTGTCGATGCGGCGGCTCTCGTGGCGCTCGGTGCCGAGCACGTGCAGGCCGCCGACGGCCTTGACCTGCTCGAACTCGGCCGGGTCCTGCGGGTTGCCGCCGAGCAGGATGTCGGTGCCGCGGCCGGCCATGTTCGTCGCGATGGTCACCGCGGCCTTGCGGCCGGCCTGGGCGATGATCTGCGACTCCTGCTCGTGGTATTTGGCGTTGAGGACCTGGTGCGGGATGCCCTTATGGCGGAGCATGCTCGACAGGCGCTCGGACTTCTCGATGGAGCGCGTGCCGACCAGGACGGGGCGGCCCTTCTTCCAGAGCTCGGTGACCTCGGTGATGATGGCGTCGAACTTCTCGCGCTCGCTCTTATAGACGAGGTCGGGGAAATCTTCCCGCGTGGAAACGCGGTTCGTGGGGATTTCAAAGACCGCGACGTTGTAGATCTCCTGGAACTCGTCGGCCTCGGTCATGGCCGTGCCGGTCATGCCCGCGCGCTTCATGTACAGCTTGAAGAAGTTCTGGAAGGTGATGGTCGCGAGCGTCTGGTTCTCCTCGCGCGGAGCGATGTGCTCCTTGGCCTCGACGGACTGGTGCAGGCCGTCGGACCAGCGGCGCCCCGGCATCAGGCGTCCGGTGAACTCATCGACGATGATGATCTCGCCGTCTTTGACCACGTATTCGACGTCGCGTTTATACAGGTGGTGGGCGCGCAGGGACTGCGTGATGTGGTGGACCCACTCGCCTTCGAGGTCGTCGTAGAGGTTGGCGATGCCGAGGAGCTTCTCGCACTTCTGGATGCCCTCTTCCGTCAGCATCGCGGTGTGGTTCTTCTCATCGACGATGGCGTCCCAGCCCTTCTGCAGGTCGGTGCCCTTGTATTTGGCCTGGATCTCGTCCTCTTCGGTGATGAGGCGCACCTTGAGGTGCGGGATGAGCCGGTCCACGATCATGTAGCGGTCGGTGGACTTCTCGGCGGCGCCGGAGATGATGAGCGGGGTGCGCGCCTCGTCCACGAGGATGGAATCGACCTCGTCGATGACGGCGTAGTAAAGCGGGCGCAGGACGCGGTCTTCCTTGCGCACCACCATGTTGTCGCGCAGGTAGTCGAATCCCACCTCGTTGTTGGTGACGTAGGTGATGTCCCGGCGGTAGATGTCCTGGCGGTCGGCGTTGGAGGTGTCGTGCTGGACCGAGCCGACGGTCAACCCGAGGAACTGATAGACGGGCCCCATCCACTCGGAGTCGCGTTTGGCGAGGTAGTCGTTGACCGTCACGACGTGCACGCCTTTGCCGACGAGCGCGGCGAGATAGGCCGGGGCGGTGGCCACGAGGGTCTTGCCTTCGCCGGTGCGCATCTCGGCGATGGCGCCGTTATGCAGGACCATGCCGCCGAGAAGCTGCACGTCGAAGTGGCGCAGGCCGATGGAGCGGCGCGCGGCCTCGCGGCACAAGGCGAAGGCCTCGGGCAGGACCTCGTTTAAGGCCTCGATCTCGGCCTTTTTGCGGTCCTCTTTGCGGTCGCGGTCGTCTTCGGCGATGGTGATGCCGGCGAACAGGGCGGCGACCTTCTTGCGGAGGGCCTCGGTGCGGATCGGGAAATCGGAATCGGCCAACGCCTTGATCTGCGGCTCCAGGGCGTTGATTTTCTCCAGCGTGGGCCGGTACTTCTTGAGCGTGCGCTCGCTGGGCGTGCCGAAAACCTTCTCGAACAGTGCTTGGATCATCTAATTAAGGAGGCGACGCCCAGTGTAGCAATTCGCGTAAGCTGGGGGACAGGCACCCAGCTTATTCTGCCTGGCACCGAGCTTACTTTAGGCGGGCCGAGAGGATTTTGTCGCCGGGCTCGAGGCGGTCGATGACGTCGAGGCCGGCGGTCACCTGGCCGAAGGCGGTGTAGCGGCCGTCGAGGTGCGGCGTGGGGACCAAGGACACGAACAACTGGCAGCCGCCCGTGTCTTTGCCCGCCTTGGGCATGCCCAACGTGCCGCGGACGAAGCGGCGGCGGCCGATCTCGTCGGCCAGGCGCCAGCCGTCGTCGCCCCAGCCCGAGCCGCGCGGGTCCCCGCCCTGCACGACGAAGGCGGTGACGACGCGGTGCCAGACGGTGCCTTCGTAGATGCCGCGTTTGACGGAATCCACGAGCGACGCCGCGTGTTGCGGGGCCTCGATATCGTCGAGGGCGATCTCGACGAGGCCTTTCTCGGTCTGCAGCACGACCGTGGCCGGCGCGTTGAGGCGTTTGTAGGTCCGCGGCTTGTCGGTCTTCTCGGGGAAACGGCTCAACGCCTCGGCGATGACCGCGGCCTTCGACTTGTCCGCCGCGGCCGCGGCCTTCAGCGCTTTGCGGATGGTGCCCCGCACCTCGGCGGTGAGCCCGGGCGCGGACAGCTTGAGCGCGTGCAGGAGCGCGTCCGCCGGGACGGGGCTGCGCTCGGCGGCGGCGTCCACCGCCGTGCCGAGCAGTTCGAGAGGGGCGCCCGCGTCGCGCAGGACGCGGTCGAGCGTGGCGTCGGCGAACGCGCCGGTGGATTTAAGGATGCCCTCGAGCGCGGCGGAGGCCACGCGCGGGTCCGGGTCCGACAGCCCTTTCTCGAGCAGGGGGCCCGAATCGGGCAGCAGGGCGGTCGCCTCGTAGGCGCGCGAACGCGTCCACCAATGCGGGTCCACCCGCGCGATGGCGAGCCGGTCCGCCTGCCCCTGGCGCGTCGCCAGCGCGAGCAAGGCCCGGCCGCGCGGCAGCGGCGTGTCGGCGTCGGCCATCGTCTCGAGCGCCGCGAGCGTCGCGGTCGCCGTGGACGTCGCCGCGGCGTCGGCGGCGGCGGCGCGCACGTGCGGCGACTCGTCGATGAACGCGGCGGCGGGGAGCCGGTCGGCGGCGCGCCCGGCCCCGTAGGAGCCGACCGCCTCGGCGCGCACGTAGGGGTCGGGGTCCGACACGAGGCCGGGGTCGGCGACGACGCCGAGCTTCGCCAGCGCGCGCACGGCGAAGAGCCGTTCGCGCGCGTCCGCGGCGCGCGAGGCGCGCTCGAGCGCCGCCTGGGCGCGCGGCTCGGGCCAGCGGGTGAAGGCGTACACCGCGCGCCAGCGGACCTCGGCGTCGCCGTCCTCGGCCAGCGCGAGCAGCGCGTTGACCGCCGCCGTGGAGTATTCGGGCACGCGTTTGAGCTGGCGCTGCCGGAACAAGGCGAGCGCGGCCTCGGCGCGCACGCGCGGGTCCGCGTCGGTGCCGGCGGCGGCGAGCGTCGCCTCGAAGGCGGGGCCCGCGGTTTTTCCCAGCGCCTCGACGGCCGAGGCGCGCACGAGCGCGTCGGGATCCGAGGTCACGGGCACGAGCGCGACCGCGGCGACCTCGCGGGCTTCCTTCTGGGTCGCGGGCTCGGGGGCGCCGTCGGGGAACTCGGCGAGGCCGAGCTGGCCCAAGGCCCACGCCGCCTCGCCGCGCAACGCGGGGTCCTCCGCCTCCAGCGCGCCGCGCACCGTCGCGGAGTCCTCGAGGTCCTGGGCGCGGGCCATGCGGCGCAAGGCCGGGAAATCGGGCGCGGCGGACAACGGGGCGGCCAGGGCGAGCGCGGCGAAAAGGGTCGTCATGGGCCTAGTCTAGCGACCCCGCGCGCTCAGCGCAATGGGAGGCCGTTCTGCAGGAACAGCTGCGCGCCGCGCGTCTGGAGCGTCTGCCCGTCGGTGGGAGGCGTGCGGTCGGCCGTGCCCGGCAGGATGATGTAGCGCACGCCCGAATCCACGCCGCCGCGGTTCGGGTCGGGGTTGATGCCCAGCGAGGCGGCCGCCGAGATGGACGCCTCGCCCAACACGCCCGCCGGCCCTTTGTCGCCGACGATGGCGTACACGCTTTTGCCGCGGTAGCTGATGACCCCGTAGTCGCCGAGCCGCACGTCGGGGTGCGCGCGGTTGAAGTCCACGGGCACGACCATGAACGGCAGCGTCCCCGGGTTGAGGCTGTCGCCGTTGGGGTAACGCAACGCCGTCTGCGACTGGCCGGTCCGGTCGGCGCGATGCCAACCTCCGGCGCCGTCGGCGTCGATGTCCATGTCGGCTTCGAACACGACCGGGCCCTTGGTTCCGTCGGCGCGAACCTGCGCGGTCGGCAGGACCGCCGGCCGTCCCCGGTCCGAGCTGAAGCGGATTTCGGAAGGCCGCGCGCCCTCCGGTTGCGGCTCGCCGGCGAGCGCCTGCACCGTCTTGATCTCGGGCGGCTTCTCCTCGCCTTCGCCTTCCCCGGGCCGTCCTTCGACGGCGGCGCCCGCGACCGGCCCGGGCGCGGCGCCGGCGCCCGCCGAGGACAACCCGCCCGACAGCTCCGGGGCCGCGCCCGGGCCCGAAACGTCGCCGCACGCGCCGCCTCGCGGATCTCGGCCAGCAGGCGAGGCCAGCGGCCGCGCCGCCGCCGAGCGTCAGCTTGCGCCCGACGAGGTCGATGGCCTGGATGCCGCTGGTGCCCTCGTAGATCGGCTGCGATCGGCGATCTTGCGGATGTACTGCACGCGCTCGGCGGGCGGCGTCGCGGCCCAGCCGTCGAACGCCGCGCGGGCGGCGGAAATGGCGTCCGCGGCGTCACGCGGCAGCCTCGGCGGCTCTGGCCGCGCCGGCGGCGGCCGGCGCGGCGGCCTGCGGGCGACGGTTGACCACGACCAGCGCAGCTCGCCGGGCGCCGCGCCGCGGGTGAAGACGCGACCTCGTCCACCGGCGCCGCCGGGCACGGGCTGCGCGAACGCCGGGACGACGAGCAGGACGCCGGCGCGGTCGCGGCAACGGCACCGTATCGACGACGGTCGCGGCGTCCGACGGCACGGCTATCGGCCGTGCCGTCGGGCGCAGGAGCGACCGTTGCCGCGACGAGCCGACGTCAGGCCGGGCGCGGGCGCGGCCAGCGCGGCGGCCAGCGCGGCCTCCGTCTTCTCCGGCGGCACGGGGGTGCTGCGGTCGCGCGGCGGCGGGCGCAAGCGCCAGGTGAGGATGAGCGCGAGGGCCGCGAGCCAGACGATGGGGAGGGCGCGTCGCATCGGCCATAGCGTAACAGAGGGCGCGCGGCCTCGCCAGTTTGTAGAATGGCACGGATGAAACGGCTCCCGCTCCTGGCTTTCCTCTGGCTCGCGGCCTGCGTCGCCCCCGAACCCGTGCTCGACGCGCGCGGCGCCGTGCCGCCGGGAGGCCGCCTCGTCGTCGCGGTGTACCCGGCGCCCGGGCCGTGGATCGTCGCGGACCCGGATTCGAAGGCCGAAACCGCCGCCAAGCTCCTGCCCATCGGCATGCTGATGCAGACCATGCAGGACGACCGGGTGCTCGAGCTGTCCAAGGAGCTCCAGCCCTACCTGCCGCGCCCGCGTTACGAGCGCGCCTTCGAAGCCGCCTACCTCGCGGAGCTGCGCGCGCTCCACGACGGCAAGACGCAGAGCTGGACCGAGGCCGAGCTGCCGTCGGAGGCGCGCCGCGAGTTCAACCGCGCCGACGACCAGCTCGACTGGCGCCGCAAGTATCTTTCCCCCCGCGGCGGCGCGCCGCGCGACTACTCGCGTTTCCTCACGCTCGACGACGCCGTGGTCGTGGACCTGAACCTCCAATACGGCACCGACGTCACCGCCGAGGAGGGACGCCTGCTGCCGACGCTCACTTTGGCCACGCGCGTCTATCGCCCGGGCACGACCAAGCTCCTGTGGAGCCGCGAGGACGTGGTGCAGGACCAAGGCTCCGTGCGCACGCTCTCCGAATTCCGCGCCGAGCCCAAGGACCTCACCGACCGGCTGGAGGCTCTCGTGCCCCAGCTCGCCAAACTCGCCGCCGCCGAGCTCGCCAAAGGCCTGCGTCTCAACGCGCCGGTCCCCGTCGCGCCGGCCGCGACGGCCGCGCCCGAAGGCTCGGTCACGGCGATGCCCTACGGCCTCGCGCCCTCCGAGGTGTTCGCGGCCCCCGCCGCGCCCCCGACGGCCTCCACGGAGACGGCGCCGTCTCCGGCGCCGGCCCCCGTCGCGCCGCCTGAAACGCCGGCGGCGCCCGCCCCGGCCGTCGAGCCCGCTCCGGTCGCCGCGCCCGCTCCTCCCGTCGAGACGTCCACCGCGCCGGCGACGGCGCCGTGAGCCGCCGCACGGCGCTCGCCGGCGCCACCGGCCTGGTCGGCGGCTTCCTTTTAGAGCGCTTGCTCGCCGATCCGGATACCTCCTTCGTGTGCGCGCCCACGCGCCGTCCGCTGCCGCCCCACCCCAAACTCGTCAACCCGCGCTTCGAAGGCGCCTGGCAGCTGCCGCCGGTGGACGAGGCGTACTGCGCGCTGGGCACCACGCTCAAGGCCGCGGGCTCGCCGGAACGTTTCCGCGCGGTGGACCTGGACCTCGTCGTGTCCTTCGCGCGCGCCGCGCGCGCGGCCGGGGCGCGGCGCTTCGCCTTGGTCTCCTCGGTCGGGGCGGACGCGTCCTCCCGCTTCCTCTATCCCCGCACCAAGGGCGAGGCCGAACGCGCGGTGACGCCGGGCTTCGACAGCGTGGTGCTCGCGCGCCCGTCCTTCCTGCTCGGTCCGCGCGCCGAGCCGCGCGCGGGCGAACGCCTGGCCATCGCGTTCGCGACGGCGTTGGAGCCCCTCATCCCTCGGCGTTACCGCGGCGTCTCGGCCGACGCCGTGGCCGCGGCGTTGCTCGCCACCTCGCGCGGCGCGATTCCGGGCACGCTCACGCTGGAGAACGAGCGTCTCGGCTCGATATAGTAGAATCCCGCCCGTGAGAACCGTCACCGTCGCCGTCGCCGGGCTGGGAACCGTCGGACGCGAGGTCTGCCGCCTCCTGCGCGAGCGCCGCTCGGCGCTCAGCCGCCGCCTCGGCGCGGAGCTCGTCCTCATCGCGGTCGCCGACCGCGCCGCCTCCGCCGAGGCCCGCGCGCTCGGCCTCTCGTCTTCGGTCACGCGTTACCGCGACCCGCTGGCGATGGCCCGCGCCTGCCGCGCCGACATCTTCGTCGAGGTGATGGGCGGGCTCGACGCGCCGCGCGCCTTCGCCAAGACCGTGCTCGGCCGCGGCCGCTCGCTGGTCACGGCCAACAAACGCCTGCTCGCCGAGACGTGGCCCTCCATCCTCGGCCTGGCCGCATCCACGGGCGCGCGCCTGGCCTTCGAAGGGTCGGTGGCCGGCGGCATCCCGGTCCTGCGCGCCCTCGAGCTCTCGCTGGCCGGCGACCGCGTGCTCGGCCTCGACGGCATCCTCAACGGCACGACCAACTACATCCTCAGCCGCTGCGAGGAGGGCGCGACGCCCGAAGCCGCCCTCGCCGAGGCCCAGCGCCTCGGCTTCGCCGAGAAGGACCCTTCCTTCGACCTCTCCGGCCGCGACGCCGCCCAGAAGCTGTCGGTGCTCGCCGGCCAGGTCACCGGCGGCTGGCTCAAGATGCGCGACATCCCGCGCGAGGGCATCGAGAAGATCGAGGCCCGCGACACCGCCTTCGCGCGCGAGCGCCTGGGCCGCGCCGTGCGCCTCGTCGCCTCGCTGCGCTTCGGCTGGGACGGCCCTTTGCCTCGCGTGGAAGCCGGGGTGTTCCCGACGTTGCTGCCGCTGTCGCACCCGCTCGCGTCGGTGCGGCGCCAATACAACGCGCTGCTCGTCCACACCGCGTCGGCCGCCGACCTGATGTTCTACGGCCAGGGCGCGGGCGCGGGGCCCACGGCCTCGGCCGTGCTCTCCGACGTGTTCGTGCTCGCGCGCGACCTGCGCGGCGGCCTGCCCGCGGCCCTGCCCGTGGTCCGGCCCATCCGCCCGGCGCCCGCGGGCGAGGCCGTCTCCGGCTTCTACCTGCGCCTGGAGGCCGCCGACCGCCCGGGCGTGCTCGCGCGGGCGACGCAGGCGCTGGCCGCCGAGAAGGTGTCCATCGCGAGCATCCACCAGGAGCGCGCGCGCGGCCGCAGCGTGCCCGTCATGATCACGACGCACCCCGCCCCCGCCGGCCGCTTCGAGAAGGCGCGCCGTCGCCTGCTCGCCTTGCCCGGCATCGCGAGCCGCCACGCGGTCATGAGGCTGCTGGGGTGAGCCTCATCGGCCGCTGGCGCGACCGGCTGCCCGTCACCGCCCGGACGCCGCTGCTCACGCTCGGCGAGGGAAACACCCCGCTCGTGCGCGCCGACGCCGTCGCCGCCGCGGCGGGGCTCAAGCCCGGCTCGGTCTGGCTCAAGCTCGAAGGCTCCAACCCGACGGGCTCCTTCAAGGACCGCGGCATGTGCCTGGCCGTGGCCAAGGCCGTCGAGGCCGGCGCCAAAGGCGTGTTGTGCGCTTCCACGGGCAACACCTCGGCTTCGGCCGCGGCGTACGCGGCGCGCGCGGGCCTGCGCTGCGTCGTGTTCCTGCCCGCGGGCAAGGTCGCGGCGGGCAAACTCGCCCAGGCCGTCATGTACGGCGCGGAAATCGTCAGCGTGGACGGGAACTTCGACGAGGCCCTGGCCGCGGCCGTCGCCGCCGCCGCGCGCTCCGGCCTCACCGTGGTCAATTCCTCGAACCCCTTCCGCCTCGAGGGCCAGAAAACCGGCGCCTTCGAGATTCTCGAGCAGCTCGGCAAGGCCCCCGACCACCACTTCATGCCCGTGGGCAACGCCGGCAACATCACCGCGTACTGGCGCGGCTACAAAGAAGCCGGCGCCCGCCCGCGCATGTGGGGCTGGCAGGCCGCCGGCGCCGCGCCGCTGGTGCTGGGACGCCCCGTGCTCAAGCCGAACACCGTGGCCACCGCCATCCGCATCGGCCGTCCCATCTCCTGGGACGGCGCCATCGCCGCGCGCGATGAAAGCGGCGGGGCCATCGGCTCGGTCACCGACGCGCAGATTCTCGCCGCCTACCGCCTGCTCGCGACGAAGGAAGGCGTTTTCTGCGAGCCGTCGTCGGCCGCGCCCGTCGCGGGGCTGCTCAAGCTGGCCAAGGCCGGCAAGGCGCCGAAGGGCTCCGTCGTGTGCGTGCTCACCGGCCACGGCCTCAAGGACCCCGACACCGCGTCGCGTTACGCGCCGCGCGTCCGGCGGATGAAGGCCGGCGGGACGGTCGCGCTGTGAAGGCGCTGGCCCGCGTGGTCGTGTCCGTGCCCGCCTCCACGAGCAACCTCGGCCCCGGCTTCGACTGCCTCGGCCTGGCCCTGGACCTGCGCAACGAGGTGGAGCTGACGCTGACCGACGAGCCCGGCCCCGCCCTCGTCGAGATCGCGGGCGAAGGCGCGAAGACCTTGCCGCGCGGCGAGGCCAACCTGCTGCTGAAGGCCGCGCGCCGCGTGCTACCCAAACGCCTGCCCGGCCGCCTCGTCTTGCGCGCGACCAACCGCATCCCGCTCGCGCGCGGCCTGGGCTCCTCGGCCGCGGCCGCGGTGGCCGGCCTGTGGGCCGGCGCGCACCTGCTCGGCCTGCGCCGCTCCGAAGACGAGCTCGAGCGGTTGGCCGTCGAGCTCGAAGGCCACCCCGACAACGTCGCGCCCTGCGTGCACGGCGGCTTCACCACGTGTATCACCGAGGACGGCCGGCCCCGGGTCACGGCCCTCGACTTGCACCCCTCGCTTTCGACGGTCGTCTGCGTCCCGGCCTACGAGCTCGCGACCAAGAAGGCCCGCGCCGTGCTGCCTAAAACCATGACCCGCGCCGACGCGGTGTTCAACGTCTCGCGCGCGCTGCTGCTGCCGCGCGCGCTGGCCGCCGGACGCTTCACCCATCTGCCGGCCCTCATGCAGGACCGCCTCCACCAGCCCTACCGCGCGCCGCTCGTGCCGGGCCTCGGCGACGCCATCGCGGCGGCGCTCAAGGCGGGCGCCGTCGGGGCCGCGTTGTCCGGGTCGGGCCCCACGGTGTTCGCCTTCGTGCAGGGCGGCGACGGCCCGCGGGTGGGCGCGGCCATGAAGCGCGCCTTTTCCAAGAAAGGCGTACGATCGGAGTGGCTTGCTCTGGAAGTGGACCACCGCGGCGTGTTGGTCTCATGAAGATCACCGTGATGAAGTTCGGCGGCACCTCGGTGGCCGATCCCGAGAAGATCGTGCGCGCCGCCGAACGCGCCATCGCCGCGCGGCGCGCGGGCTTCGCCGTCGTCGTCGTGGTGTCCGCCCCCGGCGACATGACCGACGAGCTCATCACGTTGGCCGAACGCGTCACGCCCCGCCCCGACGACCGCGAGCTCGACCAGCTCGTGACCACGGGCGAGCAGGTCGGCATCGCGCTGTTCGCCATGGCGTGCAAGGCCAAAGGCGCCGACGCCGTCTCGTTGACGGGCCCGCAGGCCGGGCTCGTCGCCGTCGGCGCGCACGGCCGCGCCCAGATCAAGACCATCCGCACCGCCGCCATCCGCCGGCACCTCAAGGCCGGGCGCATCGTCGCGGTGGCCGGCTTCCAGGCGCTGGGCCCGGGCGGCGACACGGTGACGCTCGGCCGCGGCGGCTCGGACCTGACGGCCGTCGCGCTGGCCTCCGCGCTCAAGACCGGGCGCTGCGAGATCTTCTCGGACGTCAAAGGCGTCTATACCGCCGACCCGCGCATCGTGCACGACGCGCGCAAGCTCGCCCGCATCTCCTTCGAGGAGATGCTCGAGCTGGCCGGCGCCGGCGCGCAGGTCATGCAGGCCCGCTCCATGGAGGTCGCCGAGCGTTTCGGCGTGGAGCTGCACGTGCGCTCGGCCTTCCACAACCTCGCGGGAACGAGAGTCGTCGCCTTCAAAAGGGAGAAGCACATGCTCGAAAAAGCCTTCGTGTCGTCGTTGGCGCTCGATAAAAACGAGGTGCGGCTCACCATCGTCGGCGTGCCCGACAAACCCGGCATCGCGGCCGCCGTGCTCTCCTCCCTGGCCGAGGCGGACGCGCCCGTGGACATGATCATCCAGTCCGCGGCCTCCACGCCCGGCGTCACCGACATGTCGCTGATGACGCCCAAGTCCTCCGCGCTCAAGGCCAAAACCGCCCTCGAGAAGGCCGCGCGCAAGCTCGGCGCCGAACGCGTGGACCTCAACGAGCAGGTCGCCAAGGTGTCCGCCGTGGGCACGGGCTTCCGCCATTCGCCGCGCATCGCCGCGACCATGTTCAACGCGCTGGCCGCCGCGAAGATCAACATCCACATGATCTCCTCCTCCGACCTGCGCGTGTCGTGCGTCGTGGACCTGGCCGACGGGGAGACGGCGCTGCGGGCGCTGCACAAGGCCTACGGCCTCGGGAAGGGGAAACGTTGACCTTCGTCGCCATCGACTTCGAGACCGCGGATAAGGGCCGCGACTCGGCCTGCTCGGTCGGGCTCGTGCGCGTGGAGAACGGCGTCATCGTCGAGAAGGCCGTCCAGCTCATCCGCCCGCCGCGCCTGGAAGGCGGCGACCTGTTCTCCCCCGCGCCGGAGGAGTTCGAGTTCACCTACATCCACGGCATCAAGCCCGCCCAGGTCCTCGACGCGCCCACCTTCGCCCAAGCCTGGCCCAAGCTCGCCCCGCTGCTCAAAGGCGTCCAGTTCCTGGCGGCGCACAACGCGCCCTTCGATTCCGGCGTGCTCGAGGCCTGCTGCGCGGCCGCCGGCCTGCCCAAGCCCGCGCACCGCTTCGTGTGCACGGTGCGCCTGGCGCGCGCGGTCTGGAACATCTTCCCCACCAAGCTCCCCGACGTGTGCCGCCGCCTCGAGATCCAGCTGAACCATCACGAGGCCCTGTCGGACGCCGAGGCCTGCGCGCGCATCGTCATCGCGGCGCAGAAGCAAGGAGTCAAGATTTGAACGCGCGACGAACGCTCGGCCGCACCGGCCTGACCTTCTTCCCCGTCGGCCTGGGCGGCATGCCCATGTCCATCGCGGGCCGTCCCGACGAGGCGCAGTCGCTGGCGACGGTCGCCGCCGCGCTGGAGGCGGGCGTGGATTTCATCGACACGGCCAACGTGTATTGCCTCGACGACCGCGACATCGGCCACAACGAACGCCTCATCGCCAAAGGCGTGAAGGCGTCCGGCCGCAAAAACGTCCTCATCGCCACCAAGGGCGGGCTCGCCCGCCCCAACGGGGACTGGACCAACGACGCGCGCCCCGCCTTCCTGCGCGAGTCCGTCGAGCGGAGCCTCGCGGCCCTCGGCGTCGAGGCCATCGGGCTCTATCAGCTGCACGCGCCCGACCCCAAGGTCCCCTTCGAGGAGACGCTCGGCGAGCTCAAACGCCTCCAAGGCGAAGGCAAAATCCTCCACGTCGGCCTGTCCAACGTGGACCAAGACGAGCTGCGGCGCGCGCTGAAGGTCGTGCGCGTCGAATCCGTGCAGAACCGCTGCAACCCGTTCAACCGCGAGGACTACGCCGACGGCCTCCTGAAGGCCTGCGCCGACAACGGCGTCACCTACCTGCCCTACAGCGTGGTCGGCGGCCACCGCGGCCAGCACAAGGTCGGCGACCACCCGACGCTCGCCGCCATCGGCCGCAAACACGGCGCGTCGCCCTACGCCGTGACCGTGGCCTGGCACCTCGCCCAGGGCCCGGCCGTGCTGCCCATCCCCGGCGCCAGCCGCCCGTCGTCCATCCAAGATTCCGCCTCGGCCGTCGCGCTGGAGCTCGACGCCGCCGACATCGCCGCCATCAACGCGCTGGGAGACTAAGATGAAGAGCCTGAGCCTCGTCGTTTTCCTCGCGGCGCTGCCCGCCTCCGCCCAGCTCGACTGGAACCGCGACCCGGTGCCGCAGCTGCGCGGGCTGCTGCGCGACGCGGCGCCGGTGCCGGCCGCGCCGGCCTCGACCCCGTCCGAGGAGGTCCGCTTCGTCCACGACGGCGACGCGTTGTCCGTCGAGACCGCGCCCGGCCCCGTCGCGCCGGTGGACCCGGCCCTGCATTGCCGCCCCGAGGTCATCGCCGCCTTCCACGAGATCTGGCGGCGCGTGCACCGCGGCCGCGTGGATTACGAGGCCGCCTTCCGCGTGGACCGAGAGGGCGAAGGCCGCGCCATCGTGTACGCCCCGCTCACCTACGAGCCCTTCAAGCTGCCCGTGCAGATCGACCGCGTGCGCACCATCGCCATCGCGCACACCCACCCCGACGCGTCCGACGACGAGCCCGGCCCCGGCGACTACGCCTCGCCGGTGCCAAACTACGTGGTCTCGCGCCGCGCGTTGTACGTCACGGTCCCCGGCACGCGCGGCCACCGCCTCGTGCGCCGCGACTGGGGCGAACCCTGCCGCTAGACGTCCGCCGCGCCGCGGATTCTGATAGGATTGGCGCATTCCGCCCCTTCGGGGCTATTTAGGAGAGTAACCGACCATGGCCAAAAAGATGGAACCCCTCGTGATCGCCAGCAAGGCGAAGGCCGTCCTCAAGAAGGCGGGCTGCAACACCGCCGGCGACGCGCTCGACGGGCTCAACGGCGTCCTCTACTGGTATCTGGAGCAGGCCGGCAAACGCGCCAAGGCCAACGGCCGCAAAACCGTTCGCGCCCACGACTTCTGCCTCTAAGTCGCTGACGCTCAAACCAGACGCCCGGGGCCCGCGCCCCGGGCGTCTTTTTTACGGGGGCGTCAGAGGTGGTAGCCGGCCAGCGTGCGGATGTAGTTCGCGCGCTCGAAGGCCTCGGGGTCGGGGCAGGACAGCTGGGACATGCTGCCCTTGAGCTGCTCCACCGATTCGTATTCCCGCTCCTCGAGCCAGCGCGTCATGCCGTCGAGCGTCTCGCGCAGGCGCTCGGGGCCGCGGCGCAGCAGCTCGGACGCCATCATCACGGCGTCGGCGCCCACGAGCAGCATCTTGAGCGCGTCCTCGTGCGTGGCCACGCCGCCGGTCGCCGCCAACGACAGCGGCACGCGACCGCGCAGCAGCGCGATCCAGGTCAGCGGCAGGCGTTGGGCCTGGGGGCCGGAGAGGATGAGCCGCGGCTTGACCTCCAGCGCCTCCAGGTCGATGTCGGGCTGATAGAAGCGGTTGAACAAGACGAGCCCGTCGGCGCGCGCCGCGGCGAAGCGCGACGCCATGTTCGCGACGGAGCTGTAGTAGGGGCCGATCTTCACCGCCAACGGCAAAGCCGTGGCCGCGCGCACCTGGCGGACGGTTTCGACGGCCTCCTCTTCGATGCGGGTCCCCGGGACCGCCGGGTCCACCGCGACGCGATAGACGTTGAGCTCGAGCGCGTCCGCGCCGGCCTGCTCGAGCAGCGCGGCGTGCCCGGTCCAGCCTCCCGGCGTATCGCCGTTGAGGCTCGCGATGACCGGGATGCCCAGCGAGCGTTTGAGCAGGCGCAGGTGCTCGAGATAGCGGTCGGACGGCTGCAGGAACGCCCCGGGGTCGGGCAGGTAGTTGCTGGCCTCGGCGTGTATCTCCTCGCCTTCGCGCAGATAATGCTCGAGCGTGCGCGTCTCGCGCACGATCTGCTCCTCGAAGAGCGAAGGCAAGACGACGGCGGCCGCGCCCGCGTCCTCCAGCCGCCGCGCCATGTCGAGCGAGTCGGCCAGCGGAGAGGCCGAAGGCATCAGCGGGTTCTTGAGGGTCAGGCCGAGGTAACGCGAGCGCAGATCCATGTCAGGCCTCCCCCGCGGACTCTTTGAGCGCCTTCCAGCGCGCCTCGATGTCGGCCTGCGAGAGGGCGGCCAGGCGCGCCGCGCCCTCGGGGTCGGAGGCTTCGAGCATGCGGTAACGCGTCTCGCGCCAGGCGTAGTCCTTGAACGGAATCTTCGGGTCGCGCGAGTCGAGCTGGAGCGGGTTCTTCCCCGCGTCAGCGCGAGAGGGGTCGCGTCGCAGCAGGGGCCAGTGCCCGCTCTCGACGGCCCGTTTCTGCTGGGCCAAGCCTTGGCGCATGTCGTAGCCGTGGGCGATGCAGGGCGAATAGGCGACGATGAGGGACGGACCGGGATGCGCCTCGGCCTCCAGGAAGGCCTTCACGGTCTGCGCGTCGTCGGCGCCGAAGGCCACGCGCGCGACATAGACCGAGCCGTAGCTCAGGGCGAGAGCGGCCAGATCCTTGCGCGCGCCGGGTTTTCCCCCGCTGGCGAACTTGGCCACCGCGCCGCGCGGCGTGGCCTTGGAAGCCTGGCCGCCGGTGTTGGAATAGACCTCGGTGTCGAGCACGAGCACGTTCACCTTGCGCCCCGACGCCAGGACGTGGTCGAGGCCGCCGTAGCCGATGTCGTAGGCCCAGCCGTCCCCGCCCACGACCCAGACGCTTTTCGGGATGAGCGCGTCGGCGTAGGCGAGCAGGTCCTTGGCGTCGTCGCCGGCGGCGCCCGCGAGCGCGGCGCGCAACGCGGCCGCGTCGGCGCGCCGGCTCGCCACCCCGGCCTCGCCCGGCTCGACGGGAGCCGCCAGCCGCGCCGTCAGCTCGGGCCCGAGCGCGCCGGCGAGCGAACGGGCCAGCTCCTCGGCGCGCGCGCGGCGCTGGTCCACCGAGAGCCTGAACCCGAGGCCGAACTCGGCCGCGTCCTCGAACAGCGAATTCGACCAGGCGGGGCCGCGGCCGGCGTCGTCCTTGCTCCACGGCGTCGAGGGCAGGTTGCCGCCGTAAATGGAGGAGCAGCCCGTGGCGTTGGCGACGAGCAGGCGGTCGCCGAAGAGCTGGCTGAGCAGCTTCAGGTAGGGCGTCTCGCCGCAGCCCGCGCAGGCGCCGGAGAACTCGAAGAGCGGGCGGCGCAGCTGCGAGGTCTTCACGCTCGTCGGCGGCGCGCCCGCGAGGTCCGCCTCGGGAAGCGCCTCGAAGAAGTCCCAGCGCCCGCGTTCGGCCGCGCGCGGGGCGGGGGCGAGCGTCTCCATATTGAGGGCTTTCAGGCGCGTCTCCGTCTTGTTTTTGGCCGGGCACACCTCGACGCAAAGCCCGCAGCCCGTGCAATCCTCGGGCGAGACCTGCACGGTGTAACGCGTGCCCTCGGGCAGGTCGCGCCCGCGCCACACGGCGGCCTTGAAGCCTTCGGGGGCGTCTTTGAGCCCGGCGCCCGCGTAGGCTTTCACGCGCACGGCCGCGTGCGGGCACACGAAGGCGCATTTGCCGCATTGGATGCACCAGCGCTCGTCCCAAACCGGGACCTCCTCGGCGATGCCGCGCTTCTCCCAACGCGCCGTGCCCGTCGGAAAGGTGCCGTCGGCCGGCATCGCGCTGACCGGCAGGTCGTCGCCGCGCCCGGCCATCACCGCGGCCATGACGCGGCGCACGTACTCGGGCGCGCACGGCGGCAACCCGGCGGGCGCGGCGCCGGGCGCGCCCGTCGAAGCCGGCACCGGCGCCTCGATGAGCCCGCCGGCCGCGGCGTCCACGGCCGCGTGGTTCATGGCCACCAGCTCCGGCGACTTGCGGCCGTAGCTTTTCTCGATGGCGGCCTTGATGGCGGCGGTGGCGTCGGGAACGAGCTTGGCGAGCTGGAAGAAGGCGACCTGCATCACGGTGTTGATGCGCCCGCGCAGGCCCGCGGCGGCGGCGATGCCGCGAGCGTCCACGACGAACAGGCGCATGCGCCGTCGCACGAGCCCCTCGCGCACGGCTCGCGGCAGCGACGCGAAGGCGTTTTCGGGCGCGACGGAGGTGTTGAGCAGGAACACGCCCCCGTCCTTGGCGCGCTCCAGCACGTCCACGCGTTCGAGCAAGGACTCCTGATGGCAGGCGACGAGGTCGGCCTTGCCGACGAGGTAGGACGAACGAATGGACGCCGGGCTGAAACGCAGGTGCGAGACCGTCATCGAGCCCGACTTCTTCGAGTCATAGACGAAATAGGCCTGGGTCTCGAGCTCGGTCAGCTCGGTGACGATCTTCACCGAGTTCTTGTTGGCGCCGACCGTGCCGTCGGCTCCCAGACCGTAGAACACGGCGCGGTAGGAGCGCGGGTCCTCGGTGTCGAAGGCCGGATCCGGCTTCAGAGAAAGGCGGGTCACGTCGTCATCGATGCCGACGGTGAAGCGGCGCTTGGGCTGGGGTTCGCCCAGCTCGGCCAGGGCGGCCGCGGCCATGGCGGGCGTGAACTCCTTGGAGGACAGGCCGTAACGCCCGCCGATGACGAGCGGCATGGCCCCGCCCGCCTCGGCCAAAGCGCCGAGCACGTCGAGGTACAACGGCTCGCCCAGGGCGCCGGGCTCCTTGGTGCGGTCGAGCACGGCCACGCCCTTCACCGTCTTGGGCAAGGCGGCGAGCAGTTCTTGCGCGGGGAACGGCCGGTACAGGCGCACGACGAGCAGGCCGACCTTCTCGCCGCGGGCGGCCAACGCGTCCACGGCCTCTCCAGCCGCGCCCGCGGCCGAGCCCATGAGCACGAGCACGCGCTGCGCGTCGGGAGCGCCGTGATAATCCACCAGGCCGTAGCGGCGTCCGACGCGCCGTTCCAGCGCGTCCATCGCCGCCTTCACCGCGCCCGGCACCGCCGTGTAATAGGGGTTCACGGCCTCGCGGGCCTGGAAGCAGGTGTCGGGGTTCATCGCCGAGCCGCGCAGGACGGGTCGCTCGGGGTCCAAGGCGCGGCGTGCGTGCTCGCGGACGGCCTCGCGGTCGAGCAGGCTCGCCAAGTCCTCGTCGGAGAGCAGGCGCACGCGCTGCAGCTCGTGAGAGGTGCGGAAGCCGTCGAAGAAATGCAGGAACGGGACGCGCGTCTTGAGCGTGGCCGCGTGGGCGACGGCGGCCAGGTCCTGGGCCTCCTGCGGGCTGCCCGCGCACAACATGGCCCAGCCGGTCTGGCGCACCGCCATGACGTCGCTGTGGTCGCCGAAGATGGACAGGGCCGAGGTGGCCAGCGAACGCGCCGCGACGTGGAAGACGGCGGGCGTGAGCTCCCCCGCGATCTTGTACATGTTGGGAATCATCAGCAGCAGGCCTTGGGAAGCGGTGAAGGTGGTGGTGAGCGAACCCGTGGTCAGCGAGCCGTGCACCGCGCCGGCCGCGCCGGCCTCGCTTTGCATCTCGACGACCTGGGGCACCTCGCCGTAGAGGTTCTTCTTGCCGGCGGCCGCCCAGGCGTCGCAGGACTCGGCCATGGCCGAGGACGGGGTGATGGGGTAGATGACGACCACGGAGCTGGCCTTGTAGGCCACGCGCGCGGCGGCTTCGTTCCCGTCGAGCGAGGCGGAGGGCGGTTTGGAGGGCATGGCCACCGCTTATAGGCAACGCTACTGCCACCCACCGATGCGAGCCGCGGCCGTTTAGGCGGAGCCTAAAACGAAGCGCCCGGGAGCTTGGCTCGCCCCCGGGCGCCTCTTTTGTGCGGCAAGTTTACTGCGTCTTGCGAGCCCCGCGGCGCCGGCCGCCGCCCTGAGCCCGGCGGACCGAGGTCAAGAAGGCGTGGGCCGTATCGTGGACCCAACGGCTTTCGAGGACCCGTTTCGGGTCCACCGTCAGCTTCGCCGTATATGCGAGTCTCATGCCTGTAGCGTAACAGAAGACGGCGAATTCCCTATGTCGGATTTGTGTGTTTTTTGCCCTGATTATTCGTTGTTCTGCATAAAATAATCGTTGTTTTATAAACGTTATTTATTAAGCCAGGACGGCGAGAATAGCGCTGAATTATACGGCGTAATTCGTCACGCGATTCGCGTTTTTAAAGCGCTGCGCCTTGACGGCGCGGGGAAGTCCTGCCATCCTTCGGGGCGCTCCCAGGAGAACCCCTCTATGCTCAAAGGCAACACCATCGCCGTAATCGGCGCCGGCCATATGGCCGGGGCCATGATCGGCGGGCTGGTCCGCTCCAAACTGGTCCCCGCCAAAGCCATCATCGCCGCGCGCCGCAGCGCCGAGGCGTTGGCCGAGCTGCAGAAGAAATGGGGCGTGCGCACCTCCACCGATAACAAAAAAGCCGTCGCGGGCGCCGACATCGTCATCATCGCGGTCAAACCCCAGATGGCCAAAAAGGTCCTCGCCGAGCTCGCGGGCACGGTCAAAAAGGACCAGCTCGTCATCTCGGTGATGGCCGGCGTCACCGCCGCCGCCATCAACAAGGCGCTCAACTGCGACTGTCCCGTCGTGCGAGCGATGCCCAACACGCCCTGCCTCGTGGACGCCGGCGCGACCGCGGTCGCCGCGGGCGCGCACGCGTCCGAGAAGGACCTCGCCAAGGCGCAGGCCGTGTTCGAATCCGTGGGCCAGGCCGTCATCCTCCCGGAGTCGGCGATGGACGCGGTCACCGGCCTGTCCGGCTCGGGGCCCGTTTACATCTACATGGTCATCGAGGCGATGATCGACGGCGGCGTGAAGATGGGCATCCCCCGCGCGGTGGCGGCCAAACTCGCCGCGCAGACCGTGTTCGGCGCGGCCAAACTCGTCATCGAGACCGGCAAACATCCCGCCATCTTGAAGGACGAGGTCACCACGCCCGGCGGCACGGCCATCAACGCCATCCACGTGCTCGAGAGCAAAGGCCTGCGCTCCGTGCTCATCGACGGCATCGTGGCCGCGACCAACCGCTCGGCCGAGCTCTCGAAGCTGTTCGCTGATTGAAGCTCGGGGATTGATTTTCGAGGCTCCCGGGGTCACACTCTAGGCGATGGCTCCCCTGCTATCTTTGTTGCTGCCATGGGCACTCATCTCGCCGCCGGTCAGCGCTGAGCCGGGCGCCACTATTCCCGAAATTATCGCGGCTTGCCGGGACGTGTTATCCCAAGGCGTCCCGGCCATGTCCTACCCAGCTGATTCCGCGCCCTTACCAGACGCGGCCGGCGACTCGTCCACCGATGTATTGTCCTGCCTTACAGCCTCCGAGCTGCAGGGACGCATCGAACTCTTTTCTCTCTACCACAACCAGGTCACCGAGCGCTGCGTCGAGGACTCCAAGGCGCGGGGCGTGGCGCCGCCGACCCGCCCAAGCGCCGCGCGGGCGTATGCCGGCTACTATCCAGAAGAATGCGAGGCCTACTCGCTTTGCCGCCGAGACCCCGTCAAGATTGACGCCTGGCGGCAGATGGCCCGCCAGTACCAGCCATTACTCGCAGGCGGGGAGGCCTTCACGCCCGGACCGGAGCACTGCGGAGAAACGCCCTTCAACGCCTTTCTGCCCGTTGCGGATGAGGACCTGCGCCGCGACATCCTCACCCTCTATCAACATCCTGCCATGACACCATACCGGCAACAACGCCTACTGGGGGCCCATGTTTATTACACGCAAAGAGCGTTGATGTCACGGATACCGACGCTGACCGAGAAGCAGGCAGGCGATATCTCGCAGACTTGGTTGTACACCGGCGATATCGCTCGAACACTCGCGACCGCGCCCGCCGCAGCACGAACCACTCTCAACGGCTTTTTCGATGGTTTTCGACACGAGGGCGCGAGCCCGACGGCGGTTGAAGCCCGGCCCGGCGCCTCCGTCTCCGCACGCGCGACGACGCCACTCTCCCACGCCGACACGGGCGTCGTCGCCGAGAGGGTCGTTCTGCAGTATTCCCCGCAGAGCGCTGCGATGATCCGCGCCTTCCTGCGCGACCGCGTCCCCGGACAGGCCGCCGACGTCATCGTCGCGGGACGTCGCGAACTCGACGCCGTCCGCGCGCTAGCGACCGGAGAGTGGGGCCTCAAGCCTGAGCAGCTGCGTAATGTTCGCTTCTTGACGTGCGCGGACGGCGATTGCCCGCGCGGGCTCAGCGCTTGGAGCCGGGACCATTATCTCCTTGTCAGCACGCCTGAGGGCGGCCGCCTCTTGCGTGCCCGCGAGACCAGCGGGCACATGCTCGCCAGCCAGGGAATCTTCGACGAGATATACCGCGGCCTCTTCAGCAGAACGTCGGAAATCTCCTTCCAAGGCGGGCAAATCGTGACCGGCCCGACGTGGACTTTCATATCAGACGAGGTGCGGGCCATCAACGCGCGTTACAGTCGAGAGGAAATCGAGACCATCTTCGCGCGCGAGACCGGCCGCCGTGCCATGTTGGTGCCAAGCCTCCGCTCCTGGCCGCATATAGACTTATACTTGACCCCGGTCGGCGGGAACACCGTCTTGGTCGGGGATACGGCGGCGGGCGTGCGGATGCTGCTCGAATGGACGGCGCTTTCCCCGGCCAATCAGAACCAAGCGGTGAGCGTGCTGGGCAACGGCTCCTTTTCGCGGATGCAAGAGGCGCTGAGACAGAGCCGCGACGACGCGCCGAAACTCGAGGAGCTGGTCATTCGCCTTACACAGGCCGGGCTGACCGTCGAGCGCGTTCCTCTCCTGACCGGCCGCTGCTGTAACGTGAGCCCCATCGTAACCTACAACAACGTCTTCCAGTCCGGAACCGCGGTGTACGTCGGGCAATACGATCTGCCCCCCCTAGATGCCGCCGGTCTCGCGACTTACCGCAGCCGTGGTATGACTCCCATTCCCTTGCCCGCTACCGACCTCGCCCGCCATGGAGGAGCCATCCATTGCGCCATTAACGCATTGCCGGGCGACATCTCAACTTCCGCGGATCCCATCGCCGCCGACATCGACGACCTCTCCGCGTACGCCCGCGCAACGAAGCATCGTTAGGCTGCGACCACCTCGCCCTGCAATCGCGCAGCGCGCGCGGGATACCCGCCCTTGACGCCTCGGCGAAGACCTGTTATAACTAAAGCCGAAGCAGCCGACGTCGACCCGGAACGCCGAACGGGGCGTTTCGGGCTTTTTATTTATATGACCCATGACATGAAAGACGCGACTCTCGTGACCGCCAAGGAGCACCTCGAAGAGGTGTGCGCCGAGCTCGCGAACTCCCCCCAGATCGCCTTCGATACCGAGTCCAACGGTTTTTACGCCTATAAAGAGAAGGTCTGCCTCGTGCAGATTTCCTCGGCGACCGAAGACTACATCGTCGATCCCATCGCCTTCAAGGACCTCTCCCCGCTGGGCCCGCTGTTCGCCAACCCCAAGATCGAGAAGCTGTTCCACGCCGCGGAGTACGACGTGTTGTGCCTCAAACGCGACTACGGCTTCGAGTTCGCCAACATCTTCGACACCATGATCGCCGCGCGCGTGCTCGGCATCAAGGAGCTCGGCCTGGCCGCGGCCATCGAGCGCCACTTCGGCATCGTCGTCTCCAAGAAGCTGCAGCGCGCCGACTGGGGCCGCCGCCCGCTGACCCACGAGATGATCCGTTACGCGCAGGGCGACACCCATTTCCTCATCCGGCTCGTGGACATCCAGAAGAAGGCCTTGGCCGAGAAAGGCCTCACCCAGGACGCGCTCGAAGCCTGCGCCGAGTTGTGCGCCATCGAGCCGAACATCAAGACCTTCGACCCGGAAGGTTATTGGCGCCTCGCCGGCCGCCAGGAGATCGGCGGCAAGGAGATGGCGGCCCTCAAGGAAATCTGGCTGTTCCGCGAGCACCAGGCCGCCTCGCGCGACCGCGCCCCTTTCCGCGTCATGCCCGAGGACCTCATGGTCCGCATCGCCCAGGCTTTGCCCGAGACCCGCGAGCAGCTGGAGGCCGTCAAAGGCATGAGCCCCTACATCCTGGAGCGCTTCGGCGCGGGCCTGCTCGCCGCCGTCGAGAAAAGCCGCTCCTCCGAGCCGCTGACGCGACCCGCTCTTCCCGAGCGCCGCCGCATGCCCGACACCGAGTGGAAGCTTTTCGAGGCGCTGCGCGCCTGGCGCAAGGAGCGCGCGGTGAAAGACCAGGTGGAGCCCGTCGTCATCTTGTCCACCGAGAGCATGCGCCAGATCGCCAGCCACGCCTGCCGCGACCACGGCGGGGACCCCTTGGCGCCCCTGTCCGAGCTCAAAAAGGCCCGTTATGGCGAGGACATCCTGCGCGTCGTCGCCGCCGTCCGCCCCGCCAAAAGCGCCTAGGCCCTAGGGCCTCGCGTTCATAGGCTGTCTGGCGGCCCGCCTGGGGGCCCGACGGTCCAGGCGGCCTCCTCACGGTCCGGCTATACTGAGGGCATGCCGACCTTCCCCTCCCGCGCGCTCGGCGCGCTCCTAGCCGTCTCCCTTTCGCTGTCTTCCGTACAGCGCAGTGCCGCCGCCATCGGCCGCGTCGCGGCCCGTCGTCGTCTGGCGCAGCGTCGGCATCGGCGCCGCCGGCGCCGTGCGGATGGCCCCCGTCACCTTCGCGCCCGCAAGCGTCCGTCTCACCGCCCCGTCCATGGGCGTCAGCCTCAAAACCTCGCCTTTGGCCGTGTCCAGGCCCGTAACCGACGCCGCCGGCGCCGCCGCGCCCGCCGCCGAAGCCGCCGCCGCGCCTCGCGCCGTCGCGTCCGCGCCCCTGACGCCCGCCGGCCGCGCGCTCGCGGCCCCCGCCGACGCTCCGGGAAAAACCACGGTCATCGCCGGCGTCGAAACCGCCTTCACCCGCCTGCAGGGCGCCAAAGAGAACGGCCCGGCCGCGCCCGCCGCCGTCCTCGACCAGCTTTTCGAAGGCTTCGAGCGCAAAGACGCCGCCAACGACGCGCCCGCTCCCGTCGGCCGCGGCACGGAAGGCCGCGGCGCGCGCCTGGCGCCCGCGACGGTGCGGGCCGCCGCGCCCGCCAACGGCCCGCGCTGGGTCCTCACCGAGGAGAAGCCCGCCGCCCCCAAGACGAACTGGAAACGCACGCTCTCCGTCGGCTTCCTCGCCGCCTCGGTGCCCCTCTTCATCACCGCCGTCATCACGGGCGTCGCCCAGGCGCTCGGCTACGCGTTCAACTCGAACTACAACAGCCCCGCCGCCAGCTTCGGGGAGGTCCCGGGGCTGCTGGAGGCCGGCGTGCTTGTCGTCGCCGCCGCGGTGATGGCGCCCGTTGCCGAGGAAATCATCTTCCGCGCCGGGCTCCAGGGCGGCCTCGCCAAAGTCACGAAGTTCATGCGCTTGGGCTCCTTCGTCGTGTCGGCGACCTTGGTCTCACTGCTCTTCGTCGCCATCCACGAGACCTCGGACCCCGTTCTCTTCGCCACGCGTTTCATCCATTCGCTGATCCTCGCTTGGGCCTTCAAGAAGGAAGGACTGCTCGCCTCGATGGCCGCGCACGGCTTCTTCAACGGCCTGCTGACCTTGCCCATCCTCGCCGGCGCGCTCGTCGGCCTGCTGCCGGCCAGCCCGCTCGTCATGACCGCCATCGCGAGCGCGGCCGTGGTGTTCGCCGTGACGGCGATGACCCAGGCCGCTCGATACATGTGGCGCAAGTGGTCGCCGTTTTTCTCGGTGCCGCTCATCGGCTTAGGGGCGCTCGCCACGCTCGTCGCCAGCCTCCTGGCGCTTGTCTCCGAGCCCGTCATGCAGTTCGACCTCTCGGTCGCCCTGCTCGGCGTCACGGGCATCGCCTACGTCTCCGCCAAGGCCTTCGGCTACCTTCGCGCGCAGCGCGCCGACCGCGAGTCCGGCGCCGTCGCGCCCAAGCCTTTCACCGTCGCCCACGGCTGGCTCGCGCTGTTCGTCATGGCCGCCGGCTACTTCCTGTTGGTGCCCAACGTTTTCTGGCTCGCGGGCATGATTATCATCGTGCCGTGGCTGGCGTACAAACACCTCAAGGGCTGAGCCGTCTCCGGCTCGCCTAGTCGGTCAGGCGGAACTGCACCTGCTGGGGCAGTTTGACGGCGACGGGGCGGCCGTTGAGGGCGATGGCGGGCGAGAAACGCATCATCGCGCCGACCTTCTTGGCGGCCTCGTCGAAGGCCGGGCCCGCGCCCCGCAGCACGTCCACGGACGTCACCGCGCCCTCGGCGCCGATGTGGATGGCGACGACCACGTCGCCTTCGCGCCCCGCGCGGCGTTCGGCCTCCGGATAAAAACGCTTCATCAGGCGCAGGACCTCGTCGCGGTTGAGCAGGCGCGGCATCGCCGAGAGCGGTGTGCCGCCGTCGCCGGTGCCGCCGGGCACGCCGTCGTCGGAGCCTTCGCCGGAGCCGCCGGTTTTAGCCGCGGTGCCCGTGCCGCCCACCGCGCCGCCGGGCGTGGTCTGCGGGACTGCCTGGGTCTCGACGACCTTGGTGTTCGGACCGGGCAAGGTCCAGTCCTTGGGCGGCTCCTTGGCGGCCTCCGTCTCGGTTTTCGGCTTCGACTCGGGCTCGGTGACGTTTTTGAAGGCGGGGACGCCGGGCACGAAGGCCTTGGGCGCGCCGAGTTTGGCGGGCCCGGTGCCGAGGATGGGGCTGATGATCTCGATCTCGAACGTCGGCGGAGTGATCCACCCCAGCTTCGGCAGCAGCCAGACGGCGGCGAACAGCAGGACGTGGCCTCCGGCGGACCACGCCACGGAACGGGAGAAGGGTTGGGGCTGGGGAGCCCTCACTTGCGCACGACCTCCAGGCCCACCTTGCGCACGCCCGCGCCGCGCACGGCGTCGAGCAGCTCGGCGACCTCGCCGTAGGGCAGCTGGCGGTCGGCCGACAGCGTCACCGCCTGGTCTTCGCGTGAGGCGACCGCCCGGGAGAGGTATTCCATCAGCTCCATGCGGGTGACGGGTTTTCCGCCCACGGTGAGCTGGTGCGCCTTATCGAGCGCGACGGCGATGGCCTCGGTGGCCATTCGTTCGTGTTTGGCGACCTTGGGCACGTCCACCTTGACCGCGCGCCGCGAGATCATCGGCGCGGTGGCCATGAAGATGATGAGCACCACGAGCACGATGTCCACCAGCGGCGTCACGTTGATGCCGGTGATGGGGCCTTCGGCGTCGTCGATGGACTGCACCGTGCCTCCTAGCGGCGGCGCTCGCGCGCCGCGGACACGACGCGCCGGCCCAGGGCTTCCGTCTCGACGAGCAGGTCGCGGGTCGTCTTCTGCAGGACGTTGTAGGCGAGCACGCACGGCAGGGCCACGAGCAGGCCGACCGCGGTGGCGATGAGCGCCTCGGAAAGGCCGGCCATCACGACCTCGGGGCCCGCGCCGCTTTGGGCCAGGTCGTTGAAGGCCTTGATGACGCCGAGCACCGTGCCGAAGAGGCCGATGAACGGCGCGTTATTGCCGAGCGTGCCCAGCACGAGCATGCGGCCTTCCAGCCGCAGCTTCTCTTCCGAAAGCGCGGCGGCCAGGTGGTCGGCGGCGGACTCCGGCCCGCGGGCGGCCTGGCCGAGCGCCGCGGCGAGCGCGCGCGCGGCGGCGCAGGGATGTTTCTCCACGGCTTTGCCGGCCGCGGCGAGGTCGCCGCTCTCGAGCGCGGGGGCCAACGCGGGGCGCAGCGCGGCCAGCGCGGCCTTCTCCGCCTTGAGCAGCTTGAAACGGTCCACCACGATGGACACGGCGAAGACGGACGCGGCGACGAGCGCCCAGATGACCCAGTCGCCGCCGGTGAGGGCGAGCGTCATGAACGGGGATGCGGTCATTTCTTCTCCAATCGCGCCTGGATCTTGAGCAGCGCCCCGGCCATCTCGGCCTGGGCGACGGGGTCCTTCTCGAACTGGAACTCGCGCAGGACCTTCTGCCGCTCGTATTCGCCGCCGAGCTCGCCCAGGTAGTGGGCCGCCATGGCGCGCACGAACCAGTCGTTATGCTGGATGAAGCGCAGCAGGATCTCTTTGCCGTAGTTGTCGCCCAGGCGCCACAGGCCGGCCGCGGCGAACACCTGGACCGGCAGGCTCGCGTCGGAGCGGGCGGCCTGGCCAATCTGGATCTGCACGATGGGGTTGTCGAGCAGCAGCAGCGCCTCGACGGCCGCGAAACGCACGGTGACGTTGGGGTCGATGAGCGCGCCCTGGAACAAGGACAGGTAACGCATGTCCTTGGTGTAGGCCAGCGAGATCATCGCCGCGGCGCGCGTCTGCACGTTGTTGCCGAACTTGACCACCTTCTCGAGCTCGTTTTGCAGCGTGAAGTCGCTCGTGCCGGCCAGGCCCTCGGTGAGGAGGAAGCCCAGCTCGGTGTAGCGGGTCTTGAGGTTGTAGCCCGTCATCGTCGTGAGCTTGGACAGGTTGCCCACGGAGGCGTCCATGGACGCGATGGAATCCGGCCGCGTGTTCATGCGGTTCTGCAGCAGGCGCAGCAGGTGCTGGTTGATGCGCGGGTCGATGAGGTCCTTCTGCGCCCGCACGCGCGGCGCGGTAATCACGAGCGGCTCGAGCTGCAGCAGCGAGGAGGAGTCGAAGACGAGATTCGGCTTCTCGGCCGCGAACGCGATCGAGAGGCCGAAAAGCAGCGCCGACGCGATGGTCGCCGTTCTCATGGCGCCGCCTTCTTCGTCTTAGGGTACAGCTTGAGCGCCGCGACGCAGAACTCGGCCACGACGAAATCGTTGGTGACTTCCCGGTCGATGCGGTCGAGCAGGAGGCGGTAATCCTCGGCGGTGCCCAGCTCGCCGATGTATTTGGCCGCGAGCGCCTTCACCACCCAGGACGGGTTGTCGAGGAAGGCGCGCAGGCGGTGCAGGCCCGCCGGGTCGCCCAGGCGGACCAGCCCCGCGGCCGCGTACACGCGCAGCAGCGGCTCGTTGTCGCGCTCGGAGGCGGCGGCCAGCAGCGGCATGGCCTGCGTCGGGTGGCCCCAGACGACGAGGGCCTCGAGCGCGCCGAAACGCACGCCGGGGTTGAGGTTGATGAGCGCCTCGTTGAAGATCTGGAGGTGGCGCAGCTCCTTCTGGCCGGCCAACGCGATGAGCGCGGCGGCGCGGGCCTCGCCCTCCTTGTCCCAGCGCGCGAGCTCGACGAGCTGCTGGCGGAACACGGGGTCGGGGTTGGCGGCGAAGGCCTCGGCCAGCGGGATGCCCAGGCCGAGGAAGCGGTTGCGCAGGTCGAAGCCGATGGGAGAGCCCACGGTGAGCATCTCGCCGATGGGCGTGCCTTCGACGCCGGTCAGGTCGCGGCGGAAGCGGGACTTGTCCTCGGCGAGCTTGATGAGGACGGTGGAAATCTGGGCGTCGGCCTTGGGCGCGTTGGGGTCCACCTGGTCCTCGCGCGGGACCGAGGACATGTTGCCCAGAGGCCCGATGTCGGGCCCCGCGCAGGCTGACGCGAGCAGGAGCAACGCCGGCAGGACGGCCGCGCGGTTCATAGGTTGATTATGCGTTTTACGTGTTTCAGATTCCAGACGGGACGGACGGCCTCGTAATAAATCCGACATCGTACGCGGCTACACTGTTCCCAGACGCGGCGGGATATCCGACACCAAGAACCTCAACTCGACGCGTCACCCACCAGGAGCGCCGCCCCGGGGCCTATAAGGCACCGGGGCGGCCAACTTTTCAGCCCAGCGCGGGCGGCTCCGGGCGCTTGATGGGGCGGAAGGCTTTGACCACCTGCTCGATCCAGCGCGCGTCCACCTCGTTGAACGGCGTCGCGGCGCGCGCGAGGAACACGGCCCACGGACGGCCGTTCATGTCCATGACCGGCACGGCGATGGCCGGCCCGCCGCCGTCCTCGCCCAGCTTGGTGTCGCGGCCTTTGAAGCACTCGGCGATGAGCCCGTCGAGCGGGCGCGCGACGGGCGCGTCGTCGCGACCCGGCCCGGGCAGCAGGCCGTTGCCGTCGAGCTGGAGCGTCCACATCCCGCACCAGGTCCACGGGTCCTTGGAGAAGGCGTCCCACAACGCGTCCACGGTCTCGCGCATCATGCGGTCGGCCATGGGTTCGCGGCGGCGCCACTTGAGGTCGAGCGCGCGTTTGACCTGCTCGTAGCGGTGCCGCGCGGGCAGCTCTCGGATGTCCTTGGGCGGGGTCTTCGGCGGGATCAACGGGTCGTTCATTGGGCCTCTTTGATGACGAGCTGTCCGCAGGCTCCGTCGATGTCGCGCCCGAGGTTCTGCCGTACGGTGGATTTATAGCCGGAGGCGAGCAGGCGTTCCTGGAACCGCCGCGCGTCGCTTTCGTCGGTCGGCTGGTGCGGCGTGTCGGTCTGGTTGAAGACGATGAGGTTGACGTGCAGCAAGGCCTTGTTGCCCAGGCCGTCGAGCCATTTCACCAGCGCGTGGGCGTCCTCTTCGCGGTCGTTTTCGCCCTTGAGCAGGACGTATTCGAAGAACACCTTGCGGTTGGTGTCGGCGAGGTATTCCTTCAGCGCGGCCGCCAGCGCCGCGAGATCGTAGGCCTTGTTCATGGGCACCAGGCGCGTGCGCAGCGCGTCGGTCGCGGCGTGCAAGGACAACGCCAGGTTCACCTGCGGGAAATCCTTGCCGAACTGGACCATCTTGGGCGCCACGCCGGACGTCGAGACCGCGATGTGGCGCGCCCCGATGGCGAACAGCTTCTGGTCCATCAGCGCGCGCAGGCTCGCCGCGACCTGGTCGTAACAGGCGAACGGCTCGCCCATGCCCATGTACACGATGTTGTCCACGCGGCCCGGCAGGCCTTGCCGGGCCATGTATTGACGCCAGAACAGCACCTGGTCGGTGATCTCCTCCGGGGTCAGGTTGCGGCTCAGGCCCATCAGCCCCGTGGCGCAGAAGGTGCAGGCCACCGCGCAGCCGACCTGGGAGGAGATGCAGGTGGTCCAGCGCGTCTCGCTGGGGCGCAGCAGCACCGTCTCGATGACGCGGCCGTCCTTCAAATCGAGCAAGGCCTTGTGCGCGCGCCCGTCGCGCGAGACCGACACCGAGCGCGGCTTGGCCGCGAGCAGCGGCGCCTTCTCCTCGAGCCGTGCCGCCAGTCCCGGCGGCAGGCCCGGGACCTCCTCGTAGGCGGAGACCGACTTGCCGAATACGGCCTGTCTCACCTGGTCCCAGCGGTACTTCGGCTGGCCCAGTTCCGCGAGCGCGGCCTGGACCTTGGCGGCTTCCATCGTTAGTAAACGAGCTCGCGCACGTGTTTATTGTCGAGCAGCTTCTTGACGACGTTTTTCTGCTCCATGCGCGGGCCCGAGACGTACCATTCGCTGTAGTAGAGCCCGCCTTTCTTCATGAGCTTGCGGCGCAGGACCTTGACCTCGGCGTGGCGGAAGATGGTCTTGATCTCCTCGAGCCCGTCGTCGTTGAGGTCCGACGTGATGCGGAAGGTGTGCCGCTGGCGCAGGTCGTCCACCCAGGCGTCGAACTTCGGGAACACGACCTGGACGATGAGCACGGGCACGGTGGCGCCCGCGGCCAGCGCGTAGCGCTCGAAGCCGGCGGCCATGCCGATGGCCGCGACGACGAAGATGGTGGCGGCCGTGGTCAGGCCGGTGACGTGTTCGCCCTCGCGCATGATGGCGCCCGCGCCGAGGAAGCCGACGCCCGTGACGATCTGGGCGGCGATGCGCGTGGGGTCGGACAGGCCGTTGAGGTCGGCGAGCCGGTGGGAGAGGATGGCGAACAGGCAGGACCCGACGCAGATGAGGATGTTGGTGCGCAGGCCGGCGGCCTTATCCGACAGCTCCCGCTCGAGGCCGATGGCCCCGCCCAAGCCCAGCGCGACGGTGAGGCTAAGCAAGTCCGGGGAAAAGAAGCTCTGCATGACTCCTCCTGGTGTCGAGCGACAACGACCGCGCGGCCGCGCGGCGGCCGGAGCGCACGCAATCGGGCAGGCCCACGCCCGTGTAGGAGCTCCCGGCCAAGGTCAGGCCCGGGTGGCTCTTGAGGCACGACGACAAGCGCTCCAGGCGCTCGGCGTGACCGACGTTGTATTGGGGGTTGGACTTGATCCAGCGCGTGGCCTTGGCGGCGAGCGGCTTGACCCCGCCCAGCCCCAGCAGGGCGTCGAGCTCGCGGCGCCCGGTCTCCTCGACGCGGGTGACCGCCATCTCGGCGGCCTCCTCGCGTCCGGCGCCGCCCATGAAGGCGCGGATGACGGTTTTGCCCGGCGTCGCGCGACCGGGGAACTTCGAGGAGGAGAACGTGGCGGCCGACAGGGCCAGGCCCTCGCGCCGCGGCGCGAGCAGGCCGAAGCCGCGCGGCGAACGCGGCAGGTTTTTCTCGTCCCAGACGTAGGTCGCGGTCGCGGTGGAGACGAAGGGAATCTCGCGCAGACGGTGCGCCAGCTCCGGGTCCGCGCCTTCGAGCGCGTCGGCCGCGGCGGGCGCGGGCAAGGCGCAGACCACGGCGTCGGCGGTGAAGCGGCCCTGCGGCGTGGCGACCTCCCATTGCCCCCCGTGACGGGACACGGACTGGACCGGGTGGTCGGTTTTCACCGTCCCGGCGGGCAGGCGGCGCACCAAGGCCTCGACGAGGCCGGTCAGCCCGCTTTTGAGCGTCATGAAGGTGGTGAAGCCGCCTTTGGCCGCGGCGCGCGGCGCGCCGCCCAGCCACAACGAGCGCGACAGGCCGCCCTTCTTCTCCATCTCGACGAGCTGCGGGAAGGTGCTCTTGACGCTGAGCTTCTCCGGGTCGCCGGCGTAGATGCCCGCGAGCATCGGCCCGACGAGGCGCTCCAGCGCCTCCGGCCCGAGCCGGCGGCGCGTGAAATCGGCCAACGACTCGTCGCCGCCGCCGCGCCGCGTCGGGACCAGCGGCTCGAAGGCCATGCGCAGCTTGGCCCCGGCCGAGAACAAGGGCGAAAACGCGAAGGGCAGCAGGCGCGTGGGCGCGGCCAGGCTCATGCCCTCGGGCATGGGCACGAGGCGGCCGCCCAGCAGCACGTTCACCGTGGGAGGGCCCGCGGTGCCGATGAGGTCGCCCTCCAGGCCCAGCTCCTTGACCAGCTCGAGCATGTCGGGCTTGGTGGTGATGAAGGAATCGGGGCCGGTCTCGATGACGACGCCGCCGAGCGTCTCGGTGCGGATCTTGCCGCCGGCGCGCTCCGAGCCTTCGAGCACGGTCACGGAAACGGGGCGGCCCTCCTTCTCCGCGAGCCGCGTCGCCTCCCAGGCCGCGGCGAGGCCGGTGATGCCGCCGCCCAAAACGACGACGCGCCGGGGCGCCTCGTCGCGTCGAGGGCGCCCGCTCCTCATGAGAGCTCGTGCGTCCAATCGGCCACCGCGCGGACGTTGTCCACCGGGGTCGTCGGCAGGATGCCGTGGCCGAGGTTGAAGATGTGTCCTTTGCGTCCGCCGTTGCGCTTCAAGATGTCTTTGACGGCGGCCTTGAGGACCTTGCGATCGGAGAAAAGCATCAAGGGATCCAGATTACCCTGCACCGCGCGCCGGCCCAGCCGTTTACGCGCGACGTCGAGATCGATGCGCCAGTCCACGCCGATGACGTCGCCGCCGGCCGCGGCGAAATCCTCGAGGAAGCCCGAGGTGCCGGTGCCGAAGGAGATGACGGGCACGCCCGTCTTCTTCACCTCGGCCAGGACCCAGGCGGTGTGCGGGCGCACGTGCCGGCGGAACTGCTCGGGCGTCAACGCGCCGATCCAGGAGTCGAAGAGCTGCACGGCCTGCGCGCCCGCGGCGACCTGCGCCTTGAGGTAGTCGGCGGTGGCGCGGCGCACCTTGCGCATGAGCTTGTCCCACAGGTCGGGACGGTCGAGCATCATCTTTTTGACGTGCGCGTAGTGGTCGGACGGCCCGCCTTCGACCATGTAGCTCGCGACGGTGTAAGGCGCGCCGGCGAAGCCGATGAGCGCCTTCGACGGGTCGAGCTCGCGGCGGATGAGCTTGATGGCCGAATAGACGAACTCGAGCTCCGGCGCGACGTCCTCGCGCAGCCGCGCGACGTCTTTCTCGGCGCGGATGGGGTTGGAGATGCTCGGGCCCGGCGCGAAGGTCAGCTTCTGGCCCATCGGCTCGACGATGAGCAGGATGTCGGCGAAAAGAATGGCCGCGTCCACGTTGAGCCGGCGCATCGGCTGGAGGGTGACCTCGCAGGCCAGCTCCGGGGTTTTGGCGAGATCGAGGATGCTGTGTTTCTTGCGCAGCTCCCGGTATTCGGCCATGTAGCGCCCGGCCTGGCGCATGAACCAGACCGGCGTGGCGTCCACCTTCTGGGAACGGCAGGCGGCCAAAAAGCGCGGAGTTTTCCCCGACATTCCGACGATGATACCAATTACGCCGGGGCCCCGACGACCCCGGGCGGACGTCCGCCCGGGGCGTCGCTCAGGGGGCCGGGTTGCGACGAGCGGCGCGGCGTTCGGCCTCGCGCAACGCGTGTATGCGGTTAAGCGCCGGGCCCACGTCCGCGGCGGTGATCTCGGTGAAGTTCAGCGACGGCACGCCCGGCGTCGGCGCGCCCGTGCCGTAGCCGAACGCGCTTCCGGAAACCTGCACGTTGCCGCCGCGCGCGGCGTTGTAAGCCGCGAGGGCTTCGGCCGACAGATAAACCTGGTAAACGGACGGGTGGCCGTGGTCGTCGCTTTCGCAAGTGATGATGGCCCGCCCCATGCCCGCCGTCAGGCCGGTCGCGCCGCCGTCCTGGGCGCAATACACCACGTCGCCGAGCGCGTTGACGATGACGCCCTGGCGCGAGAGCTCGACGAGCAGGTCCACCAGCACGTTGACCGGCGTCGCCTGCGGCGGCGGGTCGTTGGGCGACGGGTCGCGCGGACCCGGGTCGGGCAAAGCGGCCGCGGCGGCCGCGGCCTGGCGCGCGAGCGCGCGTTCGCGCAACGCGGTCAGAGGGTTGATAGCGGCCGCGGGAGCCGTGATGACGGCCAGAAGAACGGGCAGGATGATTTTCATGCTCAGCACTCCCGGGGCGTGTCGCGATCGCTGATGACGCCGTGCACGGCGGGGCGGGCGTGCTCCGGCGTGATCGGCGTGAAGAAGAAGGACGGCATGCCGCCCGCGGCGGGCCGGCCGGTGCCGAAGCCGAAGACGCCGCTATCGACGCGCAGGCCGTGGCCGAAGGCGCGGTTGAAGCCGTCGAGCACCGCCGGGGTGATGACGACCTCGTCGCGCTGCGTGTCGTGGGCGACGGTGCGCTCGCAGACCACCGCGATGCCGCCCCGCTCGGGCGCGGCGACGCGCAGGCCGATGGAGGCGCCCAGGCCTCGGGCGCAGACCATCACGTTCTCGAGGTCCGCGGAGAACGTCCGGTCCACGACGGCCCCGTAGCTCAGGAGCTGGGTCAACACGCCGATGGCCGAAGGCGCGGGGTTCGGGGCCGGAGCCGGACGAGCCTCTTCAGCGGGCTCGGCAGCGGCGAACGCCGCGAAAGCGGTGAGCAGCACGCAAGACAACAAGGTCTTCTTCACTGTAGGCCTCCTTTACGGCTATCAATCTGCTGGGTGCGTTCGTCCGTCGTCGGACGCCCGCCGTTGCTCTCATTGCCTCCGGGGGTTTCATCCCGGCGCGACGACGGCACGCTTTGGCGGCGCCCTTCGGAACGCCCCTCGCCGCGACCGACGTTCTCTTCCGGCTCTCGCTCCAGGCTGCGCGGGCGCGGCGTCGTGCGGATGCCGTCGGACGAGGACGGAACCTCGTTGGCGGCAGGATCGCGCTCCAGCTCGCGCGGCGGTGAACACGGGCGCTCACGCTCTTCGAAATCGTGGTAAGACGGCGTGTCGCGGCCCCAAATAATCTGTTGCACGGCGAGCGTCGCATCGGGCCCGATAACGAAATAGTTGGGCGAAGGCAGGCCTCCGGGCGCGGGCACGCCGGGCCCGAAACCGAGCTCTTGGCCGGTGACGCGCACATTGGCGCCGTACGTCTGGTTGTAGAACGCCAACTGCTCCTCGGTGATGGTCACGCCGTAGACGTAGGGGTCGTGAGCGGGCACGCCGTTCTCGCAGGCGATGGACACCGCCGGACGACGTCGGCCATCGAGACCGGCCGCCAGCCCGGCGCGTCCGCCTTCGCGCACGCAGGTCACAACCGCGTCGAACTGCTCGGCGAAGCCGCGGTCGTTGGCGGTCAGGAATTCGAGGATGGTCATCAGCCTTAGGTTTGGATCGTTGGGAGACGGCGTGCCGTTGCGAAACAACGGCGCGGAGTCGGCCGCGGCGAGCGCCGGAACGCAAAGGGCGAAGAGGACGGCGAGAAGCTTGGTCATGGACCCTATTATGGAACGCGCAGGCCCTCGACCGCATGAAACCGTGGGGCAATCACGCGAAGGCGATGGCCCTAACGCGTTGCGGGCACTCCGCTCCAGAAAGAGCGCGGCACGTTTCAGGCTTCCGCGTGAACCGCGGCTTCACTCCCCGATCAACGGCGGGAGAGCGGCAGCGAGCGGGCCGAGGCCCCGCCGAGCAGCACCGGGGTCTGGTCGCGGTTGAGCTCGCGCGAGGCGCGAGAGCTCACCTGCTCGCGCACGAAGGGGTACAACTCCCCCAGGTTCACCACGCCGTCGCGGTCCGCGTCGGCGTCGCCGCGCAGGCCTTTAAGAAGGAAGTAGGTGAACAGGCCGTGCTCGGCTTTGTCGTAGTCCGACGTGATCTGGCTGCCCGTGGCGCCGGCGAGCACGGTCAGCTTCGGGTCGAGGGAGGCCGACTCCATGGCCGAGACCAGCGGGCGCGCGCCCTCCTGCGCCACGCCGCGCCCTTTCGCGCCGGAGAAGCAGCTGTCGAGCAGCACGACGACGTTTTTCGCCGGAAGCTTGGCCAGCGCGGCGTACATCCGGCTGAGCGGGTACAGCTTCGTCGGGTAATCGGGGTGCCCCTCGAAAGGCACGAGGTAGGATTCCTTGCCCGCGGGGTCGGGCGCGCCGTGGCCCGCGTAATACACGAACACGGTGGATTCCGGGCCGACGCGCCGCGGCAGCCAGTCCTCGAGATAGGCCTCGAGGTCGCTCTTGGTCGCGCTGTCGTCGGTGATGACCTTCAGGTTCTCCGCGGACACGCCGCCGACGTTTTCGAGATACCGCGCCACCACCTCGGCGTCGCGCGCCGCGTATTTCACGGCGGGAATGGCCTTCTCGCGGTAGCGGCCCAGGCCGATGACGAGCGCGGCGTTGGCGCCGGCGCCCGCGTTTTTGGAGCGCGGCGGGATGTCGTCGACGCCCACCTCGGAAACGACCTCCTCCTCGGCGACGGGCGCGGGCTTGAGCGCGACCTTCAGGCGTTTGGCGGCCGCCCGGGTACCGGAGGCGCCCGCGAAGGCCTCCACGAGCAACGTCGCGGTCTCCGACGGCACCGCGGCGGGCAGGCGGCAGGAGAACTCGACGGCTTCGGAGTCGCCCGGGGCGATGGCGCCGACGCGTTTGCCCTCGCCGAAGCAGGCGACGAGCGCGGCGTCGCCCGACAGCGCGACCTTCGCCTCGGTCGCGATGCGCCCGCCCTTGTTCTCGAGTTCGACGCGCAGCGAGATGGCCTCCCCCCCGTCGAAGACCAGGTCGCCGCCGGCGTCGCCGACGCGCGTGGTCATGGACAGGTTCACGGCCTCCGACACCACCTCGACGGTTTCCACGACCGGCGCGGGTTTCGGCGCGGGCGCGGGCTTCGGTTCGGGAACGGGTTCGGGCTTGGGCTCCGGCTTCGCGACGGGCAGCGACGCCACGACCGGGGCCGGCGCGGGGGGCGAGGGCGGGGCTTCCTTAAAACGCGCGATCATGTAGCCGCTGCCGCCGCCGACCAACGGCACGCCCGCGCCTTTCATGGACCAGTAGCCGCCGACCACGCCTTTTTCCACGTCCACGGAATCGATGCTCCACTGGAGCTTGAACACGCCGTTGCCGATGGCCATCCACGAGCAGAACGGCGCGGCCGTCAGCACCGTTTCGTCGGGGGTCGCGACGACGACGGCGGCGCTCTCCGTGCAGAACACGGGGATGCCGACGTAGGTCGGGTGGAACTTCAGCTCGAGTTTGACCTCGGAGCGCGCGCGGTCGATGTAGCGCACGTCCACGACCTCGAGGCGGGAAAGCGTGCTGCGTCCGGGGATGGGCCCGCCTTGGACGAAGAAGCTGATGCCGCGTTTCTTCTCGGCGCGCGTCTTAGGATCGGCGGAATACAGCGGCAGGTCGCGGCCCTTCATGCCGCGGAACAGCTCGTGCAAACCCGTCAGCAGGCGCGCGCGCGATTCCTCGTCGGCGACGGCCGCGCAGCCTCCGCGGCCGCACAACGACACGCTCTCGGGGCGCACCAGCTTCGTGGAGCAGCCCGCCAGGAGCAGCAGGGACGCGAGAAAGGCGCGGGAGCGTGACATGATTAAAGTTACTTCTTACGGCGCGCGTCTTCAACCGCCGTCAGGTGGCAAGCAACGTATCGGCCGTGCGCAGCAGCTCGAGCAAAGCGGCGTCGGTTTTGGCCCGCAGCAGCTTGCGCTTGAGCGTGTCGTTCATCAGCAGCGAGGCGATGCGCTGGAGCACCTTGAGCTGGACGACGGGCGTCTCCAGCGGCGTGAGCAGCAGGAAGACCAACCGAAGCGGCTGTCCGTCGGGCGTGGGCAGCGGCAGGGCCTTGGGGAAGCGGCCCACGGCCACCAGCGGCGCGGGCAGGCCCGGCAGGCGCGCGTGCGGCAGCAGCACGCCGCCGCCGATGGCGCTGGCGAACTTGAGCTCGCGGTCCCACACCGCGCTGAAAGCCGCCGTCGCGTCGAGCTCCGGGTGCCCGGCCTTAAGCCGGTCCATCAGGCCGTGGATGATGGCCCGGCGGTCGCCCGCGGCGAGGTTGGCGTCCACGGCCGCGCGCGCGAACAGCTCTCCCGACACCCAATATTGGCTGCGGTCGAACTCGTCGCGCACCTCGCCGACGAGCTCCTCGATGATGTCCTCGAGCGTGAGGATGCCGCTGACCTTGCCGGCGGCGTCCTTGACCAAGGCCATGTGTTGTCGCTTGTCGGGCATGGTCTTGAGCAACCGCTCCAGCAGCTCGGTCTCCGGGACCTCGAGCAATTCGCGCCGCAGCTTGCGCAGGTCGGGCTCGCCCTCCCCTTCGCGCAAGACGAGATCCTTGACGTGCAGGTAGCCTAGCGGCGTGTCCAGCTCTCGCTCGCACACCGGGTAACGCGTGAAGCGTTTCTCCCGGATAAGAGCCAAGTTCTCGGGCCACGGACGCGCGAGAGAAAGATAGACGATGCGCTCGGCCGGGCGCATCGCGTCGGACGCCTTGGCCACGCCGAAGTCGAAGAGGTTCTCCAGCAGCAGCAGACGCTCCAGGGGCAGGGCGCCTTTCTCCTGGGTCTCGCCCAGCATCACGCGCATCTCATCGACGGTGACCGTATGCTCGGTCTCCGACGCGGACTTCATGCCGAGCAGGTGCAGGCAGAAGATGGAGGACGCCGACATCGCCTTGATGGGCCAGTGGAGGAACGCCGCGAACACCTTCAGCACCGGGGCGCCCCACAACGACACGGTCTCGGCGAACTGGATGCCCGCGGTGCGCGGGATGAGCTCGCCGAACACGATGTGCACCCAGGAGAGGATGCCCAGCGAGACCACGAAGGAGAGGGCGTGCAGGGCGCGCGGGGACAGGAAGTCCAGATGCCGGCCGAACAGGGCCGAGATGCCGTGCGCCACCGCCGGCTCGCCGATCCAGCCCAAGGCGAGAGAGAGGATGGTGATGCCGACCTGGCAGGCGGCCAGGTAGTCGTCGAGATGGGCGAGTATCTCCTGCACCATCAGAGCGCGGCGCCCGCCTTTGCGCGCCAGCACCTCGATGCGCGCCGGGCGCGCGCGCACGAGCGCGAACTCCATGAGCACGAACAGGGCGTTGAAGGCCACGAGGACGGCCGCCAGCAGGAGCATCATGCCAGCCCCTCCAGGCGCCGCGCCTCGAGCTTCAGCTTCTGGAAATCGAGCTTGCCGCTGCCCAGCAGCGGGAACTCCGCGACCTCGTGGAAGGCGGCCTTGTCGGGCACCCACAGCTTCGGCAGGTCGGAGGCGTTGAGCTTGCCGGCGAGCGCGTCCAGGTCCTGCGGGCCTTTGTGCAGGACGACCAGGCGCTCGCCGCGTTTCTCGTCGGGCACGGCCGCGACCACGAACGCCTGCTCGACGAGGCCGAGCAGCTCGTGGAGTTTTTCCTCGACGCGGATATGCGGCACCATCTCGCCGCCGATTTTAGAAAAACGAGAGAGGCGGTCGGTGAGCGTGACGAAGCCGTCCTCGTCGATGCGCGCGATGTCGCCCGTGACGTACCAGCCGTCTTTGACGACCTCGCGCGTCTTGGCCTCGTCGCCGAGGTAACCCTTCATCACGTTGAGGCCTTTGACGAGCAGCAGGCCCGGCTGGTCCGGCGGGAGCTCCTTGCCGGAATCGGGATCGAGCACCTTCATCACCACGCCCGGCACGGGCTGCCCCACGGTGCCGCGTTTGGTGCCGGTCTGTTTGATGCCCGGCCAGGAGATGTCGGGGATGTTGAGCGACGCCAAGGGCGACAGCTCGGTGGCGCCGTAGCCCTCGAGGATGACCGCGCCGTATTTCTCCTCGAACGCCTGGGCTACCTCGTCGCGCAGCTTCTCGGCGCCCGCGACCACCCACTTGAGCGTCTTGAACTTCGCGGGCTCGACGCGGCGCATCCACGCGGTGAGGAAGGTGGGCGTGCCGACGATGGCCGTGCCGCCGAACTCCGCGCACAGCTCGCCCACGCGTTTGGCGTCGAGCGGGCTGTAGTGGTAGGCCGCGCCCATGCCCAGGCAGGCCGGCAGCCACAACGTCGCGGTGATGCCGAAGGAATGGAAAAACGGCAGCACGCCGACCATCACCTCGCCGGGGCCCAGCGGCAGCACCTGCGCGGCGGCGAGGATGTTGGAATGGATGTTGGCGTGCGTGAGCATGACGCCTTTGGGCACGCCGGTCGAGCCGCTGGTGAACATGATGGTCGCCAGGCCGTCGAGCGGGCCGTTCGCGCGTTTGAACACGGTGCGCTCCAATATGAAGAAGGGCGTGACGAGCAGGCCCGCGGCGGTGAGCGCCTTCTTGAGCGGGCCGATGGCCGGCGCGACGTCTTCGAGGTAGATCTTGCGGCCCGACGGGCCCCAGCCGAGTTTCTCCTCGAACTTGCGCGAGGAGACGACGACCTCGATGTTCGCCTTGGCGATGCAGGCGTCCACCACCTCCTGCGACGCCGAGTAGTTCAGGTTGACCGGGACCTTGCCGCGCAAGGACAGCCCGAAGTTGGCCAGCGCGCCGCCGGCGCTGGGCGGCAGGAACAGCCCCACGTGCGGCGCGGCGCCGGCCTGGCGCTGCAGCGTCTTGCCCAGCAGGTAGGCGCCGGTCAGCGCGGACAGGCCGTTGAGGCGCGCGCCCGTCGAATCGCCGACGGCGAACGCGAAGGGGCGGCACTTGGCCTTGCGCGCGAACTCCAGCGGCAGGGGTTTGACCTCCTCGAGGCGGTGCTGGAACGCTTCCGCGCCGAGCTCGAGGATGGCCTGGCGCACCTCGAAGGCGGTCGCCGTGGGCGGCAAGGGTTTTCCGAAGCTGACGGTCACCTTATACGGGAGGCGCCGCGGCCATTTGAAGAGAACGCGCCCTTCCGAGAAGCTGAACACCGAGCCCCACACCTCGTCGAGGTGCACCGGGATGATGGGCGTGTCGCCGCCATCGACCATGCGCTCGAAGCCCTTCTTGAAGCGCTGCATCTGCCCGTGGCGCGAGATCTCGCCTTCGGCGAAGATGCACACGGCCTCGCCCGACTGCATGTATTCGCGGGCGCGCTTGAACGACTCGACGAGCGCGCGCGGCCCGTCGCTGGAGGAGACCGGGATGCAGCCCATCGCGCGGAAGAACCAGCCCGCCACCGGCAGGTCGTAGTAGGCGCGCAGCATCAGGAAACGCACGAGGCGCTGGTTGGCCATCGCGATGAGGAAGGCGTCGATGAAGGAGACGTGGTTGGCCACCAGCAGCACGGGCCCGGTCACCGGCACGTTCTCCAGGCCGACGGGCCGCAGCTGGTAGAAGCAGCGCGTCAGGGGCAGGAGCATGAGGCGCAGGAAGAAGTCGGGCAGGCGGCGCAGGATCTCGAAGGTCACGACCGCGCTCATCGCGGTCGCCACGAGGAAGACCTGGCCCGGGTGCAGCTTGAACTTCACGTCGAGCCCCCACAACACGGCCGAGGCGATGAGCAGCGCCGCGAAGCTCAGCAGGTTGCCCGTCGCCACGACGCGGCCGCGTTCGGCGGCCGGGGCTCGCTGCTGGACGAAGGCCTGCAGAGGGACCGCGTAAAAACCCGCGCTCATGCCCGCGAGGAACAGGTCCGCGGCGACGTGCAGAGGCGAGCGGTAGCTGAAGGCCAGGTCGAAGCCGAAGGCCGTCAGGCCGATGGCGCCCAGCGGCACGAGGCCCAGCTCGATCTGCCCGCGCGAGAGGCGGCCGGCGACGAAAGAGCCCAGGCCGATGCCCAACGCCAGCACCACCTGGAAACGCGCGACGTCGGCCTCGCCCAGCCCCATCAGGCGCGTGCCGTAAACGAGCAGGTTCATCTGGAACAACGCGCCGACGAACCAGAAATAGGCGGAGGCCACGGTGGCCAGCTGCACCGTCGGCAGCTTCGCGAGGTCGCGCAGGTTCTCGAGCGAACGCGCCAGGACGTTGAACTCGAGTTTGGCGTCCGGACGCGCCGGCGGCGTCAGCGGCACGGCCAGCGACAACAGCCAGCCCGCGACCGCGACCGCGACCATGGGCGCGGCGGCCCAGGCCGGGTCGCCCGCGTAGCGGCGCGCGAGCTCGGCGGCGGCGGCCGTGCCCAGCACGATGGCGCCGAAGGAGGTGGCCTGGAGCAGGCCGTTGGCCTGCGACAGGTCGGCGTCCTCGACGAGCTCGGGCAGCAAGGACAGCTTCACCGGGCCGATGAACGCGGAATGCGCGCCCATCAGGAAAAGCAGGGCCATCAACGCGGCGAGGTTCCCGCTCGCCAGCGCGGGCACGGCCAGCAGCAGCAAGACGACCTCGACGGCCTTGAAGACGCGCAGGAGCCGCGCCTTGGGCCAGCGGTCGGCCGCGTCGCCGGCGACGCTGGAGAGCAGCAGGAAAGGCAGCACGAACATCGCGCCGGCCAGCGCGATGAGGCGCGGCGCCTCGTCGGGGCGCGTGACGATGGCCATCAGAGCGACGAAGGTCTTGAAGGCGTTGTCGTTGAGAGAGCTCAGCGCCTGCGAGACGAGGAAGGCCGCGAAACGCGGCTCGGCCAACGACGCCTTGAGCTTGCCGTTCAACGCGCCGTCCTCAGCTTGGCGATCTCGCGCTCGAGCGCGGCGCGGCGTTCCCAGGAGCCGGGGTGCGTGCGGAAGTAGTCGGCGAGCGGCTCGAGCGCGACGGAGCCGGGGTCGCGTTTGGTGCCGGTGTCGCCGGCCAGGCCCAGCGCGCCGAGCGCGCGCAGGCCTCCCGCGGGGTCGCGGCGGCGCGAGGCGACGAGGCGCGCGGCGAAGGCGTCGGCTTCCAGCTCCTGGACCTCGCTGAAATGCAGCTGGGCGAGCAAGCGCCCCGCGGAGAGCACCGTCCCCACGACCTCGCCCGCGGGCCCGCGCGGCGCGCGCAGGCGCCAGCCGTCGGCGCAATGCCCCAGCTCGACGTGGCCGATCTCATGCCCGAGCACGAACAGCAACGCGTCCTCGTCGCGCTCCAAGCGCTCCAGCAGGCGCGGCGTGGCGTACACGAAGCCCCCGGGCAGCGCGAAGGCGTTGACGCCGGGCCCGTCCGTCACGCGGAACTCGTAGCGCCCGCGCTGGCTCGTCACGAGCGGGGAGGACGCGGCGTCGGCGCCGAACTCGCGCCAGCGCGAGGCGAGCGCGGCGGCGCGCGTGCCGGCCGCGGAGCCGACCTGAACGATGTCGCGCGAAAGCCGCTCCCCGGCGGCGCGCTCCTCATCGGCGCTGAGCGGGAAGGCGGCCGCGGTCGCGCGGTCGGCGCCTTTGACGTGTTCGCCCACGGCGCGCGAAAGCGGCAGCAGGCTCTCCCGGCTGGGAGAGCCGCCGCGCGACAGCAGGACGGCCGCGCCGCCCGCCAGGCTAAGGAGCGCCAGGGGCAGGAGGGTCTTCCTCATTCTCCATCCTCACGTACAGGCTCGAGCCGCCGAGCAGCACGACGCCGAGTCCGACGAAGCTCGCGACCCGGTAGGGTAGGGGCATTTGAGAGGTGTCGAGCAGCAGCGCCTTGCCCACGCACAGCCCCAGCAGCGCCAGCGCGGGCATGCGCAGCTCGCGCCAGCCCAGGAACAGGCCGCCGAGCAGGTAGGCCATGCCCAGCGCGGTCCAGGCCATGGTGAGCTGGACCGCGTCGAGCTCCTTGGTGCAGTAGGCCGCCATCAACACGAGCGAGACCACCGACAGCAAGGTCGCGGACTGCTCGTCGAGCCCGGTGGGCGAGCCCCATTGCCGCTCCTTGGCGACGGCGACGGTCCCCAGCAAGGCCAGGCAGGACACCCAGTAGAAGGCGGATTGCGTCGAGGTGGGCCCGGCGCCCAGCACCGACGGGGCCGTGACGTAGGTCAACACGGCTTCGGCCGCGGTGCCCAGCGCCAGCACGAGGCCTTGCTGCTTGAAGTGGGTCGTCTGCGTCATGCGTCCGGCCAGGTACAGCCCGGCGCTGGCGAACGCCCAGACGGGCAGGCGCAGGAAGCCGTCGAACTCCTTGTACACCGCGAAGGACGCGGCCATCAGCGCCACCCAGGTCATCAGCTGGCGCTGCTCGGTCCGCGACCAGCGTTTCCATTTGGACGCGAGCGCGTCGTCCATGGGGTCCTCGAAATACAGGTACGCCCACCCCGCGAGCAGCACGCCGGTCACGAGCAGCCGCGCGCTGACCCCGGCCACCGGCGCGTTCGCCCCGTAGTCCACCAGCAGGGAATAAACGCCGACGCCCAGCTCGAGGGCGGAGGCCTGCACCCACAGGTGCAGGCGCGGCAGCTTCACGGCCAGCAGCTCCCCGGCGATGCACAGCCCGACGACGGCGCACACGAACGGCGCCGCGTCGAGCACGCCCCACAGGCCGAGCAGGAGGCTCGCCGTGCCCATGTACAGCCAGAACTCGCCGGCGGGTTTCTCCCACTCCTCGGCGTCGGTCAGCCACACGCGGTAGAAACGCGCGTAAAGATAAGAGAGGCCCGCGAACACGAACATCGCCGCCGACGCGGAGGTGCGCTGCACCGCGCCCGCCACCGCGACGTTGTAATAGAACAGGAAGGTGAGCAGGGCCATCGCGAGCCCGGAGGCGCGCCACACCGGCGCGTCGAAGAACAGCCCCAACCACACCCAACCGCAGGAGATGCCCGCCCACGCCACGAGTTTCCACATGGGGTTGGGCATGTCGAAGGCCGCCGCCGCCAGCACCGCCAGGCCGAGCGCGCCGCACAGCCCCGCCGCCGTCGAGCGTTTCGGCAGGAGCTTGAGGTAGCCCAGGCCGGGCAGGGCGTAACACGCCGACAGCACCGCGGCGCGCGGCAAGGACACCGTGCCGAAATACGCGCGCCCGAGCGTCGCGCCGAAGAAGCCGAAGGCCAGGCCGTTGGCCGTCAGCGCCGCGTCGAACAGCTTCTCCTGCCCCGCCGACAGCAGGTTCTTGCGCGCCTTGGGCACGAAGGGCAACGCCGCCACCAGCGCGTAGGCCGCGCCTTGCCATGCGATGACGCGCACGAACTCGGAGAAGGCGTGGCCCGCCGGCGCGCGCATGAAGTCGATATAAACCGGCAGGTAGCTCGCGTGGAACCCGGCCAGGCTGATGAGCAAGACGTCGGCCTCTCCGGTCTCGGCGGCGACGAGCACGCTCGCTCCGTGCAGGAGCAGGAACAGGTCGAAGGTGGTGACCTCTTCGCGGCAGAAGAAGAACACGAAATAGGTGAGGCCGAAGGCGTACAGGCGGAACGGGCGCGAGCCCGTGGACAAGGCGTGGCCCACCATGCCGAAGGCCACCACGCCCAACACGCCCAGGCCGACGGCGGCGCTGTCGAGGATCTTCGTCGGCGGGAAGTGATACGCCGCGTAGGCGGTCACGTAGAGCACGGTCCAGCCGCCGCCGATGAGGGTCTGCGCGAACTCGCGGTAACGCGCGTCGTCGCGGACCTTGTGCCCGAGGCCGATGAGCACCAGGCCCGCGACCGCGGCCATGAACACGCGTTCGGCCGGGCCGGTGTGCGCCGCGCGCCAGACCAGGAAAAACACCACACCCAGCGCCAGCACGACCATGCCCGCGTATTGCAGCACCTTCTCGCCGACGAACTTCTCGTCGAGTTTCCAGGACGGCGCGGGTTTGGGCGGCGCGGCGTCGGACTTCTTGGCGAGCGGGCCGGTTTTAGGGCCTTCCTTCTTAACGGGCTCGAGCGGGGCGGTCGAGGTCAACCAGCCCGTCAGCGTCGGGAGCGCCCCGCCCAGGAAGGTTTTGGCCGGCGCCGCGGCTTTAGCGGGCTTCTCGGCCGGGGCGGCGGACGGGAGCTTCGCCCCCTTCAGCGACTCCACCTCGGCCCGCAAGGAGCGCAGTTCCGCCCGTAACTCCCGCAGCTCCGCTTTGACGTCTTCGCCTTCTTCCATGGGACCCCGAAGTATAAGGTCCACCCCCCCGGCGGTCAAGGGTGACATTCTGTATAATCCGCCCATGGCCGAGGACGAAAAGAAGGAATTCAAGCCGTTGCTGGACGTGGGCAGCCTGCCGCTCACCGAGACCAGCGACATCCGCTTCTACGTGGACGAGTTCAAGGGGCACAAATACGCCTCGGTGCGGACCTTCGTCAAAGGCGACACCTACTCCGGCCCCACCAAGTCGGGCGTCACCCTCAACGCCCGGGTGCTCGAGGAGGTCCTCAAGGTCCTCGAGAAGCTTCCCGCCGAGCCTTCCGCCCTCGAAGACGTCGAACTGCTGCGCGTGCCCAAAAAGGCGGGCGTCGAGCTGGTCGTGCGCATCACCATCTTCAAGGACACCACCGGCGTGGACCTGCGCGAGTGGGTCGCCGAGCCCGAATACACGGGGTGGTCCAAGAAGGGCGTTCGTCTTCCTTATAAAGACCTGTCCGTGGCCCTGGGCTTCCTACGGAAGATGCAGGCGGCCGTCGCCAAAGCCTGACGTTCCCCTCCCTGGCGCGTTCTCCGAACACCTGTTATATTGGAATGGTGAGGCCCCCCCTTTTTAGCCGCCTAGCCCTCGTTATGTTCCTGGCGGCCCCGCTGCGGGCTACCCGGGTCGAGGTCAAGGTCGAGGTCGGCGCCCGCGGCAACACCGGCGTCGGCACGGCCGGCGGGGTCCAGCCCATCCAACTGGCCGTCCCCGTTCTCCAGCCCAGCGTGTCCATGCTCGCCGGCGGGCCGACCATGCGCGCCGACGGACGCACGCTCGCCGTCGCGCCGGCCGTAACCTTGGTCCCCGGCCGCGAGTTCGCGGCCGCCGACGCCCCGCGCGGCCTGCCCGCGCCGCTGCCGCCCTCGGCTCTCATCGCGCCCGCCGACGCCACGCGCCTGCCCGCCACCCCCGCGCTCGACGTCGCCGAAGGCGTCGCCGCGCCGGCCCCTGACGCGGCCGCCCCGACCGACGGCCCGCAGGGCGCCGCCGCGCTCGACGGCGGCGCGCACGCCGGCTCTATCCGTTTCGACGGAGCGAACGCCCGCGCCGCGGGCGACACGGGCGGCTGGTTCGCCGCCCTCAAACGCGCCCTGCCTTTCGGCCGGGACATCGTTCCGGCGTGGCCCGGGCGCGCCGGGGAAACCGTTCGCCTGGGCGGCCGCACCTTCTCCCTAGACACGCTCGTCTCCCAGAGCGATGCCTCCTCGACTTGGGGCGTCCCGTTCGGACGGGACTACTTCGTCACCATCCGGCGCCCCGGCTCTGCTGACACCGACCTCGCGCAGTTGCAGTCGGCGAGAGGCTCGGACATTCCCCATGCCAAACTCGTCGCCTCCAGCGAAGACGGCTCGGTCGTGGTCCGGCAGCGTCTCGAGGGCGATACGGCCGAGCGTCTGCTGGAGCGCGGGCCCTGGGCCATCCACCACAAGGACGCCTGGGTCGATTTCGCGCAGAAGCTGATTCGCGCCGGCGTTACCGCCGATTTATCGCCGGCGAACCTGCAATACGCGCACTACGAGTCGCGCTGGATTCTGCTCGGTCTGCGCGGCCTGCGCGCGGCCTCTCCTCGCGACGTGCTCGCGTCCCTTCTCGACCCGGCGCTCGTGCGGCGCTCCGGCCTGGACGCGACGGCGGCTCTCGGCGCCTTGCGGGGCCGCTTCGGCCCGGACTCCGAGACGTGGCGGCGCGTCGTCGCCGACATCCAGGGCGTCCCCTTCCTGGCCGCCGCGCTCGTCTCGCTCGAAGATACCGAGTCGGCGCGGCCGACACCGCCGCAGCTGGTCTTCGGGCGCGGCCCCGCGCGGACCGGGGCGCTCGACGACAGCGTCGTGAAGGCCGGCGACGTCGTCAAACGCCTGGGCTTCGACCCGTGGAGATCCAAACATCTCTCCCGCTTCGTGCACGACAAACACCGGCTCGGCACCGAGCTGTTCAGCGTGAAAGAGCCCGGAAAACCGGCGCTGTTCCTCAAACGCACGGACTGGCACAGCATCCGCATCGAGCTGGCGATGCGCCGCCTCACGAACCGCTTCTTCGGAAAATGGTTCGACGTGGCCCACGCCGTCGCCGTCGAAGCCGGCCACGACTCGTATCTCGTCATGGAAAAAGTGGAGGGCAGCATGGCTTACGGGCGCCCTCGCTTGAACCTCGAGCAACGCATGGCGCTGGGCGTGCTCGGCAACGCTTTCGGCGTGTACGATCTCAACGAGGGAGGCGTTTTCTACAACGTCCCCGGCCGCAAGGACCGCCCCACCCTCATCGACTTCGTGCAGTCCTTCGGCGAGCGCGGCCCCGTCCCCGGCCGCATGCCCGCCGAGAGCATGCTCCAGGAGATGCCGTGGGTCAGCGGCCACGAGCGCAACCACGCCTCCGACTACCAGGCCGCCGCGCGCGCCTGGCGCGCCAAGTTCGCCGAGCCCGCGACCCGGCAGGCCATCCGCGCCGACCTGCTCGCCTCCGGCTTCTCGACGAGCGAGGCCGACGGCGTGCTCGCCGTCGTCGCCGCCAACACCGCCCGGCTCGACGCGACGTTCCAATCCGACGTAGAATTCGCTAACCGCTTCGTCGATAAGAGAGAGACACCATGAAACGCTTCCCCCTCCGCCGCCTGACCGCGCTCGCGTTGTCGCTGGCGCTCGCCACCCCCGCCGGCGCCGTCGAACGTTATGCCGGCGGCCCCGTGGTCGCCGAACTGGTCTCGGGCATCCTCGAGCGCACGCATTACAACCGCAAACCCATCGACGACGCGGCGTCCAAGATCTTCCTCAAGAACTACCTCGACGCCTTCGACTACAACCACATGATCCTGGAGAAATCCGACGTGGACGAGTTCGAGGCGCGTTACGGCACCACCCTCGACGACCGCGTCAAAAGCGGGGACGTGGACGCCGCCTACGAGATCTACGACCGCGTGCTCAAACGGCTGGAGGAGCGCGTCGAGCTGGTCAAGAAGTACACCGCGATGGAGCACGACTTCACCAAGAACGAATCCGTGATCCTCGACCGCCACGAGGTCGCCTGGCCCAAGGACCGCGCCGAGGTCGAGGAGCTGTGGCGCCTGCGCATCAAACACGAGGTGCTGCTCGAGCGCATGGCGCGCGCGCGCGCCGAGGAGGCGAAGGCCGCCGCCAAGGCCAAGGAGACCGCGAAGGCCGACAAGGCCGCGCCCGCCGACCCCAAGATTCCCAAGCCCGACGCGCCGCGCCCGTCGGCGGCCAACCCCGACGCGCCCAAGGAGGCCGTCGCCGGCACGCCTCCCTCCGCGACCGCGCCCAAGAAGGAGGAGAAGCCCCAGACCATCAAGGAGGTCGTGGACACGCGTTACGAGCGGCTCCTGCGCAGCTACAAGGAGTACGAGGGCGTGGACGTCATCCAGACCTTCCTCAACGCCCTCACCCAGGTCATCGACCCGCACACCGATTACCTCGCCGCGGCCCAGAAGGAGAACTTCGACATCAGCATGCGCCTGTCCTTGGTCGGCATCGGCGCGGTGCTGCGCTCCGAGGACGGCTACGCCAAGATCGTGTCCTTGGTGCCCGGCGGCCCCGCCGATTCCGACAAACGCCTCAAGCCCGACGACAAGGTCGAGGCGGTGGCCCAGGACGACGGCCCCTTCGTCGAGGTCACGGGCATGAAGCTCGACAAGGTCGTGGGCATGATCCGCGGCGAGAAGGGCACCATCGTGCGCCTGCGCGTCATCCCCGCCTCCGCCATCGATCCGGCCGACCGCCAGATCATCGCGCTCAAACGCGAGGAGATCAAGCTCACCGACCAGGAGGCCAAGGCCAAGCTCATCACCGTGCCCGGCCGCGAGGGCAAAAACGCGAAGGTCGGCGTCATCGACCTGCCGTCCTTCTACGCGGACATGCAGGGCGGCATGGACGGCAAAAGCGCGACGCGCGACGTGGAGCGCCTGCTCGCCGAGCTCAAGAAACGCGGCGCCGAGGCCATCATCATCGACCTGCGCCGCGACGGCGGCGGCTCGCTCTCCGAATCCGTGTCGCTGTCCGGGCTGTTCATCAAGGAGGGGCCGGTGGTGCAGGTGAAGGACCACCGCGGCACCATCAAGATCCTGCGCGACGTGGACCCGACGGTGGCCTACGAGGGCCCGCTCGTCGTGCTCACCTCGCGCGCCTCGGCCTCCGCGGCCGAGATCTTCGCGGCCGCCATCCAGGACTACAAACGCGGCCTCGTCATCGGCGAGAAGAGCACCTTCGGCAAAGGCACGGTCCAGTCGGTGCTCGAGCTCAACCAGTACCTGCCGCCGGCCTATCGCGCCTACAAACCCGGCGCGCTCAAGCTCACCATCCAGAAGTTCTACCGCGTCTCCGGCGGCTCCACCCAGCACAAAGGCGTGCTCCCCGACATCCACCTGCCGTCCATCGGGGACGTCGCCTACAACACGGAGTCGTCGTATAAAAACGCTCTCCCCTACGACGAGGTGGAGCCCGCCCCGCACGAGCCCTCCGCCCCGCCGCGCCTGGCGCGGCTGGCGTCGGCGTCCGCCCAGCGCGTCGCGACCGACCGCGAGTTCCGCTGGATGAAGCAGGACATCGAGCGCTACGAGAAGGAGAAGAAGGAGAAGGACGTCTCGCTCAACGAGAAGACCCGGCTGGCCGAGAACAAGGCCGCCGAGGACCGCATCGCCGCGCGCAAGAAGGAGCGCGCCTCCGCCAAGGTCAAGCCGCTGCCCTCCGAGGACATCTCCTTGGCCTCGCTCGACGGCAAGGCCCCGGCCGTGGAGAAATCCACCGCGCCGGCGACGCCCGCGCCGGCCGACGACGAGGACCCGGGCTTCGAACGCGCGCCCGACGCCCCCGACGCCGTGCTCGAGGAATCCGCGCGCGTGGCCATGGACCTCGCCGCGGGCGAATCCGACCCACTCGCCGAGCGCGGCAACCGGCGCGCCGTGACGCAGTAGTTGAAGGCGGCCGTCCTCGCCGTCCTGCTCGCTCTTCCCGCGCGCGCGGCCGACCCGCCGTTTAGGGTCGCCGTCATCGAGGACGAGCCGACGGTGATGACGGCGATGCTCGCCCAGGCGCTCGAGCGCCTGCTGCGCGAGACGCCCGGCGCGGCGTTGTCCGGCGCTGAAAGCGTGCCGTGCGACTTCGGCGGGGCGGATTTCCGCTTCGTCTTGCCCGCGTCCCTCGGCGCGCCCGCCACCGAGGACGCCTCGGCCGCCGCCGCGCTCGAAAGCGACGCGGAGATCGTCTTCGTCTATCCGCCGCTGCCCGGGCTCATCTCCGCGCTGACCAAGGCCGCGGCCGATCCGCGGTCGTTCCGCCGCCCCGGCGCCCTGCGGCTGGAGGAGCGCGAGGCCGAGGCCGCGCGCGCGTTCGCGCCCTCGGGCGAGGTCGTGCTCAACGTGCGCGCCGTGCTGGAGCGCCGCCCCACCGCGCGCCGCCGCTCGAGCATGGCGGTGTATTACCGCCTGCGCTGGGAGGACCGCGACGTCGCCGTCCTCGTGCTGGGGCGCACCTTCGGCGGCCTGGGCCGCCTGGGCACGGCCGCGGCGCGCGAGGAGGCGCGCGGCCCCTTCCTCGGCGTCGCGCGCGGCGGCGTGTTCGGCTCCGCGTCCTCCGACGCCCAGGGCCGCGCGGCGCTCGACGCGCTCGAACGCGCCGGCCTGCGCCTCTCGGCGGTGGACGCGACCATGGCCGAACGCTGGGACGACCTCGAGGCCTACCGGCGCGAGAAGCCCGACGGCGTGCGTTTCCTGTCGGCCAACGTCACGCGCGACGGGGCGCCGCTGCTGCCCGCCTACGACGTCGTCGCCTCCTCGGGCCTGCGCGTGGCGTTCGTGGGCCTGACCGCGCCGGCCGCGCAGGCGACGCTGCGCGAGCGGGCGGGCAAAAACGTCTCCGTGGGCGACCCGGTCGCCGCGCTCGAGGCGCTCATCGCCGAGCTGCGCGAGAAGGCCGACGTCGTCGCGGCGCTCGGCGACCTGTCCGCGGCCGACGTCAGCCGCCTGTCCCAGGCCGCGCGCGGGCTCGACCTCATCATCGGCGAGGACGACGCCTTCCTGACCGTGAGCCCCGTGCCGAGCCACGTCATCGAGCAGGACGACCGCCCCGGCTTCGCCAACGCCTTCCCCCCGGTGCGCCTGCACCACCCGACGCTCGACGTGTTGTCCGTCACGCGCGCGCCCGACGCCGGGCGCTTCGACTGGCGGCTGACGCACGAGGGCACCGTCCTCGACGACTCGCTCAACCCCTCCCAAGGCTACCCGGAGCCCTCCCTCGACGAGTTCGCCTTGCGCGCCTCGACCGGCCCGGCCCTCCTGCCGCCGGCGCGCGCGGTGTTCCCGCACGCGGCGCGCACGCGCGCCGTCCCGGCGTACGAGCCGCGCGACGTGTGGACGCTCGCCGGCGCCGCGCTCGCCGAGCAGGCGAAGGCCGAGGCCGCGCTGCTGCCGCTGGCGCCGCTGGGCGTGCAGACCGTGGGCGAGGTGCGCGAAGGCTACCTGCGCCAGTGGCTCGGCCGCGCGGACCCGGTGTCGGTGTTCTGGGTGACGGGCGCGACGCTGCGCAAGCTCGCCGACGAGGCCGCCGATCAGGCCAAACGCGAGGCCGCCGGCAACGCGCGCGGCGGCGTGCTGCGCTACGTGGTCTCCGGGCTCGACGCCGCGGGGCGCGTGCGCGGCGCCCCGCTCGACCGCTCGGCGCGTTACCGCCTGGTCGCGTCCAACCGCGCCGCCGACCAGCTCGGTCTGGGCGGCCCGGGCGAGCCCGTGCCCGGCGCGCCCACCGCCGCCGACGCCGCGCTCGACGAGCTGCGCCGCCGCGCGGGCGCCGAGCCGGAGGCCTACCGCGCCTGGATGACGGGCGCGCCGCTGAGCGCGCCGGGCCTGTGGCGCGTGAACTTCCGCGACGTGGGCCTGAACCTCCGGCAGACCCGCGTCGTGCGCTCCGACAATTTCGACCCGGTGCCCAACTCGCGCGTGCAGGGCTTCAACGAGCTGCTCGTCGGCGGGGTGTTCAAGACCGACCTCGACTACCTCAAGGGCGAATACAAGTGGACGAACACGCTCGAGGCCGAATACGCCAAGAGCCGGCTCGAGCCGCGCAACGGGCCCGTCACGACCAACCTCGCGGCCAACCGCATCATGTTCCTCACGCTCGGCACCCGACGCGCCGGCGGCATCCCCTACGCGTGGCTCGCGCGCTCCTGGGGCCCGTCCATGGGCCTGCAATACGACGGCGAGTTCGAGGCCGCCCCCGGCCTGCGGCGCAAAAACGTGTATTCGGCCTTCCCCGGCGTGGAGTTCTTCGACGGCAGCGTGGTTAAAAGCCTCTCGACGTCGGGTATCGTCAAACGCGACCTGTCGCGCGACCCGCCCAACACCCAGACCGGTCTGCGCCTGCGCACCTTGTTCTCCGCGCCCGTCGGCCTCGGCGCGGCCACCGTCCAAGGCGAGCTGTGGAACAACTATTTCTTCCTCACCAAGCAGGACCGCGCCACCGACCTGCGCGTGGAAGGCGACGCGAACGTGAAGCTCATCGTGCCGGTTTACAAACACCTCTCGGTCGCGCCCTACCTGGACTTCTACTGGTTCCAGCTCAAGACCCGCCCCGACTGGGGCTACAGCTTCATGATGGGCGTCACCATCGGCTTCTCCCGCCTCTGGAAGCCGCAATACGAGCCCTTCTGATGCGGGTCATCACCTTGCTCGCGAGCGGCACCGAGCTGGTCTGCGCGCTCGGCCGCGAGGCCGACCTCGTCGGCGTGTCCCACGAGTGCGACTGGCCTCCGTCGATCAAGAGCCTGCCGCGCGTCACCGCGCCCTCCATCGATGTGGGCGGCACGAGCGCCGACATCGATCGGCGCGTGCGCGAGGCCGCGCGCGACGCGTTGTCCATCTACCGCGTCGATGACGCCCTGCTGGCTTCGCTGCGGCCCGACGTGCTCGTCACCCAGACCCAATGCGAGGTGTGCGCCGTGAGCCTCAAGGACGTCGAGGCCGCGCTGGCCAAACGCATCGGACTCGCGCCGCGCATCGTCTCCCTCAACCCCGATTCCTTGCGCGACCTGCGAAGCGACGCGCGACGCGTCGCCGCCGCTCTCGGCGTTCCGGAGGCCGGCGAAGCCCTTCTGGAAGCCTTCGATGACCGTCTCGCGCGGGCGTCCAACCGAGTCGCCGGACGTCCCCGCCCCACCGTCGTCGTCGTGGAATGGATGGAGCCGCTCATGGCGTCGGGGAACTGGTCGCCCACCCTCGTTAAACACGCCGGCGGCGTCGAGCTGCTGGGCAAGGAGAACGCGCATTCCGGCGTCATGACCTGGGAGGAGCTGTCGAAGGCCGACCCCGACGTCCTCATCATCGCGCCGTGCGGCTTCGACCTCGCGCGCACTCGCGCGGACCTCGGCGCGCTCACGAAGCACCCCTCGTTCGCGGCCCTGCGCGCGGTGAAGACCCGGCGCGCCTATCTCGCCGATGGAAACGCCTACTTCAACCGCCCCGGGCCCCGCGCCGCCGACGCCGTCGAAGGCCTCATCGAGATGCTGCACCCGGACGTCCCCGGCTTCGGACGCCGCGGCGCCGTCTGGGAGCCCCTTTAGCCGGTCAGCTCGGCTTCGCTCAGAATCTCGTAGGTGTGGCCGAAGGGCGCGGGTTTGCTGGCGTAAAGCGCGATTCTCGTCACCGGCCGGCGCAGGGACAAGGCCGGCTGCGCCTTCAAACCCGCGACGAACTCCGCGGCGAACTCCTCGCGGCGGTTGCGGCCGATGGTCAGGTGCGGGGAGTAGGGGCGCGGCTCGTCGCGCAACACCGCCTTGGCCAACGTTTCTAGAGGACCCTTCCCCTCATCGACGCCCAGCCACACCACGCGCGGCGCGTCCAAGGCATCGAAGGCGCCGACGCCGCTCAGGCGCAGCTCGAAGGGTTTGGCGCCGGCCGCCGCCGCGCGCATCAGCGCCTCGACCTCGGGAAGCTTCTCCTCGGGCGTCTCGCCGAGGAAACGCAGCGTCACGTGCATGTCCCGCGGGTCCACCCAGCGGTAATCCCCGGGCAACGCGCGCAGGCGCGCGACCACGGCCGCGGCTTCGGCGCGGGTCTCCTCGTCGGCGGGCACGGCGATGAACAGGCGCATTGTCGGACCGGGTCCCAAAGATAGACAATCGCCCCATGACGGTCAAGGAGAGCCGGTGAGGGCCATCGTCTGCCGCGTGACGCGCGCCGCCGTCGTCATCGACAAAGGCGAGCGCCGCGAGACCGGGCCGGGGCTGCTCGTCCTGCTGGGCGTGGGGCCCGCCGACGGCGAGGCGCAGGCCCAGAAGCTCGCCGACAAGCTCTTGAACCTGCGCGTGTTCTCCAACGCCGAGGGCAAGTTCGACCACAGCGTGCTCGACGTCAAAGGCGAGCTGCTCGTCATCTCGCAGTTCACGTTGTACGGCTCGGTCAAAGGCGGCCGCCGTCCCGACTTCACCGGCGCGGCCAAGCCCGACCTGGCCAAGCCGCTCTACGAGCGTTTCGCCGCCCTCCTGGCCGCCTCCGGCCTGCGCGTGGCCACCGGCGAGTTCGGCGCCCACATGGACGTCGAATCCGTCAACGACGGCCCCGTCACCCTCTCCCTCGACACCGACGCGTTCTGACGCGTTGACCGTCCTCAACTGAGGCGCATCAACGCCTCGCGTTGACCTTCCTCCTGCGCCCGCCCCCCCTCGCGGCGGTAGGCTGTTTATGTAGTCGAAGCAAAGGAGGGATCGTTATGAAACTCAGCCTGCTCACCGGCCTCCTCGCCCCCGCGCTGCTCGCCAGCGTGGCGGCCTCGCAGACCATCCTCGCCGTGCGGCCGCTCCCGTTCAACGGGGTCCCCCGCATACTCCCCGTGCCCGTCATGCGCCTGCCGATGACGCCCGTGCGCCTGCCTTCGCCGCTGAACATGCCTATGGCCACGTTGCTGACGACGTTGCCGGCGCCTATCCTGAGGCCTCAACTCCAGCCGGCCCCCGCGCTCGACGTCGCGCGCGCCAGCCACGCCTTGCCCGCCGTCACGATGGACGGCCGGCAGGAGCTCCCGTTCTTCTTCCGGCGCTATCTGCCGGTCGAGAAACATCTCGCGGGAGCGACCGAAACCGTGGAGCGCCCGGCCAAAGCGCCGGCCAAGGCCCCGGTCATCGCGCCAAAACCCGTGCCCGCGCCGAAGATCGCGACGGAGAAGAGCCGCCGCAACCTGGAGCGGCTCTTCGACGGGCGCAGCCTCACCTTGCCCGAGGACGACCTCGAGCGGGAGCTGGGCCTGCGCTGACGGCGCCGACGAGGCCCGCGGACCACTTGGTCCCCGGGCCTCTGGGCCCTTAGTCCTTTGACTTACATCAATCACAAGGTTTGACCGGGTTCGTAGGCCTTAGGACCCGGCGGGCGCTATCCTATAGGCACACAAAGGAACACGCCATGAACACCCTGAAACTCGCCGGAAGCCTCCTCCCTCTCCTGCTCGCGCTCAACGCCTCCGCCGTGGTGCGCGTTATGCCCGTCCCCGTCCGCATCAACCCTCTCGTCGGCCTGCCGACCGTGCTCCCGTCGCCTCTGACCGGCCCCCTCGCCGGCCGCGGCGTGACCTTGCCCGCCCCCATCCTGACGCCCTCCTTGGTGACGCTGTCCCCGATGTCCTCGATGGTCCAGGCCCCGCGCCTGTTCGTCTCCGAGGCCGCCGCCGCGCCCGCCGCGGCCCCGGTCACCGCCGCCGCGCTGCTGCCCCGCGTCCGGATGGAAGCCGGCCGCGAGAACGTCTCGATGCCCGCGCTCCTGCCCGAATCGGTCATGCGCTTCGCGGCCGCCGCTGATTCCAAGAAGGCCCCGGCCGCCGCCCCGCGCGCCGCCGATGACCTGCGCAACCTCTTCGACGGCTCGCGCAAGCCCGACGCCGCCGCCTGGGAGCCCATCTTCCCCCGCAGCCGCGCTCCCAAGCCCTCCCGCCGCCACGGCCTGCCCGAAGACGAGCTCGAGCGCGAGCTCGGCGTCGAAGGCCAGTTCTAAAGACCGCCGCTCCGCGCAAAAGGCCCCCGCTCACGCGGGGGCCTTTTTCTTTTCCGCGGGCGTCCCTGGGTCTTGAAATCGGACAGTTGTTCGAATAAACTTAAGGGGCATGTTCGTCGCCCCCGAAGACTACGAAGACGTCGGCCTCAGCCTCGATAAGCGGCTCATCAGCCGCCCCGCCGCGACCTTTTTCCTGCGCGCCGCCGGCTCGGTCCCCGACGCCGACGTCAAGGACGGCGACCTGCTCGTGGTGGACCGCGCCGAGCCGCCCGCGCCCGGCCGCGTCATCGTCGCGGTGACGCGCGGCGAGCTGGTCGTGCGCCGCCTGCCGCCGGGCTGGCGCGAGGACGACGGCGTCGAATTGTGGGGCGTGGTGACGTGGGTGGTGCGCCAGCCGTGAGCGTGCTCGCGCTGGTGGATTGCAACAACTTCTTCGTCTCCTGCGAGCGCGTCTTCCGTCCGGAGCTGGAAGGCCGCCCCGTCATCGTGATGTCGGGCAACGACGGCTGCGTCATCTCGCGCTCCGAAGAAGCCAAGGCGCTCGATATCCCCATGGGCGCGCCCATCTTCGAGGTGCGTCCCATCCTCGTCGAGCACAAGGTGGAATGCATCTCCGCCAACCACGAGCTGTACGTGGATTTTTCCCGGCGCGTAGGCGAGGTGTTGAATCGCCACTCCCCGCAAGTGGAGAACTACTCCATCGACGAATCCTTCCTCACCTGGACCGAGGCCGAGGAGCCCGTGGCGCGCGCGCGGCGCCTGCGCGAGGAGGTCATGCGCTGGACCGGCGTGCCCGTCTCCATCGGCCTGGCGCCGAGCAAGACGCTCGCCAAACTCGCCGCCGACAAGGCCAAGAAGCTCGGCGGGACGTTGTCCTTGCTCGATCCCGTGGAGCGCGACCTCGTCTTGCACGGCACGCCGGCCGGGCACGTCTGGGGCATCGGGCGGCGCCTGGCCGAACGCCTGTCGTCCTACGGCGTGCGCTCCGCGCTCGACGTCGCGCGCATGAACGACGCGCTCGCCCGCAAGGTGCTGGGCATCGGCGGGCTCAAGCTGGCCTGGGAGCTGCGCGGCACGCCGTGCCTGGCCCTCGCCGAAACGCCGCCCGCGCGCCAGTCGGTGACGGTGTCGCGCTCCTTCGGCGAGCCCGTGTTGTCGGTCGAGCCCCTGCGCGCCGCGGTCGCGGGCTTCGCGGCCCAGGCCGCCGAACGCCTGCGCCGCCACGGCCTGGCCGCCGGCGAGCTGCGCGTGTACACGGGCTGGCGCGAGCAGGGCGTCGAGGATTTCGCCTCCGCGAACCTGAGGCTCTCGCCCACCAGCGACGGCGGCGCGCTGGTGAAGGCGGCCGTCGGCCTGCTCGAGACCTTGTTCGTGGAGGGCCGCCGCCACAAGAAGGCGGGCATCGTGCTCAGCTGGCTCTCGCCGGCCGACGGCCCGCAAAACGAGCTGTTCGACGACGGGAGCGCGGAGCGTTCGGCCCGGCTCAACAAGGCCGTGGACCGGCTCAACGCGTCGTTAGGGGCGGGGACGCTGCGTTACGCGGCGACCGCGGGCTGGACGAGCTGGCGCCCTAAATCCGACCACCGCTCCCCTTGCTGGACGACGCGTTGGGAAGACCTGCCGGCCGTGAAGGGTCAGCGAGGGCCGGCCGCGTAGAGGTTGCGTCGCACGGGGCAGGCGCGCGGGGCGTGTTTGCGGACCAGCGCGGCGCTGACGACGATGAGGGTGGCGCCGATGGCCGCTAAGGCGGCCAAAACGACCAGACCGTCGTTGCCCAGCGCGTAGGGCACTCGCGAAACCGTTCCTGCGACGAGGATCATATTCATGTTGTGGGGACCTCCGTCTTCGTCCCCCCCAGCATGCCTGGATCGTGTTACAACCGTATCTCAGGAAATACGAACTCCGCTCATTTACGGCGCTTCGGGCCTTTCGAGCGGAAAACGGGTTTCTGCGGGCCGCGCCGCTCCGGCGCGACGCGCAAGGCGCCGGGCATGCCCACGCCGCGCACCGGCTCGAACTCGAGACGTCCGGCGGTCTGATCGACCGCGGTAAGCCGCGCGGTGACGCGTTGCCCCATGCTGCCGTGCCCGCCGCGCCAGAGGCCGACGGCCCCGGTGTCCGGAATGCCCAAGAACACGCCCGCGGCCGTCACGTTGAGCACCACGGTCTCGAAGGTCTCCCCCACGCGCGCGGCGTAGAGCTTGGCCCGCGCCAGGTCCACGGCGCGGCGCTCGGCCTCCTGGGCCACGCGTTCGCGCTCCGAGCAGCGCACGCACAACGCTTCGAGGTTCATGCCTTCGGCGTGGCCGCGCGGCTTGCCGCGCAGCAGGGATTTCACCGCGCGGTGCACGAGCAGGTCGGGATAACGCCGGATGGGCGAGGTGAAGTGGCAATACTCCCGGGACGCCAGGCCGAAGTGCCCGCCCGGGTGCGCGTCGTAACGCGCGAGCTTGAGGCTGCGCACCAGCTGTATGCTGGCCGTTTCCTGGAAGGGATGTCCCTTGGCGGCCTTGAGCAGGCTTTGCAGCCCCTCGACGGGGTGCGCGACCAAGGACGTCGTGGACTTGATGCCGAGTTTGCCCAGCTCCTCTTGCAGCTCGGCCAGGCGCGCGGGGTCGGGGTCCTCGTGGATGCGCCAGGGGAACGGAGCGCGCGCCTTATAAAGGGTGCGCGCCACGGCCTCGTTGGCCGCGAGCATGAACTCCTCGATGAGGCGGTGGCTGTCCAGGCGCGAGCGTTTGAGGATGCCGATGGGCTCGCCGTCGGGGCCGAGCTCGACCTTGAACTCCGGCGCGTCGAGGTCGAGCGCGCCGCGCGTCAGGCGCACCTTGTGCAGCGCCTTGGCCAGGCGGCCCATGGCGAGCACGGCGGCGTGAGTCGGCCCGTCCACGCGTTCGACCGGGCGTCCGTCCAGGATTTCCTGCACTTCCTCGTAGGTGAAGCGGCGGCGGGAGCGGATGACGGTTTCCTCGAGTTTGACCGCGCCCACCGCGCCTTCGCCGCTCACCGTGAGCCAGGCGCTGAGCGTCAGGCGCGGCACGTCGGGGCGCAGCGAGCACAGGTGGTCCGAGAGGTTGGGCGGCAGCATCGGGATGACGGTGCCGGGCAGATAGACGCTGGTGCCGCGGCGCACGGCCTCGACGTCGAGCGGCGCGCCGGGTTTGACGTAATGCGCCACGTCGGCGATGTGCACGCCCAGCCGCCACGACCCGCCGCCCAGGTCCTCGAGGGAGACCGCGTCGTCGAAATCCTTCGCGTCGGCCCCGTCGATGGTCATCACGGGCAGGTCGAAAAGCTCCGGACGGCCGGCCCAGTCCGAGGGCGCGGGGTCCTGGGGCAGGCGGGAGGCTTCCTCGAGCGTCGCTTCGGGGAACTCGGTGGGGATGTCCTTGGAGGCGAGCATGGCCATGCGGCGGACCTTGGGGTCGTCGGCGCGACCCAGCACCTCGGTGACCACGCCGCCCGCGACGCGCTCCGCGGTGGGCCAGCGGTCGATGCGCAAGGACGCCAGCTGGCCTTCGCGCGGCTCCACGCCTTTGGCGAAGGCCAGCACCTGCAGCGCGTCGCGCTCGTCGCCGCCTTCGGGCAGCAGCGCCCAGAACTTGCCCGCGCGGCGCAGCACGCCCACCTCGACGCTGCGCCCGCGCGACACGATGGCCACGATCTCGCCCGCGCGTTTGCCGCCGCGTTCCTCATAGACGCGCACGCGCACGCGGTCCCCGTCGCGCGCCAGGCGCAGCGAGGGGCCCTTCACGAAGATGTCGGGCAGGCCGGGCTGCTCGGAGACGACGAACCCGAAGTGGCCCTTGTGCTGGATCTTGCCTTCGACGACGCCGGGGCGGCTCACCAGGACGAGCCGGGCGCGGGCACGGCGCCTTCGGGCGCGAAGACGTCGTGCGCGAAGTGCGATTCGTCGGGCTCGACGGCCTGGTCCCAGATGCGCTCGTAGTAGGCGGCGTAGGCCGCGACGTCGTCGGGCGCGTCGAGGAACAGGACGTTCTCGTAGTTGTTCTTGTGCGCGTTGGTCGTCCAGTTGTAGGAGCCGGTCTGCACCAGCTTGCCGTCGAGCACGGCCAGCTTGTTGTGCTGCACGCCGCGATCGCCGTCTTTGCCGCGCGAGAGCCGCACGTCGAAGCCCAGGGCGACGAGGTCGCGCATCTCCTGGAGGTACTTGAACTGGTTGGCGTCGAGGACGATGCGCACGTTGACGTTGCGGTCCTTGGCGCGCTGCAGGGCCTCGCGGATGGGCGTGGACGTGAAGGAGAAGTTCGCCACGTCGATGGACGTCCGCGCCGCGTCGAGCGCCGCGACGATGGAGCTTTCGGCGCTCCAGGGCGAGAACGCCTGCGCGGGCAGCGACCGGCCGTTGAAGTCCAGGGCGCGCGCCGCGGGCGCGGGGGCCGGCGGCAGGTCGGCGCCGCGGGCGCGTTCCTCGCCGGGCTCGGGCGGGGTCGGCCGCGAGGGCGGGTGGCGCACGTCGATGTCGGAGGCGCGCTCCCACAGCCAGCGCCAGTAGGCGCCGTAGGCGGCGATGCGGTCGGCTTCGGCGGTGAACAAGGCGTTCTCGAAGTGCTGGCGGTCGGCGGCGGCGGTCCAGTTGAAGGAGCCGGTCTCGAGCACGGCGCCGTCGAACACCGCGAACTTGTTGTGCATCGCGCCGTGCATGTCGCCGCCGCGCAGCATCTTCATCTCGAAGCCCTCGTCGAGCAGCATCTGGACCTCGGCCTCGCGGCGGTCGCGCTCCTTCTCCGGGAACACGTGGGTCTGGTTCATCACGATGCGCACGCGCACGCCGCGGTCCTTGGCGCGTTTGAGCGCGGCGGCCACGTCGCGCAGCGCCAGACCGTGGATGGCGATGTCGAGGGTGGTCCGCGTCGCGTCGATGGCGGTGATGAGGTTGCGCGCAATCGAGGTCTGGTCCGAGAACATCCGCGACGGCAGTTCGACATTGTTGAGCCGGACCGTCGCGCCGCGCGGGGCGGCCGGGGCCGCGGCGAAAACGGGGCCGCGCGCCGGGGCGCCGTCGAACAGCGACCGGCCGTCTGAAAAAGACGGCGGCAGCAGGTCCGGCGCCGCGGACCGGGGCGCCAACGAGGGCGCGGCCAAATACGGGACGGTCAGGCTCGGCGTCGCCAGCGGCGGCGCCAGGCGCACGGCGGGCGAGACGAGCGGCGCCCGCGGCACGACCACGCGCATCTGGGCCGACGCCGGCAACGCGAGCGCGAGCAGAAGGGCCGTCAGGCGGGTGACCATGCCCGCAGTGTAGCGCTTGGAGGCGCCGGCCTGATAGCCGAAAGGCCCAGCGCCGGGGTCGGCAGAGGTCCTAGGCGTCCCCGCCCCATTCTTATAAGATGGCGGCGTGCGCGTCCACCTCGGAGCCTACGCCGCCTCGCCTTGCCATACGGCGTGGGATCCCGCCGCTGAAACCGCCTATTACGACGGCCTCAAACGCCTCGGGCTGGCCGGCCTCGAGCACCCCTATTGGAACCGGCTGCACCGCTTCGACGACGGCTGGTTCCTCGACAACCTGCACCCCGACTGGACCATCGTCTTGACGACCTTGCCCGGCGTCATGGACCGCTTGAAAGAAGACCCGGCCTTCGGCCTGGCCTCCGCGGATGGAGACGGCCGCGCGCGCGCCCTCGACCACCTGGAAGGCGCGCGACGCGTCATCACGCACCTGCATAAGTTCCTCGGCCGCCGCGTCGTCAAAGCCGTGGAAATCCACTCCGCCCCCCGCCTCGGCTCCGGCGCGAAAGCGAGCCTCGAGAGGTTCGGCGAGTCGCTCTCGTCGCTGCGCGCCCGCGACTGGGACGGCGCGACCTTGCTGGTCGAACATTGTGATAAATACGTCGTCGATCGCGCCCCCGACAAGGGCTTTTTGGCGATCGAGGACGAAGCCGTTGCCATCCGTTCGTCTTCCGGCACGACGCCCATCCAATTGCTCATCAACTGGGGCCGTTCCGCCATCGAGACGCGTTCCGTTGACGGCCCCCTCGCGCACATCCGGCGCGCCGTTCAAGCCGAGGCGCTCGGCGGCTTGTTTTTCTCCGGCGCGACGCCGTCGCATCCTTTATACGGCGACTGGCGGGACTCCCACGCGCCCTTCGACACCGTGGTGCCGCAATCGATCCTGACGCGAGAACAAGCGTCCATCGCGCTGAACGAAGCCGGCGACGTCCCTTTCCTCGGGCTCAAGATGCAGTCTCTCCCCAAGTCGTTACCGGTCCCCGAACGCCTCGCTTTCGTCAAAACCAACCTGGAGACCCTCCTCTCATGCACGTCGAAAACCTGAAGCGCCACACCGACGTGCATTGCCACGTGGCCGCCCTGCCCACGAAGGAGAACGGCTGCCTGCTCTCCAAACGCATGCGCAACAGCCCGCTGGCGCGGCTCATCAGCTATTGGCAGGACCTGCCGATGGACGACCCGCAGACGGCCAACACGCGTTACCTCGACACCTTGTCCAAGACCCTCGAAGGCTCGCAGCGCGTCGCGCGCGCCGTCGTCTTGGCGATGGACGGGGCTTATGACAGCTCCGGCCGCTTAGATGAGAAACACACCGACTTCCTCATCTCCAACGACTTCGTCCTCGACGCCTGCGCGAGCCGCCCGCACATGCTGCCCGGCGCGTCCATCAACCCCATGCGCCGCGACGCCTTAGACGAGCTCGAACGCGTCGCCGAGCGCGGCGCCGTCTTGATCAAGCTCCTGCCCAACGCCCAGGTCTTCGACCCCGCCGCGCCCGAACACAAGAAGTTCTGGCGGCGCATGGGCGAGCTCGGCCTGCCCTTGCTCTCCCACATCGGCTTCGAGTTCTCCCTCATCGGCCAGGACCAAAGCGTCGGCGAGCCCGACCGCCTCGAGCACGCGCTGGGCGAAGGCGCCACCGTCATCGCGGCGCACGGCTGCTCGCGCGGGCTGGTGCTCGGAGAGCCGCATTTCCAGACCATGCTCGACCTGGCGGCCAAGTACCCGCGCTTCTTCATGGATTCCTCGGCGCTGACCTTGCCCAACCGCTTCGGCATGCTGCTCAAGCTGCGCGGCGCGCCGCAGCTGGCCGGGCGCCTGCTTTTCGGCACGGATTACCCGCTGCCGGTGTTCGCCTTCCCGTCGTTGTTCGCGACCGAGCCCGGCGCGTATTCGCGGGTCCAGTCGGCGGCCAACCCCTTCGACCGCCAGGTGCTCACCCAGGAAGCGCTCGGCCTGGGGCCGGTCACGGACTTCCTCGACGTCCTGCCCCAGAAGCCCGGAAAACGTTAGCGGCGTTTTTGGATGCGGCCGCGGTTGAGGGCCACGGGGTACTTCTTCTCGTTTTTGTCCATCTTGGCCAAGGCCGCCTCGGTCAGCGAGATGCCGAAGCTGTCGGCGAGCTTGAGCAGGTAGACGTAGGTGTCGGCCAGCTCCTCGGCCAGGTGGGCGCGGCGCGCCGGGTCGAGGCGTTTGGCCTCGGCGGGGGTGAGCCACTGGAAAATCTCGACCACCTCGGCGGCCTCTTTAACCATCGCCATCGCGAGGTTCTTGGGCGTGTGGTACTTTCCCCAGCGCCGCTCGGCGGCGAAGGTCGCGATGCGTTTCTTGAGGAGGGCGTGGCGTTCCATGACCGTCATGGTATCATGGCGCCGTGGCCCGCCGCGAACGCTTCCTCGCCGACCTGCACATCCATTCGTATCTGGCGCGCGCGTGTTCGCCCTTGCTGCGCCCGGAGCCGCTGCACCGCTGGGCGCAGCTCAAAGGCCTGCGCGTCTTGTCCACCGGCGACTTCACCCACCCGAAGTGGCGCGCCGAGCTGAAGGCCAAACTCGTCCCCGCCGAAGACGGGTTGTTCGCGCTGAAGCCGTCTTTGGCCCGCCTCGCGGATAAAGAGGTGCCCGAATCCTGCCGCGCCCCCGTGCGCTTCGTCCTGGGCGTCGAGGTGGCGTGTATTTACAAGAAAGACGGCAAGCTGCGCCGTCTTCACCACCTCATCTACGCGCCGGGCTGGAAAGAAGCGGACCTGCTCGTCGAGAAGCTCATGAAGGAGGGCGCGAATCTGTCCTCCGACGGCCGCCCCATCACCGGCATCGAGTCGCGGCGCCTGCTCGAGCTGTGTTTGGAGACCAGCCCGCGCGTACACCTCATGCCCGCCCACGCCTGGACCCCGCATTTCGCCGTGTTCGGCTCGGAATCCGGCTTCGACTCGCTCGAGCAATGTTTCGGCGACCTCGCCCCGCACGTCTTCGCGCTCGAAACCGGGCTGTCGTCGGACCCGGCCATGAACCGCCGAGTCTCCGGCCTCGACCGGCTCGCGCTCATGTCGAACTCCGACGCTCATTCTCTCGAGAAACTTGGACGCGAGGCGAACGTCTTTCACGCCCCGCTCACCTACGACGGCCTTTTCGGCAGCGTGAAAAAACGCGACCCTGAACGTTTCCTCGGCACCGTCGAGTTTTTCCCCGAAAACGGGAAATACCACGTCGATGGCCACCGCGCCTGCAAAACGCGCCTCGACCCCGCCGACACCATCCGCCGCGACGGCGCCTGCCCCGAATGCGGCCGCCCCGTCACCGTCGGCGTGCTCCACCGCGTCGAGCGCCTCGCCGACCGCAAGGCCGGCCCTGAGGAGCCCTGCGCCTACCTCGTGCCGCTCAAGGACATCCTCGGCGAGATCCTCGGCCTCGGAACGCAAAGCGTGAAGGTGCACCGCGCGTGGAAGGAGCTCACCGGCCGCTACGGCTCCGAGCTCTCCATCCTGCGCGAGCTCGACACCAGCCGCCTGATGGACGACGGCAAACGCCTGCTCGCCATCGCGATCACGCGCATGCGCGCCGGCTCAATCAAGGTCGAGCCCGGCTACGACGGCGTCTATGGGAAGATCTCCTTGCTGCGGCCCGAGGACTTCGCGGGCAAAGGCCAGCTCACGCTGGTATAAAAGAACGGGGCCGCCGTCCCCGGCGGCCCCGCTTGTGACCCCACGTCAGGAATCGTCTAGGCTCGACCCACCGTCTCGCCGTGCCAGAGCGCCTCGAACGCCTTCGCTCTTTCCGGCTCGTTCGGCCACCAGCCCAGCGCCACGAGCCGCTCCAACGCGGCGCGCTGCCACGGGGCGTCCAGCGGCACGGCTTCCAGCGCCGTGCGCGCCTCGTCGCGCCGTCCCAGGTCGTGCAGCACGCACCCCCAGAACTGACGCGCTTGCTGGTCGTCGGGCTGCAGCTCCACCGCGCGGCGCAACGCCGCCTCGGCCGCGGGCCCGTGTTTGAGCGCCCACAGGCAGGCGCCCAGCCCGAACCACGCCTCGCCCCAGTCGGGCGCGAGCGTCGCCGTCTTCTCGTAATACGTCAGCGCTTCTTGGCGGCGCCGGCTCTCGTAGAACGCGCGCGCGAAACGGCTCACGGTGCGCGCGTCCGCCGTCGGCGCGTTCACGGCCTCGTCCGCCGCGGCCTTCGCCTTCTCCACCATTCCGCGGTTGAGGTACGCCTCGGTCAGCGCCTGCAGGACGTCCGAAGAGCCCGGATGCAGGACCCGGAGCTCCTCCAGCAGGTGGCACGCCTTCGCGTGTTCGCCCAGGCGTGAAACGGCCAACGCCACGCCCATGCGAAGGTCATCGTCGCCGGGAAACCGACGGGATCCCTCTTCGAATACCGCCAGCGCCTCGTGCGGCTTGTCGGTCGCGAGGAGCACCCTGCCTTCCTCCTCGTAATCGCTGCTGCTGCGGATAGACATGTCCCCTCCATGCGTCCTCATACGCCTGCGGAGACGACCGGGGGCCGCGCCTATAAAAGGAACGACCCCGGTTCCGCGCTGGGACCGAGGTCGACCGCGAGCCATCCGCTTTAGGTCCCGTTGAGGCCGGGGCCAAGTTGACCTTAAAGTCCCACCGTCAGACAGAAGAACGTCCGACATTCCCAGTGTAACAGGCCCCTTCCGACCCGTCAAGCCCTGCCGTCGAGAGCGAAAAACGGAATGTTACAATGCCCCATGCTCCTCCCCCTCCTGCTCGCCTTTATCGCGCCTGCCGCCGTCGCCGCCGATTACGCCGCGGACCTGCGCCGCGAGACCTTGGTCCACACCAAGGCGCTCATCCGCCTGGACACCTCCAACCCCCCGGGCAACGAGCTCATCGCGGCCGAATACATCAAGAAGGTGCTCGAGAAAGACGGCATCCCCGTCGAGTTCTACACCTCCACCGGCACGCGCACCAGCGCCATCGCCCGCCTCAAAGGCGACGGCTCGAAAAAGCCCCTCCTCCTCATGTGCCACACCGACGTGGTCCCCGCCGACCCCAAAGGCTGGACCGTCCCGCCTTTCGAAGCCGTGATGAAGGACGACTACCTCTACGGCCGCGGCGCCGCCGACGTCAAATCCCTGTGCGCCGCCGAGATGGCCGTGTTGTCCTACCTCGCGCGCACCAAGACCCCGCTGGCTCGCGACGTCATCTTCTTCGCCGAGGCCGACGAGGAGAACGGCAGCGCCCCGCGCCACATCGAGCTGCTGCTCAAGAACCGCCCCGAGCTGGTGGACGCCGAGCTCGGGCTCAACGAAGGCGGGCGCATGCTCTGGCGCTACAACCGCGTCACCGAGATCCGCGTCCAAGCCGCCGAGAAGGAATACATGGACCTGACCATGACCGCCAAAGGCCGCCCCGGCCACTCCTCGCGGCCCACGCCCGACAACGCGGTCGCCCGCCTCGCGCGCGCGGTGGCCAAGCTGTCCTCGCACCGCTTTCCCGTGCGCCTCAACGCCGTGTCGCAGGGCTACCTCGAGCGCCAGGCCGAGCTCGACGCCTCCGTGCGCCCCGCCGTGCGCGCCTTGCTCGCCGCCCCCGAAGGCCCGCGCCGCGACGAGGCCGCCGAGAAGCTGATGGCCGTCTCGCCCGAGCTGGCCGCCACCGTGCGCGAGACCGTGACGCCGACCATGCTCAAGGCCGGCTACAAGAGCAACGTCATCCCCGGCGACGCGCAGGCGACGCTCAACGCGCGCCTGCTGCCCGGCCGCAAGGCCGAGGAGCTCATCGCCGACATCAAGGCCGTCGTCGCCGACCCCGGCATCGAATACGTCTTCGAGCCGCCGACGCGCGCCCCCGTCGGCGCCATGCCGCTCGACACCGAGCTCTACGCCGCCATCGTCAAAACCGCCGCCAAACGCGAGCCCGCCCCGGCCGTCATGCCTTTCATGGCCGCCTGGACCACGGATTCGGCGGACCTGCGCGCGCGCGGCACCGTCATGTACGGCATCGACCCGCCCATGACCGACGAGGACGACCTGCGCATGCACGGCGACGACGAACGCGTGTCCATGACGGGCCTGGACTGGTTCTCGGACTTCCTGCGCGACGTGGTGCTGACCACCGCGGGCAAGGGCCGCTAAGCCGTGCTCGCGCTCGCGCTGCTCACCGTCTTGTCGTCGGCCGAGGCGCGGCCCGCCTACGCGCCCAAACGCCTCGCGCTCGTGCGTTCGGTGACCGCGGTGGACGCCGCGCCCGACGGCGCGGCCGCCTATTTCACCACCGACATCACCGGCGACCTCGAGCTGTGGAAGGTCCCGGCCGCCGGCGGCTGGCCCGTGCAGCTGACCGACCTCGGCCAGCAGGTCCTCGAACCGTCGGTCGCCCCCGACGGCAAAACCGTCGTGTTCGCCTCCGACTACGGCGGCGACGAGCGTCCCGACCTGTTCCTGTTGCCGGCCGACGGCGGCGAAGCGGTCAACCTGACCGTCTCCACGCGCGCGGAGAACTCCCCCGTCTTCTCCCCGGACGGCGCGAAGCTCGCCTACGTCGCCGACCCGGTGACGCCTTTCCTGTTCCAGTTGTTCGTGCGCGACCTCGCCACCGGCAAGGAGACGCAGCTCACCCGCGAGCCCGAGAACCTGCACCACCCGACCTGGTCCCCCGACGGCAAAATCGTCGCGGGCACGCGCTCCGGCGACGACCGCTCCGGCCCGCTCGTGCTCGCCTGGGCCGACGGCTCCGGCACGCGCATCATCCCCGCTCCGGTCAAAGGCGGCATCCTGATTCCCGAGACGTGGTCGCCCGACGGCGGCCGCCTGCTGTGTTTCGCCGAGGACCCCGACGGCTTCCATCGGATGTACCTGCTCAACACGCTCACCGGCGAGGGCCGCTTCATCGGCCCCAAAGGCTGGGACATCGAGCAGGCGATCTGGAAGAAGGGCGCGGGCATCGTTTACACCCGCAACGAGGCCGGCGCCTCGGGCCTGTACCGCATGGCCGACGCCGACGCCGCGCCCGAACGCCTGCTCCCGACCCAGGGCCGCGTCGAGGACTTCGCCCTCGCCGCCGACGGCGCCGCCGCCTTTCTCGTCTGGAGCGACAGCGCCCACGCCCCCGACGTGTGGCGCCTCGACCTGGCCTCCAAGAAGATGCTCCAGGTCACGCAGTCCATGCTCGGCGGCGTGAAGGCCGAGGAGCTCGCGCCGGGACGCATCATCAACTACGCGAGCTTCGACGGCAAAAACATCAGCGCCGTCTATATCGCCCCGCGCGAGAAGCGCCTGGGCACGCCGCCCCCGCTCGTCGTCATGGTCCACGGCGGCCCCGACTGGCAGAGCTTCGACGACTTCCACCCGATGCGGCAGGCGTTGTCGGAGGCCGGCTTCGCCGTGCTCGCGCCGAACTTCCGCGGCTCCACGGGCTTCGGCCGCAAGTTCCAGGACGCCAACCGCAAGGACTGGGGCGGCGGCGACCGCAAGGACCTCATCGCCGGCGTCGCGCACCTCGCGCGCAACAACGAGATCGACCCCAAACGCGTCGGCATCACCGGCGGCTCCTTCGGCGGCTACATGACCCTCTACGCGCTCGCGCGCAACGAGGGCCACTGGGCCGCGGGCGTGGCCGCCTACGGCATGCCCGACCTGGCGCTCGACTACGAGCTCGCCAAGTCGCGTTTCCAGGACTGGTACGAGGTGCAGATGGGCAACCCGCAGAAGGACGCGGCGCTGTTCAAAGAACGCTCGGCCATCACCTACATCAACGACCTCAAGGCCCCGCTTCTCGTTTTCCAAGGCGCCAACGACACCAACGTGCTCGAAGCGCAGGCGCGCCTGGTCCACGACCGGCTCAAGGCCCTCGGCCGCGCCCCGGGCCTGGTCATCTACCCCGACGAAGGACACGGCTTCACCCGCCGCAAGAACCTGACCGACTACTACGAACGCACCGTCGAGTTCTTCCGCAAAGAGCTACACTAGAGCCGTGGCCCACTGCTTCCGCTGCAACGCGAACGACGTGAAGCGGGACGAGGATCACAAGCCCGGCTGCCCGGTCGTCAAAGACAAGAAGGAAAAGGCGCGTCGCATCTCCAACATCGCCGCCGGCTACCGCCGCAAGAACCTCCCCGACGAAACCGCCTCCCACGGCAACCTCAACCGCCCGGGCACCTGCAAAAAGTGCGGCGTCGTCGTCCCCAACCTCCTCACCCACCTCGGCAAGTGTAAGCCGAGTTAATACGTGAGCCGGGCGAGGCCGCTGCGGGTGCCCACCCACAGATGCGGGCCGTCGAACAACACCGCGCTGACGTCGTCGCCCGGCAGGCCGTCCTCCGGCCCCAGCCGCGACCACGCCGTCCCGTCCCATAACGCCAGGCCCGTGCCGTTTTCGCCCACGGCCAGCCGCGCGCCGTCGCGGTCCAGCGCCCCCGGGTTCACCCACGCGTCGCTTTTAAGCGTCACGCTCGAGCCGAGCAGCTTGAGCCCCGCGTCGTAGGTCCCGACGAGCAGGCCGTCCGGCGTCCGGTTGAGCGCCGTCACCCAATCCCCCGGCAAACGGCCGTCGATGACGCCGTAACGCTCCACCTTCACGCCGTCGAGCTCCCACAAGCCGTCGAGGCCGGCGAGCCAGATCTTCGCGCCTTCGGCGAGCAGTCGCTGCGGGTGCTGCTCGGGCACCAGCGTTTCCGAGAACACCCCGTTTTTCCAAATCACGACGCGCCCGGCCTGGCCCAGCAGCACGGTCCCGCTCGACACGGCCAACGCCGTGGTCGGCCGGCGCAGGCGCAGGTCCTCGGGCTTCTTGACGACGCCGTCCTCGATGTAAAACGCGCCGCGTTCCCCCGCGCCCCACAGGCGTTTCCCGTCCCAGGCGATGTCGTCCACCCAATCCGACGGCAGACCTTCGGTCGTCGTGAACCGCGTCCAAATGCCGTTCTCCAGGCGCGACAGACCGCGGTCGAAATGCGCGGCCCACAACGCCGCACCCGCGCGGACCAGCTTCACCACGTGGCCGTCCCCCGGCCCTGCCGCGCCCAACGTCCGCACGCGGCCGCCTTCATAAAGGAAGAGGCCCCGATCGGTGCCCACCAGCAGGCCGCGCGGCGAGCCCGCCAACGCGGTCACCGCGTCCGGCACGCCCGCCACGCGGTCCCCCGACGGCATGCGCCTCAAGCCGCCGCCGAAGGTGCCCGCGTACACCACGCCGCCGTAGGGCGCCGCGCTCGTCACCGGAAAGCCCCCCGCCGGCAGCACCTCGTCGGCCAGGCGGCCGCAACGCCGCAGCAGCCCGTCGTCTTTGGGCACGTAGTCGCAGTCCCCCAGCCGCGCGACCTCCGGTTCGAACACGGCCGCCTCCAAGGCCTCCGCCTTCGACCCGTCGAGCGCGTAACGGCACGCCCCGTCCTCGGCCACCGCGACCGCCGTGTCGAACACGAAGGCCACGGTTTTCACGCGCGCGCAGCTGGGAAAGGTCTGCACGCCCGCCCCGAACGCCGCTGAGGCCAGCAGTAAGAGGATCACGGGAGCACCACCTCTTGTCTCGAGATGTTGCCCGCGTAATCGACGGCCTCCAGCACCGCCTTGCCGCGCGCGGCGACCTTGGCGCTCCACACGAAGCGGTCCGGGCGTCGCTCCAAACGCAGCACCGTCACCTTCCCGTCGGCCGTCAGCAGGCGCACGCGTTTGACGTCGTGCGTCACCGCCAAAGCGCCTTTGCGGCCTTTGCGCGTCTCCAGAACGAACTTCTTCGGCTCCGCCATGACGAGCACCTCCCGTCCGGCGGCTTTGGCCGCCACCTCGAACACCGGCGCCTTGGAATCCACCTCGTAGTCCGCCTCGAAGTAAGTCCGCGTCCCGTCGTGGCCCACGGCCAGCACCTTGATGGCGTAACGCCCGTCGGGCGTGCCGCGCGGCACGAGGAAGCGGCAGGCCCATTTCTCGCGCACCTCGTCCCAGGCGCACAGCTGGCGTTTGCCGAAGGGGAAGTCCGCGATGACGGCCGCCGTGCCGCGCGGCGCGTCCACGCTGAGCACCGGGTCGCCCGGCTTCATGCGGGGGATGGACACCATGGCCGAATCCTTCCCGAAGTTCGCCTCGTAGCTCATGCCCTCGGGCATCTCATTAGGAATCAGCACCGTTTCCAACGGCAGCCGGCTGTCGGCCAGCAACGTGCGCTCGACCGCCACGAACGACGTATAAGGCGTCACCAGCTTGAAGGACAGGCCGATGTTTTTGACCGCCTCGACGGTTTCGGGCTTGGGGCCGTTGTAGCTTTCCCCCATCAGCCGCTCGACGCGCCGGCGAGCCCAGACCACGGGCAACGCGCGGTTCTCCGCCCTCTTGCCCGGCAGGCGCACGCCCAAGGTCCGGCGATACGGTTTGCCCGCGAGTTTACCCGTCACGACCACCGTCCCGGTGGACGGCCCGCTGTAGCGAGCCATCACGGTCAACGGCTGGCCGTCGAACAGGTCCGGCAGCACCTGCGGCTCGAAGTCGGTCACCGCCAGGCCGCCCCAGTCGATCTTGATATCCATGAGCAGCGGGTTGCGGATGCGTTTGTAGAACAGGGCCACCGCCTTTTCGGTCTCCTGGTCGGGCCGCACGTATTGGACGAATCCCCGCCCTTCCTTGGCCAACCCGTCGAGCAGGTAGCGGTTCACCGAGGAACCCACGCCGAAGGAGAACAGCCGCGTCTCCCCCAGGCGTTTGCGCACCTCGTCGAAGATCTCGGTCTCGTTGCCGATGTAGCCGTCGGTCATGAACAACACGACGCGCCGCCGCGTCGGGTCGCGCGGGAAATCGAGCGCGGCCTTGATGCCTTCGATCATATTCGTCCCGCCGGCCCCGTCGAAGCCGTTGAGATAGGAGAGCCCGTCTCGAATATTCTGCGGCGTGTTGGCTACCGGCTGGGGCCGAAACGAGGACGACGTCTGGTCGAAGCGGATGATCTGGAACGAATCGCCCGGGTTCATCCCCTTGATGGCGCGGCGCATGGCTTCTTTGACCTTGGCGATGGGCTCCCCCGACATCGAGCCCGACGTGTCCACGACGAACACCATTTCCTTGGGCGTGATTTCCTCGGGTTTGGGGCGCGCCTGCGGCTGAAGCGTCAGCAGCATCGTGCCCGTCGAGGACGACTTGTGCGACAACACGGACACCTCGGGCTTCGCCGCGAGCAGGCCCCACTCGAGCATGAGGTCTTTATTGGGGATGGTGTCGAAGTCCTTCAGGCGCACCGTGGTCGTTCCGGTGGATTTCTTGACGACGAGCTCGTGCGACAGGGATTTAAGCCCCGTCACCGGCAGTCCGCCTTTGAGCTTCACCGTGACCTGGATGTCGTGGCCGCCGCGTTCGCCGGGCTCGAGCATGGGCGGGCTGATGCGTTCCACGTCGCTCACCGAAGGCGGGTTGAAACGCGGGCCCACCGTCATCGGGAAAACGAAGCGGTAACGCCCCTCGTCGTAGGCCAGCTCATAGACGTAGCGGATGTGCACGAAGACGGTTTCGCCCGGCGGGATATTGGCGACCGACTGCGTGAACAGGTTCGGCCGCTCCTGCTCGAGCAAGGCCGCGGTCTGCCCCGACGACTTGGCGGTCTCGTAGATCTTCTTGGCCTGTTCGCGCTCGTGCACCTCGGAGACGACGACGCGCGAGGACACGCGCAGGAACATGTCGGTCACCGCCGCGTTCTCCGGCAGCGGGAACGCGTAGATGGCCTCGAGGCGCTCGGCGTGCGGGTTCTTGAACCGCTGGCTCACCTCGACGAAGGCGAAGCCGCCCGACACCTCGGCCGTGGCCTCGGTATGCTCGAGCACGAAGGGCCCGGCCTTTTTGCCCCCGGCGAACGCCATCAGCCCGCCCGACGGCATGTCCGAGGAGGAGATGGACACCCGCTCGAACTCCTCGGCGGAGGCCGATGGCACGAGCGAAAAGGTCGAGCCCGCGTCCTCCACGGACGCGGGCTCGGAAGCGGGGTCGGACGGGAGCGGCTTCAGGCCCGGATAGAGCAGGAAACCGATGACGGCGACGGCGGCGGCGGTTAAAGCGGGGCGGTAGCGGTCCATGCCGGGAATACCCCGGCCGAGGTCCGAACCTTACGCGGGAGTTTCAGCCCAAAGCTTGTCGGCTTTGGCGGCCCATATGAAGTCGGCTTCCACGAGGCCGTTGATTTTATGGGTCCAGACCTCGAGGCGCGTCTTGCCCCAGGCCAGGTGCAGGTCGCCGTGATGGCCCTGCTCCTCGCACATCTCGCCGACCTTCTTGACGAACTCCAGGCCCCGTCGGAAGCCCGCGTGTTCGAAGGTTTTCTCGAGATGGCCGGCGGCGTTGAGGCTCCACCCGGGCACCTCGGGCAGCAGCTTTTCCGCCTCGGCGCGGCTCAGCGCCGGCACGTCGCCGCGGCAGGCCGCGCAGTTCTTCGACGCGAGCCCGCTCACTTGGGAAGCCCCTTCTTGATGGCGATGAGCTGGTTGAGGTGGATGCCGCTGTGGCCGGCCAGCAGCCACGTCCACTGCAGGCTGTTGAAACCGCCGAACCACGGGTGCTCGTGTTTGGGGCCGCCATCGACGATGTCGAGCGGCTCCAGCAGCTTCACGGTCTCGTTGATGAAATCGGTGAAGTCGCGTCGCGCGTCGCCGCCTTTATACTTCCCCTTGGGTTTCACGTCGGCGATGCGCACGACGTAGTCGCTGGTTTTGCCTTCCGCGAGGAGCTGGATGAGCCCGCGCATGGCCGTGCCCACAATCATCAGGTGCTCGAGCACCTCGTTGGCGGACCAATAACGCGAGCTGTCCTCGATGCCGCGCATGGCGGGCACGAGCACCTTCGCGTCGCGTTGGCCCTCGGGCACGCCGTTGGCTTCGCGCAGCACGCGCGACCCCAGCAAGGTGAAGTGGCGCAGGTTCGTGGTTTTGTCGGCCTTGCGCGAGACGAACGGGCCCAGGTACCAGCGCAGGTACAACGAATCCACGAACGGCAACCCCGCGCCCGGCTTGGCGAGAACGGGTTCGTCCATGTCAGTAGCTCGTGAACTGGCGCCCGCGCGTGTCGGTGTGGGTGCAGTTGACCACGAGTTTGCCCGCCACCGACGTGGAACCGTCCACCACGTACGCCCAGCCGCCGGCGTCGCTGAACGCGCCCGCCGAATACTCCCCGCTCGTCATCAATTGCACGTCGTTGCTCACGGGATGGTGGTACGTGCTGGCTTTGGGGATATCGCTGATGTAAGCGTTCAGGCCGCGTTTGACGGTGAGCTCGCGCAAATCCGCGGGATGGCCGCCTTCGGTGTCGCCGTAATAGATGGATAAGGCGCTGCGCAACGCGCCGAGGTTGCCCTGCGTGGATCCTTCGCTGCCGTGCCGGAAATAGCGCGAGCCGCCGTACAAATAAAGCTCGTAGTAAACCTTGTAGCCGAAGAGGAGCATGAACAGGCCGCACACGATGAGCGCCGCCGAGGACGTGGCCGGCTTGGTCCCCTTCCAAACGCGCCAGGCCGTGACGCCGAAATAGCCGGCCAAGCAGGCCGGCAGCGCCGAAAACGCGATCGCCTTCAAGCCGAGCTTGAAGCAGAACAACACGATGAGCGCGAAGGCCGACGCGAAAAACAGCCGCAGCAGCGCGTTTAAGGTGGTCATGGAGCCATAGTGACAAATCATGAGGCGCCTGTTATCCTCCGCTTATGCGAATCGCCCTCCTGGCCGTCCTGCTCCTGCCGCTGTGCGCGCGCGCCGACGACGGCCCCAAGCTCATCGACCTGCCCCCGCCGCCCAAACCCATTCCTATCGAGGACATCGTCGGCGGCGAGTTGGTCGTGCCCGTCGTCGCCACCTGGGAGGGCAACCCCGTCATCGGCGGCAACCTCATGGGCAAGCTCTGCGACGACCCGATGGCGCTTCCCGACAAAACCGGCTACCGCACCGACTACAAAGGACGCGCGACCATGAAGTTCCTGGTCTCCGCCCCGCCTCAGGCCGGCTGGAGCTACAAGCTCTGTCTCACCCTCTACAGCGCCGACGGCGTCGAGCTCACGCGCGCCGAAAGCGAATACGTCGTCGGCTCTAAAAAGCCCGCGACCATCGGCAGCAAAGGCCGGCTGACCGGCGCGGCGCTCGACGCGGTCGCGCTCGACGAGAAGACCGAGGTGGACGCGCTCAAGGCGCTCAAACGCGGCTCGGCCGCCGACCGGGCCGTCGCCGCCTCGCTGATGGCCAACCGCAAGTCGCCTCCGCTGAGCCTGATTCCCGTCGCGGCCGAGGCGCTGGAGGGCGAATACGACGCGGGCGCCCCCGAGTCGTCCAAATACACGCGGCGCGACCTCATCGAAGGCCTGCGGCGCTACCACTTCTACCACGCGGGCCGCACGCGCGCCTTGTTACGCGCGGCGAAAGAAGACCCCGACCCGCGCTGGCGCAAACGCGCCGCGAGCGCGCCGAGCCTGAAGCCCTAAAGCGCGAGCACGCGTTCCACCGCGTCGAGCAGCTCCTCGCGCTCGCACGGGTAGGCGATGGCCTCGTTGGCCCCCGCCAGCGCCGCCTGCTCGTGGATGCCCTGCATGCCGCTCGACATGATGACGCGCATGTCCGCCGTCTCCGCGTCGTCGCGCAGCTCGCGCAGGATGTCCAGGCCGAGCATGCCGGGCATCAGGTGGTTGAGGATGACGAGGTCGGGCCGCGTGACGCGCGCCAAGGCGCGCCCCGTCAGCCCGCAATGCGCGAGCGCCGGCCGAAACCCCCGGCTCTTGAGCCACTCCATCAGGGTGTCGGCGATTTCGCGCTGGTCTTCGACGAGGAGGATTCTGGGTTTTCTCGCCATGCCCTAGTTGCAGAGCACCTCGAAGTAGTCGGAGATGGCATCCGTCTCGGGGATGTCGCCTCGCCACTTGGTCTCGCGCAAGTAGTGCCCGCGCTCCCGCAGGGAGGCGGCGTGCCAGGAAAAATATTGCGGGTTCTGCTTCTGGAAGACCGGGTCGTGCAGCCAGCGCCAGTCCGCCTGCAGGTATTCCCAGAACCCGAGCACGGATTCCAGGTTCTCGGCTTCGAGGGTGCCCGACGCCTCGAGCAGGTCCTCCATCGTGCGCGACTCGAGCAGGATGCGCGTGCGGGCGTCGAGCGTCTCGCGGCCCGGCCACAGGTAGGAGCCCTTCTCCGGCACCACGATCACTTCTTCTCTCGGATCAGCCACCAGGCCTCCGAACAGCGTGGATTCCGGCGCGTCGCGATACGCCGGGACCGGAAGTATAAAGGGAAGGTCCGTTTTTCGCCAGGGGCTGATCAAAAAAATCACCCGCCTTTCCGAAGAACACGTCCTCCGGTCGGGCGGGCGATTTTTTTGCGGCCGCAGGCCTGTTTAGCGGCTCGTCGCGGCGTCCGAGAGAATCTTGCGAGCGAGCTCGAAGGCCGCCCACACGTTGATGAAGCCGTCGCCGACCTCGTTGGGGCCGGCCACCTTCTCCGCGGTCTGGGTCATCGCGTAGCGGGCGATGTCCATGGCGAGCTGCGTGCGCGCCGCCGTGGTCCCCTCCGGCAGGCCGTCCTTGAGCAGCACGAGGATGCCGCGGGTCAGCAGGAGGAACGCTCCGAACACGCCCGGGTTGCTCATCGAGGTGCCCGACATGGAGGCGCCGGGGCCGCCCAGCTCGGGCACGACGGCGCCCGTGGGCACGGCGGCGATCAAGTTGACGCCCACGCCCGACTCGTCGGGCTTCTGCGGGTAGTCCTTGTATTCGGGTTTCGTGGAGGTGATGCGGCTGCCGGGTCCGCGCGAGGAGAAACTCGCCGTGCGTTTGTCGGCGTCGGACGCCGCGACGGCCTTGATGCGCTCGACCTTGCCGATGACCTTGCCGTTGACGACGAGGTCGGTCGTATAGACCGCGATGGCCGGGCCGCCGACGGAGTTCGGGCGGCCGGCGTTGCCCGCGGAGACGGAGTGGTGGATGCCGCCCTCGGCGCCCTTGATGAAGAGCTTCTCGATGGCGCCCGCCGGGTTGCCGGAGCCGTCGCCCCAGGAGTTGGTCGTGCCCAAAGCCCCGTCTTCTTGCGCCATGTTCAACTTGAATAGAATGTCGCTTTCCGAGGCGCTTCCGCCGGGGAAGATGTTATAGACGCGGCCCGCGAAGTTCCAGCGGTCCACGCCGACGACCGTGCTGGCCGTGTGCGTGCCGTGGGTCTCGCGGTCGGGGTTGTTATCGACGCCCTTGGTGAAACGTCCCGCGAGGTAGGGGTGGGCCACCGCCGCCCACGTGTCGAGCACGGCCCAGGGCAGCACGGGATTCTCGACCGCGGCGCCGACGGCCCGCCGCAGCCAGTTCTTGGCGCGGGCGAAGAGAGTCGGCTTCGCGTCCGGGTCGCCGAGCACCTTGGTCAGCTCGGCCTGGAGCTTGTCCGCGTTGATGATGCGAGACATCTCCTTGAGGCCGACGCTGCGCGCGTTGGGCTCGGCCGCCTGGGGCTTGGGCACCTCGAAGGTGCGGCCCTGCTGGACTTGAAGGCCCTGCGCCTCGAGCACGGCTTTGAGCACTTCCGCGTCGGCGGCGCTGACCTTAAGCACCGCGGTGTTGATCTTGGCGACCGCGCCGATGGCGCGCGCGTTGTGCGCCTCGAGCGTGCCCCGCGAGACGCCGAGCTTCTCGAGCTGGCGCTCCATGGCCGCGCCCTGGGAACGCAGGCTCACGCCGGGCCCGGCCATGGACATGGGATAAACGTCCTCGGTCATGACCTGCCCGGCGCCTTCGGGAGCCGAAAGAAGCAGTTCGACTTCGCCATCGCTCTGGCCGATGCGGTTCTGGAAGTCCGTGCCGGCGGCCTCACGGGACTGGGAGTCGCTCATGTCCGCGGTCGGGGCGGCTTCGGCCGACAAGGCCGCCATGGTGCGCCCGAAGGGAGTCGGGGCGCCCGCGGGGGCGTCGGCCGGGGCGGCGGCGGCCGCGGCGATCGCGGCGATGGAAGGCGCGATGGCGGGGGCGACCGTCAAGTTGGGCGTCACGAGTAGCGGCGTCGCGGACAACGTCGTAATCCCCATGACGCGGCCGGGGACCGGAATGGCTCGCACGCTCGCGGTCGGCGCGTTGACGCGCACCGGGGCGACGACACGGGCCAAAGCGGACGAGGCGGCCGGTCCCATGCTCAACGTGGACAAAACAGCGGCGAGGACCAGCGAAAGGTTGCGTTTCATGAGAATCTCCCTGATATGGCGAAGCTGGGCCAATCCTAGCGAAGTAACACCCGTCTCACCCCGGGCCGAAGGTCCCCGACGGGCGCGGCAATGGACCCTAGGCCGCGGAGGGCTAAGGACCTAAAGCCGGCTCGCGTCTTGACGCCGCGGCTCGCCCGGGGTTATCCTGCCCCCGTGCGCGGGGCAGCAGCCGTCGTCATCGCCAATCTCCTCCTCTTCTTGGCCTTAACGACGTCTCCCGCCTTCCAGGCCGCCCACCATCACTGGATTTTCCCCATCCTCGCCGCCTCCGTCGCCGCGCAATGGGCCGCGACCTTCGCCCTCAAAACACCCTCCGCGCGCTCGCCGCTTCTGAGCGTCCTGCTTTTCCTCCTATGCATCGGCATCGCCCGCCACGCGACCATCCTCACCTGCTTCGACCGCTGCGCCTTCAAACTCGCCGCCGCCGCCGGCCTGGCCGCGCCCGTGTTCCTCCTGCAAAGCCGCCTGGGCGCCGCGGGCTGGTGGACGCCGCTGCGCGCGAACCTCGTCGCCTTCGGCGCCGCCGCTTGGGCCGTCTATTTAACGACCCGCGGCTACCACCTGGCGTCCTGGGCCATCGACATGAGCTTCGCCGCGCTCGCCCTCGTGTTCTGGCTGGGCCGCCATCGCGCCGACTTCCTACTCTTGGCCGTCGGCATCGCCACGGGCATTTTCATCCGCGAGATTTCGAGCGAGGTCGTGCGCATCTGCCTCGGCGTCGTCTGGAGCGTGATTCTCCCGCTCGCCTCTGTCGAGCGCCTTCAGGCCTGGCTCGACACCCGCCCCAAAACCCCGCGTCCGCCGCCGCCCCGAATCCTTAAAATCGTCGTGACGCTCGGAATCCTCGCCATCGTCGGTTTCTTCGTCACCGGACCGGTCTTCCTCATGACCGACCGCGCCCAGCGCCAGGTCCTGCTGAGCAAAATGGCCCCGCCCGTGCCCGTCCAAGACCCCAAGACGCTTTCGCCCCTCGCCGCGAAGCTGCGCGCCCACGTCGTGATGCTGGCCGAGACCATCGGCGAACGAGACGCCTATCAGCCCGCCAAACAGGCCAAGGCGCGCGATTACATCGCCGCCCAATTCGCCGCCGCCGGCTACAAGCCCAAAAAGCTCGCCTACGGCTCGTTGTGGCTCGCGCAGATCAAGAACGGCACGCAGTTCCACAACGTCGAAGCCGTCCTGCCCGTCGCCCCCGCCGACAAAAACGGCGCGTGGATCGTCGGCGCCCACTACGACAGCGCGCCGGGCACCCCGGGCGCCGACGACAACGCCAGCGGCGTCGCCGTGCTCATCGAAGCCGCCCGCATCCTCAAAACGCGCAAGCCCGACCGCGACATCCGCTTCGTGGCCTTCGGCACCGAGGAGCCGCCGTCTTTCGGCACCCAGAACATGGGCAGCGTGCATTACGCCAAACTCATGAAGGAGAACGGCGTGAAGGTGCACGCCATGCTCAGCCTCGAGATGCTGGGCTTCTACAATGACAAGCCGCGCTCCCAGCTGTATCCGCCGTTTATGCACCTGTTCTATCCCGGCCGCGCGAATTACGTCGGGCTGGTGTCGAACGTGCAAAGCCGCTACCTGCTGCCGCCGTTCGCCGCCGCGTGGAAGGCCGCCTCGCCTTTCCCGCTGCAGCGCAGCATCCTGCCCGGCGTGTTCTCCGGCCTCGCGATGTCCGACCAGCTCAGCTTCTGGGATCAGGGTTTTCCAGCCGTGATGTTGTCGGACACCGCCTTCTACCGCAACCCGCATTACCACGAACACACCGACACGCCCGACACCTTGGACTACGAACGCATGGCCGAGGTCACCGAAGCCCTCGTCGAAGCCCTCGACCCGCGTTGACGCCGCCGGCGGCGGTATAATCTCCGCATGCCCACCCTCTTTGACCCCGTCAAGCTCGGCGACCTGTCCTTGCCCAACCGCGTCGTGCTCTCCCCGCTCACGCGTTGCCGCGCCGGCGTCGAACGCGTCGCCAACGCCTTAATGGCGCAGTATTACGCCCAACGCGCTTCGGCCGGCCTGCTCATCACGGAAGCCACCATCGTCTCGGCCATGGGCGCGGGTTATCCCGACACGCCCGGCGTGTGGTCCAAGGAGCAGGTCGATGGCTGGAAGCTGACGACGAAGGCCGTGCACGACGCCGGCGGGCGCATCTTCCTGCAGCTGTGGCACGTGGGCCGCGTCTCCGACCCTTCCTTCCTTAACGGCGCCCTGCCCGTGGCGCCCAGCGCCATCGCCATCAACGGCTACATCAGCCTCATGCGCCCGAAGAAACGCTACGTCGTGCCCCGCGCGCTGGAAACCGCCGAGGTCAAAGCCGTCGTCGCCGATTTCAAGCTCGGCGCGCAAAACGCCCTGGCCGCGGGCTTCGACGGCGTCGAGATTCACGGGGCCAACGGCTACCTGCTCGATCAGTTCCTGCAGGACGGCTCCAACAAACGCGCCGACGAATACGGCGGCCCGCTGGAAAACCGCGCGCGCCTGCACCTCGAAGTCGCCGACGCCTGCATCTCCGTCTGGGGCGCCGGGCGCGTCGGCATGCACCTGGCCCCGCGCTGCGACGCGCACGGCATGGGCGATAGCGACCCGCTTAAGACCTTCTCCTACCTCGCCGCCGAGCTCGGCCGGCGCAAACTCGCCTTCCTCTGCGCGCGCGAAAGCCCGCAGGACCAGCCCCGCATCGGCCCCGCGCTCAAGAAAATCTTCGGCGGCGCCTACATCGCGAACGAAAAAATCGACAAGGCCGCCGCCCAGCGGCTGCTCGACGCCGGCGAAGCCGACGCCGTCGCCTTCGGCAAAGCCTTCCTCGCCAACCCCGACCTGCCCCGGCGCCTCCAGCTCGACGCGCCGCTCAACGAGCCCGACCCGGCGACCTTCTACGCCCCGGGCCCGAAAGGCTACACCGACTACCCGGCGCTCGCGACGGTTTAACGCCCCAAACGCGCGTCGCGCCCCTCCTGTTTCAATATATAATCTGCCCATAGGGCCCAGCTCGTAAATGGGCCCAACGGACTAGGAGGACTCACATGCCCCGCCTGCTCGCTTTGTGCTGCGCCGTCGCCTTCGCCGCCCCCGCCGCGGCTGAAAACGCCTCCTTCGACTCCCTCTTGAACCCGGTCGCGCTCACCGCGCTTCCCGAAGCGCCGCAGGCCACCTTGGCCGCCGAAGCCGTCGCCCCCGAAGCGACTCTCGCCGTCGCGTCCGACGAAGGCGCCCCCGCCGAACGCCTCGACTGCCAGACCACGCCGGTGCTCTGCCGCCAGATGCAGCGCATCCGCATCATCTCCGAGACCGGCTGCACCGGCCGCGCCTGCTACACGCTCTGGGGCCAGAACCGCCGCGCGCTGCACGCGTTCAACCGCGACTACGACGTGCTCGTGCCCTGGCGCTACGCCGCCACCCCGGAGATCGGCCTGGAAGCCGCCCGCACCGCGCGCTCCATCTGCGCCCAGTCCATCCGCGGCGACATCGACGTCATCACGTCTTTGCTCGTTCCCATGAACGAGACGCTCGCCCGCCTGCGCGCCGTCCAGCGCGCCGCCCGCCGCGAGAACGTGGTGTTCTGCCGGATGGCCCTCGAGTAGCCGCCGACGCCAGGCTACGCCCGCGCGGCCATCGCTTCCTGCGCCGTCCACACCGGCACATGCTCCATGCGCGCGTGATGCGGACATAACCGACGGCCGCCGTTCTTTTTCCCCTTCTTCAGGCAGCGGTGCGCCGCCGTATAAGTGCTCGCCGGCGCCGTCGCCTCGCATTGGTTTCTCATGATGTCATGAAGAATACCAAGCGCCGGCGTATCCGGCCGTAGCGCTTGTGTGACATTCGCATAAACATTATTCATCCGCTCCCGAACAGGCGCAGCTCGCGCCTGACCTCCGCGCGAAGCTCCTCCTCGCTGGGCAGGTGCAGCTTGTATCGGCTGGCGAAGACGGCTCGACCCGACTCACCCAGCGTATAACGCACGACCGCGTCGTTTTTATCCGTGCACAGGATCAAGCCCAAGGTCGGCCCGTCGCCTAACGTGCGCCGCTCCCGGTCGAAGTAGTTCACGTACAGAAGCATCTGCCCGAGATCATGGTGGGTGAGTTTGCCCACCTTGAGCTCCACGAGCGCATAACACTTGAGCACCGCGTGATAAAACACCAGGTCCACGTAGAAGTGGTCGCCGTCCAAGGTCAGCCGCTCCTGACGCGATACGAAAGCGAACCCCCTCCCCAGTTCGAGCAGGAACTTCTGCATGTTGGCGATGAGCGCCGCTTCCAAATCCGACTCGCTAAGCATCGGCGTCACCGGCACATCCAAGAAGTCCAGAATCAGCGGGTCCTTGAAGATATCACCCGGCCGCATGATTTGCTGTCCTTTCGTCGCGAGTTCCATCACGCCCGGCTTGTCCTTGCTCAGCGCCAAGCGCTCATAAAGAAAGCTGTTGATCTGACGTTCAAGCTCCCGCCCAGTCCAGGCGTTTTTGATGGCCTCAATCTCGTAAAAGTCACGTTTTTCTCGCTCTTCGACCCTCAGCAACGTCCTATAGTGAGTCCACGATAGTAGCGGGCTCAATTGGCCCGGTCGCCATGATTCGTCACACACCGCGTGACGAATCAAATCTCTCATCTCTACCTGCAGGGCCAATTCCCCACGCAGTGCGTGGGGAATTGCCTTCATCCCAAGAAGCTCATTAAATTCAATGGCAAATCGACGAATATACTGAAGTTGCTGAACTGAATACCCTCGCCCAAACTCAGCCGTTAGTCGCCGCGAAAGCCGCTCCAATACACGCCCGCCATACCCCGCCCTTTTCGCCCCCTTCTGCTCCTCCTCCACGATCTCCCGCCCCACCAGCCAGTTGGCCACCACCTGCGCCGTATTGACCGACCGCGCCGCTCCCACGCGCGCGGATTCGATGATGCCCCTGACCCGGTCGTATAACAGGTTCCCCATACCCTACATACGATTGAGGACCCCCAAAAGTTCCCTCCACCCGACTCTGTTGGGCCAAAAGACTCGCGCCCCACGGGACCTTGGACCCTGAGAGAATTCCCGGGAAATTAGTGAAATGATGGCAATGAAACTCCTGGTCATCGCCTCTTTGCTCCTTTCCTCTATTCCCGCTTCCGCCACCGTGCGTATCCCGGCCGCGGCGCTGCGCACGGGCACGGTGCGCCTCTCGGCCCCCGCGACGTCTCCCGCCGCCCGCCTCACCCCCGCCTTCAGCGGTTCGCCCATGGGCGCGCTGCCTACGACTTCCTTAACCCCTCTCTCCTTGACCGCGGCCGCCGACGCGCCCGTCCCCTCCGCGACGCCGCTGACCCCCGCCGCGGCCGCCGAGCAGGTGGCCGGCCAGCTGCGCGGCACGGAAATCATCCTCATCCAGGCTATCAAGAATGAAAAAGGCCGCAGCCGCGGCTACGACCTCTCCAAACAGATCGAAGAAATCGTCAAACGCCGCCAAGGCACGGTCCGCGGCCTGGAACGCGACGGCCCCGCCGAAATCTTCGCCGACACCTTCGCCCTCGAGGTGCAGGGCGCGGTCAAAGACGAGGTGCTGGCCGAACTCGCCGCCCTCGAAAACGCCGACGTGCGCTCGCTCTCCGATCTGCTCGCGCTCGGCTCGCGCCGCGTCGCCCCCGAGCTGCCCGACAACGAGACGCTGAAAGGTTACGCCGAGCGCATCAAGACCGGCACCTTGACCTCTCGCTGGACCGCCTTCGCCGAGCTGGCCACCATGCTCGAAGCCGTCGGCCCCGAACGCCTCGCCGCGCTTCCCGTCGAGACGCGCGACGCCTTGGTGTTCCCCCTCTACGGCATCGCCGCCGACGCCGTCAACGCCTTCAACCTCGTCCAGGGCGCCGCGCGCGCCGACCTGCGCAAGACGTTACACGCCGCCAAAGGCGAAGACGCCGGCTGGGCGGGCATCGAAGAAGGCGCCCAGCAGGGCCTGAAGAACCCCGCCATCCTCGCTCGTTTCGCCCCGCTGCGCGCGCACCTGCAACGCGCGCTCGAGACGGTCGATCGCCTGGACACGCCGCAGTCGCGCCGCGTCTTGATGCAGGTCCTGCCCCACGCCGATTTCGCCGGCCTTGAAATCGCCGCCCGTCCCGACCGCGCGCCTTCTTACGTCGGCACCTGGCTCGCCGACCTCGAAGGCTCCATCGAAGAGATGCGCCAAGGCCTGCTCGCCCCCGAACGCGATGAAAAAGACAAAGACGGCGACAACTGGCACGGCTCCAGCCGCAGCGGCGGCTACACCCACGTGGAAGGCGGTCGGCACTCGAGCAGCCTCTACCTGTGGCGCCCCTACCGCACCGACCTGTCCGAGTCGCGCAACGAGCTCCTGTTGATGCTCGGCCTGCCGTCCTCCGGCGTCTCCATCGTCGAGCCGCTGCTGGACCTGCTGACCTCCTTCCAAGACCGCTGGCCCGAGCTGCAGGCGCTCCACAAGCAGAAGCAGATGGCGCGCGACTACGCCGGCGTCGAACGCAACGTGGCCTATTACGTCAAACAGGCCCAGGAAGCCGGCCGCCCCTACACCGAAGAGCAGGTCGCGCAGATCCGCGCCAGCCTGCGCAAAGACATCGAAGAACAATTCGAACGCCACCGTCGCCTCGACGGCCACGCCGTCATCGACCGCGTCTTGCTCTCCGTGGGCTTCCACAACTTCTACTCCGGCACCATCCCGGGCTTCGACGAGGCGGCCTACGTCGCCAACGTCCTTTCCTTCCTCTCGGGCGCCACCACCCGCCTCAACGACCGCAACATCGTCGCCCAGCTGGCCGACGGCGCCCTCCACTTCCTCACCTCCATCGCCGACGCCCCGGTTCTCAAGGCCCGCCCCGAATTGCGCGCGCAGGCCGTCTCGGTCTGGCGCGCTTTGGCCGACAAAGCCGCCTCCCTCGACATCGTCCTCAACACGCGTATGGACGGCGTGATTGACCCTCGCCCCGAAATCCGCGGCGCCGAGCCCGCCTTCCTCGAAGCCGCCTCCGGCGACAACACGGTCCTCCAGCTGGCGCCCAGCCCCGACGGGCGTTTCATCGCCCAGGCCACCGGCGACCGCCGCATCCGCGTCTGGGACGCCGCCACCAAGGCGCTGGTGACCACCATCGAGCTCGATGACGCCCGCCAGCTCTACGGCGATCTGGCCAACTCGCTCGGCGTGTCTTGGGATAACGGCAGCCTCCTCATCACCACGCTCCACGATGAAAAAGTCGGCGAGAAGAGCTCCTCCTACAACCTCATCCGCCGCTTCGCGCTGACCGGCAAAGCCGTCATGCTCCCCGCCGACGCCGTCTCCACCGCCCGCGTCGAAGACGCCTATGTGTTGACCGCGAACGCCGACGGCCCGCAAGGCCGCTTCTACGCCTCGCCTATCGTCATCCGTAACGACCAGGGCCACCACCTGGGCGCCGCCGTCCGTCTTCTCAGCGCCGACGGCACCGACCTGTCGCGCTTGGACAACTCCAACCTGCTCGACTTGCAGGGCGACCGCCTGCTCGCGTCCGCCCACGGCAGAAGCGAGCCTCGCTTAAGCGTCTGGAGCGTCGCCAACCCCGCCGCGCCCCAGGACATCACCCCGGGCTGGCTGCGCATGATGGTGTCGATGTGGCGCCAGCGCAACCCGGCCAGCGAATACGGCTGGTATCCCGAGCTGTCGGCCAAACTGGGTCGCTACCAGGGCCGCCCCGCCGTGTTGTGGGCCGACCGCGGTCGTTTGAACATCTACGACCTGGAAACCGGCGAAACGCTGCGCTCGCTCGAAATTCCCAGCGGCTGGAAGATCTCCCCCTACCTGACCAACGCCGAGGGCACTATGCTCTCGGCCGTCGTCACCGCCCCCGGCCAGTTCAACGGCCCCAACCCCGAACGCGTCATCACCTGGGACCTGACCACCGGCCAACTCGTCATGGACCGCGACGCCACCTTCGTCCCCAAAGGCTGGCTCTACACGCGCGGCCAGTCCATCGCCCGCCTGGAATTCGCCCCCGACGGCCGCCTGCTGGCCGCCGGCCGCAACGGCATCTTGGTTTTTGAGCGGCCGTAAGCGGCGTCAGGCTCCCATTCATTTGCTATCGCAGATTGCGATAGCAAACGTCCGCTAGGCTGCCCGACTACTTCAACGCCTTTGCCAGCTCTCCCGGACTAGGCAAGGCCCCCCGTATCTCCCGCGGAAGCACCTTCGTCAGCATGTAAGTCGCGACGCCAATCGGCTTTCCCATGGCGCGTAGCGAATACTCCACCACCACGCTGTTCTTCTCCCGACACAGGATTATCCCGATGCTCGGCCGATCTTCCGGATGGCGAAACTGGTCATCGACCGCCGCAAGGTAGAAATTCAGCTTACCCGCGTGCTCCGGCTTAAACGCCCCGGCTTTTAGCTCCACGACCACGAAACAACGTAGGCGCAGGTGGTAGAAAAGCAGGTCGATGAAAAACTCGTCGCCACCCACTAGCAGCCTGGCCTGCCTCCCCACGAAAGAAAATCCAGAACCGAACTCGAGCAGGAATCTCTGCAACTGGCCCAGCAGCCCGCTTTCGACTACCCGCTCGTCCGCGTCGCCACCCAAGCCCAAAAATTCAAGCGAATACGGGTCCTTGAGCAGTGCCTGCGCCATATCCGATTGAGCCGGCGGCAAGGTCCGCGAGAAATTCGTCACAGCCTTTCCCTGCCGCCCGTAAAGGTCGGAGTCGATTTGAAGGGTCAGAACAGGACGACTCCAGCCGTATTTTGCGGCTTCCACCGCATACCACTCACGCTCCTGCACCTTCATCGTTCGATCAAGAAGGGCGATATTCTGGCCCCAGCCCAATTGTGCAACGACCCGTTGCACAATTGCCTCATCAGGCCATACCGCTGCGAATCTCTGCATATATTTGAGATTCCGAGAGGAGAGCCCCCTCATGTCTGGAAACTCAGCCTTCAAGTCCCGCGAAAGCCGCTCTATAACCTTCGCCCCCCATCCCTGCGTGCGCTGCCGCCGCAGAATCTCATTGCCCATCCACCAATAGAGCAGCATCAACTCTCGATTGACCGAAACCGCCGCCCGCAGTCGCGCCACCCGCAAGCGGGTCTTGATGTCTTCGAGAAGTCCGGCGTATCCAGCCAAGGAGGTCATCACTACTCATACGATTGAGCCCCCCGAAAAGTTCCCTTGAATTCCGGCGCCATTCCCCTAAACTATCGCGCTTGGCCGATTCTCCCCCTCGCCGCTACTGGTGGGTCAACCAGAACCGCACCTTCCGTCATGAGGTGGGCGGCGGCTACATGTGGTCGCCCAAGACCACCCAGAACAACCGCCGCATGAACGCCTACGACAGCATGCGCGAGATCCGCCCCGGCGACGTCATCTTCTCCTTCCACCAAAGCACCATCGCCGCCGTCGGCCTCGCGCTCTCACCGGGCTACGACTGCGTCGTCCCCGAGGAATTCGGCAAGGAAGGCAACCGCTGGCGCTCCAACGGCTGGCGCGTGGACGTCCGCTACACCAAGCTCGCCGGCGCCCTTAAACCCAGCCGCCACATGGACGTGCTGCGCCCCCTTCTGCCCGAGCGCTATTCACCCCTCCAGCAAGACGGCCGCGGCGTCATGCACTACCTCTTCGAGCTTCCCGAGGACTTCGCCCAAGTCCTCTTCGGCCTCCTCGAAACCTCCGACCGCGAAACCGTCTCCGCCCTGCGCGGCGAGTTGGCCGCCTCCTTACCCGCCCCCATCGCCAGCTCCGCCCCCATCAAAGAATGGGAAGACCATCTGCAGAAGGAAATCATCTCCAGCCCCACGCTGGACAGGACCGAGAAGCGGTCCCTCGTGAACGCCCGTATCGGTCAGGGCACGTTCAAAGAAAACGTCTGGGAAGTCGAGCAGGAGGGGTGCCGCGTCACGGGAGTGACCAACCCAAACCACCTCATCGGCAGCCACATCAAACCCTGGCGCCACAGCGACAACAAGGAACGCCTAGCCGGCGAAAACGGCCTACTCCTGACGCCCTCCATCGACCACCTCTTCGACCGCGGCCACATCACCTTCAAAAACGACGGCTCGCTCCTTATCTCCCCCCGCTCCGACCGCGAATCTCTCGCCCGCATGGGTGTCAAAGACGAGTCCTCCGTCATCCTCCGCCCCTTCACCCGCCAGCAGCGCCACCACCTCGACTTCCACCGCGACAAGATATTTCTAAGCAGACATCTCTGAGCAATTATTGCCCAATTGATTTACCCTAAAATTACTTTGACTGCTGACATGCTCATCTTCGCAAAAAATATGGAGAGGGCTGTCCGCGTAGCTCGAACCAGGGCTTCCGTAATCGATACGCTGACAGGAATTGTTGGAGAACTTGTCTTCTCCGAGTGGTTTACCAATGACTGGCGCAACAACGAAGTTGGGCGAAATATGGGCGTGCCCGATTTCAGGGGTATCGTTGAAATTAAGACAAGCAGCTTCCCATTTCGAGATACGTTAAACCTTTTAGTTCGCGAAGACTACGCGCAAACCAAGTCACCCGACCTCTATGTGCAAATAATCTTGGATGTGCCGGACTCCAGGGCCACGGAACTCATCTCAGGAACATCGGCCTATATATCTGGATGGGCAACCGACCAAGATGTTAAAGCTGCGCCGCTGCGTGATTTTGGATCGAAGTTTGGTGGCGCTGGAGGCTACCGGTGTCGTTTCATTAAAATAAGAGACTTATGCCCGATGAGTAGCTTCGCCGCAGCATACGCCGCAGCATCGCAAAAGAGGCCCCAGTGAACTCGATTGACTTGACGCCCGACGAAGTTAAGATGCTTTCGCTTCCGGTCGTGGGAAGTGGCGGCTTTCAAAGCCTTCTCCGTGCCCTCCAAAGAAACCTCGACGGAACCAGGTTGCGCTGGGATCCCGCGCTTCTTGAAAGAATTACTCGTTATGCAGACAAATACGGCGCGGGGGGCTGGCAGGAGAGACTGCTGGGATTGGCTAGTCGAATGCGGTCGTAGATGGAACTTTTATGGGGGCTCAATCGTATGTAAGGTGCGGATCTACGCGTTAATCAGTGAAAGCGCCTTATCTCGAGATATTTTCGTAGACGGTCCCAAGAGCCCCGCATCAAACCACTTACGGACTGCTTTTGCCTTGATTGTCCAGAATGGAACCGCCGGAAACAGCTCCACGTCTGAAACAATGTAGCCCTTTATTGTCGCCAGTTTTCGAAGAAATCCCTTGCGGTCAAACTTTCGACTAGACCCAACCATGTAAGAAGGACAGAAGTAGATGCCCCCCTGGGTGATGGAGCGCACTTCCCACTTGCCACCCTCGGGATCCAGCAGGTCGTATGCAGCACCTTCACTTTCAGCCAGCCTCCCCCTCAGCACTTCTCTCGCAATTCTTCGTTCCAGAATAAAGGACACGCGTCGGCCATCTGTAAAATATTCATGCACTTCACCGGACGTCAACTTTAGCGCTCGCGAAGCCTTTTTGAGGTCCCACCGCAGAACGCCATCTGGTTCTCGTGCCATAACTTGTCACTTGTACATGCCTAGATATTTATGACAGGATTCGTACTCTGGAATGCTGACATAATGAGCTCACCCTCGACAATTCAACTCGGTGGGCCGAGGAGGAAAGTAATAGAATATGGATATGCCGATGACGATTGCCGTGCGCCGCAACAAGCCCGCCGGCCAGCTCAATACAAAATCGATTCACGAGTATCTCGCTAATTTCAGGCTAGGCCCCGGCGCAAGCAGAAGCAAGGTCTCTAACGAGGAGTGCGCTCGAATCCAATTCAAGAAGTATAAAAATGAGTTCTGGACTGCTCAACAGCGGCAAGCGCTCTCGTTACACGAAGTTTCATATAGGGCATGCTTCAAACCGCAGCTACCTGCATTCTTCATTAACCTACTTACTGCGCCCGGCGACCATGTTTACGATCCGTTTCTTGGCCGAGGAACAACAGCGGTGGAGGCCGCACTCTTAGGTCGCCGCCCGCTGGGCAACGACATCAACCCTCTGAGTGAAATCCTCACCAGACCGCGCCTGGAAGTGCCGACCTTCACGGAAGTGCTCTCACGCATCGCCTCCATCAAATTCTCGTCTGGATTAACCTCGGACATCGACCTCTCGATGTTTTTCCACAAAGACACCCTGTCAGAAATTCTTTCGCTCAGGAATTACTTTCTGACAAGGGAAGCTTCGGGGAAAATCGACAAGGTCGATCGATGGATTCGAATGGTGGCAACCAACCGACTCACGGGGCACTCTACAGGTTTCTTCTCCGTATACACCCTGCCGCCAAATCAGGCCACCACGCCTTCAGTACAGATTAAAATCAATGAGAAGCGCGCGCAAACTCCGCCGTATCGCGATGTTAAGAATATTCTTATCAAGAAATCGCGAGTTCTTTTGTCAGACCTCAACGATGAGATTCGCAGCAAGATGGCCTTTTCTCGCGATGCCCTATTGCTAACAGGGGATTGCCGCAAAACTATGGCGATCCCCAAAAATACTGTTCAGTTAACAGTCACATCTCCACCGTTTCTTGACATTGTGGCCTATGCGAAGGACAACTGGATGCGCTGTTGGTTCAACGGCATTAACGCTGAGTCCGTTGGTCGCGGCATCACAATGGCTCGCTCTGTGGATCAGTGGACCGCAACAATGGGCCAACTACTTCAAGAACTCCACAGAATCACTCGCCCTGGCGGCTATGTCGCGTTTGAGGTTGGCGAAGTCCGAAGAGGAACTATCAGGCTCGACGAACACGTCGTTCCTGCCGGCGTTGCTGCCGGCTTCGAGTGCGTGGCGGTCATAATCAACGAGCAGCAATTCACCAAGACCGCAAATATTTGGGGCGTCAAGAACAACGATCTCGGCACCAACACCAACCGCATAGTGCTATTCTCAAAACCATGAAAGCGACACCAAAGACGCGTCCCGAAAAATCCCTGCTGACAAACTGGGTGGCCGTAACTCGCGAAGCGCGCAAGAAGCGTGACTACTGGTGTTTTGGCAGGGGCGCCAAAAAGGGCGACGTTATATTTATCTATGAAATTAAAGTTGGTTTCACCGGCGTTGAGCGCCTAACGACATCGCCTGCCATGGGTGGCGAGTGCGACTTTTATGGCTTACTCACCAGCAAGACAGCGGAAGTTCGTCGGTTTAAAAAGCCAGTAGCCATCGAGACGATGCGGAGCGACAAGATTCTCCGCGAGATGGGCGCGCTTAAGCGGAACTTTCAGGGCACCGTTTTCGCCATCACGCCCGCACAGGCCGCTCAGATTCTGCGCCTCGGCTAGGACGTCTTCGCAACCACTCAAAGTGCCTAGCGACGAGGCATAATTGCTATTGGCAGTTTACTGCTATCTGCCGATTCTAACAATCAGCTTGCGCAAGAATATTCGCCTTTGCGTATAGGCGCTTATTATCCGAATTAAATTCATACTTCACATCAACCGCAAGCTTCCCCAGGTCGACAATCTTCCAATGTTTGACCTTATAAACATTGCCTCCCTGACTCTGCCCCGCCACGAACACCTCATAAGAAATACCGATGTGAAGCGCGTCCTTCGTCACTTTAAAATCGTCCGATGGTGACAGATAGAAGGAGCGCTGGGTAGTGGCTATATTTTCAATGTTATACGACTTGCACTCGATGTAGATCGTTCTGTGATGCTTATCCTTAAACTCAAGGTCGGGATAACCAGTGGATTTCTTCTTGCCACTTCGGGCAGCAGGGACATCGGCCGAAAATCCCGTTTGGATTAATGCCGCCTTAACGAACTGCTCAATATCATTGCCAACTTCGTTGGGGCGACCGCGAATGATACCGAGCTTGTTGATTTCGCTTCCGGCATTGTGAGCCACCACCGAGAGCGCAGCGATTAGCTCTTTGTCGGCATCACTGTTCGCGTCAATCTGGATTACGTTCGTCGCGGATAGGGAATTAATAACTAGCCGAAACGGCACACCGTCCAGCGGCTGAAGCATTCGCTTAATTACTTCTTCAAGCTGCTTCGTATATTCGTCAAACTTTTCTCGCTGTAATTTTTCAGCCACCCTGCCTCCATCACTAGTTTTGAGCGCGGCCAGCCTCCCACATTTCACAGCGCCTCACAGATATAGACAAATCTGGAGGAGAGGGCGGGATTCGAACCCGCGAAGGGCTGTTAACCCTTGGAAGTTTTCAAGACTTCTGCCTTAAACCGCTCGGCCACCTCTCCGCAAATTTTTACTCCGCCTTCCAGCCGACCACCTGCCCCTTGTTCTGCTCGTCGAGCCACGCCTTAAGCGGCGCGAAATACTCGACGATGGCGGTGGCGTCCATTTGGCGCTGGCCGGTGGCGGCGTAGAGGGCTTCGGGCCAGGGTTTGCTAGCGCCCATGGCCATCATGTCGGAGAGGCGTTTGCCGGCGGCTTTGTCGCCGTAGAAGCTGCAGCGGTGCAGCGGGCCTTTGTGGCCGGTCTGTTTGCACAGGGCGCGGTAGAACTGGAACTGATAGACCTGGGCCAGGAAGTAGCGGGCGTAGGGCGTGTTGCCGGGAATGTGGTATTTGGCGCCGGGGTCGAAGTGGTCTTCGGTGCGCTCGTTGCCGGGCTTAAGGCCCTGATATTTGCGGACCAGCGCCCACCAGGACTTGTTGTAGTCCTCGGGCTTGGTTTTTCCGGAGAAGACGTCCCAGCGCCATTTATCGACGAGGAGGCCGAAGGGCTGGAAGGCGACGCGTTCCAGCGCCATTTTGAGAAGGAGGTCGATGTCCCCCTCCGAACCCGGGACCTTATCGAGCAGCCCGACGGTTTTGAGGTATTCCGGCGTGACCGATAACGCGATGGTGTCGCCGAGCGCTTCGTGGAAGCCGTCGTTGGCGGAGCCGCGGAAGAAGAAGGGCTGCTTCTCGTAGGCGCGCTGGTAGAAGTTGTGCCCGAGCTCGTGGTGGATGGTGACGAAGTCTTCGGCGTTGAGCTTGATGCACATCTTGATGCGCAGGTCCTGAGAGTTCTCCACGTCCCAGGCCGAGGCGTGGCAGATGACTTCGCGATCAGCAGGCCGTTTGAGGAGGGAGCGCTCCCAAAAGGTGGCGGGCAGAGGCTCGAAGCCCAGCGAGGTGAAGAAACGCTCGCCGTAGCGGACCATCTCTTTTTCGTCGAGCTTTTTCTTCTTGAGCTGCTCGGTGAGGTCGAAGGCGGGTTTGGTTTTGGGAGGAGCGACCAACTCGTAGATGTTTTCGAAGGACTGGCCCCACATGTTGCCGGTCAGGTGCTGGGGAATCAGCCCGTCTTCGGTGATGATGTCTTTACCGTATTTGTCCTGCAGACGGCGGCGCACATAAGCATGCAGCGCGTCGTAAAGCGGCTTCATCTGCTCCCACTGCTTGTCGAGCTCGGCGGAGAAATCGTCGGGCTTCATGTCGTAGCCCGAGCGCCACAGGTCGGCGGTATCGTTAAAACCCAGGTCCTTGGCGCCTTTATTCGACAGCTCCACGAAACGCTGGTAACGCGGCTTCATGACCGGGGAAATCGTGCGCCAGCCCTGCCAGGCGTCGAGCAGAGCGGCGGGGTCGCGGCTGGAGCGCAGCGTCTCTTCGAGGTCGTCGAGCGTCTTGCACTCATCGGGTTTGGGGCAATATTTGCCCTTGCCGTAGGTGGAGTCGAGCCAGACCTTGGTGTCGGCGAGTTCCTTTTGCTCCTTGGGGTCGGCCGGGGCGGGCGATTCGACGAGAAGGCGCAGCGCGCGGAACTTGCGGGCCACGTCGGCGGGGAGCTCCAGGCGGTCGAAGTAGCGGCTCTCTTTAGCGAGTTTGGCCGCTTCGGCGGTGAAGGCCAGGCCGGCTTCGGCGGACAGCTTCTCCGTGTCGTAGGTGATGAAGTTCGCGTTGATCCAGGCGGCGCGCGCGGAGGCCACGCCGAGCTCGTGCAGCGAGGCTTCGGCCTTCTCGATGAAGTCTTTGGCGTGTTCGACGGTGGGCGGGGCGGCGTGGGCGGACAGGGCCAGCAGGAGGGCCAAAATGGGGGTGGTCATGCGGGTAGGATAGCGGTTTTGGGAACTTTTCGAGGGGTTCAATCGTATGTAGTGTAGGAGGAGGCGAGACCCGGGATTGACATATGTATGTTTGTATGTCATACTGGGCTTATGGCCGCCAAAGACCCCATGATCCGAACGACGATATTCCTGCCGAAGAAGGTCCATCGCGCGCTGAAGATGCTGGCGGCGCGCGAAGGACAATCTATGGCCGACCTTCTGCGGGAATCCATCGTTCAGACGTACAAAGAGGACATGGACGACATCCGGGCGGCGGACGAAGCGATGCGGGATTACCACAAGAATCCCAAGTCGGCCGTTTCGTTTGAAGACTACATCGCCAAGAGGCGTTGACCTGGAGCCTATCGCTCAGCGATAAGGCCCGCAAAGAGCTAGACGCCGTGCCGTCGAGCGACCGCGCCCGGTTGCAGTTCAAGCTTTGGGGGCTGAAAAACGACCCGCGGCCATCGGGGTCGGTGAAACTCAAGGGGTCGCCCTATTATCGCGTCAGGCAAGGCGACTGGCGGGCGATATATTCCGTGGATGACGGCCGGCTCGAGGTGTTGGTGCTCCGCGTGTTGCGGCGCAACGAGCGCACCTATCGCGATTGAGCTCAGGGAACTTTTGAGGGCCCTCAATCGTATGTAAAGTGTGGAGACCCTTGATAAACGGCGGTTTCAGAGCAACAATTACTTAGTAGTTGAAAGTAATGGGGGTAGCCATGCCGCGCACGACCGCTCAGTGGACCGTCAGCCTGCCGCCGGCTTTGTCGCTGGAGGCCGAGAAGCTGGCCCGCAAGGAGAGCCGAACCCGCTCGGAGCTGATTCGGGAGGCGCTGCGCAACTACATCGAGAACAAGCGCCGCTTCGAAGACATCCGGCGTCAGGTGGGGCGCAACCTCGCGGCGAGGGGCGTGCGGACCCTCCAAGACATCGAGGCGATGATTGATGAGGGCCGCAAATGAGATCCGGGTGGTCTTGGACACGAACGTCCTGGTGTCGGCCATCGGGTTCGAAGGGCGGACCCGGCGCGTCTGGGAGCTCGTGGAGTCGGGCCGCTGCCGGATGTTCGTCTCGTCGTTCATCCTCGTCGAATTGACCCGCAATCTCGAATCAAAGGCGGGGCTGAGCCTCGAGCAATGCGTCGTCGTTGAGAAACGCATTTTGCAACTAGCCGAACTGGTCGCGCCGGTCGTGCGCCTGGACGTGGTCAAGCGCAATGACGCCGACAACCGGATTTTAGAATGCGCCGTGGCGGCGCGGGCGCATTATCTCGTAACGGGCAACATGAAGGACCTGCGGCCGCTGGGAGCGTTCCGTGGGATTGAAATCATATCGCCCCGGGAATTCATCACGCTCATGGCCGCATAAACCTCGGCTAGTCGAACTCGCCCCACTCCATCAGGCCCAGCTGGGCGGCGTTGCGCACGCCGGCGTTGGAGTCGGATTTGGCCTTGCCCATGGCGGACACGGCGCGGGCGCCGCCTAAGCGGGCGAGGCCGCGCACGGCCATCAGGCGCACGGTCGCGTCAGTATGGCGAAGCGCTTCGGCCAGGGGCAAGACGGCGCGCTCGTTGCCGGTTTTGCCCAGCGCTTCGGCGGCTAAGGAGGCCAGGGGCTCGTCGCGTTTCTTGAGGAGGCTGTCGAGGTAGGACAGGCCGCTGGTTTTGTCGAGCTTGACGAGGTAATAGGCGGCGAGGATGGCGGCCTTGCCGTCGCCGGGGTCGCCTTCGAGGATCATCTCGAGGGAGCGCAGGTGGTCCTTGCGGCCGAGCTTGACGAGGGCGTAACGCGCCTGCACCTCGACGTAGCGGTCGCTGCCGGCGAGCAGCTGCTCGAGCGTGGAGACGGCGCGTTTGTCGCCGATGGCGCCGAGCGCTTCGATGGCGGTCTGTCCCAGGTTGCCGCCTTTGGCGGCCAAGGTCTGGATGGCGGGCACGGCGTCTTTGACCTGCAGGGCGCCTAGGCCGCGGACGGCTTCTTCCACCACGCGGGAGTCGGCGTCGTTGATCGCCGTTGAAAGCGTGGAGACGGCTTGGTCGCCGCCGATGCGGGCGAGCGCCTCTAAGATGCGCCAGCGCAGCACCTGCAGGTGGGCGGGCATCTCGCCTTCGAGCTGCATGTCGGTGGTGCGCATGTAATCCCAGGCGGCCTGGAGCGGCTCGACGGCGCGCGAGTCGCCGGAGAAGCCGAGTCCCTGGACGATCGCGTCGGTTTCTTTGGGATTGCCTTTGCGCGGGTTGAACGCCTCGATGAGCAGCGCGGTGGCGCGGTTTTCTTTGTAGCGGCCGAGCGCCGGGGCCAGGCGGATGCGGTCGGCGGTTTTGCCTTCTTCGAAATCCTTGAGGAGGGTCTTCAAGCGGGTTTTGGCGGAAACGGGCGCGGCCAGGAGGGCCGCCACGAGGAGGAATAGGGTCGTGCGCACGCGCGTATCGTAGCGTTTTCTCCCGGGGTGAGGGAACTTTTTGGGGGGCTCAATCGTATGTAGTGTAGGGGCGGGTCCAACGAGCCCGGTCCCCGGGGAGGCTGACCATGGGAAAGACTCACAGCGCGAAGGAGCTGTTGGAGCAGATCGAGATGGCGGAGCTGCTGGAGTACCCGGAGGAGACGCGCGACGAGGCCCAGGCCCTGCTGCTGTCGCGGCACCTGGCTTTGCTCAAGGCGATGCGCCGCGACCGACGGGGGGTTGACCGGAAATGAAGTTCGTATTACACTTGTATTACATATGGCTAAGAAGAAAAGAAAGGTGCTGACCCTACGACTCGACGGCGTCCTCGATGAGCGGGTGGCGGAAATGGCGCGTCATAAAGGCATGTCTCGCTCCGACCTTGTGCGAGATTCGCTCGAACGAACGCTCAAGGATGATGAACGGCTCACAAAACTCACCGTCTATGAGCGTTTGAAGCCTTGGATCGGCATGTTCGACAGCAGCAAGCACCCCGACGGGCCATTCACCTCGGAAAACGCCTCCGAGCAAGTTCGCGAAATCATCTGGCAGAAGTGGCAGAAGCGGAATGAAAAGCGTACTCGCTGACGCAGGGCCGCTGGTGGCGGCTTTCGACGCTTCCGACAAGATGCATGCTTGGACCGTGTCCGAGATGAAAAAGCTCCGAGGACGCTTCGCGACGGTGTGGCCGGCCATCACGGAGGCCTGCCACATCCTTAGCCGACGTGGCGCTCGCTCCCAATCCGGGCTTATGGGGGCGCTTAAGAGATCGCAAATCGAAGTTGTCGAACTAGGCCGCAACGACATCGTGGCGTTGTCCATGCTGCTCGAACAATACGCCGACTTACCAATGGACCTGGCCGACGCCGCCGTCGTCCACGTTTACCATAGAGATTCGTTCGATTCAGTCATGACGTTAGATCGGCGCGATTTTACGGTCTATCGCGTAGCCGGCGAGCCTATCCGTACTATCATGCCGGGCGCCTAGCCCGACTTGCGGCTGTAACGGGTTCCTCTTATACTGCGCTGAGGATTTGATAGCGTAACCCTAATGGCCAAGACCGAAGCCGAGCGCCTGGAGCTGCTGCTGGAGGTGGGCCGTCTGCTCTCCTCCAAGCTGGAGCTCTCCGAGCTGCTCACCACGGTGCTCCAGCTGGCTTCCCGCGTCGTGGACGCGGAGACGGCGTCTTTGCTCCTGCTCGACGAGAAAACCCACGAGTTGTATTTCGACGTGGCCCTCGGCTTAGGCGAGCAGGCGTCTAAAGTCCGCCTCCCGCTGGGCCAGGGCATCGCCGGGTCGGTGGCCGCTTCCCGCAAGGCCGAGATCATCAACGACGCCAAGGCCGACCGGCGCTGGTCGGCGGCCATGGACGCGCAATCGGGCTTCTCGACGCGGTCCATCTTGGCGGTGCCCATCATGCTCAAGGGCCGGCTCATCGGGGTGCTCGAAGCCATCAACAAACGTGACGGCCTCTTCGATAAGGACGACCAGGCCACCTTCGAGGCGTTCGCGTCCCAGGCGGGCGTGGCCATCGACAACGCGCGGCTGTTCTCGTCTTTGCGCGCGGAGCGCTTCAAGCTCGCGACCATCTTCGCGCAGATGACCGACGGCTGCGTGCTCACCGACGACGAGGGACGGGTGCTGCTGGCCAACGACGCCGCGCACAAGAAGCTCGGGGAACTTACCACCATCGAGGCGGGACTTAAAGACATGCTCGTCACCCCCTCCTTGCCGAGCCTGCTGTCGGGGGCCTCGCCGCAGCAGGATTTCGCCGCGGTGCGCCAGTCGCCGACCTTGCTCGTGTTGGCCGGCCGCGTCACGTGGGCGCCGTTAGGCGAGCGCAGCGGGCGGCTGTTCGTGTTCCGGGAAGACACCGAGGCCTGGCGCCAGGAGCGCCTGAAGCGCTCCTTCCTCTCGCTGATTTCCCATAAGCTCAAGACGCCGTTGGCCGCCGTCACCGGCTTCGCCGAGATCCTGCTGCTCGAGCTCACCGAGAAGTCGGCCGACGCCATCACGCTGAAGGCGGCCAAGACGATTTCCGACCAGGGCTCCAAGCTCGCGGAGCTCGTCGATAAGCTCCTGCGTTACACGACGTTGGAGAGCCCCGACATCCAGGTCGCCCGCGAACCCGTGCCCGTGGACGAGGCCGTCTCCGAGGCGCTGAAGGCGCTCAAGGACCGCCTGCAGGACCGCTCGGCGCGCGTGGACACCCAGCCCACCGGCCTGACCGTCGAAGGCGACCGCGCCATGCTCGTCGAGCTGGTCAAGAATCTCATCGAAAACGCGGTCAAGTTCGACACCAAGACCTCTCCCCCCGTGGCCGTGCGCATCGAGGCCGAAGGCGACTGGGTGGCGCTGTCGGTGGCCGACGCGGGGCCCGGCATCCCCCCCGAGGACCACGAGAAGGTGTTCTCGCGTTTCCATCAAGTCGAGAAGGATTTCACCGGCCAGCAGGAAGGCATGGGCCTGGGGCTGGCCTACGTGCGCAAGGTGGCCGAGTTGCACGGCGGCTCGGTGGGCCTGCAATCGGCCGTGGGCGAAGGCACGACCGTGACCGTGACCTTGCCGCGGAGCAAGACGTGAGCCTCACGCGCCACGACGCCGCCGCCTACGCCGCCGCGCTGTCGGGCGCCGACGGGGGCGAGGTGTTTCTCGAGGATTCCTCGTGGACCACGGCCGCGCTCGAAGACGGCCGCGTGCAGGACGTGACCACCGGCGCGCGCCACGGCCTGGGCCTGCGCCTGCTGCGCCGCCGCGAAGGCCGCGTCGAGACCTATTTCGGCCACGCCCAGGACCTCGGCCCCGAGGCGGCGCTGCGCCTGCGCGCGCGCCTGCTGCCGGCGGGCGGCGCGGCGCCGACCTTCGGCGCGGCCGTCAGCGTGGAGGCTTCGGTGCTGCGCGACCCGGCGCTCGTGCCGCTGGTCGAGAAAACCGCCTTGCTCGCCGACATCGACCGCGCCATCCGCGCCGAGTTCCCGAGCATCCGCCAGGCGACGTTCTCCTACATCGACCGCGCGCGCGCCACGCGCGTGTTGTCGGCCGACGGCACCGACCACCGCCAGACGCGGCGCTCGGTCGTGTTCTCGGCGTCCATCGTCATGGAGAAAGGCGGGCTGCTGCAGACCGGGCACGAGACCATCGGCGGGGCGCGCGGCTTCGAACTGCTCGACTCCGGCCAGGCGCTGGCCGCCGCGCGCGCGGCGGCGGCGCGGGCCGCGGCCAAACTCGTCGCGCCCAAAGCCAAGGCCGGGGAGATGCCCGTCGTGCTCGCGGCGTCGGCCGGCGGCACCTTCATCCACGAGGCCATCGGGCATTCGCTGGAAGTGGACCACGTCCAGGAAGGCTCCTCCCCCGCCTACGTCGGCGCGCTCGGCAAAAAGGTCGCGCCCGAGCTCATCACCGTCGTGGACGACCCGACCTTGCCCTTCCAGCGCGGCTCCTACGCCTTCGACGACGAGGGGCGCGTCGCGGCGCCGACGACCTTGGTGTCGGGCGGCGTGCTCAAGGACTTCCTCTACGACCGCGCCAGCGCCCTGCGCGACGGTCGCCCCGGCAACGCGCACGGCCGGCGCGAATCCTTCGCCCACCGCCCGCTGCCGCGCATGTCGAACCTCTACATCGCCCCGGGCCCGCACGACCCCGCCGAAATCGTCGCGGGTCTTAAAAAGGGCCTGCTCGTCACGCGCATGGGCGGCGGCCAGGTGGACACGGCCACCGGCGAGTTCGTCTTCGAGGTGGACGAGGGGTATTGGGTGGAGAACGGCGAGGTCAAACACCTCGTGCGCGACGCCAACCTGCTCGGCGTCGGCCCCGACGCCCTGTTGTCCATCGACCGCGTCGGCTGGGACATGGGCTGGGGCATCGGCACGTGCGGCAAAGGCGACCAGAACGTGCCCGTGTCCGACGGCCAGCCGACCATCCGTATGCCCAAACTCGTCGTAGGAGGCAGCCATGATTGAGCTCGCTTTGTTGTTCGCCCTCGCCGGACAAGCCGCGCCCGCGCCCAAGGCGCCCGCCGCCAAGGCCGCCGCGGAGAAACCCGCGCCGGCCAAAAAGGAGACCGCTCCGATGGAATGGAAAGGCCAGTACGGCGGCCCCGACGAATCGGGCCACCGCCTCATCAGCGACAAACGCGGCTGGGAGGCGTTGTGGCGCGTCATCGGCAAGGACATGCCCGCGCTCGACACGAACGCCTACGCCGCCGTGGCCGTGTTCCTCGGCGAGAAGCCGACCGGCGGCTGGACCGCGGTGTTCGCCGAACCCAAGCTCAAGGACGGCGACACCGTCATCGAATACACCGTGCGCTCGCCCAAAGGCTTCACCACGCAGGCGTTCACCTCCCCCTACGTCGTGCGCGCGTTCAAGAAGCCCGCCAAGGGCAAAATCGTCGTCATCCAGGTGCGCGAAGAGTGAGCCTCGCGCTGCTGCTGACGGCGCTGCTCGCCTCGGCCTTCGCGACGGAGCCGCCCGCGCTCCCGGACATGGCGCCGTCGCGCAACGCGCCCGGCTGGCAGCGCCAGGGCAACTCGCTGCTGCTCTACGACGAAAGCGGCGAGCTCGTGCAGGAGCACGGCCTGCAATCCTCGGAAGAAAACGCCGGCGCCAAGATCGTCGTCAACGAGGTCACGGCCGGCGCGTCGGCCAACGGGCGCGCGGCCTGGCTGCTGGAGCGGCGCATCGGCTGGAACTACGCCAAATCGAAGATGCTCGACTCGCGCCGGCGCCTGCGCGTGTTCGGCGCGAGCGGCGCCGAGTTGTGGGGCGACAGCGACGCCGACGCGGCCGAGCAGGGCGACCCGGTCGCGTTGTCCGACGACGGGAAAACCGCGCTCTACGCCACGCGCGCGGGCGTCGCGGGGTCGTGGAGCCTGATGGCGCGCGACTGGACCGGCAACATCCTCATGACCGCGGGGTCCTTCCCGCGGCTGATGTCCATCGCGCTGACGCCCAACGGCCGCTTCGTGATGGCGCGCTGGGCGGTGCCCGATAAAAGCGCGACGCACACCTTCCTCGACCTCAAGCGCAAGCTGCGCAAGGACATCCCCTCCTCGGACATGACCTTGGGCCTGGCGCGCGTCGAGGACGACGGCGTCGTGCGCTCCGGCCGGCGCGTGGTGTTCGAGCTCGCGGCCTCCACGGAGACGGCCAAATGAGGCTGCTCCTGGCGCTCCTGCTCGCGGGGCACGCCGGGAACGCCTTGGCCGACGACTACGGCGCCGCCCCGTCCGAGGTGGACGGCGCGGCCGTGGACCCGGGCGACGCCGAGCAGGTCGAGGAGATGCGCCGGCAGCTGCAGGCCGACCCGCAGGTGGCGCAGGCGCTCATCGAGCGCATCATGCGCTCGCGTTTAGGCGACCGCTTCAGCGCGGAGACCGACCCCCAACGCCGCCGCGAGGAGCTCGCGGCCTGGATCGCCGACGACCCAGCGTCGGCCGCGCAGGTGGCCATCGGGCTGGCCCGCGACGACGCCGAAGGCAGCCACCGCTACGAGAACACCTTGCTCAAAACCACGCGCACGCGCCTGTCCTTCAACCCGGGCTCGCGCAAAGGCGTGTTCAACAAGCTCAAGAAGGCCAGCGACCAGTCGCGCCTGATGAACAAGGACGACAACAAGGATCTGGCCGAGGAAGAAAAGCAGGAGCTCATCAAGAGCATGTTCGAGGGCGAAGGCACGCAAAGCGGACGCGTGCTCACGATGGAAAAAGACGGCACGGCCAAGAACCCCGAAGGCGGCGTGCCGGCCTCCGCCGCGCTGGGCAACACCTATTACGACCGGCTCTCGGCGGGCAACCTGCGCGGTTACTCCCCGCAGCTGCTGGCCATGCAAAGCGCGCTCAACTTGCGCCGCCCGCCCGGCGCGCCGGCCCTCATCGAGACGGGCAAACTCGACCACCTGACCTTGGCCTACCCGGGCTTCGGCATGAAGTTCGACGTGGACAACCTGGAGAAGCGCCTGCGCCGCGAGCGGCTGACCATCCTCGCCCAGCTCGCGGGACGCACGCTCGGCGCGCGCGACTTCGACGACCTGGATCTCGAAGCCAAGCTCCTCGCGCAGGTCGGCGCCGACAAGCTCAAGCCGCGCCTGGCGCGCCGCGCCGCGGCCGTCGCGCGCGCGCGGGCCGCGCACGCCGCCTTCATGGCCAAGGCCGAGCTCGCGCGCGACCCCAACAACATCTCGCGCAAGCTGCTCCACGAGCTGGGCCTGCTGCAGCGCGACGGCGCGCGCTGGATTGCCGCCGCGGCTTTGGAGGAGGAGCTTTCCCGCGTGGAAAACGAGGAGGGCTTCATGACGGCCGAGCTGCGCGCCGCCATCGAAGCCGCGCCCGTGCCGCCCGACGCCAAGGCCGCCTACCTGCGCCGCGGCGAGAACTACGCCAAACGCCTCAAGGCCCTCAAGGAGAACGCGACCGAAGCTTTGGCCATCCTCGAAACCGACGCCTGGGAGGCGCAGGCCGCCAAGGTGGAGAAACTCGTCGGGGAGAACTCGCTCCTGCGCCGCGAGCTGTCGCGCGACGTCGCCGACTACTCCAAGGTCCCCTTTCGCATCGCCGAGTCGCGCGTCGTGCTCGCGCGCTGGCGCGTTTATGCCGAGGACCTCGCCATCAAATGGGTCCCGCGCACCTCCTTCGCCAAGACCGCCTCCGGCCGCCGTGGCCGCCTGGCCCGCTACCGCGAGGTCTTCCTTAAAATCGCCTCCGGCGACCTCGCCCAAGCCCGCCTGATGTTGTCCAACGCCGAAGCGCGGTAGGCGCCCGGCTTATTGTCGAGCGCTGGGGACTAAGGCGCGGATGCGGGGGAGGGCTTCTTCGCAGGCGCGTTCGCCGGCCTGGATGATTTCTTTGGCGCGGTGCAGCTCGGTCCAGGAGAAACCTTTGAGGTCAGGGAAAAGGGTGACGTGGGCCATCTCCAGGCGCGACTGGGAGACCTCGTATTCCATCGTGTAGATCATCTGGAAGAAAACCTCGAGCACGTTGGGGGCGCGGAAGGCCTTGGGCAGCAGCGGGGAGGCGGCCTCTTTCAAGGCCGCGATGCTCATGGGGTTCTCCATGAGGTGGCGGCGGTGTTCGGTCAGGCGCGTCTTGCGTTCGCCGGCGGGCACGGTGAGGTTGACGGCGATGAGCACGTCGGCGCCCATGTCGGCGGCCAGGCGCGTGGGGACCGGGTTGACCAGGCCGCCGTCCACGAGCCAGCGGCCGTTGAGCTGGATGGGCTCGTAGATGATGGGCAGGCCGCAGGAGGCGCGCACCGCCTCGGCGACGCGGCCGGAGCGCAAAACGACCTCCTCGCCGGTCTCGATGTCGGCGGCGACGCAGGCGAAGGGAATCTCGAGGTCGGAGAACTCGCGCGAGCCCAGATAGGAGCGGATGAAACGCAGCAAGGTCTCGCCGGCGAACACGCCCGAGCGCGGGACGGTCAGGTCCCAGAACAGGTTCTCCATCACCCAGGATTTGTCGATGCGGATGGCCAGCTCCTCGATGGTCTCGGGCTCGTAGCCGGCGGCGTAACAAGCGGCGATGAGCGAGCCCATCGAGGTGCCGGCGATGACGTCCACGGGGATGCCCTCGCGTTTGAGCACCTTGAGCACGCCGATGGTGGCGTGGCCGAGCGCGGCGCCGGTGCCCAGCGCCAGGCCCACGCGCACGCCGCCCAGGCGGCGCGCCAGGCGGCCGAGCGCGGCGGCGGCCTTGGGCTCCTCGGCGAAGGCGCCTTCGAGCGCGCCGTTTTTCTCGTAGGACTCGACGACGGCCTCGCTCCACGGCACGATGACGCGGTCGGCGCCGACGAGCAGCGGGGCGTCCTCGGGCTCGAGCTCGCCCACCCACACGCGCAGCAGGCGCCGCGCGTCGCCCACCAGCGGCGGAATCTCGGCCTCCATCTGGCGGAACTGCGGGCGCATCGCGTCGCAGCCGGCCATGAGCACGCGGTCGGCTTCCATCAAGGCGGAGCGTTCCACGTCGCCGCGGCTGACCCCGCCCAGGCACACGAGCGCCATGTCGCGGCTGTCGCGCAGCGCGTTGAGAAACAGGTACAGCGAGCCGTAGAGGCGCCCGCCGAGCGTGGCCGGAGCGACCGAGAGCACGGCCAGGCCGCACGGGTGCTCCTGGGCGAGCGCGAGCACGGCGCCGGGCTGACGCCGTCCAAGGCGCGCACCTCGGCCTCGCCGACGACGCGCGGCTTGAGCCCGAGCGCGCGGGCCATGGCGCCGGGCTCGACGGCGAGGTCCACGAGCAGGACGCGTTTCTTGGTCTGGCGCGCGAGCTCCAGGCCCAGGCGCGCGGCGACGAGCGCGCGGTCGGCCGAAGGCAGCGCCGGGTCGAGCACGATGAGGCGCGCCTCGTCGGCCGAAGGTTTGGGACGCGCGCCGGCGTTGGAATCGATGAGCCGCAGCGCGAGCGTGCGCGAGAGGTGCAGGAGGATGGTCGGGTGCTCGCGCAGGATGTCCTCGAAGTCCTTGCGCGGCAGCTTGAGCAGGTCGGTGGTGGCGTCCACGCGCACGGTGGAGGAGCGCGACGCGCCGGTGAGCAGGCCGGTCTCGCCCACGGCGTCGCCGCGGCCCAGGTAGGCCACCAGGTTCTCGTGGCCGTCGGCCTCGCGGTAGCGGCGGGCGTGGCCGGAGACGATGAGGTAAAGCGCGTCGCTTTCCTCGCCCTGCTTGAACAGGGTCGCGCCTTTAGGCAAAGACAGCGGCTGGAGGCGCTCGGCGATGCGGCCGAGGTCCTCGGCCGAGAGGGCGGAGAAGAGGGGAATCCTCTTTAAGAAAGGTTCCCAACTCGGAATTTCTTCCGGCTTCAAATTGCCCCTCTAGCCGGAAGAATCACTTTCATAAAGGGCTTCATGAGCGCCCAGGAACTATAGCCGGGGTTTGCCTTTTAGGGAAGGCCCCAGTCTTGTCCAATCTAGTACAATCTCTTATAGACGGCGCATGCGAGCAGTCCGATGACGGTCTTGGAATCCCGGATCTCCCCCCGCCGCACCAATTCGACGGCCTTCTTGAAGGGAAGCGTCACGCATTCGATGAATTCGTCCGCGTCGGCGTTCATGCGTCCCGGCCTGAGCCCCTCGGCGACATAAAGATGAAGCACCTCGTTGGCGAAGGCGGCGGTCGGCCAGTACTGGATGAGCGGCTTGATGCTCCGGGCCGTGTAACCCGTCTCCTCGGCCAGTTCGCGGCGCACGCAGGGCAGCGGCCGCTCCCCCTTGTCGAGCTTTCCGGCGGGCAGCTCCAAGGTCACCTCGCGCACGGGGTGGCGGTACTGGCGCACCATCACGACGGTGTTTTTGTCGAGGAAGGGCACCACGCCGACCGCGCCGGGATGGTCCATGTATTCGCGGGTGGCGAGTTTGCCGTCGGGCAGGCGGACGGTATCGACGCGGAAATCGACCGCGTTGCCGTTCCAGATGCGCTTGGAGCGCACGAATTTTTCGATGAGGCCGCGGTCCTTCATGGCCGCGATTGTAGCAAAGCCCCCAATGTCTAAACCCGAATTCGTCCACCTGCACAACCACTCGGAATACTCCCTGATGGACGGGGTCATCCGCCTGGCCGACAAGGACGGCAAGCCGTCCCAGGCGCTCAAGGACCTGGCCGCCTCCGGCGCCAAAGGCTTCGCGGTCACCGACCACGGCAACATGTACGGCGCCATCGAGTTCTACTCCAACGCCAAGGCCGTGGGCCTCAAGGCCATCATCGGCTGCGAGATGTACATCTCCAAGGGCTCGCGCTTCGACCGCGGCCATTCGCAGAAAGAGAACTGCCACCTCACCGTGCTCGCGAAGAACTTCGAGGGCTACCAGAACCTGATGGAGCTGTGCTCCATCGCCTTCAAAGAGGGTTATTACTACGACCCGCGCATCGACAAGGAGGTCCTGGCCAAACACAGCAAGGGCCTCGTCGTGCTCTCCGGCTGCCTGAAGTCCGAGCTCAACCAGGCCATCACCTCCGGCGACCTGGCCAACGCCGAAAAACTCGTCACCCAGTTCCGCGACTCCCTCGAGCCCGACAGCTACTACCTCGAGATCATGGACCACGGCATCGACAAGCAGAAGCAGGTCACCGCGGCCCTGCTCGAGCTCAACAAACGCACGGGCATCCCGCTCGTGGCCACCAACGACTGCCATTACTGGAAACCCGACGACCACGAGGCGCACGACGCGCGCGTGTGCATCGCCACGGGCCGCAAGATCGCCGACGAGAACCGGCTGAAGTTCGACAGCCACGAGTTCTACATCAAGAGCCCGGAGCAGATGCACTCGCTCTTCGGCAGCTACGCGCCCTCCGCGCTGACGAACACGCTTAAGATCGCCGAGATGTGCAACCTGAAGATTCCGATGGACCAGATGCTCCTGCCGGAGTTCACGGTCCCCAAGGGGCACACCCAGGACACTTACCTCGAATACCTGTGCCTCGAGGGCCTCAAGGAACGTTACCCCGCCGGCATCCGCCCCGACGTGAAGGAACGGCTCGATTACGAGCTCGGCGTCATCCGGCGCATGGGTTTCTCGGGCTACTTCCTCATCGTCTGGGACTTCATCAAACACGCGCGGTCCATCGGCGTGCCCGTGGGCCCGGGCCGCGGCTCGGGCGCCGGCGCCATCGTCGCCTACGCCCTGCGCATCACCAACGCCGATCCCATCGAGCACCGCCTGCTTTTCGAGCGCTTCCTGAACCCGGACCGAAAGTCCATGCCGGACTTGGACATCGACTTCGCCGACACGGGGCGCGACAAGATCATCGCCTACGTGCGCGAGAAATACGGCGCGGACTGCGTGGCGCAGATCATCACCTTCGGCTCGCTGGGCGCCAAACTCGTCGTGCGAGACGTGGGCCGCGTGCTCGACATGCCGCTGTCGCAGGTCGATGAGATCGCCAAGAAGATTCCCGTGGGCCCCAACGTCCATCTCGCGGAGGCCATGCAGGGCCCCGAGCTGCAGGAGCTGGCCAAGGATGCCCAGGTCAAGAAGCTCTTGGACTTGGCGCTCCGGCTCGAAGGCCTCAAGCGCCACACCGGCGTGCACGCGGCGGGCACGTTGATCACCAAAGAACCCGTCGTGAAATACACGCCGTTGGCCAAAGGCGCCAAGTCCGACGTCATCACGACCCAATACGACGGCGACTACTGCCCCAAGCTCGGCCTGCTCAAGGTCGATTTCCTCGGCCTGCGCACCTTGTCCATCATCGACGGGGCGGTCCAGTTCATCAAGCAGCGCAAGGACCCGAAGTTCGACATCGACCTCGTGCCGATGGACGACCCCAAGACCTACGAGATGCTGCGCACGGCCAAGTCCCTGGCGGTGTTCCAGCTCGACTCGCAAGGCATCCGCGACCTGCTCTTCCGCATCAAGCCCACGGTGTTCGACGACATCGTCTCGCTCATCGCCCTTTTCCGCCCCGGCCCCATGCAGTCGGGCATGCTCGACATGTTCGTGGACCGCAAACACGGGCGCGAGGAGGTGGTCTATGACGTTCCCCTCCTCGAGCCCATCTTGAAAGACACGTACGGCTGCATGGTCTTCCAAGAGCAGGTCATGGAAATCTCCAAGAAGCTCGCGAACTTCACGCCCGGCGAGGCCGACGGCCTGCGCAAGGCCATGGGCAAGAAGATCCACGAGGACCTGGAGAAGATGCGCGCCCAGTTCGTGAAAGGCTGCGCCGACAACAAGATCAAGGACAAGGTCGCCAACAAGATCTACGACCAGATGGTGAAGTTCGGCGGCTACGGCTTCAACAAGTCGCACTCGGTGGCCTACGGCATCGTCGCCTACCAGACCGCGTACCTCAAGGCCAACTACCCCGTCGAGTTCATGGCCGCAGTGCTCACCTCCGAGATCGGGCATTCCTCCATCGGCGCCGAGGATAAAGAAAACAAGCTCGTCACCTACCTCGAGGACGCCAAACGCATGGGCATCAAGGTGCTCTCGCCCGACGTCAACAAGAGCGGGACGCGCTTCACCATCGAGGGCGACGACATCCGCTTCGGCCTGCTCGCCATCAAAAACGTCGGCGAAGGCGCGGCCGAATCCATCGTGAAGGCCGCCGCCGAGAAACCCTTCAAGGACCTCGAGGACTTCTGCGCGCGCGTGGACATCCACGCGGTCAACAAGAAGGCCGTCGAATCCCTGGTGAAGGCCGGCGCGGTGGACATGCTGCGGCCCGCCGACGACAAATGCGCGGCGCGCGCGCGCCTCTTAGCCTCCATCGACGAGGCCGTCGGCCGCCAGCAGCGCGTGAAGGCCGACCTCGACAAAGGCCAGGGCCTGCTGTTCATGGGCGGCCCGGCCGAAAGCGCGCCGTCTTCATCGGCGTCCTCCTTGCCCGGCGTCAAACCCCTCTCGGAGCACGACACGCTCACCTTCGAGCGCGAGGTGCTGGGCTTCTACTTCTCGGGCCACCCGCTGCTGGGCATCAAGACTCAGCTCAAGGCGGCGGCTTCGCACGAGATTTCCCAATTAAACGCATCTGTTACTGTCCCGGTGCGCCTCTCGGGCATGATCAGCGGCATGCGCAAGATGGTGTCCAAGAAAACCGGCGAGCCGTGGGTGCGCTGCGAGCTCGAGGACCTGACCGGCCAGATCACCGCGCTGTGTTTCCCGCGCGTCTATGCTTCGGGCCTGGCGGCCATCGCCAAGGTCGGCGCGTTCGTGGCGGTGTCGGGGCGCGTGTCCGTGCGCGACGGCGGCGACGGCGGCGCGCCCGAGCTCATCGTCGATGAGATGATCCCGCTCGAGCGCGCGGTCAGCCAGTTCGCCAAACGCCTGCGCATCCGCTGCGACGGCAGCATCGGCACCGAGACGCTCGAGAAGCTGCGCGACGCGCTGGAAGCCCACCCGGGCCCGCTCAACGTGGTGCTCGAGCAGGAGCAGGGCGACGGCCTGGCCCTGCTCGAGGTGGACATCAAGGTCACGCTCAACAACGCGCTGACCGAGGCCGTCGAAGGCCTGCTCGGCGCCAACTGCTGGCGCATCGACGCCGGCGCCGCGCCGCCGCCCGCCGCGCCCGCCCGCTCCTTCCCGCGCCGCGGCTGATTCCCGCTAGAGCGCGGGGACCATGTCGATGCGGAAGGAGTGGCAGGACCCGCCGAAGCACCAGTTGTTCATCACGCCGTCGTCGAGGACCACGAAGCCCTCGTCGCGGAGCACGCCCTTGCGGCGCTCCAGCGCGTAAGAGGCCGCCTCCACCGAACCGAAATCCGCGGGGCTGGTGTGGCGCACGATCCGGGGCAGACGCTCGCCGGTGCCTCTCGGACGGAACGCGAGCTCGTAGGCGTAACACGGCTGCCCGTCGCAGCGTTTGGCGTGAAAACGGATATCAACCACGAGATAGCCGTGGCGGCGCAGGCTCCCGGCGCGGCCCTCCGCGTCGTAACTCGCCCCGTCCACCGTGCGGTAACGCCCGAAGGATTCGTAACGCACGACCGGAAGCTCGACGGTCTGCTTCACCGCGACGACGGCGGCGCCGGTCACGTGGGCGGGTTCGACGACGGCGTCGGCAGGGGCCATGGCGCGCAACTCGCTGATAACGGAGGCGTCGGCGCTGCGCGCGGCGACGGCTCCCAGAAGGACGGCGAGGCTAAACGTCGTTTTAAAGTTCATGTCGGTGACCTCTACAGGGGGTTGTGGTCGAATTCGATGCGGTAACGATAGCCGTCGGTTCCGGCGAGGACCCGGGCGCGGTAGATGACGAAGCCGCCGCGGACCAACTCCTCGCTCACGCGTTCCATCGTCTGCTGCGCCTCGTAATGGGTGTCGAAGCGGCGGTCGCTCGTCTCGACCAGCCGACCGCCTTCGAGCGTGCGCGAGACGCGCGTCAAGACGGCGGGGCCTTCGGCGGTGCGCCGCACGGAGGCGATGAAGTCGATCCAATACGCGTAGCACATGTCGAAAGGCGAGGCGTCTCCGCCGCAGCCGTACTCGAGGATGTCCTTCTCCAAGACGATGTAGCCGCCCGCGGCCAGGCTAGCCGCGCGGCTGTTCATCGCCGCCACCACGGAGGCTTCCGAACGATAGGTCGCCGGGCTGGTGTAACGCTGCACGCCGGAAGCGTCCGCCGCGGTCGCGAGCTGGAGCGCGGCCTCGGTCGTGGGTCCGCCGCGCACGGAGGCGACGGTCACCTCGGCGGCGCCGGCGGGCGCCAAAGCGAGCAGGTCGCCCAAGGCGGAAGCCGACGCGAACGACGGCGCGACGGCCAAAAACGACGAGACGACGAGAAGATGCTGACGGTTCATATGCGCTCCTTTCTTAAAATGACGCTTCAGCGGGCGGCGCCGGGGATGTAGTGGAGCCAGTAGCGACCGCGGCCGCCTTCCAGGAAGGTGCCCTCGTCGATGACCACGTAGCCGCCGGCCCGCAGCCGCCGCGCGCGTTCCGCCATCGCGACCGCGGCCTCGGATTCCGTGTCGTACGTCTCGACGCCGAAATACTGCGTCCAATATTCGGTGGCGACGAAGTTGATCCAGTATCGGAAGACGGGCCCTTCCTGATAAATGCCCTCGTCAAGCACGACCAAACCGCCCCGCTCCAGCCGGCGCAGGCGGTTCGCCAGGACGGCCCGCGCCTCTTCCGACGTTTCAAATCCATGGAGGCCGTGATAGTTCATCTGGATGGAAGCGTCGGCGGACACGGGGGTCGCCCGAACGGGAGCGAAGACGGCGCCGGAGCGCGTCACGGCGGGAACCGCGACGTCCGCGCCTGAAGGCGCGATGGAGCGCAGCTCGCGAAACGCGGGCCCGCTCGCGCCCGCGGGGGCGACGGCGAGCGACATAACCACGACCAACATGTGAGAACGAAGCATTTTCACCTCCAGCGGCATGCCGACTGACTGCGCCTTAGTCTAACAAGCCGCCGGAGGATGGGCGGAGGTCCTAATGGCTTCCCCGCGCCCGGCATCGGACCCGGACGACGCTGAGCACGACGCTCCAGAAGCCGTCGTTCCGTGAACGGCTGAAGATAGGAACGACGACTTCAACGTCCGACCGCAGCGATCTCGCAAGCCGCATGGCTTAACAAGGGGGCTGACCCCCTTGTTAACTGGCAATATAAGGAACCAATACGGTAGAATCGCCGAACCCATGGGTGACAAGAAGCGTATCCTGGTCGCGGACGACGATCCCGACCTTCTCGATTTGCTCAAGATGGACCTGGCGTATCAGGGTTATGAGGTCCTCGCCGCGGCCAACGGAAAAGACGCGCTCCAGATGGCCATGACCGAGCAGCTCGACCTCGTTCTGCTCGACGTGATGATGCCCTACATCGACGGCTACCACGTCGCCTACGAGCTGACCAACAAGCTCGGCGCCAAGGCCCCCAAGATCCTCATCATGACCAGCCGCGACACGGTCAAAGAGAAGGGCATCGCCCTCATGTCGGGCGCCACCGAAGTGCTGCAGAAGCCCTTCGAGATGGCCAAGTTGCACGACCGCATCAAAGCCGTCCTGGATAAGCCCCAATGAGAAGCCTCCTCGCCCTCGCCGTCCTCCTGCTCGCCGCGCCCGCGTTCTCCCAGGGCGACGCCAACGCGCCCGAGGTCAAAATCAAGCCCAAACGCTCCAGCTTCTCGCGCGAGGCCCGCGCCGAGCGCCGCAGCGCCCGCGACGGTTCGTTGGCCCCGGACACCGACGTGGTGGACGCGCCGACGACGGCCGTGCTCGACAACTACGGCTACTCGGCCCGCTCGCGTTTCTACGCGCGCGGCGGCCTGCTGCAGTACCTCGCCTTCGGCGTGTACCCCAACGTCAACCTCGGCGCCTCGGCCTCCGTGGACGGCCTCGTCGGCGACGAGAAAAACGTGCGCATGCGCGCGCCGACCGCCCAGGTCAAATGGCGCTTCTACGAGGGCGACGAGGAATTGCCCTCCCTCGCGGTGGGCTTCGACGGGCAGGGCTGGCGCTACAACGCCGGCTCGCGCCGCTTCAACCAGCGCCAGCGCGGCTTCTACGTGGTCGCCACCAAGGAGATCGCGGTGCCGGGCTTCCAATTCCACCCGTCCTTCAACGTCTCGGACTTCGACTCCAACGCCATCTACGGTTCCTTGCCCCTGACGCTCAACATCCGCGATAAGGTCGCCCTGCTCGCCGAGTGGGACAACATCGCCAACTGGAGCGACTCGCGCCTCAACGCGGGCCTGCGCTTCTACGTGACCCCGGGCTTCCACGTCGATTTCGCCGCGCGCTCGCTCGGCGCGGGCGGCTACTACAGCGACGGCGCCGCCAAAGGCTCGGAGCGCATCGTCCAGCTCAAATATTCCGCGTCGTTCTAGAACCATGCCGCCGCACGGAGACACCTTGATTTGTGCAGCGACGGAGGGCACGTACTAAAATGGCTTCCAAGCGCATAGCGATCCTCACCGGCGGCGGCGATTGCCCGGGCCTGAACCCGGCCATCCGCGGCGCCGTGCTCAAGGGAACCAAGCTCGGCTACGAGTTCGTCGGCATCCAGGAAGGCTGGAAGGGCATGATCAACGCCACGGCCAAGCCCCTGACCGCCGACGACGTGCGCGAGATGGTGGGCAAGGGCGGCACGATGCTGGGCACGTCGCGCACCAACCCCTACAAGAAGGATAAGGGCGTGGAAGGCGTCTTGAACACCTTCAAGAAGCTCGACCTGCACGCCCTCATCGCCATGGGCGGCGAGGACACGCTCGGCGTGGCCAACAAGCTCTACAAGGAGCACAAGGTCAACGTGGTCGGCGTGCCCAAGACCATGGACAACGACCTCGACGCCACCGACTACACCTTCGGCTTCGACACCTCGGCGACGCTCGCCATGGAGGCCGCCGAACGCCTCGTGGACACCGGCCGCTCGCACCGCCGCGTCATGGTGCTCGAGGTGATGGGCCGCCACGCCGGCTGGGTGGCCCTCTTCACCGCCATCGGCGCGGGCGCCGATTACGTCTGCCTGCCCGAGCGCAAAGTGGACGTCAAGGACATGTGCGCGAAGCTCAAGGCCGCTCACGCCAAGAAGAACGTCGCCCTCGTCGTGGCCTCCGAGGCCGTGGAGTTCGAGGGCGAGAAGAAGGACGAGCAGCTCGACGAGTTCGGCCACATGATTCTCAAGGAACGCGGCGTCGGCGAGACCCTGGCCAAGATGATCGAGGCCGAGACCAAGATCGAGACGCGCGTCGGCGTCATCGGCCACATGCAGCGCGGCGGCCCGCCCACGCTTTTCGACCGCATCCTCGGCACGCGCGTCGGCCACATGGCCGCCCAGCTCGTGCACGAGGGCAAGTTCGGCAACATGGTCGCGCTCAAGGGGGACCAGATCGTCCCCGTCAGCCTCGAGGCCGCCACGGCCAAGCTCAAAGTCGTGACGCCGGAGTGGCTGAAGCTGTCGGACGATCTGCTCTAGGAGAGAATGGCCGAAGACAACCAGCGTTTCCAGCGTAAGACGGTCCTCGTCAAGCGCGCGTTGCAGCTCAAGTACATCGGCATGGTGTTTCTGTCCGTGCTGGTGGCTTCGCTGATCGTCGGCGGCGACATCTACTACTCGCTGACCCAGGTGATGCTCACCGAGTGCCCCTCGGTGACCGACCGCGTCGTGCAGTTCAACGTCTTCATCATCGCCAAGGTCGCGCTCTACCTCGCGCTGATGCTGCTCATCTCGCTGTACGTCTCGCACCGCTTCGCCGGCCCCATCTACCGCTTCGAGAAAAGCGCCCAGGCCCTCGGCGGCGGCGACCTGACCCATCGCGTGAGCCTGCGCACCGGCGACGAGCTCATGGAGCTGCAAGAGGAGTTCAACGCCATGGCCTCCGCGCTCCAGTCGCTCGTGCAGAAGGACCGCAACCTCGCCGCGCGCCTTTCCGACCGCGTCGAGGAGCTCTCCCGCAAGGCCTCCGACACCGCGCTGCGCGAGGACCTCAAAGCGCTGAAAGTGGAGCTCGACCACCTTACAAGGTCGTTCACCGTCTAATACACCGCCCGATGTCCGTCCTCGCCTTCCTCGTCTTATTCCCGCTCGCGGCGGCCGCCCAGGCCCCGACCCCCCTGCTCCCCGAGCGCGCCTACACGCTGGAAGAAGCCCTGCGCCTGACGCGCAACGACCCGAAGCTCCAGTCGGCCGAGCAGGACGTCATCATCGCCGAGCAGCGCGTCAAAGAGGCCCGCTTCCAGTTCCTGCCCGAGGTCGGCCTGCAGGCCAGCGCGACCAAATACGACGCGCGTTACCCCTTCGCGCTGTCCGAGGACTTCCGCTCCATCCTGCTTTTCCCCTCGACCCAGGAAAACATCTTCTCCGGCCGCGGCTACATGCGCATGTCGCTCTACGAAGGGCAACGGGGCATGAACACCTTGCGCCTGGCGCGCGCGGCCTACCAGCAGGCCCTGTCCAATCGCGACTCCGTGCGCCTGGACCTCGCCCTGCACGTCAAAGAGGCCTTCTACGGCCTGCTGTTCGCCCAGGAGCAGGCCAAAGGCGCCGAGGAGCTCGCCTCCGCCGTCGAACGCGTCTCCGGCGAGGACGGCCTGGGCGTCTGGGAGCGCATCGAGGCCGAGACCGCTCTCGGCGCGGCCGCCTCGCGCGCCTCCGAGGCCCGCCACCAGCTCGACGGCGCGCGGCTGACCTTCCTGCGCACGCTGAACCTGGAGCTCGACACGCCCTTCCGCGTGGACGGGCTGCTGGAGACCAAGACCCTCAAGGCCGAGGTCGAGAAGGCCGTGGTCTGGGCCATGGAGCTGCGCCCCGAGCTGCAGTCGCAGACCTACAAGGCGCAGATGGACGCCATCTCGGTGAACCTCGCCTTGGGCCGCCGTTATCCCACCCTCTACGTCGCCGGCGACTACGAGCTCACCGACCAGCGTTTCCCCCTCAAGAAGAACAACTGGGACGTCACCGTCGGCCTGAAGGTCCCCTTCTCCTACGACTACTGGACGCAGATCGCCCGCAAGAAGGCCGAGCAGCGCCAGGGCCAGCTCACGCGCGCCGAGCTGCAGGACCGCGTGCGCCTCGAGGTCCGCCAGGCCGCGGAGAACCTGCGCTACTGGCAGGACGAGTGGCCCCGCCGCGAGACGCGCTACAAACGCGTGTCCGCGCTCTTCGACTCGGGCGCCGGCCGCCCCGGCCCCGCGCTCACCAAGATCCGCGCGCGCCAAGGCCTGCTCGAGCTGCGCCTCTCCCACCTCTCCGCCATCAAGGAGCACATCCTCGCCCGCGCGCGCCTCGAGCGCGCCGTCGGCCGCGAGCTGCAGCCGTGAGACCCCTCCTCGCGGCCGCGTTGAGCGCCGCGCTCGCGCTGCCGGCCGCCGCCGCGCCCGACATGTCCGCCGAAGGCCTGCTGCGCGACCACCTGTGGCGCGAGGTGCGCCAGGCCCCGGTCGGCCGCCGGCCCAAGGTCGGCCTCGTCTTCTCCGCGGGCTCGCTGCGCGGCGTGGCGCACGTGGGCGTGGTGCGCGTGCTCGAGGCCGCGGGGTTCCCCGTGGACGTGGTGTCGGGCACCTCGATGGGCGCGGTGATGGGCGCCTTCTACGCGGCCGGCACGTCGGTCCCCAAGATGTGGGACATCGCGATGAGCGTGCGCATCGATTCCGGCAACGACCTATCGGCCAAACGCCTGGTGTCCTTGGTGCTCTTCGACTCGCTGCTGTCGTCGGAGAAAACCGAGAAACTCGTGCGCGAGGGCATCGGCGGCATGCGTTTCGACCAGGCCAAGAAGCCCTTCGCCTGCGTGGCCATGGACGTCTATACCGGCGAGCCCATCATCTTCCGCGACGGCGAGATCGCGCCCGCCGTGCGCGCGAGCATGAACCTGCCCGGCATCTTCAAGCCCGTCGAATACCGCCACCGCTACCTCGTGGACGGCGGCGTCGTGGACTACATCCCCGTGGACGCGGCCAAGCTGCTCGGCGCGGAGTGGACCCTGGCCAGCGTCACCGAGACCGATTTCACCGTCGCGCGCCCGCAAAGCGTGCTCGAGCAGCTCATGCAGGTCATCGACATCCGCGGCTCCTACCTCTCGCGCCAGCAGCGCCTGCAGGCCGATTTCCTCATCGAGCCGCCGGTCGGCGACATCGGCATGTTCGAGGACCACCGCATCCCCGAGGCGCTGGAGAAAGGCGTGCTCGAGGCCGCCCGCCGCCTGCGCCCCGCGCAGGAATCGCTCATCCTCGCCTCCATCGAGAAGCTGTCGGGGGGCTGGTGAAGGCGCTCCTCTTGCTGACGTTGCTGCTGCCCGCCCCCGCCGCCGCCTGGACCTGGCGCCTGCCCTGGCGCGACGCCTCCGAGGGCCGCGTGCGCCCCATCCAGGCGCTGCACGACGCCAACAAGCCGCACGAGGTCGTCGCCGCGCTCCACCCCGATTTCATGCAGCGCCTGCGCGGCACCGACCTGCGCCAGGCCTACGTGCTGCGCGGCGAGAACCTCGACCGGCTGGGCCGCTCGGACGAGGCCGTCGGCGTCTATCAGCTCGGCGTGCGGCTTTACCCCGACAACGTGGACCTGCTCACGCGCCTGGCCGACATCCTGCACCGCACCGGCCTCGACGCCCAGGCCGAGCCGTTGTACCAGAAAGCGCTCGTCAAGGAGCCCCGGCACATCGGCGCGCACCGCGGCCTCGCCGAGATCCACCGCGCCCAGAGCTACTTCGACCAGGCGGCGTCGCATTACGAGACCTACCTCGAGGAGCGCCCCGCCGACGCCGTGGTCTGGGGCGAATACGCCGAGGTACTGCTGGCCGCCCGCGACTACAAAACCGCCGACCTGGCCCTGCGCCGCGCCGTCGAGCTGGCGCCGGTGGACCCGGGCCCGCGCCTGCTGCTCGCCTTCGCGCTGCGCGAGCAAGGCGACCTCGCGGGCGCGCTCGCGCGGCTCGACGAGGCTCTCGGGCTCGGCGCCGGCGTGGAGACGCGCCGCGCCAAAGCCCTGTGGCTCGTCGAGGCCGGACGCCCCGCCGACGCGATCAAAGAAGCCGACGCCGTGCTCAAGACCGCGCCGAGCGACGCCGCCGCGTTGTGGGCGCGCGCCCGCGCGCGGCTGCGCGAGGGGCGCAAGGCCGACGCGCTGCGCGACCTGGCCGCGCTCGAAGCCGCCCAGCTCAAGGACAGCTTCCCGGCGCGCGCCGCCCGCGGCCTGGCGAAGACCATCCGATGAAGAAGGCCCCCTTCTGGAAGCTGTCGGGCGCCGGCAACGACTTCGTCCTGCTCGCGGGCCTTCCGAAGGGACGCTCCGGCGCCGCGCTCGCGCGCGTCTTGTGCGACCGGCGCCTGGGCATCGGCGCCGACGGCCTGCTGGTGATGTCCAAACGCGGCGGCCGCGCGCGCCTCGACTACTGGAACGCCGACGGCTCGCCCGCCTTCTGCGGCAACGGCTCGCGCTGCGGCGCCTTGTGGGCCGCGGCCCGGGGCTGGGCCAAGGGCCGAGCCTTCGCTCTCGACTCCAACCGCGGACGTCTCGACGTGCGCCTCACGACGACGGGCCGCGCCGAGGTGGCCATGCCGCGCCCCTCGAAGCTCGCGCTCGCCATGAAGGTCGCGGGCTACACGGTCCACTACGTGGACACCGGCGTGCCGCACGCGGTGGTGTTCATGTCGAAAATCGGCGACATCACCTCGCTGGGCCGCTTGCTGCGCTTCCACAAGGCTTTCGGCAAGGCCGGCGCGAACGTTGATTTCGTCTCCGCGAAAAAAGGCCGCCTCGTCGTCCGGACTTACGAACGCGGCGTGGAGAACGAAACGTTGGCCTGCGGCACCGGCGTGGTCGCCGCCGCCGTGGTCGCCAACGCCTTGGGTTACGCCGGGACGAAGGTCCCGGTGCAGGTGCGCAGCGGCGACGTGCTGAACGTGACGCTGTCGGACCGGCCGCGCCTGGAAGGGCCCGGTCGCGTGGTTTTCTCCGGGGAGGTCTCTTTATGAGGTTCGAAGGCTCCTACGTCGCGCTGGTGACGCCGTTCGACACGCAGGGCCGTCTCGACGAGGATACCTACCGCGAGCTCATCATCCGCCAGATCAAGGGCGGCACGCGCGGCCTGGTGCCCTGCGGCTCCACCGGCGAGGCCGCCACCTTGCTCCACGAGGAATACCGCCGCTGCATCGAGCTCGCCTGCGAGGTCTCGCGCGGCGAGGTCCCCGTCATCGCCGGCATCGGCACCAACGCCACCTGGAAGGCCGTCGAGCAGGCCCGCGAGGCCGAGACGCTCGGCGCCGACGCGCTGCTCGTGCTGGCCCCCTACTACAACAAGCCCACGCAGGAAGGCCTCTACCAGCACTTCCGCGCCGTGGCCCGCGAGACCCGCCTGCCCATCGTCGTCTACAACATCCCGGGCCGCACGGGCGTCAACATCGCGCCCAAAACCATCGCGCGCATGGCCAAGGACTGCCCCAACATCACGGCGGTCAAGGAGGCCGCGGGCTCCCTCGACCAGGTTTCGGAGATTCTCACGCTCGCCCCGCGCCTGGACGTGTTGTCCGGCGACGACAGCCTGACCTTGCCGATGATGGCGGTGGGCGCGCGCGGCGTCATCTCGGTGGTGGCCAACATCGCGCCGCGCGAGACCCAGCGCCTGTGCGCGTTGTTCGCCGACGGGCGTCCCGCCCAGGCCGCGGCGCTGCACCTGAAGCTCTTCCCCCTCATCAAGGCGCTGTTCGTCGAGACCAACCCCATCCCGGTGAAGGCCGCCATGGCCATGCTGGGCCTGTGCCGCGCCGAGCCGCGCCTGCCGCTGACCCCTCTGACGACGGAAAATCGCGCGGCCCTCAAGGCCGCCCTCAAGACGTTCGGAGCCAAACCGTGACCACCGCCGCCGCGACGTTCCCGCCGCAGATCAAATACATCGTGGGCAACGAGGCCTGCGAGCGCTTCAGCTTCTACGGCATGCGCGCCATCCTCACCGTGTTCATGGTCAGCCAGCTGGCCATGCCCAAACACGAGGCCACGGCCGTCTATCACTGGTTCGTGTCCGCGGCCTACTTCACGCCGCTGCTGGGCGCCTGGCTCTCCGACCGGTTCTGGGGCAAGTACCGCACCATCATGACCTTGTCCATCGTGTACTGCCTCGGCCACCTGGTCATGTCCATGTTCGAGACCAAGACCGGCGTGTACGTCGGCCTGGCCCTCATCGCGCTGGGCGCGGGCGGCATCAAGCCCTGCGTCTCCGCGCACGTCGGCGACCAGTTCACCGACAAGAACAAGCAGCTGGTGCCGAAGATCTTCGACATCTTCTACTTCGCCATCAACTTCGGGTCCTTCTTCTCGACCTTGCTGACGCCCTGGATCCTGGTCAAATACGGCTCGGCCTGGGCGTTCGGCATCCCCGGCATCCTGATGGCCGTGGCGACCTTCGTGTTCTGGCTCGGCCGCAAGCAGTTCGTCAACGTGCCCCCGACGGGCAAAACCGGCAAGCCGGGCTTCATGCCCATGCTGCTGGCCGCCGCCACCGGGGTGCGCAAGCCCGGCGGCGACTTCTGGTCCGCCGCGGAGGCCAAATACTCCGCCGAGGACGTCGAAGGCGCGCGCGCGGCGATGGGCATCTTCAAGGTGTTCGCCACGGTGTCGGTGTTCTGGGCGCTGTTCGACCAGCACGGCTCGTCGTGGGTGCTGCAGGCCCAGCAGATGAACCTGAACTTCATGGGCATCAAGTTCGAGGCGTCGCAGATCTCGGCCCTGAACCCCATCATGGTCATGGCGCTCATCCCCATCTTCGCCAAGGGCATCTACCCCCTGGTGGAGAAGCTCACCGGCTACGCCATGACGCCGCTGCGACGCATGTCGGGCGGCATGGTCATCGCGGCCAGCTCGTTCGCGGCCGCGGCGCTCATCCAGGTGGCCATCGACAAGGGCGGGGTGCCCTCCATCGGCTGGCAGTTCATCCCCTACCTGCTCATCACGGTCGCCGAGATCATGGTCTCCATCACGGGCCTGGAGTTCGCCTACACGCAGGCGCCTCGCTCGATGAAGAGCACCATCATGAGCTTCTGGTTCCTCACCGTGTTCGCCGGCAACGTGCTGACGGCCTACGTCTCGGCCATCAACAAGTTCCAGGGCGCGGCGTTCTTCTGGTTCTTCGCCATCCTGATGTTCGCCTTCTCCGGCGTCTTCATCTGGAGCGCGTCGCGCTACAAGGTCCGCGAGTACCTTGAGGACGGCACCGCCCCCGTCGGCCACTACTAACGCCTTCCCGCCGTCCGATAACCCCACCCTGGCGCCGGCGCCGGGGTGGGGTTATGCTTTGTGGGTATGGCGACCCCTCTCGCCTTCGTATTCCTTATATTTGCGGGCTCCGCCTGGGCGGCGGATTGCGCCGTCCCCATGTGGGGCCGTCCCGACGAATACATGGGCAACGCGACGGACTCGCCTCAGGCATTCCCGGCGGATTCGCCGGAATGCGTGTTGGCCACGTCGCTGCTGGAGGATTTCCGTCGTCTGCGCGCGGCGGGCGGGGTGAGCGAGCGCATGGCCATGCGCGTGCATCCCGGAATCTACGTGAATTCCGCCTTCGATCCCCGGAAGATGCTCATCCGCGTCACTCTCGGCCTGCTTCGCTCGCCCCAGCCGCGCGACGAGAAGGTGTTCGGCATCGCTCACGAAATCGGGCACGCCGTCCAATACCTAGGCGAGACGGGCGCCGCGCACCGTGCCCTGGCCGATCGCCTCAACGAGAAGGAACGCAACCGCACGCTGAGGCCGGAGGACCGTCGCACCTGGAATGAGTTCAGCCGCCGTTTCGAATCCCATGCCGACCTGCTGGGCATGGAACTGATGGTGCGCGCCGGTTATGGCGCGGACGCGGCGCGCGTGGCGGCCCAGCGCTTCAGCGAGTGCGGGAGCATGGACGAACTGAAGACGCCTTCGCACGACGGCTACCCTCAGAATGCGCGTCGTGCCTTCAACGCCGCCATGGGGCAGGTGCTTCTGAGCGCGGATTCCCGGCATCACTTCGTTTTCGAGGATTTCGATGAGGAAGGACGCTTCCTCCCCCAGGACGGCGGCTCGCCGCTGGCCGCGGCCCTGCGCCGCGCTTCCTCGAACCCCGTCGCGCAGAGCAGCGCCCTCGGCTCTTGCCGCGTTCCTGATACGGAGCTGTCGGACCGAAGCCTGAGCGTCGTGGAGTGGGGCCGCCTGCTGGCGGCCGGGGAAAGGGGCCGATGATGCGCCTTGCGGCCTTGTTCATTGTCATAGCCGCCATCCCCGCGTCGGCGGAGAATTGCCCCGTGCCGATGCACCTCGCCCCGACCGTGATTAAGATTCCCCCTCCTCTGAACGCGGAGGACCCGGCCTGCGTCAACGCGGTCTCGCTCGTACCCCATTTCCAGCGGCTGGCCGCGTTCGCCGGCTTCGCGCCCGGGCAGTTGACCCTCTCCATCCTCGTGGGGTCCGGGGAGGAGAACGCGCGCTACTGGCTGAACAGCATCACCCTCGATGATTCCTATCTGCGACGGCATCCGCGGGAGGCTCCGGTCTTCCTCGTCACCATCTCCCACGAGATCGGGCACGCGGTGCAGGAGCGCGACGGAGATCGCGCCTGGGTCGATCAGGAGACGCGGGCGGGACGCTACCTCTCCGCCAGCCGCAGAGCCGAGGCGCACGCCGACGCCATCGGACAGCGCCTGCTGCTGCTGGCGGGATACCCGCCGATTCAAACCCGCGCCGCTGAGCAGCGCTTCGGCTGCAACCGCATCGCAGCCACCGAGGACGACCCGAGCTGGCGCACCCACCCCGAAGACCGCGACCGCTGGGCCAACGGGATCATCGCCCAGCGCCGCGTCATTGATTCGCTTCCGGCGGAGCGGCGCGCCGCGCTCGAACGCCTGGCGGGCGGCGGGGCCGAGACGCTGGACGCGGCCTTCACAGGCGCGCTGCTGCGCGGCGGCCAGGACCCCGCCCTCCCGGCCAGGGGGCCTGTGCGCTTCGAATCCCCGTACCGCATCACCGATTTCGACAACAACGGCCGGCTGATGCCCGGACGGCTCGCGTCCTCCGATCTGCGGTTGAGGCCCCCGCCGCCCGACGCCTCCTTCGACGTGCAGGCGAGCTATGTCATCGCACAAATGGTATCGGAACCCGTGGCGATGGCCTACGGGGCCGTCGTGGACTGGTGGTACACCCGGCAGACCGTATCCGGCATCGCCGTGAATAGCTGCGGAGCCGTCTTGAACGGCGACTACGACGGCACCGTGCTCAAGGGCGCGGGCGAAGCGGCCGCGGCGGCCACGACCGGAACGCTGGACTGGCTTCTCGGGACGCCGTCGCCGCCCCCGCCTCCGCCTTTGCGCGGCTCCGCGAACCCGAGCTAGGCTTCACCCTCTGAAAATGAAGCCGCCCCCGACGGCCCCTGACCGACCGTCGGCTCAGGGCCGACGGCGGTCGATGACCTGGTTCATCTCGTCGGTCCATCTCTGCGGGTCGAATTGACGTTGACCGGGCTCGGCTCGAAGCTTCCCGCCCTCGACCGCGTAGGAGCCGCTCTGCAGGACGTTCGCGAACGCGGCGTGCGCGGCGGGGTTTCCGTAAATGGCGACCACCACGTCGGGCACGGAGCGTCCTTCCTGCCGCAGCATGTCCATCGCCCCCATCAGCGCCCGCGCCGATTGATCGTCGGTCAACTGGCCGATGATGCCCGTGCCCAACGCCGGCACCGCGACCGTCTTCAAGCCGCGCTCGCCCGCGGCGCGCAGGGCCCGGTAGAGGGAGAGGGCGACGGTCTCGAACTCCTGGTCGCGGGGAGACCCGACCGACGCCACGCTGATGAGCGACTTCCACGTGGGGTGGCCGGAATCCGACACGAATACCTGGCCGAAAGGCACGCGGCCGCCGGATTCCTTGACGAAGGCGTCGTAGGCGTCCATGCCGGGCGTGCCGCCGGCGCGATAAACGGCTCCGCCGACGCCCCCCTCGGAAGCGCCGGAGACGAACTGCGGCACGACCAGCGCTTCGACCGGCATCTTGGTCAAATCGCCAATCAGCACGCTCACCTCCGCGTCGCCGATCCTCCCGCTCACCAGCCGAGACTGGCCGCCGGGAAGCCGAGACGAGAGCCGCGCCTCCCTCGCCCGAGCCGGCTCGGCCGCGCGGCCGGCCGTCGGGCTGGGCGCGGCCTTGGCGGCCGGAACCGCCGGCTTCAATTGCGAGCCCTCGACGGCGCCGGCGAGCGCGGCTCCGCGGCGATTGCGATCGATGGCGACTTGGTTCATCTCATCGGCCCATCGCTGCGCGTCGAACTGACGTTGACCGGACTCGGCTCGAAGCTTCCCGCCCTCGACCGCGTAGGAGCCGCTCTTCAGGACGTTCGTGAACGCGGCGTGCGCGGCGGGGTTTCCGTAAATGGCGACCACCACGTCGGGCACGGAGCGTCCTTCCTGCCGCAGCATGTCCATCGCCCCCATCAGCGCCCGCGCCGACTGATCGTCGGTCAACTGGCCGATGATGCCCGTGCCCAACGCCGGCACCGCGACCGTCTTCAAGCCAAGCTCCCCCGCGGCGCGCAGGGCCCGGTAGAGGGAGAGGGCGACGGTCTCGAACTCCTGGTCGCGGGGAGACCCGACCGACGCCACGCTGATGAGCGACTTCCACGTGGAGTGGCCGGAATCCGACACGAATACCTGGCCGAAAGGCACGCGGCCGCCGGATTCCTTGACGAAGGCGTCGTAGGCGTCCATGCCGGGCGTGCCGCCGGCGCGATAAACGGCTCCGCCGACGCCCCCCTCGGAAGCGCCGGAGACGAACTGAGGCACGATCAGCGCTTCGACGGGCATCTTGGTCAAATCGCCCATCAGCACGCTCACCTCCGCGTCGCCGATCATCCCGCTCACCAGCCGAGACTGGCCGCCGGGAAGCCGAGACGAGAGCCGCGCCTCCCTCGCCCGAGCCGGCTCGGCCGCGCGGCTGACCGTCGGGCTGGGCGCGGCCTTGGCGGCCGGCGCCGCCGGCGCGGGTGACTTCACCGGCGCCGCCGGAGCTGCCGGCTTCGACTCCACGGGCGCCACACCGCCGGTGAACGCCACTTCGAGGCGGTTGCGATCGACGACGCCGACCAAGGTGTCGCGGTCGGTCAGCGTCCTCGCGGCGGCGAGCAGGCGGGGCGTCAACGCGCGCGCCACCCGCGGCAGCGCGATGCGGCCCGAGTTCTCGCGCAGGGCCGTGAGGATGGTCAGCAGCAACTGCGCGTCGCGCTGGATGACGTCCGGACCGACGCCGCCTTGCGGCGACAAGTCGTAGGAGCGCCGAATCAGGTCGTGCGTGAAGCCGCGGTCCGCGTTGTCGAGGCGCGTGTTGGTGTCCATGCGGCGCATCATGCCGAAGAGGATGTCCTGCAGCTCGCGCTCGCCGCCCACGGTGATCCGCTCCACCACGGAGGGCGAGAGCAGGGTCGAGAGCACGGGGGTGAAGCCGCGCCCGCGCACCTCCCTGAGGAAGGCGTCGCGCTCGCGCAGCCAGGCGTCGCTCTCGCGGCGCTGGGCGCGGCGCGCCAAGACGCCGTTGGCGCGCTCCCGCGTCGGCGCCATCGCCGCCAGTTCCTCCCAGGGCGCGGCCATCGTATGGATCACCGCCAGGGGTTGCCGCTCTCATCGACGAAGTTCTCGCCGGTCACGCGCTTGAAGTCCTCGCTGAAGCGCCTGAGAGCCGCCGCGTCCTTGAAGCTGCGCGCGTTGAAGCGGAAGTTGGCGCGGGCGCTCTCGATGTCCTGGGCGGTCACGGGCCCGTCGGAAGACAAAGCGCCCTCTCCGGCGTAGCGGGCCAGCAGGTCCCGCAGGTTCGCCGTGTAGCGCACCAGCTTCTGGCCCCGGGTAGAGGCCGATTCCTGCTCCAGCCAGGCCGCGTGAGCCGCGCGCGCCAGGCTCAACTCCGCGCGAGCCGGCAGCTTGGGCGCGATCTGGGTGTGAAGCGCGTCGTTGGCGTCCTGGGCGTACTCGAGGACCTCCAACAACCGCGGCGCGTTCTCGATGCGCCGCACCACCTCCGCGCGAGCCACCTTGTCCCAACGCCCCTCGAGCACCTTCAGGATGTCGCCGTTCATGAACTGCTCGATGAGCGACTGCTTGGAGAACATGTACGACAGGTAGGGGAGGAGGTTCGAGAGGTCGTTTTGCAGCGTCACCGGCCTGTCCGCCTGGGCGAAGATGGCCGCCTCCAAGCGCTTCGCGTCCACGGAGTCGTTGAGCGCCGCGAGGAAGGCGGGGTCGCCGCGCAGAGCGCGCAGGGTGTCCTTCACCTTCGCCGGCATCTTCATGTCGTCGAGGTTCGCCAGCACCGTCTCCACCGTCGCCTTGAAGGTGATGGCGTCCTTGATGATCTCGTCCATGCCGATGCCCAGCGCGGGATCGGGATTGAACGGGCGGTACTGCAGCTTGTAGTCGAAGCCGAACCAGGGGTTGTTGAGGCGCCAGCCCACGTTGATGATGCGGATCATGTCCACGAGCGCGTCGAGGTGCTCCGCGGACGACTTGGCCGAGGCGAGCTTGGCCAGCACCTCCGTGTTGTGCAGGGCGGCCAAGCCGCCGGCGACGTTGTCCTGCTGTAGTCCGGCGAGGAACCCGGCGCGCTTGCCGTTCCAGGCCTCGCGGTTGGCCGCGCTCACCGTGATGGCGTCCGCGTTGCCCGGGGCGGGGTGCAGCACGTCCCACTCGCCGGCGACCGTGCTGATCTCGAAGCCGCTGAGGAACGGCCGGCCCGCCGCCTCGGCGAACGCCTTCTCGAAAGCGGCCTTCTTGGCTCCGTCGGCGTCGTTCTCGAAGACGAAATGCTCCGCGCGGAACCGGTACTTCTTCTTGAAGTTCTCGAACTGGTCGACGGTCAGCTTCTGGTTCTCGGTGACCGGGACTTCCGGGTTGAGAAGGACGCCGTCGGCCACGGCCTGCTGGAGCAGCCGGTGCAGCGGCACGGTGTAAAGCACGAACTTCTTGCCGAGCTTCTCGTTCTTGAGCCAGGCTTCGTGCTGGACGCGCGCCAGCGGCCCCGCGTAGGCCGGGTTCTCCTTGTCGAAAGCCTCGCGCAAGGCGTTGTTGGCGTCGCGCTGGCTCTCGAAGGCGGGGTACATCGCGATGAAGTTCTCGAGTCGCCGCTTGAGCTCCGCCTCGTCCATCTTGCCGCGCGCCGCCAACGCCTTGATGATGTCGGCGTTGATGTTGGCGTTGATCGACTCGGAACGGGCGAACAGCCTCACGAGCTCCTCGGCGTTCGTCGGGACGCGGGTCGCGGCGGCGCGGTCGATGGCCGCCTGCATCGCAGCGACGGTGCCGCGGGGCGCGCCTAGCGCGTCGTCGATGGCGGCGAGCGGCACGCCCATCTTCTCGGCGACCTTATTGAAGTCGAGCTTGTAGAGGCTGCCGGCCTCGCTTTGCGCCTCGTAGGCCAGCTGCGTCAGGGCCTCCGGAGACCCGCCCACGAGCCGGGACGCCAGCGCCCAGGACGAGACCCACTCGTGCGGGTAGCGGTAATCGGTCCTCGCGTCGCGCCCGTCCTCCAGAGCGGGTTCGCCCTTGGCCGCGGGCTTGCCGTACCCGCGCAGCGCCTCCATGAGCGGCACGCGACCCAGGCCCGCCGCCTCTCCGCCGGATTTGGCCTTTTGCGCGTTCATCATGGCGTCGAACAACGGAGAGTCGATCTTGAACAGATGGTTGAAAGGGGTGACGGCGAACACCTTTTCAGCCGGCACCGCGACCTTTCCCCAGATGTTGAGAATGAAGTTGTCGTCGCGCACGCCCTCGAGCGCCACGAGGCGGGGGCCGAAGGAGGTCGTCAAGACGGAGCGGGCGCTCGCCCCGAGGGCGACGAGCAGCATCGCCGCGGACAGGACGGCCAACGGGGTCGTCGCGCCCGGCACGAACGACGCGGCGGCGACGGCGGCCAGGCCCAGGAGGACGGCCGCGGCCAAGGCGAGCGCCGCAGAACGCGTCACGAGCGGCCCCCGGTTCGACAAAGCCACCCGGGAGGAGTCCAAACCGAGATCCGCCAGCTCTTCGCGCATCTCACGCTCGATGGTGCGTTGACGAATCACGTCGATATCGTTGATGAGCTGCAAGCGCCCGCGCACGAGGACGATGTCGTCCTTCTCGTTGCCCTTCTCCTCCAATATGGCTCGTTTCGCGTCCTCCGACAGCGCGTTGAACTTCGCCGGGGAAAGGGTGGTTCGATTCGAGAGGCCGCCCAGGGCGCCGCGTCCATCGCGCTGGCCCGATTTATTCTGCCGCGCCACCAGGGCGACGTTGACGCCGGAGAGGCGTTCCTTCCAGGTGTCTCCCTGGCGCAGGGCGCCCTCGTACAACGTGACGTTGGCGCCACTGTTGAGCACGAGATCGCGGTTGCCGTCCTTATATAGGAGCTTGGCCCGCTCCTCTCCCGGAGGCAGCGCCTCCAGTGCGGCCATGAACTCCTCGCGGGGGCTCTGGGCGACGGCGGCGGCCGCTCCGCCGACTTCGGGGACCGGCGCGGCGGAACGACCCGCGGCGGCGGCACCGGCGTCGCGCGCGGAAGCCGGCTGCAGCATCCAGTCCTTGGGCAGGACGCGGGCCCCGCCGCTCGGGGAAACCGCGATGACGTTGCCCGCCTCCGCGGAGGAAGTCGCGGTCAAGCCCTCGAGCAGCCTGCGCGCCAACGCCTGCGCCCGGCCCTGCGTGCGCGCGGCGCGCGCGGCGCCGCGCAGCGCCGAAACCTTGCCCTGCGTCGCCGGACCATAAACCCCATACGCCGACATCTGGGAGGCGATCGACTCCAATGCTTCGACCCCCTGGGCTCCCTCCCCCACCTGCGCCATGCCCGCCGCCGTGCGCGCGTCCAGCTCGGCGACCGCCGCAGGAGCCGCGGCCAGATAAGCGTCCGAAATCAACTTGACGACCGCCTCGGCGTCCGCGGCCGTGCGCGAGGCCATGACGCGCTCGGTGAAATCGGCCGGCAATTGGGCGGCCAGGGGTCCAAGGGCCTGCATCTGGAGGCTGGATCCCGCGTCGAAGGTCAAAGCGCTCCTAAGTCCGGGCGCTGCCGTGAGAATTTGAGAGCCCAGGCTGGAGGACAGGGTGCCTTGGAGAATGTTGAACGTGCCCCGGGGCATCGGCGCGGACATGCGCGGGACGGCCGTATTGACGGTGACGGCGGCGGAGACCGGAGAGGGGGCGCGTCCAATCGCCAATAATGCCGTCAGAACGGCTGCATAGAACGCCTTGGACGAAGAGGGATGTTTCGTCATACGGGCTCCATTGATTGGGTGGGGTTCTCGCGGAGTGTAGCCCCGCCCCCTCTTTTTGTCAACGGAGACATAAAATAAGCCGCCCCCGGGGTTTCCCCCGGGGGCGGCTGTTTTCAGGCCGGAAGCTCTTTAGAGCTTGCGGACGTTCGCGGCGCGCGGGCCCTTGTCGGACTGCTGCACGTCGAACTCGACAGCCTGATTCTCGGCCAAAGTCTTGAAACCCTCGCCCATGATGGACGAGTGGTGGACGAAAAGATCCTTGGAACCGTCATCCGGCGTGATGAAGCCGAAGCCCTTCTGGTCGTTGAACCACTTAACCTTGCCCGTAGCCATTCTAGTATCGAACCTCTTTCCTTACGTCGTGGGGAGAACGCCTTCCCCTACGTATATTATGACACGCCCCGGACCGAAATATACGGCTATTTTGTAACTTTTCGGTCTAAAATCCAGCGGGCCGCGGAGAGCAAGTCTCGACGGAAAACATCGGGTTTCGGGCCTTGGTAGCGCCGGCCCGCGCCGGTGCGGACCACGACGGCCCCGGCGAGACGTCCGTTGCGGGCGCATTGGACGTCGCTAGGGCGGTCGCCCACCAGGTAGGAGGCTTTCAGGTCCAGGCCGAAGCGTTTTTGGGCCGCTTTGAGCATGCCGGTGCCGGGTTTGCGCATGGGGTGGCCGGAATCCGGCCCATGGGGCGAGAAGTAGAGGGCGTCCCACTTGGCGCCGGAGCGGGCCAGGCGTTTTTTGAGCTCCCGGTGGAGGGCGTGGAGGGTGGCCGTGGTGAGATAGCCGCGGTAGATGCCGCTTTGATTGGTGACCACGACCACCTTGTAGCCGGCCTTGCGCAGGAGCTTCAAGGCCTCGGGCACGCCGTGAAGGACCTGGAGGCTCTCGATGGCGCGCAGGTAACCGACCTCGCGGACCAAGACGCCGTCGCGGTCCACGAACACGGCGCGGGGGGCGGGCTTCACGCCCTCATTCTAGCTTTTCGGCTGGAGGAAGGCCGAGACGCCGTCCCAGACGGCCCACAAGCCGCGGCGGAATTTCGCCCAGCCGGTTTCCACGGCCGGGGTGATGCCGTAGTGGCGTTTGAGGCGGCGCAGCAGGCGCGGCGTCAACTCGGCGGGCAGGTGCCCGGAGCCGAGCAAGGTCATGGTCCCGTCGAGGGCCAGGCGGAAGGTGTAGCCGCCGTAACGACGCACGTCCGCGCCCGGCGGCACGGCGAACTTATGGCCGTAGATGCCCTGGGTGCCCATGGCGTAACCGTTGACGATGTGGTCGCCTTCGCGCGTGAACAGCCCCAACACGGGCGGGTCGTAGGGCATCACCAAGGTCTTGAGGATTTCCCGGGCGCCGGTGGCGCGGCGGTCCACCACGCTTTGGCCGACCACGACCTTCGGGGAGCCGGGGATGTCGGTCCAGGGTTTGGGGCCTTTGTAGCTGCCGGTGAACATCGCGTCGAAGACCTGGCGGTCCCAGGCGGGGTCTTCGGGCGAGGTGACGGCCAGCGCCTGGGCGGTTTTGCCGAGCAGGCTTTCCGGGGCGGGCGCCGGCGCCGGGGCGTCGGCGGGCGCGAGCAGGCGCGGGGCGGTCAACGCCGCCGCCGGGCTCAACGCGAGCGAAAACGCCGGGGTGCGGACGGCGGGCGCGAACGCCGCCACGGGAGCGCGCACGGTCAGCCGCGGCACGGCTAGGCGGTTGGCCGAAGCGGGCAGGGCCCACAACAGGACGGCAAGGCTCAGCATCGCCTCATTATAAGGATGGGCGCAGTCGCCTGGGAGGGCCATACGGCCCCAAGACGACGGTCTATTGGCCCGCGGGTTCGGGCAGGAGGCGGCGGCGCAGGTCCGCCATCCAATGCTGGTCGCTGTAGAGGGCGTGTAGCTTCAGATACGCACCGGGAGAAGCGATGGCCACGAGCAAGGTGGCGGCGCGGAAGGCCGCCAAGCCGCTGCCGGCCTCGGCCTTGAGCTTGCGCCACGAGGCGAAGGCGTCGGCGCGCCGGCCCTCGTGGGCGGCCAGCAGGATCTCGCGGCGCAGGATCTCCAGGCGCTGGAGCGCGTCGTAGCGCGCGGTGAAGGCCAGGCCGCGGGCCTTGAGCTTGGGCTCCAGGTAGGCGCGGAAGCGGCGCAGCTCGTCGATGCTGCCGCCCAGCTTCTTGGGATTTTTCATGTTCATCGCCCAGTTGTTGGCGCCGTGGATGCGATGGAAGCCCAGGATGCGCGGCACGCAGGCGATGTCGCACTCGAGCAGGCCGTGGTCGAGCAGATAGTCGTCGTAGAGGTAGAACACGTCCTTGGGCACGGGCAGGAGCTTGTCGAGGACGTCCTTACGGAAGGCGAGCGACGACGTCGCCGCGTTGACGAAGCGGCCGTCGAGAAAGTCGCCGATGGTGTATTTCTTGGGCCAGGACGGCAGCGGGTTGTTGAGCGGACGGCCGACGGCGTCCACGTCGCGCTGGTAGTGCTGGACGATGCCGATCAGCGGGTCCTTAAACGCCGCGGCGACGCTGGAGAGCTTATCGGGCGTCCAGTAGTCGTCGGAGTCGAGCGGGCAGACGAACTCGCCGGTCGCGGCCGCGAAGCCGGTCGCGAAGGCGGCCGCCTGGCCGCCGTTTTTCTGGGCGATGAGCCGGACGCGGCCGCCGTAACGCGCGACCACCTCGCGCGAGTCGTCGGTGGAGCCGTCGTCCACGACGATGGTCTCGACGTCGGCGGCGGGCACGTCCTGGGCCAGGATGGAATCCAGCGCCTGGCCGATGAAGCGGCCGTAGTTGTAGTTGTCGATGACGACGGAAAAGACCGGGCGCGCCATGGGGGCCCTATTATACAATCACGCCATGAGCGAGAACGTCCGTCGCGTCAAAATGGCCCTCGTTTCGGCGCTGTTCTCCATCGGCGCCGCGTTCAATAAAAAAGTCGAGGTGAACCCCATGCAGTCCGAGAAAACCGCCGGCCGCGTCTATGAGTTCGAGATGAAGACCATCGACGGCAAGCCCAAGAAGCTCTCCGACTACAAGGGCCACCCGCTGCTCATCGTCAACACCGCGTCCCTGTGCGGCTTCACCCCGCAATACAAGGACCTCGAGGACCTGCACAAGACGTACGGCCCCAAGGGCCTCAAGATCGCGGCCTTCCCCGCCAACGAGTTCGGCAAGCAGGAGCCCGGCTCCGACGCCGAGATCAAATCCTTCTGCATGACCAAATATTCGGTCACCTTCGACCTGTTCTCCAAGATCGTGGTCAAAGGCGCGGGCATCCACCCCCTTTACGCGTACCTCACCAAGGAGTCGGGCCATAACGGCGACGTGTCCTGGAACTTCGAGAAGTTCCTCGTCGGCCCCGACGGCGCGGTGAAGGCGCGCTTCGGCCCGGACGTCTCCCCCACCGGCCCCAAGATCGCGAAGGCCGTCGAAGAGCTGCTCAAGAAGTGACGGCCCCGGCCTTCTCGGTCATCCTGCCCGTCTTCAACCGGGCGGCGATGGTCCGCACGGCGCTGGCCACGCTGAAGGCGCAGGACTGCCGCGACTGGGAATGCCTGGCGGTGGACGACGGGTCGCGCGACGGCTCGCGCGCCGTGCTGGAGGCCGAGGCCCGCGCCGAGCCGCGTTTGCGCGTCCTCGTCAACGAGACGAACCTCGGCATGAACGCCTCGCGCAACAAGGCCATCGAGGCCGCGTCCGGGCGCTTCATCACCTTCCTCGATTCCGACGACCTGTGGCTGCCGGGACGCCTGACCGCTTTTTTGAAGCTCGCCGCTCGCGAGCCCGACGCGGGCTACCTGTTCTCCAACGCCTGGGTGCTGCGCGACGGCCGCCTGCTGGGCGCCCTCTTCGACCCGCGCCGCGCCATTCCCGAAGGCGTGGTCCCGGGCCACTTCGCCATCGGCGACGCCCAGCTGCCCTACGTGACGACCAACCTCGCCATCGCCGCGCCGGCGTTCCGCGAGTGGGGGCTGTTCCGCACCGACATGCGCACGCTCGACACCGAGCTGTTCGCGCGTTTTCTCAGCCACGGACTGCCCGTGGCCGCCACGCGCGAGCCGCTGTCGGTGCGCCGCCTGCACGGCGAGCAGCTCACCGATCGTTACCGCGAGAACTTCCTCGAAGCCATGACGGCGCTGGAGTCCGGCGGCGGCGCGCCCACGGACAAGGACCTCATCCGCCGCCGCACCGCCGGCGAGGTCGGCATGTACCTCGCCAAGGCCTGCCGCCCGGAGGAGGCCCGCGACTTCCTCATCGAGCAGCTCGGCGAACGCGGCGCCCGCGAAACGCCCGCCTGGTCTTTGGCCGTATTACCCGCCATGGCCCTGCGCATCCTGAAGGTCGCCAGCCGCTCCTGGGACTGGGTTCGTTTCCACCCCGCGCTTCTATCCAAGGAAGAACGCGCCGTCTTAGCCTACATCGAGCCCCTGCTGGCGCGCGAAGGCTGACCCGTCCCTTTCGTTAACTAGGGGGCGGGGAGGAGGGGGAGTTTTTCGGGTTGGGCGGGCGAGCGCTGGAGCTCGGCGTCGCTAAGAAGAAGGCTCGGGGCGGCGACGGAGACGGGGGTGCCGCCCAAGGAGTCGGACCAGACGCGGGCGTCGTCGCCGGCGGCGAGAATGCCGCCCAGCATCACCAGCGGCGTGCCGACGAGGTCCAGGTCGCGCACGCGCAACGGCGCCGCGCCGTCGGCGGGCACGAGCCAGACCCCGGCTTTGACGCGGATGGAGCCTTGGCCCCCCCCGCCCTGCTCCTGCGACCACGAGTTCACGCCTTTGATCCACAAGCCGTGGGCCAGGCCGCGGCGGCGGGTCGCCTCGCGCAAACGCGCCAGCATATCCGCCTCGGAGACCGGCCGCGACGTCGAGAGCAGGAGGTTGGCGGGCGCGGCCAGCGGGATGCGCCCGGGCGTGGAGCGGGCGTGGCCGTTGGAGCGCGGGAAGCCCTTGGCCGCGTAACGCGACATCAGCAGGCCGGTGAGGCGTCCGCGCTCGATGAGGCTCGCCCGGCGGGCGGGCACGCCTTGGTCGTCGTAGTCGTAGCCGCCGAGCAGGGGCCGGCCGCGGAACTCGCGCCGGCGCGGATCGTCGGACAGCGACAGGTCCTCGGGCAAGACGCGTTCGCCCAGGCGCCCGCGGAAGGTCTGGGCGCCCGCGGGGTTGCGGATCTCCTCGCCGGTGAGGCGCTGGGCCAAGGACAGGAACAACGCGCCCGCCACGTCGGGGTCCACGAGCGCCGGGGCGTTGAACGGCGCCGTGCTGGGAGCGGCGAGCAGGGCCGCGAGCTCCTCGCGCGCGGAGCGGCCGGCGGCGCGCAGCGCTTCGGCGTCCGGCGCGGCGCCCAGCGTCCGGGCGAACAGCTCCCGGTTGACGATCTGGCGCATGCCGTCGGGCGCGACGCCTTCGACGGCGAGGTCCACCACCACCAGCTCGTCGTAGATGTCCACCGCCGCGCCGTCGGTGTCGCGGCGGCGCTTGTGCGCGCGCGCCCACTGCGCGTTGGAGCCGGCGAACAACACGCCCGGCGCGCCGCGCAGCGGCTCGGTGATGGCCGAGACGGACGCGGCGAGCACGGGGGCCGCGTCGGCCGGCGCGAGGGCCGGCAGCAGCCGCCGGTGCGCGGGCTCGGGCGCCAGATCGTCGGCGTCGTAGTCGGCCTTGCCTTTCTGCACGCGCAGGGCCTTCTTGCGCAGGTAATCGCCCGAGGCCGTCTTGTAGGCGTTGTCGAGCAGGCGCCAGAACGCGTGCCTCAAGGCGGCCTCGTCGTCGGCGAACGGCACGGACTGGCCGAGGTAGTCGGCCTTGGGCTCGAGCGGGTGGTTGTCGAGGTCGCGGGCGCCCACGCGCACGTCGAACAGCGCGAGGCGCTGCTTCTGGTAGGTCTCGGCGACGGGGCGGCCGAGCTGGGCCCAGGCCTGGCGCTCCTCGAAGTCCCAGACGTCGGCCGCGGCGTAATACACCGGGCTGAAGCCCTCGTCGCGCAGCTCGCGTTTGGCGCGGCCGAGCTCGGCCGACAACGCGCGCTCGAGCGCGTCCTCGGCCCCCGCGGGACCGGCCAGCAGGAATGCGGCGGCGAGCAGGAGGCTCATCGGAAGGGGTGCGGCACCACGGGCGGGCGCGTGCGGTCCTCGGGCAGGCGCTGCAGCTCCACCTCGGAGACGAGCACGCTCGGCGCGATCTGGCTGACCGGCACCCAGCCCGATTCGGCGCCGCAGTGGAAGCCGTTGGAGAGGGCCGCGTCGGAGCCCGCGGCGACGATGCGGTTGAGCAGGACCAGCGGCGTGCCTACGAGCTTGACGCCGCGCACGAGGGTGCGTTTCCCTTTACGGTCCACGCGATAGACCAGCCGCGGGCGCACTTCGAGGGTCTGGGGCGATTCGCGGTTGGTGGGGTTCTCCCCGCCCGAGGAGCCGACGAGCAGGAAGCCGTAGGGCTTGCCGGTGCGCTCCAGCTCCGCGCGCAGGCGGCGCTCGAGCTCGGCGGGCGGCACGGGGTCGTGCGCCTCGACGAGAAGGTTGCCCATGCGACCCGTCGGATGGGTCCGGGCGTCGGCGCGGCCGTGCCCGTTGGAGCGCGAGAAACCTTTCACCGGCCAGCGCGACATCAGGAACTCCTTGAGCACGCCGCGCTCGACCAGGTTCACGCGGCGCGACGGCACGCCTTCGGAGTCGTAGCGGTAGGAGCCGTGCAGGCGCGCGCCGGCGAACTCCGTCATGGACGGGTCGTCCGACACGCTCAAAAACGCGGGGAGAATCGGTTTGCCCACCTGGTCGCGGAACAGCTGGCTCTCGCGCGGGTCGCGCTGTCGCTGGCCTTCGAGCTTGTGCCCCAGCGCCTCGTGGAACAACACGCCCGTCATCTCCGGGTCGAGGATGGCGGGCGCGGCGGCCGCCTCCTGCACGGGCGCGCGGCGCAGCGCGGTCACCTCGCGCGCCACGCGTCGGACCTCGGCCTCGGCGCGGGCCTCCAGGCCCGGCGCGTCGAGGTCGTCGAGCGCGAGGTAGGCGTTGGAATCCAGGCGCATGCCGTCCTCGGCGCGCGACACGGCCCAGGCGCGCAGCTCGTGGGGCGCGCTCTCGAAAGGCGTGGCCAGGCGCGTGCCTTCGTTGCTGACGAGGAAGCGCCGCGACCAGCTCCACGCCAGCGAGACCTGCGCGTCGTGCGCGTCCGGGAACTCGCGAAAGACGCGGCTGAGGCGCTCGAGCAGCGCGCGCAGGCGGGCCTTGTCGAAGGCGGGCGGCGCGACGGCCTCGACGGCGACCGACGGCTCCTCCGCGGTGAAGTCGTCGAGGCGCTCGGCTTCAAACTCCGTGGCCTTTTTCGCCTTCTTCTCGAGGTACGCCGACAACGCGCCGCGGTAGGCGTCCGCGGTGAGCAGCCAGAAGGACTGCTTGAGCACCTCGGGGTCGCGCGAGGCCGGGCCGTAGTAGCCGTGGTAGCTCAGGTCCACGTTGTCGAGGGAGCGGTCGCCGTAACGCGCCTCGACGTAGGCGGTGCGCGAGTCGTCCTCGTTCTCGCCGTACACCGCGCCCTGCTGGGCCGTCGCCTCCCAGCGGCGCGCCTCGACGAGCCGGTAGGCCAGGAAATACGGCGGGCCGAACTCGTCTTGGCGCAGCTTGCCGAGGTTGCGCGCCAGCTCGGCGCTCATCGCGTCGAGGACGGCGGCCTCCCGGGCGGGAGCGGGGTCCGCGGCGGCGGCGCACGACGGGGCCGCGGCGAGGGCGGCGAGGACGGAAAGGATGGGAACGACGCGCCCGCTCATCGTCCGCCGCGAGGCAGGACCTTGAGGCCGGTGAAGGGCGGCATGCCGGGCGCGGGCATCACCGCGGGCGGGTCGAGCTTCTTGAGCCGGCCTTCGGCCTGCGCGCGGCCATAGACGACCTTCAGGTTGTTGGCCGCGTTGTTGTGCTGCGGGTTGAGCGCGAGCGCGTTGAGGTAGGCGCGTTCGGCGTCCTCGAGGCGGTTGGCCAGGTAATACGCGTTGGCCAGCGCGGTCCAGTTCTCGGAGCCTTCGCCGGGCAGCACGGGCACGGCGTGGCGGTGGACGTGCGCGTCGCCTTCCTTGATGTAGGGCTGGTAGGCGAGGATGGTGCGGCGCAGCAGGGGCTTCTCCATCAGCTTCGGGTCCACCGCGCACTTGTCGGCGGCGATGAGCGCCTCGTAGGTCTTGATGGCCGAGTCGTAGTCCTTGCGGATCATGTAGATCTGCGCGATGCGGTGGTAGTTCGGCGCGAAGACCGGGTCGATCTGCTCGTAGAGCCGGAAACGCGTCATCGCCATGTCGAGGTACTTCTCGGCCTCGGCGAGTTTGCCCTGCTCGGTGGCGTGCTGCGCGCGCTTCATGTGCAGGGAGCCGACCTGGTGGTGCATCTGCACGTAGTTCGGCGCCAGCCGTCGGACCTCGTTGTACCAGTACAACGCGCGTTCGTAATCGTCCACCGGCTTCTCGTCGAGGTCGCCCCAGTTCGGGTTGTACAGCTTGCGCATGTCGAAGCGGTCGTTGAAGACGTTGCCGAGGAAATACTTCGCCATCACGAAGTCGGGGTTGAGGCGGTGCACGACGAGGTAGTTGGCGACCGCCGGCTCCCACTGCCGCTCCTTGGAGAAGAAGATGGCGATGTTGTGGTGCACGTCGGCCTTGAAGTAGCCCCAGAACATGTACAGCGGCATCAGCATCGCCAGGACCAGCCCCGGGACGACGGGGTTGCCCGAGAGCAGGCAGCAGCGGATCAACGCGTAGGCCAGCCCGCCGGTGCAGCCGAGGAAGGTCGTCCAGGCCAGCCACCACTGCCAGAAGTCGCCGCCCGCGGGGATGCGGCCGAGCGGGCCCATGATGGCCATGAACTCGCCGTACATGCCGCCGAGAGGCACGGCCTTGAGCAGCGGGGACTTGTAGCCGTGGATGAAGGCGAGGTAGAAGATGCCGGCGACGGCGGCCAGGCGCGCGGGCCAGATGAGGAAGTCGGCCAACGTCTGCCAGCCGCTGACGGGCGCGTCGCCTTCGGCGCGCGGCGCGGGCGCCGGCGCCGGGGGCGCGGCCGCGGTCAGCGCGGCGGCGTTGGAGGCGGCCTCGGCCAGGCGCGCGCCGTGCAGCTCGTAGAGCGCCTTGCCGCGCGCGACGTTGACGATGACGCCCGCGAGCAGGCCCAGGTACACGCCCGAGGAGACGAAGCGCAGGCTCACGTCGAAGTTGTTGTGGCCGAGCATGCCGCAGAAGGCGACCAGGAAGCCGATGAGCTCATAGACGCGCGGGGGCATGGCGCGGCCCTCGACGAGGCTCTTGGTCATGTGGCCCAGCGCCTTGAAGCCGATGAACAAGGTGCTGAACACCATCCAGATGAAGATGCCGAAGCCCAGGATGCCGTTGTCGAAGAACTGCTCGATGTATTCGTTCTCGGCGTGGTCGGTCTCGGTGTTGTGTTTGCCCTCGATGTGGAAGATGGGCGGGCGGCGGAAGGCGGGGTAGAGCGGCGGGAAGGAGCCCACACCCGAGCCGGTCAGCGGCTGGGTGCGGATCATCTCCCAGGTCGCCTCCCAGGTGAAGAGGCGGAAGTTGACGGACACGACGCGGTTGGCGAGGTCCTTGGCCGTGTAGCCCACGAAGCCCAGGATGCCGAAGACGATGACGCCCGCGACCTTCAGCCGGTACGGCTTGAGCGTCGGGAAATAGATGAAGCCGATGAGGCCGAAGACGGCCAGGACCATGGCGAAGCCGAGCCAGGCGCCCTTGGTGCCGGTCATGGCGAGGTTGAGCAGGAGCATGCCCATCAGCGGCAGGTAGCTCCACTTCCAGGTCTTGAGGTACTGCATCAGCAAGGTCGGGAACACGATGACCAGGAAGTCGCCGTAGAAGTTGGGGTTGCCGTAGGTGGAGAACACGCGGTCGCCGAAGGCGCCGCGCCAGACGAAGGGGTCGATGCCTTTGCCGGGGCCGCGCGGGAACCAGGTGTTGTCCACGAACTGGAGCGTGCCGTAGCCGACCGCGATCCAGGCGGAGATGACGAGCCACTTGACCAGGCGCTGGATGGCGGGCTCGTCGAACTCGTAGATGATGATGAGCGCCGCTATCATGTAGAACATGTGGCGCAGGAAGAAGTCCACGCTCGACATGTGATACGGGGCCTTGAGGAAGGAGAAGATGCCCCAGCCCAGGTAGGCGAGGAACGGGGAAAGCGTGACCAGGTCCTGGCGGCTGAAGGCGGCGCGGCCGGCCTCGGTGAGGCGGATGAGCCAGAGGGTCAGCAGGCCCAGGCCGCCCATCTGCATCATCGTGATCTTGACCTGCGCGGAGTCGTAGGTGCGCAGGAAGAACAAGGACGAAATCAGGCAGTAGAGCAGCGGCAGCCAGACGACGACCGCCTTATGGGCGAACGCTTCTGCTTGCGGGCGCGCGGCGGCCTTCCGTGGGTCGGTCATGAGCGTTGCCAGTATATATAAAGGAGGGGTGTTACGCCCTCATGGCGCGCAGCGCGCGCCGCGCCGCGGGCCAGGCGGCCACCGCCACCCCGGCGCCCACGATGAGCGGCACCATCAGCGGCAGGCGGTAACGCACGATGGCCGAGAGGAGGCCGTACACGCCGGTGGCGCTGACGATCAACAGGGCGAAATAACGCGCGTCCGGCGCCGCGCGCCGCGCCAGCCACAGGCCCCAGACGCCCGCGGGGATGAGCCAGCCGTCGGAGAGCAGGCTCAGCAGGACGATGAGCCAATACGGGTGCTGGTAGTCGCGTTTATAAGGGTAGGGCCGCCAGAGCTTGATGACCTGGCGCACCGTGCGCAGGGCGTATTCGCCGGGGCGCGCGAGAATCCACGCCTTGCCCGCGGCGAAATAAGCCTCCTGCTGGCGGCCGTCGTCGTCCATCAGCGAGCTCATGGCGTCGATGCGCCGCCAGGTCGGGTCCGCGTATTTGATGTCGAGTTCGCGGCGCAGGCCGCGGGCGTCGTCGGGCACGATGAGATTGGTGTAGAGGTTGAACCCGCCCAACGTGCTGCCGGGGATGAAGCGGCCGAACACCGCGTAGTTGCGCGCCGACCACAACGACGAGGGGAGCGCGGCCAACAGGAGGAGCAGCGCCGCGCCTTTGGCGGCGCGCGCGCGCACGCGCCAGGCGGCGTAAAACGCGAGCAGCACGCACGACGGCAGCAACGAGGAGAAGGACACCGCCGACAGGCCGATAAACGCGCCGGCCCAGGCGCCCCGCTCCGTCGTGGGCCGCTCCTCCAGCAACGACAAGGCGTAGAAGGTCGCGGCCAGCAAGAAACACAGCAGGGTCTCGCGATAGAAGTAGCCGGTGTAGAAGATGAAGTAGGGATAAAACAAGGCGATGAGGAAGGCCGCGTCGCCGGCGTCCTCGCCGTAGGCGCGCGCGGCGACGGCGCGCAGGAGCAGGGCCGTGAGCGCGCCCAGCACCGAGAGCGTCAGCGTGACGGCGAGCGGGTGCAGGCCGAACACGGCGTAGAGCGCGGCGATGAACAGCGGGAAGCCCGGCTCGCGCGCGGCGGTGGGGCGGCCGTTCCATTCATATCGCCCGGTTTCGACCAGGCTGCGCGCGATGGTCTCGTATTCGTCGTTGGACGGGTTGCTCTTGCCGCTGAGCACGGCGTAGCTCGAATAACCCGCGCGCAGGCCGAAGCCCAGCAGCAGCGCCAGGCCCAGCAGGCGCGGCAAGCGCAGGACGGCCGCCGCGCTCACGCGGGAAAACCCCGCCCCGCGGCGGCCTCGAGGAGCAGGCGCTTGAGGAACTCCCAGCCGGTCGGCCAGGAGTGGGCGGTGCTCTGGCCGCCGAGCCGCGGGCTCTCGATGGTCGGGAGCTCCCCGATGCGCAGGCCGAGCTTCATCGCGCGGATGGACATCAGGTACTCGATGACGAAGCCGTCCACGCGGCACTCCAGGCGGCGGAACGCGTCGGCGCGGATGACGCGGAAGCCGTTGATGGTGTCGGTGACGTAGGGCCCGCGGTTCCACAAGGCGTTGGCGAGGAAGGTGAACGCGAGGTTGACCCACTTGCGCGGCCGCCACCAGTGGGAATCCTCCTCGTTGCGCGCGCCGCGGCTCATGCGCGACGCCACCACGAGGTCGTAGCCCCCCTCCTCGAGCTTGGCGAACAGCTTGGGGATGTCGGCGGGATCCTCGTTGCCGTCGGGACTGTAGAAACACAACACGTCCGCCGTCGTCGCCTCCAGCGCCACGTTGAAGGCGCAGCCGCGCCCGCGCCGCGGCTGGCCCAGCACCTTCACGCCTTTGGACGCCAGGTATTCGACGGTGCCGTCTTTCGAGCCCCCGTCCACGACGAAGAACTCGTCGGCCGCCGAGACCGGGATGCGGTCGAAAAGCTTGGGCAGGGCCTCGATCTCGTTGTAGGTGAGCAGGACCAGCGCGCGTTTGAGCCTCATCGGTGGTGGGCGCGGTACCACTCGATGGTCCGGCGCAGGCCCTCGTTGAGCGGCACCTCGGCCTTGAAGCCGATGAGGCGGCGCGCCTTGCGCGTGTCGCAGCTGCGCCGCGGCTGTCCCGCGGGCTTGGAGGGGTCGAAGCGCAGCTTCGCCTTCGAGCCGGCGAGGCGCAGGATGCGGCCGGCCAGGTCGCGGATGCTCACCTCCTCGGCGGTGCCGAGGTTCACGGGGTCGGCCTTCGGGTAGCGCTCCGCCACCTCGATGAGGCCGCGCGCGAAATCGTCCACGTACAGGAACGCGCGCGTGGGGCGGCCGTCGCCCCACACGGTCAACGGGGATTCCCCGTCGCACACGCGTTTGACCAGCGCGGCGATCACGTGGGAGACCTTCGGGTCGAAGTGGTCGCGGGGGCCGTAGGCGTTGTAGGGGCGGGCGATGGCGATCTTCATGCCGAACTCGTCGTGATAGGCGCGGCCCGCGTATTCGGTCATGCGTTTGGCCCAGCCGTAGCCCTCGTTCGTCGCCTCGGGGCGTCCCCGGAAACCTTCGTCCTCGTGGGTCGGCACCACGGCCTCGCGCGGGTACACGCAGGCCGAGCTGACGATGAGGAACCGGCCCGTGCCCTCGCGCCGCGCGGCCTCGAGCATGTTGAGGCCCAGCGCCATGTTGTCGCGGAACATCGTCGCGTGGTGCCGGCTGTTGTAGCCCACGCCCGCCACCTTCGCGGCGAGGTTGAGCACCGCGTCCTGGCCGCGGCAGGCCTTGCGGCAGTCCGCCGGGTCGAGCAGGTCGGCCTTCACGCGCCGCACGTCCTTCCAGACGGCGGCGAGGTTGCGCCGGCCCGCCGGCGAGAAGCGGTCCGCGACGGTCACGCGCGCGCCCGCGGAGACGAGCCGCTCCGTGACGAAGCTGCCGATGAAGCCGGCGCCGCCGGTGACCAGGACCCGCTTGCCGCGCCACCAGCTCATGAGGCGTCCGGCCGGGGCAGGCGCGAGAAGCCCACCAGGGCCACGGCGAGGGAGACGAGCACGGTGCCGCACAACACGGCCAGCGAGCCGGTGAGCACGTAGGACCAGTGCAGCGAGATGCGCCCGGTCGCCGCGTATTCGGCGATGGTGCGGTAGTTGAGCGCCAGGCCGCCCAGCCACAACGCGACGCCCGACAGCAGCACCGCGGTGCGCGGGCCGGGGCGGTCGAGCAGGCCTCCCGGGCGCCCGAGCGCGGCGTCGGCCGCCTTCTGCGCGAGCAGGCCGAAGGACAGGAAGGTCGCCCCGGCGACGCCCAAGGTGAGCACGGTGAGCAGGCGGTAGATCATGTCCTCTTGGAGGCGCCCCTCGGCGAGGTAGAAACGCACCGGCCCCAGGCCGTAGGCGGCGGCGCCGGCCAGGCAGAGGAAGCCCAGCGGCCCGAACACCTTGAACGGGAAATAGGCGAACACGATGGAGAGGATGGAGCGCAGGAAACGGAAGCCGTCGCCGATGACGGAGAGCTTGGATTCGCCCGTGCGCTCGGCGTACGGGATGGGGCTCTCGACGATTTTCCCGCCCATGCAGGCCACGCGCGCGGTCATCGCGGGCGTGAAATCCAGGCCCGTGGGCAGCGGCGCCATGCGGGGCAGCAGGGCCTTCTTGAACACGCGCATGCCGCTGGCCGTGTCGGTGAAATGCTGGCCGGTGAGCCCGGTGAGCAACGCCGCGTAGAACTTATTGCCGATGACGCGCACCAGCGGCATGTGCGAGCCGCCGTGCAGGCGCAGGCCCACGGCCATGTCCGCCTTCCCCTCGCGCAGCGCCTTGACCAGCCCCTCGAAGGCCAGCGGGTCGCACGTGCCGTCGGCGTCGAGGAACCCCACGAGCTCGCCCTCGGCCGCGCGGAAACCCGTCATGAGCGCCGCGCCGTAGCCGCGGTTGACCGGGTGCGACACGACGCGCGCCTCGGTCCACTTGCCGGCCTTCTCGAGCGTCTTGTCGCGCGAGCCGTCGTTGACGACCACGATCTCGACGCCGGAAAGCCCCAGGCGGGCGGCGAGCGGGGCGCGCGCCTCGAGGCAGCGGCGCAGGATGTCGTCGATCGCGTCCTCTTCGTTGTAGGCGGGGACGACGAGGGAAAGTCGTTCGGCCATCGGTGTCATCCTATCAACTTAGCGTCACGGGCCGATAGCGCGGCGGTAGATGTAGAACGGCGGGTTGGCGTAGAAGGATTCGTCGTGAACCCGGGCCCAGCCGCGGCCGGCGGCGGGAAACTCGGCGGCCAGGCGGTAGCCGGCGGCCTCGAGCGCGGGCAGCGGCGGGCGGTGCGGGCCGTCGGTGACGAGCACGGGCGGCAGCTCGGAGGGTTTCGCCTTCTCCAGCCCCCCGCCGAGCACGACGAGGCGGTAGCGGTCGTAGCGGAACGGCGGCGTATGGGACGGGTGCGGGTAAACGAGCAGGCCCACCGCGGAGCCCTCGGGCAGCTCGGCCTCGACCCAGTCGGCCGCGCGGTCCCAGGTGGACGCCGGGGTGTCGTCGAGGCGCATGTTCTCGAGATAGGGCCGGGCGCGCCAGCCCGCGTCGAGCAGCGCCGCGCCGAGCAGGACGGCCCGCAGGACCGGGCCGCGCGCGGCGATGAAGTCCGCGGCCCACAGGCAGGCCAGGACGAGAAAGGGGTAGAAAAAGCGCGCCGCCGCGACCCCGCCCAGCCAGCCCCAGGACCGCGCGAGCAGGACGTATTCGACGGCGAACAACACGAGAGTCGCGCCCGCCAGAAACCGCCGCGCCGGGTCGGCGCGCAGGGCGCCGAGCAGCCCCGCCCAGGCCGCGACGAGCGCAACGGCCCCCAGCGACGCCAGCGACGTCGAGCCGAGCAGCTGCGCCAAGGGCGCCAGCACGGGCGCGCGCCCCGCGCCGGCCGGATATACCGTCAGCTCCCAGAGGTAGTCCTTAAACGAGAACAGGAAATACGGGTTGGCCGCGAGGAAGACGACGGCGGCCGCCGCGACGCCGCCCAACGCCCAGCGCCGTTCCCGCGGCGCCGCCTCGCCGCGGCGCGCCCACCACGCGAGAGGCGCGACGAGGCCGAACGGCACGTGGCTGAAGCTCGCGCCCGCGGCCAGGCCCGCGCAGACGCCCGACAGCAGGTAATCGCGGCGTTTCCCGACGAGGCGCGCGCTCAACGCGGCGGTGAGAGCGGCCAGCGCCCAAAACGCCGCGTAGGCGTGCGGCTTGACGATGTGCGTGTGCGCGGCCGCGAAGGGCGAAACGACGAGCAGCGCCGCCGCGGCCAGGCCCGCGCGCGCGCCCGCGACCCGGCGGCCCAGCCCGAAGAGCAGCGCGATCGTCGCCAGATGGAAGAGCAGGACGAACAAGCGCCCGCCGTAGAACAGGCCGGCCATGTCGGCCGGGGCCTGGAGGTAATGCGACATGTCCGCGACGAGCCGGACCGCGCCCGTCAACGACAGCCCGTAGAGGAACGCGCCGAGCGGGTAGATGAAGGCGCCGCCGTATTGGACGTACAGGGGCTGGAACTCCAGGCGCCAGGGGCGCATCTGGGAGAGCACGACGAAGGGCTTCTGCTCGTCGGGGTGGCGCGTGCGCACCAGCAAGGAGCGGTAGGAGTTGGCGAGCAGGCCCGGCGGCCAGGACCAGCCGGGCGCGACGGCTTCCACGCCGCGCGCGTAGGTCACCGGCTCCTCGGAGTCGAGCTTGCGGTGCGAATCCCAGATGCCGCGGTACAGCTCCTTCCAGCTCTCGGTGAGCCGGCGCGCGACGTCCGCGCTGGGCTGGAGCGCGGCGGGGAAGGCGCGCAGACGCCGCGGACCGGGCAGGCCCCAGCCCAGGCCGCACAGGCCGACGGCCAGCGCGACGGCGAGCACGCCGCCGAGCGCGAGTTTGTCGGGTCGCGCCTGGACGAGCAGGCGGACGTAGGCCGGGGCCAGCCGCAGCGCCGACGCCTTGGACACGCCGGCCTCGCGCGGCAGGTAGTGGAACGGCGCCTCGACGACGCGCGCGCCCGCGGCGAGCGCGCTCAGCAGGAGCCTTTGCTGCGCGGTGAAGTCGCGCGCGCGCGTCGCGGCGGCGACGGCGCGCGCCGTGGTCCCGCGGTAGAGGCGAAAGCCGCTCGAGGAGTCGTGGACGTCGAGGCCGACCCAGTGGCGCGTGACGATATTGAGGGCGCGGCTGAGCACCTGGCGCTCCGGCGGCATGTCGGCGCCGCCGCCGGCGCAATAACGCGAGCCGATGACGAGGTCGCGGCCCTCGCGCGCGGCCCACAGGCGGGCGAGGTCCTCGGGCGGATGGGAGCCGTCGGCATCCAGCGTGAGCACCCACTCCCCCGCGGCGGCGGCCAGGCCCTCGGTCAGCGCCGAGCCGTAGCCGGGCCCCTTCTGGAGCAGCACGCGCGCGCCCAGGCGGGCGGCGACGTCGCGCGTGCCGTCGGTCGAGGGGCCGTCCACGACGATGAACTCGACCGTCAGCTCCAGCTTGGCGGCGGCCGCGCGCAGCGCGGGAATGAGGCGTTCGAGGTTGGCCGCCTCGTTGAGGGTCGGGAGGACGACGCTGAGCGCGGGCGTCACCGGCGCTTGAAGAAGGCCGCGAACTGCGCGACGACGTAGTCCGCGTCGGCGGGGGTCATGTATTGGTGGCAGCCGATGTAGAACGCCGAGCGGTTGAGCTCGCGCGCGATGGGCAGGCGCCGCTCGAGGTCGCCGTAGAGCTTGCGGTAGAACGGCTGATTGACGAGAGGCAGCAGGTCGCGCGTCTCCACGCCGCGGTCCTCGAGGAAGTTCACCAGGGGCGACTTGTCGCGCCCGCGCAGGACCACGCCGTAGAGCATGTAGGTGTGGTCGCGCCCGGGCGGGCACCAGGGAAGCTGGAGGCGGTCGGCGAAGGGGCGCAGTCCCGCGCTCAGCCGCGCGGCCATGGCCAGGCGCGACTCGACGATGGCGTCCTTCTCCTCGAGCTGGGCCAGGCCGAGCGCGGCCTCGAGCTCGGTGCAGCGGAAGCTGTGCCCGGGCGAGACGAACTTGAAGCGTTTGGAGACGATCTCGTGCAGCTTGGCGCCCTTGGCGCCGGCGTCGTCGTCGATGGACAGGTAGATGGAATCGCGGCCGTGGTTCATCAGCGAGCGCAGCCGGACGTAGAGGTCCGGGTCGTTCGTCGTGGCCAGGCCGCCGACGCCGGTCACGATGTAGTGGGCCACGTAGGTCGAGAAGCAGCCGATGTCGCCGATGGACCCGACCTTTTTCCCCTCGTAACGCGCGAACATGGTCTCGGCGGAATCCTCGATGACGCGGATGCCGTGTTTCTTCGCGATGGACAGGATCGGGGCCATGTCGGCGGGCAGGCCGAGCAGGTGCACGGGAATGACGGCGCGCGTGCGTTTGGTGATCTTCTCGGCGAAGCGCTCGGGGTGGAGCGTGTAGGTGAGCGGGTCCACGTCGGCGAACACCGGCTTCATCCGGTTGTGAAGCACGATGTTGGCCGTGGCCACGAAGGTCACCGACGGGACGATGACCTCGTCGCCGTCCTTCCAGCGGTATTTTTCCTTCAGCGCCTGGAGCGCGATGTGCAGCGCGCTCGTGCCGGAGTTGAGGAACAAGGCGTGTTTGGCGTCGTGCTCCCGGGCGAAGGCCTTCTCGAAGCGGCGGTGGAAGGGGCCGTAGGACAGCCGCCCGGCGTCGAGCGCCTGCAGGACGTAGCGGCGCGCGCGCGGGCTGGCGCGGAATCCCCCGACGGCGACCTCGCGGCGGCCTTTCATCCGTTGATTCTAGCTTTCATGGCCGCGTACGCGACATCCACGGTCAGGTCGGCGAGGCAGGCGTGATGGCCGCAGGTCCGGAAGTTGAGCGCGCCTTCGACGGCCATGCCCAGGCGCACGCACGGGCTGCACGCGATGCCGGTGCGCACGTCGAGATGTTTCTGCGGCTCCCACTGGTTGCCGACCTCGACGGGGTCGGTCGGCCCCCACAACGTCACGACCGGGACGCCGAGCGCGGCCGCGGCCTTGGCCAGGCCGGTGTCGCAGGACAGGAAAAGGTCGCAGGTCTCGATGAGCGCGAAGGTCTCGAGCAACGAAGCCCGCCCCGCCCAAGAGCGCAGGCCCGGCAGCGCCCGTCGCGCCGCCTCGAGCGACGCCTCCTCGCCGGCCCCGCCCACGCAGAACAGGTCGAGCGGGCCCGCCGCCGACAGCTTGGCCAGCAGCTCGCCGAAGCGGCCCGCGTCCCAGATCTTGTGGTACTGGTTGACCGCGGGGCCCAGGTGCACGCCCACGCGCCGCGCGGCTTTCGGCCCCAGCTCCTTGGCGGCGAAGGCGCGTTGCGCCGGCCCGATCGGCAAAGCCGGTCGCTGCTCGACCGGCCGCGGCGGCAGGCCGAGCGCGCCGAGCAGGCGCAGGTAACGCGCCGACGCCGGCTCGGACCCGTCGCGGATCCAGACCGAGCGGTTGAGCAAAGCGCGGCGCGCGAACTCGCCTGTGACGAGCCCGTGGCGCAGGCGCCGCCACCAGGACGCCGCGGCGGGCAGGACGCGCAGATGCCCGCAGCGCGCGGGGATGGAGGCGAGCGCGGGCTGGAAATAATCGGCGGGAGAGGACAACGTGAGCACGGCCAGGTCGAAGCGCTGCTCGACGATCCAGGCGTTGACGGCGTCGCGGTCGCCGTCGTCGAGCTCGTGGAGCTTCACCTCGTCGGCCAGGCCGGTCGCGGGCAGCAGCTCGCGCGTCGCCGGCGCGTCGTTGGCGAGGAACACGAGCCGCTCGGGCTCGAGCTCGCGTTTGAGGGCCTCGAGGAAGGGCAGGAAAAACACGGTGTCGCCCACCGCGCCGTAGCCCAGCACCAGCACGCGGCGCGGCCGGCCCGTCGGCGCGGGGCGAGGCGTCGCCCAATGCCGCAGGGAATCCGCGAGCTCGACGAGGAGACGGAGGCGGTCCACGAAGGGGCTTAGTATAGCTTGAACAGGATGGTACAATCAGCGAATGGAGCGTCTGCGTCTGGCGGCTTTTTCCGCGGCCCAAGGCGTCTGGCTCGCGCTGCGCGGCGCGGGGCGGGCCGTCTTCGGCGCCGCCCGCTTCGACGCGTTCATCGACCGCACGGGCCTGCGCCGGCTCAAGGCGCGCACCTGGCTCGCCGAGAAGCCCCTGCCCGACGGCGGCGTCATCCAATACCGCCCGCACGACCAGTGCATCATCGACGAGGTCTATGGCGACGGCGTCTATTCCGGGGCGGCCATCAAGCCGGGCCAGACCGTGGTGGACGTGGGCGGGCACATCGGCGTCTTCGCCTTGATGGCCGCGCGCCGCGTCGGCCCCACGGGCCGCGTCATCGTCTTCGAGCCGTCGCCCGACTCGCTTCGCCTGCTGCGCCGCAACCTCGAGCTCAACGCCATGCCGTGGGTGCGCCTCCATGAGGCCGCGTTGGCCGAAAAAGACGGCGACCTCCTCCTTTATACCGCCGCCGACGGCGAGGACAACCCCGCGGCCGACTCGCTGATTCCGAGCGAGCACCGCCGGCCGGTGCGGGTGGCCGTGCGCACGCTCGACGAGGAGCTCGCGCGCGAAGGCGTGACCTCGGTGGACCATCTTAAGATCGACGTCGAAGGCGCCGAGCTGCGCGTGCTCGACGGCGGGCCCAAGGCGCTGGCCGCCGCGCGCCGCGTCGTCATGGAGATCCACACCACGCACGTGCCGCGGCCGGCCGCCGTCGGCCGCCTGGAGAAATCCGGCTTCAAGGTGCGCGTCGTATCCGAGGCCGAGAACAGCCTCATCGTGGAGGCGGCGCGCTGATGCTCGAATACGCCTTCCTGACCTTCGGCTCGCTTTTCGCCATCGTGGACCCGTTCGCGGTCGTCCCGACCTTCCTGGCGATGACCGCGCGCGACACGCGCGAGCAGCGCCGCCGCATGGCCCGCACCGCCTGCATCACCTGCGCGGGCGTCATGGCCCTGTTCGCCTTGGCCGGCCCGATGATCTTCAAGCTGCTCGGCATCACCTTGCCCGCGTTCCAGGTGGCCGGCGGCCTGGTGCTCCTGCTCTCGGCGCTGGACATGCTCCGCGCCCAGAAGTCCGCGCTTAAGGAAACGCCGGAAGAAGCCGCCGAAGGCATGGGCAAAGACGACATCGCCATCACGCCCCTGGCCGTGCCCATGCTCGCCGGCCCCGGCGCCATCACGACGTCCATCGTGCTCGCCAGCAAGGCCCAGGGCATCCCGCAGAAAGTCATCTTCTACGCCGTCATCGCGGCGGTGGCCCTCATCAGCTACTACGTGCTGGTCATCGCCGCCGACGGCGCCAAACGGCTGTCTTCGACCTTCCTCAACATCGTCACCCGCCTCATGGGCCTGCTGCTCGCCGCCATCGGCGTGCAGCTCATCCTCTCGGCCCTCAAACTCGGCTGATTGACGCCCCGGGCGACCGGGGTTATACTCCGATGATGCGGCGGCTGGTCCTCCTGTCGTTTCTCTTCACCCTATCCGCCTGCCGCACGCCGTCCAAACCGGCGCAAGTCACGGCGCCCGCGCTGCCCGTCGCCATCGAGACGCCGCGCCCGCGCCCGCCTTCGTTCGCGCCGCGCCCCCTGCTGGAGGCCCGCGCCAACCACGCCGCCATACGGCTTGACGACGGGCGCGTGTTCGTCATCGGCGGCCAGTCCGGCTTCATGACCGCGGTGTCGGCGACCACCGAGCTCTACGACCCCGCGACCGGCGCCTGGACCCCCGGGCCGCCGATGGCCGCGCGACGCTATGATTTCGCCTTCGTGCGCCTGCGCGACGGACGCCTGCTCGTCGCCGGCGGACGCGCCCCCAACTTGAAGAACCTCAGTTCCGCGGAAATCTTCGATCCCAAGACGTTTTCGTGGAGCCCGGCCGCCCCTCTGTCCTCGCCGCGTTCGGGGCCCATCGGGGTGCTCCTGGCCGACGGAACCGCGCTCGTCTGCGGCGGCTACAACGCCGACGCGACGTTCACCGTTTGCGAACGTTACGACCCCACTCGCGACGCCTGGTCCGCGGCCGACCCGATGCTCGAAAAGAGAGTCGGCGGCACGTTCACGCGGCTAAGCGACGGGCGCGTTCTCGTCGCCGGGGGCACCCATGAGCCGGGCATCACCCTTTCCTCCGCCGAGCTTTACGACCCCGACGCCGACACGTGGACGCGCGCCGCGCCGATGTCGGTCGCGCGTTACGGACACCGGGCGCTCACGTTGCCCGATGGACGCGTGCTCGTCGCCGGCGGCGTGGGACCGCGTTACGCCCCGCACGGTGAAATCTTCGACCCGGCGACGGGCGTCTGGACGCCCACCGGGGAGCACCGGCTTGGCTTCTCACACGCCTTCGAATACCTAGACGGCCGCCCCACCATGTTCGGCGGCCACCACTGTTTCGGCGGCGCTCACGAGCGTCGAGGCCTACGACGTCGAACGCAACGTCTGGACGCCGCTGACGCCGCTCAAGCGGGCGCGCGTGTACGCCAGCGCGACGTCGTTGTCCGACGGCCGCGTGCTCGTGGCCGGCGGCGAATCCGGGCGCGACACCTTGCGCAGCATCGAGTTCTACGCCCCCGGCGGCGCGCCCGCGGCGGCGTCCCCGCGCGCCGCCGTGAAAACGTCGCGCCGGGCGAGGCGACCGGACGACTACGCCGTCGTCATCGGCGTGGACGGCTACCGCTCCCTGCCCGCGGCCTCCTACGCGGAAAACGACGCCGCGGCGGCAGCGCTCGCGTTACAGGATATCGGCGTGCCGGAAGAGAACACGGTGCTGCTGCGCGGCTCGCGCGCCGGTCTCGCCGAGATCGCCAAATACGTCGAGGAGTGGCTGCCGCGCCGCGCGACGCGGGCCTCGCGGGTGTACGTGTTTTTCTCCGGCCACGGCGCGCCCGACGTCGCGAGCGGCGAGCCCTACCTCATGCCTTGGGACGGGGACGCGTCCTTCGTGAAAAGCACGGGTTACCCCCTCGAGCGGCTTTACGCCGCCCTCGAGAAACTGCCGGCCGACGAGGTCGTCGTCGCGCTCGATTCGTGTTTCTCGGGCTCCGGCGGACGTTCCGTGCTGGCGCCCGGCTTGCGGCCTCTCGTCAACGTGCGGATGCCGGCGAAAACGCCCCGGCGCGTCTCGGTGCTCGCCGCGTCCGAGGCGAGCGAGGCCGCCGGCGGGCTGCCTTCCGCGCGGCACGGCGCGTTCACTTATCACCTGCTCGCGGGGCTCGGCGGCGCGGCCGACGCGGACGCAGACGGGCACCTGACCTTGACCGAGTTACACGCCTATGCCCGCAAACGCGTCATCCTCGACGCGCGCGAGCAGAACCGGGAGCAGACGCCGACGTTGTCCACGCGCGAGCCCGGCCTGCGCCTGTATTAGAAGCGGAAGGCGACGTCGGCGCGGTGGAAACGCCCGGCCTTGGGGCGATAGGCGTAAGACAGGCGCAGCCCGCCCAGGTCGAGGCCGCCGCCCATGGTGAAGCCGCGCGAAACGACCAGACGCGGCGCCTTCTCGTCCTTGGTGGTCCAGCCGCCGCGCGCGAACAACCCCTTGAACAGCTCGTATTCGAGGCCGACGCCGACGTCGTGGGCGCCGGTGTAGGGGCGGTATTCGTAGTCGAGGCCGGAGGCGATCGCTTTGGCCTTGTAGCCGAAACCCGCCGCGACGGTGAGCGGCAGGTCCTTGTTGAAGCGGCCGTAACGCAGGCCCGGCCCGGCGTTGCGCACAACGAGGGAGGTCGTGCGGCCCTCTTCGGCCTGCGAGATGCCCAGGTCGAACGCGAAGGAGTTCGCCGTCGCTCCCGGCACGCGCGAGCGCAGGTATTTCGCGGCAAGCCCGGCCGTGCCTTCGTTTTCGCGTTTGGCGTAACCATGGTGAACGCGAAGTCCGAGGTCTCGAAGTCGCCGGCGGGACGGCCCTCGCGGTCGCGGTAGGTCGCGCTCACGCCGCCCCAGCTGTCGTCGGCCTGCTGGGCGAAGCCCGCGTATTCGACGCGGCCCTGGGGAATCTCCGCGTGCGCGGCGACGACCTCGCGTTCGTTGTCCTTGAGCACGGAAAGCCGCGCCGGGTTCCAGTAGAGCGCCGTCGCGTCGTCGGCCATCGCGGCGCCGGCGCCGCCGAGCGCCATGGCCCGCGCGCCGATGCCTTCGTCGAGCAAGGACGCGATGGGCGCCGCCGACGCCGGGGCCGCGAGCAGCGCGAGGGCCAACGCCGCGAGGCGTTTCACCGCGCGGACGCCGCGCACGCCGGGCCTTCCGACACGCCGTCGGCGTGCCGGTGCCACAACTCGAGCATCAGCAGGGCCCACAAGCGGTAACCCTGGTCGTGGCTGCCGCTCTGGTGCTGCGCCCACAGGGCGCGCAGGCCGGATTCCTGGAAGTAGCCGCGCGAGAGCGCGTCCTTGGACAGCACGTGTTCTTCCCAGTAGGACTTCAGCGGCCCGCGGAACCAATCGCCGAGCGGGATGCCGAAGCCCATCTTGGGACGGTTGAGAATTTCGTCGGGCAACAGGTCCTTGAACGCCTCTTTCATGATCCACTTGTGCCCCTTGAGACCTTTGAGCTTCCAGTCCCCGGGCATGCGGAAAACGGTCTCAACGAAGACGTGGTCGAGAAGGGGAGAACGGCCTTCGAGCGAGGCGGCCATGGCCGCGATGTCCACCTTGTGCATCAGGCACTCGGGAAGGTAGGTCTTGAAATCCACGTAGAGCATGCGGTTGACGTAATCCTCGCCCTCGCAGGCGGCGAAGGCCTTGGCCATGTAGGCCGGCGCGCCGTCGGCGGCGTTTAAGGACCGCTTGAAGGATTCGCTGTAGAGCTTGGGTTTGTCGTCCTCGGCGAAGTAGCCGATCATCTTGAGGTGGCGCCCCGGCAGGTCGTTGAACAAGGTCGAGCGCAGGAAACGTTTGGCGCGCCAGGCCAGGCCGAAGGGCGCGTCTTTCTCGGGCAGCAGCTCGGCGGCGGCCTTCAGCGCCGCCTTGCCCGGGCCCGGCACCGCGTCCACGTAGCGCGCGGCCTTCATGGCGAAGTAGCGGATGTAGCCGGCGAAGTTCTCGTCGCCGCCGTCGCCGTTGAGGGCGACGGTCACGAACTTGCGCGTTTCCTTCGAGACGAAATAGGTGGGGAGCGCCGAGGCGTCGGCGTAAGGCTCGCCGTAATGCCAGGCGAGCTTGGGCAAGACGTCGGTCATCTCGGCTTTGACCGTGAACTCGGTGTGGTCGGTCTTGTAGCGGTCGGCGATGAGGCGGGCGTAACGCGTCTCGTTGAAACGCTCCTCTTCGAAACCGATGGAGAACGTCTTCACCGGCCGGCTGGAGAGCTGGGCCATGAGCGCGACGATGACCGAGGAATCCACGCCGCCCGAGAGGAACGCCCCCAGCGGCACGTCGGAGATCATGCGCAGGCGGACGGATTCGGTGAGCGTGTCGCGGATTAATCGTTTAGCTTCTTCGAAATCGGTCGTGATGGGCGGCTGGCCGACGGGAAGGTCCCAGTAGCGGGTGACCGTCGTTTTGCCGTTCTGCCAGACGAGGACGTGCCCCGGCGGCAGCTTCTTGGCGGACTTGTAGATGGTGCGCGGCGACGGCACGTATTGGAGCGACAGGAAAAGATCCACCGCCTGCGGATCGACCTCGCGGCTGAGGCTCGGGTCGAGCGCGAACAACGTGCGCAGCTCGGAGCCGAACACGAGACCGCCGCCCGGGCGCTCGGCGTAAAGCAGGGGCTTCTTGCCGATGCGGTCGCGGGCCAGCAGGAGGCGTCCCGCCTTTTTATCCCAGATGGCGAAGGCGAACATGCCGCGCAGCGAGTCCACGCAGCGTTCGCCCGATTCCTGGTACAGGGCGAGGATGGTCTCGGTGTCGCTCTGCGTCTTGAAGCGGTGGCCGCGCGATTCGAGGCCGGCGCGGATTTCCTGGTAGTTGTAGATCTCGCCGTTGAAAACGATCCAATACGCCTCGTCGGCGTAGGAGATGGGCTGATGGCCGGTGTTCAAGTCGATGATGGCCAGGCGGCGCATGGCCAGGCCCACGCGGCCGTCCAGGTAAAAACCCTCGTCATCGGGCCCGCGATGGGCGATGAGGTCGTTGGCTTTCTTAAGGACGGCGCGGTCGGCGGCCCTGCCTTCCGCCGCTACCATGCCGAGGATGCCGCACATGACCTCAGTGTATTACCCTTCTCCCCCCCCGCGCAAGTTGACGGGGGCCCCACAGGGTCGTAGACTAGCCGCTATATATGGAAAGAGCCCTGGTCACCGGGGGCGCCGGCTTCATCGGCAGCCACCTGGTGGATCGCCTCCTGGCCGAAGGTTTCGAGGTCGTCGCCCTCGATGACCTGTCCAACGGCCGCGAGGCGAACCTCGAGGAAGCCAAGAAATCCAAGGCTTTTTCCTTCCATCGGGCCGACTGCTCCGACCCCAAGGCCATCGCCCCCTTCTTCAAAGGCGTGGACAAGGTTTTCCACCTCGCGGCCTTGGCCGACATCGTGCCGTCCATCGTCGAGCCGCTGAAGTACCATCGCGCCAACGTGGACGCGACCGCGGCCGTGCTCGAGGCGTCGCGCGCGGCGGGCGTCAAACGTTTCGTCTATGCCGCCTCCTCCTCCTGCTACGGCATTCCCGACGTCTATCCCACGCCCGAAACCGCCCCCATCCGGCCGATGTACCCCTACGCGTTGACCAAGCGCCTCGGCGAGGAGCTGGTCCTGCACTGGGCGCAGACGTACAAGATGAGCGCGTTGTGCCTGCGCCTGTTCAACGTGTACGGGCCGCGCGCGCGCACCTCCGGCACCTACGGCGCGGTGTTCGGCGTGTTCCTCGCCCAGAAGCTGGCGGGCAAACCGTTCACCGTGGTCGGCGACGGGACGCAGACTCGTGATTTTACCTACGTATCGGATGTGGCCGCGGCGTTTTACGCCGCCTCCCGCTCCACGTTGTCGGGCACGTCGCTCAACGTCGGTTCCGGCGGGACGTACGCCGTCAACGACCTCGTGAAGATGCTCGGCGGCCCCGTGACATACGTCCCGAAACGTCCCGGAGAGCCCGACGCAACCTTCGCGGACATATCACGCATCAAAAAAGAGCTCGGCTGGTCGCCGCAGGTGCCGTTCGCCGAAGGCGTCAAGAAGATCGTCGCCCGCATCGAGGACTGGCGCGAGGCCCCCGTCTGGGACGCCCAGTCCGTGCAGAAGGCGACCAAGGAGTGGTTCCAATACCTCGGATGAAAACCGACAACGCCCGCTCCAAGGTTCTTTCGCTCGACGCGCTCGCCAAGAAGGTCGGCGCGCTGCGGCGCGCGGGCAAAAAGGTCGTCATGTGCCACGGCGTGTTCGACCCCCTGCACATCGGCCACGTCCGCCACTTCGAGGCCGCCAAGGCCAAAGGCGACGTGCTCGTCGTCACCGTCACGCCCGACCGCTTCGTCAACAAAGGCCCGCACCGCCCGTATTTCAACGAAGAGCTGCGAGCCGAATCGGCCGCCGCGCTCGGCTGCGTGGATTTCGCCGCGGTCAACCGCTGGCCCTCGGCCGTGGAGACCCTGCGCCTGCTCAAGCCGTCGGTGTACGTGAAAGGCTCCGACTACCGCGACGCCAAGGCCGACGTGACCGGCGGCATCAAACGCGAGGAGGCCGCCGTGCGCGCGGGCGGCGGACGCCTGGTGTTCACCGACGACATCGTTTTCTCCTCGACCCACCTGGTCAACCGCCGCCTGTCCACCTTGCCGCCGGAGACCGACGCCTGGCTGGCGGGCTTCCGCCGCCGCCACCACCTCCCGGGCGTGCTCGCGCCGCTCAAGAAGGCCGCGGGCCTGAAGGTGCTCGTCATCGGCGAGGCCATCGTGGACGAATACGTGTACGTCGAGGCCATCGGCAAGTCGTCGAAGGAGCCGACGCTCGTCGTCAAACGCCTGGAGACCGAGCCCTTCGCCGGCGGCAGCCTCGCGGTCGCCAACCACGCCGCGGCGTTCGGCGGGCGCGTGGACCTGCTCACCTTCCTGGGCGAATCCGATTCGCGCGAGGGCTTCATCCGCATGAAGCTGCGCAAAGGCGTGACGCCGCGTTTCCTCTACCGCCCGGATTCGCCCACCATCGTCAAACGCCGCTACGTGGAGCGCTACCACTTCACCAAGCTGCTCGAGACCTACTTCATCAACGACGCGCGCATGACGCCGCGCGAGGACGCGGTTCTGCTCGCCGCGCTGCGCCGAGAGCTGCCGCGCCACGACCTAGTCATCGTCGTGGACTACGGCCACGGGATGCTGGGCGAGCAGGCCATCCGCCTCATCGAGCGCAAGGCCAAACATCTCGTGGTCAACGCCCAGATGAACGCGGGCAACCTCGGCTACCACACCATCGGCCGCTACCGCCGCGCCGACCTGGTCTGCATCACCGAAGGCGAGTTGCGCATGGAGATGCGCGACCGCCGCGGCGACATCAAGCCCCTGGTCAAGCAGTTCTCCAAACGCCGCGGCTTCCCGCGCCTGCTCGTCACGCGCGGCAAATCGGGCGCGTTGGCGTGGGACGCGCGCGAAGGCTTCTCCGAGGCGCCGGCCGTCGCGGGCCACGTGCAGGACCGCGTCGGCGCCGGGGACGCCTTCCTGTCGGCGGCCGCGTTCTGGGACCGCCTCGGCGCGCCGCTCGAGGTCTCCGCGCTGGCGGGCAACGCCGCGGGCGCGCAGGCCGTGGCGACGGTCGGCAACCGCTCCTTCCTCGACAAGGCCGCGCTGGCCAAACACCTGGAGTCCCTGCTGAAATGACCTCTCCTTTCAAACGCGTGCTCGTCACCGGCGGCGCGGGCTACGTGGGCTCGGCGCTGGTGCCGGCCTTGCTCGCCGACGGCCACGACGTGCGCGTGCTCGACCTGTACCTCTACGGCGAGCCGCTGGCGTCGAACCCCCGCCTGGAGCAGCTGCGCGGGGACATGCGCGACGCCGCGCTCGTCAAGAAAGCCGTGGCCGGCGTGGACGCCGTCATCCATCTCGCCTGCATCTCCAACGACCCGAGCTTCGAGCTCGACCCCGGCCTGGGCAAATCCATCAACTTCGACTCCTTCGAGCCGCTCGTGCGCCTGTCCAAGGAGGCGGGCGTCAAACGCTTCGTCAACGCGTCCACCTCGAGCGTCTATGGCGTCAGCGAGGCCGCGAACGTCACCGAGGACCACCCGCTGCTGCCGCTGACCGACTACAGCAAGTTCAAGGCGATGTGCGAGCCCATCGTCGCCGCCGCCGCCGGCCCGGGCTTCGTGCCCGTCACCGTGCGCCCGGCCACCGTGTGCGGCTGGGCCGAGCGCTTGCGCCTGGACCTCGTGGTCAACATCCTGACCACCCACGCCTACTTCAACCGCAAGATCAAGGTGCTCGGCGGCGGCCAGATGCGCCCGAACATCCACATCGGCGACATGGTGGACGCCTATCGCCTGATGCTCGCTCTGCCCGACAAAGCCGTCGCCAAAGAGGTGTTCAACGTCGGCGACGAGAACAAAACCGTCTCCCAGCTCGCCGAGCTGGCGCGCCTCACCGTGTCGCGCCTCGCGCCGGAACGCGGCGAGATCACGGTCGAGACCGTGCCGTCCAACGACAACCGCTCCTACAAGATCGACTCGGGCAAGATCTTCCGCCAGGTCGGGTTCAAGACCAAACGCGGCATCGCCGCGGCGATGGAAAGCCTCGTGGACGCCTTCAAGGCCGGCAAGGTGAAGGACCCGCAGGACCCGCGTTACCACAACATCCGCACCATGCAGGCGGTCAAGCTCTCGTGAGCGACCTCGCCAAGACCGCGGCGCGCGTGCGCGGCCAGGTGCTCTCCCTCTCGCACCGCGCGGGCACGGCGCACCTCGGCTCCTCCTTATCGGTGGTGGACATCCTGGTCGCCGCGTTGTGGGGCGCGCTCAAGCTCGACCCCAAGAATCCCGCGGACCCGGACCGCGACCGCCTCGTCTTCTCCAAAGGCCACGCGGCCATGGCGCTGTACGCCGCGCTCGCCGAACGCGGCTACTTCGACCCGAAGATCCTCGACGAATACGGGACCGACGGCGGCCGCCTGGCCGAGCACCCGAGCCCCGGCTCGGTGCCCGGCGTGGAGGTGGCCACCGGCTCGCTCGGCCACGGCCTGGGCTGGGGCATCGGCATGGCGCTGGCCGCGCGCCTGAACAAACGCTCCTACCGCGTGTGCGTGGTGATGAGCGACGGCGAATGCGAGGAAGGTTCGGTGTGGGAGGGCGCGTTGTTCGCCCCCGTCCACAAGTTGTCCTCGCTCACCGCGGTCGTGGACTACAACAAGTGGCAGGCCACCGGCCGCTCGCGCGAGATCATGCAGCTCGACCCGCTCCACAAGAAGTGGGAGGCCTTCGGCTGGGACGCCCGCGAGGTGGACGGCCACGACGTGAAGGCCCTCTCCGCGCTGCTCGCCGAGGCGCCCGACGCGGCCGGCCGCCCGCGGCTCATCGTCGCGCATACCGTGAAGGGCAAAGGCGTGTCCTTCATGGAGGACGACAACAACTGGCATTACCGCGCGCCCAACGCCGAAGAGCTCGCGAAGGCCCATCGGGAGCTGGGGCTCGTATGAGGGACGCCTTCGCCAAGGAGCTGACGGCTTTGGCCGCGGCCGACAAACGCGTCGTCATGCTGTCGGGCGACATCGGCAACCGGCTCTTCGACAAGTATAAAGCCGCCCAGCCCGAACGTTTCTTCAACTGCGGCGTGGCCGAGGCCAATATGGTCACGTTGTCGGCCGGCATGGCCGCCGAGGGCCTGCGCCCCATCGTTTACACCATCACGCCCTTCATCACCATGCGCGTCATGGAGCAGATCCGCGTGGACCTTTGTTACCACAAGTCGAACGTCGTGGTCGTCGGCGTGGGCGCCGGACTGTCTTACGCCGCGCTCGGCCCCACGCACCACTCGATGGAGGACGTGGCCGCGTTGCGCGCGCTGCCGCACATGACCGTCGTCTGCCCGGCCGACCCGGTCGAGGCTCGCCTGTCGTTGCGGGCCGCGCTGAAACACGAGGGCGGTCCGGTTTATCTGCGCATGGGCAAAAAGGGCGAGCCCGTCGTCCATCAGGCCGACTTTGATTTCAAGATCGGCAAAGCCACCTTGCTCAAGCCCGGAACCGACGTCGCCCTGCTCTCGTCAGGAACCATCCTCCCGGAAGCCGTGAAGGCGGCGGAGATTCTCGGGGCCAAGGGAATCTCCGCCGAACTCGTCAGCTTCCACACCGTCAAACCTCTCGACGAGGCGTACCTGACGGCCGCGTTCGCGCGCTTCAAGGTCGTCGCGACGCTCGAGGAGCACGGCCTCATCGGCGGCCTGGGCAGCGCGGTGGCCGAATGGGCGAGCGACCGCGACGGCCTGAAGGCCAAGTTGTGCCGCGTCGGCTCCTCCGACGAGTTCCTCCACGAATGCGGGGAGCAGGAGCACGCGCGCGCGCATTTCGGACTCGACGGCGCCTCCGTCGCGGCCAAGGTGCTGCGCCGCCTCGGCCGATGAAGACCCGCGCGGCCGTCCTCGTCGAGCTCGGCCGTCCCTTGGTGCTCGCCGACATCGAGGTCCCCGCGCTGAAGGCCGGCCAGGTGCTGGTCGAGATCGGCCTGACCGGCGTGTGCCACACCCAGCTGCTCGAGGCGCGCGGGCGCCGCGGCCCCGACGCCTGGCTGCCGCACCTGCTCGGCCACGAGGCCGTGGGCACGGTGCTCGAGGCCGGCCCCGGCACGAGCCGCGTGAAGGCGGGCCAACGCGTCGTGTTGTCCTGGATGAAGGCCGGCGGCGCGGAAGCCGGCGGCGCGGTTTATACCTGGGACGGCAAGAAGGTCAACTCCGGCGGGGTGACCACCTTCCAGCGCCACGCGGTCGTCTCCGAGAACCGCCTGACGCCGCTGCCCGCGGGCCTGGACCCGCGCGTGGGCGCCTTGCTGGGCTGCGCGGTGCCGACGGGCTTCGGCATGGTGTTCAACGCGCTCCAGCTGAAAGCGGGACAAACCGTCGCGGTGTTCGGCCTCGGCGGCATCGGCCTGTGCGCGGTGGCCGCGGCCGGCGGCGGTCGCGGCGACGTCGTCGGCGTCGATCCGCGCGCGGACCGCCGCGCCGCCGCGCGCGCCGCCGGCGCGACGCACGACCTGGCCCCGGGCGACGGCCTCGCCGCGGCGCTGAAGGCCTTGGCGCCCGGCGGCTTCGACGGCGCCATCGAGGCCAGCGGGCGGCCGGCGGTGATGGCGACGGCCCTGGACTGCGTGCGCCAGCGCGGAGGCACGGCGGTGGTCGCGGGGAACGCCCCCGCGGGCGAAACACTCACGCTCGACCCCAAAGCCTTCAACCTGGGCAAACGACTACTAGGGACTTGGGGCGGCGACAACGAGCCCGACCGCGACTTCCCGAGGTGGGCCGCTTTGCTCGCGAAAGCGGACGCGCTGGCGCCGTTGCTGCCCGCGCCCGTGCCCCTCTCCGCCGTCAACGCCGCTCTCGACGACCTCGAGTCGGGCCGCGCCCTGCGGCCGCTGCTCGACTGCGCGGCATGATCGTCGGCCTGGACTTCGACAACACCATCGTCCGCTACGACGGGTTGTTCCACGCCGAGGCGGTGCGCCGCGGCCTGGTCCCGGCCGCGACCCCCAAAAGCAAGGAGGCCGTGCGCGACGCCCTGCGCGCCGCCGGGCGCGAGGACGACTGGACCGAGCTGCAGGGCTGGGCCTACGGGCCGGGCATGGAGCGCGCCGAAGCCTTTCCCGGCGCGCGCGAGTTCGTCGCCGAATGCCGCCGGCGCGGCGCGAAGGTGCGCGTCATCTCACACCGCACGCGCAAGCCGTTCAAAGGCCCCGCGCACGACTTACACGCCGCCGCGAAGGCCTGGCTCGAGCGCAGCGGGTTCCTCGCCGACGACGGCCTGGCCGCCGACGAGGTGTTCTTCGAGGAGACCAAGCAGGACAAACTCGCGCGCATCTCCGAGACGGGCTGCACCCACTTCGTGGACGACCTGCCCGAGTTCCTCGCCGAACCCTCTTTCCCCAAAGGCGTCGAGCGGGTGCACTTCGACCCCTCGGGCTCGCCGGCCGGCGGGCGTTTCCCGCGCGCCGCGAGCTGGGCGGAGGTGGGGCGCCTGGTGCTCGACTCCGCGGGCCTGGAATCGGCCGTGGCCGCGCTGCTGCCCGGGCGCGGCGCCGCCAAGCTCACGCGCGTCGAAGGCTCGGCCAACAACCGCGTGTTCCGGGTGAGCGGCGGCGGCCCGGACCTCCTTCTCAAATCCTATTTCACCGACCGCGACGACGCGCGCCGCCGCCAGCAGGCCGAGTGGGATTTCGCGCGCTTCGCCTGGTCACAGGGCCTGCGTTCGCTGGCCGAGCCCGTCGCCGCGGACCTCGAGGCGGGCGTGTCGCTGTTCGCCTGGCTGGAAGGCCGGCGCCCGGCGCCCGGCGAGGCGAACGCCTCGCGCGTCGCCGAGGCGGCCGTGTTCTTCTCGTCGCTCAACGCGCACCGCGCCCACCCGGACGCGCGCGCCCTGCCGGAGGCCTCCGAGGCCGCCTTCTCGCTCGCCGGCCACGCGCGCCTCGTCGCCGGGCGCGTGGAGCGCCTGCTCGACCTCGAACGCGACGACGCCGACGCCGCGGCCGCCGCGGACTTCGTGGAAAAGGAGCTGCGCCCCGCGTTGGCCGCGGCGCGCGGCGGGCTCGACGACGACCGGCCGCTCGACGAACGGTTCCGCCTGCTCTCGCCTTCGGATTTCGGCTTCCACAACGCGCTGCTCGACGAATCGGGCGTCCTGCGCTTCGTGGACTTCGAATACGCGGGCTGGGACGACCCGGCCAAGACGGTCTGCGACTTCTTCCTCCAACCCGCCGTGCCCGCGCCCGCTTCCGCCCGGGAAGCCTTCACCGCCGCGCTCGCGTTGACGGCCGGCGACGCGGGGCTGGCGCGCCGCGCGGCGCGCCTGGCCCCGCTCTACCGCGTGAAGTGGGCCTGCATCGCGCTCAACGACTTCCTGCCCGCGGGACGCCGTCGCCGGCTGTTCTCGCTGGGCGCCGAAGCCTTCGCCGCGCGCCGCAAGAACCAGCTCGCGCTCGCGCGGCGACTCCTCCTCGCACCGGAGCCTTCATGAAGATCCTCGTCCTCGGCGCCAACTCCTTCTCCGGGCAGGACTTCACGGACCTGCTGCTCGACGACCCCGCCTTCGAGGTCCTCGGCGTCAGCCGCTCGCCCGAGCGCGGCCCGCTGTTTTTGCGCTACAAGGAGCGGGCGGACTTGTCGCGTTACCGCTACGTGCAGGCCGACCTGAACGCCGACATGGACCGCCTGCTGGCCTTGCTCGACGCCGAGAAGCCCGAGGCCGTCGTCAACTTCGCGGCGCAAAGCGAGGTCGCGCCCAGCTGGGAGAAGCCGGAGCATTGGTTCCAGACCAACACGGTCGCCCTCGCGCGGCTGGTCAATCATCTGCGCGGCAAAACCTACCTCAAACGTTATCTTCACGTGTCCTCGCCGGAAGCCTACGGCACGTGCGAGGGCAACGTGACGGAAAATCAACCGTTCAACCCGAGCACGCCTTACGCCGCGTCCAAGGCGGCGGCCGACATGCTCCTGTCCGTTTATAACAAGCAATACGGCTTCCCCCTGCTCACGGTGCGGGCCACCAACGTCTATGGAGCGCGCCAGCAGCTCTTCAAGATCATCCCGCGCACGGCCATCTACGTCAAGCAGGGCAAAACCGTCGAGCTTCACGGAGGCGGGACCGCCGTGAAGTCCTACATCCACGTCCGAGACGTGTCGCGCGGCGAGCTGGCCATCTTGAAGAAAGGGCGGCTGGGCGAGGTTTATCACCTGTCGCCGGACGCGGGCGTCGCGGTGAAGGACGTGGTGAAGAAGGTCTGCGCGTTGTCGGGCAAGGATTTCGCGACGGCGACGAAAACCGTGGGCGAACGGCCGGGTCAGGATAAGGCCTATCTGCTGGATTCAGCGAAGGCCCGCACGGAACTCGGTTGGGCGCCGACGATCACCCTCGACGAAGGCCTGCGCGAGGTCGCGGCCTGGGTCGATGCCCGTTGGGCGGAAATCCAGCGCGAGCCCCTGGAGTACCGTCATAAGGCCTAACTGGTAGAATCCGACCATGCCCCGCGTCGATTTCATCGAGCAGGTCCACACCTCGACCAAACGCGACTACCTCGGCCGCGTCAACGAGTCCGACAAGGCCGCCAACGCCGAGGTGGCCCTGCGCTGGGGCAAGGACTACTGGGACGGCGAACGCCGCCACGGCTACGGCGGCTACCGCTACGACGGGCGCTGGCGCCCGGTGGCCGAGGCCATGGCCCGCCACTACGCGCTTAAGCCGGGCGCCTCCATCCTCGACGTGGGCTGCGGCAAGGGTTTCCTGCTTTACGAGCTCTCGCAGGTCGTGCCCGGGGCCAAAATCGCGGGCCTGGACGTCTCGCGTTACGCGCTGGAGAACGCCAAGGAGGAGGTGCGGCCGTTCCTCACCGAGGGCCGCGCCGAGAAGCTGCCTTATCCCGACAAATCCTTCGACCTGGTCTTCTCCATCAACACGCTGCACAACCTGCGCAACTTCGAGCTCGACGCGGCGCTGCGCGAGATCGAGCGCGTCGGGCGCGGCGCCAAACACGTCACCGTGGAGTCCTTCCGCGACGAGCGCGAGAAGGTCAACCTGCTCTACTGGCAGCTCACCTGCCGGACCTTCCACGACCCGCAGGAATGGGAGTGGGCCTTCCGGCGCGCCGGCTATACCGGCGACTGGTCCTTCATCTTCTTCACATGAGGTCCTACTGCGCTTTATGCGCCACCGCGACGGCGCCCGTCGCCGACCTCGGGCCTCAGCCCGTGACGTGCCGCTACCGCCGCGCCGGTGAAACCGCGCCCGAGGCGCGCTTCCCTCTCGCGCTCGGCCAATGCCCCGCCTGCGGCCTGCTCCAGTTGACGCCCCCCGCGCCCGCCGCCGAGCTCAAGCCGCCTTTCCCGTGGGTGAGCTACCGCGACCCGGACGCGCACCTCGACGGGCTCGCGGCCGCGCTCGCACCGCGCCTGCCGGCGCACGCCCGCGTCGTCGGCGTGGGCCCCGCGTCGCGGCCCTTGCTCGAGCGGCTGGGCCGGCCCGCCAAACACCTGGGCGCCGCCGAGCTCGCCGCGGCGCCGGCGGGTTCGGCCGACCTCGTCGTCGCGCTGCACATCCTCGAGCACGCCCAGGACCTGAAGGGCTTCCTCGCGGGCCTGCGCCGCCTGCTCGCGCCCGGCGGCTTGGCCGTCGTCGAGGTGCCCGACAGCGCCCGCCCTCTCGAGGCGCTCGACGTCAGCGTGTTGTGGGAGGACCACGCGCTTTATTTCACGCGCGCGACGTTCGCCGCGACGCTCGCGGCGGGCGGCCTGGCGCCGGAATCGGTGACGGCCCACCCCTACGCGTTGGAAGACAGCCTCGTGGCCGTGTGCCGCGCGAGCGAGCCCGCGGCGCCGCCCGCCGCCGCCGCCGCGGAGAGGGAGCGCGCGGAGGCCTTCGCCCGCGGCTGGCGCGGGCGCGGCGACGAGTTCAGGAAAATCGCCGCCTCCGCCGGCGGACCGACGGCCGTGTTCGGCGCGGGCCACCGCGCCGGCGTGTTCGTCAACGCGCACGGCCTGGGACCGGCGCTGGCGTTCTGCGTCGATGACGACGCCAATAAACGCGGCCTTCGCCTACCGGGCAGCGGCCTGCCCATCGAGCCGTCCTCCGCCTTGCTCGACCGGGGCGCGCGCCTGTGCCTGCTCGCCGTCAGCCCGGAATCGGAGGACAAGGTCATGGAGAAGAACCGCGCCTGGACCGCCGCCGGCGGCCGCTTCGTGTCCATCTACCCCGGCAGCCGCGTCGCGGCGGGAGCCAAGGCGTGAGCGGCTCCGTCGAGTTTCTCAAAGGCGCGTCGCCTCGCCTCGACCGCGCGGCGTTGCGCCGCGTGAAGGCCCGCGCGGGAACGCCCCCCGCCGGACGGGCGCGTCTGTGCGCCCACCGGGGGCCGTCCGACCCCGTGCACGAGATGCTCATCGCCGTGCCGCGGGGCGCCTACGTGCGCCCGCACCGTCACAAGACGCGCGCCGAATCGTACCACGTCGTCGAGGGCCGCGTCGCGTTCTACGAGTTCGACGCGAAAGGGCGCGTGACGTCGGCCGTCGCCGCCGGCACCGCCGCGGCGGGCGGCGCGTTCTACCTGCGCCAGCGCCCCGGGCGTTTCCACGGCCTGCTCGTGTTATCGAAGACGCTCGTCTTCTTGGAGACGCGCCCCGGCCCCCTGCGGCCCGCCGACAGCGAGGCCGCGCCGTGGGCGCCGCCGGAGACGGACCGCGCCGCCGCCCGGCGCTTCGTCGCGGCCCTGGCCGCGGATTGGCGTCGGAGGAAACGATGAAAGAGCACAAGCTGGTCGTGGGCGGCACGCGCGGCATCGGCCGCGAGATCGCCCTGCGCTGGGCTAAGGCCGGCGCCGCGGTCACCGTCGTCGCCCGCAAGGCGGCCGAGGTGCCGGGCGCTGCGGTCGTCGCGCTCGACGCGCGCGACGCGGCGTTGCCCGCCGCGCTCGCCAAACTCGCGGCCGAGAAAGGCCCGGTCAGCGCCGTCGCGTTCTGCCAGCGTTTCCGCGGCGAGGGCGATGAATGGGCCGGCGAGCTGGCCGTCCAGCTCGACGCGACCAAACGCCTCGTGGACGCCTTGAAGCCTCATCTCGCCCCGGGCGCGGGGCTCGTCGTGCTCGGCTCGGTCGCCGGCGCGCGGGTGACCGCCGACCACGGGCCGGGCTACCACGCCGCCGGCGGCCTGGCGGGCCTGGTGCGCCAGCTGGCGGCCGTCGAAGGCCTCGACCGCATCCGCGTGAACACCGTCTCAGCCACGGGCTCGTCATCAAGGAGGAGGCGCGCGAGTTCTACAAAGGCCGCCCCGATCTGACCGGCCTGTTCGCGGACATCACCCCGCTCGGGCGCATGGCCGAGACGGCGGAGATCGCCTCCGTCGTGGATTTCCTGTGCGGCCCGGGCGCCTCCTTCGTCACCGGCCAGGAGCTGGTGGTGGACGGCGGGCTCTCCTTGGGCTACACGCCCCCGCTGGCCCGCCGTCTCAAGGGGGTTCGTTGACCGGCTGCCGCGAACGCGCGAACTGCGTGTTGTGCGCGGCGGCCGCGCTCGACGTCGTCCTGCCGCTGGCCCCGACGCCCATCGCCGACGATTACCGCAAGCCCGGCGACGACCGCCCCCAGCCGCTGTATCCCCTCGCCCTCGCGTTGTGCCGCGCCTGCGGCCACGTCCAGCTCTCCCACGCCGTGGACCCTGATCTTTTGTTCGGCGCCTACACGTTTCGCACCGCCTCCTCGCTCGGCCTGGTCAAACACCTCAAGACGCTGGCGGAAGCGGCCGCGCAGCGCGCCGGCGCGCGGGCCGGGCTCGCGCTCGACATCGGCAGCAACGACGGCTCCTTGCTGCGCCACCTGCGCGACCTCGGCTTCACGCCGCTCGGCGTGGACCCGGCCTCCGCCATCGCCGCCGAGGCCAACGCCGCGGGCCTGGAGACCTTGCCCGCCTTCTTCGGCTCGGCCCTCGCCGCCAAGCTCCGCCGCGAGCGCGGCGCCTTCCGGCGTCGTCACCGCGGCCAAGCGTGTTCGCGCACTCCGACGCGCTCGCCGACATGGCCGACGGCGTGGCCGCGCTGCTCGACCCGGCGGGCGTGTTCGTCTTCGAGGTCTCCTACCTCGCCGACACCGTCGAGCAGCTGCTCTTCGACACGGTTTATCACGAGCACATCTCGTATCACTCCCTCGCCCCGCTCGTGCCCTTCCTCGCCGCGCGCGGCCTGTCGCTCTTCGACGTGGAGCGCATCGGCGCCAAAGGCGGCTCGGTGCGCGTGTTCGCGGCGCCGGCCTCCGCGAAGCGCCCCGTGACGCCCGCCGTGGGCGAGCTGCTCGCGCTCGAAGCGCGGCTCGGCCTGGCGAAGCCCCCGGCCTTCCGCGACTTCAACGCGCGCATCGAGAAGGCCAAGACCGGCTTTCGCGCCCTCCTCGACGGCGTGAAGGGTCCGGTCGCGGGCTACGGCGCCAACGTGACGTCCACGACGTTGCTCTACCACTTCGGGCTCGGCGAGCGCCTCGACTATCTCGTGGACGACAACCCGCTCAAGCAGGGCACCGTGAGCCCGGGCTACCGCCTTCCCGTGTCGCCTTCCTCCGCGTTGTACGAGCGGCGCCCCGCCGCGGTCGCCATCCTGGCTTGGAAATACGCCGCGCCCATCCTCGAGCGGCACGCCCGCTGGCGCGCCGAAGGCGGCCGCTTCCTCCTGCCGCTGCCGGAGGCGTCCGAGGCATGACCCCGACGCTGGCGGCCGTGGTGCCCAACTACAACCACGCGCGCTACCTGCCCGCGTCGTTGGGCGCGCTGCTGGCCCAATCCGTCCCGCTCGCCGAGATCGTCGTGGTCGATGACGCGTCCACCGACGACAGCGTCGCCGTGGTCGAGGCCCTGGCCGCGCGCCACGCGAACCTCCGCCTCGTGCGCCAGCCGAAGAACCGCGGCGTGGCCGCCGCGCTCAACCGAGGCCTCTCCGAGGTCGCGGCCGACTACGTCACCCTGCCGGGCGCCGACGACATGGTCCTGCCGGGCTTCGCGGAAAAATCGCTGGCCCTGCTCGCCCGCCACCCGCGGGCGGGGCTTTCCAGCGGCCTGTGCCGCCTCATCGGGCCCGCCGGCGAGGACCTCGGCCTCGCCGAGACGGCCCTGCCGGGGCCCCAGCCCGCTTATTACCCGCCCGCCGCCGTGCTCGAGTCCTGCGCCCGGCTGGGCAACTGGATCACGACGCACACGGCGGTGTTCCGGCGCGCGGCGGTGCTCGAGGCGGGCGGCTACGACGAAAGCGTGGGCACGTCGAGCGACACCTTGCTGCTCTACGGCGTCGCGGCCCGCCACGGCGCGTGTTTCCTGCCCGAGCCGCTCGCCGCCTGGCGCAAGCTCGACGACAGCGCGGCCCAGCGCCACTCTCTCGACGTGGACCACGTCCTGGCCGACCTCGGCCGCCTCGAGGCGCGCATGCGCGGCGAACGCCTCGCCGACGTGCTGCCCGCGTCCTGGGTGGACGTCTGGAAGCGCCAGGCGCTGGGCACCGCGCTTTACGAGTTCTCCCGGCGCGACGGCGCGGACTGGCCCCAGGCCGTCCGGCTCGCGACCGCGATGCCCGCCCCGCGCGCGGCCGAAAACGCGCTGCGCGCCGCGCTCGAGCGCGGCGGCGAGGCGGCGCGGCTCGGCTTGAAGGCCTACCTCTTCGCGCAGTTGCCCGCGGGCCAGCGCCTGCGCGTCGCCGCCCGCAAGCTCGGCCTGGGAGCGGGCTGACATGTCGCCCACGCGCAGCGGCCGCTTCTTTCGCAACCTGCGCTGGAACATCCTCGGCCAATTCGCCGGGGTCGCGCTGAACTTCCTCGTCGTGCCGCTTCTCATCGGCAAGCTGGGCAAAGACGCCTACGGCCTGTACCTGCTGCTCCACGCGCCGTCCATCCACCTGATGATCCTCGCCTTCGGCAGCGGCAGCGCGGCCGTCAAATACGCCTCGGAGCTGCGCGCCGCCGGCGACGACCACGGCCTGCGGCGCCTGGTGCGCTTCACCGGCCTCATGCACCTGGCCGGGCCCGCGCTCGGCGCGATGCTGCTCTTCGTCGGGGCGCGTTTCGCCGCGACCCACATCTACGGCCTCGACGCCGAGCATCTCGACGCGGGCGCCTTCGTGCTGCGCTGCGGCGCCGTCGGCGCGGTGGCCGGCGCCTTGGTCCACGCCTGCCTGAGCGTGCTCCAAGGCCTCCAGCGCTTCGACGCGAGCAACCTCATCTCGTTTTTGCACGGCGCGGTCATCCCGGTCATCGCCGCGGTCGCCGCCGGGCTGGGGCTCGGCATGGAGACCATCGGGCCGGGCTTCCCGGTGGGCCTGCTCCTGGTCCTGCTGCCGGCGTTGTGGGTGACGCGCCGCGCCGTCGGCGAACTGCCCGACGGCCCGCCTTCCCCCATTCCGCTTCGCGACTTCGTCGCCTGGGGCGTCAGCGGCTGGCTGGGCCAGGTCGCCTGGATCGTCTCCAACCAGTTCGACAAGATCCTCATCACCCACGCCCTCTCGCTGACGGCGCTCACGCTCTACTCCGTGCCCGCGGGCATGCTCTCGCGCCTGCAGACCTTGCCCGCCTCCGCCGCGCTCGTGCTGCTGCCCATCATCGCCGAGCTCAAAGGCGACACCGCGGACGCGGATCTGCGGCGCATCTACCTCAAGGCCACGCGTCTGCTCCTCTGGCTCGTCATGCCGGTGCTCACCGCGTTGTTCGTGCTCATGCCGCAGTTCCTCGGCGTCTGGGTCGGCGGCGGCTTCAGCGACGCGAGCGCCTGGCCCGCGCGCCTGCTCATCTTGGCTCAGGTGTTCACCACGCTCGGCATGACGCCGAGCATCGTCTCCTTCGGCACGCGCCACCCCTGGTATTCCCCGGCGCTGGCCTGGAGCCAGGCGCTGCTGAGCGCGGCGTTATGGTACCCGCTGGTGCCGCGTTACGGCATCCTCGGCGCGGCGCTGGGCACCCTCATCGGCCAGGCCCTGCCCACCGTGGCGGTGGTTTTCTTCGTGCACCGCCGCCTGCTGAAGCTGAGCTTCATGGATTACGCGCGCGAAGGCGTGTTCCCGCCGTTGGCCAGCGCGGTCGCGGCGGCCGCCGTCATCTTCCCCTTCCACGGCCGGGCGACCACCTGGCCCCTCCTGTTCGTCTTCGGGGCCGTCTCCTGCGCGACGTACGCGGCCAGCACCTGGCTGCTGATGGCCGAAGACGAGCGGCGCCTGGCGCGCGAGCAGGTGCGCAAACTGACGGCCTACGCGGGAATGTCCTAGACTGGCTCATGGGATTTCCCCGCCCGGCGCTGCGTTTCCTGGCCCGCGAGCATAAACGCCGGCCGTTCGCCGAGCCGGTGCTCACGCTCGGACGCCAGGGCGTGCTCGCCACGCACGAGGAAGCCGTCGCCATCCTGCGCGAGGAAGGCCTGACGCCGTCGTTGCCGGGCCCCGGGGAGGACGTCGCCACCAACATCCCCAGCTGGAAGGGGACCTGGAACGAGCGTTTCACCAGCGACGTCGCCTTCTTCCGTCTCCTGGGCGTGCGCGACTTCAAGGCGATGGACGTGTCGGACTACGAGAAGCCCGACCTCGTCGCCGACCTCAATCTGCCGGTTCCCGCGGAGCTCGAAGGCCGCTTCGGGACCGTCATCGACGGCGGCACGCTCGAACACGTCTTCGACCCGCTGCGCGCGCTCACCAACGTGGGCCGCCTGCTCAAGACCGGCGGGCGCGTGCTGCACATCCTGCCCGTCAACAACTACGTCAACCACGGCTTCTACCAGTTCAGCCCGACGGTGTTCTTCGACTACTACAAGGCGAACGGCTTCACGGGCCTGCGCGGCCTGCTCGTCGAGGAGTCGCACCGCCTCGACGTCTGGGACCTCTACGAGCTGCCCGAGGACGGCTACGCGCGTTTCCCCGAGTTCGTCTCGACGGAGCGGCTTTCCATTCTTTTCACCGCGGAGAAAACCGCGTCCTCCACCACCGGGCGCGTGCCGTCGCAGGGCCGCTACGCGACGGACTACGTCGCGCCGCGCGTCGAGACCTTCGCCGACGGCGGCCGCGCGGGGCTGAGGAGCCTTCTGCCCGCCGGCGTCGAGGCCTTCCTGCGCCGCTGGGCCCTGCCGTACGACCCCGCCAACCGCCTGCCGCTCGGCGTCAAAAACGCCCTCATGACCGCCGTGCCCTTCTTCGATAAACGCCGCGAGGGCTGGCGCCGGCGGCTCAAGCCGTGGGGCCTGTCCCACGCCGGCACATTAGACTAGCCAACGGCGGGTGTATACCTACTGTGGCCGGACACAGTACGTATACGGCTTAATCGGGAGGCGCATGGCCTCGACTCGAACCTTCGTTCAGCTTCCCCGATAAAGGGTTTCGAGGCGGGCGACGACGGCGTCCAGCGCATAACGCTCTTCGGCGACACGCCGCGCGGCCGCGCCCAAACGTTTCACGAGCTCGGGGCCGCGCGCCAGGCGGGCGCAGGCCGCCGCCGCCGCGGCTTCGTCGTCGCGCGAAAACAGCAGCCCCGTCTCCCCGTCCAACACGGTCTGCGCGGTGCCGCCGACGGCGCTGGCCACGCTCGCCAAACCCGAGGACATCGCTTCGAGCAGGGCGTTCGACAACCCCTCCGAGGTCGAGGGCAGGACGAAGACGTCGGCGGCCGCGTACAGCGGGGCGCTGTCCTCGACGGCGTCGAGGACCTTCACGCTGGGCCTGACGGCGGCGACGATGGCGTCGCGTTCGGGCCCGGAGCCGGCGAGCACGAGAACGGCCGACGTGCCTTCGGTGGCGCGCGACCACACGCCGATGAACCACGGCAGGCGCTTCTCCCAGGAGAACCGTCCGGTATAAAGGAAAACCGGGGCGTCCGCGGGCAGGCCGAGGCCCGCGCGCACCACGCGCCGGCGCATGGCGTCGGCCGGCACGAAACGTCGGACGTCCACGCCGTTGGGCAGGACCTCCACCTCGACCGGGCCGAGGTGTTCGGCCGCCTCCTCCGCCAGGTCCGGCACGACGGCGAGGAAACGCGGCGCGAGCGCGGCCAGCAGGCGCAGCTTGAGTCGTCCGAAAACGCCGCGCGAGGAGACCGCCAGCTCGCCGATGCCGCGGCCGCCGCCGAGCTTGACCAGCACGGGTTTGCCCAGCAGGCGGCCCGCGGCCGCGGCGGCGAGCGCGGGCGAACCCGCGAGGTGGGCATGCACGGCGTCGTATTCGTGGCGATGGAGGACGAGCCAGACGAAGGCTTCGACGAGGAACAGCAGCGAGTCGGCGGCGCCGGAGCCCAGCGAGGGCAGGCGCCGCACGGCGACGCCCGCGACGGCCTCCCGCTCAGGGGTTCCGGGCAGGCGGCGCGTCAGAGCGGTGACGCTCGCGCCGCGCGCGGCGAGGGCCCGGGCCAGCTCCTCGGCCTGGCGCTCCGCGCCGCCGAGCGCCGGGCGCCAGCCCGCCGACACCATCACCACCGCGAGGCGGCCCTCGGTCATGATTTGCGGCCGAGCACGCCGGGCTTGGGCACGAGGCCGTGCGGGAGGATGCGCTGGACGGTGAAGCCGCGCTCGTGGAACCAGCGCACCATCTCCTCCTTCGTGTGATGCCACTGGTAGGGCGGACTGATCCAGTCGAAGTTCTCGATGAGGCGCACCTGGAAGTCGGGATGCACCGAGAAGGTCAGGTACTTCACGAACGGCACGACGCCGAGCATGGTCAGCGGGTAACACAGCGCGTACACGATGGGCACGGGCAGGCGCGTCGTGAACAGGCGCACAAGGTCGCTGAAGATGTGGCGCAGGCCGACGACGAGCCACGCCAGGCGCCGGTGGCGCGACACCCACTCGCGCCCGGGCTTGAGCGGGTTGGTGGCGAACTCCGCGAAGCGGCCGGCCTTGCCGTAGAGCCACACGGAGAGGTGCCCGCCGCGTTTGACCAAGGCCGCGACCGCGTCGAAGGCGGCGCGGGTGTCGGAGGTGTGGTGCAGCACGCCGTGGGAGTACACGAGGTCGAAGACCCCTTCCTTGAACGGGGGCGACAGCAGGTCGCCCTCCACCGGGTGCAGCTTGGGGTTGGTGCGCGCGGCCTCGGCCACGCGCAGCAGGCTCTCGGACACGTCCACGGCGACGACCTCGCCGCCGAGCTTCGTGGCGACGAGGCTGTAGCGGCCCATGCCGCAGCCCGCGTCGAGGATGAGCTTGCCGGCGAGCGCGTCGGCGGGCAGCTGGACCTCCTCGAGGAAGATGGCCTCGTCCTCCGGCAGCGAGCCCGGGTAACGCAGCCACTCCCAGCCGAAGGCGGCGCGCGTCTTGGCCGCGGCGCGTCCGAGGGCGGCGGGCGGGCGCAGGCGCGGCACCCCGTCGGTCACCGGGTACTCGGCGGAGCAGCGCACGCAGGCGAGCGTGCCGCTCTCGACCTCCTGGTCGTGGCGCGGGAAGCTGTCGAGCGCGGCGAACTTGAGCGCGCCGCGGCACGACGGGCAGGCGAGGATGGGCAACAGGGAAAGCTTCATCGTCCGAGGTCCTCCTGCAGGCCCGCCAGCGACGTCCCGACGCGCCAAAGCAGCAGCAGGCCGGTCGCGGTGACCAGGATGTACATGACGGCGTGGCAGACGACCGCGTAGGCGAAGCCTTCGGACGCGGTCGCTCCGAATCGCGCGAGGATGTCGCCGACCACCGCCTCGAAGGTGCCGATGGCGCCCGGCGCCGCCGGCAGGGCCGAGGAAGCCCCGGCCCAGGACAACGTGAGCACCGCGCGAGGGTAGCTCGCGAGCGAATCCAAGCCGAGGGCCCGCGCGCCGGCCCAATACAGGCAGGCGTCGGTCGTCCACAGCAGCAGGCTCCAGAAGCCGGCCTGCGCCGCGGCCGCGGGCGAACGCAGCACCGCGGCGCCCAACGCGAGCTGCTCGACGAAGCCGTGAAGGCGGGGCCAGCGGCGCAGCAGCTTCTCGAGCGCGCCGTCGGGGGCCAGCGACGTCTCCGCGGCGGCCAGCACGACGAGCGCGCCCAACGCGCCGGCCAGCAGGAGGCCCGCGCCGTGGCGCACGCTCGACGGGACGAAACCCGGCGCCGCGGACGCCGCGAGCAGGAAGATGGTGAGCAGCGCCGCCACGTCGAGCGCGCGCTCGATGGCGACGCTGGCCAACGCGGTCGGCGCGCTGACGCCCAGGCGGCGCGCGGCCAGCGCCGCGCGGCCGAGCTCGCCGAGGCGCATGAACAGCACGTTGTTGACCGCCAGGCCGATGGCTTCGAGACGGAACAGCTCGAGCAGGGGCGCGCCGGGGCGCGCGCGCGTGAGCAGGACGCGCCAGCGCAGGGCGCGGATGAGCAGGTCGGCATAGACGATGGCCGCCATCGGCAGCAGCCAGCCCCAACGCGCCGAACGCAGGGCCGCGCCGAGCTGCTCGAACTCGACGCCGCGAAGCCCGAGCCAGAGGAAAAACGCGGTGGCGCCCAGCCCCACGACGATGGAGACGGTTTTCTTCACGCCGCGCCCTGCGCCGCCCGCGCGGCCAAGACGAGCCACGCGCCCCAGGCGAGCGCGCCGAGCGCGCCGAGCAGGGGCCAGCCGGTCGGGATGAAGTCGAACGCCGCGGCGAAGACGCCGGCGCCGGAGGAGGCGCCCGGCAGACCGACGACCTGGGCGAGCACGCCGTCGGGACGCGCCGCGCCGGCCGACGAGCGCCAACCCGGATACGCGGGCTCGGCCAGGCGCAGCGCCACCGCGCCGCGCGGCAGCACGCCGCCGACGCGCCACCGCCCGGCCGACGCCTCGCTCACGCGCGGCGACGGCGGCGCGGTTTTGCCCGCGGCGTCGAGGAACACGGCCAGCGGCCAGGGTTTGGTGTCGTAGTCCAGGCGTCCGTCGGTGCGCAGGTGCAGCGCGCCGCCTTCGCGGCGCAGCAGGGCCGAAGGCCAGCGCGAGATCATCACCCGGCTCGTGTCCGCGGCCGGTTCCCCCTGGACGCTCGCGGCGAAGACCTCGCGGCCGGCGGGATAAAACGCGTCGTAGCCGTTGAAGCCGCGCGCGCGGTAATAGATGGTCTTGTTGAGGTTGGCCGTGGACGGGTCCACGAGGATGCGCCCGGGCGCCCCGGCCATCTCCTGCGCCAGGCCGGCCTTGGGCGCGAGGAAGGCCGCGGCGTCTTGCGGCTTGAGAAACGGCGCGTCCCAGCGCGCCAGCTCGAGGAACGCCGCGACGGCCAGCGCGGCGCGGAAGCTGCCGGGACGGCCGGCCAGCGCGGCGCGCGCGCCCGAACCCGCGAGCAGCAGGACGCCCCACAACACGAGGAAGGACCAGCGCGACGGCGTGCGCAGGTACGGGAAGGCCCCGAGCCACGGGGCGAGCAGCGGGTTGTGCGCGCCCAAGGCGAGGAACAGCCCCGTCGCCGCCAGCGCCGCGCCCGCGGCGTTCCTGCGGCGCGCGAGCGCGTAGGCCGCAAGCGCGAGCGCGGCCAGGCCCGCGTATGCGCCCGCGGATTCGTAGAACACGGAGACCGCGTCGCCCCAGGTGCCGGCCAGCGGCGTGCCGAGCGCGCCGGGCAGCAGCCAGGCCGCGGCGTGCCGCGGCTCGAGCGAATAGGAGCCGGCCAGCGCCGCGCCCCATTCCCCGCGGTTGGAGAGCCGCAGGAACTCGGCCGTGGGCAGCCACTGCAGCGCGGTGAGGCCGAGCGCGCCGACGCCGCCCGCGAGCGCGCGCCCCAGCAGCGCGGCGCGCTGGGGCCGCAGCAAGGCCCACAGGCCCATGCCCGCGACGTTGATGAGGAGGAACTGCCCGTGGCCCGAGAGCAGCTGCAGCGCCCACGCGGCCGCGAGCAGCCACACGGGGCCCGACAGCCACGCCAGCCACACCCACGGCGTCCACGCGAGCGCGGCGAGCAAGGTCGGGATGCCGGCCGTCACGCGATAGACGAGAAACGGCGACAACGCGTAAGCGGCGGCCAGCGCCAGGGCGCCGCCGCGCTCCAGGCCCGCGCCGCGCGCGAGCAGGAACATGCCCAGGCCCGCCCAGAGCAGATGGCCGAGCTGGTCGAAGGTCAGCGCCGGCACGACGGGAAACAACGACGCGAGCATGGTCGCGGGATAGAACAGCGCGGTCTGCGGGTTGGCCAGGTGCGGCACGCCGCCGAGGATGTACGGGTTCCAGAACGGGAGGCGCCCTTCCTGGAGCGACGCGGCCGTCAGGTGGCGCAGCGGAGCGTGGTAGGTGTAGAGGTCGCCGTGGTTGAAGAAAGCCGCTCCGGCCGCCCACACGGGGGCGGCGAGCGCCGCGACCGCCGCGGCCCACGCGCAGACGACGATGAGGTCCCGACGGTTCACAGGTTCTCCACGCGCGGGGCTCGATGATACCAATAGGCTCCGACGGCCAGCAACGCGGCGACGACGAGCAGGACGCCGGCCTGGAAGGACCGCGGGACGTAACGCAGGCGCAAGGTCCACTCGCCGGCGGGCACCGCGTAGAGCTGGAACGCGCCGAGCGCGCGACGCGGCGCGACGGGGACGCGCGCGCCGCCGGCCTCCAGCGTCACCGTCCAACCCGGGAAATGCGGCTCGGCGAGGAACACGCGGCCTTCGCCGCTGCCCGACACCGACAGCTCGTCCTCGCGGGGGCGCGAAACGACCAACGGCTCCCCGGGCGAAAACGGCGGCAGCTCCACGCCCGCGGGCAGCCGATCCCCCTGCGCCGCCGTCAGGCGGTAGGCGGTGGAGACGCGCGCCTGGACGGCCGACACCTCCCACAACGCCCGACCCTCCGACGTGAACGGCCCGGCGGCGGGCGCGGGCGTGAGCAGGCGCGAGGCGCCGACCCAGGGCATCCAGCGCGCGGCGGCCTGCGCGCTGGGCAGCGAGAACAACGCGTCCATGACCGCGTACGACGGCGCGGGCACCAAGGGCTCGCCGAAGTTCCCCGCCGCGCGCAGGCGGTACGGGGCGTTGGTCAGGCCGTAAAGCCGGCTCTTCCAGTCGAGCACGTCGGAGCCCTGCCCCGCCTCGAGCGCGCGCGGCGAGATGAGGTAACGCGTACCGTCGAGCCGCTGCTGGAGAGCGCGCACGAGCGGCCCCGGCTCGGTGAACAGGCCGCGCGGCGCCAGCGGCGTCGAGACCCGCGCCAGGACGACGAGCTCGACGGCCACGGCCAGCGCCCATAGCGGCGCCAGGCGGCGGCGCGCCAGCCCCGCGGTCGGCGAGCGCGGCCAACGCCGGCCAGGCCAGGTAGGCGAGGTTGCCCGGGTAACGCACGAAGCTCAGCGCCGCGAGCGGCTTCCACAGGGCGGCCGACAGCGGGTTGCCGCCCCCGAGCAGGAGCGCGGCGACGAAGGCGAGCCACAGCCCGAGCGCGGCGGCGCGGCGGCGCGGCAGCGCGGCGGCGCCGGCCAGCGCGGCGGCGAAGGCGAAGGCGCCGAGATACACGCATTTCCACCAATCCACCTCCGGGCGGAAGCGGCTCCACGGCACGAGCAACGGCGTCGTCCACTGCAGGAGGTCTCGCGGCGAGAAGCTCCACTGCAGGATCTCCTGCGCGGCCATGCCCGCGCGCCGCGACAAAACGCTCAGCTCGACGGCGGGCAGCAGCTGCGCCGCCGACAGCGCCAACGCCAGCGCCGCCGCCGCGGCCCAGACCGCGGCCAGGCGCGCCCAGGGGCGGGCGCCCGGCGCGCGCAGGGCCCAGGCCAACGCCCACGCGGAAAGGCACGCGCCCGGGATGGTCGTGGGATAACCCGCCAGGAACATCAACGCCAGCGCGCCGCCCAGCGCGAGCGGCCGCGAGAAACACAGGCTCAGCGCCGGCATCCAGGCCGCGGCCGCCAGGTGGTTGATGAAGGGCAGGCGGCTCACCATGAAGCCGCCGAGCGCGAACACGACGCCGCCCGCCGCGCTCGCCCCCCAGCTCAGACGCAGCGAGCGCAGCCATAAAACCGCGAGCGCGCCCGCCAGGGCGAGATGCAAGAGCTGGAAGAGGAAAAGGCCGCTCGAGAAACCGAAGAAATAGAAGAGGTTCGTCGCCGGGTACAACAAGCCGCCCTGCATGGACGCCAGCATCGGCATGCCGAAATACAGCGACGGCTCCCACAGCGGCAGGCGACCGGCCTGCACCAGCTGGGCCGGGGAGGCGCGCCAGGCCTGATGCAGGTAGGTCAGGTCGCCCCAGAACGTGGTCCGCCCGGCGAGCGCGATCGGCAGGAGCAGCGCGGCCACGGCCGCGGCCGGCAGCAGCAACGCGCGCGCCTCGGCGGAAACGCCGTTCGTCCTCACGGCGCGCCCCCCGTCAAAGCGCGGCGCCGCCCCTCGACCTGCTCGAGCAGGTCGCGGTTGGAGACGCGGTAGGGATCGAGCGCGGCGGCGCGGCGCAGGCGCGCGGCGGCCTCCTCGAGGCGCTCGAGCTCCTCGGCCGGCCGGCCGTCGGCGGCGGCGGCGCGCGCCACCGCGACGTCGGCGAGGAGCCGCTCGCTCTCCGGGTGCGGGAACAGGCGCGTGGACTCTTCCAGGCGCGCGCGGGCGGCGAGCAGGTCCGCGCCGGGCGCGGCGAGCGAGGCGGCGGCCATGGAGCGCAGGCGGTCGGCGCGCCACAGTCGCGCCGACGCCAGGCCCGCGGCGACGATGGCGAACGCGGCGGCGACGACCATCAGCGGGCGGCGACGCCACGGCACGTTGACGCCCTCCTCGGCCTCCGGCGCGCCGCACGCGGCCATGTAGCAGAACAGCCAGAAAACGCCCGGCAGGCTCAGCGGGTAGTCCACGAGCCCGTGGACCAGCGCCGCGAAGGCGCCGAAGCGTTTGAAGGGCGAGCCGCGCGTGAGCAGCACGCACAGGCCCGCGAGCCACAACGCCAGCCACGGCCAGCCGCGCTCGGCCGCCGATTCGAGGAAATGCTGGTGCGCGAACAACGTGGACAACTCCGGCTTGCCGCCGGCGTAGGACGGCAAGGCGTAGGCGTAGGCGCCCGTGCCCAGGCCCAGCCACGGCGCGTCCGCGGCCATGAGCCACGCCGCCTTCCACCAGGCGAGGCGGTGCACGACGGCCGGCGACTGGAGCTTGGCGTAGGCGATGACGAGGCCGACGAGCAAGATGAGCCAGCCCACGCGCGACCAGCCCGTCCCGACGCGGCGGCGGAACGCGATGAGCCCGACGGACAGCCCCAGCCAGGCGCCGACCGAGCTGGCCCACCACAGGCACAACACGAGGCCGGCCGCCAGGAAACGGGCTCGCGATTCGAGGGCGAGCGGCAGCAGCAGCAGCGCCGCGCCCGCGAACGCGTTCTGGTTGAGCAGGAGCGAAGGCGGGCGGTCCACGCCGTGCAGCCACTGGTAGGCGGCCACGAGCACGAGCGCCCAGGCCGCCCCGCGCAGCCAGCGGTCCACCGCGGCGCGCTGCGGCCGCGAGAGCACCCCGACCACGGGGAACAAGGACAGGCCGGCGGCCATCGCTACCCAGGCCGGTCGGGAGTAGGCGGGCACCGTGCTGAACGCGGCCGAGAGACCCGACAAGGCCGCCAGCACCGCGGCCCAGAAATCCACGCCGCGCGTCGGGCGCGGCAGGTAGCCGAGCAGGGCGCGATAGCCGAGCCACGCGCCCACGCCGCCGACCAGGATGAAAACGAGAAGGGCCTGGGACCAGACGTCCCAAGCCCCTCTCAGAAGAAGCCCCGCGGCGAGAAAGAACCCGACGAGGCCCGCGAGCACGGCTTATTCGGGCATGAGGCGGGTCGTGACGAAGATCAGCAGCTCGTTGCGGACGCGCGTCTTCGTCTTCTTCTTGAACAGCCAGCCGAGGATCGGAATGTCGCCGAGCAGCGGGACCTTGGCGATGGTGTCCTGGAAGGAGTCGTTAATCAGGCCGCCGATGACGATGGTCTCGCCGTCGCGCACGAGCACCGTCGTTTTGGCGTCGCGCGAGTCCACGGCCGGGGCGCCCGTGAGCGTGGAGCCCGCGGCGCTGACCGAGGGCTGGCTGACCTTCGGGTTGATCTCGAGCAGGATGCGGCCGTCCGAGTTGATGCTCGGCGTCACCGCCATCTGGATGCCGGTCGTCACGTAGTTGACCGTCTGCGTCTGCACGCCGGTCGAGGCCACGTTGGACGTGACGTAGGGAATCTGGGTCGTCACGTTGATGGTCGCGGGCTGGTTGTTGAGCGTCGCGATCTTCGGGTCGGAGAGCACCTTGGCCTTGCCTTGGGAGGCGGCGGCCGTCAACGTCGCCGACAGGAAGTAGTTGTTCGTGATGCGGCCGAGCGTCAACGCGCCGAACACGCGGTCGGCGGCGAGCGCCACGCCGGTGCCGCGGCCCGAGGCGCCGACGCCGGGAATCGCGTTCGCGTTCTGGTCGATCGGGTTGAGGGTGGAGGCCGCGGACGCGTTCTGCGACGTGAGGCCGCCCACGAGGGTCTGCCCCTGCTTGCCGCCGAGGCTGCCGCGCTCGGCGCCCAGGTAGTCCCACTGGATGCCGTAGTTGAGCCCGGAGTTGGCCAGCACCTCGACGAGCTTCGCCTCGATGAGCACCTGGCGCGGACGCTGGTCGAGCTGGAGGATGAGGTTCTCGGTGGCGAGCAGGCCCTCGAGCGTGTCGGTGACGATGATGGAGTTGGTCTTGACGTCCGCCGTCGAGGCGCCGGAGCGGCCCTCGGCGCCGCGCACGGAATCGACGGTGTTCTTGACCTCGCTGGCCTTGGCGTAGTTGAGCTGGAAGATGCGCGTGATGGCCGACGACGTCGTGCGCTGCTTGGTGAGCTCCGCGGGCGTGATGACGCGCAGGATGTTCTCGCCGACCTGGTCGGTCGTCAGGCCCATCATGGAAAGCACGGTGCGGAACGCCTCATGGAACGGGACGTTGTTGAGGTGCAGCGTCAGGCTGCCGCTGACGTCGGGGCCGTAGATGACGTTGATGCGCGCCTTGGCCGCCAGCAGCTTGATGACGTCGCGCACGTCGGTGTTGTCGAAGTCGAGGGTGACCGGGTCGCGCGGCATACGGCTGATGATGTCGCGGGAGATGCGGCCTCCGCGCGGCCGGTTGCCGCTGGTCTCCTCCTCGGGCATGTCGGGCAGCTCGACCGTGGTGGCGGACGCGTCGAGGGTTTCGGCCATCGCCGCGAGCTCCTTGTTCATGTGTTTGTCGAGGCCCGCGCGACGGAAGGCCGCGCCGGCGCCCGGGGCGACCTTGGGTTTGGCGGGGGTGAGAGAGGAGATAGGCACCACGGCCGTTTCGACGGTCGGAGGCGGGGCGGCCGGAGCCGCGGCGGCGACGGCGGGCGCGGCGACGGTTTCGGCGACGAGCTCGGCGGCCGCGGCGGCGGGCGCTTTCGCGACGCGGACGGGGCGTTTGACGACCGGCCGCGGGGCCGCAGCGGGCGCGGCGGCCGCGGGCGCGGGCGCGGCGGCGGGCGCGTCCTCCACGGAGCCGACGAGATGGACCTTCAGGCCCGCGTCCACGGCTTCGACGCGGTAGCCGGCCATCTTCACGAGGTCCATGACGATGCGGGTGATGAGGCGCGGGGATTTCTCGAACTGGCTGCTGCGCACGCCCGAGAGGAACGTTCCCTGGCCCTTGAGCGATTGGTTGGGTCCCTCGTGCTGCGTGTCGAGCAGCTCCATGACGAGGCGGGGCGGAGTCTGGGTCAGGAAGCTGTTGTACTGCACGGGCGCGGTGAGCTTGATGGTGACGACGTCGTCGGCCACGTCGGCTCCCTTATATACCGACGCCGTCTTCGCGACCTCGGCCGCGAAAGCCGTCACGCCGTGGGTCGGGACGATGAGACAGGCCGCCAGGAACGCGGCCGTCGCTTTCCTCAGATCGTGGATGGTCATGGTTTATCTCCGCGTCAGGGACGCTGTTCCTCGTCCTTCTCGTTGTCTTTGGTCTCGCCGATCACGTAGGTCTGGACGTCCTTGTCCGCCGTCATGAGCTCGACGCGCTTCTGCTTGAGGTTGATACGGCCCGTGATGCCCGGGACCGGCTTGTTGCGTTCGTTGAAGAGGCGCCCGGCGCGCAGCATGAAGGTCTCGCCCGACTCCGCCGCGAAGATGGCGAAGTCGGCCGCCGCGTCCTTGAGGATGCCGCGAAGCGTCAACGCGTGGATGTCGGCGCTGGGCGGGCCCTCGGGCTCGCCCTTCTCGACGCGCGTCGCGCGGCCGCCGGTCGAGGCGGGCAGGAACAGGTCGCGCCCGCGGTCGCCCGTGTAGAGCGAGCCGACGGTCTGCGTGCTCACGCCGAAGGCCGGAGCGGTGCCCGAGGAAACGGCGGGCGCCGCCGCGAAGGCGGGGCCGGAAAGCAGGACGGCGAGCAGCGTGGTGATCATCCTTTGTATTGGTACGAGAGCAGGACGAAGGTGACGGTCATCTCGCCGGAGCCGTCGGGCGCCGGGTAGGTCACGTTCTGCACGTTGAAGATGCGCTGCTCGAGCGCCAGCGCCGCGAGGAAGCGCCCGATGTTATGGTACGAGCCGCGGATGGTGACCGGGTAGTTGAGCTCCATGAAGTACTGCTGGGTCTTCACGGGCCCCGGGGAGAAGGTCAGTATGGCCACGCGCTGCTTCTGCGCGACGGCCGACAGCGTGACGAGCATGTCGGGCACGGACTTGGAGCGCGGCAGGCGCGCCTCGGCCTGCACCGCCTGCTCGTTGAGGACGTTGAGCTCGTCCTTCAGACGGTCCAGGCGGGCGGCCTGCTTCTTGGCCTTGTCGATCTTGGCCTCGATCTCGGCGATCTTCTGGCGCGCCTCGGCCTTGGCCGCGGAGATGGGAAGCCAGAAGAACTTCACATAAACGCCCAGCAGCACGATGAAGGCGACGACGCCCGCGCCGACGTACTGTTGCTGCTGCTTCGTGAGTTGGATGGCCATCAGGGTTTCTGCGTGTACACCGTCGTCACCGTGAAATTGTAGCCGCGCAGGCCCGTCGAGGAGACCGCGCCCAGCTCGACGGAAGCGAAGCGCGGGTTGTTCTCCAGCGTGCGAATCCAGGCGGCGATGTCCTCGTTCGAGTTCGCCGAGGCCGAGATGTCGAGTTTGAGCGCGCTGTTGGGCTGGCTCGTGGTGCGCATATTGGTCACGCGCACGCCGGGCGGCACGGTGCGGGCGAACTCGGACATGAAGATGGGGTAGAAGGCGCGGCCGCGCAGCAGGTCCTCGATGACGTTGAGGCGCGCGCGCACGGCGGCGGCGGCTTTCTCGAGCTCCTCGACCTGGGCGACGATCGCGGACAGGCGTTTGAGCTCGGCCTCGTTGTAGGCGAGGTCCTGCTCCAGGCGGTATTTGCCGTAGAAGTGGCCGGCCGAGAGGCCCGTCAGCAGAAGGAGGAACAACGCGCCCACGACGGACACCTGCAGCAGCAGCTGGCGCTGCGCCGCTTTGGCCAGTATGTCCGCGGGAACGAGGTTGACCTTGATCATGAGGTCAGACCCAGTCCTTGTTCTGGCGCAACGCCAGGCCCACGGCCACGGCGAACGCGGGCTTCTGGTCTTCGGGCACCGCCTCGGCGCCCTTCACGAACGCGAACGGGTCGGAGACCTCGATGGGGACCTTGAGTTCCATCGCGAGGTGCTTCGAAAGATTCTTGAGGCCGGCGGACCCGCCCGAAAGCACGATGCGACCGATGGAGCGGTCCGGGCCCTGGGAGAGGTAGAAGTCCACCGAGCGGTGCACCTCGCTGACTAGGTCGCGCGCGAACTGGGCGCAGGCCTGCGAGACGCCGAGCGCGTCGCGGTTGCCGTCGGCCAGCGCCTTCTCCTTCTCGGCGGGGTCGATGATGATGCCGTGCTGGCGCTTGAGCTCCTCGGCCTTCGCGGCGTCGCACTGGAACGCCTTGGCCACGGCCTTGGTCGCGGTCTGGCCGGAGATGAAGACGTCGCGCACGACGCGCGTCACGCCGTTCTCGATGATGGAGAGGTTCGTGACCATGTGCCCGATGTTGAGGAAAAGAGCCGCGGCGCCGTCTTTGGCGGCCGCGGAGCGCTCATGCACGTTCTCGAGAGCGAAGCTGTCCACGTCGATGATGGTCGGGGTCAGGCCGGCGCCCTGCAGTATCTCCAGGCGCGCGCCGATGAGCTCCTTCTTGGCGGCGACCAGCACGGTCTCCATCTTCTTCTGGCCGTCCTCGACGATCTCGGCCAGGATGTGGAAGCCCAGCTGGACCTCGTTGATGTCGAAAGGGATGAACGGCTCGGCCTCGGTGGCGAGCGTGGACAGCAGCTCGGCCTTCGTGAGGCGGGGGAACTTCACGTAACGCACGATGACGGAGTTGCCCGAGAGCGCGGTGGCCGCTTCCTTCACCTTCACGCCTTTCTCGATGAGGAAGCCGCGCAGCGCGTTGGTGACGGCGATCTTCTTCTCGTCCGGGGACGCCTCGCCCTTGGCCGCCAACGGCAGGTAGCCCCACGCCTTGAGCTGCAGGCCGTCGGCCTCCTGTTTAAGGAGGACGACCTTCACGGAATAGGAGCCGACATCCACACCGACGACGTCCTTGGGACCCAAAAAGAGTTCACCCAAGGCCTTGAGGCCTTTGAGTTTCTCTTTGACGTCTTCCGGTTTTATCGCCATCGTTGTTCTTTTTTGCTCATCCGGCCATTAAAAAAGCGCCGACCTCCGCCTGTGTTCCCAGGCGGTCGGACTCGGCGCATGACTAAGTGCGCTCGATTTATAACAGGTTTACCCATAACTGTCAAGGCCTGACGATAAAATTTGTTCTTAACGGGAAGGCCTTCCGAGGGGATTTGGTATAATTCAAGGATATGCAGTCGCTGCTGTTCGACTATGGCGGGACGTTGGATTCGGATGGAATCACCTTCCTGGACCGCCTTCGGCCTATTTATAAGGAAGAAGGGCTCGACTCCCCCCGGTTCGAACGGGCTTTCTACGATTCCGAGGACGCCCTGCCCACCCGGCACAAGCTCCAAGGACTGGACCTCGAACAGACCCTCCGCCTCCTGAACCGCGACATCCTCGCGGTCCTCGCGCCCGACCGGCTCGATCGGGCGGACCCCATCTCCTCCCGGTTCGCCGCGGACTGCCGCCGCCAGTTCGCCCGCCTCAAGCCCGTGCTCGAACGCCTGTCGAAGCGTTACCGCCTGGGCGTCGTGTCCAACTTCTACGGGAACCTCGACGGCATCCTCGCGGCGGAGGGCCTGCGGCCCCTGTTCGCCGTGGTCGCCGACTCCGGGGTCGTCGGCGTCATCAAGCCCGAGCCCGCCATCTTCCTCCATGCCTGCCGCGGCGTGGGCGCCGAGCCGTCCGAATGCGTCATGATCGGCGACTCGGTCAAACGCGACATGGCCGGCGCGACCGGGCTGGGCATGAAGAAGGCCTTGGTCAGCGCCGCGGCCCAGCCTCCGGCCGCCGGCCAGGATTGGACCATCCGCTCGGTGGCCGAGCTGGAAGGCCTGCTGCCGTGAAGGCCGCCATCATCGCCGCCGGAGAAGGCTCGCGCCTGGCCGCCGCCGTCCCCGGCCTGCCCAAGCCGCTGATTCCGGTCGCCGGACGACCGTTGGCCCACTGGGTCGTGGACGGCCTGGTCGCCGCCGGCGCCGCGGCCGTCACCATCCTCACCAACTCGCGCGGCGCCGCGGTCGCGCCCAATCTGGCGAGCGCGTTTCCCGACCTGGCTTTCGACCCCGTCACCGCCGACACCGCGTCCTCCTTCGAGAGCTTCCGCCTGGTGGCCCTGCGCCTGGCCGAGACCGAGGAGGCGTTCCTCATCAGCACGACCGACGCCCTCATCGCGCCTCCGGACGTCGCGCGCTTCTGGCGGGAGTGCCGCGACACCACGGCCGAAATCGGCCTCGCCCTGACGTCCTTCGTCGATGACGAGAAACCCCTATGGGCCGACCTCGCCAAAGACGGCCGAATCTCGGCCCTGGGCGCCGCCGCGCGCGAGAAGTCCGCCGTCACCTGCGGCCTCTACTATATGACCCGCGCGGCGGCCAAACGCCTGCCCGCCGCCGACTCCCACCGCCGCCTGCGCGACTTCCTGGCCTCCCAGGCCGCCTCGGGCCGCGTGCACGGCGTCCTGCTTTCCAAGACCCTCGACGTGGACCGGCCCGAGGACCTCGCGGCCGCCGAGACCTTCCTGACGGAGACGACCCGATGAAAGCCCTAGGCATCTACCGCGAGCTGCAGAACTCCCCGAACCGCGAGTCCGACGACGCGCTCATCTTGAAGGCCGTGATGGACCAGCTGTCCATCCTCAAGACCGAATGCGTGCTGATGACGCCCGAGGAGTTCGACACGGCCGACGTGAAGGGCTTCGATCTCATCGTCCCGATGTGCGAGACCTACCCGCGCCTGATGCGCCTCAAGAAGATCGAGGCCGAGACGGGCGTCGTGGTCGTCAACCCGGCCGACTCCGTGCTCGGCTGCTACCGCACGCGCATGCTGCCCGCCTTCGAGAAGACGCCGGGGCTGTCCTGGCCCGCCTCCGAGATCCGCTCCACCGCGACCGCGGGCCGCGCGCCCGCCTTCGACGCCGAGCGCGGCTGGTGGCTCAAGCGCGGCGACGTGCACAACACCTGCACCTACGACGTGGTTTTCGCCCGCGACTGGACCGAGGCCGACGCCATCCGCCGCGAGTTCCAGAGCCGCGAGATCAAGGACATGGTCGTGCAGCGCCACGAGGACGGCGACCTCATCAAGTTCTACGGCGTGGGCCCGGGCCAGTGGTTCACCTGGTTCTACCACGACCCCTCGACGGCGCGCCGCCTGCCCTTCGAGATCGAGGACCTCGCCCAGCAGGCCGAGCTGGCCGCCTCCGCCGTGAAGGTCGAGGTGTTCGGCGGCGACGCCATCGTCACGCCCGAAGGCAAGATCTTCGTCATCGACATCAATTCGTGGCCCTCGTTCGCGCGCGTGCGCACCGAGGCCGCCGTGCAAATCGCCCGCCGCCTGCGCCTGCGTTTGCGCCAGGTCGCCGGTAAAAAGAGCTGACCATGACCCCTCAGACCCTGACCGACTCGCCCTACGTCGCCGGACCCAAGTCCAAGGCCCTGTTCGAGGAGGAGCAGCAGTTCATCGCTCCCGGCCTTCAAACCATCGCCCTGTACGCGCAGATCGCCGTGGACGGCGGCAAAGGCGCCGTGCTGCGCGACGTGGACGGGAAGGAATACCTGGACCTCGTCGCCGGCATCGGCGTCGCGTCTCTGGGTTACGGCCATCCGGATTGGGCCAAGGCCGTAGGCGAGCAAGCGGCTAAGACGGCCGTCGGATCGTTCACCTCCGCCCATCGGCTCAACTTCTTGAAGACGTTAGCGAGCGTGACGCCCAAGGGCCTGACGCGCTGCCAGCTCTACTCCTCGGGCGCCGAGGCCGTCGAGGCCGCGCTGCGCCTGGCCAAGTCCAAGACCGGCCACTTCGAGGTCGTCGGGTTCTGGGGCGGCTTCCACGGCAAAACCGCCGGCGTCATGGGCCTGCTCAACGACGGCTTCAAGAACGGCTACGGCGCCACCGCGCCCGGGCTGACCTTGTCGCCTTATCCCGACACCCGCAAGTGCCCCTTCGGCACGACGGGCGTCCACGATTGCGCCGGCCACACCCTCGACTTCCTGCGCGAGAAGATCAAGCGCGAGACCACCGGCTCCATCGCCGCCTTCATCGTCGAGCCCGTGCAGGGCACCAACGGCAACGTCATCCCGCCCGCCGGCTTCTTCAAGGGCGTGCGCGAGCTGGCCAAGGAGTGCGGCGCGTTGTTCATCTCCGACGAGATGATCACCGGCTTCGGGCGCACCGGCAAGATGTTCGGCTGCGAGCACGAGGGCGTGCTGCCCGACATCATGACCATCGGCAAGGGCTTCGGCGGGGGCTTCCCCGTCTCCGGCGTGGTCACCTCCTCCGAGGTCGCCTCGGCCAAGCCGTGGTCCAACCCGTCGGGCTCCTCCTCCAGCTACGGCGGCAACCCGCTCGCCTCGGCCGCCTGCGACGCGACCATGCAGATCATCCTGCGCGACAAACTCGTCGAGAACGCCGCGACGGTGGGCGCCGCCATGCTCAAGCGCCTCGAGGAGATGAAGGCGAAGCAGCCCCTCATCGGCTCGGTGCGCGGCCGCGGCCTCATGCTCGGCGTGGACCTCGTCAACCCGAAGGACGGCAAGGCGCTCGACAAGGCCGTCTGCCGCGAGGTCTTCGAGGAAGGCCTCAAGCGCGGCGTGCTCACCATGGCCTACAACCCGTCTCTGCGCATCAACCCTCCGCTCGTCATCAAGGAGGCCGAAGCGCTCAAGGGCCTCGAATTGCTCGGCGAGTCCCTGGACGCCGTGCGCCGGAGGCGCTCGCTCTGATCAAGCGGGTCGCAATCGCCGGCTACGGCGCCATCGCCGAGAACGCGCACCTCCCCGCGCTCGCGGAGCTGGGCGTCATCGTGAAGGCCATCTTCGATCCCGCCGAGGGGCGGCGCGCCGCGGCGCGCCTGGGCGCCCCCAAAGCGCGCGTGTATTTGCGGCTCGACGAGCTGCTCGCGTCCGAGAAGTCGGTGGACGCGCTCATCGTCTGCTCGCCGCCTAAATACCACGCCGACGCCGTCGTCGCCGGCCTCAAGGCCGGCCTGCACGTGTTGTGCGAAAAGCCGCTGACCATGGATTTGTCAGCCTTCAAATCCATCGAGGCCGCGGCGAAGGCCTCCGGCCGCTGCGTCTATAGCATCAACAACTGGGCCTTCTCGCCGCAGTGGGCCGCCTTGCTCTACGTCGCCGCCTCCGGCCGCCTCGGCCGCGTCCGCGAGGCCCGCATCGAGGTGCTGCGCACCAAACCTTCCGTCTCCGCCCTGCCCGGCGACTGGCGCAAGGACCCGGCGGTCTCCGGCGGCGGCATCCTCGTGGACCACGGCTGGCACAACCTCTATCTGATGCGCGGCCTGCTCGGCGCGGAGCTGGAGCTCGTCGAGACGCTGCTCAAGCCCGCCGGCGCCGTCGATGAGACGGCCACGCTGCGGTTCAAGACGGAATCGGCCGTCGGGCGCCTCGAGATGACGTGGCGCGCCAAGGAGCGGGCCAACACCGCCTTCGTCGCCGGCGACCAAGGCGTCGCCGAGCTGCTCGACGACCGCCTGGTCATCAAAACCGGCGGCAAAACGGAGACGCTCGCCTTCCCCGAGAAGCTGTCCGCGGGCTCGGCGCATCCCGATTGGCTCGCCACCATGTGGCCCGCGTTCGCGGCCGAATGCGCCGGCAAAGGCCGCGGCGCGAACCTCGCCGAGGCCGCGTTCTGCCTGAAGACCATCCGCGCCGCCTACGGCGCGCCGGAGGCCGCGGCCCGGTGATCGAACGCGCCATCCTCTGGGTCGCCCACCCCCCCATCCTGCGCCAGCGGGTGGGCGGCATGACCGTGCTCGAGCGCCAGCTCTTCACCGCGGCGCGCGCCGGGCTCAAGACCCTTTACGTGGGCGCCCAGGCCCCCGAAGCGTCCGTCCTCGCCGCGCTGCGCGTGCCGCCGGGCGTCGAGCTTCGCTGGGCGGCCAGCGGCGGCGCCGGGCTCTCGGACTGCGCGGCCCCCTACCTCGGCTTGTCCACCGACCACCTCATCCGCGTGGACACGCTGCGCCACATCGCCGCGCAGACCTACGGCGACTCCATCAGCTACGACGACGCCTCGGGACGAGGCGTGGTGCAGGTCGTGCTGCGCCGCGACGAGAGCCTGTCGCGCCAGAAGCAGCCCCTGCCGCCGGGCTCCTACCGCCGCCTGGAAGCCCCCCTGGACTCGGCGGCCACCGTGGACTGGCTCATGGAATCCGGGCCCCGCGCGGGCGACGGCTTCATGGCCCGCCACTTCGACCGCCACATCTCCCTCAACGTCTCGCGCGCGCTGCTCGAGACGGGCGTCACGCCCAACATGATGACGGTGTTCAGCACCGCCATCGGCCTCGCCGGCGGCGCGTTGTTCCTGCTGCCGGACCGCGCCACCACCGTCGCCGGCGCGCTGCTGGTCTGGCTGCATTCCGTGCTCGACGGCTGCGACGGGGAGCTGGCGCGCGTGCGTTTCCAGGAGAGCGACTTCGGCTCCGACCTCGACTTCTGGGGCGACAACCTCGTCCACCTCGCCCTCTTCACCTGCCTGGGCGCCGGCTTCCACCTCGCGGGCGCGGGCGCGCACGTCCTGGCGCTGGCCGGGCTGGCCGACGCCTCCGTGCTGGCCTCCGCCTTCGTCGCGTGGCGCCACCGGCGCGCGCGGCGCGCCGCGGGCCGCGCCACGGCCGGCGTCACCGAGGAGATTGCGGGCGGCGGCCTGGACTCCCAGCTCTCGCGCCTCGAGAACACGCTCGCCCAACGCGATTTCATCTACCTGCTCGTGCTCCTAGCCTTCGTGGACCGGGCCTACGAGTTCCTCTGGGCGTCCGCCGTCGGCGGCCTGCTCTATTTCGCTATCATGCTGTATCTCAGGAGAGATCATGACCAAACACGTCAACCGCATCCAGCCCGCTAAGGGCAAACTCGGCATCCTGCTTCCCGGCATGGGCGCCGTCACCAGCACCTTCATCGCGGGCGTCGAGCTCGTCAAGAAGGGCCTGGGCAAACCCGTCGGCTCGGTCACCCAGCTGCAGACCATCCGCCTGGGCAAGCGCTACGAGAACCGCTCCCCCCTCATCAAGGAGTTCGTGCCCCTCGCCTCCCTCGAGCAGCTCGTGTTCGGCGGCTGGGACCTGTTCCCCGACGACATGTACGTCGCGGCGATGAAGGCCGAGGTGCTCACCCCGACCCAGCTCGCGCCCATCCAGAAGGAGCTCGCGGCCATCAAGCCGATGACCGCGGTCACCGACCCGACCTACATCAAGAACCTGAAGCCGACCCATGCCAAGAAGGGCAAGTCCAAGTGGGACCTCGCCCAGCAGGTCATCGCCGACATCGAGAACTTCAAGAAGAAGAACGGCTGCGACCGCGTCGTGATGCTCTGGTGCGGCTCCACCGAGATCCTGCCCGAGCACGCCGCCTGCCACGAGGACCTCGAGGCCTTCGAGCAGGGCCTCAAGGACAGCGACCCCGCCATCCCGCCGTCCATGATCTACGCCTACGCCGCCATCAAGCTCGGCGTGGCCTACGGCAACGGCGCGCCGAACCTGTCGGCCGACATCCCCGCGCTCGTCGAGCTGGCGGAGCAGACCGCCACGCCGATCTGCGGCAAGGACTTCAAGACCGGCCAGACCCTCATGAAGACCACGCTCGCCCCGATGCTCAAGGCGCGCATGCTCGCGCTGACGGGCTGGTACTCGACGAACATCCTCGGCAACCGCGACGGCGAGGTGCTCGACGACCCGGGCTCCTTCAAGACCAAGGAGAAGTCGAAGATGTCCGTGCTCGACACCATCCTCGAGCCCGCGAAGTTCCCCGACCTGTACGGCAAGTTCTTCCACAAGGTCCGCATCGACTACTACCCTCCCCGCGGCGACGCGAAGGAAGGCTGGGACAACATCGACATCCGCGGCTGGATGGACATGCCCATGCAGATCAAGGTGAACTTCCTCTGCCGCGACTCCATCCTGGCGGCGCCCATCGTCTTGGACCTGGTGCTGTTCCTCGACCTCGCCAAACGCTCCAACCTCAAGGGCATCCAGGAGTGGCTGTCGTTCTTCTTCAAGAGCCCGCAGTGCCGCGAGGACCTCAAGCCCGAGCACGACCTGTTCATCCAGCAGCTCAAGCTGCAGAACACCCTGCGCATCCTGATGAACGAGGAAGTCCTCGACCACTCGGGCCTCGACTACTACGACCCCGAGCTGACCGCCTCCGCGGCCCCGGCCCCCAAACCGGTCGCCAAGAAGAGCAAGAAGGCGCTGGCCGGGCGTTAACCTTCGTCGTCGAGAAAAAGGCCGGGCGGGAGCGTCCCGCCCGGCCTTTCCGTTTCCGGGTTTCGTAGAATAGCGGCATGAGACCCTTCGCCGCTCTCTTGGCGCTGGCGCTGACGCCGTCGAGCGTCCGGGCCGCGTCGCTGTCGGCTACCGTGCTCGACCTCAAGGGCAAACCCGTCGAGGACGCGGTCGTGTTCCTCGCCGAGGTCCCGGGAAAACACAAGGCGCCGTCGAAGCCCGCCATCATGGACCAGGTGGGCAAGGTGTTCGCCCCGCACGTGCTCGCGGTGCTGGCGGGGACCAAGGTGGACTTCCCCAACAAGGACGAGATCCACCATCACGTTTACTCCTTCTCCAAACCCAAACGCTTCGACCTCCCCCTCTATAAAGGCAAGCCGCAGGCGCCCATCGTCATGGACGAACCGGGCGTCGTCAAACTCGGCTGCAACATCCACGACTGGATGCAGGGCTACATCTTCGTCGCGCAGAACCCCCATTTCGCGCTGACCGGCAAAGACGGCAAGGCCAAGCTCGACGGCGTTCCCGCCGGCGCCTTCAAGGTCGGCGTGTGGAGCCCGCGGCGCAAGCAGCCCGTGGAAGAGTCCTTCCAGACCGTTACTCTCACGAAGAAGGACTCCAAAGCCGTGGCCTTCAAGCTCAAGTTCGGCGCCAAGCCGGACCTCAAGCCGCCCGTCGGCGGCTACGGGAAGTATTAGGCGCGTGAGCTTCCGCCATAAGCTGCTGGCCGCCTTCCTCGGCCTGCTCGCGGGCGTGTTGGGCCTTTCGCTGGCGGTCATCCAGCGCCTGGAGACGCGCCGCGCCGAGGACGCGCTCGGCGCCGGCCTGGAGATGACCAAGACGCTCTTCGACGACATCCTCCTCCAGCACGACCGGGAGCTGGCCGCGAGCCTCAAGCTCCTGTCGGGCGACTTCGCCTTCAAACAAGCCGTGGCCACCGGAGAGCCGGCGACCGTGATGTCGGCGGCCGGCAACCACCGCGCCCGCATGGGCGCCGACCTCCTGCTCGTGGCCGGCGAGGACGGGGCGCTGCTCGCCGACACGCGCAAGTCGCGCCTGGAGCGCGGACGCAAGGCGCCGCCCATGATGCGCGGCGTGCTCGAGGAAGGGCGCGGCGCGACGGGCATCTTCGTGCTCGACGGGGAGGCCTTCCAGCTCGCGGCCGTGTCCATCAACGCTCCCGACCCCATCGGCGTCGTCGCGGCGGGTTTCCGCATCGACGACCGCTTCGCGACCTCGCTCAAACGCCTCACCCGCACCGAGGTCTCCTTTCTCGTGGACGGGACCGTCGCGGGCTCCACCTTGTCCCCGGAGGACCGCGAGACGTTGTCGGGCCACGCGCCGTCGTTGTCCGGGGCGCCTCGGCTCGTCACGCTGGGCCGGGAGCGTTTTCTGGCCGTCGCCTCCGCGACGCGCCCGCCGGTGTCGGCCGTGGTCATGCGCTCCTGGGACGAGGCCCTGCGCCCGCTGCGCGCCCTCCAGAAGCGGCTGCTGCTCATCGGGCTCGCGGGCCTGGCCGCGGCGACCTTGCTCGGGCTGTTCATCGCCAAAGGCCTGACCGCCTCGCTCGACCAGCTCGTGACGGCCGCCGGCCGCATCGCCGAAGGCCGCTACGACATCGACGTCCGCATCCCGTCCTCCGACGAGATCGGGCGGCTAGGACGCGCCTTCATGGACATGGCGCGCGGCCTCGTCGAGCGCGAGAAAATCCGCTCCATCCTGCATAAAAGCGTCTCCAAGGAGATCGCCGAAAGCCTCGTCGCCCAAGGCACCATCGAGCTCGGCGGCGAGGAGAAAGACGTCACCGTCCTTTTCTCGGATATCCGCTCGTTTACGACCATCTCCGAGTCCCTCCCCCCCAAGGAGCTCGTCGGCCAACTCAACGATTATTTCACCGGCATGGCCCGCGCCATCGACGCCCATCACGGCGTCATCGACAAATACATCGGCGACGCGGTCATGGCCCTGTTCGGCGCGCCGCTCGCGCGGCCCGACGACGCGGCCAACGCCCTGCGCGCGGCGCTGGCGATGCGCGACGCCCTCGACGCCCTCAACGCCGAGCGCGCGAAAAAAGGCCTGCCCGCCTGGAAAAACGGGGTGGGCGTCAACACCGGGCGCGTCGTGGCCGGCACGCTCGGCTCCGAGGAGCGCTGGTCCTACACCGTCATCGGCGACGCCGTCAACGTCGCCTCCCGCCTGGAAAGCGTGACCAAGGAGCATAACGCGCCCATCATCGCCTCGGCCCGCACCAAGGCGCTCGCGGGCCCGGGCTTCCGCTGGCGGCCGCTCGGCCGCGTGACGGTCAAAGGCAAAACCGAAGACCTCGAGATCTTCGAGTTGCTGGGCTTCGAGCCCGCCTGACCTAAGATATAAGGAATGGCGTTTTGCCGGGGCACGTTTTCCCCGGCCCCGGGGGTCGATTGTGTATAATCGGCTTTCCGGTGAAATCGCTCCTTATGAGCGCCCTACTGGCGTCGGCGCTGTCCGTTTCAGCCCGGGCCCAAGAGGCCTCAACCGCCGCCGTCCCCTCGGGGGTCGTGACGTCCACGACCGCCCCCATCCTCGACGCCGCCCCGGCGCCGGCGATTTCGTCCGACACGTTCACCGCGCCGGCCGTCTCCTCGGACACGGTGACCGCGTCCACGGCGGCGGCTTTGCCCGGGTTGTCCACCGGAACCTGGCCGGCCCCGCCGCCCGAGCCCGCGCCGGAGGCCGCCGCGGTCGTGCCCAGCCCCTGGGTCATCGGCGACATCAAGGCCGACGGTCTTAAAAACGTCAAGTTCTCCGTCATCCGGGGGCAGGTCAAAGCGCGCAAGGGCGACCTCTACGACCGTCCGGACCTCGACCGCGACATCCAGTCCCTCCTGGGCCTCGGGCAGTTCGAACGCGTCGGCGCGGAAATCTCGCTGCTCGACAAACCGGTGCCCGAGCACTTCGCCAAAGCCGCCGGCGCCTCGCGCCAGGTGCTGCTGACCTTCACGGTGAAGGAGAAGCCGATCATCAAGAAGTTCTTCTTCGAAGGCAACAAGAAGCTGTCCAAGGGCTTCCTCCTCGACCAGATGGCGCTCAAGGCGCGCGACCCCTTCGACCGCTTCAAGCTCGAGGAGGACCGGGCCAAGATCGCGGGCAAATACCGGGAGAAGGGCTTCCTCGACGCGACCGTGGAGACCGAGGTGCGCATCGACACCGCGGCGGTCAAGGCCGACGTCGTCTATAAGATCGTGGAGGGCCCCAAGTCGCGCATCCTGCTGGTGGAGATCGCGGGCGTGCAGGCCTTCAAGCCCAAGAAGCTCCTCAAGCTGATGAAGAACAAGCGCAAGAAGGTCTTCGACGAGAAGGAGCTCGCGGCCGACCTCGAGAAAGTGGAGGCCCACTACAAGAACAACGGCTACCTCGACGTCCGCCTCTCGACGCCCGTCGTCGTCATGAGCCCGGATAAGACCAAGATCTCCATCGGCCTGGGCGTCATCGAGGGCCGCTCCTACCGCTTCGGCGACTCCACCTTCTCGGGCAACCTCGTCATCCCTTCCTCGGCGCTGGCCCGCGCGCTCGACTATCGGCCCGGCAAGATCTTCAACCAGGAGAAGTTCGAGTTCACGGTGCGCGCCATCCAGGAGCAGTACGCCGACACCGGCCGCCTGCACATGCGCGTCAACCCGGTGAAGACCCACAACCAGGCCACCGACCGCATGGACGTGCGCTACGAGATCGTCGAGGGCCACATCTCCTACGTCGCGCACGTCGATGTCGAGGGCAACAAGGCCACGAAGACCTACGTGCTCGCGCGCGAGGTCGTCATCAAGCCCGGCGACCCGTTCTCCGCCTCGCGCGTGCGCAAGAGCCGCGAGAAGATCCTCAACCTCGGCTTCATCGACGAGGTCGAGTTCGACCTCCAGCCCGCGGGCGAGGACAAGGTGGACCTGACCTTCGACGTGTCGGAGGGCAAACCCGGCGTGCTGACGGCGGGCGCGGCCTACTCCTCCATCGACGGGCTCATCGGCACGCTCTCGCTGCAGCACCTGAACCTGTTCGGCCGCGCGCAGAAGGCGTCGCTGCAGTGGTCCTTCGGACGCCGCGTGCAGGACTACTCCGCGAGCTGGACGACGCCCTGGGTCGGCGGCAAACCCGTCAGCCTCGGCGTGGACGTGTTCAACACCCGCCGCGTGAGCCCCTTCGACAACTCGCTTTCGGCCTACGTCGAGCGCCGCACCGGCGGCACCATCCGCGTCGGCCCGCGCTTCAGCGAGGACAAGTACCACCTCAACTTCTCCTACTCGCTCTCGCGCATCTCCATCGAGAACGTGGAGAACCAGTTCGCGGGCACGTTGTCCCAAGGCACCAGCATCCTGTCCACCTTCGGCACCGAGTTCGCCCGCGACACGCGCGACAGCATCTGGGACCCGGCGCGCGGCACCCGCAACTCCATCGGCTTCAACCTCGCCGGCGGCCCCTTCCGCGGCGACATCCACCTCTTCAAGCCCTACATCGCCAACCAGGCCCACTACACCCTGTTCACCGTCGAGGACTGGCCCTTCGTGCTGTCCTTCTACAACCGCGGCGCCTACGCCACCCAGTTCAACGAGACCAAGCAGGTCCCGGTGCAGGACCGCTACTTCATCGGCGGCCAGGATTCGCTGCGCGGCTACTCGCCTTCCGGCGAGGCCGGCTACCGTCAGGGCGGCAAGATATACGACGTGGCCAACGTCGAGTTCGGCTTCCCGCTGGCGCGCGAGCGCCGCAAAACCATCGTCAAGCTCGTGTTCTTCGGCGACATCGGCGGCTCCTGGGACCGCGTGCGCGACGTCTCCGGCCGCATCGGCACGGGCGAACGCGACCTCAAGACCAACGTGGGCTTCGGCCTGCGCTTCGTGACCCCGGCTTTCCCCATCCGGCTCGACTACGGCTACGGCCTCAACCACCGGCCCGGGGAACGCCTGTACCAAATCAACTTCGGACTGGGACCTCTCTTCTGATGATGAAGACCATCGCCGCCCTCCTGTGCGCCGTGTTGGCCGCCCCCGCCTCGGCCCTCGAGCTCTCGCTCGAGGAGAACCGCGCCGAGCGCGGCAGCGTCGGCTACGTGGACATGAACCGCCTCTTCGCCGGCAGCCCCGACGCCCAGCGGGCCAAGGAGAACTTCGAGGAGCTGGTGCGCCAGGCCGAGGAGGAGGTCAACACCCGCCGCGCCGCGCTCGTGCGCCTGCGCCAGGAGGTGGACGCGTTGAAGGCCGAACGCGAGACCATCATCCGCTCCACTCCCACCGTCACGACGCCCCCGGCGAAGGAAGCGCCCAAGGTCGCGCCCAAGGCCGAGCCCGCGAAGGCCGCGGCGAAGACGGAGCCCAAGCCCGAGCCCGTCAAAACCCCGACCGTCGTCGCGACGCCCGCCGTCGTCGCGCCCCCAAACCCGAGCCCCGGCGCGTGTTGTCCCTGCCCGGCTTCGACCAGCCGTCGTCCACCATGGCCGCCGTGTCCGTGACGGCCGAGCCGCCGCTGACCATCAACCTGCCGGGCGTGACCACCGGCCAGGAGCTCGCCCCCGCCGCCGAGCCCGCCCCGGCGCCGGCTCCCGAGCCGGAGCCCGTCGTCGTCGCGCCCGAGCCCGCCCCGGTCGTCGCGCCGCCCGCCGTGGACCCTTCGGTGGCCCGCCTCATCGAGCTCGACGGGCTCATCGCCGCGCGGCTGGCCGAGATCGGCCCGCTTGAGAGCTCGCTCGAACGCGAGCAGGTCGCCGCCGAACGCAACCTCCTCGACGCCGAGAGCCGCCGCACCGACCAGGTGCTCGCGCGTCTCTACCGCGCCGTCAGCGAGGTCGCCAAACGCGACGGCGTCAGCGTCGTCGTGGACAAGTCCGCCATCCTCTACGGCCACCCCGCGGTGGACCTGACCGACCGCGTGCTGGCGCACCTGCGAGGCCCCAAGCAATAAGATGAAAAGCCTGCCCAAACCCCTGACGGTCGCCGAGGTCGCCGCCCTCACCGGCGGGACGGTCGTCGGCGACGCCGCCCACCGCGTCACGGGCGTCGCCGATCTGGCCGACGCGACGGCCAGCGACGCGGCCTTCCTCGAGAACCGCAAATACGGCGCGCTCGCCGCGGCGGCCCCGGCGGGCCTGCTGTTCGTCCCGCCCGACTGCGCCGACATGCCCTGCGCCGCCAAGGCCAAAATCGTCACGCCCGAGCCGCGCGGCGACTACGCCGCCTTGGTCAACCTCATCGACGGCGCCAACAAGACGCTGCGCCCGGCGGCGCGCTGAGCCCAAGGCCTGGTGCATCCGGCCGCGGAAACTCGGCGCGGGCGTGGACGACACGTTCCCCGCATCGCCGTCGTCTCCGGCGCTCTGCGCCCGAGCGGCACCGTGCTGCTGCCCCAGGTGCAACAGCGCCGGCGCCAAGGTCGGGAAAAACTGCCTGTTCTACCCGCGCGTCGTCCTGCGCGACGACTGCGTGGTGGGCGACGGCGTCATCATCCATCCCGGCGCGGTCATCGGCTCCGACGGCTTCGGCTTCCTCACCGACAAGAAGACCGGCAAACACACCAAGATCCCCCAGATCGGCAACGTGGTCATCGAGGACCGCTGCGAGATCGGCGCCAACACGACCATCGACCGCGGCGCTGTGGGCTCCACCGTCATCAAGAGCGGCACCCACATCGACAACCTCGTCCAGCTCGGCCACAACGTGAAGGTGGGCCGCGACAGCGTGCTCGTCTCCCAGACCGGCGTCGCCGGCTCCACCGTGGTCGGCAACAACGTCATCCTGGCGGGCCAGGCGGGCGTGGCCGGCCACCTCAAGATCGGCGACGGCGCCGTCGTCACCGCGCAGACCGGCGTGATGAGCGACGTGCCGCCGAAGACCGTCCTGTTCGGCTCGCCGGGCCGTCCGCACCGCGAAGCCTTCAAGCTCCAGGCGCTGTACGGGCGCCTGCCCGAGCTGTTCGACAAGGTCAAAGAACTCGAGAAGAGGCTCGGCCTCGGAGCCGAGAAGTGAGGCACTCCCCTATGAACCAGAACCCCCGCCAGACCACCATCCGGACGGAAGTCTCCCTCGAAGGCGTCGGCCTGCACACCGGAAACGCGTCGCGCATGCGCTTCCGCCCCGCGCCCGCCAACGCCGGCATCCGTTTCTTCCGCGAGGACCTGCCCGGCTGCCCGATGATTCCCGCGCGGCTGTCCTTCGTGGTCACCACGGTGCGCGGCACCAACCTGGGCCTGGGCGACGCCAAGGTCCACACCGTCGAGCACGTGCTCTCGGCCCTCACGGGCCTGGGCATCGACAACATCGACATCCTCGTCACCGCCAACGAGCCGCCCATCATGGACGGCTCCTCGCTGCCCTTCGTGGAGGCCCTGCTGCGCGCCGGCACCGTGGAGCTCGACGCCCCGAAGCGCTGGCTGCACATCCCCAACGAGGTGACCTACACGGCCAAGGACGGCGCCAAATACCGCGCCATCCCCTCCGATAAGTTCGAGATCGTCGCCACCCTCATCCACGATCATCCGCTGATGCCCAAGATGACCTTGCCGATGACCGTCGATCGCGAGAGCTACCTCGCCGAGGTCGCGCGCGCGCGCACCTTCTGCTTCGAGCACGAGGTGCAGTACCTCAAGTCGCAGGGGCTCGCCCAGGGCGGCACGCTCGAGAACGCCATCGTCGTCGGCAAGGACAAGTTCCACACCAACGCCGAGGGCCTGCGTTACCCCGACGAGTTCGTCCGCCACAAGACGCTCGACCTCATCGGCGATCTGACCCTCATCGGTCGCCCGCTCTTCAAGATGCGCATCGAGGCCGAACGCCTCGGCCACGCGCATAACGTCGAATTCGCCAAGCTGCTCGACGCCGCCGCGCGCACGTTGCGCAAACCCGCCGCCGCCCTGGAGGCCAAATAACATGACCGCCGAAACCGCCCCGACGCCCGCCGCCCCCGACTTCACCCGCGCCCCCGTGCGCTCGCTCGACTGCATGGGCGTCAAGAAGGCCATCCCGCACCGCTATCCCTTCCTGCTCGTCGATAAAATCGACGTCATCGAGGAAGACAAGCTGTGCGTGGGCACCAAGATGGTGACCGTCAACGAACACTTCTTCGAGGGACATTTCCCGGGCCAGCCCGTGATGCCCGGCGTGCTCATCGTCGAGGCCATGGCGCAGACCGCGTGCGCGATGCTCCTCTCCAAGGGCGGCATCGAGAACAAGATCGCCTTCTTCATGGGCATCGACGAGGCCAAGTTCCGCGCGCCGGTGCTCCCGGGCTGCGTGCTCAAGATGAACGTCGAGATCCTCCGCCTGGGCCGCGCCGGCAAGTTCCGCGGCGAGGCCTACGTGGACGGCAAGATGGCCGCCGAAGCGACGATGACCTTCGCTCTTGTGGACAAGGCCAAATAAGCCATGGCCATACATCCCACCGCCGTCGTTGACAAGTCCGCCGCCATCGACCCGACCGCCGAGATCGGCCCGTACGCCGTCATCGGCCCGAAGACGACCATCGGCGCCCGCACCAAGGTCGGCGCGCACGTCGTCCTCGAATACGCGACGGTCGGCGCCGACAACGTCTTCCACCCCGGCTGCTACGTCGGCACGCCCCCGCAGGACCTCAAATACGCGGGCGAAGAGACCCGGCTCGTCATGGGCGATAAAAACGTCGTGCGGGAATGCGTCACCATCAACCGCGGCACGGCCCAGGGCGGCGGCGTGACCACCATCGGCTCCAACTGCCTGTTCATGGCCTGCTCGCACGTCGCGCACGACTGCAAGGTCGGCAACGGCGTCATCATCGTCAACGCGGTGCTGCTCGCGGGCCACGTGCACATCGGCGACATGGCCGTGCTCGGCGGCGCCTGCGCCATCCACCAGTTCACCCGCATCGGACGCCTGGCGATGCTCGGCGGCGGCTCGATGAACGGCCAGGACGTGCTGCCGTTCGCCAACACGCAGGGCGACCGCGCGGTGATGCGGGGCATCAACATGCTCGGCCTCAAACGCGCGGGCGTGCCGCCCGAGGCGCGCTCCGCGCTCAAGGACGCCTATAAGCTCCTGTTCCTCTCCGGCCTGCCGCAGGCGGAAGCCCTGGCCCGGCTCAAGGCCGGCAACCCGCCGGCCATCGTGCAGGAGTGGATCGACTTCATCGAGTCCGCCGGCAAACGCGGCGTGATGCGCCCCGCCGTCGGCGCGACCGAGCTCGAGGAAGCGCCCCTCTGAACTGATGGCCGAGCCGCTGGGTCTCATCGCCGGTTCCGGCCGCTTCCCGCTCCTCGTCGCGGAGGAGGCCAAGCGCCGCGGGATTCCCGTCGTGGCGCTCGCCATCCCGAGCGTGACCGACGAGGCGCTGGAGAAGTCGGCGACGGTGTCCTGGTTCAAGCTCGGCCAGATCGACGCGCCCATCAAGGTGCTCAAGGACGCCGGCGTCAAAAAGGTCGTCATGGCCGGCAAGGTCCAGCACGTCTCCGTGTTCGGCGGCGTGATGCCGGACTGGCGGGCGGCGAAGGTCCTCATGGGCCTGAAGGACAAACGCACCGACACCCTGCTGAAGGCCGTCGTGGCCGAGTTCGAGAAGGACGGCTTGGAGTTCATCTCCTCCGCCGCGTATCTGGAGCACCTGCTGGCCCCGACGGGCCCCGTCACCAAGACCGCGCTGACGCCCGCCCAGCTCGCCGACGTCTCGCTCGGCTGGCGGGCCGCCAAAGCCGTCGCCGGCTTCGACATCGGCCAGACCGTGGTGGCGCAAGACGGCGCCGTCGTGGCCGTCGAAGGCATGGAGGGCACCGACGCCTGCGTGCGCCGCGCCGCCGCGCTCGCCCGCTCCAACGGCCGCGAGCCCGCGCTCGTCGTGGTGAAGGTCGCCAAGCCGCGCCAGGACTTCCGCTTCGACCTGCCCGTGGTGGGCCTGGACTCCATCCCCGTCTTCAAGGAGTGCGGCGTCAAGGCGCTCGCGCTCGAAGCCGGCGCCAGCCTCATCTTCGACCGCGAGCGTTTCGCCGCGGACGCCGCGTCCGCCGGCCTCGCCGTCGCGGGCTTTCCCCCGGAGGGACCGCCATGACGCATTCCAAGATCCGCGTGGCCGTCGTCGGCGCCGGCAAGATGGGCGGCTACCACGCCAAGGCCTTCTCCAAGAACCCCGACGTCGAGCTCGTGGGCGTGTGCGACACCAACGTGTGGCGCGCCCAGCTCGCCGCCTGGCAGGCCAACACCGTCGCCGTGCGCGACTACAAAGACGTGCTGGGCCGCGTGGACGCCGTCATCGTGGCCGTGCCCACGCCGCTGCACTACGAGGTGGGCAAGGCCGTGCTCGAATCCGGGGCGCATTGCCTCATCGAGAAGCCGCTGGCGTCCTCGGTGGAAGAGGCCAAGGAGCTGCTCGGCCTCTCCCAGGACAAAGGCCTCGTGCTCCAGGTCGGCCATATCGAGCGCTTCAACCCCGCCGTGCTCGAGGCGGTCAAACACATCCGCGACCCTCGCTACATCACCGTCGAGCGCCTCGGCCCCTACGACCCGCGCGTGGCGCACATCGGCGTGGTCATGGACCTGATGATTCACGACCTCGACATCCTGCTCACCTTGGTCGGCTCCGAGGTCGAGAGCCTCGAGGCGCTCGGCGCCAACCTGCTCTCCGGCCACGAGGACATCTGCAACGTGCGCGTGCGCTTCAAGACCGGCTGCGTGGCCGACCTCACGGCGTCGCGCATCTCGCTGGGCAAGAGCCGCAAGCTGCGCGCCTTCCAGAAGGACTCCTACATCTCGCTCGACTACGGCGGCGGCGCGCTCAAGGTGTATCGCAAGAAGGCGCCCGTCATCAAGAGCCTCAAGGACGTGGAGATCCTCACGCCCAAGCTCAGCTCCGCCGACCCGCTGCGCGCCGAACACGCCCACTTCCTCGACTGCATCCGCCACAACCGCAAACCCTGGCCCTCGGGCGAACGCGGCGTCGAGGCCCTCAAGCTCGCCCTCCAGATTTCCGAGGAGCTCGAGCGTTACGAGCTCTCGGGCCACGCCGGCTCGCGCTCGCTGATTCCGTCGTGGGCGCAGGACCTGGGCAAGATCGCCAAGACCGTCGGCAAAGACATCATGCGGAGCTGATCAGGAGCTCCATTAACATGCCGCGCCTCCTCCTCATCGCCGGCGACCCCTCGGGCGACCTTCACGCCGCCAACCTCATCCGCGCGCTCAAGCGGCGGGACCGGCTCGTCCGCGTCGCCGCCGTCGGCGGCCCGCTGTGCAAGGCCGAGGCCGATGAGTTCATCGAGGACCTCGCGTCTCGCGGCGTCACCGGCTTCTGGGAGCCCGCGCTCAAGATCGGCTTCCTCCTGCGCCTGGCCGCCCGGCTCAAGCGGTTCCTCGTCGAGCAGCGCCCCGACGCCGTGGTGTGCGTGGATTATTACGGCTTCAACCGGCGGGTGCTCTCGCTGGCCGCGGCCGCGGGCGTGCCCGCGTATTATTTCGTCAGCCCGCAGGTCTGGGCCAGCCGTCCCGGGCGCGTGCAGGTGCTCAAGCGCCTGGTGCGGCGGATGTTCGTCATTTTCCCGTTCGAAGAGGAGCTCTACCGCGAGGCGGGCGTGCCGGTGGAGTTCGTCGGCCATCCGCTGCTCGACCTCATCCCCGAGAACAAGCCGCACCACGCCGACCCGCAGGCGCCGCGCATCGGCCTGCTGCCCGGCAGCCGCGCCTCGGAGCTGCACCGCCACCTCCATCTTTTCTACGACGCGTTCAAGATCATGCGGCGCGAGCGGCCGGGGGCGAAGGGCTTCATCTTCGCCTCGGCCAACCAGCCCGATTCGGCCTACGGACGCCTGCCCGAAGGCGCCGTCCTGGTCCGCGAATCCGATTACGCCGCGCGCGCCAAGCTCGATCTCGCGGTCTGCTCCTCGGGCACGGCCACGCTCGAGAACGCCATCCTCGGCGTGCCCATGGTCGTGGTCTATAAGCTGTCCTGGCCGACCTACGCCATCGCGCGCGCCATCGTGAAGGTCAAACACATCGCGATGGCCAACCTGCTGGCCGGCCGCGAGGTGGTGCCCGAGCTTATCCAGCGCGACGCGACGGTGGGCCACATCGTCCTCGAGGCGGCCCGCTTCCTCGACGACCCCGACCGCGCCGCGCGCACGCGCGCCGAGCTCGCGCGGGTCCGCGCCAAGCTGGGCGAGCCGGGCGCCGCCGGCCGCGCCGCGGCCTCCCTGCTCGCCGACCTGCCCGCGGGGGTGGACGCGTGAGCGTCGGCAAACGCCTGCGGCGTTACGTCAAACCCCACCTGGCGCGTTTCGTCTGGGCGGCGCTGGCCATGGCCCTGGTCTCCGCCTTCAACGGCGTCTCCGTGCTCATCCTCAAGCCCATCGTGGACCGCATCCTCATCCAGAAGGACCTGCACATGTTGTGGCTGGCGGTGGCCGGCGTGCCGGTGCTCATGGCGCTGAAATCCATCGCCTCCTACGCGCAGAACTACCTGATGAGCTGGATCGGGCAGCGCGTGAGCCAGCAGCTGCGCGAGGACCTGTTCCGCCACCTGCACGTCCTGCCGCTGGAGTTCTACTCGGGCGGCAAAGGCGCCGACGTGCTGTCGCGCGTGACCAACGACCTGACCTTGGTGCAGACCGCGCTGACGACGCTGCCGGTGTACCTCGTGCGCGACAGCCTCACCGTGCTCTTCCTCATCGGCTCGCTGTTCTACCTCGACTGGCGCTTCGCCACCGTGGCTTTGCTGGGCTCGCCGCTGTCCTTGGCCGCCCTGTGGATCCTCTCGCGCAAGATGCGCGAGGCCAGCCGCCAATCCTCCATCGCCACCGAGCGCCTGCAGCACCGCTTCTCCGAAAGCGTGCAGGGCATGCTCACGGTCAAGGCGTTCAACTACGAGGACGGCGCCACCGAGAAGTTCCAAGAGGAGAACGAGTCCTTCTTCCAGCCGATGATGCGCTACCTGCGCGCCACCGCGCTGATGAGCCCGGTGCTCGAGCTGGGCGCCTCGGTCATCGCCGCGCTCATCCTCTGGTTCGGCGGCCGCGAGGTCATCCTGGGCCACATCACGCCCGGCGCCTTCTTCGCCTTCCTCGGCGCCTTCTTCGCGGCCTACGCGCCCATCAAGAACCTCGCGCGCATCAACGGCGAGGTGCAGCGCGCCTGGGCGTCGGCCGAGCGCCTGTTCCAGCTTCTCGAGGAGAAGCCCGCCGTGCCGCGCAAACGCAAGCCCGCCTTCGACGGCCTCAAGACGGCCGTGCGGCTCGAGAACGTCGGCTTCCGTTACCCCGGCTCCAAGAACTGGGCGCTGCGCGGCCTGGACCTGGAGATCCCGCGCGGCTCGCGCGTGGCCCTCGTCGGCCCCACGGGCTGCGGCAAATCGACGGTCGCCAAGCTCCTGCTGCGCCTGCACGACCCCGAGGAAGGACGCGTGCTCTTCGACGGCGTGGACGCCCGCGAGCTCGACGCGGGCTCGCTGCGCGCGCGCGTGGGCCTGGTGGAGGCCGACGCGGTGCTGTTCCACGACACCGTGCTGCAGAACGTCTCGCTGGGGCGCAAGGTCGTGACGCTGTCCGAGGTCGAGAAGGCCTGCCGCGCCGTCGGCGCGCACGAGTTCATCGAAGCCCTGCCCGAAGGCTACCGGACTTTGCTCGGCGACTGGGGCTTCTCGCTCTCCTCGGGCCAGCGCCAGAAGCTGGCGCTGGCGCGCGTCCTGCTCAAGGACCCCGAGCTCGTCATCCTCGACGAGGCCACCGCGCACCTCGACGGCCAGGCCGAACGCGAGGCCCTCGCCGCGCTGGAGACCGTGCTCGCCGGCCGCACCGTCGTCACGGTCGCCCACCGCCTGGCTCCGGTCACGCGCGCCGACCGCATCCACGTCTTGTCGTCGGGCCGCGTCGCCGAATCCGGCACCCACGTCGAGCTGATGTCGGCCAGCGGCCTCTACCGGCGTCTCTTCGACCTGCAGTCCGTCGAAGCCAAAAAGGAAACGGCATGACCGAGAAAAAGGACCTCGTCGCGCGCTTCGCCGCCTACGCGCCCCACGTGGAGACCGCCATCCTCGAGAAGGCCTGGGAGTTCGCCGACAAGGCGCACGCCAACCAGAGCCGCGCCTCGGGCGACCATTACATCACGCACTGCGTGGCGGTGGCCGATTCGCTCATCGAGTGGAAGATGGACCTGCCCACGGTGTGCGCGGGCCTGCTCCACGATATCCTGGAAGACACCCCGACCACCGAGGCCGCCCTGCGCGCCGAGTTCGGCGAGGAGATCGCCATGCTCGTCATGGGGGTCACCAAGCTCGACGCGCTGAAGTTCGAATCGCGCGACGAGGCGCAGGCCGAGAACTGGCGCAAGATGCTGCTGGCCACCGCGCAGGACATCCGCGTCATCGTCGTGAAGCTGGCCGACCGGCTCCACAACATGAAGACGCTCAACTACCTCAAGCGCGAGAAGCAGGAGCGCATCGCCACCGAGACCATGGCGCTGTACGCCCCGCTGGCGCACCGCCTGGGCATGTTCCGGCTCAAGGGAGAGCTCGAGGACCTCGCCTTCATGCACCTCCATCCCGAGGAGCACGTCGAGCTGTCCAAGAAGGTCGAGGCGTCCATCAAGGAGCGCGACGGCAAACTCGCCGAGACCAAGGCCGTCATCGAGAAGGTCCTCGCCGGCTCGGACATCCCCTGCCGCATCCTCGCGCGCAGCAAGACGCTCTGGTCCATCTACGGCAAGATGGAGCGCCAGCAGAAGCCCTTCGAGGAGATCCAGGACGCCCTCGGCGTGCGACTCATCACCGACACGGTGGCCAACTGTTACGCGTTGCTCGGGCTGGTGCACACCCACTTCAAGCCGGTCGCCGGCTCCTTCACCGACTACATCTCCACGCCCAAGCTGAACCTCTACCGCTCGCTGCACACCACCATCGTCTCCCCCTCGGGCGAGCTCGTCGAGATCCAGATCCGCACCGAGGAGATGCACCGCTCCTCCGAGTACGGCATCGCGGCCCATTGGCGCTACAAGACCGGCGAGTCCCAGCGCGACGCGCACATGGAGGAGAAGCTCAACTGGCTGCGCCAGTGGATCGAGTGGCTCCAGGACCTGAACTCGCCGCGCGAGTTCCTCGACTCGCTCAAGACCGACCTCGAGTTCAACCAGGTCTTCGTCTTCACGCCCGCCGGCGAGGTGAAGGTCCTGCCCGCCGGCGCGACCCCGCTCGACTTCGCCTTCGCCGTTCACACCGAGATCGGCTTCGGCTGCGTGGGCGCGCACGTCAACAACAAGATGGTCAAGCTCGACCAGCCGCTGAAATCCGGCGACATCTGCAAGATTCTCACCAAGAAAGGCTCGGTCCCCAAGAAGGACTGGCTCAACTTCGTAAAAACCGCGCGCGCCCGCTCGAAGATCCGCGCCTACCTGCGCGAGAAGGGCCTCATCCAGTGAGGCGCGCCGCCCTCCTGCCGCTGCTCGCGCTCGCCGCCTGCTCCGGCGGGACCGGGGCCGACTACAAGAACTGCTTGAAGCTGCGCATCGGCATGACGCGCGAGCAGCTGTTCGCCGTCATGGGCGAGCCGGACTCGACCACCCCCTACGTCGAGGGGAAATCCCTGCCGCACCTGAAAGGGCGCACCTCCTACGAGTGGGAGAACGTGTCGCGTTTCCCCGGCCCCAACCACGTCAGCGTCTCCGAGGCCTCGGGCAAGGTCGAAAGCGTGCGCTGCTCGGAGGTGGTCATCACCGCCGAGGTGTTCATCGAGCCGCCCGCCGTCTCCACCGCCGCCGCGGCGGCCGCCGCCTCCGAGGCCCTGCCCGCGGCGCTGCCTCCGGAGTCGGCCCCGGACCCCGCCGAACAGGTCGTCGCCGCGCTCAAGATGCTGCGCCCCAAAGGCGCGGTCGAAGGCGACGCGACCGCCGACCTCGACGCCTACTTCTCCTCGCTGCCCGGCGACCCGGAGGCCGGACGCCGCGTCAAGAAGCTCGACGACGCCGCCGCCAAGCTCCTGGAGCGCGCCGCGCTCAAGAGCCGGCTCGCGCTCCAGGGCTCGGTGTGGGCCTTCGACACGCCCGAGGAGTTCAAGCGCCGCTCGGAGCAGCTCTCCAACGGCGCGCGCCTGGCGCAGGAGCGCTGGACCAAGCTGTTCGAGGCCGAAAGCCTGGCCGAGCGCCACGACGCCGCCGAGGACGCGGCCCGGCGCATGGTCGCGCTGGGGGCCCTGCTCGTGCTGGACTGGAATCCGGGCGCGCGCGCGGCCGGACGCAACCTGCTCGCCGTCGGCCTGGACCTGATCGCGAAGTCGCGCCGCTTCGCCGCCAAGCCCGACGACGACGCCGTGCTGCGCGCCGCCAAGAACATCCTGCCCCACGCCCTCGCGCTCGGGCCGCGCACGGCCGACGGCGCGGAGATCGACCGCTTCGCCGCCAACTCGCCCAAGTCCCTGGTCAGCCTGCTCAACTTGCTCACGCGCCCGGGCGGCCGCCGCGTCTATCTCGACGCGGTTCTCACCGCGGTCGCGGTCAAATGGAGCGAGGCCGAGGCGCGCGAGGGCAAACCCTGGCCGGAGCGCGCCGCGGTGCTCAAGCTCGCGGCCGACGACAAGGACGACCGGACCTCCAACATCGCCCAGGCCGCCTCGGCCCTGCTCGCGGGCCTGGAGAAAGACGTCGCCGGCAAAGCCGCGCAGACGCCCGAACGCTGGCGCCTCCCCGACCGTTTTTAGGGGGGCCTAAAATAGACGCGCCTCCCGACGATTTCCCTCTTTTCTCGTCGAGAGCACGGTGCTAGAATACGGCCGTTATGACAAAACTTCCCCTCCTCTCGCTTGCCGCCGTCGCCGTCCTGCTGGCTTCCGGTTGCGACTTCAAAGAGAAACGCGACGGCGCCATCACGCTCACGGGGTCCGCTAACATCCCGTTGACCGACCGTTCCGGCTCCCGCGCCGAGCTCGTCGCCGGCGCCGCGGAAGTGACCTTCAAGAAAGGGTCCAACGACCGCTCGGTCGCCATCCGCATCCGCCAGGACGGCCGCCCCGAGATCAACCTCGAGGCGCCGGTGTCCGGCGACTACCGCTCCGGCAACTTCGTCCTGCGCGGCTCCGAGATCGGCCAGCCCGTGGACCTGGCGAGCAGCCGCAGCTACGCGGTCACCGGCTCGCCGCGCCGCGAGACCACCTGGACCGACGAGGGCTTCCAGCGCTGCCTGGTGGACGTGACCTACGATCCCTGCGACGAGAACTGGACCGTGGAGTTCCGCACCGCCGCCGGCAGCCTCGGCTCCTTCGCCTCCCGCAAGGCCACGCGCTGCAACGAGCACCGCGGCTTCCCGTACGCCTGCCGCCAGGAGCGCCCGATGCCCGATTATCCCCGCGGCGACTACCCGCGCGGACCCCGCCACGGCGGCCGCGGCTACTACAGCCCGGCGTCCCTGGACACGACCCTGTCGCTCGACGCCACCAAGGTCAACTTCGACTAGGCGCGTCGTCGGAAAAGAAAAGGGCCGGCTCGAAAGAGCCGGCCCTTCTTCTTTGCGGGTGGCTCAGCCCAGCGTTTCGGCGTGCTGGCTGAGGTCGAGGCCGGCCTGCTCCTGCTCGGGGCGCACGCGCAGCGAGATGACGGCGTCGGTGGCCAGGTACAGCAGGTAGGAGCCGCCGAAGGTGAACACGCCGACGACGCCCAGCGCGGCGACGTGGCGCAGGAACACCGTCGCGTCGCCGTGGATGAGGCCGACCTTATCGGCGAAGACGCCCGTGGCGAGCATGCCCACGATGCCGCCCACGCCGTGGCAGGGGAACACGTCCAAGGTGTCGTCGAGCTGGGAGCGCGACTTGCGCTGCACCGCCAGGTTGGACACGAGGCTCGCCAGGATGCCGATGAACACGCTCTGGCCCACGGTGATGAAGCCCGCGGCCGGGGTGACGGCGACCAGGCCGACCACCGCCCCCACGCACGCGCCCAGGGCCGAGGGGCGCACGCCGCGCACGCCGTCGAAGAAGATCCAGGCGAGCATCGCCGCCGCCGACGCGGTGTTGGTCGTGATGAAGGCCAGCACCGCGGTCTCGTTGGCCGCCAGCGCCGAGCCGGCGTTGAAGCCGAACCAGCCGAACCAGAGCATGCCCGTGCCCAGGAGCACGAAGGGGATGTTCGCCGGGGCCGAATGGGCGCCTTTGGCGTGCACCTCGCGCCGGCCCAAAAACAACGCGCCGGCCAGCGCCGCGAAGCCCGCGGACATGTGCACGACGGTGCCGCCCGCGAAGTCGAGCACGCCCCACTTGCGCAGGAAGCCGTCGGGGTGCCAGGTCCAATGCGCGAGCGGGCAGTAGATGAGCAGCGAGAAGAGCACGATGAAGAGGATGTAGCTCGAGAAACGCACGCGTTCGGCGAAGGAGCCGGTGATGAGGGCCGGCGTGATGATGGCGAACTTCAGCTGGAACATCGCGAACAACGCGAGCGGGATGGTCGCCGCGAAACGCGCGTCGGGCGCGGCCCCCACGCCTTTGAAGAAGAGGAAGGTGCGCGGGTCGCCGATGAGCCCGCCGATGGAGTCGCCGAAGGCCAGCGAGAAGCCCACCGCCACCCACAGCAGCGAGAGCACGCCCATGCACACGAAGCTCTGCAGCATGGTCGAGATGACGTTTTTCTTGTGCACCATGCCGCCGTAGAAGAAGGCGAGGCCGGGCGTCATGAGCAGGACCAGGCCCGTCGCCGTGAGCATCCACGCGACGTCGCCCGACACGAGCGCGCCCGGCGCGGCCGCCGGCGCGGCGCCGGAGACGAAGAGGCCGGCGACGCCGCAGGCGAGCAGCAGCCCCAACGAGACGACCCATTCCAGCTTGCCTTTGCGCATGGTGGTGTTCATAGGGACATTCACCTATATACGCCCGCCCCAACGCAACGCGCCCCCGGCCGCGGAGGCCGAGGGCGCGCAGGACGGCGTGAGGCGGCGGCTAGTCGTCCCAGGACGGGGCGTCGCCGGAGAGCTGCTCCACTTTCTCGTCCACGAGCTTCTCGCGCGCGGCCTTCCGTTTCTCGAGCTTGGCCTTCTTCTCGGCCAGGTGCTCGCTCATCTTGTCCAGCATGGATTGCTCCATGGCCTGGCGGGCGTCGAACAGCTCGCCGACCGCGGCTTTGGCCTCCTTCTTCAGCGCGGGCTTCTCGGCGTCTTTGGCCTTGCGCAGCTTCTGCGCGACCTCGTGGACCTTGATCTTGGCGGCGCGCATCTTCTCATGGCGCTCCTTCATGGCGGGGTCGATTTCCCGGCCGCTCATGCGCTCCTTGGTGATCATCATCCGCTTCATCCCGCCCATGGGTCCGCCGCGCGGGCCTCGTCCGCCTCGGCCCTCGCCGTCGTCATCCTCGTCCTTCTGCACCCACTTGCCCGGTCCGCCGCCGGAGCGGCCCTTGATGACCTCGACGCGGACCTCGTCTTCGTCCTCGTCCTCGTGGTCGTCGGCGCGCACGGGCAAGGCGGCGAAGGCGCACAGCAGCGAAAGCATGAATACTTTACGCGGGTTCATTCGGTTCCTCCCTGATTAAGGCTACGGCGCAGTGTAGCCCCGCCCCGCTGGGGCGTCAAGACGTCTTCAGGTCACGGTTTTACGACTTCGCGGCGGGCGGCTTCCGCGGCGACGGCCGCGGCCGGGACCTCGCCGCGGCTCAAGGCGTCGGCGAGCGCGTCTTCGTCGCCGGGACGCAGCCAGCGATACTCGTGGGAGGCGAGCCAGGCGGCGGGGACCTTCGCGCGATCGACGAACAGGAGGGCCTGCTCGTCGAAATACACGAGCGCCCACCGCGCGCGCGGCAGCAGGAACAGATGCCACGGCCGCAGGAACTCCCGCTCGCTGCCGTCGGGATAACGGCGCTTGGTCGGCAGGCGGTTGGGATAGTTCTTGATGAGCACCGCGTCCAGCCCGTGCCGGGCGACGAACTCCGCGAACGCGGGGGCCGACGTGAGCGCCGCCTCGGCTTCGGGGAGCTGGCCGTGGAACAGGTAACGTCCGTCGCCGAACACCTTCGCGCCGGGGCGGCGCCAGCCGAGGTAGCCGCCCCACTCGTAGGTGTTGAACAGGCGCAGCGGGGCGAACACCGCATCCTCCTTAACGACGAAGGCCACGGCCCGTTCGGCGACGTAGGTGTCCGCGAAAGGCCGGGTCCACGCCACGCGACTGAAGGGAAACGCCGCGAGCGCCGTGAACGCGGCCAGCCCCGCCAGGCCGGCGCGGATGGACGGCTGCTTCCACGCGACGAAGACCAGCGCCGCGCCCGCCGCGGCGAAGAAAACGCCGAAGCGGCTCGACGCGGCGGTGAGCGCCGCCAGCGGCAAGGCCGCGACGGCCAGGAACATGGGCAGCTCGCGCCTGCGGCGCCAGGCGACGACGGCGAACACCGCGAGCGCGGCGTGCAGCGGCCATTGCAGCGGCTGGCGCAGGGACAAGGCGCCCCACTCCTGGATGTAGCGGCTGATGGAGGCGCCTTGCACGCCGTGCAAGACGGCGACCTCCCAGACGCGCGGGCCGAACGGGTTGAGGCAGGTCGCGGCGGCGGCGGCCGCCGCCTCGAGCCACAACGCCTTCGGCGCGGCGCGGCGCTCGAGCTTCAGCGAGACGAGTTTCGCCGCGTACAGGCACAGGCCGAACGCGAACCCGGCGTGCAGGTTCGACCACAGCGCGAACAACGGGACACTCCAGCGCCAGGACGCCTCGTCGCGCGCGAGCCGCCGCAGCAGCAGGGAGAAAAACAGCAGCGAGAACAGGTCGGGGCGCAGGTCGGATTGAGGGAGCACGGCGGCCGCCCAGAACGCCAGCGCCAGCGCGCGCCCGTTCGCGGAGACGCCGCGGTCCTTGAGCAGGCCGGCGACGGGAAGCCAGCACGCGCCCAGCAGCGCGGCCTTGAACAAGCGCAGGCCCCACAACCCGCCGATGGACTCGACCGCGTAAACCGCGGCCTGGAACAGCCATTCGAAATCCACCCACGGCTCGCCCGCGCGGGTGAAGGAGAACGGGTCGGCGCGCGGCACGGCGCCGTGGGCGAAAATCCACCGTCCTGACGACAGCTGCCAGAACAGGTCCGGGTTATATAAGGGAAGGGCCAAAACAACGAGGGCCAGGGCTTTCGCCCAGGCCCTCGTGGCTCCCTCTTCCCGAGGGAAAGACACTTTGGCTATTATCGGGTCGGTCGGATCGCGCGGCCGGACTTGATGCAGTCCGTGCAAACGTACGCGGTCACCGTCCGTCCGGCGATAACGACCTTCTGTCGCTGGAGATTGGGGCGGAAGACGCGTTTGGTGCCCTTATGAGAGTGGCTGTACGACCAGCCAGTCTTGGGTCCTTTGTTGCAGCCGGGAATGTCGCACTTGAAGCTCATGATTACCTCGAAGGAACATACTAGCAAAGGCCCCCGCCGGGCCGCAACCGTATGAGCGGGGGTCTCGAGCAGTCGGTCCAGTTCCTTAAAGGGGTGGGTCCCCGGCGCGCGACCCTCTTCGAGCATCTCGGCCTCAAGACCGTGGGCGACCTCCTGGCCCATTATCCCCGCCTCTGGCAGGACCGCCACGAGTCGGCGGACCCGCGCCAGCCGACGGCGGCGGGCGTCGTCGTCGTCCGCGGGCGGGTGCTGCGCGCCAACCTCATCGGCGCGGGGCCGCGCCTGGCCCTCTACAAGGCGACCTTGGCCACCGCGCACGGCAAGGTCGAATGCGTGTGGTTCAAGCACCTCTCCCGGCGCTTCGACGTGTTTTCGGCCCTCAAAAAAGAGGTGCGCGAGGGCGCCGACCTGTGGGTGGTCGGGCGCGCCGAGGCCGACCTGGCCGGCGTGCGCGAGGTGCACGTCGATGAGCATTACCCCGTCGAGGACGCGCGCGCGCTGATCCACGTCGGCCGCCTGACGCCGGTTTATCCGCTCACCGAGGGCCTGTCCCAGCGTTTCCTGCGCGAGCTGCAGTTCGCGGCGGTGGCCGCCCACGCCGATGAGACGCGCGACGCGGTGCCCCCGGGGCTCATGGCCAAACGCCGCCTGCTCGCCGCGGCCCAGGCCGTGCGCGGCATCCACTTCCCCCGCTCGGAAGCCGAGCTGGAAGCCGCGCGCGCGCGCCTGGCTTATGAAGAGCTGCTCCTGCTCGAGCTGGCGTGGATCCTCAAACGCCGGCAGACCCGCGAGCTGCGCAAGGGTTTCGCCTACGACGTCAAGAAGACCTTGCTCACCCCCTTCCGCCAGAAGCTCGGCTTCGACCTGACCGGGGCGCAGAAACGCGTCATCAACGAGATCTTCGACGACATGCGCCAGCCGCACCCGATGACCCGCCTGCTCCAAGGCGACGTCGGCTCGGGCAAAACCGTGGTGGCGCTGTCGGCGCTGCTGCTCGTCGTGGAAAACGGCGGCCAGGGCGCGCTGATGGCCCCCACCGAGATCCTGGCCGACCAGCACCGCGCCACGCTCGACCGCTTCCTCAAAGGCCTGGACGTGCGCGTGGCGTCGCTCACCTCGCGCGTGCCTAAAAAGGAGCGCGAGGCCGTGCTCTCCGCCGTGCGCAAAGGCGAGGTCGATATCCTCGTCGGCACGCACGCCCTGCTCGAGGAAAACGTGGGTTTTCCGCGCCTGCGCCTGGCCGTCATCGACGAGCAGCACCGCTTCGGCGTGCGCCAGCGCACGACCCTGCGCCAGAAGGGCTCGCTCATCGACCTGCTGGTGATGACGGCCACCCCCATCCCGCGGACCTTGGCGCTCGCGCTGTACGGCGATCTCGAAGTCTCGACCCTTGATGAGATGCCCCCCGGCAAGGTCACCCCGAGCACGTCGTTTACGACCGAAGCCGAGGCGTTCGACGCGGTGCGCGCCGAGGTCGCGAAAGGCCGGCAAGCCTACGTGGTTTATCCCATCATCGAAGAAAGCGCCCGCCTCGACCTGTCGGCGGCCAAGGCCGAGTTCGAGCGGCTGAAAACGGACGCGTTCAAAGGGCTGCGCGTCGGGCTCATCCACGGGGGCATGCCGGGCAAGGCCAAGTCCGCGGTGATGGCGCAGTTCGCCTCCGGCGAGCTCCAGGTCTTGGTCGCCACGCCCGTCATCGAGGTCGGCATCGACGTGCCCAACGCCACGGTGATGGTCATCTCCAACGCCGACCGCTTCGGCCTGGCGAGCCTTCACCAGCTGCGCGGGCGCATCGGCCGCGGCGCGGAGGCGTCCTACTGCTACCTCGTCGCCGACCCCAAGACCCCGCAGGCGCGCCGGCGCATCGAGACCATGGTCGCCACGGCCGACGGCTTCCGCATCGGCGAGGAGGACTTGAAGCTGCGCGGTCCGGGCGAATTGCTCGGCACCGCCCAGCACGGCGAGCTCACGCTGAAGGTCGCCGACATCCTCAAGGACGGCGAGCTGCTCGCCGCCTCGAAGGCCGACGCCGAGGAACTGCTCGCCGCCGACGCGCGCCTGGCCCGGCCCGACCACGCCCTGCTGCGCGCGCGCCTGCTGGCGCTGTATCAGCGGCAGTGGAATTGGATCGACCTGGCGTGAAGAAGCGCTAGAATCAACCCGTGACGAGCGCGCTCCTCCTGCTGGCCCTGTCCCTGCCGCTTCGCGCGCAGACCCTCGAGATCGAGAAGGAGACGTTCACGCCTCTCGGCTGGAACGACGCCTGCTCGGTGGCCGTGCGTCACCAAGTCTTCCCCAAACTCGGCGTCGCCATCCACGGCGAGCCGCTCTCCACGAAAATCGGCGCGGTGACCATCCAGCCCGGCGCGCAGAAGGCCGCGGTGAAGTGGTTCTACGAGGCCGCCGGCACCAACACCTACGACGCGCGCCGCATCGCCACGGTCGAGCGGGCGCTGCGCAAGCTGGGCTACGCGCGCAAAGGTTACCCCGAAACCGTGCGCCCCAACCCCTCGACCGAGCAGCCCGGCCTGGCCGAGACCATCCTGTCCACGCGCACGTTGAACCTGCGTCCCGGCCAGCCCTGGCCCGGCGCGGGCTGGCGCTGGGCGGGCGCGGATTATTCGCCGCTGGGCACGTGCGCGTTGCTCGTCTTCGAAAGCGTCGAAGCCCCCCCGCGCTTCAGCTGGGTGCTCACGCGCATCTACAATCCGCGCATGCGCCTGGAGCGCTCCCGCGCCCACGCGGCGAACGCCCGCCTCCTCTTCGGCGCCGGCGAGCTCGAGCCCGCCGTGGCCGAAGCCGGCACCGCCGCCGCCTTGGCCCCGGAATCGCCGCTCGCGCGCTACGTCCACGCCGCGTTGCTGTCCATGTCGGGCCGCACGGACGAATCGGTCGCCGAGCTGCGCGCCGCCATCGAGCTCGACCCCAAACGCGCCGCGGCGGCCAAAGACGACCGGGACTTCGACAACGTGCGCGAGCGCCGCGACTTCAAAGACCTCGTCGGCCCCACCTACCTCGACCGCCTGACTAGGTGACCATGGAAAGCAACGGCATCCACAATTACCTGCGCACCTCAATTCCGGGCACGATATTCTTCCTCGTCCTACTCTCTTTGCTTCTACCATCAAAAGAGCTTGCGTTTAGTGTCTTGAAAGAATGGGATTCAGGGTTACTAGGGCTTATTTTCTCCATTGCCGCCGGCACGATTATTCAGTGGATAGAACAAGAGTCGATTCATCGTTGCCTCGAGCGCTCCTTTAGAAAACAACAGCTCGGGTGCATTTATCCCCAGGGCATCCCCGCTGCGCTCAATGGGGAAGATGGCGAGCGACGCGCCTCGCTTGCATTCGCCTATATATTACACACGGACAAGAAGTTTGAGGACACTCGCGATTGGCTTAACTTTCATTTTTCCTCACTCCACTCTCTTGGCGGAGCCTTCGTCGCCATCATCAGCGCGTTGTTTTTCGCTTTTCTCACATACAGTCAAGGGACGCTGTCGCCGGACTGCGTCTCAACGCTAGTCGCCGTCATCGGATTCTGGGTCATGATCATCCTGTTTATCCTTTCCCGACGACAGGCGGTCGCCGCCGAAATCCGCGAGCGCTTTGTGCTGTTTATCGACAATCACCGTCAGTCAATAGTTGCTGCGTTGAGTGGTCGCCTTCTCGATTTAAAACAGCCTTAGCAGAACACAGGTCTATAGACCCTCTTCCGGAGGGGCCGTCGGACCCTGACGCCGCCCCCCTCCCGCCTTTACCCTAATAGGTACATGAAGCAGTACGCCTACGAGGACATCTTAGCGGCCTGCGCGGCGGGGACCTACCCGTCGTGCGAGATCCGCTCCGCCTCCGGCCGGCTCAACCGCCTGCTCGGCCTGACCCCCGAGCAGTACCGACGCGTCCAAACGTTGGCGGCCGAACGCCGGGTGGGGCTATTGCTCGTCGGCAGCCGCGTCTCCGGGCCGCGCGCGCGTCAGCGCTCTCTACACCCCGCCTTATCGTCTTTGCCGCTGGTCACCGACCATCGCGCCGCGTCCGCGCTGGACCCGGGCGCTAAAGACATCCGCAACGAAAAAACGGTCATCAAGGAATACGGCCGCGACGACCCGCGCACCTCGGACCTGACCGTGGTGCTCATTGACGCGCGACGCACCGACGACGAGCTGTCGGCGCTGGCCGTCGAGCTTGAGACCGCCTTCAACGCTTTGGGCTTCACCTTCCCCGTGCGCGTGTTCGCCCGCCTGCATAAAGGCCGCTGGCGCAAAGAGGACGACTTCCGAGCCGAGGGCGAAGGCTACCTCCGCTCGCTCGCGCCCGATTCGTCCTTCCGCCCCGAGGAGCTGCGCGAGGCCGTCGGCGAGCTCTACACTCCGGTGAACCTGCCGCGCCCCCTGCTCGTGCGCGCCGACTGGCGCAACGCGGCGCTCACCTCCGTCCTGTTGTCTGCCTCCTTCAGCCTGGGGCTGGGCTTCCACTGGATTTTGCCCGTCGTCGGCTTCACCTTCGGCCTGTTCGGACGCTACCTCTCGCGCCTGCGCGCGGGCACGGCGCGCGTGTTGGGCGACGCGTGGCTGGGCAACGGCGTCGCGCTCGCCGTGGACGCGGCCATCGGCGCGTCCATGATGGGTTTTCTCGTGGTGCCCGCGGCCGGCCTCGCCATCCCCTGGAGCGCCATCCTCGCGGGCTCGGCGACGCATACGCTGGCTAAGGGCACGATGCGCCTGTGGCTCGACAAACGTTACGCCGCCGGGACCCTTTCTCGCCAGTCGCGCGGCGTGGCCGCCGTCTCCGCGCTCAACTTCGCCCAGGGCGTGGTGACCAGCTTCGTGTATGCCGGCTCGCGCGCGGCCTGGCTACTGCAACTCGCCGTGTGTCTCGCGGGCGCCGCGTTGTTGTTCGGCCCGCTTCTGCGCCGCGCCGCCTCTCCCGTCGAGCCCGCTCCCGCGGCCTAAGCGGACGCGTGGGCAGGTGTGTTCAAACACACCGCCCACGGCCTGAAAACCACTTCCAAGGCGTGAGCACGGCAATCAAAAATGGTTGACTGCTGGCCATGCGGCGCGCGCTCCTAACATTCGTTGTTCTGCTCGTGACCGTACCGTCCATCCACGGGCAGGACGCGGCGGCGTCGCTCGGGAAAACCCTGGTCGTTTATCCCGACAACAATACGACCAAGCTGATTCTCGAGACGACCGAGGCGCTCGTCTCCGGCCGTCAGGTTTATCTCGGGCCGCAGCGCGTGGCCGTGACGGTGGGCGAGCTGCTGTCGCGCGCGGGCCCGCAGTATTATTACAGCGCGAGCGTTCCCGGGCGGCCCAAAATCGAGAATGGCGACGCGGTCAGCGGTGAAGCGCCCGTCACGGACGCGGGCGCGACGACGACGCTGGCGGTCCCCTCCGCCCTGACGCTCCAAATCAAGGAGCACTACACCTTCGAGCCGAAGCGGCGCGGCGAGGTCACCGCCGTGCAAGGCGACCACGCGATGGTGGATCGCGGCAGCCTGCACGAGGTGCGCGAGCGCGACATCTACCGCGTCTATGACTCGAGCGGGCGTTATAAAGGCCTGCTGGAGCTGCGCGGCGTCGGGGACCGCCAGTCGTCCGGGAAACTCTACAACGCGCTGGAGGACTTCCGACGCGACGCGAAGAAAACCGCGCCCGGCGACCGCGTCGTCTTCGCGGGTCAACGCAAGCTGTTCGGCCTGGGGCTCGAAGGCGGGCTCATGGCCAAGAAGGACTTCGTCGGACAGGGACGAGAGGAGAACTTCGGCGGCGGCCTGCTGTGGAGCATCACTTTGCCCGACGGTTGGGGCGCGGAGATCCTGTTTGGGGCATACGGACGCAATGGTCGTTCGCGGATGAGCGTCGTACCGGCGCCGGGCGTGCGGACCCTCGACCGCCAAGCCCTTTTCATCGCGCCGACGTGGGTGAAGAAGAACTTCTTCTACCCGTCCGTCGTGTCCCCCTTCCTCGCCGCCGGGGCGGCGGTGTTCACGGGGCGCAACCAGTGGGTCTCCAGCGGCGCCGCGACCTTCGATGAAAACGTGTCGAAGTCGGGCGTGGTTCCGATGCTGGGTGCCGGGGTGGAGTTCTTTCCAGGTCGGTTCTTGCGTCCCCGCTTCGATATCCGCTATTTCGCGGGCCCCGACATCACCGCGGGCAGCAACACCTTTTACACGGAATCGGTCTTCTACAGCATCGGCTTCCTGACGACCTGGTAGGAGTGTCGCCGAGGGGTTATACTCGGGAGATGAAGGCGCCCGGCCTGCTGCTGTTACTCCTCGCGCTGCCCGCGGCCGCGCAAATCTACAGCTGGACCGACGCGGCCGGCGTCGAACATTTCACCTCTGAGCCGCCCAAGGACGCCGGGGCCAAGAAACGCATGAAGACGTTCGCCCCGGTCAAACACCCGACGCGCAAACCCGTCGTCGGCGCGCCGCGCGCCAAACCCGCCCCGCGCGTCGAGCTGTACGCGACGTCCTGGTGCCCGGCCTGCCGCGCCGCCAGGGAGTATTTCAACCGCAAAGGCGTGGCGTTCGAGGAATTCGACGTCGAGAAGGACCCCCAGGCCGGCGATCGTTTCACCGCCCTCGGGGGCAACGGCGTGCCGCTCGTCGTCATCGACGGGACGCCCGTGCGCGGCTACTCCCCGCAGACGTTCGACGCCCTGCTGGCCGGGCGTTGACCCCTCTATTGCCCGAGGGGTCCGGGAACGTTATACTATCCCTGTCGTAGGCGAGGATTTACGCCGAATTGCCCCAGGTCTGACTGGGCGCTAAAAAGGCAACGAGACCGCGCCTTCGGCGCGGTCTTTCCTTTTTATATGAACTCAGCCGTCTTAACGCCGTTGAAGAACCGGGGCCGCGAGGCCGAGCTGCTCGACCTGCTCGGCCGGCGCGTGCTCGTGCTCGACGGCGCCATGGGCACCATGCTCCAGGCGCGCGACCTGAAGGCCGCGGACTTCGGCGGGCCCGAGCTGGAGGGCTGCAACGAGAACCTCGTCCTCACGCGCCCCGACGTCATCCGCGACGTGCACGCCGCCTACTTCAAAGCCGGCGCCGACATCGTCGAGACCAACACCTTCGGCGCCATCAAACACGTGCTCGCCGAATACGCGCTTCAAGACAAGGCCTTCGAGATCAACAAGAAGGCCTGCGAGCTCGCCCGCGAGGCGGCCGAGTCCCTCGGCAAGGGCCGCCCCCTTTTCGTGGCCGGCGCGCTCGGCCCGGGCACCAAGGCCATCACGGTCACCGGCGGCATCACCTTCGACGAGGTCCAGGTCAACTACGCCGAAGCCGCTAACGGCCTGCTGGCCGGCGGCGCCGACCTCATCTTGCTCGAGACCCAGCAGGACACCTTGAACATCAAGGCGTCCTTGCTCGGCGTCGAGGACGCTTTCCGGGCGGCGCAGCGCCGCGTGCCCGTCATCCTCTCGGTGTCCATCGAGACCATGGGCACCATGCTCGGCGGCCAGGACATCTCGGCGTTGGCCGACGCGGTGGCCCACTTCGACCTGCTGGCGCTGGGCATGAACTGCGCGACCGGGCCGGACTTCATGCGCGACCACCTGCGCGCGTTGTCCGAGCAGACGCGGTTTAAGACCATCTGTTACCCCAACGCGGGCCTGCCCGACGAAAACGGCCGCTACAACGAGTCGCCCGCCATGCTCGCGCAGAAGGTCGGCCGCTTCGGCGCGGAAGGCTGGGTCAACCTCGTGGGCGGTTGCTGCGGCACCACCCCCGAGCACATCCGCCTCATCGCCGCCGAGATTTCCAAACAAGCGCCGCGTCGCCCGCCGACGAAGAGCCGCTCCGCCGTCTCGGGCATGGAGTCGCTCTCGCTCGACGAGGACCGCCGCCCGCTGGTCGTCGGCGAGCGCACCAACGTCATCGGCTCCAAGAAGTTCAAGGAGCTCATCGTCGCCGGCGAGCTCGAATCGGCCGCCGAGCTGGCCCGCCACCAGGTGCGCGCCGGCGCCCACATCATCGACGTCTGCCTGGCCAACCCCGACCGCGACGAGAAGGAGGACCTGGTCGGCTTCTTCGAGCGGGCCGTCAAGAAGGTGAAGGTCCCCTTCATGATCGACTCCACCGACGCCTCGGTCATGGAAGCGGCGCTGAAGATGTCGCCCGGCAAATGCATCCTCAACTCGGTCAACCTCGAGGACGGCGAGGAGCGTTACGAGGCCGTCGTGCCGCTGGCCCGCAAATACGGCGCCGCGCTCGTCGTGGGCACCATCGACGAGGACAAACAGATGGGCATGGCGCTTTCGCGCGAGCGCAAACTCGCCATCGCCAAACGCTCCTACGACCTGCTCACCGGCAAATACGGCGTGATGCCCGGCGACATCATCTTCGACCCGCTCGTGTTCCCCGCGGCCACCGGCGACAAGAATTATTGGGGTTCCGCCGTTGAGACCATCGAGGGCATCCGCCTCATCAAGCAGGCCCTGCCCGACACCAAAACCGTGCTCGGCATCTCCAACGTCTCCTTCGGCCTGCCGGCGGCGGGGCGCGAGGTGCTCAACTCGGTTTTCCTGCACCACTGCGTCGAGGCGGGCCTCGATCTGGCCATCGTCAACTCGGAGAAGCTGGCTCCTTATTCCCGCATTCCCGAGGAAGAAAAGAAGCTGTCGTGGGACGTCCTCACCTGGACCGGCCCCAACGACCCCAAACACCCCGCGGGCTTCGACGCGGTCGCGGCCTTCGCGGCGCATTTCCGCGAGCGCAAAGCCACCGTCGCCGGCCCCTCCGAGCGCTCCAAGCTCCCCATCGACGAACGCCTGGCGCGCAACGTCGTCGAGGGCTCCCGCGAAGGCCTGACCCAAGACCTCGACGAGCTGCTCAAGACCCGCCGCCCGCTCGAGATCATCAACGGCCCGCTCATGAAGGGCATGGACGAGGTCGGCCGGCTCTTCGGCGACAACCAGATGATCGTCGCCGAGGTGCTCCAGTCCGCCGAGGCCATGAAGGCCGCGGTGGCGCATCTGGAGCCCCACATGGAGGTCGGCGACTCGGCCGCGCGCGCGACCTTGCTCCTGGCCACGGTCAAAGGCGACGTGCACGACATCGGCAAGAACCTCGTGCACATCATCCTCAAGAACAACGGCTATAAGGTCGTCGATCTCGGCATCAAGGTCGCGCCCGAGCAGCTCATCGCCGCCATCAAGCAGCACGCGCCCGACTTCATCGGCCTCTCGGGCCTGCTCGTCAAATCCGCCCAGCAGATGATCGTCACCGCCGAGGACCTGGCCGCCGAAGGCATCAAGCTGCCCATCCTCGTCGGCGGCGCGGCGCTGTCCTCGCGTTTCACCGCCAAACGCATCGCGCCCGCCTACGACGGCCACGTGTTCTACGCCAAGGACGCGATGACGGGTCTTTCGTTGTCTAATGATTATTTCGGGCCCGCGCGCGACGGTCTGCTCGCCAAGAACAAGGAGCTGCAGGATTACCTCCAGAAGGACGTTCCCGCACCCGCCGCCGCCGCCGACGTCCCCGAGACCCCGCGCGTCATCATCAGCCATAACGAGCCGCCGCCGCTGCCGCCCGACCTGCGCCTGCACGCGTTGTCGGACTTCGACGTGGCCGACATCTTCCGCTACGTCAACCCGGTGATGCTCTACGGCAAACACCTGGGCCTGCGCGGCAACCTCGAGCAGCAGCTGGCCGACAAGAACCCCAAGGCCCTCGAGCTCAAGGCCAGCGTGCAGACGCTCATGGACGAGATCCTGGCGCGCAAGTTCATCACCGCCAAGGCCGTGTACAAGTTCTTCGCGGCCGACTCCGAGGGCGAGCGCCTGAACCTCTACGACTCGCCCTCCGCCAAGGTGCCGCTGACGTCCTTCGATTTCCCGCGCATGCCCCACAACGAGCGCCTGTGCCTCGCCGACTTCGTGCGCCCCGCGTCTTCGGGCGAGCGCGACTACGTGGGCATGTTCGTCGTCACCTGCGGCGCGGGCATCCGCCAGCTGTCCGACGAGTACCGCGACAAGGGCGAATACCTGCGCTCGCACGCGCTGCAGGCCGTTGCCATCGAGTCGGCCGAAGGCTTCGCCGAGCTACTGCACGCGCGCCTGCGCAAGATGTGGGGCATCGGCGACCCCGCGAGCATGACCATCAAGGACTGCTTCCAGGCCAAATACCGCGGCCTGCGCGTCTCCTTCGGCTACCCCGCCTGCCCGAGCCTCGAAGACCAGACCAAGCTGTTCGAGCTGCTGCGCCCCGAGACGCATTGCGGCGTGACCTTGACCGAGGGCTACATGATGGAGCCCGAAGCCAGCGTGTCGGCCCTCGTCTTCCACCACCCGCAGGCGCGTTACTTCTCCGTCGGCTCCGGCGCGTGATCGGCCCGCTGCTCGCGGCCCTCCTCGCCCTCCCCGCTTCCGCCGCCACGCCGGCCGCCGACGTCGAGAAAGCCTTCACCCGCATCGCCGCCTTGCTCGCCTCCCAACGCGGGCGCCACGCCGGCGACATCGACTCGCTCGACAAAACGGCGCTGGCCGAAGGCGAGGCCTTGCGGCGCCACGGCTGGCGCGCCGTCGAGCCGCTGGCCGCCGTCGCGACGGACCTCAAACGCCCCATGAAGGTCCGGCTGTTCGCGGCGTCCTTCCTCGCGCGCACCGGCGACCCCTCGCCGCGGGGCCGCTCGGGGAAATCCTGCTCGACGCGAAACAGGACGCGCTCGTGCGCGGCTCGGCCGCCGAAAGCCTCGCCGCCTTGCCCGTCACGCGCGCGACCGCCCGCCGCCTCGTGACCGCGGCGCTGGCCGACCCGGCGCTGCCGCGCGAGGCGCTCGAGCCCGTGCTGGCCAAGGCCGCGCTCACCGGGCTCGACGACGCCGAGACCGGGCGGCTCGTGCTGCGCCGCCTGGGCGCGCGCCCGGAAGGCCGCCCCCGCGAGGCCGCGCGCCTGGCCGTCGCCGCGCTGGGCCGCACGTACGGGGCCGGCGCCGTGGACGCGTTGCTCGACCTGCTGCGCTGGTATCCCGCCGACGCCGCGCCGCGCGGCGACGTCGTGACGGCGCTGGCCGCCAAACGCCGCGACCTGCTGACCTTCCGCCGCCCGGAAGGCCGCCTCGCGCTCGAGGAGGCGCTGCGCGGACATGGCGTCTCCGGCGCGCATGCTCACGCTCGTGCGGCTGGCCGCGGACTTCGGCCCGGAGCTCGCGCCCGCGCTGGCGCGCCTGGCCCGCCACCCCGACGCCGAGGTGCTCGTCGAAGCCGCCGAAGGCCTCGTCCGCCAGAAGGACCGCGACGCCGCGCGCCGCGCGCTGCCCGAGCTGGAGGCCGTGGCCGCCGGCGCGCTCACCGACCCGCGTTTCTCGCCCAAAGACGGCCGGCCCGACCCCGCCGTGCTGCTCGAGCGGCTCGAAAAAGCCGTCGCGGCGCTCAAACCCGTCGCGTCGCTGCCCGACTGATGAAGGTCCTCAGCTCGGGCATCGTGCCCGGCGGGGACGTCGGCTTCCTCTTCCGGCCCCTGCGCCGCATCGAGCTGTTCGCCTCGCTCACCGACATCCAGCTCTACCAGGTGCTCTACCACGTGCGCACCTTGGAATACGCCGCGGGCGAGACCATCTTCCGCCAAGGCGAGCCCGGCGACGCGTTCTACGTCGTCTCGACCGGCCGCGTGGAGGCGCGCGTGCCGCGCCTGCGTTTCTTCAGCCGCGTCGTGGGGAGCATGGGCCCGGGCGATTTCTTCGGCGAGCTGGCCATGCTCCTGCGCCAGCCGCGCGCCGCCAGCGCCGTGTGCGCGGAGCGCACCGTGTGTTATTCGTTGTCCTGGCCCGACCTCGACGGCCTCATGCGCAAGAACCCCGAGATCGCCGCCGCGGTCAACGCCGCCGTCGCCAAACGAGGCTCTGACGCGGTGGGGCGGTGAATTCGATTCCGAAACCCGTGACAGCCGCCGTTGCGGATGAGGGCTGGCGCGTGCCGCGTTTCTGGGGACAAGCGGCGCTGCTCGCGTGGTGGCTCGGACTCGGCGTCTATTATTACAGCCGGCCGGAACTAAGCTTCCGCTGGGAGCTGGCGCTCGACATACTTCCCAATCCCCTCGCCTTGACGTGGACTGCCGTGTCGCGCTTGGCGAAATCGCTGCTCGCCCTCGGCGGATTGATTTTCATGGGCGTGAGCATCGGCGGCTGGTGCCTTTCCAAAATCAAGCTGCCCATCGCGGATCGTATCGAGTCGTTCGGTTTTCGACTGGGCCTCGGGTGGGGAATCATCGGCAGCCTAATGGCCGCCCTCGCCCTATTGAAGCTGTGGTACGTCGGGCCGGTGCTCCTCTCCATCGCGTTACTGTCGCTGTGGGCGGCGTACACGACCCCTCGAGAAAACCGCGTCGGCGCGTCGGCGGACGGCGCCGCGCCGAGTCGCGCCTTCGATGTCGGATTACTGCTTCTGCTGGCACTATTCGCGGCGTTTAATCTGCTGGGCACGCTGATTCCCGAGATTTTCTACGACGCCCTGACCTATCACCTCGCCTTGCCTGACCTCTATTGGCGCAGGCATGGATTCTTCCCCACGCCCGACAATGTTTTCTCCGGCGTGCCTCTACTGATTCAAATGTTATTCAGCGTTGCCCTACCGATCGGCGCCGTGCAGCTGACGCATGTGTTGCACTGGTTTCTTGGTCTGGCGGCCGCGCTGATGGCTTACGCGGCCGGCCGAAGATTCGTCAGTCGGCGCGCGGGTCTTCTCGCTGCCCTGTTTTTTTACACGAACCCTCTTGTCGGCGTCATGTCGTGGAAAGCCGGGGTGGACCTTGGAACCGCGTTCTACCAACTGCTCGCCGTTTACGCCCTGGCGCTGGCCTCCATCGAACGGCCAGCAAGGCGCGAGTGGCTTATCGTCTCGGGAGCGCTCTGCGGCTTCGCCATGGGAACCAAATATCAGGTCTGGCCGCTGGCAGGCGTGATGGCGGCGGTCCTTTTGTGGGACACGAGGATGGACGGCCGGCTTCAGCCCAAGACGCTTTTGCGATCCATTCTGCCGTTCCTGCTCGCTTTATTCGCGGCGCTCGCCGTGTGGCCGATTCGCAATCTGCGTCTGTATGGAAATCCCGTATTTCCTTTTTTCCAAGACACGTTCGCCTCTTGGGGAACTCGCATCGATTGGCGCGAATTGCTTAAGGAGGGCGGCCGGGACGCGATCGCCTCGTTGACGACATGGACGGGCTTAAAAGCCCTTCTTCTAAGCCCTTGGCAGTTGTCGACGATGCAGAACGACACGACCATCTTCGGGCCGGTTTTTCTGCTCGGAATCCCGCTGCTGTTTCTCATCCGTTTTCGCGGCAAGGCGGAGCGGACGCTGTTCGCGACCATGGCGGTTCTCTGGGCGGCTTGGGCTCTCACGACGTATTGGCCGCGCTATTTCCTGCCGACCTTCCTCATCGCCTGCGTTCTTTTCGCCGTGGCTTTCGAGCGCGCGTTCTCCGTGACGGCGAAACGCGTCTCATACGTCCTCATGGTCGTCGTTCTCGTCACGAACTTCTTCTGGACCGCGACCTGGCTCCACGTCTATGAAGCCAACGCCGTCGTGATGGGAACCATGTCGCAGGCGGACTATCTGAAGCGCCCGCACCCCTCCTACGGAGCGCCTTACTACGCGTGCGCCGAACACATCAATGAGCATACGCCGCTCGGATCGCGTATTTTAATCATCGCCGATGAACGCGGGTACTATATCAACCGCGACTACGAATCGACGACGACGTTCGGGGAGCACGTCCTAAATCGATATCTCCGGGAGCACGACACACCGGCCGCGCTGCGGGACAGACTCTTCGCCGACGGATTCACGCACATCCTCGTCAACACCGGAAAAATGCGCGAGATGGGCGCGGCGCACTGGTTCCTTCTCTCTCCTGCTCAATCCGCCGTCTACGACGCTTTTACCCAGAAATACCTGAAGCAGACATATGAGAGCTATCTTGCGCCGGCATCCGAGCGCTCGGCGCCGACCTGGTGCGCTGTCCACGAAATTGTCCGCGAATAAGCTGAGGCGCGTCAGCGCGCGATCACCGCGTCGAGCGTGCCTACCGCGGCCCGGTCCGCGTCTTTCGGCGCGACAGGGGCGGGGTTAGCCGCCGCCGAGGTGATGGCCCGGGCCTGCAGGATGTAGAGCTTGTCGCCGACGAAGGCGTACTCCAAGTCGAGCCCGAAACCGAAGTGCCGCTCGAGCGCGACGGCGACCTTATTGAGGAGCACCAGTTTCTCTGGCGTCATCGAACGGCGACGGCGCCACTCCGGCGGCATCTTCTTCTCCACGGTGCCTTTGCCGTCGGGCGAACGCACGATGGCCAGCTTCTTGTCGCCGATGATGGGCGGCAGGACCTCGATGCCCAGGTCCTTGCCGACCACGTATTGGTCGGGCGTCACGCGGTTGGACACCACGCCTTCGCCCAGGCCGAAAGCGGAGTTGACGATAAGCCGGCTCGTGTCGCCGGTGACCGGGTCCTGCGTGAAGGCGACGCCCGCGATTTCAGCGTCCACCATCTCCTGGATGACCAGGGCCTGCGCGAGGTTCGCCGTCGAGAAACCTTTGGACTCGCGGTAGAACAGAGAGCGGCCGTTCCACACCGACGCCCAGATTTCCTGCACGTTGGGCAGCACCTCGTCGGGCGAGACGTAGAGGTGAGTGTCGCCCGCGCCGGCGAAAGCGGCCTCCGCGCCGTCCTCGTCCACCGCCGAGGAGCGCACCGCGAGCATGGTGTCGGTGAGGCCCGCGAACTGGAGGGAATCCATGATGGCCTTGCCCACGCCCGCCTCGGCGGTCAACGCGGCCCGTCGGCCGATGCCGCCGTTCTCCCCCGGGACAGACAACACGCCCTCCATGATGAGGCGTCGCGCCCGCGCCGAGCGGATCTCCGGGCTCAACGCCTTGTCGCTCGCCACCGCCTCGAGGCGCTCGTTGATGCCCGCCTCGCGTAGGAACGCGCGATAGGCGTGCACCGTCGGCGCCACCGCCTGCGGCACGTGGCCGCCCGCGGCCTCCACGACCGCGGCGATCTCGCCGAGTTTGGCCGCCTTGCCGCCGACCGCGCCGACGTCGGCGTCGATGATGTCGCTGAGCGGCAGCACCAGCGGCTTGTGCGCGCGCAGCGAGGCCTCGCGGGCTACCTCGAGCGCGCGCACCTGCGCCTCCCAACGACCGACCAGGATCGACGAGAGCCCGCGCCTCTTGGCTTTGGCGATGGCGGCCTTGATGAGCGGGAGGGCCTCGATGGTCGCCGTCGGGTAGCGGCGCGCGTGCTCCTGCAGCTCGGCGACGTCTTCGGCCAGCAGGACGGCCGAACGGTCCGCGGCCGTCTTCTCGACGCCCGACGCGAGCACGCCCAGGCGCGAGAGCTCGTCTTTAGGACGCCCCAACGCCTGCGCGAGCGCGCCGAGGCGCGCGGCCAACGCGCCGGCCTGCGCGCGCAAGCGGTCCACCGATTCGATGGACTGGGCGCGTTCCATCTGCATACGCGTCTCGGAAATCGTGTAGAGCGCTTCGTTGTGGAGCGCGACGAAGGCGCGGCCGCCGACTTTCTCCGCCAGCGCGGCCAGGCCGGCTTCGACGAGCGCGGCGCGCGCCAGCCCCAGCGCGCCCGCGGCTTCAGGACGGCTCAGCGCCCGCTGCGCCAACCCGTTGAGCGCCTCGCTGGCGAGAACCTCCTTCTGCTCCGGGGTCAACGCGGGGCCGCGCCCGCGTTTAAGCAGCCACGCCGCGAGCGAATTTCCGTCCCGGTCCGCGTCGTAACGTTCGAGCGCCGCCGCCGCATCGAGCAACGCGGCGCTCGAGCCGCCGGGGAAGGCTTCGAGGGCTCCCGTCATCGGGTCGAGGCGCACGACGGCGCCTTCCGGCAACGTGACGCGCGTGACCGAGCGCACCTGCCGCGCGACGCGGCCGCCGCCGAAAACGGCGCGCCGTAGGAGCGCGTCTCGAGCGCGGCCGCGCCGCCGAGCCAGGTCACGCCCATGAGGATGGACGCGGGGATTCCCATCTCGCGCGTCGTGATCGCCGCGTGGCTGAGCAGCCCGCCGGCGGTGGTGAGCACGCCTTTGGACGCCTTGATGGCGTCGATGTCGTCCGGGGTGGTGTAGGGCGCCAGGTAGATGTAGCCGCCCTGCGCGGCCCGCGCCTTGTCGTAGGTGATGCGCGCGACGACCGGGCGTCCGTGCGCCGGGCTGGCCGCCAGGCCGAGGAAACGAGCCCGGTCGCGCGGCTCCGGCTCAGGCTCCTTCTTGAGCAGGCGCATGAAGTGGCTGCGGCCGGGCGGGTTCGGCGTGGGGGTGAAACGCGCCACGGGGTGGCCCTGCGCCTCGAGCACGCTGAACAGGCCGCTCGGTGAAACCGGTCGGGGTCCCGTGCCCGGCAGAAGGACCGCGATTTCGGCGCGGGCGAAACCGATCTGCCCGGTTTTGGGGTCGCGCAAAACGTGGACGGTGAGCCACGAGTCGGAATCGAGCCGCCGCTGGGCGCGCTCCACGGTCAGGCCGCCGAGGCTGCCGACGGTTTCGAAGTCGAGCAACGACGGGTCGAGCGAGGACACGACCTCGGCCATATGCGAGGCGGTGAGCTCGCGTTCCTCGAGAGCCCGCGCCAGTCCCGAGACCGCGTCGTAGCCCGGGACGCGCAGCAGCCGTCCGTTTTCGGCCAGCCGCAGCTCGCCGCGCGCCACCGCCTTCTCGACGGCTTCGCTGACGAAGCGGTCGATGGTGCGCTGGCCCATGGTCTCGCGCTGGGGGATGGGCGGCAGGCCGAGCGCCGTGAGCCGCGCGTCGAGCGCCGCGCGCAGGCGTTCGCGCCCCGCCGCCTCGGCCATGTAGCGGTTCCAGCCGCTGATCATCGCCGTCTGGTCGTCGTGGACGTAGAAAGGCAAGGTGCCTTCGCCGAGCACGATATCGACCCAGCCGTCGATGCGGCGGCCGACCTCCTCGCTCGTCGTCGCGCCTTCCACCAGCATGGGCAGCGCGAAGTCCACCCCGACGGTGGCGTGCAGCGCCTGCACGACCAGGGCGAAGGTGTCGCTCATCTCATCGACGCTTTGCGAGGCGTGGTCCTTATCGACGACCGCGGTGAGGAAGCCGTTGTCCTGCTCGACGTGGAATCCGGTCTTCTGCAGCAGGCGCGCGACGTAATACAGGCGCGTCTGGTTGTCGTAGCCCGTGCCCCACTCCTGGTAACGCACGCGGATCATGCCGCCCTCGTCGGGCGGCAGGAAGTTCGCGTAGATTTCCGCCGAATGCGCGCCGAGCTTGAAGTGGCCGTGGAACTGGTGGTCCTGCATGACGAGGGTGCCCGACGGGACGTCTTTGGAGCGCATGAGCGCGCCGACCAGCGCCTTGAAGCCGCGCGACACGATGCGTCCGTTGGCCACGAGCGGCTGCTCCGAGATGTCGGTGAGCTGGAGCTGGCGCTCGCCCAACGTCACGCTCAAGTTGGCCGGGGCGGCCTTGGAGCGCCCGAGGTGCTCCAGCGCCCCCTGGTGGATGCGGTTGATGAAGGAGTGCACCGACGGCTTTTTGATGTCCGTGATCAGCTCGAGCAGCTCCCCGGACAACAGGTCGCCGTCGGAGAGCCCCGCATCCTTGACGCCCACTTCGAAGCCGATGCCGATGCCCGCCAGGCCGCCCAACACGTCGACGTGTTCTTTTTGCGGCACCAGCCGGCCGTAATCGGCGGCCATGGCGTCCACGTATTTGAACATCGCGCGCGCGACCTTGACGGTGAGCTGGCCCGTGTTGCGCGACATCAGCTCGAGCGCCGCGAAATTGTTCTCGATGAGGCGGTTGAAGGAGCCGAAGCGCTCGCGCAGCGCCGCGGTCGCGGCCGCGTCGCCGCTGCGCTGCACGCGCACGCGCACGGGGGCGTCTTGAACGGTTTTGGCCCCGTCTTGCGCCGAGAGGCCGAGGAAGTTGACGCGATAGCCGCGCGCGTCCCGCCGAACGGCGCGCGCGGCGTGGACGAGCAGACCTCCTGCGGTCTCGAGCTCCTCGCGCGGCGGCGCGGGGAGCAGCGGGGTCTCCGGCGCGAGCGGGGCGAGCGCCGGCGAGACGACGGCCGCGACGACGGGAGGCGGTTGGGCGGTTTTTCCTTGTTTAGGCGCCGGCGCGGGCGTTGTTTTGCCGAACAAAGCGGCCCACGTCTTGCCGACCCAGGCCGCGATCGTCTGGGTCACCGGCGGCGAGGGCGGCAGCAGCGCGTCGGTGTTTTCAGATTCGAAGGGTTTGAGCTCGGCGCCTTTGAGCTCGGCGACCCCGCGAGGGGCGTTGGCCGCGGCGACGGCGGGAGTGCCGGCCGGGTCACCCGCCGCGAGCGGCGCGTCGTTGGGCGCCGCGAGCAAGGGCAGGGCCGGTTTGGCGGACGCCGGAGCCAGGCCCTTCTTTCCGAATACGGGTTTGCCCGCGTAACCCGCGGGTGTGCCCAGGAACGCCGCGGCCGGCGCGGCCTGCCCCGCGTAAGCTTTGTCGGCGGCGACCTTGCCCGAGGCCAACGCCTCCAAGGTCTGGCCCGCGGCGCCGTTGAGCACCTCCCGACGGTACGCGGCCACGATGCCCGCGAAGGTCTGCGGGTGGAGTTTGTCGGCGGGCTCGTGCAGGAACGCATGGACGTTGGCGGGCCAGAACACCGGGTAGTTGTAATTGTGGCCGGCGTAGCCGGGGGGCGGGTTGAGCGCCGCCTTGATCTGCGCGTGCGTCGGTTGCGGCGAGTCGGCCGGCGCGGCCGCCGGTCCCGCGGGCGGAGCGACGGACGCGTCGAGCGGGGCGGCGGGAGCCGCGAACACGGCGCCGCCGGCGTTGATGGTCAAGGCCGGCGCGCCGGGCACGGGCCGTATGCTGCCGGCGCAGGTGCGCGTCGAAGGCGCCGTATCGAAAACGCGCCGAGCCGGGCGCGGTCGCGGCCGCGCCTTACCGCGCCGTGACGCGCCGGAGCTTCGTGGTCAGCTCCGGCCGGTCTGCCCCTTGGTGTTGGCGGCCCAGCCGGGCGTCGCGAGGGACGCGGCGAGTATAAAGGAGAGAGCCTTCCGGAGGGGGCGTCCGGCCATACCCGCAGTTTAACCCCCCTCCCTATATCCTGCCAGGGGGCTCGATGCCATCGCTTGACGGGGGGTCCGGGGGCCGTTATACTCCGGACATGACACGTATCGCCGTCTATCCCGGCAGCTTCGACCCGCTCACCAAGGGCCACCTCGACATCATCCACCGCGCCTCCAAGCTCTTCGACCACGTCATCGTCGCGGTGTCCAATAACGCCTCGAAGCGGCACATCTTCTCCGTCTCCGAACGCATCGAGATGGTCGAAGACGCCGTGCGCTCCTTGCCCAACGTCGATGCCGACACCTTCACCGGCCTGCTCGTGGATTACCTGCGCAAGCAGAAGGCCAAGGTGCTCATCCGCGGTCTGCGCGTCGTCTCCGACATGGACTACGAGTTCCAGCTCGCGTCCTTCAACCGCAAGCTCAACAAGGACGTCGAGACCGTGTTCCTCATGCCCGACGACGAATTGACCTATATCGCCTCCTCCATGGTGCGCGAGATCGCGCGCCTGGGCGCGGCGGCCGACCAGTTCGTCACGCCTTACGTCGCGCGCCGCCTGAAGCTCAAGTTCGGTGGAAAAAAATAAAGCCGTCGTCGCCGTCGCCGCGTTGGCCTGCGCGGCCGCGGCCGCCCTGCTGGTGGCGCGGCTGCGCGACCCCGCCGTGGAGACCGCGACGTTCTCCGGGCCCGACCTCGCCCCCATCGCCTCGAGCATCGTGACCCCGCTGGCCTCCAGCGGCGCCTACACCAACGACGACGCGGCCCGCGACCTCGTGGCCGAATCCAACCGTCTGGGCATCGCCGGCTTCGCCCGCCCCGACGACGACCCGGGCTCCGGGGGCGGCGGCTTCATGGGCGAACGCCTCGGCCAGCCCGGCACCCGCGCCCAGGCCGAGGCCGCCATCCGCCAGCTCGCCCAGATGCGCCGTCCCTACGAGCGGGAGAAGGAGAAGTCGGTGAAGCTCCCGGGCGAGACCGCCGCTTTGCTCGGCCAGGCCCCCAAAGGCGGGGCCATCGAAGACGGGACCGAAGGGCCTAAAAAGAAATAGGTCTTTAGTCCTTTTTTCGCTTGACCTCCAGAGGGGCCCGCGCGTAGAATGGGGTCGTCCCCTGGAGGCCCCAATGCGATCTTTCGCCCTGGCCGTGGCCGTGTCGTCTCTGGCTTTCGCCGCGCACGCGCTGCCCGACCCCCGCTTCGACGGGACCGGCGGAGACGTCCCGCCCGTCGCCGTGGCCGCCGCCCCGGCCGCCCCGGCGCCCGCGGGCGCCGCGGTGGACGCGCGCTCCTGGGTGACCGTCGCCGCCGGCGACCCCGCCTCGCGCACCGTCGCCGCGACCGCCGGCCTCGCCATCGAGGAGGTCCGCCCCGGCGAGGTGTCGGGCTTCGCGACCGACGCCGCTCTCGCCCGCCTGCGCGCCGCCGGGCTCGTCGTGACGACGGTCGCCCCGCTGACGGCGCGTTTCGGCCCGCTGGCCTTCCCCCGCCAGGACGCCGAGTTCCACGACTACGCCGAGGCCGTCGCCGCGATGGAGGGCATCGCCGCCTCCGCGCCCGAGCTCGTCTCGTTGTTCTCCATCGGCAAAACCTTCGAGGGCCGCGACATGTGGGCCCTGCGCCTGAACTCCGACGCCCAGGGCGAAGCGCCCAGCGCGCGTCCCGGCATCGTGTTCATGGGCGAGCACCACGCCCGCGAGCACCTGTCCGTCGAGGTCCCGCTGCGCCTGGCCCGCCGCCTCGTCGAGGAGCGCCGGCGCCCCGAGATCGCGCGCCTGCTCGCCGGCCGCGACATCTACTTCATCCCCATGGTCAACCCCGACGGCGCCGAGTTCGACATCCAGGGCGACCGTTACCACATGCACCGCAAGAACATGCGCCCCAACGCGGACGGCTCGCGCGGCGTGGACCTCAACCGCAACTACGCGTTCCGCTGGGCGGGCGGCGGCTCCTCCTCGGACCCGCGCGACGACACCTACCACGGCACGGCGCCGTTCTCCGAGCCCGAGACCCAGGCCGTGAAGGCCTTCATCGAGGCGCGAACCAACCTCACGACCTTGCTGAGCTACCACACCTTCTCCGAGCTCGTGCTCTACCCGTGGGGCGGCACCGACGAGACCATCCAGGACCCCACCGCGCTCGCGGCCTTCCGCAACATGGCCAACGAGATGGCGGGCATGACCGGCTACCGCGCCATGCAGTCGAGCGACCTCTACATCGCCACCGGCGACACCTGCGACTGGGCCTGGGCCGAACGCGGCATCTTCGCCTTCACCTTCGAGCTGATGCCCAAGACCATCTGGGCCGGCGGCTTCTACCCCGGCGCCGCCGCCATCGCCACGACGGTGCAGGCCAACTGGCGGCCGCTGCTGTATCTCATCGATCTGGCCGACGACCCGCGCCGCGCCGCGCGAGGCGTCGCCGCCGCAACCGGCGCCAAAGCCGGAGGGAGGCTCGCGAAATGAGGCACGCCGCGCTGCTGCTGGTCGTCGCTTTGCCCGCCGCCGCCGTCTCGCCTGAAGCCGTCTCCGTGCGCGGGGCCGACGCCTTCCGCGCCGCGCCCGCCCTGTTCGTCGCGCCCCCCGAAGGCGGCCGCGCCGAGCCCGTGCTGCAGGCGCCGCTGCGCCCCCTGCCCTTCTCGCCGCGCGCCGGCCGCGTGCGCGTCGCCGGCCGCGTGGACCTGGCCGTCCAGCTCGACAAGCAGCGCTCGCTGCTCGCCCGCCAGCTCGGCGCCCGGCCCTGGGACATCGGCGTCGCCGCCGACGCGGGCCTGCGCGCCTATTACCTGACCTTCACGCCCGCCGGGCAGACCGCCCCCGTGACGCTCGCGGCCCTGGGCGACATCAACCGCCTGCGCGGCGACGGCGTCAACGCGCGCGTGGACAGCGCCACCGTCTATAACTTCAAGGTGGCGGCCAACATCTTCAACCCCACGCGCGGCAGCACGCTCAAGCTGCGGCCGCTGGCGGGCGTGACCGGCCCCAGCCACGACGTGAAGACCGGCGTCGTGCTCGACGCGGTGAAGAACCGCTCCACGACTTTCCGCGCCGGCGGCAAGGAGTTCTGGCTGCATTTCGGCACGGACGTGAAGGCCGACGGGACGGGCTTCGCCGACACGCGCTCCTTCCTCATCATTCACGAGAACGGCCTGTCCTCGAAGGCCTGGCCGCTCGCCGAGACCGCGTTGACCCCCGACGTCGCGGGGACCGTGGACCTCGGCGGCACGCGCGTGACGCTCACGCGCACCTCCGCGGGCCAGCTCATCATCGCCGAAACGCTGCGCTGACGTCGAGCCGCCGTCGTTTTGTATGATGGGCGCATGAGAACCCCCGCCCTCCTGCTCGCCGTCCTGCTCGCCCTGCCGGCCGCCGTCCGCGCCGCGTCCTTCGCGCCGCACGCCGCGCTCGACTACGGCATCGCGCCCGCCGCGCTCATGGAGCGCTGCCAGTCCGCCAAAAAGCGCGCCGAGTCCGCGCTCGCCGGCCTGGCGTCTTTGCCCGACACCGCGCGCACCTTCGACAACACGGTGTGGGCGCTCGACCGCACCTTGGCCGAGCTCAACGACGCCTCCTCCTCCGACCAGTTCCTCAAATACGTCTCCGTCTCCTCCTCGGTGCGCGCCGCCGCCAACGACTGCGAGACTTTGCTCGGCCAGTTCGGCGTGGAGACCTACTCGCGCGAGGACCTCTACCGCGCCGTGAAGGCGTACGCCGCCAAAGGCGAGAAGCTCGCCGGCGAGGACGCGCGCCTGCTCGACAAGGCGCTGATGGACTTCCGCCGCGCCGGCCTGGAGCTCCCCAAGGAGAAACGCGACGAGGTCAAAGCCATCCGCACCAAGCTCGTCGAGCTCGAGTCCGCGTTCGGCAAGAACATCAACGAATCCAAGGACTCCGCCCTTTTCACGCGCGCGGAGCTGACCGGCGCGCCCGACGACTTCATCGAGCGCCTCGAGAAGGTGGACGGCAAATACAAGGTCACCCTCGACTACCCCGACTATTTCCCGTTCATGGAGAACGTCCAGGTCGGCGCCTCGCGCAAGATCCTCGAGGGCAAATACAACAACCGCGCCGCCCGCGAGAACCTGCCCCTGCTCAAGGAGGTCCTGGCCCTGCGCCAGAAGGCCGCCAAACTCATGGGTTACCCGACGCACGCGGCCTTCGTGCTCGAGGACCGCATGGCCAAGGACACCAAGACGGTGCGCGCGTTCTACGAGCGCCTGGTCAAACGCCTCAAACCCATGGCCGAGGACGAGCTCAAGACCCTCGTCGCCTTGAAATACGTCTTCGAGGGCAAGGAGTCCGACGGCGTCATCCGCGCCTGGGACTACCGCTTCTACGACAACGCGCTCAAGAAGACCAAATACGCGGTGGACGCCCAGAAGATCAAGGAATATTTCCCCGCCGACCTCGTCACCGAGCAGATGTTCGCGACGTACCAGAAGATCCTCGGCCTGAAGTACCGCCAGCTCCCCGACGCCGCGACGTGGCACCCCGACGTGAAGCTCTACGAGATCTCCGACGCGGCGTCCGGCCAGGTCATCGCCTACTTCTACGCCGACCTGTTCCCGCGCGAGGGCAAATACAAACACGCCGCCGCCTTCACCCTCATCCAGGGCCGCGCGCTGCCCGAGGGCGGCTACCAGAAGCCCGTCTCGGCCATGGTCGCCAACTTCAACAAACCCACGGCCGACAAGCCGTCCTTGCTGACGCACGACGAGGTGGAGACCTTCTTCCACGAGTTCGGCCACATCATGCACCAGACGCTGACCACCGCCCGCCACGCGCGTTTCGCCGGCACGTCGGTGGCGCGCGACTTCGTCGAGGCGCCGTCGCAGATGCTCGAGAACTGGGTGTGGGACGCCAAGGTGCTCGAATCCCTGTCGGGCCACTACAAGGACCGCTCGCAGAAGCTGCCCAAGGAGCTGCTCGACCGCATGCTCGCGGCCAAAGACGTCAACTCCGGCCTGTTCAACCTGCGCCAGGTGCTCTTCGGCGGCGTGGACCAGCTCTACCACACCGACCCGCCGTCCGACACCACCAAGGCTTACGGGACGCTGATGAAATACATCAGCCTCATCCCCATGTCGGAGGGCACGCACCCCGAGGCGAGCTTCGGCCACCTCATGGGTTACGACTCGGGTTATTACGGCTACCTGTGGTCCAAGGTCTATGCCCAGGACCTGTTCTCGCGCTTCGAGACCTCGGGCGGCCCGCTCGACACCGCGACGGGCAAGGCCTACCGCAAGGAGATCCTCGAGCCCGGCTCGTCGCGCGACGAGATGGAATCCATCAAGACCTTCCTCGGCCGCGAGCCGAAGGAAGACGCCTTCCTGCGCAGCATCGGCATCAAGTCCGCCTCCGCCCCGCACAAGAACTGACCGTCGTCGCCGTCAACGAAACGCCCCGGCTCTCCGTGCTGAGAGCCGGGGCGCTTCATTGGTAATCGCGGCAAACTCAACTAACGATAATCATGTTGCGCCGGCGCAGGACGGACTTACGGTTTGCCGTCCGCGTAAATCGTCCGCTTCTTGGGCTCGCGCTCGACGACGCCGCGCGTCCACAGCGCCGCGCATGCGGCCAGGCCGGCGGCGAGCGAGAGCCACTGCGACGGCGATAACGCCGCCGACACCAGCAGGCCGCGGTCGTCGCCGCGCAGGAACTCGAGGAGGAACCGCAGCAGCGAATAGGCGGCGGTGTAGCCGAGGAAGGCGGTCCCGTAGCGCAGTTTGGCGGCGCGGATGCGCGGCAGCACCCAGTAGCCGAAGAACAGGAACAGGCCGAGCTCGCCGGCGGCTTCGTAGAGCTGGGTCGGGTGCACCGGCACGCCGAGCAGCTCGTCGGCCACGCCGGCCGCCGGGCTCGTGAAGGTCACGGCCCAGGCGACGCTCGTCGGGCGGCCGTGGCAGCAGCCCTCGAGGAAGCAGCCCAGGCGGCCGAGGACGTGGCCCAGCGGCAGCGCGGTCACGACGTAGTCGCCGACGGGCAGGTACAGGCGCGGACGGTACGTCGCGTTGTGCCAGGCCTGGAAGGCCAGGCCCGCGGCCATCGCCGACAGCAGCCCCGGCCAGAACACCCAGCCGGTGCTCCAGTCGCGCAGCATCTCGGCGGGCGCGGCGAGAAAATCGCGCCACTCGACGAGGAAATAGCCGAGTTTTCCGCCCAGCACCGCGGCCGACAGCACGGCGGCGACCAAGGACCAGAAAATACGCGGCGTCGTTTTCAGGTGCGCGAGCTGCGTGCGCAGCCACAACGTGCCGACGACGTAGCCGGCGACGGTGAGCACCGAGTAGCTCGACACCCACTGCCCGCCGAGCTGGCAGAGAAGCGGGCGCATGGCGTCAGGGCTTCACGCAGAGAATCTGCTTGAGGATGGACTGGGGGCCGTCGAGGATGGACGCGTAGGTCAGGTACAGATGCCAGGCGCGTTCGATGGTGGGCGTGATCATGTGCCGCGTCCGCGGCAGCTCCTCGACGTAGCGCCGGTACCAATGCCGCAAGGTCTTGGCGTAGTGGCCGTAGCGGAAGTTGATGTTCTTCACCCGGAAGCCCAGCTTCTCGATGATCTTGAGATGGACGTGGATGGGGAACTGGAAATGGTCGGGGAACACGTATTTCTGGGAGAACGTGCCCGAGATGGTGGTGTAGTTGGTCAGGCCCGCGTTGTTGGCCGGCGGCACGATGGCGTGGAACCACGCCTTGCCGCCCGACTTGAGCATCCCGTAGCAGTGCGCGTAATAACGCTCGATCTCGGAGCGGTCGAGGTGGCTGATCATCCCGCAGGTGTAGAGCTTGTCGAAGGACCCGTCGGCCGGGATTTCGAGGTAATGCTTCAGCAGCAGGTTCTTGGAGAACCCGGCGTCCACCTGGTTCTGCGACAAGGTGATGCCGCGCGCGTCCTTGCAGCCGTATTTCGTCTCGGCCAGGTGCACCGCGTAGCCGTAGCCGCAGCCGATGTCGATGAACTTGTCGTCGGGCTGCAGCTCGAGCGCGGTCAGCGCCTGGTCGAACTTGTCGTGCTGCGCGTCGTCGAGGAGCTGGTCGTCGAGGTTCCCGATGAGCAGCGGGTCCTTCCACATCGCGCAGGAGTACGCCTTCGTGCGTTTATCGAGATAGGAGAGGATGAACTCGTTGGGCAGGTCGTAATGTGAGGACACGGCGCGCAGCTTGCGGCGGATGTCGGAGGGAAATAACGACGTCCACAGGTAACGCGCCTGGTAACGCAGCTTGATGCGCCAGAGGTCGTCCTGGCGCACGTGGTTGCGCGCCCCGACGAAGGAGTAGATGTCGCCGTTGAGGTCGGCCTCGCCCGCCACGTAGTGGTCGAGCCAGGCCGAGAGGTCGCGGTCGGCCAGCGCCGCGACGGCGCCGCGGGTCTTGCACGCCATCTCGACCTTCTCGGGCCCCGAACCCACGGCGCGGCTCTGCCCCTGGTAGGAGATGCGGATGACCCACGGCAACGTGGGGAACATCCAGTTGATGTGGTCGGCGGCGCGGTCGAGAAGGGGCATGAGGGGCGTCAGCGCTTGAGACGTCTGGAGAGGTCCTTGCAGGACTTCTTGCGGCCGGGCGCGTTCACCTTCGCCCAGTCGATGTCCTTGTACGCGGCGGGCTGGTCGCGGTGGCGCACCGCGCGCCCGTGGAACGTCATGCCGCCGTTGTAGGCGGACGCCGTCGGCACCACGCCCACGAAGTTGCCGACCCAGCGCGGGCCGCGGCAGTCGAGCAGCAGGGCGAGCGTGTCGAGGTCCTTGGTCCACGGCCCCCACAACTCGGCGCCGAACCAGACGAAGCGGTTCCCCTCGCCCTGCAGGCGGCGCAGGTCCTCGAGTCCGTTGATGACGACGTCGGGCTGGGGCTGGGGCGGGCTGGGGACGGGTTCGTCCTGGACGGGGTCTTTAGGAATGAGGCCGGCCTTCTTGAACTCCTCGACGAGGTCCTGCTCGCAGACGGCCAACTGGTAACGCGACTCGCGCACCAGGTCCACGCCCACGGCTTCCTTGAGCAGGCGCGCCTCGGCGTCGGTCACCGACTGCGTGAACTCGACCGCGCTCACCGGCGTGCCGTGGTAAAGCGAATCGTAGAAGCCGAAATAGCCGCGCGAGGCGGTGATGAGGCCGCAGAACCAACGCACGCCCTGACGGTGGTCGATTTTCCCGTCGGACGCCGCGGCGGCCTCGTAGGCGCTTTTGAATCGCGCGACGGTGAGGTAGGGGCCGTAGCCGCAGTCCCCGCTCGACTCGGCGCCGTCGCGCACGCAGTCGCGCAGGCGATAGAGCTTCTCCTTCTCGTCCATGTAGCGGTAGTTGGTGCTGCGGAAATCGTCGTCCTTCTTGAGCTCGAGCGGGATGAGGCGTAGCTCGAAGGCCTTCGCGTACGGCTCCAACGCCGCGCGGGCGGCCTGGGCCTGCGGGGTTTCCCCGGCGGAGACGGGGAGCGAGACGAAAAACGCCGCGGCGAGCAGGATGGTTCGCATGCGCCTGAAGTGTAGGCCCCCGGCGTCCCCCCCGTCAAGGGGGATTGACGGCCCCCGATGCCCCGGCCATACTCAAGGAATGCGCCGCGCCCTCGCGCTCGCGTTGCTCTTGTCCTGCGCCCCGGCTTCGGCCTCGGACGCGCCCGACCTCTCGTTGGACCGCGACGGCGACGGCGTCGTAACCAACAAAGAAGGGCGGCAAGGCCGCCGCGCGGTGCGCCGCGAGAACCGCCGCGCGCGCCGCGGCGCCAACGGCGAGCTCGAGGACGACGGCGGGTCCACGACCGAGGAGGACGCGGCGCGCCAGCAGTCGGCCGCGGGCAAGGCGTCCGCCTTGGCCCGCTCGATGAGCTCGATGCTGCCCTCGGCCGAGGCCGGGGCCATGCCCGCGGGCGGCTCCGGCGCGGCCGCGACGTCGGGGCCGGCCGCCGCTTCCGCTTCCGCCCCCGCCGCCGTCGCGCCGCCGGCCGCCGCTTCGCCCGCCGCCGCGCCGCGCCCGACGTCTTCCGGAGACCCGGCCAACCCGCGCACGCCCGAAGACCTGCTGCTCGCCGCGCGTTCGGGCTACGCGCCCGCCCTGGAGAAGGCTGGGCTCAAGCTTTCGGCCGACGGCAAAGGCTTCGTGCGCGTCTCCGACGGCAAGCCGGCCTCCTCCGAGGATCTCGAGCGCCTGCGCGCCGCGGTGAGCGCGATGCCCACGGCCATCGTCCGGCGCCCGGACTTCTACAGCAAGGTCTCGCCGGAGCATTTCGCCGCCTTGCAGGCGGGCTACCGCGAGCAGCGTTCGCCCTCGGTGTATAAAGACGTCGGCGCCACCGAGAAGGAGCGCGACTTCGTGCACACCCGGTCCTGCGCGCGCATGTCGGGCGACTGCAACGAGAACACGACGCGGCCGTCCTACCGCAAGGGCGAACACGTCGCGCCCGAGGATCTGGAAAAGATGTTCCAATCGCTGGCCGAGGAGCTCGCGGCCGCCGAAGCCGAAGACGCGTCCTCCCCCGTCAGGCACACGGCTTCCGCGCCGCCGACGCAGGACGAGGCGAAGCCGGAGGAGGCCGCGGCTCCCGCCACGGCCGCGGCGCAGATGACGAAGGAGGCCGAACGCGCGGCGGGCGAAGCGGCGGCGTTCGCCGCGGCGCCGGTCGTGCTGCCCGCGGCGATGCGCCGGGCGTGGGCCAAAACCGTGGCGGCCATCTCCCCGGCGGCGGCGCGAAGCGGCTACGCCGACATCCGCGTAGCCCTGGCCTTGCTCGCGCTCGCGGCGCTTTTCCTGCTGACCCGGCGCCGTTAGGGCCGCGCTTCGACGGCGCGCACCCAGTCGAGCACGGCTTCGAGCTGGCCTTTCCCGTCGAGCCCGGCCTGCTCGAGCACCTTGTCCCAGGCGCCGGAGCCGAGGTAGCCCTGGCGTTTGAGCGGATACAAAGACGCCGCGATGCCTTCGTCGGAGCGCACCCAACGCGCCAACGTGGGCACGCTCGCCGGTCCATGCCCATCGAGCGGAAGGCGTGTTCGGGCGGGAACGCGATTTTTTTCTCGTCGGCCGTCAGGCGCTCGTACAGCTCCGCGCTGGCGACGTAATACACCGTGGGTTTGACGCCCATCGCGTCGAGCTTCGGCAACACGTCGCGGGTGAAGAAGGTGGCCACGCCGTGGCCTTGGAGCACGATGACGGCTTTGCCGCCTTTGCGCAGGGCGTACACGCCTTTAACCGCGGCGGTCGCCGGCGGGAAGCCCAGCTTCTCGCGGTCGGGCAGCGGGATGGCCGGGCGCGTGACGAACGGCGCGAGCAGCGCGGGGCGCTGCAGCATCGAATGGACGATGAGCGGCCACATCTCCGCGGGGTCCCAAGGCGTCAGCGTGATGGACGAGCCCTTGGCGAAGTTGTCCTGCAGGAGCTGCAGGTGCTGCGGGCAGGCGTGGGTCGGGCCGTCCTCGCCGGTCATGGGGCCCGCGTGGGCGTTGATCATGATCCAGGTGCGGAACGGCTCGCCCGTCGCCTCGTGGCGCATCTGCTGGCCGATGCAGTGCAACCGCGCGGGCACGTGTTCGAGCGCGGCGATGAAGGCGGAGTAGGAAGAAGAGACCCCGACGTGCAGGCCGAGGCTCGAGACCCCGGACATCACGCCGCCCATCGCGTCCTCGCAGATGCCGCCGACGGGCACGAGGCGCGACAGCGGGTTCTTCGCCGCGTGCCACCAGCCTTTGCCCTGGCCCTTGTTGATGGGCGCGATGCTCGTGGATTCGGAGAGGTCGGCCGCGCAGGCGAGGAAGGCGCCCGAGGTCAGCTTGTTTAAGTAGCCGAGCGTGTCGCCCAGCGCGCCGCGCAAGGTCGCGGCCTTGCCGGGGACGGGTTTGAGCTCGTCGGGGGTGACGGCCGGGTCGAGGCCGGCGGTGTAGAGGGCTTCGAGGTTCGGGCCGCCCGCGCGCACCGGCCGATTCTTCGGGGTGAGCTTGCCGGCTTCGACGACGCGTTCGGCGGCGTATTTCGTGACGTCGGGGCGCGCGGTCTCGAACGCCTTGCGCATGGTGAGCAGGCATTCCCAATACGCCGCTTCGACGGACACCGGGGTCTTCTCGCCGGAAAAACGCGGGAGCTTCACGCCGAAGGCCTGCTCGAAAGGCTCGACGCTCTTGTAGAACTCGGGCGAGCAGAACGCGTGGCCCGCGCCGTGGGACGCCTTGCCCTCGATGCCGTAGCGCCAGCCCTTGGTGGTGCGATAGACGATGGCGGTGGGCTGGCCGTTGTCGAGCTCCATGGCCGCCTTCTGGCAGGCGAGCACGCGGCGGAAGTCGGAGCCGTCGCCGGCCTCGATGAGGTTCCAGTCGTTGACGTACATGAGCTCGCGCGGGTCCCACTGCACGTAGTCGCCGGGCTGGTCGCCTTCGGCGGTGACGCGGTCGGAGTCGATGGAGGACTGGTTCCAGTCGATGTGCATGACGGTGTGGGACAGGCCGGTCGTCGCGGCCGTCGCGATGGCTTCGTGCACGCGCCCGGCGGTCATGCCGCCTTCGCCTTCCAGGATGTGCAGCTTCGGGCCTTTGAGCCCGAACGCGTCGGCCTGCGCGATGGCCAGGCCCACGGCCGAGGTGTCGCCCACGCCCGAGGCGCCGGTGGCCACGGGCACGAACGGGGTCAGAGGGGTGGGATGGCCGTCGAGCGACGCGGCCTTGAACTCGCGGAACAACGGCGTGTCCTGGGTCGGGTTGCGGCGGAAGCCGAGCAGGTCTTCGAGGCGCAGGCGGCGCCGCTCGGGCGGCAGCAGGTCGGGGCGCGCGATGCGCATCCATTCGTCGCGCAGAGCGTAGGCGCCGTAGAGGCCGGTGGCCTTGTGGCCCGCGGCGTACACGAGCAGGTCGTTGTCGATGGAATCCGGGCGGGAGAAATCGTAGCGCAGGGTCTTATAAAGGAGCGAGAACACGATGCGGCCCGAGGAGATGGAGCCGCCGGGGTGCCCGGAGCCGGGCACGAAGTTGAACTGGATGGCGCACAACGCGCGGTAGGCCGCGTCCATCGCCTCGAGGAGCTCCAAGTCCGGCAGCTGGAGCGGCTCGGGCTTGAGATAAACGGCGCGGCGCGGGCGCAGCTGGAAGGCGAGGCCGGTCTCTAGGGCGGGCATGGTCACTCCGTCGCGGATTTCGGCCATTCTACAACTTTGCCGGATAGGCCCGTCACGCGGTCGTGACACGGCGCGCACGTCGGCGAGACGCGACGTTGGTATCCTGCGCTCACGGCGCCTAAGGCGCCCAGGAGAACCGATGAAGACCGCCCTCGCTCTCGCCGCGCTGCTCGCCTCCCCCGCCCGCGCCCTCGACTGGAACGGCGACCCCGCGCCCGCCTTCCGCGCCGCCTTGCTCGACGCCGCCCCCATCGAATCCCCCCGCGGCGCGCCCGTCGCGCCACAAGCCGCGCCCGCCGCTCAGCGCCTGGAAGCGCGCCCCGTCGGCGGCAACACCCTGCGCCACGACCGCGGCGAGCCGTCCACCACGCTGTATTTCACGGTCAACCGCGAGGGCGACCGCGTCGGCGCGCGGCTGATCGTCTGCCCCTCGGGCCCGGGCGACGAGAGCTGCGACGAGCTGCTCTTCTATTTCCCCCAGCTGAGCTATCGCCGTGAGGACAAGATGATCATGCTCGACGGGGAGCCCGTGGAGCGTTGGGCCACCTGGGCCTGGAACCACTGGCGCAGCCCGCGCTTCCGGCTGGCTTCCGAACGCGCGACGGAAACCGTGGATCTCGGCTTCGAGCGGACCCGCCGAGACGTCTACTCGGTCCACCTGCTCGCGCGCTGAGCGGTCCGGCTTTCATACCTCACTGATGAATGAAGGATAGTTTCCAGTAAAAATCGCCTTGGGCCGCGAGCTTCCGCGTGATAAGTTCGTACGAATCAGCGCGGACCCCGCTGGTTTTGCTGAGCACCTGCGTGCCACGCCTTCCTCCGATACCCATCGTTTTGATGGCGTCTTGGATATCCGAAAGCCGTGCGGTCTTAAGCGACTCCAGCATCGGGGATGGAGCCCTCGTCGCGAACACGTATATTTCCTCCCGGCCGGGGTTCTCGTCCAGATATAAATAATCCCGGCCTTCAGGAATCCACTGCTCGGCAGCGGCTAACGGGTTTCCCGCTTTTGCGTAGCCGTCGTTCGGGAATATTTTAAAAGCCTTCTGCGAGGAGTCCACTTGGTAAGCATACACATAGCTCGCTTTGCCGGGTTTTAGGTAGAGGGCGTAGTTGTCTGAAGAGTTCAGTACCATCCCCTCGCGAAGCGGATAAAGCTTCCCGTCTCCCCCTTCGTAGAACACACCCACATCCAATGAAAGCGGTTCGGTCGACGCGCCCGCCGGCTCGTCCGGGCCTTGTGCCGGCTCCTTTTTTGATTCCGTCATGCGACGCGTCAGCATTCTCTCAAGACCCGCCGATTTGCGCATCCGTACCGTCACGGCGGAGAGAACCTTGAGCGTCTTCGCGTCCGTTGCTTTGGCGTCGATGGAAATCTCGCTTTCCGACACCGTGTATGTGCCGAAGACGAACACGTCGGCGCCCGCCTCCTTTCGAATGCGTTGGAACACTTCGCTGTCATCCCCGAACACCAAAAGCGAGTCTTTGGCGATTTCCATCAGCGATCTTCGCTCGACGACCTGGTAGCGTCCTCCGGCTCGTTCGACGAGGCGAACCGTCACCAACTCCGCGGCCTTCTGTCCGAACTCCGAGGACGTGTCGGGACTGGCTAAATCGGTAAAATCGAGCACGCAGACTTTCCCGAACAAGGGCCGCGATACGGCCGCGCCGGCCTTCCGCGCGGCCTTCTCCATGTCCTTCAACCCGCGGTCCGTCTTCGCGTGCGCCAAGGGCGCAAGCATGAGGCACATCACCACCGCGCCGAATCCCCGCATGAATCCCCCGTTAATCTGTAATCAAGATGAAGGGCGCCCAGTAATACGGATGCTCGAAACCGGCGCGCCGCACGTCTTGCCTCGCCAAGCGCAGCGCCGTGCGTTTGGATTTTCCGCTTTCAAGGTGGTTAAAAAAAGAGGTGATGAGCTGGCTCGTCGAATCTTCGGCAACCGCCCACAACGACATGAGTACCGACCGCGCGCCGGCCGTCTGGAACGACCGCCCCATGCTCATGACGCCTTCACCCATCACGGCTTTTCCTAATCCGGTCTTGCACGCCGTCAACGCGACGATGTCGGCATTGAGCCTTAGTTTCGAGATTTCACCGCTCGTTAGGAACGCGTCAGCCTTGGACGCGTTGCCGTATTGGGTCAACAGGAGCGCGGGCTCATTGACGCCCGGGATTTCGCCGTCAATGACTCCGTGAGTCGCGAGCACGATATAACGCTTCTTCTCCAAATCGCTCTTCAGCAAGTTCGACTTCGTCGCGTGCGCTCCTTCCAAGAATACGACGGGGGTTTTGGCGAATGCCCCGGCAAGCAAACCGCGCGCCATCACCCCCGTCTTATCGAGGCGAGGAATCATGCCGGCATCATTCCCCCTTACTTTGGCCGTCACGGCTTTACGTATCCCCGTTAAGCCCATCGTGACGAATTCGTCATCGGACGAACCGCTCACCGTCGGCGCCAGCTCGCGCGACCGGCTGTCTGCCGGGGAAAATACCGGGTCCGCGAGAACGAGCGCGCCGCGTGCTGTGCCGTCGCGCCGAGCAATGCGCTGCAGCGTGAGGGCCGTCGCCGAATGATGATACGCCACATCGTATTTGTCCCCCACGTAAGTGATCCGCAAGGGCGCGGCGCCGTGCCGACTCTCGGGCATCTCATTTCGACCGGGGCTCGTCATCGGCAGCGATTCAAACGGCAGGATGCGCAGGATGTCATCAGGAACGATGATTAGGCGGTCGTTCTTCGAGATGATTTCTCGACCCTGATTATCACGCGCTTCGATTAGCGGCTTGAGCAGGGTGTCGTACAACTCTCGCCCAGCGGCCGGATTGTAACGATTGAGGTCTTCTTTAGAGCGCACTCCCTGAAATGACTTCAGATACCCTTCGACGTCCCTTCGGAGCTTTCGCCTCCTGATGACGATGTCTTTCACCGCCACGATTCGTCCGTTACGAACGGCAAACACGATGGTTACCGGGTCCGTGACGGCGTATTCGATGAGGACCTCGTCTGGCGCGAGTTTGATCCTGCCGACAGGAAGCGGTTCCGGGAAATGCCGTGCGGCGAGCACCGGGTCAAAATCTCTGATTTCTTCGATCTTGGCCGCTCTGGCCGCCCATTTGGCGGCCACGACGCTCCGCTCTTTCTCTCTTTCTCCAGCCGTCATCGTTAAGGACGCGTCTATTCGACCGAGCCCCTCTAACATCTCCTTCTCGATTCGGCGGGTTTCCCGAATCAACTCGTGCCGGCCCGTCGCATCGTCGTCCGGCGCGTGAATCGATTCCGACAATGTTCTTGCGCGCGCTATCTCCGAGTTGAAAAACGCAGCCGCGCCGGTCGGGTCGATTTTACGCGCGGCTCGAATCATTCCCTCATAAGGCTCCATGCGTCGAAATCCCGGATAGAGGCTCGCCCCATAGGCGCTGAGCCGCTTATCCGACGGCGACAGCCATCGCGTGATTTCAATCCGATCCGTCGCCATTCGATAACTCGACAGCGCCTCAACCCACCGTTCTTGTCCTTCGAGCGCCATGCCTCTTCCTACAAGTCCCGCTAGCGCGACTTCGTCGTCGCCGTTCCGCTCTCCCGTTTCAAACGCTCCGTTGAAATGTTTCTCGGCGCCCGCAAAGTCCGTCGTGCCCGCGCAGCTGACCGCGGCGGCGGAGAGCAGCGTGTAGCAATCCAATTTCGTCGCGCCGTACAAAAGGTCGTTTCCTGGCATGAGATAGAACCCCATCGACGTGCCATTGGAACTCGTAACAAGTGGGGTCTTTTTTGACACGAAGTCGCCGATGGCTTCCCGCGTGCCTAAGGCATCCGCACGCACTGCCGCATCCAAGGCCGCGGTCTCGTTATCTAAATTTCGGTATGCTTGCGCCATTTTCATATGCGCGAATGCAGAGTCCGTTCCTGTGGCTCTCCCGATGTTGATGGCCTTCTGCAGATATTCAATCGCGCTATCATCGAAGCCAAGCTGCTGGTACGCGTAGCCCAGCGCCTCGTAACCGGAGCGCGCGCCGCCCGCGTCCTTTCGCTTTTGTGCGAGCGCGAGCGCGCGTTTCGCCTGCTCGATGGATAAATCGAACCGTCCACGCGACGTATTAACCTTGCTCATCCGGCTGAGCAACGGAGGAACCAGCATCGTTTCGCCGCCGCTCGTCGAGGCGGCGAGCCCTCGCCCGAAAAAGTACGCTGCAGTGCGCATCTTTCGTACGGCGAGCGCCGCGTCGCCGAGCGTCTGATACGCCTCCGGGGAAGCGCTCGCGCCTTTCGAGATGAGGAGCGTATCCGCTTCCAACCCCGGCGCTATCGCCATATCGGCCCACTCACCTCCTTTGCGGGCCGACGCGGCCTCGGCCTCCACCCGTAACTGCGCCTGGCGCGTCGCGTCCATATTCCGCCCATGAAAATTAGATAACTGCCGCGTCTTGCTGGCTATAAATTCAGTGCGGTCCGGCAAGTTCCGGGCGCACGCCAACTCCGCTTCGATGATTTCTATCCACAACCGGGCGTCGGTGACTCCGCCGCCCATCGCGGCGACCGCGCGGCGAAGACTGTCCGCCGCGCCCGCGTAATCCTTGCGCTTCATCTTGAGACGCGCGATGGCGAGGTCGATTTCGGCTTTCTTGCGATACTCTTTAATTTGATTTGCGAGGCCCCACGCCTGTTCGTACAGCTTAAACGCACCGCTTGGGTTGGTTTTTTGCGCCGCTTTCATCAGTTGCTCGATTCTTGGGAACGAACGCCGCAGAATCTCCTCGCTCCGCCCGGGATACTTGAAAACGAAGTCGAGTTTTCCGGCATCGCGACGCCCCGTCTTTGTCGACTCCAGAAAGCGTCCCACCCAAAGCCCCTGCTCGTTACCCCAGACGCTTTGACCTGATGCAATCCACACGTTGCCGCTGAAATCGCGCAGCATCGGGACTTCCCCGCCAAGATTCGCCGTCAGCGTGACGCTCGACAGCACCGTCAAATCCGAGGAAATCCTGCCGAGCCACGCCCTCCCGTCGATTTCAATCGTCATCCACGCCCCGCCCCCCGGCACTAATGCGATGTCTTTGGGATATGAGCGCGGCGCCAGCGATAGTTTTCCTTTGAGCCTGCGTCCAGAATCGATTACGACCACGGCGGCGCTGCTGCTCGTGAAGCCGGCAATCCAGACGTCCCCGTCTCGTGAAAAGCGAAAGAAGTTCGGGTCAAAATCTCTGACATCACGAATATCGGTCTTCCGGACGCTGCCTTGGGCCTCATCATAGTCGCCGACCCAGAGATGACCGTCCTTCGCGTCCGGCGCCCTTCCGGCCAGCACGATACGACCGTGCGAGAAGCCGATCGCCGTCGGGTTTTGCGGCAAATCTCGCTCTGAGCACCGACTAGTGGTTAGGTCGCACTCGCGAAGCCGCTTTGGAGGATTGCCATGCCCGGCGGTGACCAGCATGGCCACCCGGCTGCCGTCGTATGCGATACCGTATCGCTGCTCAAAGTTGGACTGCGCGAGCGTTGCGCTGGAAACAAAAGCGCCGTCGAACGTGAATTTGGCGGCCCGCGTCGTTTGAAGTTGACCGGAATGGACGTTCGCGATCTCCCATAACGTCGATGAGTCCGCGAAATACACGCGTGACCATGCGCCTTCGGTCGAAATCTCTACCGCTCTCGTCGAAAGCAGTTTGAGCTTTGAGTCGAAATTGAAGATATACGGCCTCCGAGTCTGCGTCCCGACAAGGCGAAGGTGGTCCGGGCCCGCCTGGCTGAGCAGGTGCGGCCCGGCGCCGTTGTCCTCATCAACCCAGATTGTGTTGGAGCTGATGAGATTGATGTAGGCCTCGGCCGGCCAGGCAAACAGCAATGCGGCGGCTATCGCAAGATTCACCGTTGAGGCAAGCGTAGCAGGCGCCTCTTGCGTTCGCCAGCGGTCTCGATGGGCGATTATTCGCGGCGACGCTAATTGGTAGAATCCGCCTACGCCCCCGTAGCTCAGTTGGTCAGAGCAGGCTGCTCATAACGGCTTGGTCCCTGGTTCGAGTCCAGGCGGGGGCAACGTCTTGCTAGAATGACGCCCCTCCCCATGTCCAAGAACATCAAAGGCATCGTCCTCGCCGGCGGGTCCGGCACCCGGCTCTACCCCGTCACGCGCGCCATCTCCAAGCAGCTGGTGCCCGTGCACGACAAGCCGATGATTTATTACCCGCTTTCGACCTTGATGCTCGCGGGCATACGCGACATCCTCATCATCACCACGCCGGAGGACAAGCCCTCCTTCCAGCGCCTGCTGGGCGACGGCCGCGCGTTGGGCATCAGCCTCTCCTACGCGGTGCAGCCCAAGCCCGAAGGCCTCGCCCAGGCCTTCATCATCGGCAAGGATTTCATCGGGGAGGACCGCGTCGCGCTCGTGCTGGGTGACAACATCTTCTACGGCCACGGCCTGCCGCAGTACCTGCGCGAGGCCGCGGCGCGCACGAAAGGCGCCACGGTGTTCGCCTACCAGGTGCGCGATCCCGAGCGTTACGGCGTCGTCGAGTTCGACGCCAAGGGCAAGGCCAAGAGCCTCGAGGAGAAGCCCGAGAAGCCCAAGTCGCATTACGCGGTGACCGGTCTTTATTTCTACGACAACGACGTGGTGGACATCGCCCTGCACCTCAAGCCCTCCGTGCGCGGCGAGCTCGAGATCACCGACGTCAACAAGGCCTACCTCAAGAAGGGCCGCCTGCAGGTCGCCAAGATGGGCCGCGGCATCGCCTGGCTCGACACCGGCACCCACGAGGCCCTGCTGCAGGCCTCGACCTTCATCCAGGTCATCGAGGAGCGCCAGGCCCTCAAGGTCGCCTGCCTCGAGGAGATCGCCTTCAACCTCGGCTACATCGACGCCAAACGCCTGCGCGAGCTGGCCGAGCCGATGCGCAAGAACGAATACGGCCGCTATCTTCTGCGCGTCGCGGACGACGGCCGTCCTTAACCGCCGGGGTCTTGACGGTATTCGGGGCCGACGTTACCCTTCCTTTTAGATGGTGATGCCCGAAGTCGTCGCCTACCTGCAGGAGAACCTGCCCAAACACCCCGTGGAGGAGCTGCGCCGCCAGCTCTACGCCGAGGGCGTCTCCGACATCGATTTCCAGGACTGCCTCGCCGCCGCGCTGCGCGCGCCGCGCACCGCGACGAAGAAACGCCCCATGACCTCCAACAAGGCGGCCCAGCTCATCATGGCCCTGGGCGTGCTGGTCGTCGCGGGCGTGGCGTTGTTCGCCCTCATGCAGAAATCCGCGCCGGAGCCCGCCGCGCAAATCGGCTCGACGGGCGAATCGGGCTTCGTCGGCCCCTCGCAGTGGGTCGTGCGCCTGCCGCAGAACTACGTCGGCGTCATCGGCTTCAAGGACAAGTCGAAGAAACACGAGGTCATCCATTTCTGCCCCGCGGGCACCGACCCGACCAACTTCCTCAACGAGGGCCTGTTCGGCCAGCTCGGCGTCGTGCGCCTCGAGGTGTTCCCCTCGCCCTTCCCGGACAACCCCACGGGCGTCTCGACCATGGCCCTGCGCGTGCAGAACCGCCTCACCGCCTCGGGCGACAAGTTCACCATCAAGAACATCCAGGTGGCCGCGCTGCCCGGCATCCAGGTGAACGTGCTCGCGCCGTTCCCGCGCGTCGAAGGCTACGTGCTCGGCAAGAACTCGCTGTATTACTTCTACGCGGGACAGGAGGACGAAATCTGGCGCGACATCGTCCTCTCCCTGCGCGACGCCCACAGCGAGAACTGACCGCCCCCCCTTGCGGATTCGAGGTTCTCCCTCTACACTTAAGGACGTTGGCGTCCCCGACGGGGACGCGACTCCCATCAGGAGGTGATCGCATGAGGAAGACGTCCAAGAAGACCGCCAAGGCCGCCGGCCGCGCCAAGGCTCCCGCTCGCCGCGTCGCGCGAGCCGCCAAGCCCGAATTGACTCCCGCCGAGGTCGAGCAGTTCGAGACCCTCGAGAAGCGGTACAAAGAAAGCGAGCAGGCCTGGCAACGCATGACCGCCGCTCCCGAGGGGGACGACCGCTGGTCCTCCGTCGAAGAGCATCTGCTGGACCGGCGCCCCGATGACGCCGACCGGCGCTGGAAGTACTTCTCGAAGTAGCCGCGCCTCGCGCGGCCCCGCCCTCCCCCCAGAGCACCGGGGGGAGGGCTTTCTTTCTATAATCCGACCATGCGGGAACGCTCGCGCGCCAACGCGCTGATTCTCGGCGCCGTCCTCATCATCGGGATCTGCGTGGCCGTTTACGCCACGGTGTTCCTGAAGTGGGTCTCCGCGCCCCGCCCGGGCGCCGGCGAAGCGGTCTTGAAGATGGCCGCCGCGAAGGCCGAGGCCGCGCTCGTGGACGCCCGGCGCGGCTACCGCTCCAACCTGCTCGACCCGCAGGCGCACCTGCGCCTCTCCGAGGCCTTGTGGCACGCCGGCCGGCACGTGGATTCCTTCTACGTCGCCCGCTCCGCGCGGCAGCTTTTCGGCGACGACGCCTTCCGCGCCGCGCACGGCGCCGTCGTGCTGCGCCTCGGCGGGCCGGCGGCCGAGGCCCGCAAACGCCTCGCCGGGCTCTCCGGGCCCGCCCAGGCCGTGCCCATCCACGCCGAGGTCGCGCGCCACCACCCCGACACCGCCGAAGGCCGCGATTCTCTCGACACGTTGATGCGCCTCGCCTCGGCCGACGACGCCACCGGCGGCGAGGCCGCGCGTCTGGCGCGCACCGCGCTCGAGGAGCTGCACCGTTCCGACCCCAAACACCCCGGCAAACTTTCCGCTTTCGCGCTCTCGGCGCTCGGACGAAACGACCCCGGACTGGCGCAGGCCATCGCCAACGAAGCCCTCACGACGGACCCCAAACACGCCGGCGCCGCGCAGGTCATGGGCGCGTTGACCTTGCACATGAAGGAGCCCGACAAGGCGTTCGCATGGCTCTCCGCCGCCTGGGACCGCAACCCCGACGACCTCTACAGCGCGGCCAAGCTCGCCCAGCTCTACGACAAGCGCCGCAACGACCCTGAGGCCGCGCTCCCGTTCTGGCTGGCGATCCACCGGCAGAATCCCGATTACGAAGACGGCGGCCCGGTGGAGCGCCGCATCCGCGAGGTGCTCGACTCGCGGCGCGAGCGGCTGCTCGCCAACGCCGGCGTGGAATCCCTCGGCCGTTACTTCGGCCAGGACGACGGCGCCATCCGCGCCGAGGCCGCCGCGCGCGCCGCGGAGTTCAAGGACCCGCGCTGGGTGGACGCGTTGGGCGCGCTGCTCGACGACGACGTCGAGCTCGTGCGCCGCAGCGCCGACTACGCGCTCTTCAAGATCGGCCAGCAGGAGCCCGAGGCCGTGCGCGCCCGCCGCGACGAATGGCTCGCCGGCGACAAGCCGCTGACCCGCATCCGCGCGCTCAACCTCTACGCCGACCTCGACGGCAAAAACGCCTACCCGCGCGCGGTCGCCGCGCTCAAGGACCCCGTGCCCGCCGTGCGCGCCTTCGCCAAGCTCATGGTCATCGACCACTACTACGACGACATGCCCGAGGCGACCAAGGCCCGCGCCAAATACCTCGCCGAGGAGCGCGACCCCGAGGCCTTGTCCTTGCTCGCGCGCTTCGCGCCCCCCGCGGCCCGCGCGCCGCGGCGCTGACGTGTTCGTTGACACCCACGCCCACCTGGGCGACCCCGCCTTCGACGCCGACCGCGACGCCGTCTTCGCGCGCGCCGCGTCCGCGGGCGTGGGCCGCGTGGTCGAGATCGCGGATTCCCCCGACGAATGGGACCGCGCCGTCGCCATCGCGCGCGCCCGGCCCGACTCCGTGCGCTGCACGCTGGGACTGCATCCTTATTACGCCGACCGCTACGACGCGGGCTTCCTCGGCCGCCTACGGGCCGCGCTCGACGCCGCGCCCGAAGCCGTGGGCGTGGGCGAGATCGGCCTCGACTACGCCAAGGCCCAGGTGCCGCACGACGTCCAGCGCCGGGCGTTCGGCGACATCCTGGCCGCCTGCCGCGACTGGGGCGTGCCCGTCGTCGTGCATTGCCGCGACGCGTATATGGACCTCGTGCCCATGCTGCGCGACGCCGTCGCCGGGCGCAAGCCGAAGGGACGTTTTTGGGGCGTCGTGCACTGCTTCTCGGGAACGCCCGAGGAGGCCGTCGCCTGCGCGGAGCTCGGCTTCGCCCTCGGCGCCGACGGGCCGGTCACGTACAAGAAAAACGACCCGCTGCGCGAGGCGTTCCGCCGCGCCGGGCCCGGCGTGACCGTGCTTGAAACCGATTCCCCCTACCTTCCCCCCCAAAGCTCGCGCGGCAAACGCAACGAGCCGGCCTCGCTCGTCGAGGTCGCCGCGGCGCTGGCCGCGGTGTGGTCGGTCACGCCCGACGCGGTCGCCGCCGCGACGAGCCGCAACGCCGCCGACCTGTACGCCTGGCCGTGATCCGCGCGCTGACGCCCGACGAGCTGCCCGCGGCCGCCGCGCTCGCCGCCGCCGCGTTCCGCGAGGACCCCGGCTTCGCCTACATCTTCCCCGATTTCGGCGCGCGGCGCGCGCGCCTGCCCGCCTTGCTGCGCGCCTTGCTGAGAACGGACCTCGCCGCCGGCGGCGTCGTGCGCGGGGCCTTCGACGGGGACGCCCTGGTCGGCGTGTCCTCGCTCCTGCCGTCGGGCGTGCGCGAGCCCGGGCTGGCGGCGTGGCTGCGTTCGGTCGCGTTGTCCCCGGGCTTGTTCGCCGACCCGGCCGCGCTGCTGCGCGGGGCCGAGGTCGCGCGCGCCATCGGGCCCCTTCGCCCGGCGGCCTCCCCCTACCTGCACCTGATGGCCGTGCACCCCGCCTGCCAGGCCCGCGGCATCGGAGCCGCGCTGCTTCGCGACGCGTTAAGCGACGGCGCGCTTTACCTCGAGACCTTCGAGCCGTCCAACCGCGCCTGGTACGCCGCGCGCGGCCTCAAAGAAACCGCCGAGGTCCGCGGCGCCGCGCGCCCGCCTTTCTGGACCTTCCGCCGTTAACGGGCGTCGGAGATGAAGACGCTTTTGGTTTCGCTGTAGGCGTCGAGGGCCTTCATGCCGAGCTCGCGGCCGAGGCCGGAGGACTTGAAGCCGCCGAAGGGCGCTTCGAGGAAGACGCTGGAGCTGGAGTTGACCGACAACACGCCCGCCTGCACGGCGCGGGCCAGCCGCAGCGCCCGGCCGACGTCGCGCGTCCAAATCGAGCCCGACAGGCCATAGGCCGAGTCGTTGGCCAGCCGGATTGCGTCGGCCTCGTCTTTGAAAGGAAGGAAGGTCACGACGGGGCCGAAGATCTCCTCGCGCGCGACCCGCATGTCCGCCGTCGCCCCGTCGAACACCGCGGGCGTGAGGTAGAAGCCGCCGGCCGGAACGCCTTTGGGCCGCACGCCGCCCGTCGCCAGGCGCGCGCCTTCGCGTTTGCCGACGGCGAGGTAGTCGTTCACGCGGTCGAGCTGGCGCCGCGAGATGAGAGGGCCGAGCTGGGTGCCCTTCTTCTCCGGATGGCCGACGACGAGTTTGCGCGCGCGCGCGACGAAGCGGTCGAGGAACTTGTCGTAGATCTTCTTGTGGACGAGGGCCCTCGAGCGCGCGCAGCAGTCCTGGCCCGTGTTGCCGAACACCGACCACACGGATTTCTCGACGGCGACGTCGAGGTCGGCGTCGTCGAAGACGATGTTGGGCGACTTGCCGCCCAGCTCGAGCGAGACGCGTTTGACGCCCTCGGCGGCCGCGCGCATGACGCTCGTGCCGACCGCGGTCGAGCCCGTGAAGGAAACCTTGCGCACGAGCGGGTGCGCGGCCAACGCCGCGCCGCAGCCGGGGCCCGGGCCGGGCACGACGTTGAGGACGCCGTCGGGCAGGCCCGCCTCGGCGGCGAGCTCGGCTAGGCGCAGCGCGGTGAGCGGGGTCTCGGCCGACGGCTTGAGCACCGCGGTGTTGCCGCAGGCCAGGGCCGGCCCGAGCTTCCACGTCGCGATGACGAGCGGGAAGTTCCACGGGACGATGAGCCCGCACACGCCCACGGGCTCGCGCAGCGTGAGATGCAGGCCGGGCGCGGAGACGGGCGTGGTCTCGCCGAGGTGTTTGGTGACGGCGCCGGCGTAATATTCGAACACGTTGGCCGCGAGCCCGATCTCGTCGGCGGAGTCGGCCAGGGGTTTGCCCGCGGCGCGCGTCTCGAGCAGGGCCAGCTCCTTCGCGTTGGCCCGGATGAGCGCGGCGAGCTTGAAGAGGACGCGCGCGCGTTCGCGCGGCGTCGCGCCCGCCCAGGACGGGGCGGCCTTGACGGCGGCGCGCACCGCCGCGTCGATGTCGGCGGCTCCCCCCTCCGAGACCTTGGCGAAGGTTTTTCCGTCCGCGGGGTTGATGAGCGGATAGACGCGGCCCGAAAGGGCGGGGACGGGTTTCCCGGCGATCCAGAGCTTGGTCAGCATGACGCCTCCGTCCCGGTCAGAAATAGTTGGACGTGATGCCGCCGTCCACGACGAACTGCGTGCCGTTGGTCCACTGCGACTCGTCGGACGCGAGGTACAACGCGGCGTTGACGATGTCCTCGGACTTGCCGAAGCGGCCCATGGGGATGCGGTTGAGGCGTTTGGCCTTCTCCGCGGGCTCCTTGAGAAGCCAGTCGGTGAGCAGCGGCGTCTCGATGGGGCCGGGGCAGATGGCGTTGGAGCGGATGCCCTTGGGGCCGAACTGCACCGCGAGCGATTTCGTCAGCGCGATGACCGCGCCTTTGGAGGCGGTGTAGGCGTCTTGCGGAACCGAGCAGCCCACCAGCGCGACGAAGCTGGCGACGTTGATGACCGAGCCGCCGCCGGCGGCGAGCAGCTCGGGGATGCCGTGTTTGCAGACCAGGTACACGCCTTTAACGTTGATGGCCAGGACCTGGTCCCACACGGCTTCTTCCGTGTTGACGACCGAGTTGTCCTTCGACGGGAAGATGCCGGCGTTGTTATAGAGGACGTCGAGCTTGCCGAAGGTCTTGATGGCGGCGGCGACGCCGGCCTTCACGTCGGCTTCCTTCGACACGTCCATCGCGACGGCGACCGCGCGCCCGCCCGCGCCCTCGGCGCGCTCCACGGACTGGCGGGCCGCCTCGAGGTTGACGTCGCAGGCGACGACCGCGGCGCCTTCCTGCGCGAAGCGCAGCGTCGCGAGACGGCCCATGCCGGAGCCCGCGCCGGTGATGAGGGCGACCTTGCCGGCGAGACGGCCGGCGCTCACGCGATGACTTCGAAGCCGGCCTTGGAGACGGCCTCGTTGAGGCGCGTCTTGACCAGGTCGGTGTCGCGGCCCTGGGCGGTGGTCACGTTGAGCGCGCGCACCTGGCGCTTCTTGCCCTTGAGCTTGCCGACGAGGACCTGGATGTCCTTGGCGGCGCCTTTGACGTTGGTGACGCAGCCGTTGGAGAACCAGCGGATGGTCATGGTGCCGCTTTTGCGGCTAGGGAGGAGCTTGAGCGTCAGCGAGCTCTCGGTGACGAAGAGGTCGCCTACTTCGGTCTGGGTCTCGGTTTTGTCGGGCACGGCGGATCTCCTTCTCGGCGCGAAGACCCAATTTACCGCTTCATGAAGGGGCTGTCAACGCGCCAGGGCGGGCTGGACGATCCAGCCGTTCTCGGCGGCGGCTTTCTCGAGCGCCGGGTCGCCGCCGAGCACGAGGCGCACGCCCTCCCCGTCCTGCAAGAGCTCCAGGTCCGACGCGTCGCGCCCGATGACCAGATCGGCGGAACGGCCGACGGCCTTGCGGACGATTTCGGCCTTGCCGCCGCGAAGCGGGATGGGTTTGAGCACGGCCGCCGACAGGCGCGCCCCATCGGGAGCGTTGACCAGCCCCGCGACGCGGGAGGGGTCCACGCCGTAATCGGACGCCGCGGCGAGCAAGGTCTGCTGCGGCACGTCATCGACGACCCAGACGTCCACGCCCGCGGCGCGCAGCTTGGCGACGAGGTCGCGCATGTGGGGTAGCAGGCGCATGCCGCGGCGGATTTTGAGCGGCGCGGGGTCGCCCTCCTCGGCGGCGACGGTCTCCACGGACGACGGGCGGGACTTCTCCTCGGCCAGCGCCGCGCGGGCGTAGTCCTCGGCCTCGCTCTCCTTGAAGCCGGCCCACAGGCGCGCCAGGTAGGAACGGCACTCCTTGCGACCGACGCCGCGGCACAGCTCGATGTAGCTGCCGAGCAGCGCCTTGCGGTACTGGTGGTACGCGGGCTGCGACGGCCACGTCGAGCTCGACACGTGGATGAACTGCTCGTAGGCCGCGCGCGCGGGCTGTCGGCCGTAGGCGATGGGCACGACCTCCCACAATTGGTCGTCGAACTTGAGCTGCGCGCGCGAGATGAGGCGCAGGAAGACGAGCTCGGCCGGGTCGCCCGCGACCAGGGCGTCGCTCCACGGCAGGACCGCGACCGGCGGCTTGGCCGCGTCGTAGCCCGGCGCGTGTTTGCCGCGCGCGGCGAGGAAGCCTTCGAGCGCGGCGCGCGCCTCGGGCGTCCAACGCCCCGGCAGCAGCTTCGCGGGCTGGGCTTTCGCCGTCGCGGTGGACGCATCGACCGCTTCGACGCGCGCGGGCTTGGGACGGCGGCGGAAGTTTTTCGGCGGCTTGGCCGCCGCGCCGACCGCGAAGACCGCGAGCAGGAAAAGACCGGTCGTAAATTTCACAGATTCGCGGTTCATCGTCGTCGACAATGTTATAAAATAACGTCGACGCAAAAACTCCGACGGGACAACGACCAGGGATAAAATGGCCAACATCAAGAAGAGCGAGCTGCTGAAGGAGCAGATCGAGCACATCGACATCACCAAGTTCGACGCTCGTCCCATCATCGACGCCTACTCGAAGATGGCGTTCTCCGCTCGCGACCTCGCCCGCGCCTCCGACATCTACGACCGCATGCTCGCCGACAAGGACTGCGGCGTCATCCTCTGCCTCGCCGGCTCGCTGATCTCCGCGGGGCTCAAGAAGACGATCTGGCAGATGGTCGAGAGCAACATGGTGGACGCCATCGTCTCCACCGGCGCCAACATCGTGGACCAGGATTTCTTCGAGGCCCTCGGCTTCAAGCACTACAAGGGCTCCAAATACGCCGACGACAAGGCCCTGCGCGGCGCCCGCGTGGACCGCATCTACGACACCTACATCGACGAGGACGAGCTGGGCCAGTGCGACAACACCATCTCCGACCTCGTGGGCACGCTCAAGCCCAAGCCTTACTCCTCGCGCGAAATCGTCGAGGAAATGGGGAAATATCTCGTCAAAAAGGCGAAAGTCAAAGACTCCATCGTCCTCTCCGCCTACAAGAAAGGCGTGCCGATCTTCATCCCGGCGCTGTCCGACTGCTCCGCGGGCTTCGGCTTCCTGCACCACCAGTGGCATAACCCCGAGAGCCACGCCTCCATCGACTCGGCCAAGGACTTCCGCGAGCTGGTGCGCGTGAAGCTCGCGGCCGGCGACACGGGCCTGCTCATGATCGGCGGCGGCGTGCCCAAGAACTTCGCGCAGGACGTCACCGTCGGCGCGGAGATGATCGGCCTCGAGCCCATCATGCACAAATACGCCGTCCAGATCAGCGTGGCCGACGAGCGCGACGGCGCGCTGTCGGGCTCCACGCTGCGCGAGGCCTGCTCCTGGGGCAAGGTGGACGTGATCGACGAGCAGATGGTGTTCGCGGAGGCCACCGTGGCCCTCCCGTTGCTCGCCTCCTACGGCTACCACCGCGGCAACTGGAAGAAGCGCCGCGCCAAGGCCTACAACGCCCTGCTCAACGACGAGAAGGCCCCCGTTCCCGCCGCCCTCCGCTAAGGAAGGACGTTGGGACGAGTCTTCTCCGACCTGAAGACCGCACAATACGGCGCCTCGGGACACCCCGAGGCGCCGTTTCGCGTCCGGGAGTCCTTTTCCCTGCTCAAGGCCGCGGGCCTGGTCCCGGAGCTGCCCCCCGTGACGGCGACGGCGGCCGACGTCGAGCGTCTCCACGGGAAGGACCGGCTGCGCGCGGTCGCTTCCGGTGATTACGACGACGCCGACACGCCGCCCTACCCGGGCATCGACGCCATCGCCATGATCAGCCTGTCGGGCGCGTTATCCGCCGCGGAAGCCGCGAAGGCCGGCACGCCCGCGTTCTCCCTCATGCGCCCGCCCGGCCATCATGCCGGCAAGGACCGCGTCGCCGGCTTTTGTTATCTCAACAACGTCGCGCTCGCCGTCGCGCGCTTGCAGGAAAAAAAGCCGGGACTCAAGGTCGCCATCGTGGATTTCGACGTGCATCACGGCGACGGGACCGAATCGCTGGTGCTCGGCCGCGAGAACACCGCGTTCGTTTCGCTGCACCAGTTCCCCCTCTACCCGGGCAGCGGCGGGCAGTCGCGCGGCAACTGCGAGAACATCCCGTTGGCGGCCGGCACGGACGGGGCTCGTTATATGAAGGAATACGAGCCCGCGCTCGAGCGCCTGCTCGCGACGAAACCCGACCTGCTCGCCGTTTCCGCCGGCTTCGACGCGTATAAGGACGACCCGATCGCCGGCCTCAAGCTCGACCAGGGAACCTTCAAGACCATCGGCTCGCTGCTCGCGCAGACCAAGCTCCCCCGCTTCGCGGTCCTCGAGGGCGGCTACTCGCAGGACCTGCCCTACCTCGTCGAATCCTTCCTCGACGGCTTCTTCTAGCGCAGGCGCAGTTCGCCCGCGCCCGCGCCGCCCTGCAGCGTCGGCGTCTGCTCCCGGTTGGAGCGGCGCGCCGCGTCCTCGACCAGCGGCTTCATGTAGGCCAGCAGGGAGCCCGCGGTCACGGCGCCTTTCCCGTCGCGCGCCGCGCCGTTGAGCCCCTTCAGCAGGTAGTACGTGAAAAGCCCGTGCCCCTGTTCTTCGAGCGTGCCTGAAATCTGCGCCGCGCCCGACGCCGAAAGGGCGACCAGCTTCGTGCCGGAGAGGTCGCCCACCGACACCTTCGAGACCAGCGGGCGCGCCCCGCGCGGCAGCACGGAGCGTCCGCCCGCCCCGGAGAAACACGCGTCGAGCGCCACCAGCACGCGTTTGGCTTTGAGGGCGCCGAGCTTCTCGTAGAGGCGTTTGAGAGGATAACCCGTGTCCTCGAGATAGGCGGGATCGCCGTCGGACGGGACCAGATAGGCCTGGCCGCTCACGGCGTCCGGCGCGCCGTGGCCGGAGAAGTAGAACAGCACCGTCGAGCCTTCGGAGACGTTGCGCGCCAGCCAGGTCTCGACGTTTTTGACCAAGCCCGTGCGCGTCGCCTGGGCGCCCGTGAGCAGGACCACGTTGCGCTCGGGGAAGCCGAGCGCCAGCGCGTGCGCCTTCATCGCGCGCGCGTCGCGCTCGGCGAAACGCGCCTCGGGCAAGCCCTCGTAACGCTCGACGCCCATGATGACGGCGAACTTCTTCTCGTCGGCCGGCGTGTTATAGCTGGGCGCGTCGGCGTCGGAGGAAGGCTCGCGCGCCGCGGGAGCGGTCGCGGCCGGAACGGCGGTGAGAGCCGCGGGCGGCGCGGCGGCGGCGGCGGCGTTTGCGCGAGCCTTCATCGCCGCGGCCAGCAGCACGGCCTCGATGTTCGACGCGGTCACGGCGGTGCCCGGCGCGGGGGCCGCCGCCTGCGGCCGGGCCGCCGCCTCTTCGACGGCGATGCGGCGCGCGTCCGTCCCCTCCGCCAGCGACTCGGCGATGTAGCGCGCGATCAACGTCCCGTCCATCCCGCATTTGGCGTTCATGTGGGACGCCGCCTGTCCGCGGAAAAGCTCCTTGCCGTCGCGGGTGACGGCGCTGACCCAGGGCCGCATCGACATGCCGCCCAGGTCGGCCTCGACGGTGACGACGACGTCCACCGACTGGGCCTGTTTGCGGGAGGCGACACCTTCGGCGGAAGCGAATCCCCCCTCCGCGTCGAGGACCTCGATGGTCCTTTGACGCGTTTCGACCGCGCTGAGGCAGCGGCCTTCCGGCGTTTTAAAGGGCATGACGCCGACGCTCAACCCCTCCCCGGAAGCGACGAGCGGGAGCATGAGAAACACCGTCGAGAGTAGTCTCTTCATGGCCCGCATGCTAGCACTTAACTATAATCCCCGCATGCTCGAATTCGACCCCAACGCCCCCTCCGACGAAGACGGCGGCATCTTCGGCCTCCCCCACCAGGAAAAAGACGCGGCGCTGGTGCTCCTGCCCGTGCCGTGGGAGGCGACCACGTCCTACGGCGGCGGCACGTCGAAGGGGCCGGCGGCCATCCTCGAGGCGAGCGGGCAGATCGACTTGTTCGACGCGGCCGTGCACAAGCCCTACGAGCCCGGCCTGTTCATGCGGCCCGAGTCGAAAGAGGTCCGCGCCTGGAACAAGGCCGCCAAGGCCGCGGCGCAGACAATCATCAAGGTGGGCGGGCGCGTGGACGGCGACAAGCGGCTGCTCGGGGCGCTTAAAACCGTCAACGACCTCAGCGAGAAGCTCAACGGCTGGGTGAAGAAGGAAAGCCTCGCGCTGATGCGCGCCGGAAAAATCGTCGGCATCGTCGGCGGGGACCACTCCGTCCCCCTCGGCGCCTTCCAGGCCGCGGCCGAGGCGCACGGCGCCTTCGGGCTCCTGCATTTCGACGCGCACTCCGACACCCGCGACGCCTACGAGGGCTTCGTCCACTCCCACGCGTCCATCATGCGCAACGCGCTCGACTCGACTCCCAACATCACCAAACTCGTGCAGGTCGGCATCCGCGACTTCTGCGAGGAGGAGCAGGCCTACGTGGACGCCCAGGGCGAACGCGTGAAGATGTTCACCGACCGCGCCATCGCCGCCGCCCGCTTCGCCGGGAAACCCTTCTCCGCGGTCTGCGACGAGATCGTCGCCGCGCTGCCCCCGAAGGTCTGGGTGACCTTCGACATCGACGGGTTGGACCCCAAGCTTTGCCCGCACACCGGCACGCCCGTGCCCGGCGGCCTGGAGCTGGCGGAGGCGGATTACCTCATCGCCGCCGTCGCCCGCTCGGGGCGGACCATCCTCGGGTTCGACCTCGTCGAGGTGGCCCCCGCCCCGGGCGGAAAAGACGAATGGGACGCCAACGTGGGCATGCGCCTCCTTTATAAGCTCGCGGCCTGGACCTTCGTCAGCCGCGGCCTGCGCAAAACCCGCGCCTAACTAGGGACGGCCGCCGCCCCCGCCGCGCCGGCGCTCGATGCGTTCGCCCCGGCGTTCCCGGCGCTCGCCGCGCCGCTCCAGCCGCTCGCCGCGCCGCTCGCGGCGCTCCCCCTGGCGCTCCATCCTCGCGCCGCGGGCTTCCTTGCGCTCGCCTTTGTTCTCGAGGCGTTCGGCGTTGCGCTCCAGGACCTCGGCGGCGCGTTCGTTGCCCTTCTCCTCCATCTTGTCGGAGCGCTCGCGCATCGCGTCGGCCTTCTCCTGCATCTTCTCGCCGCGCTCCTGGAGCTTCTCGCCCCGCTCCTCGCGTTTCTCGCCCTGCTCCTGGCGGCGCTCGCCGCGGCGCTGCATCCGTTCGCCTTGGCGCTGCTTGCGTTCGCCGGGCTGGGCCTGCTGCTCCTGCGCGGGGGCGGCCGCCTCCCCCCCTTCCTGCGCCGCCGCGGGGACCGCCAGCAACGCCGCCAACGCGAGCCACTTCATATCGATGTTCATCACGCCTCCTTGCCGGGCCTGGGCCCGCGACGCCATAGTCTAACGGAGCAATCCCCTTCGAGCCAGGGGGCCTTGGTCACACCCGCTCGAAGTAACGGCCCTTCTCCCAATCGGTGACGGCTTTCTCGTAAGCGGCCAGCTCCAGCTTGGCCGCGTGCAGGTAATGCGTGAACACCTCGTCGCCGAAGGCTTCGCGCGCCGCCTTCGATTTCTCGAGCAGGACGATGGCCTCGCCCAGGGACTTGGGCACACCCGTGACGTTCGACTTATAGGCGTCGCCGGCGAACGCCTTCGGCGGCTCGATCTTGTTCTCGATGCCGTACAGGCCCGAGGCGATGGCCGCGGCGAAGGCGAGATAGGGGTTCACGTCGGCGCCGGGCAGGCGGTTCTCGATGCGCAGCGAGCCCCCCTCCCCGACGACGCGGAAGCCGCACGTGCGGTTGTCGCGCGCCCAGGCCACGCGGGTCGGGGCGAAGGTCGCGGCCTGGTACCTCTTATAGGAGTTGACCGTCGGCGCGGTGAAAAAAGAGAACTCCCGGGCCAACGCCATCTGGCCGCCGAGGAACCAGCGGAACTCCGGGCTTTCCCCCTTGCCGGCCGCGAACACGTTTCGCGCCCCTTTGCGGTCCCACAGGCTCGTGTGGATATGGCACGAGGAGCCGGCCAGCCCCGCGTCGAACTTCGCCATGAAGGTGAGCGCGTGGCCGCGGGCCATGGCGATTTCCTTGGCGCCGTGTTTGTACACGGTGTGGCGGTCGGCCATCTCGACAGGGTCGGAATAGACGAGGTTGATCTCATGCTGCCCGGGGCCCCATTCCCCCTTCGAGCACTCGACGGGCACGCCGGCCTTCTCCATGAGGTTGCGGATGTCGCCGACGACGGGCTCCATGCGCGCGCCCTGAAGGATGTGGTAGTCCTCGATGTAGGCGCCGGCGTGGTCGAGGCCCTTCCAGTTCTTCTTCTGCGCCGCCTCGTAGGTCTCCTTGAACAGGTAGAACTCCAGCTCGGAGGCCATCTTCAAGGTGTAGCCCGCCTCCCACGCGCGCAGCACCTGGTCCTTGAGAATCTGGCGCGGCGCGACCTTGATGGGCCGGTGCTCGTGATCTGACACGTCACAGACGACGAGCGCGGTGCCCGGCACCCACGGCAGCGGCCGCCACGTCGAGAAATCGGGGACCATCGCGAAGTCCGCGTAGCCCTGGTCCCAGCTCGTGAGCGCGAACCCGGGCAGCGGGTCCATCTCCATATCTACGGTGAGCAGGTACGCGCACGCGTGTGTGCCGTGGGACGCGACGGACTCCGCGAATTGGCGCGCCGTGAACCGTTTTCCCATCCAACGTCCCTGCATGTCGGGCATCACGAGGATGATGGTGTGGAACTCCCCCCTCTTGATGGCGGAGAGCAGCGGCGCGGCGATCTTGGGCGTGGTCATGTGCGAAGTTTAGTGCTTAGTCGCGACGTCTGTCCACTCGTCGGTGGACAGACGTCGCAATTCTTCGTTGTTGATAATATATGGTAGTATTTAATACTCAACAGCAATAAACACCTCTAAAAAGACTCTTGACAGGTTTTGGAGCGTTTAGTAGTATAGTATTCACGTTGGGACAAACAACGAAAGATTAGTATTCACGTTTGTACAAACCCAAAAGAACCATAAGTATTCACGTTTGGACACGAAATGACCGAAATCATCGCCATTGCTAACCAGAAGGGGGGGGTCGGAAAGACCACCACCGCGGTTAATCTCGCCGCCGCCCTCGCAACGCTCGGTCATGAAACCTTGCTCATTGACTCCGATCCACAGGGCAATGCCACTTCCGGCTTGGGGTTCGATAAGGGGGAATTCGACCCGAACCTATACGATGTGCTCGTGGACCTGCTGCCCCTGGAAAAAACCATCAAAGCCTCAAACCTCCAGAATCTGTCCGTGGCGGGGGCAAACAGCGAGCTGGCAGGGGCTGAAATCGAACTGGTCTCCGCTTTGGCACGAGAGAGCCGCCTAAAAGGGGCTCTTTCTGCGGTCAAAAGCCGGTTCCGCTTCATTATCATTGACTGCCCTCCTTCTCTTGGCCTTCTGACGGTTAACGCTCTCAACGCAGCCGACCGGATTATCATCCCCATTCAAGGCGAATACTACGCTATGGAGGGTTTAGCACAATTCACAAGCGCTGTGGATAGAGTGAAAAGCGCCTTGAACCCGAAATTGACCGTAGAGGGGGGGGTGCTAACCATGTTCGACTCCCGCATGACTCTTTCCAACCAGGTGAAGGAAGAGGTCGGCAAGTTCTTCGCCGACTCCATGTTCACCACCATCATCCCTCGCAACATCCGCATCGCCGAAGCCCCTGGCTTCGGCCAAAGCATCTTCCAGTACGACCCGAAGTCCCGCGGGGCCGAGGCCTACCTGGCTTTCGCCCGCGAATTCCTTTCCCGCCGGGGCCTGTCCGAACTGCCCCAGCAGCAAACCCCCGCCGCAGAGACCACGGAGAATCCCGCATGACCCGCAAAGCCCTCGGCCGCGGCCTGTCCGCGCTTATCCCGACCTCGCCCGCTTCCGCTTCCACCGCCCCTGCCGGCGGCGAAACCGGCGTGATGCGCGTCGCCATCGACAAGATCCGCCCGAACCATCTTCAGCCCCGGCGCCACTTCGCGCCCGAGGCCCTCTCCGAGCTGGCCGCCTCCATCAAGGCCCATGGCCTGGCCCAGCCCATCGTGGTCTCCTTTGATTCCGTGTCGAAGACCTACGAGCTCATCGCGGGGGAGCGCCGCTGGCGCGCCTCTCAGCTGGCCGGCATGCGCGAGGTGGATGTCGTGGTCCGCACGCCCCGCGACGACCGCCATCGCCTGGCGTTGACCCTCATCGAGAACCTGCAGCGCGAGGATCTCAACCCGGTCGAAACCGCGTTGGGCTACCTGCGCCTGATGAAGGAGTTCGGCATTAACCAAACGCAACTTGCTGATGAACTGGGCAAGTCGAAGCAGGCCGTGTCGAACACCTTGCGAATGCTCGAGCTTCCCGAGGAGATGCAGAAAGCCTTGATAGAGGGGAAGCTCACCGAAGGCCACGGCCGCGCCATCCTCGGCATCACCGACGCGGAAACCCGCAAGAAGATTTTCCAGCTGGTTCTCGAGAAGCAGCCGTCGGTTCGCGAAACGGAAGCGCTCGCGCGCCTGGCCGAGGAGGGGGAACTGCCCGCCGCCGAGGAGGAGACGCCCACGCGCCGGCCCGTCCCGAAATCCGCCGACCTCAAGGCCCTCGAGGATTCCTTGCAGCAGTCCTTGGGAACCAAGGTCGTTATCCGCACGCGAAAAAATCCGTCGAAAGGGGTGCTCAACATTCACTTCTTCTCGCTGGACGATTTCGACCGTATCGTAAATATGCTTAAAAAATAATGATTATTTACAAATTACTCTTGGCGCTGGCGCTCCCGGCCGCGGCCGCCGACGGCCTTCCGGTGGTCCTGTCCACGAGCCCCATCGTGCCGACCTTCGTCACGCTCGCGCCCACGGTGCATGATTACGGGCGTTTCGCCGACGGCGGCCCCGACGATAACTGGTACGTCGGCTTCAACAACGCGTGGATCGTGAAGCTGCCGCCCGCGCCGCGCGGCGATTTCGCGCGCGCCTTCATCGGCGCCAAACTCGGCCGCGCCAAGACGCGGCCCAACCGCGACAAACCCTGGGTGCGCGAGCTCATCCCGGGCAAGGTGTACATGGCCGTCAACCAGGTGCCCGCCTTTCCCAACGACCGCTCCTTTTTCCTCACCGAAACCTCGGAGATGCCCGTCGAGCCGGACCCGCAGTCGCGCGTGGACGGCGTGGGCTCGGGCGAGTGGTTCTGGGCCGAGGTGCCCGTCGCGATGGTCAGCTTCAACGCGGACAACTACCTCGCCATCTGGTCGCCGACGAACTGGTTCACCCGCGCCTCGAGCGCGCCCATCCTCGCCGCGGCCGATATAGAGGACCCCAGCGCCGCGCGCGAGACCCGCGCGTGGAACAACCGCTCCATCCTCGGCGTGGCGCCGCGTTCGGCCGCCGGCGCTCTGCAGACGCCCATCAACAACATCGCGCCGGCCATCGCCATCAAGCTCGTCCCGCCCGCGCCCGACGAGCCCGCCGTCAACGTGGCCGAGTTCTCCGCGGCGCGCCTGGGCTCCAAGGTCGTCGCGCGTTTCTCGGCCGCCGGCGAGGACATCGCCGAGGGCTGGGTCGAGGCGTCGCGCGACCAGCTCGACTGGACGCGCATCTCCAAGGTGATCCGCAAGCCTCCCTACGCGTTCTCGATTCCGGGCAACAAGGCGCCCGTCGCCGGCACGTGGCTGCGCGGCGCGGCGCGCGACGTGTCCGGACAGGTCGGCTACTCCGACGCCTACATGGTGCCTTATGCCCAGAACTAAGCTCGTCGTCGGCGTGGTCGGCGCGACCGGCATGGTCGGCCGCGAGCTGGTGGCCTTGCTCGACCGCCGGCGTTTCCCCGTCGGCGAGCTGCGCCCCTTCTCCTCGGGGCGCGCGAAGTCCTGGGTGCGTTTCCGCGGACGCCGCATCGCCGCGCCCGGGCCCGACCGCGCGGCGCTGGCCACCTGCGACGTGGTTTTCCTGGTCAGCTCCGACGAGGTGTCGCTCGAACACGGCCCCGCGCTGGCCAAGGCCGGCGTGTGGGTCATCGACGACTCGGCCGCCTTCCGGCTCGACCCCAAGGTCCCGCTCGTCATCCCCGAGGTCAACGCCTCCGCGCTGCGCCGCGACCGCCGCCTCATCGCCGGCCCCAACTGCACGATGACCGGCCTCGCGGTGGCCGCCGCGGCCCTGCACGCCGCCGCCGGCGTGCGCGAGGCGCGCATCGCGTCTTATCAGGCCGTGTCCGGCGCCGGCAAGGCCGCCCTCAACGAGTTCTTCGGCCAGAACGCGAGCCGCCGCCTCGCGCTGCTCTCCGACGGGCGCGCGCCGTCGCCGTCGGAGCCCGCGTCCAAGGCCCTGCCGCGCGCCATCTCGGCCAACGTCGTGCCGCAGGTCGGCCGCTTCGACGCGTCCGGCCGCTCCAGCGAGGAGAACAAGGTCTCCGCGGAGCTGCGCAAGGTCTGGAACGCGCCGAAGATGAAGGTCTCGGTGACCGCCGTTCGCGTGCCCACGGTGCGCGGCCACGCGCTCGCGGCCTGGCTCACCTTCGGCAAGCCGCTTTCCGCCGCCAAGGCGAAGGCGCTGATGCGCCGCACCCCGGGCCTGCTCCTGTCCAAGGACGGCGACTACCCGACCCCGCTGTCGGTGGCCGGGCGCGGCCCCGTCGAAGCCGGCCGCGTGCGCCCCGGCGCGACGTCTCGCGAGCTGGCCTTGTGGGTCGTCTCCGACAACCTGCTCAAGGGCGCGGCGCTCAACTCGGTGCAGGTCGCCGAGGAGCTCGTGCGCCGGCGCTGGCTCGTCTCGCGGTGAGCCTCGCGCTCGCCGCGCTGCTGGCCGTCTGCGCCGCGGCCGCCGACCCTCTGGCCGCGCCGCTCGCCGAGCAGGCGGCCGCCGGCTGGACCGTCCGCGACAAGGTCGTGCGCAAGGGCAAACCCTTCCCGTTGGCCGCCGTGGTGTTCGGCCGCGACGGCTCGACCGGCAACCGCCTCGAAGTGTACGCCCTGCTCCCGGACCGCGCCTACATGGTCTGGACCCACCCGGGAACGGCGGAGCGCCTCGACCTCGACGCGGGCCCGGTCGGCCGCGGCATGCCCGACCTGCTGGGCGACGGCTCGCGCGTCATCGCCTACCGCTCGACCATCCCCGCGCTCAACGCGACCACCTTGCGCCTGCTGGCCGCGCGCGGCCTGAAGATCGAGCCGGCCGGCAGCTTCGCCGAGGGGCGCTTCATCTCGGCGGGGGAGAAAACCCTCATCGCGTCGCGCGACCTGCCGCTCGGGCGCTTCCTGTCCGTGGGCTGCGAGGAGTTCGGCACGGTGTCGCGCAGCGCGTTTAAGACCACCTTGCACGAGCCGCGCAAAGGCCGCTTCGTGGACGTCTCCGACTCGTACCCCGATTATTACGCCAAAGAAATCGCCCGCAAAGAGGCCGCGCTCGCCCGCATGAAAGACGATCTGCAGAAACACGCGGGGGAATACCTGGGCCTGGCCCTGTCCTTATATTACGACTACGCCGCGCGCGGCGAGGCGCGCAAAGGCTGGGAGCGCCAGGCCGATTTTTTCCAGGTGCCCGCCTACGCGCCGGGCTCGGTGAAATCGTGCTTCGCGACCATGCGCCAGGACCTGCGCGCGCGCCTGCGCATTCCCGCCGACTGGCCCTGACGCGCGCGGCCTAGACGTCGGCTGGGCCTTTCGGGTAGAATCGGCGCATGAAGACCCTCTCCGCCGCGCTCGCCTTGCTCCTCAGCGTTCCGTCCTCGGCCGCCACCGCGCTGACCGTCTCCGACCGCGTCGCCGCGCTCGCCGCGCAGGCCGGCCTGGCTCTACCGTCTTCCGCCGCTTTCGAGTCGCCGGTGTTTACGCCCGTCAACGGCGCCGCCGTGCGTCCCGCCGCCCGCGCCGCGACGGCCGCGGGCTCGGTGTCAGGCTCGGGCTACGTGCGCGGCAGCGGCTCCATCCACTGCTCGGCGTGGAACGGCGGCTCGGGCCACTTCAGCGGCTGGATCCGCTTCGACGGCGACATCCCGGTCAACGGCCCGGACGGCTCGCGCGGCAGCGTCCGCGTGGACGGCACGGCGCACGTCAGCGGCTCGTGCCAGAACGGCTCGGGCTTCGTGTCGGGCTCGACTTCGCTGTCGGGCAGCGGGACCCTTTATAAGGACGGCCGCGCGGTCGGCCAAGCCAACGTCTCCGGCCACCTGTTCATCAGCCAATACGTCCACGGCTCGCACGCCTGGTTCAACGAATACGTCTCCGTCAGCGGCTACTCGACGCGCTAAAGCGCCTGGCTGACGGCGCGGTGGAACCAGTGGGGGCCGGTTTCCTCGGTGGGGGAGAAGCGGCCGCGCGGGGCCAGGCCGGAGCGCGCGCCTTTGCGGACCTGGGCCATCGCTTCGACGTCTTCGGCGTCCACCTGCCCGGACAGCCATAACTCGTCGCGGCGCGCGAACTTCGCGTCGTCCCAGGAGTAGGCGTACCAGCGGAACAAAGTTTTCTCCGGGCGGCCCGCGACGGGCTCGTACAGGTTCACGGACAGCCCCCACGGGTAGAAGTTCAAGGTGAGCCCCGGGAACACGAACCACCACAACGCGAACACCCGGCGCCCGCCGGCGTCGCGGAAACGCGCGGGCAGCAAGGAGGGGTCGAAACCGGCCTCGGGGTTCTTGGCCCAGGCCCACTGCAGCGCGCTGCCGTCGTAGAGCTCGGTTTGATAGGACGGCAAATCGATGGCGTCGGCCAGGCCGCCCGGCGCCTTGTGGATGAACTGCACGTGGAACTTGTCCATGTAGTTCCAGGCGTGCTGCTTCCAGTTGCCGTCCACCTCGCGCAAATCGCCGGACTGGGGGCGCCGCTGCAGCCGCTCCAGCGGCAGCGCGCCGAGCGAGGCGCGCAGCGGCGCGAACAGCTTCTCGAAGGGGCCGCGCGGCTTGCCCAGGCAGGTGAACAACAGCGGGCCGAGCTCCTCGGTCGGGAAGGCGGCCAGGTGGTCGCAGGCGCGGAAGCTCTTGAAGCCCGGCTGAGAGAGGACCTTGCCGGCGCCGTCGAACTGGCGGCCGTGCTGGGCGCAGACGAGCCGCTCGCCGCGCTGCGGCCCGGCGACGAGCGGGTACCAGGCGTGGGTGCAGACGTTGGGCAGCAGGCGCAAAGACGTGTCGCGCCAGCCGCGTTGCAGGAAAAGCGGCTTCTCGAGCACCGACACGGGCGCGCGCGCGCCGCGCTGGCGCAGCCGCTCCGCCCAGGGTCGTTCGTCGGCGCGGGCCTCGGAACCCGTGGGCTCGGGCACCACGAGCCACTGCGCCGGGAACAACGCCCCCAGCTCGCGCTCCAGGAACGCCGGGTCGGTGAACGCCGCGGCCGGCAACGTCTCGGCCTTCGCGATGTCGGCGGCGACCGCGAAGTCCTTCGGCTTCACCGGCCGATTTCCTTCTTGAGGAACTGCGGCAGGGCGAACGCCGCGCGATGGATGTCCGCGTTGTACCAGCGCAGCGGCAGGCCGGCGCGGGCGACGCGGCGCGGGTCGAAGTCCCGCACGGGGTGGCGCTTCTTGGAGCCCCAGGTGAACGCCCACAAGCCCCCGGGGTAGGTCAGGTTGTTGAAGAGGAACGCCTCGCGCACGGGGAACACGGGCTTGAGCAGGCGGAACAGGTTCTTGATGGTCGAGATCTCGTAGAACGGAGAGCCGCCCTGGCTCACCACGATGCCGTCCTCGGTGAGCACGCGCCGCACGTCGCGGTAGAAGGCGGGCCCGAACAGCTCCTTGGCCGGGCCGAACGGCTCGGTGGAATCGACGATGACGACGTCGAAGCGCTCCGAGGTCTTTTTCACGTAGGCGACGCCGTCGTCGATGACGACGCGGGCGCGTTTATCCGACAACGCGGCGGCCGTCAGCGGGATGTGCTTGCGGCAGGCGTCCACGACCATGCCGTCGATCTCGACGAGCACGCACAGCTCCACGCTCTTGTGGCGCAGCACCTCGCGCACCGTGCCGCCGTCGCCGCCGCCGATGACGAGCACGCGGCGCGGCCGCGGGTGCGTGAACAGCGGCGGGTGGGCGATCATCTCGTGATAGACGAACTCGTCGCGCTCCGAGACCATGGTCATGCCGTCGATGAGCAGGAGCTTGCCGTGGCCGGCGGTCAACACGACCTCGACGGTTTGGAAGGGGGACTTGCCCTTGAAAATCCGCTTCTTGAGGCGGAACCCCGTGCGCACGATGCCCTGATAAACCTCGTCGGCCCACTTCGCGCCTCGGACCTTCATGTCAGAGGGCGATCTCGAAGGCCGGCACGGGCCCCTCGAGCGGCTTGAAGTGGTGGTCGAAGGTCACGCGGTAGCCGCAGGCCAGGTTCTGGCGCACGGAGCGCTTGATGGGGTAATAACAGCGCACCTTCTTGCGCGTGCCCTGGGGCTGGAAGAGGATGACGTCGCAGGACTGCGGCTGGAAGATGTCGAGCACGCGCGCGACGATCTCGTTGGCGTCGGCGCCGACCTGGTTGGTCTCGAAGCTGACGTAGGAGCCGATCTTCTGCGGCGTGACGTGGAAGGTGTAGTAGCGCGTGCCCTTGATGGCGTTGAGCGAGTAACCCATCGGCTCGAAAAGATGGTCGTCCACCTTGAAGCCCGGGATGATGGACCACACGCCGGATTTCTCGCGGATGTGGTCCTTGCGGTGCTCGGGCCCGGACATGAACACGCGCGCCGCGGCGGCGTCCACGCCGTGCATGAGGATCTCGAGCGTGAGGTCGTCGGAGGGCGGGTCGTAGGGCTTGTCGAGATGGAAGAGGAAGACGTGGTGGTCGTCGCCGTCGCCGAAACGGTACGACTTGCCCGGCATCAGCCCGGCCAGGCGTTTGGCGTCGTCGAAGAAGTTCGAGGGCTGGTATTCCTGGAAGTGGGCGTTTTTGCGCTCATAGACCAGGTACTGGAAGTTCTCCCGGCCCAGGTCGGCGCACAACATCTCGACGGCCGACACGAGGTCGGTGCGGCCGCAGGTGATCATGGTCAGCCAGGTGTCGGTGACGAAAAGGCTCGACTCGCTGAGCAGGTAGGCGTCCATCTGCTCGTTGCTGACCTCGGACAGGATCTGGGCGTTGGCCCGCTCCACGACCTTGGACCAATACGCCTTGCCGCGCGAGCGCAGCGACGGCTGCCCCGGCGCCAGCGCCAACTCCACCTTCTTCTCCGGCCCTTCGAAGAACATCCTAGCCCCCTGATTCGACGGTCGCCGCCGTCAACGTTTCTTGCGTCGCGCTTCGCGGGCCGCGACTTCTTTGGCGCGGGTCGCGCGCTCGACGGATTTGATCTCGTCCCAGTGCCGGCGGACGTCCTTCTCGCTCTTGAACTTGCGGGTGCGCCCGAACACGTGCGGGTGGCGGCGCATGAGCTTGACCGCCTGGCTCTCCGCCACGTCGGAGATGGAGAAGTTCCCGGCCTTCTCCGCGATCTTGCTGTGGAAATAGACGTGGAAGAGGATGTCGCCGAGCTCGTCCTCGATCTCGTGCCAGCGCCCGCCCTTGAGCGCGTCGGCGAGCTCCTTGGACTCCTCGCGCAGGTAGGGGATGAGGGTCTGGTGGGTCTGGGCGCGGTCCCAGGGGCAGCCCTTCGCCGACAGCAGGCGCGCGACGACCGTTTCCAGCTTCTTGAGGCCGCGCGCCATGTTTATGCCGCGATGCGCTCGGCCCCGAAGTAGGGGACGAGGGCTTTGGGGATGGACACGGACCCGTCGGCCTGCTGGAAGTTCTCGAGGATGGCGGCGGCCAGGCGCCCGACGGCGACGCCCGACCCGTTGAGGGTGTGGACGAGCTCGGCCGGGGACTTGGCGTCGCGTTTGAAACGCGCGGCCATGCGCCGGGCCTGGAAGTCGCCGCAGTCGGAGCACGACGAGATCTCGCGGTACTTCGACTCCGACGGCATCCACACCTCGATGTCGTAGGTTTTGCGCGCGGAGAAGCCCATGTCGCCGGTGCACAGCTGGATGACGCGATAGGGAAGCTCGAGGGCCGCGAGCACGCCTTCGGCGTCGGCGGTGAGCGTCTCGAGCGCGGCGAGAGAGTCCTCGGGCTTGGTGATCCAGACGAGCTCCACCTTGTCGAACTGGTGGTTGCGGATGACGCCGCGCACGTCTTTGCCGTAGGAGCCGGCCTCTTGGCGGAAACACGGCGTGAAGGCGGTCAGCTTCATCGGAAGCCGGTCGGCGGCGAGGATCTCGTCGCGCACCATGTTGGTCAGCGAGATCTCGGAGGTGGAGATGAGGTAGAGGGTCGTGGTCTTATCGCCTTCCTGGTTCACCGTCTTGTACATGTCCGCCTCGAACTTGGGCAGCTGGCCGGTGCCTTCCATGATCTCGGGCTTCACGAGGTAGGGCGGGTGGACCTCGACGTAACCGGCCTTCTCGTGGCGGTCGAGCAAGAAGTTGCCCAGCGCGCGCAGAAGCTTGGCGCCCGGCCCTTTCCAGAGGGCGAAGCGCGAGCCGGACAGCTTGGCGCCGGCCGCCAGGTCGAGCGCGCGGATTTTCTCGCCGACCGTCTGATGATCCAGTGCCTTGAAGTCGAAAACGCGCGGCGTCCCGTGTTTGCGGACCTCGGGGTTCTGCGTCTCGTCTTTGCCGACGGGCACGGACTCGTGCGGGACGTGCGGCAGCTCGAGCGCCGCGGCTCTCACTTCGGCGTCGAGCGCGGCCAGCTGGGGCTCCTTCTCGGCCATGGCGGTCTTGAGCGCGCCGACCTCGGCCATCAAGGCCGCGGCCTTCGCCTCGTCTTTGGACGCCTTGGCTTTGCCGATCTCCTGCGAGGAGGCGTTGCGTTTGGCTCGCATCGCCTCGACCTCGGTCATGAGGGCGCGATGTTTCTCGTCGAGCGCCAGGAGCGCGTCGAGCGCCGCCTCCCACTTGGGGTTGCGCTCGCGCAGGCCCTTCTTCGCCCTGGCCGCGTCCTTGCGGATGCTCCCGAGGTCGTTCACGGCGTGACCTCCAGGAGCGCTTCCTGCACGCGCACGGCGCCGTCGGCGTGCGTCTCGATCATCGCGGAAACCTTGAGCATGTTGGCCCGGAAGCCCTGGCGCGCGATGCGGCGCAGGTAGTTCTCGAGCCCCGGCGTCAGCGTCAGCGGCGCCTCGAGCACCTGGTTAGGCCCGATCTTGGGCACGCGGCGCTCGTCCACGAGGCAGGGCAGCGCCCAGGCGGCCTCGGCGGCGACGTTGCGGTCCGGGACCAGGCGCGCCGAAACGGTGTAGCGCACGAGGATGCCTTCGACCGACTTCGGCCCGCGGTTCTTGAGCACGGCCTTGGCGCGCAGACGCGGCGCTCCCTTCTTCGGGAGCGAGACGGTCGTCGCGTCCGCGAACTTGAGCGGGCGCGGCGGGCGCTCGACGCGCCCGCTCTGCCAGGCCACGCTTTCGAGCACGAGCTCGGCCGCGGCGGTCCCGGCCCCCGCCGCCGCGAAGGCGACGGCGAGGGCCAGGCTCAGGAGGTGCCGCTTCAACGCGCCGCGGTCCTCACTTGCCGCCGCCGTCGATGGGCAGCTCGGGGGAAACCGGCGGCTCCACCGCGATGGGGGCCACGCGCGAGACGCGGTCGCCCTCGTCGAGCTTGACCAGGCGCACGCCCTGCGTGTTTCGCGAGATCGTCTTAATCTCCTTGCAGCGCAGGCGGATGGCCTTGCCCTTCTCGGTCATGACCATCAGGTCCTCGTCGTCGGTGACGAGTTTGACGCCGATGACCGCGCCGTTGCGGCCGTCGGTGCCCTTGATGGTGATGACGCCGCCGCCGCCGCGGTGCTGGCCGCGGTACTCGGAAAGGTCGGTGCGTTTGCCGTGGCCGTGCTCGCAGACCGTGAGCATGGTTTTCTTCGAGTTCGGCGGGAAGGCTTCCATGCCGATGACCAGGTCGCCCTGGCTCAGCCGGATGCCCTTCACGCCGCCCGCGCCGCGGCCCATCGAGCGGATGTCGCTCTCCGGGAAACGGATGGCCATGCCGTCCTTGGTCGCGATGAGCAGCTCGTCCTTGCCGGACGTGTGCTGGACCTCGACGAGCACGTCGCCCTCGTCCAAGCTGATGGCGATGATGCCCGAGCGCCGGATGTTCTCGAAGTCCGAGAGCGGGGTCTTCTTGGCCGTGCCGTTGCGCGTGCACATGGCCAGGAAGCTCTCCTGCCCCTTCTTCTCGTCGAAGGAGCGGATGGCGATGGCGGAGGTGACCTTCTCCTCGCCGGTCAGCGCCAGGAGGTTCACGACGGCTTTGCCGCGGGACGTGCGGTTGCCTTCGGGAATCTCGTACGCCTTCAAAGCGAAAACCCGGCCCCTGTTCGTGAAGAACAGAAGAGCGGCGTGGGTATCAGTGACGAAGAAGTGCTCGATGAAGTCCTCTTCCTTCACGTCGGCGCCGGTGATGCCTTTGCCGCCGCGGCCCTGGGCCTGGTACGTCGCCACGGGGATGCGCTTGACGTAGCCGGTGTTGGAGAAGGAGATGACGACCTCCTCCTTCTGGATGAGGTCCTCCAGCGACATCTCGGCCGCCTCGGAGGTGATCTGGGTCTGGCGGGTCTTGCCGAACGCCTTCTTGACCTCTTCGAGCTCGGTCGAGATGATGGCGTAAACCTTCTTCACGTCGGCCAGGATGGCCTTGAGCTCGGCGATGCGCGTGACCAGGCCGTCGTATTCGTTCTGCAGGTCGCCCACCGACAGCTTCGTCAGGTTGGCCAGGCGCATCTCGAGGATGGCGTTGGTCTGGATCTTCGACAGCTCGAACGCCTCGATGAGCTGCGTGCGCGCGTCGTCGGTGTCCTGGGCGCCGCGGATGATCTTGATGACGCGGTCGATGTTCTTGACCGCGATGATGAGGCCCTCGAGGATGTGGGCCCGGTCGAGGCACTTGCGCAGCTGGAACTTCGTGCGCCGCGTGACGACGACCTTGCGGTGCTGCAGGAAGTGGCCCAGCATGTCGCGCACGCCCATGACGCGGGGGCGCATATCGACGAGCGAGAGCAGGATGACGCCGAAGGTGGTCTCCATCTGCGTGTGCTTGAGCAGCTGGTTGAGGACCACGTTCGCGTTGCCGTCGCGCTTGATCTCGATGACCACGCGCATGCCCTTGCGGTCGGACTCGTCGCGGATGTCGGAGATGTCGGGAATCTTCTTGTCGCGCACGAGCTCGGCGATGGTCTCGAGCAAGGTCGCCTTGTTGACCTGGTACGGGAGCTCGTGGATGATGATGGCCTGGCGGTTGCCCTTGATGTCCTCGATGTCGGTCTTGGCCTGGACGCGCACGGAGCCGCGGCCGGTCTCGAAGTAATCCTTGATGCCGGCTTTGCCGCGCACGATGCCGCCGGTGGGGAAGTCGGGGCCCTTGATGATCTTCATCAGGTCCTTCGACTCGATCTTGGGGTTCTTGATCAATTCGATGGCCGCCTCGCAGACCTCGGAGAGGTTGTGCGGGGGGATATTGGTGGCCATGCCGACGGCGATGCCCGAGGAGCCGTTGACGAGCAGGTTGGGCACCTTGGCGGGCATGACGGCGGGCTCGGTGGTGGTGCCGTCGAAGTTGGGAGTGAAATCGACCGTGTCCTGGTCGATGTCGGCCATCACTTCCTCGGCGATCTTGGCGAGGCGGGCCTCGGTGTAGCGGTAGGCGGCGGCGGGGTCGCCGTCAACGGAGCCGAAGTTGCCCTGGCCGTCGATGAGGGGGTGGAGAAGGGAGAAGTCCTGCACCATGCGGACCATGGCGTCGTACACCGCGGAGTCGCCGTGCGGGTGGTACTTCTTGAGCACCTCACCGACGACGCCGGCGCACTTGGAGTACTTCTTGTTCGAGGCGAGACCCTCGTCGTGCATCGCGTAGAGGATGCGCCGGTGCACGGGCTTGAGGCCGTCGCGCACGTCGGGCAAGGCGCGGCCGACGATCACCGACATCGAGTAATCGATGTAGGAGCCGCGCATCTCCGCGCCCAGGTCGCGGTTGATGATGTTGCCGAAATTCTCGGGCGTCAGTTCGGGCTGCTCGGGCTTGCTCATGGTCGATGGTCTCCGAGGTTAGATGTCGAGATTTTTGACTTCTTTCGCGTGCTTCTCGATGAACTGCCGGCGCGGCTCCACCTTGTCGCCCATCAGCGTCGTGAAGGCGAGCTCGGCGTCGGCCGGGTCCTGCAGCACCACCTTCAGCAGGCGGCGGCGCTTGGGGTCCATCGTCGTCTCCCAGAGCTGCTCGGGGTTCATTTCACCGAGACCCTTGTAGCGCTGGATCTGCGCGCCGGAGCGGCCGGCCTCGCGGACGGATTCGAGCAGGTCGCGCAGGGAGTAGCCGTCGGTCTCCGCGTGCTGGGTCTTGGCGCGGAACAAAGGCTTGGTCTTCTCGTCGCGCGTGACCTCGTACCACTTCACGTCGAGGCCGAGGTCCTTGAGCTTGTCGGCGACCTTGGCGAGCTTGGGCATCTCCCAGAGCTCCTGGTAGTCGGGCTCGAGGGATTCCTCGTCGGCCTCCGACATCGCGGTGTCGAGGTCCACGACGGGCGCCTCGCCTTCGGCAGGGGCCTTCTCGCCTTTGGCGGGAGCCTTCTTGGTCTTCTCGGCGCGCTCGGCGAGGAGCTTGGTCTTCTGCTCGGCCACGTAGGCGTCGCGGTAGGCCTTCCACTCCTTGTCGGAGTAGAAGAACTTGTATTCGCCGGCCGTCTCCTCGACGCGGAAGAGCGGGTATTTGCCGGCGTTGTTGAACTCGATGAAGTTCTCGAGGTGCAGGCCTTTGCGCTCGATGTGGCGCAGCAGGCTCTCGAGCTCCGCGATGACCTTGAGCAGGTCGCGCAGGTCCTCGCTGTCGAGCTCCTTGGATTTGCCGTTGGCCGGGTTGAACGCGGTGACCTTCACCGTGTTGCGGCCTTCGTTGAGGAGCCACTGCTCCATCTTCTCGTCGTTGTCGATGTACATCTCGGTCTTGCCCTTCTTGACCTTGAACAGCGGCGGCTGGGCGATGTAGATGTGGCCGTTCTCCACCAGTTGCTTCATCTGGCGGTAGAAGAAGGTGAGGATCAGCGTGCGGATGTGCTGGCCGTCCACGTCGGCGTCGGCCATGATGATGAGCTTGTGGTAGCGCAGCTTGTCGAGCTTGAGGCCCTCTTCGCCCTCGCCGATGCCCGTGCCGATGGCGGAGATGAGGGTGCGCACCTCGTCGTTGGAAAGGATTTTGACGAGGCGGGCCTTCTCCACGTTGAGAATCTTGCCCTTGATGGGCAGGATGGCCTGGAACACGCGGTCGCGGCCCTGCTTGGCCGACCCGCCGGCCGAGTCGCCCTCGACGATGAACAGCTCGGAGCGCTCCGGGTCGCGCTCCTGGCAGTCGGCGAGCTTGCCGGGCAGGCTCGAGCCGTCGAGCACGCCTTTGCGGCGGGTGAGCTCCTTGGCCTTGCGCGCGGCCTCGCGCGCCTCGGCGGCGGCGATGCCTTTGGCGCAGATGGCCTTGGCGGTGGAGGGGTTCTCCTCGAAGAAGGTGATGAGGGCTTCGCCGACGACGGACTTGACGATGCCTTCGACCTCCTGGTTGCCGAGCTTGGTCTTGGTCTGGCCTTCGAACTGCGGGTTGGGGACCTTGACGGAGAGCACCGAGCACAGGCCCTCGCGCACGTCGTCGCCGGTCACCGCGTAGTTCTTGCCCTTGAGGAAGTCGTACTTCTTGATGTAGTCGTTGATGACGCGCGTCAGCGCCGAGCGGAAGCCGGACAGGTGCGTGCCGCCCTCGTGCGTCTTGATGTTGTTGACGAAGGAATAGACGTTCTCCGAGTAGTCGTCGTTGTACTGGATGGCGAAATCGACGCCGATCTCGTCGCGCTCCTTGGTCATGTAGATGGGCTCGGCGTGCATCACCTTCTTGTTGCCGTTGAGATGCTTCACGAACTGCGCGATGCCGCCCTCGTAGAAGAAGGTGTGCTTCTTGTCCTCGCGCTCGTCGATGATGGTGATCTTCGCGCCGGCGTTGAGGAACGCCAGCTCGCGCAGGCGGTTGGACAGGGTGTCGTAGGAGAACTGGTGGCCGTTGAAGATGTCGGGGTCGGGCTTGAAGGAGATCTTCGTGCCGTGGTCCTCGGTTTTGCCCACCTGCTTGACGTCGTAGTCGGGCTTGCCGCGTTTGTACTCCTGGACGTAGATCTTCCCGTCCTTGTGCACCTCGGCCTTCAACCACTCCGAGAGCGCGTTGACGCAGGTCACGCCGACGCCGTGCAGGCCGCCGGACACCTTGTAGGCGCCCTTGTCGAACTTGCCGCCGGCGTGCAGCACGGTCAAGATGACCTCGAGCGCGGACTTGCCGCGCAGGTTCGCCGGGAGCTTGGGGTCGCGCATCGGATCCACGGGGATGCCCGAGCCGTCGTCCTGGACGGTCAACGAGTTGCCCTGGTGGATGGTGACGGTGACGCTGGTGCAGCGCCCCGCGAGGATCTCGTCGACGGAGTTGTCGACGACCTCGTAAACCAGGTGATGCAGACCGGCGGGGCCGGTGCTGCCGATGTACATGGCGGGGCGCTTGCGCACCGCCTCCAGGCCCTCAAGGACCTGGATCTTAGAAGAGTCGTACTTGTCGTCTTCTTTGCCCATCGTCGTCTCCATCGCGGCTTCTGACATCGTTCCTCCTAGGATACCTACCCTGGACTAACTCGACGTCTGCCTCAAAATTTGACTAACGGTACGTCGTCTTCACGGCCGTCAACCACGGACGACTGAAATACTTGTTGAGGGCCTTCACGAGGCCCCCGGCCCGCATGTGCAGCTCCTGCCCGGCCGCGGCGCTTTTCGGCCGCACGAACAACACGCCTTTCTTCACGGCCACCAGCGACCAATGCTTCGCGAAGGCGCCGCACTCCTTGTCCCACACCGCGTTGAGCAGGGCCAGCTTGTCGTTGGCCGTCCCGGCGCGGTACGTGAAGCTTTTGACCAGATCGCTGGCGGACGACCAGCGTCCCGGCTTTTCGTCTTTACGGATCAATCGATTACAGCCTCATCGGCATCACGACGAATTTGTACTCACCCTCGCCCACGGGCTCGAACAGCGCGGGGTTGACGGGGCTCGTCATCGCCACCGTAACCTTGTCGGAATCCACGTGTTTGAGCGCGTCCATGACGAACTGCGGGTTGAAAGCGACGGAGAACTCGGCGCCGTCGTACGTCACGGCGAGGTCCTCGTTGAACTCGTTGGCCTGGGAGGAGGCGGTGACGTGCAGCTGCCCCTTCTTCAAGGCGTATTTGACGGAGCCACCCCGGTCCACCGCGCACAACGACGCGCGTTTGGTGACCGCGAGCAGCTCCTTGGTCGGCGCGGTGAAGATGACCTCGCGCTTGCTGGGGATGACCTGCTCGTAGTTGGGGAAGGAGCCGCCGACCAGCCGCGAGAGCAACGTCGTGCCCTTGAGCTGGAAGGTGATCTGGTTATCGGTGACGGCGGTCATCATGGGCTCGGTGGAATCCTCGCCGATGTCCATCAGGGAACACAGCCTCAGGAGCTCGGAGAGAACCTTGGTGGGCACGATGACCGCGAAATCCTTGTCCTTCGGAAGCGCCTTTTTGGCGCACACGGCCAGCCGGCGACCGTCGGTGGCCACCATCTCGAGCTGGCCCTTCTTGGCCGACCAGAACACGCCGTTGAGCACGTGGCGGGTCTCGTCGGAGGACGCCGCGAAGATGGTCTTCTTGACCATGCCCGCGATCAGCCCGGCCGGCAGCTCGAAGGCGCTGGACTTGTTGAAGTCCGGCAGCACGGGGTACTCGGACTTGGGCGAACCCACGATGCCGAAGCGCGAGCGGCCGCACTTGAGGCTGATCTTGCCGCCGGCGTCCACGGTCAGCTCCACGTCCTGGGAGTCGGGAAGCGAGTGCAGGATGTCCGCGAACTTCTTCGCGGGGATGGTGATGGACCCGTCGGACTCGATGTCCGCCTTTATGTAGTGCTTCACGCCCATCTCGAGGTCGGTGGAAACCACCTTGACCTGCTTGTCCTCGGTCTCCAGGAGGAAGTTCAGGAGAATTGGCAAGGTCGTGCGGCTCGACAGGGCCGACTGGATGGTCTGCACCCCTTGCGAGAGTTCTTCCTTGCTGATGGTTATTTTCATTTTACGTCGTCCTCTTCTTCATCGAGCGGGGGAACCCGGGGATAAGTCCCGCGTCAGTTGGGATGGGCCCGGCAATACCTGTGGACAACCCGGCGGAGTTATCCACTCTGTCCACAGGCGCGGCGTCCGTCCACGGATAATACGTTCCCGTCACAGCTTCTTCACAAAAAATCAACGGTCGGCCGCCTTGATGTCGGACTGGAGCTTGTTGATGAGCTCGAGGAAAAACGGGTCTTCCTCGACCTTCTTCTCGATTTTCTTCTTGGCGTGAAGGACCGTCGAGTGGTCCTTGTTGCCGAAGGCCCGGCCGATGTCGGTGGAGGACATCTCCGTCATCACGCAGGAGAGGTACATCGCCACCTGGCGGGGCATCGAGATGGACGCGGTGCGGGAGTGCCCCTTGAGGTCCTTGACCTCGACGGAGTACTTGAGCGCCACGACGCGCTGGATGGTCTCCACGCGCACCGGCGACCCGTCGTCGAGCGTCAACGCGTCCTTGAGGATCTCGCGCGCGTGGTCCACGGAGAGCGGCCCGCCGGTCATCGCCTGGAAGGCCTTCAGGCGGATGAGGCAGCCTTCCAGCGAACGCACGTTGGTCTTGACCGAGGAGGCGATGAAGAGGATGACGTCGTCGGGCACCGAGAAACCCTCGAGCTCGGCCTTCTTGCGCAGGATGGCGATGCGCGTCTCGAGGTCCGGGGCCTTGATGTCGGCCACGAAGCCCCACTCCAGGCGGGAGATGAGGCGCTGCTCGAGCGGCGACATCTCCTTGGGGGAGCGGTCCGAGGACACGATGATCTGCTTGCGGCTGTCGAAGAGGGCGTTGAAGGTGTGGAAGAACTCCTGTTCGGAGCGCTCCTTGCCGATGAGGAACTGGATGTCGTCGATGAGCAGGCAGTCCAGCGAGCGGTATTTGGCGCGGTACGCGTCGAGCTGGTTGTTCTGCACCGCGCCGATGTATTCGTTGACGAACTGCTCGCTCGTCGTGTAGAGCACGCGCGCCTTGGGGTGCTGCCGGCGGATGCCGTTTCCGATGGAGTGCATCAAATGCGTCTTGCCCAGGCCCACGCCGCCGTAGATGACGTAGGGGTTGTACTGCGTGCCCGGGCTCTTGGCGATGGATTCCGCGGTCGCGCGCGCGAGGCGGTTGGACTCGCCGATGACGAAGGTCTCGAAGGTGTAGCGCGGGTTGAGCTCGGAGGCGGCGAAATCGTTCTGCGCCGACGCCTGCGGCACGGGATCGGAAGACGGCAGCACGCGCGTGAGGTCGCGCTCCACTTTGAAATCGAGGCCGATGTCGGCGCCGGCCAGCTCTTTGAGCGCGGCGAGCACCTTCTTCTGGTAACGCTCCTTGATGCCGTCGGAGAAGAATTTGTTGGGGACTTTCAGGAGGAGAACGCCGTCCTCGAGCGCGGCCGCTTCGATGGGTTTAAGCCACAGCTCGGCGTTCTCTTCGCCGATGTCCGGGCGCAGGCGCGCCACGGCTTGTCCCCAGAGCTCCCCAGCGGTCAAAGTTTTCACAGTTTATGCACAAGCGTGGATAACCCTCTATCCACAAGAAAAAACGTTTGTTTTATTACGCTTTTTAAGACTTGCACCCGCCGGTGGATATCCCCTCCGACGACGCGGGACCGCGCCCCGAAGAAACGTCCAGCGGAGCCCGTCCAAGATAGCTTTTTTCCTTAGATAGAGTCAACTCCTGCGACCGCGCGCCGCGCGCGGCGCGCGTTGACAGGGCGGGGGCCAAGCGGTAGAATCTCGCGCTATGGAGATTAAACTCGCCGCGAAGAACATCAAAGTCACCCAGCCCTTGCGCGATTACGTTTCACAGAAGGTCGGCAAGGCGCAGAAATACTTCGACCACATCGTCTGGGGACAGGTGTTCCTCGTCGTGGAGAAGCGTTCCCAGAAGGCCGAGGTCATCGTGCACGCCCCCGGGCAGACCTTCCGCTCGCAGGCGACCGCCGCGGACCTCTACTCCGCCATCGACCTCGCCACCGACAAGATCGACGTGCAGCTCAAGAAACACAAGGAGCGCATCAAGAGCCGGCACAAGCCCAAGGCGTCCGACACGATGGCCGAGGCCGTGCCTCCCGTCGAGAACGATTTCGCCGTCATCCGCCAGCCCGTCACGCCGATGACCGCCGAGCAGGCCGCGTCCGAGCTCGACGGCGGCGAGCAGCAGTTCCGGGTCTTCCTCGACAAGGCGACCGACACCATCCAGGTCGTCTTCAAACGCGAGGACGAGACCATCGGCATCATCTCGCCCGTGCGCCGGGCTCGGCGCTAGGCGCCGCGTGGACCTGACGGTCGGCGACCTTCTCAAGGAGCAGGGCGAACGCCTGCGCCTCGAGCTGGTCGCCGGCGAGAAGTCGCTGGGCCGCCGCATCGCCGTGCCCGACCTCAACCGGCCGGGCCTCGCGCTCTCGGGCTTCACCGAGAGCTTCCGCGCCGAACGCATCCAGATCTTCGGCAACGGCGAGCAGGCCTACCTGCGCGCGGCCGACGCCAAGAAGCTGTCCGAGGCGCTCTCGGCCATGCTCTCCGTCGAAGGCCTGCCGTGCGTCATCGTCACGCACAACGCGGTGGTGCCGCCCGCGCTCATCGGCGCGTGCCGCAAGCACCACGTGCCGCTGCTGAAGTCGGCGTACGACACGGCGACGCTCACCTCCGAGCTCTCCGAGGCGCTCGAGTCGCGCCTGGCGCCCTCGACGACGGTGCACGGCGTGCTCGTGGACGTGTACGGCCTGGGCGTGCTCATCCAGGGCGAGGCGGGCATCGGCAAGTCCGAGTGCGCGCTCGAGCTGCTCAAGCGCGGCCACATCCTCGTCGCCGACGACGCGGTGCAGATCCAGCACCGCCGCGGCGGCTACCTGCGCGGCACCTGCCCGGAGCCGCTGAAGAACCACATGGAGGTGCGCGGCCTCGGCGTCATCGACGCCAAGCTCCTCTTCGGCATCGGCGCCATCCTCGACCGCACGCGCGTCGAGCTGGCCATCCGCCTCGAGACCTGGAACGCGAACACGACCTACGACCGCACGGGCCTCGAAACGAAGAAGCTCACCATCCTCGACGTGGAGATTCCGCTCATCCGCATCCCCGTCTCGCCGGGCCGCAACCTCGCGGTCTTGATCGAGGTGGCCGCGCTCAACCAGCGCCTGCGCACGCAGGGCTACTTCTCCGCCGAGACGTTCAACCAGCGCCTCATCGACCGGATGCGCTCCAAGGAGCGCCCCGCGTGAAGCGCAAGGCCGTCAAAGAGCCGCGCAAGGTCTTCGTCATCACCGGCGTCTCCGGCGCGGGCAAGAGCCAGGCGCTGAAGGTCTTCGAGGATTTCGGCTGGTCGTGCGTCGATAACCTGCCCATCGCCCTGCTCGACAACTTCGCCAACCTGGTGCTGAAGTCGCCGACCATGACCAAAGCCGCTCTCGGCATGGACGTGCGCGAGGGCCGCTCGCTCGAGTTCCTGCCGCCGCTGGTCAAGGAGCTGCGCGGGCGCGGGCTCGACGTGCGCATCCTGTTCCTCGACGCGGCCGACGCCGCGCTCGTGCATCGCTACTCCGAGACGCGCCACCGCCATCCTCTCGGCGGCAAGATCGCCGACGCGGTCAAGCAGGAGCGCAAGCTGCTCGCGCCCATCAAGGCCGAGGCCGACAAGGTCATCGACACCACCAATCTGACGTTGGGCGAGCTCAAGGAGAAGATCTCCGAGACGCTGGGCACCACGCGCACGCGCGAGATGACGCTGCAGGTCGTGTCCTTCGGCTTCAAACACGGCATGCCCATCGACGCGGACATCGTCATGGACGTGCGTTTCCTGCCCAACCCCCACTACATCAAGGGCCTGCGCCCGAAGACCGGCCTCGACGCGCCCGTGCAGCAGTACATCCTCAAGCAGCCCGTGGCCAAGAAGTTCCTCAAGGACTGGCTCAAGCTCATCGAGACCCTGCTGCCGCACTACGTGAAGGAGGGCAAGTCCTACCTCACCATCGCGGTCGGCTGCACCGGCGGGCGCCACCGCTCGGTGTTCTGCACGCGCTGGCTGGCGCAGAACCTGCGCACCTCGGGGCACCCCGTGCAGGAGTTCCATCGGGACATCGCGCATTGATCAACTTCATCATCGTGACGCACGGCGAGTTCGGCGGCTACCTCGTGGAGGCCGCGGAGACCATCGTCGGCCGCCAGACCGCCGGCGTGCGCGTCGTGCCCACCTCCTCGCGCCTGACGGTGCCCGAGATAAAACACCGCATCGAGAAGGCGCTCAAGGACCTCGCGTCGCCCGACGGCGTCGTCGTCTTCACCGACATGCCCGGCGGCACGCCCAACAATCTCTCCTTTCCCCTCATCAAGGACGCGCGCAACGTGGAGCTGGTGAGCGGCGTGAATCTCTATATGCTGGTGTGCGCCTTCTCGAATCGGGACCGGCTGACCCTTCATAGCCTCGTCGAGAAGGTCGTCGCGGACGGGCAGCGCTCCATCCGCGACGTGCGAGAGATGTTCGCCGCGGGAACGGGGCGGCATGGCCGTTGAGCTCGTCCGCATCGACGACCGCCTCGTGCACGGCCAGGTGGTCGAAGGCTGGCTGCCGCACCTCAAGGCGGAGCACGTCGTCGTGTGGTCCTCGGGCGACGAGGTCGCCCGCGCGCTCATGATGATGGCCATGCCCCCGTCGGTGTCGCTGCAGGTCGTCTCGACCGCGCCCGCCGCGCTCGCGGCCTTCGCCGCCGAGCCGGCGAAGAGCAAGCGCACCCTCGTGCTCGTGCCCGGCCCCGCCGAGGCGCTCGAGCTGCTCGAAGCCGGGCTGTCGGTCAAACTCGTCAACGTCGGCGGCCTGCACTACAACGCCGGCAAGGTCCAGCTCGGCAAGGCGCTGTTCCTCGACGACGAGGACCGCAAGGCGCTGGCCGACATCGCCGGGCGCGGCGTGCGCCTGGAAGGGCGCGCCCTGCCGGGCGACCCCGCCGAAGACGTCGCCGCCGCGCTGGGGGCCCGGTGAGCGCGCTCGCCACCGCCTGGGGCGGCGCCGCCGTGGTCGCGGCCGCCGAGCTCGACACCGCGTCCGTCGGCCCGTTCCTTCTCTCGCGCCCCATCGTGCTCGGGCCGCTGCTCGGCGCGGCGCTGGGCGAGCCCGGCCGCGGCGCGGCGCTGGGCGCGGCCCTCGAGCTGTGCAGCCTGCGCGCGCTGCCCGTGGGCGGCGCGTTGTCCTGGAACGCGGCCGTCGCCGCGGGCACGGCCGTGCTGCTGAGCGCGGGGCCCAGCCGCCTGCCGCTCGAGGGCGCTTTTTTCGCCGGACTGCTGGCCGGCCGCCTCCATCAGGCCGCCGAGAGCCGGCTGCGCGCGTCGCGCGCCGCCTTCGGCCGCGCCGCCGACCGCGACGCCGCCAAGGGCCGCACCCTGCTGGGCGCCTACCTCGCGTCCTCGCTCGTCGCGCAGTTCGTCATGACCGCGCTGCTCGTTTTCCTCGTCCTGCGCCTGGCCCAGCCGCTGTGGTCCGGGTTCGCGAGCTGGAAGACGTTGGGCGGCGCGGCGCGCGCGATCTTCATGGCCGCGCCGTGGGCGTGCCTCGGCTCGGTGCTCGTGTCGTTGTGGAGGCGGCCGTGACCTTCGCCGAGAAGGCGGCGCTGTTCCTGCGCTCGCTGCTCCTGCAGTCCGCCTTCGGCCCGGAGCGCTGCCAGGCGCTGGGCTTCGCGTGGGCGATCGACCCGTGGCTGGTCAAGATCTGGGGCCGCGACGCCGCCGCGCTCGCCGACGCGCGCGCGCGCCAGCTCGCCTGCTTCAACACCAACCCTTACGCCGTCGGCTTCGTGCTGGGCATGACGTGCCGCCTCGAGGAGGAGGCCGCCGCCGCGCCCGCCGCGCAGCGCCCCGCGCTTCTGGCGCGCGCCGCGACGCTCAAGACCGCCGCCTCCACGGGACTGGCCGGCGCCGCGGATTCGTTCTTCTGGGGCGCGCTGCGCCAGGCGCTCGCCTTCGCCGCGCTGCTGCTCGGCTTCGTCTTGTACCGCGCGGGCCTCGAGGCCTGGTCGCTGGCCCCGGCGGCGCTTTATCTCCTGGGCTGGAACGGGCCCGCGTTCTGGACGCGCTGGAAGGGCCTCGCGCAGGGCTACGCCGGCGGCGAGAAAGGCGTGCTCGAGGTGTGCAAGATCCCCGCGGCCGAGGCCGCGCTGAAGCTGCGCCTGGCCGCGGTCGGCCTGGGCGCCTTGTCCGTTTTCGCCGCGCTGTATTCGAACGCGCTGCACGAAAACACGCGCTGGCTGGGAGGGCTCGCCTTCCTGCTCGCCGCCGCCGCGCCCGAACGCGTCGGGCCGTGGGGCGTGGCCGGCGCCGTCGGCGTCGTGCGCGCCGTCTGGGAGGGGGGGCTATGACCGAGGTTATCCGAGGGAATGGTCGCGTCCACCGCCGAGGGAAGCGACCATGATGGTGAAGAACTATAAGATTTCCAATCGCCTCGGCCTGCACGCGCGTCCCGCGGCCCTGTTCGTGCAGGAGGCCGCCCGCTTCAAGTCCAAGGTCATCGTGGTCAAGGACGGCGTCGAGGTCAACGGGAAATCCGTCATGGGCCTGATGCTGCTCGCCGCGGAGAGCGGCTCGACGATGACCATCAAGGCCGACGGCCCCGACGAGACCCAGGTGCACGAGGCTCTCGAGAAGCTCTTTATCAGAAAATTCGATGAAGAATAAGCGCAGCCGAGCGTCGCTTATGAAAGAAATTCACGCGGCCATCGGTCGTCGGAGGCGGGCCGCGTGATCGTTATTAAGGGAATCGCCGCCAGCCCCGGCATTTCCATCGGCCGCGCCTATGTCGTCGAGGACGAGGACATCGTCGTCGAGCGCATCGACATCTCCAAGGACCGCATCAAGGAGGAGGTGCGCCGCTTCAAGCAGGCGCAGAAGGCGACGCACCGCGACCTCGACGCGGCGGAGCTGAAGGTCCTCAAGGTCCTCGGCAAGCAGCACGCCAAGCTCATCGACGCCCACCGCCTCATCCTCAAGGACACCCTCATCACGCAGGACGTCCCCAAACGCATCGTCGAGGAGGGCGTCAACGCCGAGTTCGCGCTCTCCGAGGCCCTCGAGCAGGTCAACCGCCAGTTCGAGAAGATGGAGGACGAGTTCTTCCGCGAGCGCCGCCACGACCTCTTCGACGTGGGCAAACGGCTGCTGATGCACCTGATGAAGCAGCAGAAGAAGCCCCTGTCGGAAATCAAGGAGGAGTGCGTGCTCATCGCGCGCAACCTCCTGCCCTCCGATACGTTGGGCCTCAAGGACACCAAGATTCTCGGCTTCGCCACCGACCTCGGCGGCAAGACGTCGCATACCGCCATCCTGGCGCAGAGCCTGGAGATCCCGGCCGTGGTCGGGCTCTCCGACGTCAGCCGCCGCGTGCGCACCGGCGACATGATCATCCTCGACGGCGAGCAGGGCATGGTCATCATCGCGCCCGGCCTCGAGACCATCGCCAAATACGAGAAGGTGCAGAAGAAGGCCATCGAGCAGGAGAAATCCCTCGACAACCTGCGCGGCCTGCCCACGGTCACTTTGGACGGACGGGCCTTCAAGCTGGAGGCCAACCTCGACGCGCCCGAGGAGCTCAAGAGCGTGGTGGCGCTGCAGCCCGACGGCATCGGCCTCTTCCGCAGCGAGTACCTCTTCCTCAACCGCGAGACCCCGCCCTCGGAAGAGGAGCAGGTGAAGGCCTACACCGTCGCCGTGAAGGCGATGGAGGGCCGCGAGGTCATCATCCGCACCGCCGACATCGGCGGCGACCGCCTCTCGACCTTGGGCATCGAGGCGCCGAAGGCCGAGACCAACCCCTTCATGGGCCTGCGCGGGGTGCGCCTGTTCCTGCGCCACCTCGACCTGTTCAAGACCCAGCTGCGCGCCATCCTCAAGGCCTCGCTCAAGGGCAAGGTGCGCGTGATGATTCCCATGGTGTCCTCCGTGGGCGAGGTCCTGGCCGCGCGCCGCCTGCTCCAGCAGGCCGAAGCCGAGCTGGCCGCCGAAGGCGTGAAGATCGAGGAGCGCATCGAGCTCGGCATCATGGTCGAGATCCCCTCCACCGCGCTGCTGCTCGACGCCTTCCTGCCGCACGTGGACTTCATCTCCATCGGCACCAACGACCTCATCCAATACACGCTGGCCGTGGACCGCGTCAACGAGCACGTGACGCACCTCTACGACCCGTTCCACCCGGCCGTCATCCGCCTGCTCGAGATGGTCGTCACCGCCGCGCACAAACGCGGCAAGTGGGTGGGCGTGTGCGGCGAGATGACGTCCGACCCGCGCGCCGTGCCCCTGCTCGTGGGCCTGGGCGTGGACGCGATGTCGGTGACGCCGCGCATGTTCCTGCGCGTCAAGCAGGCCGTGCGCACGCTGCGCCACGACCAGCTCAAGAAGATCGTGGCCAAGGCCGTCAATTGCGCCGAATCAGACGAGGTTCGCCGCCTCCTCGAGCTGGACTCCTGAGGACCAGATGAGCGACCCCTCCCGCATCCGTAATTTCTCCATCATCGCCCACATCGACCACGGCAAGTCCACCTTGGCGGACCGCCTGTTGGAAGCCACCGGGACCATCGCGCGCCGCGACATGCAGGCGCAGATCATGGACTCGATGGAGCTCGAGCGCGAGCGCGGCATCACCATCAAGGCCAAGGCCGTGCGCATGGACTACACGGACCCGGCCGGCGAGAAGTGGCTGCTCAACCTCATCGACACGCCCGGGCACGTGGACTTCACCTACGAGGTGAGCCGCGCGCTCGCCGCTTGCGAGGGCGCCCTGCTCGTCGTGGACGCGACCCAGGGCGTGCAGGCCCAGACCTTGGCCAACGCCATGCTCGCCCAGGCCGTCGGCCTGCGCGTCATCCCGGTCATCAACAAGATCGACCTGCCGTCGGCCGACGTCGAGGGCGTGACCGAGCAGATCTTCGACACGCTCAAGATCATCGAGGACCCGGTGCTCATCTCCGCCAAAAGCGGCATCGGCATCCAGGAGACGCTCGACGCCATCATCCGCGAGATTCCGGCGCCGGCGGGCAAGGTGGACGCGCCGCTGGCCGCGCTCATCTTCGACTCGAGCTATTCGACGTTCCGCGGCGTCATCCTGCTGCTGCGTGTCGTCAACGGCACCATCAAGAAGGGCATGAAGGTCCGCTTCTTCTCGACCGGGACCGAGGCGGTCGTCGAGGAGGTCGGCTTCCTCAAACCCAAACAGGTCCCGTCCCAGCAGCTGTCGGCGGGCGAGGCCGGCTACCTCATCTGCGGCATCAAGGACATCCACACCGTGCGCGTCGGCGACACGGTCATGGAGTCGCAGCGCCAGCTGACGGAGGCGCTGCCGGGCTACAAGGAAGCCAAGCCGGTCGTTTTCGCCGGCATCTTCCCCATCGACCAGAGCGAATACACCGCGCTCAAATACGCGCTCGACAAGCTCAACCTCGAGGACTCCTCGTTCAACTTCACGGCGGAGAGCTCCATCGCGCTCGGCTTCGGCTACCGCCTGGGCTTCCTGGGCCTGCTGCACATGGACATCGTCAAGGAGCGCCTGACGCGCGAGTTCAACCTCGACCTCATCGTCACCGCACCCAACGTCGTTTACCGCCTGCAGACCTTCGACGACAAATGGGCGGTCATCGACAACCCGGCCAAGTTCCCCTACCACGGCGAGGTCAAACGCGTCGAGGAGCCCTACGTCCTGCTCACCATCGTGCTGCCCATCGAGCACCAGGAGCCCGTGCTCACCCTCATTAAGGAGAGGCGCGGCGTGTACGTGGGCATCGAGTACCTCTCGCCGACGCGCATGCTCATCAAATACGAGCTGCCCTTGGCCGAGATGGTCGTCAACTTCTACGACCGGCTGAAGTCGGTCTCCAAGGGCTACGCGACCCTCGACTACGCGCCCATCGGCTACCGCGAGTCGGAGATGGTCAAGCTCGAGGTGCTCATCCACAACGAGCCCGTGGACGCTTTGAGCCAGATCGTCCATAAGGACAAGTCCTACGACGTCGGCCGCAAGCTCTGCGAGAAGCTCAAGGAGCTCATCGACCGCCAGAACTTCGAGGTGGCCATCCAGGCCCGCGTCGGCGGCAAGATCATCGCGCGCGAGACCATCGGCGCCAAACGCAAGGACGTCATCGCCAAGTGTTACGGCGGCGACATCACCCGCAAGAAGAAGCTGCTGTCGAAGCAGAAGGAAGGCAAGAAACGCGCCAAGATGATCGGCACCGTCGAGGTGCCGCAAGAGGCGTTCCTGGCCGCCCTGAAGATCGACGAGGAATAGCGACATGGAAGAGAGACTGTTGTTCGTCGGCCTCGCGATGGGCGCCTACATGTGGTACGCGCGCCGCCTGCAGAACGACGGAGGCCCGCGCAGCGCCATGCAGTCGGCCGTCCTCCACGGCGTCTTCTACTTCGTGGCCGCGTTCTCGGCGACCATGGTGCTCGCGATGTCCTTCGAGAGCCGCGCGCGCTTCATCTCCATCGCGTCGCACGTCGTCTCGACCTCCGAGCTCTACCCCAGCCTCGCGCTCGGCTTCATCGCCGGCGGCATCGGCTTCTGGCGCGCCTGGAGCAAGGGCGAAAGCGTGGAGAGCCGCCGTTATTTCATCGGCGAGGACATCGAGTGGGCCGACACCGTCTTCTCGGCCACGCTGCTGGCGTGGGTCCTGATGTCCTTCGTGCTCCAGGCCTTCAAGATCCCGTCGAGCTCGATGGAGAAGACCTTGCTCATCGGCGACCACCTGTTCGTCAACAAGTTCCTGTACGGCCTGCGGGTGCCCTTTTCCGGTAAACGCATCATTCCATTTAAGCCCGTGAGCCGCGGCGACGTCATCGTGTTCCGCTTCCCCGTGGACGACCCGCGCGAGCTGCATTGCGGCTCCATGCAGTTCGGCAAGGATTTCATCAAACGCGTCGTCGCCGTCCCCGGCGACAAGGTCCAGGTCATCGGCGGGCGCCTCTACCTCAACGACCAGCCGCTGCCCGACGAGCCCTACGCCCAGTGGAAGGACCAGTATCGCGAGCCGGAGTCGGTCCGCGCCAAGGAGCTGTCGCGCGAGCGTTACCAGGAGCTCTGGCAGGCGCACAAGCTCGACGTCGAGCTCCAGGACGTGATGAAGGACCACTTCGGCCCCGTGGTCGTGCCGCCCAAGTCTTATTTCGCGATGGGCGACAACCGCGACGCCTCCTGCGACTCCCGCTATTGGGGCCCCGTCGAGGAGCGCTACATCAAAGGAAAGGCGTGGTTCATGTATTGGCCGCCGTCGCGCATGCAGGGCGTGCGCTGATCAGAAGCCGACGACGCCGGATTCGAGGAACAACGGCCGCCGCTTGACCTCGTCGTAGATGCGCGCGAGGTATTCGCCGATGATGCCGAGCGTCAGCAAGGTCGTGCCGCCGATGAGGGTGATGGCGGCGATGGTGGACGTCCAGCCGATGATGGGCTTGTCGGTGAACAGCTTCTCGTAAACGACCTTCGCCCCGTACACGAACGACCACAGCGACAGCGCCAGGCCCAGGACCGTGGCCAGCCGCAGCGGCACGGCGGAGAACGCGAACAAGGCGTCGAAGGCGTAGCCGCCGAGCGCGCAGGCGCCCTGTTTGGGCGTCGAGGACAGGCGCGGCGCGCGTTCGTAGGGCACCGCCGCCTGCGTGAAGCCGATCCAGGCGCGCAGGCCGGGCAGGTAGCGGTGGCGCTCGGGCAGCGCGCGCAACGCGTCGGCGGCCTTGCGGTCGAGCAGGCAGAACACGCCCGAGTCGAGCGGGATGGCCGTGTCGGCGACGCGCGCGAGCAGGCGATAGAACGCCCAGGTCAGCAGGCGCCGCGGCCCGCCTTCGGCGCGGCCGGTGCGCTCGGCGTACACGACCTGCGCGCCGCCTTTCCAGGCCTCGACGAGCCGGCCGAGCAGCTCGGGCGGGTCCTGGCCGTCGCCGTCCATGAGCACGACGGCGTCGCCCGAGGCGCGGGCCAGCCCCGCCATGACCGCGGCGCCGTGGCCGAAGCGGCGCGAGAGCAGGACGGCCTTGAAGCGCGCGTCCTCGGCGTGGAACGTCTTCAGCAGCGCGGCGGTGCCGTCGGCGGAGCCGTCATCGACGAACACGACCTCGGCGGCGGCGGGCAGCGCGGCCGCCAGGCGGCGGCGCAGCTCGGGCAGGCCGCGCATCGGCGTTATGGACCGGGATGACGACCGAGAGCCGGGCCTCAGGGGCCATAACCGTCCGGGTTCTTCGTCTGCCAGCGGTAATGGTCGCGGCACATCGCGTCGAGGTCGCGCGTCGCGGCCCAGCCGAGCTTGCGTTTGGCGAGCGACGCGTCGGCCCAGATGGCGGGCGCGTCGCCGGCGCGGCGCGGCCCGAGCACCCACGGGATGCGTTTGCCCGCGGCCTTGGAGGCCGCCGCGATGAGCTCGAGCACGGAGTGGGCGCGGCCGGTGCCGAGGTTCACGGGCTCGGCGCCTTTGAAGGAAGCCAGCGCGTCGAGCGCTTTGACGTGGCCTTCGACCAGGTCCATGACGTGGATGAAGTCGCGCAGGCAGGTGCCGTCGGGGGTGGCGTAGTCGCCGCCCCACACGTTGACGCGCTCGCGACGGCCCACCGCGGTTTGCATGACGTAGGGCATGAGGTTGTTCGGCTCGCCGCGCGGGTCCTCGCCGATCTCGCCGGACTCATGGGCGCCGACCGGGTTGAAATACCGCAGCAGCGCGATGCGCCAGGAGGGGTCGCTTTTGGCCAGGCCCTCGCACAGGAGCTCGATGTCGAGCTTGGTCTGGCCGTAGGGGTTGAACGCCGCGCGCGGGTGGGATTCGTTCACCGGCGACTTCTGGACCTCGCCGTACACCGTGCACGACGAGGAGAAGACGAGGCGGCGGCAGCCCGCGCCCTCCATCGCCTCGAGCAGGACCTGGGTCCCGCCGACGTTGTTCTCGTGGTAGAGCTGCGGCTTCTTGACCGATTCGCCGACGGCCTTCAGCCCCGCGAAATGGATGACGGCGTCGTAGCGGTCCTCGCGGAAGAGGCGGTTGACCGCGCCGCGGTCGCGCAGGTCGCCTTCGACGGCGCGCGCCTCGCGCCCGGCGAGCCGGCCCGCGCGGCGCAGCGACTCCGGCGAGCTGTTGGAGTAGTTGTCGAGCGAGACGACGTCGTGGCCCGCCTTGAGCAGGACGAGCGCGGCGTGGCTGCCGATGTAGCCCGCGCCGCCGGTGACCAGTACCTTCAAATCGGGGCCATCGCGCTCTGCAGGTGGTAATAAGGAGGCTTGGCGCGGTAGCGGCGAATGCACTCCTTCATGATGTCCTCGATGAAGTCGGGATAGTTCTGCCCGATGACCTCCGCGCACGCCGGCACGCAGTCGCCGTCGTTGATGGACGGGTTCGGGTTGATCTCGAGGATGTAGGGGTTGCCGGACCGGTCCACGCGCACCTCGATGCGGGCGTAGTCGTGGCAGTCGAACATGCGGTACGCGTCCAGGCATATCTCGGAGATTAGGGCCGAGAGCTTCTGGCTGTATTTGGCCGGGCGCTCGACGCGGATCTTGGAATAGACCGACTCGTTCTCCCACTTCGCCTGGAAGGGGTAGATGCCCCAGGTGCCCTTGGGCAGGTCGTCGAAGATGGAGCGCGAGAGCGGCAGCACCTTCACGCGGTCCTCGTTGCCCATGATGGAAACGTCCACCTCGTCTCCCTCGATGAACTCCTCGATGAGCACGGGGCGGTTGTATTTCTCGAGGAGCATGTTCACCTGGTCCTTGAGCTGCTTGAGGCTGGTGACCACGGAGTTGTTGGAGATGCCGATGGAGTTGTCGGTGTTGGCGAGCTTGACCATCAGCGGGTAGCGCAGGTCCTCGCGGATGGGCTCGTCCTTCTGGAACACGTAGTCGAACTTCGGCGTGGGCAGGCCCGCCTGCTCGAGGATCTTCTTGACCTTGATCTTGTCGATGCACAAGGCGAGCGTGAGCGGGTTGGAGCCCGTGTAGGGGATGCCCAGGCAGTCGAGGATGGCCGCGGCGTGGGGTTCTAGAAGAGAGGAGTTGTTGATACGCTCGCAGACGTTGAAGATCATGTCCACGTTGGCGTTGGCGATCTTCTCGAAGGGCAGGGGCGTCTCGTTCATGTCGAAGAACGTGACGCGGTGGCCCTTGCTCTCGACGGCCTTCTGGATGTTCTTGCCCACCGACGTGAGGTCGGCGTGCACGGCGCTCTCCTCGCTGCCTTCGGCGTCGAAGATGTTGCAGAGGATGCCCACGTGCAGGGACTTCTTGCCGAAGTCCGCGCCGCGGACCTTCTCGATGCGCGCCGACTGCAGGATGCGCCCGCGCGACACCTGGGCGGCGCCGAAGCGGTTCTTGCGGCGCGTCTTGCCCAGCGAGGAGGTGGAGTCGAAGCGCGCGATGTTGACGTCCACCTGGCGCGCGACCTCGTCGAGGTTCTCCTCGGCCTCCGCGTAGGTGTCGCCGCGGCCGACGATCCAGCCCATGGTCTCGAAGCCCTCAGGCGGGACGAGCACGGCGTCGCCGGGCTCCTTTTGCACGGTGATGTCGTGCACCTTGGCCGGGTCGGCCTTGGCCTGCGGCAGCTTCACGTTGACCACGACGCCGGAATGCTCGGGGATGAGGTATTTGCCGACGAGATGGCAGCGCGGGGACTTCAGGCGCTTCGGGGCGCTCGGCATGCCCACCGCGATGCGCGAGGCCTCCTCGATGAGGTCCACTTCCCAGACGGTCTTGATCCAATCGTAAAGGTAGTCGCCGCCCATGCGCGCGTTGAGTTCGATCAGTTTCGGGCCGCCGGGGGTGATCTTGGCCTCGAGGTGCAGGGCGCCGTTGGTCAGGCCCAGCGCTTTGACGACCTCCTTGGCCATCTTGAGCACGTCGGAGAGGTCGCGGTCCTCGTGGCGCGACGGCATCGCGTCGCCGGTCTCGACGAAGAACGGCTCCTTGGTGGGGAAGTTGTCGTTGAAGGCGTGGAATTTGATGTCGCCGTCCTGCACCAGCAAATCGACGTCGATCTCGGCTCCATCGAGGTATTCTTCGGCCAGGATGTCCGTGCCGTATTTATAAATAGGGTCGAAGGCGGGCGTCATGTTCGTCTTGATGTAGTCGAACGCCTTCTTGGCCTCGTCGAGGCTGTCGAGCTTGACGACGAACTGGCTCTTCACGCCCCAGGCGGGCTTGAGCACGAGGGGGAAGCCGATGCGCGCCGTCGCCTTCTCGAGGTCGGAGTGGTGCTTGATGAGCGCCCAGGCGGGCTGGTACTTCGAGAGCTTGGCGTTCTCGAGGGTCTGGCGCGTGAGGTACTTGTTGCGCGCGTTGAGCGCGGCCTGCGGCGCGTGGCCGATCCAGCCGAACTTCTGGGCCAAGGACGCCGTCAGCGGCACCGCGTTCTCCCAGAAGGTGATGACGCCGTCGATCTTGTGCTTCTTGACCAGCTCCTCGACCTTGGCGACCGCGGCCACCTCGTCGAGCGGGTCCACCTCGACGAAGTCGTCGGTGAGCTTCGAGACCCAGTTGGCCTCCGAGGAGATGAGGATGGTCTTGGGGCCGAGCTCCTTGAGCCGCTGGTAGATCCAGCGCTTCTTGGGCTGCGGCGAGGAGATGACCAGGAGGGTCTTGGAGCGGAGCTCGGCGCTCGACGCGTCGACGACGGCGGAGGGTTCGGCGTGGTTCATGGTGACTAGAGTTTAAAGCATTCCTCGACGAGAATCAAACGAAGCTTGACGCCGCCGCGTCCACGCCTTACCCTATCGGGGACATGAGAAAAATCCTGCTCCTCGCGGGAATGGCGGCGTTCATCTATACGGGGGCGCGCCTCATGTTGCGCCGCCCGGCCGAGGCGCCGTCGGCCCCGGAAGAGCCCGCGCCGACGCCCGAGGAGCGGCCCGTTTTGGACCCGTTCGCGGCTTCTTCGGCCGCTCCGGAGGAGCCCGCCCCCGCCCCCGAGCCCGAGTCGGCGCCCGCGCCAGCCGCGCGGCCGAACGTGCGCGCGCTGAAGGTCGCCGACGTGCCCGCGCCTGGCGCGCAGCGCACGCCCGAGGACGCCGCCCGCGTCGCCGCCATCGACGCGGCGGCGCGCGACCCGCGGCTGACGGGTTACGCCGGCTCGCCGGGGTATTCGGCCGGGACGGCGCCCAGCTACCGGGCCCCCGACATCCCCCGCGGCGCGGCCACGCCGTCGGAAGAAGCCCCCGGTTCCCCGGGCGCTCCGGCGCGCCGCGTCGCGCGCAAACGCGGCCCCGCGGGAATAGACCGGCCGCCAAACCCGGCGCCAAGCCCATTCTCAATATTGAAACGCCCCCGTCCAATTGGAATCAAGCGCTGGTCGTCATCAATGACGCCAAAGGGTTCTCGCCGGGAGAGAAAAAAGCCGAGATGCGCGCGGCGATGGAGCTTTCCAAGGATCCCGTGGGCCAGCAGTTCTTGGCGGACCAGCAGGTGGGCGCGGGCGTCAGGAGCGCGTTGACGAGCCTGCGCTCGAAAGGGCGCCCGACGACGCTGGAGGAGGAGAAACGCGTCGTGGCCGACGCGCTGAGCGCCGCCGGCGTCGAGCCGGTCGAGGACGAGGTCAATCTCCAGTTGGCGCTCGCCGACGCGCCCCAGCCCCCGCCGATCTCGGCGCAAGAGGCGCTGTCCATCCTCGAACGGATGCGCGCGGCGCCCGACCAGGTTCCGCTCACGGAGTTCCCCCATCCGCCTTTCCCCGGAGCGCCGGAGGACGACGCCGAGGAGGAAGAGCAAGGCGATCCGGACGAGGCCGCCCCGCGCCGTACCCCGGCCGAGCGGCCGCGCCTTCCTCCCCCGCCGGGCAACGCGCGCCGGGCTTACGACATGACGCGTAACGCGCTGGAGCGGGCGCAGCAGCGCTGGGGCGTGGCGCCCGAGCATCCGCTGGCCATTTTCTGGCAGGAGACGAATTTCGGCCGCTTCCTGGGCGGCGGACCCGTCGCCGCTTCGCTGCGCCGCGAGGTGGAGAATTCCCGCCCCGGCTCGGCGCGTTACCGTCAGGCCGTGCGCGATCAGGCGGCGCTGGTGCGCCTCGAGGCCTCCGGCGAGCTCGGGCGCTACAACGCGAGCAACATCATCGGCTCGAGCCCGGGCGCGTCGTTCGGGTACACCCAGTTCCGCCCGTCAAGCTACGAAGCCTACGGCCGCAGCGCCAGCGGCGGGCGACGCGACCCGTTCAACGCGAACGACGCCGTTTATTCGTCGGCCAACTACCTGCAGATTCACGGCTATCGGCGCGATCCCGCGCGGGCTTTCTGGCACTACAACCATGACCCGAGCTACGTGCGGGCCGTCCAGAACAAGGGCACGCGCATCCGCCAGCACGTCATCGACCCGGCGGGCCGCTGAGCCCGAGGTCCGAAACCTTCGCGCGCACGCGGCGCATGAAACGTTCGCCCGGGTCCGACTTCTCTGTGCGATAAGCCGGGTCCTTCTCCCGCCATAAGGCGTGCCCCTCGAAGCGGCGGTACTCATGGTGGCCGATAAGCCACTGGATGTCCGGATGACGCGCCTTGAGCGCGCGCACCAGGCGGGCGTTGGTCGCGGCCTGGGCCGCGGTGAGGTCGTCGCGCCCGCCCGCGCCGCCGACGTTCTCGATGCCCACGGCCGAGAGGTTCAGCCCGATGACGTGGCGCGCCATGTCGGTCTCGGGCATCAGGCGATAAGCCGTCCCGTCGCGGTCCACGAGGAAGTGGGCGGAGACGTTCACGCGTCCGCCGGCCGCGACGTCCCCTCGTCCGGCGCCCAAACTTTCCGGGTCCATGACGGCGAAGGACGCCTCGAGCGTCGGCAGGCCGGTCCAGTGCAGCACGATGACGCGCGGCTCGATGGCGATGCCGCCGTCTTCGCGGCCGTAGCGTTCCTTTATATAGGCGGCCGTGGCCTGACGGCGCGACTCGGTGAAACGCAGAGGTTTGTCCTGGACGTCCAGGCCCGGCCCGGCGAGCGCCGCCGCCGCGAGCAACGCGGCGAGCGCGAGGGTCAACGCGTGCCCGCGTGCCGCAGGATGTAGGCGATGCCGTCGCCGTTGCGCAGCCAGCTGCGGGCGATCTCGGCGCGGCGGTAGGTGCGGCGCACCGTGCCGGGGCGCGCCGCGGGGTCGTTGACCACGACGTCGCCGCGCGCGTCGAAGCCGACGATGACGATGAGATGCCCGTCGGTCTCGCTGATGGGCGCGCCGGTCAGCTCGCCGCGGTTCCAGTTGTGGCTGATGACGACGGGCCGTCCGGCGAGGATTTCGGCCTCGGCTTCCTCGAAGCCGAGCCGCGCCACGTACGCCGTCATGCCGGAAACCTGATGGGCGTAGGCGACGTTGAAGGACCAGTTGCCGTATAAAGCGGCGCCGTGGTCGTACACGCCGAGCGCGACCTCGCGCGTGGGCTTGTTGACGCCGTAGGTCTGCAGGACCATCGCCAGCGAGGTCGGGCTGCACACGCGCGCGGCGTCCACGGCCTCGGTGGTCTGCGAGCGCTGCGGCACGGGCAGCGCGCGGCCCCAGGCCGGCGAGGCGCGGCCGGCGTCGCCGAGACGCTCGGCGTCGAGCCAACGCGTCACCGCGACCAGCGACACGACCGTGCCCGGCTCGGGCGTGATCCGGAAGCGGAACGCGGCCGCGGCCGCGGGCAGGCGCAAGGTGTCCACGACGACGCGGCCGTTCGATTCGCTGCGGGGGCGCGGGCCCCAGCGGCCCATCACGTGCCAGGCGCCGGCGGCCTCGAGCTCGACGAGCGCGGGGCCGGTCGCGTTCCACGACACGACGGCGCGGTCGAAGGGGTCCGACGCGACGACGGGCGAGACGAGGACCGTGGTCGCCGCCCCGCGCCAGACGTGCAGGCCGCGGCCGGGCAAGGTGGAGACGGGCGCGGGCGCCGCGAGCAGCGCGGCCGCCTCGGCGGAGGCGTCCGCGGCCCAGGACTCCGCGGACGCGGGGGTCGCGAGCAAAACGGCGAGCAGGAGAGCGCGCATGGGAAAGTCGCGGGGCCGCCCCTTCGGGGGCGGCCCCCGTCACGGATGAGTCTTAAACGCCGGCCTTCGCGGGCTTCTTCGCCTTGGCCTTCGCCGACTTGACGTCGGAGTGGAACTGCTCCTCCTCGGTCGAGCCCTTGAGCGCGAGCGTCGAAGACTGGCCGCCGGACACCACCGAGTTGACCTCGTCGAAGTAGCCGGTGCCGACGAACTCCTGATGGCGCGTGGCCTGGTAGCCGAACGCCTCGGAGGCGAACTCCGCGGTCTGCAGCCGGGTGTAGGCCGTCATGCCCTCGGTGCGGTAGGCTTTGGCCAGGTCGAACATGCCGTAGTTGAGGCTGTGGAAGCCCGCGAGCGTGACGAACTGGAACCTGTAGCCCATCTTGCCGAGCTCCTTCTGGAACTTGGCGATGGTCGCGTCGTCGAGCTTCTTGCGCCAGTTGAAGGACGGCGAGCAGTTGTAGCTGAGCAGCTTGCCGGGATAAACCTTATGCACGGCCTCCGCGAACTGCTTGGCCTCGGCGAGGTCGGGCGTGGAGGTCTCCATCCAGATCATGTCGCAGTACGGCGCGTACGCGATCGCGCGCGCGATCGCCGACTCGATGCCCGGCTTGGCCAGGAAGAAGCCGTCGGGCGTGCGCTCCTTGGACGCGATGTAGGGGACGTCGCGCGGGTCGGAGTCGCTGGTGAGCAAGGTCGCCGAGTGGGCGTCCGTGCGGGCGATGATGACGGTGGGGATGCCCATCACGTCGGAGGCCAAACGCGCCGAGACGAGCTTGGTGATGAACTCCTGCGTGGGCACGAGCGCCTTGCCGCCCAGGTGGCCGCATTTCTTGGCGGAGGCGAGCTGGTCCTCGAAGTGGACGCCCGCGGCGCCCGCCTCGATCATGGCCTTCATGAGCTCGAAGGAGTTGATGGGTCCGCCGAAGCCGGCCTCGGCGTCGGCGACCATCGGGGCCAGCCAGGAGCGCACGGTCTTCGTGCCCTTGGCGTGGTCGATCTGGTCGGCGCGCAGCAGCGCGTTGTTGATGCGCTTCACGAGATGGGGCACGGAGTGCGCGGGGTAGAGGCTCTGGTCGGGATAGGTCTGCGCCGCGTCGTTGGCGTCGGCGGCGACCTGCCAGCCGGAGACGTAGATGGCCTTCAGGCCCGCGCGGACCATCTGGACGGCCTGGTTGCCGGTGACGGCGCCGAGCGCGTGGATGTAGTCCTCGGTGTTGACCAGGTGCCACAGCTTCTTGGCGCCCAGGAAGGCGACGGTGTGGTGCTGGCGGATGGAACCGCGCAGCCGGACGACGTCGGCGCCGCGGTAGGGGCGCTTGACGCCCTTCCAGCGCTTATCGGTCGACCAGATCTTCTCCAGCTTCTTGCTCTCGTAACGGTTGGTCATGGACTCTCCTAGTCGATTTTTTCGTACGCCGGAACGGTCAGGAACTCCACGCAGCGCGGCGCGAGGATCATGTCCTCGTACAGCCGGGCGGCGAGGTCCAGCTTGGCGGGGTCGAAGCGCGTCTCAGGCTTCAGGCGGGCCCGCTCAGTCTCTTCCTTTAAAAGCGTCTTGACGCGCGCGGGGGACAACGCGCCGTGGCGCACCCACTGCCACATCTGCGCGCGCGAGATCTCGGCGGTGGCGGCGTCCTCCATCAGGTTGCGGATGGGCACGCAGCCGTTGCCGGACAGCCAGGCGGCGAGGTACTGCAGGCCGACGGCGAGGTTCAGCCGCGCGCCCTCCTCGGTGACGGGGACGGACGGGACGGCCACGAGGTCCGCGTCGGTCGGCTCCGGCGAAGGGAGCTTGCCGAGCTGGTTGGGGCCGGGCATGAGGCGGTCGAAGACCTCCTGGGCCAGCGGCACCAGGCCGGGATGCGCCACCCAGGTGCCGTCGTGGCCGTCGCCGGCCTCGCGCTCCTTGTCGGCGCGCACCTTGGCCATGGCGGCCTCGTTGGCCGCGTCGTCGCCTTTGATGGGAATCTGCGCGGCCATGCCGCCCATGGCGAAGGGCGCCGCGGCGGTGGCAGGTCGCGATGAGACGGCGCGAATACGCGCGCAGGAAAGGCTGGGTCATGCCCAGGCCGCCGCGGTCGCCGAGGAGGAACTCCTTGCGCGCGCCGAGGCGCTTGATGAAGCTGAAGATGTAATCCCAGCGCCCGCAGTTGAGCCCGGCGGAATGCGCGCGCAGCTCCCAGAGGATCTCCTCCATCTGGAACGCCGCGGGCAAGGTCTCGATGAGCACGGTGGCGCGGATGCTGCCGGTGGTCAGGCCGAGCGAGCGCTGCGCGTGCACGAAGACGTCGTTCCACAGCCGGGCCTCGAGCGCCGACTCCATCTTGGGCAGGTAGAAGTAACGGGCCGCTGCCGCGTTCGAGCAGGGCGTGCGCGTTGTGGAAGGCGTACAGCCCGAAATCGAAGAGCGAGGCGGACATCACGCCGCCATCGACGCGCACGTGTTTCTCGTCGAGATGCCAGCCGCGCGGGCGGCAGAACAAGACGGCGGTGTGGGGCTTGAGCGCGTAGGTTTTACCCTCGGGCGAGACGAAGGAGATGGCCCGCCGCGCCGCGTCGCGCAAATTGACTTGGCCGTCGAGGGTGGGCTCCCAGGCGGGGGCGTGGGAGTCTTCGAAGTCGGCCATGAACACCTTCGCGCCGGAGTTCAGCGCGTTGATGACCATCTTGCGCTCGGGCGGGCCGGTGATTTCGACGCGCCGGTCGAGCAGGTCCGCGGGCGCCTTGGCCACGGTCCAGGCCGAGCGGCGGAGCTCCGCGGTGTCGGGGTCGAGGGTCGGCAGTTCCCCGGCGTCGAGCCGGGTCTGGCGTTCGACGCGCGCGGCCAGCAGGCGGCGGCGCGTGGGGTCGAAGGCGCGCTGCAGGCCGGCGACGAAGGCCAAGGCTTCGGGCGTCAGGATGGCGGCGTGGGCGGGGGACAGCGGCGCGAGCAGCTCGACGCCGGGCGGAAGGGTCTTCGACGCGGGTCCGGAGGCGGGCGCGCCGGGCGCTCTCATGCCGGGAGTTTATGATGGTCCCGCGGGGGGGAGCAAGAGGTCCGAGGTCCCATTTTTATCGTTTTTTTACGACGGGGGGCCTAGACGCGGGTAGGCCCTTCGACCCTTCCGAGAGGCCTTCGTTACGGCCATACTCAAGGCATGAAGGGCACGAAGACGACGCGCTGGGTCCTCGGAGCGGTGTTCGCCGCCGCCCTCGTCATGGGCGTCGCCGGGCGCCGCGACGCGTCCATGGAAGGCGAGTCCGAGCAGGCCATCGTGGAGGTGGACGAGACGCTGCGCGACGCCGTCGCGTCGTTGCCGCCCGCCGTGCCGCCGGCCGCGGTCGCCCCCAGCCGCGTGGCCATCTGGGCCAGCCCCGCCATGCGCCGCGCCGAGGCCGAGAAGATCCTCCTCTCCCGCCGCCTCGACCGCGTGTCCGCCATGATGCGCGCCAAGTCGCGCGCGCTCTCCGCCGAAGCCTCCAACTAGGGCGAAAGGCCGTTGCCCGGGGCTCCCGTCGCGTCTGACTTCCGTCCGTTCCTTAGTATTGCGGGCGCAGGCGGGAGAGCGCTTCTTCGAAGCGGGCCTGGAACTTCGCGTCGAGCACGTCGGCGCACACCGCGTAGCGGATAAGCGGCTCGGGTTTGCCGGCCTCGTCTTGAGCCGAGAAATGCACGCCGACCAGGCCGGTGGCGGTGATGACCGCGCGGTTGAAGGCCTCGTGGCGGCCTTCGACGGGCAGCTTGGCGCCGAGCACGCTTTCGGGCGTCTTCCAGAGGGTGAAGAAGCCGGCCTGCGTCTCGCACGCCGGGCGCAGACCGGCGGCCTTGAGCTTCGGGATGACGTAGGCCAGGCGCCGCTCGTAAAGCTCGCGGATGTCGCGCAGCGCGGCCGTCGCGGCCGCCGCGTCGTTGAGGAACTCGCCGTAGGCGGCCATCACGCCGGGCACGGGGCCGGAATCGGTGTTGCCCTTCACGAGCTGGAAATCCTCGACGAAATCCTTGGAGCCGATGAGCGCGCCCAGGCGCGCGCCCGGGTCGTTGTAGGACTTGCTCACCGAATACAGCTCGAGCCATTCCAGGTCCGGGTAGTCCTTGGCGACCGAGGCCAGCGAGACGTGGGTGCCCGGCGCGCACAGGCCCGCGTAGGCCGCGTCGTTGACCAGGCGCATGCCCTTCTCGAGGCAGAACGCGATGAGCTCCTTCCAGTCGGCGGCGGAAGCGCCCACGGCGGCGGGGTTGCCCGGGCGGATGACGAAGACGAGGTCGGCGCGGTCCGTTCCTTCCTTTTTAAGAGCCTCTTTGAGGCGCCCGACGTTCAGGCGCATGTTGTCGGCCGAGACGAGCGGCCACACGACGCGTTTGGCCGCGAGGTAGGAGTCGGTCCAGGTTCCGATGACGTCGTAAGCCGGCAGGTTGGAGGCGACGCGGAAGCTCCCGCGCCGCGCGCGGTCGGGCAGGTGCAGGCCGCAGGCCAACGGGACGAGCGCGCTCGCGGTTTTGATGCCCGCGGTGGGCAGCGCCGCCAGGTGCGCGTGACGGGCGACGTCCACGCCGCCGTGCAACAGGACCATGGCGCGGGCGAAGCCGTGCAGGTCGCGGCTTTCGGCGTAGGTGTGGTAGTCGTAGCCGGGATCCTGGGCGAAACGGGCCTTGAGGCGGCGCAGCGCCTCGGGCGGCACGCCGTCGGGGTTGCCCAGCGAGAGGTTGAGCGGCTCGAGGCCGGAGCTCTTCTTGTATTCATCGATGAGGATGTAGATGAGCTGGAAGAGGTTGATGCCGGCGGCGGGGATGCGTCGCATGGCCGCATTCTAGCTTTTCAAGGTAACATCTCTCCCATGACGGCGCTATCGCTCGTGCGGCTCCTCCTCCTCCTGCTGACGGCCCTGCCCGCGGCCGCCGCGCCCGTCGCGCGCCCCCGCGGCGTCATCCTCGTCAGCGTGGACGCGTTGCGCGCCGACCGTCTCGGCAAGGCGCCGAAGCTCAGCCGCTTCGCGGCGACGGGCGTGAACTTCCGCGGCGCCGTCGCGCAGGCGCCGTGGACCCTGCCTTCGATGGGGACGGTGTTCACCGCCGTGATGCCCGGCCGTCACTGGCTTAAGAACCGCTACATCAGCGCCGGCGTGTCGGAGACCGGCTTCGCCGGACTCGGCTTCAGGAGCCCGGACATCGCCCGCCTGCGCCCCGAGATACGCACGCTGGCGGAAGCCTTCCATGACGCCGGGTTCGACACCGCGGCGTTCACCGGCGACGCCGGCTTGGACAAGGCCTACGGGTTCGCGCGCGGCTTCGACGTGTATTACGACTCGCAGCCCTTCGCCGGCTTCGAGACGACGGCGCCGCAAGCCCTCGACTGGCTCGCGCGGCGCGGGGACAAGCCGTTTTTCCTGTTCGTGCACGGCTACGACGCGCACGGCCAGTTCCAGGGCCAGGAGAGCGGCCGCGCGCAGGAGTACCGGGACCTGCGCCGGGCCCACCTCGAAGGGCGGATGCCGGCGCTGACCGCCGAGCAGAAGGCGGCGTGGGCGGCGCGTTACGACGAGCAGGTCGCGCTCGCCGACGAACGCGTGGGAGCCTTCCTCGAAGCGGCGGCGCGCCTGCCGGGGCTCTCCACCGGCGTCGTCGTCGCCGTGATGTCCGACCACGGCGGGGAGTTGTTCGAACGCGGCGGCATCGACCACGGCCCGACGCTCTACGACGAGGCGTTGCGCGTGGTGCTGGCGATTTCGGGCCCGGGCATCGCCCCGCGGACGGTGGACGACCAGGTGAGGTTGATGGACCTGGCGCCGACCTTGCTCGACTTCGCGGGGGTGGGCGACGAACGGTTCGGCGCGCAGGCGCAGGGCGTGAGCCTGCGGCCCGCGATGAACGGCGAGAGGCAAACGCTCGACGCCGCGGCCGAGACCGACTATCTGTACCGCTATTCGAAGGTCGCGTTCCGCTCGGCGCAAGGACGCAAGCTGATTCTGGATCTCGAGAGCCTGGCCGCCGAGGTTTATGACCTGCGCGCGGATCCCGACGAGAAGCGGAATCTCGCGTTATCCGATCCCACGGCCGCGACGGATCTCGAGGCGCAGCTCCGCGGGACGTTGGGCGTGGCTCCCGCCGGCTCGAGCCCGCAAGATGCCGGACGGCCCACGGCGACTCCGTCCCCGGACCTGCGCACGCACGCGGAGCGGTTGCGGCGGGCGGGACGTTATCAGGAGGCCGTGGGCCTCTACGAGAAGGCGCGCCGGGTGGATCCCGAGGGGCTCCAGGACTACCTCGTTCAAGGCTATTCGCGCATGGCCTCGGGCGACGTGGCCGGAGCGACGCGCCTGTTCGACGCGGCCGTCGAGTTATCGAGCGGAAGCCCGATGATGCGCCATCATCGGGCGGTGCAGCTGTATAAGCTGGGGCGCGACGAGGAGGCGCTCAAAGAGATCCGGCTCGTCGCGCGCGCGTTTAAAACCGACCCCGCGTACCACGGCGACTACCTGCACGCGCTCATGTGGGAGGCGCTGGTGTCGGGCCGGGGCATCGATAAGGAAAACGACCACGAACTGGCCGCCGACCTGCGCGACGTCGCCAAACAGGTGCCCATCATGCGCGGGTTCTACTTCTACAAGGCGATGAGCCTCCTGAAGGCCGGCGCGTCCGCCGCGCAAGTGGAGGAAATCTGCGCCATCTCCCGCATTTGCGATCGTCACAACCGGCGACGTCTTGAAAACGCGGCCGCCGGGAGGCTTCCGAGCCGCGACGAGGTCTGGGGCGAGCTCCGCCGCTTCCGCGCCAAACCCATCGCGATCCCGGCGCCGAAACATGAGAACGCGACGACCTCGAAGGCGTTCGAATGCATGGTCCGGTTCACCTTCACCGGAGGGCTGTTGGAGCAGTTCGAACGGCTGGGCGATGAGAAGGGGTACGAGGCGGCGTTGGATGAAACCATGAAATACGCCTACTGCGTGCCCGGGCGCGCGGCGCTTCTGCATGAAGCCGTGTCGCGCCGTCGCGCCGCGCAAGGCCGAAACGAAGAGGCCCTCGTCCATCGCGAGGCCGCGGCGCGGCTCTACGACCAGCTCGAGGAACCGGAAAAGGCCGCGCGGCTGCGCGCGCGTTAAACGGCCGGACGCGCCGCGTCCACCCCGGCGTGGAAGCGCCAGGCCGCGACGAGCGCCGCGGCCGTGAGCAGGTGCCACAACGCGTGGAGCTGGAAGACGTGGTCGTCGGGGCGGCACCAGGACGTGTGGTCGAGGTGCCAGCACGCGTAGCCCACGACGAGCAGGGCCAGCATGACGAACAACGGCTTATAGGTCGGCGCGTCGCGCCGCGCCGCCATCAAGCGCAGCTCGAAGGCGGCGATGGCCGCCGCCTGCACGATCATGACCCACTGCACGCCCCAGCCCAGCGCGCGCAGGCCGAGCAAAGCGGCCAGGCTCGCGACGAAGAGGCCCGCCCAGGCGGCCGTCGCGCCGCGCTCCGTCGCCAGCCCGAGGCGCAGCAGGGCGCGGCCGAGGCACCAGCCGGTGAGCAGGAACATGCCGACGTAATCGAGGAACTGGCCGGCCCAGGTGTAGGAGGCGTGGAAGGCGAACGACGTCGCGGCGATGGCGAGGCACACCGGCCCGAGGCCGCGGGCCTTCAGCGCGCCGCGCGGGCCGGGCCGCGAGAGGATGTAGAGGCCCGCGAACACGTAGGCGAGGTTGGACCAGGTGTTGGCCGGCGCCGTGATGACGGCGCACAGGTTCGCCTCGCAATGTTTGATGTCGGGCAGGGCCCACCCGCTCCAGGGGCAGGCGTCAGGCAGCGGCGGGACGACGCGCGGATCCACGCCGGAGAGGATAGCAACTAGAAGGAAGGGTCGAAGCCGGTGCCGCCGCCGAAGCCGTTGCCATTGCCGTTCCCGTTTCCGTTGCCGCGGCCGTTTCCGTTGCCGCCGCCGTTCTGGTTGTCGTGCGCGCCGTTATGGCGCACGTCGCCCTCGTAAACGATGGTGCTGTTGGGCGTGACGCCGTTGTTGCCGCTGGAGCCGCCGCTCGGGTTGCGGCCGGGCAAGGTGTCGGGCGCGCCGACGCGCAGGCCGTGCGAGCGGTTGACGTGATAGGCCTTGCCGGAGTTGAGCGCGATTTCGCCGGCCTCGACGCCGGTGGTGCGGGCGGGCGAGGAGGGCTCGGCGTATTCGAAGCGCCGGTGGCCCTCGGTGCGGATCAGCGCGCCGGGCTTGGAGAAATGCGGCGGGGCCTCCTCGGTGGTGGGCTCGGCCGGAGCCTCGCCGGAGCCGCCGCTTTCAAGGGCGCGCTGGGGCACGCGATAGGCGCGCTGGCTCATGAGCCGGTTGCCGCCGTAAAAAGAGTGGTGGCCGCCGCTCGAGCGGCGCGCGCCGCCGCCCGTGAACGCCTGGCCGCCGCCGCCGCTGTAAACGGGGCTGCCGCCGGAGGAGCGCATGGCCACGGCGGGCGCGCTCGGAGCGGCGGAGCCGCCGCCTGAATGGCCGCCGCCCCCGCCGCCGGTCACGGCGCGCCCGTTGCGGACCACGTATTTGGGGCCGGCGTCGGCGAACATCGGCAGGGCGAGGACGGCCGCGGCGAGCAGGGCGCTTTTCATGAGGCCTCCGTGCCTCCCCAGTATAATCGCCGTTCCCGGAAAGTGATTACGAACGGTTAAAAAGTCGGTAAAAGGGTTGAGCCTCTCAAAATATGTAGAATGGCCGCGTCGCTCCCCCGCCTTGAAAGCGTAATGCGGGGGTGTCATACTGTCACTAATATAGGGAAGCGAAGGGGCTTCCCAGGAGCCATTTATGTCGAACCGATTCACCGAGCGTGCGCAGCGGGTCATCCTGATCGCTCAGGAAGAAGCCAAGCGCCTCAACCACGATTACGTCGGCACCGAGCACATCCTGCTCGGCTTAATAGCGCTGGGCGAAGGCGTCGCCGCCCAGGTCCTCGCCAACCTCGGCGTGGACCTGCGCCGCGTGCGCTCCGAGATCGAGAAGATCGTCGGCACCGGCGACAACGTCATGCTGCTGGGCGAGATCCCCTTCACGCCCCGCGCCAAGAAGGTCCTGGAATACGCCGTGGAAGAAGCCCAGCACATGGGCCACTCCTACGTCGGCACGGAGCACCTGCTGCTCGGCCTCATCCGCGAGGAAGAAGGCGTGGCCGCGCGCGTGCTGGAGAACCTCGGCCTGCGCCTCGACGTGGTGCGCGAGGAAGTCCTCAATCTCTTGGGAGAAGGCCAGTCGCAGGCGCAGGGCGGCGGACAGCCCGCGGCCGGCGGCTCCGGCGCGGCGTCGGGCTCCCCGTCGCGCACGAAGTCCAAGACCCCCACGCTCGACGAGTTCGGCCGCGACCTGACGGCCATGGCGCGCGAGGGCAAGCTCGACCCCGTCATCGGCCGCGCCGATGAGATCGAGCGCATGATCCAGATCCTGGCCCGCCGCACCAAGAACAACCCCGTCCTCATCGGCGACCCCGGCGTTGGCAAAACCGCCATCGTCGAGGGCCTGGCGTCGAAGATCTCGGTCGGCGACGTGCCCGAGATCCTCGCCTCCAAGCGCGTGCTCACCCTCGACCTCGCGCTGGTCGTGGCCGGCACCAAGTACCGCGGCGAATTCGAGCAGCGCCTCAAGAACATCATCGAGGAGATCCGCCGCTCCAAGGGCTCCGTCATCCTCTTCATCGACGAGCTGCACACCGTCATCGGCGCCGGCGCGGCCGAAGGCGCCATCGACGCGTCCAACATGATAAAGCCGGCCTTGTCGCGCGGCGAGCTGCAGACCATCGGCGCGACCACGCTGGATGAGTACCGCAAATACATCGAGCACGACGCCGCGCTCGAGCGCCGCTTCCAGCCCATCGTCGTGGACCCGCCGTCGGTCGATGAGACGGTCGAGATTCTCAAGGGCCTCAAGGACAAATACGAGGCGCACCACAAGATCAAATACGACGACTCGGCCCTGCGCGCCGCCGCCGAGCTGTCCGACCGCTACATCTCCGAGCGTTTCCTGCCCGACAAGGCCATCGACCTCATCGACGAGGCCGGGTCGCGCGCGCGCCTGCAGTCCTCGGCGACGCCGCCCCAGTTCAAGGACAAGGAAGCCGAGATCGAGAAGATCGTGAAGGACAAGACCGGCTCCATCCAGGGCCAGGAGTACGAGAAGGCCGCCCGCCTGCGCGACAAAGAGAAGGAGATGCGCAAGGCGCTCGAGGAATCCAAGAAGAAGTGGCGCGAGAAACGCGACCAGTCCACGCCCACCATCATGGGCGAGGACATCGCCGCCGTCGTGTCCAAGTGGACCGGCGTGCCCGTCACCGCGCTCACCGAGAGCGAGACCGAGAAACTCGTCCACATGGAAGAGGGCCTGCACAAGCGGGTCATCGGCCAGGAAGAGGCCATCAAGGTCATCTCGCAGGCGATACGGCGTTCGCGCGCCGGCCTCAAGGATTTGAAGAAGCCCATCGGCTCCTTCCTGTTCCTCGGCCCCACCGGCGTCGGCAAAACCGAGCTCGCCCGCGCCTTGGCCGAGTTCATGTTCGGCAACGAGGACGCGATGGTCCGCGTCGATATGTCCGAATACATGGAGAAGTTCGCGGTGTCGCGCCTGATCGGCGCGCCTCCCGGCTACGTCGGCTACGAAGAGGGCGGCCAGCTCACCGAAGCGGTGCGCCGCAAGCCCTACTCCGTGGTGCTCCTCGACGAGATCGAGAAGGCCCACCCCGACGTCTTCAACATCCTCCTGCAGGTCATGGAGGACGGCATCCTCAACGACAACCTCGGCCACAAGGTGTCGTTCAAGAACACCGTCATCCTCATGACCTCCAACGTGGGCGCGCGCCTCATCTCCAAGGGCAAGTCCTTGGGCTTCACCTCGTCCACCAACAACGCCGACCAGGACGAGCGCGACTACAAGAAGATGAAGGAGACCGTGATGGACGAGGTCAAACGCGTCTTCTCCCCCGAGTTCATCAACCGCATCAGCGACATCGTCGTCTTCCACCCGCTGTCGGAAGGCGAGATGAAGCAGATCCTCACCCTCATGCTCGGCCGCGTCAAGGTCAAGATCGAGGCGCAGGGCTACAAGATCGAGTTCTCCGAGGAGACCGAGAAGTTCCTCATCAAGACCGGCTTCGACGTGAACTACGGCGCGCGCCCGCTGGGCCGCGCCATCCAGCGCTCCGTCGAGGACCCTCTGTCCGAGGAGCTCCTGATGAAGAAGTTCGAGGCCGGCTCCACCATCTACGTGGACGCCGATCCTTCGGGCGAGAAGCTGGTCTTCACCAAGAGCCCGGCGGTCAAGGCCAACTAGGACGACGGGAAGCGACGGGGCCCGCCCTTGCGGCGGGCCCCGTCCCCTGTTATCCTCGTGAGGACCCGCCCGTCCCTCCATCCCATGAGCCGAATCGTCGTCGATAGGAAGATCCGTTGGGAGCACCTGCGCGCGCAGGGCGCCGACCTGCTGCTTTTCTCCGCCCTCGTGGTGGTGGGGCTGTCCTACGGCCTGGGCTACCGTCTCGACTGGACCGAGGAAGGCGGCCGCCCCGAGGACGAATCCGTCGAGGCCGTGGACGTGCCCGCGCCGGCGTCTTTCGCCGCGGTGATGCAGCCCGCGGGCGCGGTGCTGCCGCCGCCCGCCACGATGTCGCCGGCGCCCGAGCCCACGATGTCGCCGGCCGCGCCGACGGCCGCGCAGCCCGTGATGTCGGACGCCGGCCAGGCGTCCTTCGACCGCATGACCGCCGAGCTCGGCCGCATGGCGTCGCGTTACCCGGGGCGCGTGGCCATCACGCTCAAGGACCTCAAGAGCGGCCGCCGCTGGGACTACCACCCCGACGACCTGTTCCCGTCGGCCTCCCTCATCAAGGTTCCCGTGCTCGTGGCCGCGTTCTACAAGATCCGCGAAGGCAAGCTCTCGCTCGACGAGAAGATGGTGGTGTCGCGGCGCAACCGCGTCGGGGGCTCCGGGTCGCTTAAGTGGCGCAACGACGGCTCCAAGCTCACGGTGCGCGAGCTGCTCGTGCACATGATCGCCGAGTCCGACAACACGGCGACCAAGATGATCCTCGACCGGCTGGGCCTGGGCTACGTGCAGCAGCAGTTCCCGCGCATGGGCCTGCTCTACACCGGCATCTACGAGGAAGGCATGAGCATCAAAGGCGGTCGCGTGATGCACGAGAACTACACGACCGCGCGCGAGATGACCATGCTCCTCGAGAAGATATACAAGGGCGAGGCGGTCGATAAGGAATCCTCCGCGCTGATGCTCCAGATTCTCAAACACCCGAAGCCGAAGGCGTCCCGCCTCGCCAAGGGGCTGCCCGCTAATTGGGAAATCGCCCACAAGACCGGCCTGCTGCGCCAGGCCTGCCACGACTCAGCCATCTTTCTTACGCCCGACGGCGCCTACGCGATGACGGTCCTCACCGGCCAGAACCGCTCCTACACCACGGCGAAGGACTTCATCACCAAGCTCGGCAAGGTCACCTTCAAGACCTTCGCCGGCCCGCAATACATCGCCAAGGCGCCTACGCGCCGCAAGACCAGGAGATAAGGTGGGCCCGCTGCTCGCTCTGCTCCTGCTGGCGGCGCCCGCGTTCGCGGCCGACGACCGCATCCGGCCGGTGCTCGCCGAGCTGCGCCTGGGCGACACGCTCGAAGAGGTGCAGAGCATCTACCCGCCCGCCGCCGACTGGCCGTCCTGGGTCGATCCGCGCGGCCGCGTGAAGCGCTACAAGCTCGAGCCGAACATGGCCAAGGCCTTCCCGACCTGGACGTCGGTGCTGCACCTGGGCTTCAAGCGCGGAAAACTCGTCGAGATCCAGGTCATCTACAACGCCAAACGCTCCCGCGATAAGCCGCACGAGGAGCTCGCCGCCGACCTGTCCCTGCAATACGGCGACCCGCAGCGCGAGAACGACCGCTTCTGGTGGTCCGACGGCGACACCGTCCTGCGCGTGTTCCCCGCGGAAATCCCGGCGTTTAAGGACGGCGAGCGCACCGTCGAGTGGCGCACCGCCATGCAGATTCTGCGCCAGGACCTCTACAAAGGCGTGGATTAGGCGCGCGCGCAGGCCCGCGCGCGTTCGGCTTCGCGGCCGAGGAAGGCGTCGAGCAGCGGCCCGGTCATCACCGTCGTGGCCAAGGCCATGAGCACCATCATCGCGAACACCTTGGGCGGCAGCACGCCCAGCTCGTAGCCGACGTTGAGGATGACGAGCTCGACGAGGCCCCGGGCGTTCATGAGGGCGCCCAAGGCGAGCGACTCGCGCCAGGGCAGGCCGCTGGCGCGCGCGACGGCGGCGCTCGCGCCGAGTTTGCCCGTCACGGCGGCCGTCAGCACGAGCGCGAAGGCGAGCCAGGACAACGGGTCGTCGAGCAGTCCCACGCGCGTGCGCAGGCCGGTCAGCGCGAAGAACAGGGGCAGCAGCGCCGCGCCCGCGAACTCCTCGAAGCGGCGGGCCAGGCCGCGGCGCAGCTCGGGGTTCTGCGGGGTGATGACGCCGGCCAGAAACGCGCCGAACAACGCGTGGATGCCGATGTACTCCGTGGCGAAGGCCGAAGCGAGCAGCAGCGCGATGGCCCAGGCGCCGACCTCGCGCGCCGAAGCGCCGGCGCGCAGGCGGCTTTCCAGCCAGCGCGCGAGCAGGGGGCGCGCGATGAAAAGCATGAAGGCGATGAACGCGGCGGCCGAGGCGATGACGGCCAGCGGCCGCGCCCCCGCGTCGAGCAGGCCGACGACGACGGCCAGGCCGCACCAGGCGGTGACGTCATCGACCGCCGCGCAGGTGAGCGCGGTCGCGCCCAGCGGCGTCTTGTCGAGGCCTTTCTCAACGAGGATGCGCGCCAGCACGGGGAAAGCCGTCACGCTCATGGCGATGCCCATGAATAACGCGAACGGCAGATAGGGCACGCCCGGCGCGAAACGCGGGTGCAGCCACAGCGCCAGCGCGAGGCCGAGCAAAAACGGCGCGGCGATGCTGGCGTGGGACGCGGCCACCGCCGTGCGCGCGCGCGTCTTGAGCATGCCTAAGTCGAGCTCCAGGCCCACGGCATAAAGGAAGAGGAGCAGCCCGAGCTGGCTTAGCGCCCGCAGACCCAGCAGCGAATCAGGGGGAAACAGCGCGGCGTAGGCGCCCGGCCACAACGCGCCGAAGGCCGACGGCCCCAGGAGCAGGCCGCCCGCGATCTCGCCGACGACCTCGGGCTGGCCGAGGCGCCGGGCGAGCCCGGCGCAGGCGCGGCAGGCCAGCAGGATGACCAGCGCCTGCAGCAAGATGAGCCCGGGCAAAGGGGAGCCCGCGCCGTGGCCGCCGCCGTCGAGGGACGGGGGAAGGGGCAAAGCCCCCGCGACGGCCTGCGGCCCGGCGGCGAGCAGCAGCCAGGCCGCCCCGACGCTGAGCAACGCGGCGAAGGCGTAGAGCAGCGCGCTGCGCAGGCCGCCGTCTTTCGGCTCGCTCACCGTCGTAGGTTAGCAGGCCGCGGCCGCGATTTCCAGCGTCAGCCGCGGGCGACGAGGGTCGCCTTGCGCTCGGCCAGGCGGATGACGGCCGACGCGCCGGAGTTGAAGGCGAGGTAATCCGACTCGATGCCATCGCTGAAGATGACGCCGTTCTCCGGCATGCGCGACTCGACGACGAGCGCGTCGTCGGGCCCGAAGCGCCCGAACGTCAGCGCGGCGGCCGATGTCTTGCTTATAAAAGGCTCTCGTACTGCGTAGAGAAGCTCGTCGGAGTCCCACGGCAGCCTAGCCGTAGGCGCCGCCCCCTGCTTCTTGCCGCCGCGCATCACGCCCGCCGCGCCGTTGAGCACCGAGCTCATCCAGCCGGTGGAGCCCGCGCCCGTGGAGACGATGACGCCGCTGGAGCTCTGCTCCTCGGCGCGCCCGCCGAGGCCGAGGCGGTAACGCGCCGACACGTGCGTGCGCGCGCCGATGAAGAAGTCGTTGGCGGCGTACAACGTCTGGCCGTCGGCGAGCTCGGCCTTGGCCATGGAGAGGAAACGCACGGACGCGCGCCCTTCGAGGACGCGGTCGATCTCGGCGCGGCCGTCGGCCGCGGCGAACGGCACGAGCACGCCGTCCACGCGGGAGGGGTCTGGGTTGAGCGCGAGGATGGGCTCGTGCGTCAGGTATTTGGCGGCGTTGATGACCAGGCCGTCGGGGCCGATGACGACCACGAGGTCGTGGCCCGAGAACTTGAAGCTCGGCAAAAACGAGCGCTCGATGGTCTGCGCCTTCACGCCCCGGGGCAAAGACCGCTGGAGCGCGTCCACGGCGCGCCGGTACGCGTCGTGGGCGGCGGCGTATTCGTCGAAGGACAGGCCCGCGTGCTCGATGTAGAAACGCGCCTGGGCGCGCGAGTTGAAGCGGGCTTCGAGCTCCTCGAGCGGCGTGCGTTTGACGACGACGAGGATGGATTCGAGGGCGACGGCGGACGCGTTCATTTCTGCAGGAGGGAGGCGACGAGCTCGGGGGTGATGGTCAGGTTGCCGATCTTCTGCGCGTTTTCGCCCAGCTCCTTGAACCCGAGCGCGACCAGCGAGCGCGGCTCCATTCCCTTATAAGGCTTGAGCTTGGTCTCGATGGCGGCCGCGTCGAACTCGGCCTTCTTCTTGTCGTTCTCGCCTTGGAGGGCGACGAGCTCCTGGCGCTTCTGCTCGAGCGTGACCAACGTGTTGACCTCGTTCTCCTTGATCTTGCGCTCCTGCTCGACGGCCAGCGCGCGGCGGCTGTAGATGGCCTGGTCGGCCTTCACCTGCAGGCCTTCGCGGTATTCGGCCTCGAGGGCCTTGGCCATCTCCGGGGTGGGGCGCAGCGAGTTGAAATACAGGCTCACGATGGCCACGCCCATGGACGCGAGCGCGGCGTCGGCCTTGGTCTTGGCGAGCACGGCCGAGGAGAGCTGGTCGGAGCGTTTGAGCGCGTCCTCGAGCGAAAGCTTGAGCAGCTCGGCGCGCGCGCTCGACTGCACGACGTTGACGATGCGCTGCGCGAGCTTCTCCGGGTCGGTCGAGCGGTACAGGCGGCTGCCGGGTTCGATGGTGAAGTTGAGGATGGACGACAAGGTCTTGGGCGCGACGACCTGGTAGGTGATCTGGCCTTGGATGGTGAGCGCCTGGAAGTTGCCGGTGGTCTCGTTGAGGATGAACGGCGCGTCCACCGTGCCCGAGGGGATGGAGACGATGCTGGTGCTGGGGGCCCAGTAGAAAAACGAGAGGCCCGGGCCCTCGCGCTTGAGCTTGTCGCCCGCGTACACGAGCAGGTGCTCGGTCGGGTCTCCCTTATAGTAGCCGATCAGTGCCATGAAGCCTCCCGGACGTTGCGTCCGGGCGCAGTATGGCCCTGGTAATGAAAACTGTCAAGCCTGGGCGGGGGAGGGAACTTTTCGACCCCCTCAATCGTATGTAGTGGGGAGGGCGTTCGAACGCCTATCGAACAACAATCGAACAAAAATCGAACTTGCGTTCGAACAAGACCTCTGCTATACTGTCGTCCTCAGACCGCGCGGCGTGAGGCGGTCGAGGAGGGAGATCAAAACAAACATGGGAAACATGGAATCCGGTAAGACGAAGGCCCTCGAGCTCGCGATGGCTCAGATCGAAAAGGCGTACGGCAAGGAAGCGGTCATGAAGCTCGGCGACCGCGCCGCGAAGATCAAGATCGACGTCATCCCCACCGGGGTGCTGTCGCTCGACCTCGCGCTGGGCGTCGGCGGCTTCCCCAAGGGCCGCATAATCGAAATCTACGGCCCCGAGTCCTCCGGTAAAACCACGCTCGCGCTGCAGGCGGTCGCCCAGGCCCAGAAGGCCGGCGGCGCCGCGGCCTACATCGACGCGGAGCACGCCATGGACCCCGGCTACGCGCGCGCCCTCGGCGTCGATATCGACGGCCTGCTCATCGCCCAGCCCGACTGCGGCGAGGAAGCCCTCGAGATCACCGAGAAACTCGTGCGCTCCTCGGCGCTCGACATCATCGTCATCGATTCCGTCGCGGCGCTCGTGCCCAAGGCCGAGATCGAGGGCGAGATGGGCGATTCCCACATGGGCCTGCAGGCGCGCTTGATGTCCCAGGCGCTGCGCAAGCTCACCGCGGCCGTCGCGCACAGCAAGACGACCCTCATCTTCATCAACCAGATCCGCAACAAGATCGGCGTCATGTTCGGCAACCCCGAGACGACGACCGGCGGCCTGGCGCTGAAGTTCTACGCGACGATGCGCATGGAGATCCGCCGCATCGAGAACATCAAGGAAGGCGACGTCGTGGTCGGCGCGCGCGCGCGCGTCAAGGTCGTCAAGAACAAGGTCGCCCCGCCCTACCGCACGGCGGAGTTCGAGATGATCCACGGCTTCGGCGTGTCGCGCGAGGGCTGCCTCGTGGACATGGGCGTCGAAGGCGGGCTCGTCGAGAAGTCCGGCTCGTGGTTCCTGTACGACGGCGAGCGCCTGGGCCAGGGACGCGAGAACGCCAAGGCCTTCCTCAAGCACCACGCCGATACCGCCGAGAAGCTCGAGAAGGCCCTGCGCGCCAAGTTCCTGGTGGCCGCCCCCGCGGCCGAGACGCCGGAGGCGGAGGAAGCTCCCGCCGTCGTCGATGAGAAGCCCGCGGCGAAGTCCGGCTCCAAGAAGTAACGGGTCGGACCTGATACGCCGCCCCCGGGCCCGCACGGCCGGGGGCGGCTACTTTTTGCGGGATTCATAGGCTACACTAACGCCATGGCCGCCGAAGGCATCCTCGAGGAGTTCGCCCGCTACCTGACCTTGGAGCGCGGACTCTCGCCGCGCACGGTGTCGGCCTACGGCACGGACCTCAAGGCGTTTACGGCCTGGGCCGGGGCCAAAGGCGTCGATCCGGTGAAGGCCCAGCGCGAACACGTCGATGAGTTCCTGTGGTCGGAGAAGGAGCGCGGGCTGAAGGCCACGTCGCTGTTCCGCAAGGCCGAGGCGCTCAAGGCGTTTTTCGTCTATCAAGCCGTCGAAGGCCGCGTCACCGACAACCCCGCCGAGGCCGTGCGGTCGCCGCGCCGGCCCGCGCGCCTGCCGCGTTACCTCACGAAGGACGACGCGGCCCGCCTGCTCGCCGCCCCGTCGGGCACGGCCTACGAGGACGTACGCGACCGCGCGATACTGGAAACGCTTTACGCCTGCGGCCTGCGCGTCTCCGAGCTGCTGGCGCTCAAGCCGGAATCGGTGAACCTGACCGACGGGTGGGTGCGCGTGCTCGGCAAAGGCTCTAAGGAGCGCCTCGTCCCTATTCACGCGCGCGCGTTGACCGCGCTGCGTTTCTACCTCGCCGAGCGCGAGAAACGTTTCAAGACGCCCGCGCCCGAGCTGTTCCTCGGCCGCTCGGGGCGCAAGCTGTCGCGCGTGCAGTTCTGGCGGCGTTTAAAGGAGCTGGGCGTGCGCGCGGGGCTCAAGGACCGGCTGCACCCGCACCTGCTGCGCCACACCTTCGCGACCCATCTCCTGCAGGGGGGCGCGGACCTGCGCGCCGTTCAGGAGATGCTCGGCCACGCCGACCTGGCCACCACCCAGATCTACACCCACCTGGATTCCGCCGCGCTCAAAGGCGCGCACGCGAGGCACCACCCGCGCGGATGAAAATCCTGCTGCTGGCCGCGCTGCTGCTGCCGCTTGCCGCCGACGCCGCGGAGCGCAAGTCGCGCGCGGGCAAGCCGAAGCCGGCCGCCGCGAAGGTGGCCAAACCCGCGCCCGAGGACCCCGGCACCGCCGACGCCGACACGGTGAAGCTCGCCGGCATCGTCGTGAAGACGCCCACCGACGAGCTCGACCCCACCTTGGCCGGCGCGTTCCTTAAAGTGGACGTGGGCACGTTGCCGTCGCGTCAACGCGTCGCCGCGCGCGGCAAACAGATGGAGCTGCGCGCCCTCATCAAGGTCGCCGAAGGCAAAAAGAAGGGCGGCATTCGTATGGTCGGGCCCGACGAATGCGTGCCGCTGAAGCTGACCGAGGCCGACCTCAAATGGCTGCTCAACCCGATGCTGGGCTTCGTCGAGGCCGAGGAATGGGCCATCGGCGAGGCCGGGACCCAGACCGAATGCAGCGAGCTCGACATGCAATGCCAGTTCTCGCTGCACATCGTTTATATGCCCAAAGGCTCCAAGCCCCCGCGCCGCTTCTTCTTCCAGGAGCGCGACCCGATGCTCGCCATCGTCCAGATGAAAGAGCGCAACATCGACGGCAAGCAGACCCACTTCTTCGGCGCCGGCTTCCTCAAGTGCCAGCACTGAGGATTTCGAGGGGCGTCGCGAACCGGGCGGCTCTTTGCCATAATCCACGCATGCGCCTCCTTCTCTGCGTCGTTCTGGCCGGACTTGCCCGCGCTTCCTTCGCTGCGCCGGCCCCCGTTTCCTCCGTCAGGGAGTTGAAGGCCGGTCCGCCGCTAAAATCCATTCCTGAGACGAACTCCGTCAGCCCGGACGGGGCATTGGCCGCCGTCGACGGGGACAACGCCATCACGGTCTGGTCCATCCCGCAGGGAAAGCCGTTGTTCCGCATCGACCGGCCGGAGGTCGCGGGCGCCGGGGCGCAGGACAGCTTCACGTTCAGCGCGGGGAACTTCTCTCCGGACGGCCGCTATCTGCTGGCGCGCATCATCCAGCAGCCTCGGGATGAGCCGGCCAAGACGACGCGCATCGTCCTGGTTTCCATCGAGGAAGAGAAACCGCTGCGCACCCTGCACGTCACCGAGGGAGCCTGCCACGGGCTCACGTCCTGCAGCGAAGCTTACGGCTATTTCAGTGCGGACGCCAAGTTCGCCATCGTGGATTCGTGGCGGCTCGTCCACGGACACAGCGATCCGGAGAAGGGCGACGTCTACCGCATGCAGGAGCGCAGCATCTACACGCTCGACGGGGCGAAGAGGTCGGAGCAGGTGCAGCCTCAAATCCGGCGCAATAAGGACGACAAGGGCTTCGTCGATGAGCCGCTGAACAGGCCCTATCAAGAATTTCGCGGCGTCGACATGGACGGACGCCTGCTGGGCGTCGCCGCCGATCAGGACACCTGCGCGCTCAAGGACATGACGGTGGGAAAGCGCCTGGCCTTCCTCGACGAATGCACCGAGAAGGACCGTCCGGGCGTCAGCATCGACGGCCGCTTCCTGCTCTCCCAGGGGGAAGGGGTTGCCTGGTTCAAGACGTGGAACCTGGACGGAACCTTGCGCGCCAAGATTCCCAAGGAGAACCCGCAGGCCTACAGCAACGACTGGGTGCGCCCAACGGCCGATGGGCGCTACGCCCTGCAATGGCGCAGTTCGAAGATGAACGGGGCGCACGAGCTACTGCTCTGGGATCTGAAGAGCGGCAAGAAGCTCGCCGCGAGCGGCGCCCCCGAGTTCGACAGCGCCTACTCGTCCCAGCTGACGCCGGACCGTCGCCATATTCTGTATCGAAGCGGAGGGAAGATCCATCTCGCCCGGCTCGACGCCGGGGCGGCTCTGGAGCCTGAGGCCAAGCGCTTCGTCGCCCGCGTCGAGGTACCCGCCGCGCCGGCTCCCGCGGAGGAAGCGGCTAAACCCGCGCCGGCTCCCGCTCCCGTCGCCGATTTCGACCGGCCGCCCGCGTCGGCCACGCCCGCGGACCCCGACGCTTACGCGGTGGTCATCGGCCTCGAGAAATACCGCTCGCCCGGCATCCCCGCGGTGGACTTCGCCGCGCGCGACGCGCGCGCCATGTACGATTACCTGACCTTGGCCATGGGCTTCGACCCGCGCAACGTCCTCTTGATGACCGACGCGCAGGCGACGAAGACCGACCTGGAGAAGAACCTCGGCTCCTGGCTCAAGAACCGGGTCGAAGCGCGCTCGCGGGTATTCATCTACTATGCGGGGCACGGCGCGCCCAACCCGGCCACGGGCGAGGGCTATCTCATGCCTTATGAGGCCGACCCCAATTACCTCGAGGACACGGCCTATCCCGTCTCCAAGCTCCACGCCTCGCTGGCGAAGCTGCCGGCCAAGAACGTCACCGTGGTGCTCGACGCCTGCTTCTCCGGTCAGGGGGTGCGCTCGCTGCTGGCCAAAGGGGCGCGTCCGCTCGTGAACGCGGTGCAGGCGCCGGCGGCGCCCAACGCCGTCGTGCTGGCGGCGGCGGCGTCCAACCAGATTAGCGCCGGCCATCCCGAGCGTAGGCACGGGCTGCTCACGGCCTACCTGCTCGAAGCGCTGCACGGGGCGGCGGACGCCGACGGCGACCGCGCGCTGACGACCGCTGAAATCTACGAGTTCGTGCGCCCGGCCGTCGAGCGCGCGGCGCGCCTGCAGAACATGGAGCAGACGCCGATGCTGGCTCCCGCCCTGGGCGTCGTGAAAGCGTCGCCCGGAAAGCCCTGGCTCAAGCTGGCGCCGAAGCGCTAGTCCGGCCGGGGCGCGGCCCTAACGCTTCTCGACGACCAAAGCGCCGCCCATGCCGCCGCCGGCGCAGGCCGCGAGCATGCCGAGTTTGCCTTTCGGATTGGCGCGCAGCGCGTGCACGAGGTTGAGCATGAGGCGCGCGCCCGTGGCGCCGAGCGGGTGGCCGACGGCGATGGAGCCGCCGTTGGGGTTGAGCGCGCCGGAGGCGTTTTTGGCGGCCCAGTCGTGGCCGAACTTATCCTTGCCGAGCTTGAAGATGGAAAGCACCGTCGCGGCGAAGGGCTCGTGCAGCTCGATGTTGTCGAGGTCCTCGAACTTGGCGCCGGCGCGCTGCAGCGCGACGGGAGCGGCGAGCGCGGGGGACACGCCCATGTGCGCCGGGTCGTTGCCCATGAAGCCCCAGCCTTTGATCTCGGCGAGGACCTCGAGGCCCAGGGCCTTGGCCTTCTCGGCGGTGGTCACGATGACGACCGCGGCGCCGTCGGAGCGGCCGCAGGAGTTGAAAAGAGTGACCGAGCCCTTGGTCGAGCCTTCGACGTAGGACTTGCCGGGCATGTGGACCCCGTAGTCGCGGTAGAAGTCCTTCATGGAATAGGCGCTGTTGTCGAAAAGCGCGGGGGCCTTGGCGAACATCTGGGGCTTCTCGACTAAGTCCTCGCGCAGGTGGGGGTACTCGTCTTTTTCGAGCACGGTCGCGCCGGCGCGGGTCACGGGCACGACGTGCGTGGCGTAGAAGCCGTTTTTCCAGCCGGCGAGCGAGCGGCGGAAGCTCTCGCGGGCGTATTCGTCCTGCTCGGTGCGGCCCACGCCGTAGATCTGGGCGCAGACCTCGGCGGTGCCGGCCATGTTGATGTTCTTGACGGGGTCGGTCAGGCCGGCCTCCATCGCATCGACCACGGTCACGTCGGGGGAGGCGAGCAGCTCGCCCCACTTCTCTTTGACCACGGCCATCGAGCGCAGGGATTTCGCCGCGCGCGAGCCGTCGATGGAGTAGGGCAGGCGCGACATCACCTCGACGCCGCCCGCCAGGTACAGGTCGCCTTCGCCGGCCAGGATGAACCGGCAGGCCGAGGACACGGCCTCGATGGAGGAGACGCAGTTGTTCTGCACCGTGACCGCCTGGGTCTTCTCGGGCAGGCCGGCGCGAAGCGCCGCCACGCGGGCGATGTTGGGGGCGGTGAAGCTCTGGCCCACCCAGCCGGCGATGAGGCCGTCAACCGACTCCTTCGAGAGCTTGGCGCGAGAGAGGGTCGCCCCGATGGCGTCCACCAGGAGCTCCTCGGGCTTGATGCCCGCCAGCGAACGCGAGATATGGCCGATGGCGGTGCGGGCGCCTCCGGCGACGACGATGGTCTTGTTCTGGGCGTTCATGGCGAGGCCTCCATATATGAGTGGCGGCGACAATCATATAATAACACCCTACTTGAGGAAGCGAGCTTGAGGCGTCTGGTCTTCGTCGGCTCCCACATCGGCTACCCGATGGAGCGCACCCCTTTGGGCGGCGGCGCCATGGTCGGCCTGCAGCTCGTGCGCCATTGGCGGCCGGACGCGACGTGGGCGCTCACCGTCCTGGGCTCCGGCCCCGAGGTCCCCGCGCCGGGCGTCGAATACGTGCGCCTGGCGGGGCGCGAGAACGGCCTGGTGGACCTCGGCGAGCTCGAATACGCCCGCTTCTGCCGCGAGTTCGAGGAGGAGGCCACGGACTGGCTGCTCGAACGCGCCGGCACCTACCCGCCCGCCGACACCGTCGTCGTGGTCAACGACATCTCGGAAGGCCCCACGCTCGCCAAACTCGCCTCCCGCGGCTACAAGATCGTCTCCATCTGGCACGTGGACGTGGTGGACTATTTCAACAAGCTCTACCTGCGGCGCTTCTTCGCGCCCGAGAACCTGACGCGCCTGCACGAGCGCCTGCGCTCCGCGGGCGCGGATTGGGTCCTGCCCGACGTGCTCAACCTCGTCTTCGACAAGCAGCGCGAGACCGTCGCGCATTCCAGCCGCATGATCGTCCCGTCCAAGGCGATGGCCGACACCATCATCCGCTGCTACGGCGACATCATCGGCGAGGAAGAGCTCAAGCACCGCCTGCTCGTCGTGCCCTGGGGCGTGTGGTCGGAGAAGCCCGGCGAAGGCGACGCCAACCGCGCCGAGGACCTGCGCGACTACAACGAGATCGGGCCCGACACCTTCGTCTTGATGACGCTTTCGCGCATCTCGCCCGAAAAAGGCGTGCACCTCCTGCTCGAGGCGCTGCGGCTCATGGAGGTCAACGGCGAGCTCGAGGGCAAGGACGTGCGCCTCTTCGTCTGCGGCGAGCCGGCCTTCATGCAGGGCCAGGCCTACATGCGCAAGGTGCGCCAGGCCGCGTCCCGCCTCAAGAAGGTGAAGGTCGTGTTCCCGGGCTACCTCGACGGGGCGTCCAAGCGCGCCTACTTCTCGCTGGCGAACCTGTTCGTCTCCCCTTCGGTGCACGAGAGCTACGGCCTCAACGTGGTCGAGGCGATGCACGCCGGCCTGCCCGTGCTGGCCAGCGACCACTACGGCGTGCGCGACACGCTGCCGCCCGACGCCGGGCGGCTCGTGCATTACCCGAGCCCGCGCAAGGCGCCGCCGCTCATCGCCGCGGCGCTGCGCGACCTGCTGACCGACCGCGAGCGCCTCAAGAAGATGGGCGAGACGGGGCGCCGCCTCGCCGACGCGATGCCGTTTTCGGCCGCGGCCGACGCCGTGCGCCTGGCGGCCTTGGGAATCCTGCGATGAAGCCCGGCTTCCGCGTCGGCATCACCGTCGATATGCCCGCCAAGGTGGAGAAACACATGAAGCCCCACCTCGAGGGCTTGGTGCGCCACCCGCTTTACGCGACGTGGGCGATGGTTTATCACATGGAGACGGCGTCGCGCATGCTGCTGGCGCCGTATCTCGAGGAGCACGAGGAGGCCGTCGGCGGCGGCGTGCTGGTCAAACACCTGCGCCCCGCGCGCGTGGGCGCGCCCCTGCACGTGAGCGCCAAACTCGTGCGCGTGCGCGGCGGCCGCGTGTTCACGCGCGCCGAGGTGCACAGCCGCGGCCGCAAGCTCGGCGAGGCGTCCGTGCTCCAGGTCGTGCTGACGCGTTCGCGCTTCGCCAAGCTGCTGAGGGAGGCCCGCTGATGGACGGCTACAAGCTCGTCTCCGAGGCGCAGGTCCGCTTCGCCGACACCGACGCGCTCGGCCACGTCAACAACGCCGTTTATCTCAACTATCTCGAGATCGCGCGCGTGGATTATCTGCAGAACGTGCTGGGCCGCATGGACGTGAAGGACTTCGGCGTCATCCTGGCGCGCGCCGAGGTGGATTACAAGAGCCCGGCCTTCCACCATGAGACCTTGCTCGTCGGGTGCCGGGTGGAATCGCTCGGCGGCTCGAGCATCAACATGACCTACCGCGTCGAGGACAAGAAGACCGGACGGCTCGTGGCCTCGGCCAAAACCGTGCTGGTCGCCTACGATTACGCGGCGGGCCGGCCCGTGCGCATCCCGCAGGACGCGCGCGAGAAGATGGAGGTTTTCGATGGAATCGCGTGAAGCCGTCGTCGTCGCCGCCGTGCGCACCGCCGTGGGACGCCTGGGCGGGGGCCTGTCTTCCGTGCGCCCCGACGACCTGGCGGGCCGCGCCATCGCGGGCCTGCTGACGAAGGCGCCGGGCCTCGACCCCGCGTCCATCGCCGACGTGTACCTGGGCTGCGCCAACCAGGCCGGCGAGGACAACCGCAACGTGGCGCGCATGGCCGCGCTGCTGGCGGGCCTGCCGTCTTCGGTGCCGGGCTGCACGGTCAATCGCCTGTGCGCCTCGGGGCTGGAAGCCATCAACGCGGCCGCGCGCGCGGTGCTCGCGGGCGAAGGCGACGTGTATGTCGCGGGCGGCGTCGAGAGCATGAGCCGCGCGCCGTATTCGCTGCCGAAGGCGGAGAGCGGCTACGCGTTCGGGAACCTGACGGCTTACGACACGGCGCTGGGCTGGCGCTACCCGAACCCGAAGCTTAAGGCCCTCTTTCCCTTGGAATCAATGGGCGAGACCGCCGAAAACGTGGCCGAAAAATACAAGGTGAGCCGCGCCGACCAGGACGCGTTCGCGCTCGAAAGTCACGCACGCGCGGCCAAAGCGAGCGCCTCCGTTTTCTCCGAGGAGATCGTGCCGGTGGCGGTGCCGCAGAAGAAGGGCGAGCCCGTTCTTTATCAGAAGGACGAAACCGTCCGCGCCGACACCACGCTCGAGAAACTCGCGTCGCTCAAACCCGTCTTCCGCGACGGCGGCTCGGTGACCGCCGGTAATTCGTCATCCTTAAACGACGGCGCCTCCGCCGTGCTCATCATGGAAGCCAAGGCCGCGGAGAAGGCGGGGCTCAAGCCGTTCGCGCGCTGGGCCGGCTCCGCCTCCGCCGGCGTGGACCCGCGCTACATGGGCATCGGGCCCGTGCCCGCCATCCAAAAAGTGACGTCGCGCCTCGGGTGGAAGCCGGCGGACGCGGACCTCGTCGAGATCAACGAGGCCTTCGCCGCGCAGTCCCTCGCGTGCCAGCGCGAGCTCGGCTTGGACCGCGCCCGCCTCAACGTCAACGGCGGGGCCATCGCGCTCGGCCATCCGCTGGGCTCCTCGGGCTGCCGCATCACGGTCACCCTGCTCCACGAGATGCGCCGCCGCAAGGCCAAACGCGGCCTGACCGCGTTGTGCATCGGCGTGGGCCAGGGGCTCGCCGCGGCCTGGGAAGCCGTCTAAGACCATGCTCGTCGTTTCCCGCGATTCGGCGTGGACGGCGCGGCTGCGCGAGCTGGCGGGGCGCGGAGGCTGGCCCGTCGAGGTGCGCCACGACCCGCCCGTCGCCGGCCACCGCCCGCCGCCGGAACGCGCGCTCGTCGTCGTGGACCGCGCGCTCGCGGCCGGCGCCTGCGCGAAAACCGTCGCCGGTCTGCGCTCCGTGTATCCGTGGGCCTCGATCGCGCTGGCTTGCGGCGAAGTCGAGCTCGGCCCCGAGCCGATGACCGAGAACCTCGCCAGCGGCGCCGACGACGTGTTGGGCAAACCCTGGCCCGACGCCAAGATTCTCGAGCGGCTCGCCGTGCTCCGAGACCGCGCCTTGTCGGCCGAGGAGCGCGTCTCCGCCGACGCGGGCCTGCGCCTGGAGCGCCGCTCGCGCCGGGTGTACGCGCGCGCGGGCGAGCGGTGGCGCGACCTCGGGCTTTCGTCGGGCGACTTCGAGCTGCTGTGGCGCCTGCTCGCGCGCGAAGGCGAGCCCGTGGCGCGCGAGGAGCTGGCCGACGCGTTGGGCGCGGCCGCCGGGCGTCCCGTCGAGCTCGACGCCGCGGCGAGGCGCGTGCAGGCCCTGCGCCCGCGCCTGCGTCCTTGGAAGGGCCGCCTGCTCACCGTGCGCGGCGGCGGCTACCGGCTGGTTTCTAAGGGCGTCTAGGCCCGTTTTTAGTCTTTACGCCGGTCCACGACGTAGGCCGAGCCGCCCTTGGCCTTGGCGGCCTTCTTGAGCTCGGCGCCCAGGTGCGCCACCTGGGCGAAACCCTTCAGCGCCCGTTCGCGGTTGTGGCAGATGCCCACCGAAACGGAGAGCAGGGGGAAATCGCGCTCGACGCCTTGGCGGTCCTTGGTGCGGATGGAGCCGCGCGTGCGGTCCTCCTCGCTATAGAAGGAGGGGACCACGGCGTCGAAGCTCGCGCACACCTTCTGCGCCACCGTCTCCATGCGATCGGGCGTGGTCAGCAAAATGAAGTCGTCGCCGCCGATGTGGCCCACGAAGTCGGCTTGGCCGGAGCGCACCGGCTCGACGAGAACGCGGGCCAAGGAGCGGATGACGCGATCGCCTTCCTCGTAGCCGTAGGCGTCGTTGTAGGCCTTGAACTGGTTGAGATCGACGTAGAGCACGGCCAGCGGCTTGCCCGCGGCGATGATGGATTCGATGCGCGACTCGATGGACAGGTTGCCGGGCAGGCGGGTCAGCGGGTTGGCGTCGAGGCCTTGGCGGGAGCGCTTGAGAATCATGCGGATGCGCGCCAGCAGCTCGCGGACATCGACGGGTTTGGAGATGAAGTCGTCGGCGCCCAAGGTCAGCCCCTCGACCTTGGAGTCGCGCGTGCCTGAGGCCGAGAGGATGACGACGGGCAGGTTCTCGAGGAGGGGGTCCTCGCGCAGGGCCGCGCAGACCTCGAAACCCGTCATCTTCGGCATCTTGAAATCGAGCACCGCGATGTCCGGCGGGTCGGCGCGGATGGAATCGAGCGCGGCCTGGCCGTCCTCGACGGCGGTGACGGAGAAACCCTCGCCTTCCAGGGTGTCCTGGAGGGCCGCGAGCAGCTCCGGCAGGTCGTCGGCGATGAGGATTCGGGCCTTGGGTTCCGGGGACATCATACCGCCCGGAGGATAGCCCATTTTCCTCTAAATTGACAGGCTGTCCGGCAAATCGTAGAATGCCCTGTCGTCGCCGAAGATGCCTCCCGAAACCGAAGAAGCCGCGCGGGCCCGTCGCAGCGCGTGGGGACTCGCGGTCGGGGCGGGATCCGAGTTCGTCGGTTACGCCCTCGCGGGTTTTTTCACGGGGACGTGGCTCGACGAGAAGCTCGGTTCCGAGCCGTGGGGGGCGCTCGTCATGTCGGTGTCGGGGATCACTCTTGGGCTCTATCGCTTCGTCCGCGCCTTCAGCCGTCCTCAAGACGGCGGCGCGCGCCGCGGTTGAAGGCGGGCTCGTCGGGGCGTCGTGCGTCGCCGCGGGCGGCGCGCTGGGCGCGCCGCTAAAGGAGCTGAGCGCCGGCTTCGGGCTGGCGTGGCTGTTGTCGGCGGGGAGCGTGGCGTGGCTCCTGATGGCGAAGGAAGTCTCGATGAAGGCCTTCTGGTGGGCCTTCGGCGGGGGGATGGCCCTTCGAGGCGGCGGGCTGCTGGCCTTGATGGCCTGGAGTTGGCAGCGCGAAGGCGTGTCGGTCGAGACGTTGTTGATTTCGTACGCGTTCGGCGTGCTGACGATGTTGTTGATGATGGAAATGAGGCATCTCAAGATACGATGAATTTCGAAAGCATCCTCGAGCACCACCTCTTCGACCACCGCTTCAAAAGCCTGGTCATCGGCGGCATCGATTTCGGCCTGTCCAACCACCTCGTGATGCTCTGGATCGTCTGCGCCGTGCTCATCACCGGCCTGTCCATCGCGGTCCGCGGCAAAACCGGCGCCGGCCTGCTCCTGCGCGGCGGCGTCGAGGCCATCGTGCTGTTCCTGCGCGACAAGATGCTCGAGCCCATCTTCGGGCACGCGACCCACACCTACCTGCCGTATTTCCTGACGCTTTTCTTCTTCATCCTGACCTGCAACCTCCTGGGCCTCATCCCCTACTCCCAGGCCATCACGGCCAACGTGACGGTAACCGCCGCGCTGGCCGCGTGCACCTTCATCATGATCCAGTTCGCCGGCGTCAAGGAGCAGGGCCTGGTGTCCTACGTCGTGCACATCGTGCCCGGCGGCGTGCCTCTGGCGCTGTGGCCCGTGCTCTTCGTCATCGAGGTGTTCGGCATGCTGGCCAAGTGCATCTCGCTGTGCATCCGCCTTTTCGCCAACATCATCGCCGGCCACATCGTTTCCCTCGCGTTCCTGTCGCTCATCTTCATCTTCGCCGAATACGGCAAACTCGTCGGCCTGGGCGTGGCCCCGGCCGCCGTCGGCATGGCGTTGTTCGTTTACACGATGGACGTCCTGGTCAGCCTGCTCCAGGCGTACATCTTCACGTTCTTGACCGCCCTGTTCGTGGGCGGCGCCGTCCACCCGCACTAAACCGCGGAGGTCGCACCCCGGAAGCCCCAAGGCGGCCGGGATAAAAGCAGTAAGGAGACTTGAACATGGATTACATCGGCATCTCTTACATCGGCGTCTTCGTCGGCGCCGCGCTCTGCCTCATCGGCGGCGCGTACGGCATCTCCCGCCTGGCGTCCTCCGCCCTCGACGGCGCGGCCCGCCAGCCCGAGGCGGCCGGCTCGCTCCAGACGATGATGATCATTCCCGCGGCCATGATCGAGGGTCTGGGCCTTCTCGCCCTCGTCATCGCCTTCCTCGCGGCCGGCGCCCTCAACAAGGCCGTCACCGCGTCGGTGTCGTCCCCGGCGGCGGCTTCCGCCCCCGCGGCGCACTAAGCACCAAGTCCTCCGGGCGGCGCGTCCCTCCCGCCCGGAGGCACCGATTTCGACTTTCTAGACTCAACAACGGAGCGTAAGAGACATGGACAAGCTGCTCAACCCCGACACGGGCTTGATGATCTGGACGATCGTCACCTTCCTGTCGCTCGTCTTCATCCTCAAGACCTTCGCCTGGGGCCCGCTCCTGCACTCCATCGAGGACCGCGAGGCGCGCATGAAGGCCGACAAGGACGCCGCCGAGAAGGCGCGCTCCGAGGCCGAACGCATCCAGCGCGAGCTCGAGGCCCAGTTGGCCGGCGCCGCCGCCAAGAGCAAGGAGCTCATCGCCGCCGCGACCAAGGACGGCGAGACGCTGCGCGCCAAGCTCAAGGCCGAAGCCGAGGCCGACGCCGCCGCCATCAAGGCGAAGACGTCCTCCGACCTGGCCGCCGAGAAGGACAAACTCGTCGGCGAGCTGCGCAAGGAAGTCGCCACCCTCTCCGTGATGGCCGCCGAGAAGCTCATGCACAAGACCGTGGACGCCGGCGTCCAGAAGACCGTGCTCGACGGGTTCTTCAAGGACCTCGATAAGTCGAAGGCGGGCTCGAACTAAGATGCAAGCCTCCGACCGCATCCTCTCCGGCCGCTACGCCGCCGCGCTTTTCCAGGCGGCCGTGGCCAAGGGCGAGGAGCAGAAGGTGCAGGCCGACCTCGCCGCCGCCCACAAGCAGCTGCTCGGCGCCATGACGGCGCTGCGCCACCCGCGCATCGCGGTGGCCGACAAGAAGAAGCTGCTCAAGAGCGAGCTCGACGGCAAGACCGGCCCCGCCGTGCTGCGCTTCCTCGAGCTGCTCGTCGAGAAGAAGCGCTTCGACCTCTTCCCCATGATCGCGTCGCAATACGGCCGCCTCGCCCTCGACAAGCGCGGCGTCGCCAAGGCCGTCGTGCGCACGGCCGCCCCGTTGTCGCCCGAGGCGCAGAAGACGCTTATCGCCCGCCTGAAGACCTTCACCGGAAAAGACATCGAACTCGACGTCAAAGAGGATCCCGAGCTGATCGGCGGCGTCGCCGTCAAGATCGGCGACTGGATCCTCGATTCCAGCCTGCGCGGCCAGCTGCGCCGCATGAGAGAGAGCATCAACAACCATGGCCATTAGACCCGAAGAGATCACCGCCGTCATCAAGAAGCAGATCGAGGGCTTCGGCGCCTCGACCGAGCTGAAGGAAGAGGGCTCCGTCCTGCAGGTCGGCGACGGCATCGCGCGCATCTACGGCCTGGAGAACGCCATGGCCGGCGAGCTGCTCGAGCTGCCCAACGGCGTCATGGGCATGGTGCTCAACCTCGAGAAGGAGAACGTCGGCTGCGTGCTCCTCGGGCCCGACAACCTCATCAAAGAAGGCGACCCCGTGCGCCGCACCGGCAAGATCATGCAGGTGCCCGTCGGCGACGCGATGATCGGCCGCGTGGTCGATCCGCTCGGCCGCCCCATCGACGGCAAAGGCCCCATCAAGACGACCAAGACCCGCGCCATCGACATCGTGGCGCCCGGCGTCATGGCCCGCTCCCCCGTCGTCGAGCCGCTGCAGACCGGCGTCAAAGCCATCGACGCGATGATTCCGATCGGCCGCGGCCAGCGCGAGCTCATCATCGGCGACCGCCAGACCGGCAAAACCGCCATCGCCATCGACACCATCATCAACCAGAAGAACCAGCCCAACCGCCCCATCTGCATCTACGTGGCGGTCGGCCAGAAGCAGTCCACCGTGGCCGCCGTCGTGCAGACGCTCCAGGACCAGGGCGCGATGGAGTACACCATCGTCGTCTCGGCCGGCGCCGCCGACCCCGCGCCGCTGCTCTACATCGCGCCCTACTCCGGCTGCGCGATGGGCGAGGAGTTCCTCTGGCAGGGCAAACACGTCCTGGTCATCTACGACGACCTTTCCAAACACGCCGCGGCCTACCGCCAGCTCTCGCTGCTCCTGCGCCGCCCGCCGGGCCGCGAAGCCTACCCCGGCGACGTGTTCTACCTCCACAGCCGCCTGCTGGAGCGCGCGTGTAAGTTGTCGAAGGAGAACGGCGGCGGCTCGCTGACGGCTTTGCCCGTGATTGAAACTCAGGCGAACGACGTGTCGGCGTTCATTCCCACGAACGTCATCTCCATCACCGACGGACAGATTTACCTCGAGTCCAACCTGTTCTACTCGGGCATCCGTCCGGCCGTCAACGTCGGTCTCTCGGTGTCTCGCGTCGGCGGCGCGGCCCAGACCAAGATGATGAAGCAGGTCGCCGGCCGCCTGCGCCTGGACATGGCGCAGTTCAACGCGCTGGCCGCGTTCGCGCAGTTCGGCTCGGAGCTCGACGCGGCGTCCCAGCGCCAGCTCGGCCGCGGCGAGCGCCTCATCGAGGTCCTCAAGCAGGACCAGTTCAAGCCGCTCGCCGTCGAGCGGCAGGTGCTGGCCATCTTCGCGGGCACCAACGGCTTCATCGACGACGTCCCGGTCAAGGACGTGCGCCGCTTCGAAGCGGAGCTCTACGTCTATGCCGAGGGCCGTCACGCCGCGACGATGAAGGAGCTCGCCGACAAGAAGGCGATCTCCGACGACCTGAAGGCCAAGCTCGAAGCCCTCATCAAGGAATTCAAGGCCTCCTTCAAGTGACCCGCGCCCTCGTCCTCGCCGCCCTGCTCGTCGCCCCCGCTTACGGGGCGCCGTCGCCCGCCCCCAAGGCGGTGCCGCAGGCGTCGGCGGGGCCGGCGGTGGTCAACCTGTCGCTTATCGAAGCCGTCGCCGCGATCGAAATGCCGCAGATCACCGGCCTCTTCGCCTTCATCGCGGAGCAGGACGCGTCCTTCGCCTTCGCCGACCTCGTGGCGCGCGACCCGAAGGCGATGAAGAAGTACCTCAAGAAGCTGGAGTCCGACAAAAAGGCCGCCAACGGCCTGACGAGCTGGGATCACGAGGTCTGCGCCACGCTCGTCAACCTCTACGCCTCCGCGCTGGGCGCCACGCTGGGGCGGCCCAACGAGAAGCAGCAGTCGTTCATCAACGAATGCGTGCTCGCCAACGTGGTGCCGCTCTCCGAGATCGTGTCCCGGAGGAAGCGCTGATGCGCGCGCTCGTCACCGGCGGCGCCGGCTTCGTCGGCTCCAACCTCTGCTGGTCCCTTAAGGAGAAGGGCTGGGACGTCGTCGCGCTCGACGACATGTCCAACGCCTCCTGGGAGAACCTGCGCGGCTTCGGCGGCGACGTCGTCACCGCCGACGTCGGCGACGTGGCCGACTGGGCCGGGCGCGTGGGCAAGGTGGACGCCGTTTTCCATCAAGCGGCCATCTCCGACACGACCGTGATGGACCAGCGCCTGATGATGCGCGTCAACGTCGAGGCGTTCCGCGATCTGCTGGCGTGGGCCAAGAAGACGAAGGTGAAGAAGGTCGTTTACGCCTCCTCGGCCGGCACCTACGGCGACACGCCGGTGCCGCAGCGCGAGGATTCGACGCCGCGCCCCATGAACGTCTATGGCCACTCGAAGGCCGTGATGGAGACCGTCGCGGCCGCGGCCAAAGGCGTCAAAACCGTCGGCCTGCGCTACTTCAACGTGTTCGGCCCGCGCGAGGCCCACAAGAACAAGGCCGCGAGCATGATCTGGCAGCTGTCGCTGCAGATGCGCGCCGGCCGCCGCCCGCGCATCTTCGAGTTCGGCGAGCAGTACCGCGACTTCATCTACGTCAAGGACGTCGTGGACGCCAACCTCAAGGCCTTCGAGAAGGCCGCGCCCGGCGTGTACAACGTGTGCACGGGCAAGAAGACCGATTTCAACGGCATCGTGGCCGCGCTCAACTCGACGCTCGGCACGAGCCTGCAGCCGGAGTACTTCAAGAACCCGTACTCCTTCTATCAGAACGAGACGCTCGGCGACCCCGCGAAAGCGCAGAAGGCCTTCGGCTTCCGCGCCGCGTGGACCACCGAACGGGCGATCGCGGATTATCTCGGCGCCTCACGCGCGCCGGTGGGAGTCTAAGATGGCGTCGCTACGCGAGATCCGCCGCAAGATCAAGTCGGTCAAATCGACGGAGCAGATCACCAAGGCCATGAAGATGGTCGCGGCGGCGCGCATGCGCCGCTCGCAGGGCGCCATCCTCGCGGCGCGCCCCTTCGCGGCGAAGCTCGAGAACCTGGTGCGCGAGCTCGCGCAGCTCGAGGTGCGCTCCGACGTCGCGGCCGGCCGCGAGGTCCAGATTCACCCCTACTTCGACAAACGCGCCGAAGGGACCGAGCTGCTCGTGCTGGTCACCGGCGACAAGGGCCTGTGCGGCGCCTTCAACGCCAACCTCATCCGCTTCGCCATCGACTGGTTCAAGCAGCGCCAGGGCAAAAAGACGCACTGCATCGTCGTCGGCCGCAAGGGCCGCGACTTCGTCCACCGCCTCAAGGGCCAGGACGTGCAGATCCTGGGCGAGCTCATCGGCGTGTTCCCGAAGATCTCCTTCGCCCACGCGGAGATCGTCGGCAAGGCCGTGCTCGACGCCTACCTCGACAAAGGCGTCTCCTCGGTCACCTTGCTCTACAACGAGTTCAAGTCCGTCGCCCAGCAGCGCATGGTCACCGTGCCGCTGCTGCCCATCCCCGAGCCCGCGCACACGGGCGAGGCGCCCGTGCTCCCCGATTTCGGTTTCGAGCCCGGCCGGCAGGAGCTGCTCGCCTCGCTGCTGCCGCGCTACGTGAAGGCCCAGCTCTACCGCGTCCTGCTCGAGTCGCAGGCCGCCGAGCTCGCCGCCCGCATGAACGCCATGGACGCCGCCTCCAAGAACGCCAAGGAGCTGCGCGAATCCCTCAATCTAGAAGCCAACCGCACCCGCCAGGCCGCGATCACCAAGGAGATCGCGGAGCTCGTCGGCGGAGCGGAGGCGCTCGCAAGCTAGGAACCCCAGAGGCACCCTTACAGAGGATATTGTGACCATCACGGACGCTCGCGATCAGAGACGTCATCAGCGGTTCCCCGTCGGCATCACCCTCGACATCAACGCGGGAGGCGCGGTCGGCCGCTTCCGCGGCACCATCGCCGAGGTGTCGGCTTCCGGCATGACCTTCAAGACGGACGCGGAGCTCGAGGAGGGGATGACCCTCCACCTCAAGCTCCCCAACAAGATGGACATCCGCGGCGAAGTGCGCTCGGCCGGCAACAACGGCACCAGCGGCCTGCGCCGCTACGGCATCCGTTTCCATAAGATCGGTTACATCCCCGTCAACTGACGCGAGAGAGAGACACATGAACATCGGAAAGATCGTCCAGGTCGTCGGGCCCGTCGTGGACGTGGAGTTTCCCGCCGGGAAGCTGCCCGCCAACTACAACGCCCTCAAGATCAAGATGCCGGCCGGCTCCAACGGCGCCGCGTCCACGCTGACCGTCGAGGTGGCCTCCCACCTCGGCGACAACCAGGTGCGCACCATCTCGATGGGCGCCACCGAAGGCCTCACGCGCGGCATGCCCGTCGAGGACACCGGCGCGCCCATCACCGTGCCCGTCGGCCGCGCCTGCCTGGGCCGGCTCATGGACGTGCTCGGCGACGCCAAGGACGGCAAGGACGCCATCAAGTCCGACTCGCACCTCCCCATCCACCGCGAGCCCCCGAAGCTCGCGGACCTGGTGACCAAGCCCGCCATCTTCGAGACCGGCATCAAGGTCGTCGATCTGCTCGCCCCGTACATGAAGGGCGGCAAGGTCGGCCTGTTCGGCGGCGCCGGCGTCGGCAAAACCGTCGTCATTCTCGAGCTCATCAACAACGTCGCCAAGGAGCACGGCGGCGTGTCCGTGTTCGGCGGCGTGGGCGAGCGCTCGCGCGAGGGCAACGACCTCTACCGCGAGATGGAGGAGGCCAAGCTCTCCGACGGCGCGCCCGTGTTGTCGAAGACCGTCCTGGTCTATGGCCAGATGAACGAGCCGCCGGGCGCCCGCGCCCGCGTCGGCCTCACGGCCCTGACGCAGGCCGAGCACTTCCGCGATAAAGAGGGCGCCGACGTGCTGCTCTTCATCGACAACGTGTTCCGCTACGTGCTCGCCGGCGCCGAAGTCTCGGCGCTGCTGGGCCGCATGCCCTCCGCCGTCGGTTATCAGCCCACGCTGACCACCGAGATCGGCGCCCTGCAGGAGCGCATCACCTCCACCAGCAAGGGCTCGATCACGTCGATTCAGGCCGTTTACGTCCCCGCCGACGACCTGACCGACCCGGGCGTGGCCAACACCTTCACCCACTTGGACGCGACGACCGTGCTGTCGCGCGCCATCTCCGAGATGGGCATCTACCCCGCCGTCGATCCGCTCGAGTCCACGTCGCGCATCTTGGACCCGAACATCGTCGGCGAGGAGCACTACGCGATCGCCCGCGGCGTGCAGAAGGTGCTGCAGCGCTACCGCGACCTCCAGGACATCATCGCCATCCTGGGCATCGACGAGCTGTCCGACGACGACAAGCTGCTCGTCAACCGCGCGCGCAAGATCCAGAAGTTCCTGTCCCAGCCCTTCTTCGTCGCCCAGCAGTTCACGGGCATCCCGGGCAAATACGTGAAGCTCAAGGACACCATCAAGAGCTTCCAGGCGCTCATCGAGGGCAAATACGACCATCTGCCCGAGCAGGCGTTCTACATGGTCGGCGGCATCGAAGAGGCCGTCGCCAAAGCCGAGGGCATGAAGTAGAGAGAGCGTCATGGCCAAGCAGATCACGTTGGAGATGGTGACGCCCGAGAAGGTCGCGCTGTCGGCGCCGGCGGACTTCGTCGTCCTGCCGGCGGTGGGCGGCGAGATGGGCATCCTTCCCGGCCACGCGCCGTTCGTCGTGCAGCTCGCCGCGGGCGAGGTGCGGGCGTGACGGTCGGCGCGGAAGTGAAGCGTTACGCCGTTTCCGGCGGCTTCGCCGAGATCAAGGACGACACGGTGGCGCTCTTCGCGGAGACCGCCGAGATGGCCGAGCAGATCGACATCGAGCGCGCGCGCCAGGCCCTGGAGCGTTCCCGGGCCGCGGCCGTCAAGCCGGGTCTCGACCCGATGACCTTGGCCGCGATGGAAGCCGACATCCGCCGCGCGCAGGTCCGCCTGCGCGTGTCGAAGCGCCGCACGCCGCCGCCGCACATGCCGGACCGTTAGGCCGGCGCGATGAGCGGCACCGAGGACCGGACGAGGGGCGGGGTGAAGGCTCCCCCGCCCCCGCCGATCCAGGGCAACCACAGCAAGGTCATCCGGCGCGCGCCGGGCGCCTTCGAGTGGAAGGACGTCCCGCTCGAGCCCTACAAGACCGACACGGCCGAATACAAAGGCATCTCGCGCCGAGAGCTCGTCGGCAAACGCGGCGAGACCACGCGTTTCCACGTCCGCTACTTCGAAATCGCGCCCGGCGGCTTCTCGACTTTGGAGAAACACGAGCACGAACACGTCGTCATCCCGATGCGCGGCAAAGGCGAGGCCCAGGCCGGCTGCTATATCTGGACCGTGGGCGTGGGCGACGTCGTTTACGTCAGCCCCTCCGACCCCCACCAGTTCCGCTGCCCCGAAGACGCGACCGAACCTTTCGGCTTCCTGTGCATGGTGAACTCCGAGCGCGACAAACCCACGTCGGTGGACGGCCTCGGCGTCTGTCACATCTGCGAGTAATCATCGCCGGAGCTTCGCTCCGGCGATAAAGCCGTGCCGACATGAACCTCCAGCCGACCCTGACAGGTCCGTCGTTGTCGTTGCGTCCCCTGACGCCCGAAGACCTCGACGCGCTCCACGCCGCCGCGTCCGACCCGCTCATCTGGGAGCAGCACCCCAACAGCGACCGCTGGAAACGCGACGTCTTCGAGACGTTTTTCGCCGGGGCGCTCGCGTCGAAAGGCGCCTTCGCCATCCTCGACGCGAAGACCGGCGCCGTCATCGGCTCGTCGCGCTACTACGACTGGGACGCGGCCAAACGCGAGGTCGCCATCGGCTTCACCTTCATGACGCGCGCTTACTGGGGCGGCGTCTATAACCGTGAGTTGAAAACCCTCATGCTCGACCATGCCTTCGCCTCCTGCGACGCGGTCGTGTTCCACGTGGGGGAGAACAACCTCCGCTCGCGCAAAGCCATGGAGAAGATCGGCGGCGTGCTCGTGGGCCGCGAGGAACGCGTCGTGGACGGCAAACCAAACGTTTCCGTCGTCTATCGCATCGCGAGACGAACGACGGTTATTTGAATAACCGTCTTCTGCGCCGGCGCAGAACGCGGTTATTCGCGTAACCGTCTTGTCGGGCGATATCGACGGCGACTGCCCAGCGCGACTCATCCACAGAACTCCGCTGCGGAGTTTTGTGGATAACTCCGGCGCGTTTCTGTAGAATCCGGGGATGAAGCACTCCCCCGGTTTCCTTAAAATCGTGGAGGACGCCAAGACGCGCGTCCGC
>CBDIQC010000001.1:0-1322500 GCA_965283875.1 uncultured Elusimicrobia bacterium | reverse complement strand
GTCAAGATACCAAGAGTACATCGTGGATGCCTTGGCGCTAGAAGTCGATGAAGGACGTGGCTAGCTGCGATAAGCCTCGGGGAGCTGCTAACAAGCTTTGATCCGGGGATTTCCGAATCGGGAAACCGAGCATGATGAAAGTCATGTTATGTGTGCGTAAAGGCCTGGTCGTCAGATCAGGAGATAGCGCACTCAAGACAACGCAGGGAAGTGAAACATCTCAGTACCTGCAGGAAGATAAATCAAACGAGATTCCCCTAGTAGTGGCGAGCGAACGGGGAATAGCCTAAACCGATGCGGCATGCCGTGTCGGGGTTGCAGGGCTCGTCCGGTGCAGAACCGGGGAGTTACCAATAGTCGGGTAGAAGAATGGTCCTGGAATGGCCAGCCAAAGAGGGTGCCAGCCCCGTATTCGAAACCTAGACTACTCCTGACGAGTTCCTAAGTACCACGGGGCACGTGAAATCCCGTGGGAATCTGGGGGGACCACCCTCCAAGGCTAAATACTCTCTAGCGACCGATAGTGAACTAGTACCGCGAGGGAAAGGCGAAAAGAACCCCTGATGGGGAGTGAAAAAGAACCTGAAACGGTGTACTTACAAGCTACACGAGGCCTATGACGCACTTCGGTGCGTAATGGCTGAGTGTGTGCCTGTTGAAGAATGAGCCGGCGACTTGTAGGTAGTGGCAGGTTAAGGTAGAAAATACTGGAGCCGTAGTGAAAGCGAGCCTGAATAGGGCGAAAGTCACTGCTTACAGACCCGAACCCGGATGATCTAACCATGGCCAGTGTGAAGCTTAGGTAACACTACGTGGAGGCACGAACCGACTGATGTTGAAAAATCAGCGGATGAGTTGTGGTTAGGGGTGAAATGCCAATCGAATCCGGAGCTAGCTGGTTCTCCCCGAAATGCGTTTAGGCGCAGCGGTTAGTGCTATAGCTTAGGGGTAAAGCACTGTTTCGGTGCGGGCTGCTAACGCGGTACCAAATCGATGCAAACTCTGAATACTAAGTGTGTAACTAACCAGTAAGACTGTGGGGGATAAGCTCCATTGTCAAGAGGGAAACAGCCCAGACCACCAGCTAAGGCCCCTAAATGATTACTAAGTGATAAAGGATGTGGGAATGCTGAGACAATCAGGAGGTTCGCCTAGAAGCAGCTATCCTTTAAAGAGTGCGTAACAGCTCACTGGTCTAGCGAATCTGCGCGGAAAATGACACGGGGCTCAAGCATGTCACCGCAATCGCGAATTCATATCGTCCTCCGGGATGATATGTCTGGTAGGAGAGCGTTCTTAGTGCAGTGAAGGCATACCGTGAGGAGTGCTGGAGCGCTAAGAAGTGAGGATGTCGGGATAAGTAGCGAGAAACAATGTGAGAATCATTGTCGCCGAAAACCTAAGGTTTCCTTGATCAATGTTCGTCAGATCAGGGTCAGTCGGGCCTAAGCCGAGGCTGAAAAGCGTAGGCGATGGACATCCGGTTAATATTCCGGAACCAAGTCGTAAGAGTCAGTATAAGCGGTGACGCAGAAAGGTAAGGGATCCCACTTGAAGGCTTGTGGGCTAAACGCGTAGGTGTGCTCTTCCAGTAAAGTACGGAGGGGCGTCAAGCCGAAACGTGAATGCGAGGTCTACGCGAGTAGATCGAAGTCTCCCAACTACGCTGCCAAGAAAACCCGCGTATACTTCTTATGATTTGCCCGTACCGTAAACCGACACAGGTAGGTAGGTAGAGTATACCAAGGGGCGCGAGATAACTCTCTCTAAGGAACTCGGCAAAATTACCTCGTAACTTCGGGAGAAGAGGTACCCTCGCGAGAGGGTTGCAAAATAATGACCCTGGCGACTGTTTACCAAAAACACAGGTCTCCGCTAATTCGTAAGAAAAAGTATGGGGGCTGACGCCTGCCCAGTGCCGGAAGGTTAAAGAAGTTGGTTAGTTCTCGGACGAAGCTAGCGACTGAAGCCCCGGTGAACGGCGGCCGTAACTATAACGGTCCTAAGGTAGCGAAATTCCTTGTCGGGTAAGTTCCGACCCGCACGAAAGGCGTAACGATCAGGGTACTGTCTCGGAGAGAGACTCGGCGAAATAGACATGTCTGTGAAGATGCGGACTACCTGCACCTGGACAGAAAGACCCTATGAAGCTTTACTGTATCTTGGAATTGGGTTTGGTCTTTGCTTGCGCAGGATAGGTGGGAGGCTTTGAAGATGGTCTTGCGGGATTGTTGGAGCCACTGGTGAGATACCACTCTAGTAATGATAAAATCCTAACTCTGAACCGTTATCCGGTCAGAGAACAGTTTCAGGTGGGCAGTTTGACTGGGGCGGTCGCCTCCTAAAAGGTAACGGAGGCGTGCAAAGGTTCCCTCAGGCTGGTTGGACATCAGTCGTAGAGTGTAAAGGCATAAGGGAGCTTGACTGCAAGACCAACAAGTCGAGCAGAGACGAAAGTCGGCCTTAGTGATCCGACGGTTCCGAGTGGAAGGGCCGTCGCTCAACGGATAAAAGTTACTCTAGGGATAACAGGCTGATCTCCCCCAAGAGTTCACATCGACGGGGAGGTTTGGCACCTCGATGTCGGCTCATCGCATCCTGGGGCGGTAGTACGTCCCAAGGGTTGGGCTGTTCGCCCATGAAAGCGGTACGCGAGCTGGGTTCAGAACGTCGTGAGACAGTTCGGTCCATATCCGGTGCAGGCGTTAGAGTATTGCGAAGACTCCCCCTTAGTACGAGAGGACCGGGGGGAATGCACCGCTGGTGTACCAGTTATCGTGCCAACGGTAAACGCTGGGTAGCTAAGTGCAGTTTGGATAACTGCTGAAAGCATCTAAGTAGGAAGCCAGCTTCAAGATAAGGCTTCCCTGGGTCGCAAGACCCCTAAAGGACGCAGGAAGACTACCTGCTTGATAGGCTGCGAGTGTAAGGCCCGCGAGGGTTTAAGCGAAGCAGTACTAATCGTCCGTGAGGCTTGGCCGTATTCTTCGATCTGGGCCCATCCGGGCCCGGCGTGAAGTCGCTTGTTTATTCTTAAACCACTTTGCTATAATCTAGACGTGGAGTTCGCCCCGGATATATTCGGGGCGATGACGTCGTGGCCGTATTGCGTCGTGCAACCAGACTCCCACCTGTCCCGCAAGGGACGATGTGTTCGAGAGGTGAATGAGATCGGTGATATTTCCGGCAGGGAAACACCCGTTCCCATTCCGAACACGGCAGTTAAGCCTGCAAGGGCCGATGGTACTAACACCCATCTCGGTGTTGGGAGAGTAGGTCGTCGCCGGTCTCATCCACCTCTTGAGCATCATGCGTCGTTATCTCGTTAGACTGTCCGTCGTCGTCGTCCTTTGCGCTCCGGCCCTTGAAGCCGGGGCCATGCCTTTGGGGACGTCGGCGCGCCAGGCTCCGAGCGGCTCTTTGAAATTCCTGGCGTATTATCAGGGCGTGTCCGAGCAGTCGGTGGATTTCACCGTCGCGGGCGCGGGCTCCTGTACGTCGGCGAACGGAGCCGTTTCCTTCGCGTGCGGACAATCGGGCGAGGTCGATGCCAAAGGCAGCGGTCACGCCGGCATGCTCAAGCTTGCCGTCCAACTGGGCGATTACGTCCAGCCTTACGCGACCTTCGGTTCCGGCAGCTACGAACTAGCCGTTCCCTCCACGACGCTCGTCAACCGGCTCACGGGACACAGCGGCCTCCTTTACGGAGGCGGCGTGAAATTCTCCGTGGTGCCCGAAACCCTCGTCGATACCGCTATCGCGCTCGATCTCGGTTACACCCGCTCCGTTTACGATTTCAAACGCATCACCCCGGGCGGGGCGCCGAACGCGGGACCCCTCGACCAGTCGCTGACGCTGGACACGTTCCAGCTCGCCATCGAGGCCAGTCGCCAGTTCGCGCTTAAGAGCGTCAAGCTCGAGCCGTACGGCGGCTTGAAGATGATGCGCGTCGTCGCGGATTTGAAGGACCGGCCGAGCGGCGGACATGCGGGCGGTAAGACGGACACGGCGTCGCCGTTTTTGGGCCTGAGAACGGCCGGCGAGCGCGTCGCGGGTTTCGTGGAGTCGTCGTTCGTGGGCGGGTATCACTACGGCGCCGGTGTCGAGATTCGGTTCAACTAGATAGAGGATTTGAGATGCAATTCGCACAGCCCGCGATGACCGCACCGGCGATGGCCGAGAAGCTCAAGGCCGTCCAGCTCTTTTTCACCGAATTCCAGGGCATGAAGTTCGTGGAGCTCGACGAGCTCCGCATGCAGCTCAAGCCCTTGAAGTGCCGCCACGCCGTCGTCAAGAGCTCGCTCGTGCGCTACGCGCTCAAGAACGCCGGCATCGACGGCATCGACCCCAAGGTCCTCAAGGGCCCGGTCGGCCTCATCGTCTCGGACAACGACGATCCCGTCGCGCCCGCCAAGGTCCTCGCGGCGCTGGGCAAGAAGTTCCCCAAGCTCAAGGTCCGCGCCGGCTTCGTCTCCAAGAAGTGGATGACGCCCGCCGACTGCGAGACCCTGTCCAAGCTGCCTTCGCGCCAGGAGCTCCTGGGCAAGGCCGTCAATCTCGTCTACACCCTCGTCAGCCAGCCGTTGGCCGTCGTCCAGGCCCCGACGCGCGACGCCGTCTTGGTCGTCAAGGCCCTCGAGGACAAGCTCAAGTCGCAAGGCGCGGCCGCCGCCTGATAAAAACGGTCGGCAGTCCCCGGTTTCCGGGGGTAAAGCCCAAAGGGCGCTGTCAGAAAAAGGAGAAATGAAATGAGCACCACCAAGTTGTCGCCCGCGCAGCTCGTCGAGGCCGTCGGTCAGCTGACCGTCCTCGAGGCCGCCGAGTTCGTCAAGCTCGCCGAGGAGAAGTTCGGCGTGAAGGCCGCCGCCGCCGGTCCCGTGATGGTCGCGGGTGGCGCCGCCGCTCCCGCCGCCGGCGGAGCCGCGGAAGAAAAGACCGAGTTCACCGTCTTCATGACGGGTTCCGGCACCAACAAGATCAACGTCATCAAGGTCGTCCGCGAGCTCACGGGCCTCGGCTTGAAGGAAGCCAAGGACCTCGTCGAGGCCGCGCCGAAGGCCGTGAAGGAAGGCCTCGCGAAGGCCGCCGCCGAAGAGATGAAGAAGAAACTCGTCGAAGCGGGCGCGACCGTCGAGCTCAAGTAATGCCGTTTACGCGGTAAATCAAGAACCGGCGACCGCCCCCTCCGAGAGGAGGGGGCGGTCGAGGTGTTTTTTGTCCGGCGCGAAAGAAAGCTATAGGAACGAGAGAGCGAACATGAAACAAGTCAAGTTCGGCAAGATCCCCCAGGCCATGGCCATGCCCGACCTGTTGGAGCTTCAGACCAACTCTTTCCGTGAATTCATGCAGCTCGGGGCCGAGCCGGAGGAGCGCAAGCTCCTCGGCCTCCAGGCCGCGTTCCTCGACGTGTTCCCCATCGAGTCCACGGACGGCTCCATGGTGCTCGACTTCGTCCGCTACGAATTCTCCGCGCCCCGCTACGCCACGCCCGGCGAGGCCCAGGACCACGACTCGTCGTGGTCGCGCCCGCTCAAGGCCATCCTCCGCCTCTCGTCTCGCCAGCCCTCCGGCAAGCTCAAGCAGATCGTCGAGCAGGAAGTCGTGCTCTGCGAGATTCCGATCATGACGGACACCGCGTCCTTCATCATCAACGGCGCCGAGCGCGTCGTCGTTTCCCAGCTGCACCGCTCGCCGGGCATCATCTTCGAAGAGGACGAGGAGAAGAAGATCTCCGCGCTCGGCAAGAAGCTCTTCCTCGCCAAGGTCATCCCGTACCGCGGCGCCTGGATCGAGTTCGAGTTCGACCTCAACAACGTCCTGTTCGTGCGCATCGACCGCAAGAAGAAGTTCGAGGCGACGTCGTTCCTGCGCGCCTGCGGCATCGAATCCGACGCGGACATCCTCAAGATTTTCTACCCCTACGAGACCATCGAGGTCGGCCCGACGACGATGGAAGGCCTGCTGCACCGCATCTCGTGCGAGGACGTCGTGGACCAGTCCACGGGCGAAGTCCTGCTCGAGGCCGGTAAGAAGGTCACGCACGAAGCCATCAAGCGGATGCTCGACAAGAAGATCGGGTCCATCAAGGTCCTCTCCGGCGACCCCGAGAAGGACGACCCCACCATCCTCGAGACCCTGCGCAAGGACAAGATCAAGTCCGTGAAGGAAGCGCAGCAGGACATCTACAAGAAGCTCCGCGGCCAGGAGTTCATCGTCCCCGGCCAGGCCGAGGCGTATCTCGACAACCTCATCTTCAAGAACCTGCGCAAGTACGACCTGTCCAAGGTCGGCCGGCATAAGGTCGCCGTCAAGCTGCACCACTACCTCTGGAAGCTGGCGACGCGCCGCGACGTCCTGCCGCGCCCCGACAGCCGCAAGCACAAGCACTTCGCGCTCCCGTCCTTCACGCGCCGCACGTTGTGCCTGGAAGACGTCATCGCGACGATGCAGTACATCATCTCGCTGAACGCCGGCGTCACGCATCTCAACGAGGGCGCCCCGCGCACCTCGCCGATGCCCGTGCGCGGCGCCCAGTACGAGGGCCTGTCCGAGTACAAGGCCTTCTTCAACGATTACGCCAAGAAGGTCAACGGCGAGTCCCTCGAGAGCAAGATGCCCGTCATCGACCTCCACGAGAAGGACGGCGACGACGACCTCGACGTGACCAAGCAGGGCCTTAAAAAAGACCGGTTCTCCTTCCTGGACTTCTCCGACGCCGTCGCCGCCTGGAAGAACGCCGTGCCCAGCCTGCTCGACAAGAACTTCCCCGTCAAGCTCGACGACATCGACCACCTCGGCAACCGCCGCGTCCGCGGCGTGGGCGAGCTGCTCGAGAACCAGATCCGCGTGGGCCTGGCGCAGATGTCGCGCGTCATCCGCGACCGCATGTCCGTCCAGGACAAGTCGATGCTGACGCCGCGCAACCTCCTGAACACGGCCCCGCTGGTCGGCATCATCCGCAAGTTCTTCGGAACGTCCCAGCTGTCGCAGTTCATGGACCAGATCAACCCGCTCTCGGAGATCACCCACAAGCGCCGCCTCTCGGCGCTCGGACCGGGCGGTCTTAACCGCAAGCGCGCCGGCTTCGAAGTGCGCGACGTGCACTACACGCACTACGGCCGCGTCTGTCCCATCGAGACGCCCGAGGGTCCGAACATCGGCCTCATCGTGTCGCTCGCGTCCTACGCCAAGATCAACGAGTTCGGCCTCATCGAGTCGCCCTACCGCAAGGTCGTCAAGGGCAAGCTCGGCGAGGTCGAGTACTTGAACGCCGACGCCGAGAGCGGCCAGATCGTCGCCCAGGCCAACACCCCGCTCGAGAAGGACCGCATCGCCACCGACACCGTCGCCTCGCGCTCTCGCGGCGACTTCCCGGTGGTCGAAGCCAACCGCGTCGACTACATGGACGTTTCGCCCATGCAGGTCGTCTCCGTTTCCGCCGCGCTCGTGCCGTTCCTCGAGCACGACGACGCCAACCGCGCCCTGATGGGCGCGAACATGCAGCGCCAGGCCGTGCCCCTGCTGCAGCCCGCCCCGCCGCTGGTGGCGACCGGCATGGAAGCCCCCGTCGCTCAGGACTCCGGCGCCTGCATCACCGCCAAACGCGCCGGCAAGGTCATCCATTCCTCCGGCGACCTCATCGCGGTGGCCGCCGACTCGCCCAAGAAGGGCGAGGAGGCCATCGACCTCTACAACCTCCGCAAATACACGCGTTCGAACCAGGACACGTGCATCAACCAGACCGCGACGGCCGTGACCGGCACCGCGGTCAAGGCGGGCGACGTGCTCGCCGACGGCTCCGCGTGCGCCGAAGGCCAGCTCGCGCTGGGTCGCAACCTCCTCGTGGGCTTCATGCCGTGGGAGGGTTACAATTTCGAGGACGCCATCCTCCTCTCGGAGCGCCTCGTTAAGGAAGACGTCTTCACGTCCATCCACATCTCGGAGTTCGAGATCGAGGCCCGCGACACCAAGCTCGGGCCGGAAGAAATCACCCGCGACATCCCCAACGTGGGCACCGACGCGCTCGAGTCGCTCGACGAGCTCGGCGTCGTGGTCCCGTCCACCAACGTCCGCCAGGGCGACATCCTGGTCGGCAAGGTGACTCCGAAGGGCGAGCAGCAGCTCACCCCCGAGGAGCGCCTGCTCAAGGTCATCTTCGGCAAGAAGGCCGAGGACGTCCAGGACGCCTCGCTGCGCGTGCCCCCGGGCGTGTCCGGCAAGGTCATCGGCACCCGCGTGTTCGTGCGCCGCGAGAAGCTGGCCAAGGGCGAGGAGCGCAAGAAGCTCGACGCCATCCAGGACAAGCTCGACGCGGACCTCGCGTCGCTGAAGCTCCATAAGAAGGAATCCTTCGAGGCCCTCGAGACCGTCTCGGCCTCCAAGCGCAAGGACGAGAAGGAGCGCCTCGAGCTGTTCTACGAGGCGATGGAAGAGAAGCTGCGCAACGACGCCGCCCGCGACAAGGAGAACGTCAAGCAGGGCGACGACCTCGCGGTCACCGTCAACAAGGTGGTCAAGGTCTACATCGCGTCGCGCCGCAAGATCCAGGTCGGCGACAAGCTCGCCGGCCGCCACGGCAACAAGGGCGTCGTCGCGAAGGTCCTGCCGGAAGAGGACATGCCGTTCCTCCCGGACGGCACCCCGCTCGACGTCGTGCTCTCCCCGCTCGGCGTGCCTTCGCGCATGAACGTCGGCCAGCTGCTCGAGACCATGCTCGGCTGGGCGGCGCACACGCTCGGCGTGCAGACCATCAACCCGGTCTTCGACTCGGCGACCGAGGAAGAGATCCACGAGAAGGTCCGCGAGGCCAAGAAGCATCTCAAGGACCAGGGCATCCCGGAGAAGTACCTTCCCTCCGACGACTGCCGCATCACGCTCTACGACGGCCGCACGGGCGAGGCCTTCCACGAGAAGGTTTCGATCGGGTACATGTATATCCTTAAACTCAACCACTTGGTCGAGGATAAGATCCACGCCCGCTCGACGGGACCCTACAGCCTCATCACGCGCCAGCCGCTCGGCGGCAAGGCGCAGTTCGGCGGCCAGCGCTTCGGCGAAATGGAAGTCTGGGCCATCGAGGGCTACGGCGCGGCGTACATGCTCCAGGAGCTCCTGACCGTCAAGTCCGACGACGTCCAGGGCCGCACCAAGATGTACGAAGCCATCATCAAGGGCGAAGCGCCCTCCCAGCCGGGCGTGCCGGAATCCTTCAAGGTGCTCGTCAAGGAGCTCCAGGCGCTCGGTCTCAACGTCGAGCTGCTCAAGCTCGGTAAGAACGGCATGACGGCCGAGGCCACCGTGAAGGCCGAAGCCAAAGAAGCCGCGTCGAGGAAATAACCCATGACCTTCATCGCGACCCAAGACAAGAAGCTCACCCTCGGCGGCAAGAAGAAGAAGAAGTCCGACTCGCTCGACTTCTTCGATTTCGACTCCATCCGGCTCTCCATCGCGAGCCCGGAGCAGATCACGAACTGGTCCTACGGCGAGGTCAAGAAGCCCGAGACCATCAACTACCGCACGCTCAAGCCCGAGCGCGACGGCCTGTTCTGCGAGCGCATCTTCGGCCCCGCCCGCGACTTCGAATGCGCGTGCGGCAAGTACCGCTGGGTGAAGTTCAAGGGCATCGTCTGCGACCGCTGCGGCGTCGAGGTGACGGAGTCCAAGGTCCGCCGCGAGCGCATGGGCCACATCGAGCTGGCCGTGCCCGTCGCCCACGTCTGGTTCCTTAAGAAGACCCCCTCGCGCATCGGCATCGTCCTCGACATGAAGACGTCCGACCTCGAGCGCGTGGTCTATTACGCGCAGTACATCGTCCTCGACGACCTCGTGGACTCGGCCGGCCGCACGGTTTACAAGTCCGGCGACCTGCTCAACGAGGACGAGGTCCGCAAGGCCCGCCAGGAGTTCCGCACCAAGCTCAAGGTGGACATCGGCGCCGGCGCCGTGCACGCGCTGCTCTCCAAGGTCAAGCCCAAGGAGGAGTCCGAGCAGATCATCGGCACCTTGGCCAACGTCACCTCCGAGGCCGAGCGCTCCAAGCTCATCCGCCGCCTGCGCATCCTGCAGGGCTTCCTCGAGTCGGGCAACTCGCCCGAGTGGATGATTCTCACCACGCTTCCCGTCATCCCGCCCGAGCTGCGCCCGCTCGTGCCCCTCGAGGGCGGCCGCTTCGCCACCTCCGACCTCAACGACCTCTACCGCCGCGTCATCAACCGCAACAACCGCCTCAAGCACATCGAGGCGCTGCGCGCGCCCGAGGTCATGATCTTCAACGAGAAGCGGCTTCTCCAGGAAGCCGTGGACGCGTTGTTCGAGAACGGCGCGCGCGGCCGCGTGGTCGTCGGCGCCGGCAACCGCCCGCTGAAGTCCTTGTCTGACATCTTGAAGGGCAAGCAGGGCCGCTTCCGCCAGAACCTGCTCGGCAAACGCGTGGACTACTCGGGCCGCTCGGTCATCGTCGTCGGCCCGAACCTCAAGCTCAACCAGTGCGGTCTCCCCAAGGAGATGGCCCTCGAGCTGTTCCGCCCGTTCATCATCCGCGAGCTCATGAAGTCCGAGAGCCTCACGCTCAAGGCCGCCAAGCGCATGTTCGAGAAGGTCCGCCCGGAGATCTGGGACATCCTCGAGTTCGTGACGAAGAACCACCCGGTCCTTCTCAACCGCGCTCCCACGCTGCACCGCCTCGGCATCCAGGCGTTCGAGCCCGTCCTCATCGAAGGCAAGGCCATCCAGCTGCACCCGCTGACCTGCGCGGCCTTCAACGCCGACTTCGACGGCGACCAGATGGCCGTCCACGTGCCGCTGTCCCAGGAAGCCCAGCTGGAAGCCAAGCTCCTCATGATGGCGTCCAACAACATCATGTCGCCCGCGTCGGGCAAACCCATCGCGGTCCCGTCGCACGACATGGTGCTCGGCCTGCACTACCTCACGAAGGAGAAGATGGGGGAGAAGGGCGAGGGCATGGTGTTCTCCGACCCCTCCGAGGTCGTCACCGCTTATCAGAACCGCAAGGTGGACCTGCACGCCCGCATCAAGGTCCGCGGCATCAACGAGATCGTCGAGGAAGGCCTCGAGAAGGGCGATCGCGAGAAGCCGAAGCTCTGGAAGGACTGCACCACCGTCGGCCGCGTGCTCTTCAACCAGATCGTCCCCAAGGACATGGGCTACGTCAACAAGGCCCAGGGCAAGAAGGAGCTCTCCCAGCTCGTCGAGAAGTGCTACAAGCAGCTCGGCCATTTCCGCACGGTCATGCTCCTCGACGACCTCAAGCGCACCGGCTACCACTACGCCACCGTCGCCGGCCTCTCCATCTCGATCTCGGACATGCACATCCCCAAGATCAAGAAGGACGAGATCGTCGAGGCCCGCAAGAAGGTCCGCCTCATCGAGCAGCAGGCCAAAAACGGCGTCATCACCGAGTCCGAGCGCTACAACAAGATCATCGACATCTGGACGCACGTCACCGAGCGCATCTCCGACGTCATGTTCGACGCGCTGAAGGAAGACGAGCGCAAGCCGTTCAAGGCCGGCGAGCCGCGGTTCAACACCGTGTTCTTGATGGCCGACTCCGGCGCCCGCGGTTCGCGCCAGCAGGTCCGCCAGTTGGCCGGTATGCGCGGTCTGATGGCCAAGCCGCAGAAGAAGCTGACCGGCGGCGTCGGCGAAATCATCGAGCAGCCGATCGTCTCGAACTTCCGCGAGGGCCTCACCGTCCTCGAATACTTCATCTCCACCCACGGCGGCCGCAAAGGCTTGGCCGACACGGCGCTTAAAACCGCCGACGCCGGCTACCTCACGCGCCGTCTCGTCGATTCCGCGCACGACCTGGTCATCACCGAGCTCGACTGCGGCACCATCAACGGCGTCCGCCTGGGCAACCTGACGGCCGGCGACGAGATCATCGAGTCCCTGGACGAGCGCCTGCTCGGCCGCGTCGTGCTCGAGGACATCATCGTCCCGGTCACCGAGGGCAAGAAGACGTCCGACAAGATCATCGTCGAGACCAACGAATTCGTCAACGCCGAAGCCGCCGCGCAGATCAAGGAGGCCGGGCTCGAGATGGTTCGCGCCCGCTCCGTGCTGACCTGCGAAGCGCGCCAGGGCGTCTGCGCGAAGTGCTACGGCATGAACAACGCCAACGGCCGCATGGTCGAGGTCGGCGAGGCCGTCGGCATCATCGCCGCGCAGTCCATCGGCGAGCCCGGCACCCAGCTGACGCTGCGCACCTTCCACATCGGCGGCGCGGCGTCGCGCGCCGTCAAGCGCTCCCAGGTCGTCACCATCAAGGGCGGCGCCGTCGAGTTCAAGAACATCCGCACCATCAAGAACAAGGAAGGCTTCACCATCGTGGTGTCGCGCGCCGGCATGGCGTTCGTCACCGAGAAGGGCACCGGCGCGGTCGAGGAGCACAAGATCCTCTACGGCGCGCGCCTGAAGGTCGGCGACGGCGACAAGGTCGCGCCCGGCGTGCTGCTCGCCGAGTGGGACCCCTACACGGCGCCCGATCGTCTCCGAGCACGAAGGCTCCGTCGTGCTCAAGGACGTCAAGGAAGGCGTCACGCTCCACGAGGAGCGCAACAAGATCACCGGCATCATCGAGCGCCGCATCATCGAGCAGGAGACGCGCCGCGGAGAGAAGGGCGAGTCCAAGCGCCTCAACCCCCGCGTCGCCGTCGAGAAGGGGGGCAAAGAGGTCGCGAACTTCCCGCTTCCCACCGACGCCATCCTGCTCGTGGAGGCCAACCAGGCCGTCCACATCGGCGACATCATGGCCAAGATTCCTCAGGAGGTCACGAAGTCCAAGGACATCACCGGCGGCCTGCCGCGCGTGTCCGAGCTCTTCGAGGCCCGCAAGCCGAAGAACCCCGCCATCATCTCCGAGATCGAGGGCGTCGTCGGCCTCGGCATCGGCGCCAAGCAGCTCGTCCAGGTCTCCGTGCGCAACGAGGAGACGGACATGGTGCGCGAGTACCTCATTCCCCAGGGCAAACACCTGGTCGTCTATGAAGGCGACCGCGTGGGCGTCGGCGAAGCCATCACCGACGGCGCCATCAACCCGCACGACGTCCTGCACGTCAAAGGCATCAAGGAAGTCCAGGAGTTCCTGGTCAACGCGATCCAGGAAGTCTATCGCCTCCAGGGCGTGGGCATCTCCGACCGCCACATCGAGTGCATCGTGCGCCAGATGCTGCAGAACGTCAAGATCGTGAACTCGGGCGACACCCCGTTCCTCAAGGGCGAGATCGTCAACCGGTTCACCTTCGCCGACGAGAACCGCCGCATCAAGGACAAGGGCGGCAAGGAAGCGCAGGCGGAGCCCGTGCTGCTCGGCATCACGAAGGCCTCGCTCGCGTCCAACTCGTTCGTGTCCGCCGCGTCCTTCCAGGAGACCACGCGCGTCCTCACCGAGGCCGCGACCACCTCGAAGGTCGACTATCTCAAGGGCCTCAAGGAGAACGTGATCATCGGCCATATGATCCCGGCCGGCACCGGCCTCCAGGCTCGCGAAAAACTCATGGACCTCGCCGCGCAAGCCGCGGCGGCCTCACAGCAGTAAGGAGAAGACAGTATGCCCACGATCAACCAGCTCATCCGGCTCGGCCGCACGAAGAAGCGGACCCGGCCCAAAGCCCCGGCGCTGCAGTCCTGCCCCCAGAAGCGGGGCGTCTGCACGTTGGTGAAGACCACGACCCCCAAGAAGCCCAACTCGGCCCTGCGCAAGATCGCGCGCATCAAGCTGACCAACGGCATCGAGGTCACCGGCTACATCCCCGGCGTGGGCCACAACCTGCAGGAACACTCGATCGTCATGATCCGCGGAGGCCGCGTCAAGGACCTCCCCGGCGTGCGCTACCACATCCTGCGCGGCGTCCTCGACGCCGCCGGCGTGGACGGCCGCAAGCAGGGCCGCTCGCTTTACGGCGCCAAGCGCCCGAAGCCGGCCGCGAAAGCCTAATAACACCGAGAGAGGAATAATCAGATGCCCCGCAAAGGTCTTCGCCCCCGCGACCGCCGCCCGATTCCGGACGCCGACTACAAGTTCAAGTCCGTCCTCATCAGCCGCATGATCAACAAGCTCGACCACTCCGGCCGCAAGGCCAAGGCCGAGCGGGTCATGTACGACGCCCTCGAGCTCGTCACCGAGCGCACGAAGGAGAACGCGCTCGACGTGTTCACCCGCGCCATCGAGAACGTCCGCCCTCTGCTCGAGGTGAAGGCCCGCCGCGTCGGCGGCGCCACCTACCAGGTGCCTATCGAGGTCGCCCCGGCCCGCTCCTCCACGCTCGCCATGCGCTGGATGCTCGACGCCGCCCGCGCCAAGACCGGCAAACCCATGGCCGAGCGCCTCGCCGAGGAGATCCTCGCGGCGAACAAGAAGGAAGGCATCGCGTTCAAGAAGCGCGAGGACACGCACAAGATGGCGGAGGCCAACCGGGCCTTCGCGCATTACCGCTGGTAATTAAGACCTAATCTAGAGAGCCCAAAATGCCCCGCGAATACCCGCTCGAGAAAGTCCGCAACATCGGCATCATCGCCCACATCGACGCCGGCAAGACCACCACGACCGAGCGCATCCTCTACTACACCGGCCGCATCCACAAGATCGGCGAGGTGCACGACGGCGCGACGACCACCGACTGGATGCCCCAGGAGCGCGAGCGCGGCATCACCATCACCGCGGCCGCCACGTTCTGCAAGTGGAAGAAGGGCAACGACGAGTACCAGATCAACATCATCGACACCCCCGGCCACGTGGACTTCACGGCCGAGGTCGAGCGCTCGCTGCGCGTGCTCGACGGCGCGGTGACCTGCTTCGACGGCGTGCAGGGCGTCGAGCCCCAGTCCGAGACGGTGTGGCGCCAGGCCGACAAGTACAAGGTCCCGCGCATCGCCTACGTCAACAAGATGGACCGCATCGGCGCGGACTTCTTCATGTCCTACCAGTCCATCATCAAGCTCCTGGGCGCCAACGCCTGCCCCATCCAGCTGCCCATCGGGTCCGAGGCCAACTACGTCGGCATGGTGGACCTCATCAAGATGAAGGCCCTGATCTACAAGGGCGACGACCTCGGCGCCGAGTGGGACGAAGTCGATATCCCGGCCGACATGAAGGAGCAGTCCGAAGAGTACCACGCCAAGATGGTCGAGAAGATCGTCGAGTTCGACGACGCGCTGATGGAGCGCTACCTCAACGGCGACATGAAGTTCACCCAGGACGAGCTCAAGAAGGCCCTGCGCAAGGGCGTGCTCCAGTGCAAGATCTTCCCCGTGCTCTGCGCCTCCTCTTATAAGAACAAGGGCGTCCAGCCCATGCTCGACGCCGTCTGCGACTTCCTGCCCTCGCCGCTCGACCGCCCGGCCATCGTCGGCCAGGACATCTTCGACGAGACCAAGTCCATCGAGCGCAAGGCCGACGACAAGGAGCCCTTCTCGGCCCTGATGTTCAAGATCCAGACCGACCCCTTCGTCGGTAAGCTCATCTTCTTCCGCGTCTATTCCGGCGTGCTCAAGGCCGGCGACACGGTGATGTTCGGCAACAACCGCAACACCGAGCGCATCGGCCGCATCCTGCGCATGCACGCCAACCAGCGCGAGGAGATCAAGGACATCTCCGCCGGCGAGATCGGCGCCACCGTGGCCCTCAAGAACGGCCGCGTCGGCTACACGATGTGCGACCAGGACAAGCCGGTCATCCTGGCGCCCATCACCTTCGCCGAGCCCGTCATCTCGGTCGCCATCGAGCCGAAGACCAAGGCCGACGAAGAGAAAATGGCCAACGCCATGTCGCGCCTGGCCGAGGAAGACCAGACCTTCCGCATCAAGACCGACGTCGAGACCGGCCAGACCATCATCTCGGGCATGGGCGAGCTGCACCTCGAGATCATCGTGGACCGCATGAAGCGCGAGTTCAAGGTCGAAGCCAACGTCGGCGCCCCGCAGGTCGCCTACCGCGAGACCGTCCGCAAGAAGGTCCGCGAGGAAGGCAAGTTCATCCGCCAGTCCGGCGGCCGCGGACAATACGGCCACTGCGTGCTCGAGATCGAGCCGCAGCCGATGGGCAAGGGCTTCGAGTTCATCAACGACATCTCGCAGGGCCGCGTGCCCCGCGAGTTCATCATGCCCATCGAGAAAGGCGTGCGCGAGGCCCTCGAGGGCGGCGCGCTGGCCGGCTTCCCGATCGTCGATATCAAGGTCACCCTCGTGGACGGCTCGTACCACGAGGTGGACTCCAACGAAATGGCCTTCAAGATCGCCGGCGCGATGGCGTTGCGCTCCGGCTGCAAGAAGGCCAACCCGACCATCCTCGAGCCCATCATGAAGTGCGAGGCCACCACGCCCGAGCAGTACATGGGCGACGTCATCGGCGACTTGAACAGCCGCCGCGCGAAGATCGCCGACATGGGCGACCGCGGCCACCTCAAGTTCGTGCGCTGCACCGTCCCGCTGTCGGAGATGTTCGGCTACGCCACCGTCGTGCGCTCCATCTCGCAGGGCCGCGCCTCCTTCACCATGGAGCCGAGCCACTACGAAGAGGTCCCGGGCAACGTCCTGAAGACCATCGTCGAGAAGTCCGAAGCCGCCATCGCCTCCGGCGAGAAGAGCACCCGCTAAAAATCTAGGAGAACATTCAAATGTCCAAGGCCAAATTCGAGCGCACCAAGCCCCACGTCAACGTCGGCACGATCGGTCACGTGGACCACGGCAAGACCACCTTGACCGCGGCGATCACCCATTATCTCTCGAAGAAGGGCCTGGCGCAGGCCAAGAAGTACGACGAGATCGACAACGCCCCCGAAGAGAAGGCGCGCGGCGTGACGATCAACGTCCACCACCAGGAATACGAGACGGCCACGCGCCATTACGCGCACGTGGACTGCCCCGGCCACGCGGACTACATCAAGAACATGATCACCGGCGCGGCCCAGATGGACGGCGCGGTGCTCGTGGTCTCCGCCGCCGACGGCCCGATGCCCCAGACGCGCGAGCACGTGCTGCTCGCCCGCCAGGTCGGCGTGCCGCACATCGTGGTGTTCCTCAACAAGATCGACACCGCCGACAAGGACCTCGTGGACCTCGTCGAGATGGAAGTGCGCGAGCTGCTGACGAAGTACGAGTTCCCGGGCGACAAGATCAAGGTCATCCGCGGCTCCGCTCTGAAGGGCCTCGAGGGCGACACCTCGCCCATCGGCGAGCCTTCGATCCAGGCGCTCATGGACGCGTTGGACGCGGAGATTCCCGAGCCCAAGCGCGAGACGGACAAGCCGTTCCTGCTCGCGGTTGAGGACGTGTTCTCCATCACCGGCCGCGGCACCGTGGCCACGGGCCGCGTGGAGCGCGGTCAGGTGAAGGTGGGCGACAACATCGAGATCGTCGGCATCAAGGACACGCAGAAGTCGGTCGTGACGGGCATCGAGATGTTCCGCAAGCTGCTCGATGACGCGCGCGCCGGCGACAACGTGGGCATCCTGCTGCGCGGCATCGAGAAGAGCCAGATCGAGCGCGGCCAGGTCATCGTGGCCCCGGGCTCGATCAAGCCGCACACCAAGTTCAAGGCCAAGCTCTACGTCCTGACGAAGGACGAGGGCGGGCGCCACACGCCCTTCTTCAAGGGCTACCGGCCCCAGTTCTACTTCCGCACGACCGACGTGACGGGCTCTTGCGGCCTGCCGGCGGGCGTCGAGATGATCATGCCGGGCGACAACATCGACATCGAAGTCGAGCTGATCGTCCCCGTCGCCATGGAGAAGGGCCTGCGCTTCGCCGTCCGCGAAGGCGGCCACACCGTCGGCGCCGGCGTCGTGTCCGAAGTCATCGCTTAAAATAACGCGTTAAAAATCGCCGAAACCAAGGTATAATATGGCTGAGACCAGCAATACGCAGCAGAGAATCCGCATCCGGCTTCGCGCTTACGACCACCGCGTCCTCGACGCCAGCGTCGGCAAGATCGTCGAGACGGCCCAGCGAACGGGAGCTGTCGTTTCAGGCCCCATCTTGTTGCCGACGCACATCAAGAAATACACCGTGCTGCGGTCTCCGCACGTCGACAAGAAGTCGCGTGAGCAGTTCGAGATGCGCGTTCACAAGCGCCTCATCGAGCTGAACTCGACGACTTCTAAGACGGTGGACGAGCTGATGAAGCTCGATCTGCCGGCCGGCGTCGACGTCGAAATCAAGCTCTAAACGAGCCTGATCGCGGGGCCTTTTCCACGAGGTTCCTGTTGGGACGCTTTTTGTATTTATAGGGAAGGAAAAAGAAATGAGCGAGCAGACGACCGAGACGAAGACCGAGACCGGGGCCAAAAAGGCGCCCGCGACCTTCCGCGCCATCCTGGGCGAGAAGGTGGGCATGACCCAGATCTTCCACCCCAAGGACAAGAGCCTCTGCGATGTCACCATCGTGAAGGCCGGCCCCTGCGCCGTCCTGCGGGTCAAAACCGCCGACTCCAAGGACGGCTATAACGCCGTCCAGCTCGGCTTCGGCGCCAAGAAGGACAAATCCTTCTCCGCCTCCGAGCTCGGCCAGTTCAAGGCCGCCGGCGCCAAGCCCGCCAAACACGTCCGCGAGATCCGTCTCGCCGACACCAAGGGTTTCGAAGTCGGCCAGGTCGTCGCCGCCGAGAACATCTTCAAGACCGGCGACTACGTCGATGTCCAGGGCGTCACCAAGGGCCGCGGCTTCGCCGGCGCGATGAAGCGCCACGGCTTCGCCGGCCTGCCCGCCTCGCACGGCGCCTCCGACAAGCAGCGCTCGCCGGGCTCGCTGGCCTCCCGCCGCTCGCTGGGCCGCGTCGTCCCCGGCCAGCGCATGGCCGGCCACCACGGCGCCACCACCACCTCGACCATCAAAATCGAGGTCGTGCAGGTGGACGCTGAGAAGGCCCTGATTTACGTCATGGGCGCCGTCCCCGGCCCCCGCGGCGGCCTCGTCACGGTCTCCGAGACCTACATGAGCAAGAAGTTCCGCACCGAGGCGAAGGCTCCCACGGTCCGCAAGGACAAGATGGGTAACATCATCAAGGCGCCCGCCGCCAAGGGCAAGAAGTAAGGAACGAACATGGAAGCCAAGATCCTCGACGTCGAAGGCAAAGAAATCGGTAAGGCGGCCCTGCCGGAAGCCGTGTTCGGCCACAAGCCGTCGCGCAAGTTCCTGCACGAGTTCGTCACCATCTACCTCGCCAACCAGCGCCGCTGGACGGCGAACACCAAGGGCCGCGGCGACGTCTCCGGCGGCGGCAAGAAGCCTTGGAAGCAGAAGCACACCGGCCGCGCCCGCGCGGGCTCGACCCGGTCCATCCTCTGGCGCCACGGCGCGATCGCGTTCGGCCCCCGCGTGGGCCGCGGCTCGCGCCTCGACATGCCGCGCCAGAAGGCCAAGCTCGCGCTCGCCCAGGCGCTGTCGTCGCGCGCCGCCGACGGCGGGCTCGTCGTGGTCAAGGAGTTCCTCCTGAAGGAGCCCAAGACCAAGCTCGTCGCGTCCGCGCTCGAGAAGCTCGGCGCGTCCGGCAAGATTCTGATCGTGCTCGACGCGACCAACGCCGGCCTGGCCCGCGCCGTCCGCAATCTTCCTGAAGTCATCGTGCGCCTCGCCTCGGACATCAACGCGTACGAGGTCCTGCGCGCCAAGAAGCTCATCATCACCCAGCCCGCGCTCGAGAAGCTCGGCTCGCGCTGGAACTAGAGGAAACATGACTCTCGACATCCAAGGCGTCATCGTGCGGCCGCTCCTGACGGAGCGCGGCGCGCAGATCCAGGAGCAGGACAACAAGTACACCTTCGAGGCCGCGCTCGGCGCGTCCAAGACGGACATCAAGAACGCCGTGCAGACCCTTTTCAAGGTCGAAGTGGAGAAGGTCCGGACGATGATCGTCCCGGGCAAGTTCCGCCGCTTCGGCAAGGGCGGCGCCGTGCGCCCCGACTGGAAGAAGGCCATCGTGACCGTCGCCAAGGGCCAGAAGATCGACTTCGCGCCCAAGGCGTCCTGAGGATAGACCATGCCGATCAAAACCTATAAGCCCTACACCCCTTCGCGCCGCGGGATGACCTCGGCGGACTTCTCCGAGATCACGTCCACGACCCCCGAGAAGAGCCTCGTCAAGAAGCTCAACAAGAAGGCCGGCCGCAACAACACCGGCATGATCATGGTCCGCCATCAGGGCGGCGGCCACAAGCGCGCCTACCGCGTCATCGACTTCAAGCGCGACAAGATCGGCGTCCCGGGCAAGATCGCGACCATCGAGTACGATCCCAACCGCACCGCCCGCATCTGCCTCGTCAACTACGCCGACGGCGAGAAGCGCTACATCGTGCACCCCACCGGCCTCAACGTCGGCGACACCGTGGTGTCCGGTCCCGAGTCCGAGATCAAGCTCGGCAACGCGCTGCCCCTCATCAAGATTCCCGACGGTACCTTCGTGCACTGCGTCGAGCTGCTGCCCACCAAGGGCGCGCAGCTGATGCGCTCGGCCGGCTCCCAGGCCCAGATCATGGGCAAAGACGGCGGGTACTGCCAGCTCAAGATGCCCTCGGGCGAGGTCCGCATGGTGCCCGACACGTGTTACGCCACCATCGGCCAGGTCGGCAACACCGAGCACAACACCATCACGCTCGGCAAGGCCGGCCGCTCGCGCCATCGCGGCATCCGCCCGACGGTCCGCGGCGGCGCCATGAACGCGACCGACCACCCGCTCGGCGGCGGCCGCGGCAAGAGCAAGGGCGGCAATCACCCGCGCTCGCCGTGGAACCAGCTCGCGAAGGGTTTCAAGACGCGCAACAAGAAGAAAGTCTGGGGCTGGATGATCGTTTCCGATCGCCGCCGCAACAAGCAGGGATAAGAGGACATCATGGGACGATCCACTAAGAAGGGCCCCTACATCGACGCGAAGCTCATGAAGAAGGTGGTCAAGCTGAACACCTCCGGCGAGAAGAAGCCCATCAAGACCTGGGCTCGCGACTGCACCATCACGCCCGACTTCATCGGCCACACGTTCTCCGTGCACAACGGCCGCAAGTTCCTGCCGGTTTACGTCACCGAGCAGATGGTCGGCCACAAGCTCGGCGAATTCTCGTTCACCCGCTTCTTCAAGGCGCACGGCGGCACCCAGAAGGAGGCCACGGCCAAGACCTAAGGGTCCGACGCCACGGAGATATAGAATGGAAGCCACCGCCCACGCCAGATTCCAGAGATACGGCACCCGCAAGGTCGCGCAGGTCCTCAGCGAGATCCGCGGCAAGACCGTGTTCGAAGCCGAACGCATCCTGCCCATGGTCCCGCGCATCTGCCAGACCATGATCACGAAGACCGTCCGCTCCGCCGCGGCGAACCTGATGAGCCAGGCCGCCAAGGCCGGCAAGGCCGTCGAGCCGGAGAAGGTCTATATCAAAGCCTGCTGGTCCACGATGGGACCGATGGGCCACATGAAGCGCATGCTGCCCGCGCCCCAGGGCCGGGCCTACACCTTCAAGCGCAAGGTCTGTCACCTCACGGTGACGGTCTCCGACGAGCGCGTCAACGGGAAGAGGAAGTAATCATGGGTAATAAAACCAATCCGAACGCGCTGCGTCTCGGCTACATCCACGACTGGCAGTCGAAGTGGTTCTCCATCAAGGACGCCCCGGCGCTCCTCGGCGAGGACTACAAGATCCGCAAGCTCGTGCAGGGCACCTTCAAGGCCGCCGCCGTCTCCTGGGTCGGCATCGAGCGCGCCGGCTCCTACCTCCGCGTCAACATCCACACGGCCCGCCCCGGCGTCGTGATCGGCAAGAAGGGCGCCGACATCGAGGCCCTGCGCAAGTCCGTGGAAGGCATGACCTCCCGCAAGACCTACGTCAACGTGATGGAGATCAAGGACCCCGAGCTCGACAGCCGCTTGGTGGCCGAATCCATCGCCATGCAGCTCGAGAAGCGCATCGCGCACCGCCGCGCCATGCGCCGCGCCATGGAGCGCACCATCCAGTCCGGCGCCCTCGGCATCAAGGTCATGGTGTCCGGCCGCATCAACGGCGCCGAGATCTCGCGCCGCGAGTGGAACCGCGAGGGCCGCGTGCCCCTGCACACCTACGCCGCCGACGTGGACTACGGCACGGCCGAAGCCATGACGAGCGCCGGCATCATCGGCGTGAAGGTCTGGATCTTCAAGAAGCAGCACTTCGTGAAGTCCTTCAAGGAGCTGCAGCAGACGGCCAAGAAGCAGGCCGCGCTCGCCGCGGCCGCGCTCGCCGTCGAGAGCGGCGAGGCCCCGGCCCCGACCCCCGACATCGCGCCGCAGGGGGGCAACTGACATGTTGATGCCCAAACGCGTCAAATACCGCAAGCCGCACAGCCACCCGCGCATCAAGGGCCCGGCCAAGCGCGGCACCGCGATCGCCTTCGGCGAGTTCGGCCTCAAGGCCCTCGAGCCGAAGTGGGTCACCGCCCGCCAGATCGAGGCGTCCCGCGTGGCGATCTCCCGCCACATGAAGAAAGGCGGCAAGCTCTGGGTCCGCATCTTCCCCGACAAGGCCATCACCAAGCACCCCGCCGAGACCCGCATGGGTAAGGGTAAAGGCGCGCCGGACCATTGGGCCGCGGTCATCCGCCCCGGCCGCATCCTTTTCGAGCTCGAGGGCCTGACCCTCGAAGACGCGACGAAGGCGCTGCGCACGGCTTCCTACAAGCTGCCGATCAAGACGCGCATCGTCCGCCGGGAGCACATCTAACATGGCCGACAAGAAGACCAAGACCGCGAAGCCCGCCGCCATCGCCCCTGACGCGCTCCGCACCGAGCTCGCCAAGGCGCAGGCCGAGCGCGCCAAGCTCACGTTCCAGCACAACGTGGCCCCGCTCAAAAACCCCATGGAACTGCGCCGTCTTCGCCGCGACATCGCGCGCATGAAGACCTCGCTGCGCTCCCAGGAGACCTCCAAGTGACGAAGACCGCCCCCGCCCCTACCCCCGCGAACGTCGAGGAACGCGGCCAGCGCAAGACCCTGGAAGGCGTCGTCGTGTCCGACAAGATGGACAAGACGCGCGTCGTCAAGATCACCCGCTCCGTCCTGCACCCCTTCTACAAGAAGGTCATGACGAAGTCCAAGAAGTTCCACGCCCACGACGAGGGCAACGAGGCCCGCGAAGGCGACCTCGTCGAGATCGCGTCCACCCGCCCGCTCTCCAAGCTGAAGCGCTGGCGCATCGTGCGCGTCGTCAAGGCCGCCCCTCGCGTCGCGGAGGTCAAATAACATGATCCAGCTCCGCTCCATCCTCAACGTCGCCGACAACTCCGGCGCGCGCAAGCTGCAGTGCTTCCACGTCATGGGCGGCTCGTACCGCAAGTACGCGCACATCGGCGACATCATCGTCTGCTCCGTGCGCGACGCGCTGCCCAACGGCGCGGTCAAGAAGGGCGCGGTCGTCAAGGCGGTCGTGGTGCGCGTCAAGCGCAACACCCGCCGCGCCGACGGCTCCTACGTCTCTTTCGACGACAACGCGGCCTGCCTCGTGGACGACGAGAACGAGCCGAAAGGAACGCGCGTGTTCGGTCCCGTGGCCCGCGAGCTGCGCGACCGCGAGTTCCTCAAGATCATCTCGCTGGCCCCGGAGGTCGTGTAGTCATGAAGCTCAAGATCCACAAGAAGGACAAGGTCATCGTCATCGCCGGCAAGGATAAAGGCAAGGTCGGCGAGGTCATCGAGGTCATCGCCGGCGACCGCTACACGACGCCCCGCGTCCTCGTCTCCAAGGTGAACGTGGTCACCAAGCACAAGAAGCCCACGCAGACCGAGCCGGGCGGCATCTCCAAGATGGAAGCCCCCATTTCGATTTCCAACGTCATGCTGGTGGACCCTAAGACGAACAAGCCCACCCGCGTGCGCATCAAAGTCCAGCCCAACGGCGACAAGGTCCGCGTGGCCGTCGGCTCGGGCGCGACGATCGAGTAAAGAGAACAGATACCATGGCTGAGAAGACCGACGCAGAAAAAGCTAAGGCCCAGAAGGCCGCCGCCGCCGCGAAAAAGGCGGGCCTCGAGAAGCAGGCCTCCGCCAAGGCCGCCGGCCCGGCGTTCGAGACGAACGCCGACGGCAGCGAGACCCCGCACGCCTTCCCGCGCTTGAAGAAGATGTACGCCGAGGAAGTCGTGCCGGCCATCATGGAGAAACACGGCCTCAAGAACCCCTTCGAGGTGCCGCGCCTCCTTAAGATCATCGTCAACATCGGCGTCTCCGAAGCGCGCGACAACGTCCAGCTCCTGGACAACGCCCGCGAGGAGCTCGCGCTCATCACCGGGCAGTGGCCCGAGGTGCGCCGCGCCGGCAAGTCCATCTCGAACTTCAAGCTGCGCCAGGGCATGCCCATCGGCGTGCGCGTGACGCTGCGCGGGGACCGGATGTGGGAGTTCCTCGACCGTCTCATCACGGTCGCCATCCCGCGCATCCGCGACTTCCGCGGCCTCGAGCCCAAGGGCTTCGACGGCTCGGGCAACTTCAACCTCGGCCTCAAAGAGCAGCTGATCTTCCCCGAGATCAAGGCCGAGCGCGTGCCCAAGCAGCGCGGCATGAACATCTCTTTCGTCACGACCGTCGGCAAGGACGCCCTCAGCCTGGACCTCCTGCTCGAGCTCGGAATGCCCTTCAAGATGCCCGCCGCCGCCGCCGCGGGGAGGAACTAACACATGGCTACCACCGCATGGCGGGCCAAGATGGTCAAGACGCCTAAATTCTCGACGCGCCAGCGCAACCGCTGCCAGATCTGCGGCCGCCCCCGCGCGTATTACCGCGACTTCGGCACGTGCCGCATGTGCTTCCGCAAGATGGCGCACCAGGGTTTGATCCCGGGCGTCAAGAAATCCTCCTGGTAGAGCGACTATGGATCCCATCTCCGACCTGCTGACCCGCATCCGCAACTCCAACACCCGCCACCAGGACCGCGTCGACGTCCCGATGTCCAAGGTGAAGCTCGAGGTGGTCCGCGTCCTCAAGGACGAGGGCTTCATCGCGAACTACAAGTCCCTCTACAACGGCAACAACAAGCGCGGCACCATCCGCGTGTTCTTGAAGTACTCCCCGACCAAGGAAGCCGTCATCCGCGGCATCAAGCGCGTGTCGAAGCCCGGCCTGCGCGTGTACCGCTCCTACCTGGAGATCCCCCGCGTGCGCGGCGGGTTCGCGGTGACCATCCTTTCGACCTCGCAGGGCGTCATGACGGACCGCCAGGCGAAAGAGAAGAAGGTCGGCGGCGAGATCCTCTGTCAGGTGTGGTGAGCTAAATGTCCAGAATCGGAAAACAGCCGGTCGTCGTCCCCAGCGGTGTCACGGTCAAGATCGAGGGCGCCCGCGTGTCCGCCAAGGGCCCCAAAGGCGAGCTCGCCGAGACGCTGCACCCCGCGGTCAAGGCCGAGCTCAAGGACGGCAAGGTCCTGCTCACCGCCGACCTCACGGCGTCCAAGGACGCCCGCGCGGTGTGGGGCATGTCCCGCGCCCGCGTCAACAACCTCGTCCTCGGCGTGGCCAACGGCTACGCGAAGAACCTGGAGATCGTCGGCCTCGGCTTCCGCGCCGAGATCGTCGGCCAGAAGCTCACGATGGCGCTGGGCAAGTCCCACCCCGTGATCTACGACGCCCCCAAGGGCATCACCGTCACGGTCGACGCCAAGAAGACTCTTTTGACGGTGTCCGGCGTCAACAAGGACCTCGTCGGCGAGTGCGCCGCGAAGATCCGCGGCCTGCGCGAGCCCGAGCCTTATAAGGGCACGGGCATCCGCTACCAGGGCGAACACGTCCGCAAGAAGGCGGGTAAGACCGCCGCCGGCGCCAGCGCCGGAGCCGGAGGGAAGAAGTAATGAAGAACAAGTGGATTCGCGCCGCGCACCGCAAACTCGCCACCCGCAAGCGTCTGTTCGAGCACCGCGGCGAGCGCCCGCGCCTGTCGGTGCATCGCAGCCTCAAGTACATCTACGCGCAGGTCATCGACGACGCCAAGGGCGTCACGGTCGCCTCCGCCTCCTCGCTCGACAAGGACCTCAAGAAGGCCGCCAAGTCGACGAAGAGCCTCGAAGCCGCCACCCAGGTCGGCAAAGCCGTCGCCGCCAAGGCCCTCAAGGCCGGCGTCAAGAAGGTGACCTTCGACCGCGGTCAGTACGTTTACCACGGCCGGGTCAAGGCGCTGGCGGAAGCCGCGCGCGCCGGCGGATTAGACTTTTAATAGAGGCAATCAAATGAGCGAAACCACCACTCCCGACACCCAGGCCGCGGTTCCTCCGCAGCCCGTCGTTCCTCCCCAGCCCGCTCCCGGCGAGCGCGGCGAGCGCGGCGGCTACGGCGATCGCGGCGGCCAGCAGCGCGGCGGCCCGCGCCGCGGCCCGCGCCGCAACGACCCTCGCGAAGAGGGCGGCTTTAAAGAGACCGTCGTCGCCATCAACCGCGTCGCCAAGGTCGTCAAAGGCGGCAAACGCTTCTCGTTCGCGGCCCTCGTGGTCGTGGGCGACTCCGCCGGCTCGGTCGGCTTCGGGCTCGGCAAGGCCAAGGAAGTCCAGGCCGCGATCATGAAGGGCAACGCGGCCGCTCGCCGCGCCATCATCAAGTTCCCCGTCGTCGATGGCGGCACCATCCCGCACGAGATCGTCGCCAAGTTCGGCTCGGCCTCGGTGTGGATGAAGCCGGCCTCGCTGGGCACGGGCGTCATCGCGGGCGGCGGCGTGCGCGCGGTCCTCGAGGCCGCGGGCATCAAGAACATCCTCACGAAGAGCCTCGGCTCCTCCAACCCCTCCAACATGGTCGGGGCTACCTTCGAAGCGCTCAAGCAGCTGCGCACGAAGGAAGACATCATCAAGCTGCGCGGCAAATAAGCCGGGATAAGAACATGACCACCAAGACCACGAAGACCGCCAAGCCCCAGGCGCCCATCACGCTCCACTCGCTCGTGCCCGCTCCGGGCTCGCGCCGCCGGCCCATCCGCCTCGGCATGGGCGAAGGCTCCGGCACCGGCCAGACCGCGACGCGCGGCCAGAAGGGCCAGCGCTCCCGCTCGGGCGACGGCAAGCTCATCGGTTTCGAAGGCGGTCAGACCCCGCTGCTGCGCCGCATCCCCAAGCGCGGCTTCACCAACGGCATGTTCAAGGTCCGCTACCAGCTCGTGGACCTGACGAAGCTCGACACGGTCTTCAAGAACAAGGCCGAGGTCAGCATCGAGGACATGCGCATCCACGGCATCGTCAAGGGCAAGCGCCCCGTGAAGGTCCTGGGCGACGGCGAGCTCAAGCGCGCCGTGAAGGTCAGCGCCAACGCGTTCTCGGCTTCCGCCAAGGCGAAGATCGAGAAGGCCGGCGGGAAGGTCGACGTGGTGGGCGCGAAAGCCTGATGATCCGGGGTTTCGCCGACCTGCTGGACGTGCCGGAGCTGCGCAAGCGGATCCTGTTCACCTTGGGGGCCATCGCGGTCTTCCGGGTGGGCGCGGCCATCCCCATTCCGGGCGTCAACGCCGACGCCATCCGGGCCATCTTCGACGCCCAGTCCGGCAGCCTGCTCGGCTTCCTCAATACGTTCTCCGGCGGCGCGCTCGGCCGCTTCTCCATCTTCTCGATGGGCGTGATGCCCTACATCAACGCCTCCATCATCGTCAGCCTGCTGCAGGGCGCGCACGTCATCCCCGCGCTCGACCGCATGGCCAAGGAGGGGGAGCTCGGGCGCCGCAAGCTCAACAGCTACACCCGCTACCTCACGCTTTTCCTCGCCATCTTCCAGAGCTTCGGCCTCACCATCGCCATCACCAAGATGCCGACGCCCGGCAACATCCCGGTCGTGGTCAACCCGACGGCCATGTTCTACCTGGTCACCGTGCTGACGCTGACCGCCGGCACCATCTTCGTCATGTGGCTCGGCGAGCAGATGACCGAGAACGGCATCGGCAACGGCACCTCCGTCCTCATCTTCGCCGGCATCGTGGAGAGCATCCCGTCGGGCGCCATGAGCCTCTTCGAGCTCGTCCGCCTCGAGGAGATGGGCCTGTTCACCGCGCTGGCCATCGTGGCCGCCATGGTGGGCGTCATCCTCTCGGTCGTCTGGGTGGAGACCGCGCAGCGCAAGATTCCCGTGCAGTACGCCAAACGCATGGTCGGCCGCCGCATGTACGGCGGCGCGCAGTCCTACCTGCCGCTGAAGGTGGACCAGAGCGGCGTCATCGCCGTCATCTTCGCCGTGTCGCTGCTGGCCGTGCCGCTGACCATCGCGCAGTTCGCCGCCGAGCAGTCCTGGGCCCAGAAGGTCATGGACATCTGGGGCAACGGCAGCGCGCTCTACGACGTCGTGTACGCCGGCCTCATCATCTTCTTCTGCTACTTCTACAACTCGGTGTCCATCAACCCGCAGGATCTCGCCGAGAACATGAAGAAGTCCGGCGGCTTCGTGCCCGGCATCCGCCCCGGCGAACCCACGGCCTCCTACATCGAGTGGGTGCTCGAGCGCATCACGCTCGGCGGCGCGTTGTTCGTGGCGGCCATCGCCGTCATGCCCGACGTCATGCGCCGCAACATGAGCGTCCCTTTCTTCTTCGGCGGCACGTCCTTGCTCATCGTCGTGGGCGTCGCCCTCGACACCATGGGCCAGCTCGACGCGCACCTCATCATGCGCCGCTACGAGGGCTTCCTCAAGAAGGGCCGCATCCAGGGCCGCTGGTTCAACGTCGGCGGCGGGGTGCCGCGCTAGCCATGATCGTCATCCTCCTCGGCTCGCCGGGCTCGGGCAAAGGCACGCAGTCCAAGCGCCTGGCCGACGCCTACGGGTTCAAGCACCTCTCCACGGGCGACATCTTCCGCGCCGAGATCGCGGAGCAGACGGGGCTCGGCGTGAAGGTCCAGGATTATCTCAAGGCCGGCAAACTCGTGCCCGACGCCATCGTCGTCGAGATGGTCGCCGGCAAGATCATGGCCGGCGGCAAATACCTTCTCGACGGCTTCCCGCGCACGGTGGAGCAGGCCCAGGCGCTCGACCGCATGCTCCAGGGCGTCGGCTCGCGCGTGGACCAGGTCGTCTATCTCACGCTCCCGAAGGAAGAGGCCGTGCGCCGCATGACCTCGCGCCGCGTCTGCGAGGGCTGCGGCGAGGTCTTCAACACGATCTCGCGCCCCACCGCCGCCGAAGGCGTCTGCGACAAGTGCTCCGGCAAGGTCGTGCAGCGCTCCGACGACAGCGAAGCCACGGCCCAGAAGCGCCTCATGGTGTTCGAGGACCTCACCCAGCCGCTCGTCGCCTACTACAAGGGCGAGAGCCTGCTGGCCGAGGTGGACGCCAACCGCGAGCCCGCCCAGGTCGAAACCGCGCTGCGCGCGGTCATCGACCAGCTCAAGGCCGCCCGCTAACGTGTTCATGCTCATGAAAAAAGCCGTAGAAGCCAAGACGCGCGAGGAGCTCGCGGTGATGCGCCAGGCCGGCGCCATCGTCGGCGACATCCTCCAGCTCCTGGCCGCGAAGATCGAGCCCGGCGTCACCACCGGCCAGATCGACGCGTGGGCCCGCGCCGAGATCAAGGCGCGCGGCGCCAAGCCCGCGTTCCTCGGCTACCACGGCTTCCCCGGCGTCATCTGCCTCTCGGTCAACTCCGAGGTCGTGCACGGCATCCCGTCCGATAAACGCGTCCTCAAGGACGGCGACATCATCGGCGTCGATTTCGGCGTGATCGTGGACGGCTGGTTCGGCGACTCCGCCGTCACGCTCGGCGTGGGCAAGATCTCGCCCGAGGCCGCGCGCCTCATCAAGGTCACGCGCGAGTCCCTCGAGAAGGGCATCGCCGCGGTCGTCGCCGGCGGGCGCGTGGGCGACATCGGCGCGGCCGTGCAGGGCCACGCCGAGGCCGCCGGCTACTCCGTCGTGCGCGAGTTCGTCGGCCACGGCATCGGCCGCGCGCTCCACGAGGAGCCGCCCGTCCCGAACTACGGCAAGGCCGGCACGGGCCCGCGCTTGAAGCCCGGCATGACCATCGCCATCGAGCCCATGGTCAACGCCGGCGCCGCCGCCGTGCGCACCCTCGAGGACGGCTGGACCGCCGTCACGCAGGACGGCAAGCTGTCCGCGCACTTCGAGCACACCGTCTGCGTCACCGACGGCGCGCCCGAGATCCTGACCTTGCCCAGCAAGATTTGAGCATGACCAAAGAAGAGAAGATCGAAGTCGAAGGCAACATCCTCGAGGCGCTTCCCAACGCGATGTTCCGCGTGGAGATCGCCCCGGGTAAAATCGTGCTCGCGCACATCTCCGGCAAGATGCGCATGCACTACATCAAGATCCTGCCCGGCGACAAGGTCAAGATCGAGCTGTCCCCTTACGACCTCACGCGCGGCCGCATCACCTACCGGGAGTAACAAAATGAAAGTCAGAGCGAGCGTCAAACCGATTTGTCAGAAGTGCAAGGTCGTCAAGCGCGAGGGCGTCGTGCGCGTGTTGTGCACGAACCCCAAGCACAAGCAGCGTCAGGGCTGATTCAGGAGATAAATAGATATGGCACGTGTGGCAGGCGTCGACCTTCCGAAGAACAAGCGCATCGATGTGGCGTTGCGCTACCTTTACGGCGTGGGCGAGACCCGCGCCGCCGAGATCCTGGGCAAGCTGAACGGGGCCATCAAGCCCGAGATGCGCGTCAAGGACCTGAGCGAGCAGCAGGTCGGTCTCATCAACACCCTGCTCACGAAGGACTACAAGGTCGAGGGCGAGCTGCGCCGCGAGCTGCAGGCCAACCTGCAGCGCCTCACCGAGATCGGCTCCTACCGTGGCCACCGCCATCGCCGCGCGCTGCCGGTGCGCGGTCAGCGCACGAAGACCAACGCCCGCACCCGCCGCGGCCGCCGCAAGACCGTCGGCGTGGGCAAGGCCGCTTCGCCCACGGGCAAGGCGTAACGATTTTCTCGAGATAGACCAGGAGAGTTGAACATGGCTGACGAAAAGACGACCGCAGCGCCGGCGAAACCGGGAGCTCCCGCGACCGCCGCTGCCCCCCGCAAGAAGAACTGGAAGTCGCTGACCTTCGCGAAGGTCCACGTCCAGTGCTCCTTCAACAATACCATCGTGACGCTGACCGACGACCGCGGCGACGTGCTCGCCTGGTCCACGGCCGGCGGCTCGGGCTTCCGCGGCACCAAGAAGGGCACGCCCTTCGCCGCCGGCGTGACCGCCGGCAAGGTCGCCAAGAAGGCCGTCGAGATGGGCGTCAAGCAGGTCTCGGTCTTCATCAAGGGCCCCGGCCCGGGCCGCGAGACCGCGGTTCGCGCGCTCGGCTCCGCCGGTCTGGTGGTCGTCAGCCTCAAGGACGTCACCCCGCTTCCCCATAACGGCTGCCGTCCGCCGAAGGCTCGGAGGGTTTAAAGTAACATGGCACGCTACACTGACGCCGTCTGCAAACTTTGCCGCCGCGAACAGCAGAAGCTGTTCCTCAAGGGCGACAAGTGCTACACCAAGTGCGTTCTCGAGAAGCGCCCCGGCACTCCCGGCATGGCCAAGCCTCAGCGGGGTAAGCCTTCCGCCTACTCCATCCGCCTGCGCGAGAAGCAGAAGCTTCGCCGCATGATCCAGATGACGGAGCGCCCGTTCGAGCGCGCGGTGGCCAACGCCTCCAAGGCCCGCGAGGCCTCGGGCGACCATCTTCTCCGCTCCCTGGAGCTGCGCTTGGACAACATCGTCAAGCGCACGGGCGTGGCGACGTCCATCAAGACGTCCCGGCAGATCGTCATGCACGGGCACGTCAAGGTGAACGGCCGCAAGGTGAACATCCCGTCCTTCCCCGTGAAGGCCGGCGACGTCGTGGTGCTCAACCCGAAGCTCAAGGAGAACGTGGGCGTCAAGCTCAGCCTCGAGACGGCCAAGCGCCTCAACAACCGCCCGGCGTTCCTCCAGTTCGAAGAAGGCTCCCTCACCGCGAAGCTCCTCCGCATCCCGGAGCGCGCCGAGATGTCCTTCCCGATCAACGACCAGCTGATCATCGAGTACTACTCTCGCTGATCCCGACCCGCAACACCGGAGAGAAATAACCATGGCCTACAAAGAACTGATTCTGCCGCAGAAGCTGTCCGTCGACGAGAAGACGATGTCGGACAGCTACGCCAAGTTCGTCGCCGAGCCCTACGAGCGCGGCTACGGCCACACGGTCGGCAACGCGCTGCGCCGCGTGCTGCTCTCCTCGCTGGAAGGCGCCGCGGTCACCGCGGCCCGCATCGAGAAGGCGACGCACGAGTACCAGGCGCTTCCCGGCGTGAAGGAAGACGTGATGAACATCCTCCTGAACCTCAAGAAGCTGCGCGTGAAGCTCTTCTCCAACGGCCCTGAGACCATCTACCTCAAGGTCAGCAAGGAAGGCGTGGTCACCGCCGGCGCCATCGAGGGCAACGCGAACGTCGAGATCGTCAACAAGGACCTCGTCATCGCGCACCTCGAAGCGGGCGGCAAGCTCGACATGGAGATCGAGATCTCCAAGGGCCGCGGCTACGTGCCCGCCGAAGAGCTCCGCCTCCAGAACTCCTGGCCCGCCGGCTACCTGCCGGTGGACGCGTTGTTCTCTCCCGTCACGAAGGTGCACTACGACGTCGAGAACGCCCGCGTCGGCCAGGTGACCGACTACGACCGCCTCATCCTCGAGATCTGGACCGACGGCTCGCTCAACCCGGCCGAGGCGCTCATCCAGTCCTCCAAGCTGCTGCGCGAGTCGCTCAACATCTTCATCCCCGAGGAAGAGCAGGCCGCCGCGGCGGAAGGCTTCGAGGGCGAGGAAGGCGCGGACCTCTCCGGCGCTCCGATCGACGCGAAGCTGCGCGAGATTCTCGCCCAGCCCATCGAGATGATCGAGCTGTCCAGCCGCGCGTCCAACTGCCTCAAGGTCGCGCGCATCAAGACCATCGGCGAGCTCGTCTCCAAGCGGGACGAGGAGCTGCTGGCCGTGAAGAATTTCGGCAAGAAGTCCCTCGACGAGATCAAGGACCGCCTCAAGGACATGGGTCTTTCTCTCGGCATGCAGGTCGGCTCGGCCGCCTAAGCAAGGGATAACAGGAGTCTTTTATGGCATCTAAAGCGTTGGGTCGGCGGCAGCTCGGCATCACGGGTTCGCATCGCCGCGCCCTCCTCAAGAACATGGCCACCAGCCTGTTCAAGCACGAGCGCATCGAAACCACCATCGCCAAGGCGAAGGAGCTGCGCCCCTACGCCGAGAAGCTCATCACCTCGGCCAAGAAGGGCGAGCACTACATGGTGCGCCGCCAGATCCAGGACAAAGCCGTGTACCAGAAGCTGTTCACCGTGCTCGCGCCCCGTTACGCGCAGCGCCCGGGCGGCTACACGCGCATCCTGCGGCTGGAGCCGCGCGTCGGGGATAACTCGAAGCGCGGCCTCATCATGCTCGTCTCCTAAGCGCAAAAAAGGTAAAAAGGAGCGTAATGCTCGACTTCCTCTTCAGCCTGTTCTCCAACGACATGGGCATCGACCTGGGCACGGCCAACACCCTCGTCTATGTGAAGGGTCAGGGGATCGTGCTGAGGGAGCCTTCGGTGGTGGCCATCGACCGCGAGACGCGGCGCGTGCTCGCCATCGGCGCGGAGGCCAAGCGCATGCTCGGCCGCACGCCCGCCTCGATCGTGGCGGTGCGTCCCTTGAAGAACGGCGTCATCGCCGACTTCGAGGTCACGCAGGAGATGATCAAATACTTCATCCGCAAGGTGCACAACCGCCGCTCGCTGCTGCACCCGCGCGTCGTCATCGGCATCCCTAGCGGGATTACTGAAGTAGAACGGCGCGCCGTTCAGGAATCCGCTGAGCAGGCCGGCGCCCGCCGCGTCTATCTCATCGAGGAGCCGATGGCCGCCGCCATCGGCGCCGACCTGCCCATCTCCGAGCCCCACGGCAACTTCATCGTGGACATCGGAGGCGGCACGACCGAAGCGGCCGTCATCTCTCTCGGCGGCTTGGTCGTGTCCAAGTCGCTCGACATCGCCGGCGACGAGATGGACGAAGCCGTCATGATGCACTTTAGACGCAAGTACAACCTCCTCATCGGGGAGACCACGGCCGAGGACGTGAAGATCCAGATCGGCTCGGTGTTCCCGCTGAAGGAAGAGAAGACGATGGAAGTCAAAGGCCGGGATCAAGCCACCGGCCTGCCGAAGACCGTGCTGATCACCTCCGAGGAAGTCCGCCAGGCTCTGATGGAGCCCGTGCAGCTCATCCTCGACGTGATCAAGAACACGCTGGAGGAGACTCCGGCGGAGCTGGCTGCCGATTTGGTGGACCGGGGCATCATGCTCGCGGGCGGCGGTTCCTTGCTGAGAGGTCTTCCCGACCTCATCCGGCAGGAGACCGAGCTGCCCGTGCATCGCGCCGCGGACCCCCTGAGCTGCGTCGCGCTGGGGACGGGGAAGTTCCTTGAGGAGCTCGATCATATCGACGATCGACGCCGGGACTTCGTCACGTCTTACGGCGGACGCCGCTGACGCCGTCCCCGCCAAGCCCCGCCTGTCGTCGTAAGCCGGCCCGAGTGGCCGTGCCATGCAACAACGCGAAACGCGGACCGCGCACTACGTCTTAGCAGCGCTCTCGGCCGTCGCGCTCGTCTTGCTGTCCCTGCCGTTGTCGACGCCGGTGCGGTCCTTCAAGGCCGCCGCGAGCTACGTGCTCGACCCGGTCGCCTGGCACGGTGAAAAGGGAGTGCAAAGACTGGCCGGCGCGCCGGAGAGGGTGGGCCGTCTCCTGACGGCCGATCTGGAGAACGAACGCCTGCTCGTCGAGCTCAAGCGGCTCGAATGGCTCAAGACCACCGTCGAGTCCATCTCCATCGAGAACGAGCGCCTGCGCCGCGCCATGGGCCTGCGCCCGCCGCAGGGCCGCTCCCCGCTGTGGGCGCACGTGATGGAGCGCGACCCCCTGCATTGGTACCGCAGCGTCATCGTGGACGCGGGCGCGTCCTCGGGCGTCTCGCTCAACGACCCCGTGCTCGGCCCCACCGAAGGGCGCCTCGTCGCGGTCGGCCGCGTCGTGGAGGTCCGCCCCGACACCTCCATCGTGCTGCTGCTGACCGACGAGCTGTCGGCCGCCGCCACCTACCTGTCCTCGGGCACGCTCGAGGGGTTGTCCCAGGGCCAGGACGGCCCGCGCCTGCGCATGAACTACCTCAACGCCGAGGCGTCCATCGCGGTCGGCGACGCCGCCTACACCTCGCCGACGAGCGCGACCTTCCCGCCCGACATCCTCGTCGGCCACGTGGCCCGCGTCTATCCGCGCGACCCGTTTTTGACCTTCCAGTCCGTCGAGCTGGCGCCCGCGCTCGACGCCTCGTCGCTGCAAGAGGTGATGATCCTGCGCGCGGTCTCCGCGGCGCGGCCGCAGGCCGAGCCGGCCGTCGTGCCGGTCGTGCCGGTCATGCCCGCGCCCGTCCTGCCGCCCGCGCCCAAGGCCAAACGCCCCGCCGTCAAACCGGCCGCGCCCGGCCCCGCGCCCGAGCCGGAAGCGGAGCCGTCCCCGGAGGACCCGCAATGACCTTCCTGCGCTCCTTCGTCTTCTACACCGGCGCCATGCTGCTGCAGTGGTGGTGGAACACCCACTTCTCGTATTGGGGGGCCGCGCCGCAGTTCCTCCTGGTCGCGACCTTGCTCATCGCCTCGCGCCGCGGGCCCGTGCCCGCGATGCTCGCGGGCTTCGGCTGGGGCCTGTTCCTCGACGTCTCGCGCGCCGAGCTGTTCGGCGCCTCGGCCTTCCTGCTCACCGGCGCGGGCTACGTCGCGGGCATGGTCCGCAAGCAGATCGACCTGCGCGCCGCGGGGCCGTTGGCCGCGTGCACGGTGTTCGTCACGCTCGGCGTGCTGCTGACGCACGGCGCGCTCGGCTTCGTCTTCGCCAAGGGCTTCGAGCACTTCGGCTGGCGCACCTGGCTGTTCACGCCGCTGATGAACGCGGGGCTGGCCGGCCTCGGCGCGCTGCTCTGGGACGTCGCGGGGGGCGACCGGTGAACGGCTCCTCCGCCGAAAGCGTCGAGCGCCTGGGCCGCCTCTGGCTCGTCATCGCGCTGACCGGCCTCGCGCTCGCCTTGCGCCTGTTCCAGATGCAGATCATCCAAGGGGCCGAGTACCGCCTCGCCGCCGAGCGCAACCGCTCCCAGCTCATCCACCAGAACGCGCCGCGCGGCCGCATCTACGACCGCAACGGCGTCGCGCTCGCCACCAACGCGCCCGCGTTCTCGCTCATCTTCCTGCCCGGCAAGAGCCGCCACCGCGAGGACCTCAAGCCGCTGGCCGAGGAGCTCTCGCGCCAGCTCGGCCAGGACTCCGAGGGCCTGCTCGAGCGCCTGCAGGAGGCCGTGCGCGAGGAATCCGCCGTGCGCCTGGCCGAGAACCTGCCCACGCCCACGATGTTCCGTCTTTCCGAGCTCAAGACCGTTTATCCCGGCGTCGATCTCATCGTCGAGGCGCGCCGCTTCTACCCCTACGGCCGCTTCGCCAGCCACCTGCTCGGCTACATGGGCAAGATGAACCCGCGCGAGTGGCGCGAGCGCCGCTCCAAGGGCTACCGCGTCGATGCGCGCACGGGGAAGATGGGCCTGGAGAAGCTTTTCGAGAACGAGCTGCGCGGCCGCGACGGCGGCATCCGCATGGAGGTGGACGCCCAGGGCCGCCTCAAGCGCATGCTCGAGAAGATCCCCTGGGTGGCGGGCTCCAACGTGCACCTCACGCTCGACGTCAACGCGCAGAAGGCCGCCGACGAGGGCCTGCGCGCCAGCCCCACGGGCCGCGGCGCGGTCGTGGCGGTGGACCCGCGCAACGGGGACGTGCTGGCGCTGTCGTCGGCGCCCGACTTCGATCCCAACGCGCTGCTTTCTTCAGACCCCGAAGAGGTCAAGGCCGCGACCGTCGCCCTGCCCGAATACAACCTCGCCATCTCCGGCACCTACCCGCCGGGCTCGACGTTCAAACCGATCGTGGGCCTGGCCATCCTCAACGAGGAGAAGGCGCCGCCGAGCGAGACCGTGTTCTGCCCCGGCTACTACGACGGCCTGGCCGCGCGCACCTTCCTGTGCTGGGAGCACAAGGGCCACAAACGCGTGGCCTGGCTCGAAGGCCTGGCCAAGTCCTGCGACGTGTATTTCTACACCATGGGCCGCCGCGTCGGCGGCGCGACCATCGAGCGTTACGCCAAGCTTTTCGGCCTGGGCCGCAAGGTGCGCCTGGACCTCGGCGGCGAGAAGGCCGGCCACATGTTCGGCCCCGAGACGCGCAAGGCCGCGGGCAAGGGCTGGTACGAGGGCGACACGCTCAACCAGGCCATCGGCCAAGGCGAGCTGCTCGTCACCCCGCTGCAGATGGCGGTGGCCACGGCCGCGCTGGCCAACCGCGGCTCGTTGTGGCGCCCGCACTACACCAAGAAGATCGAATACGCCGACGGCCGCCCGGAGTTCACGGTCAAGCCCGAGAAGCTCGGCCTCATCGACGCCAAGGCCGAATCCTGGCGCCAGGTGGACGCGGCCATGCAGCTCGTGATCTCCTCGGGAACCGCCGCGCAGGCGCGCATCCCCGGCCTCATGGTCGCCGGGAAAACCGGCACCGCGCAGAACCCGCACGGCGACGACCACGCCTGGTTCATCGCGTACGCGGCCAAGCCGGGCGAGGAAGCCTCCATCGCGGTGGCCGTGCTCGTGGAGCACGGACAACACGGCTCCTCGGCCGCCGTGCCCATCGCGCGCAAGGTCATCCTCGCCCACTTCAACATGCCCGACCCGAACGCGCCCAAACCCAAACCCGCCGCCCCGCCGCCGCTGCCCGTGCCGGGCGCGACCGGGCTGCCCCTGCCCATGAGGACCTTGTGAGCCCGTATCGCGCCGCGTCCTCGGGCCAGGCCTCGCGCGTCGATTGGACCTTCGTGCTCGCGGTGACCGGCCTGCTCACCTTGGGCTCGTTGTCCATGCTCTCGGCGGCCAGCACGACCTCCTTCTACCACGCCATCGTGCAGAAACACTTCATCGCGATGGCGCTGGGCCTGTTCCTCTTCTCCTTGATGCTCGCCTTCAACTACCAGGTGTTCCAGGACCAGAGCAAGTTCCTCTACGTCGTGGCCATCGGCGTCGTGGTGGCGACCCTCATCCTCGGCAAGATCTCGCGCGGCCAGCGCTCCTGGATCCACCTCGGCGGCTTCGCCTTCCAACCGGCGGAGCTGGCGCGCACGTTGGTCATCCTGGCGCTGGGCGACTTCCTCGACCGCCGCTGGCGCCGCGCGGGCGACCCCTCGACCGTGTTCTGGGCGCTGGCCATCGCCGCGCCCGTGATGGCGCTCATCCTCAAGCAGCCCGACCTCTCGACCACGCTCACCTTCGTGCCCGCCATCACGGCCATGCTCTACTGCGCGGGCGCGTCCTTGTTCATCCTCGCGCTCGTGTTCGGCTACGGCGGGCTGACCATGTCGGTGCCGCTGATCTACACCATCTTGCAGGTTCGTTACCCCGGCGCGCTGCCGGGCTCCTGGCCCGACATCATCCTCTCCACCTCGCGCATGGGCCTATCGACGCTCGCCGCCGTCGGCCTGTTCGCGGGGCTCAGCGCGCTCGTGTGGCGCGTGGCGTCGTGGATGCGCCTGCAGGTCAAGCCGCACGTCTTCATCTTCGTGCCGCTCATCCTCTCGGGCGCGCTGCTCTCGGGCATCGTCGTGCACAAGCAGCTCAAGGGCTACCAGCGCAACCGCTTCGTGGCCTGGGTCGCGCCGCAGACCGACAGCCAGGGCGCGGCCTACAACGTCATCCAGTCGCAGATCGCCGTCGGCTCGGGCGGGCTGTGGGGCAAGGGGCTGTTCTCCGGCACCCAGTCCCAGCTCGGCTTCCTGCCCGAGCGCCACACCGACTTCGTCTTCGCCAACGTGGGCGAGGAGACCGGCTTCGTGGGCTCGGCCGCCATCGTGGGGCTTTACATGCTGCTGCTCTGGCGCATCGTCACGGCCGCGCGGCTGGCGCGCGACCGCTTCGGCTACCTGGTGTGCGTGGGCCTGGCCGCCATGCTCACCTTCCAGCTCGCTCTCAACGTCGGCATGTGCCTGGGCCTGATGCCCGTGGCCGGCGTGCCTTTGCCTCTCGTGTCTTATGGCGGCTCGAGCCTGATGATCACCTTGTGGTCGCTGGGCATCGTCGCCAACATCTACGCGCGCCGTTACGCGCTCCTTTAAGAGGACCCATGTCCAACGAAAACGATCCGCTCACGCCGACGCCGCAGCCTCAAGACGCCGCTCCCGCCGCCCAGGCGCCCGCCGCCGCGCCGGCTCCCGTCGAGCAGGCGCCCGAGCCCGACACCCGCAAACGCGAGGACTTCTACCCGCGCGCCGACGCGCCGGTGGAAGCCGACCGCGACGTCCCGCAGAACGGCGGCGGCGGCGACAACGGCGGCGACGATGACGAGGACGACGACTCGCCCGAGCCCCAGGCCGCGCCCGTGCTCCAGCGCGTCACCGACCACACGACGCCCGTCGAAGAGGTCGCCGGCGATGAGGCCGACGACGACGAAGACGAAGGCGACGACGTTGTCGTCGAGTCCGCGCAGGCCGCCCCCGGCGAGATCGTCGCGCCTCCCGCCGCCGAAACGACTTCCGGCCAGACCGGCCAAGCGCCCCAGGGGGCGCCCGGTCAGCCGGTCCAGCCGGGATCAGAAGGCGGCCGTCGCCGTCGCCGCCGCCGTCGCGGCCGCGGCGGTCGCGGAGGCGAGGGTCGCGAGGGCCAGGCCCCGCAGGGCGGCCAGCCGCCCGCGGCGGGCGGCGAAAGCCAGCCCCAGGGCCAACAGCCTCCACGTGGCGACGGTCGCGGCGAAGGCCGCGGCGGACGCGACGGTCAGCGCGACGGCGGACGCGGCGGTCGCGATGGTCGCGACGGCCAGCAACGGCGTGACGGCCGGGGCGGGGACCAGCAGCGGCGTGACGGACGTCGCGATGAACAGGGCCGGCGCGAGGGACGGGACGGTCGCGGCGGTCGCCGCGACGGCGGCGAACACCGCGAGACGAACAGGCACGCCGGCTCCGAGCGCACCAACGAGGTGCGCGGCGCGCGCGCGCCGGTCAAACGAGAGGTGCTGGCCAACACGTCCTTCGAAGAGACGCGGGTGGCCATCCTCGAGAACGGAAAACTCGCCGAGCTGCACTGGGAGCGCAAGAGCTCGCAGAACATCGTCGGCAACATCTACAAGGGCACGGTCGAAAACGTGCTCCCCGGCATCTCGTCGGCCTTCGTGAACATCGGCTTCGAGAAAAACGCCTACCTCTACATCTCCGACGTCTTGGGCGAGAAAAACGCCGCCATCGACCAGACGCTCAAGAAGGGCATGGAGGTCATGGTCCAGGTCGCCAAGGAGGCCATCTCCACCAAGGGCCCGAAGGTCACGATGGACGTGTCCTTGCCCGGGCGTTACCTCGTCTTCACCCCGTACCAGGAATACGTCGGCATCTCCAAACACATCGCCGAGCCCGAGGAGCGCCAGCGCCTGGAGCGCGTCGTGGATAAACTCGTCAAGGAGCACCTCGGCGGCAAAGGCGTGGTCGTGCGCACCGAGGCCGAAGGCGCCACCGAGGAGGAGCTCGAGCGCGAGGTGAAGTACCTGCGCCAGATGTGGGAGCAGGTCCAGAAGAAATACGCGGAGCAGCCCTCGCCCGCGCTCATCCACAAGGATTTGGACCTGGCCCTCCAGGTCGCGCGCGACATCCTCTCGGAGCAGGTCTATGTCTATATGACCGACAACCGCGAGGTGCACCAGTCCATCCTGGGCTTCATCGACGGCTTCGCGCCCGAGCTCAAGGACCGCATCAAGCTCTACGAGGCGAAGACCCCGATGTTCAAGGCCTTCAACCTCGAGCGCCAGATCGAGGACATCCGCCAGACCAAGGTGCCGCTGCCCAACGGCGGCTCCATCGTCATCCAGGAAGCGGAATCCCTGTGCGCCATCGACGTGAACACCGGCCGTTTCACGGGCTCTAAATCCCAAGAAGAGACCGTCACGCAGACCAACATCGAGGCGGCCCTCCAAGTGGCCACCCAGATCCGTCTGCGCAACATCGGCGGCATCATCGTCGTCGATTTCATCGACATGCGCAAGGCGTCCAACCGCGCCAAGGTCATGGAGGCCTTCGCCGACGCCTGCCGCGGCGACCGCGCGAAGATCCGCATCCTGCCCATCACGCGTTTGGGCCTCATCGAGCTCACGCGCGAGCGCAAACGCATGTCCACCGCGGCTTTGCTCACCGCGGAGTGCCCGCAATGCCACGCGTCGGGCCGGGTGCTCTCGACGGAGACCTTGCGCATCAAGATCCAGCGCGAGATCTTCGAGATGACCGGCGGCCGCCCCGGCGGCAGCATCCGCGTCCAGCTCGCCCCGTCGGTGGCCGAGGCCTTCCGCCAGCAGCTGGGCATCATCGAGCGCAACGTCCAGCGCAGCGTGAAGGTCCAGTCCGACGCCAACTTGATGTGGGAGGACTACAAGATCGTCCTCGAATAACCCCATGCGCCGAACCGCCTTCAACGCCGCCATCCTCGCCTTCTCGCTCGCGCTGACGCCCCTCGGGGCGACGGCCGAGGCGCTGTCGGTGGTGGTGTCGGGCAAGGCGCGCGACGCGGTCAACGTCTATAAAACCGGCTCGCAGCTCTACCTCGACGCCAAACAGGTCGGCGAGCTGCTCGGGGCCAGCGTGTATTGGTACCCGGTGTCGGGGCGCGTCGAGCTGGCGTTGCGCGGGCGCACGTTGCGCTTCGTGGTGGACTCGAAGGAAGCGTCGGCGGGGGGGAAGACCCTGACCATGCCCGTGCCGGTCAAGGTCCGCGCGTCGCGCGCGTTCGTGCCGCTCTCCTTCCTCGAATCCGCGGATTTCGAGCAATGGGCGGGCCACGACATCCGCCACAACCCCAAGTCCAAGACGCTCGTCATCGAGCGGCAGGGCACGGTCGGTCCGGCGCGCGTCTTCTCCTACGCGGGCCGCACGCGCGTGTCCTTGGAGCTGGCTCCGGGCGCGACGTGGAAGGCCACGGCGCGCGGCACCGGCGGCGTGGACGTCGTCAGCGACTTCGGCGTGACCGAATCCGAGGAAGCCGTCGATGTCGAGGACGAGGTGGTGGACTCCTACGCCCTCAAGCAGGAGGCGCGCTTGGCGCGGCTCTCCGTCAAGTTCGCGGGCAAACGACAGAAGTGGAAGGCGGCCGAACTCGAGAACCCGCGCCGCGTGGTCGTGGACGTCTATGCCGAAGGCGAAGAGGTCGCGCAGAAGGTCGCGCAGGACGATAAGCCGGTCGTCGTGACGACGGCGGATAAGCCGGCCGACGTGACGACGACGGTCAGGCCGATCGGCGAGAAAGAAACGGCGACGGCGAAACCGGCGACGAGCGCGCCGGCCGCGCCTTCGGCGCGTCGGCGCGTGATCGTCATCGATCCCGGCCACGGCGGCAAGGACCCGGGCGCGGTGGGGCCGCGCGGCACCTACGAGAAGGACCACAACCTGGCCGCGGCCTTGGAGCTGGCGCGCGTGCTGCGCGAGCGCGGCGACTTCGACGTCATCCTCACGCGCGAGACCGACGAGTTCATCCCGCTTTCCGACCGCTCCGAGCTGGCGAACTCCAAAGACGCCGACCTGTTCATCTCGCTGCACTGCAACGCCGCGAGCAACAAACGCGAGAACGGCTTCGAGGTTTATTCCGTCTCCGAGACGGCGTCGGACCCCGAGGCCGAGAAGCTCGCCGCGGCCGAAAACGCCGTGCTCGCCTACGAGGGCAAAAGCGTCGAGGACGAGACCGCCAAGCTCATCTTGCTCGCCATGACCAAGACCGAGATGATCAACGAAAGCGCGGCGTTCTCCGCCTTGGCCACCAAGGCGCTCGACAAACGCGTGGACCTGGCCAACCGCGGCGCCAAGCAGGCGGGCTTCTACGTCCTGCGCGGCACGCACGCCCCGGCCATCCTCGTGGAGATGGGCTTCCTCACGCATTCCACGGAGGAAGCGGCCCTGGGCTCGCGCGCGTTCCGCCGCAAGCTGGCCGAAGGCCTGTCGGCGGGCATCGCCGACTACGCCAAACGCAAAGGATGGCTCCGATGAAAATCTCCAAACGTTCGCCCATCGGCGTGTTCGACTCCGGCCTCGGCGGCCTGACGGTCTTCAAGGCGCTCGCGCGCCGCATGCCCGAGGAAGGCCTCGTGTATTTCGGCGACACCGCGCACGTGCCCTACGGCTCCAAATCCCCGGAGGCCATCGCGCGTTTCTCCACCGCGGTGGCGCGTTTCCTGGCGAAGAAAGGCATCAAGGTGCTGGTCGTGGCCTGCAACACGTCCTCGGCGTGGGCGCTGCCCGCCATCCGCCGCGCGGTGAAGGTCCCCGTCATCGGCGTCATCGAGCCCGGCGCGCGCGCCGCGCTCGGCGTCACGCGCGGCCGGCGCATCGGCGTCATCGGCACCGAAGCCACCGTCAAATCCGGCGCCTACCCCGCCGCCATCAAGAAGCTCGCCCGCGCCTTCACCGCCTCGGCCCCGTGCCCGTTGTTCGTGCCGCTCGTCGAGGAAGGGTGGTGGACCGGCCCCGTCGTGGAAGCCGTCGCGCGTCGTTACGCCGCGCCCTTGCGCAAAGCCAAGGTGGACACCCTCATCCTCGGCTGCACGCATTACCCCTATCTCAAAGCCGTGCTCGGCAAGGTGATGGGCCCCAAGGTCCGCCTCATCGACTCGGCCGATGAAACCGCCGCCGAGACCGAACGCGTGCTGGCCCGGCTCGGCCTGCGCGCGCCCAAAGGACGCAAAGGCGTCCGCGGCTTCTACGCCTCCGACGCGCCGGAGCGTTTCGGCCGCCTGGGCACGCGCATGCTCGGCGCGAAGATCGCCAAGGTGGGCCTGCACCCCTTCGACGCATGAACGAGCTGATCTCCGTCGTGGGACGGGCCAAGGTCCGCGTGGACGCGGGCTTCTCTAAAGTGGGCCGCCACTTCAAGAGCCCGTCTCCCGCCGACAAGGCCGCGCTCGTGTTGTCGGCGCGCGCCATCTCGGCGGCCAACGCGTTGGCCGCGTTGTGCGAGCGCGGCCACGCCAACGAGGCCCTGCCGCTGCTGCGCGCGGTGGCCGAATGGTCGCTCGCCTTGCGCTGGACGTGCGCCGCCGATTCCGACGTCCGCGCCGCCGCCGTCTTCGCCGAGCTCGACGCGCCGTGGGACGGCGTCTGGCCCGCCGCGCGCCTGCGCGAACGCGCGGCCGCGTTCAAGGTCGCGCCGGACGCGTTGTCCCTCGCGCTCGAGAGCGCCCCCCATTTTTCCCGCGGCAACGCCCAGGGCCTTCCCTGGGGGCACGCCGCCGCGGAGTCGTGCCTGCCGGGGAAAACCCCGGCGGAAATCTTGTCGGCTTGCGCGGTCTTCCTCGGCCACGTGTTGGCCGCGCTGGACGGCCGTTGGCCCGGGGAATTCCCGGGCGCCGAGGAGCTGTGGACGGGCGCCGTTAATCCAAGAGGTCAATCATGATGAACGAAGAAACGCCGGGCGGCGGACAATCGGGTGCGGGCGGGGGTACTCGGGCTGCGGCGGCGGCGGCCAGCAGCACGGCCATCAGCGCCAGGGCGGCCACCAAGGCGGCGGCCAGCACCACGGCGGAGGCGGAGGCGGCGGCGGAGGCCGTCGGCGCCGGCGTCGTCATCGTGGGGGCGGCGGAGGCGGCGGCGGACAACACGGCCAACACCGCCAAGGCGGCCACCAGCAGCACGGCGGCAACCGCCAGCAGCAAGGCGGCGGCGGGGGCGGCAACAACGGCATGATCCAGCCGCCCAAGCCCCCGCAGCGCTCCGAGGTGGAGGCGGCTTTCGCGGCGCTGACGCCCGTCGATCCCTACCAGTGGTTCCAGCTCGAGAAAGGCTCGACCGACCCGTCCATGCGCGCGCTCGACTTGCTCGCGCCCATCGGCAAAGGCACGCGCGGCCTCATCGTCGCGCCGCCCAAGGCCGGTAAAACGACCTTCCTCAAGCAGATCTCCAACGCGGTCGCCGCGGTGGACCCGAAGGTCCTCCAATACTGCCTGCTCGTCGATGAGCGCCCGGAAGAGGTCACCGACTTCAAACGCTCCATTCCGGCCGAGGTGTGGGCGTCGTCCTCCGACCAGACCTACCAGCAGCACAAGAAGATCGCCGAGGACCTGTTCCGCGTGGTCATGGAAAAGGTCGTGGCGGGCCACGACGTGTTCCTGCTGCTCGACTCGCTCACGCGCCTGGCGCGCGTCTATAACCAGTTCGCCACCGGCAGCCGCACGATGTCCGGCGGCTTGGATTCGCGCGCGATGGAGACGCCGCGCCGCATGTTCGGCGCCGCGCGCAAGCTCGAGGGCGGCGGGTCGCTCACCATCCTGGCCACCATCCTCGTGGACACGGGCTCGAAGATGGACGACATCATCTTCCAGGAGTTCAAAGGCACCGGAAACATGGAGCTCGTGCTCTACCGCCAGGCCGCCGAGATGCGCATCTTCCCCGCGCTGAAGGTCCGCGACAGCGGCACGCGCAAGGAAGAGAAGCTCTTCCCGCCGGACTACCTCGAAGGGGTCTATAAGCTGCGCCGCGCGGTGGCGAGCATGGGCGACATCGAGGCCATCAAGGCCTTGACCGAGATGCTGCGCGTGCACAAGACCAACGAGAAGCTGCTGTCCTCCCTCAAATGAAGCGGCTGCCGATCGTGACGGCCAAAGCCCCGGCCGCGGTGGGGCCGTATTCGCAAGGCGTCGATGCCGCGCCTTTCGTGTTCGTGTCGGGGCAGATCCCGCTCGACGCGAAGGGGCAGCCCGTGGCCGGCGGCGTCGCCGAGCAGACGGACCAGTGCCTCAAGAACATCCGCGAGATCCTGCTCGAGGCGGGGCTGACCATGTCCAACGTGGTCAAGGTCACCGTGTTCATGACCGACCTCGGGCAGTTCGCGGCGATGAACGAGACGTACGCCAAACACTTCACCTTCCCTTACCCCGCGCGCGCGGCGGTCCAAGTCACGGCGCTCCCCAAAGGCGCCGCCGTCGAGATCGAAGCCATCGCGTTGAGGCTCTAAGGGACTAATGCTCTCACGCGCCGCCGCCCAGGCCGTCGCCGCGCTCCTTCTCAGCGGCGCGCTGGTGACGCGCGGGCCGTGGGGGCTGCTCCGGTTCTGGGATTGGGCCGTCCCGTTTCTGGCGCTGTTTCTCGGCCTCGAGCTGGTGCTGCGCCGCCGTCAAGGCGGCGCGGCGCGCGTCTTCGGGCTCGGCGCGGCCTTCGCCCTCCTCTACGAAGGCGTCTATACCAAGACCATCCTCGACGGGCTGGGTTTTTTCGGCATAGACGTCGTCGCTTTGGCCGCGGCCTGCTTCGACTGGGGCATGCTCGCGGTGATGGCCTCGCACCTGCTCTCCGCGCGTTTCCCCCGTCGTGAGCCGGTGGACGGCCCCGACCTCGTCGCGGGTTTGCCGGCCCTCACCGCGCTATCCATTCTCGGCCTGGTGATGGGCGTCATCTATCTCATCAAGACGTATTTCGGCTATTACATCGCCGAACGCTACATCGGGCAGACCTGGCTGCTCACCGACATCCTTTTCACCGGCGCGGCCTTCGTGTTGGCCCGTCGCGTCTTGGACCTCGACCCTTACGAGCCGCCCACCTGGGCCTATCTCGCCGGGGCCTTCCTCGTCTGGATGCCCGGCAACCAGGTTCTCTGGGTTTGGGGGGGTGAATACTCCTGGCCGTTGCCCGTGACCATCCTTCTGGCGGGCCTTTGGGCCGCGGGCTCGGCGCTCGCCTTCCGCAACCTGTGGGCCGGTCGTTTCGCCGTCGAGGAGACGCCGCTGCGCTCCTCCCCGATCGTGATGTACGCCATCGCCTGGCGCATCGTGGGCGGCCTGGCCATGCTCGCCGCCTACGCGCCCGCTATTTTCGACGATCGCGCCGCCACCGCCTACTCCATCCTCATCGACATCCCCTCGCGCGCGGTCTTCTGTTACGCCTTCCTGGCGTCGCGGCTCGAAGTTTAGCCGGCGGTCGGGTTTTTCATGCGTAGAGTCGGGCAGATCTACGCATAAGACTCCTCATTTTAGGGCGATTGGGGACCCAGCCCATAGACCCACGCACCCCTAGGACCCATGCCACCCGGAATGTAGCCGAAGGACCCGACGTTTCTTTTCCGGGACAAGGCATAATCCGGGTGACGATGCTTGATCTGAATCAACAAAAGCGGCCCTCCCTTTATAGGGTTCTGGGCGTGGTCTTAAGCGCGGCGCTCGTCGTGAGCGCCCCCGGCACGTCCGCCTACGCGGTGGTCGGCCGGGTCGTGACCGCGCCGCGGGCCACGACCGCCGGCAACGCTGCGGCCGGCGCGCGCGTCAATGTGCCGACCTTGATGCCCGTCACTTTGGGCACCACTTTGCTGACGTCACCGCAACTGACGGTCGCGCCTGCCCTCTCGCTTTCGGCTCCCGACGCCGCCCAGCCGCTGCCCACGGCGCTGGCGGCCGCCGCGGCCAAACCCGTTTCAGTCGCCGCTCCCGCCGCCGCTCCCCAGGCCGCCATCGAACGCCTGCAGGCGCCCGTCACGACCGATGCCGTGGCCGAGGTCGCGCGCGGCGACGTGTCCGCCGACCGGGCGCACACGCTCGGGCGCGTGATGCTCGAGGGGGGCAAGGCCGTTTCCGACGACGGCGAAGGCGTGTTGGGCGCCGTGGGCGCGCGCGGGCCGTCGCTGAAGGCGTCCGCCGCCCGCGTCGTCGCGCCCAAAGCCACGGGCATCGACCGCGCGCTCGGCAAGATGCGCTCCGTGATCCAGAGCCCGTACCACCGCATCAAGAAGGGCCTGGCCATCCTCGCGCTGTCGGTGATGATGGTGTTCACCTCGATGTCGGCGAGCGCGCAGACGGCGACGACCCCGCCGCCGGCGACCCCGCAGCAGCAGCAGGCCGCGCAAGCCGCCCAGGCCGTCCAGCAGGCCATCGACCAGGCCGCCGCGGCCGAACATCTGCCCGCCCCGCTCGTCGTGCCGTCCATCACCGTCGATCGCCAGGGCTCGACGGTGGGCGACCGCTTCCACGTCACGTTGACCATCCGCAATACGTCGGACCAGCCGGTCACCGTCGCGGGCATGCGCCAGTCGCTGCAGACCGCCTTCCCCGCCGATCTCGAGATCCAGGGCCGCGACGCCGAAGCGCCCCTGACCCTCGCCCCGGGCGAGACCAAAACCGTCACCTACGAGGTCATCGCCTTCAGCTCCGGCGAATACACCTTCCGCGGCGGCATCGCGTATCTCTCCGTCGCCCAGGCCGCCCAATACCCGCGCGGCATCGAGATGGTCCTGCCGGATTCCCGCTTCACCGTGGCGACCGTGCTCACCCCGGATTGGGAAGAGAAAGGCCCGCGCGACATCGTCGGCGTCATCAGCGCCAAAGGCCCGCATTGGGCGTGGCTGGCGGCCATCCCGCTCGCGCTCTTGCTCTCCATCGGCGTGGCGCGCCTGGTCGCCGCGCGCCGCTACTACCCGAAGCTGACGCCCGAGCGCCTGGCGCTCGTGGCCCAGACCGAAGGCAAGATTGCCGAGCTCAAGACGACCGCGGCCGGCGCGGCCACCGACGCCTATTACGCCGAGGTCCAGGAGCTGCTGTCCTCCTTCCTCTCTGATTTCGCCGGCATGCCCAAACGCGCCCGCGACGCCGACGCGCTGCGCAAGGACATGAAGGCGTCCAAGGCCTACGACGACGGCGTCACGGCCGCGGCCTACGACCTGGCGGCGCGCGCGCAGAAGGCGCGCTTCAGCGGCCAGACCTCCACCGCCGAGGAGCGCCGCCTCGACGCCGACCGCCTGCTTTCCATCATCGAGAAGGCCGCTCGTAAAGAGGAGAAACCCGAGGAGCCCAAGTCGTCCATGATGGGCCTGGGCCTGCTCGCCGCGGCCAACGGCGCGGTGGGCCTGCACTTCGGCAACCCGTGGGCGCTGCTGCTGCTCCTGCCGCTGGCCGCCTACGGCGTGTGGACGTGGCGCCACCGCAAGGCCGGGGAGAAGTTCAAGGTCTCCTCGCCCGACCAGATTCCCGCCAAACGCTCGCTGCGCGAGCGCCTGACCTGGCTGCCGCAGGGCATGCGCTGGCTGGCGCTGATCCTCATCGTGACCGCGCTGGCGCGCCCGCAGATCGGCGTCAACCGCGAGGAGACCTTCGTCCCTTCTACCGACACCGTCATCTCGGTGGATGTGTCCGGCTCGATGGACGCGCGCATGCAGAACGGCCGCACCCGCCTGGAGAACGCCGGCGACGCGGTGCGCGGGTACGTCGAGGAGCAGCGCCGCGGCACGCAGAACCGCGTCGGCCTGGTCACCTTCGACGACAACGCCTACCTCGCCGTGCGCGTGACCACGGACTACGACGCGCTCATCTCCGCCTTCCGCGAGCTGCGCAGCGGCTCCTCGACCGCGGTGGGCAAGTCCATGCTCACCGCCATCGGCCACCTGGCCGAGGTCAACATCCGCGAGCTCGTCGGCGACGAGGACCCGCGCGTCGCCGAGGTCCAGCGCCTGCTGCGGCGCGACGGCCTGTCCGCCGCCCTCGATTACGCCCAGAACCACCCCCAGCTCCTCGAGCAGATCCTCCAGCCCGACCGGACCAAGATCGTCGTCGTGTTCACCGACGGCGAATCCAACTCCGGCATCACGCCCGCCGACGCGGCGCGCATCGCGGCCCAGCTCAACATCAAGGTTTATACCGTCGGCATCGGCGACGCCGGCTCCTCGGGCTTCCGCTCCCTCCAGGAGGTCGCCGAAATCACCGGCGCGCGTTATTTCAGCGCCAACGACCCCGCGGCCATGCGCGACGTGCTGCTCGAGATCTCGCGCCTGGAGCGCAGCCCGACGCGCATCTACTCCAGCATCGCGGTGAAGGACTACACCAGCGAGCTGTCCTTGCTCGCCTTCCTGCTTCTGCTCGGCGGCGTGGGCCTGGCCAGCACGCGCTTGCGCCAGCTGCACGGCATCGCCTTCGCCTTGATGCTGCCGGGCCTCACGGGGCTCTCGCCCCTGCCGACGAACGCGGCGCTCAACGCGCCGACGGCGCAGGTCGTGATGGCCCAGGCCGGTCACGGCCTCATCGAGCGCGCGCCGCTGCCGCTCTCGGGCGTGCCCGCCGACCTGGCCGAAGCCAACCGCCTCTACAACCAGGGGCGTTACGCCGAAGCCGTGCGCCGCTACGCCGAGGCCGCCGAGGCGCACCCCGACATCCCCGAGATTTATTTCAACATGGGCGACGCGTACGCGCGCCTGGGCGATACCGCGCGCGCCGAGGAGTCGTTCAACCGCTACCTCAGCTTGACGCAGGACCCGCGCCGCCAGTCGCAGACCCTCTACAATCTCGGCAACCTGTCCTTGGCCGCCGGCACGCCCGAAGGCACGGCCCGCGCGGTGGAGCTTTATAAGGAAGCCCTGCGCCGCGACTCGACCAACCAGGACGCGAAGTGGAACCTCGAGATCATCCGCCGCTCGCAGGAGCAGCAGCAGCAACAGCAGCAAGGCCAGCAGGGGCAGCAAGGTCAGCAGGGCCAGCAAGGGCAACAGCAGGGCCAGCAGGGACAACAGGGCCAGCAAGACGGCCAGCAGGGTCAGCAGCCGGGCCAGGGCCAGCAGCCCGGCTCGGGGCGCGAAGGCCGCCAGGGCCAGCAGTCCGGCCAGGGGCAACCCGGCCAGGGGCAGCCCGGCCAGGGCCAGCCCGGCCAAGGCCAGCCCGGCCAGGGGCAACCCGGCCAGGGCCAGCCCGGACAAGGACAACCCGGCCAAGGCGACGCGCGGGGTCAGGGCCGCCCGCAACCCAATCCTCAGCAAGGCGCCGAAGGCCTCGGCGATCAGCTCGGCCGCCAGGAAGGCGAGGCGCGCGACGCGCAGCGTCGCGGCATCACGCGCAACGGACAAGGCGTCTGGGGCGTGGCGCCGTTGGCCATCCTCGGTTTCCTCGACCAGGGCGTGACCTTCGGCTCCGGCGGCTTGTTGTGGGCCGCGGTCGGCGGCGTGGCGCTCGCCGCCTTCTGGCTGGGCTACGCCCAGATCAAACGCATGCGCGACGCGCGCAAGCTGTCGCCGGGCACCGCGCCCAAGAGCTTCCGCTCCTGGTGGGGCAAGAAACTTTTCATCGGCCGCGTGGGCATCCTCCTCACCGCGTTGACCCTCGTCGGTCTGTCCATGGCCGACCCGCGCGGCGGCGCGCGCGACGAACGCGTGAACTTCGGCGGCAAAGACGTCGAGGTCGTGGTGGACGTGTCCCACAGCGCCGTTTATGCCGAGGACGGCCGCTTCGAGCGCACCCAGAGCGAGCTGCGCGAGTTCATCACGCGCCTGCAGGGCACCGACCGCGTCGGCCTGGTCGTGTTCGCGGGCCAGGCGCGCACCGCCTCGCCGCTGTCGGTGGATTACTCCAACTTCGAGTTCAAGATCGACCGCCTCGACGTCGAGTCGCGCGGCCTGCGCGAGGGCTCCGATCTGGCGGGCGCGGTGCGTTTCGCCGCGGAGCGCTTCGACCTGGCCAAACGACCTCGGCGACCGCGACCGCATCATGATCGTCATCTCCGACGGCGACGTGTCCGACGCGGAGATCGCCGCCGCCATCGCGGCCGCCCAGCAGCACCGCGTCACCATCTACGCCATCGGCGTCGGCAACACCGGCGGCACGCGCATCATGGTCCCCAACGCCGACGGCAACGGCACCTCGCCGCTGATCGACTCGCGCACGGGGCAGCCCGCGCTCACGCGCCTCGTGGAAGGCCCGCTGCGCACGCTCTCCGAGCGCACCGGCGGCGCCTACTTCCGCGCCGGCGAGAATTCCTCCATCGAACGCGTGCTGCGCGAGGTCGCCTCGCGCGAGCAGGGCCACCGCGGCGACGTCATCAAGTCGCCCAGCCCGGTCGGCGAGTACCTGCTGTGGCCGGCGCTCGCTTTGCTCCTGCTCGAGATGCTGGCCAAACCCGCGTCGCTGCTCACCCGCCCGGCGCCGCGCGGCCGCAAGATCCCGCAGGCCGAGCCGAAGAAGGACGATAAGAAGGACGGCGGCGGCGCCGGCCCCGCGGCCTTGATGGGCGCGGCGCTCATCCCGCTGGGCGCCTGGCCCCAGATTCTCCCGTTCGCCGTGCTCGGCGCCGTCGTGGCCGGGCTCATCGCCGTCGAGGTGTGGACCGGCGGCAAGATGACGCGCGCCGTGCGCGAGGCCTGGCAGCGCCGCAAAGGCTTCGTCCCGGACGGCGTGGCCCGCGACCTCGCCCTCCTTTACGAGCTGCGCGAGGCCGACGAACGCGCGCTCACCGCCTTCGTGGGCGAGTGGCGCTCCGCCAAGGACGACCAGCGCTCCTTGCTCGTGCGTATCGCCGCCGACGACGAGGCGTTGTGGCGCGAGAAGCTCACCGCGGCTTATCTGGCGGGGGCTTCGCCCGAGATGAGCGAGGTGCTGCTCTCCGCCATCAACAAGGCCGGCCGCCGCCACCTCGAGCCGCTGACGCCCATCATGGACCGCGTGTTGTCCAACCGCGGCAAACTCGACTGGACCGTGCACTCCGACGCCGTCGAGCGCCTCGACCGCCTCAAGGCGTTGGCCGCCGGCCAGAGCCTGGCCGCGCCGATGCCCGAGCCCGCCGAGCGCCCCAAGCTCTCTTTGCGCGCCAAACTCGGCCGCGGCGTGTCGGTGTTCATGCTCGCCGTGATGCTCGCGGCCTCGGGCGCCTCGACCATCGGGACCATCCAGTTCTCCCGCGAGCAGGTCATGGCGCGCGAGCAGGCGACTCGCATCTTCTTCGCCGACGACATGTACGTGTTCACCGACCGCTACGTGGACACGCGCATCCCCGAGATCGTGCTGCCCGCGCTGCGCAACTGGTCCTCGGCGTCGGCGGGCGACCAGGCCGCGCTCGAGCGCGCGTTGACCGTCCTGCGCGAGTCGCCCGACCCCAAGGCGGACAACATCCTGCTCGTGCTCTTCAAACGCGGCGACATCATCCCGCTGTCGGACCGGGCGCAGACGACCTTGCTCACCGCGCTGATGGAGCGCGAGAGCGAGGAGCTGTGGGCGCTGATGGAGCGCTCCATCGTCGAGTCCGCGAACAATCCCGGCGCGGTCGCGCTCCTCAAGAAGATGATCGTCATCGGCGCCGAGCTCGGCACCGAGCGCAGCTTCATCAACCTGTTCCGCGTGCTCAAGAGCCCCAACGAGGAAGTCCGTCGCCTGGCCTCCGAGACCTTGTACGGTTCGCTGACGGAGGCGTCGCGCGCCACGGAGTTCTACGAGCGCCTCACCAAGGTCCAGCAGCGTTTCGCCGCCGATCCCGTGATGCAGCTGTGGACCGCGCAGTTCGCGCTTCGCCACCTCTCCACGATGCCGGCGGGCTCGCCCCAGGCCGAGGAGGCGCGCGAGCTCTTCGACGCCATCCTCGCCGGCGCCGGCGCGCACGACACCGCGCGCCTGGCCGCCATCACTGCGGCGCTGGCCGCCGGCCAGCAGCCCGACGTCCCCGCGTTTTTGCCCTCCTTGCTGGGCCTCATCGCCAACATGGAGCGCGTGAGCCAGGGCCCTAACGGCGCGCAGCCCGTGCCCGCCGCCTTGGCCGGCATGAGCCGCTACGTGGTCAACAAGGCCATGACCCGGCTCATCCGCGACGCCGAAGAGGTCATCCCCGGCTTACACGAGCGCCTCGTCGCCGACGGCGTGGTCAACCCGGACGTGACGTCGAGCGGTTATTACGGCGGCTACGAGGACTACGACCACGGCCACGGCCGGGGCGCCTACTACGGCTCCTCCACCAGCCGCAGCTACCGCGAAACCTACAAGCTCTCGCACGTGCGCAAGTTCTCCGCGGCGCTCCAGGAGATGGGCGGCGCGTTGGCCTCCGACCCGGCCCGCCTCTCGCCCGCGCTCATCGAGGTCCTCACCCGCGCCGGCGCCTCGCTCGAGCCGCTGGCCAACGCCGCCCAGCTCTCCGGCATGCTCGAGGGCGGCACCCCCGCCGAGCTCGCGGCCGAGGCTTTGCAGCCCACGCTCGAAGACGGCGTGAACGTGCTCGGCGACCGTTTCCTGTTCGCGTTGCGCTCGGCCGGGCTCGCGCCCGCCATCGGCGACCCGTCGAGCGTGCTCGCCTACCCCGAATCCCTCGATTCCGCCGGCTTGGCGAGCGTGCGCAACATCCTCATGGAGCGCGTGCGCTCCGGCCAGGGCTGGGCCGACGACGGGACCTTGCGCCCGCTGGAGTGGGACGAGAAGCGTTACCTCGCTCGGGCGCTCGTCGCGGTGGACGCGGCCATCGCCGGCCGCGCCGCGGCGCCGTTGAGCGACGACGCCTTCTTCGCCTCCCTCAACGCCCCGGGCGAGGCGTCCATCGCGCTGGCGCGGCTCAAGAGCGCCATCGACGCGCGTCACACCGACGCGGCGTACCTCCTGCGCGCCGAGGCCGTCTTGCTCCAGCGCCTCGCCGCGGGCCAGCCGGCCACGGCCCAGGACCTGGCGGAGCTGATGATCCCGCTGTTCAACCATCTCAAGGTCGCCGGCCGCGAGGCCGAGGCGTGGCGCCTGCTCGCCGACGCCATGGCCGCCCACCCGCAGGCCGACCAGCTCAAGCTCGCGGTGCAGGTCCAGACCACGGCGCTGGTGCGCTCGCTGGGCACCGAGGCCCGCCTGGAGCTCGGCTCGGACTTCGGCTCCAAGCTGTTCGCCGAAGGCGTGATGCTCGACAACAGCACCTTCCGCTCCCAGTTCACGCTGCGCCACCTGCGCGCCTTCCAGGCCGCGCTCGCCGACGAACGCGCCAACGGCCGCGGTCCCGACGTGAACGCGGCGCGCCGCATCGCGCCCCTGCTCCACGAGGGCTACCGCGTGTTCCCGGGCACCGTGTTCCTCGACGAGCTGCGCGCCCGCGGCCTGGCGCTCAACAACGGCTCGACGGGCATGGACGCCTACCCCACGCGTTACACGCGCGCCGAGCTGCTGCGCCTGCAGACGTGGGCGCGCGCCTACCAGCGCGCCGGCGTCACCAGCGCCGGCTACGCGGGAGCCGTCGCGCGCCCGTTCACCGCCGAAGAGCGCCGCATCGTGGACAACCTGGTCGCCGAGCTGGCCGCGACCCTCGCCGCCTACCCCGCCTCCGGCGCTTTCACCCCGGCCCAGCGCGAGGCGATGATGAGCCCGGCCGAACGCGCGGTGTTCGCCCGCGCCGCCATGCTCGACACGGTCATCGCCGCGGCTGAGCGCGCCGGCGTCGCCCGCGGCGACGCGCCCGCCGAGATCGCCGCCGAGAAGCTCGCGGGCTGGATGCACCGCGGCTACCAGGTCATGCCCGGCTCCGTGTTCCTCGAGGACATGCGCGCCGCCGGCTTCGCGCTCAACAACGGCGTCACCGACCGCGTCGGCTCCTACCCGACCGCGATGTCCCGCGCCGAGGTCGAGCGCCTGCACCGCTGGATGCTCGCCTACCAGGCCGCGGGCGTGACCCGCGGCGGCGGCAACGGCGCCTCGCGCGCCTTCACCCCGAGTGAGAAGGCCTTCGTCGATGAGATGACGGCCGAGGTCGGCCGCGTGCTGCGCGAATACCCGACGTCGCCCGCGCCGACGCGCCTGCGCGGCTTGGCGCTCGGCCTGCCTTTGCTCGCGGCCGCGCCCGTCGTGCCCGCCTATATGCTCATCGGTCTGGCCTTGCTCGCGGCGGCCGCGTTCGCCGCGTGGGCGGTCTGGGCCGGCCGCGGCGAGATCGAGGACGGGCCGGCGCCGCGCGACGGCGTCTCGCCCGACGCGGTGGCGCGCCACAAACGCGTCGAGCTCGCGGCCGAACGCCTGGCCAAGTCCGCGCAGTGGGGCGCGTTCCGCTCCCGCGCCAAGGGCGACGGCGGCCTCGAATACGCCGAATCGCGCGACTTCGAGCCCGGCGACACGCTGCGCGACGTGGACTGGATCGAATACGCGCAGAACGGCGAGCTGCGCACCAAGGTCTTCGACCAGGAGCGCGAGATGCCGCTCATTTTGGTCATCGACGTGTCCCAGTCCGGCGATTTCGGCACGCGCGGCTCGCGCAAGAGCGAGGTCATCGAGGACGTGTCCGCGGTGCTGGCGCTCGCCGCGGCGCGCACCAACCTGCGCGTGGGCGCGGTGCTTTTCAGCGACCGCGTCGAGGCCGTCATCCCGCCCGGCGGCGGCAAGTCGCACGGCTGGCGCGTGGCCCAGGCCGCGCTCCAGGCGCGCCCCGTCGGCACGCGCACCGACCTGCGCCCCGCGCTCGCGGCCGCGGCCAAGCTGGGCAAGACCCGCTCCATCATCACGGTGCTCTCCGATTTCATCGCGCCCGACGACTACAAGGAGGCGCTGTCGGCCGCCGCCGCGCGCCACGACGTGCGCCTCATCCGCGTGACCGACGCCGCCGAGACCAACGCCCTGCCCGACGTGGGCCTGGTGCCCGTCGCCGACGCCGAGACCGGCGAGGGCCGCCTGCTCGACACCTCCTCGCGCGAGGTGCGCCGCGAGGTGGCCGGCGCCGTGGCCCGCCGCGAGGCCCGCATCGAGGAAGCCTTCGCCGCGGTCCGCACGCGGCCCATCGTTTTGACGACCGGGGGCGACGCCCTCGACCAGTTGGCCGCTCGTTTCCAGCCCAAAACCAAGACCGGAGCCGTGTTGCCGTAAGACCAGGAGCCACCACTATGAAGAAGTCCACGAAGCTGAACCCCGTCCTCGTCGCGTTGATCGTCGCGTCCCTCGCCGGGAACGCGTCGGCCAGCGTCGCGGCCGCCGCGCGCGTGCGCGTGGCGCCCGTCGCCGTCGTGATGCCGAGCGCCGCCGGTCTCGCCCGTCTCGCCGGCCCCGCGGCCCTCAGCGGCCCTTCGCTGACCGCCTCCACGCTCCTGGTCGCTCCGCGCGCGTTGCTCACGACCCCGGCCGCCCCGACCGAGGCGCTCGCGCACCCCTACCAGCCCGCGGCCGCGCCGCTGGCCGCTCCCGCCGACGCGCCCACGGCCGCCGGCCGCATGGCCGCCGCCTCCGAGGTCCTGGGCTCTCTGCCCAACGTCGGCCGCGCCGACGCCGCCTCCGCGCACGGCGCGGGCGTCACGGTCGAAAACGCGCTCACCGGCGGCCGCGTCATCGCCGCCGCCAACGACGCGCCGGTGCCCGCGGGCGCCGACGCGGGCTTGCCCGGCCCGTCGGTCCAGGTCACCGAGGCGGTCTCGCGCCTCGCGCCGAAGATCCGCGCCATGCGCGCCGAGTTCTCCAAGGTCATCGTCGGCCAGCAGGAGATGATCGACTCGCTGCTCATGGGCGTGCTGCTCCAGGAGCACATCTCGCTCGAAGGCCTGCCCGGCGTCGCCAAGACGCTGGCCGCCGAGACGCTCGGCGCCATCATCGGCGTGCCGTCCTCGCGCATCCAGGGCACGCCGGACCTCCGGCCGTCGGACATCACCGGCGCCGAGGTCATCAACGAGGACGCCGAAGGCCGCCGCACGAAGAGCTTCGAGGAAGGCCCCATCTTCGCGCGCATCGTGCTCTTCGACGAGATCAACCGCGCCCAGCCCCGCACGCAGTCGGCGACGCTGTCGGTCATGCAGGAGCGCACGGTGCCGACCAAGTCCGGCCAGAAGAAGACGCCGCTGCTCACGATGATCGCCACGCAGAACCCCATCGAGCAGGACGGCACCTACCGCCTGCCCGAGGCGCAGGAAGACCGCTTCATGTTCAAGGTCATCGTGCCCGAGCCCAACGCCGCGGAGCGCAAGCTGATCATGAAGCGTTTCTCCGGCGAAGAAGCGGCGCCCACGGCGTCCCAGGTCGTCACCGAGGACGAGGTCCGCGAGATTGGCCGCATGGCCAAGCAGGTTTACGCGTCCGAGGAGATGCGCGACTACATCAACAACGTCATCGACGCGCTCAAGGTCCGCGGCTCCTTCGGCCTGGACTTCAAGGGCCAGATCGAGCAGGTGATGTCCACGCGCGCCTCGCTCATGATGCTCAAGGCCGCGCGTATGCACGCCTTCATGGACGGCCGCGCCTACGTGGACGTGCGCGACGTCAAAGCCGTGGCGCACCGCGTGATGCGCCACCGCATCATCCCTTCCTACGACGCGAAGCTGACGCGCGACGAGATGATCGACAAAGCGCTGGGCGCCGCGCCGCTTCCTAAGCCGGCCAAATAAGCATGAAGGCCGCATTGACCGCCGCCGCCCTGTGGGCGGCGGCGGTCCCTTCTTGGGGCAGCGTCCGGGGCTTGCGCCCCGGCTTCATCCCGCCGGTCGCGCGGCCGATCTTCGTCGCGCCGACGCTCAGGCTCGCGCCGGCGGACGCGCCGCGCCTCGGCGGGCTCCTGCCCGCTCCCGCGGCGGCGCCGCTCGGCGTCGCGGGGCCCGGCGTCACGCCGGCGCACGCGGCGGCGGTGCAGCGGCTGGCTGATGAGACCGGCCTGACGTGGGCGATTCACGGCAGCCGGCAGACCGGTACTCGTTATCAGGACGGCGCGGCGTTCACCGCGGCCTCGGATTTGAATTTGGCCGTGGTCGGCGCGGGCCCTGACGTCGCGGCGGCTGCCGCCGCCGCTATCTGGGAGGGCGTTCCCGACGTGCGTCGAAGGCCCGCGTCCGTGCCCAGCGTGGAGGAGGCCGTCGGCCGCGGGCAATTGGTATTCAAGCCGCGCGGCGCGCGTCCGTCCTCCGACGAGGTGGCCCGGCTGGCCGAGCCGCTGCGCACCGAGCGCCAGCTCGCCCGCCTGCAGGAGAACCCGCGCGCGTCCGGCGAACGTTTCCGCTTCGCCGTCATCGGCGACGCCGAGCCGGGACGTTTCTGGTTCTCGCGGCTGTTGTTCGGGCGCCCGGGCGTGTTCCGCCGACTGCTCGGCCGGGCCGACGCGTCGGGCGCGGATTTCGTCCTGCAGCTCGGCGACCTCGTCAGCCGCGGCGTGCGCGCGCGTTTTCGCGACCTGTTCCTGCAGCTGCGCGCCGCGCGCCTGCGCACCCCGTTTTTGACGGTGATCGGCAACCACGACCGCCACGCGCCGCACGGCGTGACCAACGACCGGCTGTACCGGCGTTATTGGGGGGGCACCGACTGGGTGCTCGACCGCGGCGATTGGCGCTTCGTCACGCTCGACTCCAGCGCGGGGCGCGTGACGCCCGCCCAGCTTGCCTGGCTCGACTCCGTGCTCGTCCCCGGAAAACGGCTCATCGTGTTCACCCACATCCCGCCGTCGCCGTTGGGCGAGTTCACCGACCACGGTCCGCTTAAAGGGGTGGGGGGCTTCCGCGAAGGGGCGGTTCCTTTCATGCGTCTGCTGGCCGCGCGGGGGGTGGAGCGGGTGTATATGGGGCATGTCCACGGCCTCGGGGTGGTCAAACGCGATGGGGTGACCTACGTGCTCACGGGCGGGGGCGGTTCCCCTTTATATCCGAGCTCCTTGAGGCGGCTGCACCACTCCTTGGACGTTGAAGTGGGCCCGGACGGGGTGCGCGAAACCGTGCGCCCGCTGGACGCCGCGCCGTTCCCTCTCTATAATTTAGCAGGAATTTAGCAGAGATGGCGGAACCCCGCCCTCGCTGTTACACTGCTCGGATGTCCGTGCAGCGGCTGCTCGCCGCGTGTTTGCTGGTGTTCTCGTTGGCCTCCGACGTCTTGGCCGCCGTGCCCCAGCGCCTGAACTATCAAGGGAAACTCGCCAACGCGGCGGGGGACCCGTTGTCGGGGACCTACTCCTTCCGCTTCAAGCTGTTCGCCGCCGAGACCGGCGGCGCGGCCCTGTTCTCCGAAGACGTCACCGGCGCCAACGCCGTGTCGGTGGCCAACGGCATCTACACCGTGCAAATCGGCTCGTTTACCGCCGGCGGCGTGCCCTACGGCGTCTTCGAAGGCCAGGACCTCTACCTCGAGGTGGACGTCAACGCCGGCGCCACCTTGACCAGCGCCGAGACGCTCACGCCTCGCGAGCGCCTCAACGCCGCGGCCTGGGCCGTACACGCGCTCGGCGCCGAACGCCTCGGCGCGGGCGTGGCCATCGCCACCTTCACCACCGCGGGCAATTTGCTCGCGCCTTATGGCGTCAATGCCGCCAGCGGCTCGTTTACCTCCGGCGTGACCGCCGGCTCGGGCACCTTCACCACGAGCGGGGCTTCGCAGTACAGCGTGACCACGGCCTCCGGCGTCAACGTGGGCAACGGCCCGGTTTTCCTCAACTCCGGCGGCTTCATCCGTTTCGGCGACGGCTCGACGATGGCCTCGGCCGTGGCGCCGGGCGCCTACGTGCTCAAAGGCGGCGACACGATGACCGGGGCGCTGACCATGTCGGGCAGCGGGGCCAACATCACCTCGGGTTCCTCCATCACGACGACCGGCGCCTTCTTCGGCAACGGCGCCAACTTGACCAACGTACCACCGGCCGGCGCGGCGGGCGGCAACTTGGGCGGGACGTATCCCAACCCGAGCATCGCCACGCTTCCCGCGATTTCCGGCGTCAACCTCACTTCGCTCAACGCGTCGAACCTCGGCTCGGGCACGGTGCCCACGGGTCGTATGACGGGCAGCTACACCGGCATCACCGGCCTGGGCGCGCAGACCGTGGCGCTGGGGCTGACAAACGTGGCGCTGACGGCCACCGGCGCCGGCGGCAACATCATCTCGGGTTCCTCCATCACCACGACGGGCGGCGTGTTCGCGACGACGTTCGCGGGTAACGGCGCGGCGCTGACCAACGTCGCGCCTTCCGGCGCGGCGGGCGGCAACCTTTCGGGCACGTATCCCAACCCGGCCATCGCGACCTTGCCCGCCGTCTCGGGCGTCAACCTCACGTCGCTTAACGCGTCGAACCTCGGCTCGGGCACGGTGCCCACGGGTCGCATGACGGGCAGCTACACCGGCATCACCGGCCTGGGCGCGCAGACCGTGGCGCTGGGGCTGACAAACGTGGCGCTGACGGCGACCGGAGCGGGCGGCAACATCATCTCGGGCTCCTCGATTACGACGACGGGCGGCTTCTTCGGCAACGGCGCGGGTTTGACCGGCGTAGCGCCTTCCGGCGCGGCGGGCGGCAATCTCTCGGGCACTTATCCGAACCCGGCCATCGCCACGCTCCCGGCGGTCTCGGGCGTCAACCTCACCGGGCTCAACGCGTCGAACCTCGGCTCGGGCACGGTGCCCACGGGCCGCATGACGGGCGCCTATACCGGCGTCACCGGGCTTGGCGCGTTGACGACCCAGCTCGACCTCACTAACGTGGCGCTCTCGGCCACGGGCGCTGCGGGCAACATCATCTCGGGCTCCTCGATTACGACGACGGGCGGCTTCTTCGGCAACGGCGCCGGCCTCACCGGCGTGCCGGTCACCGGCGCGGCCGGCGGCAACCTCTCGGGCACGTATCCTAACCCGGCCATCGCCACGCTCCCCGCCATCTCGGGCGTCAACCTCACCTCGCTCAACGCGTCGAACCTCGGCTCGGGCACGGTGCCCACGGGCCGTATGACGGGCAGCTACACCGGCATCACGGGTCTCGGCGCGCAGACCGTGGCGCTGGGCCTGACCAACGTGGCGCTGACGGCGACCGGCGCCGGCGGCAACATCATCTCGGGTTCCTCCATCACCACGACGGGCGGCATGTTCGCCACGACGTTCGCGGGCAACGGCGCGGGTCTGACCAACGTCGCGCCTTCCGGCGCGGCCGGCGGCAACCTTTCGGGAAGTTATCCTAACCCGGCCATCGCCACGCTCCCGGCGGTTTCAGGCGTCAACCTCACCAACCTCAACGCGTCGAACCTCGCCTCGGGCACGGTGCCCACGGGCCGCATGACGGGCAGCTACACCGGCATCACGGGCCTGGGCGCGCAGACCGTGGCGCTGGGCCTGACCAACGTGGCGCTGACGGCGACCGGCGCGGGCGGCAACATCATCTCGGGTTCCTCCATCACGACCACCGGCGGTTTCTTCGGCAACGGCGCGGGCCTCACCGGCGTCGCGCCTTCCGGCGCGGCGGGCGGCAACCTGGGCGGCAGCTACCCCAACCCGAGCATCGCGACCTTGCCCGCGATTTCGGGCGTCAACCTCACGTCGCTTAACGCGTCGAACCTCGGCTCGGGCACCGTGCCTACGGGCCGCATGACGGGCGCCTACACCGGCGTCACCGGGCTCGGCGCGTTGACGACCCAGCTCGATCTCACCAACGTGGCGCTGTCGGCGACCGGCGCGGCGGGCAACATCATCTCGGGCTCTTCCATCACGACGACGGGCGGCATGTTCGCGACGCGGTTCGTGGGCAACGGCTCGGGCCTGACCAACGTGCCTCCGGCCGGCGCCGCCGGCGGCAACCTGGGCGGCAGCTACCCCAACCCGACCATCGCGTCGCTTCCCGCGATTTCGGGAGCCAACCTCACGGGCGTAGTTCCCTCGGGCGCGGCGGGCGGAAACCTGGGTGGCACCTATCCCAACCCGACCATCGCGTCGCTTCCGGCGATTTCCGGTGCCAACCTCACCGGCGTCACCGCGGCGCCATCGGGCGCGGCCGGCGGCAACCTGGGCGGCACCTATCCCAACCCGACCATCGCGTCGCTGCCCGCCATCTCGGGCGCCAACCTTACAGGTGTGACCTCGACGCCGTCGGGTGCGGCCGGCGGCGTGCTCGGCGGCACATATCCGAACCCCTCGCTCGCCAACAACACCTCGTATCCCGTCGCCGCGGCGGTGGGCAACGGCTTGAAGTTCTGGAACGGTTCGGATACGTATAAAATCGCGATGGGTAACGCGGCGGAGTATCAATATGGTCCCGTCACGGATTACTCGATCAAAACGTTCATCGATTCCAACGCCAACACGCGCGGCTTCACCTGGGGGCAAAACGGCGTCACGCCCGTGGCGGCGCTTAACGTCGGGAACGGAAATTTCCAGACAGCCGGCGCCATCACCGCGGGCGGCAACCTCGCGGTGACGGGCACTTCTAACGTCAACGGCTTGATCTACGGAAACAGCAAGGAGATCTTTAATACCGGCGATGCTTATCTCCGCCTCAACCAGAGCCTCGCGTTCGCCTCGGGCGTCTGGTTGGGCAATTCGAACTTGCTGGCGGGGGCGGCTTATTTGGCTTTCGGTTCAAACGGCGGCACGACGACTTCACGGGTTTACATCAATGGAGGGACTTACAACGGAACCAACGTGATTAATTTGGACGGCAGCAACGGCAATGCCACTTTCGCCGGCAACTTGACCTTGTCGGCGGCCAACCCGTCCATCACCTCGGGAAGCTCCTACATCACCATCCCTAACGGTTTGTACGTCTCGGGTAGCGCTATCCCTCTCTACACCGAGGCCAACATCCGCGCGCGCAACGGCATCAGCAACGACACCGGCGCGACCTTGACCATCTCGGGCGGCACCAGCGGCAATATCGCCTTCTCGGGCGCGGGCACCAGCCTGTTCTCCGGCTACCTCGGCCGGACGGCGCACTCCAACGGCTACTTCATCGGCAGCTACAACAACGTGGGCGCCAACGACGCGAAGACCAACCCCATCTACACCATCGGCAGCTCCTACATGCCGACCGACACCTCCTTCAGCAACATGTACGGCATCGGTTTCTCGCACGCTAACATGTGGGGCGCGGGCAAGTCCTCCGGCTGGGGCCTGTATCAGGCCTCCAACGGCACGGTGTACAACACCATCGCCGACGGCGGCATCTGGACCGGCGGCACGTTGCAGGCCAACGGCATCGTCTATTTCGGATCGGCCGGCTCCTATCGGGTGACGAGCGCGGGCGTGGGCACCTTGGCGACGAGCACGTTCGGCTCCTTGCTGCCGCCGGGCGACGGCTCGACGGGTTACGACGTGGGCCGCTCGGGCCTGCGCTGGGCGAAGGTGCACGCGGTCAACCACTACGGCGCCTACAACGCGGGGCCCGACTTGGCCGAGCGTTACCCCGCCTCCGAGAAGGTCGAGCCCGGCGACGTGGTCGTTTTCGACCCGAACGCGCCCGCGACCAAAACCGTCTTCGACCAGACCGTCACCAAGGACGGCGACACGGTCGTCGGCGGCAACAAAATCCCGGTCGCGGTGCGCCGCGCGACCAGGCCGTATCAGACCGGCATCGTTGGCGTCATCTCGACGGCGCCCGGCGTGAAGCTGCAGGACCCGGGTGACGAGAAAAATCCGCCGGTGGCGCTCGTCGGCCGCGTCCCTCTTAAGGTAGTCAATGAAAACGGCCCCATCAAGCCCGGCGATTTCCTGACCTCGAGCAGCCGCCCCGGCTACGCGATGCGCGCGACCAACGTCGGCCCCACCGTGGCCATCGCCTTGCAGGCCATGGATGATAAGGAAGGCAAGATCCTGGCGTTCATCCGCACCGGCGAAGCCAACGTTCGTGAGCGTCTGCAGGCCGTGGACGCGCGTCTCGACGCGCAGGCCAAGGAGCTCTCTGCCCTGCGCGAAGAGCTCAAAGCCCTGAAAGCTAAATGATGATCGGCCGCCTCGCCGTCGCCGCTTTGTTGTTGCTCTCTTCGGTGAGCGACGTTCTGGCCGCCGTGCCCCAGCGCCTGAACTATCAAGGGAAACTCGCCAACGCGGCGGGGGACCCGCTCTCGGGGACCTACTCCTTCCGCTTCAAGCTGTTCGCCGCCGAGACCGGCGGCGCGGCCTTGTTCTCCGAAGACGTCACCGGCGCCAACGCCGTGTCGGTGGCCAACGGCATCTACACCGTCCAAATCGGCTCGTTTACCGCCGGCGGCGTGCCCTACGGCGTCTTCGAGGGCCAGGACCTCTACCTCGAGGTGGACGTCAACGCCGGCGCGACCTTAACCAGCGCCGAGACGCTGACGCCTCGCGAGCGCCTCAACGCCGCGGCCTGGGCCGTACACGCGCTCGGCGCCGAACGCCTCGGCGCGGGCGTGGCCATCGCCACCTTCACCACCGCGGGCAACCTGCTCGCGCCTTACGGCGTCAATGCCGCCAGCGGCTCGTTTACCTCCGGCGTGACCGCCGGCTCGGGCACCTTCACCACGAGCGGTGCTTCGCAGTACAGCGTGACCACGGCCTCCGGCGTCAACGTGGGCAACGGCCCGGTTTTCCTCAACTCCGGCGGCTTCATCCGTTTCGGCGACGGCTCGACGATGGCTTCGGCCGTGGCGCCGGGCGCCTACGTGCTCAAAGGCGGCGACACGATGACCGGGGCGCTGACCATGTCGGGCAGCGGGGCCAACATCACCTCGGGTTCCTCCATCACGACGACCGGCGCCTTCTTCGGCAACGGCGCCAACTTGACCAACGTGCCGCCCGCCGGCGCGGCGGGTGGCAACCTCTCGGGCACCTATCCCAACCCGGCCATCGCCACGCTGCCGGCGATCTCGGGCGTCAACCTCACCAACCTCAACGCGTCGAACCTGGCTTCGGGCTCGGTGGCGCCGGTGCGCGTGGATTTGTCCACGGTGACCACCGCGCTCGCGCTGAAGGCCAACCTCGCGGGCGCGACCTTCACCGGCGCCTCGGGCATCACCAACTTCGCCTTCACCGCCACGGGCGCCAACGGCAACATCGTCTCGGGTTCCTCCATCACGACCTCGGGCGGCGTGTTCGCCGCGACGTTTGCGGGCAACGGCGCGGCGGTGACCAACCTCAATGCGTCGAACCTCACCGCCGGCTCGGTGGCGCCGGTGCGCGTGGACCTGTCCACGGTGACCACCGCGCTCGCGTTGAAGGCCAACCTCGCGGGCGCGACGTTCACCGGCGCCTCGGGCATCACCAACTTCGCCTTCACCGCCACGGGCGCCAACGGCAACATCATCTCGGGTTCCTCCATCACGACCTCGGGCGGCGTGTTCGCCACGCGTTTCTCGGGCGACGGCTCGGGTTTGACCAACGTGGCGCCCACCGGCTCGGCCGGCGGCAACCTTTCGGGCACCTATCCCAACCCGGCCATCGCCACGCTTCCGGCGATTTCGGGCGTCAACCTCACCAACCTTAACGCGTCCAACATCGCCTCGGGCGCGGTCGCGCCGGTGCGCGTGGACCTGTCCACGGTGACGACCGCGCTCGCGCTGAAGGCCAACCTCGCGGGCGCCACTTTCACCGGTGCCTCGGGCATCACCAACTTCGCCTTCACCGCCACGGGCGCCAACGGCAACATCATCTCGGGTTCTTCCATCACGACCGCCGGTGGCGTCTTCGCCACGCGATTCTCGGGTGATGGCGGCGGTCTGACGAACGTCCCGCCTTCCGGCGCGGCGGGCGGCAACCTCTCGGGCACTTATCCTAACCCGGCCATCGCGACGTTGCCCGCGATTTCAGGCGTCAACCTCACGGGCGTGGTGCCCTCGGGCTCGGCCGGCGGCAACCTGGGCGGCACGTATCCCAACCCGAGCATCGCCAGCTTGCCCGCCATCTCGGGAGCAAACCTCACGGGCGTGGTGCCCTCGGGCTCGGCCGGCGGCAACCTGGGCGGCACGTATCCCAACCCGAGCATCGCCACCTTGCCCGCGATTTCAGGCGTCAACCTCACCAACCTCAACGCGTCGAACCTGGCTTCGGGCTCGGTGGCGCCGGTGCGCGTGGACCTGTCCACGGTGACCACCGCGCTCGCGCTGAAGGCCAACCTCGCGGGCGCGACGTTCACCGGCGCCTCGGGCATCACCAACTTCGCCTTCACGGCCACGGGCGCCAACGGTAACATCATCTCGGGTTCTTCCATCACGACAACCGGTGGCGTGTTCGCCACGCGTTTCTCGGGTGATGGCGGCGGCCTGACGAACGTCCCGCCTTCCGGCGCGGCCGGCGGCAATCTCTCGGGCACCTATCCCAACCCGAGCATCGCGACCTTGCCCGCGATTTCAGGCGCCAACCTCACGGGCGTGGTGCCCTCGGGCTCGGCCGGCGGCAACCTGGGCGGCACCTATCCCAACCCCAGCATCGCGACCTTGCCCGCGATTTCAGGCGTCAATCTCACCAACCTCAACGCGTCCAACATCGCCTCGGGCGCGGTGGCGCCGGTGCGCGTGGACTTGTCCACGGTGACCACCGCGCTCGCGCTGAAGGCCAACCTCGCGGGCGCGACGTTCACCGGCGCCTCGGGCATCACCAACGCCGCCTTCACCGCTACCGGCGCTGGTGGCAACATCATCTCGGGTTCCTCAATCACCACGACTGGCGGTATGTTCGCTTCACGAATCGACGTCACCGGCGTGTCTAAGTTCAACTCGGCCACTATCGCGGGGAATGCGAACTTAAAGGTTTTTCACAATGTCGCCACGTACGTCAATAATGCGAGCAACGTTACCGGCGCCATCGTCATTCAGACGCCGTATCCGATGACTAACGACGTCATGCTTAACGTTCGTATCACCGGTTACACTTACGATACGAACAGTCCGTTCAATCTGTCGGTCGGCGGTTATCTCTACAACACCGGCCCCACGTTTTTGAACCATGGCTACGTCAATACGGGCAGTCTGAAACCCACCGTGACTTGGGCCGTTAACGGCGGGAACGCCGCCATCATCCTTGGTGGAATAGGCAGTGTCTGGCAGTATCCACACATCAACGTTAGCGAAGTAACTCAATCTTACGGCACGCTTTCAGACGCTAATGCCACTGGATGGTCAACGACCTTAGTTACCAGTCTTGCGGCTTACACCTCTCAGGTCGCTGTCGCTGACATGACGCGCGTCACTCCGACCGGCACGGCCGGCGGCAACCTGGGTGGCAGCTACCCCAACCCGACCATCGCGTCTTTGCCCGCCATCTCGGGCGCCAATCTCACGGGCGTGACCTCGACGCCTTCCGGCTCGGCCGGCGGCAACCTGGGCGGCACGTATCCCAACCCGAGCATCGCGACCCTGCCCGCCATCTCTGGCGTCAATCTCACCAACCTCAACGCCTCAAACCTCGCCTCCGGCACGGTGCCGAGCGGTCGTATGACCGGCTCCTACAGCATCAGTGTCACGGGCGACGCCGGCACGGTGGACGCCATTGAAGGCGCGTCCATCCAGCGTCTTGACACCACGCAGACCATCACAGCCGGTGCCGTACATACTTACAACAACACGACAAGCGAAACACTTAACGGCATTACGGGCAACCGATCATTGACGCTATATCAGCCTACCACAGGGACCGACGCGTTCATGACCTTTCACGTGGGTAGTGACTTCGCGGGCTACTTCGGCATCGGAGGCGCGGAGAATGATCTTATCGTCGGCGGCTGGTCCTATGGCAACGTCCGTTATCGCGTTTGGCACTCGGGTAACGACGGCTCCGGCTCCGCGCTTGACGCGGACTTGCTTGATGGACTGAGCAGCGCAAGCTTTCTACGTAAAGACACCTCCGACACCATGTCCGGCAACATCACCTATAGTAATCTGCGCTATGGCGACATCGGCGTATACGACGCGACGAATACGCAGTCGGTGTGGGCGATGGGAGCCGCCTATGTCTTGCCGTTCGGCGGCTCTTCTACTAACTACGGAAGTTTCTACGGAATGGGCTGGTCCTATAACCCAGACTACGGCGGGGCCGGAAATAATCCTCAGTCAAAGGCGGGTTTGAACCATCAGCTTTTAGTTATGCACAACGGCGTCACTCAGAGCGCCATCGGCACCGGTATCTGGACCGGCGGCAACATCACCGCTACCGGTAACATCACGCTCACGGCGGCTAACCCGTCCATTACTTCCGGATCCTCCTACATCACCATTCCAAACGGGCTCTACGTGTCAGGTGGTACGCCCTACTTCGCCAATCAGATTCAAGCGCGCGGCGGCGTGCATGATGATACGAACGCCCGTTTAACGCTTGCGGGCGGCACCAGCAACGACTCGCAGTTCAGCGGTCAGGCCTTCTTCGGCACGGGCGGAACCTACAAGATTACGACGGCCGGCGTCGGAACCTTGGCCACGAGCACGTTCGGCTCCCTGCTGCCGCCGGGCGACGGCTCGACGGGTTACGACGTGGGCCGCTCGGGCCTGCGCTGGGCGAAGATGCACGCGGTCAACCACTACGGCGCCTACAACGCGGGCCCCGACTTGGCCGAGCGTTACCCGGCTTCCGAAAAAGTGGAGGCGGGCGACCTCGTGGTGTTCGACTCGGCGCCGCCGTCCGATAAAACCGTCTTCGACCAGACCGTGACCAAAGACGGCGCCACCGTCGTCGGCGGCAACAAGATTCCCGTCGCGGTGCGCCGCTCGACGGCGGCTTACCAGGCCGGTGTCATCGGCATCGTGTCCACGGCGCCCGGCGTGCGCCTGCAGGACCCGGGCGACGAGAAGAACCCGCCCGTCGGCCTGGTCGGCCGCGTTCCGGTCAAGGTCACGGGCGAAAACGGGCCCATCCGCGTGGGTGATTATCTCGCGTCGTCGTCGAAGCCCGGCTACGCGATGAAAGCCACGGGCGGCGGACCGACGGTGGCCGTCGCGCTACAGGCCTTCGACGGGAAAACGTCCGAATCCGGGAAGATTCTGTGCTTCATCCGTCCCGGCGAGGGCGACGCCCTCAAGCGGCTGCAGGCCGACAACGCGGACCTGCGCCGCCGCCTCGAGCGGCTCGAGAAGCTGCTGAGCGTTAAGACGCCTTAACGCGCCGAGCCCGACGCCTTCGCGTCGATGGTGACCTCGACGGTCACGGTCTGGTCGCCGCGCAGCACTGTCACGGGCACTTTCTGGCCCGGGACGGTCTGCGCGAGCACGGCGGCCATGCCCTGCGCCGCTTGCTCTCCGCTGGCGATCAGCGAACGGCCGCCCATGCCGATGATGAGGTCGCCGCGCTGCAGGCCGGCGGCCGCGGCGCCCGAGCCGGGGCGGATGTGCTCGATGAGCAGGCCCGCCTCGGGCTTGAAGGGGTCGGAGAGGTTGATGATGACGCCGATGCGGCCGGAGGCGATGTTGCCCGTCGCCGCGAATTGCTGGACCGCGCGGACCACGTCGGGCGCCATGATGGAGAAGCCCAGGCCCACCGAGCCGCCGTTGCGGGTCACGATGAGGGTGTTGACGCCGATGACCTCGCCGCGCTCGTTGAACAACGGGCCGCCGGAGTTGCCGGGGTTGATGGAGGCGTCGGTCTGGATGTGGGCGACGTACATGTTGAGGTGGCGGCCCACGCCGCTGACGATGCCGCGCGTCACGGTCTGCTCGAGGCCCATCGGGTAGCCGATGGCGAGAGTCTCCTCGCCCACGCGCGGGGCGTTGGGCGCGATGGTCAACGCGCGCCAGGCGCCGGAGGGATGCGCCGGCAGCTGGAGCAAGGCGAGATCCTTGTCGTGGTTGACGGCGAGCACGCGGGCCCGCAGGACGGGGGCGCCCGGGATGACGACCTCGACGAAGCCGCCGACGGGCGTGTCGCCGGTGACGTGGGCGTTGCTGATGGCCAGGCCCTGGGGGCTGATGATGAAGCCGGTGCCCAGGCCGTTGCCGACGTTGACGCGGAACACCGACGGGGCGATGCGCGCGATGACGTCGGCGCGCGATTCCACGGCGACGGGGACGGCGGGCGGCACGGGCGCGGGCGCCGCGGCCAGCGGCGCGGGGGCGGCGCCGCGTTCGGCCTCCTGCACGAGCGTCACCGACGGGCGCTGCGCGCCGCCGAAGGAGGCGAAGCTCGGCGCTTTGCCCGTCATCTGCGCGCCGCCGAAGGCGAGGCCCGCGGCGAGCACGGCCACCGAGAGCGCCTTGCCGGCGGAGAACGCGCCTTTCTTGGCCGCGGCCAGGTCCTTGCGATGGGACAGGTAGTTGTAGAGCAGGTACACGGCGCCGACGACGGCCGCGAGCACCGTGTAGGTGAGCGCGTAGCCGGGCATGCCCAGCACGAGCAGAAGAGGGCCGCCGAACATGACCGCGTTGAAGGTCAGGTGGGCCACGATGGGCGAGGTCAGGCTCTCGGAGCGGTAGGCCAGGCGCGTGAGCACCATGCCGAGGGTGAACTGCACGAAGAACACGTACGGGTCCACGCCCCAGTTGGCGAAATGCGCCGTCGCGAAGGAGAAGGACGCGAGCACCGCGGCGAAGGGGTAGGCGTACCAGGCGAAGGTGCCGCCGATGAAGCGCATCACGCGCTGGATGAAGCGGCGCACGCCGGCGTGGTCGGGGATGTTGTCGAGCTGGCCCGCGAGCCAGTTCATCACGGGACGCGTCAGCGCGAGCGCGGCGAAGGCCGGCAGGAAGGAGAGGACGCGGAAGGAGATCTCCTCCATCGCGACGAGCATGGGCAGGCTGCCGCCGAGGAAGGCGGCGGGCGCCGAGGCGAAGGCCAGCAGCGCGAAGACGGCCGCGCCGCCGTAAACGAGCAGCTTCACGGGCTTCTGGTGGAGCACCAGCGGGCCGCGGGAGGTGAGCGCCTTGACGAGGGGCTTGGCGGCGAGCGCGACGGCGATGGCGGCCAGCAGGGGCAGGCCGAGGAAGGTCCCGGGGGCCAAGCTCAGGGCGTTGGCGACGTCGGCCGGGCCGAGCTGGGTGAGAAGCGCCACGCGGCCGAAGGCCTCGAGCATCGCGTCGCCGAACATCGCGGGCCACGGCACGGCGGCCAGCAGCGGCGCGAGCAGCAGATCGTAAAGGGCGACGATGCCCACCATGTTGAGGCCCCACTTGAGGCCGTAGCCGACCTTCTGCGTCGTGGACGTCGGGCCCAGGGGCTTGGGGCCGCCGAAATCATCGGTGGTGGCGGCGCGTTTCTCGACGTGTTTGGCGAAACGCTTCAGCGCCCAGCGGTTGGCCGTGCGCTGCACGGAGAACGCGCGGGTCGAGTCGCCTTCGGGCAAAGAGGCCATGCCGTCGAAGACGCGGTCGGCCGTGCCTTTGTCGAAATCGGGAGCGGCGGAGTTTTTAGGCGAGAGGCGCGTCAGCAGGCTCTTGAGGCCGCCGAAGACGGACCGGCGCTCGGCCGGGGCCGCGGCGACGGGCGCTTCCGGCGTCGCGGGGACCTCCGCAGGGGCGGCCGTCTGGGGCGCGGAGGCCGGGGTGGCCGGGGAGGCGGCGTCCGCGGCTTTGGGCGCTTCCGGAGCGCCGGGAGTCTGCGGGGCATCGGCCGGGGCGGCGGCGAGTTGAGCGATAGAAGGGGCGAGGCGGGGCGCGTCGTTGAGAACGGGCATACGCCCGACCACGGAGGCCGGGGTCAACGACATGGGGGCGGTCGCGACCGGCGACACGACCCCGCCCGGCAGCCCCGTGACGACCGGCCCGCGAGAGACGCCCGCGTTCGCGCCGGAGGCGCGCGCCACGATCGCGTAAGCGTCGGCGGGGGCCAACGAGGCGAGCAAGGCGAGAATGAGGGTCGTCGCGACGGTCCGGCGGGCTGAATCCTTCATGCCCCCAGTGTAGCCTTTACCCCCGGAAACGGCGGGGGCCGGAGGTCCCACGGGGCGCTCCGCAGGAGACCCGCTCGGGAAGGCCCCATGGGCCTATTCCTTTAATGTCGCTATAATCGGGGCATGGGAAAAACCCCTTGGCGCGTTTATGAATACGCGAACTGCTCCACCTGCCGCAAGGCGCTGAAGTTCCTGGACGCTCGCGGCATTCCTTATATTCGCGTGCCCATCGTGGATCAGCCGCCCACCCGGGCCGAGCTGGAAGGCATGCTCGCGCGAGGCGTCGAGCTGAAAAAGCTGTTCAACACCTCGGGCCAGCTCTATCGCGAGCTCAAGGTGGGCGAGAAGCTCAAGACCATGACCCAGGACCAGGCCCTCTCCTTGCTCGCCAAACACGGAAAACTCGTCAAGCGCCCGTTCGTCCTGCTCCAGGACCGCGGCCTGGTGGGTTTCGACGAGGCCGCGTGGAAGGCGGCGGCGGCGTGATATGCGATATACTGCCCGCATGAAAGGCACCAAGCCGGGCGCCACGCACGTGACCGGGCCGGGCGGCCGCGACGCCGCCGGCTTCGCGCGTTGGTATCGCGCGCGGAGCCTGGAGCAGTGGGAGAAGCTGGATTTGAAGGCGCTCTCGCGCCTGGCCGCGCTCGTCGAGAAGGCGCAGGCCAAGGGCCGCTTCATCTGGGTGTGCGGCAACGGCGGGTCGGCGGCCATCTCGTCGCACGTGGGCTGCGATTTCGGAAAAACCGCCGCGGTGAAGGGCGACAAGCCGTTGAAGGCGGTCTCCTTGGCCGACAACGTCGCCTTCATCACGGCGACGGCGAACGATTTGTCCTACGACGAGGTTTTCTCGCGCCAGCTGTCCAACGTCGTCGCCAAAGGCGACGTGGTCCTGCTCATCAGCGGCTCCGGAAACTCGAAGAACCTTCTCGAGGCGGCGCGGCTGGCGCGCAAACGCGGCGCGACCGTGTTCTCTTTGCTCGGCTTCGACGGCGGCAAGCTCAAGGCCCTGTCGCACGACCATCTCCTCGTCGCCTCCGACCAATACGGCGTCATCGAGGACATGCACCAGGCCGTCGCCCACATCCTCACCTTCTACCTCAAGCAGAAGCGCTGATGGCCCGCATCGTCGCCATCGCGCCCGTCTTCGACGAGAAGGGCAAGATCGGCCGCGCCGTCGCCAAGGTGCCGCGCCCCTTCGTCGAGGAGGTGGTCGTGGTGTCCGACGCCTCCACCGACGGCTCCGACGAGGACGCGCGCGCCGCGGGCGCCACCGTCCTGCGCCATGAGCGCACGCTCGGCGTGGGCGCGGCCATCCGCACGGGCCTTAAATACGGCCTCGAGAAGGGCTACGACGTGCTCGTGGTCATGGCGGGAAACGACAAGGACGACCCGACCGAGATCCCGAAGCTCGTCGCGCCCGTGCTCGAGCGCGGCGTGGACTACGTCCAGGGCTCGCGTTACGCCGCCGGGGGGGAATACGGGAAGATGCCCCTGCACCGCGCCGTGCTCACGCGCGCCTACCCGTGGCTGGTGCGCCTCGTCACCGGCTTCCCCATCACCGACGCCACCAACGGCTTCCGGGCGCATTCGCCGCGTTTCCTCAAGGACCCGCGCGTGAACATGGACCAGGAATGGCTCGACCGCGGGGAGCTGGAGTATTATCTCCAGCTGAAGGCCCTGACCCTCGGCTTCAAGGTCGAGGAGGTCCCCGTGAGAAAAATCTACCCCGATTTGTCCGCCTACAAGAACTACACGAAGATCCGGCCCGTCTATGACTGGGTCCGCAACCTGCGTCCCATCTTCTGGCTGAGCACCGGGTGGAAATCGTGAGCGTGGTCGCCCAGGTCGGCTGCGGCTACTGGGGCCCGAACCTGCTGCGCGTGTTCCGCGAGCTGCCCGGCTGCCGCTTGAAGTGGCTGTGCGACAAGAAGCCCGGCCGCCTCGAGTGGGCGCGCGAGCGTTTTCCCGGCCTGAGCCTGACCGCCGACCTCGACGTGGTCCTGCGCGACCCGGAGGTCACCGCGGTCGTCGTCGCCACCGAGGTCGTCACGCATCACGCCATCGCCAAGGCCGCGCTGAAGGCCGGCAAACACGTCTTCGTCGAGAAGCCGCTGGCCCATTCGACCAAGGAAGCCCGCGACCTGGCCGCGACGGCCAAGGCGTTCAAACGCGTGCTCGGCGTGGGCCATGTTTTCCTCTATCATCCCGCCTATCGCGCGCTCAAGGTCCGCGTCGGGCCGCAGGGCCTGGGCCGCCTGCTCCATGTGGACCTGGCGCGCGTCAACCCGGGCCCGCCCGAGCCGCGCCACGACGTGCTCTGGGACATGGCCCCGCACGACGTCGCCATGGCCGTCGATCTCGCGGGCGCGACGCCGCTGACCGTGCGCTCGACCGGCGTGCGCCGCTCGCTCAAGCTCGACGAGGCCGCCTTCGTGGAGCTCCGGTTCCCCAAAGGCGTGTTCGCGCGCGTGCACGTGTCCTGGCTGTCGAGCCAGCGCGTGCGCCGCGTCGAGGCGTACTGCGAGAACGGGACCATGTTCTTCGACGACGCCGCCGCGACCGACAAGCTCAAGGTGGTGCACCCCGGCGCGGACACGCGCGTGGGCGCCGGCGCCGGCTTCCGGGGGACGCTGGCCTACGGCCCGGGGCGCGTCGAGATTCCCGTCTTGCAGAAGGATGAGCCGCTCAAAGTCGAATGCGCCGATTTCCTCGACGCCGCGCGCGAGGGGCGCTCGCCGCGCTCCGGCGCGGCGCTGGGCGTCGCCGTCGTGCGCGTGCTGGAAGCCGCGGCCAAGTCGGCGAAGGCCGGCGGAAAGGAGATCAAACTCGCATGATCATCTCTCAGACCCCGCTGCGCGTCAGCCTCGCCGGCGGCGGCACCGACCTGCCGGCCTACTGCGAACGCTCCGAAGGCCGCGTGCTCTCGTTGGCCATCGACAAATACATCCACGTCATCGTGCAGGAACGCTTCGACGACCAGATCCACGTCAACTACGCCAAACGTAAGGAGGTCGTCTCCTCCGTCGCCGAGGTTCAGCACCCGCTGGCGCGCGAGGCCATGCGCATCGTCGGCATGAAGGGCGGCTTCGAGGTGACGACCCTGGCCGACATCCCGTCGGAGGGCTCGGGCCTGGGTTCGTCTTCGACGCTCACCGTCGGCTATCTCAACGCCTTCCACGCCTTCATGGGCCGCCAGGTGGACGCGGAGACCTTGGCGCGCCAGGCCAGCGAGATTGAAATCGAGCGCCTGAAGAAACCCATCGGCCGCCAGGACCAGTACATCGCGGCCTACGGCGGCGTGCGCTTCTTCCGCTTCGGCAAGAAGGGCCGCGTGGACGCCGAGGCCGTCGAGGCGCCGAGCGCAGCGCTGCGCCGCCTGGAGAACGGCCTGCTCCTCTATTTCACCGGCAAGACGCGTTCGGCCGACGGGCTGCTCAAGGAGCAGGGCGCCAAGATGGGGGCCAACAAGAAATCCATGGACCGCATCCGCGACCTGGCCGACGACGCGCGCGCCGCGCTGGAAAAAGGCGACGCCGACGGCATCGGCCGCGTGCTCGACGCGAACTGGAGGCTCAAACGCGCCTTGGCCGCCGGGGTGTCGGACCCCGAGATCGACGCGTTTTACGCCAAGGCCCAGCGCCACGGCGCGCTCGGCGGCAAGGTCACGGGCGCCGGCGGCGGCGGCTTCTTCGTGCTTTACGCCCCGGAGCTCAAACGCGCCAAGCTGCGCGACGCGCTCAAGGGCCACCGCGAGCTGCCCGTCGCCATCGAGCCCGACGGCTCGAAGATCATCTTCAGCCAGAAGCGGCGCATCTGGAAGTAGCCGTCGTTTAGGCTTCGTGGCTGCCGAAGAAGGTGGCCAGGCCGAAGCCCGCGCCGCCCAAAGTCAGCGCCGCGGCCGCCACGCCCAGCGGCGTCGCCGAGGCGGCCACCGCGAGAATCATGCCCAGCCAGCCCAGGCCCACGCCGGAGGCGATGCGGTCGGGCATGGAGAGGCCGCGACGCGTCACCGGAACGCGCTCGGGCGTCGGCGGAGCCGGGGTCTGGAGGTCGGTCACCGGAGCCGGCACGGCGCCGCCGTCCACGGTGGGAGCGCCGTCGGTGCCGGTTAAGGTTGCGGCGGCGGCGTTGCCGGTGTTGGTGCCATCCACGCCGGCGGCGTTCGAGTTGTCGAGTCCGGAGTTGTCGCCGTCGGCGTCGGCCAACATATCCTCGGCGCCGCTGAGGATGTCGCCCACGGCGGCTTCGTCGGCGTTCGTCAACACATCTGCGCCGGCGGCGGCCGGCGCCGCGGCCGCGGCCGCGGCTTAGGCTTCGGCTTCGGCGCGGGCGGCGATCGAAGCTTCGGGGTCGAGCACGGTCACCTGGCCGTCGTCGCCGGCGGTGAGCAAGGCGCGCAGCCCGGGGCGGTCGGTCTCGTGCGGAATCACGGCGCTCACCTGCGTGTCGCTGCCCGGCACGTTGACCTGGTATTCACCGCCGGACAAAAATGACCACGTCTTGCTGAGGGTGTAAACGGACCGCGTGCTCAGGCAGCGTCCGGCCGTGCAGGTCAGTTCATAAAGAGGCATCACGTCTTTGTTCAAGACATCCAGGCCTTGAGGCATGTCGCTGGAGTGCACCCAGAACTGGCGCTCGCCGCCGCCCGTGACGGCCCAGGTGACAGGAAACCATTCCGAAGCCGCCTGCGGCTCTCCCCAGCCAGGGGTGGTCGGTCGCGCGCTGGAAGCGCCGGCCTGGTCCTGACCGGCCCGCATGTTCTGCGCGCCGCCGTCGGCGTGCGCCGCGGCCACGTTCAGCGCGAGGACGGTCGCCAGCAGGTTCAGGGTCTTCATTTGATTTCTCCTTGCGTCTTATCCCAAGGATAGCCGCGCAACGGGTCCGGGTTCAGAGTCGGAGAGCCTAGGGGGAGGGGGGTATGGGGCTCCTGAAGGGGTATGGGGCGGGAAGGGCATGAATGTGAAGCCTTATTTCACAATGACTCCTAAACGGCGTATTTGGTAGCGTGGACGCATGCCGCTCACCCCTCCGGCGAAGGCGTTCCTGCTGGCCGCCGGCCTGGGCACGCGCCTGAGGCCGCTGACCGACACGACCCCCAAATGCCTGGTGCCCGTGGGGGGGCGCCCGATTCTCCATTGGTGGCTGCGCATCTGCGAGCGCCTGGGCATCAAGGAGGTCCTCCTTAATACGCACCACCTGGCGCCCCAGGTGCGCGACTACGTCAAATCGCGCACCAGCTCGGTGAAGGTCCAGCTGTATCATGAGGAGACCTTGCTGGGCTCGGCCGGCACCATCGCCGCCAACCGCCATTTCGTCGCGGGCGAGAAGAAATTCTGGATCTTCTACGCCGACACCCTCATCGGCGCGGACATGACGCCGATGCTCGCGTTGCACCGCGCCAGTCACGCGGACCTGACGATGGGCCTGTTCAAGAGCCCGGACCCCAAAAGCGGCGGGGTCGTGGAGCTGGCCGCGGACGGCCGCGTGTTGTCCTTCGAGGAAAAACCCGCGCGCCCGAAGTCCGACCTCGTGGCCGCCGGCGCGTACCTCGCCGGCCAGCGGCTCCTGTCGGCGCTGCCCCGGCTCACCGGCGATTTGTCGAAGGACGTGTATCCCAAGCTGATGGACAACGCCTGCGGCGTCGTGCTCGACCCGGTCATCGACCTGGGCACGCCCGCGCGCCTGGCGCAGGCCCAGAAGGAGTTCAAGCGTTTTGGCCTCCACTGAGCGCTGCGAGCCGTGCGAAGACGGGCGCCGCCTGCTGCTGGCGGCGCTGGCCGTGCGCGTGGTCTGGGCCGCGCTGAAAGGCCAGCTGTGGGGCTACCACGACGACGGCCTTTTCGACGACGGCTCCTATATCGCGATGGGGCACGCGCTGCTCGGCCACGGGGCCTTGTCCATGACGCACCCGCCGGGTTACCCGGCCTTTCTCGCGCCGTTCCTCGCGTTGGGCGAGGTCGGCGTCTCGCTCGCGCGCCTGGCGCAGTTCGTCGTCTCTTCGCTCGTGCCGGTGCTCGCCTACCGTCTCGCGCTGGCGCTCAACCGCCCGCGCCTCGAGGCGCTGGCCGCCGGCGCGTTTTTGGTCTTCGACCCGATGCTCGTTTATTTCACCTCGCGCATCATGAGCGAGGCCCTGTTCACCGCGCTGGCCGGCGGCTTCCTGCTCGTGTGGCTTTACGCCTGGCAGTCGGGCTCGACGAAGGCGGCCGCGCTGGCGGGCGCGCTCGGCGCGGCGGCCAGCCTGACGCGCGGCGTCATGCTGCCGTTCGGCGGCGTGCTCGCGCTCGTCGCGCTGCTGCGGCGCAAGGAGCAGCCCGCCTGGGCGCGGCTCGTGCTCGCCTGCGGCCTGGTCTGGACGCTCGGCGTGGGCGCGTGGACGGCGCGCAACTGGCGCGCCTACGGCCGCTTCGTGCCGATTTCCGTGCAGGGCGGCTGGAACTTCTACGAGGGCCTGGCCACCGACTACGCCGAGATCGCCGCGCGGCCGCTGCGCATGGGCGAGGAGGCCAAAGCCCTGGGCCTGACGACGCCTTTCGAGCTCGACGCGTATTTCGGCGCGAAGGCGAAGGCCTTCATCCGGGAGAGCCCGGGCGAGTTCGCCCGCATCTGCGCGGTCAAGTTCGCGCGTTTCTGGCGCCTGGCGCCCGAGGCCCCGCATTCCCTGCCCGTGCGGCTGGCCGCGGGTTTGTTCACCGCCGTGTTCTTCGGCTGCGCGTTGTACGGCCTGTGGCTTGGCGCGACGGCGGCCCCGGGAGGCCTGTTCCTCGTCGCGTGGTGCCTGCATCTCAACGTGCTGCACGCCCTGTTCGCGGCGAGCCTGCGTTACCGCCTGCCCGTCTTGCCCGCCGTCGCCGTGTTCGCGGGCGTCGGGGCGGCGGCTCTGTGGGCCCGTCAAAGAGGTAGAATCGGCGCATGACCGACGCTCCGTATTCGAAGATCGCGCCGGACGTCAAGCTCGGCAAAGGCGTCAAGCTCGCCGGGTGGCTCAACCTGTACGGCTGCTCCATCGGCGACGACAGCCGCGTCGGCCCTTTCGTCGAGATCCAGCGCGGGGCTTCGGTGGGCCAACGCGTGAAGGTCTCCTCGCACACCTTCATCTGCGAAGGCGTCGCCATCGAGGACGAATGTTTCATCGGCCACGGCGTGATGTTCCTCAACGATAAATACCCCGTGGCCACCAAGGGCGGCAAACCCACCGGCGACGCCGACTGGCGCCCGCAAAAGACCTTGGTGAAGAAGGGCGCCTCCATCGGCTCGGGCGCGGTCATCCTGGGCGGCGTCGTCATCGGCGCGGGCGCGCTCGTCGGCGCCGGCGCGGTGGTCACTAAAAACGTGCCGGACGGCGCGACGGTCGCGGGCGTGCCGGCGCGCGCGCGGGCGCGAGGCGGGCGATGAGCGCGTCGGTCGCCGCCGCCATCCCGCTCGTGGACCTCAAGGCGCAGTACCGCGCCTTGAAGACCGAGATGGACGCCGCCATCATCGCGGCCGTCGAAGGCGGCGCCTTCATCCTCGGCCCGCAGGTCGAGAAGTTCGAGGCGGATTTCGCGAAGTACCTGGGCGTCAAACACTTCGTGTGCTGCCAGTCCGGCACCTCGGCCATCGCGCTGATGCTGCGCGCCGCGGGCGTCAAGCCCGGCGACGAGGTCGTGACCACCCCGCTCACCTTCTTCGCCTCGGTCGAGGGCATCCTCGAGGCCGGGGCCGTGCCCGTGTTCGCCGACGTGGACGACGCGACCCTCAACCTCGACCCGAAGGCCGTCGCCAAGGCCCTCACGCCGCGCACGCGCGCTATCCTGCCGGTGCACCTGTACGGCCAGCCCGCGGACATGGGCGCGCTGGCGAAGCTCGCCGCGGACAAGGGGCTGCTGCTTTTCGAGGACGCGGCCCAGGCCGCGGGCTCGCGCCACCACGGCAAACGCGCGGGCTCGCTCGGCAAAGCCGCCTCCTTCAGCTTCTACCCGGGCAAGAACCTCGGCGCCTACGGCGACGCGGGCGGGGTCGCCACCGATGACGACCAGGTCGCGCTCGGCCTCAAGCGCCTGCGCAACCACGGCTCGGACAAGAAGAACTTCCACCTCGTCGCCGCGGGCAACGAGCGCCTGGAGACCATCCAGGGCGCGGTGCTCGGCGTGAAGCTTCCGCACCTCGACGCCTGGAACGCCGCGCGCCGCCGCCACGCCGCCGCCTACCGCGCCGCGCTGGCCGGCACGCCGGGCCTGACCTTCGTGTCGGAGGCGACCGGCATGGAGTCCAACTACCACCTCTTCGTCGTGCGCCACGCCCAACGCGACGCGCTGCTCAAGCGCCTGCACGACGAGAAGATCATGGCCGACATCCATTACCCGGTGTCCTGCCACCTGCAGCCCGCGCTCGGCGCGCGCCAAGGCAAACCCGGGCAGTTCCCCGTGACCGAGAAGGCCGTCGGCGAGATCCTGTCCTTGCCGATGTTCCCCGAGCTGGCCCCCGCGCAGCTCGAACGCGTCGCCTCGGTCGTGCGCGCCTTCGCCGGGGCATGAAGCGGGCCGCGCTCGCGGTCCTGCTGCTCGCCGCCGCGCTGCGCCTGGCCGGCCTCGATTGGGGGCTGCCCCACACCTACAACGCGGATGAGCCGCACATCGTCAACTCGGCGGTGTCCTTGGCGCCGTCGTTCTTCAAGCCGGTGTCCTTCAAATACCCGACCCTGTGGCCGACCGTCCTGTCCTTCGCCTACGGCCTGTGGTTCCTCGTCTGGTCCGCCTTCGGCCTGCGCAAAGGCCTCGTGGACTTCATCGCGCTGTACGCCTTCGAGCCGACGAGTTTCTACCTCATCGCGCGTCTCCTGGCCTGGCTGGCCTCGCTCGGGGCCGTCGCGCTCGTGGCCCGCGCCGAGCTCGACCGCGACCCGAAGCGCTGGCCCTACGGCGCGCTCGCTTTGTGCTTCAGCCCCGTGCTCGTCGAAATCTCGGCCACGGCCAAGCCCGACTCGTTGATGCTGCTGCTCGTCGCGGCGGCCTGGACGTGCGCGCTGCGTTACCAGGCCGGCGCCAAGCCCGGCTGGCTGCTCGGCGCCGGCGCGCTCGCGGGCCTGGCGGCCTCCGCGCAATACACGGCGGCGCCGGTCGCGCTCGTCGTCCCGCTGGCCGCTCTCCTGCGCCGCGGCGGCTCCGCGCCCAAGGGCGAGCTCGCCTTCGCGCTGGCCCTCGTGCCCGCGGCCTTCCTCATCGGCACGCCGTACGCCGTCGTGGACGTGTCGCGGTTCCTCGCCGACTGGGGCGACCACCTCGACCTCGCCCGCCTGCGTCCGCTCGACGCCGCCGCGATGGCCAAAACCGTCGCCCTCAACGCCTGGAATTTCGGCGGCGAAGGCGCGCCGTACGGCGCCGCGGCGCTGCTCGGCCTGGCCGTGCTCCTGAAGAAGGACGCGCGCCGCGCCGGGCTGCTGTTCGTCCCGGTGCTGGTTTATTTCGTCCTGCTGTCGCGCAGCACCGACGGCGGCTGGGTCCGCTACCTGTTCGGCGTGTTTCCCGCGCTGGCGCTGCTGGCGTCCGAAGGCCTCTCGGCGCTCGGCGGTAAATCCGTCGCGCGGCGGCTGCTGGTCGCGGTCGCCGTCTCCGCGCCGGCGCTGCTGTTGTCGGCCCGCTGGGCCCGCGCCGTGCGCCTGCCCGACACGCGCGTCGCCGCCGAGGCGTGGATGCGGGCGAACATCCCCGAAGGCGACACCGTGCTCCTCGACATGGCCCACGCCTCCCCGCGGGCGTTGATGTCGCACGACCAGGTCCGCGACCTGGCCGCGCGCTCCGAACGCGCCGGCAGCCCCCGCGCGCGCCTGTACCGCGCGATGGAGGCCCGCCATCCCGGCGGCGGCTGGCGCGTGTTGCGCGTCCAGCGCACCGCCCGCGACCTCTTCACCTTGCCCGGCCACGCCGCCAGGTCCCAGGCCGAGGCCGACTTTCTCGACGTGCGCCCCGGCCTCGACCCGGCGCGCGCCGCCCGCGTCGGCTGGGTCGTCACCTCGAGCTACGGCGCCGACCCCCGCAAAGCCCGCGAGCTGGCCACCTTCTTCTCCGAGCTCGCCGAAGGCTCCGACCTGGTCCAAGAGTTCGCCGCGGTCCCCGGCCTCTCCGCCGGACCCTGGCTGCGCGTCCACAAGCTCAAAAAGTAAGCTGGGCGCCTGTCCCCCGGCTTACTTTTCTATAATCAGCGACCTGTGGCGAAACCCAAGGTCGTCGTCGTCATGCCGGCGTACAACGCGGAGAAGACCCTCGAGCGCACGCTCAAGGATATCCCGGCGGGGTCCACCGACGAGATCATCTTGGTGGACGACTGCTCCAAGGACGGGACGGTCGAGCTCGCCAAGAAGCTGGGCCTGACCGTGGTGCAGCACACGACGAACAAGGGCTACGGCGGCAACCAGAAGACCTGCTACACCGAGGCCCTCAAGCGCGGCGCCGACGTGGTCATCATGCTGCACCCCGACTACCAGTACGACGCGCGCCTGGTGCCCGTGCTGGCCTCGCTCGTCTCCAACGACGTCTGCGACATGGTGTGCGGCTCGCGCATCCGCACGCGTTGGGAGGCCCTCGAGGGGGGGATGCCGCCCTACAAGTACCTCTTCAACCGCCTGCTCACCATCTTCGAGAACTCGGTCACGGGCCAGAACCTGGGCGAGTGGCACTCCGGCCTGCGCGCCTACTCGCGCAAATGCCTGGAGACCGTGAACTGGGAGCGCAACTCCGACGATTTCGTCTTCGACCAGCAGTTCCTCATCCAGGCCTCCTTCCTGCGCATGCGCATGGGCGACGTGCCCACGCCGGTGCGTTATTTCAAGGAGGCCTCCTCCATCTCCTTCAAGCGCTCCTGCGTTTACGGGCTCTCGGCCTTGGTCTGCATCGGTCAATACGTCCTGCAGCGGCTCGGCCTCGTGCGTTTCGCGCTTTTCGAGCCCAAAGCGAAGACCGCATGAGCCGCTGGCCCGCGGCGGCCGCCCTCCTCGCCGCGCTGCTGGCCGCCGCCGCGGTCGGCGATTCCGCCTGGCCTGTCGTGCGCGCCGGCGTCGTCCCGTTGGTGCTGCTTTTCTTGACGACCTTGCTCGCGACCGGCTCGGGCCGCGCGTTGGTCGGGCGTATCGGTCTGTCGGAGCTCTCCGAATCGCAGAAGACCCTCATCGGGGCCACGTTAGGGCTGGGCCTGCTCGCGCTGGGCACGCTCGCGCTCGGGGCCTTGGGCCTGTTCAAGCCCTGGGCCGCGTCGGCGCTGCTCGCCGCGTTGTGGCTCGCGGGCTACGGCGAGCTGCGGCCCGCGCTCGAGTCGCTGGCCCCGGACCGTTCCTTGCTCGAGTCGCGGCCGCTCGCCGCGGCGGCCATCGCGCTGCCGCTGGCGCTGGCGTTGTGGGCCTGCCTGATGCCGCCGCATCAATACGACTCGCTCGTTTATCACATGGCCCTGCCGCAGGACTACCTGCTCTCCGGGCGCCTGCACGCGCCCGAGGGCCTGCTCTTCGCCCATTTCCCGCAGAACGGCGAGATGTTGTTCACGCTGGCGCTGCTCGCGGGCTCCGACGTCCTGGCGCAGATGTACATCTGGCTCGCCTTCGCGCTGTCCATCGCGTGGCTGTTCAGCCTGGGCCGCCGCGAGGCGCCGATGTCGGCCGTGCTCCTGGCCTGCTTCCTGACCGCGACGCACGCCGCCCTGCTGCTCACCGCCTCGACGACCTACGTCGAGCCGCTGGTGATGCTCTGGGTCACGGCGGGCGCGCTGAGCTTCGAGCGCTGGCGCCAGCTGCCGGGCGCGCGCGGGTGGCTGGCGCTTTCGGCGGTGTTCATCGGCTTGGCGCTGGGCACGAAATATTACGCGGGCCTGGGCGCCGTCGCGCTGGGGCTGCGGCTGTGCTGGCGCGCCGCGCGCTCCGAGGACCGCCGTGCGGCGCTGGGCGACCTGGCCTTGTTCACCGGCCTGGTCACCGTCGTGTTCGCGCCATGGCTCGTGAAGAACTGGCTGCTCGTCAAGAACCCGGTGTTCCCGTTCCTCTATAAACACTTCGCCAACACGGGCACGGGCTGGAACGGCGACGCGGCCGCGGGCTACTTCCGCATCCTGACCGAATACGGCCACGCCGAGGGCTGGCTGCTGAGCCTGCTCAAGCTGCCGGTCCTGCTGCTGCGCAACCCGCTGCGCTTCGGCGGCGGCATGGACGTGCTCGGGGACCTCGGCTGGACCTTGCTGCTCGGGGCCATCCCGCTGGGCGTATGGGCCGGGCGCGACAACGGCTTCCGCCGGGGCCTGCTCGCCTTCTGCGGGCTGTGGGCGCTGGGCTGGTTCTCCTCGGGCGTGGTCCTGCGGTTTCTGACCGTGCTCATCCCGTTGCTGGCCCTCACCGGCGCGGCGGGGCTGGTGAAGCTGCACGAGCGCCTGGGCGCCGCCGGGCGCGCGCTCCTCGTGGGCGCCGTCGGCGCGATGACGGCGGTGAACCTGTTCCTCGTGCTCTACGTGCACGCCGTGTTCGGGACGCCGTCGGTCCTGCTCGGCCTGGAGGCGCGCGAGGAGTTCCTGGCCCGGCGTCTGGACTATTATCCCTGCGCCGCCGCCGTCCGCGACCTGCCGGGTCCAAGTGGTAGAATCCTCGTCGTGGGAGAGCAGCGCGGTTATTACATCGGACGCGAGCACCTGCCGTCGAGCGTGCACGCCCCGAACCTGTGGGTGCGGCTGGCCGAGGAGGCCGCTTCGCCCGCGGACCTCGCCGCCCGCCTGGCCCGGTCGGGCTTCTCGCACGTGTTGTTCGTGCCCAAGGAGAGCGCCCGCCTGGGCGCCGCGCTCGGCACCTTCACGCAGAAGGGCCAGGCGAACTGGGACGGGCTCGAATCCCAGCTCAACGTCGTGGCCAAGGCGCGCGGCTGCCTCATCGCCGCGGTGGAGCCCAAGCCGTGAGGGACCCCGGCCTGCTCGTCGCCTGCTTCGCCATCGCCGGCGGCATCTCCTTCCTGCTGACGCCGTTCGTGCGCGCGTTGGCCGTGCGGCTCGGCGCCATCGACGCGCCGACGTCGGCGGTCAAGACGCACAAGGAGCCGACCCCGGTGTTCGGCGGCGTCGCCATCTTCATCGGCTTCACGAGCACCTTGCTGCTGCTGCGCTTCATGACGAACTACCCCACGGGCACGCTCTACAACCTGCGCGCGCTCATGATCGGCGGCACGCTCGTATTCCTCCTGGGCCTGGTGGACGACCTGCGCCGCCCCGAAGGCGTGGACTACAAGCCGAAGTTCGCCGTGCAGATCCTCGCGGCGTCGCTCCTGGTCATCTTCGGCCTGCGCATCCGCTTCATCGACCCGTCCTGGATCGCGGCCATCATCTCCATCATCTGGGCCGTGGGCGTGACCAACGCGTTCAACATCATCGACATCATGGACGGCCTTTCCGCGAGCCAGGCCGCGGCCGCGGCGCTGGGCTTCCTGCTCATCTCGCTGCCGTCGGAGGAGCTATACGTCAACGTGGCCTCCGCCGCGCTCGCGGGCGCGACCGTCGGCTTCCTGCCGTGGAACTTCTCCAAGAAGCGCAAGGTGTTCATGGGCGACAGCGGGTCGTTGACCATCGGCTTCGTGCTCGCGGGCATCTCGCTGGGCACCCGCTACTCGGACATGAACGACGCCGGGGTGCTCGCGCCCCTGCTCATCCTCTTCGTGCCCGTGTTCGACACCTTCTTCGTGAGCATCCTGCGCCTCAACCAGGGCAAGTCGCCCTTCCTGGGCTCGAAGGACCATTACGCCCTGCGCCTGGAGAAGGCCGGCCTCTCGCGGCCCCAGGTCGTGCTCGCCTCCGCGGCGGCGGCGGCCTTCTTCAGCTTCTGCGCCTTCCTCGCCACCCAATACGAGCTCAAAGGCGCGGTGATGGTCTATCTGCTCGCCGCGGCCGTGGTGCTCTGGATCGGCCGCCGCCTCGCGCTCGTCGAGATGAAATGAAGACCGACGTCCTCATCCTCGGCGGCGGCCTGGCGGGCCTGTCCGCGGCGCGCCATCTCGGCGAGGCGGGGGTCCGCTCGCGCCTCGTCGTCGAGGCCAAGGAGCGCGCCGGCGGCACGGCGGGTTCGGTGACCACCGACGGCTTCACCTTCGACTACACCGGCCACCTGCTCCACCTCCACGACGCCTACGGCAAGAAGCTCGTCCTCGACCTGCTCGGCGGCAACGTCGCGACCCACGAGCGCCGCGCCTGGATCTATTCGAAGGGCGCGTTCACCCGATACCCGTTCCAGGCGAACACGCGCGGCCTGCCGGCGGCGGCCGTGGCCGAATGCGTCGCGGGCTTCCTCGAGACGGTGCACCGGCCGCGCTCCCTGCCCAAGGCCCCGGATTTCCTGTCCTGGTCGCGCGCGACGTTCGGCGACGGCGTCACGAAGCATTTCATGCGCCCGTACAACGAGAAGCTGTGGCGCACCCCGCTCGCGCGGCTGACGACCGAGTGGCAGGGCCGCTTCGTGCCCAAGCCCTCCGCGGCCGAGGTCGTCTATGGCGCCTTCGCCGAGCAGAACACGCTGTTCGGCTACAACGCGACTTTCCGTTACCCGGTGACGGGCGGCATCCAGGTCCTGCCCGACGCGCTCGCCGCTTCGCTCGAGCCCGGCGTGCTGCGGACGAACGCGCGCGTGTCGTCGGTGGACCTGCGCGAGAAGGTCGCCGTCGTGTCGGGCCTCGGCGAGGTCCGTTACGACCGCCTGGTGAACACGTTGCCGTTGTGCGACTTCCTCGACCTCGCGACGCCGCTGCCCCCGGCGGTGAAGGCGGCGCGCGCCAAGCTGCGCTGGAACACCGTGTGGAACCTCAACCTCGGGGTGGACCGGCTCATCAGCGACAAACACTGGGTCTATTACCCCGAGAAGAAGTACCCGTTCTACCGCGTCGGCTTCTCGAGCAACTTCTCGCCGAACCTGGCCCCGGCCGGCCACACCGCCATCTACGTCGAGGTCGCGCGCCCCGGCGGCGCGAAGGTGGACGTGCCGAAGCTGGAGGCGCAGGTGCTCGCGGGCCTGCGCGAGGCCGACGTGCTGCGGAAGGGCGACACGTTGTCGGCCAAGGTCTGGATGCCGGTGAAGGTCGGCTACGTGGTGTACGATTTCGCGCGCACGCCCGCCGTGACCACCATCTTCAAACACCTCGCGACGCGCGGCGTCGAATCCATCGGCCGCTACGGCGGCTGGAAATATTCCTTCATGGAAGAGACCATCCTCGACGGCAAACGCTGCGCCGAACGTCTGACCGGCAAGGCGCTGTCCGCGCAGAAGCCCGATACGCAAGAACTGGCGCCGCTGAAATAGTTCCTTCATAAAATCGCGTTGGCGGGAAGGGGGGACCACTTTCGAGAAACGCTTTTAAAATCGACACTTTTGGCATCTCCCGGGAGATGTTAAAAACGTCGGTAATTTCAGCGCAATCCCAAAGTGGTGGGGGGGTTTGATACCATGTTTGCCTTGGACTTTCGACCCCGAGCGTCGGCATACGTATTCGTATCCGTGATGAGCGCGGCGTTGCTCTTATCAGGTTGCGTCGCCGAAACCGTGGAACGCCGCCGCCCGCGCAAAGGCCCGGTCAAAGAGGTCGGCTTCGTGGATTACGGCGGCGGACGCGTGCGTTACTCCACCGAAGGCTGGGGCTGGTTCGTGTCCGGGCGCCGCCGCCACGCCAAACGCCTCATGCGCAAGAACTGCGGCCGCGAGCTCATCGTCGAAGTGACCGATGAATACAATCGCGAGGACGCCGACATCGCTTATTCCGGCGACGACGTGACGCAGAGCATCGACCGCGGCCTCGACCACTACAAGATCGCCCCGTTCCACCACTACGCCTACGAATGCCGGCCCAAAAACGCGCCGAAGGCCGTCGTCGCGCCGACGCCGGCGCCGTCGCCGTTCGTCGTCGTGCCCGCGCGCGAATTGCTGCCCGGCGCGACCGTGCCCGTCACCGCCCCCGCCGCCATCCCCGTCCCCGAGCCCGCGCCGGAGCCCGCTCCCGCGTCGGCCCCCGTCCTCTCCACCGCCCCCGCCGTCACGGAGCCCGCGCCATGAAGCTCGACCGCCCGCTTTGTTTCTTCGACCTCGAAGCCACCGGCGTCAATCCGCTGGAGGACCGCATCGTCGATGTGTGCGTGCTGCGCCGCGAGCCCGACGGGACGGAGACGGTTTTCTCCTCGCTGGTGAACCCCGGCGTGCCCATCCCGCCCGACTCCACGGCCATCCATAAGATCACCGACGAGATGGTGAAGGATCAGCCGCGTTTCTCGGATCTGGCCGACAAGCTCCAGGAGCTGTTCAAGGGCGCGGACCTGTCCGGCTTCAACATCGCGCGTTACGATATTCCCCTGCTCTCCGCCGAGTTCAAACGCTGCGGCGCGGATTGGCCCGGGACCGGCCGGCGCGTGCTCGACTCCTACGCCATCTTCGCGCGCAAGGAGCGCCGCAAACTGACCGGCGCCTACAAGTTCTTCTGCGGCAAGGACCTCTCCGGCGCGCACCGCGCCGAGGCCGACGTGCGCGCCTGCGCCGAGGTGCTCTACGCCCAGGTCGAGCGTTACCCCGACCTGCCCAAGGATTCGGCGGGCTTGGACGCCTGGCTGTCCACGCGCGATCCCAATGACAACCGCGTCGATGCCGACGGCAAGTTCGTCTGGAAAAACGGCGAGGCCGCGTTCAACTTCGGCGCCAAACACAAGGGCAAGACCTTGCGCGAGGTGCTGCGCGCCGACCCGGGCTACATCTCCTGGATGGTCGAAAAAGGCGCGTTCCCGGCGGAAGTGGTGAAGATCTGCCGCGAGGCCATGGACGGCCGTTTCCCCGCCAAGAAATGAAGAAGGCCGTCGTCCTCCTGTCGGGCGGACTCGATTCGACGACCGCGCTGTATTGGGCCAAGAAGAAGGGCTACGCCCCCGTCGCGCTCGCCGTGGGCTACGGCCAGCGCCACGTCAAGGAGCTGCGCGCGGCTCGCGCGGTCGCCCGCGCGGCGCGCACGCCGTTGCACGAGGTGCGTCTGGCTTTGCCCTGGCTGGGCGGGTCGTCGCTGACTAATAAACGGCTGGCCTTGCCGAATATCCCGATGTCCAAGATCGGCCGAGGCGGCGTGCCTTCGACCTACGTCCCGGGTCGTAACACCATGTTCTTGTCGCTCGCCGCTTCGCTGGCCGACGCCGTCGGCGCCGACGCCGTCGTCATCGGCGCCAACGCGCTCGACTACTCCGGTTATCCCGATTGCCGTCCGCCGTTCATCCGCGCGTTCGAGGCCGCGGCCCGCCAAGGCACGCGCCGGACCAGGCTCAAGGTGCTCGCCCCGCTCCTGCGGCTCGACAAAGCCGGCATCGTGCGCCTGGCGGCGGAGGTCGGCGCGCCGCTCGCGCTGACGTGGTCGTGTTACGCCGGCACGCCGCGCCCTTGCGGCCGGTGCGATTCGTGCAAGTTGCGCGCCAAGGGCTTCCGCGAAGCCGGGGCCGGCGACCCCGCGTTGTGAAGACGTTGAAGCTCTCCGACGAAGGCCGCGCCCGCATGGTCGAGGTGTTCTCCTCCATCCAAGGCGAAGGGCCGCGCCTGGGCGAGCGCCAGGTCTTCGTGCGCCTGGGCGGCTGCAACCTGCGCTGCGACTACTGCGACGAGCCCGATACCATCCCGATTCCGTCGGGCACGGTGTGGTCCGCCGCGAAGGTCCGCGCCGCCATCGCGAAACACGCCGCGAAGCGGCGCCACGTCTCCGTGTCCTGGACCGGGGGCGAGCCGTTGCTGCACGCGGCTTTCCTGGCGCCGTTGATGCGGTGGGCTCATTCGAAGGGGCTGCAGAACTATCTGGAGACCAACGGCACGCTCCCGGCGGCCATGCGCGCGCTCAAGCCGCTCACCGACGTCGTGGCCATGGACGTCAAGCTGCCCTCGGCCGTGGGCCGCGAGTGCTGGGGCCTGCACGCCGCCTTCCTCGACGAGGCGCCCGCCGCCAAAACCTTCGTGAAGGTCGTGCTCACCGCGAAGACCACCGACGACGAGATCGGCAAGGTGCTGGGTCTGCTGCGCGGCGTCTCGCAGCGCGTGCCGCTGGTGCTCCAGCCCGCCACGCCCGGCTTCGGCGCCGCGCCCATCGCGCCCGCGCGCTGCCTCGCCTTCGAGGCGCGCGCCAAACGCGTCCGCCGCGACGTGCGCGTCATCCCGCAATGGCAGCACCTGTGGGGCGTTCGTTAGCGGCCGCGGCCGTCGCGCTCGCCTTCGTCGCGGCGCTGGCCGGCCGCGCGCTGCTGGACCCGTCGGTGGCGTACCTCGGCGGGGGCGGCCCGGACTGGATCGTCGCGCCCAAGCCGCTGGGCCTCAAGGCGCGGTTCACCGCCCCGGCCTTCGTCCGTTTCCGCCGCCGTTTCGTCGCGGGCGCCGGTGAGGAGGCGGTGCTGCGCCTGCGCGCGCGCCGCGAGAGCCAGGTCGTGCTCGACGGCAAGGTCGTGCTGCCGCCGGGCGAGGCCGAGGGGGGCTGGAAAAACGAGCGCCGCGTCGTCTTGCGTCCCGGGCCCGGCGAACACGAGCTGCTGGTCATCGTCCGCGCCGAACCCGGCCCCGCCGCGCTGTCGGCGCAGGCCGAAGCCTGGGGCCTGCGCACCGATGAAACCTGGCAGGCCTCCGCCGGAGACGGCGGCTGGCCGCAGGCGCGCCTGGCGTCCGCGTCGCGCCGCGCGGAAGCCTTCGACGGGCGCCCGCGCGCGCCGCTCGCCTTCCTCGTCACCTTGCCCTGGCTCGTCCCGTTCCTGCTGCTCGGCGTCTGGCTCGCCCGGCGCGGCCTGCGCGGCGGCTGGTGGTGGGCCGGGGCCGGCTGGCTGGGGCTCGCGGCGCTCAGCCTGTGGCGCCTTCCGTCGTCGGTCGGCTTCGACGCGCTCCAACACGCCGAGCTCGCGCGCCTCATCGCGGCGCGCGGCCTGCCGGGCCCCGGCGAGGCGTGGCAGAGCTTCCAGGCGCCGCTGTACCACCTGTTATGCGCGCCGCTGGCCGCGTTGCCGTTCTCCGACGACGCGCTCCTGCGCCTGATGCGCGCGCCCAACCTGCTCGCCGGTTTCGTGCTGGCCGTGTTGTGCGCCCGTTTCGCCGCGCTCGCGCGTCCGGCGAGCCGCGACGCGGTGGCGGCCGCGGGCCTGTTCGGCCTCGCGCTCGCGCCCAACCTGTATATGAGCCAGGCCCCGGGCAACGAGCCTTTGGCCGCCGCGCTCACCGCGGCCTTCCTGGTCCTGTGCCTGCGGCTTTCGGCGCGCGAGCCGTCGGTGCCCGAGGGGTTCCTGGCGGGCGGCCTCCTCGGCGCGGCGCTGCTCGCAAAAACCACGGCCGTGCTCGCGCTCCCGGCCGGGCTCGTGCTGCTGGGGCTGCGCCGGCCCGCGCGCTGGTGGGGCGTGTTCGCCGCGGGCGTTTTCCTGGCGGGCGGCTGGTGGTACGCGCGCTCCTGGGTTTTCTACGGCGCGCCGTTCACCGGCGGCTGGGACGCGGCGCGCGGCCTGGCCTGGACCCAGGACCCGGGCTACCGCGTCTTCGGCGACTTCGCGCGTTTCGGCGCGGCGTTGTCCCAGCCGGTGTACGCGGGCGTGTCGGGCTTCTGGGACGCGTTGTATTCGACGTTGTGGCTCGACGGCTGGCAGTCGGGGCTCGTGAACCCGGACGTCGAGCCGTTCTGGTTCCCGAGGTGGCAGGCCGCGTCGGCGATCTGGGGCCTGGCGCCGACTTTTTTCATCGCCGCGGGCGCGCGGCGCGCCTGGCGGCGCGGGGACGCGCCGGCGCTGGCCGCGTTGGCCGCGGCGGCCACCGGCTTGGCGGCCTTGTTGTGGCTGTTCCTCTCCGTGCCGGTGTATTCGACGGTGAAGGCGAGCTACCTGCTCGGCCTGGCCCCGGCCGCGGCCTTCCTGCTGGCGGAAGGCCTGCCCGAACGCGGCTCCCGGCGCTCCGCGGCCTGGGCGTTGCTGGCGGCATGGGCCGCGTGCGCCGTGTTCGCCCACCTGCCCCGCTGAAAAAGTAGGAGGCGCTGAGACCAGGCGTCCACTAGGGACCGTCTCAGCGCCTCACAGGACCCGCCCCGACCCCGCAACGCCCGCGCGTCCTCGTGTCTCGGCGGAAACGACCACGACGGCGCGTGCACGGCTACGGGACTTCGCGTCCACATCCACTTCCGCGTGCGGCTGCGTCTGCGACCGCGTCACCGTCACCTGCTCCCCTTCGCCGGTTTCAGCCTCGGCTTCATCCCGGCGTCAGTCTGCTGCGGCACACCGGGTTCGGGGCGGGTCATTCGAAGTATAGCCCCGATTTCTCCAGCGTCAAGACCCAAATCGGAATATGGGTCCTCGACGAGAAATGATATCGTGCGCCCATGACCTCGCTACTCCTTTTTCTCGCCGTGCTCGCGTCCGCGCAGGACGTCTCCACCGCGCCTGCGGCCGTCCCCGTCGTCGTCGCCGAAGCGCCGAAGCCGGCGCTCGCGCCGCCGAAGGCGCCCGTGCGCCTGAAGAACTCGCTCGATTCCCCGGGCGAGGTCGCGCGCGATCTCGCCGCGGCCGTCGAATATTTCGAAGCGGGCCAGGCCTATTACCGCGCCTTCGCGAAGGGCACGCACACGAAGGAGGAGAACGCCGCCTTCGTGAAGTTCCTCGAGGATTACGAGAAGGAGCAGCTCACGGCCAAACGCACCTACGCCGCGCTGGGCATCTGGCTCGAGAAAAAATCCAAGGTCACGGATTAACCGCCTCGTGATAGAATAAAGCTATTCGGCCCCGACGGTAGGGGCCCTATCGAGGTACCCCTCCATGAAGCTGCTCCTCTCCGCCGCGATTCTCGCCCTCTCCGCTTCGTTCGCCTCCGCCGAACCCGTGACCAACCCCGGCTCCGGCGGCGACGCCTGCTCCTCCGGGACCGGCTTCGTCGGCCGCACCATGGTCCTCTGGGCCACCGACAAGACCAACCCCGACGAGGCGCCCTGCCTGGCCCGCCTGGCCTACGCGCGCTGCGAGGTCGATATGGCCGACGACGCCGCCATCCCGACGGGTTACGCGCGCCGCTACTTCGGCGGCCCCGGCGTCGCCGCGGTGTACGACGTCTCCCCGACGGGCGGCGTCTCCATCACCTTGAACTTCGCGGGCGCGCTCAACATCGCGTCGGGCGTGGCGAACCTCGGGTATTTCCCGTACCAGCGCGCGGTCTATCGCGGCATCGGCGTGGATAACGCGACCGCCTACGACCTGCAGAACCAGACGTCGCGGCCGCTGGGCAACGTGTTCCTCATCCCCGCCGAGAACCTGACCGAGCGCGCCCTCGCGCTCTGCCCGGCCAACTAACGAAGCGCTGTTAACGGAACGACCCCGGGGCTCCGTCGAGGAGCCTCGGGGTCGTCTCTTTTAGGAGAAACGTTTGCCGTCGGCGCGGTCGAGCAGGATGGAGATGGTCATGTCGGCGAGCACGTTGACCACCGAACGCGCCCGCGCGAGGATCCAATCCACGGTCAAGAGCAGGGGCAGAAGCTCCACGGGCAGGCCGACCGTGGCCAGTACCAGCGAGAGCGACACGAAGCCCGCCTCGGGCACGCCCGCGATGCCCATCGCCGCGACGAGGCAGGCCAGCGCGGCCGCGACCTGCTGCATGAGGTTCATGTCGAGCCCGTGCGCCTGCGCCACGAGCAGCACGGCCATCGCCTCGTAAAGGATGATGCCGTCGTTGTTGAGGTTGGTGCCGACGCACGCGCCGAGCGTCGAGGACGCCTTGGAGACGCCGAGCTCGTCGAGGGACTTGAGCGTGATGGGCAAGGTCGCCAGGCTCGAGTTGGCCCCGATGGAATAAACCATCGGCTCCTTGGCCGCGGCCCAGAAACGCGCCAGCGGCATGCCCGCGTAGAACTTCAGCCACAGCGGGTAGGTGATGAGCGAATGCAGCGCCATGCCGATGAGGCCCGCCGCGACGTACCAGGCCAGGCCTTTGAGCGGGGCCAGCCCGTATTCGCCGACGGCCTTGGCCACGACCGCGAACACGGCGAAAGGCGTCAGCACGATGACCCAGCGCAGGATGATCTCGACGGCCTTCTGGAAGGTGGCGAGCGCGGCTTCGATGGCGCCCAGCGGCTCGCCGGCGTCCTTGAGCTGGCGCAGGGCCAGGCCGAGCAGCACGGACAGCACCACCATGGGCAGGACCGCGTTGTCGATGAAGGGCTGGACCAGGCTCGGCGGCACGAAGTTCGAGAGGAAACGCGCCAGCTCGAGTTTGCCGACCGGCGGGGCGCCGCCGCCCGCGGGCGCGGCGATGAGGCTGAGGTGGTGGCCCGGCTGGAGGAAGTTCGAGATGCCCAGGCCGAAACACAGCGCGATGGTCGCGTTGATGGTGGCGAAGACGCCCATGCGCAGGCCGCCTTTGGCGCTGATCTGCGTGGTGAGCACCGCGTTCATGATGGTGAGCATCAGCAGCGGCGCGGCGGCGAGCTTGATGGCTTGGATGACGAGTTTGCCGAACTCGGCGAGCGGCTTGGCGGCGGGACCCAGGAAGACGCCGGCGACGACGCCCAGCACGAGGCCGAGCAGGATGCGCCGCGTCACAGGGGCGGCGCCCCGGGTCTCTGGAAGCGGCGGGCGAGCTCCTCGCGGTTGAGCGAGAGGATGGCGCGCCGTCCGTGCGGGCAGGCCGTGCCGTCCTTGCAGTCCTTGAGCTCGTCGATGAGTTTGTAGGCCTCGTCCTCGCCCAGGCGGTCGTGCGCCTTGACCGACGCCTTGCAGGCGATGGTGGCGATGGCGTCGTGGCGCAGCTGGCCGGCCTCATCGACGGGGTCCTTGAGCGCGTCGATGACGCGGTGCATGAGCTTCTTGACGTCCTCGGCGCGGTGGAACAGGGCGGGCACGGCGGTGACGTGCAGGCCGTTTTTGCCGTGGGCGACGACGTCGAAGCCGATCTTGCGCAGGCGCTCGGACTTGTCGAGCACCATGCGCACCGCGGAGGCGGGCAGGTCCACCGGGACCGGGAGCATGAGCTTCTGCGACTTGACCGAGCCGTGGCCGACCTCGGCCATCAGCTTCTCGAAGAGGATGCGTTCGGCCGCGGCGTGCTGGTCCATGATGAACAGGCCGCCGGACGCCTCGAAGAGCAGGTAGGACTTTTCAATTTGACCGAGGTAGCGGAACGGCGGCGTGTACCAGGCCGGCGCGCCGGGCGGCGCCGCCATCGCCACCGCCGCGCCCAGGTTGAGCTGCCGGAACTCGTCGGGCAGCAGCGCGTGACCGCCGAGGTAATGCGAGGGGACCTCTTCCGGCGAAAGGGCGGGCGCGGGGGCGTGGGCCGCGGCGGGAGCGTCGGCGACGGCGACGGGCTCGGCGACGATGATGGGGGAGGCGGCCTTGTGTTTCGCGAGGGCGGAGGCGGCGAGGCCGGAGACGATCTCGAAGAGCTCGCCCTCGTTCTTGAAGCGCACCTCGCGTTTGCCGGGGTGGACGTTCACGTCGAAGGCGTCGCCGTTGAGCTGGAGCATGGCCACGCACACCGGGTGTTTGCCGCTCGGGCGCTCGCCGTAGGCCTTATACAGCGCGGCCGACAGCGCCTTGGACTGGACCGGGCGCTTGTTGACGAAGAAATACTGGAAGGCGCGCGAGGACGGCATCCGCTCCAGCGGGGAGATGAGCATGCGCAGGTGCACGCCCGGGCGCTCGCCTTCGACGGGCAGCAGTCCGCCGGCGAGGTCGTCGCCGAGCACGGCCGCGGCGCGCATGTCGAGGTCGGAGAACGGGTCGCCGTTGTCCTCGGGCTCGAAACGCAGCACCTGGCGGCCTTCGGCCTTGTAGGTGAAGCGCACGCCGGGGTTGGCCAGCGCGGCTTCCTCGATGACCGCGGCCAGGCGGCCGCGCTCGTGCGCGTCGGACTTCAGGAACTCGAGGCGCGCGGGCGTGTTGTAGAACAGGTCGCGCACGAGGATGGTGGTGCCGGGCACGGCGGGCGCGGGGCCTTCGCCGCGTTTGAGGCCGGCGGCCACGTCCAGGCGCCAGCCGGTCTTGGCGCCGGCCTGGCAGGACGTCACCGTGATCTTGGCGACGGCGGCGATGGCGTAAAGCGCCTCGCCGCGGAAGCCGAAGGTGGTCAGGCGCTCCAGGTCCTCGGCGGCGGAGATCTTGCTGGTGGCGTGCTGCTCGAGGCAGGCGCGCACGTCGTCGTGGTCCATGCCGCAGCCGTCGTCCACCACGCGCAGGGAATCCTTGCCCGCGCCCAGCACCTCGACGTCGATGCGTTTGGCGCCGGCGTCGAGCGAGTTCTCGAGGAGCTCCTTGAGCAAAGAGGCGGGGCGTTCGACCACCTCGCCGGCGGCGATGCGCGAGTACACCTCTTCGGGCAGCTTATGGATGATGGGCATCAGATGAGCTTCTTTAAGGAGTTGAGCGCCTGAAGGGCCTCGAGGGGCGTCATGGTCTCGGGGTTGAGCATCTTCAAGGTCTTGAGCACCGGGTTCTCCTCGAACAGGGGCAGCTCGGGCTCGGGCGCGCCTTTGCCCGTGGCGCGCGGCGCGGCGGACTGGTTCTCCAGGCCCGCGAGGATGGTCGTGGCCCGCGCGATGAGGGAGGCGGGCAGGCCCGCCAGCGCCGCCACGTGGATGCCGTAGGAGCGGTCGGCCGGCCCGTCGCCGATCTTATGGAGGAAGACGACCTCGGTGCGGCCGTCCTCGCTGCGCCACTCCTTGACCTCGACGTTCGAGTTGACCACGCCGGGAAGCGTCTTGGAGAGCGCGGTGAGCTCGAAATAATGCGTCGCGAAAAGCGTGCGCGGGCCGCGCGGCTTGGACGCGTCCGTGGCGGCGCCGTCGGCGGCGTAGGCGCCGTGCAGGTGCTCGAGCACGGCCCAGGCGATGGAGATGCCGTCGAAGGTGGAGGTGCCGCGGCCGACCTCGTCGAGCACCACGAGCGAGCGCGCGGTGGCCGAGCGCAGGATGTGGGACGTCTCCTTCATCTCGACCATGAAGGTCGAGTCGCCCTGGGCCAACGCGTCCTGCGCGCCGATGCGCGTGAGGATCTTATCGACGACGCCGATGCGCGCGGATTTGGCCGGCACGAAGGAGCCGACCTGCGCGAGAAGGGCGATGAGCGCGTTCTGGCGCAGGTAAGTGGACTTGCCCGACATGTTCGGGCCGGTGAGCACGGAGACCTGCGGGTCGCGCGCGTTGAGGAAAAGGGAGTTGGGCACGAAGGTGCCGGCCGGCATCAGGGCCGCGAGCACGGGGTGGCGGCCCTCGACGATCTCCAGATCGTGCGAGAGATCCACCTTCGGCTTGACGAAATCGTGCATGGCCGCGGCCGAGGCCAGCGCCTGGAAGGCGTCGAGCTCGGCGAGCAGCTCGGCGATGCGCAGCAGAGCGGGCGACTCGGAGAGCGCCTTCTCGCGGACCTCGTCGAAGAGGACGGCCTCCAGGCGCAGCATCTTGTCCTCGGCGGAGAGGATCTTCGACTCGAGCTCCTTGAGCTCGGGCGTGATGTAGCGCTCGGCGTTGGTGAGCGTCTGCTTGCGGATGAAGCGGGAGGGGACCTTCTCGCTGTGGGCCTTGGTCACCTCGAGGAAGTAGCCGAACACCGAGTTATAGCCCGCTTTCAAGGACGGGATGCCCGTGGCCTTGCGCTCGCGCTCCTCGAGCTCGCCGAGCACGACGTCGGAGTCTGTCTTCAGGCGGCGCAGCTCGTCGAGCTCCTTGTGGAAGCCGGGGCGGATGAGGCCGCCGTCCGACATCTTGGCGGGGGGCTCATCGACGAGCGCCTTCGTCAGCCAGGCGGCCAGCGGGCCGAGCGTCGTCGCGGTTTCGGCCACGTCCTGGGCGAGGTCGGCCAGGCCCGAGGCCAGGCCCGCGCTCGCGATCCAGCGTTCGAGCTCGGGCAGGCGCGACAGCGAGCGTCGCAGCGCGCCGAGGTCGCGGGGGCCCGCCGCCCGCGTGGAAAGGCGGGAGGTCACGCGCGGCAGGTCGGCGATTTCCTGCAAAAGCTTCGCCAGGGTCAGGCGGGCGTCGGGCTTGTCCACCAGGTCCTCGACGCAGTTCTGGCGGCCTTCGATCTCGCGCAAATCGGTGGAGGGGTGGAGCAGCCAGCCCTTGAGCTTGCGCGAGCCCATCGGCGTGCGGCAGCCGTCGAGCAGGCCCCAGAGGGTGTGGCGTTTCTCGCCGGAGGCCGAATCCACCAGCTCGAGCGTGCGGATGGCCGTCTCATCGAGCTGCATGACGGCGCCGGCCTCTTTGTAGGAAGGCTCGGGCAGCTCGCGCAGGCGGAACTTGGCCTCGTCGATGTAACGCCGCGCGGCGAGCGAGGCCTTCAGGGCGAGGTGGCGGTTCTTCCAGGTGGGCTTGTCCGACCAGGCCGGGGGCGGCGCGACGGCGCGAAAGGGCTCGCGCACGGTCAGGCAGGCCTTGGCCGGCAGGACCTGGCGCAGGCGCAAGGCCTCGGCCGCGGCGGCGGTGGCGAGGACCTCGGCGGGGCGCACGCGCGACAGCAGGTCGAGCAGCTTGCGCGATTCGCGGTCGTTGAGCGCCTGGGTCGCCCAGGATTCGCCCGTCGATACGTCGAGGCAGGCCGCGCCCCAGCCGACGAGGTCGTGCTCCACGGCGACCAGGAAGTTGGTGGCCGTCGGGTCGAGCAGGTCGTCCTCGACGACGGTGCCCGGGGTGACCACGCGCACGACGTCGCGGGCGACGAGTTTCTTGCCCTTGGCCGCCTCCTCCAGCTGCTCGGCGACCGCGATCTTGCGGCCGGCCTTCAGCAGGCGGGCGATGTAGTTCTGCGAGGAGTGGAACGGCACGCCGCACATCGGCACGCCCTGGCGCTGGGTGAGCACGAGCCCCAGCAGGGCGGACGCGTCTTTGGCGTCGTCGCCGAACATCTCATAGAAGTCGCCCAGGCGGAAGAACAGCAGGGAGCCGGGATGCTTCTGCTTGAGCTCCTGGTACTGACGCCAGGCGGGCGTGTCGGGGAGGGCCTCGACGGAGGACATGGCCCCGTGATTCTAGCAATTTCCCCTCGGGCCGGCGCCGCGGGCGCGGCGCCTTAAAGCTCGAGGACGACGGACAGGTCGGCGTAGTGGTCGCGCTCGCGGTAGAACTGGTGGAAAGGCGAGCGGCCGGCGTAATAGCCGGCCTGCACGCGCAGCGCGCGCCCTTGCGCCGGCTCGCCGAGTTTGACGCCGGCGACCGTGCGCCAATCGACGTTCCAGCCCGCGCGCTCGCGCGGCTGCAGGTCGGTGGCGACGTAGGGGCGCACGGGGACCGCCGGCGTCAGCTTCAGGTCCTCGCCGACGTATTCGGCGCCGGCCTGCAGCGCCCAGCGCTCGGGCGCGGGCACGCTGTGCAGGTAGCGCGAGACGCCGCCATAGACGCGCACGGCGCGATGCGGCTCGACGGAGCCGAGCAAGCGCAGCCCGACGGTGGAGTAACGGAAGCCCGCCGTCCCGAAGCGGCGGATGTGGTCGTCGCCGAGATGGGAGTTTTCAAGGAACGCCGACCCTTTAAAGGCCACGTCGCCGCGCCGCACGGTCACGGGCAAAGCGCCGATGAAGTCCACGGTCTCGAAGTCGCCTCGGCCGCCTTCGACGCGGAATCGCGAGTACGACATGCCCTCCACGTCGGCCTCCCAGAGAAGGCTCTGGTCCTCGCCCGAGCGCCAGCGCTTCACGCCCCAGGCGCGGCCGAGGCCCAGGTCGAAGGCGTTGCGGCCGCGGTGGCGGTAGTAGGAGCCCGACACCTGCACCTGGCGCGGATCGGCCAGCAGCGGCGGGAACACCTCGCCGGGCTTGGGGCTGGTGGCCGGGCCGCTATGCGCCGCCGGCGGCGCGGCCAGCAGCAGGAGCAGGAGGCTAACGCGCAAGGGCGGCGACGACGTCGCTCTGGAGTTGGTCGGCGTCCTTCGCGCCGAAGTAGCGCTTGAGCACCGCCCCGTCGCGGCCGACGAGGAAGGCGCTGGGCAGGCCGGGCACGGTCCAGCCCGCGGGCGCCATCTCGGTGCCCAGCAGGAGCATCGGGTAGTTCACGGAACGGGCCTTGGCGAAAGGCGCGACCGACGCCGTGTCCTCGTCCATGGACGCGCCCAGCACGACGAAGCCGCGCGGGCCGAGTTCTTTTTGCAGGCGCACGAGCTCGGGAATCTCGGCCTTGCACGGCGCGCACCACGTCGCCCAGAAATCGACTAACACGACCTTGCCGGTGAAATCCGCGAGCGCGACCGTTTTCCCGTCGAGGCCCGGCCCGGACAGCGCCGCCGCCTTCTCGGCGGGCGCCGGCGCGCCGCCGGGCGCCTGGCTCATCACGAAATAGACCAGCAGGGCGGAGCCGAGCAGGAAGGCGAGGGGGGCCAGGCGCTTCATCAGAGCTGGAAACGCTCCAGGCTTTCCGGCAGGAAGCGCAGCAGCCAGCGCAGCTTGCCGGTGAAGATGAGCACGCCGACGGCGACGAGCAGCGCGCCCGCGACGATCTCGCCTGTGCGGATGTGTTTCTTGTAGCGGGCGAAGAACTTCATGAAGCCGCCGACGGCGAAACCCGTCGCGATGAAGGGCAGGCCCAGGCCGAGGGAGTAGGTCAGCAGCAGGCGCATGCCGTGGCCGACCGTGTCCTGGGCGGCGGCCACCGCGAGGATGGCGCCGAGGATGGGGCCGATGCACGGCGTCCAGCCGAAGGCGAAGGCCAGGCCCATCAGGAAGGAGCCGATGTAGCCGGGCTTGAAGGACGCGAGGTCGGCGCGTTTCTGGTAATACAGCCACTTGATGGGCATCACGCCCATGAGGTGCAGGCCGAAGCCGACGATGACCGCGCCCGCGACCTTCGAGATCCAGTAGAGGTGCGCGGAGAGGAAGCGCCCCGCGGCCGTGGCCGACGCGCCGAGCGCGGTGAAGACCACGGCGAAGCCCAGAACGAAGCAGACGGACTCCCAGCCCGCGTGTTTGAGGGCGTGTTCGTCGCCGCGGTCGAGCTCATCGAGGGTCAGGCCCGACATGAAGGAGATGTAGCCGGGCACCAGCGGGAGCACGCAAGGCGAGAGGAACGACACCACGCCCGCGAAGAAGGCGGCTCCATAACCGACGGTATCAGCGGCGCCCATTATTTTCCCATCCTATCATTTCAGGGTGTCATGGCCGGGTCGCCCCGGACACTCATGAGTGCTATGATGAAGAAGATGATGACAGCCGTTCTCGCCGCTCTTTTCGCGCTCGCGCCGGCCTTCGCCGGCCCCCAGGCCGCCCCTAAGAAGGAGAAGAAGATGACCCCCAAAACCTACGCCAAACCCGCGCCGGCCGAGCTCAAGAAGAAGCTCACCCCCTTGCAGTACGCCGTCACGCAGGACGACGACACCGAGCCCGCCTTCGAGAACGAGTATTGGGACAACCACAAGGACGGCCTCTACGTGGACGTCGCCTCGGGCGAGCCGCTGTTCTCCTCCCTTGATAAGTTCGATTCCGGCACGGGCTGGCCGAGCTTCACGCGCCCGCTGGTCAAGGAGAACGTCGTCGAGAAGACCGACCGCAAGTTCTTCATGAGCCGCACCGAGGTGCGCTCCAAACACGGCGACTCGCACCTGGGGCACGTGTTCCCCGACGGCCCCAAGCCCACGGGGCTGCGCTACTGCATGAACTCGGCGTCTTTGCGTTTCATCCCCGTCGAGCGCCTCGAGGCCGAGGGCTACGGCGAGTTCCTGCCCGTCTTCGAGGCGGCCGGCAAAGGCCCGAAGAAGTCCGCGCCGGCCGGCAAAAGCTCGGCCGTGAAGACCGAGGAGGTCTATCTCGCGGGCGGCTGCTTCTGGGGCATGCAGGACCTGCTCCGCAAGATTCCCGGCGTGCTCTCCACCGACGTCGGCTACACCGGCGGCAGCGTCAAAAACGCGACCTACCGCAACCACGAGGGCCACGCCGAGGCCGTGCGCATCGTCTTCGACCCGTCCAAGGTGACCTTCCACGAGCTGCTGCGCTGGTACTTCCGCATGCACGACCCGACGACCAAGGACCGCCAGGGCAACGACGTGGGCTCGTCCTACCGCTCGGCCATCTTCTACAAGAACGACGCGCAGAAGAAGACCGCCGAGGAGTTCAAGGCGAAGCTCGGCAAGGTCGGCGGCTGGGGCAAACCCATCGTCACCGAAATCGTCGCCGCCGGCGACTACTGGAAGGCCGAGGAGGACCACCAGGACTACCTGGTCAAGCTCCCCACCGGCTACACCTGCCACTTCATGCGCCCCGAATCCGTCCTCGGCGGCTTATAGTTATAGAGGGACAGTCCCCTTAAGCTAGGGGACAGGTCTGTTAAGCTGGGTGCCTGTCCCCCAGCTTAACGCTTTTGTATCATGCGCCCATGACCGCCAAGACCGCTTCCAAGGCCGCGACCCGCGTCGAGAAGGACACCATGGGGGAGATTCCCGTCGAGTCTTCCCGCTACTGGGGCGCGCAGACCGAACGCTCCCTCCACCATTTCCAGGCCGGCGCCGGCCGCGACACGCTCACGCGCGAGATGATCCGCGCGATGGGCGTCTTGAAGCGGGCCGCCGCGATGGCCAACGCCGAGCTGGGCCTGCTCCCGAAGGACAAGGAGAAGCTCATCCTCGCCGCGGCCGACGAGGTCATCGCCGGGACGCTCGACGCGCATTTCCCGCTAGTCGTCTGGCAGACCGGCTCGGGCACGCAGTCGAACATGAACGCCAACGAGGTCATCTCTAACAGGGCCATCGAAATGGCCGGCGGCGTCATGGGCTCGAAGAAGCCGATTCATCCCAACGACGACGTGAACAAGAGCCAGTCCTCCAACGACACCTTCCCGACGGCCATGCATATCGCCGCCGTCGAGACCGTCGTCCACCAGCTCGTGCCCGCCGTCAAAGGATTACGCGACGAACTCAAGAAGAAGGCCAAGAAGTTCGACAAGGTCGTGAAAATCGGCCGCACCCATTTGATGGACGCGGTGCCGCTGACCTTGGGCCAGGAGATCGGCGGCTGGGCGGCCATGCTCGACGCCGACCTCGCGCGGCTCGACGCGGTGCTGCCCGGCCTCTACGAGCTCGCCATCGGCGGCACGGCCGTGGGCACGGGCCTCAACACCCATCCCGACTTCGACAAGAAGGCGTGCAAGGCCATCGCCAAGCTCACCGGCCTGCCCTTCGCGCCCGCGCCCAACAAGTTCGAGGCGCTGGCCGGCCACGACGCGCTCGTCTTCGCCCACGGGGCCTTGAAGACGCTCGCCTGCTCGATGAACAAGATCGCCAACGACGTGCGCTGGCTCGCGTCGGGGCCGCGCGCCGGCCTCGGCGAGCTGCGCATCCCCGAAAACGAGCCCGGTTCGTCCATCATGCCCGGCAAGGTCAACCCCACGCAGAGCGAGGCCGTGACCATGATCTGCGCCCAGGTCCTGGGCAACGACGCGGCCATCAACATCGGCGGCGCCTCCGGGAACTTCGAGCTCAACGTGTTCAAACCGCTCATCATCCACAACTTCCTGCACTCGGCCAAGCTGCTCGCGGCCGGGGCCGCGGGCTTCACCGAGCATTGCGCCGCCGGCATCGAGGCCGACGAGAAACGCATCGACGAGCTGATGCGGCGCTCTCTGATGCTCGTCACCGCGCTCAACACCCACATCGGCTACGACGCGGCGGCCAAGATCGCCAAAACCGCGCACGCCGAGGGCCTGACCCTCAAGGAGGCGGCCTTGAAGCTCAAGCTCGTCACCGAGCAGCAGTTCGCCGACTGGATCAAGCCCGAACAGATGACGCGCCCGGGGCTGTGATGGAAGCCGGCGAACGCGAGATCCTGCGCCGCGCCGCCTCGGTCATCGGCCACGACCTGCGCAACCCGCTGGCCGTCATCAACAACTCCGCGTATTTCGTGCGCGCCAAGCTCGGCCAAACGGGCCTGGACCCCAAGGTCGAGAAACACCTCAAGATCATCGAGGCCGAGATCGCCCGCACCGACAAGCTCATCGGCGACATGTTGACCTTCTCGCGCCCCTTCGAATCCTCGGCCGAGACCCGCGACGTGGACGGCGTCGTCGGCGAGACCGTGAAGGCCTACGCCGCGCCCGAAGGCGGCAAGGTGGATCTCAAGCTCGGCGCCAAAGGCGTGAAGGCGAAGCTCGACGCCAAGGCCCTGGCCGACGCGCTGCGGCGCCTGCTCGACAACGCCTTCGCCGCCATGGAGGACAAAGGCTCGGTGAAGGTCTCCACCGGGACCGACAAAGGCGGCGTCTTCATCGCCGTGTCCGACGCGGGCCCCGGCGTGGACAAGAAGATCGAGCCCGTGATGTTCGAGGCCTTCATGACCACCAAGCCCAAGGGCCTCGGCCTGGGACTCTCCCTGGCGCGCAAGCTGCTCGAGGCGCAGGGCGGCTCCGTCGCCTACGAGTCCACGCCGAAAGGCTCGACGTTCCGCCTCGTCCTGCCCAAAGCCTGACGAGCCACGGGGGCTAGGCCGGGATGCTCTTCAACTCCTTCGACTTCTGGCTCGGCTTCCTGCCCGTTTACGGGCTGTACCTGCTGCTGCGCCGGCGCGCCCAAAACGTCCTCCTGCTGGCCGCCAGCGCCGTTTTCTACGGCTGGTGGGACTGGCGCTTCCTCGGGCTGCTGTGGGGCTCGACCTTGCTGGACTACTACTGCGCGCTGGGCATCGCCAACGCGCGCGGGTCCGACGCGCGCCGCCGCTACATGGGGCTGAGCGCGGCCGGCAACCTCGGGGCGTTGGGGCTGCTCAAATACTTCAACTTCTTCATGGCGTCGGCTCAGGCGTTGGCCGCCTCGCTCGGACTTCCTTTTTCGCCGGTCGTCTTGAACGTCGTGGTGCCCGTCGGCCTGTCGTTCTACACCTTCCAGACCTTGGGCTACACCCTCGACGTGTACCGCCGACGCGCGCCGGCGGCGACCGACCTGCTGGACTTCTCGTTGTTCGTCTCCTTCTTCCCGCAGCTCGTCGCCGGCCCCATCGAGCCTTCGAAGAGGCTCCTGCCGCAGATCCAAGCCGAACGGCGCGTGACGCGGGCGCATCTCGAGCGCGGCGCCTGGCTTTGTTTCTGGGGGCTGTTCCAGAAAGCCGTCGTGGCCGACAACCTCGCCCGGCTCGTGGACCCGGTGCTGGCCGAGGGCGCGTCGCCCGCCGCCGGCTCGGCGCTCGCGGCCTTCTACGCCTTCCCGCTCCAGGTCTATTGCGATTTCGCGGGCTACTCCGACATCGCGCGGGGGCTCGCCTCGCTGATGGGCTTCGAGCTCAGCGTGAACTTCCGCCTGCCGTTCTTCGCGTCGGACCCGCGCGATTTCTGGAAGCGCTGGCACATCACCTTGGCGGAATGGTTCCGCGAGCACGTTTATATCCCCTTGGGCGGAAGCCGCGCCGGAGAGGGGAGGACTCGACGCAACCTGCTCATCGTGTTCCTGTTGATGGGCCTGTGGCACGGCGCCAGCGCGCACTTCGTCTATTTCGGGCTGTATTGGGCGGTCGTGACCATCGCCTACCGGGCGTTCGCCTCGCGCGGGTCGGCCGAGCCGCGCGGCTTCGCGCGGGCGTGGCGCGCGCTGCTCATGTTCCACGTCGTGGCGGTGGGCGCGGCCCTGTTTCGCGTCCCGTCCATGGAGAGCCTGGCGGCGCTGGCCGGCGCGTGGCTCGCCGCGCCCGCCCTGCCCGCGGCCGCGGAGCTGCGGCTGCTCGTCGTCGTGGCGGCGCCGCTGCTGGTCGTGGACGCGCTGCGCTGGCCCGATCGCGAGCCGGAGGCAATCCTGGAGCGGCCGATCGCGTTGAAGGCTCCTCTCTATCTGTGGCTGATGCTGTGGCACGTCTGGCTCGCGTCCGATGCCGGGAAGGAATATGTCTATTTCCAATTCTAGGCTGCCCCGGGCGTTCCTCATCGCGGCGCTCGCGCTCGCCGGATTCGAGGCCCTGCTGCGCGCCGGCTCCGGGACGGCCGTCCTGCTGGGCGCGCGCGACTCCTTCGACGTGCAGCACGCGCGCCGCCAGCAGCGCCTGCGCCGCGCGCGAAGCCTTCCCGGCCGGCGCGTCCTGCTGGTCGGGGCCAGCGATTTGGTGCTCGCGACGCACGAGCTCAACGAGCGACTGAGCCGGTCCGCGACGCCGGCCGTCTCGGCGCTGCCGCTGGGCCTCGACGGCCGCGGCGTCTGCCTGCAAGCTCTCGCCGACGCCGGACGCATCGAGGCGGCGGCCCCCGCGCTCGTCGTGCTCGGCGTCTCGTTGTCCGAGTTCTACGGGCAGGCCGGGCTCGAGGATAAGATCCCGTATCTGGTCGAGCCGGGCAACGTCTTGGAGCTCGCGTCGCTCCCGCTCGGCGTGGACCCCGCCGCGAAGCGCAACCTTCTCCTCAGAGGCCTGGCCGGCCATTTCCTGCGGCTGTACCGCTACCGCGGCGCCTACGCCCGGGTCCTCCTCGGCAAACCCACGCCCGCGCCCGGACGCCGCGACGCCGGCCCGTTCGAGCTGCCGTTGGCGCCGTCGGCCGACACGCCGTTCGCGCAGGACTCGCTGCGCCGGTTTGTCGCCCGCATGGAGCGCGCGCGTATCCCGCTGCTGATTCTGGACATGCCGCGCGAGACGGACGCCGCGGCGAGCGAAATGGCGGCGCTGCGGGCCGAACATGACCGGTTCCTGTCGAGCCTGCGCCTGGGCCCGGGCGCGCGCCTGGTGCGCCGCGCCCAAGTCCCCGTCACGCGCGCCGACATGGCCGACCACTCGCATTTCAAGCCGGAGGCGGCCCGGCGCTTCGCCGAGGACTTCCTCGCGCCGCTCGTGCTCGAGTCGCTCCCCCCTTGACGAACCCCACAATTGTGACTATACTGGTTACAATTAGGAGGTTCCCATGGACAGCACCGCCGCCGCTCCCGCCGACGCCGTTCTGCTCGACGCCTATTCCCAGGCCGTGACCGGGGTCGTGGCCAGGGCCGGGGCCGCCGTGACCCATATCGAGATCAAGACCCGCGACGGGCGCGGGGGGACGGGCTCGGGCTTCCTGTTCACGTCCAACGGCTACGTCCTCACCAACAGCCACGTGGTGCGCGGCGCGGCCGAGGTCGGCGTCTCCTTGACCGACGGGCGCCGCTTCGACGCCGAGCTGGTGGGGGAGGACCCGCACACCGACCTGGCCGTGGTGCGCGTGGCCGCCGACGGCCTGCCGACGGTGGAGCTGGGCGCGTCGCGGGATTTGAGGCCCGGCCAGCTCGCCGTGGCCATCGGCAGCCCGCTGGGCTTCCAGACCACGGTCACGACGGGCGTCATCAGCGCGCTGGGGCGTTCGCTGCGCTCCCAATCGGGGCGCCTGATGGACGGCATCGTGCAGACCGACGCGGCGCTCAACCCCGGCAACTCGGGCGGGCCCTTGCTCGACTCGCTCGGGCGCGTCGTGGGCGTCAACACCGCGGTCATCGCCGGGGCGCAAGGCCTGTGCTTCGCCATCCCCATCGACACCGCCAAGTTCGTGGCCGGCGAGCTCATCCGCGACGGACGCGTGCGCCGCGCGTGGCTGGGCGTGGCCGGCCAGGAGGTGCGCGACAGCCGTCGCGGCGCCTTGCGCGCGGTGGGCGTCGAGCCCGGCAGCCCGGCCGAGCGCGCGGGCGTGCTCCGGGGGGACCTGCTCCTGGCGCTCAACGGGCAAGACGTCTCCGGCGTCGATGACCTGCACCGCGTCTTGACCGGCGAGGCGGTCGGCAAGCCGGCGCGGCTGACCGTGCAGCGCGGCCGCGAGCGCGTCGAGCTCAGCGTGACGCCCGGACAGGCGCCTTAGGGCTAGAAGCCGAGCTGGGCGAGGTCCAGGTCGAGCGCGGGCTCGGCCACGCGGCGGCGCTGGCGGTCGAGGCCCACCCAGAACAGCAGGACCCCGTCGAGCGCCTCGCGGCCGGCCTTCACGAAGGCGTCCTGGTCGAAGCCGGGCTCGGCGAAATCGCGCTCGAGCTCGGCCCAGACGCTGGCGCCGTGGCCGCCTTCCACCGCGAAGTGGAATTTAAAGAAGCCCAGCGGCAGCGGCTCGCTGCCCGACGGGCGCGTGGCTTCGAAGGCCTCGAAGCCGTCGATGAGCTGGCGCCAGAAGTTGCGTTTCTCCTGCCCGGGCCCCTTGCCGATGCCCCAGGACGCCCAGGTCTCCACCGCGAAGCTGGCGCCGGCGCCCACGATGGGGTCGCGCGAGCCGTAGGTGCGGTCCAAGGTCTCCAGGAAGCCGCGGGTCTCGTGGCGGCCCAGCTCCCAACGGCCCAGGCGGCGGGGATCCAGGCCGAGGGCCCGGCCCAAGGAGCGCAGCCATTGGATGTGGGCGTTGGCGGAGGTGAAGCGCCGGCCCTCGGCCGTGCCCGCGTGCGGGTCCATGGCGACGCCGCACTCGTTGACCAGGATGTCGCGCGCGCAGCGCTCGCCGGCCTCGGTGTTCGCGTTGACCAGGCGTTTGGCCTGGACCACGAGGAAGTGGTTGGAGAAGACCGAGAACTGCTCGACGAGGTCGCGCAGGTCGGCCTCGGTCGCCTTGCCTTGCGCGAACCACTCGGTGAAGGGGTTGGCGGCGACGACGGGGTGGGCGGCGAGCTCGCGCTCGAGACGGCGGCGGAAGGCGTTGAAATCGTTCATGGGGACATTATGCGCCGCCAGGCCGTATATGTAAATTGAATAAACTTATATATATCGTTAAGTTATAATCAACGCACAATGGACCTGTACCAGCTGCGTTATTTCCTCGAGGTCGCCCGCACCGGCAGCTTCACCCGGGCGGCGGAGACGCTCCACGTGACCACGCCGGCGGTGAGCCGCTCGGTGTCCCTGCTGGAGAAGTCGCTCAAGAAGTCGCTGTTCACGCGCGGGCCGCGGCACGTCTCCTTGACCGCCGACGGGGCGTACCTGAAGACGCAGGTCGAGCGCATCTACGACCTCATCGAGGAGTCGCGGCTCCAGCTCGAAGGCGCGGCGCCCGGCGGCCCCGCCTTCCTGCGCGTGGGCTCGCGCGAGATGATCACGAACTACCTGCTGGCCCCGGCGCTGCGGGCGTTCCGCGGCGCCTACCCGGAGACGCGTTTCGGCTTCCACGAGCTGGGGCCGCGCGAGATGGCCGAGGCGCTGAAGAAGGATTGGATCGATTTCGCGTTTTATTATCATGGCGAGGTGCCGGACCACGACATCGAGACCCGCCGCGTGGGGGAGCTGCGCTCGCACGTCTATGCCGCGCGCTCCCTGCTGCCGCGCGGACGCGTCCCCGCCGCGGCCGACGAGGTGCTCAAGCTTCCTTTCGTCGCCCCGCGTTATTTCCGCGCGGACCCGGCCGAGCCGAGCCTGGACGGCTTCCCCGACCAGCGCCTGCCCCGCGACGTGCGTTTCGAGGCCGAGTTCCTCGAGACCCACCGTCGCTTCGTGCTCGACGGCCTGGCGGCCGCCGTGTTGCCCGACTTCGTCGTCGCCGAGGAGGAGAAGGCCGGGCGCGTCGTGCGCCTGCCCGGCCCGAAGCTCGGGCGCGAGATCTGGTTCCTCAAGCGGCGGGGCCGCCCGCTGCCCGCGGGCGTGGACGCCTTCCTGAAGACCGTGGGGAGCACTCTGCGGGCGTTATGACGCGCGCCCTCCTGCTGGCGCTTCTGCTGGCGGGCGGCGCGTTCGCGGCCGACGCGCCGCCGCCCGCCCAGGCGCGCCCGTCGTTCGCGGAGGAGCTCGCGCGCGCGGCGCGGCTCGATGGCAGTGACCGGCGGCGGCCCAGCGGTCGGCCAGCGCCTGCTCAGCGCTCGTCCGAGGACCGCGCCGCGTCAGATGGAGCCGCCGACACGCATCGCGCTGGGCGGTGCGCACCAGGTCCGGCGTGCGGACGCGCGCGCGGCGGAGCGCAAGCTCGCGGCGTTTAAGCCCCAGACCCTCGCGACGTTCGCCGCCCGCGCCCGGCTGCTGCGCGACGTCGGGGAATATAAGGAGGCCGAGAAGCTCGGCGTGAAGGCCGTCGCGCTCGATCCGTCGCGCGAAATGGCGTACAGCGACCTGGCGTTTTCGCGCGCGGGGCTGGGGAAACACGAGGCCGCCATCGCGACGCTGCGCGAGGGCTTGCGCGCCTGCCCGAACTCGGGCTCCTTGCGCATCACCTTGGCCGGGCTGCTGCGCCAGAAGGGGCGCTTCGACGAGGCGTTGGCGCTTTACGCCGAGGCGCGGCGGCTCGACCCGACCTTGCTGGCCGCGTATTATGAAGAAGGCTACGCGAGGCTTTCGCTCGGGGAGGGGGTCCGCGCGTTGGAGATTCTCCGCGCGGGGGTCGCGGCGTCTTCGGGCAACCCCGTGGCGCATCACCATCTGGCCACCGGGCTGTGGCACCGCGGGCTGTACGCGGAGGGGCTGGCGGAGATGGAGACGACGCGCCGTCTCTTCGAGGCGCGTCCCGACTCCTCCGCGGCCGATCTGGGGCACACGTTGTACTGGCTGTCGGTGATGTACGAGTACTTCAAGAAACCCGGCAGCGAGAAGCTGCTCAACCAGGCGGTCGCGCGCTGGCGCTCGGTCAAAGCCAACGTGAGCGCCACGGACGCGAAACGTCACCTGGACGCCGGCGACCTCGAGGAGGCGCAGGCGGAGGCTACGCGCGGCCTTGAGAGCTGCGATAAGGACGGCTGCGAGCTGCGCGTGCTGGCCCAGCTGCTGACCCGCCGCGCGACGGCCCGACAAGGACTTGGGAAGACGGCGGACGCGCGCAAGGACGCCGAACGCGCCCTCGACGTCGCCTTCGATGAACGTTACGCGCGAGACATCGCGCTCAGCGGGATGCTGTCGCGCATAGACGTCTGCCTCGCCGTGGCCGATTTTTACCGGCGTGGAGGCGACGCCAAGGGGACGCGCCGCGCGTTGGCGAAGGCCCGGCCCATCGTCGAAACCATCCCCGGGCATCCCTACGCGCTGCGCTACCGCGAGTTCGCGGAGTCGTTCGAGCGGCAGGAGGCGTTGCGTCAGGCCTCGCCGCGCGCGGCCGCGCCGCTGCGAGGCGTCATCCTAATCAGCGTGGACGCGCTGCGCGCGGACCGGGTCGGGGCGCGACGCGGCGGCGCGTCGTTGACGCCGTCCTTGGACGCGTTGGCGGGCGCGGGGGTCGCGTTCGGCAACGCGGTGAGCCAGGCGCCGTGGACCTTGCCGGCGATGGGCACCTTGTTCACCTCGCTGCACCCGTGGCGCCACACCTTGAACAACCGGTTCAAGGCGTACGACGGCGTCAACCGGGAGCTGGCGCTGCTGCCGGTCAACGCGGTCACGCTCGCGGAGGCCTTCAAGCGCGCGGGCTACGACACCGCGGCCTTCACGGGCGGCGCCTCGCTCGACGGGGAATACGGCTTCGACCGCGGCTTCGACGTGTATCACGATTCGACGCCTTTCGCGGGCTTCGAGGCCACGGTCCCGCCGGCCTTGGACTGGCTGCGCGAGCGCGGCGGACGGCCCTTCTTCCTCTTCCTGCACGGCTACGACGTCCACGGCCAGCATCCGGAGACGAGCGACGGGCGTTTCCGGGACGCGGGTTACGACGGCGCGTTCCAAGGCACGACCGCCGAATTCCTCGCCTTGCGCAAGGACTCGTTATACGGCCAGCCGCGCGCGCTTTCGGCGGCCGACCGGGCGTTCTGGTCGGCGCGTTACGACGAACGGGTCGCGCGCGCCGACGAGCGCCTGGGGCGCTTCTTCGCCGCGCTCGACGCGCTGCCGGGCGTGTCCAGCGGGGTGATCGTCGCGGTGACCTCCGACCACGGCGAGGAGCTTTTCGAGCGCGGCGGGGTGGACCACGGAATCACGCTCTACGACGAGGTTTTACGCGTGCCGTTAATCGTGCGCGACGAGGCGTTTTTGCTCCAGGCGCAGGGCGAGACGCTGCGCCCGTTCATGGAGGGCAAACCCGCGGCGCCGCGAGACGCGCTCTCCGAGACGGACTTCTTGTACCGCGCGTCCAAACGTTCCCTGCGGGGCCCCGGGGGGCACAAGCTCATCGTGGATCTCGAGACGTTGCGCCACGAGCTCTACGACCTGCGCGACGATCCCGGAGAGACCCGCGACCTGGCGCCGTCGCGTCCGGAGAAGGTCACCACGATGGAGCGGCGCCTGCACACCCAGATGGGCCTGCCGCTGCGTTAAGCGGTCCGCGCGCGCCCGAGCAGCGCGCCGCCGACGCCGCCCAGGATGAGGGCGCAGCCCAGCAGGCCGCGCGTCGTGGGCGCCTCGCCCAGCACGAACCAGCCGAGCGCGAGCGCGACGACGGGGAAGAGCAAGGTCATCAGGCTCACGCGCGAGGGCGGCAGCGCGCGGATGAGGCGATAGAGGAGCAGGAAGGCGGTCACCGAGCCGGCGAGCGAGAGGTAGAGCAGCGCGGCGACGTTGCGCGTCGTCCACGTCACGGCGCTGCCGCCTTCCGCGAACGCGCTGATGAGCAGGAGCAGGACCGCGCCCGCGCTCATCGCGCGCGCGTTGAGCACCCAGGCGTCCTCGCCGCGCGCCCAACGCGTCTGCAGGACCAAGTTGAGCGCCGAGCCGGCGCAGGCGAGGAACGCGGCGAGCAAGCCCAGCGGGTCGGCGGCGGCCAGGCCTTTCTCGGGCCACATCAGCAGGCACACGCCGGCCACGCCCACGAAGGCGCCCGCGACGTGGCGCAGGCCGGGGCGCTCGTCGCCGGTGGCCGCCGCGAAAAAGGTGGTGAGCAGCGGCGAGAGGCTGAACAACACGGCCACCAGGCCGCTGGCCACGCGGGTCTCGGCCCAATACACGAGCGCGTAGTTCCAAGCGAAACCGAGCAGGGCCGCCGTCCACGCGGCCTTGTTGCCGGCGGGCGACAAGGTGCGGCGGCGGCCGGAGACGAGGATCATCGTCCACAACACGGCGGCGGCGATGACGAAGCGCAGGCCCGCGCCGAAAAACGGCGGCACGCCGTCGAGCCCGAACTTGATGGCCATCCAGGTCGAGCCCCAGATCAAGGTGCAGGCGGCGTAGGCGAGGGCGGTCATGGGGGAGCCATGATATCATGTCCGCGTGGAACGTCCCGCGGCGATGGCCGCCCATGTCGCGCGCCGCGTCGAGCGGCTGAAGGCGCTGGCCTCCCTCGACGACCTGGCGGCCCTGCCGCTGTTCGCGCGGGTGCCTCGCGCCTTCACGCTCGCGCAAGGCGCCGCGGTCGCCGAGGTGCGCTTCGCCGACGAGGCGGGCGGCTTCCTCGTTCCCAAGGAGAAAGCCGAGCACCGCCGAAGCCGCGCGCCTGGCGCGCGAGGCCGCGGGGGCCGGCGCCCCGGCCGTGGCCATCTGGGTGGAGCGCAACTTCCACGCCGGGGACTGGGAGCACCTGGAGGCCGCGCGCGCCGCCCTGCCCGAGGCGGTGCTGCTGGCGCGCGACGTGGTGGTGGACCCCTGGCAGCTCGCGCGCGCGCGCGCCGCGGGCGCCGACGGCATCGAGCTGCTGCCGGAGCTTCTCGGTCCCCTGCTGGGCGCGTTCGCGGCTTCGGCCCGCGGCCTGGGCCTGACCCCTCTGGTCTGGCGGGACGGGGCGCCCGCCGTCCTGCCCGAGCCGTAGGCCGCTTGGCCCGCGTGGCTGGGCCGTCGGACCCGTGTCGGAACCGGCCATCTCTTCCATAATAGTGTCGTGAAGCGGGCCCTCGCCCTATTGCTGTCCTGGCTGGTCGTCGCGCCCGCGGGCACGACCGTCCGCGCGGTCCGTCCCGTCGCGACGCTCACGGGCGCGACGTTCGGCGCGGGCCGCGCCGCCCCGGTCTTCAGCGCGGGCCGCGGCCTCACCATCCCGAGCCTGAACCTGACGTTGACGGCGCCGTCGCTCGGCCCGGGCGTCGAGCTCGCGGCGCCCGCTCCCGCCCCTACCGCCCTCGTCGCGCCCGCCGCGCCGCCGCCCGCGCCATCGCCGCGGCCGACGCGCCGCGGGCCCCGGGCGCGCCCGAAGGCCCGGCCGAAGCCGCACCGTCGGCCCAAGAGCAGCTCTCCGGGCTCGGCGCGGCGCCTGAAAACGAGGCCCTGTGGACCGGCGCGACGGACGCGCAGGCGGCCAAGGCCCAGCTCAACGCCGCGCATTGGCAGACGTTCAAGTTCTTCGTGGGCTCGCGCGTCGGGCTGCTGCGTTCGATGATCAAGGAGCAGGAGAACGCGTCGAAAGGCCGGGACCGCGCGGTGAAGAACCTCGAAGGCATGTGGGTGGCCTGGCGCACCCGGGGCTACTCCGGCCGCGTGCAGACCGCGGGCTTCGAGGTCGCCGACCGCGTCACCGTGCGCCGCGAGGCGCTGAAGGTCTGGGACAAATATTATCCGAAGGACGCCGCGGCCAAGGAGGCGTTCCTGCGCTACATGGCCCGCGTGGAGGCGTACGTGCCCGCCGGACGGCCCAGCAACTACCGCAAGCTCGCCTTCGGCGCCTTTTTCCTCACCCCGATCGTGCCCGTCGCGGACCTGGCGGCGCGCATCGACGCCATGCTCTCCGCGGAGCACCTCGCCGCCATCGAGAAACACCGCGCCGAGCGCCAGGACGCCATTGTCGCGTCCTTCAAGGCGGCGGCGCTGGCCTCCATCCGCGAGGTCAACAAGACCTTGCCCGCGGGCAAGAAGATCGTCGCGGTGTCCATGCTCGGCTCCTACTCCATCGGCCAATCGACGCCCGACAGCGACGTGGACTACCAGCTCATCACCCAGGACGGCAGCGCCGACGCCATCGAGCCCTTCAAGAAGGCGCTCGACGCGAACTGGACCGAGAACAAGCTCGACAAGATCGAGGCCTTCCAGTTCGCCCTGCCGCCCTCGCCCGAGGTCGTGCGGGCCAGCTTCAACGAGGGCTACCGCATCTTCTCGCCCGACCCCGCCGCCGTCGCCGCGCTTTCTACGGACACGTTCACGCCGCCCGTGCCCACGGCTTGGTCGCGCCTGCGCGGCCGCCTGTTCGCGGCCGGCTACCGCGCCTGGATCCTGCTGAACTTCCGCCTCGCCGACCTGCGCGACTTCCTGCGCTGAGGGCGGCCCGTGGGCGGGGGGCGCACCTGCTTACCCACGGCATGGACCGCTCCCGTTACCTGGTGCGTCCGGACGCACCAGCGAACGTTCGGCAATCCGTTTATAAAGCCGCCGTTAATCGGAAGGTCTCGCGACAGGACCCGCCTTTCCATTGACAATCCCCCGCCCCGGCCCCATACTTGGGTAATGGCGCTTCCCAAGGCGACGTCGTTGACCGTCGGACCGCTCATCGAGGCGGTTTCGCGCGTATTCGTGGGCAAACCCGCGGCGGTGCGCCTGACGGTGACCACCCTCATCGCGCGCGGCCACCTGCTCATCGAGGACGTGCCCGGCATCGGCAAGACCCTGCTCGGCGTGGCGCTGGCCAAATCGTTCGGCGTGAGCTTCCGCCGCATCCAGTTCACCAACGACCTGCTCCCGTCCGACGTGCTCGGCCTGTCCGTCTTCGACGCCAAAGAGGGCCGCTTCGACTTCAAGCCGGGCCCGGTGTTCTCGCACGTGCTGCTCGCCGACGAAATCAACCGCTCCACGCCCAAGACGCAGAGCGCCTTGCTCGAGGCCATGAGCGAGCAGCAGGTCACCGTGGACGGCAAGACGCACGCCCTGCCCGACCCCTTCCTCGTCATCGCGACGCAGAACCCGGTCGAATACCACGGCACCTTCCCGCTGCCCGAGGCCCAGCTCGACCGCTTCCTCATGCGCGTGCGCATCGGCTACCCCACGCACGAGGACGAGCTGCGCATCCTGCGCGAGCGCGACCGGCCGCCTTCGGCCGACGACCTCAAACCCGTGCTGAACCAGGCCGACGTGTTGGCCCTGCAGGCGCAGGTGGACGCGGTCCGCCTCGACGAGTCCCTGCTCGACTACGCCGTGCGTTTCGCCGAGGCGTCCCGCCGCGCCAGAGGCGTGCGCCTGGGGCTCTCGCCGCGCGGCACGCTCGCGTTGTGCCGCGCCGCGCGCGCCCACGCGCTCGTGGACGGGCGGACGCATTGCGTGCCCGACGACCTCAAGGCCGTGGCCGTGCCGGTGGCCGCGCACCGCCTGCTCCTGGACACGAGCCTGTACGGGGTCGCGCGCGTGGACGAAGCCGAAGCCGCCGTCGCGGCGCTGCTGCTCACCGTCCCCTCTCCTTAAGATGCGCCCGACGCGCCTGGGCCTGAGCGCGACGGCCCTGGCGACGCTGACCTTGTTCGCCGCCGGCTCCACCGGCAACAACCTCCTGTACCTGCTGTTCGCGGCCGCCGCGTCGTCGGTCGTTTTGTCGGCCGCGCTCGCGCGCCGCTCGTTGTCCGGCGTCGTCGTGCGTTACGAGGAGCCGGGCCAGGCCTTCCGCGGCTCCAGCTTCGTCCTGCCGGTCGTCATCGAAAGCGGAGGCGGCGCCGCCCGCCTCCTGCGCGTCGCGGGCCACGGCGGCGCCGCCGAGCTCGACGAGGTCCCCGCCGGCGGCCGCGCGCGAGTCGAGCTGCGCCTGCCGGCGCCGACGCGCGGGCGCGCGTTATACGATGGCCTGCGCCTCGAGAGCGTCTGGCCTTTCGGCCTCGTCGTCGCGCGCCGCCTCCTGCCGCCCGTCGAGGTCCTGGTCCTGCCGGCCGCCAGCCCGTTCGTGCCCCAGGCCGCGCTCGAGTTCGACCCGCGCACGTCGGGCCCGGCGGGCGCGGCGCGCCAGAAGGGCCGCGACGGCGAGTTCTGGGGGCCGCGCCCGCACGCGCCGGAGGACGACGCGCGGCTCATCCACTGGAAGCTCACCGCGAAAACCGGACGACCCGTCGTCGCCGAGCTCGCGGCCGCCCCGCAGGATAAGGCGGTGGTGCGCCTGGAGGGGACCGACGACGCCGCGGTCGAAGGCGCGGCCGCGGCCTGCCGCTGGCACGCCGACGCCGGGACCGAGGTGGGCCTGGTCGGCCCGGGCATCGAGATCGCGCCGGGCCGCGGTCTCAAACACCTCGACGCGCTGCTCCAGGCGCTCGCCCTCGTCGGCGACGGCGCCGCGCCGCGCCGCGTGGACGCGCCCGCGCCGCCGCGCGACGGCGGCCCGGTGGACGGACCCGAGCTGCGCCGCCTGCTCCTGTTCGGGGCGACCTTCGTGTGGGCGTCGTTGTTCCTCATCGACGAGGTCGAGCCCAAGCTCCTGCTCGCCCTCTCGCCGGTCCTGCCGGCGTCGTGGTTCTTGCATCTGCGCGGCGGGCCCTTCCTGCCGGGCCCGGTCTGGTCGTTAATCTCCTTCTCGGTGCTCGTGTTCATGGTGTTCTTCGATTGGCGCTGGTCGGGCGTGGCGCTGGCCAACGTGCATCTTCTCGGCTACCTCGTCTTCAACCGCCTGCTCAACCCGTGGAAGAAGGACGAGCTGCGGCAGGTGTTCCTCATCTTCTACCTCGCCTTCCTCCTCGCGTCCGGCCTCACCATCAGCCCGTGGTATTTCCCGCTGTTCCTGCTCTACCTCGGCTTCGCGGCGGCCTGGCTGACGTTGCAGGCCGGCGCGCCCGCGGCGCGTTGGCGCTCCTGGGGCCCGGCGCTCGCCCGCGCGACGGCCGGCGGGCTGGCGTTGGCGGCGGCCGTGTTCATGGCGACGCCGCGCGTCGAAGGCTTCCGCCGCTTCAACCCCTTCCTGGCTTCGGGCATCGACAAGCTCCAGGTCCGCTCCCAAAGCGTGACCGGGTTCACCGAGCGCGTGTCGCTGGGCCATTTTGGCACCTTGCGTAAATCCTCGGCGCGCGTGATGCGCGTGCGCCCCGAAGCCGCGCCGCCGGAGGGCGTCGTCCCGCCGCCGCTGTACGTGCGCGGCTCGGCGTTCGATTTCTTCGACGGGCGGGTGTGGGGGCGCACGGCGGTGGACTTCTCCTTCCGGGGGCGCGGCGGCGCGCGGCGCAGCGCCGAAGGCCGCGCCTGGGCCTGGAAAGGCGGCGGCTCGCTCGTTTTCCCGACGGAGCCGCGGGATAAAGCCGCTCCCGTTTGGGAGTTCACCATCTCGCCGATGAACCTGACGGTGCTGTTCACCGTGGGCGGCGCGTGGATCGTCGAAGGCGTGGACGCGCAAGGCTGGTTCGACCACACCGACAGCCTGCACCTGGCCGCGCCGTATCTGGGCGGCGTGCGTTACCGTCAACACGGCCTGCCCGACGGCGCCTGGCCCAGCGACGCGGCGCCGTCGGCCCGCGCCGCCGTCCTGGAAAAAGCGCTGGCCCTGCCGCCGTCGCCGGACGGGCGCGTCGCGGCGCTCGCGCGCGAATGGACCGCGGGCCTGAGCGACCCGGCCGCCAAGGTGGACGTCGTGGTCTCGCGCCTGCGCTCGGAGTACGGCTACTCGACGTTTTCCGACGGCAAAAACACCTCGCTGGAGCACTTCCTGTTCACCGGCCGGCGCGGCAACTGCGAGTACTTCGCGACGGCGGCGGCGGTGCTGCTGCGCCACGCGGGCGTGCCCACGCGGCTGGTGTCGGGGTTCCTCGTGGACGGCTGGAACGAATACGGCCTGTTCTACGACGTGCGCCAGAGCAACGCGCACGCGTGGTTCGAAGCGTACCTGCCCGGCAAAGGCTGGACGCGTTACGACGCCACGCCCGGGCAGACGCGCCTGTCGGGCGCGGCCGACGCCGCGGCGCAGCGCGTCGCGCGCTGGCTCGACGCCCTGCAGGTGTCGTGGTACCGCCACGTCATCGGCTACGACCAATACGCGCAGCGCGACACCTTCCTGCGCCTGGGCGTGGGGCAGAGCCTGGCGCGCCTGCGCGACCGCGTCGAAGGCGCGCTGCGCCCGTTCCTGGCGGCGCTGCTGCTCGGCTTCCTCCTGCACGGCGCGGCCCGCCTGCTCGCCGCGCGCGTCTTCCGCCGCGGCGACGCCTTCGACCGCGCCGCGGCCCTGCTCGCCGGCGCGGGCCTGCGTCGCGAGCCGTGGCAGACCCCGCGCGAATACGCCGCCTCCGTGAAGGCGCGCCGCCCGGAGCTGGCCGCCATCGAGGAGCTGGCCGAGGCCAAATACCGCGAGGTTTATGAAGGCCGGCCGGCCGGCGAAGAGCAGCGCCGGCATACTGCTAGACTATTGGCCGAATTAAAAACGAAGCTCTGAGTCGGTGGCTCCTCGTCGCGGCCGCGTTCGCCCTGTACGCGCCGTGCCTGACGGCGCCGGTCTATCTCGACGACGGGCCGTACGTGTTCGGCTCGGCGTTCCTGCGCGCGCCGGCGTCCGCGTTCTGGACCCTGCTCGCCTCGCCGCAGTATTTCGCGGCCACGGGCGAACGCACCTGGCAGCCCCTGGTCACCGCGCTCAACCGCCTGCTCGTGGACGCGCCCGTCCTCCTGCGCGCCTTGTCGGTCCTGCTCCACGCGGGCTGCGCCCTGCTCGTCGCCCGCCTCGGCGGACGCGCCGCCGGGCTGCTGTTCCTCGTCTTCCCGCTCGCGGCGGAGGCCGTGTTCTTCGCGGCCTTCAAGGGCACCTGCTCGCGACGGCGGCCGTGCTCGCGTGCCTGCTCGCCTGGCGCGAGGGCCGAAGGGGCCTTTCCGCCGGCCTGCTCGCCGCGGGCCTGCTCGCCAAAGAGACCGCGCTCGCGGCCGGGCCGTTGTTGTTCCAGCGCCCCCTCCTCGTCGAACGTCGCCGCATGTCGAGTCGCTGCGACGGCTGGCGCCGCACGCCGCGGTGGCGGCGGCGTACCTCGTCTGGCGTTTCGCGGTCCTCGCGCCGCCGCCCGACATGCTCGTGCCCGCCGAGCCTCGGCCGCTCGCGGCCCTGGCGTGGTACCTGGGCGCGCTGGCGTGGACGCCCGCGCCCGGGCTGTTTCGCGCCTTCCCGGAAGGCGACGCGTGGGTGATGCTCCTGCTGGCGCCGTACGCGGGGCTGCTCTGGTGGAAGCGGCGCGAACCCGGCGTCTTGTTCCACCTCGTGTGGATTCCCGCCGCGCTGCTGCCTTTTTTGCACCTCGTGCCTTTCGCGGGCAAAAGCCCGGTCGCCGACCGCTACCTCTACCTCGCGGCGGCGGGTCTTTGCTGGGGGCTGACGCGTATCGAGGGGAAACGCGCGACCTGGGCGTTCGCCGCGTTGGGGGTATTGTGGGCGGGGGGGACGTTGCGGAGGACGATTCTGTTTCGCGACCCGGTGGCGCTGGCGGACGCGGGAGTGAAAGCGGCCCCGCGGAGCGCGGCGGCGCACTTGTTTCGAGCCCAGGTTTCACTGGAGCACGGATTCGCGGCGGAGGCGGCGGATGCCGCCGAGTCCGCCGCGGAGAGGGAACCCCGCGATTCTCAAAATTGGACGTGGCTGGGGATGGCGCGCGTCTCCGCGAAGCTTCCCGGGGCCGAGGACGCGTTCCAAAAGGCGCTGGCGATCCAGGAGACGCCCCAGGCGCGCGCCAACCTCGGCGCGTTTTACGAGGAGAGCGGGAAGGCCGCGCTCGCGCTGAAGGAATACGACCGCGCCGCCGCGCTGGCGCCGGACTGGGAGAAGCCGCGGCGCCTCGCCGCCGAGCTGCGGGCCGCCTCTAAACGCTGACGCATGCGTGCTGCGGCCGGACACATGATATATACACGCGCGACGCCCATTAGCCTCCTCGCCTAAACGCGGGCTATAGTAGAATCGCCCCATGCCCGCGTATTGGCTGATGAAGTCCGAGCCCGACGTGTTCTCCATCGACGACCTGGAGAAAAAAGGCGTGTCCGGCTGGGACGGCGTGCGCAACTACCAGGCGCGCAACTTCATGAAGACGATGAAGAAAGGCGACCAGGTCTTCTTCTACCACTCGAGCACCGAGCCGCCGGGCGTGGCGGGCTTCGCCGAGGTCGTCAAAGAAGCCTATCCCGACGCCTCGCAGTTCGACCCGAAAAGCGATTACTTCGAGCCGCGCGCGACGCCCGACGCGCCGGTGTGGTTCCAGGTGGACGTGAAGTTCGTGAAAAAAGCCAAACATTACGTCTCGCTCGATGAGATCCGCGGCGTGCCCGCCCTCCAGAAGATGCCGCTGATCAACAAGTCGCGGCTGTCGGTCCAGCCCATCACGCCCGCGTGGTGGGCGCTCATCTCGAAACGAGCGGAAAAATGAAACGAATCTCCCTGCTTCTCATCACGGCGCTCATCAGCGGCTGTCAGGCCGTGCCCGTTACCGGCCGTCAGGGCTTGATGCTCGTGCCCGTGGCCCAGGAGCGCCAGCTCGGCGAGCAGGCCTACGCGGAGGCGCTCCAGAAAGGCCCGCTGTCCAAGGACGCCGCGGCCGTCGCGCGCGTGCGGCGCGTGGGCGAGCGCCTGGCCGCCGCGGCCGAACGCCCCGACTTCGCCTGGGAGTTCAACCTGCTCGTCGAGGACCAGACCATCAACGCCTGGTGCCTGCCCGGCGGCAAGGTCGCGGTATATACCGGGCTGCTACCCGTGGCCAAGGACGACGCGGGCCTGGCCGTGGTCATGGGCCACGAGATCGCGCACGCGCTGGCGCGCCACGGCGGCGAACGCATGAGCCAGGGCCTGCTCGCGCAATACGGCGGGACCTTGCTGTCGGCCGTGCTGGCGCAGAAACCCGCGGAGACGCGCGCCCTTTATCAGAAGGCCTACGGCGCGGGCGTGCAGGTCGGGGCGCTGCTGCCGTTCTCGCGCGCCCACGAGAGCGAGGCCGACCGCATCGGGCTCGTGCTCATGGCCAAGGCCGGCTACGACCCGGCGCAGGCCGTCGAGTTCTGGAAACGCATGGCCGCCGCCACCGGCGGCTCCGGCGGCTCGGGCCTGGAGAAATACCTGCGCACCCACCCCACCAACGCCGACCGCATCGCGCAGATCGAAGGCTGGCTGCCCGAGGCGCGCGCGGCTTTCCGCCCCGCGCCCTAGATGGGCAACGCGTCGAGGCGCCGGCGGAACTCGGCCGGCGTGGGGATGCGGCGGTCGGGGTCGGGCTCGAGCGCCTTGTCGATGAGCGCGTCGAGCTCCGCGGGCAGCTCGGGCACGCGCGTGCTGGCGCGGATGTAGCCCTTGGCGAGTTTGGGCGCCGGGCCGCCCTCATACGGCCGCGAGCCGGTGACCAGCTCGTAGAGGCAGGCGCCGAGGGAGAACACGTCGCTCTCCTTGCGGACGATGCCGTACTCCTGCTCGGGCGCCATGTAATGCGGCGTGCCGACCACGCTCTGAGTGATGGCCTTGCCCGCGTCGGAGGCGTGGCGCGAGATGCCGAAGTCCATGACCTTCACGCGCCCGTCGTCGAGCATCATGATGTTGCCGGGCTTGAGGTCGCGGTGCACCACGTCGCGGCCGTGGGCGTAGGACAAGGCGTCGCAGACCGGGCCTAACACGCGTTTGGCCTCGTCGAGCGACAGGCGCTTGCGCGTCGAGAGCACCTCGTCGAGCGGGCGGCCGGCGAGCCGTTCGAACACGAGGTAGAGGCCGCGTTCGTCCTCCTCCACGGCGTGCAGGTCCACGATGGAGGGGTGGCTGAGCTCGGCGAGCATCCGCGCTTCCTCGAGCAAGTCGGCCTTGGCCTTGGGATCGAGGCGCGACTCGTCGCGCAGGACCTTCACCGCGACGCTGCGCCCGAGCTTGCGGTCCTTGGCCTCATAGACCACGCCCATGCCGCCCGAGCCGATGGGCTTTCCCATCTCATAACGCAGCTCGATGCCGGCGCGCGTTAAAGGCGCTTTGCGGGCGCCGCGCGTCGCGTCGTTGACGTGCACGAGGCCCAGCGCGATGAGGATGCCGCCGACCAAGGAGAAGCCGAGCACCAAGGCGAAGGAGCGGCCGCGCGGCAGGGGCAGGCGCGGCGCCGGCGCCCGGGCCGGCGACCCGTCCGCGGTCAGGCCGTGGCGCCGGGTGGCGTCGCGGTACACGGGCTCGAACTGCGCGTTGAGGGCCGAGGCGGCCTTGAGGTCGCGCGCCATCGCCTCGTAGTCGCCGCGCAGCTCGTGGGAGTAGCCGCGGTTGGCCAGGGCGTAGGCGTCTTTGGGGTCGATCTCGAGGGAGTGGTTGGAGTCGGCGATGGCGTCGGCCAGGCGGCCGATGCGGTTGTAGGCCCAGGCGCGCGCGTCGAGGAGATGATGGTCGGCCGGGGAGAAGGACAGGCCCTCGGTCGCGTCGCGCACCGCGTCCCCGTAGCGGCCGATGAGGCCGTTGGCCGTCGCGCGGAAGTAACGCGCGGTGGAATTCTGCGGGTCGAGCGCGAGCGCCTTGTCGGCCTGGTCGATGGCGCCCCAATAATCCTTCACCGCGAGCTTGGAGCCCGCCGCCGCGGTCAGGCGCATCACGGCGGCCGGGCGCGGGTCGGCGGCCGGGGCGAGGCGGCGCTCCTCGACCTGGCTGAGCTGCTGGACCATGCCGTGGTATTCCCGCTCGACCTGGTCGGCGAGCTCGGATTGGCCGTGTTTGATGTCGGTGGGGCGCACGCGTCCTTCCGCGAGCTTGAGCAGGCTGAAGGCGGTTTTGTCGTTGGGGTCGAGCGCGAGCGCCTTGCGCGCGTCCTCCATGGCCTGCATGTATTGGCCCAGGCCGAAGGACGCCAGCGCGTCGCGGTGTAGGCGGCGGCGTTGTCGGGCGCCAGGCGCGCGGCTTTGTCGGCCTCGGCCCACGAGCGGGGCATGTCGCCCAGCGAGTAGCTCGCCCGCGCGCCGCCGATGAGCGCGTCGCGGTCGTTCGGGTCGAAGCCCAGCGCCTGGTCGGCGAACTCGCGGGACTCCTCCCAGCGTTCGGCGCGGCCGTTGAGGTCCATGGCGGCCTTGGCGAGCTCCTCGCCGGTGATGCGGGCCGATTCGTCCCCCGCGGGCGCCGCGGCCGCGAGGCGCACGGCCTGGTTGAACCCGCCGAGATGGGTGTCCACGTAGCGCTGCTGGTCCTCGGGTTTCTCGCGCAGCGCGGCGGTCTCGAGCGCCTGGAGCTCGGCGGCGGCCTCGTCGCGGCCCTTGGCGGCGGGCAGCGCCGGGATGCGGCGGCGCAGGACGCCGAGGAACGGCAAAGACGGCTGGTCGCCGCGGGGCGGCGCGGGCTCGGCGACGAGACGGGCGGGCGGGACCTGCAAGGTGAGCGGGACCACCCCGGACGGCGCGTCGCTTCCTGTCTCGGAAGCCGCGGCGGGGACCGCGGCGAGGAAAACGGCCAACGACAGAGCGAGGGCTCCGCGCATATAGGGAGGAACTGTCCTCAGTGTAAAGACGCCGCTTTCCGTCGTCAAGGGCCCTCCGGCGGTGCCCCGCCGCCCATGTTTGCTAGACTGGTGCGAGCCATGGCGCGGCTTTTCTGCGTGGACGGGACGAACCTGGTGCGCACCGCTTACGGCTACGGCGGCGACGCGCACCGCGCGCAGGAGCAGGCCGACGCCGAGGACCTGGTGGAGGCCTTCGCGCGCATGTGCGCCGCGGTGGGCGCGGGCGTGGAGGTCGAGGTGTTCTTCGACGGGGCGTTCCGGGTGATGCCCGGGGGGCCGGCGAATCTCAGCGTGAGCTTCGCGCGGGACACCTCCGCCGACGAGCTCATCTTGGACCGGGTCCGCGCCAAGGCGTGGGCGAAGTCGGGGTCGGTGACGGTCGTGACGGCGGACACGGAGCTGGGCCGGACGGCGGAGGCGGAGGGCGCGAAGTGGCTGCGCGCTCCGCACGGCGCCTCCCCGCTCGGATTGGTGCGACGAATCGAGGAGCGTTTCACGAGATGAGCGTCAAGAACAGCGTCGTGGTCGTGGGCGGCGGCATCATGGGCGTCATGAGCGCCTGGCACCTTCAGCGCATGGGCTGCTCGGTCACCTTGCTCGAGCAGGCCGACGTGCCCAACCAGTGGGCCGCGTCCGGCGACCATCTGCGCGTGTTCCGGCTCACCTACGGCAAAGACGCGTTCTACACCGAGATGGCGCTCAAGGCCCTGCCGTTGTGGCTGGAGCTCAACACGCTCTCCGAAGAGACGCTTCTCCAGCAGAACGGGATGCTCGAGCTGTCCACCAAGGCCAACGGCTACGAGGCGCACAGCCTCGCCGTGCTCAAGGAGCGCAAGCTGCGCTTCGCCAAGCTCGACCCGGCCCAGGTCAAGAAGCTGTACCCGATGTACAACCCCAAGTCCTTCAAGTGGGCGCTCTACCACAGCGACGGCGGCATGATCTGGGCGTCGCGCGCGGTGGCCGCGGCGGCGTCGTTGGCGCAGCGCAAGGGCGTGCGCGTGCGCTCCAACGTGAAGGTCGTCTCCATCCAGAAGGACAAGACGGGCATCAAATCGGTCAAGGACGCCTCCGGCAAAGTATGGGAGGCCGAGAAGTTCCTGTTCTGCGGCGGCTACTGGTCGCCGGAGCTGCTGAAGTCCTACGGCATCCCCTTCAAGGTCACGCGCCAGGAGCAGCTCTTCTTGAGACCGCTGTTCAACCGCGGCCGTTACCGCCCCGAGCATTTCCCCGTCTTCGCGAGCCTGACGCAGGGCTTCTACGGCTTCCCCGTGCACGTGCAGGGCTTCATCAAGCTCGGCGACCATCGCAAGGGGCCGAAGGTGGCCAAACACGACGCGACGCAGCTGCGCACGCTCACGCCCAAGTTCGAGAAGAACTGCCGGGCGTTCCTCAAGAAGACCATCCCGGAGCTCGCCAAGTTCGAGGACTTCGAGGGCCACGTGTGCTGGTACGACAACACGCCCGACGACGACTTCATCATGGACCGGCTGCCCGACGTCCCCAACGGCTTCGTCGCCGCGGGTTTCTCGGGCCACGGCTTCAAGTTCGCGCCCATCGTGGGTAAGTCCATGGCCGAGCTGATGATCACCGGCAAGCCCGAGCTGAACCTGCACCGCTTCCGCCTCACGCGGTTCCGGCTGAAGAAGTGACCCGGGGCGCCGTTGACGGCCGTCAACGAACGCGCTAGGACCTTTGCCGGGCCGGGCCCGGGACGTTGGACCCGGACGCCCGCCGCCCTCCCGCCGCTACAATAGAGGCGTCGTCCAACGCCCGCCCGGAGGTACCGCCTTGAAGAACGCCGCCCTCGTCCTGCTGCTCGCCGCCGCTCCCGTCGCCGCGCAAGACCGCGCCGCCGAGATCGATTTCGCCAACGCCCTGCGCGAGGCGCAGGCCGCCGCGGCGACGGCCCGCAACGTGGCCGCCGTGGAGCGCACCCTCGTCGCCATGAACGACGGCGTCGGCGCCGGCGAGACCGTCGTCGCCTACATCCGCGAGCACGCCGTGCGCGTGGTCGTGGCCGCGCAGGAAGAGGCCGTGAAGACGACGAAGGACGCCGCGGGCACGGTCATCAGCCTCTCCGACGCGCTCCCGGCCTACCCGCGCGTGTACGGGCCGCTCATCGCCTCCGAGACGTCGCGTCTGCTCTTCGCCGACATGCCTGAAAGCGCCGAACGCGCCTACATGCGCCGCGCGACGGCCGGACGCGTGTGGCTGGAGCTCGGCGGCTCGCCGGCGACCTTGCCGGTCATCGAGCCCTTGGTCGGCGCCCCGGTGCCGGCCGTGTACGCCGAGATCGGCGTCTGGGCCACCGAAGGCGCGCAGATGGCGCTGTACCGCGCCGGCGAGGCGGAGAACCTGCCCGAGCTCTACGAGCTCAACAACGGCGCCGACGAGGCGCGACGCGCCGTCATCGCCGCCGCGGAGCGCCGCTTCACGGCCTTCCTCCTCGACGAGCGCTTCATCCGGCAGTCCGCCGGGCTGCGTTAACCGCAGGTAGAAGAGCAGGAGACGGGCCGGCCCATGGCGCAGGCCCGCTCCTGCTCGCAGCGCAGCTTCTCGGCCGCGCGGCAGGCCTCGTCCTTGCGGCAGGCGCGCCGGTCGCAGTCGCAGCGCCGTCGGGCGAGCACGGCTTCCTCGTCGCTGCGGTCCTTGAGCGCGCAGTCGCTCGCGTAGCGGCCGCAGGCGTCGGCGGGGCAGGAGCCGGCCTTCATCGCCGCCGCGGCCGAGGTGTATTCGGCCGTCGCCGCCGCGAGTTTGGGCTGCAGCTCGGCCGTGACCGTCGTGCATTCCCGGCTTTCGTCGAGCTCCGCGCCGCCCGCCAGCGCCAGGCCGCCCACCCCTTTTAAGCCCAGGCTCTGCGCGAGCCGCGCGGTCCCGGCCGCGCCCGCGACGGTCTGCAGCCGCATCGTTTTGGCGGCGGGCGGCGCGTCGAAGCGGGCATCTTCGAGCCCGGCGGCGGGAGAGGAGCCGGCGGTCCGGGCGTTAGCGCCGGAGGCGGCCGCGCCCGGGTTCGAGAGCGGGGCGAGCCGCGGCGCGGGGTCGGAGCCCGCGCGGCCTGGGCCGCCGGGAGCCGAGACGGCGGCCGTCGGCGGCGGAGCGTCCGCGCGCGCGCGGCCCGTCGGCGCGCTCAGGCGGTGCGGGGAGGTCTCGGCGGCCGCGGGAGGGGGCCGACGACGCGGCGGCCGCCGCGGCCGGGCCCGGCAAGACGACGGGCGCCGCGGCTTTTTCGGCGAAGCGCCGTTTCTTCGACGGGTCCATCGAGTAGGCCGCCTGGTAGTCGGGCTCGAGCTCCCGGAACACGAACGGGAGCAGCAGCACCACGAGCAACGCGACGCCGCCGAGCGCCGCGAAGAGGCGTTTCTCAGCCGTCCAGGCCATACCGCAGTATAGGCCCGGGACGGCCGACGGTCAAGCCGCGACGGGGGTCTTGCCCGAGCCGGCCATCTGGCCGAGCACGTAGCGCAACACGCCGCCGTAGCGGTAATACTCGAGCTCGATGGGGGTGTCGATGCGGCACATCACCGAGAACTCCTTGACCTTGCCGTCCTCGCCCTTGGCGCGCACCGTCACCATGCCGCGCGGCTTGACCGCGGCGAGGCCGACGATGTCGAAGGTCTCGTAGCCGGTGAGGCCGAGCGTCTGCGCGGACTCGCCTTCCTTGAACTGGAGCGGCAACACGCCCATGCCGACGAGGTTGGAGCGGTGGATGCGCTCGAAGCTCTGGGCGATGGCGGCCTTCACGCCCTGGAGCATCGGCCCTTTGGCGGCCCAGTCGCGGCTGGAGCCCGTGCCGTACTCCTTGCCCGCGATGACGAGCAGCGGGGTCTTCTCGGCCTGGTACTTCACGGCGGCGTCGAAGATGGCGAGCTGCTGCTTCGACGGGATGTGCATGGTGTAGCCGCCCGTCACGTCCTTGAGCATGAGGTTCTTGATGCGGATGTTGGCGAAGGTGCCGCGCATCATGACCTCGTGGTTGCCGCGGCGCGCGCCGTAGCTGTTGAAGTCGGCGGGTTTGACGCCCTGCGACTCGAGGTAACGCGCCGCCGGCGAGTCCTTGGCGATGTTGCCGGCCGGCGAGATGTGGTCGGTGGTCACCGAGTCGCCGAACACGGCCAGGGCGCGGGCGCCGACGATGTCGGTCGGCGTCTTGGCCTTGAGCGCGAGGTCCTCGAAATACGGGGGCAGGCGCACGTAGGTGGACTTGGGGTCCCACGTGTACAGCTCGGAGGCGGGCGCGTCGATGCCCTGCCAGTTCTTGTCGCCGTCGAAGACGTTGGCGTAACGTTTCACGAAGGTCTCGCGCGTGACGTGTTTCTCGACGGCGTCGGCGACCTCCTTGTTCGTGGGCCAGATGTCCTTGAGGAAGACGGGTTTGCCGTCTTTGCCCGTGCCGAGCGGCTCGGTCGTGAGGTCGAGGTCCACGGTGCCGGCCAACGCGTAGGCCACGACCAACGGCGGCGACGCCAGGTAATTGGCTTTGACCAACGGATTGACGCGGCCCTCGAAGTTGCGATTGCCTGACAAGACGGCTGAAACGACAAGATTAGTCTCCGTGACGGCCTTGGCGACGGGCTCGGGCAGCGGGCCGGAGTTGCCGATGCAGGTCGTGCAGCCGAAGCCGACGAGGTGGAACTTCAGCTTCTCCATGGGCTCGACGAGGCCGGCGGACTTGAGGTAATCCATGACCACGAGGGAGCCGGGGGCGAGCGAGGTCTTCACCCAGGGTTTTACCGACAGGCCCTTGGCCACGGCCTTCTGCGCGACGAGGCCCGCGGCGACGAGCACCGAGGGGTTCGAGGTGTTCGTGCAGGAGGTGATGGCGGCGATGGTGACGGCGCCGTGACCGAACTGGGTGTCGCCGAGCTTCGCCATCGTGCCGGCGGGCGCGGGCGTGTTGCCCTTCTTGTCCTTCTCTTTAAGGAAGCCGGGCAGGTCGGTCGCGTTCCACTGCGCCTTGACCTTGCCGAGGTTGAGGCGGTCCTGCGGGCGCTTCGGGCCGGCCAAAGACGCTTGCACCGTGGAGAGGTCGAGCGTCAACGTATCCGCGAAAGAAGGTTCGACCCCGTCCTCGCGGAACAGGCCCTGGGCCTTGCAGTAGGCCTCCACCAAGGCGATCTCGTCCTCGGGGCGGCCGGAGAGGCGCAGGTAGTCGAGCGTGCGGCCGTCCACGGGGAAAAAGCCGATGGTGGCGCCGTATTCCGGGGCCATGTTGGCGACGGTGGCGCGGTCGGCCAAGGACAACTCAGCGAGACCCGGACCGTAGAACTCGACGAACTTGCCCACGACGCCTTTCTTGCGCAGCATCTCCGTGCACGTCAGCACGCAGTCGGTCGCCGTCGCGCCTTCGGGGAGCTTGCCGGTGAGGCGGAAGCCGACGACTTCGGGAATCAGCATGGGCATGGCCTGGCCGAGCATGGCCGCCTCGGCTTCGATGCCGCCGACGCCCCAGCCCACGACGCCCAGGCCGTTGATCATGGTGGTGTGGGAATCGGTGCCGATGACGGTGTCGGGATAGGCGAGGCCGCCCGCGCTCCAGACGACCTTGGCGAGGTATTCGAGGTTGATCTGGTGGACGATGCCGGTCTCGGGGGGGACGGCGCGGAAGTTGGCGAAGGCGCCCTGGCCCCACTTAAGGAAGGCGTAGCGCTCCTGGTTGCGCTCGAACTCAATCTCGGAGTTCTTGGCGAACGCGTCGGCCGCGCCGAAGTAATCGACCTGCACCGAGTGGTCCACGACGAGGTCCACGGGCTGGAAGGGGTTGATCTTCTTGGGGTCGCCGCCGAGCTTCTTGATGGCGTCGCGCATGGCCGCGAGGTCCACGACCGCGGGCACCCCGGTGAAGTCCTGCATGACGACGCGCGCGGGCATGAAGAACACCTCGCGCTCGGCGGGCTTTTCGCCGATGGTCTTGGCCACGGCCTCGATGTCGCCTTTCTTGACGACCATGCCGTCCTCATGGCGCAGCAGGTTCTCGAGGAACACCTTCATGGACAACGGCATCTTCGACAGGTTGAAGCCTTTGGCCGCGAGCGCGGCGAGGCTGAAGTAGTCGTATTTCTTGGCGCCGACGACGAGGGTCTGGCGCGTGCCGAAGCTGTCGAGAGAGGGGGTTTTCATGGGCGGCTCCTTAAATAGGCGACTCTGGGGCTATCTTAACATTTCGCCCTCAGGGGGTCTGGGGAGCGATGTGAATTGATGGTTCACACCGGATGGCGTCTAGGACCAAGCCGCTTCTGGGGCGGCGTGACCAGCCCGCAAGAGGTCCTTCGCCTCTGTATCCGGCGCGCCGTTCCGGTTATCCTGAGCATGACGGCGACGCAGATAAGGGGGTCTCATGAAAAAGATCATCATGGCGGTCGCGGCGGTGATGGGATTGGCGAGCGGGGCGTCGGCGCTGGGGCTGAGCATCGACTACGCCGGTTGCTCCGCGCAGCACAACGCGCATGTCATCGACCTCGAGGCGCCTCAATGCGTGGCGTCGCGCCTCGCCTTCCGGCAGCAGGCCGGAGCGCTCATCGCCCAGGCGGCGCACCGCGTGTCCTGGCAAGCCGACGCCGACGGCCAGCAGTGGGGGTCGGTCACGTACGACTCGGGGCTGATTCTGACCTTCACCCGGTCCGGCAATCGCATCACCAGCGTCGTCATCGAAGGCAACGCGACGGACTACATCGAGGTCTCCCTGTACCTCGACGCCGTCGGCTCGGTGAGGAGCGTCTCCATCGTGGATGTGGACGGGTTCGAAAGCCGGCGCACCGACGTCTGGGACGTGCGCGTCGCGCACCGCGTCGTGGATAGCGCCGTGTTAGGCGCGGGCGGGAGGTAGCCGTCTGACCCGGCGCCGGGAATCTGTTAGAATCCCGGCGTGAAGAAAACCATCATCCTCGCGGCCGCGTTACTGACCGGCTGCGCCGGCGCGCAGCTGGAGAAGCAGAAGAAGGAGATCGAGGACCTCCAGGTCCAGGCCGGCTCTTTCGTCGGCCAGCTCAAGGACAAAAGCGACGAGATCGAGGCGCTGAAGGCCGCCAAGTCCGAGCTCGACGGCAAGGTCGCCGACCTCGAAGGAAAACTCGCCGTGGCCAACGGCCGCCTGGATTCGGTCACCAAGTCCAACGCCGACCTCTCCTCCGCGCTGCGTTTGGGCAAAGACGCTCTGGCCGCCAAGCTCGAGGGGGCCATCGCCGACAAAGACGAGACGGCCAAGAAGCTTTCCGAGGCGTTGAAGGAGAAACTGGCCCTCGACCGGCTCAAGAACATCTACAAGTCGGCCAAGGACAAGGCCGCCGCCGACCTCGCCAAGCTCGAGGGCGAGCGCGAGAAGCTGCTCGCGCGCCTCAGCGCCGCCGACGCCGCCGCCGGCGCCGCGGCCGCCGCCGCGGGCAAAGACGAGGAGGCCCGTTCGGCCGCCCGCGCCCGGACGCGCGAGGAGATGGGCGCCGTCGCCGACGCCGTTCTTAAGGAGCTGCAGGCGGGCAAAGCCGCCGTGGACCAGGACGGCGAGACGTTCTCCCTGTCGTTGGCGTCCGCGCTGCTTTTCGAGGACGGCTCCGCCAAGGTCACCGAGGCCGGCGCCGTCCGGCTGGGCCGCGTGGCCGCGGCGCTCAAGGCGCTCCCGGCCAAACGCCTGCGCGTCGAGGGCCACAGCGACAACGCGGCCTTCAAGAAGGAGCTCATCGGCGGCTACGAGGGCCACTGGGAGCTCAGCGCGGCGCGCGCCACGGCCGTGGCGCGGTGGCTGCACCAGCACGGCGCGCTCGACCCGACGCTCATCGAGGCCGCCGGCTTCGGCGAGTTCCGCCCCGTCAAGCCCAACGCGACGCCCGAAGGCCGCGCCGCCAACCGGCGCCTCGTCCTCGTCGTGTCGCCGCGTTAGGGGGAAATGTTAACATGGCGCCCGTGAAGAACGTGCCCGCCGTGCTCCAGGTCGGCGCCGGACGCTGGGGCACCAACCATCTGCGCGTCCTGCTGCGCCTGCGCGACGAAGGCCTGCTGCGCCTCGTCGGCGTGCAGGAAAGCGACCCCGCGCGCCGCCAGGCGCTCGAGCGCGAGTTCGGCGTGAAGACCTTCGCCGACGACTCCGGTCTTAAGGAAGCCGACGCGGTGGACATCGTGGTGCCGACCTACTCCCACTACGAACACGCCAAGAAGGCCCTGCTCGCCGGCAAACACGTCATGGTCGAGAAGCCCTTGGCCGAGACCTCCGCCCAGGGCCTGGAGCTGGCCGCGCTCGCCAAAAAGAGCGGCAAAACCGCCCTCGTCGGGCACATCTTCCGCCACAACCCCGCCGCCGACCTCGCCCACAAGATGATCGCCGACCGCGAGATCGGCCGCGTGCGCTTCATGCGCGGGCGCTTCATGGGCTTCCGCTACCAGGAGCACGACGCCGGCATCCTCATCACGACCGCCATCCACTTCCTGTATCTCTCCGATTTCTTCCACGGCCGGCCGACCCAGGCCGTTCGGGCGCGCACCTTCCATACCCTGGGCACGCCGCTCGACGACGTCTGCGCCGTCCACCTCGAATACGGCGACGCGTTCACCTTCGTCGAGTCGGATTATTTCACGCCGGGCAAGTGGCGCACCTTCGACATCATCGGCACGCAGGGCGCCCTGTACGTGGACCTGCTCAAGCAGACGGTGTCGGTCCATCGCAAATACCACGTCCGGGGCCAGGACCGCTTCGAGGCCTACGACGGCGGCGTCATCGAGCACCCGCTCAAGTTCGCCGAGCCCCTCGAGCTCGAGCTGCGCCACTTCCTCGCCTGCGTGCGCGGCGAGCAGAAGCCCCTCACGAATTTCGAAGACGGCGTCGCGGTCCTCAAGACCATCGAAGCCGCCTATCAGTCCGCCAAGACGGACCGCACCGTGCCCGTCGCCTAGCCGCCAGGAGAACAACATGAAGTGCCAGATCTGCGGAAACGAAAAGCTCGAAAAATTCCTCGACCTCGGCGAGCACCCCGCCTGCGACTTCCTGCTCGAGGACCAGCTCAAGGCCGAGAAGCGCTACCGCCTCGACGCCCACTTCTGCGGCACCTGCGGGCTGATGCAGCTGGGCCACCCCCTGCCCCCCGACGTGCTCTTCGGCGAGAACTACCACCACATCGCGGCGCTGTCGGCCAGCTTCCTCGAGCACATGAAGCACCTCGCCGAGGCCAGCGCCAGACGCTTCGGCCTCACCGACGCCGACCTGGTCGTCGAGCTGGGCTCCAACGACGGCGCCCTGCTCGAGGCGTACAAGAAGTTCACCCCCGAGGTCGTCGGCGTGGACCCGTCCGACATCGCCGAGATGGCCATCAAGAAAGGCATCCCGACGCTGCGCAAGTTCTTCGACGAGAAGGTCGCCCGCGAGATGGTCGCCGAATACGGCCAAGCCAAGCTCATCGCGTCGCTCAACACCTTCGCGCACATCTCCAAGCTCGACTCCTTCGTCACCGGCGTGCGCGAGCTGCTCACCGACGACGGCGTGTTCATCACCGAGTCGCACTACCTCCTCGACCTGGTCAACGAGCTCCAGTACGACTTCATCTACCACGAGCACTCCCGTTACTACTCCCTGCGCTCCCTGGTGTATCTCTTCGAGAAGCTCGGCATGGAGGTTTTCGACGTCGAGCGCCTGCGCACGCACAGCGGCTCCATCCGCGTGTTCGCGGGCAAGAAGGGCGCGCACCCGGTGTCCGACAACGTCAAGAACCTGCTCGCCGAGGAGGAGAAGGCCGGCCTGCACAAGACCGAGACCTATCTCGAGTTCGGCAAGAAGGTCGAGGCGCACAAGGCCGCCTTCACCAAGATGCTCCAGGAGCTGAAGGCCGCCGGCCACAGCATCGCGGGCCTCACCTTCCCCGCGCGCGCGGTGACGCTGCTCAACTACTGCGGCATCGGCTCGGAGACGCTCTCCTATATCACGGAAGGCAGCCCCATCAAGATCGGCCGCTACTCGCCCGGCACCCACATCAAGTGCGTGGACCAGAACGTGCTCTTCGGCGCCGACGCCCCGGAATACGGCGTGCTGCTCTCCTGGCACATCGAGAAGGAGATCGTCCCCAAGTTCCGCGCCAAAGGCTTCAAAGGCAAGTTCATCATCCCCCTGCCCGAGCCCCGCGTCCTTAATTAGCTCCTAAGTTGTATCCTGGCACTGTGCTCAAAGCGCTGCGTTCGACGCTCGGTCCGGCCTATGCCTGGGGATCCACGCTCCTCAATTATTGGCTGTTCCGGCTCTCGAAGGTGATTCCGTTCACGGTGCGCGCCTGGCCGCACGAGCTGTACGTCGAAGGCACCAACATCTGCAACGCCGCGTGCGTTTTCTGCGCCTACCCGCAGATGGTCCGTCCCAAGAAGGTCATGCCGATGGAGCTCTTCGAGAAGCTCGTGGTCCAATACGCGGAGCTGGGCGGGGGGGACGTGGACGTCACGCCCATCGTGGGCGACCCGTTCGCCGACGCGAAGCTTTTCGAGCGCCTGGACCGGCTGCGGGCCGAGCCCGCGGTGCGCCGCGTCTCCTTCTTCACCAACGCCATCGCGATGAAGCCGGCGCTGGGCGACCGGCTGCTGGGTTACGGCGACAAGCTCACGGTCCACGTGTCCTACGGGGGCTTCGACCGCGACACCTACGCCAAGGTCATGGGCGTCGATAAGTTCGACGAGGTGTGGCCGAACCTGCGCCACCTCATCGCGCAGAAGAAGAAGACGGGCTCCGCGCTCGGCGTGCAGGTCAACCTGCGCACGCCCGAGGCGAACAACCGCGGGCCGCTTTACGACGAGCTGGTCGCGGCGCGCGACGCGGGGCTCATCGGCCTGACGTGGATGGGCGCCTACGACTCCTGGTCGGGAGCCATCAAGGACGAGGACCTGAAGGCGGCGGGCCTCGTGCCGCGCCCCAAGCCCGAGAAAAACGGGCCGTGCCACCGCCTGCTGACGACCCCGGTCGTTCTCGCGGACGGCCGGGTGAACGCCTGCGGCTGCCGCGACACCGAAGCCACCCTCATCATCGGCGACTTGAACAAAAACACGCTCGGCGAGGTGCTCTCCGGCCAGCCCCTGCGCGACCTGCTCGACAGCCACGCGCGCGGCGACTGGCCCGAGGCGTGCAAACGCTGCACCTACTACGACTCGGTGTACCCGCGCTGGTGGCCCGGGCAGAAGGCGCCGCCCGACCCCTCGGTGCCCGTGTCGTGAGCCGTCCCTTTTTCACCGTCATGATGCCGACGCGCGGCCGCGCGTCCATGCTGCGCAGCGCGTTCAAGAGCCTGCAGTGGCAGACCTTCGGCGACTTCGAGGTCATCGCCATGGACGACGGGTCCACCGACGACACGCCCAAGGTGTTCGAGGAGTTCGCCTCCGACAAACGTTTCCGCTTCTACACGTTCCCGCCCACGGGCGTGGCCAAGTGCCGCAACTTCGCGCTCGGCGTCGCCACGGGCCAATGGATCGATTTCCTCGACGACGACGATTTGTGGCTGCCCAAGCGTCTCGAGGAGTTCAAGAAGGCGGCGGATGCCAAGCCGTCCTACGGCTTCTGGTATTCCAACGCCTACGTCTGGCGCTTCGACCGCATCGTGGGGCGCTTCTTCGATCCGGCGCGCTCCATCCCCGAAGGCAAGGTGCCGGGCTGGTACGCCATCGGCGAGGACCACCTGCCCTACGTGACGACGAACATGTCCATCCGCGCCGACGCCGTCGAGAAGGTCGGCAAGTTCCACGAGGATTCTCCCATCCTCGCCGACACCGACATGGTCGTGCGCGTGCTCACCGCGGGCTACGAGACCGGCGTCATCCGCGAGCCGCTGGCCGTGCGCCGCCTGCACGACGCCCAGGTCACCCGCGACCACACCAAGGCCTTCAAGGAGAGCGCCGTGCCGCTGGCCAGCGCCAAGCTGCCGCCCGAGCAGGAGGCGGCGCTGCGCCGCCGCTACGCGCACGACGCGGCCCTGTACCTCATCAAGGGGCTCGAGCCGGAGAAAGCGCGCGCGTTCCTCGCGACGGCGCCCATCCCGCACGACGCGGCCTACTGGCGCCTCTACGCCGCCTCGTTGACCCCGCGGCCCGTGCTCGCGGGGCTGCGCGCCGCGCGCGCCGCCTTCCTGCGCTCGGGGCCGGTGGCGCCGCCCGCGCGTTCGCTCGAGTTCGCCGCCGTCGAGGAATTGGTCCGGCCGCTGCTGTAGCCCGTACCCCCTTGACGGAAAAGGATACCGGTCCTACACTCAGGACATGGCGAAGACCAAAGCCGCCGCCAAGCCGAAGAAGGCCAAAAAGGCCGCCGAACACGAGGACGTGCGCGAGCATAAGTCCGCGGAGAAGGTCATGCAGACCGTGCTCGATGAGCACACCGTCGATGCCGCCACCGTGCGGCTCGACCAGTGGATTCCCATCGAGTGCCCCCATTGCGGCGAGAGCACCGAGATCCACGTGACCCAGGAAGAAGACGGCCAATCCCTGGACCAGGACTGCACGGTTTGCTGCCGCTCCTACGTCGCCCACGTCGAGATCGAGGACGGCGAGGCGCACGTGGGCGTCGAAGCGTCTTAGGCGTCATGGCCGACGCCTGCCGCTTGTCGGGCGACGGGGCGGCCGACGTCGTCGAGCGCATCTTCGCGCTGAAAACCATCGCGGTCGTGGGCTGCTCCCCGAAGCCGGAGCGCCCTTCCCACTACGTTTCCGCCTACATGCAGGAGCAGGGCTACCGCATCGTCCCGGTCAACCCCGGCCATCAGGAGATGCTGGGTGAGAAATGTTACCCGGACCTCGCCTCCATCCCCTTTCCCGTGGACGTGGTCAACGTCTTCCGCCGCCCGGAAGAGGCGCTGGCGCCCATCCTCGACGCCATCGCCATCAAGGCCAAGGCGTTATGGCTCCAAGACGGCGTCTATCATGAGGAGGGCGAAGCGTTGGCCCGCAAGGCCGGGCTTCTCGTCGTGTCCAACGACTGCCTGATGCGCCGCCACTCCCGCCGGCGTTAATCCTCGAAGCCTTTGGAGGGCTTGCCGGTATGGACGGTCGCCACGAGCGCCCCGACGTCGTAGCCCTGGGCCTTGGCGCGCTCCAGGATGCCCGCGTAAACCTTCGCGTCGAGCGTCTTCTCCCGGCTGATCACCCAGAGCTGCTTCTTGGCTGAATCGCCGACGGCCGCCCAGCGGTACTCCGGGTCGAGGTCGATTATCCAGTAGTCGCCGCCGAAGAACAGGAAGAACTTCACGTGGAAGCGGGCCGTGTCGCCCTTCGCCCACGGACGCGCCCTGCCGAAGTAGGGCTTGTGTTTGCCGCTCTTCCAGCAGGTGTTGGCGAGGTCGAAGCCGCCGTCGCCGCGCAGGCGGTAGAACACGACCGTGTCCGTGCAGCCCTTCTGGGGGAAGTTGGGCAGGTGCGAAATCTCGTACCACGCGCCCATGTAGCGCGGTAGATCGACGGACGCGACCGTGACGGGCGCGGACGCCTTCGCCGCGGCCGGGGCGGCGAGCGCCGCCGCCAGCAGCAGCGCGGCGGTCACCTTAGCGCTTCTTGTCCTTGGCGGGCGCGGCCGCTTTGACGATGTCCACGAGCTCGATCTCGAAGACCAAGGTCGCGCCGCCCTTGATCGTCGGCGGGCGGCCTTCGTCGCCGTAGGCCACGTCGGAGGGGCAGACGAACTTGGCCTTGCCGCCCTTCTTGATGAGGGGCACGCCTTTGAGCCAGCAGGAGATGAGGCCGCCGGAGAGGCCGGCTTCGATGGGCTCGCCGCGTTTGTAGGAGCTGTCGAACTCGGTGCCGTCGATGAGCGTGCCGCGGTAGTGGACCTTCACGGTGTCGGCGGCGGTGGGGGAGTCGCCCGTGCCCGCGACCAGCGACTTGAGGAGGCCGCCGCCGGGGATGGGCTGGACGCCTTCTTCCTTGGCGAACGCGTCGGCGTACGCCTTGCCCTTCGCGGCTTCCTTCGACGCGGCCGCGGTCATGCGTTCGCGCAGGAGCTCGTTGATCTTCGGGCTGAAGGCGGGGAGGTCCACCGGCGAGTTTTTCTTGAGCGCCTCGTCGCGCAGGCCGTCGTTGAGGATCTTGACCTCGGCGGCGCTGAGCGCGAACGGGGCGACGTTTCGCCCGAGGGCGCGGCCGAGCACGTAGATGGTGCGCTCGGCGTCCGTCTTATAAGGGTCTTTCGGCTTGGCTTCGGACGCGGCGGCGGGAGCGGCGTCGGCCGCGTAGGCGGCGCCCGGCAGCAGCAGCGAAACGGCGAGAAGGAGTCGGTTCATGCCCGGATATTAGCAAAACTTCGAGCGGGCTCAGCGCCGGCGCGCGGAGGAGGGCGGACGGCGGCGCAGGGACTGGCCGCGCCCGCCTTTGGCGCGGGGAGCCGACGGGCGCCAGGTCTCGGGACCGACGCGGTCGGCCAAAGACGGGTCATCGACGAAGGGGTTGCGGTTGCCCTGGAAACGCTCGACGAGGTCGTTGCGCGCCCGTTCGCCGGCGTCGGGCGGGAAGCGGCGGTTCCACTCCAGCAGCACCGCGATCTGCTGGTCCCACCAGCGCGGGCCGCCGTTGGCGAAGATGGCCTGGCCGCGGTAACGCGAGTAGAAATAGAGCATCGCTCGAGCGACGCGGCCCTTGGAGAAGTCCGCCGGCTCGAAGACGGAGCCGTTGCTCTTGGTGCCGGCGTCGTTGCTGTAGGTCGGCCGGCCGCTCACCACGCCGAACGGGTGGTTGGCGCGCACGCCGTTGGGGTGGATGAAGGTGGCCATCAGGTGGTGCAGGTCCGAACGCATGGGAAGGCGTTTGTCGAAGTGCCCCTGGGGCCAGATGTGCTCGACGTTCATGCCCTCGTCCACGTGACCGTCGCGGTTGCGGTCGCCGGGCTCCGGGTAGTCGCGGCCTTCCGTGCTGGTCCCCGCCACGAACACGCCCGAGTAGGCGTCCACCACGCCGCGCACGCCGCCGATGACGACGTTGTCGGCCGTGGAGAACATGTAGTCGGAGGCGTCGGTGTATTCGTGCGTGCGCTGTCCCGAAGCGGTGATGCGGCCGAGGGCCTCGAGCAAAGCGCGGCCGCTGAGGCCTTCGGTGCCGGGGACCGAACGCGGCGCGATGGGCGGCGCCGGCGCGACGCGGACGATGCGGATCTGCCCGGGCAAGGCGAGGTCGGGCTGGACCTCGAAGACGGAGCCGTCGGAGCCGACGGCGCGGCCGCGGCCGTCGAAGGCCTGCGCGAGCATCGCCGCGGCGCGGTCGGCGGACGGCCGGCCGAAGCGCAGGAGCAGCTCGCGAGCCGAGGTCTTGGGCGCGCGCGGGTCGCCCGTGTCCTCGAAGCCGGTGGGCAGCCCCGGGATGCCCGGCGCGTCGGCCGGGGCGGCCGAGACGCCGGCGGGCGCGGCGACGGGAGCGTCGGCCGCGGCGGAGGCGGGCGCGTCGGCGGGGAGCAGGGGCGCGGCGACGGGCGAGGGCGGCGTCGTCAGGAGAGCCGGCGTCAGCGTCGGCCGCAGGTCCGCGCCGACGGAGGGCGCGGTCAACGAGAGGCCGCGGACGCTCAGGACGGGCAGCGGGGCCGGGACGCCGACCCGGGGCGCGACGACGCGCGCCGCGCGGACGTTGGCCGAGGAGACGGACGGAAGGACCGACAGGACGGCCAGCAGCAGGCGCAAAAGACGCATCGATTCAGAGTACTCGATTCCCGGGTGTGGCGCCTGGGCCAAAAGGCCTAGCAGACGGCTTATAAAGAGGAGGCTCTCTATTTGCTAAAATATAGCCGCAACATGCCTTTCACCTCGCTCGGGCTGCGACCCGAACTGCTCGACGCCATCAAAGCCCTCGGTTACGAGGCGCCTACGCCCATCCAGGCGAAATCCCTCCCGGAGTCGCTCGCCGGCAAGGACGTCATCGGCTCCGCCCAGACCGGCTCGGGCAAAACCATGGCCTTCACCATGCCGATGCTCTCGCGCCTCATGGCCGACCGCGAGGCCGAAGGCGGCGTGGGCAAAGGCCTGCGCGTGCGCGCCCTTGTGCTCACCCCGACGCGCGAGCTGGCCACCCAGGTCGAACGCGCCATCACCGACCTGGCCAAGTTCTCGCCCGTCAAATGCGTCGTCGTCATCGGCGGCGCGTCCATGCACCTGCAGATCCAGGCCTTGAAGGCCGGCGCCGAGGTGGTCGTGGCGACCCCGGGCCGCCTGCTCGACCACGTGCGCCAGGGCAACCTCCACCTGCGCGACGTGCGCGTGGCGGTGCTCGACGAGGCCGACCGCATGCTCGACATGGGCTTCATGCCCGACGTGCGCAAGATCATGCGCCTGCTGCCCGCCCAGCGCCAGACCATGATGTTCTCGGCCACCATCCCGCCGGAAGTGCAGCGCGTCGTGTCCGAGTTCATGAAGGACCCGGTGCGCGTCGAGGTGGACCGCCCGCGCTCGACGGGCACCAACATCACCCAGTTCCTGTACCCCGTCACCGAGGACCAGAAGGGCGACCTGCTGTGCTCCATCCTCGCCGCCGACGGCGTGGAATCGGTCATCGTCTTCACGCGCACCAAGGCCCGCGCCGACCGCGTCGCCGGCTGGCTGCAGCGCAAAGGCACCGTGTGCGGCGTGCTGCACTCCGACCTCTCCCAGGGCGAGCGCGACCGCGCCATGGCCTCCTTCCGCGAGGGCAAGATCACCATCCTCGTCGCCACCGATTTGGCCGCCCGCGGCCTCGACGTGCCCGACGTTTCGCACGTCGTCAACTACGACGTGCCCGAGCACCCCGAGGACTACGTCCACCGCATCGGCCGCACCGGCCGCGCGGGCGAGGACGGCGACGCGGTGACCTTGGTCTCCTTCGAGGAAGAGAAACTCGTGCCGACCATCGAGGCGTTCACCGGCCAGGAGATCCCGCGCAAGGCGTTCGAGGGCTTCAACTACCGCGTGCCGCCGCTGCTCAAGACCTACCGCAAGTCCGTCCTCGACTCCTTCCGCGTCCGCCGGCGCTCCATCCCGCGCGCCGGCTCGCGCTTCAAGCGCTGACCCCCGCAAGAACCGGGTGTCGCCGGCGGGGGCCGCCCGCTATCATCAGGGCATGACCACCTACGAACGCGTCGCCGCCGTCATCGCCTACGTGGATTCCCGCCGGGAGGAGCAGCCGGACCTGGCCACGCTCGCCAAAGTCGCGGGCCTGAGCCCGTTCCACTTCCACCGCCTGTTCACCCGCTGGGCCGGCGTCACGCCGAAGGCCTTCCTTAAGTTCGTCACCAGCGAAAGCGCGAAAGAGCTCCTGCTGAAAAACGACGTGCTCAGCGCGTCCTTCGGCGCGGGGCTCTCCGGCCCCGGCCGTCTCCACGACCTGCTCGTCACCGTCGAAGGCGTCACGCCCGGCGAATACAAGGCCGGGGGCGCGGGCGTCGTCGTCCGTTGGGGCTTCCATGAGACGCCGTTCGGACTCGCCTTGGCGGGCGTCACGCCGCGGGGGTTATGCCATCTCTCCTTCGTCTCGTCGCGCGCCGCGGCGCTGGGCGAGCTGAAGAAGAAATGGCCGAAGGCCGAGCTGCGCGAGGACCGCGCGGGCACCGCCGCCGTCGTCGCCAAGGCGTTCGGCGGGAAAAAAGTCCCGCTTCATCTGCGCGGCACGCCTTTCCAGCTCAAGGTGTGGGAGGCGTTGCTGCGCATCCCCGCCGGGCGCGCGGCCACCTACGCCCAGGTGGCGAAGGCGGTCGGCAAACCGAAGGCGTCGCGCGCGGTGGGCACGGCGGTGGGCGGCAACACGCTCGCCTGCGTCATCCCCTGCCACCGCGTCCTGCGCGGCACGGGCGCCTTCGGCGGCTATCGCTGGGGCGTCGCGCGCAAACGGGCCATCCTGGCGAGAGAAGTCGCGCGTCGTTCCTGAGCGCCGACGTTACTAACGATAATCCTGCTTCGCCGGCGCAGTAATATTATCGTTAGTCAGTCGGCGTCGGACCGTCAACGGCCGGCGCGCACGCGGGCGGCGGCGCGCGCCAGCTCGTCTTGCTCGAGGCGGAAGCCGGCGTCCTCGCGCAGGCTCTCGATGAGCGCGGCGGCATTCTCGCGGCGCTCGGGACGCCGACCGCGGCGAGGCGTGCGGCGACGAGGCCGACTTCCTGCGCGCGCTGGGCGCGGCCGGAGCGGCGCGCGACGTCCACCAGGCGGCCGACCGCGTCCTCGAAGACGTGGTCGAAAGGCGTCGCCGACGCGACGGCCTCGATGTCGGAGGCGAGGTTCTCGAAATGGACGAGGTTGCCGGCCGCCTCGGCGTCTTGGGCCAGCGCGTCCACGGCCGCGGACTGCACGGCCGCTCGCGGGTTCTCCAGCGCGACGTCGCGGATCCATGCGGCGGTTTTGGCGCGCGACGTGGCGTCCTGGGAAGGGAGCTTGGCGGCGAGTTTGGCGACGAGGGCGGCCTCACGGTCGGGGGCCAGGCCCAACGACGGCGCGGGCAGCGGCGACGGGGCGTCGGCGGGCGACGTCAGAGTGGTCCGCAGCGACGCGCCGGAGCCGAGCGCGATGCGGGGCGCGACGACGGGCACGGCGCGCGCGACGGGAGCGCGCGAGACGACGGCGTGGGCGCTGACGACGAAAAGAAGGGAGAACGCGATCATGGGGACATGATAGCGGGGGCGCGCGCGCCGCGCATGGGGCGAAAGTCCCGGGCCGTTTGGGCCCCCATAAAATACGCACCGGGCGGTCTCTCACGTCGGGCCGCCCGGCTTGAGCCCCGTCACCGTCTTCGCTGCCCGGAGCGTCGTCTCGTGGACCCCTTCCGGTCTGGGCCTGCGACGTCTCCGTCCCGTCTTTTGCGGCACCCCCGCTCTGCGGGAGTATCTTGGAGGGGAGGCTCTTTCGTCCTCTTTTTAGCCCTCCACCCCGGTCTATCGCAACGTTATGGCCCGGTTCCTCGACGGGGGGAGCCTAAAAGGGCGGAAGTGTCTTTAAAGCTCGGAACGGTCCACCCAGCGCCACTTGCCGGGGGCGAGGCCTTCGATGCGCAGGCCGCCGATGGCGGCGCGCACGAGGCGCAAGGTGGGATGGCCCACGGCCGCGGTCATGCGTCGGACCTGGCGGTTGCGGCCCTCGATGAGCGTCATCTCCAGCCACGCGGTGGGGATGGACAGGCGCACGCGAATCGGCGGGTCGCGCGGGGGCAAGTCGGGGTCGGCCGTCAGGAGCTTGACCTTGCAGGGCAGGGACTTGCCGTCGTTGAGCATGACGCCGCGGCGCAGCTTGAGCAAGGTCTCCTCGGTGGGGATGTTCTCGACCTGGACCCAATAGGTGCGCGGGTGGCCGCGACGCGGATCGGTGAGACGGCGCGCGACGCCGCCGTCGTCGGTGAGCAGCAGCAGGCCCTCGCTGTCGTGGTCGAGGCGTCCGGCGGGATAGACGTTGGCGGGCAGGCTGAACTTCGCGAGCGTGGGGTGGCCGTCGGACGCGGTGAACTGCGTCACCACGCCGTAGGGCTTGTGGAAGAGGACGTGGCGCGCCTTCGCCACGGCTTAGGAGTCCTTCTTCTCGCCCCAGAACTTGAGGCGCTTCACGCGGCCGTCGGGCAGGACCACGTTGATGTGGCCGTCGATGCGGCCGCCGTCGGCCTTGCCGACCCATTCGAAGCGCCCGCGCAACGGGTGCTCGAGCACGGCGGCGAAGGCGGTGGCTTCGCCGGCCGCGGCCGCGGCCTCGTAAAGCGGGGTGGGCGCGCCCTGGGCCACGTCGCCCGCGACGACCATGCGCCCGCGCGCGAACACGACGGTGTCGCGGCGACTGCCCCAGCTGAAGAAGCCGTCCTCTTTGACCTTCACGTCCCAGACGGTGCCGTCCATCGGTCCGCCGTAAACGGAGGCGTACACGAAGTTGATGGCGGCGAAGGCGGCGGAGGCGAGGCCGGAGAGCATCGCCGCGTATATAACAGGAGAAGTGTTACAGCCGCAAGTCCTGCGCGAGCTCCCATTCCGGCGGTCCGATGCGACGGAACTCCGCGCGTAGGAAGGCCCCGCATTCGCGGCTCTCCCACCACCACGGCGCTTCATGCGGCGCGCAATCCGGCGACAGCTCGAGCGCGCGACGCTCTTGATCGAGCGCGTCGAGCACCGAGACGCGCGCGGAGCGGGAAAGCTCTCCGCGCTCCCGCCCGTGGCCGCACACCGGCGCGGAGAAACGAAGCTGGACGATGACTTCCGTCTCGCCCAACACGCGCAGTAGATGGGGGAAAAACTCGTCGTCGCCGATGAAGGGAGCGACGGCCGCGTCCCCCGCGCCTCTCGGATAAAATACGGCGACGGGCTGCACATCGCACCCCAAACGCGCCGCGGCGTCGAAGAACGACGCCTTAAACGGCAACACGTCCTCGCCGTCGGTGGAAGTGCCTTCGGGGAACACCGCCACGCTGCGCCCGGACGCCAGCCGCAGCACGGCTTCCTGGGTCGCGGCCGCGGCCGAGATGGACGAGCCGCGACGCAGGAACAAGGTCCCGGCCGACGTCGCGAGCGCGCCGATGACGGGCCAGCGCGCCACCTCGGACTTGGCCACGAAGCCGCACGGCGTCACGCTGCTCAGCGCGACGACCTCCAGCCACGACACGTGGTTGGCGACGATCAGCGACGCCGGCGCCGGCGAGCCGCCGCTTCGGCGCACGCGCAGGCGCAGGATGGCGCAGGCCGCGCGCGACCACCAACGCATGAAATGCTCGTCGAGGCGCAAGCCGTCCCACAGGCGCGCGCCGGGGCCCAGCGCGAGCAGCCCCCCTGCCGCGGCGCCGAACGCGATGTGGGCGGCCAGCAGGCCGCCCTTCCAGAGCGTCCTTACGAGGCGCAAGCGGTTTTCCCGTCTTCCCGGCCGAGGAAGCGGCGCGCGTAACGTTTCGCCAGGCTTTCCACCGGCACCAAAACCATGAAGTCGGCCGTGCCGAAGGCCGGGTCCCAGCAGGGCTCGCCGCAGATGCGGGCCCCGAGGCGCAGGTAGGCGGCGAGCAGCGGCGGGAGCTTCGCCGGCCCGCTGGGGAGCTCCGCGTCGCGCGGGGCGGCGCGCAGCGGGCGCACGCGGAGCTCCTCCTCGATGAGCCGCTCGTCGAGGTGCTCGATCAAGGGGCGCAAGGACTGCGTCTCCGGGTCGAAGGAGACGCTGGCGCAGCCGAGCAGGCGTTCGGCGCCGGTCGCGCGAGCGTGCTGGGCCAGGCCGCTCCACAGAGCCGACAACGTCGCGCCGTCGCGGCGGTCGGCGGACACGCAGGTGCGGCCGACCTCGAGCACGCGTCCCGGCTGGGCGAGCAGGCGTCCCATCTCGAACTCGCTTTGCGAGTAGAAGCCGCCCGCGGCCATGGCGCCTTCTTGCGAGATGGCGCGCAGGCAGGCGACGATGCGGCCGCCGCGGCCCTCGCGCACGAGCACGTGCGAGGCGTGCGCGTCGTAGCGGTCGATGTCCAGGCCGGGCTCGGGCGAGTCGAGCCGCGCGCCCATCTCGAGGGCGAACACGCCCCAGCGCAGGCGCTGCGCGTCGCGCACGGCTTCGCCGTCCTTCACGATCTCCACGAACAAGCTCTCTCGTTCCATGTGTTCTCCTTTTTCTTTTTTGTCTTGTTCGAAGGATAACGTATGGACCGCCGCCTGTCCGTCACGGGCGCGTGACGGACGGGTCAGGGGCGTTTGGTGGTAGAATGACGTTGATGCGACTCCTGCCGTCGACGTTGGCCCTCTTGTTGGCGCTGCCGGCGGCCGCCGTCACGCCCGTGCGGGGGGTCCCGCGGGTGAGCGCGCCCCTGACGCCGCCCGCCCCGTTGCCGACGGCTCTCAAGCTCGAATCCGAGCTGCGGGTCTCGCTGGCGGAGTCCGGCTACCTCAAGCTCACGGCCGCTTTGCCCGCGCTGGCCGCCGACGAGGTCCGGCGCGACGGCTATTTCGACTACTTCGACGGCGAGCGTTTCGTGCTCAAACGCCTGGAGCCTCCTTATAAAGTGCGGGTCAAGGAGCGTTCCGACGACGCGCGCGCCCAGGTGTCGCGTCCCGGGCGGCGCGAGACGGTCGGCGACGGCCGTTTGGAAGCCACCATCACGACCGTCGAGTCGCGCGAGACCCGGCTGCCTTCGGAGACGGGCCGCGCCCTCACGGCCGCGCTGGACGCGTTCTCCTCGGTCTTAACGAGCGACGAGCCGTTGGAAACCGCCGCGTCCGCCGCGGGACGGCTCATGGACGGCGCCGTCTGGGAAGGACGCGCCGAGGTCGAGGCGGCCGCCGCGACGCCCGGCGCCCGCCTGTTGCCCGCCGCGCGCAACGAAAAGACGCGCCGCAAGGTCGCCGTCACGCTCGACGACGGCACCGTTCTAAAAGCCGTGCTGGGCCTGACGCGCGCCCTCGATGAAAACGGCAGCCCCGTCGTCCTCTACGAGCTCGAGGCCGACGATAAGGAGCTCGACCCTGACGCGTTGCGGGCGCTGGCCCGGCGCCTGCTCGCGGCCTTGCGGCGCCTGGGCCTGGGCCCCGAGGACCTCGCCGGACGTTCGCCGGACGCCTTCCGCTTCACGGAAGCCCGTTTGCGCGGCGCGACGCCCTGACATCAACGGCCCGTTTTCGACACTCATTTCCGTCGCTGAATCGGATTTTAAGGAGCCATCCATGGAACGCAACGCGGTTTTGACGGGAGCGGCGCTGGCCGCCTTGACGCTGGCGGGCTGCGCGCATCACCATCACGGCGCCAAGACCGACGCGGCCGCGCCCGCGGCGCCGACGGCGGCCAAAGGCGAGTGCCACGGCGTCAACGCCTGCAAAGGCCAAGGCGTCTGCGCGGGGCCGGGCTACGAATGCGCGGGCCATAACGCCTGCAAGGGACAGGGCTGGCTCTCGCTGACGAAGTCGGACTGCGACGCCAAAGGCGGGAAGTTCAAAGGCGGTTGATGCCGAGAGGTTTGACGGGGCCGGGACCCCACGTCGGCGTCGGTCTGCGCAGCAGCCACTACCCGCATCTGTTGACGCGGCCGAAGACGGCCGTATCATGGTTCGAGGCCATCTCCGAGAACTACATGGACACGCAGGGTCGCCCGCTCGAGGCCTTGCTCGCGGTGCGCCGCGATTATCCGGTGGCCTTGCACGGGGTGTCGCTGTCGGCCGGTGGGGTCGAAGGCCCGCGCCCGGGCTACCTGGAGCGCCTCAAACGCCTGGCCGACCGCGTCGAACCGTGGATCGTCACCGACCACCTGTGTTTCACCGGCGCGCACGCGTCCAACGCCCACGACCTGCTGCCGTTGCCCTACACGCCGGAGGCGGTGGAGCGCGTCGCGGTCAACGTCGCGCGGACCCAGGACGCGTTGGGGCGGCCCATCGCGCTCGAAAACGTGTCGAGCTACCTGACCTACCGCGAATCCGTGATGACCGAGTGGGAGTTCCTCGTCGCGGTGGCGCGCCGCGCGGGCTGCGGCATCCTGCTCGACGTCAACAACATCCACGTGAGCGCGACCAACCACGGCTTCAAGGCGCAGGAGTACCTCGACGCGGTGCCGCCGGAGCTGGTCCGCCAGATCCATCTGGGCGGCTACACCGATATGGGCGATTTTTTGTTCGACACCCATTCGCGCGCGCCGACCGAGCCGGTGTGGGAGCTGTTCCGCCGCGCCGCGGCGCGTTTCGCCCACGCGCCGGTGCTCGTGGAGTGGGATGAAGACGTCCCGGCCTGGCCCGAACTGGAAGCGCAGGCCGTCAAAGCCGCGGCGTTGTGGCGGGAGGCGCATGCCCTCCGGGCTTGAGGCGCTCCAGCGCCGCTTCGTCGCCGCCATCGTCGAAGGCGACGAGGCCCTGGCCGCGGAGGTGGCGGGGGGCGGCCGCCTCACGCCGTCGGGCGCGGTCGGCGTGTACCGCCGCTCTTATCCCGCGCGGATGACCGAGGCGCTGGGCGAGACCTTCGAACGGGTGTGGCGCGTGCTCGGCGACGACGATTTCTTCGCGACGTGCGCGGCCTACGTGCCGACGAAACGTTCGTCGTCTTATAACCTGTCCGACTACGGACGCGATTTCCCGGAGTTCCTCGAAACGCGTCCCGAGCTGGCGCACGCGCCGTTTCTGGGCGACCTCGCGCGCTTGGAGTGGGCGTTTAAAGAGCTGTTCCATTCTAAAAACAACGACGGGCTCGCGGCGGCCGAGCTGGCGCGCGCGGCGACGCCTCACGCGCGTTTCGTTTTCGGCGCGGCGACGGCCTTGTTGTCATCGGGGCACCGGGTCCACGCCATCTGGACGCGAGACCTCGACGACGACTCCGCGCTCGAGCCGGAAACTTGGCGCGGGCGCGAGGACCTGTTCCTTTATAAGAAGGACGGCCGCGTCTATTCGCGCGTGTTGACCCCGCCCGAGGCCGCGGCGTTGTCCGCGCTTCGCGCCGGCAGGCCGTTGGAAGCCGCGTTGGGCGCAGCCGTAGGCCTGGAGCCGGACGCCGTGTCGGCCTTGTTTAAAGACCTCGCCGACTCGGGCGCCGTCGTGGAGATTCGTTGAGCGGGCGCACCGACCCGGCGGGCTGGCTCGACGCGCACGGCGACCGTTTGTACCGCTACGCGCTTTCGCGCGTGCGCGATACGAGCGCGGCCGAAGACCTCGTGCAGGACACGCTGCTGACCGCCTTCAAAACGCGCGACCGCTTCAAGGGCGACTCCTCCGAGCTGACCTGGCTCACGGGCATCCTGCGCTTCAAGATCTTCGAGTTCTACCGGCGCCAGGCTAAAGAGGTCCCGCTCGGATTCGACGAGGACGACGACCGCGAGGCGGACCTGTTCGAGGGCGGCCGTCATTGGAAGCCTCAGGACGCGCCGCGCGACTGGGGTTCCGACCCGCAGCGCGCGGCCGAAGACGTCGAGTTCGGCGCCGCGCTGCGCGCCTGCCTCGACGCCTTGGCCCCCGCCGTCGCGCGGGCCTTCACCTTGCGCGAGATGGAGGGCGTCGGCCACCATGAGACGGCCGAGGCGCTCGGCCTGCCCCCGGGCCACGTCGCCGTGCTTCTGTACCGGGCGCGTATGCGCCTGCGCCGCTGCCTGGAGCGCGGCTACTTCGTCCGGGGGGCCGCATGATGCCGGGCTGCCGCGACATCTCCAAACGTCTTTCCGAAGCCCGCGATTCGGGCGGCCGGCTCACGGCCGCGGAGCGGCTGCATCTATGGGGCTGCGCGGTGTGCCGTCGCCTGCGAGTTCAATTCGACGCGCTCGGGGCCGCCGCGGCGAAGCCGCCCGAAGAAGGCCCCGCGCTGCCCGAGGACGCCAAGGCGCGCATCAGGAAGTCTTTGGGCCTTTGAGGCGGGCCGCGCGCCGCTCGCGGTGCAACGCGCCGGTGGTCGGCAGCGGCGCGGGCGTCTCGTCGCCCGAGTCCTCTGCGTCGTAAAGCTTCACCGTGAGCAGGACCCAGACGAGCGCGTGCTGCGTCGCGCCTTCATCGCCCCAGTCGTAGGCGCGTCCGAGCGCGGTCAACGCGACCTGCCCGGCGACGACGACCGCGGCCCGCCATAACGGGATTTGCCGCGGCGAATAGCTCGCGGCGAGCTTCCTCGCGTGCTCGGCGGCGTTTTTCCAGCTCTGCTTGAGGGAATGGTCCTCGGACGGGACGGGAATCAGGAAGAACAACGAGGCCACGTTGTGGGTCAGCAGGACGGCGTGGGAGCCGATGTAGAAAGCCAACGCGAGCGCGGCGGCGCCGATGGCCCCGGAGTCCCGGTAGAAGGGCAGCTCGCGCGCGCCCAGGGCGACGAGCACGATCAAGGTCCACGCGTAGAGCCCCACGCGCAGCGGCAGGGGCGGATGGAAGTCGGTGACCGCGACGAGCGCGGCGAAAGCCGTCGGCACCAGCGCGGCCGCGAGCAGCAAAGGCGACGCCCGCAACGAGTCGGCGAAGGTGAGCCAGAACGCGGTCGTCAGCGCGAGCACCGTCTCCTCGTCCACGCGGGCCGGGGCGGTGCCGGCGAGCACCGCGGCGCACATCATCAGCACGTAGCCCGGTCCGATCTGCAGCGAGACGCCGGCGTAATGCGGGTCGGTGACGTAGGACAACGCGCCCACGAGAAGGCCGATGAGCAGGCTGAAGGGGCCGATGAGCCACAGGTAGGTGTGCGGGCGGCGCAGCTTGCCGGTGACGGCCAGCTGGGTGGCCGCCCCGGCGTACATCCAGGTCAACGGCTCGCGCCCCAACGAGGCGAGAAGGTCCATGTCCGCCAGTATAGGCCGGCTCCCGCCGAGGCGCAAGCGGGCGCTCGCGCTCGGGCCTAGGCCGAAAGGCCCGCGCCGACGTCGGTCCAGGGTTGGTAGAATAGACGTCCCCGGCCATGATTTCCATCCGCGGCGTGAAGAAGTCCTTCGGCGACCAGATTCTCTACGACGGCGCCGACCTCCAGATCAACGCGGGGGACCGCTACGCCTTGGTGGGCCCCAACGGCGCGGGCAAGTCCACCCTTTTCAAGATCCTTCTCGGCGAGGAAGAGCCCGACGGCGGCTCGGTCGAATGGAAACGCGGCGCCAAGGCCGGCTATCTCCCGCAGGAGAACCCGCCCATCGGCCCCGAGACCGTGCTCGAGACCGCGCTCAAGAGCAAGCCCGGCGCCGACGGCCGCGACACCTCCGACGCCAAGAAGATCCTCATGGGCCTGGGCTTCAAGGTCACCGATTTCGACCGCCACCTCTCCGAGCTCTCCGGCGGCTGGGCCATGCGCGCGGCCATGGCGCGCCTGCTCGTCGAAGAGCCCGAGCTGCTGCTGCTCGACGAGCCCACCAACCACCTCGACCTCGAGACCTTGTTGTGGTTCCAGGAGTACCTCAAGGCGTACCCCGGCGCCATCGTCATGATCTCGCACGACCGCGGCTTCATCGACGAGGTGTGCTCGGCCATCATCGCGGTCGAGGAGAAGAAGCTCAAGAAGTACAACACGAACTACGACGGCTTCCTGGCCGAGCGCCAGGCCGCCTACGACCGCCTGCTCTCGGCCTACAAGCAGCAGCAAGACGAGATGGACGCCATGAAGGAGTTCATCATGCGCAACCGCGCGCGCGTCTCCACCGCGTCGCGCGTGCAGAGCGTCATGAAGAAGCTCGAGAAGGTCGAGGAGATCAAGCTGCCGCCTTCGCTCAAGGCCGTCAGCATCACCTTCCCGCAGCCCGGGCGCACCGGCACCTCGGTGCTGCGCCTCAAAAACGTGCACAAGGCCTACGGCTCCAACGTGGTTTATGACGGTCTCAACTTCGAGCTCGAGCGCGGCCAGAAGATGGCCTTCGTCGGCCCCAACGGCGCCGGCAAATCGACCTTGCTCAAGGTGCTCGGCGACATCATCCCTTTCGACTCCGGCGAACGCGTGCTCGGCCATAACGTGAAGGTCGGCTACTTCTCCCAGCACCGCGAGGGCCAGCTCAACGACGAGAACACCGTGCTGCAGGAGGCGATGAACGTGGGCCGCCTCAACGGCGACCTGTTCACGCGCACCGTGCTGGGCACCTTCCTGTTTCCCGGCGACATGGTTTACAAGAAGGTGAAGGTGCTCTCCGGCGGCGAGAAGAGCCGCCTCCAGCTCGCCAAGCTCCTGCTCGACCCGCCCAACGTCCTGCTCCTCGACGAGCCCACGACCCACTTGGACCTCACCAGCGTCGAGGCCTTGGTCGAGGCCTTGAAGAAGTTCGAAGGCACCATCTGCACCATCTCCCACGACGTGTATTTCCTCAACGCGGTCGCCGACCACGTGGTGCACGTCGTCCAGGGCAAGATCACGGTTTATCCCGGCAACTTCGAGTATTTCCGCCACCGCCAGGAGCAGCTCAAGGCCAGCGAGACGCCCGTCGCGCAGACCGAGGCGCAGAAGGCCGCGGCCGCCGAGCAGAACCAATACGAGGCCTCCAAAGACGCGCGCCGCAAGGCCAAGGCGCTGGAGAAGGCCAAGGCCGAGCTCGAGCGCCTGCACGCGGAGATGGAGCGCATCGCCGAGCTCATGTCGGACCCCGCCCTCTACGAGGACGCCGCCAAGGTCCAGAAGGTCGGCGCCGACATGGAGGACGTGCAGGCCGCGCTCCAGCTGAAGGAAGAAGAAGTCAAAAGGCTCGGAGGCGCGTGAGGCGCGCCGCTCTGGCGGCGCTTCTGCTGACGGCCGCGCTGCCGGCCCGCGCCGGTAAGCTCAAGGGGTTCTCCGGCCAGTTCAAGGGCTCCGACGTCTTGACCCGCGCCTATCCGGTCAACGCGAGCGAGGACGCCGTGGCCCAGCTCGTTTTGCGCGCCATGACCGCCCCGTTGCACTGGCCCCTGAGCCTGCCCGAGCGCGGGTTCGCGCCGCATCCGTATTGGCGCGGCGAGGACGGGGATATGGAGGGCCCGAAGGACTTGTCGCACCGCCTCGAGTTCTCCGGCCACCGCGTCTCCGGCGAGATCGGCTCGCTGAGCGCCGGTTACCGGATGATGAGCGACAGCCACGTGGGCTTCGAGGGCGCCTGGACGGGTTATTACGAGCCCCGCGCGTCCGATGAGCTGCATTTCGTCGCCGCGCGCGTGCTCTGCGACTTCGTCCGCGGCTATCGCGGCTCGTGGGGCTACGGCTTCGGCGTCGCGGGCCTGACCGGCCGCGACGGCCGTGCCGGCTTCTCGATGTCCACGGCGGCGGAGATTTTCCCGCGCAAACCTTTCGTGTTGTCGGCGCGCGGGGCGCTCACGTTGCTGCCCGGCGGCGCGCTCACCGAGCTGCGGGCCGCCGGCGGCGTGCAGCTCGGCCGCACGGAGTGGACGGCCGGCTGGCGGACCTTGGCCGGGCCCTTGCGCGAGCTCTCCGGCCCCGACGTGATGCTCGCGCTGCGCCTGTGAGCCGCGCGGCCGTCGCCCTCGTCTTGCTGCTCGCCTCCCCGGCCGCCGCGCAGACGCGCCCCGCGCCGGGCCGCCTGGGCGCCCTGCTGCGGATGGCCTACACCGTGCTCTCGCTGCCGTACGCCTACTCCCGCCGCAAACCCGCGGAAGGCTTCACGCTCGCGCCCTACGCCGACGGTGAGACCGGGGACGTGGGCGATGAGAACCGCCTGTGGCGCGTCGAGCCGCGTTGCCACCGCACCGGCGACGACGCGGGCGGCTGCGGCCTGCGCGCGCGGGTGGACGACGAGACGCACGTGGGGCTCGACGCGGCGTGGACGCGTTACCGCGAGCGCGGCGCCGCCGACCTCGATTATCTGACCGCCGCGGCGCGCGGCGACGCCTTGCGCGAGGACGACGTGCGCCTGGAGTACCGCTTCGGCCTCTCCGGCGTGGCCGGACGCCTCAACCGGCCCGGCGGCCTGGCCGGGCTGGAGCTGGAGTCCTATCCTCTGCGCCCGCTGCGCTTCGACGCGGGGCTGACGGCGGCTTTCCTGGACGGCGGCACGCTCGGCGACTTCTCGGCGGGCGCGTCTTACGTCGGCGGCCGGCTCGAGTCGCGCCTGGGCTGGCGCCTGCTCACCGGCCCGCTGCCCGACCTCTCAGGCCCCGAGTTTTCGCTGACCTGGCGCTTCTAGCGCGGCCGCCCGGTCTTGAAATCGGACGTTTGTTCGATTAGACTATAGGCATGGATGCCAGCCCGCCCGGCGCGCCGCGAGGACGGGGAACGGGGCTCAACCCGGCCAACCGCTTCGAGGAGCTGGCCTACGAGTGGGACGAAAACGCCGACCCCGCCGATAAACCGGCGCCGAAGACGCGGTTCTTCCGCGACGCGTCCAAGTCCCTGCTGACCAAAAACGACAGCCCGGATATCTCCTTCACCTGGAGCCTCAACCCCTACCGCGGCTGCGAGCACGGCTGCGTGTATTGCTACGCGCGGCCGTATCACGAATACCTCGGACTGTCGTCCGGCCTGGATTTCGAGTCCATGATCTTCGTGAAGGAGGACGCCCCGCGCCTGCTGACGGCGGAGCTGGCCAAGCCCTCCTGGGAAGGAGAGACCATCGCGCTCGGCGGGGTGACCGATTGTTACCAGCCCATCGAACGCAAGCTGCGCCTGACGCGGCGCTGCCTGGAGGTGCTGGCCGACGCGCGCAACCCGTGCGGCTTCGTCACGAAAAACGCGCTGGTCACGCGCGACCTCGACGTGCTCCAGGAGCTCGCGCGCCACGGCGCCGTGCGCGTGTACGTCTCGCTGACCACGCTCGACGCCGAGCTCGCGCGGCGCATGGAGCCGCGCGCCTCGACGCCGTCGGCCCGCCTGGAGGCCCTAAGGACGCTGGCGAAAGCGGGCGTGCCCACCGGCGTCATGACCGCGCCGCTCATCCTCGGCCTCAACGACCACGAGGTGCCGGCCTTGCTCGAAGCGGCGGCGGACGCGGGCGCGAGCAGCGCCAACTACGTGCCCCTGCGGCTGCCGCACCAGCTCGGTCCGCTGTTCGAGGACTGGCTGGAGCGGAACTACCCCGACCGCAAGGCGAAGGTCTTGAGCCAGATCGCGGCCATCCGCGGCGGCCGGCTCAACGACCCGCGCTTCGGCACGCGCATGCGCGGGGAAGGCGTGTTCGCCGAGCACCTGGCCGGGCTGTTCAAGCTGACGTGCCGGCGGCTGGGCTTAAACGCCGCCCGCCTGGAGTCCATGGAGGCCTCGGCGTTCCGGCGTCCGCTGAGCGGCGGGCAGCTGCGCCTGCTTTAACGCTCGACGAACACGCCGCGGCGGCGGTCCTTGCGCACCCGGTCCCAGGGAAAGACGCGGCCGTTCATCGCGACATAGACGCCGGGCGGCAGGGCCTGCGCGAAGGACAGCGCCGAGCCCAGGTTGAACAGCCCGTCGGAGGAGCCGAAGCGGTAGGGGCGCATCGCCCCGGTGAGCACGACGGTTTTACCCGTCAGTCCGCGGCCGAGCACGGCGGCGGTTTCGGCCATGGTGTCGGTGCCGTGGGTGACGACGAGGCGCGCCTCGGGCGAGCGCCGGCAGGCGGCCAACACGCGGCGGCGGTCGGCCGCGGTCATCACCAGGCTGTCCTTCATCATGAGGGTGCGCACGACCACGGGCACGCGGCAGCGGCCCAGCGCGAGCATCTCCGGGACGTGCGTCCGGCGGAACGAGAGCGTGCCCTTGAGCTCGTCGTATTCCTTGTCGAACGTCCCGCCGGTGACCAACACGCGCACGCGCATGGCGCTAGGATAACAAATGCCGCGACGGCGTCAGGGCGACGCGGGGACGACGGGGGCGGCGGAGGCCTGGGCGCCTTTGAGGGCGCGTTCCTCGGCGTAGGCGACGATGACCTCGGCCAAGGTGTCGGCGATCTTGGCGCGGTAGGCGGGGTCCTTGATGCGCTCGTGGTCCTCGGCGTTGGTCAGGTAGCCGAGCTCGAGCAGCACGCTGGGCTGGGAGGGGTTCTTGAGCACGTAGTAGTCGGCCTTGCCCACCTCGACGCGGTGTCCCTGGGCGCGCAGGGCCTTGGCGAAGGCGCGGCCCAGGCGGGCGCTTTCGTCGGCCTGGCCTTGCGGCGGGGCGGGCATGGGGCGCACGGTCGGATGCGCGAGTTTGCGCCACGGCTTGCGTTTCTCCGGGCCGTAGGTATAAACGATCATGCCGTTGGCCTTCTTGTTCTTCTCCTTGTTGAAGTGGAGGGAGACGAACACCGCGCCGTTCCAATCGACGGCGTCCACGACGCGTTTGTCGAGCATGACGCGTTCGTCGGTCTCGCGGGTGAGCTTGACCTCGAGCGCGCGTTTGGCCAGGCGCTCCTTGACCTGCAGCGCGAGGTCGAGCGCGAGGTGTTTCTCCTTGACCCCGTTGACCACGCCGCCGTAATCGATGCCGCCGTGGCCGGGGTCGAGGATGATGGGCGCGAGGGGCCCTTTCGGCGCGGCGGATTCCGCCGGTCGAAGGGCCTCGCAGGAAGTCGAAACGGCGGCCAACAAGGCCGCCGCGAGGAAGCGTCTCATCCCCATCATTATGCGGCGGACATCTTGCTCTGTCAAGCCCGCCCCCCTGGCCGCGGGGCTCGCGGTCCGCTATGCTATGGACGTGAAATCCGGGCATCACCCGACGCATACGACGTCTCGCCGCCGCAAATCCGGAGCGGGCGGCGTCGTCGCGCTCGCCGCCGCGGCGGTCGTGGGGGCGTTTTTGCTCGGCTACGTGTCGCGCGGCGGGGCGCCGTCGGCCCCGGCGCCCGTCGCGCGGCAAACCGAGGCGCGCCCGGAGCCGGAGCCTCCCGTCGAACTCCCCTTGTTGTCCGACCCCGTCGCGCCGACGCCCGCGCCGGCGTCCTCGCTGCCGCCGTCGCGGCTGCCGTCCGTCCCGGCGTCGGAGCCGAGCCGTCCTGCGCCGGCCTCCGCGGGCAAGGTGCCCGTGGTCACGGCCAAGGCCGTGAAGTGGGCGCGCACGCACCGCGTCTTCGCCGCCTTCCTCAAATCGCCGGCGCGCATGCTCGCCGGCAAAGGCGCGCGGATGTCGAGCCCGGCCGCGCTGAAGGCCTTCCTCGCCGACCGCGAGCAGGTGGAGGCCTACCTGGATTCGCCGCTGGTGCGCATCGCGCTCAACAGCCCCGTGGTGTCCAAGGCCCTGCTGTCGGACCCGGGCGTGGCCACGGCGTTTTTGGGCAGCCCGGCCATGCGCGACCCCGAGGCGGTCAAGGCGCTGATGACGAGCTCCTTGCTCAAGAAGATCCTCGACTGCCCGGGCCCTCAGGCGGCCTTGGAGGACCCCAAAACCTTGACCTCTCTCGTCACCAACCCGGCGACGGTGAACTGGCTGGCGAAGAACCCCGACGGGTTGAAGGGCCTGACCGCGGCGTTGCCGGGCGTGGCCGAGGCGTTCGCCCCGAAGCTCAAGAAGCGGAAGTAGCCGCTACTGGCAGAAGCCGCCGTTGCAGGTGAGCGTCCCGCAGCATTGCGAGGAGCTCGTGCAACGGATGCCCTGGCCCGAACAGGAGCCGGGCGCCATGCAGACGTTGAGCTCGCAGGTGTTCGTGCCGCAGCATTGCGAGGAGCGCGTGCACGGCGAGCCGTTGGGCGTGCAGCCGTTGAGGCCGGTGCACACGTTGTTGTTGCAGGTGAGCGTGCCGCAGCAGTCCGAGGAGCGGGTGCACGTCGCGCCCTGCCCGGAGCAGATGCCGTCGGAGCAGACCCGGTTGGCGTTGCAGGTGAGCACGCCGCAGCAATCCCCGCTGCTGTTGCAGACCTGGTCCTGGCCCTGGCAGGGACCGGTCCCGGTCACGTCGGGAATGCTGATGTCCTCCTGCTTGCAGGCGACGACCGCGGCGCTGAGCAGGGCCAGGGGCAACAGGAGGAAGGCGAGCCGGGGGGCGCGGCGGTTCATAGGCCTAGTATAAGAGGAGAAGCGGGTTTCTCGCAAGCCATAGGGGCTTTTTTACCGTATTTTTGCCCTGAAACTGGGAAGGCCGGCCCTTCTCAGGGCCGGCCTTTCCGTGTGATATCGGTTCGCCGCCGTGGTCCGGCGCGGCATGAAAACAGTATAGTCGGGTCGCTCTCGGACCGCCTGGGGCGCCCGCCCCAGGACCGTGTGGGCCCTAAGACCTAGGATGGAAAACGACCGCCCCGTGCTGCTTCTGACCGGCGCCACCGGCTTCATCGGCCGGCGCCTGGCCGCGGACCTGGCCGACGCGTGGACCGTGGTCGGCGCCTCGCGTTCGCCCGAAGGCCCCGGCGGCGCCGTCCTCGACCTGGCCGAGCCGGCGTCCATCGCGCGCGTCTTCGACGTCGCGCGGCCGGCCGTCGTGGTCCACTGCGGCGCGGTCGCCGACCCCGACGAGGCCGAACGCGACCCGGGCCGGGCGCGCAAGCTCAACGTCGATGCGACGCGCGCGTTGGCGCGTTTGTGCGGCGGGGCCCGCGCGCGCCTCGTGTTCTTCTCGACCGACCTGGTCTTCGACGGGGAGAAAGGCCGCTACGACGAGGACGACGCGCCCAACCCCTTGTCCGCCTACGGCCGCTTCAAGCTCGAAGCGGAAGAAGCCGCGTTGACCTTGTGCCCCGGGGCCGTCGCCCTGCGCGTGTCGTCTTGTTACGGTCGGCCGCTGGGCGGGCGCACTTGTTTCGTGGACCATCTGCGCGCGAGCCTGGCCGAGGGAAAACCCGTCCCGGGCTTCACCGATCAATGGCGGACCTCGACGGCCGCCGACCAGCTGCCGGAGGTCGTGCGCCGCGTGTTGGCCGACCCGGACCTGGAGGGCGTGTTCCATTGGGGCGGCGCGGACCGCGCCACGCGTTTCGAGACGGCGGTCGCGTTCTGCCGCGCGCTGGGCTATGACGAAACCCTCGTCCACCCGGCGCGCGCCGCCGACAAACGGTTCCTGGCGCCGCGCCCGCGCGACGCGTCGCTGGATTCCGCGCGCCTGGCGGCCGCGCTCGGCCTGGCGCCGCTCGGCCTTAAGGAAGGTCTCGGCGCGCTCAAGGGAGCCTGGTGAGGCCGGGCCTGCCGCGCCTGCTCGCGGGCGCCTTCTTCTTCGCCTGGTCCTGGCTCGCGGTGCTGCGCGCGCCCGTCATCGAGCTGTGGATTCCCGCGCTGCTCGTCACCGAGACCGGGCACCTGTTCGCGCTCGCGGCGTTGGGCGTCTTCCTTCCCGGCTGGCGGCGCACGCGGCTCGACGTCGCGGGCGCGGCGCTCGGCCTGGCGGCGGCGCTGCTCGCGTTGACGCCGCTGGCGCGGATGCCCGCCGTGGCCGCGGGGCTGCCGCGGGCGCTGGAGGCCGCGTTCGGCCCCGTCGCGCCACGCTCGCTGCCGGGCGCGGCGCCGCGCCCCGCGCCCTTCGTCTGGCTCGACCTGCTGCGCGGCGTGCCCCGGCCCGCCGTGCGCGAGGAGGCGCTGGTGTACGCGCGTTCGTGCGGGGCGCTGCGCCTCCAGCTGTACCGCCCGCTCGAGGCCCCCGGCCCCCTGCCGCTCGTGCTCGTCATACACGGCGGCTCCTGGCGCAGCGGCGATCGCCTCGAGCTGCCCGCGTTGTCGCGTTACCTCGCGGGGCGCGGCTACGCCGTGGCCTCGCTCGACTACGGCCTGGCGCCGGAGCACACATTTCCCGGTCCCGTCGAGGACGTGCGCGAGGCGCTGCGTTACCTGCGCGGCCGAGCCGGCGAGCTCGGGCTCGACGCGGACCGGGTCCTGCTGCTCGGCCGCTCGGCCGGCGCCCAGATCGCCTTGTCGGCCGCGCACGCGCGCGAGCCGCTAGCGGGCGTGGCCGGCGTCATCGTGTTCTACGGCCCCAACGACCTGCATCTAGCCTGGACCGTGCCGGGCCGGATCCTCGATTCGCGCCTGTTATTGAGGCTGTACCTGGGCGGGTCGCCGTCGGAGGAGCCGGAGCGCTACGACGAGGGCTCCCCGCTGCTCGCCGCTGGAAAGGGCTCGCCGCCCGTGCTCATGATCCACGGCGGGCGCGACGAGCTGGTCTGGCCTGTCCATCAGCTGCGCCTCTCGGCCAAACTCGCCGCGGCGGGCGTGCCGCATTATTTCCTGAACATGCCCTGGGCCACGCACGGCTGCGACTTCTTCATCTCCGGGGCCTGCGGCCAGCTGTCCACCTTCGCGGTGGAGCGGTTCGCCGCGTCCGTTTTCGCTAACGCGCGGCGTTGAGCTCGGCGCCGTACGCCTTGATGCGTTCGGCGTTCGCGCCGAGGTCGCCTTTGCCCAGCCGGGACTTGGACCGCACGTGGATGAGCGAGCCTTTGCCCGCGGGCGTCACGCGCACCACGACGTCGTCCTTGAAGCGAAGCAGCCCCGTCGTGGCGACGGCTTCGAGCACGAAGGCCGCGGCGTCCTCGTAAACGACCTCCCAGCGCGGCATGCGTTTGGCCGCGGCGAGCGCGGCGGCGAAGGCGATGCGGTCGACCGGGCCGCGACGGCGGCACGGCCGAAGCGCATCGCGCCGGTAGCGGCGCGTTCTCTGGCGGGTAGGGCCCGCGGGCGCGGAAACGCGGCGGGTCCTCGGGCGTCGTCGTGATGTCATTGATGCGCGGCAGGCAGGCCGCGGCGAGCAAGGGGGCGAAGAGAAGGAGGCGCTTCATGTCCCGACGATAGCAAAAGGGGGATTTGATATCATCGGCGCGATGCGGACCTTGGCGTTGCTGCTCGCGTTCTGCCTCCCGACCGCCGCGGCGCCGTCGCCGGCGGCCCTGCGCCTCTCGGCGCGCACGGAGAAACACGTCCGCGAACGCCACTTCCCCGGCGGCTCCCAGACGCGCGGCAAAAGCGTCTTTTTCGCGGACGTGGATCTTAACGCCCTGCTGACGCTGGCCGCGACGGCCAGGCCGCGGCGCCAGGGCAACGGCCGCGACAAACGCGTCGTGGACGCCGGCAAACCCGTCGGCACGGACGGTCGCTCGCGCCGGACGCTCAAGACCTACGTCGTCATCTCCGAGCCCGACGGGCTCGTCATCACCATGTACCCGGGGGTCTGATGGGACTGGACTGCATACTCGAAGACGAGTTCGGCGAGGAGCTCGACCTCATCGAAGACGGCGACGGGGCGCTCGCCGCGTCCTGGCCCTGCGGCGACCCGGCCTACCCGTTCATCCGGCGCGTGGACCTGGAGGGCAACACCACCTTCAACCGCCTCCAGCTCGCCGACGTGATGCCCGAGCTCGAGCGTCTGGCCGAAGCCGCGCCCGCCGTGCGCCCGCGCCTGCGCGCCATCGTCGCGCTCGCCCGCAAGGCCGTGGCCGAGCCGCACCTACAACTGCGTTTCTTGGGGGACTGATGAGAAGCTTCGCTCCGGCATTACTCGTCGCGGGTTTGTGCGCCTGCGGCGGCGGAAAGGCCGTCGTGGACCCGATGAAGTGGCACGCCGACACGCTCGCCGAGACCGACCCTAAAACCTCGGGCGCGCCGGCCCCGGGCTCCGCGGCGGAAAAGGAAGCCGTGGCGCGTTTCACCGCCTTCTTCGGCAGCCTCGAGGAGGCGGGCGTCAAAGCGAGGATCCGAGAGGTTTATGCGCCCGACGTGCGTTTCAACGACACGCTTAAATCCATCCGCGGCGTGGAGGCCCTGGAGCATTACCTCGTCGAGACCGCGCGCAACGTGGTTTCGTGCAAGGTCGCCATCGAGGAAGTCATCTCGACGTCCGAAGGCGTCTATGTGCGTTGGAAGATGGACATCCTCTTTAAGAAGTTCCGCAAAGGCGAAGTGCAAAGCTCCATCGGCATGACCCACCTGCGCTTCGACAAGGAAGGCCGCGTCGCCTACCACCAGGACTACTGGGATTCCGGCGCGAACTTGTTCGAGAAGGTCCCCGTGCTCGGCGCGGGCATCCGCGCCGTCAAACGCCGCCTCTAAAGGAAGAACATGAAAGCCCTCCTGCTCCTGCTCGCGTCCCTTTCGCTCGTCTCGCCCGTCCGCGCCGCCGACGACGAGCGGCTGTGGCTCGAGGACGTCGAAGGCCCGCGCGCGCTGGAGTGGGTAAAGGCGCGCAACGCCGAATCTTTGGCCGAGCTCGAGGGCGACCCGCGTTATAAAACCGTCGAAGGCGAGCTGCGCACCATCCTGCTCGCCGAGGACCGCATCCCCGCCGCCGACCTGATGGGCCGGTGGGTTTATAACTTCTGGCAGGACGCCAAAGCCGTGCGCGGCGTGTGGCGGCGCGCGACCGTCGAGGAGTACCGCAAGCCCGCGCCGAAGTGGGAGACCGTGCTCGACCTCGACGCCCTCGCCGAGGCGGAGAAGGAGAACTGGGTCTGGAAAGGCGACTCGTGCCTGCCGCCCGCCTACGAACGCTGCCTGCTCACCTTGTCGCGCGGCGGAAAAGACGCGTCCGTGGTCCGAGAGTTCGACGTGAAGGCGAAGGCCTTCGTGAAAAACGGCTTCGAGGTCCCCGAAGCGAAGTCCGACGTGTTGTGGGACACGGCCGACGCCGTGTTCGTCGCGACCGATTTCGGGCCGGGCTCCTTGACCAAGGCGGGCTACCCCCGCGTGGTGAAACGCTGGAAACGCGGCACGCCGCTGGGCGCGGCTAAAACCGTCTATGAGGCCGGCTTCGACGACACCTCGGTCGTGGCGTGGACGTCGTTTTCGCCCGAAGGCCGGATGTCCTTCGTCTCGCGCAATAAGACGTTCTGGGAGAGCGACAAGTGGGTGCTCTCGGCCGACGGCGGCCTGGAGCCCATCCCCCTGCCGCCGAGCGTGGAGCTGCGCGGCTGGAAGGACGGCCGGCTGTTTTTCTCGCTGCGCGAGGCGTTGACGCTGGGTGAAGCGAGTTTCCCCGCGGGCTCGCTCATCGCCTGGCCCATCGGCCCCAAACCCGTGCCCGAGCTGGTCTGGGCGCCCGACGAGCGGTCCTCGCTCGGCGGCGTGGCCTTCACGCGCGGGGCGATTTATCTCGAGCTCTTGAAAGACGTGCAGGGCTCCATCGCGCTCGCGCGCCGAGACGGCGCGCGCTGGTCGGTGGAGGCGCTGCCTTTCCCGGCGGGCGCGTCGCTCGAGCTCGGCAGCTACAGCCCCTTCGGCGACCGCCTGCTCGTCAACGCGCAGGGCTTCACCTTGCCGAACTCCCTGCTCGCCCTCGACGGACCGAAGGCGACGCCCGTCGCGTGGAAGTCCATCCCGGCCCGCTTCGACTCGGCCGGCCTGAGCGTGGAGCAGAAGTGGGCGACCAGCCGCGACGGGACGCGGATTCCTTATTTCCTCGTCTCGCGCGCCGGCGCCGCGCGCGACGGCGTCACGCCGACTTTGCTGTACGGCTACGGCGGCTTCGAGCGCAGCATGACGCCGTGGTACCCGGCGACCGCGGGCAAGGCGTGGCTGGAGCGCGGCGGCGCCTACGTCGTGGCCAACATCCGCGGCGGCGGCGAGTTCGGCCCGCGCTGGCACCGCGCGGCGTTGAAAGAGAACCGCCAGCTCGCCTTCGACGACTTCCTGGCCGTGTCCGAGGACCTCATCAAGACCAAGGTGACCTCCGCGCGCCGCCTGGGCATCATGGGCGGCAGCAACGGCGGCCTGCTCGTGGGCGCGGCGCTGACCCAGCGCCCGGAGCTGTTCAACGCCGTGGTCGTCCAGGTGCCCCTGCTCGACATGATGCGTTACCACAAGCTGCTGGCCGGCCACCTGTGGGTCGGCGAATACGGCAGCGCCGACGATCCCGTGATGGCGCCCGTCATCCGACGGTATTCGCCGTACCAGAACGTGAAGGCCAAGCCGAAGTACCCGAAAACCTTGGTCATCACCTCGACCAAGGACGACCGCGTCCACCCCGGCCACGCGCGGCGCTTCGTGGCGCGGCTGCTCGAGCTCAAGCAGCCCGTGCTCTACTTCGAGAACATGGAAGGCGGCCACAGCGCCGCGGCGAACCTGGAGCAGCGCGTGCGACGTCAGGCGTTGGAGTTCACGTACCTGCTGCGCCAGCTCAAGGATTGACGCGTCAGCGTTTCGGCGGGAGCGTCAGCCACGGCCGCCCGGGCCGGGCCTTCAGTACGTCCGGCGACGGCGTGATGGTCGGCGTCTGCTCGACGTTCTGCAGCCGCGCGGCGCGCTCCACGGCCGGCCGTACGAACGCGTAGATCTCCGCCGAGGTGACGCGCCGGTCGCCATCGGCGTCAGCGGCGCCGTGCAGGGCTTCCAGCAGGTACGAGGTCAGGAGGCCGTGGCGTCGTTCGTGGTCGGTGGCGCTGACCTGGCTTCCGCTGGCCGCCGCGAGCACCACGGTGTTGACCGGGGAGCTCGGCGCGACGGTGTTGACGAGCGGGCGCGCGCCTTTGGCGATGAGGGAGCGCCCGCCCTGCCCCGAGAAACACGCGTCGAGGATGACGGTGACGTCCTTCGTCGGGAGCTTCTCGAGGGCCGCGTAGAGCCGCGAGACCGGGAAAGCCGACTCCTCCAGGTAGCTCGGGTCGCCTTCGTAGGGAAGCAGGTAGCTCGCGCCGGTGCCCGGGTCGGGCGCGCCGTGCCCGGCGTAATACACGAACACGCGCGACGTCGCGCTGACGCGGTTGCGCAGCCATGAGCCGAGGTATTTCTCGAAATCGGCGCGTGAGGCCTGCCCGTCGGTGAGAAGCACGGTATTCTTGGGATCGAAACCCATGGCGCGCGTGGCGTAGGCGTGCATCGTCTTGGCGTCGCGCGCGGCGAACTCCACGGCCGGGATGCCGGCTGACCGGTATTTCTCGATGCCGATGATGACGGCGTAGGCGTCGGGGTCGGTCTTCACGACGCTGTGCGGCGGCTGGTCGTAGCCGCGTCCCGGCGTCGGCGCGACCGCGTCGGTGGCGGCGCCGGCGGCGGCCACCTTGGCCGAAAGCGCCGGGGCGTTGCGCGCCAGCGGAGTCCCGGCGTCGAGCGCGGCGTAAACCGTCTCGAACTCCATCGGGCCGGCGATGTAGCGCCGGTCCGGGGTCAAGCGGGCGTTGTAGCCTTCGCTGAGACTCAGGTCCGTCCCCGCCGCGAGGCTTGCGCCGGTTTTAACGTCCCACAACATCGAGTAGACGTTCGGCTGTCCCACGCCCGGGCGAAGGTTGCCGCCTTCGGCGTATTCGACGGCGTAGCGGCCGTCGCCTAAAGGGACCAGGTAGCGGCGCAACTCGTGTGCGCCGACGTCGAGGCGCGCGCGCAGCACGCCGTCGTAACCCCAGAGCTTGAGGATGCCCGGCGCTTCCTGCGCCGAGTAGAGGTAGCCGTGTTCGGCGCGCAGCAACACGACGTCCCGCTCGTTGCAGCCGTCCAGGAAGGCGATGCGCCTGCGCGTGCCGAGGTCCAGCAGCGCGCAACTGCCGTCGTCCACGCCCACGCCCAGCTTGCGTCCGTCCGCCGCGAACCCCACGAAATCGCGGTAGTTCCGGTTCGGCTCGACCGCCACGAGGTCGCCACCGGGTTCGCGCGGCGCCCAGACCTCCTGCTCGTCGTGCACGCGGCGCCCTTCGAAGTCCACCGCCGTGACGAAACGCTCGACGCGTCCCTCGCCGCCGCCGTCGCGCTCGCCCCAGGCCACGGCGTGTTTGCCGTCGGCCGAAAGCTCGACGCCGAGAAGCTCCACGCATTTGGCCGCGCCGACGCCGCAGCGACCCTCGAACGTCGTCAGTGTGCGCGCGATTTTCTCCTCCGTCACCGACACGAGGACGAGCTGCACGGCGTTGCTCACCCAGCCCTCCTCGGTCGAACGCCGGTGGTCGAACTTGGCCAGCAGCCAGCGCCCGTCGCCGGAAAACGCGACGGGTTGGAATTTGACCGTGTCCTTGGCGGTGGAGCGGTCCACGACCGGAGCCTCGATTCGGAACAGGGGTTTGCCCTTGGTCAGGGACCAGACCGTGATGGCGTTTTCACCGGCCACGGCGCTCATGGACGCGTCCGGGCTTATGCAGCTGCTTCTCGGCGTCTTGGTCACCGGCGTCAGGCGCATGAAACGATAGGGCAGGGGCGCGTCGGACGGCGCGGGGGCCGCTTCCTGGGCGGAGGCCGTCAGGGCGACGCAGAGAGCGAGCAACTGGAATCCGGTCATCATGGCCGTACTATATAAATTCGGACGGCACGTTCCCGGCAGGCGAGTCGAGAGGGGGGGGGACCACTTTCGGATTACCCTTATTATTTCAGCGTTATCGCCCTCTTCCGGAAGAGGTCGATAACGTATATTTTTTCAGCGTAATCACGAAGTGGTGGGGGGTGCGCTTCGTGACGATGGAAGAAGCGGCTTGTTAGCGATTACGCGCGCGAACGAGGCGCGAGCGCTTCGAGCCGCCGTACGATCAGCGGCACGCACAGGCCCATCACGGCCGCGGCCAGAGCGAGCCGTTCCATCCCGTAGAGCCGCCCCGACGCGTCGGCGGTGAGCAGCCGCGTCGAGCCGTAGGCGCCCAGCCCGCTGAAGGCGTGGCCGAGGGCGGCCTGCGCCGATAAGAAACGACCGCGCGCGCCGGGCGGCGGCATACGGCTGGCCAAGGAGTAGATGGACACCCAGCGCATCGCGTTGGCGCCCATGAACACGCCGAAAAAAAGCACCGGGGCCAGCAGCGGCGGCTGGCGGATCCCGGCGAGCAGGCTCGCCGCGACCACGACGCTGGCGACGGCCACCGGCGCGAACGCGCCGGAGCGGTCGGTCCAGATGCCGGCCAGGCGCATCGAGGCGAGGCTGGTGAGTCCGCCGGCCAGGTACATGAGGCCGAGGTGCTCGCGCGCGAAGCCGACGTTGAACTGGAGGAAGGCCGACAGGTTCGGGATGAGCAGGAAGTTGCCGAGAATCGCCAGCGCGAAGGCGGCGAAGCTGAGGTAGAGGCCCTCGTCGAGCGCGAGCGGCGCCTCGGGCTCCGTGGTCTCCAGGTGCGCGCGCAGCGGCGGCAAGGCGTAGCGGCAGGCGGCCGCGAGCACGAGGATGGCGCCGCCGACCACGATAAAGGGAGCGCGCCAGCCGCCGCGCCGCGCGAGCTCGAGGCCCAGCGGCACGCCCGCGATGGAGGAGAGAGAGAAACCCGAGCTGACGACCGCCATCGCCTTGCCGCGCCGCTCGTTGGGCACCAGGTCCACGACGATGGAGAAACACAACGTGCCCGCCAGGCCGCCGAAGGCGCCGGCCGCCATGCGCGCGGCGATAAGCGAGCCCGCGCTCCAGGCGAAGGCGCCGGCGACCGTGGCCAGGCCCAGCCCCGTCGCCGCGACGACCAAGGCCTGGCGCCGCGGCCAACGGTCGAGGAAACGCGCGCCGAGCAGGCCGACGACGAAGGCCGAAGCGGTATAGGCGCCGCCGATGAGCCCCAGGTCGGACATCGGGATGCCGAGCGCGCGGGCGAAGTCCGGGCCCATGGGCATCACCATCATGAAGTCCACGAGGTTGGCGAAGTGGACCGCGGCCAGCAGGAACAACACGGAGCCCTCGCCCAGCGGCTTGCGAGGGAGCATGGCTTAACGCTCGACGGGGCGCCCTTCCGCCTTCCAGCCGGTGATGCCGCCTTCCATGTTATAAACCGTCTTCCAGCCCTTCTCGATGAGGAGCTGGGACGCGCGCGCGGAGCGGCCGCCCATGGCGCAATACACGAGCACGGGTTTGTTCTTGTCGGCGGGCAGCTCGGCCAGGCGGCCGGCGAGCTCGTCCACCGGCACGAGGGTCGAACGCGTCAGATGCGCCTCGGCGTATTCCGACGGCGTGCGCACGTCGAGCAGGAACACCGACGTATCGGTCGCGAGTTTGGCGGCGGCGTCGCCGCGCACGCCGGTAAACCCGCCGGCCGACGGCGTCGAGACGGTTAGGCCGAGCAGGCCCAGCCACAGATGGCGCAGCTTCATGAAGAATTCGTTCATGCGTTCCTCCTCTCATTCCAGAAGCGGGCGGGCAGAAGGCCCAGCGCCGCGAAAAGCAGCTGGCTCGCCATGAAGGCGGTCAGCCACCAGAAAGCCTTGTCCATGAAGCCGTAGGAGTGCAGGCCCACGCCCAGCATGTTCACGCCGAACCACGACCAGGCCGTGACGATATTGCCCAGCACCACGAGCACCATGATGCCGCGCTCGCGCGCCACGCCGGCCCAGCGCGCGTGCAAGATGAGCGCGTTCCACAACACGATGAGCAAGGCGCCGTTCTCCTTGGGGTCCCAGCCCCAGAAGCGGCCCCAGCTCTGGTCGGCCCAGATGCCGCCGAGCATGGTGCCGATGAAGCTGAACAGCAGGCTGAAGCAGACGACGCCGTAGGCCAGCGACGACAGCGCCTTGGCGTCGGCCGGGTCCTGTTTGGGCGCGAGGTGGCGGCGGATAATCCAGACGATGCCCAGCAGGCCCGCGAGGAAGGTCCCGCCGTAGCCGATGGTGATGGTGATGACGTGGGTCGCCAGCCAGAAGTTGGAGTCGAGCACCGCGCGCATCATCTCCATGGTGTCGCCGGAGCTGGTGAGGTGGTGCGCCACGAGCAAGGTGCAGAAGCCCACAGCGGCCGCGCCCGCGGCGGCGAAGCCGCGGCGGTGCAGGCGTTCGGCGAGCAGGCCGACCAAGGCCGCCACCCAGCCCACGAACACGGCCGAGGAGTAGAGGTTGGTCACCGGCGGGCGGCCCTGGAGCACGATGCGCGCGAGGAGGCCGGCGGTGTGCACGGCGAAGGCGGCCCATAACACGCCCGAGGCGAGCGCGGGCAAAGCCGCCTGGCGCGGCCGCGCCCAGGCCGCGAAAATCAGCAGAAGGCCCGCGACGTAAAGCGCCATGCCGCTGACGAAGGGGGCCGCGCGGCTGAACAACGCCTCGTAGTTCGCGGCGCGCACGAAAGCGGGCCGCTCCTTCTTGAGCCAGGCCTGGTACTCGCGCAACGCGGCGTCGAAGCCCGCGGCGTCGTTTTTGCGGTAGGAGCGGCCCATCAAGGCGAAGGCGGTGACCGCGGGATGTAAGTCGGTGCGCAGCGGCTTGAGCAACGTCTCGCCGTTGGACTGCCAGGCGTCGTCGGGCTCGCCCGCGCGCGGCGGCACGGCCTTAAACACCGCCGCGGTGGAGAGGAAGCGGAAACGCGAGAGCAGCTCGGCCAAGATCTTCACCGCGCGACGGTCGCGCTCGGTGGCGCCGCCGCCGTGCACCGCACGCAGGGCGGCGGGCACGACCGAGCCGAGCAAGGCGAGCTCGACCGCCGCGTCGTCGGTGCCGGCGACCTGGACCGTGTTCTTGAGGCGCTCGTAGAGGGTGAGGCGGCGGTCGAGGTTGACGGCCGCGGTCTGGAAACGCGAGCGGCGCGGCGCCTCGAGTTTCTCGGCGGCTTCGGCCTGCGCGCGCAGCTCGGCGCGTTTGGGCTCGACCTGCCAGTAGGCGAAGTAGCGCCCCTTGCCGGGCTCCAGGCCGAGCAGGCCCAGGACTTCCGGGTCGTCGATGACGAAGGTTTTATACGTGTCGGCGCTTTCCGGCTTGAACAACGCGTCGAGCGTCCAGCGCGAGGCGTCCAGGCGCACCCCGTCCACGGGCACGGTTTGTTTGCTGCGCATCATCAGCAAGGCGTTGCGCCCGAAGGAATCCAAAGGTTTCACGCGTCCGCCTTCGAGGACGGGAAGGCGGCCGAAGGCCGCCGAGTCGTATTCCTGTGAAGGCGTCGGCCGCAGGGGCAGCAAGGCGGCCGTTAAACCGATAAGGAATGCCGCGACCGCGTAGCGCCGGTTCTTCACGCGCGCGACTCCTTAACCGCCCCGCCGAGCATCACGCCGAAATGCCACAGCAGGCCGAGCGCGGTGAGCGCGCACGCGAGATACGGCAAGGTCCACCCCGGGTTGCGCACGACCTGGAGCACGGAGAGGGTGTCTTCCTTGCCGAAGCTCGCCTGATAAAAAGTCAGGCCGCCGTGGCGCAGGGGGGAGTTCATGTAGATGAGCGCGTCGCGGTCGTCGCCGGCGGCCGGGTCCTTCAGCCGCACGAGGCTCGAGAAGTTCTTGGGGATGTCGGTGCCCGGGTACAGGTCGTGTTTGAAATCCTTGAGCGTGAGCGAGAAAGGCAGGTAATAACGCCGCGGCCGCAAGGACAGCCGCCACGGACGCCCTTCATGGACGAAGCCCTGCGGCGCGCCGAGCGCGTTGGAGAGCAGAAACACGCCGTACGACGTCCCGTCCGGCGCGACGGGCTCGACGAGGGCGATGGCGGTGTTGGCCTGGTCGTCCACGGTGACGGGCGCGACGGGCCTGAAGGCGAGGTTGGTCCCGAGCCCGGCCGTGGCGGAAGACGCGGCGTCTCCGGGCCGACGCATGACGAGCTCGGCGTTGTCGTGGTAGGCGTGGATCTTGAGGGTGAAAGGAAGCGAGGCGTCGCGCAGTTCCTTCGTTTTCTTAAGACGCGACTCGGGAATCAGACGCGAGTCGTCGAACTGGGCGTCGCCCGCGTCCACGGCGGCCAGCTCCATGAGGCGGAAGCTCTCGGCGTAGTCTTTCGTCTGCCCCTCCTCGATGGGCATGTGCGACTCGACCTGGAGGATGGCGCTGGCGAACTCGCCGGCGAACAGGACGACGAGCCCCGCGTGAACGAGCCAGATGCCCGCCTTGCGGCGGCTGCGCTCCAGGTAGCTCAGGCGCGCGAGCAGGTTGACGAGCATCACCCCGCCCACGAGCCCGCCGCCGGGGAAAACCGGCAGCGACCACGCCGCGCCTTCGGGGCGCCACCAGATGAGGAAGGTGCGCATCACCGCGTTCATGGCGAGCTCGGTGCCGAGTTTGACCTGCGCGATGGTGCAGGCGAACACGAGCGCCATGAGGAGCGCCAGGCAAACGAGGGTGAGCTTCACGTCGCCGAGGCGTTTGACCCAGGCCGCGGGCTCAGAGCGCGTCGCCATGGAGTCCTTTGAGCAATTCGAGGAAGGCGGGACGCGCCGCCGCGGCCGGGGCTTCGGGGCCCATCAGCTTGAAGAACCAGGTCGTGCCGCCCAAGGTTAACACGCCCGCGGCCAACCGTGTCTTGACCGCGCCGCCGCCGGTGAACTCATAAAGCGAGACGTCGCCCAGGCGCGAGCGCACGGTCGTTTTCGCCTCGGCCAGGCCGGCTTCCTCGAGCGGGGTGAGCCCGATCTGGCCGCGCCAGCGGTTGACGTTGGCGAGCTCGCCGCCGACGTCGCCGGGCAAGGCGATGACCGTGACCTCGACGCCGCCGCCCGGGGGCAGCAAGGTGGCCGCGCGCATGCCGTCGGCGCCGCGCTCTTTCCAACCTGTGGGCGTCTTCCAACGCGGGCCGCGCGCCGGGGCCGCCGCGGGCGCGACGCCCGCGAGCGCGCCGGTAGGTTCCTTCGGGGTTTTCACCCGGACGATGGGCTCCTCGCGGCAGGCGGCCAGTAATATAAGGAAGACGGGAAACACGGCCTTCACGAGGGAGATTTTACCATTTCACGCCCGCCGCCCCTTTGACGGGGCTCATACCCGTAAAAAAGAAGAAGGCCCCGCGCGGGAGCGCGGGGCCTTCTTCCTATGTGCCAATCATGACGCTGAGGCTGCCAGCTGTCTTCGATTATTCGTGGCCTAGATTAGAAGGGTGACGTCGCCTTGAGTCGTATATTCTGTCTGTCAGCGGCGGCCTTCGCGCAGAAACAAGGCAGACTCTTTGCCTGTGAATGGTGACTTGGCTATCAACACCGTTGACATCGTCCAAGCAACGAAAATAAAAGTCATGAACCGATACCGCTCGGTGCGGCTGAACAGTAATACTGCACGCCAACTAGCTGTTAGACCTGCAAGGACCACCGCGCCGATTAGAGCTTTGCGATATGTGAGCGCGGCAAGGTCATTGGTAATCCCATAGCCAATCAGCCCTATAAACGCCGCAAGATTCATAAATGTTTGATAACTCGTTACCACAATCATAAGCCCAATCAAGCTGTTGATTGGAATGCCACGATTGAATTTAAGGATTTCCATAAACGTAGGGGCCGGCGAACTGCTGGCAGTTTCGCGAGTACGCGTTGTACACCTGCGGGGCGTTAGCTTCCGCATCCAATCTCTCAATTAAAGCCTGATCCGCTGCTTTATTTTGCTTTCGCCGCGCAATCTCTTTACCAAACATCCATTGCAGAAATGAATTCGTGCCGCTATAGAATTGACCTTGCTGTCGCTTGACCTGGCCCGGGACATCGCGACCGGTAAGTACTGACCAATATCCGCCGAAGCCATTTGGATATAGACCGAATCCCTGGTAAATGCCGCCTGCATCGGGTCCAACCCAAACCTCGAAATGATCGTTGCCTGCAGCAACTTCGACTAGAACGGCATCGGTTCCCAAGGGATCGACATACTTTGTCGGACGACTAAATACATATGTGTAAGAATTCACCCCACCCGCAATCCCAATTGGATCAGCCTGAAAAAACCTCCCCGCCCCCGGCTCATAAGTCTGGCGATTGCGGTGAAAGTACAATCCTGTCTCGATGTCGAGCTCGCGGGCCGTGAACGCGAACGGGCTCCCCGTCGCTGACACCGCGCTCGTGCTTCCGTTGACACTGCTAAATCTTGCCTGCCCGTAAGCCGTGTAGCTGACGCGCTCCTGTAGGTCGCCGGTCAGGCTCGTGTGAGCGACTATCGAGCCGAGCGCATCAGCGTGCATGAAGTGGACTTGGCTCGCCACTAGCGCCAATGGCTCGTCTATGCCCCCGCCGTGGGTGTACACGCCGGTTAACGCGTCGTCACCCGCCTTGGTCGCGATGATGTCTTGGCCGTCGTAGCTGTAGCGCGTGATTTGGCTGGGTGCGGTCCCCGACGACTTCTGGACGCGTCGGCCTAACGCGTCGTACTTGTAGGTCCAATTGGGCCCGCCCGGCAGTTGCGCGCCGGTAAGCCGGTTCTCGCTGTCGTAGTCGAAGGTGGTCGTCAAGTTCGTGGCCCGGTCGGTGCGACTGGTCATGTTGCCGTCGGCGTCGTAGGTATAGGTGAAGCTGCTGCTTTGCGTCAGCCTGTCGGCGTTGTCGTAAGTGTAGCCCGTGATTTGGGCATCCGCCAGCCGGTTGCCCACCGCGTCGTAGCTGAAGGTCTCGGCTTGGACTAAGGTGTTCGTGCTGGGGTGTAATGCCTCGGTTAAGCGGTGCAGGTCGTCGTAGTCGAAGGCGTGCAGGCCGTCTTGGTCCGTCATCGAGGTCCGGTTGCCCGCCAGGTCGTATTGGTAGTCGGCCCGCGCGATAATCGGGCCGCCGGCGCCTTTGCGGTGGACGATGCTCGTGGCCTGACCCGCGTCGTCATAGGCGTAGGTGGTGATGACGCCGTTAGGGTAAGTCAGCTCTGTCCGTCGGCTTGCCAGGTCGTAATCGAAGTCGAAGTGGCCGTTTTGGGGGTTGGTGATGCGTGTCAGGCGATTAGCGTTGTCGTAGGCATAGGCGAAGTTGCCCCAAGGCGTTGTCATCGTGATGCGGTTGCCGTCGGCGTCGTAGCTATAGGCGATGATTACCGGCGCTGCGGGGGGCACGCTTTGGGTCACCTGGATGACGCGGTTAAGCGCGTCGTAGGTCATGGCGACTGAGCCGTTTTGGTTGCTCACCGAGGTGAGGTTACCCGCTAGGTCATAGGCGTAGCTGTAGGCACCATCAGGCGTGGCCTTGCCCGTTAAGCGTCCCGCCCCGTCGTAGTCGTAGCTGATGACCTGGCCGCGGGCATTAGTGGTCTGGGTTAACATGCCCTTGGCGTCGTAGGTCGAGCCGCGGGCCTGGTTTAAGGCGTTGCTTACCGAGATTAAGCGGCCGTGGCCGTCGTACTGGAAGCTGGTCGTGTGGTTCTTGGCGTCGGTGACGCTAATTAGGCGCTTGGCGGGGCGGCCGGGCTCGTATTGGTAACTGGTCACCCCGCCCAAGTCGTCGGTGACCTGGGTCAGGTTGCCCGAGGCGTCGTATTGGTAATCGGTGGCCTTGCCCTTGGCGTCGAGGCTGCGGGTAACGCGATTGGTAGCGACGTGGCCGGAAGTTAACGTATATATCGAATCTGCAATTCGTTGAACAACGCCGGCGTTTTTTGTTTCGCAAAGCCTGCTATGCAGGCAATTACAAGCATCTGGACAATCCACGCCGCCGCTATGGCATACATGGTCCGCGATTGGCGATTCTTTGCTCTCCAACCTATAAACGGAAGTGCCCATAGCAGGATGCCAAATAACCCAGCCACTATCACCATGGCATATAACTCAAGGACTCTGTTTGCATGCTGAGAATTGGCGATTAAATATACTGCAAACGAGCCGAGCCCTAACGCCAGCGATGTCCCGTATAACATCAGAGGGAGCACTATGATGGCCAACAATATGGCCCAAACAATCCTATTGAGAGAGTTCATCTCGCTTTTTTCTCATGAAGAACTTTGCTGAATACATCCTGGGCAAAATCTTGGCAATTCCGCGAGTACAGACTATAGCGGCTCCAGTTTTTTGCGAGCTCTCCACTTTCGAGATACGCACGTAGTCTTAGGTCTGAGTATTCGTCCTGATTAATACGGCCCAGTAGCGTGTAGCCGGCAAATGGAATATACGAGGGTATTTTCGAATAGCTCATGCCTCGATTCGGTTGTATGGATCCGCTCACTTCGAATCCTGCAACCGACTGATACTTGCCCAAGGCCGACGGCACGAATCCATATGACGTATATCCTCCGATGTTGCCAACCCAGATTTCTTGATGGTATTTTCCCCAGGCATGACGTTCGATAAGCAACACATCCGTGCCCATCGGATCCCTGTATTTGACTGGATTGCCCAGTGCATACTCCTGATTGGAATACCCCGGATGCAGGACCGGGTCATCCTGCCCGAATCTCCCCGTTGTGGCGTCGTAAGTCTGGCGTCCGCGGTAGTAATGCAAGTGCGTTTCGCCGTCGAGCTCTCGGGCCGTGAACGCGAACGGGCTGCCCGTCATCGACACCGCGCTCGTGCTTCCGTTGACACTGCTAAATCTTGCCTGCCCGTAAGCCGTGTAGCTGACGCGCTCCTGTAGGTCGCCGGTCAGGCTCGTGTGCGCCACGACTGAGCCGAGCGCGTCGGCGTGCATGAAGTGGACTTGGCTCGCCACTAGCGCCAATGGCTCGTCTATGCCCCCGCCGTGGGTGTACACGCCGGTTAACGCGTCGTCACCCGCCTTGGTCGCGATGATGTCCTGGCCGTCGTAGCTGTAGCGCGTGATTTGGCTCGACAGGGTGCCCGACGATTTCTGAACGCGTCGGCCTAACGCGTCGTACTTGTAGGTCCAATTGGGCCCGCCCGGCAGTTGCGCGCCGGTAAGCCGGTTCTCGCTGTCGTAGTCGAAGGTGGTCGTCAAGTTCGTGGCCCGGTCGGTGCGACTGGTCATGTTGCCGTCGGCGTCGTAGGTATAGGTGAAGCTGCTGCTTTGCGTGAGCCTATCGGCGCTGTCGTAAGTGTAGCCCCCAATGAGCGCATCCGCCAGCCGGTTGCCCACCGCGTCGTAGCTGAAGGTCTCGGCTTGGACTAAGGTGTTCGTGCTGGGGTGTAATGCCTCGGTTAAGCGGTGCAGGTCGTCGTAGTCGAAGGCGTGCTGGCCGTCTAGGTCGGTTAACTGCGTGCGGTTGCCCGCCAGGTCGTATTGGTAGTCGGCCCGCGCGATAATCGGGCCGCCGGCGCCTTTGCGGTGAACGATGCTGGTCGCCTGGCCCGCGTCGTCATAGGCGTAGGTGGTGATGACGCCGTTAGGGTAAGTCAGCTCTGTCCGTCGGCTTGCTAGGTCGTAATCGAAGTCGAAGTGGCCGTTTTGGGGGTTAGTGATGCGTGTCAGGCGATTAGCGTTGTCGTAGGCATAGGCGAAGTTGCCCCAAGGCGTGGTCATCGTGATGCGGTTGCCGTCGGCGTCGTAGCTATAGGCGATGATTACCGGCGCTGCGGGGGGCACGCTTTGGGTCACCTGGGTGACGCGGTTAAGCGTGTCGTAGGTCATGGCGACTGAGCCGTTTTGGTTGCTCACCGAGGTGAGGTTACCCGCTAGGTCATAGGCGTAGCTGTAGGCACCATCAGGCGTGGCCTTGCCCGTTAAGCGTCCCGCCCCGTCGTAGTCGTAGCTGATGACCTGGCCGCGGGCATTAGTGGTCTGGGTTAACATGCCCTTGGCGTCGTAGGTCGAGCCGCGGGCCTGGTTTAAGGCGTTGCTTACCGAGATTAAGCGGCCGTGGCCGTCGTACTGGAAGCTGGTCGTGTGGTTCTTGGCGTCGGTGACGCTAATTAGGCGCTTGGCGGGGCGGCCGGGCTCGTATTGGTAACTGGTCACCCCGCCCAAGTCGTCGGTGACCTGGGTCAGGTTGCCCGAGGCGTCGTATTGGTAATCGGTGGCCTTGCCCTTGGCGTCGAGGCTGCGGGTAACGCGGCTTAAGGCGTCGGTGGTAAGCGTGGTCACCCGGCCTTCTGGGTCGGTGACCGTGGCCAGCGCGCCGTTGGCGCTTTTATAGGTGAAGGCGGTGGTTTGGCTGCGGGGGTCGCGCTCGGTGGCGAGATGGCCGAAGCTGTCGTAGGTTCTTTGGGTGCTTTGACCGGCGGGGTCGAGCATGCATGTCGTCGTAAGCGTTAGACTCGGCCAAAAAGCGCGAGATAGCAGAAAAAGAAGGCATTAATTGCTGCCAGAACATTTGACCAGAATGGGAAGGATGCTGAATTGAAATATAATCCTGCGACTATGATGCATGAAAAAACACCCGCGCTTATACGCAGCGGCGCGCCTAACTGACGATACTGCAGGCGCCCGCATTTGGAACAAGCATCAGTGCCGGGAACTTGCTTGTTGCCGCAAGAAGGACAGTTCTTCGGGGGACTCATTAATACCCGAAGATTGACAAGTCGATGTGATTCCATTTTGACTTCCAGGGCCCAATCCGGAGCACCCGGTTGTTGGCTCCGCCAGAACGACCAACTCGCCATAATTGTCCTTGGCTTAACCATTTACTAATTGCCCCGCTGTGAGTGGCAGCAACGCTCGCACCTACTCGAGCTCCACCTAAAACACCGCCTGCGATATAAAACCCAACGCCAGTAGCGTTTCCAATACTATAGGCGGTCGCGCACCGATTTACGCCGCCGCCAGAAATAAAGCGTTCTCTGATATTTCGAGTAACGCCGCGACTAATATTGTCGCCGAATCCAGCAGAGAAATCACTAATAAGTTCAAGATTCGATGCTTCCAGAGCGTAGATGCTGGCATTGTTGCCTGAGAAGTAGAGGTTTTCGCCAGGGTCATCTCGAATTAGCCCCAAAGGATCGCTCAATTTTGTCGGCCGCCCCTCGACATACGCATAGACGTTCACCCCACCCGCAATCCCAATGGGGTCCGCCTGAAAGAACCTCCCCGCCCCCGGCTCATAAGTCTGGCGGTTGCGGTGGAAGTATAGGCCCGTCTCGTCGTCTAGTTCTCGGGCCGTGAACGCGAACGGGCTCCCCGTCACCGACACCGCGCTCGTGCTGCCGTTGACACTGCTAAATCTTGCCTGCCCGTAAGCCGTGTAGCTGACGCGCTCCTGTAGGTCGCCGGTCAGGCTCGTGTGCGCCACGACTGAGCCGAGCGCGTCGGCGTGCATGAAGTGAACTTGGCTCGCCACTAGCGCCAATGGCTCGTCTATGCCCCCGCCGTGGGTGTACACGCCGGTTAACGCGTCGTCACCCGCCTTGGTCGCGATGATGTCCTGGCCGTCGTAGCTGTAGCGCGTGATTTGGCTGGGTGCGGTCCCCGACGACTTCTGGACGCGTCGGCCTAACGCGTCGTACTTGTAGGTCCAATTGGGCCCGCCCGGCAGTTGCGCGCCGGTAAGCCGGTTCTCGCTGTCGTAGTCGAAGGTGGTCGTCAAGTTCGTGGCCCGGTCGGTGCGGCTGGTCATGTTGCCGTCGGCGTCGTAGGTATAGGTGAAGCTGCTGCTTTGCGTGAGCCGGTTGGCGCTGTCGTAAGTGTAGCCCGTAACCTCGGCATCCGCCAGTCGGTTGCCCACCGCGTCGTAGCTGAAGGTCTCGGCTTGGACTAAGGTGTTCGTGCTGGGGTGCAATGCCTCGGTTAAGCGGTGCAGGTCGTCGTAGTCGAAGGCGTGCAGGCCGTCTAGGTCGGTTAACTGCGTGCGGTTGCCCGCCGCGTCGTATTGGTAGTCGGCCCGCGCGATAATCGGGCCGCCGGCGCCTTTGCGGTGAACGATGTTGGTCGCCTGGCCCGCGTCGTCGTAAGCGTAGGTGGTGATGACGCCGTTAGGGTAAGTCAGCCTGGTCCGTCGGCTTGCCAGGTCGTAATCGAAGTCGAAGTGGCCGTTTTGGGGGTTAGTGATGCGTGTCAGGCGATTAGCGTTGTCGTAGGCATAGGCGAAGTTGCCCCAAGGCGTTGTCATGCTTGTGCGGTTGCCGTCGGCGTCGTAGCTATAGGCGATGATTACCGGCGCTGCGGGGGGCACGCTTTGGGTCACCTGGGTGACGCGGTTAAGCGCGTCGTAGGTCATGGCGACTGAGCCGTTTTGGTTGCTCACCGAGGTGAGGTTGCCCGCTAGGTCATAGGCGTAGCTGTAAGCACCATCAGGCGTGGCCTTGCCCGTTAAGCGACCCGCCCCGTCGTAGTCGTAGCTGATGACCTGGCCGCGGGCATTAGTGGTCTGGGTTAACATGCCCTTGGCGTCGTAGGTCGAGCCGCGGGCCTGGTTTAAGGCGTTGCTTACCGAGATTAAGCGGCCGTGGCCGTCGTACTGGAAGCTGGTCGTGTGGTTCTTGGCGTCGGTGACGCTAATTAGGCGCTTGCTGGGACGGCCGGGTTCGTATTGATAGCTGGTCACCCCGCCCAAGTCGTCGGTGACCTGGGTCAGGTTGCCCGAGGCGTCGTATTGGTAATCGGTGGCCTTGCCCTTGGCGTCGAGGCTGCGGGTAACGCGGCTTAAGGCGTCGGTGGTAAGCGTGGTCACCCGGCCTTCTGGGTCGGTGACCGTGGCCAGCGCGCCGTTGGCGCTTTTATAGGTGAAGGCGGTGGTTTGGCTGCGGGGGTCGCGCTCGGTGGCGAGGTGGCCGAAGCTGTCGTAGGTTCTTTGGGTGCTTTGACCGGCGGGGTCGAGCGCGGTGGTCAGGTTGCCCTTGGCGTCGTAGCTTAAGGTGGTCACGAGGCTTCGCGGGCTGGTGAGCAAAGTGGGCATGTCGAAAACCGGCTCGTAGCTGGCTAAGGTGAATCCACCGGCGGGGTCCTGGGTCACGGTGACGTTGCCGCGGGCGTCGTAGGTGTAACGCGTGATTCGGCTTAAGGGGTCGGTGACGGTGGCGAGGTTAAAGGCCGCGTCATAGGTGTAGGTCGTTACGCGGCCTTCGGGGTCGGTGACGCGGGTGGGCTTTTTAAGGCCGTCGCGTTGGATGAACTCGGTGGTAGTCACGCCGTTATCGGCGTCGGTGACGCGGGTGCGGTCGGCTAGGTATTCATAGGCGCGGCGGTTAACGCCCGCGCCGTCGTCTTCGGTGAGCACGCGGCCTTGGGCGTCGTAGGTGAAGTTCTTAACGCCGCCGTCGGGGTAAGTCAGCCGGGAGATGCGGTTACCCGCGTCATAGGCGTAGGTGGTCAAGCCGTCAGGGCCGTTTTCAGTGAGCCGGCGGCCTTGGGCGTCGTAGGTGTGGGTGAAGGTGCGCCCGGCCGAGTCGGTTAAGGACGCGACGCGGTCTGAGGCGTCGTAGGTGAGGTCGATGAAGCGGCCGTGGACGTCTAAGACCCTGGTGAGCAGGCCCGAGACGCGGGTGTAGCTGACGGTGTTGCCGTTGCGGTCAACGAGGCCGGTGAGGTATAGCGGCGAGTTTATATTGCTGCGGTTAAAGGTGCGCACCGTGCCGTCTTTTTCGCGCAAAGACGCGGTACCCGGCTGACCTGAGAGCAGCCCGGTGACGGTCAACCTGACGAAAAGCCCCGAAGGCGCGTTATAGACGTGTGGCGGTGCCGGGTTAGAGCCGCTGCGAAACAGCCGGACGCGATTAGCGTTGCCGTCGAGCCAGACCACCGTGTGAGATGATTCGACGATGAGCTGGTGGTCGAGGTCGGAGGACCAGCCCAGGCCCCAAGGCGTTAAGACCGTGCTGCCGCTGTGGAAACGCGGGGCGGCGTCGAGCGCCGGGGAGCCGCAGGGAAGGCGTGAGACGGGAGTGGACTGAAGCGCGACTTTGCCGTCTGCGCCGTCAGTCGCGGGCGAGTCGCCCGCGCCTAAAGATGACGACACGGCGTCCGGGATGGGCGCGGCGCTGGTCGTGGGGCCCTTGGGATTGTCATCTCGAGCGGGCACGACGGTGACCACGGCGGTGGGCAAGACGATGGGGTCGAGAACGCGCGCCAGGAGAGATGACGGGCAGGCTATCAGCGCGCTAAGAACGACGGACAGGCGGCGGCGAAAGAGGAGCATGCGAACACCTATATAGCCCCGCCGCCAAGAGGCTGTGAATAAATTACCGACGCCAGAAATAGGCGACACTATTTGGCTGGTCGATGTATATTGAGCCACCACCGCTACAGCCACGGATTAGTTGGCGTGTAGCAGTTGAATCCAGTGGGTATCGATACCACCAGCGTCTTTTCAACCCAATAATATTTATGGGTAGACGCGAAGGCGGCGCCCCTGTCGATGTGCACGCCGCCTCGATGCTCGCAATATCCTGCTCGATAAACCTAAACGCTACCCAAGATTCATTGGTGTCGAAATCATGCTGTTCATAAATCAGCGTGGCGTTCTTCGGCATAAATTTCGGGAGATAATCATTCGAGGTTTTGTTGGCCGCCACATAATCCGGGTAGTAGTTATTCACTCGTTCGAATCCACACGATGAAGCTAGTACGGCCGTCAGGAATAGTATTGCCGCGATTGGGGCGTTGACTTTCATTGTTAATATTTTGGATCCAGCGTTTTGGGGCGGAATGGCTCGCATATCTGACGGCAACGACTTGGAGCACTGGCACCTCGGCCACTTGCTGCCCCGTAGATGTTCGCAAGCATGTCCTTGGCGCTGTCATCGACGGGCGAGGATTTGATTCGCATGTCTAACACTTCTCGGGTTACCGATGCGGCGCATGCGACAGCGAATCCTCCCGCACCTCTGCTGCTCGACTCACAGTTAGCTTTGCAGTGATAGTACTTATCCGTTCCGCTTAAATTCTGCTCCCGGTTCGCAGCTCTAAGCTCGATATAGTTGTGAATAAAATCACCGATTCCAGAGATGCCTCCTTCGAACATAAATAGGCCGTAGGGGTCGCTCAGCTTGGTCGGTCGCCCTTCTACATACGCGTAAACATTCACTCCACCCGCAATCCCAATCGGGTCGGCCTGAAAGAACCTCCCCGCCCCCGGCTCATAAGTCTGGCGATTGCGGTGGAAGTATAGGCCCGTCTCGTCGTCTAGTTCTCGGGCCGTGAACGCGAACGGGCTCCCCGTAGTTGACACCGCGCTCGTGCTACCACTGAGATTGCTAAATCTTGCCTGCCCGTAAGCCGTGTAGCTGACGCGCTCCTGTAGGTCGCCGGTCAGGCTCGTGTGCGCCACGACTGAGCCGAGCGCATCAGCGTGCATGAAGTGAACGTCTTCACCCACCTGGGCCAGCGGCTCGTCTATGCCGCCACCGTGCGTATAGACCGCCTTCAGCCCGTCGTCGCCCGCCTTGGTCGCGATGATGTCTTGGCCGTCGTAGCTGTAGCGCGTGATTTGGCTGGGTGCGGTCCCCGACGATTTCTGAACGCGCCGCCCCAAGGCGTCGTATTTATACGTCCAGCTAGGCCCGCCCGGCAGTTGCGCGCCGGTAAGCCGGTTCTCGCTGTCGTAGTCGAAGGTGGTCGTCAAGTTCGTGGCCCGGTCGGTGCGACTGGTCATGTTGCCGTCGGCGTCGTAGGTATAGGTGAAGCTGCTGCTTTGCGTGAGCCTATCGGCGCTGTCGTAAGTGTAGCCCCCAATGAGCGCATCCGCCAGCCGGTTGCCCACCGCGTCGTAGCTGAAGGTCTCGGCTTGGACTAAGGTGTTCGTGCTGGGGTGAACGGCCTCGGTTAAGCGGTGCAGGTCGTCGTAGTCGAAGGCGTGCTGGCCGTCTTGGTCCGTCATCGAGGTCCGGTTGCCTGCCGCGTCGTATTGGTAGTCGGCCCGCGCGATAACCGGGCCGCCCGCGCCTTTGCGATGGACGATGCTGGTCGCCTGGCCCGCGTCGTCGTAGGCGTAGGTAGCGGTATGGCCGCGGGCGTTGACGGTCTGCATTAAGCGGCCCATGTCGTCGTAGGCCGATGCTCGGGCTTGCTACTAATATGTATACGCAATAAGAAGTGCTATCGAGACAACTTCCACAGCAAACCATCGACGCAACCTTGATTGATAATCTGACTTCTTTGCATTTACGTACATCAGCGGAATTGCGTACGCCAGAATTAGTGCAGTTGCCGTTAGAACGTAGCCGAACCCCCGTAGCAACGGCGATTCCCAACGATCCGGAATGCTTTGCATGTAGGCGAACACGAACCCTGTAAGGTAGAGGAGCAGATAGGCCGTCAGAAGCCAGGATAACGCTTTGCCAATCGAACGAACGATTGGAGTGGCTTGTATCACCGTGATGGCCCCATGCTCGTCGTAAGTTCTGAGTAGAGTGTTCTCGAGAACGCCCGACAATTTCTCGAGTAAAGGTTGTACGGCATGTCTTCCCATCCGGCTTTGATTTTGGAGCGCCCACGGATAACAGCAAGCGCATCTAAATCGGCACTTTGCGGAAATTGCCGAACGACTGTACCTTTCACTTTTGGCGCTAACGGCGTATAAAATGCTACCCCGGGCCAATCGAGTGGCAAAACCAGTAGCGTTCTTGAAGTCGCTGGGGAGAATTCGAACTTGGTATATCCCGCCTGTGGGTTTCCGATATACACCACCTCATGGAAAAACTCTTTTGCGCCTTGACGGACAAGAAGCACATCGGTCCCGAAAGGATCGATTTTAGATAGTGGGTTGTTTTCACCATACGCGAAAAGATTTATTCCGCCATGCATGCCGATCGGATCGGCCTGAAAAAACCTCCCCGCCCCGGGCTCATAAGTCTGGCGGTTGCGGTGGAAATACAACCCGGCCTCGTCGTCGAGCTCGCGCGCCGTAAACGCGAACGGGCTGCCCGTCACCGACACCGCGCTCGTGCTACCACTGAGATTGCTAAATCTTGCCTGCCCGTAAGCCGTGTAGCTGATTCGTTCCTGTAGGTCGCCGGTCAGGCTCGTGTGAGCGACTATCGAGCCGAGCGCATCAGCGTGCATGAAGTGGACTTGGCTCGCCGCTAGCGCCAATGGCTCGTCTATGCCCCCGCCGTGCGTATAGACCGCCTTAAGCCCGTCGTCGCCCGCCCTCATCGCGATGATGTCCTGGCCGTCGTAGCTGTAGCGCGTGATTTGACTGGGTGCGGTCCCCGACGACTTCTGAACGCGTCTGCCTAACGCGTCGTACTTGTAGGTCCAATTGGGCCCGCCCGGCAGTTGCGCGCCGGTAAGCCGGTTCTCGCTGTCGTAGTCGAAGGTGGTCGTCAAGTTCGTGGCCCGGTCGGTGCGACTGGTCATGTTGCCGTCGGCGTCGTAGGTATAGGTGAAGCTGCTGCTTTGCGTGAGCCTATCGGCGCTGTCGTAAGTGTAGCCCCCAATGAGCGCATCCGCCAGCCGGTTGCCCACCGCGTCGTAGCTGAAGGTCTCGGCTTGGACTAAGGTGTTCGTGCTGGGGTGTAATGCCTCGGTTAAGCGGTGCAGGTCGTCGTAGTCGAAGGCGTGCAGGCCGTCTTGGTCCGTCATCGAGGTCCGGTTGCCCGCCAGGTCGTATTGGTAGTCGGCCCGCGCGATAATCGGGCCGCCGGCGCCTTTGCGGTGGACGATGCTGGTCGCCTGACCCGCGTCGTCGTAAGCGTAGGTGGTGATGACGCCGTTAGGGTAAGTCAGCCTGGTCCGTCGGCTTGCCAGGTCGTAATCGAAGTCGAAGTGGCCGTTTTGGGGGTTGGTGATGCGTGTCAGGCGATTAGCGTTGTCGTAGGCATAGGCGAAGTTGCCCCAAGGCGTTGTCATCGTGATGCGGTTGCCGTCGGCGTCGTAGCTATAGGCGATGATTACCGGCGCTGCGGGGGGCACGCTTTGGGTCACCTGGATGACGCGGTTAAGCGCGTCGTAGGTCATGGCGACTGAGCCGTTTTGGTTGCTCACCGAGGTGAGGTTGCCCGCTAGGTCATAGGCGTAGCTGTAGGCACCATCAGGCGTGGCCTTGCCCGTTAAGCGTCCCGCCCCGTCGTAGTCGTAGCTGATGACCTGGCCGCGGGCATTAGTGGTCTGGGTTAACATGCCCTTGGCGTCATAGACCGAGCCGCGGGCCTGGTTTAAGGCGTTGCTTACCGAGATTAAGCGGCCGTGGCCGTCGTACTGGAAGCTGGTCGTGTGGTTCTTGGCGTCGGTCACGCTAATTAGGCGCTTGCTGGGACGGCCGGGTTCGTATTGATAGCTGGTCACCCCGCCCAAGTCGTCGGTGACCTGGGTCAGGTTGCCCGAGGCGTCGTATTGGTAATCGGTGGCCTTGCCCTTGGCGTCGAGGCTGCGGGTAACGCGGCTTAAGGCGTCGGTGGTAAGCGTGGTCACCCGGCCTTCTGGGTCGGTGACCGTGGCCAGCGCGCCGTTGGCGCTTTTATAGGTGAAGGCGGTGGTTTGGCTGCGGGGGTCGCGCTCGGTGGCGAGGTGGCCGAAGCTGTCGTAGGTTCTTTGGGTGCTTTGACCGGCGGGGTCGAGCGCGGTGGTCAGGTTGCCCTTGGCGTCGTAGCTTAAGGTGGTCACGAGGCTTCGCGGGCTGGTGAGTTGGGTGGGCATGTCGAAAACCGGCTCGTAGCTGGCTAAGGTGAATCCACCGGCGGGGTCCTGGGTCACGGTGACGTTGCCGCGGGCGTCGTAGGTGTAACGCGTGATTCGGCTTAAGGGGTCGGTGACGGTGGCGAGGTTAAAGGCCGCGTCATAGGTGTAGGTCGTTACGCGGCCTTCGGGGTCGGTGACGCGGGTGGGCTTTTTAAGGCCGTCGCGTTGGATGAACTCGGTGGTAGTCACGCCGTTATCGGCGTCGGTGACGCGGGTGCGGTCGGCTAGGTATTCATAGGCGCGGCGGTTAACGCCCGCGCCGTCGTCTTCGGTGAGCACGCGGCCTTGGGCGTCGTAGGTGAAGTTCTTAACGCCGCCGTCGGGGTAAGTCAGCCGGGAGATGCGGTTACCCGCGTCATAGGCGTAGGTGGTCAAGCCGTCAGGGCCGTTTTCAGTGAGCCGGCGGCCTTGGGCGTCGTAGGTGTGGGTGAAGGTGCGCCCGGCCGAGTCGGTTAAGGACGCGACGCGGTCTGAGGCGTCGTAGGTGAGGTCGATGAAGCGGCCGTGGACGTCTAAGACTTTGGTGAGCAGGCCCGAGACGCGGGTGTAAGCGACGGTGTTGCCGTTGCGGTCGATGAGGCCGGTGAGGTAGAGCGGCGTGTTGACGTTGCTACGATTAAAGGTGCGAACAGTGCCATCTTTTTCGCGAAGAGAGGCGGTCCCCGGCTGGCCTGATAGCAGCCCGGTGACGGTAAGCCTGACGAAGAGCCCCGAAGGCGCGTTATAGACGTGTGGCGGTGCCGGGTTAGAGCCGCTGCGAAACAGCCGGACGCGATTAGCGTTGCCGTCGAGCCAGACCACCGTGTGAGATGATTCGACGATGAGCTGGTGGTCGAGGTCGGAGGACCAGCCCAGGCCCCAAGGCGTTAAGACCGTGCTGCCGCTGTGGAAACGCGGGGCGGCGTCGAGCGCCGGGGAGCCGCAGGGAAGGCGTGAGACGGGAGTGGACTGAAGCGCGACTTTGCCGTCTGCGCCGTCAGTCGCGGGCGAGTCGCCCGCGCCTAAAGATGACGACACGGCGTCCGGGATGGGCGCGGCGCTGGTCGTGGGGCCCTTGGGATTGTCATCTCGAGCGGGCACGACGGTGACCACGGCGGTGGGCAAGACGATGGGGTCGAGCACGCGCGCCAGGAGAGATGACGGGCAGGCTATCAGCGCGCAGAGAACGACGCACAGGCGGCGGCACGAAAAAAACCGCGACAACTATCCTCTTCGAGCTCCCGTGATAATTTTTAGTGTTTTGCCGTATTTCTCACACATAGATTTTATTTGTGCTTGTAGGGCGGTGAACTCGGATTTTGTCGCTAGAAAAATAAAGTTGTTATCGTGTCCGGTAGTCAGCAGGTGGGCTATGGAATTTTCCAGGAACTGTCCACACCGCTCTGTTTCGTATGCAGTAATTAGCGCATCTACGCTGCGCTCGGATTCCAGCTGAGAGCGAACCGTAAAAACGAACCCAATATCATTCCAGTGCTGACGAAACAGACTCGAGATCTCGTCGAGTGCGGGATCTTGAATAAAGAGGTAGCTTGCTCCGTTTTTGACAATCTGCCGCGCGCCACCAATTTCTTTATGGAGACCCAGAGCCCACTTATCCTCAATGATAAAACCCGAGTGCGGATGGCCACTCCTAAAAGCCCCCAGCAACTCCGCAAGGAGGCAGCCTTGTTCGTTGCAAATAATTCCGGGGTTTAACGTGAAGATTTGAATGCTCGAGTCGTAGTCGGCCCAGCCCGCATCACGGGCCCAAGCATCTACTGGTTGTTTCATGATGACGTAATCAGATTCTGAGGTGTTCATTTTGGCTTCTTCCACCAAAATTTAAATACTGACCCGGTCAGATATCTGTACTTAAAAGGATTAATCAAAATATGGAGTTCGCCTATATTGAAATGTCTTGTTCTTATTTTCCCGGCGGCACCGGAAGCGCTCAGATTGCCGAACGAGCCAATCTCAAATCTAAAGAACGCCTTCAATGGCTTTCCAGTACTCAATTGGCACATTCGGTTTGCAGCGAAAGGGGCGCCACCAACTCCAGCCAAGACGGCGTCTACCTCTAAGTACGTAGGCTCAATTCCCTGCTCACCCCAATCACGTTGATTACTTACGTCTGCTTCGACAGGGCTTAATCCAAACGCGTCGGTAAACCGCTGAGGGTTGGAATCAACGTATGCGTATGTATTTACCCCACCCGCAATTCCTATCGGATCAGCCTGAAAGAACCTCCCCGCCCCGGGTTCATAAGTCTGGCGGTTGCGGTGGAAGTATAGGCCCGTCTCGTCATCTAGTTCTCGGGCCGTAAACGCGAACGGGCTCCCCGTCGCTGACACCGCGCTCGTGCTACCACTGACATTGCTAAATCTTGCCTGCCCGTAAGCCGTGTAGCTGACGCGCTCCTGTAGGTCGCCGGTCAGGCTCGTGTGAGCGACTATCGAGCCGAGCGCATCAGCGTGCATGAAGTGGACTTGGCTCGCCACTAGCGCCAATGGCTCGTCTATGCCCCCGCCGTGGGTGTACACGCCGGTTAACGCGTCGTCACCCGCCTTGGTCGCGATGATGTCTTGGCCGTCGTAGCTGTAGCGCGTGATTTGGCTGGGTGCGGTCCCCGACGACTTCTGGACGCGTCGGCCTAACGCGTCGTACTTGTAGGTCCAATTGGGCCCGCCCGGCAGTTGCGCGCCGGTAAGCCGGTTCTCGCTGTCGTAGTCGAAGGTGGTCGTCAAGTTCGTGGCCCGGTCGGTGCGACTGGTCATGTTGCCGTCGGCGTCGTAGGTATAGGTGAAGCTGCTGCTTTGCGTCAGCCTGTCGGCGTTGTCGTAAGTGTAGCCCGTGATTTGGGCATCCGCCAGCCGGTTGCCCACCGCGTCGTAGCTGAAGGTCTCGGCTTGGACTAAGGTGTTCGTGCTGGGGTGTAATGCCTCGGTTAAGCGGTGCAGGTCGTCGTAGTCGAAGGCGTGCAGGCCGTCTTGGTCCGTCATCGAGGTCCGGTTGCCCGCCAGGTCGTATTGGTAGTCGGCCCGCGCGATAATCGGGCCGCCGGCGCCTTTGCGGTGGACGATGCTCGTGGCCTGACCCGCGTCGTCATAGGCGTAGGTGGTGATGACGCCGTTAGGGTAAGTCAGCTCTGTCCGTCGGCTTGCCAGGTCGTAATCGAAGTCGAAGTGGCCGTTTTGGGGGTTAGTGATGCGTGTCAGGCGATTAGCGTTGTCGTAGGCATAGGCGAAGTTGCCCCAAGGCGTTGTCATCGTGATGCGGTTGCCGTCGGCGTCGTAGCTATAGGCGATGATTACCGGCGCTGCGGGGGGCACGCTTTGGGTCACCTGGATGACGCGGTTAAGCGCGTCGTAGGTCATGGCGACTGAGCCGTTTTGGTTGCTCACCGAGGTGAGGTTGCCCGCTAGGTCATAGGCGTAGCTGTAGGCACCATCAGGCGTGGCCTTGCCCGTTAAGCGTCCCGCCCCGTCGTAGTCGTAGCTGATGACCTGGCCGCGGGCATTAGTGGTCTGGGTTAACATGCCCTTGGCGTCATAGACCGAGCCGCGGGCCTGGTTTAAGGCGTTGCTTACCGAGATTAAGCGGCCGTGGCCGTCGTACTGGAAGCTGGTCGTGTGGTTCTTGGCGTCGGTGACGCTAATTAGGCGCTTGCTGGGACGGCCGGGTTCGTATTGATAGCTGGTCACCCCGCCCAAGTCGTCGGTGACCTGGGTCAGGTTGCCCGAGGCGTCGTATTGGTAATCGGTGGCCTTGCCCTTGGCGTCGAGGCTGCGGGTAACGCGGCTTAAGGCGTCGGTGGTAAGCGTGGTCACCCGGCCTTCTGGGTCGGTGACCGTGGCCAGCGCGCCGTTGGCGCTTTTATAGGTGAAGGCGGTGGTTTGGCTGCGGGGGTCGCGCTCGGTGGCGAGGTGGCCGAAGCTGTCGTAGGTTCTTTGGGTGCTTTGACCGGCGGGGTCGAGCGCGGTGGTCAGGTTGCCCTTGGCGTCGTAGCTTAAGGTGGTCACGAGGCTTCGCGGGCTGGTGAGTTGGGTGGGCATGTCGAAAACCGGCTCGTAGCTGGCTAAGGTGAATCCACCGGCGGGGTCCTGGGTCACGGTGACGTTGCCGCGGGCGTCGTAGGTGTAACGCGTGATTCGGCTTAAGGGGTCGGTGACGGTGGCGAGGTTAAAGGCCGCGTCATAGGTGTAGGTCGTTACGCGGCCTTCGGGGTCGGTGACGCGGGTGGGCTTTTTAAGGCCGTCGCGTTGGATGAACTCGGTGGTAGTCACGCCGTTATCGGCGTCGGTAACGCGGGTGCGGTCGGCTAGGTATTCGTAGGCGCGGCGGTTAACGCCCGCGCCGTCGTCTTCGGTGAGCACGCGGCCTTGGGCGTCGTAGGTGAAGTTCTTAACGCCGCCGTCGGGGTAAGTCAGCCGGGAGATGCGGTTACCCGCGTCATAGGCGTAGGTGGTCAAGCCGTCAGGGCCGTTTTCAGTGAGCCGGCGGCCTTGGGCGTCGTAGGTGTGGGTGAAGGTGCGCCCGGCCGAGTCGGTTAAGGACGCGACGCGGTCTGAGGCGTCGTAGGTGAGGTCGATGAAGCGGCCGTGGACGTCTAAGACTTTGGTGAGCAGGCCCGAGACGCGGGTATAGGCGACGGTGTTGCCGTTGCGGTCGGTGAGGCCGGTGAGGTAGAGCGGCGTATTCGTGTTGAGACGGCTAAAAGTACGCACGGTGCCGTCTTTTTCGCGAAGCGAGGCGGTGCCGGGTTGACCTGAGAGCAGCCCGGTGACGGTCAACCTGACGAAAAGCCCCGAAGGCGCGTTATAGACGTGGGGCGGGGCCGGGTTAGAGCCGCTTCTAAACAGCCTGACGCGGTTGGCGTTGCCGTCAAGCCAGACCACCGTGTGGGATGACTCGACGATGAGCTGATGATCGAGGTCGGAGGACCAGCCCAGGCCCCAAGGCGTGGATACCGTGCTGCCGCTGTGGAAACGCGGCGCGGCGTCGAGGGCCGGCGAGCCGCAGGGAAGCCGTGAGGCGGGCGTGGACTGAAGCGCGACTTTGCCGTCTGCGCCGTCAGTCGCGGGCGAGTCGCCGGCGCCTAAAGACGCCGAGACGGCGTCGGGGATGGGCGCGGCGCTGGTCGTGGGGCCCTTGGGATTGTCATCTCGAGCGGGCACGACGGTGACCACGGCGGTGGGCAAGACGATGGGGTCGAGCACGCGCGCCAGGAGAGATGACGGGCAGGCTATCAGCGCGCTAAGAACGACGGACAGGCGGCGGCGAAAGAGGGGCATGCGAACACCTATATAGCCCCGCGCCCGGGGGCTGTCAATCAATTTCAAATACATCAATCGGCTATAGCCGCGGCACGGGGTTGGCCGGAACGTACGCATAGCCGGCAGGACGCCTCATGATGCGCGCGCCGATGACCGGCCCCAACTCGCCGCGTAGTCGTGAGACGTAATTGCGAAGAGTGCCCCTGACGGACAACTCATGGTCGCGCTTGTCGTAGGGACGACGCTCGATGAAGGCCGTATAAAGCTCGATGTCCGCAACCGTCTCCGGGGTGAGCGACACCAGTCTCATAAAAGCGGCGAATAGGCCTGGCGCCAACACGACGGCTCGACCGTTAGTCGCCGTAACCGTGCGCTCCCTCGGATCGAGGTTCAAATCACCCGCTTGCACAACACCGCGCGAGCGTTCATGCTGGTCTAATACCGCGCCCAGCACCGCGTTTAAGGACTGTTCTGTCCGCCCGTCCTTCAAAACGACTTGGAGGGCGCCGCGTTTCAGACACTCATCGCTTGATACGCCGCCCCCCGTCAACACGATAATCGGAGCGGCCTGGAGGCTCGGAGAATCCTTGAGCCTCTCGCAAAGGTCCAGTCCGCTGTCAGCGCCAAGGCCCGCGTCGATGATGACGCAGCGCGGCGCAGACTCCACGCGGCTCAGATAGGCTTTAAGCTCGTCGCGGGAGCGGACAGAATGGAAGGTGAGTCCTTATTTGCCGCACCCATCGGCCGACGAGGCTCGACCAATCCGGATCGTCTTCGATGTGTACGACCTCGGCGATTCGCGGTGACGGTTCAAGAGGAGGCTTAGCCATATTAAGGAGTGATGTGAGCGAGATTATAAGGCCTCAACCGGATTCCCGCAAGGTCGCGCAAGGAGCGAAGGTTGTATTTGAAATTGATTGACATACCGCCCCCACGGGGTTATATAGGCCGCGGATGCTGAGCCGAGCAGCCGTGTTAATCGCTTTAGGGATTCTGGCGGGACTGGTCCCTTCGGACGCGCGCGCCGCCGCCATCCTCGTGCGCGCGGGCGACGCGGGCGATATCTTCTTCCCGCTCGCAAACAGCAACGCGAGCACGGGCTCCGTCATCGGCGCCGGCGCGATCTACGAGGCGCCTTTCGGGTTCAACGTGTCCGTGACGCCCGCTACGGATGATATCGCGCCCGGAGTAATCCGCACCTTCGCCGTCAATTACGCGGTCACCGCGTCGGCGCAAGACGGATTGCGAACGTTCAATTTCGGCTTAGACGCGGTGACGAAGAACCTCATACCGGGTCTCGAGAGCTTCAACGAGTCGTTGCTTTTCCACGTGGACAACACGGCGCCCACGGTCACGGTGCTCGATTTGCTCGGTGACCTCGTGCCCACTAGCGCGGCCGGCTACGTCCTCTATACGCCGCTCTATGTGAACGCGGCTGATTCCGGCACCTTCATCAAACGCTTCACGGCCACGCCCCTGGGCGAATTCCCCGCGGGGCGAGAACCTTACGTGGTCGAACTAGCGCCGCCCCAAGAAAGCGGGACCGCGCAGTTGCCGCCGGGCGGAGGAGTGCCGGACCTCCCGTCCGGAGAATGGGCTGTCTCCGTGGACGATGCGGTCGGCAACACCTCGACCGTCACGATTCGGGTGGACGCCAAAGATCCCGTCTTCGAAATAGTCGAGCCCTTGTCCGGCGACGTTTTCGCGCCATCATCGCCCGTCAATCTGTTCGTCCGGATGCGTGACGAATACAGCGGATTCGACTACGCGTCAACCTCCGCTTTCACGGCGCGAATCGATGGGAACGACATACCGCTCAACGTCAGCGTGCCGGAGGACGCGACGCCGGACGAACTGGAGCATCAGCTCGTCATCGGATTAAACGCGCCGTTAGCGCCGTTCATGGTCGGGGATGATGAATTCCTGCTCACCATCGAGGTGCTAGACCGCGCCGGAAGACGCGTCGCGCGTGAGGTGAACATTCGTGTCGGCGAAGATAACACGCCGCCCACCATCGCCATCACGGAGGGCGTGTCCGGCGGCCGCAAATTAGGGCCGACGCCCGGCCCATTTACAGGACCCCAAGGACAGGCGCATTGGCTCAGCAACGGTTTGATTTCGGACGAAGGCGGCCTCAACGGCCTGCGCTTTGAACTGACGGACGACCTGTCCGGGGTGCTGGACACGACTATAACCAGAAACACGCCGCCGCCGCTGGAGCTTAAGGCGGAATATCCGACTCAGACCATGTTTACGTCGGTTGACGCGCGCATCCTCGAAGATCACCCGTCTTTCGCGGCGGGCGAAGAAGGACCCGCGTATAACCTGCTGGTGCGCGACCGACAAGGCAATCAGACCATGCTGCCGTTCAACGTGGACAGCAAGCCGCCTACCGTGGACTACTCCCTTCGAATCACCCGCGTTCCCGTGATGGTCGGCACGGAGCCCGGCATGACCCTTCAAGTCGAGGCGCCCGTCGTCGCCTCGGACGACGGCTCCGGCATCGCGCAGTTCGGCATGGACATCGACCTGTCGTCCGCGCCGACCACTCGCGGCGACGAAAGTCTCAGCCAGACGTTTTTCATATCGAACGCGCCCCATACGGTGCTTATCATGGGCGAGACGACGCGAAACATCAGCGCGGCGGATGCGGCGACCTTGGCGAGCGACTTCAACCCGATATCCTTGTACCGCCTCAAGCTGGATGACCGCTTGCTGACGGAAGGCGCGGGCTGGACGACGTTGAGCGGGACCGGCGAGATCGCCAACTGGATTCGAAGAGTACGGCTCGTGGGAAACACCGGCAGCGCGACCGTCTGGGGACGTTGGGCCAGCAGCGCCGACCCGAAGGATGCCGTCATCAATCTGGTGGGCGGGCAGCTACCTGGCACCTTCATGATTGCCCAGTTAACGAGCGAGGAAGTCGGAGGGCAGCCGCCCCTGACCGAGGTCGGGCCGGACATCCTCGTGGGCGGCCAACTCGAGTTCATGGTGACCGGGAGCGCGGACGTCGGAATCACCATCGACGCTCTTGGCGGAGCGGCGCGTAGAGACGTGCCGTCTTTCGTCGCCGGTCCCGGGCAGAACATCACCTTAAACTTGAACGGCGTCGGCGTGACCCTGCATGACGTGAGCGCGCCTGGCGGCCGCGTCGCCATGGTGGATGATTTTCCCGTCACTCCGCCTCCGGGATACCGTACTCCTCCGGGCATGCCCGCCGATCGCGGTATCGATTTAATCCTCGAAGCGGCGGTCAACGATGGCATCAGCATCGACATTCCGTATCTACAGCAGGTGCCGACGAGCCTCGGCCAACATCTCAAGGTGTTCCATCTTCTCGCGGGCGGCGGCTGGGAAGACGTGACTATCGGGGTGGATACTTCAGGGCGGCGCGTGTCCGGGCACAGCACGTCCGCCTCCCCGTTCGCGATTTTCATCGCCACCGGGCTCGTTCCGGCTGACACGGCCGCCCCGGCAACGACGCTCGACGTCGCTTTATTCGGCGAGCGCGGGCGCTTTATCGATGGAATCGGGCGGCTTTACGTAAGCCCTGCCGCGACGCTGTCCCTCAACAGCGTGGATAACGACTCCGGCGTGCTCGCCGTCTATTACGCCGTCGACCCGTCTTCGACCCTCGTCGCGACCGGCCTCAACGCCGCCAGCGCCGGCATGTTCGACCGTTACGCTTCGACTCTTACGCTGTCGGAAGGTCGGCGCGACATCGTATTCGGCGCGAGAGATCGGGCCGGAAATTTCGAAACCTTGGTTTCGAGCACCATCTACGTCGACCGGACGCCTCCCACCGTGACGCTCAGCGAAGGCCCCGGCGGAACGTTCGAGTTCGACGCGACGGACCCGGACGTCGCCGGAGCGTCGTCAGGACTAAGCGAGTTGAACTTTCTTATCGACGCGAGTCCGGAATCATGCGACGGGGTCGAAGAGAGCTCTGCGGCGGCGCCAGGCACTTGCGCGAACAGCGTCTATTCCGGACCTTTCACTCTTAGTCCCGGCTCCCACACGATTTATTACCTGGCGACGGACTCGGTTGGAAACGAAACGGGAATCTCGTCGGTGACGATCACGGTCAACTACGGACCCGTGGTCGCCTCAGTCAGCCGTTCCTCCGGCCCGATAGGGCAACCCATTACCATCCTTGGGTCCGGGTTCGGCGTATGGACGCCGCCGCTGACCGCTTTGCGCTTCGGCACGGTCGCGGCATCGGTGTCCGTTTGGAACGACGCGCAGGTCACGGCCACCGTGCCGGGGCTGGCGAGCGGGGATTACCCGCTCTCGCTGACGGCGCTGCAGGACGGCGCGACGGTGACGGCGTCTTTAGGCGTATTCACGGTGCTGACGCCCACGGTGGTGGCGGTGGCGCCGTCGTCGGGGCCCATCGGCGCGACCTTCACGCTGGACGGGGCGGCCTTCGGGCCTTATGGCGGGAGCAACACGCGGGTGCTTATCGGCGGGGCCACGACGCCGGTGTCGATTTGGAACGACGCGCGTATCGTGGGCACCGTGCCTGGGACGCTTGAACCCGGCGTATACGACCTATCAGTGGAACGTCAAACCGGGGACGGCGGCCTGGCGCGCTCGAACACGGTGTATTTCCAAGTCTCGGGCATCGCCGTCTCCGCGCTCACGCCTTCGACGGGTCCAATCGGCGTACCCTTCACTCTGACGGGGGCGGGGTTCGGCGCCTATGGCGGGGCGAACACCCAGGTCTTCTTCGGCTCGACGGCGGCCGCCGTATCGGTGTGGAACGACACGACCATCAAGGGCACGGTGCCGTCTCTCTCCACGGGGGCTTACGCGGTGGTGGTGCGCCGCGCGCAAGGCGGCGGCGAGGAGTTAAGCCTGCCTACGACCTTCACTTTAACCGAGTTGGCGCTGCCCCCGCCCGTGCCGTCTTCAGCGCCGATTGGCGCGCCGTTCACCTTGACGGGCTCCGGTTTCGGGCCTTACGCGGGCGCCAACACGCGGCTTTTGCTGGGCGGGGCGACCGTGGCCGTGTCGGTATGGAACGATGCGGTCATTTCGGGTGTGGTTCCGGCCGTCGCAGCGGGCATTCAGTCGTTGTGGATCGAACGCCGCTCGGGCGCGGGCCTGCAGTCCAGTAATACCGCGTATTTCGAGGTGCTCACGCCCGTCATCGCGTCTTTGAGTCCTTCATCGGGCGCCATCGGAGCGATTTTCACATTGGCCGGACACGGCTTCGGCCCGTACGGCGGGGCCAATACGCGGGTCTTGCTTGGCGGGGCGACGGCGGCCGTGTCGGTGTGGAACGACGCGACCATCAAGGGCACGGTGCCGGGGTCGCTGCCCACGGGGACTTATCCGTTGCTTGTCGAACGCGCCTACGCCGGCGCGTTGTCGCGTTCCGCCACCGTCGAGTTCCAAGTCGTGGGCCAGTTCATAAATTCGGTCACGCCGTCTTCCGGGCCCGTGGGCGTGCCCTTCACCGTCACGGGCGCTGGATTCGGAGCTTACGGCGGGGCCAACACACGGGTGTTGTTTAGCGGCACGACGGCGCCGGTGTCGGTGTGGAACGACTCCACCATCACGGGCACCATCCCCTTGCTGACGCCGGGCGCGCACGCCGTCACGGTCGAACGCGTCTCGGGCTCAGGACTGTCCATGAGCAACGCAGGAGCGTTCACCTTGACCGAGCTCGTTTTGACGGCGCCCACGCCGTCTTCAGGCCCGGCGGGTGTGAGCTTCACCTTAAACGGCGCGGGATTTGGTCCCTACGCCGTGACTAACACGCGTTTGCTTCTGGGCGGGGCGACAGTACCGGTGTCGGTGTGGAACGACACGACCATCACCGGGACGGTTCTGACCCTTCCCGCGGGCGCGCACCCGTTGTGGCTCGAACGCCGAGCGGGCACGGGCCTACAGGCCAGCAACACCGTCTATTTTGAAGTGTTGACCCCGACCGTGAACGCTTTGACCCCGTCGTCGGGCGCCATCGGCGTGCCCTTTACCCTCACGGGCGCGGGCTTCGGGACCTACGGCGGGGCCAATACGCTCGTTTTGTTCGGAACGGTCACGGCGGCCGTGTCGGTGTGGAACGACACGACCATCAAAGGCACTGTTCCGGCGCTTGAAGCCGGCGAGCACCCGTTGCTGGTGCGCCGCCTACAGGCCGGGACGCCGACCGACAGCGAGGCCTCGACCTTCACGGTGCTGGCGCTCGACGTTCAAAGCGTCGAGCCGTCTTCGGCGCCTATCGGCGCGCCGTTCACCCTCACAGGTACGGCTTTCGGTCCCTACGCGGGCGCCAATACGCGCGTTAAGTTCGGCGGCGTGGTCGCGCCCATCTCGGTGTGGAATGATTCGACTATCAAGGGCACGGTGCCCGGCGTCTTATCAACGGGCACGGTGAGCGTCGTTGTCGAACGCGCGGTGGGGGCGGCCGTCTCGGCTGCCGCGCCGTTCGACTTTGCGGTGCTCCTGCCGACTATATCGAGCATCACGCCGTCTTTCGGGCCGACGGGGACCGTGGTCACCGTGACCGGGCATGGCTTCGGACCTTACGCGGGGGCGGCCACGCGCCTGCTCGTGGGCGGCAGCACGGTGACCGTGTCGGTATGGAACGACGCCACGATCCGCTGGACCGTGCCCGCAAGCCTACCCGACGGTCCGCATGAGGTGATCGTCGCTCGCCATCCCGCCGGCGGCTCCGTTTCAAGCGCGCCCGTCGAGTTCACCAAGGGCACGACCTTCGGCCCCGCCGCCTTGTCGGGTTTCTCGGCGCTGTCGGCCCAACCCGATATGAACTTCGAAGGCGGTCTCAACTTGCCCGCCGAGGAGGGCGGACGCGTCGAGACGCCCGCGCAGGCCGCCGTGACCGTGCCGCCCGGCGCGCTCGAAGCCGACGCCGTCATCACGGTCGCTCGCGACCGCGACAGCCACAAGGCGGCTCGCGCGGCCGCGCTCGCGCGAGAAGGCCTGGGCGCGGCAGGCGAGCCCATCGAGTTCGGCCCGGAGGGCACGCGTTTTTCCGTTCCTGTCACCATCGAACTGCCCTACGACCCGTCACTGTTCCCCGGCGGCCCGCCGGCGACCCTCGCCGTCCACTACTTCGATCCGGCGGCGCGGACCTGGACGCCGCTGCCCACCCAGGTAGATGCGGCCCGTCGTGTGCTCATCGCCCGCACCGACCATTTCTCGCTTTACCAGCCCCTGGCCCCCGGCATCGGCGTTGCAGCCGTCGATGACTTCGGCTTGCGCGACCACTACGCCTTCCCCAATCCATCGCGCTCGGGCGCGGCGGTCACCTTCCGCGTGCAGCCGGGCCTGGCGGATTCGGTGGAAGTACGCGTGTACGACTTGGCGGGCCGCAAAATCCACTCGTCTTCCAACTTCGCCTTGTCGGCCTCCTTCGATGACGGCAACGGCAAAGGCGCACAACACACTTACGACCACGTTTGGAACGTGTCGGGCGTCGCCTCAGGCGTCTATCACTACGTCATCGTCGCCAAACGGGCCGGTCGAGGCGACGTGACGACGCGCGGTAAAGTCGGGGTGATCAAATGAGGGGCTTGCTTCTCGCCCTTCTGTTCGCGCCGGCCGGTCTTCGCGCCGCGGAGACGGCTTCGTTTCTGGAATTGCCCGTGGGCGCACGCGCCGTGGCGTTGGGCGGCGCGGGCACGGCGATGGCCGCCGACGCTACGGCGATTTACTGGAATCCCGCGGGAATCGCGGTGCTTGAGAAACGCGACGCCGTGTTCACGCACGCCGAACTAGCAGACTCCACGCGCCTGGACTACGGCGGCTACGCACACCCCGCTATGGGCGGCGCCATCGGCGCGGCGTTCACCTATCTCAGCCACGGAAACCTGTCTGGGCGCGACGCGGCGGGGCGTCCCACCGGGAATTTCGGCGCCTCGGACGCTGCGTTGGCATTCGGCTACGCTCGCAAGCACGACGCGGGTTCGTTGGGCGCGACGGTCAAATATCTGCGCTCGCACATCGCCGAGGCCGAGGCGCAAGGCCTCGCGGCCGACGTCGGCTTCTCGCGAGTCATCGGCGACTTCACGGCCGCCGCGGCCGTACGCAACCTCGGCCCCGGCCTGCGTTACCGAGACCAGACTAACGACCTGCCGCTGGCTACGGCCGCGGGCCTGTCTTGGAAACGCGACGCGTTGCGCCTGGGGCTCGACTACGAATACCGCCCGCGCGTGGGACAAAACGACGCCGGCTTCGGCGCGGAGTGGACGGCGCGACCCGGCGTGGCGCTGCGCGGCGGTTACTCAACCAAAGGCGCCGTCGGCGGCGGGTCCAGCCTCGATGCGGCCAAAGGCCTCGCCTTCGGCCTGGGCGTCGAGTTCGGCGCGCTGCGCGTCGATTACGCCATCAAGCCGATGGGCGAGCTCGGCCGCGCCCACCGCTTCGACCTCGGCTGGCGTTTCTAATCGGGCGGTTTGAACCGGCATACGCGGAGACTAACGAATAGAACCGGCGACACGGCTCATACCCGTGAAAAGAAGAAGGCCCCGCGTGGGAGCGCGGGGCCTTCGGTTCGAAGCGACGTTGTTAGATGAAGTAGAGGACGGAGCCGATGGCGGTGATGATGGCGCCGATGGCGCCGTAGCCGATGACGCCGAAGACGAGGTCGTTGATGTCGCGGCTGTTCTTATGGGCCGAGAGGTGCTCGAGATAGACGTAGCCGAGCGCCGCGCCGATGACGAACCCCGCGATGCCGCCGCCGATGAGGGCGGCTAACGCCGCCAGGCCGGTGGCGCCGGCCAGCACGGGCAGCAACGTCACCGAGCCGCCGTTGCGGTTTCCGGCGTTGTCGAGCAGCTTCTTGGCGCCGAGCGCGCCCAGCCAGGCCGGGAGCGTCATGCCGACCATCATGCCGCCGAACGTGGCGCCGATGAAGCCGCCGATGCCGGGCTGATTGTTGCCGTGCGCGCCGAACCAGCCCACGAAGGAGCCGGAGGCCGCGCCGAGCAGGAGCATCTCGGGCGAGGCGACGGCCGAAAGCGCGACGAGGATGGCGCCCGCGATGGCGCCGGCGATGGCGCCGGTGCGGGTGTCGGGAACGAAATAGCTGACGACGCCGGCCGCCAGGCCCGACCAACCCATCACGCCGAGCAGCGGCAGCGCCGCGGTCCAGCCGATGGTCATCACGGCCGCGACCTGGAGCGCCAGGCCTGCGAGCGCGCCGGCCCAGACGAGGCCGGGAATCTGCCCGCCGTTTTTCTTGGCGGCGGCTTCGGCGATCTCGCGCTTGCGGCGCTCGAGCTCGTCGTTGACCTCGGAGGAACGGGCGGCGTCTTTGGCCTTCTTGAGAATCTCGTCGGGGTTGGAGGCGACGGAGTCGGCCGCGCCGTTGGCGCCGGCGACGCGGTCGTTGACGGCGGAGTCGAGGCGGTCGAGGTTGTCTTTCAAGTCGCCGATGGAGAAGCCGCCCTTAAGCGCGGCCATCTGGGCGCGGATCTCGGCGGCCTTGGCCTGGGTCAGCTTGGCGGTGATCTTGGCCATCGTCTCCTCGCGCTCGGCGAAGAAGCGGGCCCGGTCTTCCTTGATGCCCTGCAGGCCCTGCTGGGCGATGGCGAGCTGCTCCTCGGTCGCGGCCGTGGAGGCGTCGAGCGTCTTCTTCTGGTTGAGGATGCCGGCGGCCTGGAGGTCGTTGGCCGTGTCGGAGTCCGACAGCAGGATGGTCACGGCCTCGTCGAGCTTGGCCGAGTCCGACTTCTGCTTGCCGATCTGGAGCTTGAGGCTCTCGACCAAGGTGGACGCGTCCTTGACCTTGTTGTTGTAGGCGAGCTTGGCGGCGTTGAGCTGGTCGATGACGCGCTGGGCGAGGATTTCCGGAGTTTCGAGCTTGCGCACGCCCAGGCCGAGGGCGCCGAGCAAGGCGTTCCACACCCGCGACATGATGTCGAGGAGCGGCTTGATGGAGAACGAAGCGCCCTTCGACGGCGCGGCGGTCTCGACGGGAGTCGAAGGAGCCGTCGGGGCCGCGACCACGACGGGCGCGGTGGCCTGGGGCACCGACGCCGCGACGGAGGCGTCCGACTTGTTGGCCTTGAGGTTGGCGAGGATGCCGCCCATCAACGCGAGGCCGCCGGGGATGAGGAAGCCGAAGGAGCCGCCGAAGGTGGCGATGCCCAGGAAGCCCATGTTGACGCCCAGCAGCAGCGGCACCGCGCCGACCACGAGGGTCAGCAGGCCGATGACGGCGAGCTGGCGGCCGACCTTGCGGCCGTTCTCGGAAGGCAGGACCAAGGAGAGCAGGCCGGCACCGGCGATGACGAGGGACGCGACGATGGGCATCGCGAGCGCGAAGCCGACCGCGATGGCTTTACCGAAGAGGCTGAGCGCGGTCGCCTGGGAGATGGCGCCGCCGTTCTTCTGCGCGGCCTTCTCGGCGATCTCCTTCTTGCGGCGCTCGATTTCGGCGAGGGCCTCGTTGTTGCGGACCGAATCCTTGGCCTTCTTGAGGATCTCGTCGGGGTTGGAGGCGACGGAGTCGGCGGCGCCGTTGGCGTCGGCGATTTTGTCGTTGACGGCCTGGTCGAGGCGGTCGAGGTTGTCCTTAAGATCGCCGATCTGGAAGCCGCCCTTGAGCTCGGCCATCTGCTTGCGGATCTCGGCGGCCTTCGCCTGGGTCAGCTTGGCGTTAATCTTGGCGATGGTCTCTTCGCGCTCGGCGAAGAAGGAGGTGCGCTCGTCCTTGATGTTCTGGAGGGTGACCTCGGAAAGCGCGAGCTGCTCCTCGGACGCGGCGATGGAGCCGGCGAGCGTCTTCTGCTGGTTGATGAGGCCGGCCGCCATGGTGTCGTTGGCCGGGTCGGAGTCGGAGAGCAAGGCGGTGATGCTGGTTTCGAGGTCGGCGACTTTGGCCCTTTCGCTAGCGATTTGGAGCCGGAGCTTTTCAACGAGCGTAGAAGCTTCCTGAACTTTGCGGTTATAGACGGGTTTGGCCGCGTTGAGCTGGTCCACGATGCGCTGGGCGAGCACCTCGGGGGTCTCGGCCTTCTTGGCGAAGATGGAGAGGCGGCCGAGCGTCACGTTCCACAGGCGGGCGAGGATGTCGCGGAACGATTTGGAGGCGACGGCGGCGACCGCGACGACGGCCAGGGCGACGCCGGCGATGGTCAAGACGTCGCCGCCGTTCTTCTTGGCGGCGGCTTCGGCGATGGCCTTCTTGCGGCGTTCGATCTCGGCGAGCGCGTCGGAGTTGCGCACCGAGTCCTTGGCCTTCTTGAGGATCTCGTCGGGGTTGGAGGCGACGGAGTCGGCGGCGCCGTTGGCGTCGGCGATCTTGTCGTTGACGGCCTGGTCGAGGCGGTCGAGGTTGTCCTTGAGGTCGCCGATCTGGAAGCCGCCCTTGAGCTCGGCCATCTGCTTGCGGATCTCGGCGGCCTTCGCCTGGGTCAGCTTGGCGTTGATCTTGGCGATGGTCTCCTCGCGCTCGGCGAAGAAGGAGGTGCGCTCGTCTTTGATGTTCTGGAGGGTGACCTCGGAGATCTTGAGCTGCTCCTCTGAGGCGGCGGTGGACGCGTCGATGGTCTTCTTCTGGTTGAGGAGGGTCGCGGCCATCAGGTCGTTGCTCGCGTCCGCGTCGGAGAGCAGCGCGGTCACGTTGGCGTCGAGCTCGGCGGACTTCTCCTTCTGCGACTGGATCTGGAGCTTGAGGCTCTCGACCAAGGTGGAGGCGTCGGCGACCTTGCGGTTGTAGAGGGGCTTGGCGGCGTTGAGCTGGTCGATGATGCGCTGGGCGAGCACCTCTGGCGTCTCGGCCTTCTTGGCGAAGATGGACAGGCGGCCGAGCGTCACGTTCCACAGGCGGGCGAGGATGTCGCGGAACGATTTGGAGGCGACGGCGGCGACCGCGACGACGGCCAGGGCGGCGCCGGCGATGGTCAAGACGTCGCCACCGTTTTTATCGGACGGGTCCTGGGGTTTGCCGTTCCACTTGAAGCTGGGGGCGAAGCGGAAGCCCGGCATGTTCACCTTGTTGCCGGACAGGTTCTCCAGGAGCACGTAGCCCACGATGACGGGGATGGGGGCGACGAAGGTGCCGAGCAAGCCCAGCAGGATGGCGTCGAAGTAGAAACCGGCGCCAATGGAGACGGCGATGCCGACCACGTTGAGGACCTGGACTTCGGTCATGGTCAGGTCGCGAGCCGGAGCGGCCGCGCTGGAGGCCCGCTTGGTGGCGACGGCGTAAAGCGTCGTGACCGCGAACGCCGCGACGGCGGCGCCGATCGTGAACACCGAGCCGTAGATCATTCCGACGGCGATTAACGTCGCGGCTCCGATCCCGACCCAGGTCATCTGGCCGATGGCGCCGCCGTTCTTCTGAGCGGCCTTCTCGGCGATCTCCTTCTTGCGGCGCTCGATTTCGGCGAGGGCCTCGTTGTTGCGGACCGAGTCCTTGGCCTTCTTGAGGATCTCGTCGGGGTTGGAGGCGACGGAGTCGGCCGTGCCGTTGGCGTCGGCGATCTTATCGTTGACGGCCTGGTCGAGGCGGTCGAGGTTGTCCTTAAGATCGCCGATCTGGAAGCCGCCCTTGAGCTCGGCCATTTGTTTGCGGATTTCGGCGGCCTTGGCCTGGGTCAGCTTGGCGTTGATCTTGGCGATGGTCTCCTCGCGCTCGGCGAAGAAACGGGTGCGCTCGTCCTTGATGTCCTGGAGCGTGACTTCGGAGAGCTTGAGCTGCTCCTCGGAGGTCGCGATGGAGCCGGCGAGCGTCTTCTGCTGGTTGATGAGGCCGGCCGCCATGGTGTCGTTGGCCGGGTCGGAGTCGGAGAGCAGGGCGGTGATGCTGGTTTCCAAATCAGCAACTTTCGCCTTTTCAGAATCAATCTGGAGCTTCAGCTTCTCGACGAGGGTGGAGGCTTCCTGGACCTTGCGGTTATAGACGGGTTTGGCGGCGTTGAGCTGGTCCACGATGCGCTGGGCGAGCACCTCGGGGGTCTCGGCCTTCTTGGCGAAGATGGAGAGGCGGCCGAGCGTCACGTTCCACAGGCGGGCGAGGATGTCGCGGAAAGGTTTGGAGACGAGGGCGATCACGGTGATGACCGCGGCGCCGATGCCGACTTCGAGCAGCAGTCCGCCGTTTTTGGCGGAGGGAACCGACGCGCGGGCCGAGGCCGGGGCCGCGCTGACGGGCGCCAGGCGCGCGGAGCCGGCGGAAACGCCGCCGAGCACGTCGCCGGCGTCATCGGAGCGCACGGCGCCTTCGTAGAGGCCGTCGAGCGCGCCGGTCTGGGCGGCGGGGGAAGCGTTCGGAGCGGAGACGGCTTCGGCGGCGACGGACACGGAGCCGAGAGCGGTCGGGGCGTCGGCCGGGGCGGGCGCGGCGACGGGGGCGCCGGCGGGCGTCGCGACGTTGCCGTTGATGACGGAGGCGGCGGGCGCGGCGTTGGGGGCCGGGAACGCGGGCGCGAGGCGGGCGCCGGACGCGGTCAGCAGGTTCGTGGACAGGGGCGCCATGCGCGGCGCGCCGTAAGCGGTTACGAGAGGGGTGGTCAGGCGGGGCGCCGCGACGGGGCGGGCCACATTGACGGCGGCGGAGACGGCGGCGCGGCCGGGGCCGGTGAGGATAAGCGCGGCGGAGATGGTCGTCGCAAGGGACTTCTTAAGCATTAGGCCTCCACTGATTTGGGTACGTCGAATCCTGATTCTATCGCGGACCGTCGTTCGGGCGAATGAGACCACAGGGGTCATTTCGCGAATTCTTTGGGCCTAGCCAATCCGGGTCCTCGGGACGGCGGGCCTAGGACTTCCGGATCGCGGCGAATTTCATGAGTTTGCCGATGATGTTGGCCAGCACGGCGGAGACGCCGGCGGCGATGAAGCCGATGTCGAAGCCGTGCAAGCCGTACGCCAGCAGGGCCCCGAAGCCGAGGCCGATGGAAAGGGTGAATAACGCCTGGGAGGCGTCGAAGTATTCCCGGGCCGTCTTGCTCGTCAGCGCGGACCAGGCGGCGAGCCCGAGCATCGCGAGCGGCGCGGCGACGGGGGCGACCACGGCGGTGACGAAGGCGGCGGCCATCAGCAGATAGACATGGGGCGGGTAGCCGAGCAGCGCGCGCGCCGTCATGGCTTCGGCGGGTTTGTCCTTATTAAGGTAGTCCCACAGGGCCGACCCCAGCCAGAAGCCGCCGGCGAGCATGTAGCCCGTGTTCATCTGAGCGAGCCCGAAGGCCAAAGCGACGGCGCCGAGCACGCCGAAGAACAAGGGCTTCGTCACCGAACCGCCGTTGCGCTCGGAGGCTCCGGTCGCCCGCGCCGCGGTCCCGACGGCGGCGTCCGCGCCGGCCAGGCGCCAAGCGATCTCGGCGGCGTGGCGGTAGCCGACCAGCACGTGCACGACCGAGGCGGAGGCGGCGAGCGCGGCGCCCGCGATGGCCGATGAGCGGGGGGACAACGAATCGGACGCCGCGCCCGGTCCCGGCGGCAGGTGCAGGCGCAGGATGTCCTCGGCCTTCACGCCGCGCGGGCCGAAGAAGGCGCGCGCTTCGCGACGCAGGTGGGCGGCGAGGTCTTTGGAGCCGAGGCGCTCGGCGTCGCGCGCGGCCGAAAGCAACGCGAGGCGGTTGAGGGGCTGCAGGCCGCGGGCGAGCAGCCACAGGCCGAGCGAGACGCCGACGGCCAGCGCCCAGACCAGCGGGTCGGTCGGGGAAAGCGCCGCGCGCAGCCAGGCGTAACCCGTCCCGCCGAGCGCGGCCCAGCGCAGCACGGCGTGCACCGCGGCGATGCCGCCGGAGGCCGGACCGCCGGCCGCGTCGGTGACGCGCGCCGGCACGCCGTGGCGATCGACCGCCTGGTCCATAGTCTCCTGGCCGTAGGCGAAGCCGTAATGCGCGGGCAGGTTCTGCTCGGAGAGCAAGGCGTGGCCGTTTTTCTCGATCTGGGCCACGAGGCGCGCCACCTGGCGGCGGTTCGGCGGGTACAGCTCGCCGTGGGCGACGCCGTGCACGAGGTAGGTTTTGCCGTCGCGTTTGACGGTGATGGCGGGCACGGCCCAGGAGGCATCGACCGGCAGGACGTCGGAGGTCAGCTTCGCGGAAACGCCGTCCCAGACCCTTTTAAGGAGGGCGACGCGGTCGGTCTCGCCTTCGGGGATGTCCTGGGGTTTGATGACTCCTAGTTCGACCAGGCGCGACAGCGCCTGGCCGCTCGTCTGCGCGGTGGCGATGGCTTCGGCCGGCGTGAGCGGGGCGACGTTAACGGCGGCGACGGGCGCGGCGGCAGCGACGGCGGTCGCCGGAGCACGGCTTGCGCGCCATTGAGCCACGGCATCGGCGGCCTCGGCGCGCAGTTGGGACGCCGACTTGGGCGCGTCGTTGGGCGCGCGGAGCGTCGGCGTGAGAGCGGCCCGGATGCCGGCGGACGGCGCGAGGTCGAGGGCGAACGGCACGACGGGTAAAACGACGGGACGAACGGAAGAAGCCGCGGCGACGGGCCGGACCGCGCGCACGCTCGCCGCCGCGGGGCTGAGCCCCAGGGCGACGACGGCGAGCGCGACGAGCCGGATCAGCAAGGTTTTACCAGCCCGACCGGCCGGAGCCGGAGCTCGAGCCGCCCCACGACGAGCCGCCGGAGCCGGAGCCCGAGCTGGAGCTGCTCGACGAGCGGCGGCGGTCCTCTTCTTCCTGTTGTCGGCGGCGGCGCTCTTCTTCCTCGCGCTGGCGCCGGCGGCGCTCCTCCTCGCGGTGGCGCTCCACCTCGGCCTCGGCCGTGGCGATGGCCGACGCGGCGGCGCGGCGCGCGCTTTCGGCGGAGCTGATGGCGCCCTGGTAGTCGCCCCGGCTCAGCGCGGCGCGCGCGTTGTCGAGCTGGGAGGCGCCCGGGGAGCCCGGGATATAGACGCCGTAGGAGCCGGACCAGTTCGTGGCCTCGCGCACCTTCGACGCGGCGGAGGACACCGCGCTGGTGGCCGACGCGGCGGCGGCGAGCTCGCCCTTGAGCGAGGCGGCCACGTGGGCCGCTTCGTTGGTGATGCGGTCGGATTCGCGGTCGAGCGCGTTCCAGTCGCCGTGTTCGCCCTTGGCCGCGTCCACCGCGGAGCGGTAGGCGGTCTCGAGGGCGGACAGCTCGCGGTAGGCCGCGGTGATGGCCGGGCTGTCGGCGGTGTTGTCGCCTTGCGCCTGCTTGGCGAGCGCGCCGGCCGCGCCGAGCTGGTTGTAGGCGGCCTGCAGGCTGCGTTCGACCTCGGCGTAGGCGTCGAAGTCGTTGCGGGCCGACACCCAGACCTGCTCGAGGGCGGCGGTCGCGGCCGCGAGCGCGGCGGCGGCCTTGAACGGGTCGCCCTGGGCGGCGTCGATCTGCGCGGAGGCTTCGGCCAGGCCGCGCGCGGCGGCGTCGTAGGTCTTGAGCGTCGGCTTCATCGTGCGGCGGTCACCGACGACGGTGCGCTTGTATTCGAGGACCTTCGCCTCGAGCTTCTCGCGCAGGGACTTGTTGGCGGCGACGGCGGCGTCCAGGCGCGTCCGCTTCTCGGCGATCTCGTCGAGGCGGTGCTGGGCGATGGCCTGGTGCGCGGCGACCTGGGAGAGGAGGTCGGCGGCGGAGATGACCTTGCCCTCGGTGAACGCGCGCAGGGCCTGCTCGCGCTTCGTCGTCGCGGCCGACAGCGCGGCCTCGGCCTCATCCACGTTGTCCTTCACGGTGCCGTTGGAGTTGGGGTGGGCGGCGTCGCCCGCGTTGAGCGCGAGCACGGAGGCCGCGAAGTCGCGCTCGATGGACGCGAGCACGCGCTGGCGGTCGGGCACGAGGCCTTCGAGGCGTTCGGTCTCGGCGCGGCGGGCGGTCTCGACGGCGGAGTGGCTGCGCAGGGATTCGAGGCCGGCGGCCACGACGGCCGCCGCGGCGCGCGCGGCGATCTCGGCCGAGGCGAACGCTTCCTTGGCTTCGGCGAGTTTGCCTTTGCCGAGCAGGGCGTCCGTCTTCTCCGCGAACTCGCGGGCGGTGGCGACGAACTCGGTGGGGTTGGAGCCCTTCTCGACGAGCATCTTCTCGACGGGCAGGCCGAGGGCGGCGCCGATGGTCGCGCGGGCGGCGGCCGTCGCGGTCTCGGTGGCGTCCACGCTCTTGCGCAGGGCGGTGAGCGCCTCGGCGCCTTTGGCGATGTCCGCGGCTTTCACGGCGAGCGCGGTGAGCTCGAGCGACAGCTCGGCGACGCGTTCGGACACGGCCGTCGTCGCGGTCTCGGCGGCGATCTTGTCGGCTTTGGCCGAGAGCTTCTTCTTGTCGTCGGCGATCCAGCCGTTCTCCACCGCGTTGGCGGCGATGGTCAGGGCCGCGGCGTCGGCCGCGGCCAAGGAGCCGGTCCGCGCCTTCGTCAGCATGGCCACGAGAGCCTCGGCGTCCTCGACGATGCGCGTGGCTTCGGCGCCGCCGCCGTAGATGCCGGTGATGGGGTCCTTCTGGGCGGTGACGCGGGAGGTCTTGACCTGCTCGCTCGCGGCGGGCAGGGCCTTCTCGTAGAGGGCGGCCGCGGCGAACAGGCCGTCGGCGACGACGAGGCCGGCCCGCGTCTTGGCGGCCGCGGCGATCTTCCCGTCGAGCGCGTCGAACACGGAGCCGGACTGGGTCACCGCGTATTCGAGGCGGGTGACCGCATCGACGGCGGACTTGGCGCTGGCGTTGAACTGCGCCATGAGGTCCTTGAACGGCAGCTTGAAGGGCTTGTAGCTCTCGGTCTCGCCGTAGAGGTCGTCGCGCCAGTCGGACTTCTTGCCGGCGGCGTCGAGCAGGCCGTCCTCGGGCTTGAACTCGACGGGCTCGGTGGAGAGCTTGCGCTCCGCGAGCGCGTAGCCCGAAGGCCACACGAGGTTGCGCCACCAGCCGAGCGTGGTCCACGCCTTCGGGCGCACCAGCGCGGTCGCCTCGTCGTGCACGGAACGCGCCTTGGCGAGCAGGAGCTTGGCGTAGCCGGAGTCCTTGCGGATGGCGGCCGTCAGCGTCGCCGTGTCGCCGACCCAGCCGCGCGACTTCTCGCCCGTGGTCGGGCCGACGTAGGCTTCGATCTTGGCTTCGAGGCTATTAAGGGCCTCGCCCGGCTTAGACCCGCCGTAGATGGCCTCGAGCTTCTTCTCGAGGATGCCGTCCCACTCCGTCAGCGCTTCCTCGGCCTTGCGGCCGGCGCGGGCGGCGCGGCGGTTGAGGAAGGCGAGCGCGCCCAAGGTCAGCAGGCCGCCGAGGACGTTGAACACCCAGAACATGATGAGCTTGGTCCGGGCCGCGGCGTCGGCGGCGTCGATGACGCGTTCGGCCTCGGCGAGCGAGGTTTTGGCGGTCTCGAGCTGCGCGGACCAGGCCGAGGCGCCGTTCTCGTGAGCGGAGGCGGCCTCGCGCAGGGCCTGCGCGGCGGCGGTGAGCTGGGGCTGGGCTTCGCCCGCGCGCAGGCGGCCGGCGAGCGAGCCCTGAAGCTCGCGGGCTTCGGAAATCAGGCGCTCGCCCGACGGGTGGGCGGCCAAGGCGGCGGAGACGGCGCGCACCTCGTTGAGCACGCTCGCGGCCGTCGCTTCGGCGGCGCGCGGGTCGGCGGCCTGCTGGCGGGCGGCCGCGGCGAGGGTCTCGCGCCAGGCGGTCACGCCGGGGCGCGCCAGGTCGCCGGAGGCGTCGCGGTGCGACGAGCGGTACGCGGCGGCGGCGCGGTCGAGCGCGTCGAGCTCGGCGCGCGCGGTCGCGAGGCGTTCCGCGGCCGACGTCGCGGCGCGGTCGAACCCGTTCATCTGCTCGACGGCGGAGCGCAGGTCGCGCACGACGCCGTTGGCGACGGTCGCGGCGCGGCCGGTCTGGCGCTGGGCGATGAGGGCTTCGGCCTCGGCCACGGCGCGGCGCGCGGCGGAGACGTCGGCGCGGCCGACGGTCGCGGCGGGGTGGCGGCCGACGAAGCCGGAGCGAGCGGTCTCGTACTGCGAGAGGAGGGATTTTGCTTCGGCGAGCGCGGTCGCGGCGGTGGCCTGCTCGGAGGCGATGGCCTGCGCGAGAAGTCGATCGACGTTCTCGACGGTCTCGGTCACGGCGCCGTAGAGGTCGCCGCCGTTGCGCATGTTGGAGACGGCCCACTGGTCGAGGTTGCCGCGGAACTGGGTCTCGCCGTCGAGGCCGCGGGTCTTCTGCGCCTCGGAGTTGCGCAGCAGCAGCACGCGCTGCTGGAGCACGATGGTGATGATGGAGCCGTCGCGCTGGCCGGTGGCCGCGTTCACTTGGCCGGTGAAGCCGCCTTTGGCGAAGATGCCCTGGCCGGTCGCGTATTCGAGCGCGACGTCGCCATGGTGCGTGCGGCCCTGCGCGTCGGTCCAGCGGAAGCCGGAGCCGTCCTGGACGAGCACGACGGTCCAGTGTTTATCGGCGAGGAAGGCGGCCAGGCGGCGCAGGGCCGCGCGGTCGAGGCCGACGTCGCCGTTCACGTAAAGATGGGTGTCGGCGTCCCAGCGCGCGACGAGGTCGTCGGCGGTGCGGAACTCGACGTAGTCGGCCTGGCGCTGCCCGGCCTGGGCGAGCAGGTCGCCGAGCTGGACGGAGACGGCGGTCACGGGCGCCTGGACGTGTTCCTGCGCGAGAGAGACGGCGGGCACGGCCTGCGAGAGGGTCATCGCGGCCAGCGCGGCGATGGCGAAGCGGCGCAGGGCGCCCGGGCGGCGCGCCGCGGGTTTGAGGGCGGCGACGGGGGCGGCGGAAGGCGCGGGCGCGTCGGCGGCGGCCGTCATCTCGCCGAGCTCGCGGGCGACGCGCGCGAGCGCGTCCTGGGCCTTGGCGGGGGAGACCACGGGGGTCTCGCGGCGCAACGTGGTCAACGCGGCGTCGAGGGCGGGGTCGGTCGTCGCGCGGGCCGACAACGAGGCGGCGGCGGCTTCGAGGCGGACGACGGCGGCTTCACCGAGGGCGGAGACGGCGCCGGCGCGCACGGCGGCGTCGGCGAGCAAAGCGGGGCGCGCGGCGACGGCGGCGACGAAGGCGGCCGCCGGGGCGGCGTCGGCGGCGAGCAGCCGCACGGCGTCGGGCGAACCGGCTTCGACGCGGGAGATGGCGAGCAAGGCGGGGGCCGGGGCGAGGGGCAGCGAAGGGGTCAGGCCGACGGCGGGCGCGACGAGGCCCAAGCCGGCGCCGGCGTTGGCGGCGCCGGCGGTCGCGGCGGCGCCGACGCGGGAGGTTTTGACGGTGGAGCCGACGGTGACGGCGGCCGCGGCGGGAAGGTTGGTGAGAAGGAGGGCGATAAGGAGGGAAAGGGAACGCTTGATCATGTCGGATATTGTAATTGCGGCCCCCGTTCGGAGAGATGAGGCCTAGGTCCCGGTTCGGGCGCGGTAGTAGCCCTATCCCGCGTGGGCCTTCGCGCGGGTCCGACTGGGACTTCCGGTATGGGCCTTCCGCCTCTCGGGTCTAGGCTCTCTGCCCTGCCCGAGACGCCCCGGAGGTCCCATCTCCTTTAATAGGGAGGTCCGCTAGAATGCGGGGGATGAAGGCCGCGCGCGCGTTCGCCGCTTCGCTGCTCCTCGTCTCGCCCGCGTCGGCCGGCACGGTCGCGCGCGTCGCGCCGTCCGTGAGGCCGCTGAGCGGCCTCATCGTTGTTCCAACTAGAGCGCCGTCCCTCCAACCCATGAACAACGCCCCTTTCAGCGCCGCGCCGCTCGCGTCTTTCCTGCCGTCTCCCGCGATCGCTCCCGCCCCCGCGCCGCTCGCCGCGGCGCCCGCCGCCGTCGCGGCCGCGCCGAAGGCCGCGCTCGAAGCCCTCGACGCCGCCATCACGGCCGCGCACGACGCCCCGGCCGCCGCGCTCGACGCCGGCTTCGACGCGTTGCTGCCGCGCGAGCTCGGCGAGCTGGCGCCGGCCTGCGCGGGCTGCAATCCCAGCGGGAGCCTTTCCGACATGCCCGGCGCGAGCCTGCGTCCGGCGAGCCCGGCGACGCCCGCGGCGCCGGCGGGCCGCCTGCCGAAGTCGGTCAAGCCCAAACGTTACGACCTGCGCCTCGCGCTCGAGCCGGAGACCGGAACGTTCAAAGGCCGCGTTAAAACGAGCTTGAACGCGACGGAACCGACGACTCGTCTCGTGATGAACTCGTTGGACCTCTCTTACGACCGGGTGCTGGTCAACGGCCGCGTTCTCGACGCGTCGCGGGTATTAGTGGACGACAAGGCCGAGACCGTGACCTTGATTCTCGAGCAGCCGCTCAAAAAGGGCGCCGCCGTCGTCGAGCTGGAGTATTCCGGGAAGATGAACGAGCTGATGCGCGGCTTGTTCAAGGCGCGCGGCAAAACCGGCGGCAAGGAAGAGGCCTGGGCGTTCACGCACCTCGAGCCCACGCACGCGCGGCGCGTGCTGCCGTCCTGGGACGAGCCCGCCTTCAAGGCGTCCTTCCGCCTCACGCTCGACGTGCCGGCGGGCCTGCAGCCGTTGTCGAACATGCCCGCGACGTCCGACGTCACGGCCGACGGACGGCGCGTCGTGAGCTTCGCCGAGACGCCGAAGATGTCCTCCTATCTGCTCGCCGTGTTCGCCGCGCGCCTGTCGCCCAAGAGCCGCAAGGTCGGCAAAACCGTGGTGACGGTGTGGGCGCCGCCGGAGCAGCTCGCGCAGGCCGATTTCGCGCTCGACGCGGCGGTGCAGGCGCTCGGCTTCCTCAACAAGTGGTTCGCCTACCCGTACATGCTGCCCAAGCTCGACCTCGTGGTCTCGCCCGACTTCGCCTCGGGCGCCATGGAGAACTGGGGCGCCATCCTGTTCAGGGACGCGTCGTTCCTCATCGATCCGAAGCTTTCCTCCGACGCGGCCAAACGCCGCGTGGCCGAGGTGGTCAGCCACGAGGTCGTGCACCAGTGGTTCGGCAACCTTGTGACGATGGGCTGGTGGAACGACCTGTGGCTCAACGAAGCTTTCGCCACCTGGGTCGCCTACAAGGTCGTGCACGACTGGAAGCCGGGCTGGAAGGTGTGGGAGGACTTCGGCCAGGGCAAACGCGCGCCGTTGTCCATCGACGCGCTGCCGGGCACGCGCGCCGTGCGCTCCCAGGCGTCCACGCCCGCCGAGATCCAGGCCATGTTCGACCCGATGTCCTACGAGAAAGGCGGCGCCCTGCTGCGCATGATCGAGGCCTACGTCGGCGAGAAGGATTTCCTCAAGGGCGTGCGCGCCTACATGAAGCGTTACGCCTACAAAAACGCCGAGTCCGCGCACTTCTGGCGCGAGATCGAGACCGCGTCGGGCAAACCCATCCGCGCCATGGCCGAGGCGTGGCTGGAGCGGCCGGGCGTGCCCGTGGTGAGCGCCGCGCTTTCCGGGCGCGAGCTGACGCTGACGCAGAAACGTTTCTCCGCGTTCGGGCGCGAGGACGCGTCGCTGTGGCCCGTGCCCGTGACCGTGCGCTACCGCCTCAAAGGCGAGCGCAAGACCCGCGTGAGCCGCGTGCTGCTCGACGGACGCCAGGCGCGCGTGACGCTGCCCGGGAAAGGCGAGGTCCTCTGGGCGTATCCCAACGCCGGCGAGGTCGGCTACTACCGGCTCTCCTTCGACGCGCGGACCCTCTCCGGGCTGCTCGCGTATCGCAAGGAGCTGAGCGTCGAGGAAAGCTCGGGCCTGCTCAACCACCTGTGGGCGCAGACCCGCGCGGGCGTGATGCCCGTGGATCAGTTCCTCGACGCGTTGGCCGCCTTCAAGGGCGACCCGTCGCGCCTCCTGCTCGAGGACGCGGCCGGCTACCTGAAGACCTTGCGCCAGGAGCTGGCTTCGACCGACGTCGAGAGGACGCGCCTCGCCGCGTTCACCGCGGATTTCTTCGCGCCCGCGCTCGCGCGGCTGGGCTGGGACAAGAAGCCCAAGGAATCCGCCGACGCCACGCTCACGCGTCCCACCGTGCTCAACGCTCTCGCGCTGCTCGCGCCCCAGGCCGTGGCCGACGGCGTCGCGCCGCGCATGGCCGCCTACCTCGACGACCCGGCGGCCGTGGACGCCGCCATCCAGCCCGTCGTGCTCACCGCCGCCGCCCGCGCCGGCGACGCGGCGCTCTTCGACGCGTACCGCGAGCGTCTCGCCTCCCCGCGCACGCCCGAGCAGAAGGAGCTGATGCTGCGCGCGCTCGCCGAGTTCACGCAGCCCGCGCTGCTCGAGTCTTACCTGGCGATGACGCTGTCGCCCGAGATCCGCGCCCAGGACGCGTGGAAGCCCTTCGTGTGGCTGTTGTCGAACCCGCTCTCGCGCGCCCGCGCCTGGGAGTTCGTGAAGGCCCACTGGCCGGCCCTCGTCGCCAAGGTCGGCCCGCGCGGCGCGACCCGCGTCGTCGCGGCGGCCGGCGGCCTCGTCTCGCCCGAGTGGCGCGCCGAGGTCGAGGCCTTCTTCCGCGCGCCCGCCAACGACGTCGAGATGGCCCGCAAAACCCTCGACCAGACCCTCGAGACCATCGACCTGGGCCTGCGCCTGCGCGCCACCCAGTCCGCCTCCCTGAAAGCCTGGTCCAACTAAGCTGGGGGACAGGCCCCTGGCTTAGTTGACCTGGCACTCAGCTTAGTCGACAATGGGGCTGTTCCGTAGCCAACATTTCCTAGAATTAGAACATGGCTACGCTGATTGAAAAACCCTCCGTCGTCGAAGCCGTGGGCACAAAACCCAAGCTTATTCAGGAATTCGTCGGCCGCGTGAACTCCGGGACGTCTACGGTCAGCGTGGCGCGAATGAAAAGTCCGGGCGGCTGGGTCGAGCCAGGGCAGACGCCGCAGTTTGACGAATACACCGTCGTGCTCGCGGGCGTACTCCAGGTGGAGACCAAGGCCGGCACCATTCAGGTCCGCGCCGGACAGGCTGTCATCACGCCGAAGGGCGAGTGGGTGCGTTACTCTACGCCGGGTGCCGACGGAGCGGAGTACGTGGCCGTGTGTGTGCCGGCGTTCTCGCCTGATACCGTTAAACGCGACCCAGCATGAGCGACGCGCCGGATCCTGCGCGGGTGCACGACGCGATGGTGCTGGCCTTCGCCGAGCGCGAGAAACGCGTGGACGGCGAGGTGCGCGCGCTGCTCGCTAAGAAGAAGTTCACCGAAGCCGAAATTGACGCCGCGATGGTGGCGCTTCCGCCTCTGGGCCCGGGCCGTCGGCCGCACGTAGCGGCGAAGCCCAAGGCCTACGGCCCCTGGTTGTTCTCGGCGGCGGCGGGCCTGGTCATGCTGGTCGCCATCGTTGCCTTTTCCTGCGGTCGCACACAACCCACGCCGTAGCTACCGCGCTACGTTGAAACGAAGCCCAGTGCCAGGTCAGCTAAGCTGAGGGCCTGTCCCCCAGCTTAGTTGCTTCGAGGGCGTCGTAGCGGGCGCCGACGGCGGAGACGAACTTGCGCTTCTCGCCGAAGGTGCCGTGGAAGAAGCTGCCTTTGAAGCCGGCGATGACGAGGCGACGCAGCTCGGAGCGCGAGAGCTTGGCGTGCTCGACGATGAGGCCCATCTCGCGGCTCACGGTGGTGTTGGAGACCAGGCGGTTGTCGGTGCACACCGAGACCGACAGGCCGTAGTCGAGCAACTTGCGGATGGGGTGATGGGCGATGGACTTGATGGACGGGATGGTCTGCAGGTTGCTGGTGACGCAGACCTCGATGCCGATGCGCTGGCTGGCGAGGTAGTTGGCCAGGTCGTCCACGTATTTGCGCCGGTCCTCGATCTTGGGGTCGGCGATGAGGTCGTGGGCGAAGAGGAAGGTGCCGTGGCCGATGCGGTTGGCGTGGCACTGCGTGACGGCCTGCCAGATGGATTCGGGGCCGTAGGCTTCGCCGGCGTGCACCGTCTTCCTCAGGAAGTGGTTGTGGGCGTACTGGTAGGCGGCCCAGTGGTCGGCGGGCGGGTAACCCGACTCCTCGCCGGCCAGGTCGAAGGCCACGACGGGAAGGCCTTCTTCCGCGAGTTCGACGCCCGCGCGCGCCAGCTCGAGGGACGCGGCCGCGTACACCTCGTCCTTGGGTGAATGCTCCATGAGGCGCAGCATGTCGGCGAAATACGGCGACATGCCGCGTTTGAAGCGGCGCATGGCGCAGAGGATCATGCCGTAGTGGAACGGGAGGTCCTCGCCCGATTTGACGGCGCGAGACGCGTTGTGCGCCTTGGCGCCGGCGGCCAGGCCCTTGTTGACGGCGCGCACGACGTCGCGCACGCCGATGGCCGACGTCACGTGCAGCTGCGGGGCGAAGCGCACCTCGATGTAGCGCACGCCCTCTTCGGCGTTATCCTCGACGAGCTCCTGGGCGACGCGCGAGAGGTTGTCGAGCTCGCCGTTGAGCACGCCGCAGGTGTACATGAAGCCGTGCAGGTAGTCGGGCAGGTCCTTGTAGGCGTCCTTGAAGACCAGGCGCCGCAGCCCCGCTTCGGTGTAGGAGGGAAGCTTGACCTTGGCCTCGCGCGCCAGCTCGATGAGCGTCTTCAAACGCAAGGAGCCGTCGAGGTGGAGATGCAGGTCCGACTTGGGGATGGCGCGGATAAATTCGGGGGAGATTCGGTCTTTCATGAGGGGGAGGTTATCAAATCCTAGACGTGCTCCGCCCGGACCGACCAGACGAAGCCGTCGTACCAGAAATGCAGCAGGCTGACGACGAGGGTGACGCACAGGCCGGCGTCGGTGAGCTCGCCCAGGAACCCGAACACGCCGCCGTAGAGGAAACCCGCCCCAACGAGCAGCGCCAGCGCGACGGCGCCGCGGCGCGGGCCTTTCACGCCGACGGCGGCGGCCACGTTGTCGCCCTCGTAGCGCCAGACCAACGCGTAATACTGCCACGCGTGGAAGAAGTTCATGATGAACAGCCCCATGCCGAGCGGGTTGAAGCCCCACGCCCAGACCGAGCACAACGCGGTGCCGAGGTAGAGCCAGATCTTCCGTTTATCCGTCACGTAGCCGCCGGCGACGAGGCGTCGGTAACGCCAGAGGTAATAGGCGAGGAACGGAACGAATGATATGAGCAAGGCTTGTCGAATGACGGCTTGGGCGCCTTTCATGGCGTCGGGTATCCGGGTCAAAACGGCGAGATTAGAATCCGCCAACTCGTAAAACGAGCTGGCGTGGAACAGCAGCAAGGAGCCGGACAATACCGGCCCTATATAGAGGAACAGGTTCAGCGCGAAATCGAGGCCGCGCCCGGCCTCCGCGTCGTTGCCCGCCTTCCGGTCGAGCATCCGGCCGAGGCCGAAGGTCTGCAGGCTCGAATGATAGACGTCCCACCACACCGCGAGGACCACGGCGACGGCGCGCGCCGTGGGCGAAGCCAGGAGCACGGCGAGCAGCAGCGGGGGCACGACGAAGAAACGCACCGGGTGGCGCTCGCGCACCGCGGCGTCGAGATGGCTGCGCGCGAACACGAGCGCGAGGTGCGCCATGATGAAGGCGCCGATGAAGGCGTCGGTCGGGGAGGCGGAGAGGCCGAAGGCCGATACGCGGCCGCGGGCGAGCGGGCCGGCGCCGAGCAGGAGACCCAGGCCCAGGGCCCACAGCGGCGCGAGGATGAGATGCGCCCAGTCCGCGACCGGGCCGATGATGTGCGCCTCGCGCCGGGGCACGCCGCTAGAAGGTGTCGGTCCCGAGCTTCTGCTCCGCCTCGTCGGCCAGCCGGGCGACCGCGAGCGCGGACGCGTAGAACTCGTCGGGCTGCATGGTGTGGGCGAGCTGGGTGTCCTGCACGCCCAGGTACTCCTCGCCCATGACGCTGGCGATGGCCCAGGCGCCGTGCGGGATGCGCGCGTTTTTGCGCAGCATGTCGAGCGCGGCGGCGAGGTCGAGTTCCGAGCCGGTGACGATCTTGCGGGTGGGGGAGAAGAAGGAGATGATGAGCCCGATGCCGGTGGTGCCGAGCGGGCGCACGAACGTGTTCTGCTTACGACCCTCGGAGATGTCCCAGGGGACCACGACCATCTCGGGGCCCTTCACCATCACGTTGAGCTTGGCCTTCGAGGCCACGTCCTTGATGAACTGCTCGAAGGTCAAGCCCGACGGCGTCGTTTTCTGCACGTCCTGGCGCTCGGGACCCATGTCGTTGATCCTCCTGTCGCGCGTCCAGTGTAAGGCGCGTCGCGCCGGCCGTCAACCCCGGGGGGGAGGGCGAAAAAAGCGGCGTTTTTCCCGCAGATTGCGGCCCCGGCCCCGCGCGAGAGGTGTAGAATCAGGGCCCATGATCAACCTCTTGATGCTCCTGGCCGGCGTCGCGTCCGCGCAGGCGGTCCTGCCGCCTTTTACGCCGCTGAGCTTCGACGAAGCGACGGCCGGGATGACGAAGCCGTTTCTCGCGGTCGCCGAGACCCCCGAGGAGCGCGCCCGGCACGAAGCGTCGTTGCGCTGGCCCGGCGGCCCGCGTTCGACCTACCGCCATCTCATCGACCCGGCGCGGCGCCGCGCGGGCGACCCGGCGCGCGACATCGTCGGCAACCGCTGGCCGGGCTCGCGCCCGGGGCTGATCGCCGCCTCGTGGGTCGTCAACGAGAACGGGGCCGAAACGCAGCCCATGCTCATCGAGAGCAACATCATCGGGCCGTGGAGCGATTCGAGCGCTGTCATCGCCCAGCTCGTGGGGCGGCCCGCGCTCATCAGCCCGGAGTACATCCTGATGCGCATGGGCGCGCGCGCGCTCATCGCGCCGTCCGTTTACGGCGTCAACGGCGCGTTGCCCGCTTTCGAAACGGGCCGCAGCGCGGCGGCGCCGTGGCTCCACCTGGTCCAGTTCACCTCGGACAGCCGCGGCGACGATTGCGTGTCGCTCAACCGCGTCGGGCGCGCCGTGTCGGGCTGCGGCGACCTGTGGCAGGACGGCATCGACCCGGTCAACGAGCTCGCCTGCCATAACGGCAAGACCTACCTGCGCTGCCACCTGTGGTGCGTCGAGCAGGCCGAGAACCGCACGCTCGGCTACGCCAACGGGCCGTGTCCCGCCGCGCCTTAACTTTTCTCGCGCTCGCTGCCCTGATGCCCGCGCGCGCGGCGCGGACGCGTTGACGACGTCCGACGGGAAACCCGTGCTCACGCCGAAGCAATGGCGCGAGGTTCGTCGCCCGGAGCTCATCCGCCTCTTCGAAAGGCACGTGTACGGCGAGGCGCCGCCGCCGCGGCGGGTCGTCGTCGAACGAGCCGAGGCCGCGCAGCTTAAAAACGGCCGCGTGAAACAGGCCGCCCTGCGGCTCGAAGGCACGCGCCGCGTCATCGAGCTCGCGGTGTTCCTCCCGCCGGGCCCCGGGCCCTTCCCCGTCATCGTCGCGGCCAACAAATGCGGCAACCAGGCCGTGCTCCCGGACCCGGTCCTGCGCGAGACGAAGGCGTGGCTCCATCCGGCCTGCGGCTTCTTCCGCTGGAGCCGCCGCGGCGGGCAGACGGCGTTCTGGTCGGTGGAGACGCTGCTCGCGTCGGGCTACGCGCTCGCCACCTTTCATGAAAGCGACGTCGAGCTCGACCGGCCCGACGGCGACGGCGTGCGCCGCGACCTGCCGGGCTCCTGGGGCGCCGTCGCCGCCTGGGCGTGGGGCCTGCGGCGCGTCGCCGACCAACTCGCGCGCGACCCCGACGTGGACCCGGCGCGCCTCATCGTCTGGGGCCATTCGCGGCGCGGCAAGGCGGCGCTGCTGGCCGGAGCGCTCGACGAACGTTTCGCGCTGGTCGTGCCGCACCAGTCGGGCACGGGCGGCATGGCGCTCAGTCGCGGCAACCGCCTCGAGAGCGTCGGCCGCATCACGCGGGATTACCCGCATTGGTTCGCGGACGCCTTCCGCGGCTACGCCGACGATCCGAGTCGTCTGCCGGTGGACCAAGACGAGCTGGTCGCGCTCGTGGCGCCGCGCCCGCTGCTCGACACCGAGGGACGTCTGGACGTGTGGTCGAACTACTGGAGCGCGGCGGAGAGCCTGCGCCGCGCCGAGGCCGTGTACCGCCTGCTCGGCGCCCCCGGACGCGCGGTCCAACACCGCCGCTGGACCTGGCACACCATGGACCGCGGTTATTGGGAGGAGGTCGTTCGTTACGCGGACCGGACGCTGGGCCGCCGCACCCCTCCCCAAGCCCGGCCCAACCTGTTAAACTCCGTCGTGACGCCCCCTTAGCTCAGTGGTAGAGCACTTGTTTTGTAAACAAGCTACCCCAGTTCGATTCTGGGAGGGGGCTTTGATTTGAACACACGGGGGCGCGCGTGACTCTCAAGGGCAAGGCGGCGGTGGTGACGGGTTCGACGAGCGGCATCGGGCTGGGCATCGCCCGGGCGCTGGCGTCGCAGGGCGCGGCGGTGATGCTCAACGGCTTCGGCGACAAGGCGCTCATCGAGGAGCTGCGCGAGGGGCTGGCCCGCCTGTCGGGCGCGCGCGTGGGCTACCACGGCGCCGACATGTCCAAACCCGCGGACATCGTGCACCTCGTGCGCGCCGGCGAGAAGGAGCTGGGCGCGGTGGACATCCTGGTCAACAACGCCGGCATCCAGCACGTCGCGCCCATCGAGGAGTTCCCCGAGGACAAATGGGACGCCGTGCTCGCCATCAACCTCTCATCGAGCTTCCACAGCATCAAGGCCGCTTTGCCGGGCATGCGCCGGCGCGGCTGGGGCCGCATCATCAACCTGGCGTCCGCGCACGGGCTGGTCGCCTCGACGGGCAAAGCCGCCTACGTGGCGGCCAAACACGGGCTGGTCGGGCTGACCAAGGTGACCGCGCTCGAGACCGCGGGGTCGGGCATCACGTGCAACGCCATCTGCCCGGGCTGGGTGCTCACCCCGCTCGTCCAGAAGCAGATCGACGCGCTCGCCAAACGCGAGGGGCTCAGCGAGGAGGCGGCGCGCAAACGCCTGCTCGCCGAGAAGCAGCCTTCCGGGGACTTCGCCACGCCCGAGCAGATCGGCGGCCTTGCGGTGTTCCTGTGCTCGGACGCGGCCGCGCAGATGAGCGGCTCTTCGCTCAGCGTGGACGGGGGCTGGACGGCGCAGTAGCGCTCTCGACGCGGACCGTCAGGGCGTCGAAGGCCGCGTGCAGGCGCGGCATGAGCGGGGCGATGAAGGGGAAGGTCTCGGCGTTGGTGTCGATGTGCGCGGCGTCCTCGACCACCTCGAGCGTGTGCAGGGCCGACTTGCCGGCCTTCCGGATCAACGCGGCGTAGGCTTCGGCGTGGGACGCGCAGGGGATGAGCCAGTCCTGGCGGCCGGCGATGGAGACGAGAGGCACCTTGAGGTCGCCGGTGTTCTCGAAGGCGCGGACGGCTTCGATGGCGGCGGGGCGCGCTGAGAAGTCGTAGCGCTCCGCCTCGCCCGCGTAAGTCGGATCGAGGTCGCCGATGAACATGTGCAGCACGGCCGACCAATACATGTCGCGGTACCAGGCCACGACCGGCTCCCACTTCGCGTCGAAGGCCGGGTAGCCGGCGGCGGCGAGCGCCTTGCGGTCGAAGGGCGCGGCGACCGCGGCGCGCAGGGCGGCGGGCAGCTCGCGCAGGATGTTGCCGGCGTCGGCGCGCCAGAGCACGCCCGACACCTCGATGGCGCCGGCGAACAGGCCGCTGGAGGATTCCGCGGCCTTGCGCGCGACGTAGCCGCCGTTGGACAGGCCCGCGGCGTACACGTAGGCGGGCTTCTTGCCGCGGGCCTTGGCGCACTCCGCGCTCGCGGCGACGGCGAGGTCCTCGAGTCGGCCGGCCCAGCGGCGCAGCGAGGACTCCGGCGTCTGCGGGATGACGATGACGTCGTCCACCAGGCCCAGGTGGACGCCTTTGTCGGTGGCGGCGAAGGCGTAGCCTTTCGACAGCAGGTAGTCGGAGAGGTAGAGGTCGTAGGTGCGCTCGCCGGTCACGCCGGAGGCGGCCGCGACGACGAGACGGCCGTTCCAATCTTTGGGAACGCGCAGAAGATAACGCGCGTGATGGTCCGGCGCCAAGGTGCCCTCGACGAGGAGGCCGGGCACGGCCTTGGGCAAAGGGGTCCAGAATGATTTCGGCGGAGCGATGTGCTGGGCGTCGAGGTGCACCGAGTTCGCCGCGCGCTCGGCGCGCGTGGTGAGATCTTCCGTCTCGCGCGCGGCGTACACGGGAACGCGCGGCAGGCCCAGCTGCAGCCCGAGGGCGCGGACGGCCTTCATCGGTCGAGGAGGCGGGCGAGCTCGCCGGGGCGCTTGAGCGGCCAGTAGTGGTCGCCGTCCACGACGATGGCGCGCGCGCCGCGGCCTTCGAGCACGGTGCCGGCGGGCGGAAGCTCGGCGGGGGATTTCACGCCGTACAAATCGTAGAGCGCGCGGGCGGTCTCCCAGTTGAGGAGCTTGTCGCCGCGGGCGTGGACCATCTCGAGCTGGACGCCGAGCTTGCGCAGGTGTTTGACGTCGGCGGGGGTCATGGCGAGGCGGAACATGTCGCCGGAGCGGCGCAGCAGCGCCTCCTGCCAGCCCGGGTCGAGCGCGTCGCGTTCGAGCGCGGCCTGGAAGCGGCGGCGGTGGGGCTCGAGCTCGGGCGCCCAGGGCTCGGCGAGGTCCTGGCGCATCATGGCCACCGCGTCGCGCGAGGCCATCGCGAGCACCTGCCGGCGCTGCACGCGCCACTGCGCGAGCCACATCTCCACGGCCGGGCCCAGCAGCGGGTTGAGGCGCGCGGTGCTCTCCCAGAGCTCGACCATCGAATCGGCGGTGTTGAGCCAGTCGGTGAAGGCGCGCGTGGCCTGGCCCATCTGCTCGAACTCGCGGCCGGCGCGCCGCTCCGAGCCTTCGTAACGCGTGGTGCCGTGCAGGAACACGACGCGTTGGCCCGCCAAGGTCGCCAGCGCCGCGTCCACGACGGGTTCGCCGCGCAGCTGGAGCAGGCGCTGGAAGACGAGCGTGCCGAAGGAATGCAGCACGAGCTCGGTTTTGCCGGAGGCGTTCTCGCGGGCCGCGGTCACGAGCATACGCGCGAGGTCGCGCGCGTCCGCGTCGAGCGGCGAACGCGTCGGCGTCCAGCCGGTCGGGGCGTGGGCGCGGGTCCATAGGAAATATTCGTCGCGGGCGGCCGGGCGTCCGGCGAAAAGGGTGTCGTAGCTCTCGTTGAGCGCCAGGCCTCCGGAGAACACGCGGGCGGGGGCCGTCGCGTCGGCGCCCGCGCGGCGTTTGTAGCTGACGGGGAGCCCGCCATCGCCCTCGAAGGAGCCGAGCGTCCAGCCCGGCTCGAGCGCGGGTCCGGAGGGCGACGCGGCGCGCGCGCCGGAGACGTCCACCGCGCCTTTGGCGGGCGCGGCCAGATCGAACTGCGCGCGGCCGCCGCCGGTGAGGTCCTCGAGCGGGGCGTCGGCGCGGGCGGCCTGCGGGATGAAATTGGGCATCGGCACCGCGGGCAGGCCCGGCACGAGAGGCTTCGGCGCGTCGGCCGGCGCGGCCTGCCGGGGCAAGGCGAGCGCGGGCGCCGGCGGCAGCTGGGGGAAACCGACGGTCGGGGCGCCGAGCGGCGCCGAGAGCGGGGAGGTGGTTCCCGTCAGGCGCAGGGTCGGCGCCGCCATGCCGGTTCCCAGCGGTGAGACGGACGTCACCGAGGGCACCCGGGGCACCACGACGCGGGTCGCGGAGGCGGGAACGGCCAGCAGAAGCAGCCAAAAAGGCCGCATGTCGCTCACGGCTTCATTGTATAGAGGAAGCACGCGAGCCGCATGGGCCGTGGGACCCCCACGGGGGCGGCCAAATGGCCCGGGGTTCTAACGCAGCGCGGCGTTGTAGCGGGCCTGGCGCACGCCGGGCTTCTTGTGCGAGGCCGAGGCGGATAGCGAGCCCAGCTCGTCCACGCGTTTGGCCGACGAGGGGTGCGTCTTGAACACGCCGCCGCCCTTGTCGTCGGAGCCGAGGCGCTCCAGGAAGGCCTTCAGCGCGTTGGGGTCGTAGTTCGCGGCCTTGGCGTAGTCCGCGCCGAGCCGGTCGGACTCGAACTCCTTGTCGCGGCTGTAGCCGTTGACCACGAGCTTGTTGACCACGTCCTCGACCGCGCCTTCGAAGGCGGACGTCAGCTGCGAGACCTGCTGGGGCGTGTAGCTCTTGGCGGCTTCGGAGCCGAGGATGGTGAACGCGGAGGTCAGGCGCGCGGTCTGGATGGTCTTGAGGCCGTGTTTCTTGACCACGTGCGCGACCTCGTGGGCGAGCACGCCGGCCAGCTCGTCCTCGGTCTTGGTGCGCTTGACCATGCCGCGGGTGACGAAAACGAAGCCGCCGGGCGCGGCGAAGGCGTTGACCTCGTCGCTGTCGAGGAGCTGGACGTGCCAGCCCTTGAAGGTGTTCGGACGGTCGGAAGCCATGGCGACCGCCTGCAGGACCTTCTGGGCGTAGAGGTTGGCGGCCTCGTTGCGCCAGGGTTTGTAGCGGGCGAGAATCTGCGCGGACACCGCGCGGCCGATGTAATACTCCTCGCTCTCGGAGATCTCCTCGACGCCTTTGCGCAGCGCGGTGACGCCTTTGCCGACCTTGTCGAGATCGACCTTCTTGAGGCGCTGGCCGACGGCGCTGTCGGCGCCCAGGCCGTATTGCTCGAGGCCGGCGCAGCCGGCGAGCAGCAGGAGCAGCAGCGGGAGCGCGCGTTTCATCGGGCGCCTCCCTCGGGCAGCAGGCCGCCCGCGCGCATGAAGTCGAGCACGGCGTTCTCCGACACGCCGCGGCGCTCCATCGCGTTGACCGCGGAGAAGTCCGCGGAGCCGTTTTTGGCGCCGTAGGACTTCTCGACCTGGGCGTTGAAGCCTTTGCCCGCGAGGGTGACCTCTTCGGCGCTGGCGCCGCCGCCCACCGTGTCGCCGGCGCCGATCTTCACCTTCTTGGCGGTGACCGCGCTGGCGTGGATGTAGCCGTCGAGGCGGCCGTCCACCTTGTACCAGCCGTCGTCGGGGCCTTCGGCCTCGAAGGACTGGCCGAGCTTGGCGGCGCCGACGGAGGGGGCGAAGAACTGGGGCTTCTTGCGCACGGCGGTCTCTTGGACCAGCACGGTGACCGTGGCGGCGAGCGCGGCGGCGGGAAAGCCCGCGGCCGCGAGCAGGACGGCGATCTTCTTCTTCATAAGGCTCCTATTTCTCCGTCAACGCGAACGACCCGTCCCAATCCGGCGGCGGCGGCTCGGCGCGGACCTCGGCGCAGCGTTCGAGGAAAAGCTCGCACGAGTCGTCCGGGCCGTGCTCCGCGACGACGGCGCGAAACGCCGCCTCCGCCTCGTCGAGCCGGCGCGCGCGCAGATGCGCCAGGCCCGCCTCGAAGCGCCGCGCCTTGGCCAGGAGCTTCGGGTCCGTCTCGCCCTTGAGGCCGAGCAGCTCGAAGACGCGGATGGGGAGATTCTTTCCTTTCACCTTGATGTAGTCAAGCTCGCGGACCTCGATGGCGTCGCCGGCGGCCAGGCGCGTGGACTCCGAGATCATGATGCCCGTGCCGTAAGGCTTGTTGGCGCCTTCCAGGCGCGAGGCGAGGTTGACGTTGTCGCCGATGGCGGTGTAGCTGAAGCGTTTGGGAGAGCCCATGTTCCCGATGATGGCCGGGCCCGAGTTGAGGCCGATGCGGTTGTGGACCGGCGGCCAGCCGGCCTTGGCCCACTCCTCGCGCAGGCGCACCAGCTTCTTCTGGTTGGTCAGCGCGACCTTGCAGGCGACCAGCGCGTGGCCGTCCATGGGCAGCGGCGCGCCCCAGAACGCCATCACGGCGTCGCCGATGTATTTGTCGAGCGTGCCGCCGGTTTCGAGCACGGTGTCGGTCATCTCGCCGAGGTAGGTGTTCATCAGCTTGGTCAACGCCTCGGGCTCGAGCTTCTCGGAGAAGGTGGTGAAGCCCGCGATGTCGGAGAAGTAGAACGTGACCTCGCGCCGTTCGCCGCCCAGGCGCAGGCTCTCGGGGCTCTCCGAGATGCGGCGCACGATCTCGGGGGAGAGGTAGTGGCCGAAGGCGCCCTGGATGTAGCGGTGCTGGCGGCCTTCGACGGCGTAGCTCCAGGCGGAAGCGGCGGCGAAGCCGAGCCAGAGCGCGAGCTGCGGCGCGGCGACGTCGAGCAGGAGGCCGTGGCGGAAGGCCGCGACCGCGACGCCGGCCAACGCGGCGGACGCGGCCAAGGCGAGGCCGAAGGACATCCACGCGTATTTCGACAGCCGCGACGCGAGCCCGGCCGCGAGCAGGCCGGCGAGGATGAGCGCCAGCGCCGAGCCCGTCCCGCACGTTTTCAGGAAATCGCGGTTGACGAGGTTGTCGGTCGCGGCGGCGAGAATCTCCGTGCCGGGGAAGACGGGCGAGACGGGGGAGGGGCGGTTGTCGAGCAGGCCCGCGGCGGTCATGCCGATGAAGACGGTTTTGTCCTTGAAGCGCGCCGGGTCGAGCGCGGGTTTGCGGCCCTCGGAGAGCGCCTGCCAGGCGAGGATGAGGTCCCCGATGGGGTGGACCTCGTAGGTCTTGAGGCGCGGGTCTTGGCTCGAGCTTTTGCCGTGAAAACGCACGGGCAACGGGCCGCCTTCGGGCGGCGCGAGCTCGGCGAGGATTTGCCCGTGGCCGCCATCGCGGCGGCGGAGGGCAAGGTCGGGTACAACGCGTCGCCGAAACGCACGGCCAGCGGCACTCGCCGAAAAATCCCGTCGAGGTCGGGCGGCATGGAGGTGTCGCCGAGGAAGCGGGCGGCGGCTGGCCAGCTCAGGCCTTCGGCGGCCGCGACGGATTGCCGCGCCGGTGCCGCGGCGGCCAGCGCCGGCGCGGCCGTCGCGAACCGCGCCGGCGGCGCGGCGGCGCGCCGCTCGTCGGGGTACGGGCTGGTCTCCATCGCCGCGACGACGTTGCCGAAATCCTTGAACGCTCTGGCGAGCTCGACGTCCTGGTCGGCCCCGATGGCGGAGGGGTTGCTGAAGAGGATGTCGAGGACGACCGCGCGGGCCCCGCCTTTCTTAAGGAAGGATAACGCGGCGCCGTAGATGCTGCGCGGCCAGGGCCAATACACGCCGTCCTTCTCGAAATGGTCGAGGCTGGCCTGGTCCACGACCACGAGCACGATGTCCGGGTCGTGGCGAGACGCCGTGCTGTAGGAACGGAAGCGCCAGTCCACGGTTTTGAGCTCGGCCACGCGGCCGAGGTCGGTCGAACGCGCGACCAGGCTCAACGCGCCGACCGCGGCGAGGAGCGCCAAGAGAGGCAGAAGGCGTTTTAAACCGCCGGCGGGCATGGCCACGGGTGTATTCTACCCCTCTCGGGACGGCCTTGACAGGGTGGCGTTGCGGGCGAATAATTAGAGTAATTGCGCTTGTTCGCCACCACCGTCTTTTTCTTATTGTTTGCAGCGTCCGTGAAAGCGGCCGACCGCAACGACATCACTGCTTATTTGACCGATATGAACAACGGCGTGAAGCCTACGGACGCTTATATCGCCGACTTCCTCGTTTCACCGGCCGGTGTGGAATGGCGACGAGAGCGCGGGTTATTGCCGCAGCGCGACGACGTCGTGACGCCAGCGCCGGCCCCTGACCCGCTCGACCATCGCCGACGCCGTACCTCTGGCGGGATTGTAGAGGCGATGCGAAGACGTGCCGCCGCGCGGACCAGCGCCGCCGGGCAGGACACGCCGCCGTCCGGCGACGGCGTCGCTCCCGTCGGACTCGTCGCACCGTCCGGCGTCGTCACCCCCAACGGAGCGGTGTCCGCGCCGCTTCCCGACGCGCCGCCGCCGCGTTTGGAAGGCGAATCGGACGCGGCCTACCGTGAACGCGTGGCCCTGGCGATGAGCAATCCGGCCGCCGCCGCTCCGCAAATCACGGCCCAACAGCAGGCCCGCGCGGAGCAGAACGCGCAGGGGCTGACCGGGCTGTTCCAGAGCCTGTTCAAACCTGCGGACCCGGACGCCGCTGCGTTGCCCGGCGGCGGCTCACCTGGCGGACCCGGCTCTCCCGGCGCCGGCGGCAAGACGATGTCGGCTCCCAAACCGTCGATGAGCGGCAGCGGCGGCGCTCCCGGCGCCATGAGCCTGTCCGAGATGCAGGTGGCGCAGTCGGGCGGACTGGGCCAGCCTTTCCGCGACATGGGGCTTAAGGTCGGCGCCGGTCCCGGCGGCGCTGCGGCGGTGATGCGCGCCGACGGCGCTCCGGCATCGGCCGCGGAAATCGGCGAGCTGCAGAAGCGGCTCGGCCGCGAGCCGCTGGCGCAGATGCAGCGGCCGGATTTCCATCAGGTCATCCCGCGTGATAAGTTCGCGGAGCTTCGTACGCGATACGCGAGCAAACCCGAGCTGCGCGGGAGCACCTTCAAAGACGTGGCCGCGACGGCGGACGTCCGCGACTTCCAGTGGAGCCGCACGTGCGGGCGCCTTGATGGGAACTGCAACCCCAACGCGACGCAGGGCGCCTACACCAAGGGCCGCTACGTGGCGCCCGAGGACCTCAACAACATGTCGCTCGACGCGACGAAGCGGCTCGCCGCGGACGGAGCGCAGGAGAAGAAGGACGCCAAACCGACGGAGAGCTCCAGCAAAAGCTTCTGGGAGAAGCTGCGCGCGGAGGACGCCGAATACCGTCGAAACGTCGCCAAGGAACGGGAGAGCCGCCAAGCAGCCGGCGGGGCGCCCGCGGGCCGCAGCGGCTTCGGCGCCATGCTCGACGCGTTGTCGCGCGCGCTGGGCGGCGGGTCCGGTGAGGCCGGCTCCGCCGCGACGGACTACGGGGCGAGCGCCGAGGCGCCGAGCTACGGTGACGCGGCCGCCGCGTCGGGCGCCGCGGGCGCCGGCGTCGAAGCGGGCGCGCCGCGCCGCGACAGTGACGTCACGCGGATGCGCCAGGTGACCAAGTCGCCGCCGGCGGGCGCGAACCTGCGGCGCTACTTGTTGGGAGGCTTCATGGCGGGCCTCGCCTTCCTGCTCGCCGTCTTCGTGAGGCGGCGGATGAAGGAGACCGCGTGAACTTCTTGGCCGGACTAGCCCTGCTGACGGCGCTAAGCGCCGGCGCCGCGGACGATGCATACATCGAGCAGTGGCTAAAGAACCGGGAGCTTCGGCCGGTACCGTCCGACAGCGAGGTGGCGGGGTATCTCACGAGGCGGTCTTATGAAGAAAACGTGGCGCGTCAAAACGTCGAGCGGGCCGCACGCGGCCTGCCGCTTATTCCCGTGCCGTCGAGAGACCGGGCGGTCACGCCGAAAGAGAACCCGGCGCCACAACTCACGGTAGCGCCTTTGGTGCCTTTGGTGGAGACGATTGAACGTCCGACTGTGCGTGAACTCGCCGAGCCGGCGGCGCTTCCGTTGGTGTCGCCGATAATCAGGCAGGATGGCGAAACGACCGATGCTTTCATCGCGCGCGCGCAGGCCGAGGCCGCGGTCGCCGGCGAAAGAGCGGCGCGTGATACGGCCGAACGCGTTGATACGACTCGAATCGCGCCCGAGGGACAGGAGCGCGCCGAACGCTCGGTGCGTGGTCTCACGGGCATGATCCAGCGGCTGTTCCGGCCGCGCGAAGGGGGCTCGGGGGGCGTCGGCTCTTCGGGCTCGGGCTCATCCGGCGCCGGCTCGTCAGGCTTTAGCGGCTCATCGGGCTCGGGCAGCTCGCGCGGCGGGGCGTCCATGGGCGGAGCGACGGGCGGCCTGGGCGCCGCCATGAGTATGTCCGACCTGCAGGTGGCTCAGTCGGGCGGCCTGGGCCAGCCGTTTCGCGACATGGGGCTGAAGGTGGGGGAAGGCGCCGGCGGGCGCGCGGCCGTGCTGCGCAAGGACGGCTCCCCGGCCTCGGCGGCGGAGGTGGCCGAGCTCCAGAGCCGGCTCGGGCGCGAGCCGCTGGCGCAGATGCAGCGCCCGGATTTCCATCAGGTTCTGCCGCGCGACAAGTTCCAGGAGCTGCGCTCGCATTACGCGACCAAACCCGAGCTGCGCGCCAGCACGTTTAGGGACGTCACCGCGACGCCGGAGGTCCGCGACTTCCAATGGAGCCGCACATGCGGCCGCCTCGACGGCAACTGCAATCCCAACGCGACGCAGGGCTCGTATTCCAAGGGCCGCTACGTGGCGCCCGAGGACCTCAAGAACATGTCGCTCGACGCGACGAAGCGGCTGGCCGCGGGCGGCGCGGAGACGGCGAAGAAGGAAGAGAAGCCCCGCGCGAAACGAGGCCAGGAGTTCTGGGACCGCCTGCAGAAGGAGGACGAGGAGTTCCAGAAGAAGCTCGCGGAGGAGGAGGCGAGCCGTAAACCCGCGGCCGGCGGCGGCAAGAAGAGCCGCTTGGGCGCTTTGCTCGAGGCGTTATCGGGGGCGCTGGGCGCAGGCGGCGATAACGGCGCCGGCGGCGCGGCGGATGCCGGCTCTTCGGCGCGCGACTACGAATCGACCCTGGATTACGGCGTGGAACGCGCCGCGCCGGGCGCGGAAGGCGCCGCCGTCGAGCCCGGGGCCCGCCAGAGCGACGTGGTCCGCATGCGGCAGATGCCCGCCGAGCTTCCCGCGCCGGACGATGGCGGCGGCCTGCGCCGATTCCTGTTGGGCGCCTTCATGGCCGGGCTCACGGCGCTTCTCGTCGTCTTCGTGCGCCGGCGCCTCGCCGAACGCGCGGCCGACGCGGACTGACGCCCGTCGGTCAGCAGCCGATGGCGCGGCTGATGACGAGGCGCTGGATCTCCGAGGTGCCTTCGCCGATCTGGAGCAGGCGCTGGTCCCGGTAGAAGCGCTCGACGTCGAACTCCTTCATGAGGCCGTAGCCGCCGTGGATTTGCACCGCCTCGTTGGCGACCTCTTGGGCCACCTCGGAGCAGTACAGCTTGGCCATGGCCGATTCCTTGCCGAAGGGTTTGCCGTTGTCGCGCAGCCAGCAGGCCTTGGCGAGGAACACGCGGGCGTGTTCGATCTTGAGCGCCATGTCGGCGAGCTTGAAGGCGATGGCCTGGAAGCGCGAGAGGGGTTTGCCGAACTGCTGGCGCTGCTGGGCGTAGGCGAGCGCCGCTTCGTAAGCGCCTTGCGCGCAGCCCAGGCCCATGGCCGCGATGGATAGGCGGCCGGCGTCGAGCGTCTTGAGCATCTGGCGCGAGCCCGCGCCGCGTTTGCCGAGCATGTTCGACGCGGGCACCTTCACCTTGTCGAAGTAGAGCTCCGCGGTGTTGGAGGCGCGCCACATCAGCTTCTTGTGCATCGTCTTGGTCGAGAAGCCTTTCGTGCCCTTGGGCACGATGAAGCAGGTGAACTCCGGGTCGCCGGATTCGTTGCGGCCGCTGACGGCCTGCACGATGACGCCGTCGGTCATCTCGGTCGAGCCGTTGGTGATGAAGATCTTGGCGCCGTCGATGGTCCAGCTGCCGTCCGCGTTCTCGACCGCGGTCGTTTTGGAGCCGCGCGAGTCGGAGCCGGCCCCGGGCTCGGTGAGGCCGAAGGCGAACAGCCCCTCGCCGGCCGCGAGGCGGGGGAGGTACTTCTTCTTCTGCTCGTCGCTGCCGAAGTAGAGGATGGGCGCGATGCCCAGCGACACGCCCGCCGCGACGGTCGCCGCGTGCGAGCCGTCCACGCGCGCGAGCTCCTCGACGGCGATGCAGTATTCGGCGTATTTCAGGCCCTGGCCGCCGAACTCCTCGGGCACGATGATGCCGAAGATGCCCAGCTCGCCCATGCCGCGCGTCAGCTCCGCGGAGAACTCCTCCTTCTCGTCGAGTTCGTGGGCGGCGGGCTTGATCTTGGCCTCCGCGAACTTGCGGACCGTGTCGCGGATGGTTTTCTGCTCGTCAGTGGGTTCGAAATCCATGGGTTCTCCGTTGTCCGCCGATTCTAGCGTTTTCCGGGGCCGAGGAGCCTTCCTCTTATTGGTAGAATTCGGGCCAATGAAGGCCCACGGCCGCGCGCCGGCGCACGCGCATGAGAAGCCGCACCACCCGCATTGGCCGTTATCGGTCCTCCTGTTCGTCTTCGTCCTGCTGCTCGGGCTGCGATCGGCGCACGAGCCGCGGACCTGGCTGCACCTCAAGACCGGCCAACGCATCGTCGCCGAGGGCGCGCTGCCCGGCACGGACCCGTTCTCCGCCGGCGTTTCGGGCGCGCGCTGGAGCACGGACTCCTGGCTGGCCGACGTCGTCATGGCCAAAACCGAGCAGGCCGGCGGCCGGCGCGCGCTGTTCGTCCTCAAGAGCGTGGTGCTGGCGTTCGCCTTCGCGCTGCTGCTGCCGGTCAACCACGGCAGCCCGCTGGCGGCCGCGACCTTGCTGGCCTTGGGCGCCTGCGCGGCATGGCCGGGCTTCACTGAGACCCCCGCCGTCTTCGACCTGCTATTTACCGCCCTGTTCATCCGCCTGCTTCGGCCGCGCACCCGTTTCCGCTGGAAGGACGCGGCGACGGCCGCCCTGCTCACCGCGCTTTGGGCGAACCTGCACGGCTCCTCGGCCATCCTCGCGGTGTGGTTCGTGGGCCTGAAGGCGTTCAAGGCGTCCCTGCGCACGGCCGCGAGGGAGCGCGCGGGCTACTGGGTGTTGGCCATCGTCGCCGTGCTCGCCTTGTCGTGGAACCCTCACGGCTGGGGATTGCTCGGGCGCACGTTCTCCGACGGGGTGCCGTTCCTCGGCGGGTGGACGGCCTCGTGGCTCTCGTTGTGGACACTTTTCGCGCTCGGAGGGCTGGCCGCCTGCTGGATGACGCTGCAGCAGGAATTCGTGACCACCCTCATCGCGGCGACCTGCATCGCCTTGTCCTTCGCGTTGCCCGCCTTGCGGCCGCTGGCCGTACTGGCGGCCTGCCCGGTCATCGCGCTCGCCTTGGGCCACGTTCTGCGGCCGCGCGACGACACCTGGCCGCGGGTCCTGCGTTGGTCGGTGCTCGCGTTCGCCCTGCTCGTGGTGCACCGCGTCGCGGTCGCGCCGCTGTCCTATGCTCGGGGCTACGGCGCCCCGGTGCTCGAGGGCGCGGCTCATTACCTGAAATCGTCTGGCGTGGCGGGCCGGTTGTTCAACCCGCCGGAGCTGGGCGCGGAGCTCATCGGTCTGACCGACCGGCCGGTGTTCACGGACGGGCGCGCGGGCCTTTATACCGCCCAGTTCCTGCGCGACGCGCGCGATTGGCCGCGGCTTTGGGCGCATCTCGACGGCATCTATCGCTTCGATTACGCCGTCCTGCCCAACCGTCGCGCGGGCGCGCCGGCGTCGCCGCTCGACGCGGACCCGGCCTGGCGCCTGGCGTTCGCCGACGACGACGCGCTCGTGTACGTCAAACGCGACGGTCCCAACGCGGTGCTCTTCAACCAGACGCCGCCGCGCCTCGTCGCGCCCAACCGGCTCTGGCCCGAGACGCTCGACGCCGCCATCGCCGATCCGCGCCGCGCGGCCAAGGTGCTCGAGGAGCTCGACGCGTGGATGGTGTCGGTTCCCGCGGCGGTGCAGCCGCTGATTTGGAAGGCGTACGTGCTGCATCGGCTCGGCCTCAAAGACAAGGCTGAGTGGCTGCTGGGGCAGGCGAGCGAGCGTCTCGGGCGAGGCCGCGACCCGGAGATATTGGCCATGCACGGCGCGGTGCTGCAGGCGTTGGGCCGCGCCTCGGACGGCGCCGCCGCGTTGCGCCGCGCCGCGCGCGAGGCCCGCCGCCGGCGCGAGGCCGCGTCGGAGGCCGCCATCCTCGAGCGGCTGCTCGCGGCCGTCGAGCCGGGCGAAGCCAAACGTATCGCGGCCCGCCTCGCGGCGCTCGCCGACGCGGCGCGGGAGCCGTGACATGGACAAAGCCCCCGAGTCCTGTTATACTCCGGTCTCGCTGATGCTTAAAAATCGCGCCCTCACCCTCGTCGCGGCGGCCTGCCTGCTGGCCGCCGGCTGCACCCCTCCGAAATACGTCTCCTATCGCGCGGTCAACGGTGACTTCACGGCCGCCGTGCCCTGGGGCTGGCAGGTCATCACCGACCAGGAAGGCGACGGCACGGCCTTCGCCCACGTCAATTTCGTCGGACCTTTCGATCCTTCCTTCTATCTGGGCGTGCCGAGCATGAGCGTGCGCTGGTACCGCAATTTCTGGCCCCGCATGATGCGCGACGGTCGCCTCGAGTCGTACGCGAGCGCCGACGACTTCATCAAGCGCACGCTCAACGAGATCTACGGCCCGGAATACGAGTTCAAGACCCCGCTCAAGGACATCGATCTGCGCCAGTCGGGTCTCAAGGCGCGCCTGTTCGTGGTGCTGTCGCGCATTCCCGTTCCGGCCGCGACGCGCAACGGCGTCGAGGTGGACGAGGAGGCGGGCATCACCTACAACGTGCGCCAGCACGCCTACGTCGTCGTCCCCATGGGCGAGGGTTTCTACGTGTTGACCTATCCCGCGACGCGCGGCGGTTATAACAAGTACGACGAGAACTTCAACCAGCTCGTCAGCTCCTTCCTGCCCATCACGCGCGGCCCGGGCGGCCGCAAGATCCGCCTGCCGGGACCGGGCAAAAGCGGCTCGGCCGTCGATAACTGACCCCCTGGCCGCGGTCGCGGTCGCGTGCTAAACTAGACGGCGATGGCCCCCGCCGATACCACCCGTCCCCGCCGGGGCGCGACGCGCGACATCCGCTACGAGGTGCCGCTGAAAGCCGCGCCCGAACGCGTCTATGCCGCGCTGACGTCCGCGCGCGAGCTGACGCGCTGGTGGCTGCTGGGCGCCGAGACCGACGCGCGCAACGCCGGACGCCTGCGCTTGGTCTGGCCTAAGACCAAGCCCGCGTCGGGCTTCGGGGAGCGCGAGGGGTTCTTCGTGGATCTCGAGCCCGGCCGCAAGGTCGCGTGGATGTGGAAGCCGGTCCGCGGCGAGAAGGACGTGCCGCCGCTCTCCTCCTTTTTTATCAACCCGCGGCTGAAGAGCTGCGAGGTGTCGCTCCTGCACGCGGGTTTCCCGGCCGCGGCCGACGGCCACTACGACCGCTACGCGCGGGCTTGGGAGGACTGCGTCGCCAAGCTGAAGCTCTACATCGAGACGGGCAAGACCTGCAAGGACGAGGTGATCGACCTCGAGACCGTCCGCATCCTGTCCCGCAAGAAGAAATGAACGCGCTCACCGTCGTGCTCGCCGTGCTCGCCGGCGCCGCCATCTCGGGCGTCGTCTTCTACCTCGTTTTCTTCTCCTCCGCCAAGAACCAGGAGGCGACGCGTTTGCAGCAGACCGAGGACTTCCGCCGCTTCCTCGAGCTGGCCGAGCAGAAGTTCGAGACCGAGCGCGTCAAGCAGAAGGGGGACCTCGACGAGAAACGCGTCGCCGTCGAGAACGCGGTCGAGAAGCTGTCCGAGCGCCTCAAGAACTACGAGGAGCTGGTCCGCAAGTTCGAGGCCGACCGGGCGACCAAATACGGCTCGCTCGAGAAGGGGCTCAAAGACGCCGCCGACCAGACCGCCAAGCTCGCGACCTCGACCGAGGGCCTGCGCTCCATGCTCGACAACTCGCGCGCCCGCGGCCAGTGGGGCGAACGCATGGCCGAGGACATCCTGCGGGCGTCCGGCCTCCAGGAGGGCATCCAGTACAAGAAGAACCGCGCGCTCGACACCTCCACCGTGCGTCCCGACTTCACCTTCCTGCTGCCCGACAGCAAGAAGCTCAACATGGACGTGAAGTTCCCGCTCGACAACTGGCTGCGCCTGTCGCACGCGGTCACACCGGAAGACAAGCTCCGTTTCAAGAAGGAATTCGAGAAGGACGTGAAGGCCCGCATCAAGGAGGTCACCACCCGCGGCTACGTCAGCCCCGAGGAGGGGACGCTCGATTACGTGCTCCTGTTCATCCCCAACGAGCAGGTTTACGCCTACATCCAGGAGAGCTTTCCGGGCATCAGCGATGAGGCGTTGGCCCAGAAGGTGGTGTTGTGCTCGCCCTTCACGCTTTACGCGGTGCTCGGCGTCGTCCGCCAGGCCTTCGACCACTTCCACTTCACCCAGGCCACCCAGGAAGTGCTCAAGCTCATCGGCCAGTTCGGGGCCACCTACGACACTTTCAAGGCCCGCTTCGCCGACCTCGGCGAGAAGATCGCCAAGGTCAGCGAGCTCTACGACGACATCGAGCAGAAGTCGTTCAAACGCCTGGACGGCGCGGTGCAGAAGATCGACCGCGTCCGCAAAGGCGAAGAGCAGCCCGAGCCGCCCAAGCTCCCCGCCGACCTGGGATGACCTCAAGACGCGCCGACAAGACTTACGCCAGGTTCTGGATGAACCTGTTCGCCGTCGCCGGTCTCATCGCGACCGTCCTTCACCGCGTGCGCGTGAGCGCCGGCCTGCCGAACTCCGCCCTCAACCGATTCAGCCTCGTGGCCGTTTTGATGACGGCGCTCAGCCTGATTGGCTGGCGCCACGACCCGCGCAGCGGCCAATCGACGAAGCCGTGAACGCGGCGCGGGTCAGCGGTCGAGGTCCTTGAGGGCAGCCCTCTGAGTCGGACTTAAGGTCGCGTCCAGCTCCTGCCAGGCCTCGATGAGGCGTCCGGCGTCCTCTCGGGCGGTATCGGCCGCGGTGTGAGCGCGCGAGGCATCGAAGCGCTCCCCGGATAGGGCTTCGCTGAGTTGGACCCGCCAGGCGGCTTGAGAGCCGTTGAGGGCTTCGGCTTCTTTGCGGAAGGCCAGCCAGGCCGGTCTCTGCGCCGGGGTCAGGGCAAGCGACGCCTCCAAGCGGTCCAAGTCGGCGGCGCCGATGGGGTCGCGGCGGCAGCCGACGGCGCAGAAAATGACGGCGGCCAGCACCAGATAACGCATACAGGGACAGCATAACAGGGCAATCCAAGCCCTACCAGGACCAAATGAAACCCCCCGACCGGGTGTACCGGTCGGGGGGTCATTGTGAGGCCCTACGTCAGCTCTTAGAGCTTGGTGACGTTGGCAGCCTTCGGGCCCTTGTCGGTCTGGTTAAGATCGAACTGGACCGCCTGGTTCTCGGAGAGGGAGCGGAAACCCTGCGCCTGAATCGCGCTGTGATGGACGAAAACGTCCGGGGTGCCGTCATCGGGAGTGATGAAGCCGTATCCCTTCTGATCGTTGAACCACTTCACTTTGCCTTGCATGCGTAAACACCTCTATATGCGACTTACACGAGCTTCTCGGCGAAGCCCCCCATCCTCGTCGACGGGGCCACCTTGATTTTATCACGGAACAACCGTCCGTCAAGTGTCATCTTTTCGCGTTTGAGGGGGTATTTTTCCCACCCTCTAGAGGGGGATGTTTGGCGCCGTGGCGCGGGGCAAAGAGGGGGGCAGGCGGGGGTGACAGGGGTGGCCCGCCGGTAAACGGGGGCGTCCGAGGTCAGCGGCGGGCTTGGCGGCGGGCTTCGGCGGCGGCCCAGCGGGCCTTTTCCTCGGGGGTTTCCACGAGGAGGGGCGGGACGGGTGAGGGGCGGCCGTTGTCGTCCACGGCGACCATGGTGACCAGGCAGGAGTTGGTGTGCACGCGGCTGCCGCCGGGCATGTCCTCGGCGTAAACCTCGACGCCGATCTCCATGGAGGTGCGGCCCACGTGGTTGACCGTGGCGTTGGCGATGAGAAAGGTGCCGACGCGGATGGGGACGAGGAACTCGACGCGCTCCATGGCGACGGTGACGACCGGCTTGCCGGCGTGGCGCATGGCGCACACCGAGGCGGCCTTGTCCACCATCTGGAGGACCTTGCCGCCGAAAACGGTGCCGTGCATGTTGGCGTCGGGCGGGAACATCAGGTCCGCCACGTCTGAAACGGATTCGCGGACCGCCTTGGCCGGCAGGGAGGGCTTCTTAGCGGGCATAAAGCTTGGGACGGCGGTCCTGGAACAGGTCGCAAGCCGGATGGACCTTCTTGTTCTTGGCGGTCCAGGCGTCCACGGTGACCACGGCCGTCGCCGGGGCGTCGTGGCCGAGGCGGGTCAGGAGCGAGCCGTTGGGCGAGACCACCTGGGACTGGCCGATGTAGCGCAGGCCGCGTTCGACGCCCACGCGGTCGGCCGTGGCCGAGAACACGCGGTTCTCCAGCGAGCGGATCTTCATGCCTTCCGGGCACCAGGGCAAGACGAGGTTGGCCGGGTGCGCGACGACCTGGGCGCCGCGCAGGGCCAAAGTCCGCATGCTCTCCGGGAAGAACCAGTCGAAGCAGATCATCACGCCGATTTTCACGCCTTTGAATTCCTCGACCCAGAAGCCGGTGTCGCCGGGGGTGAAGAACTTCTTCTCGCCGCCGAACAGATGCGTCTTGCGATAGACGCGGGTCTTCGACGCAGTGACGTATAGGGCGGAGTTGTAGAGCTTGGCGCCCTTCTTCTCGGGGAAACCCGCGACGATGGCGCAGCCGTTTTTGGCGGCGTAGGCCGAGAGGACCTTCGAGAGCGGGCCGTCGCCGGCTTCGGCGCATTTGCGCGCTTCGGCCTTGGTTTTGAAGTTGTAGCCCGACGCGAAGAACTCGGGCAGGACCCAGAGGTCGGCGGAAGCCTTGTCCATCTGGGCCAAGGCGGCCTTGATGTTCGCCCCGGCCTTGAGGAACTTCGGGGAGTTCTGCACCACGCCCACTCGGAATTCCATTGCGGCCATCGTAGCAAAAGGAAGGCCGCCCCCCTGGGATGTGGGGCGGCCGTCCCAATCACCGCGGAGAAGGGGGTCAAGGCCTCGCCGCGTTTGCTTTCGCCCGGGATCCCGGCAACGGCCGGGGAGGAGGGCGTCCGCGTATTCGGATGATAACCCGCGCCGCGCCCGACCGCAGGGGTCGGGAGACCCGCCGCCCTATAGGTCTAAGGGCCTAGGCGGGCGCGTAAGGTCAAAAAGCTATGATGGCGGCGTGACCAAGAAGGAAGCGTTGAGTTGGTGGCGCGTGCATCCCGAGGACGACCCCACGCGCCGGACGCAGGCCGGGGTCAAGACGCAAATCGACGGGCTCGAGCGGTTCCTGGCCCTGGAGCCGCGCTCGCGCATCCTCGACCTGGGCTGCGGCTCGGGACGCCTGACGTTGGAGCTGGCGCGCCGCGGTCACCGCGTGCTGGGCGTGGACTCCGACGAACGCGCGTTGTCCGAGGCGCGCGCCGCCGCCAAAGGCGAGCGTCTCAACGTTCATTTCGTGAAGTCCGACCTGCGCCTCATCGCCTACCGCGGCGAGTTCGACGCCATCGTCAGCCTCGACTCCTCCTTCGGACAGCTGCCGGCCGACCGCGACGACCTCAAGTGCCTGGAGGCGGCGCGCAAAGGCCTCAAGCCCGGCGGACGCCTGCTCATCGACACCCTCAACCGGGAGTGGCTGATGCGCCATTTCGAGCCGAACTACTGGGAGCCCGGCGAGGAGGGCAAAGGCGCCGTCGTGCTCGACCAGATCTCCTTCGATTTCGAGAAGGGCCGTCTCGACAACCGCCGGACCATCGTCGGGCCCGACGGCAAACGCACGCCGTCTTTCGTGAGCCTGCGCGTGTACGCGTTGACCGAGGTGAAGGCCCAGCTCGAACGGGCCGGCCTCATGTACCGGCAGAGCTGGGGCGGCTTCGACGGCGCCGCGTACGGCATGAGAAGTCCCTCATCGCGCTGGCCGTGGCCGAGATCGGCGCCATCTCCGAGCGCCGCGCCGCGCGCCCGAACCCGGCGACGCCATCCGCATCAAGGGCCGGAGACGGTAGGTGGCCCCGGCCCTTCTCGGCGCGGCCGCGCTGACGGCGGCGTTGTTCGTCGCGCGCCTGCCGCCGGGCCCCGACTTCATCCTGCCTCGCCGCGGCGGCTACGGCCTGTATCAGGCGGCTTGGGCGCTGCTCGCCTCGCCCGCGGCGCGGACCGCGTTTTCAGCGCTGGTAAGCTTGGCCGCGGCGGCGGCCGTCGTCTTGTTCCTGCGCCGCGCCTGGGCCGCGGCCAAGGGCCGCAAGCCGCGCGGCGCGGCGGCGTGGGCCGGGCTGGCCGCCGGGCCCGCGTTCGCCTTCGTGCTCGCGTGGCGGGTGTGGTCGAGCGGGCAGGACCTCATCCAGCTCGTCTGGTTCCCGTGGGAAGCGCTCGACGCGCGCGAGCCGTTCGTCGTCTTCGCGTTGACCGCGGCGGTCCTGGGAGCGGCGTCGGCCGCCGCGACGGCGTGGCTGGCCGGACGGCGTCCGGCGGCGACGCGCCTGCTGCTCGCGCTCGTCGCGGCCGACATCCTGGGGCTCGTCGCGGCGCGCGCCTACGGCGTGGGGGAGACGGCATCGGCGCGGGACGTGTCGCGCACCGCCTACGTCGCGTTGACGACGGGACCCGACGGCCCGGAGCGCGAAGTGTACGTGTTGTCGCCGGGCGCCTTCGGGACCGACCCCCGCCCCGCCCTGCACCGCGTTCTCGCCGCGCGCCGCAGCGCGCGCACCATCCCGGCGTTGCGCGAGTTGTACCGCGCCGAAGCCATGCGCTGGGACGAGGAGGGTTTGCGCCGCGCGCTCCTGCTCGGCGCCGCCTTAGGCGACGGCCTGGCTCGTTCGGTGCTGCTTTCGCACCTGGAGGCCGTTCGTCCGTCCTCGGGAGCCCTCGCGGCGCTGGGAGCGTTGGCCGATGAGGACGCGTACCGCGTCGGCCCTCTCGGGGCGGCGCGCATCGCGCGCGCGTACGCGCACCTCGGCGAGCGCGAGCGAGCGCAGGCCTGGGCGCAAAAAGCGTCCATACCCGCGGGCCTGCTGGGTCTCGACGGCGGCGGAGCGCTGAATCCGGGCCGCGTGTCCGGAAGCGTGAAGGGGCCGCCCGCGCTTCGCGTGGCGTTGTACCGCCGTCCTGACGCGGCCGCGCCCTACCTGCTCGACGCCGGCGGCTTCGTGGCGGCGGTTGAACCGGATGCCCGAGGGCGTTTCGCCTTCACGGGGCTCGCCGCGGGACGCTACTTCCTCGCCGTCGCCTTTCCGGCGGGCGCCGAGGGTTTGAAGGCCGACGTGACCGTCTCGGGCCATCGCGGCGACATCGTGCTCGACGCGAAGACGCAGGCCGTCGAACGACCCCTCGTCACGCTGCGGCTGAAGTAGCCGTCAGCGCAGCGGCGCGACGGCTTCGAGCGCCGTGAACCCTTCCGCCAGGAGGCGATCCTCGCCGGCCGGTTCGCGCGGCTGAGGCGGCGCCTCGGCCGGGTCCCGGTTCGGGTCGGGGAACGGGAAGCGGAACGGGTAAGGATGGTTGAAGGGGAATGGGTACGGATGCGGGTAGGACGGATCGATCCGGTCGTGCGTGAGCGCCTTGAGCGCTCCGTTGCGCGAGCAGAGCAACGCGGCGTTCTGCGTCAGATCCTTCACCGTTTCGAGGCAGGCGACCGGCTCCTCGGAGGTCGCGCCCGCGCAGAGCAAGGCGGGATACGCGGTTTTATCCTTAGCGGCTCGGAAACAATCCACCGGCGCGGTGGAAGCCGCGCCCGCGCAAAGCAACGCGGGATAGGCGGTGAGGTCCTTGGCCGCGTTGAAGCAGTCCACGGGGGCGTTCGACGTCGCGCCCGCGCACAACAGAGCGGGATAACGCGTCAGGCGTTCGGCCGCGCGGAAGCAGGCCACGGGCGCGGCCGTTTCCGCCGCGCGGCACAGAAGGGCGGGGTAGGAGGTGACGGATTTCGCGGCGTTGAAGCAGGCGACGGGCGCGCCGGAGCGCGCCCCGGCGCAGAGCAGGGCCGGGAATTGGGTGAGCGCCTTCGCCGCGTTGAAGCAGGCCACCGGCGCGTCCGATGCCGCGCCCGAGCACAACAAGGCCGGGTAACCGGTCAGGTTCTTGGCCGCGGTGAAACACGCCGTCGGTGCGATGGAATCCGCGCCGGCGCACAGGAGAGGGGGGAACTGGGTGAGGTCGCGCGCGGCCGTGTAACAGGCCGCGACGCCGGGGACGGCGGCGGCGCCTGTCGGGGCGGGAGTCGCGGTCAGCGGGGAAAAGCCGTAGGCGGAGGGTTCGAGCGCCGCCTCGAAGACGCGCTGCGAGCTCGCGCGCAAACCTTCGCTGGTGACGGCGGCGGCGGGCACGGCGAGCAGCACGGCGACGAGAGTCATCATGGCGCGCATGGAGCCTCCTGTCCGTCTTGATCGGGAAGATACCAAAAGACCTAGGCGCAAGGGGGGCCGTTCAGCCTTAGTTTGGTTGAAGATATCGCGTCGTCCTGTTACACCTTAAGGGACGCAGGGAGGCGCTATGGACGCTAGACTCCTACTGTTGGTCTTCACCTTGGCGGCCGCCGCACCGGCCGCCGCGCACAAGGACGACGATCGCGACAAGGGCAAAGGCCCCAAGCCTGAAACCGTCGCCGAGAAATGCGAGCAGGAGGCCTTGAAGCGCGAGAAGTGGCGGGAGAAGAAGCACCGCCACAAGGACCGGCCCGGTCATTGGGCCGAGGTCTGCGCTGAAGTGACGCCGCCCCCGCCCCCGCCCCCGCCGCCTCCTCCTCCGCCGCCCCCGCCGCCCGGCGGAGGGTTGCCGCCGCCTCCGCCTGGAGGCGATCTGCCGCCGCCGCCCGCGTTTCCGCCCATGTAGCAAAGCGGCGGGGGAGGCCCCGACAGGCCTCCCCCCGCTCTACGGACGGAGCGGCGTCAAGGGACGATGTTATAGATGACGCCGTTCCAGAGCACGGTCACTTCGTCGCCCAAGGCGAGGAACCGGGCGATGCCGGGCTGCGCGGAGAGCAGAGCGAAATACTCCGCGCCACGCGCGACGACCTTCACGACACGCGCGCTCGGCGCGCCTTCCGCGTCGCCGTCCACCCAGGCCGCGCCGCGGCGGTAGAAGGTCTTGCCGCCGACCACGCGGGTCTCGATGGTGTCCTTGCCTTCTTTTTTGGCCTCGGCCCGCGCGGCGAGATCCATCTCGCGCAAAGCCTCGTTTTTATCGCGCAGGTAGCCGAAGCTTTCACCTCCGGCTTTCGCCGCCGCGCCGCGCACGGCCGCCACCCCGGGCGCCGAAGCCGGCGCCGAGGCGCTGAGGCGCGCGAACATCATCGAATCGGCCTGAGCGCGCGATCCGCCGCCGCCGAAGCCGCTGATCGCCGCGTCGCGGGCCATGACGTCCAGGCGGCGACGCGACTCCTCGGCCATGCGCCCGAGGTCGGTCCCCTCCTCGGTGACGAGGAAGGAGGTGTAAGGCGTGACGATGCCGTATTTCTTCGCGAGCTTGACGATGGAGGCGACGACCTCGGAGTCCGCGGGACGGCCCGAGAGACGGATGAGGTCGAGCTCGCGGGCGATCTTCTGCGTGGCCCAGAGGCGCGGCACGAAGGCGTTTTTCGTCTCCTCCTTCGGCAGCTCGATGGGGAATTCGAAACGCGCCGGTTTGCCGCCGGCGCGGCCGGTGACCACGAGAGTGCCCTTGCCCGCGGCTTTGTAGCGGCCGTACAACGTGAGCTCGGCGCCGGAGAACAAGTCCGGCATCGGACGCGGCAACACGTCGCTCGCGTCCACGCCGCTCCACTCGACCTTGACGTCGGTGAGCACGGGTTTGGCGACCTTCTGGTACAACGCGCCCACCTTGACTTCGATGTCCTCGCCGGGGGCGACGTAATCACGCGCGCCGCGCCCGCCTTCGGCGAGTTTGTCGAGCAGCAAGGTGTTCACGTCGGAACCCACGCCGAAGGAGAACAGGCGCGCGCGCAGGGCGGCGTTGCCTTCCGCCGCCTTCTTAAGGAGGGCGGCGACGTCGGTCTGGCCCACGGTCGGCACGCCGTCGGTGAGGAAGAAGACCATGGGCACGCGACCATCGGAGCGCGACAGCAGTTTGAGGCCTTCGGTGAGGCCGGCCTCGATGTTGGTCCCGCCGGCGGCCTCCAGGCGCTCGATGTAGCGTTTGGCGCGCGCCTTCTGTTCGGCGTCGGCCGGAAGCAGCGTTTCATGCAAAGCGTTCCAGTCCGTGGCGAAGTCCACGATGCCGAAGCGGTCTTGAGCGTTGAGCCGGGACACGCAGTATTGCAGGGCCTTGCGCGCCTGGTCCATCTTGCCGCCTTCCTGCATGGAGCCGGACCGGTCCACGATGAAAACCACGTCTTTGGGCGCGGCTTTGGCGGAATCGTCCTCGACGCGGGGGGACAAGGTGAGCATGAAGGTTCCGTCCTCGCCGGGCTCGCGGAAGGCCAGCAGGCCGGCGGCGAGGGGGTCTTCGCGCATGGAAAACAGCAACGAAAGGTCGGAGAGGCCGGAGGCGCCCTCTTCGTATGTGAGCACGGCGCCGTGGTCGCCGTCGCGCGCGACCGTCGCGCCTTCCACCGGCGAGAACACGGTGCGCAAGGGGCGCGTGGTCCGCAGCGCGATGCGCGCCGAGGCCTTGCCGCGTTCGGCCTGCAGGAACCGGGCCGAGGCGAACGGCACGCGCAAAGACACCAGCCCGCCGGATTTGGGCAAAGTCTGCGTTAGCTTCAAGGTCGCGACGATGTCGCCGCGCGGCTCGATAGGGAAGACGCGGGCGCGGAACATGCGTTCGCCCACCAGCTCGAGCAGGCCCGGGTCGATGGCGCGACTGACGATGGCCTGATAGATGGAAGCGGCCTGCGAGGCTTCGAGCAGCTCGCCTTTAACGTCCTTGCCTCCCATCGTCATGGAGAAACCCGAGAGCACCGCGTCGGCGGGAAGCGGCACCATGAGCACGCCTTCCAGGCGCCGATCGGTGGGGTTGTGGAAGGTGATGCGGAAGGTCAGCTCCGCGACCTGGTCGGTCACCGTGCCTTCGACCCGGTATCCGGCCAGCGCGATGGGGGAGGCGTCCGGAGGCAGGACCGGGCTGGGCGTCGGCGTGGGCATCGGACGCGGGCCGGGGGGCACGGGACGGGGGCCGGGGGGCAGCGGGCGAGGACCCGGCGGCAAGGGCATGGGCAGAGGACGTCCGGGCAGGAACATCCTCAAGGATTGGGCCGCGTCAATGGGCCAGGCCAGCAACTGCTGAGCGGGGGCCGGGGCGGCGAGAACGGCGGTCAAGACGGCGGCGAGGGCGGAACGTTTCATGGGAGCCTCCAGTTTCATGATGAATAGGACTCCGCCGCGCTTAAAAGGTTCCGCGACATGAAGCGTCTATGACCCTTGCGCGATGCGGGTTCCGGGCATACACTTGGCGTAACGACGCCCCCTATGCCTTCGTCCGGAGACGCCATGAACACGGTAATACTTGCGTCCCTCCTCACCCTGAGCTCCTCTCTCGCGAATGCGAGCCCGCGCCGTTGCGCGCAGGTCGAAGAAGCCTTGGCGGCCGAGCGCCTGCGGCTCGCGCACATCCGTCAGTGCAACTTCACGGCTCGCGAGATGTTGGGAGAAACCGTGGATAGGAAGTCCGTTATTTGCGCGGGCGATTCGACGGTCAGCCGCATGTCGGCGGCGGCTCTAGCGACTTCTCCCGATTGCTTCGACCGGGAGACCATCCAAGAGTTCGACCGTCTCAAGGACAGTTACGACTCGCAGTGCTGGGAAATCTCGCGCAACGACTCCGCCATTCATTCCCGCGTCTGTGTCGGCGACTGGAACTGGGTCATCCCCATCGTCAATCGCGAGTTGAGCCTCGTGGCCGCCGAGCACGCGGCGCTTATGCGTACGCCGGCCGGCATCATCGAAGCCGAGCAGGGGCGGCTGCGTTACCTGAGAGAGTGCTCGCCTTACGGCCGCGCTCCCGACGGAATTTGCGCGCGTTCATGGAGCACGCTGCGCGATCACGAACGAGGCTTTCCTTCAGAGCGCCTCGGAGAAAGCGATCGCGTGTCGCTCGGCGCCTTGAAGTCGGAATACGACTCCTTGTGCGCCGCGTTCCAGCGCGGTTTGGGTTCCGCCTCCGACGAGTGGAGGCGCGAGAGCACGAGCGGCCTGTGCAACGCCGACTGGTCCTTCCTCGGGACGACGGCGCGGGCGCGCCCCAACCGCGTTAACCCAGGCTTCAGGCCTCCGGGTGTACAGGACGTCATCTTGCCCTGATGAGCGGACTATTCTGAGCGTCCTTTTGAGCGGCGTCGTAGCGGCGTTGTTGGGCTGCCCGGCCAACGCGACCGGCGCGACGGACGGGTTCGAATCCGGCTCATTCGGGGCTTGGAGCACGGCCCGCTTGCCGACGCCTTCCGCCGCGGTCGTGCAAAGCGTGATAACGCGTTCGGGAGGCAACGCCGCCCGCCTCGAGTTGCTGCCTGGCGACCGGATGGTGTTCGGCGGATATCGGGCGGAGCTCGCCGATCGATTCATCGCGAGGCACGGTTCGGAGGCCCGGTACCATTTCAGCATCCTGCTGCCGGCCACGACGCGCCTACATAGGGGACAAGGGTGCGTCGTCGTTCAGTTCCAGGACCAATCCAGCGAGATAGTCCCGAATCGGTTCGATAAAAACGAGCACAGCCCGCCGCTCGCGTTTCGTTATCGCGATAACGGCGATATGAAAATCACCGTCCAACACTACAAGGACGCGCAGAGCCCCGAGGGGCTGCGCAAGGAAATCGCGCGCATACAGGGATTCACGTTGGGGACCTGGCACGACTTCCGGGTTCACGTGAGGTGGAGCCAGCAAGGCGGTCTCGTCGAAATCTGGCACCGGGATGTCGCCAACGGCCAGGAGCGTAAGCTGGCGGATTACAAAGGCCCAGTGGGCTTTCCACCGGAACAGCCGCCCACGGGGGAGGGGCCCTATTTCAAGGTGGGCCCGTACTGCGCGACGTCCCCGGCGCCCGCCCCGTTGACCGTCTATTTCGACGATTACGTGCGATCGGGCGGCTAAGTCAGCGGCGCTGAAGCCGGACAGGCAACGTCGAAGCCGGGACCGCGCGCAGGCGTTCGCGCGGCGTGCCGGGCTCCGGAGTCCAGGACACGACGAACTCGCCGGCGACTTCCTCGGTGGACACGATGGAGCCGGGCTCGGGCAGGAGCACGACCATCTCCGTGCGGAAATCCACCGCCGGAGCTTCGCCCGGGATGAGCAACGAAGCCCAGGCGGCCTGATACGCGACGACGGTGCGCAAAGGCGGGGGGCCTCCGGGCAAGGCTTTGACCTTTCCGAGCAGAGCCGGCCGCGTCGAGGAGATGGAGGCGGGCTGGTCGAGGCGGCCGGTCGCGGAGAGCACGCGTCGGGCGCGCTCCGCCGTCTCGTCTTTGGCGACGATGGCGGCGATGCCCATGCGTTTCTTTTCCGCTTGGAGCGACTCATACATCGCCTCGTTTTTCGCGGAGCGCTCCTCTTCCGAGAGCGGGGTGGACTGTGCCGCGCCGCGCACGGCCGCGATAGAGGAGTACGCTTTGGGCGCGAGCGCGGGCGCGGCGGCGGGGGCCGCCGGAGCGGCGTCGGAGGCGCTGAAGGCCGAGGCGCCGGCGCCGGTCCCGAGGGCGTCGAGAGTCTGCACCGGGGCTACGGATTCGGAGAGGATGGGGCTGCCTTTCGCGCGGGCGCGCTCGCGGCGCGCGACGATGGCGGCGCTGCCGTCGTTCTCGGCGATGGGCACCGTGGGCGGATGGAACTCGGGTGCGGCGACGCCGCCGAGTTCGGCGCCCGCGCTCGCGCCCGCTTCCTGCGCGCGCGACACCTTATCAGCCAGCTCGAACTGGACGGGCGGGGCGTCGGCGGCGGTTTTGACCGCGATTCCGGCGTAGGGAAGGACGACCGACGACTTGTCGGCGACCTTGTCCCAGACCACGAGCGCCACGATGAAGCCGGACAACGCGGCGGCGACGGGGCGATAGGTGGGGTGCAGAAACACCCAGTTCTCACGCTCGGCCGGCGCGTCGCCGGCGGCGCGCCGCCGCTCCAGGCGCTGGAGGAAGCCCGTGGGCAGGGGTTCTTTCGGAAGGTCCTTGAGCAGCTTGGAGACGGCCTTGAGCTCCTCGAGCTCGCGCAGGAGCTCCGGGGACTTCGCGATCTGGAGCTCCAGGGCGGCGGCCTCCGCGGCGGGGAGGGCCCCGTCGAGGTACGCGGAAAGCTTCTGGCGGGTCTCGTCGTTCATGACACCCTCACGACCGGCTTAAGCAGATCCTTGAGCTTGGCGCGGGCCCGGAACAGCCGCGACTTCACCGTCCCTTGCGGCAGGTCCAGCATCTCGCCGATCTCCTCGTACGACCTCTCCTCGATCTCGCGCAGGACGACGATGGCCCGGTCGTCCTCCTCGAGCTGCAGCAGCGCCTTCTGCACCTGGCCCGACTTCTCCGACTTCTCCAGCTCCGCGTCGAGGGCGGGCTCGTCCGCCTTGATGTCGCGAACCTCGTCCTCGCCGTCCTCGTCCTTCCCGTAGAAGCCGAGCGTCACCGTTTTCCAGAAGGCCCGCCGCTTCTCGGAGCGGACCCGGTTTTTCCACGTGTTGACCGTGATGCGATAGACCCACGTCGAAGCCTTGCTCTCGCCCCGGAAGCGCGGAAGGGCTTTCAGCGCCCGTATGAGCACGTCCTGAGCGAGGTCCTCGGCGTCCGACTTGTTCCCCGTGAGGCGGAGGGACAGGTTGAACACGAGGGCGGCGTTACCGGCCAGGAACTCCTGTTCGGTCACTAGTTGTGTGACCCCAGTGAACGGCGGATGTTCCTAGTTCGCGTAAGCCGTGACCTTGGCGGCGGTCTTGAAGGGGGCCCCGGTGAGGGCCTTCACCTTTTCCAGGGTCGTGTCGGGCGACATCGCCGTCAGCAACAGCCCGTCCTTGGTGACCTCGAAGGTGGCGAGCTCGGTGACGATGACGGAGACGACGCCTTTGCCGGTCAGGGGGAGGGAGCATTGCGGGAGGATTTTGGGCTTGCCGTCCTTGGTGGCGTGCTCCATGGCGACGATCACCTTTTTGGCGCCGGCGACCATGTCCATGGCCCCGCCCATGCCTTTGACCTTCTTGCCGGGAATCATCCAGTTGGCGAGGTCGCCGCCCGCGGAGACCTCCATCGCGCCCAACACGGTCGCGGCCAAGTGGCCGCCGCGCACCATGGCGAAGCTCTGCTCGGAGCCGAAGTAGGAGCAGCCGGGCAGCTCGGTGACGGTTTCCTTGCCGGCGTTGATGAGGTCGGGGTCGGCCTCGCCTTCATACGGGTAGGGGCCGTAGCCGAGCATGCCGTTCTCGGTGTGGAGGGTGACCTCGACGTTTTTCGGGAGAAAGTTGGGGATGAGGGTGGGAATGCCGATGCCCAGGTTGACGTAGTCCCCGTCCTTGAGGAGGGTGGCGGCCTGCTTGGCGATGACGACGCGCGAATCCTTGGGCTCAGGCGCGGACATGGGCTTTCCTCACGGTGAGTTTCTCGATGGGCTTCTTATACGCGGAGCCCAGCAGGACGTGGTCCACGTAGATGCCGGGCGTGTGGATGTGCTCGGGGTGCAGTCCGCCGACCTCGACGAGCTGCTCGACCTCCGCGACGACGCAGTCGGCCGCGGTGGCCATGACCTGGTTGAAGTTGCGCGCCGTCTTGCGGTACTCGAGGTTGCCCAGGACGTCGCCCTTCCACGCCTTGATGAAGGCGAAATCGGCCTTGAGCGGCTTCTCGAAGACCATCCAGCGGCCGTCGATGAGGCGCGTCTCCTTGCCCTCGGCGACCGGCGTGCCGTAGCCGGTCGGGGTGAAGAAGCCGCCGATGCCCGCGCCGCCGGCGCGGATGCGCTCGGCCAAAGTCCCTTGGGGGTTCCACTCGACTTCGAGCTGCTTGGTGAGGGTCATCTCCTCGAACGCTTTGCATTCGCCGCCGTAGGACATGATCATCTTGCGCACGCGGCCGGCGCGCAGGAGGGTGCCGATGCCGAACTCGTCGAGGCCCGCGTTGTTCGATACCAAGGTCAGGTTCTTCGCGCCCGAATCGAGCAGCGCCGACACCAGGTTCTCGGCGATGCCGCATACCCCGAACCCGCCCATTAGAATCAGCGCGCCGTCTTTGACGCGGGAGACGGCCTCGGCGGCGGTGGCCACGGTCTTGTTCATGGGCCTATCCTACAAAAAAGCCGGCCGGGCTCGATGGAGCCCGGCCGGCTTGTTTCGAGACGCGCTTAAGCGGCGACGAGCGTGCCTTTCTTGGCGCCTTTGCCGAGCACGAGCTCGCGCAGGGCGTCGGCTTTGTCCGTCTTCTCCCACTCGAACCCCTTCTCCTCGCGGCCGAAGTGGCCGTAGGCGGCGGTGGGGCGGTAGATGGGACGGCGCAGCTTGAGCGTGTCGATGATGCCCTTGGGAGTCATGGGGAAGAGCTTGCGGACCGCGACCTCGATCTTCGCCTCGGGGGCGACGCCGGTGCCGTGGGTGTCGAAGTACACGCCGACGGGCTCGGCGACGCCGATGGCGTAGGCGAGCTGGACCGTGCACTCCTCGGCGAGACCGGCGGCCACGACGTTCTTGGCGATGTAGCGCGCCATGTAGCAGGCCGAGCGGTCCACCTTCGTCGGGTCCTTGCCGGAGAACGCGCCGCCGCCGTGCGGGGCGCGGCCGCCGTAGGTGTCCACGATGATCTTGCGGCCGGTCAGGCCGGTGTCGGAGGCGGGGCCGCCGACGACGAACTTGCCGGTGGGGTTGATGAGGAAGCGGGTCTTCTCATCGATGAGGCGCTTGCCCAAGACGGGGCGGATGACGGTATCGATGATTTCCTTGCGGGCCTTCTCGGTGATGCAGTCGCCGGTCTTGTCGAGGATCTCGGGCCCGTGCTGGGTCGAGAGCACGACGGTATCGACGCGCACGGGGCGGCCGTCGAGGTACTCCACGGAGACCTGGCTCTTGCCGTCGGGGCCGAGGTAGGGCAACGTGCCGTTCTTGCGGACCTCGGCGAGCTTCTTGACGAGCTTATGCGCGAGCATGATGGGCAGCGGCATGAGCTCGGGCGTCTCGCGGCAGGCGTAGCCGAACATGATGCCCTGGTCGCCGGCGCCGCCGGTGTCCACGCCCTGGGAGATGTCGGGGGACTGGCGGCCGATGCCGTTGAGGATGGCGCAGGAGGCGGAGTCGAAGGCGTACTCGGGGCGGGTGTAGCCGATGTCCTTGACGACCTCGCGGACGAGCTTGTCCACGTCGATGTAGGTCTTCGTGGTGATCTCGCCGCCGACGATGACGAGGCCGCGGCTGACGAAGGTCTCGCAGGCGACGCGGCCCATGGGGTCCTCGGCGAGCACGGCGTCGAGCACGGCGTCGGAGATCTGGTCGCTGACCTTGTCCGGATGGCCCTCGGAAACGGACTCGGAATTGAAGAAATACTTGCCCTTGCGCTGCATCTCTATACTCCTCCGGCGCCGTGGATACGCGGCGGTGTCCGCCGACGGCGATTCAAAGAGTATATCAATTTTCCGACGGGGAGCGAGCGGTCGTCCGCTCGTCAGCCCAGGGCTTTCGAGAAGATGAAGCCCAGCAGGCCGCCGATGAGCGCGCCCGCGATAGCGCCGAGCGGGCCGGCGACCATCGCGCCGCCCGCGCCGAGCGCGAGGGCCATGCCGGCGGGAACGAGGAAGCCGGGCTTCTTGATGGACGTCCAGGTGCGGGAGAAGAAGCCGGGCTCCGAGGCGGTGCGCGACGGCGCCGCGGGGGTGCGCCCGGAGATGGCGATATCGCCGCGCGCGGGGGTGGTCACGACGCGCGCGGGGGCAGGACCTCCCGGGGTGGCGTCGGCCACGACCGTCGTGTCCCTGGCGCCGTCCATCATGGCCGCCGCGGGCACGCCGTTGGCCAGGCGGGCGGCCTGGTCGAGGGCGACGTTTTCGGCGCGGGCGGAGACGGCGGCGAGGCTCAGGGCGAGGACGAGAAGGGGCTTCTTCATAGACCTACAGTATAAAGGCGGGGGCGCTCGTCGGCCTGAGGCGCCCGGCCCCTCGCGGCCTGGGCCTAAAGACCTAGGCGCTAGCGGCGCAGGATGAGCACGGCTCCGGCCAGCAGGAGCGCGGGCAGCAGGCGCGCGAAGAAATGGACGGCGGTGCGCCGTCCGCGCGCCGCAGCCGCGTCGGGGGCCGCGGCGGCCCGTCCGGCGGCCGTCGCCGCGTCCGCCCGGTCGGAAAACGACCAGAGGGAGGGCGCTTCGGGGTCGGTGACGGCGGCGTAGAGGACGCCGCCCGGGTCTCGGGCGAGCAAGGCGCTGGGGCGGGGCGCCCAGGGGACCGACCAGGACGCACGGCCGCTCGTCAGGTCCACCTTGGTCAGCAGGCGCGGTCCGCGACCCGCCGCCGACGGCAGGCTGTCCGAGGAGCGGGTGAGCAGGTACAACGTGTCCTCGCCGGGAAGCAGCGACTCCACGGGCCCCGGCACCGGCGTGGCGGTCAAACGCCGCGCCGTCTCCTCGTCGAAGGATTCGACGAGGAAAGACGAGCCGTCGGCCGACAAGGACGCGGTCCACACCGTGCGCCGCGGGCCGCGTACGAGCAGGTCCGGCGCGCTCGCGCTGGGGTATTGCCGCGCCAGGCGGGCGTCCACGTGCCACGGCACCGGGCGACGACCGACGACGGCGCCGTCAACGTCCTCCACGACGGGCTCGCCGCCGCCCGGCGGCACGGTGAGGATGGCCGCCCGCCGGGGGGGAGAGCCGGGGCCGTCGGAGGCGCCGACCTTGCGGGCGAGCACCTTGAGGGCCCCGTCCGGCGCGTAGGCGGCCTCCACGAGGTTGAAGCCCTTGAGGCGGCGCTCCGCGCGGCGGCCCGTGGCCAGCGCGAGCGTGACCAGGCGCGTGCGGTCGGGCCAGACGCCTTCGACCCAGGCGGCGGAGGCGAAGTCGGGCGAGACGGCGAAGCCGTGCGCCTCGGGTTGCGCGGCGAGGCGGCTCACGCCGGGCGCCGGCGAATCGGTCGCGGGGCCGCAGGCCGCGCACGCCACGACGGCGGCCAGCAGAGCCGCCCTCATGTCACTGCCGCAGGTTGAGGACCGCGGCCTCGTAAACCGAGATGTTCTCTTTGACGCGGCCGCCGGAGCCGATGATGCAGTTGTTCAGGCGCACGCCGTCGCCCACGGCGACGTTGTCGAAGAAGATGGAGCGCTCGATGACCGCGCCTTTGCCGATGCGCGAGCGGTCGCCCACGACGGTGTAGGGGCCGACCACGGCGCCGGCCGACACCACCGCGCCTTTGCCGATGAGCACCGGCGCCTCCAGGCGCGCCTTGGGGTCTATGAGCGCGCCGTCCTCGATCCAGACGCCTTTGCGGACCTCGCGTCCGGGGATGTTGATCTTGGCGGTGCGGTCGAGCGTGTCGATCTGGCAGCGGCGGAACTCGGGCAGGTTTCCCACGTCGCACCAGTAGGCGTCGGTCTCGTAGGCGTAGATGGGCTTCTTCATCTTGAGCAGCTTGGGCCACAACTCGTGGCCGAAGTCGTAGGGGCGGCCCTTGGGGATGAGCTTGAGGACCTCGGGCTCGAAGAGGTAGATGCCCGTGTTCACCTTGTTGGAGAACACGTCGCCCCACGACGGCTTCTCGAGGAAACCCTTGATGCGTTGGCTGCCGTCGGTGAGCGTGACGCCGTATTCGAAGCGCGCGTCCACGCGTTTGGTGGCCATGGTCGCCATCGCGCCGCGTTTGCGGTGGAAGCGCCACATCGCGTCCAGGTCGATATCGGACACGCCGTCGCCCGACATGACGAAGAACGGCCCGTCCTTGAAAAACGACTCGACCTTCTTGATGGAGCCGGCCGTGCCCATGAGCTTGGGCTCGTGCGAGTAGCGCAGCTTCAGGCTCCAGCGCGAGCCGTCGCCGCAGTAGCCGCGCACCTGCTCCGGGTGCGCGTGCAGGTTGACCATCACCTCCTCGACGCCGTGTTTGAGCAGGTTGTCGAGGACGTGGTGGATGACCGGCCGGTTGACGACCGGGACCATCGGCTTGGGCGTCTCGTAGGTCAGCGGACGCAGGCGCGTGCCCGCGCCCGCCGCCAGGAGCATCGCCTTGCGCGGTCCCGTCGCGTTCAATTGAGACCCGGCGCGACCCATTTCTTGGCGGCTTCGAGCAGCCCGGCCGTGCGGTCGGCCTTGTCGCTCTCGGCATAGACGCGCATCAGCGGCTCGGTGCCCGAGGGGCGCATGAGCAGCCAGTGGTCGCCCTCCAGGATGATCTTGAGCCCGTCGGTGGTGACGAGCTGCTTGATGGGCGTGTTGAGGATCTTCTTGGGCAGCTTCTTGATGAGCTTGGTCGCCCAGACGGCCTTGTCGGGAATGGCGCGGTGCAGGCGGTAATCGACGCGTTTGTAGAAGGACGCGCCGTATTTGGCCTCGACCTCCTTCCAGAGCTGTCCCGGCGTCTTGTTGAGGGCGGTGCACATCTCGAGGAGGGTGAGCGCCGTCAGCAGGCCGTCGCGCTCCGCGATGCCGCCTTTCCAGGCGTAACCGCCCGACTCCTCGCCCGCGAACACGGACTCGCCGGAGGCGAGCTTCTCGGCGACGAACTTGAAGCCCACGGGCAGCTCCTCGAACTCCAGGCCCTTGGCCTTGGCGATGCGCATGGCGAGGTAGCCCATGGACACCGACTGCGAGATCTTGCCCGAGAGCTTCTTGTGCTCGAGCATGTAGTGCACGATCATGGGGAAGACCTGGCACGGCGTGAGATAGACGCCGTTCTCATCGACCAGGCCGAAGCGGTCGGCGTCGCCGTCGAGCGCGAGGCCGATGAAGGCCTTGTTCTTCTTGACGGCCTCCGCCAACGCGCCCAGGTACTGCTCGATGGGCTCGGGGTGCACGCCGCCGAACAAGGGGTCGTGTTTGCCGCGGATTTCGACCAAATATTTAGACGGCACGAGCTCCGCCATCAGCCCCGATGCGGCGCCGTGCATGTAGTCCACGACGAAGGGCTTCTTGATCTTGGATTTGATCTTGCCGGTGTCCACGCGCGACTTGAGGTAGTTGACGTACACGTCGCGGTAGGACTTCACCTTGATTTCCGGCGCGCGCGTGGGCGCGACGCGGTCCACCCAGGCCTCGACGCCTTTGGTCACGTCCTCGAGCGCGGCGCGGCCGTCGATCTTGATCTTCACGCCGTTGTAGGCGGGCGGGTTGTGGCTGGCGGTGACCATGATGCCGACGCCGCCGAGCTTCTTGGTCATGTAGCTGACCGCGGGGGTGGGCAGAGCCTCGGCCATGAGGGTGGGGTTGAGCTGGTTGGCCTCGAGCACCTTGGCGATCTCGCGGGCGAACATGTCGCTCTGGAAGCGTTTGTCGTAGCCGACGATCATGGGCCCTGAGAGCGGGGACTTCTTGCGGCCGGCCTTGATGTTCTCGTCCTTGACGTACTCCGCGATGGCCTGGGCCGCGCGTCGCACGTTCTGGAACGTGAAGTCGCGGGCGATGATGCCGCGCCAGCCGTCGGTTCCGAATTTGATGGGGTCCATGGTCAGCCTCCGGTGCGTCCGTAGTCGTCCTGCAGTCTCACGACGTCGTCGAGCTCCGGCGTGGACACTTCGATGAGGGTCACGCGGCCCGTGCGGGCCTCGAACCGGTGCGTCTGCCGGGGCGCCACCGCGAAGGCGGTCCCGGGCCCGAGCGTGCGCGTGCCGCGGCCCAGCGTCAGGCGCAGGCGGCCTTCCAGCACGTACACGGTCTCGTGTTTCTTGCGGTGGTACTGCAGGCTGAGCCGGTGCCCGCGCTCGATGGTGATGAGCTTGCCCACGTAACGCGCGTGCCGGGCGAAGATGACCTCGCGTCCCCAGGGCTTCTTGACGAGGAGCTTCTTCACAGTTGGCTGTAGTCCCCGAGCCGAGAGCCCGCGGCCAGCGCCGCGCCCGCGCCGAGCGAGGCGTGCACGCCCACCGTCGAGGCGGGGCCCACGACGCAGCGGTCGAGCCGCGCGCCGTCGCCGATGCGCGCGCCGTCGAGCACGACGCAATCCGACAGCGAGGCGCCTTTGCCCACCTTCACGCCCGCGCCGAGGCTCACGGCTCCGGTGAAGCGCGCGAAGCGGGCGATCGAGGTGCCGCGCCCGGCGGTGACCACGGCCCCGTCGGTGCCCGCGAGCAGGCGCGCGCTGGCGCCGGGTTTGAAGGGGGTGCGTCCGCCGAGAATGTCGAGATGGACCTGGAGGTATTTGCCCACCGTGCCGATGTCGATCCAGTAGCCGGGCGTCACCCAGCCCGCGATCTTGCCGCCGTCGAGGAGCCGCTCGGGGAAAAGGCCGCGCTCGAGGGAATAAGCCTTGCCCGCGGGGATGTATTTGAGCACGGAGGGCTCGAAGAGGTAGCCGCCCGCGCTGACCGTGTTCGTCTCCACCTCGTCCCAGGACGGCTTCTCGAGGAAGCGCCGCACGTAGCCCTTCTCGTCGGTGATGACGAGGCCGTACTGCGTCGGGTCCTTGACGCGCGTGAGCGCGATGGAGATCTCGGCCTTGCGCGCGACGTGGAACTTGCGGAAGGCCGCCACGTCGAGGGCGTTGAGCACGTCCCCGTTGAGCACCAGCGCGGTGCCTTTGAGGAGGCGTTCGGCGTTTTTAAGAGCGCCGCCCGTGTTGAGCGGCCGCGTTTCGTGCACGTAGGAGATTTTCAGGCCCTGGGACGCCCCGCCGCCCAACGCGCGCCGGAACACCTCGGCGCGGTAGGACGTGCACAAGATGACTTCCTTGATGCCGTAGCGCCGCAGGATGCGGAACTGGTACTCCAGAAAGGGACGGTTGAGGACGGGCAGGAGGGGTTTGGGCGTGTGCAAAGTGAACGGCCGAAGCCGCGTGCCCATGCCACCTATAAGGATAACGGCCTGCATAAGGGCGGGATTCTACTAAAATTTACTATCCTAACGACCCTTAAGAGCGCATGATCGACCCCCAAGCGGCCGCGGCCGCCCGAGAGCGCAAGACCCTCGTCCTGAGCCTGTTGGGGCTGGCCGTGTTCCTCATCCTCCAGGCCCTCCTCCTGCGCTCGCACGTCAAGCAGGACACCCGCCCCCCGGCCTGGGACCAGGCCATCCACCTCGAGATCGCCCTCGACTACAAGCAGGCCCTTTCCGAAGGCCGAATCGGCGACGCCTTTTTCCTCGCGCCCAAGCCCGGCATGCCGCAGTTCCCGCCGGCCTACCACCTGGCCCTCATCCGCGCCTACGCCTCCAGCGATCCGGCGCACGCCGCCTTGTGGATCAACTGGTTCTACCTGGCCCTGCTCGCCGCGTCCATCTTCGGCATCGCCTGGCGCTTCCGCGCCGACGATACCGCGCTGGCCGTCACCATCATCTTCTGCGGCGCGCCCGCGGTGCAGGACATGGTCTCGACCCAGCTCATCGACCTGCCGCTGGCGGCCTGCGTGGCGGCGGCCTATTGGGCGCTGCTGGCCAGCGAGCGGTTCGTGCGTTGGGGGCCGTCGTTGGCCTTCGGCGCGCTGCACGCCTTCGGCATGCTCCACAAGTGGAGCTTCTTCAGCTACATGATTCCGGCGTATTTCATCGCGCTGCGCGCGTTGTCCTACACGCCGGGGCGCGTGCTCGCCGCCGTCGGCCTGTCGGCGGCTCTGTCGGCGCCGTGGTACATGGCCAACATCGCGCTGCTGCCCTCGCGCCTGGTCCAGGCCTCGGCCGACTTCGCCATCCCGTTCTGGAAGCAGGGCGCCTGGGCGACCTACCTGCGCGTCTCGCTCGAGCAGCTCGGCCCGTTGTTCGCGCTGTTCGGCTGGGTCGCCATCCTCGTGCCGCAGTACCGCCGCCGCCGCGAGGACGGCGACATCATGCTCGCCTGGGCCGCGGTCGCGTACCTGTTCTGGACCGTCGTGCCCAACCGCCAGTTCCGCTTCCTCCTCCCCGGCCTGCCCGCGCTCGCCGTCGCGCTGGCGTCGGCCTTCCCGCGCCAGCTCGTGTGGGGCGTCGCCGTGGTGCAGCTGTTCACCTTCGTGAACTTCACCAAGGGCTGGATCGGGCCGCTGACCATCCCGCTGCCCTTCCAGGACCTGACCTTCTTCGTCAACGCGCCGCCGCGCGCCGAGGACTGGCGCATCGAGGAGATCCTGCGCGCCGTCGAAGCCGCGCGCGACCCGTCTCGCCCCATCTCCAACGTCACCTTGGTCGCCAACGACACCTACTTCAACGCGCCGACCTTCCATTGGTCGCAGCGCCGCCTCGGCATGTCTCAGATCCGCATGCGCGGGGTCAACAGCCGCCTGTGCGAGCTCTCCGAGTTCCTCATCTTGAAAGACGGCCGCCTCGGCCCCGAGACCGTCATCTCCGGCCTGCCCGAAGCCGCCAACCAGGTGCGCGCCGCCAACGGCTGGTTCGCCCGCGCCTACGAGCCGCTGAACTCTTGGCCCCTGCCCGACGGCGCGACCGCGCGTTTGTACCGGCAGCGGGCGTCCATGCCGAAGCCCTTCTCGTCGAACAAGATGACCTACCAGTATTTCCAGGCCGGCAAAGCCGAGATGCAGGACCTGCGCGTCGCGCTGGGCGAATGGGATAAAGGCGCCTCGGTGTATAAGACCGCCCGGGTCACGGCCGGCCGCGTCACGGTGCGCGGCCTCGTCATCCGCGGGCTCGACGCCGAGCTCGGCGACGCGGGCCTGGTGCCCATCTACACCGGCGACAAGTCCGAGGAATGGGTCGATGCGCGCCTGCTCAAGCTCGGCCGGCTGCGCGTCAACTCGCTCGACATCGGCGCCGCCGAGGTCAGCGCGTTCCTCGAAGACCGCGTGAAGGGGCTGAAGGTTTCCTCGGTGGAACTCGACAACGGCGCCGTCAAGATCGCCGGGACCTGGAAGGGTTACCGCGTCTCGGCCGAGGCGGGCGTGTCCCTGCTCGACGCGCCGCGCCGCCTGAAGGTGGACATCCGCTCGGCCCGCTTCGGCGGCTCGGCCATTCCGGTCGCGCTTTTCCGCCCCATCAAGGAGCTGACCATCCCGCTTTATCCCAACCCCGAGACGCCTTTCGCCATCGAGCTCGCGGGCCTGTCGCTGAAGGGCGGCCGCCTCACCGTCCCGTAGCCGCTACTTCGACAGCGGGAAAACGACGAGCCGTCCGTCGTCCCAGGCCGGGCGGCCCTTGGCGCGCAGCTTCCGATACAACGCGCCGTCCTCGGAGAACGCCCCGCGTTTCTCGCAGGCCACGAAACGCGCGCCGTCGCGGCGCCGGGCTTCGATGACGGCCTCGCCTTCTGGCCCGCCGGCGTCGAGCGGGTGCCACCAGCCGCGGCGGTCGAGATAATACAGGAGCACCGACGGGGCCGAGCCGCAGGTGAGGAACAGGTCGGTCTCCAACGATACGGCTTTCGCCGCCTCGGCCGCTCGTTCGCGGTACTCGAGCCCTTGTTTGTACCAGTGCGGGATGCGCAGGGCCGCGTGCGCGGGCACCGACGCCATCAGCAGGAACGCGGCGGCGCGCACCCAAGCGGTTTTCGACGCGCGCAGCGCGGAGACGCCCACGCCCATGAGGCCGGCCGCCACGGGCACCAGCGGCAGCGACGTGTAGTCGTGCGAGTGGCCGTAATAACCGAGCGCGACGATTGATAATAACGTCCCGAAGAACCAGGCCGACCAGAAAACGTCTTTTTTCCCGATGAGGATCTGCCGTGCTCCGATGAGGAACAAAATCATGCCGCCGTAGGTCGTCACGACCTCGAGGAAGCGCGAGGTCACCAGAAACTGCGCGAAATAAAGCGTGCGCTTGTAATCGAACAAGCTGGCGAACTGCTCGCCCTTGGTCGGCACGACGTACACGCCGCGGCTGGCGTAGGTGTACCAGGCGAAGACGAGCCCCATCGACGCGAGGCCCGCCGTCCACATGCGGCCGTCCGTCCAGGTTTTCGCCTTCAGGCGGCGATAGGTCAGCGCCAGGAGGGGGATAAAGACGAGTGCGTACGGCAGTTTATGCCCGACGGCGATGAACACGCCGAAGCCCGCCAGCGCGACGGCCCACCATGGCCGCGTTTTTTCAAGCGAGAGCGTCCAGAAGTAGAGCCCCGACACCAAGCCGAGCAGCGCGAGCGCCTCCGGCTGGACCGTCCGGCCGAAGTAGATTTCCAACGGCGACAGGCTGAACAGCAAAGCGCCGTAGAAAGCCGGTTCTCGCCCGAACTCGCGTTCCAACAGCAGAAAAAGAAGGACGGCCGTGAGCAAGGAGGCCAGTAAGGACAACACGCGCCCCCACGTCTCGCCCAGGCCGCCGACGTTCCAGAGCTTGCCGTAAGCGTACATATAGAGCGGGAGCTCGGTGGCGGCGAGACGGTCCTCGGGGCCTTCCCAGTCGATGCGCGGCCGGTGGACGGGGCGGTCCTCGCGCGCGTAATTGCGCGCGATGGACGCGGTGTTGACCTGGCGGTGGAAGTGGTAGTCGAGCAGCGGCGCCTTGAGCCCGTAGAGGTGGACGAGAACGGACAGGCCCGCGACCGCCGCGAGCAGCAGGCCGCGGCCGGGAAGGCGGCTCATTCCTTCAGCGCGTAAACTTCGATGGTGCCGCCCGAATGCAGCACGGCCTCGGCGAGGCACAAGAGGAGCGAGAGCGGCAGGAACACGGGCAGGAGCAAAGCGACGAGCAGGCTCTGGATGGGGAACTGCAGCGCCGTCTCGGTGCGCGCCGAAGGCGTCTTGAGCAGGGAGTAGAGCAGGTTGAAGCGGAAGCCCAGCGCGTTGTAGATGCTCTGCAGGATGCCGTAGGGGTTCTGCTCGAAGGAGAAGTGGTCGGCCTGCACGACGCGGAAGCGGTGGCGCTGCAGCAGCTGCTCGAGCGAGCGCTGGCCGAAGTGCGTGTAGTGGCGCGGCACGTCGAGGTGGAACCAGTAGCGCCCGAAGAACTTGGCCTGCCAGCTGTCGTAGTTGGGCACGGCGATGGCCAGCAGGCCGCCGGGTTTGAGCGCCTCGTGCGCGCGCTGCAGCGCGCCGATCGGATTGAAGAAGTGCTCGAAGGAGTGCCAGAAGATGACGGCGTTGTAGCGGTCGTGTTCGTGCGGCGAGGAGGAGAAGTCCTCCGTCGTCATCGGGAGCTTGAGCACCTCGCGGGCGTGGTAGGCCGAGGCGTCGGAGAATTCCACCCCATGCGGCTCATACCCCAATTCGCGCAGGTAGGCCAGCATCAGCCCGCGCCCGCAGCCGACGTCGAGCACGGGCCCGCGCGCCACGCGGTTGTGGAACACCTGGGCGCGGCGTTTGCGGAACAGCCGCACCAGCTTCTCGAAGAGGGGGTTGAAACGCACGTTACCGTCGCCGTAATAGGCCTGCGGATACCACTTCCCGATCTCCTCGGGCGGCGGCGCGGGCCAGGTGCGCCCGAAGCCGCAGTCGCGGCAGCGCAGGACTTTGAAGCCGGGCTCGACGGCCTCGCAGGCCGTGTCGGAGGCGTAAGACCCGCAGACCAGGCAACGCGGCGGCGTCTGGTCCTGGTCCTTGGTCTGCGGCTGGAAACGCGAGGTATGGGTCGTCACGGCGGCTATTATTCTACCCGTTTTGCCTGCTGGAGTAGCCCCCTTCGGCGCGCCTGATGGGCTTAACCCCATCGAACTAGCGCCAGCGCTAGTCTGATGGGGTAGACCTCATATTTCCACGAACCCGATGGAGCTCGGCATGGTCGCGCTGCGCTAACGACGACCGGCACGGAAGAGGCCGCTTCTGTCGGGGCTACTCGTCGCCGTCGTGGCAGGCGCCCAGGTAGGGGTTGAGCTCGAGGAAGTTGCCCGCGCGGTCGAACCAGGCGATGAGCTCGGGCTCGCAGATGAGGTTGCGGTGGCGGTCGCTGATGGCGCGCTCCGCGCCCGGGTCGAACAGCGCGGTCAACGACAGGTGGATGCTCACCGACAGCTTGCCGGCGATCTGGTAGTCCACGGCGACGAGGCTGTGGGCCGCGGCCGGGTCCACGGTCTGGCGCCAGACGTCGCGGGCCGGGTCCTGCGCGCGGGCGGCGAGCAGGTCGGCCTGGCGGCGGCCCTCGGCGTCGTTGCCGACGCGGTCGCGCAGCTCCGACGCCACGTCGCCGGCGATCATGCCGCGCAACGCGTTATCCAAAGCGGCGCGGGCGGCGGGGGTCAAGGTGCGGCGGAAGGCTTCGGCGTTGGTGGGGCACCAGACCGAGTTGGGCTGCGGCGTGCAGGAGGGGAACTGCGCGACGACGCCGGCCTGGGCGATGACGGCGCGCAGCCCGTCGAAGGCGGGCGCGGGGGCGAAGTTGTCGGCGAAGGCGGGGGCGGCCAGGAGGGCGAGAAGGGGGATGAACATAGCCATATGGTACACCAGGAAATCGCCAAAAATCCTAGAATCCGACGCATGAAAGCCCTGATTTTTTCCGCCCTGCTGGCCGTGCCCGCCGCCGCCCTCCTGCCGGAGGAAGAGAACACCATCCGGCTGTTCAAGGAAGCCTCACCGTCGGTGGTCTTCATCACCAACATCGCCGTGGGCCAAAGCTCCAATCTCGATGAGTTCGCCATCCCGCAGGGGCAGGGCTCGGGGTTCGTGTGGGACGACAAGGGTCACATCGTCACGAACTTCCACGTGGTGCAGGGCGGCGACGCCTTCCTGGTCACCTTGCGCGACCAGACCCAGCTCGAGGCCAAAATCGTCGGCCTGGAGCCGCGCAAGGACATCGCGGTGCTCAAGGTGACCAAGAACCTGGAGAAGCTCAAACCCGTGAAGGTCGGCGACATCGAAAGCCTGCAGGTCGGCCAGATGGCCGTCGCCATCGGCAACCCCTTCGGCCTCGACCACACCTTGACCCACGGCGTCATCTCGGCGCTGGGCCGCGAGGTGCAGGGCATCGGCGGCGTGACCATCCGCGACATGATCCAGACCGACGCGCCCATCAACCCGGGCAACTCCGGCGGCCCGCTGCTCGATTCGTCGGGCCAGCTCATCGGCATGAACACCCAGATTTACAGCCGCTCCGGCGGCTCCTCGGGCATCGGCTTCGCCGTGCCCGTGCACCACATCAAACGCATCGTCGGCCAGCTCGTGGCCTACGGCAAGGTCATCCAGCCGGGAATCGGCATCACCATCCTGACGGCCGGGCAGAAGTACTACCTCATCGGCGACGCCGAAGGCGTCGTCATCAACCAGGTCACCCCGGGCGGCCCCGCCGCCAAGGCGGGCCTGCGCGGCCTGCGCCGCCTGCCGTCGGGGCGCGTCATCCTGGGCGACGTCATCGTGGGCGTGGAAAAACACGCCGTGAAGGACTACGACGACCTCTACAACGCGCTCGACCGCTACAAGGTCGGCGACGAGGTGTCCGTCAAAGTCCTGCGGGACGGCAAAACCGTCGCGGTGCGCGTCACCCTCATCAACGTCTATTGACCTGACAGAAGGGTCAGGCGCTGCCGTCACGTGATGAGGTCAACCCCATCAGACTAGCGCCGGCGCTAGTCTGATGGGGTTGACCCCATTTCGGCGGCGCGGCCGCGAGCCTACTTCAGCTTGTTGAGGGCGGAGATGTCGCCGTACAGATACGTCGCGGCGGCGATGGCTTTCTTGAACATGCCGAGGTGCAGGCTTTCGTTCTCGGAATGCGGGTTCGAGAGCGGGTCCTCGACGCCGATGAGCAGGGCCGGGGCGCCTTTGAGCGCCTTGGCGAAAGGCCCCACGAACGGGATGGAGCCGCCGCAGCCCATGTCCACGGCCGGGCGTCCGTAGCCCTTCTGGAGCGCGGCGCGCGCCGCGGTGAAGGCCGGCGCGTCGGTGTTCGTGGTCCAAGCGGGGCTGGCCGACTCGTTGGAGAACTTCACATCGACGCCCCACGGCGCGTTTTTGAGCAGGTGCTTCTTTAAGGCCGCCAGGATGGCCTTGGGGTTCTGGCCGGGGACGATGCGCACGCCCATGTGGCACCAGGCGCTGTCGTTGATGATGTTGGCGCAGTCCTTCTTGGTGGACGCCTGGATGGCGTTGACCGAGAACGACGGCCAGTACCAGTTGGAGCGCAGGATGTCGTTGGGGTTCACCATGAGCTTGGTCTTGGCGTTGAGGCCGGACTGCATGCGGAAGACCTTCTCGGGGTACTTGAGCATCTTGAGGCTGGCTTCCATGGCCTTGGCCGGCTTCTTGACGCCGGTATAAGCGCCGGGAAAGAGCATCTTGCCCTTGTTATCGACGCACGAGGCGATCATCTTGGCCAAGGCGATGGTCGGGTCGGCGACGGGGCCGCCCCACATGCCGGAGTGCAGGGGATGGTCCATGGACTTAACCGTCACATCGACGGCGACCAGGCCGCGCAGCGCGACCGTGATGGAAGGCGTGTCGGCGTCGAAGTTGCCGGTGTCGGTGAGCACGATGGCGTCGGCCATGACCTTCGAGGCGTACTGCTTGAGGAAGGGCTCGAGGTTGTCGGAGCCGACCTCCTCCTCGCCCTCGATGATGACCTTCACGTTGACGGGCAGCTTGCCCGCGGTGCGCAGCCAGGCGGCGATGGCGCTGGTGTGCACGACCGCGCCGGCCTTGTCGTCGGCGCAACCGCGGCCGAAGAGGCGGCCGTCGCGCTCGGTGGGCTCGAAAGGCGGCGACTTCCACAGCTCGACGCGGCCCGCGGGCTGGACGTCGTGGTGCGCGTAGAGCAGCAAGGTGGGTTTGCCCGGGGCGTGCAGCCAGTCGCCATAGACGTAGGGGAAGGCGCCGGGGATGCGCAGGATTTCCACGTTCTCCAGGCCGCGTTTGCGCAGCAGGGCGGCGGTGGCTTCCGCGGAGCGGTCCACCTCCTTCGGGTCGAAGCCGGGGAACGAGACGCTCGGGATGCGCGCGAGGGTCTTCAAGTCCTCCAGGAAATCGTGATGGTTGTCGGCGGCGTAGGAGACGGCTTCTTCAGTGGGGTTCATGCCCCGGATTATAACGGATTGCGATAGGCCGTTGCCGACGGCTTACTTGGTAGAATCCACGACGATGTCCCTGCCGACGATGCCGCTGGTTCCGCGCTACCTGCTGCGCCAGTTCGCCCCGCTGTTCGGGGCCTGCCTGGCGCTGTTTTTGGGCGTGCTGCTGATGAACCAGTTCCTGCGCCTGTTCACGCTGGCGATGATGAAGGGCATCCCGGTGTATTGGATCCTCTCCTGCTTCGCGCGCCTGCTGCCGTCTTTCGCGACCTTGGCCGTGCCCATGGCCTTCCTCGTCGCGGTCATGTTGACCTTGGGCCAGCTCTCCTCGACGGGCGAGCTCATCGCGTTGCGCGCCGCCGGCTTCTCCTTCCGCGAGATCACGCGCCCGTTCTTCTGGACCGCGTTCGCGCTGTCGGCGCTGCTCCTGCTCGTCAACCATAAGACCGGGCCCGAGGGCTTCCGCTCCTTCCGCAAAGCCGTGGAGACGGCGTCCACCAAGATGGCGCGCCTGGACCTGCGGCCGCGCTCCTTCACCGTGCTCGGCCCGTGGCGTCTTTACGCGCGCGACTACACCGAATCCACGGGGCGGCTGGAAGGCGTCTATCTCGTCAAGCCGGGCGACGGCAACGCCCTGCGCGTGAGCGCCGAACACGGCAAGCTCACGCTGGACCCGGGCCGCGGCGTGGACCTGGAGCTGCTCGACGGCGAGCTGCAGCTGCCCAACGAGGAGCCGGCGAAGTTCACCTCGGGCCGCTTCGACCGCTACCGCGTGCACCTGCCGCTGGGAGGCGGGCCCGCCGTCAAACGCGAGCTCGATATCCAGGAGCTCAACACCGCGCGCCTGAGCGAACGCGCCGCCGACCCCGCGACCAACCCCGACCGCCGCCGCGAGTACCGCGTCGAGGCCGCGCTGCGCAGCGCCTCGGCCTTCTCGCCGCTGGTGTTCTTCTGGCTGGCCGCGCCGCTGGGCCTGGGGCTTAAACGCAGCGCGCGCGGCGGCGATTTCGCCGTCAGCCTGGGCGTGCTCTTCGTCTTCTACGGCCTGCTCGTCGTGGGCGTGAGCCTGGGCCGCCGTCACGAGATGCTCGCGTCGGTGGCGCCGTGGCTGGCCGACGCCGTGGGCCTGGGCGCCGGGGCGTGGCTCACGCGCCGGGCGGTGAAGCTGTGAACACCATCTTCGGCCGCTACATGGCGATGCGTTTCCTCAAGCCCTTCGCCTACAGCCTGGCGCTGTTCGCGCTGCTCATCTTCCTGGGCGACACCTTCGACAAGATGAACCACATCGTCAAATCCAAGGCGCCCATCTGGGTCATCCTCGAATGCCTGTGGCTGTCGGTGCCGTATTGGGCCGTGCGCGTCGTGCCCATGGCGACCGTGCTGGCGACCCTCGTGGCCATCGGCGGCTTCGTCAACAGCGGCGAGTGGCTGGCGACCCAGTCCGTCGGCCTGGAGACCAAACGTTTCTGGACGCCCGTGCTCTGGTGCGCCGCCGGCGTCGCGCTGCTCGCCTTCGCGGCGCAGGAGACGGTCTCGCCGTGGGCGTGGGCGCATTCGCGCCGCCTGTGGCGCGAACGCGTGCACCCGGAATGGGAGTGGACGAAATACCAGAACGTGGCGCTCATCGGCGGGCCCGACCAGTTCGTCGAAGCCTGGCTGTTCCTGCCCAAGGACGGGAAACTCGAGCGCCCGACGCTGGAGACCTTCGGGGCCAAAGGCGTGGCCGCCCAGCTCGACGCGAAATACGCCATCTGGAGCCCGTCGGCCGGGCGCTGGCTGTTCCACGACGGCGTCGAGCGGCTTTTCGCGCCCGAAGGCGTGACCGAGAAGCCCTTCAAGGTGTATTACTCGGACCTGCGCACCCCGCCGCTGGAGCTGGTGCCGCGCTCGATGAACCCCGACGAGCTGACCTTGCGCGAGGTCCGCGCCCAGGCCGGCCGCGCGGGCCGCTTCGGCGGCTCGGTGCGCGAGCTCGAGGTCGCGGGCCACGCCAAGCTCGCCTACCCGTTCACGAGCCTCGTGTTGTGCGCGCTCGGCATCCCCATCGCGCTGCGCCTGCGGAAATCCTCGATGGTCGTCAGCTTCTGCGCGGCGCTGGGCCTGTCCTTCCTCTACCTGTGGTTCATCGAGGTGGGACGCGCGCTGGGCACCAGCGGGACCGTGCCCCCGTTCGCGGGCGCGTGGCTGGCCAACGTCGTGTTCGGGACGCTGGCCGTGGTCCTGCTGCGGCGCTGGGATCTATAACAGCCCGTTAGGGCTTCTTCGCGGCTTCTTCGTCGAGCTCCCGCTGCGCCTTATCCATCGCTTCCTTCACCTTCTGCGTGGACGTGGGCTCGCCGGGCGCGGGGGCGGCCTTGGGGTCGAACAGCGGGGCGGGCTCCGACGACGGCGACGGGCGCGCGCGGGGCTCGTCCTCGCGCTGGCCGCCGAAAAGCAGGCCGATGTTGAGGCCGACGGCGGCCTCGCGCGGGAACTCCTCGGTTTTGCCGGTGCTCTGGGTGCGCACCTTCTTCGGGCTGAGCGCGAAGGAGGCGTCCACATGGAAGTGCGCCAGGTTGACGCCCGTGCCCAAGGTCAGCATGGTGCCCGAGCGGCCGTCGGCCAGGTTGCGCTGGAAGCCGGCGCGCAGCGGGATGTTGATCCAGGAGCGGTTGAACACGTTGACCTCGGTGCCCAGGCCCCACTGGCGGCTGGCGACGCCATCGACCGTGGTGAGGTTCTTGGTCATGTCCAGGTCGGTGGCGATGTGCCACCAGTTGAACGGACTGATGGCCGCGCCGAAGCGCGCCTGCGGGTTCACGCGGAACTTGTCGCCGTAGCCGGCCGCGGTCGCGGCCGCCGGCTGCTTGAAGGACGGGTTGTTGAGGTTGCGTCCGGTCAGGCCCAGGCGCGGGCGCAGCGGCATGCCGTCGAAGGTCCGCTCCAGGTCCCACAACGCGCCCAGGTCCACGCCGAAGTTGGAGCTGCTGCGCGCGCCGCTTTTCATCTTGTCGAGCAGGTCGCCGAACTCCTGGTCCTCGCGCAGGATGAAGGCGTCGGCGTAGCCGACCTTGGCCGACATGACCTTCAGGTTGCCGCCGAGGAACACGCCTTCGGCGAAAGGCAGCTCGTGGCCGTAACCCACGCCGATTTCGGAGACGTTGGCGCCTTTGACGACGAGTTTGGAGTTGTTGACCTTGTTGGCGATGTCGTTCGCGGTGACGTTGACCAGGTCCACCTGCGGCAGCGCGCCCATGAAGGCGAAGCCGTTGAGGAACACCGACACCTTCTTGATCTTGAGGTTCAGGCCCACGCCCGCGTCGGCGCGCACGCCGTTGCCGCTGGCGCCGAGCTTTCCGAGGGCGGTCGTAATTTCAGTCGCGGAGATGGACGCCGCCGAGCGTTTCGAGAGCTCGTCGAGGTCGTTGGCGCCTTCGAGCACCGAGCCGGTGATGCCGAAATGCACGCCCACCGGGACCGCGAAGCCGGACTTCGATTCCGCCGAGCCGAGGTTGGCCGGGTTCCAGTAGTTGTCGGAGGGGCCCTGGGGCACGGCCACGCCGGCGCCGCCCATGCCCAGCGCGCGGGCGCCCAACACGTTCCATTCCACGGCGGAAGCCGGCAGGGAAATGAGGAGGGCGGCGAAAACGGCGAAAAGTTTGTTCATGCCCCCAGTATGCCAGTGGAGGGGCGGCCTTGCGGCCGCCCCTCCGGGGTCATGGTCCGGACGAACGTTTATTCGAGGCCGAGGCTGCGCAGCGTCCAGCGCACGAGCTGCGTGATGCGGCCCGGGGCCGCCGGGAGGTTCACGCCGTGGGCCTTGGCCGCGGCGCGGATCTCCTTCTCATGGATGATGGTGCCCTCGTTGCTCATGGCGTTGACGAGGACCTGCGCCATGGCGTCGGGGATGGTGCGGGCCTTGGCGAACATCGTCGGCAGGATGAGCGCCTCGGCGACGGCCGCGCCCTGCTCGTACCCCAGTTTCGCGATGAGCATCTTGCGCAGGCGCCACGCGAAGCCGCCCCACGCCTGGCCCTGGTCGTGGACCTCGTCGTACTGGTTGTACTGGTAGTCGTTCTCGCCGTGGCGGATGTAGTCCACGCCGCCGCGGGCGACCTTGAGGAAGTGCTCGCCGATGACGGGGTTGTTCAGGCGGAACATGGAGAGGATGTCGCCCCAGCCCTCGGAAAGGCCGCCGTTCTTGATGCCGCCGGTCTTATCGTCCCAGTAGTGGCCGTTCTCGTGCTCGGCCACGGTGTCGTAGGCGGAGTTCACGCAGTTCTTGCTGGAGCGGAAGAAGTTCAGCGTCGGGCGGCCCGGCGTGTAGTAGGCGTTGCACTCGTCGTTGATGTTGGTGCGCACCGGGATCTGGTAGTTGTCCATCGCCGCGGTGGTCAGCTTGCGATCGCGCAGGAAGCCCAGCGACATGTTCACCTTGTGGAAGGCGTTGATGTCGGCGAGCAGGCGCTCGTCGGTCAACGTCGAATCCGGGTTGACGATGACGGTGACTTCCTGGCCCGGGACGAGCTTGATGGAGATCGACGGCGTCTTGCCCTGCTGGTCCTCGATCTTGGCGTAAGGACCGGCGAGCTCGGCGGTCAAGACGACCTCCTGGCTCAGGTCCAGGCCCATCGACGCGTCGGCCGTGAAGCGGCCGTTCTTGTCGGTGACCACGATCTTGCCGTTGGGCAGCTTGACCGAGAGGTAGGGCAGCGGCACCTCGGAGATCTTCGAGTCCTTCAGGATGGGACCCGCGTCCACGGCCTTGCCCTTGAGCACGGCGGTGGTGGCGGCGCCCGGCTCGGCCTTGTTGAGGCCGGTGCGGTTGTCCCACGCGAACACGGTGCCGTCGGCGACGTTCACCGCGATCATGAAGGGCAGGCCGTCGGCCATGTACAGCTTGACCGCGTGCCAGCGGCCGCGGGAGAAGACGATCTTCTGCTCCACGAACTCGAGGCGCTCGAGGTCGGCGGGCGTGGCGCCCGTGCGCTGGGCGATGCGCTCCATGATCTGCTCGTCGGTCAGCACGGACTGCGTGTTGACGTCGAGCTCGGGGAAGAGGGTCGCGTCCTGGGAGACCAGGATGGGCTTGCCGTCGAGGACCTTGATGACGAACGCGAGGTCCGTGCCGTGCACCACGAGGCCGTCCTTGACCTGGCGGAACAGCGCGAAGAAGGTGTCGGCCTGGCCCGTGATGCCGGCGAAGCGGCGCACGTGCACGGTCTGCAGGTCGGCCGAGCGCACGCCGTAGCGGGAGCCCTCGGCGTCGATGAGGGCGCGCAGCGCGCCTTCCACCGAGGCCTCGGAGGAGGCGTCGGCGGCGAGCTCGCGGCGGGTCTCGAAGGTCACGCCGGTGCGGCGCTCGCCTTCGATGCCCCAGGTCTGGAAGCGCACGCCGGGGACTTCCTCGGCGGACGGAGCGGAGGGCTCGTCATCGAGGCGGGAGCCGTTGGGCAACGACGCCGGCCGCTGCGGCATCAGGCCGGTGTTGCTCAAGCCGCCTTTGCCGCGGGAGGCGTCGAAAAGGTCGCCGACCTGGGAGCGGTTGCCCGACAACGCGCCCAGCAGGCGGCTGAACAGGTTGCGGCCGCGAGGAGCGGCGGGAGCGGCCGCCATGGCGGTTTCGGCCGCGGGCGCCGCGTCGGCGGCGTAAGCGGCGGCTTCGGCGGCCACGCCGGTCAGGGCGGGGTTGGCCTGGAACTGGGATTCGGCGGGGGTGAAGGCCGAGGCGCGGGGCGCGTCGGCGGGCGCCGCGGCGGTCATGGCGCCGGCCGGGGCGAAGGCGGCCGCCATGGCGGAGGGCGTCAGCGACGGCGCGGGCATGTTCGTCGTCAGCAGCGACGCGCCCGAGTTCGGGGCGATCATGGACGGGGGCGACAGGCGCATGACGGACGCGCCGGCGACCACGGGCATCACGACGGGGCGCACGGCGCCGGCGTTGGCCGGGGCCACGCGGACGTTCGCGGCGGCGGAGAGGGGGGAGAGGGCGAGTAGAACGGCGAGCGACGCACGGCCGGTGTTAATCATCATGGGGGCATCCTATTTCTTTCCACTAATAGGGGCCCGGGCCTATCGTCCTTTCCCTCGTCGGCAGAGGGCCCCCGGAAGTCTGGGACCTTCGGCCCGCGGGGTCGGCGGAGGCCGATTTGGTATCATCCCCTCAATGGAAATCGGCATCGTCGGCCTGCCCAACGTCGGAAAGTCCACCATCTTCAACGCGCTCACCTCCGGCAACGCGGCCGCGTCGAACTACCCCTTCACCACCATCGAGCCCAACGTGGGCGTCGTGGGCGTCCCCGACCACCGTCTGGGCCGGCTCACCGAGCTGGTCAAGCCCAAGAAGACCGTCCCGGCGTCCTGCCGCTTCGTCGATATCGCGGGCCTGGTCAAAGGCGCGGCGTCCGGCGAGGGCCTGGGCAACAAGTTCCTGGCCAACATCCGCGAGGTGGACGCCATCCTTCATATGGTGCGCCTGTTCAAGGACCCCGACGTGGTCCACACCATGGGCAACGTCGATCCCAAACGGGACGTGGAGGTCATCGAAACCGAGCTGATGCTCGCCGACCTCGACAGCCTCACCAAGCAGTACGACAAGGTCTCGGGCAAGGCCAAGTCCGGCGACAAGGCCGCGCGCGAGGCGCTCGTCATCCTCGACACGCTCAAAAACGGCCTCGAGTCGGGCAAACCCGCCCGCGCGCTGGGCCTGGAGCCCAAGGTCCTGCGCGACTTCATGCTGCTGACCGCCAAACCCGTTCTTTACGTCGGCAACACCGACGAGACGCCCGACGCGACGGTCGTCGCCGACTTCCAGGCCTTCTGCAAGGCGCGCGGCTCGGAATCCGTCGTCATCTGCGGCAAACTCGAGAGCGAGATCGCCCAGCTCTCCGGCGAGGACCGCGAGATGTTCATGAAGGACCTGGGCATGACCCAGAGCGGCCTGGAGAAGGTCATCGTCGCGGCCTATAAGACGCTCGGCCTGCAGTCGTATTTCACCTGCGGCGAGACCGAGGTCCGCGCCTGGCCCGTGCCCGTCGGCGCCAAGGCCCCGCAGGCGGCCGGCGTCATCCACTCCGACTTCGAGAAAGGCTTCATCAAGGCCGACATCTACGGCTACGCCGACATGGACCGCCTCGGCTCCGAGAGCGCGCTTCGCGAGAAGGGCCTCATCCGCTCCGAGGGCAAGGAATACGTCATGCGGGACGGCGATGTCTGTCATTTCAAGTTCTCGTCCTAGCGGACGAGAACTTGGTTCCTTCCATAAACGGATGCTCGTCATGAGCTCGATTCAGGCGGTCGCCCCGCGTTGCCGCCACTTCGGCACGTGCGGCGGGTGCTCCCACCAGGACGTCGAATACGCCGCCCAGCTCAGCTATAAGAAGGAAGCTGTTTCGAAGGCCCTGTCCGGCCTAGCGGGCCTGCCCGAGTTGTCCATCCTCGGCGCTCCCGAAGCCTGGAACTACCGCAACAAGATGGAGTTCTCCTTCGGGGACGTGTACCCCGCGGTCGAGGGCCAATGGCTGAAGCTCGGCATGAAGCCCAAGGGCCGCTGGTACACGATTCTCGATCTAGAGGAGTGCCACCTGCCGTCGCCGGAGGCGGCGGGCCTGCTGAAGGCGATCCGGGCGTGGGCCGTCAAAGAAAAGGTCCTCCCCTACAACTCCCATAAAAAGAACGGCGTGCTGCGGCACCTGGTCATCCGGGAAGCGAAGAACACCGCCGAACGGATGGTGGTGCTCATGTGCGCGCCGGGGGACGTGCCCAAAGAAAGCCTGGTGGCCGCCGTGTTGTCGGTTTATCCCGCGACGACCATCCTCCTCGGGCGGCATGAAGCCGTGTCCGACACGTCGTCCATCGACTCCATCGAGACGCTCCACGGCCCCGGCTACATCACCGAAACCCTTCGGTTCGCGGAGGGGGCGGTCAATTACCGCATTTCACCGGGGTCCTTCTTTCAAACGAACACGCGGGGAACCGAAGTCCTCTACTCGTTGCTGAGGACTTGGGCTAAAGAGCTCGGCGGCGGCCTGGCGCTGGACCTGTACTGCGGCGGCGGCGGCATCGCGCTCGCTCTTTCCGGCGCCTGCCGCAAGGTCGTCGGCGTCGAAGTCGTCGAGCCCGCCGTGCGCGACGCCGAGGCCAACGCAGCGCTCAACGGCATCACCAACTGCGACTTCTACCACGCCAAGGCCGAGTTCCTGCTCCCGGCCCTGCTCGACATGGAGCCCGACTTCGCCGTCATCGACCCGCCCCGCGCGGGCCTGCACAAAGACGCCGTGAAGGCGCTCCTCGCCCATAGCCCGGCCGCGCTGCTGTACGTTTCTTGCAACCCGGACGCGCTGGCCCGCGACCTTAAGCCCCTGATGGAGCGCTATTCCGTCGAACGCCTCACCGCCGTGGACCTTTTCCCGCACACCGACCACGTCGAGACCGTCGCCTTGCTCAAACGCCGCTGATGGGCTCGACCCCATCGAACTAGCGCCAGCGCCAGTCCGATGGGGTAAGCCCCATATTTTCACCGACCACGCCAGAATCGCCGCAAATTCGCTATAATGCCCGTCGCAGTCCCCACCTCGCGCTCGTAACACAAAGGATAGTGTGCTGCCCTGCGAAGGCAGATATCCAGGTTCGATTCCTGGCGAGCGCACCACTTTTTCTACCCACGTGCCAGGAATCGAACATATACAAGGAATCCTGACCGCGCGCCGTAAGGCGCCGAAGGCGCCTGCGGTTAGGACGATTCCTGGCGAGCGCACCACTTTTTCTACCCACGTGCCAGGAATCGAACATATACAAGGAATCCTGACCGCGCGCCGTAAGGCGCCGAAGGCGCCTGCGGTCAGGACGATTCCTGGCGAGCGCACCACTTTTTCTCCCACATGACCGCCCTCGACCCCCGCTCCCTGACCGTGCTCGTGACCGGGGCCACGTCGGGCTTCGGCGCCGCGATCTGCCGCCGGTTCGCCAAGGAAGGCGCGAAGGTCATCGCGACGGGCCGCCGCGCCGCGCGGTTGAGCGCCCTTAAAAAAGAGCTCGGCGCGCGCTGCGCGACGCTCGCCTTCGACGTGCGCGACCGCCGCAAAACCGCGGCCGCGCTCGGCAAGCTGCCCAAGGGTTTCACCGAGCCCAACGTGCTCGTGGCCAACGCGGGCCTGGCGCTGGGCCTCTCGGACGCCGCGTCGGTGGACCTCGACGACTGGGACACCATGGTGGACACCAACATCAAGGGCCTGCTCTACACCGTGCGCGCCATCCTGCCGGGCATGGTCGCGCGCGACGAGGGGCACGTCATCACGCTCGGCTCGGTCGCCGGCGATTTCCCGTATCCGGGCGCCAACGTCTATGGCGGCACGAAGGCCTTCGTGAAGCAGTTCGCGCTCAACCTGCGCGCCGACCTGCTCGGCGCCAACGTGCGCGTCACCGACATCGCCCCCGGCCTGGCCGAGACGGAGTTCGCGCTGGTGCGTTTCAAGGGCGACAAGGCGAAGGCCGCCAAGCCTTACGAGGGCATCGCGTCGTTGACGCCCGACGACGTCGCCGAGACGGTTTTCTGGGCGGCCACCTTGCCGCGGCGCGTCAACATCAACCGGCTCTCGCTGATGCCGGTGATGCAGGCCTTCGGGCCCTTCGCCTTCAAACGCTCGTAGGCGCCCGCGGCGTCAGAGGTCTTCTTCGCGCAGCGGCGTCAGCAGCGCGCAGGCCAAGGTCGCCAGGCCCAACACGCCGAACGTCGCGGGGATGGAGCGTTCGGCGCCCCAGCCCACGAGCGGATAGATGAGGCCGGTCAGCAGCTGGCGGCCCATGCCCACCGACGACAACACGGTCGCGCGCATGCTGCTGCCGACGTGTTTGTTCATGTAGGTGCTCGACATCGTCATGCGCGACAGGCCGATGCCGGGCACGATCATGAAGAAGGGGATGGCGTAGAGCGGCCGGTCGATGAAGTAGAGGATGAGGAAGCCGGCCGCGGGGATGAGGCTGCTCAGCAGGAGGTAACGTTTGGCCCCGCCGCACAGGCGCTCGACGGCCTCGAGGTTGGAGAGCACGAGGACCTGCGTGAGCGTCGCCCCGCTGGTGATGAAGCCGAAGTAGGCCATGGGGAAGCCCAGCTCGCGCAGGCGCGGCTGGTAGAGCCAGATCATCATGAAGCTGAACGTCCACACGCTCACCGCGTCCCAGGCCAGCCGCCGCAGCGCCGCGTGGCCCATGAAGTAGCGCACGCCGCGCGTCATCACGTCCCAGTAGCGTTTGCGCTCGTGGACCTCGCCCGGCGGCTCGACGAGCCCGGCCGCGACGAACAGCGACAAGGTGAAGGGAACGGCGCCCGCGAGCAAGGGCGCGCGCAGGTCCGTGGCGGCCGCCAGCAGGCTGCCCAGCGGCGCGGCCACCGCGATGGCGCCGATCTGGAAGGAGCCCAGGCGCCCGAGCGCGGACTTGGCCTCGCTTTCGAGCCCGGCGGCCTTCAGGCTGTCGTACACCATGGACTCGTCGGCGCCGGACATGAAGGCCGCGGCGCAGGCCCACAGGAACTCGGCGAGCAGGAACCAGCCGAGCCCTTTGAACTGGTGATAGACCAGCACGGCGGCGATGAGGCACAACGACGAGCAGATAAGGGACGCCTTGCGGCCCAGGAAGTCGGCCACCGCGCCGGTGGGCACCTCCAGCGCGAAAATCCAGAACACGAACCACGACTGCAGCCAGAGCACCTGCGAGAGGCTGATGCCGCCCCAGTCCGTGAAGAACGGGATGAGCACGCCCGCGAAGAAGTGCATGTGGGCGAGGAACTGGAAAACGTACATGCGCCGCACGTTGGCGCGCGCCTGCGCGGGCGTCACGCGTCGAGCCCGACGCGGCGCGGCGGCGAAACGGGGGTCTTCTTGTGCATGGTCGTGCCGGTGACGAGCTGGAGGACGGTCGCCACGCCGCCCGTGACCGAGAACTTGACGTCGAAGTCGTGCAGGAAAAAGCCCAACTCGAGGCCGTCCACGTTTTGGGATTTATCGCGCGGATTGCGCGGGTCCTGGGTGAGCAGTTCTTTGAGAAGCCGGGCGAGGCCGGTGATGTTGAGCCGCTTCTCAGCGGCTTTGACGTCGGCGCGGGCCTTCGCCGAGAGAACGACCTTCAAGGTGGGAAACGGCGCGTCTTTGACCCACCCCGCGCTGGCGTGCGGCACGCTGTCCCATTCCGGGATGTAGGGCTTCACGTCGAGGATGGGCGTGCCGTCCACCAGGTCCACGCCGGCCAGGTGCAGGGTGGCGCCTTCGACGCGCACGAGCCGGGCCAAGGACAGGCCGAGCGCGCTGGGCCGGTGCGGAGAGCGCGAGGCGAACAGGCCGATGGCCCCGCCCTTGAGGCGCGGCGGGCGGACCTTGGGCAGGAATTTCTTATTGGTGTTGAGGTGGAAGTAGGAGAACAGCCACACGTGCGAGAACCCGTCGAGCCCGACGAGCGAATGGTCGGGCAGGAACTCGGGCTTGAGCGTGAGCGACGCGGTCGCGCCGGGGGCCACCAGGGGCTGGCGGGGGGCGGCAAACTTCTCGCGCAGGCAGGAGCGCAGGTGGCCGATGACGCGCAGGCTCGGGGAGGCCACGGCGTTAGGAATCGACCTGCTCGAGGAGCTCGGTTTTGTCGTTGTAAACGAGGAAGGACGCTTTCTCGCCTTTGGCCTGCGCCTCTTCCTTGCCCTGGTAGGCGCGGTCCACGGCGTCGGGCATCTTCTCGAAGTCGCCGAGCACGGCCAGGCCGCGCGGGCCGCGGCTGACGGCTCGAAACCACTTTTTTTCGAGCGGTCGCTCGCCGAACAACGCCGCGACGTCGTCCGGGGGCAGCAGCGGGGCGGTTTTCTTGATCCAGCGGATGACGAACCACGCCGCCAGGATGGGCAGGACGATCCAGTAGATGAGGGGGAAGAACATGCCGGGAGATTCTACCGCTTCGGGAGCGGGGGCGGAGCGGGCAGGCCGGCGGCTTCGGCGGATTCGACCGCCCGCTGCTGGTAACGCGCGGCGTCGCGGGCGCGTCCGGCGGCCTGCTCGCGCAGGGCGAGCAGGTGGTAGCCTTCGACGCGGTGCGCGGGCCAGCGCGCGGCGAGGTCGGCGTGCCAGGCGCGCCAGCGCTCGTTGTCCACGTGGATGTTGCCCTGGTAGGCGTCGCGTTCGTCGATGCCGCGCAGGTAGGACGCCAGGTCGGCCAGCGAGCTGAGATAGTTGGACATGTCGTCGTCGGTCATATGCGCCGACGGGTCCGCCTTCAAACGTTCGTGGGCGTAGAAGAGCTCGTTGACGTACGCCTCGTATTCGTGCTCCATGGCCTGCTGGTAGAACTCGCGCTCGAGCGGGCTGCGCCGTCCCTGGACGGCGTGCGTGAGCTCGTGGGCCATGGTCGAGTGCAGGACCCCGGCCACCTGCCGCTGCACCTCGGGGTCGTTGAGGAACTGCTCCACCGTGAAGCCCAGGTCCGTGATCTGCTCCTCGTCGATGTAGATGCCGTTGAACACGGGGTTATGGACCGCCATGATGCTGCCCTGGCTCTTGGAGACGAAGACGTGCGGCAGGCGCAGCACGCCGCCGCGGTCGCGCAGGTCGTCGAGGATGCGGCGCCCGACGGGGTTCTCGGAGAGGATGCGCACGGTCTCGTCGTTGAAGGCGTCGCCGCGCACGGCGCGCACGTTCTCGCGCTGGGCGGCCTCGGTGTACGAATCCATGATGGCGTGATAACGCTGGATGAGGGGCGCCTCGAAGGTCAGGGCCGCGCTGAACATGCCCGCGCCGAGAATCAGGCCGCTGAGCAGGGCCAGGCGTTTCTTGGCGCCGCTCACCGGGACGGGCGCCGGCGAGGGTTTGTCCGCGAGGGCGCGGCCGAACAGCCAGAAGCCGCGCGTGATGTCCATGGCGAAAACGAAGCCGACGGCCAACGTCCCGGAGATGGCGGCCAAGATGGGGAGGTGCGCCCAGGGCATCGCGCCCCACAAGGCGACGAACACGCCGCCGCCCAGCGCGGCGTAGCCGATGCCGTCTTGCACCTTGCTGTAGAAGGTGGGGACGCCGCGCCGGACGATGCGGCGGTACAGTGAAGGCTTCTTAAGCTCCGGGCCGCGCGGCGCGCCGGGGTCGGGGGCGGCCGACGGCGCGTCGGCCGCGGCGCGCAGGCGCAGGCCGTCGAAGGCGCGGGCGGATAGCTGGGGCGCCGCGTCGGGCGCGGCGACGGCGTCGAGCACGTCGAGCGCGAAGCGCGACTGGGTGCGGCGCTGCGGCGCGGGCGCGTCGGCCGGAGCGTTGAAACCGATCGGCGCGGCGGCGGCCAAGGGCGAGGCGGCGGGCGCGGCGACGACCGGCAACGCCGCGGGCGCCGCGGCGGGCGCGGCCGCGCGGAGTTCGAGCGGTCTCGGAGCGCTGTCGTTGCCGGGCGACAGCCAGAAGCCCGTCAAAGAGGCCGACACGAGCGGCGACGGCGTCAGCCGCGAATTGGAAACGGGCGCGACGAAAACGGGGATGGTCGCGACGCGGCCCAGGCCCGCGGCGGGCAAGGCGCGGACCGCCATGCCCGCTTCGGCGGGGACGCAGGACGCGACGAGGGCCGCGGCCAACATGAGCGCGAGGGGGCGTCTCATGCCCCCAGGGTAGCGGTTAAACCGTTATGGCGGTGCGGTCCAACGGTCCTAAGGCGGCCGGGCAAGGGGCCCAGGGGCGACCGGGCCTTTCGGCGGTCAGGGCGCGGAGGGCGCGGCCCCGGAGAGGGCGGCGAGCATGTCCTCGATGCGCGTGAACTTCTCGCGGATCTTGCCGGTCTTGGCGCCCTTCTCGCGCTCCAGCGCGTCGAGCTTCTGCCAGTCGGCGAAGCTGATGGTGCGCAGGCCTTTGGCCTTGAGCAGGGCGAGCGTCGCGTCGAGGGAGGCGTCGGCCGCGCCGGGCAGCTTGCCGGCCGCGTGGTCCTCGAGCAGGGCCTTCACCGTGGCCACCGAATCGGCGCGGTTGGTGCCGATAAGGCCGGACGGGCCGCGTTTGGCCCAGCCCACCACGTATTGGCCGGGCAGCGCGCGCGCGGGCGCGGCGACGACGCGGCCGTTCTCGTTGGGCACGTGGCCGGATTTCTCGTCGAAGGGCACGCCGGGCAGCGGGATGCCGCGGTAGCCGACCGAGCGCAGCACGAGCCCCACGGGATGGGTCTCGAACTCGCCGGTACCGACCGCTTTGACGCCGCCTTTGCCGTCGGAGACGAGTTTGTTCTTCTCGAGCTTGATGGCCGCGACCTTGCCGCCTTCGCCGAGCAGCTCGACGGGGCCGACGCGGAAGCGCAGGCGCACCTGCCGCGGCTTGCCGGACGCGCCGGCTTTGGCGCGGGCCTGCACGTAGTCCACCTTCTTGCGCGACTCGGGGTCGGCGAGCTCGGCTTTGGACACCTCGTCGAGCTCGGCCTCCTTCGGGTCCACGACGAGGTCGGCCGTCGTCAGCTCGCCGATCTCCTCGATCTCGCCCGGGGAGTAGGCGGCCTCGGCGGGGCCGCGGCGGCCGAGCAGCCAGACCGTTTTGACCTTGCTCTTGCGCAGAGCGTCGAGCGCGTAGCCGGCGATGTCGGTTTTGGCCAGCGATTCCGGGTCGCACGCGAGCAGCCGCGTGACGTCCATCGCGACGTTGCCCACGCCGACCACGGCGACGGCCTCGCAGGAAAGGTCGAAGGTCCGGTCGCGGTGGTCGGGGTGGCCGTTGTACCAGCCCACGAACTCCGTGGCGGAATGCGAGCCCGCGAGCGCCTCTCCGGGCACGCCCATATGCCGATCGCTTTCGCAGCCCACGGCCCAGATGACGGCGTCATGGCGTTCGGATAATTCCTGAGCCGTGACGTCTTTGCCGATTTTCACCGCGCCGAAGTAGCGCAGGCGCGGGTCCTGCGCCGTGCGTTCGTAAACGACCTTCACGGATTTGATCTTCTGATGGTCGGGCGCCACGCCGCCGCGCACCAGGCCGTAGGGCGACGGCAGCCGGTCGAACAGGTCCACGCGCACGGTCAGGCCGGGGGTCTTGAGCAGGGCCTCCGCGGCGTAGAAGCCGGAGGGGCCGGAGCCGACGATGGCGACGGCGAGCGGGCGTTCGGGGGTTCCGAGGGCGGGCATGGCCCAGGCTATCTTTTTTTTCAGCGCCCGGCCAGCAAACGCGCGATGAGGCAGGCGTGGCGCGACAGCTCGCGCCAACGCCGCAGCTTGGACACGCCCGAGACGCGCGTCTCCAAGGCGGCCGGCGCCTCGGCGACCTTCCAGCCCGCGAGCATGGCGCGCGCGGCGATTTCGGCGTTGATCTCGAAGCCTTCGGATTTCAGGTCGAGCTTTTTGAGAAGGGAGGCGCGATAGAGCCGGAAGACGGGAGTGTAGGACGTCAGCGCCATGCCGAAAAGGCCGCGGTACAAGGCGTTGAGCATGAGGCTGGGCAGAGCCCGCGCCCAGGGCACGTCGGTGAGGTCGCCTTTGCGCAGGTAGGGCGAACCCGCCACGAGGTCGGCCCCGGCGTCGGCTGCGGCCAGAAGGTCTCGTATCGCCGAAGGCTTAAACGTGAGGTCCGCATCGAGCGTCGCGACCCATTCGCCGCCGCAGGCGGCGAATCCCGCGCGTAGAGCGCCTCCTAAGCCGCGGTTGGGCGTCAGCGTCACCACGCGCACGCGCGTATCGGCCTTGGCGAGCGTTGCGGCCGCGGCGGCCGTGCCGTCTCTCGAGCCGTCGTCCACCAGGACGACCTCGAAGGAGCGTCCGAGCGCTTCCAGCGGGGGGAGCAGCTCCGCGGCGTAGCGGGCCACGTTGCCCTCCTCGTCATGGCACGGCACCACGACGGAGAGGACGGGCGTCAGAGGACGGTCCTGAAGTAGGCGATGGTGCGCGCGAGGCCGTCCTCGGCGCTCACCGTCGGCTCCCACTTCAGGGTCTTGCGGGCGAGCGTGATGTCGGGGCGGCGGACCTTGGGGTCGTCCACGGGCAGGGGTTTGTGGACGATGGCGGACCGCGACGCGGTCAGCTTGCGCACGAGCTTCGCGATGGAGAGCAAGGTCATCTCGCGCGGGTTGCCGATGTTGACGGGGCCGGTCTGCTTGGATTTGACCAGGCGCGTGATGCCCTCGACGAGGTCATCGACGTAGGTGAGACTGCGGGTCTGTTTGCCCGTCCCGTAGATGGTGATGGGCTTGTTCTTGAGCGCCTGGGTGATGAAGTTGGGGACGGCGCGCCCGTCCTTGACGCGCATGCGCGGGCCGTAGGTGTTGAAGATGCGCACGATGCGCACGGGGATGCCGTGGGCGCGGTGATAGGCCATCGTCAGCGCCTCGGCGAAACGTTTGGCCTCGTCATAGACGCCGCGCGGGCCGATGGGGTTGACGTTGCCCCAGTAGGACTCGGGCTGGGGGGAAATCAACGGGTCGCCGTACACCTCGGAGGTCGAGGCCAGGGCGAACGCCGCGTTTTTCTCCTTCGCGAGGCCCAGCGCCTTGTGGGTGCCCAGCGCGCCGACCTTCAGCGTCGGGATGGGCCAGCGGTGGTAGTCGTCGGGCGAGGCAGGGCTCGCGAAATGCATGACGAGGTCGAGTTTGCCCGGGACGTGCAGGTAGTTGCTCACGTCCATGCGGATGAAGGAGAAACGCGGGTTGGCGACCAGGTGCTCGATGTTCTCCATGCGCCCGGTGAGCAGGTTGTCCACGGCGATGACGTGGCTGCCCTCGGCCAGGAAGCGGTCGCAGAGATGGCTGCCGAGGAAGCCGGCGCCGCCCGTGATGAGGACGCGTTTGAACGCGCCCATGTCAGGGCCGACCGACGCCGGCGTATTCGAAGCCGAGCGAGCGCGCCTTCTCGGGGTCGAAGATGTTGCGGCCGTCGAGGATGAGAGGGGTGCGCATCAATTTCTTGACGCGGCGCAGGTCCACGTCGCGGAAACGTTTCCACTCGGTGACCACGGCCACCGCGTCGGCGCCCGTCACGGCCTCGTATTCGTCCTTGCAGAGCTTGACGCCCTTGAACTCGGGAAGGACCTTGGCGCGGCCCATGGACACGGGGTCGAAGGCGCGCAGCTTCACGCCGTGCGCCTTGAGCTGGCCCACCACGTCGATGGAGGGCGCGAAACGCATGTCGTCGGTGTCGGGCTTGAACGCCAGCCCGAGCAAGGCGATGGTCTTGCCCGACAGGTTCCACAGCTTCTCCTCGATCTTGCGGCCGATCCAGGTCTTCTGGTCCTCGTTGATGGCTTTGACGGCCTGGAGGAGCTTGAAGTCGTAGCCCTTCTGGCGGCTGATCCAGTAGAAGGCCTCGAGGTCCTTGGGGAAGCAGAAGCCGCCGAAGCCGATGCCCGCGTTGAGGAACATCGGACCGATGCGGCGGTCCATGCCCATGCCCTGGGCGACGAGCTTCACGTCGGCGCCGACCTTCTCGCACAACGCGGACACCGCGTTGATGTAGGAGATCTTGGTGGCGAGGAAGGAGTTGCTGGCGTGTTTGATGAGCTCCGCGCTCTTGACGTCGGTGACGAGCACCGGCGCCTTGAGCGGGGCATAGACCTCGCGCATCACGGCTTCGGCGCGTTTGGAGGAGACGCCGAGGACCACGCGGTCGGGCTGCATGAAATCGCGCACCGCGGTGCCTTCGGAGAGGAACTCGGGGTTGGAGACGACGTCGTAGGGGACCGCGCCTTTGTTGAAGCGCTGGATGGTCTTGGAGACCCAGTCGCCGGTCTCCACGGGGACCGTGGACTTGTCCACGATGACGGTGTAGCCGGTCATGTGTTTGGCGACGGTCTCGGCGACGGCTTCGACGGCGGAAAGGTCGGCGGACCCGTCGTGGCGGGGCGGGGTGCCCACCGCGATGAAGACCACGGCCGCGCGGCGGCCTTTGAACTTCAGGCCCTCCTCGACGGAGGCCGCGAAGGAGAGCTTGCCGGAGCGCACGACCCGCTTGAACACCTCGTCGAGGCCGGGCTCGTGGATGGGGATGCGGCCGGCCTTCAGGGATCTCAGCTTCGCGGGGTCGGAATCCACGCACACGACGCGGTGGCCGATCTCGGCCAGGCAGGATCCGGTCACCAGGCCGACGTAGCCCGCGCCGACGACGCAGATGTCTTGGCTCTTCATGGGGGACCGATTCTTTCATATAGAGGAAGGGGTGGACAAGCCCCGCGCCATGGTCTATACTGCCCCCCGTGGATTGGTCGAAAAAAATCCAGAATCGCGGCGCGCGCGTCGGCGTGGTGGGGCTCGGCTACGTGGGTCTGCCCTTGGCCGTGGCGTTCGCCCGGCGCGGTTTCCGGGTCACCGGCATCGAGGCGCACCCCAAACGCGCCGCCGACATCCGCGCGGGCCGCTCCTACATCGAGGACGTGTCATCCGCCGAGCTCAAGAGGCTCGTGGGCCAGGGCCTGCTGACGGTGGACGAGGCGGGGGCGGGCGTGGGCGCGCTCGACGCCATCCTCATCTGCGTGCAGACCCCGCTGCGCAAGACCAAAGAGCCCGACATCTCCAACATCCTCGACGCCTGCCGCGGGCTCGCCAAGCGCCTGCGCAAAGGCGCGCTCGTCGTGCTCGAGAGCACGACCTACCCGGGCACGACGGAGGAAGCCGTCCGTCCCGAGCTCGAGAAGTCCGGGCTCAAGGCGGGCAAGGATTTCTTCCTGGCGTTCTCGCCCGAGCGCGTGGACCCGGGCAACACGCGCTGGAAGATCGAGAACACGCCGAAGGTCGTGGGCGGGCTCGGGGCCGAATCCACGCGGCGCGCCGTCGAGCTCTACTCCCAGGTCATCACGCAGGTGGTCCCCGTCTCCAGCACCACGTCGGCCGAGCTGGTCAAGCTGCTCGAGAACACCTTCCGCTCGGTCAACATCGCCTTGGTCAACGAGCTCGCGCAGATCTGCGACCGCCTCGGCCTCGACGTGTGGGAGATCGTCGCCGCCGCCGGCACCAAGCCCTTCGGCTTCATGCCGTTCTGGCCCGGCCCCGGCATCGGCGGGCACTGCATCCCCAAGGACCCGCATCTGCTGAGCTGGAAGATGCGCTCGCTCAATTTCGAGCCGCGTTTCATCGAGCTGGCGACGACCATCAACGGCGGCATGCCGGTCTATGCCGTCTCGCGCGTGGCGCGCGCGCTCAACCGAGACGGCAAGGCGGTGAAGGGCAGCCGCGTGCTCGTGTTGGGCGCCGCCTATAAGCCCGGCGTCGGCGACTTCCGCGACTCGCCTTCCATCGACATCATGCACCTGCTCGCCGAGGACGGCGCCGTCGTGGAGTACCACGACCCGCACGTGCCGAAGGTGAGCGCCGGCGGAAGGACCTGGCGCAGCAAGCCGCTGACCGACGCGCTGGTCAAGCGGGCCGATTGCGTGGCCATCCTCACCGCGCACCCGGGCATCGACTACGGCCGCGTCTGCCGGACGGCCAAACGCGTCTTCGACGCGCGCAACGCGACACGCGGCCTCAAGGGCCGGGTGGAGAGGCTCTGATGGCCGACGAAGCTCCTCCCGGCGCGCCGCCCCCGCCCCCGCCTCCGCCTCCGCCGTCTCCCGCGCCGACGCCGGGGCCGGGCGGCGGCGCCAGCCTCGAGAAGCAGTCGCTCGAGGCGCTCAAGTCCATCGGCAAGGCGCTGGGCCAGATGGCGCTGTACAAGGTCGGCCACCCGTCGGTGGCGGCGACCATCCAGTCGGCGCTCGACAACCTGACCTCCGCGCTGGCCGCCACGCCGAAGGGGTCCTTGGTCATCAGCCAGGACCAGGACAAGCTCATCGCCAACGGCCGCATGGCCGGGACCATGGCGCAGCTGCCCAACTCCATCGCCAACCTGTTCAACCGCTTCAAGCTCTCGAGCCTCACCTTCACCGCGGGCCTGGCGCTCGAGGAGCTGTCGGCCTTCTGCGAGCTGGCGGCGTCTCGCCCCGACTCGCAGGCCGCGCGCGACCCCAAGGCCTTCCTCGCCGAGAAAAACGTGTACCGCATCCTGCTCAACGAGGCGGTGTACACCAAGGTCGGCGAGAAGGGCGCGCCGGAAGCGCCGGGCGGCGAGGTCGGCGAGGGCAAAGGCGAGGGCGCGGGCGGCGAGGTCGGCTCCGGCACGCTCAACCCCGAGGAGGAGATCAAGGACATCTCCGACGCCATCCAGTCCGGCTCGCTCGAGCGGACGCTCATGGCGCTCGTCGAGAAGTCCGTGCCCGACCCCGTGCTCCGCGCCAAGGTGCTCGCCCAGGTCATGAAGCTGCTCGAGGAGGACATGGCCCGTCGCGTCGAAGAGGTCACCCTCCCGCTCAAACGCGAGAAGAAGGCCGTCGAGAACGAGCAGATCCGCACGCAGAGCGTCATCAACGACATGGTCGAAGGCGTGGTCGTCGTCGATGACGCCGGCAAGATCCTCATGATGAACCCGGCCGCCGAGCAGATCTACGGCTCGACCTTGGCCCAGGCCGCGGGCAAACCCATCACCGAGAAGGTCAGCGAGCAGTTCGTCGTGACCGTCGCCTCCGAGCTGCAGGCGCCTTCGGACCGCGACATCAAGACCGACGTCCAGCGCCAGGGCACGGCCGAGACGCAGCGCACGCTGCGCGCCTCCTCCGCGGTGGTCAAGACCGAGGACGGCAAGGTCGTCGGCATGGTCTCCGCTCTTCCCGACGTGGCCAAACACCGCGAGCTCCAGAAGATGCAGCGCGATTTCGTCGCCCACGTCACCCACGAGCTGCGCGCGCCGCTCTCGTCCATCCGCGCCGCGCTCGAGATCATGCAGGGCCAGATGGCCGGCAAGATCGAGGAGGAGGAGACGCGGATGCTCAACACCGCGCTCAAGAACTCCGACCGCCTGGCCGAGATGATCAACAGCATCTTGGACTTCTCGAAGCTCGAGTCCGGCCAGATGACCGTGTACCCCAAGCCCAACGACCCCGCGAAGGTCGCGCAGGACGCCGTCGAAGGCCTCCAGCCCTGGGCGCAGAAGAAACGCGTGACGCTGACGCTGCAGGCGCCCGCGGGCCTGCCCACCGTCGCCACCGACGCGCCGCGCACGGTCCAGGTCATCGTCAACCTCCTCTCCAACGCCATCAAGTTCACCCCGGCCGGCGGCAGCATCACGGTCAAGCTGGCCAAACGCGCCGAAGGCAACCAGGGCTTCGTCGAGTTCGCGGTCTCCGACACCGGCCCCGGCATCCCCAAGGCCGAGCAGGCCCGCATCTTCGAGAAGTTCGTGCAGATCGCCGCCGGCGAGATGCACGTCGGCGGCACGGGCCTGGGGCTTTCCATCGCGAAGGCGCTCGTGCACCTGCAGGGCGGCAAGATGTGGGTGGAGAGCGACGGCGCGACGGGCTCGACCTTCCTGTTCACGCTGCCCGTGCACATCGCCGCGGCCGCCGAGGTCGCGCAGGTCCGCACCAAGGCGCCGGAGGCGAAGTCCGTGCCTTGGTACAAACGCCTGTTCGGCTAAGCCCGAGCGAACACCAGCCCGGCCGCGTCGCGCGCCCCCGCCTCCCGCAGCGCCCGCGCGCAATCCTCCAGCGTCTCGCCGGTGGCGCACACGTCGTCGATGAGCAGCAGCCGCCGGCCCGCGGCGAGGCCGGTCGCCCACGGCGCCGGGCCGAAGGCGCCGCGCACCTGCTCGCGCCGCGCCCGTCGGCCGAGCGTCCATGCCGGCGCGCCGCCGCGGCGCCGCTCCAGCAGGCGCAGCACGGGCAGCCGCGCCGTCTTGCCGAGCTCGCGGGCGATGAGCAGGGCCTGGTCGTAGCCGCGGCGCCTCTCGCGCGACGGGTGCGCGGGCACCGGCACCGCCGCGTCGAAGCCCCACAGCTCCGGACGCCGGGCCAACTCGCGGGCCAGCGCGCGCCCCGCCTGGACGGCGCCGTCGTGCGCGCCGCGGAACTTGAGCGCGTGGACCAGAGCCGCCTGCCGGGCCCGCGTAGCAGCGCCGCCGCGCGCACGAAGCGGCAGGACGCGCCCGCGGCGGACGCCTCCGGCTCGGGCGGCGCGGGCAGGAGGTCGAGGCAGCCCGGGCACAGCGGGCCGCGCTCGCCGGGCGCGAGGTCCTCCCGGCAGAACGGGCAGGCCGCCGGCAGCAGCCAGCGCAACGCGGTCTCGAGTCCAGGTACTCCGTGCTCTTCCGCTACGATTGAGCCCCCTGGAAAGTTCCCTCGGCTGTAAGGTCCTCCATGGGCCAAGTGGTATCATGGGCGCATGATCTGGCTGCGGCGCGCCGCGTTTTCGGCCCTCGCCCTCGGGCTCGCCGCGGGCGCGGGGCTGGCGGGCTTGACCGGCCTGGCCTACCGCCGCTACCGCGCGCACGAGCGCGACATCGTCGAGAAGATGGACCGCTACTGGCTCAACCTCACTTTGCCGGGGCGCGAGGAGTACCTGCTCGAGACCGACGAGGTGTTCGTGGTGCCCTACATGGCCTCGAAGCTCTCCATCGACGCCGTTCCGACCCGCATCCTCGACGCGCAGGACCGCCTCATCGCCGAGTTCTCCACGGAGAAGGGCCAATACGTGCGCTCGCCCGAGGAGCTTCCCGCCTACCTCAAGAAGGCGCTGGTGGCCAGCGAGGACGGCCGCTTCTACTCCCACGGCGGGGTGGACTGGCGGGCCACGGCGCGCGCGGTGGCCGTCACGTTGTCCGGCGCGCGGCGCCGCCAGGGCGGCTCGACGTTGACCCAGCAGCTGGCCAAGCAGATGTTCACGACCAGCGAACGCACGGCGGGGCGCAAGCTGTTCGAGTTCTTCTGCGCGCGCAAGCTCGAGCAGAAGTTCACCAAGGACCAGCTCCTGCTCATGTACCTCAACTTCGCCTACTTCGGGCACGGGACCTTCGGCGTGGAGTCGGCGGCGCGTTATTACTTCGGCAAACCCGCCTCCGCGCTCGAGATCGGCGAGGCCGCGCTGCTCGTGGGCCTCATCCCCAATCCCTATAAATACTCCCCGCTCGACCACCCGGAGCTGGCCCGCGCGCGCGTGCGCACGGTGCTCAGGCGCATGGTCAAGGACGGCTACCTGGCCGACACCGCGCTCGAGCGCGTGGAGCGCGACCTGTGGGCCGGCTTCGAGCGGCGGCAAGGCGCCTCCGAGGTCTCCTTCTGGCGCACGCGTGTCAACGAGGCCCCGTACCTCACCGAATACGTGCGCCGCCAGATGCTCAAGCGCTACACCAAGGAGCGGCTGCTGCGCGGCGGGCTCGTCGTGCGCACGACCTTCGACCTCGACGCGCAGCGCGCCGCGCAGGACGCCCTGCGGCGCGCGCTGCGCCATGAGAACGACCCGTCGGCCGTCCCCGACGAGGAAGGCGAGCCCGCCGGCAAACAATCGCCCGTCGAAGGGGCTTTGGCCGCCGTGCGCCCCGCCGACGGCGCGATGCTGGCGCTGGTGGGCGGTTCGGGCTTCGCCTTCTCCAACCAGCTCGACCGCGCCGCCGACGGCCGCCGCCTCATCGGCTCGTCGATCAAGCCGTTCGTCTGGGCGTCGGCGTTCGAATCCGGCCGCTTCAAGCCGGAAGACCTGTTCGTGGACGAACGCGTCACCTACAAGGTCGGCGGCGGCAAGAAATGGTCGCCGCGCAACTACGGGGACAAATACTACGGCGAGGTCCGCTTGGATTTCGCTCTCCATAAATCGCTCAACACCGTGGCGGTCAAGCTCCTCAAGGAGCTCGACCTCGACGCGGTCATCGCGAGCCTGTCGAAGGCCTTCTCCATTCCCGTCGAGCGCTGGCCGCGCAACCTCTCCTTGGCCCTGGGCACCGCCGACGCCTCCCCGCTCCAGCTGGCCGCCGCCTACGCCGTCTTCGCCAACGGCGGCCGTCCGGTGCGGCCGCATTGGCTGCGCGTCGTCGAGGACCGGGAGGGCAAGGTGCTCCTGGACGGCAAACCCGAGGGGGCCGTCGAGACGGTTTATTCGTCGGAGACCGTGCGGATGACCGTCGAGGTCATGAAGGGCGTGTTGGGGCCCGACGGGACGGCGTACGGGTCGGTCAAGAAGACCGGCTTCACCATCCCCGCGGCGGGGAAAACCGGCACGACCAACGACTATCGCGACGCGTGGTTCGCCGGGGTGACGCCGGAGCTCGCCGCCGTGGTCTGGGTCGGGCACGACGACATGCGCCACGCCATGCCCCTGGGCAAGGCCGGCGGCTCGGTGTCGGCGCCCGTCTGGATGACCTTCGTCAAGGCGCTGCACGTCGGGCGCCCGGCCAAGCCGTTCTGAGTAGGATATAATGCCCACCGTGAAGCGATTCGTCATCTTGACGGCGGCGGTGCTCGCCTCGGCCTGCGGCCCGACGCGCGAGCAGGAGCCCAACGACTCCTTCCAGCAGGCGACGTTCCTCAAGGCCGGTGCCAAGGCCGTCGGCACCATCGCGTCGCCCGGCGACCAGGACTGGTACCGCATCGAGTCGGCCGGCGACACGTCTTTCTCCGCGCGCCTGGGCGGCATCCGCGAGGTGGATTTCGTCTTGACCTTGCTCGACAAGGACCGCGTCGTGCTCAAGAAGGTGGACGAAACCGTCGCGGGCGGCGACGAGGCCCTGCTCGACGCGGGCCTGCATCCGGGCGCGTATTACCTCGTCGTCAGCAATAAGAACGCGCAGGCGGCCAACGCCGCGCAGGAGTACGCGCTCTCCACCAAAAACGAGCCGGGCGCGGGCCGCGAGCGCGAGCCCGACGACAAGGCGCTCCAGGCCGTGGCCATCGAGCCGTCGGGCACGGTGCGCGGCCACTACTGGCCGACGAAGGACCTCCTCTCCGAGGACCCCGAAGCGGTCGAGGAGGACTGGTACTCCGTCGATGTGGCGCGCGAGGGCGTGTTCCTGCTCAACGTGGACGTCAGCGAGGTCCGCAACGTGGACCCCATCCTCGAGGTGTACGACGCGACCGGCTACAAGCTCAAGGACCTCGACGCCGGCGGCGTGGGCGAAGGCGAGAGCCTGCGCAGCTTCGGCGTGCGCGGCCCGGGCAAGTTCGTCCTGCGCCTGCGCGGCAAACACAAAGGCGCGGGCAACAGCGAGGTGCCCTACGACCTCATGACCGAGCTCCTGCCTTATCAAGGCCGCGTGGAGTTCGAACCCAACGACCAGCGCGCCGACGCCACCCCGGTCAGCCTCGAGTCCATCCAGGGCTCGATCTCCCCGGCGGGCGACGCGGACTGGTACAAGGTGGCCTTCGACTCCGGCACGAAGACCTTGCTGCGCGTCGAGCTCTCCGGCCTGCCGGGCGCCGACCTGGTGCTCGCGCTCAAAGACGAGATCGGCAACGACCTGCTCGTCGTGGACAACATGGGCAAGGAGCAGCCCGAGGTGCTCACGGGCTGGGGCTCGGCCGGCGGCGAGGTGCTGCTGGCGGTCACGGAGAAGAGCGGGAAGAAAGCCGACGCGCGCCAGCCCTACACGCTCGCCAAGAAGCTCATCGCCGCCCAGGACGGTCTGGAGTGGGAGCCCAACAACTCGACGGCCGCCGTCCAGGCGGTCAAGGCCGGCGAATCGGTGGACGGCTACTTCGCGCCCAAGGGCGACGAGGACTGGTACGAGTTCAACCTGTACCAGAAAGGCGTCGTCTCGCTCGAGCTCACCGGCGTGTTCAACGTCGCGCCGGGCCTCTCGCTTTTCGACCAGGAGTACGCCGAGCTCGGCGCCGCCGCCGCGGCCAAACCCGGCGACCCCGTCACGTTGTCGCGCGAGCTCGAGCCCGGCACCTACGTCGTGCGCCTCAAGCCCGCCGACGCCGCGTCGGTCAACACGCGCGACAAATACAGCTTCCGGGTGACGGTCAAGTGAGGCGCGCCGCCATCGTCGCGCGCGCCGCGCTGCTCGACCGCGGCCTGCGAACTGCGGCGCGTGCGACGCGGCTGACGACCGGGCGGCCGCGGCGGGGCCGGCCGCGCCGCTGCCACCGGCCCTGTGCTCGATGTCTACCCGCTCGGTCGTCAGCGAGACGCGTGACCGACCCGTCCGAAGAGGGCGCGTCCTACACGGTCGTCTTCGTGGACGGAGCCGAAGCCGGCCGCACCGCGCCCGGCCCGCGCGGGGCCGAGAAGCGACTGCTGCTCAAGCTCGCGCCGGGCAACCGTCCGCTGCGCCTGGAGCATTGGCTGCTGCCGCCCGTCGGGGAATGGGCGCCCGCGGCGTCCGAACGCCAGGCGCGCGAACGTTTCACGCGCGTCGAGGACGGCTTCGTGACGCGGGTGTTCCTGCGTTACCCGCCCGCCGGCCCGCCTCAGCTCCTCGTCCAGCGCGAGCCGAAAGGCTCCTTCAAGCTCGAGCCTTAAGGCTTGCGCGCCGTGCCGCGGCGCTGCAGCGCCTTGCGACGCTGCGCCTCGGCCACCAGCCGCCGCTCGTGCAGGTCGTTGGCGGCCTCCTGCGTGCGCACCAGCGGGCTGAACGGCGCCTCGGCCTTGGCCTGCGCCACGACGCGCCGGGCCTCCTCGAGGTCGCCGGTCGCGCGGGCCGCCTCGGCCCAGGCGATCAGGTTCTGCAGATGGGACGGGTCGAGCTCCGCCTGGCGGCGGCGCGCGGCGACGGCTTCCTCCCAGCGGCCGAGCTTGGCCAGCGCCTCGGCCCGGTGGTCGTGGATGAGGGCGTAGTCGGGCGCGGCCTCGCGCAGCCGGTCGTAATACGCCAGCGCCTCCTCGGGGCGGCCCTGCCCCAGGCGCATGTCGCCGCGGTGATACAGGCTCGCCGTATAAGCGGCCGCGCCGCGGGGAATCTGGTCCCAGCGCGCGACCGCCTCGTCGTAACGGCCCTGTTTGGCGAGATAGACGGCGTGGTTGTGGACGACGTCGGCGCGCAGCCAGACGCCGGGCCCGACGGCGAGGGCCCCGGCGGCGAGCAGGCTCGGGACGTATAACGCGCGGCGCACGTCCTCGGAGACGGGGAACGGGTAGGCGCTCACCGGCGCGCGTTTGGCGGCCAGCGCGGCCAGTCCCGCGCCGAGCCCGGCCAGCGTCCAGAGGAACCAGCCCGGCGCCGCGAAGCGCCAGGCCTCGCTGAACTGCGCCGCGACGAGCGCGCCCGCGGCGGCGGCGGTGAAGCCCGCGGCGTACGTCGCCTCCGCGACGGCGCCCGCGCGGCGCAGCGCGACGGCGCCGGACAGCCCGGCCCACAACGCGGCGCCGAACAGCCACAGCCAGAGCAGGCCGCCCACGACGCCGGTCTCCGCGAGCGCGCCGAGGAAGGCGGAGCCCGGGCGCACGTCGATGGCGCCGTGCCGGCCGTCGAGGCGGATGCGCTCGACCGAGCGCACGCCGGGGTAGGCCGCGCCGAACGCGCCGGGCCCCACGCCGAGCAACGGACGCCGCGCGGCCAGCGCCAGCGCGCCGCGGTTGGTGTGCCCTTGGACCGCGAGGCGCTTCTGGAAGCCCTCCTGCGAGAACTGGCCCAGCGCGAGGGCGGCGCCGCCCACGAGCACGGCCAGCCCGGCCGCGAGTCCGGCCGCGCGCAGCGCGCCGCGCCCGCCCGCCGCCAAGGGCGCGAGCAGGGCGTAGGCCGCGTTCACCGCGACGAACGACGACACGCCCCACGGCGAGCCCGTGAGCACGACGGCGACGGCGCCCGCGGGCAGGAGGGCGTAGGCGGCCAGGCGCGGGCCGCGCGCGGTCTCCGGGTCCTGCGCGAGCGACAGGGCCAGCGGCGGCAGCAGCGCGAGGAAGGCCGCGCAGGATTCGGGCGTCACGAGGCTCGAATACGCGCGGGGCCCGAGAGGGCCCGCGCCCCAGGCGCCTTCCCAAGACAACGGGTCGGCGCCGGCGGCCTGGGCGAAGGCATAGACGACGACGGCCCAGCCGGCGAACGTCGTGAGCGCGGCGAACCGCGCGGAAAAACGCGCCCCCGCGAAGCCGACGAAGGCGGCCAGGAAGCCGGCGAGCATGCCGGCGTCGTTGAGCGCGAGCGGCAGGGCCGCGACCTTGTATTCGGAGGCGGCGAAGCTCGCCGCGAACCAGGCGCCGTAGAGCAGCGCGGGCAGCAGGACGGGCCAGGCGGCGGCGGAGACCTGGAGCCGTCCGCGAGAGAGCCCCTGCCACAGCCACGCGAACGCCGCGACCACCGCGCCCCATTGCAGGACCGCGGCCTTGATGGACGTCGGGTCGTAGGCGCGCAGGAAGAAAGCGGTGGGCAGCAGGACCGCGCAGACGAGCACGGCGGCCTCGCCCAGGCGGTGGGACGAATCGGCGGACAGGGTCTTCATCGGGTCCTCCCCGCGATCTCGTCGCGGGCGTAGAAAGACTGGTTCGGCGCGCCGCTCCAGCCCGCGATGAGCGCGACGAGCGCGAGCGCGACGGCGGCGCTGCCACGCTCGCGGCGTCGCGAGGCAGCAGCGACAGCGGGCGGACGGCGGGCGCCGGCTTCCGGGCGACGGCGGCGGCGGCAGCCGCTGTCGCGCCTGAGCGCGAGAAGTGTATCGAATACGGCGGCCCGGACGGCGGTGACGGCGGGCGCGGCGGCGCCGCGGCAGGCGGCGCAGCCGGCCAGGTGCGCGGCGACGGCGGCCGCGCGGGGAGCGCTCAGGCGCCCTTCGGCGTGGAGGTCGGACACGGCGCGGACCGCGTGGCAGTTCATGAGAGCAGCTCCTTGAGCTTCTGTCGCCCGCGATGCAGGCGCACGTCGAGCGCGGCCAACGAGCAGCCGAGCGACGCGGCGGCTTCCTCGCGGGCGGCGCCTTCCAGATCGACCATGACGACGGCCATGCGCAAGGTCGGAGACAGCAGCACGAGCGCGGCCTGTACGCGGTCGGTGTTCTCGCGGGCCTGCGCCAGGCGCTCGGGGCCGGGCTCCTCGGACTCCAAGGCGTCCTCGAGCGACGCCGCGTCCTCGTCGGCCTTGGCCGAGAGGGACACGGAGCGCCGCCGGGCCTCGCTGCGCAGGGAGCTGAGATAGACGTTCCTCATGATCTGCGAGAGCCAGGCTTCGAACGGCAAGGTCGGGTCGTAGGACTTGAAGTAGCGCATGGCGCGTAACAAGGCTTCCTGCACGACGTCTCCGGCCACGGCTTCGTTGCCCGTCATCCGCAAAGCCACGGCGTACGCCTTATCGGCGTGGAGTTCGATCAGGCGGTCGAGGTCGGCGTCCACCTTGGTCTCTATACTCGGGAGGGGGGAGGGAACTTACAGGCGCTCAATGACAACGATTATATAGGAATAACGTGGGTCCTAGGACTTAAGCCGCTGGGTCCAAAGACCGTGGAGGGCCGCGGGCGTCCCGGCTACAATCATGGGGATGGCGACGCGAGCGATGTTGACGCTCCTGGCGCTCCTACCGGCCCTCGGCCCGGCGTCCCCCGTTTTCGCCGCGACGCGCGCGGTCGCGCCGATTCCCGCGGTCCGCGTCGTCCCCGCCGGCCGCGCGTTGGTGACGGCGCCCGTCGTCGAGTCCGGCCGGACCTCCCTTCTCTCCGCGGGCGCGCCGTCCGCCTCTTTGCTCGGCGCGGGCTTGCTCTCGCCGGCCGCGCCGGCGTTGCCGGCTCCCGCCGACGCCCCGCGCGCCGACGCGCCGGCGGCTTCGCCGGCCGCGGCGCCGACGCCTTCGCCCGAACGCACCGGGGAGATCCTCGAGCGGCTCGCTCCCGACGCCGTCGCCCGCGTCCCGGCCGAGGAGGCCAAGTCCCTTTCCGGCGAGCTGCTCGGCGACGCGCCCGCCGCCCGCGCCGACGCGTCCGACCCCGTGCTCGGCGGCGTTTCCGAGGCTCCGCGACTCTCGCCCGCCTCCGTCTCCGGCCGCGCCGCGGCCGACGCGCCGCGCGCGCCGTCGGCGCCCATGCCGCGTCAGCGGATCGACCGCGCGCACCACTGGAAGCTCCTGGCCGGCAGCTTCACCTGGTACATGACGACCAACGTCGCCAACAAGTGGCGCGGCCACCGCGCGGCGCTGGCCAAGGCGCGCGCGGCCGGCGACGTCCCGGTCTCGCGCCAGCGCGAGTTCTTCGCGTCCATGCGCACGACCGGCATGAGCGGACACTTCTACGTGCTGGGCGGCTCCGCGCTCGAGGACGCCGAGGTCGTGGTGGACATGCGCGCGGCCTTCGAGCGCTACTTCGACCATCCCGGCGTGGGCGAGGCGGCGCGCGCGGCCTTCGAGAGCTTCATGGCGCGCGCCAGCGTGTACAACACCGAGCGCCGTTCGCACACCTACCTCTATAAGACCATCCGCGACGCGATGATCAAGGCGTCGCTGATGAAGCCCGAGGCCCTGCCCGCCTACTTCGACGGCCTGCTTCTCGAGGAGATGACGCGCGAGACGCTCGATTTCCAGAACAAAGGCGAGCAGAAACGCGTCGCCGACGCCTTCCGCGCGGCGTTGCTGCGGGTGCTCGACCAGGAGGACCCGCGCGACAAGAACCGGGTGATGGCCGCGCTGGTGCTCGGCAGCTTCGCCTCCGGCGCGGCGGGGCCGCGCAGCGATTTCGACGTCGAGGTCATCACCGCCAACGGCTCCGACCGGCGCGTGAAGGCCTTCTCCGATCGGATCCTGGCCGAGTGGCAGGCGACGGGCCTGCACGCCGTGCACCCCGTCTCCGTCCACGACCACGCGGCGCGGCCTTCGCGCGCCTACCTCGACTTGGTGCACTCCGCCGACTACTTCATCGTCACGCGCCACCCGGGCCTGGCCGCGGAGCTGTCGCGCGAGCCGGGCGAACGCCCCGCCTTCACCGTGGACCGCGCCCGCTCCGCCCGCGGCCGCGCCGGCCTCCTCCTCCAAGGCCTCATCGTGCGCGGCACGATACTCACCGAAGAGCTCAAAGCCGTCCTCAAGTAAAAGAGCAGGCTGGAGGACGGGCGCCGTTGTCACGGGTGATGAGGTTGACCCCCTCGAACTAGCGCCAGCGCCAGTGTGATGGGCTTAACCTCATAACGCGCTCCGGGCGACGAAGAGCCCCCCGGCGCCGAGTCGGGGGGCTCTTTTACGGCTGCGCGCAGGACGCGCGGGGGCGTCAGGTCACTGGGTGCCCGTCTCCGGGGTTTTCAGGCCCCGGATGTGCTCCAGGTTTCCGGTCAGCTCGGCCTTCAGCACCGGCTCGGTCTCCGACTCGACGCGGCCGGCGAGCAGCGACTCGCCCTTGGCGAGATCCAAGGTTTTGGCGGCGACGGCGTTGCGCACGGCCTGGCCCGCGACGCGGCGCGTCTCGGCGTCGGGCGCCGACAGCCCCGCGTCCAAACGCGTCACGAGGGTCCGCGCCAGGGCCGGGCGGGCGCGCACCGCCATCATGCCGCGGCGCAGGCGCGCCCCGTCGGCGTTCTCCAGGTGGGCGGAGAGCAGCGGCGCGCTCAGCCACGGCATCTTCACGCCCGCGTCGAGCATGCCCAGCTGCTCCAGGCGCTCGAGCACGGGCCCGAGCAGGACGGGGTCGCGGTAGTCCTGCAGGGCGACGGCGCAGCCGGCGATGAGGCGTTTGCTCGACGTCGCGGCCAGGAGCTCCAGGAGAGGCTCCTTGGCCTTCACGCCGCCGGAGCGGCGCAGCGCCCCGGGCAAGATGGACTCCGGGACGTTCCCGGCGGCCTGCAGCTCGCGGACCTTGGCGAAGAACTCCGGTCCGCGCACGCCGCCGGCGCGGCCGAGCTGGCGCAGGGCCTCGTCGCGCAACGTCTGCGGGCCGTCAGTGAGGACCTTCAGCGCGTAGTCCTTGCTCTCGGGGCCGGACGTGCGGCCCACGACCACGGCGACGGCGCGCCGGCGCAGCTCGAGGCCTTCGGGGGAATCATCGGTCGAGGCGCCGACGACGGCGAGGATGGTTTTGGCGAGGGTCTCGCCGACCTCTCCGTCCACGGGCGAGGTGGACAGCGGGGTGGACTCGAGCACGGTGAGCAGTCCGCCCAGCCGCGAAAGCCGGTCGCCTTCGGCGATCTGGTCGGACTCCATGAGATACGCCTGGAGCACGGAATCGACGCTGACGATGGGGCGGCTCTCGCGGGCGAGCTCGACGGCGCCCTGGGGGTCGGGCGTCTCGGCGAGGGCGCGCAGCTGCAGGTATTTGTGGCCGACGCCCCCGGCGAGGAGGCTGAACACGGCGAGTCCGGCGACGGCTTCGAGGCGGGTCATGTGGGTTCTCCGGACGCCCGGGACCCTTTAAGCCCTGGGTCCTGCGTCCGCCCTCTATACGCCGGCCGGGCCCGGGAACTTACGGCGTTTAATGCTACCCTGAGTGATGTCCGGGCTCCGCCGTCTCGTCCCCTACCTCGCCTACCTCTTCTCGAGCCTCATCAAGCTCACCACGAGTCTGCGCACGGTGCGCGGGAGCATCCGCGACAAGCTGCGCGCCGCCGACCGCCGGTTCATCTACGCGTTCTGGCACCAGCGCCAGGTGTTCTTCACCGTCTCGCACCGCGGCGACAACGTCTCCATCCTCATCAGCCGCTCCGCCGACGGCGAGATGATCGCCGAGACCATCCGGCTGTGCTGCGGGGTCTCCGCCATCCGCGGCTCCTCGACGCGCGGCGCGTCCGGGGCCGTCCGCGGCCTGATGCGCGCGTTGGAATCCGGGCTGGACCTGGGCATCACGCCCGACGGACCCAAGGGCCCCGCGCGCGAGATCAAGGAAGGCGTGATGTACCTCGCGCAGAAGCTCGGCGTGCCCATCCTGCCCATCTCCAGCGCCCAGTCCAACCGCTTCGTGTTCAAGAAGAGCTGGGACCGCTTCCACCTGCCCATGCCGTTCGGGCGCGCGGCCGTTGTCTATGGCGAGCCCATTGACGTGATGCCGGGCGACGACCTCGGCGTCAAGGCCGCGGAGCTCAAGACCTCGCTCGACGCCATCACGCTGGAAGCCGAAGCCCTCGTCGCGTAACGGCGACCCCCTTGCCGGGCGGCTCAACAGAGGTTACACTAGCGCGACATGCCCGACCCCAAACGCGTCCTCATCGTTGACGACAACTCGGCCGTGCGGCTCATCCTCTCGGGCATGCTCGAGGAGCTCGGCCATCAGGTGGTCGGCGAAGCCGCCGACGCCGAGGCGGCGCTGAAGGCTTATCAGGCGCTCAAGCCGGACCTCGTCACCCTCGATTTGTCGCTGAGCGCGTCGGGCGGGGCCGACGGCGTGTCCGTGCTCGACGCCCTCATCAAGGCCGACGCCAAGGCGCGGGTCATCGTCATCTCCGGCAACGCCCAGGCCAAGCTGCGCGAGAAGCTGGCGGCCGCCGGGGCCAAGGGCTTCGTCGCCAAACCCATCCAGGAAGACGAGCTCAAGACGGCCATCGCCGGGGCCGCCGCGTGACCGACGCCGAGCAGAACCTGCTGCGCGTCATCGAGGAAGGCGTGTCGCTGAGCGCCGACGCCCTCGCCAAGGTCTCGCACACCGCCTGGACCACGTCGAGCGTTTCCATCGACGCGGCCGGCGTGGACAAGGTCCGCGCCCGTCTGGCGGGCGAGGACGCCGAACACTACGGCGCCATGCTCTCCGTGCCGGGCGCGGTGTTCACCATGCTGCTGCCCAAGGACCGCGGCCTCGAGCTGTCCAAGGCGTTCTTGGGCGAACGGGCCATCCGCCCGGGCTTCCGGCTCCCCAAGGAGCAGGATTGCGTGGCCGAAATCGCCAACGTGGTGGTCCACACCGTCGCCAACGCGCTGGCCGACGCCTGCGACGACGCCTTCATGCTCTCCGCGCCGCAGATGGTGGTGGGCAAGAAGGCCGACCTGCTCGACCTGTCGTTGGCCGAGCTGCGCACCACGGGCGAGAACTTCGCCATCATGAGCTACGTGCACATGTCGTCGGCCGAGCTCTCCTCGGATTGCACGGTCCTGCTGTTCATGACGCCGTCCTTCCGCGGCCGCCTGCTCAAAGCCCTGGCCTGACCCGTCGGTCCTCGGCGGGAAATGCGATAATAGACGGGCCGTGTCCTCTCCTCTCCCTCCGACGGAAAAACGCTTCCTGCCCACCACGCCCGCTGAAGTCGCGGCGCGCGGTTGGGACGCCGTGGACATCGTCTTCGTGTCCGGCGACGCCTACATCGACCACTCCTCCTTCGCGGCGGCCATGCTCGGCCGCGTCCTGGAGTCGGCCGGCTTCCGCGTGGCCCTGCTCTGTCAGCCCGACTGGCGCTCCGCCGAGCCGTGGCGGACGTTCGGCCGTCCGCGCCTGTTCTTCGCCATCTCGGCGGGGAACATGGACTCGATGATCAACCACTATACGGCCAACAAGAAGGTCCGCAACGACGACGCGTATTCCCCGGGCGGCAAGATCGGCCTGCGCCCCGACCGCGCGACCATCCCCTACGCGCAGCGCGCGCGGGAGGCCTTCCCGGGCGTGCCCGTCGTCGTGGGCGGCGTCGAGGCGTCCTTGCGGCGTCTCGCGCACTACGATTATTGGTCGGAGACGGTGCGGCCCTCCATCCTGCACGACACCAAGGCGGACCTGCTCGCCTACGGCATGGGCGAGGAGACCATCGTCGAGCTGGCGCGGCGTCTAAAGGACGGGAAAACCCTCAAGGACTGCCGCGACCTGCGCGGCGTGGCCTATTACCTCGGCGCCAGCGAGCCGGCTCCGACGGGTCCCGAGTGGGTGGACCTGCCCGGCTTCGAGGACGTCAAGGCGTCCAAGGACCATTTCCTCACCATGGCCCGGCTCGCGCACCGCGAGACCAGCCCCTTCAACGCCAAAGGCCTCGTCCAGAAACACGGCGCGCGCACGGTCGTGGTGACCCCGCCCCAGCTGCCCGTGAGCCAGGACCGCATGGACTTCTACTACGGCCTGCCCTTCACGCGTCGCCCGCACCCGCGTTACCTGAACCAGCCCATCCCCGCCTGGGAGATGATCAAGGACTCGGTCACCATCATGCGCGGCTGCTTCGGCGGCTGCACGTTCTGCTCCATCACGGCGCACCAGGGGCGCACCATCCAATCGCGCTCCGAGGCCAGCGTGCTGGGCGAGCTCAAGAAGATGACCGCCGACCCCGAGTTCAAAGGCGTGGTCTCCGACATCGGCGGCCCGACGGCGAACATGTACCAGATGCGCTGCACCAAGCCCGAGATCGAGGCCATCTGCAAGCGCCAGTCCTGCGTGCACCCCACCATCTGCAAATGCCTGGGCACCGACCACAAACCCGTCATCAACCTGATGAAGAAGTCGCGCGAGCTGCCGGGCATGAAGAAGGTGTTCGTGTCCTCGGGCATCCGCATGGACCTGGCGCGCCTGTCGCCCGAATACGTCTCCGAGCTCACGAAGCACCACGTCTCCGGCCGCCTGAAGATCGCGCCCGAGCACACGGACCCGGACACGCTCGAGCTCATGAAGAAGCCGCGCCATTGGACCTTCGAGGACTTCGCCAAGCAATTCGAGGCGGAGAGCAAGAAGGCCGGCAAGAAGCAGTTCCTGGTCCCCTACTTCATCTCGTCCCACCCCGGCTCGGGCCTCAAGGCCATGATCGACCTGGCGGTGTTCCTCAAACGCAACGGCTATAAGCCCGACCAGGTGCAGGATTTCATTCCCGCGCCCCACGACCTGGCGACCGCCATGTATTACACGGGCAAAAACCCCGAGACCGGCCTGCCCGTGCCGGTCGCCCGCGGCCTGCGCGACCGGCGGCTGCAGCGCGCCCTGCTCCAGTTCTTCAAGCCGGAGAACTACTTCGAGGTGCGCGAGGCCCTGCTGACGGCGGGCCGCAAGGACCTCATCGGTTCCGGCTGCGACTGCCTCATCCCGAGCCAGCCGCCCAAGGAGGCTCTGATGGCGCGGCGCGAGCGCGCGAACAAGGACTTCCACGAGCATACGCATCTTAAAGACGCGCCGAGGCCGCAGAAGAAGGGATACCGTCCGGGCCGCTCTTCACACGAACGGCGGGAGCGCAAGCCGTGAGGTTGGGCGGATTGGACGTGATCGAGCTGAAGCCGAAGGCGGCGGACGCGCTGACGGTCGTGTGCCTGCATGGTTACGGCGCTGATATGCACGACCTGGCGCCCTTGGCGCAGGAGCTGTCCGCAGCGAGGCCGCTGCGCTGGATATTCCCGGACGCGCCGGGCCGTCTCGAATGGGGCGGCAAGGCCTGGTGGCCCATCGACGTGGCCGCCTTCGAGGCCGCGCAACTCGGCGGGAAACCCCGCGACCTGTCCGGCGGCGAGCCGGTGGGCCTGGCCGAGGCGCGCGAGGCGCTGCTCGGCCTGCTCAAGGAGCTGGGCGCGCCGCCCGAGAAACTCGTGCTCATGGGTTTCTCGCAGGGTTCGATGCTCGCCGTGGACCTGGCGCTGCGCCTGCCCGTCGCGCCCGCCGGCGTGGCGATTCTGTCCGGAACCTTGGTGGACGCCGCGTCGGTGCGCGCGCTCGCGCCCAAGCGGAAGGGCCTGCGGTTCTTCCAGAGCCACGGCTCGGTGGACCCGATTCTCGGGTTCGCGCAGGCGCTGGCTCTCGAAAAAGAGCTGCGCGGCGCCGGGTGGGACGGGAAGCTTCAGCGCTTCGAGGGGGGGCACGCTATTCCCGGAGAGGTATTAGACGCTCTCGGGCTCTGGTTGGAAAAGTTATGAGTAAAGATTGGACCTCGACTTTTTTCCGATCGTCGGTCTTCGACCCGGGCGCGCCGGAGGCGGTGGACGCGGCGGTCGGCGAAGCGGCGTTCGTGTGGAAGGCGCTGGGCCTCAAGCCCGGCGCGCGCGTGCTCGACGTGCCGTGCGGCTCGGGGCGCCACGCGCTCGAGTTGGCCAAACGCGGGGCGCTCGTGCTCGGCGTCGATATCACCGCGGCCTACCTGGCGGCCGCCCGTAAGGCCGGCGCCCGTCAGCCGCGCGCGCGATTCGTGCGCGGCGACATGCGCCGCCTGCCTTTCCGCGGCGAGTTCGACGCGGCGATGAACCTGTGGACGAGCTTCGGGTACTTCGCGCGGTTCTCCGACGACATGAAGGTGCTCAAAGGCGTCGCGCGCTCGCTCAAGCCCGGCGGGCGTTTCCTCATCGACGTGCGCGACCTGGCCGCGGTGCGCCGTCAGGCCGTGCACCGGCATTGGGATTGGCGCGCCGACGGCGCCTACGTGCTGCAGGACGCCTACCTCGTGGAGGGCCGCGATCCGAAGATCGTCAACGAGTGGACCGTCATCCACCCGGGCAAACGCCCGGTGCGCGCCCACTTCATCCTGCGCGGCTACGACAAGCCGCGGCTCTACGCCGCGCTGCGCAAGGCGGGCCTGACGCCGGAGCGTTCCTGGGGCAGCTTCCGCGCCGACGGCCGCCCCAGCGGCCGTCTCATCGTCCTGGCCCGCAAGCCCGTGCGCTGACGCGGCTCAGGCGCCCGGGGGCATCTTCGCGACGAGCTCGCGGATCTCGGCCATACGCGCCCGGGCGTAAGGCGTCAGGCCGCGGACGAGCTCGGGGTCGCTGAACGGGTCGAGCTCGGCGGGCGAACGCGCCGCGAGGCCGCGCTGGAACCAGGCCCTGCGCTGCGCCGAGCTGCCGTGAGTGAAGGTCTCCGGCTTCACCGGGCTGCCGCTGTTGCGCCGCAGCGTGTCGTCGCCGATCTGCGTGATGACGTCGGTCGCCACCTCGAGGTCCCCGGGCTCGGCGATGCCCGCGTGTTGCGCGTGCGCCGCGAAGTAGCCCGCCAACGCGTCGGCGTGCAGCTCGACCATGAGGCTGAGGATGCGCGCGTCCACCGGGGCCGCGTTCCGCTTGAGCTTCTCGACGCGCTGGTGCAGGCCGATGTGGTTCTGGACGTGGTGGCCGTATTCGTGCGCCAGCACGTAGAGGCGGGCGAAGCCGCCGTCGCCGGCGAAGCGGTTGACCAGGTCGTCGTAGAACTCCTGCGGCATGTACGCCCGGCGGTGGGCGGGGAGATAAACCGGCCCGACGTTCGATAGCAGCAGGCCCGCCGGCGAGTGGACGTATCCTTGGTAGAGAATCAGCGAGACGGCCTTGTCCATGCGGGCGATGTCGGGGTAAAACGCGCGCCAGAAGTCCTCGATGGCGCCCCACATCTGGCGCGCCTGCGTCATCACGGGGCGCGGCGCGCGCCCGCGGACGCGGCCGAAGTGATGGGTCGGCGGGTTTTTGAGCTTGCGCACGGCGGTTTTGGCGTCCACGGGGATGTTCTGCCAGGTGGCGCCGCCGTCGAGCGTGACATCGCGTCGCGCGGCGTCGCTTCCGGACGCGTCCTCCGTGACGCGCAGCACGAAGCGCCCTTCGAGGCGGCGGCGCTCGAAGCGGCCGTCGCGCAGCGCGAGCACCTCCAGGTCGCCGTCGCTGAGCGCGCCGATGACCTCCTCCTCGCGCGGGAAGCCGAAACGCGCCTTCTCCGCGCTCGATAACGCGCGCGGCGCGCGTTGGCCCGACCGGCGCCCGGAGCGCGGCGCCGGCGTGGAGCCGGGAGCACGCACTTCGAAGTGACGCCGCATCTCCTCCATGCGCACCGCCAGCAGGTCCGCCTTCGCGCGCCAGACTGAGCCCGGCGTCGGCGCGTCGGCGCCGGCCGGCGCGCGGGGCGCGGGTGAATCCGCCGGAGCGTCGGGCGCGTCCGGGGCGAGCTGGGGCAGCGGCGACAAGCGGGGCGGCTCGCTCATCGCGTCGAGCGGGGCGGCGGCGACCGGCGGAGCGGCCGCCGTCATGGCTTGCGGCGCGGGCGACACGCGCAGGTTCTCGACCTTCAGGTTTACGGGCGCCACGACGGGGCCGTAGGTCAGCCCGGCATTAAGCGAGGGCGCGACGACGGCGCCGGGGCGCGACGCGCCGGGGTTCACGGCCCTCGTGTTGACGCGCGCGGACGTGACGACCGCGTCCGCCGGGGCGGCGACGAGCGCCGCGAGCAGGACCGCCGCACGGTTCCAGTTCCTCATGCCTCCAGGATAACCCCGCGGGCGTCCGGCCGTCAGCGGCGGAAGACCTCTCCCGGGAGGGGGCGGGTGGACCAGAAGCGGGGAGGCGCGCGGAGGGCTCGGGTGTGAATCGCCGGTTCATAGAGGCGGGGCAAGGGTAAATACTCGGTAAGCGCGTTATATAGGCCCAAAGACCCATACCGTGAAGCGGCTAAACGAGGCATCCTGGGGGCATGAGGAACCTCTTTCGTTTCGCGCCCATGGCCCTGCTGCTTCTCGCGTTCGACGCGCGCGCGGAGGACCAGCTCGGCGCGACCGGCAGCCTGATCCGGGACATGCACGCGGTGGGCCGCGCCAACGCCAACCTGCCGGGCTCGTGCCTGCCCGCGCGCACGCGGGCGGCGTTCCGCGCGCGCACGCCCGAATGCCAGCACCGCCTGGCCTGCCAGACCATGGCCGAACGCCTGAAGACGGCCCGCGCCGTGCTCCAGACCCCTTCCTGCTCCGCGTTGTTCGCGCGCGCCAAGGCGCACCAGGTCGCGCGTTACCGCCAGACGCCGCTGTATTTCTTCGACCAACTCGACTCCGGGGGCGTGTGCGCGGACAACCCCAACCTCAGCGCCGCCGACAACCTCAACCAGACCTTCGAGAACTCGGTGTCGAAGGTGTTCATCTCGCAGAGCTGCGGCGGGGGCCTGGCCAACGGCACCGGCACCGGCTCCAACGGGAAGCTGTGCATCACCGCGGAGAACTTCCTCTTCGGGGTCTCGCACAACTTCGACGAGCAGACCGGCGTGTATTGGAGCCAGGTCCAGCTCATCTTGCACGAGTTCGGCCACATCCTCGACGCCGTTTATAACGAGAGCACCGAGGGCAGCAGCGTGGACAACCAGGCGCTCATCGGCTGGCATTGCATCCACGAATCCGGCGACGCCTCCGCGCGCGCCGCGTATAAAGGCGCCGCCGTCCCGTTGCGCCCTTAGTAGCCGAGCGGCGCGGCGCGGATGATGGCGCTGACCGCGCGCAACGACGCGAGCACGTCGTCGGGCAGACCCGCGGTCAGCGCGGGGTCGGAGAACGGGTCCAGCTCGCGCAGCGAATGCGCGCGCCGGCCGCGCTCGAACCACGCGGTGCGCTGGGCCGAGCTGCCGTGCGTGAAGTCGCGCGGGGAGATGGTGCGCCCGCTTTTGCGCTGCAACGTGTCGTCTCCGATCTCGACGATGGCGTTCATCGCGGACTCCACGTCGCCGGCCTCGGCGACGCCGACGCGTTCGGCGTGCGCGGCGTAGAACCCGGCGAGAGAATCGGCGTGCAGCTCGATGAGCACCCCGACGCGGTTGCTGACCGCGGTGCTCTGGGTGTTCTGGATCTTCGTGAAGTAGCGCTGGATGCCCATGTGGTTCTGGATGTGATGCCCGTATTCATGGGCGAGCACGACCAGGCGCGCGAAGGCGTTGTCGCCGTTGAGCCGGGTGACGAGCATGTCGTAGAACTCCAGCGGCAGGTAGGTGTTCTTATTGGTCGGCGCGTAAAATGGCCCGCTGTCGGCGCGCACCACGCCGTAGGGCGACTTGACCTTCTCGGTGAAGATGATGAGGGTCGAGAGGTTCTTGATTTCGGCCAGCTCCGGGAACAGGCTCAGCCAGAAATCCTCGATGGAGCCCCACATGCGCGCGGCCTGCTCCGTGACGGGGTTCGCCGCCGGGGGCTTGCTGAGCCCGAAGAGGCGTTCGGGCAGCTTCGCCTTCTGGCCGGCGCTGGCGGCCCGGGCCCCGTCGTCGGCCTGCCAGGTTCGGCCGCCGTCGAGCGACACCTCGACGACGGACTGGTTGCGGCCGGGGCGGCCGGTGATCCGCAGCAGGCGGCTCCCGTCGAGGACGCGCGTCACGCGGTGGCCCTTGACGGAGTAGGCCACCGACAAGCCGTTCGCGCTGACCGAGCCGATGAACTCGCCTTCGCGGGGCAGGCCGAAGCGCGCCTTCTCGAGGTCGGTGAGCGCGCGTTGCGGCATGGCCGGGGTCCGGGTAAGGCTCGTGACGCCGGCTCGTACGGGGGATATTCGCGGGGGGTAGGCCGGCATGATGGCGTCGGCTGCGGCGTGCGTTCCGGCCGCGAGCCCGCGCGCCGTTGTTTCGGCCCGCGCCATGATGCCGACGGCGGGCGCGCGAGACGGCGTCGCGGGCGCGGCGGGGCGTTCGACGGATTCGGGCGAAACGGGAGACGGCGCGCCGGGGGCGACGAGAGCGGGCAGCGGCAAAAGCGTGGGAATAACCCGGACGTCGGCGGCCGCGGTGACGGCGGCGAACGGGGCCGCCGGACCGGCCGCGAACGCAGCGGCCTGGCGCTCCGTGTTCAGGTGCGCGGGGGCGACGGCGAACCCCGTGATGAGCGAAGCGTCGAAAGACGGCCCATCGGCGACCGCCGCGAGCGGGCCGGTCGTCAGCGCGCCGCCCGTCGTCGCGCCGCGCGAGGCGCGGACAGGCGCCATACCCGCGACCGCCGGCGTGGACAGCAACGCCGACGTCGCGAACAGCCCCAGCAGCCTTAAACGCTTCATGACGACAGGATAACCGGCGCGGCGCCCGGCCGTCAGCGGCGTAAGACCTCTTCCGGGAGGGGGCGGGTGGACCAGAAACCCGAGGGTGCGGCTAGGCGGAGGATGTGAAACCCGGCTTCATGCTAAGGCGAGGCCGAGAGGGTGATGTCGGCGTACCAGGCTTCGGCCTCGCCGCCGGTGTCGTCGGCGTCGGTCATGACGGCGATGCCGGAGTAAGGCGGCGGGTCCTCGCCGAACAGGCGCCGGTAGTCGGCCAACACGTCGCGCTCCTCGGAACGCCACTGCCCGGCCTCGGCGTCGCCGGAGCGAGCCGCCACCATGACGACGCGGTCGCTGTAGGCGTTGGGCGCGGACGCGCCTTTGGGCAGCTTGTTGGCCCAGATGTAGTTGATGGCCGCGTGCGGCGGGTATTCGCCGCGCAGCTTTTTGGCGAGGCCGTATTTGAACCGCGTGCCGGCCCCGGCGCGCGCCGGGTCGTACACGAAGGCGACATAGACGCGCGCCGCGTAATCGTCGCCCGCCTTGCGCGTTTCGTCGCCCTTGGGCAGGACGCGGGCGATCTTCCAGCGCCAGCGCAGGACGGGGGCCTCGGCCACGGGGCGCTTGAGCCGGACGATGAGGCCGGAAGCGGACGCCGAGGCCTTCGCGTGCAGCGCTTGGTCGGCGGCCGACCACGCGTAGGAGGTGGGCGGGCGCTTGGCGAAGGAGAGGGGCTCCCAGCCCGCGGGCAGGCCCGACGGGGCGAGCAGGGGCGCCGAGGACAACAGGACGGTCAGCGCGGCGGCGTTCACAGCCGCGGCGATTGCGGCTCGCCGCTGCGGCCGAGGCGCGCGTTGGAGCGGACGACCTCGACGGGAGACGTCGCCTCGTCGCCGGGCGCGGCGAAGGCAGCAGCAGCTCGTCGCCGGCGCCGGCCGCCTCGGCGAGAAGTTTGGCCTCTTCGGGCGTCACGGCGAGCTGGACGCTGGCCCATTCCTCCTCGTCTTGGGCCTGGGTCACGCCGAGCACGAGGGCGTGCTGCACGGCGGTGCGCGCGACGACGTCCTCCTTGGCGCCTTTGACGCCCGCGCGGGTGAGCACGACGTCCACGCGCGCGCCGGGCGCCAGGAACTGCGCCTGGTCGGGGTGCGCCGCGACGGCGGCGCCGACGCGGCCGGCCTCGAGCGCGGCGGAGGCGGCGGCGGGCGCGCGCGAGAGGCGGGCGGCCTCGCCGGAGAGCTTGTGCAGGAGGAGCTTGCGCTCGAGGTCGAGGGCCAGCGCGACCCAATGCGCCTCCTCGGGCCGCAGCGCGACCTGGACCAAGGCGGTTTCTTTCGACCAGGACGCGTCCACGCGCAGGACCTCGGCGCGGGCGGCGACGGCCTCGGAGCGCGGGTCCGGGGAGCCGTCGGGGCGCGTGCCTTCGGAGAGCACGACCAGCTCGACGGCGTCGCCCGCGGCGAGGTAACGCGCCTGGGCGGGGGGCACGGGCACGCTGACGCCGCGTTTTCCCGTCGGCGGGGAGAAGCCGCCGCTCACGGGCGAGCAGGCGGCCAGCGCGGCGAGCAGGAGCAATCGTTTCATCGCGTTTAGAACTGGAAGGTGAGCGTGGTGCCGAACTGGTAGGACACGAAGTCCTCCTCCTTGAGGAACTTGTGCCACAGGCGCTGCATGGAGCCGTTGAGGGTCATGCGCAGGTTCTTGGCGATCTCGTAGTCGCCGCTCGTGTTGAAGGAGAACAGGCGCGAGTTGTCGGCGACCGTCACCGGCGAGCGGCGCATCGCCATGGACAGGGTGGACGTCCAGATGATGCGGTTGGTGAACAGCAGGGGCTTGGCCGAGCCGGGCAGGCGCAGGCCGGCGGGCAAGGCCAGGTCGGCGCGCGCGAGCAGGCTGGGCGTGATGATCTCCACGTCCTGGGTCTTCACGCCGGTGCCGAGCTGGTTGACGTCCTTGGTGAAGTCGGTCTTGGGCGTGAGGCGGAACTTGCCCACGTCGAAGGTGACCTGCACGGTCGCGTCCTCGTGTTTGGTGAGCTGGGTGTTGGCCTGCACGCGCAGGTCGCGGTTGTTGGTGTTGCGGCGGTTGTAGCTGAGCAGGGTGTCGAAACGTTTCCACGCGATGGTGCGCAAATCGGTGCCGAAGCTGTCCTCGATGTTGAACGTGGAGCCGACGTTCTCCACGGTGCGGCGCGCGTATTTGAAGTTCATCTGCGCGTTGGACAGGAAGCGCTCGGCGAACCACAGCTGCTCGAGCTGGGCGAGGCTGAGCACGGCGTCGGGCAAGGTGCGCGAGACGGTCTTGGACTGGGTGCCCGTGACCTCGGACTTCTGCACGCTGAGCACGTAGTTGTTGGAGAGCGACAGCGTCTTGAACGCCGCCAGCCGCCCGCGGATGTCGTACGCGTCGAGCGGCGACCAGCGCTGGGTCGAGCTCCAGGTGTCGCGGACGGTCAGGTTGGCGCGCTGGGCCGCGGGGTTGGCCGGGCGCAGCGGCGAGCGCACCCACAACGCCGCCTTGGTGTCGAGGCCTTTCTCCACCTGGTTCCACACGTCGCCGTCCTGCAGCTGGTAGCCGGAGACGATGTTGAGCGAGCGCAGCAGCTTCACGCGCTGGGTGATGTCGCCGATGGTCAGCGGCAGGGAGATGGAGCCGTTGGCCGAGCGGTTGACGGTCTTGATGTCGCCGACCTGGAACACGTAAGTGGACGTGCGCACGACGAAGGTCGAGACGTTGAGGATGTTGTTCTCGATGGTGTCCACCTGGTAGTTGACCTGCGGGTTGAGCCAGCGGGTCAGGCGGAAGTTCGAGGAGAAGCCCGCGCTCTGGTTGAAGGCCTTGGGGTAACGCGAGGACACGGCCGCGCCCGTCTGGAACTCGGTGCGGTTCTCCGTGACCTTGGTCATGCTCCACGTGGGGTTGAAGGAGGAGGCGGTCCACGGGATGTAGGTCAGGCGCAGGCCGTAGCTGTTGGTGCGCTCCTCGGTGTTGAAGTTGCCCGGCAGGGCGCGCACGTCGGGGCGCTCGAAGCTGACGTCGTAGCGGATGTGTCCCGCGGTCGCGTCGATGGTTTTGGGCAGGAAGCGGTTGTCCCAGGGCACGCCGTACTGCAGGGTGCCGTTGAAGGTCTTGCGGTCGTCGAGCCGCGTCAGCAGGTCGTATTCGATGCGGTTGCGGCTGTGCGACAGCGACAGGCGCGGGAACGCCCCGTAGGAGACGTTGCCCTGGGCGCTGCCGGACCAGGTGGTCACCTTGCCCTGCTGGAGCAGGTTGACGAGGTTCGACAGCTGGCCGGTCTGCACCGTGCTCGGCGTGTCGGTGACGGAGCGCTGCAAAGTGAAGCTCATCGGGAACCAGGACAGCCGACTCCAGTTCAGATAGGCCGAGTCGTCGCGGCGGTCCTGGTTGGCGACCACCGAGGTCGGCGTCTGGAAGTTCTTGTCCACGTAGCGGTGCTTCGCGCCGAAGGTCGCCCAGCCCGGCACCTCGAAGTCGGCGGACAGCTTCTGGGCGTTGCCCACGCGGGTGACCGGCTCGGCCACGTGGATCTCGTTGAGGAAGATGGTGCCGCACGCCGTGGTGTTGGGCGAGCAGTTGTTGTCGGTGGGCGCGGCGACGACGCGCACGCCCGCGTAGAGGGCGCCGACCTGCTGGAGCGTGGGCGCGCCGCTGGTGATGACGACGATGCCCGGGGTCGCGCTCTTCCACGTGTCGGCGACGGAGTCCGAGTTCACGTCGGCCTGCTCGATGCGGACCTTCTGCCAGCCCGTGCCGCCCAGCGGGACGCGCGCCTCGAAGAAGTCCCGGTCGGAGCCGGCGCGCAGGAAGAAATACGCCGTGGAGCTGATGGCCACGCCCGAGCCGCCGCTCGTATTGATGAGGAAGTTGAAGAACTTGTGCTGGCTGACGTCGATGGCGCGCGAGAACACGCGTTTGGTGTAGACGGTGGCGCTGCTGGTCATGCCGTCGAAGCGCAGCTGCAGGGCCTGCTCGGAGAGGTTCTTGGTGTTGGACTGCTTCTGCAGGTTGGCCAGGCTGCCGTAGAGGTCGTTGAAGACCTGGGCCGCGTCGCCGGCCGCGTTGTAGATGGGCGTGTAGGTCGGGTTGTCCACGCTGTTGACCGGGGTGACGACCAAGGTCTCGCCGGCCTGCGGCAGGGCGTTGGTGGACGGGTCGCCCGCCGCGCCGCGCAGCCAGGTGTTGCCCACGACGGCGATGCGGGCGAACTTGAGCCCGCCGGCGGCGGCGCCGCCGGCGGGACGGCGGATGGTCACGCGCAGCTGCTTGACCGCGGTCCACGCCGCGGCGGTGCCCGAGGAGATGTTGAGCGGGATCTGGAAGGTGTGCCAGCCGGTGTTGGCACCGGTGGGCCCGAAGTCGATGGCGGTGCGGGTGCTCGAGGTGGTCGCGTCGAAGAGCTTGTCGGAGGTGGCCGAGGTGCAGGCGGCGCCGCCGGTCTTACAGGCGAAGCCGAAGCTGCCGCCGGTGAAGTCCAAGGGGTCGAGGCGGCCGTTGCGGTTGAGGTCCTCGGCGTCGAGCAGGCCGTTGCCGGCGGTGTAGTTCTTGGAGGCCTTGCCCACCGGGTTGTACAGGAAGCCGATGTCCTCGGCGGGCTGCAGGAGGTTGTCGTTGTTGACGTCCTCGGTGTCGAGCGCGCCGTCGCCGTCGGCGTCCTCGGCGATGCCGCCGAGGTGGAAGTTGATCTCGTTGTTGGACGCGTCGCCGAGCATGACGACCTCGAGCACGGTGCGCTGCGAGAAATCCACGCCGGCGACGCCGAACGGATAAACGATGGAGACCTGGTCGGTGGAGTTGGCCACCGAGAAGTCGTAGTTGAAGTTGAGGACCTTCTGCGTCTCCTGGCTGTTGGCCTGGGCGTTCGGGTTGATCTTCAGCAGCTCGACGTCCTCGTTGACGAGGGAGAACTGGTTGGGGTCGGCGGGCACCCCGCCCATGGTGCCGACTGAGGGGTTGGCGGCGACCTGCCACTGCGAGGTGATCAGCGAGGTGGACTCCTCCTGCTTGAGGCCCTCCATGTTGTCGATGAGCGCGAAAGGGTTGAGGTTGAGGTTCTGGCGGCTTTGCGCGAACTCGCCGGCCAGCGAGATGATGAGGCGGTCGCCGAGCTTCAGGCGCTGGACCCTCGCGTCGAACTCGTACACCACGAGGCTGCGGGCGAGCTCGGTGATCTGGGGGACGGTCTGCGCCTTCGCGCCCGCCTGGTAGAGCAAGGTGCTTCCGATCGAGGTGTTCTCGTTGAAGTCGTGGGACACGCGCGCGCCGAGCAGCGAGTCGTTGCCGGTCGCGCCCGCGAAGGGCGCGACCTCGAAGCTCATGTCGATGACGGAGTTCGGGCCGATGCGGTCGGGGTTGAAGAAGGTGATGAAGCCCGCCTCGTAGTCGATGAAGTAATCGACGTTGCGGTTGAGCTTCTGGTTGTCGAGCAGCACGATTTCCGACTGGACCACGAGGTTGGGCTCGAGGAAGAAGGTCTTGAAGCGGAAGTTGTACTCCACGCGGATGATGCGCTTGTGGATGGGCGTGGGCGCGTACACGTCGGGGTCGGGCGTCGTGGGCGAGGTGTTGCTCACCGCGAAGGGCTGCAGCAGCCGGAACACGCCGTTTTCGAAATCGACCTCGATGGAGTCGGGGTATTTCTGGATGGGGTTGAGCGTCGGGCCGACCTCGTCGCGGTTCTGGTCGAGCACGCGCAGGATGAAGTTGCCGCGACCGTTGTCGCGCACGATCTGGTTCTGGCCGATGGAGTAGAAGGTCTTGAGCTCCCGGTCCCAGCCCGCCTCGGTCGCGGTGGAGATGATGGGCAGCTCCGAGGCCGTCTTCATGAGCTTGAAGCGGTCGGGGCGGGCCGGATTGGACGTGTTGGTGAAGGTCGAGACCTGGAAGGCGAGGCGGTTGCCGCCGGCGTCCTCGTAGTCGATGGCCACGACGTATTGGGGCAGGAGCTGCGTGCGGAACTGGACGATGCCTTTGGCGTAGTCGATGGTGTAGTCCTGGCCCGCGATCTGGGGCAGGAAGCGGCCGGTGAAGGAGGAGGAGTTCACGCAGTTGACGCCCTGGCAGTTGATGTCATCGACGGTGAGCGTCTGCTCGTTGACGTTGGGCAGGCCCGGGTCCTGGCGGGCGAGGAAGATGCGCTCGGTGCCGGAGCGGATGGGCAGGCGAGCGGCGACGCCGAAGGCCACGTCGTAATACTGGCGGCGGACGTAGGACGTGTCGAGGATGTCGGTGGTGACGAACTGGGTGTTGCCGCTGAACTGGCGCGACTTGGTGGTGCCCTTGGTGCGAGAGCCGATGAAGGTGGCCTTGAAGCCCTTGTATTTGATGTCGGCGCGGATGCCGAAGAGCTGCTTGTTGTAGGAGACGAACTCGGTGGCGGGCAAGGAGAGGTCGATGTCGCCGAACGAGACGTTCTGCACCACCTCGTTGGGGTCGCCCTGATAAACGACGGAGATGTCCTGCTGGTTCTCCTTGGTGTCGTCGTAGTCCACGTTGACGGTGATCTTCGGCCCGACCTTGCCTTGCATGCGCAGCTGCAGCTGCTGGTCGATCTCGACGAGGTTGGTCGTCGCGGGGCGCCCGGTCGTCTTCTGGGGGGCCAGGAAGCGTTTCTCGGAGAAGTTGAAGCCGATGACCTTGCGGCCCGTGACGGAGAGGCTGGTGCCGTAGGTGGGCAGTTCGACCTCGGGCGGCGGGAGCTTGGCCGCGGCGGTGGAAAGCTCGACGTCGGCGATGTCGATGGGCCGGCCGTCGGGGCCGGCGACGCGCTCTTCGCCCGGCTCCTCGCCGCGGTCCACCGCGTCGCGCACGCGCCGGAAGCGGTCGGCGTCGTATTCCACCGGCGTCATGCCCTCGCGCACCTGGCGCGGGTCGCGCGGCGCGCGCGCGGGCGCCGTCGAGACGGAGGGGGCGTCCCGCCGAAGAAGCCGCCGGGGCCGCGTTCGTAGAGCTTGAAGTCCGACGCCTTCGGCGCGCCCGCGGGTTTGAACGCCGGCGCGGTCTGCGGGGCCGTCTCCGTCGTCGGCGTCGGCGCGGGCGCCGGGGCCGGCGCGGGGGCCTCGGCCGGGGCGGGCGTCGTCGGCGCGAAGTCCGGGTCGTAGGGCGCTTCGAACTGGGGGGAGGCGGGCGCGGCGAAGCCCGTCAAGAGGGCTAGCACCAGGGCGCCGACGGTCGTTCGAGAGCGTTGCAGGGGCAAGTTGCGGTCGTCTCGCTATCCCAGAAAAAAAGGGAAGCGCCCGCGGATAAGGTCGGCGTTCCTTATACGCGCGCGCGAGACGTCCGGGAGTATAGCGGGGGCGTGTTACGGCGTCAAGTCTAACTAAATGCCGATGGACGCCAGGAGGCGGGAGGCGCGGTCGAGGTAAGCGGTGAAGGTGGGGTGCGAGGCTTCCAGGCCGGCCGCGCTGCTTTCCAGCGCGGTGATGAGGTCGTCGAGCGGGCCGTGGTCGTGGGCCTGGACGCCGGCCTTCAGTTGCCGCAGCAGGCCGATGATTTCACCTTTCTTGGCGGGGTCGGCGGCGGCCCCGCTTTTGATGGCGTTTTCGATCTCGGTGATGAGCAGGCGAAGGTTCTTGTTGTCGGCCATGACGTTATATACCCCGATTCGGCTTGCCCGTCAAGTGACGTAAGCGCAACGTTCCAGCCTAACGAATAAACTCAATATTAATCAGCGGATATCGAGAGCCGGGTTGCGATGGAAAAATCCGCTGGGCAATAACGCGAAGCCGGTTTTGTGGGTGGGCATGACGGGCCAGTCCTCCGGCCGCGGGATATGGGTCACCCCGAAGGTGTACCACAACACCACGTCCTCGCCGTCGAGCGCCCGGTCGGCCTTCTGCCAAGCCGGCAGGCCCTGGTCGGGGGCCGCTTGGTTGGGGTAACGCCCCGAGGCGTAGAGCTCGGCGTCGTCCTGGCGCGTGAGCCACAGGTGGTGCTCGATGAAGCGGCCTTTGCGGCGTACCGGCGAGTCCTCGAGCAGGTAGGGGCGGCTGTTCTCCCCGGGGATGAGGACGTAACCCGTGGGCTCGCCCAAGGCGTTTTTGGCCGTGGCCGACAACACGCGCCATTTGCGGGCCCGGGACAGGTCCATGTCGCGCCGGCCCTGCGACTCGCGGGGGATGACGGTCTCGCGCATGATGATGGCGTTGGACAAGGGGTTCTGTTTTCCCTTCGGCGCGGAGAACACGTCGTGCTCCACGACGCGGTTGGCCGTCCCGTCCACGTCGAGGTCGAGGCGGAAGTTGAAGAAGTGCTGGTGGTGCGGCGCGGCCACGCCCGGCGCCACCAGGTGGGCGTGATGCGCGGCGTGGTCCGCGCCCAGCTCGGAGGCGGTGCGGGCCGCGACGCCTTTGGCGAGCATGATGCCGGTCAGCCCCGACTCCATGAGCAGCGCGCCGTCCTGGCGGAACACCCAGGAGAGCTGGTAATCGTAGTTCGAGATCGTCGCCACGAAGGTCATCACGAGGTCGCGGGCGCGGCGCGACTCGCTGCGGCCGTTGATCATGTCGAGATGTTTCCAGAGGATGCCGCCGTCGCGCTCGTAGAACGCGACCGCCTTCTCGGCCTTGTAGGACTTGCCCGTGTCGTCGGCGAACGTGACGTCGCGATAGACCGCGTTGGCCGGCGCGTCGGCCCCGGGCACCAGCGGACCGGCCATGCGCCCGATGCCGTATTCGCCCTCGTCGAAGGCGTTGCGGAAGGACCAGTTCGAGTCCGGGTCGCCGTAGGGCACGAGCATCTCGGAAAGCGAGGCGCGGTAGAGCACGGGGCGAAGGACGCCGCCGTCCTCGAAGGCGACCTGGTACAGGACGGGCCCCTCGCGCGGGTGCAGCGCCCAACGGAAGCGCCAGCCCTGCCAGCGGACCTCGTTGCCGTCGAGCGTGAACGAGGGGCCTTCGGGCTGGGTAATCACCAGGGGTTTGAGCCCCGGGCGGGCCGCCGGCACCGACGCGGGGTCGAAGTCCCCGGGCGCCGTCGAGACGGCGACCACGCCGGTGTCGATGAGCTCCACGACCGCGCGTTTGTTGGCGTCGATGACCGCGACCACGCCTTCGACGGGGTGGGCGTAGGCGTTGGTGTTGCCCTCGGTGGCGTAGGACAGGCCGCGCAGCAGGCGCGCGCCGGCCTTGGTCTCGGCCGCCGACATCGGGCCGGGCGCCCACAGGTCCACCCAGACGGTGTCGGGCTTCAGGCCGCGTTTCTCCATCGCGGCGCGCCAGCGCGGGTCGGCCTTCACGACGGCCGGGAACTTCTCGAACTCCTCGAGCATGACGTTGGGCTGCGCGCCGGGGCGCGGCGTCCAGGAGACGAGTTTGCCGGTCGTGAGGTCCACGACGGCCTCGTTCGTCTCGTTGGCCGTCCGGTCGTAAACGATGACGAAGGCGCGGCGGGCGAAAGGTTCGCCGGGTTTCCAGGCGAGCACGTCCTTCTTGGCGGGCTCGTCGAGCGCGACGTAGGGGAACAAGACCCCGGCGGGCAGCGCCTTCTCCCGGCTCACCGCCGCGACCGCGGCGGGCACCTCGGCGGCGTCGAGCGGGTCGAGCGGGTGGACGGCGGCGGAGGCGAGCGAGGCGAGCAGGAGGAGGGGCAGGGCGTTCATGGGGCTCCTAAAACGGCGCGATAGGTGGCTTCGTAATCCGCGATCATGCGCCGCAGCGTGAACTTCTCGGCGATGACGGCGGCGGCCGCGGCGCCGAGGCGGCCGCGAAGGGGGAACTCGGTGACGAGCCGGCGGAAGGCGTCGGAGAGGGCCTTGGGTTTGTCGGGCGCGACGAGCAGGCCGCTTTTTTCGTGCTCGATGGCCTCGGGCACGCCGTCCACGGCGGACGCCACGACCGGCAGGCCCAGCGCCATGGCCTCGAGCAGGGCGTTGGGCAGGCCTTCCCAGCGCGAGGGCAGGCAATACACGTCGAAGGCCGACAGCCAGGAGGGCACGTCGGCGCGTTCGCCCAGCAGCCACACGGACTTCTCGAGCTGGTGCTTGCGGACCAGGCCCTCGAGGCGCGCGCGCGCCGGACCTTCGCCGAGGATGACGCATTTGATGGGGAAGGTCTTCAGCGCGGCCATCGCCTCGACGAGCACGTCGAAGCCTTTTTGGTCGTCGAGGCGGCCCACCGCGCCGACGAGCAGGTCGTTGGCGCCCAGGCGCAGCTCCAGGCGGTGTTTGGCTCGGTCCACCTTCGACGCGGGCCAGCCCGCGGTCTCGATGCCGTTGCGGATGACCTTCACCTTCGCGGGCGCGTAGCCTTGGTGCTTGAGGAGGAAATCGGCGCTGGCCTGGCTCTCAGCGATGAGCAGGTCGTCGCGGTCCTTCTGCCAGCGGTCGAAGGCGAGCGTCAGCGTCGAACGCGTGCGGTAGTTCACGCGCGGGGAGGTGACGAGCTTGAAGGCGACCTCGGCCTGCGGCTTGGCCATGCGCGCGATCTGGATGGCGGAATACATCAACGCGTGCACGATGTCGGGGCGCTCGCGTTTGATGATGGCGGCCAGGGCCTTGGCGTCGCGCGGGCGCGCGGACGCGGCGCCGAGCGTCTCCACCTTGATGCCGGCCTCGCGCAGGCGGCGCGCGTATTCGCCTTCGGGCTTGAGGCTGACGACGCCCGCGACCTGGTAGGCCTGGTGGTCGAGCAAGGTCGCCAGGTTGAACAGCGTCTTCTCCGCGCCTCCGACCGTCGTGGACGTGGAGACGAAGAGGATGCGGCTCACGCGGCGAAGAACCGCCGCACGGCGTCGATGACGCGGTCCTGGTCGGCGGGGGCCAGGTCGGGGAACATGGGCAGCGCGAGCACCTCGGCCGACGCCTTCTCCGAGACGGGGAGCGGCACCGTCACGGGGTGTTTGACGTAGGCGGGCTGGCGGTGCACGGGCGCGGGGTAATAGACGGCGGTGCCGATGCCGTGGCGCTTGAGGTGCTCGGCCAACGCGTCGCGGCGCTCGCAGCGGACGACGTAGAGGCAGAAGACGGGCGACGTCTCGCCGGCGCCCAGCGGCGGCAGGCGCAGCGGCAGGCCGGCGAAGCCCTCGTTGTAACGCTTCGCCACGGCGCGGCGGGCCGCGGTCCACGCCTTGAGACGGCGTAGCTTCACGCGCAGGACCGCCGCCTGGACCTCGTCGAGCCGGGCGTTATGGCCCACGCGCACGTGGTGATACGATTTGCCCGGGGCGCGGCCGCAGTTGCGCAGCTCCAGCAGCGCGTCGCGCAGGGCGTCGTCGTTGGTCGTCACCGCGCCGGCGTCGCCGGCGGCGCCGAGGTTCTTGGTCGGGTAGAAGCTGAAGCAGCCGATATCGCCCAAGGAGCCGGTGGCCTTGCCCTCGTGCGTGGCGAGGTGCGACTGGGCGCAGTCCTCCACCACTTTAATCCCTTTGGCGCGGGCGATGGAGAGAATGGCGGACATGTCCGCCGGCTGGCCGAACAGGTGGACCGGGATGACGGCCTTCGTTTTAGGCGTGATGGCCTTTTCGAACGAGCGCGCGTCCAACGTCAACGTGTCAGGATCGACGTCGGCGAAGACGGGCTTGGCGCCGAGCACGGAAGCCGCGTCGGCCGTCGCGACGAAGGTGAACGAAGGCACGATGACCTCGTCGCCGGGGCCGACGCCGCAGGCCTCCAGGGCGAGCTCGAGCGCGGACGTGCCGGAATCCACGCCCAGGCTGTAACGCGCGCCCAACGCGGCGGCGAACTCGGCGTCGAAGGCGGCGTTTTCGGGGCCCAGGATGAACGCGCCCGAGTCGAGCACGCGCGCGACGGCGGCCTTGACCTCGGCGCCGACCTCGGCGTTCTGGCCTTTGAGTGAGAACAGCGGGACGTTCACGATGGTCGCGGTCAATAGGCCCCCTTGCCGAACAACATGACGCCGGGCGTCTTGAGGATGATCTCGAGGTCCAGGCCCAAAGACCAGTGCTCGATGTAGAACAGGTCCAAGCCGAAACGCTGCTCGCTGGACACGTCGGAGCGTCCCGACACCTGCCACAACCCGGTGATGCCCGGCAGGATGTTCATGCGTTTCTTGGCGGTCTCGCCGAAGTCGCGCTGCAGGGCCTCGACCTCGCCGGTGGTCAGCGCCAGCGGACGCGGCCCGACGACGCTCATGTCCCCGGCCAGGACGTTCAAGAACTGCGGGAACTCGTCGAGGGAGAAGCGGCGCAGGTATTTGCCGACCCGGGTCACGCGCGGGTCGTCCTTGGCCTTGAAGAAGGCGCCCTGGTCGCCGCCGGCGGCCTTCACCTCGGCGATGCGTTTCTCGGCATCGACGACCATGGTGCGGAACTTGAAGGCGTGGAACACCTTGCCTTTGTAGCCGTAGCGTCCCTGCGTGAAGAGGATGGGGCCCTTCGAGTCCAGCTTGACGAGGAGGCAGATGACCAGCCACAGCGGAGCGGTCGCGGCCAGCAGGAGAACGGAGAACGACAGGTCGAAGAGGCGTTTGGCGACGTAGTTGGCGCGCGTGAAGGAGGTGTGCTTGATGCGGTAGGCCGGGATGCCGAGATGGTGGTCCATCTGCACCTCGCCCATGCGGATCTCGAGCAGGTCGGGAATCATCTTGAAGCCCACGCCGCGCGCGTCGCAGGCCTCGGCCGCGGCGAGGATGCGCTCGTGGCTGTCCTTGGTGCGCAGCAGCAGCAACTCGTACCAAGGCCGCGTGGCGAGCAGGCGCTCGAGCTCGGCCTGCGGCGGCAGCGCGTCGAGTTCCTCGACGGCGGCGCCCGGGTGGCGCGCCAGGATGCGCTCGCGCAGCACGGGCGCGACCGAGCCGCCGCCCACCAGGAGCACGGGTTTGGCGGCCTCCATCGAGGCCAGGAACTCGTCGAGCTTGAGCGCGAGCCACTGGGTGAAGCTCAGCAGCGTCAGCCCGACGGGGAACACCGCGGCGAGCATCACGCGGGAGAAGGCGAGACGTTCATAAAGGAAAGCGGCCACCAAGGTCGTGCCCGCGCCCAGCGCGCAGGCGCGCACGATCTGCAGGAAGCGGTCGGCGCCCGTCATCCACGACGCGGTGTAGAGCCGGCTCGAATACAGGCAGAACAGCCAGATGGGCACGGCCGCCGACAGCAACGACTGGTATTTCTCCCAGCGGGCGGGCTCGCCCGTCGGCGGAATCTGGGCGACGAACCAGGCCCATTCGAAGCGGACCCAGAAGGCCAGGCGGTAGGCGGCGTACACCGCCGTGGCGTCGAAGGCCAGGTGAAGGACCGTGCGCAGGGCGTGGCGCAGCCACGGCGGCAAGCCGACGGCCGGGGACGCGGCGGCGGCCGAGGAAGCGTCGCGGCGCGGACGGGCGGCGCGGGTGGTCATGTCAGGCCGGATTATAACAATTCCCCGTCGGGCGACGGGGCGACGGTCAGGAGACGCGGTAATCGATGTTGTCGAAATCCACGACGCTGACGTAGCGGCGGCCGGGGCCCTCGGGCGGGCGCTCGAGGGAGGCGTAGAAGACCATGTCGGAGCCGGCCGGGACCTCGTCGTAGCCGGTGGCGAAGGAGAAACGGGCGCCATCGAGGCCGTGGCCTTCGGCGGTCTCGCGCAGCAGCTCCAGCAGCTCGTGGTCGGCCACGAAGACGAAATCGCGGCGGCCGGCGGCGTGTTCGCGGTCGAGCACGGCGGCGATGTTTTCCTGCAGCTGGCGGAAGATGCGCAGGGTATAGACGGTGTAGTGGTAGGCCTTGCGGCTCTTCTCGAGCGCGCCTTCCAGCGTGAGCAGGTAACGCGTGCGTTTCCAGTCGAGCTGGGTGACCTTGAGCAGGCCTTTGCGGGCCAGGCGGCGGATGAGCAGGTTGGTCGTGCCCAACGACAGGCCGAGGCTCTCCGACAGGTGGCGTTGGGTGGCCTCGGGGTTGCGGGAAATCTCCTGGATGAGGAGGAACTCCTTCTCGGCGAGACCGTCTTTGGTAGCCATGTGTTCGATTATTGAACATCATACCTTATTAGAGTGTTCATAATTTGTACGATGGGCCGGATATGAAGCTCGAGCTCTCCGGCGCCACGGTTCTCGTCACGGGCGCCTACGGCTTCCTGGGGCAGGGATTGGTCGCCGCCGCGCTGGACGCCGGGGCCAAGGTGGTCGCGGTGGGGCGCGACCCGAAGAAGGCCCGCGAGCGTCTGGGCGAGCGCGCGGGCCTGTCCGTGGTCGCCGGCGACGTCAACGAGCCGCTGTTCTACGACGGACCCGCCGATTTCATCGTTCATGCGGCCAGCGCCGCGTCCCCCAAACGTTACGGGACCGACCCCGTGGGGGTGCTTTCGCCCAACGTGTTCGGCACGCGCCGCTTGCTCGAGTTGGCGCGAGCCCGCAAGACGCGGAAATTCCTGTTCGTCTCCAGCGCCGAGGTGTACGGCGTCGTGCCCGAATCGCGCCAGCCCATCCTTGAAAACGAGCCCGGCGGCGTGGACCCGTTGGCCGTGCGCTCCTGCTACGCCGAAGCCAAACGCATGGGCGAGGCGTTGTGCGCGGCCTGGCAGCGACAACACGGCGTGCCCGCCGTCATCGCGCGGCTGTTCCACACGTACGGCCCGGGCATGGACCTCGAAGACGGGCGCGTGTTCGCCGATTTCACGGCCGACGCGGTCGCGGGCCGGCCCATCGCGGTCAAAGGCGACGGCCTGGACCGGCGCGCGTTCTGCTACCGCGACGACGCGGTGTCGGGGCTGCTGGCGCTGTTGGAGCGCGGCGTCCCCGGCGAGGCCTACAACGTCGCCAACGACGAGGCCGAAAGCGGCGTGCTCGAGCTGGCCGAACGGCTCCGGCGCTTGTTCCCGCAGCGGGTTCCCGGCGTCGCGCGGACTCCGCGCTCCGCCGCCGAAGGCTACGCGCCGAGCCCGGTACGCCGGGCCGTCCCGTCCACGGCCAAGCTGCGCGCCCTGGGCTGGGCGCCGCGCGTGGGCCTCGACGAGGGCTTCCGCCGCACCGTGGAGAGTTTCCTATGAACGTGTTGAAGCTGCGCGAGGAGTTCCGCGCCGCCCGTTTGAGCAAGCCGGACTACATCCGGGCCATGACCGCGCGGCACGCCGCGCTGCACGACTACGCGGAGCTGCTGAAGGGCTCGCAGGTCGAACGCCTCGAGATCGCCGAGGACGGCGTCGTCGCCGTCACCCGCGACGGGCTGCGCCTCGTGCTCGTGCCCGGCGACGCGCGGCTGGCCCAGGCCGAGATGCTGAACTTCGGGAGCTACGAGAAGGAGCTGTGGGACACCGCGTTCGCCTTGGTCCCCAAAGGCGCGACCGTTTTCGACGTCGGCGCCAACGCCGGCGTTTTCGCGCTCGCGTTGACGCGCCGCGTCTCGAGCGCCAACGTGCACGCCTTCGAGCCCGTGCCTTCGACGTTCGCCTTGCTCGAGCGCCACCTGATGATGAACGGCGGCCTGGCCGTGAGCCCGCACCCGTACGGGTTGTCGGACAAAGAAGGCACGGTGACCTTCCACATCTCCGACCAAGGCTCCGCCAACGCCTCGGCCGCGGACCTCGGCAACGGCCCGACGCGGACCGTGACCGGCCGGTTGCGAACCATGGACGCCGCCGCCGCCGAGCTCGGCGACCCCGCCTTCGTCAAATGCGATGTCGAGGGCGGCGAGCTGCTCGCCTTCAAAGGCGGCCTGGCGACCTTGGAGCGGGCCAAACCCGTCGTCATGACCGAGATGCTGCGCAAATGGTCGGCGGGCTTCGGGTATCACCCCAACGACATCATCGACCTGTTCGCGCGCCTGGGCTACCGCTGCTTCGACTCACGCCTCAAGCCCTTCGGCCGCGTGGACGACGGCACCACCGAGACGAACTACTTCTTCCTGCACCCCGGGAAACACGCCGGGCTGCTGCCGAAAGCCGGCTGAGCTAGCGGCCGGCGCGCAGCGGCGCCATCTCGGGCGTCGCGTCCAGCTTCTCCGACGCCTCCTTGACGGCCTTGCGCAGGGACACGCCGGCTTCGGGCGGCTCGGGCGTCCGCAGGGAGATCGTGTTGCGCGCCAGCTTCCGGAGCTGATGGGCGAAGTATTCGACGAAGTTCTTCGTCGCGGCCTTCACCCCGCGTCGGCGGAACTCCTTGAGCCCGATGACGATGGGGATGAGCCGGCGCAGGTGGTATAGGAGGATGGGGCGGCGCAGGAGCAGCGGCATGTGCGGAGCCTCCGCCCCGATTTTGCCGCTGCGGTAGTCGGCGTCCATCTGGCGGATGGCGGCTTTGATATCCTCGAACGACCCGCTGAGGCTCGTGATGACCTTGGAGTCGGCGAAATAAGTCTTGCCGTCCGAGTCGCGCACGGAGACGCCGTTGGGCCTGTAGTGCACCCGGTTCCAGAGATCGAATTCCGCCAGGCCGAACTTCTGGATGTAGGCGTAGTTCGCACTGGCCCGGATCTGGTGAGCCCAGGACTTCCAGATGAGGTGCGGGACCTCGGTGTGATTGACGGTCGAGTCGATGTCGCGGGCGTTCTTATCCGAAACGCGGAACAGATACGCCTCCTCGCCTTCGACGCCCGGCTCGATGTGGCCGCTCACGCGCCCGGACTCGTAAAGCGGCGTGCCCGGCAGCGCCTGGGCGTAGTTGACCGAGAGCTCCGCGGGGTGGACGAAGGAGTCCTCGCTATAGACCGCGCGCAGGAAGACGTCGGTCTCCTCGATGGTTTCCTCGGTCTCTCCGGGCATGCCGACGACCATCTGAGGGCTGTAGTAGAGATTGGCGCCGGGGGTCAGCTTCACGACCTTGTAGTTGTCGGCGAGGGTCAGCGCCTTTTCCATGACGGCCAGCATCTTCTCGCTTCCCGTCTCGGTGCCGTAGGCGACGCTCGTGCAGCCGGCGTCGTACATCTTTTTCAAGGACTCCGCGTTGATGCGGTTGACCCGGATTCCGCCCACGCCCCACAACACGTCGAACTTCTTGATCATGTCGCAGAACGGGTACAGCCAGGCCGCGTGCGTGCCGAAATTCTCGTCCGTGAAATAGACGAAGCCGATGTTATAGCGCCGGATGAACTCGCCCAGGCGCTTCTCGATGAGCTCCACGGGCATGTAGCGGATGCCTTTCGTGAAGCGGTGGCAGAAGGTGCAGCGGGCCACGCAGCCCTTCGAGGCGTAGAAGCGGCCTAAACGCTTGCCGCGGCGTTTGGGGTCGTAGTAGCGGATGTCCGACACGAACACGCCGTGCTGGCCCACGTCGGCGGAGAAGCAGCGCTCGACGCCGGGCGCGGCGTCGGCGATATCCCAATCCACGTCGAAAATATCCGTCTCGTCGAGCTGCGGGGCGTAGGGCGTGATGACCATCCGGCGGTTCGCGTCACGGAAAGCGATGCCCTTGATGGCGCCGAGCTCCTGCGGCGACATCTTGTCCGCGACCCAATGATCGACGATCTCGCGCATCGTGACTTCGCCCTCGCCCGTGCAGCAGATGTCGATCTCCGTCTTGGCGAGCAGGACGTTCACGTTCGCCACGAGGTTGCCGCCGCACACGATGAGGAGGTCCGGATACATCTTGCGAAGGTCCGCGGAGAGCTGCTTGACGAACGCGTAGGACGTCGAGACCACGGCGCTCAGGCCGACGATGTCGGGCTTGTTGACCCGGAAGTACTCGAGGACCTCCTCGTATTTCGGCCGCAGGATGTTGATCTCGAAGAGCGCCAGGTTGTCGTAGCCGTGCCGCTTCAGGGCGGTCATGATGGCCAGCGACGCGATGGGAAGATGGGAGGACGGGGCCCGTAGCGGGATGGTCGCGAAGATAATCTTCGGGTTCTTCGTCTTAGTGGTCAAGGGGGCCTCGGCGGGGGGCTTCGTGGGGCTAGACTGTCATTTTACTACATTGCGGCGGTCAGGTCCCTTCCATCTCCGTCGGTTTGACCTGGGGCTCCATGTCGGTCATGGGGCGGCCGAAGGCGATCTTCGGGTAGGCGTTGGCGGTCATGGGGACCGCGACTTCGAGCAGGAACGGCGCGGCGGGGTCCTTCCACAACGCGGCCAGGCCCGCGGCGACGCCGGCGGGGTTCTCCACGCGCGCCGCGCCGATGCCGTAGGCCTTGGCCACCGCGACGAAGTCCGGGGCGGAATAGCCATCGACGGTGGAGCCGTAACGCGCGTCGAAGTAGCTCTCCTGGAACTGGCGGACCATCCCGTGGCACTCGTTGTCGAGCACAACCATCTTCACGGGTAGCTTGTGGTGCGATATGGTCTGGAGTTCTTGAATATTGAGCTGGAAGCCGCCGTCGCCCGCCACCGCGAGCCAGGGTTTCCCGCCGGAGGCGAACACGGCGCCCAAGGCCGCGGGCAAGGCGAAGCCCATCGCGCCCATGCCGCCGGAGGTGTGGAACTCCTGGGACGGCGTCAGGCGCGCGGACTGCGCCGCCCACATCTGGTGCTGGCCCACGTCCACGCACCAGCCCGCGGCCGCGCCCGAGGCGGCGGACAGCTCGCGCATGAAAACGTTGGGGTTGACGCCGACGAGGCCGGCCAGCTCTTTCTCCTCGGGCCACTGCTTGCGCAGCCCGTCGATTTCGGACAGCCACGCGGCGCGGTCGCGCCGCGCGCTGGCCGCGAGCGGCACGGCTTCTTCGAGGAAGGCGGCGAGGTCGGTGTTGAGCGACGTGCAGCCTGAAACACGATTGTTAATCTCGGACGCGTCGGCGTCCACGTGCACGATGGCGCGGCCCTTGCGCCAGGACTCCACGTCGGCGCCGGTCTGGCGGATGTCGAGGCGGCTGCCGAGCACGAGCACGGCGTCGGCGCGGCCCATGGCCAGGTTGGTCCAGCGATTGCCGTAGCTGCCCACGAAGCCGGCGCGCAGCGGATGTCCGCCGGGCAGGGCGTCCACGGCCATGAGCGAGTGGATGACGGGCACGCCCAAGGACTCGACGAAGGCGCGGAACGCGGCGCGGGCGCGCGAAGCGCGCAGGCCGCCGCCGACGAGAATCAGAGGCCGCTCGGCCTTGCTGATGACGGCCAGGGCCGCGGCGACGGAGCCGGCGGGCGCGCGGCGGCCGGGTTCGGCGGCGACGCGCCTGATGGAATCGTTGATGTCGGCGCGCTGGAGGTCCATCGGGATGTCCACGAGCACCGGGCCCGGGCGCCCGGACAAGGCGAGGCGGAAGGCCTTCTCGAGCGTCGGGGCGATGTCTTCGGCCTTCGTCACGCGGTAGGCGGCCTTGGTCACGGCCCCGGCCATCGCGACGATGTCGGTCTCCTGGAAGCCGAGCTGGCGCACGCCGCGGTCGCCCTTCTGCTCGTGCCGGTTGACCTGGCCCGTGATGAACACGGCGGGCGAGGAGTCGAAATGGCAGGAGCCCACGCCGGTGAGCAGGTTCACCGCGCCCGGGCCGCTGGTCGCCATCGCGACGCCGGGCGTGCCCGCGACGCGGCCCCAGGCGTCGGCCGCGAAAGACGCGCCCTGCTCATGGCGCGCGCTGACGAGAAGCGGCCGGCCGCGGCGATGGCAGGAGTCCACCAGGTGGGCGATCATCCCGCCGACGACTTCGAAGGCGTGATGCGAGCCTTGCGCGGCGATGAAGTCGGCGATCCAGTCCGAGGCTTTCACAGGCTCTTGAAGAAGGCGTCGAAGCGTTCGAGCATGTAGGCGACGCGCGCCTCGTCGATGGAGGGGTGCACGCCCACCCAGAACGTGCCGCGCATGACCAAGTCGGCGCCGGCCAGCGCGCCCACGCGGCGGTGCGCGACGTCCTTGAAGTAGGGCTGGCGCAGGATGTTGCCCGCGAACAGCGGGCGCGTGCCGACCATGTTCGCCTCGAGGAACGAGGTCAGCTTCTCGCGCTTGAACGGCGCGTTCTCGCTCACGGTCAACGGCAGGCCGAACCAGGAGGGCTCGGAATCCGCGGTGGCTTCTGGCAGGATGAGATGGGCCTCGTGTTTCTTGAGCCCCGCCTTCAGCGCGTCGAAGTTGCGCTTGCGCGCGGCGACGAAGCGGGTGAGGCGCTTGAGCTGGACCGTGCCGACGGCGGCCTGGAGGTCGGTGGCTTTGAGGTTGTAGCCGGCGTTGGAGTAGGTGTATTTGTGGTCGTAGCCGTGCGGCAGCTCGCCCAAGTCCCAGTCGAAGCGTTTGCCGCAGGTGTTGTCCTGGCCGGTGGGGCACCAGCAGTCGCGGCCCCAGTCCCGGAAGGATTCCAGCGGGCGCTTGAGCGCGCTCTTGGACGTGACCACGGCCCCGCCTTCTCCGGTGGTGATGTGATGGGCCGGGAAGAAGGAGAAGGTGCCCGCGTCGCCGAACGTGGAGACGAGTTTGCCGTGGTGCGTCGCGCCCAAGGCGTCGCAGCAGTCCTCGATGAGCCACAGGCCCTTTTTGGCGCACAGCTCGGCGAGTTTGGCCGCCTCGAAGGGGTTGCCCAAGGTGTGGGCCAGCATCACGGCCTTGGTCTTGGGCGACAACGCTTCGGCGACCATGTCGGCGGTGGCGTTATACGTCGGCACGTGCACGTCCACGAAGACCGGGGTGAGGGCGTTCTGGAGCACCGGATTAACCGTGGTGGGGAATGACGCGGCGGTCACGACCACCTCGTCGCCGGGTTTAAGCGCGCGTTCGCCCAGAGACGGCGCGGTGAGGGCCGAAAGCGCGAGCAGGTTGGCCGAGGAGCCGGAATTGACGAAGAACGCGAAACGCGCGCCCGCGACCTTGGCGAGTTCCGCCTCGAACTCGTCGGCGTAGCGCCCCGCGGTGAGCCAGAAGTCCAGGCTGGCGTCCACGAGCGCGGCGACCTCGTCCTCGTCGAACCATTTGCCCGACGGGGGGATGTAGGTCTTTCCCGCCACGAAGGGCTTCGGCGCGAAGCGTTCGCGCGCGTAGGCGCGGGCGGCCTCCAGCGCGGCGGCGCGGCGTTCGGGGTCCGGTGCGGGCCTGAGGCTCATGGGCGCCCCGCGGGGACGGCGGCCGCGTAGTCGGCGAGCTGGCGGCGCGTGTAGGCGCGCGCGTCGAAACCCGCGCCGGCGGCGGCCTTGTACCAGACCATGGCCGCGGAAACGGCGCCGCGCGCGTCCCACACCGGCGACCACTTCAGCCGCGTGCGGGCGAGCGTGGAATCCAGGCGCAGCGCGGCGGCCTCGTGAGGGGTCTTGGCCGGCACGGCCTTCCACGCGGCGCCGCCGCCCCAGGCCGCGGCGGCGGCGTCGGCCACCTGCGCGACGGTGACGTCGTCTTCGGCCGGGCCGAAGTTCCAGGCGCGGGCCGCGTCGCGGTCGCCCGCGAGCAGGCGCGCGCCGAGCGTGAGGTAGCCCGACAGCGGCTCGAGCACGTGTTGCCAGGGGCGGATGGAGGCGGGGTTGCGCACCGAGGCTTCGCGTCCCGCCGCGAAGGCGCGCGCGCAGTCGGGCACGAGCCGGTCGGCCGCCGTGTCCCCGCCGCCGACCACGTTGCCCGCCCGGGCCGTGGCGACCGGCAGCGAGAACGAGCGGCGATACGACGCGGCGACGACCTCCGCGCCGGCCTTGCTCGCGCTGTAGGGGTCGTGGCCGCCGAGCGCGTCGGCTTCCGCGCGAGGGCGACGGTCCTCGACGTCCTCGTAAACCTTGTCGGTGGTGACGACGACCAGCGCCTTCGCGGTCGGGGCGCGGCGCGCGGCGTCGAGCACGCGCGCGGTGCCCAGCACGTTCACCTCGAAGGTGTCGAGAGGCTCCGCGTAGGAGCGCAGGACCAGGGGTTGCGCCGCGAGATGGAACACGGCCTCGGGCCGCGCGGCGGCGAAGGCGGCGTCCACGGCCTTCTGGTCGCGGATGTCGCCGAGGCGCGACTTGACCGTCGCGTCGAGGCCGAGGCGGTCGTAGAGCGGCGTCTCGCCTTCAGGCGCCAGCGCCAGGCCGTGCACCTCGGCGCCAAGCTCGGCGAGCCACAGCGACAGCCACGAGCCTTTGAAGCCGGTGTGGCCGGTGACCAGGACGCGGCGGCCCTTGTAGGCGCCCCCGAAGCCGGTTATCACCAGCTTTTCCACGGCGCGCGCCCGGAGTCCCACAACGACTCCAGGTAGGTCTTGTCGCGCAAGGTGTCCATCGCGTGCCAAAATCCATTATGACGATGGGCGCCCAGGCGGCCGCGCCGCGCCAGCTCCACGACGGGTTCGGCCTCCCAGCGCGTCTCGTCGCCTTTGACGAGGTCGAGGGCCTTGGGCTCCACCACGAAGAAGCCGCCGTTGATCCAGGCGCCGTCGGCGTCGGACTTCTCGCGGAACTCCTTCACCTTCGTTCCGGCGAGGTCCAAGGTGCCGAAGCGCATCGGGGCGCGCACCGCGGTGAGAGTGGCGTCGGCCTTGCTCTGCTTGTGCGCGGCCGTCAGCGCGCGCAGGTCCACGTCGGACACGCCGTCGCCGTAGGTCATGTGGAACGCTCCGCGGTCGAGGTAGGAGCGCACGCGTTTGAGACGGCCGCCCGTCATGGTGTCGGCGCCGGTGTCCACCAAGGTCACCTTCCATGGCTCGGCCGCGCGGTGGTGCACCGTCATCTTGTTGCGCGCCATGTCGAAGGTGACGTCGGAGTTGTGCAGGAAGTAGTTGGCGAAATACTCCTTGATGACGTAGCCCTTGTAGCCCAGGCAGATGACGAAGTCGTTGACCCCGTGGGTGGAGTAAATTTTCAGGATGTGCCAGAGGATGGGTTTGCCCCCGACCTCGACCATGGGTTTGGGGCGGGTGCCCGTCTCTTCCGAGATACGCGTGCCGAGGCCGCCGGCGAGGATGACCGCTTTCATCGTTCCTCCGATTTTATCATTTAGCGGCCGCCGGCCTGAGCTTGCGGGCGGCGTAATGCAGGGGCGAGAGCCAGGCATTGGGATAGGTCAGCGCCCCGCGCAGGACGCGGGGAAGGTCGACGTAGTCCCAGCCCGAGCGCTCCCGGTGCGCGTACATGTTGGCCAGGTCCGGCAGGAGGTCGGACAACGCGTGATTCTTGCAGCGTCGGTAACGATCCGGCGGCAGGCCGTTTTTGCGGTACTCGTCGAGCGCCTCGATGAGGCGTACGCTGCGCAGGAAGGGATAAAGCGGCGCCCACTCGCGGGCTCCGGCGAGGCAGGCGGTGAGCGGGCGCGGGTGGAAATACGCGGTCGAACCCGCGAAGGCCTTGGCGAAGATCTTCAGGTGCGGGCAGGTGTTGTCGAAGGTCGAAAGGTGGCGCGGATCGGACACCGCGGCCGCGTCGAGCACGCCGGCGTTTTTCACCCAGGACTCCCGGCGGAACACGGACAGGAAGATGCCCAGCAGGAAATCGAAAGAAATATCAGGGTCCACGAGGTCGAAGAACGGCAGCGGGCCTTCCTGAAGGCGCGGAGAGAAACGCGGCAGCTCGGCCGGCAGGTTGGCCGTGTCGAAGGGCCGCGGGAAGCGTCGCACGAAATCCGCGTCCACGCGCGACGCGTTGACGAAGAAGTAGTCCGCGCCGGGATTGGCGGCGAGCAGGCGCAGCACGGTCTCCAACGCGTCGGGGCGCAGGAGGTCGTCGTCGCCCAGCAGCCAGACGAACTCGCCGCGCGCCAGCTCGACGGCCTTGAGATAGTTCGTCGCCGCGCCGAGGTTGATCTCGTTGCGGCGGTAATCGATGGCCATCGTCTTGGCCGCCGCCGCAACGACCGTCGCCGTGTCGTCCGTGGACGCGTTGTCGGATACGCACACTTGAACATCGTCCCCGACGCGTTCACGCGCGATCCGGATGGATTCGAGGCAGTTCGCGAGATGCCCGGCCCGGTTGTAGGTGGGGACGCAGACGGACAGCTTCATCGGGCCGCGGCGGCCAGGGCGAAGGAGCGCGGATTGGCGGGAGCGAAAGCCGCAGCGTCGTGCGTCACGGCGACGACGGGCATCTCGCGGGCGAGCTCCGTGATGCTCGCCACCAAAGACGCCTTGCTCGCCTCATCGAGGCCGTTGGTGACCTCGTCGAGAGCGAGCAGGTCCGCCTCTTGCGCCAGCGCGCGCGCCACGGCGAGGCGGCGACGCTCGCCTCCCGACAAGGAGCGCCCGGCCTCGGCCAGGGCGGCGTCCAAACCGCCGCGGGCGCGCACGAAATCCGCGGCGCCGGCGCGTTCGAGGCTGCGCCAGAGCGCGGCGTCGTCGGCGCGGCCGGAGGCGTTGAGGTTCTCGCGTACCGTCCCGCTGAAGAGATGCACGTCCTGCGCGACGTACGCGATGCGCGCCCGTCGGCGCGTCGCGTCGTGCTCGGCGCCGGAGGCGACGCGGTACACGACGCGGCCGCTCTCCGGGGAGTACAGGCCGGCTAGGAGGTTGATCAGGGTCGTCTTGCCCGCGCCCGAAGGGCCGGTGACGAGGAGCAGCCGGCCCGGCTCCACGGACAAGCTGACGCGTTCGAGCACGCGGCGGCCGGAATGGGAGTAGGACGCCTCCTCGAGGCGCGCGGCCTTCAGGGGCTCGCCCAGCGGCTCCCGCACGGGGTCGCCCGGCATCGCGGCCAGCGCTTCGACGGGGGCGATGCTGCCGGAGAGGCGCGTGAGGTTCGCGACGGCGTTGACGAGCCCGTTGAGTTGGGCGGCGGCGCGGGTGGCCAGGACGCCGACGCCGCCCAGCGCGGCGAGCCGGCCCTCGCCGCCCCACGCGGCGACGACGAGGAGGATGAGACCCATGCCGAGAGGATTAAACGCGGTGAGCAGCCCGCTCGTGCCGCCGAGCTGGAGCTCGCGGCGGTAGGAGTCGGCTTGGCGGCGCAGGGCGCGCCGCGCCAGGCCGGCTTCGTCGCCGGACGCTTTGGCCTGGAACAGCCCTTGGAGCGTCTCCGTGAGATCCGCGGCGAGCTCCTGGCGAGCCTCCACTTGGCTGCGCGATATGCGGGACTGCTGGCCATAGACCGCCTTGAGCAGCACCCAGGCGGGCACGCCGACGGCGACCAGCCCGATGACGATGGAGGGTGACAGCGCCACGGCCATGCCCGTCAGCAGTCCCGCCGTGAGCAGCGCGTACAGGGCGGTGAAAAAGGACGTGACCAGTTTGGTCAGGGCCGCCACCTCTTCCGTGAGCGCCCCGGTCCAACGGCCGACCTGCTGGGCGCCGAGAAGCTCCCAGCGTCCGAAGACGAGGCGCTCGAAACACGCGGCCTGGATATCCCGCTTCATGCGGGCGCCGATGAGGGTCTCGAGGAAAATCAACAGGGCGAGCAGGGCGCCCTTGGCCAGGAAGAGCAGGCCCACGGATGCCGTCGTCGGCGGACCGAGCCTATCAAGGAAAGTCAGGAGCGCGCCGGCGTCCGGCGCGGTCCCCGCGGCGACGAGCCGCACGAGCTGGATCCACGCGACGCCATCAACGGCGGCGCTGAAGGGGGTGAGCACGTAGTAAACCCCCAGCAGGCTCCATAACGTCCGATCCGGGAGGCCGCAGGAACGGAGGACCTTCCATGTCGGACGCAGGGCGTCGACTAGCTTGTTCATTTATTGAACATTCTACCCCCCTCGAAGGGTGGGGTCAAGACCCGGGTTTGAGGCGGGCGACGGCCTGCTTCCAGGCCGTGGACCAGCGTTCATCCGTCCAGGCGTATTCCCGGAGGAAGCTATCGATGGCGGCGCGGCGAGCGGGAGCCTTCAACCAGGCGTCGGGAGCCGCGGAGAATGCGTCGAGCTCCTTCACGAGGGAGTCAACGTCGCGGTGGATGACGCCGGCGGCCTCGAGGGCGTCGAAGAACGCGCGCGCCCGCGGCGCCTCGCGATAATACGTCCGAGGCCAATGGACCATGGCGGGCACTCCCGCGACGAGGCACTCGACGAATCCCGTGCTGGGCTGGTCCCATAACACGAGACGGCACTGCCCCAGCAGCTCGGCGGTCAGGCCTTTGTCGAACTGCGGCCGGCACTGATACGAACCGGCGGCGCTTTTCTCGAGGCCCGCGATTGTCTTGCGCAAGAAGCGGCGGGAAGTGTGGTTGTAAGGCTTGTGGAGCGTCTTGTATCCGCGAGAGCTCAGTCCGCCGACCAGGGACTCCAATCCGCGGGCGATCTCGCGCGCGAAGTCGTTGCGGGCTATGCCCGCGCCGCTGGAGGTCGGCGGGAAGCGCTGGTACTTGTCCGAGACCAGCAGGAGATCGTAAGGCTTGGCCGCCGTGGCGCTCGCCGCCCAGGTCCGCGACAGCGCGGCGCGCTCGTCGCTCAACCAGGGGCAGGGCAGGGGCACGGCTGCGATGTCGCGGCAGCGCGGGTGGTCCGGGAATTTCGTCCAGCCCCAGGTGATGAAGCGGTCGCACGTCGCCAGCTCGAGCTCGATGACGGCGGAGAAGTCGTCGGTGAAGCCGTAGTGCACGCCGTGTTGGCAGCCGACGACCTCCATGCCGAGGGAGCGGGCCGCCGCCAGCATGTAGGCGGAATACTCGCCGCCGCCCCCGGAGAACACGAGGGGGGCGGGCGCGAACGGGGCCAGCCGCTCACGGCAGGCGCGAAGCCGCTCGGGCGCGGCCTCCAGGAGTGACGAGGGAAGGCAGCGCGTCAAGAAGCGCCGGAACACGGAGCAGGCCGCCGCGCTCGCGGCGGGCTCGCGCAGGCCCGCCAGGGCGAATACTCGCTCCAGCGCGGGGCGCGCTGGCGCGAGCGCCGCGTCGAGGACGCGTTCGCGCAGGGCGGAATCGGGCTCGGAGTCCGTCCAGGCCGGCGGCACCGACTGCTCCGAGAGGCGTCCCGGCGCGTAGAGCGCGTTGTCGCGCAGCGGGATGGAGGCGTAAGCCATCGCCAACGCGGGCACGGAGCCCCAGCGCCGCGAGGAGACGGCGAACAGGCGGTTGCGGAGGCGGCGCAGGAAGGGCAGCCGCTTGAAGTTGTGATTGGGGAACGCGGCCTCCTCCTCCGCGGAAGCGGGCAGGTCGCTCTTTTCCGTCTCCAGGGACCAGCATTGTCCCAGCATGACGAGGAGGGCTTGGTTGAAGCGCGCGCTGTCGCAGACGAGAGCGTTGAACTCGTCGAGACGGCGCGGCGCGGGAAGGGGCCCGTAGTCGGCCAGCGCGACGGGACCCGGGGCCAGCGCGTCGAGCGCCGCGCGCAGGCGTAGAAGGCGGTCCCCGAAGCAGTGCGTCAGCGGCACCGCGGCTTGGCGCGCGAGGACTCGGCAGGCCGCGGGGTCCAGGGCCAGCTCGCGCGCCACGGCGTCGCCGAGCGAGCGCGACAGCTCCTCGTAGAGCGGGGAGAGGGCCGCGTTGAGGGCGGCCAGAGAAGCGGGGGGGAGCGGGAAGCCGCCGCCGGTCTCGTCGGGGAAGAAGGGCGTTGACTCCGGATGGAGCTCGGGCTCGACGCTGAGGACCGCGCGGCGCCCGCCGGGCGGCATCTAGGCTTTTTGGAACAGGACGGTCATCATGTTCCCCCAGAACGCGGGACTCCGGGAGACCTCGCCGCGGCGGCCTTGGCGGATGAGGTCGGCGTCGCGCAGGACGGTCTCGTGGTCCTTCGCGGGCGACGCGTAGGGCGTCTCGAGATACGGATGCGCCTGGAAGACGAGCTTGAGCCCGGCGGACGCGCACAGGCGCGAGAGGGTGTCCACGCTGAAGTAGTAGATGTGCTGGATGGGGTCGAACTGGTTCCACTTCTCCCGGTACAGGTCGGCCGAGTAGCTCGCCACGTCCGGCGTCGCCGTGATGTAGAAGCGCCCGCCCGGACGCAGCAACTCCGCCACGCGTTTGACAGCCGAGCGGGGATCGGGCAGGTGCTCGATGACGCCGCGCATGGTGATGACGTCGAAGGAGGCCGGGGCGAAGCCGTCTTTGCCCAGCTCGCGGTTCTGGATGCGCTCCGCCAGGCGCGGGTTGCGTTCCCGCGCCAGCGCGACCGCCGCCGGGTCCTTCTCCAGGCCGTTCTTCACGAAGCGATCGGAGAGCTTCTCGAGGAAGAAGCCGGCGCTGCAGCCCACGTCGAGCAGGTCGCCGCGGTCGATGAACTGCTCCAGGTAGGCGCGGTCGATCTCGTACATGCGCCCGCGCTGCTCCATCTTCTTGGCGTCGCTCAGGCGGAACTTGATGTAGTCGGTGTAGTACAGGTTCAGGCCGGCCTCGGTGAGGAACGGGTCCACCCAGACCAGGCCGCAGGCGCGGCAGCGCACCGCGCGGAAAACGCCGATGCGCGCCCACTCCTCCTTGTCCCCGCCGCCGCAGACGAGGCAGGGGCGCGGCTTATCGAGGTACTTCTCGAAAGGGCTGTAATCGACGGTCTCGATGCGGATCATGGCGAATCTCCTGGTGTCGGGCGGCGAACGTGTTAAACGGTCTTGCGCGTGTACCAGCGCTCGAAAGAATTGTCCTTCAGGTATTGCGGCGCCAAGACGGGCTTGTCGGCCTTATCCGCGAAGAACTCATCGATGGCCTTGCGGGCGCCGGGGTATTTGATCGAATAATACTCGTCGAAGACCATGACGCCGCCGACGGAAAGACGCGGCCACAGCTCGCGCAGGCAAAGCTGATAAGATTCGTAGAAGTCGCAATCGAGGAAGACCAAGGACAAGGCCTTGGGGGCCTTCGAAAGCGTGTCCTGGAACCAGCCCGGGACGATGTGCACGGGGCCCTCGTAGCCGACCGCGTCGAGCTTGCGTTTGACCAGGTCGATGCTGGTGTTGCCGAAGTAGCCTTTCGCCGCCTTCTGGTTCTGCACGCCGTTCAACAGGTTGGCGTCGGGCGCCTTGGGCTCGGGCAGGCCCTCGAAGCTGTCGAAAGCCCACAAACCCTTGCGGCTGCCCAGGGACCTCAGCTTCGCCGCGATGGCGGCCAGGGAGCTGCCGCGGAAGATGCCGCATTCGGCCACGTCCCCGGGCACGTCGCGGGTCGTCTCGAGCATGTCCAGAACGATGGAGATGTTGCTGGGCTTGCGCGGGTTGGTGATCTCGCGCGAGTCCCAGTCGGCGTCGGTCCACTCCTTCAGCAGGTCGGTGCTCATCGGACGCGGTTCTCCTCGAAGAATGATACGAGTTTCCCGGCGGCGTGCGTGAAGGCCTTCTCCTGGCCGTCGTAGGACATGCCGCCGCAGTGGGGGGTGATCATCAGATTGTCGTGCGCGCGCGCGTAGCGCACGAGCGGGTGGCGGCTCATGTCGCCCTCGATCTCGCCGTCGAGCACGTCCAGGCCCGCGGCGCGGACGCGGCCGGAGCGCAGCGCCGCGAGCAGGGCGCTCTCATCGACGAGGCCGCCGCGCGAGGTGTTGACGAAAAAGACGCCGGGGCGCATCCGGCGGAACCAGGAGGCGTCCACCATGCCGCGGGTCTCGGGCGTCAGGTGCACGTGGAGGGTGACGATCTCGCTGCGGCGCAGGAGCGAGTCGAGGCTCACCTGCTCCACCCAGCGGTCCTTGACCTTCACGAACGGGTCATGGGCCAGGACCTTCATGTCGAAGCCGCGGGCGAAGCGGGAATACATGCTCCCCAGCCGCCCGTAGCCCACGATGCCCACCGTGCGGCCCTGCAGCTCGCGGCCGCGGAAGCGAGTGTAGTCCCACTCGCCTTTGCGGGCCGAATCGAAGCTCCACGGCATGTTGCGGGCGATGTTGAGCGTGAGGCCGAACGCGTGCTCGGCCGTGGAGGTGATGGTCTTGAGCAGGGCCATGTCCTTGGTCAACGACATGACCTTGACCCCGCGCGCGGCGCACGCCGCCTTGTCGATGTGGTCGGTGCCGGTGGACGGCGTGCAGATGACGCGCAGGCGCGGCGCGGCGTCGAGCACCTCGCGGTCGAGCATCAGCTTCGTGTTGGGGAAGATGGCGTCGGCGTCGCGCGCCAGGCGCAGCGTCTCGCGGCGCGTGGGGTGGTCGGCATAGACGACCCGCCCCGCGCGCTCGAGGAGGCGGCGCGTCTCCCGGAGGTGCTCGACGGGCACCGTGACGAGGATCTTAGGCTTTCTGGGCATGGGGCTGGGAGGACGCCGGCTGCTTGCGGATACGCTGCTCGGCCACGTACCAGTCCTCCTCCGAGTCGATGTTGACGCTGCGTTCGGCCGGGAAGTAGTAGGGGCGGGAATCGGCGGTCCCGTAGCGCTTATCCTGGATCATGAGCACGTCTCGGCGCATGGCGTAGATCGACCCGTTGCGGATGTAGGCGTCGGGCTTGAGGTCCTGCCGCCGGGCGTCCATCGGCTCGGGCACGCAGAAATCCACGATGCGGTCATCCACGATGCGTTTGATGCGCGCCGGGTGCTGGTCGAATACCTGCACGACGCCGATCACCGAATCGGCGCCCGTCGAGAGAAGCTTGTCGAGGCAGCCGTCGATGTCCGCGGCGGTCTTGAGGGGGTTGGTGCACATCAGCTCCACGACGTAGTCGTAGGGCCGGCCCTCCTCCTTCTCGGCGAACGCGGTGGCGTGCTGGAGGCCGTCTTTGGAGGTCGCGGTGTCGGTGGCCAGGTGCGCGGGCCGCAGGAACGGGACCTCGGCGCCGTGCTGGCGCGCGACGGCGGCGATCTCCTCGCTCTCCGTGGAGACGATGAGGCGCGTGATGCGCGGGCATTTGAGCGCCTCGCGGATGGTGTAGGCGATGGTCGGCAGGCCGTTGAGCGGCCGGATGTTCTTTTTGGGGACGCTCTTGGAGCCGCCGCGCGCCAGCACGATGGCCAGCACGCGCGGCGCGGCCGGCGCCCGCGGGGCGGGAGCCGCCTCGAGCATCGCGGGCTCGAAAAGCGCGTCGGCGGGGATGTCGGTCAGGGCCTTGCGGCCGACGACCGAGTCCTTCTTCCAGGCGGGGATGCCGGTGCCGGGATTCTTCAGGGTGAGCATCTCGGCGGTGACGACCGTGCCGGCCTTGATGGCGGTCTTCGACACCCAGGAGACGTGATACTTGTCGCGCGTGATCTGCTCGACGGGCAGCAGGCGCTTGACCCCGTCGCCGAGCATGATTTCGACGGCGCGAATGTCGGCCACGACCTGCTTGAGCTGGGCCGGGTCGATGGAGAGCTTGTGGTCGAAGCCCATCATCTTGGTGTCGAGCGTGATGTGGCGCTCCACGACGCAGGCGCCGCGCGACACGGCCACGATGGTGGCCAACGTCCCCACCTCGTGGCCGGAGTAGCCCACGGGCAGGCCGTAACGCTGGGCGAGCGTGTCCATCACGCGCAGGTTGGCGTGCTCGTACGGCGTGGGGTAGGAGGAAACGCAATGCAGCAAGATGAGGGGGCAGCCGGCCTTCTTGAAGATATCGACGGCGCGGTCCATCTCCTCGGGCAAAGCCATGCCCGTGGAAAGGATGCAGGGCTTGCGGCGCGCGGCGACGTGCTCGAGGAAGGGCAGGTTGGTGAGGCTGTGGCTGGCGAGCTTGTAGGCTTCCATGCCCAGGTCCTCGAGGAACTCGAAGGAGGGCACGTCGAAAGGCGTGCAGAAGAAGGGCAGGCCCGCGCCGCGCGCGTGCGCGATGAGCTCGCCGAACTCGGCCTTGTCGAACTCCATGTGCTCGCGGATGGCGCGGTAGGTCGCGCCGAAGGCGGGGAAGCGCCCGTCGGCGGCGTCGAGGACCGAGCCCACCGCCAGGTTGTCGACGTCGCGCTTCTGGAACTTCACCGCGTCGCAGCCGGCCGCCTTGGCGGCGTCGATGAGCTTCTTGGCGATGTCGAGCTCGCCGTTGTGGTTGAGGCCGATCTCGGCGATGACGAAGCAGGGCTTGCCGGGGCCGATGTCGCGGCCGAGGAAGCGGACGGGGGCGATGGGGTTCATGCGAACTCCTGGGGGCCCTTCTCGAGGGCGAGCTGGATGACGGCGAGGTCGAAAGGGTCGTTGGCCTTCATGGCGTAGAGCTTGTTGTCGAGCGGGACGAGGGCGACGCTGGCGCCGAGAAGCTGGCCTTGGCGCACGAACTCGCAGCTCGAGAAGGTGCCGAGGCCGGTGAGGCCGCGCTGCATGGGCTTCTTGAGCTCGTGCGGGTGGAAGCCCGAGTCGCTGCGCATGATGCGCCCCTCGGACTCGTTCCATGACGCGACGTAATCTGGCAAGGTCGGCACGAGGCTGTCGGCCCCGCTTTGGGCGAAACGACCGGCCGACTCCTGGAAGAAGCGTTCGGGGCGGAAGGGGAAAAGGTAGTTGGCGTACAACACGGCGTCGAAGTGCTCGTCGCCCTGCTCCGCGCTCTGCAAGGCGTGACGCAGGACCGGCTCGATGCCGACCTCCGGACGCAGCAGTTCCGGCGGACGGGGCAGCGGGACCGCGCCGAGCCGGCGAGCGGTCTTCAGGGCATCCGGGTCCTCGGCGATGACGACGACCTTGCGCGCGACCTTGGAGGCGACGACTTCTCGCAGGCAGCGTTCCAGCAGGTCGTGTCCCGCGACGGTTTTCACCGGACCGAGGACGGGCAGGATGGCGAGCGTGTCGAGGTCGTTGGCGGCCGTCGCGGACGCGTCCTGCTGCGAGATCGACTCGAGGATGCGCACCACGTTGCGCGCGCGCTCGGGGTCCCCGTCCTGATGGATGCCGTGGTAGTGATAGACCGCGGCCTCGGGCTCGTAGGCGAGCTTCCAGCCCTTCTCGATGACGGCCTTGCCCCAGATGCGGTCCTCGATGTTGGTGGCTTCGGCGTCGAAGGGAATCTGCTCCCAGACCTTGCGGCGCAACAGGCTGTTGGCGTTGTGGAAGAAGGTGTCCTTGACCTGGACGCGGTGGTCGAGGCCGAAGGTGTTGAGCAGGTCGCGTTTGTCGTGCGGCGTGCTGTAGGCCATGGGCAGCTGGCGGCCATAGACGCCGGCGATATCGGGGCGCTCCATGTTGGCGAGCAGGCGGGTCAGCCAGTCCGCGCGCTGCGGGATGCAGTGAGCCGAGACGCAGACGATGAACTCGCCGGAGGAGGCGCGGATGCCGACATTGAGCGCGTCGCCGGGGCGGTAACGCTCGATGGTGACGACCTTCACGGGGTACTTCTTGGCCACGGCCACGGTGTGGTCGGTGCTGCGGTTGTCCACCAAGATGACCTCGAAATCCTTGAAGTCCTGCTGGTAGATCATCCGCAGGCAGCGGCCGACCCAGCGCTCCTCGTTTTTCGTGCGGACGATGATGGAAATCTTGGGCATTTGGTTCCTAACGAGTGTACTTCTTCAAGAGACCGGCTTCCTCGCCGAGGTCGAGACCTTTGACCTCCGAGGGCTCGGGCTGCAGCACGGAGGGGAAAACGGTGAAGTTCAACGCTTCGCGGAAGCCCCGCGCCGGGTCCCAGGCGCGGTGCACGGCGTTGTTCTCGAAGACGATGACGGTGCCGGGCTCGCCCAAGGCGTGGATGAGCTCGTATTCGGCCTTCACCGCGGCTTCGTCATAACGATCGCCGATGCGGCCGAGGTCGGGCTTGAACCCCTTGTGCGAGCCTTTGGCGACCGTGAGCGGGCCGTCCTCGATTGAGCGCACCGGCGTGAGGTAGGTCATCACCTTGAGGCTGCCCGTCGGGTAGTTATCGCGGTGCCAGGCGTAGGAGCCCTGCACGGCGGGCACGGGCTGGTTTCGATAGCAGTAGATGTCGCGGGCGCGCCAGCGGCCGCCGTAGTGGGCGCCCAGCACCGGGTCTAGGGCCTCGGCGAAGACGCGGTAGAGGTCGAACTTGCGCTGATAGTTCTTCACGTGGAGGAAATAATAACGCTCCACCTCGGCGCGCGTCGCCGCGGACGCCTCGAGCAGCTGTTTGCCGTCGGGGCTGTAAACGAGCTCGGAGCGGTCGTCGAGGTCGAACCATTCCTCGTTGGCGGCGCGGATGCGAGCCACGGTCGCGGCGTCGAGCAGGCCGGGCAAGACGACCAGCCCGTCCTCGGCCAAACGCGCGGCGCGAGGGTCCGCCGCGGGTGTTCGGGCGGTGAGCAGGCGCGCCAGCGCGGCGCGAGAGGCGTAGGCGGTTTCGACGGCGGTCCCGATCAGGTCGCTCATGGGGCGGTCTCCAATCCGTTGACGAATTCGGCGACGCGCTCCTGGACCCGGCCGTCGAAGTAGGCGTGCCGCTCTCGGGCGACGGCCGGGGGATCGGGAAGGTCCAAGGCGAGCAGGTCCAGCAGCTTGCGCTCGTAGCGGCCGTAGTCCGCCGCCTCGTCCGTGAGCTGGAAACGCTCGTCGTCGCTGTAGTTCTCGTAAGGGTTGCCGGCGTAGTTGACGAACAGAACCTTCAGGCCGCGGCGGATGAAAAAGGCCTCGTAGCCGAGCGTCGAGTTGAAGGTGAGGGCCACGCGCGACTTGTACAAGCTGACGTAGCTGTCGCCGTTTTTCTCGTTAGGCAGGATCTCGACGCCGTCGGTGAGATGGGCCTTGAGGATGGCGAGCGTGTCGCGGCCCGGGGCGGAGCCTTCCGGGTAATGGCGCAGCTGGTAGGCCACGCGCAACCGCGGGTTGCGCTTCTTGAACTCGTTGAGGTTGTCCATCATGGTCTCGAAGGAGCGCGCGGTCTTTAAGTCGAGGCCGCAATGCGGGTACACGCCCTGGTCGATCATGAGAACGTCCCAGACCGGCGCCGCGCCGGCCTTCTCCAGCGCGGCCACGCGGTCGAACTGCTCGTTGAGGCACAACGCGCCCACGGCGTGGTGTCGCCCCACGCGCATGCGCAGGGGGCCGGCTATGGCCTTGGCGAAATCGCCGAAGGTGAGATAGACGTCCATGGCGCTGTAGGCGTAGAACGGATGCAGGCCGCGTTCGCCGTTCTGGATGACGATGAGCTTGCCGGGCGCGTTGTGTTTGAAGGCCAGCCAGCGGCACGGATGGTTGAGCTCGTCGGCGTAGGTCACGAAGTGGCGGCACGGCCAGCGCCGGAAATGGCCCTCGTACACCGCGTAGGTGCCCAGGCAGCGGCGGTAGGACTTGAGCAGGTTCATCCCGTAGCGGCGCGACAAGCTCCACAAGGCGGGGATGAACAAGGGCGCGACGGCCAGCCAAGGCAACACGCCCGGGGCGATGGAGCCTTCGACCGGGCTCGTCGTCGGGTAGCCGGGCAGCGCGCCGCGCGGAGCGACGCGTTTACTTGCGACGAAGCCGTCGAAGGTCCGGTCGAACCACTTCTTGAAGTAGGCGAGGTCGATGGTCTCCATCTGGACCTCGACGAAAGGCTCGCGGCGCCAGCCCCAGGATTTCTTGAGGGCGTAAAAAGCCGGGTGCAGCAACGAGTCGAGCGCGACGCGCCACAAAGGCTCGGCCTGGTAGTTCACCTGGGGCAAGGCGTCGCAATACAGCTTCTTCATGACGAGCTCGAGCTCGTCCTCCGTCGCGCCGAGGTAGGCTTTCAGGAAGCGGAACGCCGCGTCGCCGCGATGCGCCGCGGCGAAGGCCTCGGCCTTCGGGATGAAGGCGAGGGCGGGATGGGCGGCGGCGGGAGCGGTCGCGGTCATTCTTTCCCGAAATGGGCGGAGTAGTCGTTCGTGGCGCGCTCGTGGTCGGAGAGGCGGCCCACGTCGAGCCAGTACTCCTGCAGGGGGAAGCAGGCGATGCTCTTGGCGCGGCGCGCGCGCAGGCGCGCGAGCAGCTCGGGCATGTCGCAGCGGCGGCCCTTGGGCAGGCTCTTGAGCACCGAGGGCTCGAGGGCGTAGATGCCGGCGTTGACGAAGTAGCGCTGCACGGGTTTCTCGACGAAGCGCTCCATCTTGTTGTCGGCCAGCTCGATGACGCCGTAAGGAATCTGCACCTCGTGCTGCTTGATGCACAAGGTCGCCGACGCCTTCTCTTTCTTGTGGAAGTCGAGCAAAGCGCGGAAGTCCACCTTGGTCATGATGTCGCCGTTGACCACGAAGAAGGTGTCCTCGAGGTCGCGTTTGATGAGGCCCAGGGCCCCGGCGGTGCCCAGCGGCTTGGTCTCGTGCACGTATTCGAAGCGAGCGTCCCAGCGCTCGCCGTCGCCGAAGTGGTCCTTGATCTGGTCGGCGAGGTAGTTGACCGAGAAGATGAAGCGGTGGAAACCCGCGGCGACGAGCTGGTCGATGAGGATCTCCATGATGGGCTTGCCGCCCACCTTGACCAGCGGCTTCGGGGTGTTGGCGGTCAGCGGCAGCAGGCGTTTGCCCGCGCCGCCGGCCATGATGACCACCCAGTTCGGGTGGCGCGTGGGGATGGTGACGTGGTCGAGCAGGGCGGCGAGGCCCTTGAGCGTCCCGGCGCGGTCCACGACGGGGATGTAGGCGTGCGCGGTGAGGCGGAAGGCCTCGGAGACCGCCTCGCGAGAGGAGCCTTCGGGCAAGGTCACGGGCTTCTTGTTCATCGCGCCGCTCACGGGCGCCTCGAGCGGGCGTTTGCTGAGCAAGGCGCGGCGGATGTCGATGTCGGTGACCACGCCGAGCAGGCGGCGGCGGGCGTCCACCACCAAGGCGATGCCCAGCCCGGTTTTGGTCATGGCGGCCACCGCGTCGCGCAGGCGCGCCGCGGGTTTGAGGAGGATAGCGGGATGCTTCTTGAGAAGATCGACGGGCATGTCAGGACTCCTTCGCCGGGACGCCGACGGCGGTGGCGCCGGGGCGGATATCGCGCGTCGCGACGGCGCCGGCGCCGAGGCGGGCGCCCGCGCCGACCGTCACGCCGGGCAACACGACCGCGCCGGCGCCGATGAAGGCGCCCGCGCCGATTCTCGCGCCGCCGCACACCACCGCGCCGGGGCTCACGAAGGCGTGGGCGCCGACGACGGCGTCGTGCTCGACGACCGCGGCGGTGTTGATCACCGCGTTCTCGCCGATGACGGCGCGCGGATGGACCACGGCGCGCGTGAGCGCCTGGCTGCCCGCGCCCAGCGAGGCGGAGCGGGCGACCTCGGCGGATTTCGCGATGACGACGGGGAAGCGGTAGCCGCGGGCGCTCCAGTTCTCGTAGAGGCGTCGGCGGGGGCCGGTGTCGCCGCCGGTGCCCAGGCCGTTGACGAGGCGGACGGCGGCGGGCTTGAGCCCGGCCACGACGTCGTCGCCGCCGAGCACCTTGAGGCCTTCGACCGTCTGCCCGCGGCGCGCGGGAGCCGCGTCGGTGAAGCCGGCGACGCGGGTTTTATTGACGCGCAGCACCTCGGCGAGCACGCAGGCGTGTCCGCCGGCGCGCCAGGACGACCATCCACAGCGCGTAGAGCGCGGGGAGGAAGAACAGCGTCAGCGCGGTGCCGACGAGCGTGCCCCCGATCAGCACGACTGCAAGCGGGCCCCAGAAGCTGGACAGCGTGAGCGGAAGGAAGGCGAGCACCGCCGCAAGCGCGGTGAGCAGTACGGGGCGGGTGGCGTCGCAATCGATGACGGAACGCGCCTTGAGGCGGCCGTCTTGTCGCGCGCCGACGTTGACCGTGGGCACGCGCAGCAGCGGCGCCTCGATGACGCCGCTCGAGGAGTTGCCCACGCAGGCTCCGGCGCGGCGCAGCAGGCTCAACCACCCGCGCGCGCCCAACGAGGCGTGGACGCGGTAACGACGCGGGTCGCGGGCCGCGAAGGCCTTCAGGCGCGCGTTGACCGCCCGCCCGCCCGCGTCCGCGCCGGCGAAAGTGAACACGGCGCGGCGGCCGGATGCCGCGACGGCTGATAAAATGCCGTTAAGCTCGTTCAGAGGGTTTTTGCCGCACGGATGATACGTCACCACCAGCGGCGCCGGCGTCAGCGGCAGGCCGATGAGCTTCGAGAGCTCGGCGTCCGGCAGGGGCTTGAGCCGCGCGATGTTCTCCAGCCCCGGCGCACCGGAGAGGAACACCCGGCGAGGGTCCTCGCCCATGGCGACGACGCGCCGGCGGTAGGGCTCGGCCGCGACGAAATGAAGGTAGGAGAGCTTGGTGAGCGCGTGGCGCACCTGCTCGTCGATGACGCCTTCGCTGGCCTCGCCGCCGTGCAGGTGGGCGATGGGAAGCTTCAGGGCCACGGCCGCGGCCGCGGGCGCCAGCAGCTCGTAGCGGTCGCCGAGCAGGACCAGCACGTCGGGCTTCAGGCGGCGCAGCACGCCGGCGAAGTCCGAGGTGGCGCGGCCCACGGCTCGAGCCAGCGGACGGCGTCGTCGCCGACCGGCATCGGAACGCGGGCGGCGATCGGCAAACGGATGGCGCGTTCGGTGCGACCGAACGCGCGACTAAAGTGCGCCCCGGAGACCACGAGCTTCAGGCGAAGGCCGCGACGTTCCGCGATGGCGCGCGCCACGGGCTCGAGCAGGCCGTATTCCGCGCGCGATGTGGTGACGACGCACACCGTGCGGCTCACGCGAGCGCCTCCCAGGTCAAGGTCTCGTCGGCGGCGACGGCTTTTTTCAGGCGGCGGCCGGGCAGGAGCTCCAGCTCCGCTGGAGCAATCCCATTGCCGGGGCGCTTGAGCGCGAGGTCGGCGGCGACGAGCCGGTGGCCGGCGGGCAAATCGCGCGCGGCGACCACGCTGCGGCGCGCGACGGTGCGGTTGCCGGCTTCGCAGGGCGCGGCGCGTTTAACGCCGTCGCCCAGCGCGGCGGAGACGGCGCGCACGGCTTTGACCAGCGCCGCGAACTCGGCGGGGTCGAGCGACGCCGCCTGGTCGGGGCCCGGCAGCGATTTGTCGAGGGTGAGGTGTTTCTCGATGACGGCGGCGCCGCGCGCGACGGCGGCCACCGAGACCTCGATGCCCGGCGTGTGGTCGGAATAACCCACGGGAAGGCCGAAGTGCTCGCGCAGCGTGTCCATGGCGCGCAGGTTCACCTGCGAGACGGGCGCGGGATACTCGGTCAGGCAATGCAGCAAGGTCAGCGGCGCGCCGGACGCCTCGCGCGCCCAGCGCACGGCGTCGGCGACCTCGGAGAGGGTGCTCATGCCCGTCGAGATGATGAGCGGTTTTCCCTTGGCGGCGACGTGGCGGATGAGGGGTTTGTTGGTGAGCTCGCCGGAGGGGACCTTGAACAACGGGACGCCCAGGCCGTCGAGTAGGTCGGCGCTGTCCGCGTCGAAGGGAGTCGAGAGGAAGGTGATGCCGATGGCCTTGCAGTGCGCGGCGAGCTCGCGGTGCGCGGCGTCGGAGAGCTGCAGCGACTTGAGCATCTCGAGCTGGCTTTGCCCGCCGCCCGTGCTCTTCTTCTGGTACTCGGCCTTGGCCGCTCCGCGCGCGGCCAGGCCCTCGGCCTTGAAGGTCTGGTATTTGACCGCGTCGGCGCCGCACGACTTGGCCGCGTCCGCCAGCTTCTTGGCCAAAGCGAGGTCGCCGTTATGATTCACGCCGGCTTCGGCGATCATGTAAACGGAGGAAGGAAAGGTCTGGGCTTGCGCGCGCTCGGCCTGGAGGCCGGAGACGACCGCCCAGTCATGCGGCGTATCCACGTCCGCCGCTTCCTCAGCCGAGACCACGAGGGCGCGGCGGGGCTCGGCGTGGAAGGTCTTGGTCTTGCGCAAAGTCTCGACCGACACGAGGAAGATGGAACCGTCCAGCGCGTACGCCTCCGGCAATTGCTGGCGAGGCGCGGGCGTGCCGAGGCCGTCGATGAAGGACGCTAGTCTTCCGTTTTCATCGAGACGGTAGCACCAGTGAGGATGGAACCTCGAGGGCGTAACGGACACCACGGATTCCCCGGTCTTCACGAACAGCTCGACGGCCTTGCGGATGGTCTCGGCGGAGCGAAAAGGCGAGGTGGGCTGGAGCACGAGCACCGCGTCGGGGCGATAGCCGTCGTCGGCCGCGAGTTTGTCGAGCAGGTGGATCGTCGCGTCGATGAGGGCCGAGCCGTCTTGCGCGAGCTCCTCCGGACGCAGCCACGGGACCTTCACGCCGTATTCCTCGGCGACGGCCGCGATGGCCGCGTCGTCGGTCGATACCCACAGGCGGTCGCAGACCCCGGACTCGCGCGCCGAGAGCACGGCGCGGCCCAGCAGGGGAACGCCGCCCAGCGGGCGGATGTTCTTGCCGGGGACTCCCTTGGAGCCGCCGCGCGCCGGGATGAGGCCGAGGATCTTCACAGAGCGGTCAGGAGACCCTGTGCTTGAGCTTCCACTCGCCGTTGTGGCGCTCCCACAGGTGGGGGGAGCGGAACTTATCGACGGTCGCGTGGAACTCCTTCTCGTCCATGCCGAGGTACTCGAGGATTTCCTTGTAGTACTTCTTGGGGAACTCCCCGTCGAAGCGGTGCACGAGCGCGACGGCCTCCTCGCGGTCGATGTGGCCGGAGCGGACCTCTTGGGCGGCGTCGTAGGTGGCGCGGCCGATGCCGTATTTCACGTAGGTGGTCCAGTAGTGGAAGCCGTCGATGCGGTCGTCGAGGCTGTTGTATTTGGAGTACGTGCCTTCGGTTCGTTCGGGGTTCGCTTCGAAGCCGGTGTGCTCGACGGCGTAGTAGTAGCTCTCCTGCGGGATCCACTTGATGTAGTAGCCGAGGTAGTGCACCTTCACGCCCAGCTCCTCGAGCTGCGCGTCGTCGGCGGGCAGGTAGGCCTGCAGGTCGGCGGGCTCGACCTTGTGTTTCTCAATCAGCTCGGTCAGCGAGACGCCGCCGAGGTGGATCTTGTCCTTGCTGGCCTTGGTGAAGTAGTTCTTGGCGCGCAGCGGGCTCTTGTTGTCGGAGATGGGGTTGCCGTATTCGGCCTCGTTTTCGCCGAAGAACACGAGGGGCACCTTGTGGCGCAGCGCCATGTGCGGGGCGAGCGTCTTCTGGCCGATCATGAAGGGCTGGAAGGGGTTGAGCAGGTTCTGCACGGCCAGGCGCGTGAGCAGGCGGTGCACCTTGCCGTTGGGCGTGAACAGGTTGTTGTCGCAGCCGCCGACGTGGATCCAGTTCTGGAAGTTCTTCCAGCCGATTTCGGTGTAGAGGTGCGGCGCCCAGGTGATGGTCAGCGGATGCATCCCGTATTTGTACTTGAGCACGTGGGACGCGCGCGCGCTGTCCTTGCCGCCGGAGCCGGGCACGATGCAGTCGTAGGAGCCGTCGTGTTTGCGGTACTGGTCGCAGAGCTCCTTGAGCTCCTTCTCGCGCTGCTTCCAGTCGATGACGCCGCGTTTGACCTCGGCGAAGCGGCAGGCGTCGCACACGCCTTCCTCATCGATGTTGATGGTGGCCTTCGTGGACGCGGCCGTGTGGTAATACTCCACGCAGGAGTTCGGGCGCTGGTTGGAGATGACGCAGCGTTTGCAGAACTTCACCTCGGCGGGGAGGCCGAAGTAGGCCTCGACCTTGCGGGTTTTCGCGGCGGCGGGGTTCGTCATGAGGCCTCCAAGAAACGTTTGAGGATATCGAGTCCGGCGGGGCCGCTCTTTTCGGGGTGGAACTGGCAGCCGACGACGTTGCCGCGGCGCAGCGCCGCGCAAAACGAGCCTTCTCCGTAGCCGCAGTCCGCCAGACGGTCTTTCGCGTCGGCGGGCACGGCGGCGAAGGAATGCACGAAGTAGAACTCGGAACCGGGCGCGGCGCCGGCCAGAGGCGTGCCCGGCCAGGGCGAGGCGGGGCGCAGGCCGCTCCAAGCGACGTGCGGCAGCTTCAAGCCGTTTTCGCCGCCTTTGGGCAGGAGCTCGACGGTGCCCGGCACCAAGCCGAGTCCCTCGTGGTCGCCGAACTCCGTGCTGCGGTCCATGAGCAATTGCATGCCCAGGCAGATGCCGAGCAGCGGTTTGCCGGATTTCGCGTAGGCGCGCAGCGGCTCCACGAGGCCGCGCTCGCGCAGGCCCTTCATGCCGTCGCCGAAGGCGCCCACGCCGGGCAGGAGCACGCGCGGCGCGCCCACGATGTCGGCGGGGTCGGAGGTGATTTCGGGTTCGCCGCCGGCGGCGCGCACGGCGCGCGCGACGCTCAGCAGGTTTCCCAGGCCGTAGTCCACGATGACGACGCGGCGGGAGGCGCTCATGAGAGGGGCGCGGCCGTCGGCGGCCGGCGCACGGGCACGCCGCCGGCGAGAAGGGTCTCTTTGAGCTCGCGCAGGCCGCACTTCTTGAAATGGAGGATGGAGGCCACCGACACCGCGTCGGCTCGCCCTTCCTGGACCGCGGCCAACACGTGTTCGGCCTTGCCCGCCCCGCCGCAGGCGATGACGGGGATGGACACCGATTGGGATATGCGCGCGGTCAGGTCCAGGTCGAAACCCTTGAGGGTGCCTTCCTTGTCCACCGAGGTCACGAGAATCTCTCCGGCGCCGAGGTCGGCGGCTTTGCGCGCCCATTCGCAGGCGTCCACGCCGGTCCGCTCGCGTCCGTTGTCGGTGAGCGCTTCCCAGCGGCCCGGGGCCTGGAGCTTGGCCTCGATGGACACCACGATGCATTGGGAGCCGAAGCTGCGGGCGGCTTCACGGATGAAGTCGGGGTTGGCGATGGCGGCGGTGTTGACCGCGACCTTGTCGGCGCCGGCGCGCAGGAGTTTATAGACGTCGTCGAGCTTGCGCACGCCCCCGCCGACCGTCAGCGGGATGAACACGTCGGAGGCCGCGCGCTCCACGATGTGGAGGAGGTTGTTGCGGCCGTACAGGCTGGCCACGATATCCATATAAAGGAGCTCATCGGCTCCTTCTTCGTAATAACGCAGGGCATGTTCGGCCGGATCGCCCACGATACGCAGGCCTTCCAGGTGCACCCCTTTGACGATGTTGGGGCCCTTGATGTCCAGCCGGGGGATGATGCGGATGTTGGTACGGGACATGTTCACTTATTGAACATATTAACAGTTCCTCCCAGGGTAGTCAAACCCGCCCCCGTCGGCTTGACGGGGCGCTTTCGACTTCCGTATACTGTCCGTTCAGCAATTGAACATGGCCTCCTCTCCTAATATTAGGGCCTTCATTCAGGCCCGTATGAGCTCGAAACGGTTCCCCGGCAAGGTGCTGGCCCAGTTCCGCGGGCGGCCGCTGATTGACTGGCTTGCGGCCTCAGCGACCGTCGCCGTGCGCGCGTGAAAAAGTCGTTTTGGCCACGAGTACCCGACGTTTCGGATGATGTTTTGGCCAAACACGCCGAGGCTTCCGGTATAACGGTCTTCCGCGGCCCGTTAGACGATGTTTTCTCCCGTTTCCGCCTCTGTCTGAAGACCCATCCCTGCGATTGGTTTTTTCGAATCTGCGCCGACAGCCCGCTGCTGGACGGGGGCCTGCTGTCCTGGGCAGCCTCGTTCGCGAGCCGGGACGTGGACTTGATCACCAACGTCGCCCCGCGCAGTTTCCCGCGTGGACAGAGCGTGGAGCTCATCTCCGCCGCGGCCTTTTCCTCGGTGGACGCGTCGTCGCTGACGCCGGACCAGCGCGAGCACGCCACCAAGGTTTTCTATGAGACGAGCCGCTGGCGGGTGAAGAACCTCGACTCCGGTCATCCCGAGTGGGCGAAGCTGAGCCTCACCGTGGACGCGCCCGAGGACGTGAGCCGCCTCGAGGCGGCCTACCCCGCCTCGGCTCCGCCGCCCCGTTGGACCCCGGCCCGGAGCGCGGCGTGAACGTGAGCGCCAAAACCCTCGGCGTCGCGGTCGTCGGCCTCGGCGTGGGCGAGGCTCACGCGAAGGCCGTCGCCGCCGATTCCCGCTGCCGGCTCGTCGCCGTCTGCGACCATGACGCGGAGAAGGCCCGCAAGACGGGCGCGGCGCTGGGCGGCGCGGCCGCGCGGAGCTACGACGGCATCCTGGCCGACCCCGCCGTCGAGCTGGTGTGCCTGGCGTCCTTCGACGACGACCATTTCGGCCAGGCCCTGGCCGCGCTCAAGGCCGGCAAACACGTGTTCGTCGAGAAACCCCTGTGCCGTACGGCCGACGAACTGCGCGCGCTCGCCGCGGCCCGCGCCGCGAAAAAACTGCATCTGCGCTCCAACCTCGTGTTGCGCGCCGCGCCGTTGTGGCGCTGGTTGTCCGACGCGGTGAAGGCCGGCGAGCTTGGGACGCTTTACGCGTTCGACGGCGATTATCTCTACGGCCGACTCGAGAAGATGACTGATGGTTGGCGCAAGGATGTGCCCGACTACTCCGTGATGCAAGGCGGCGGCGTGCATCTGGTGGACCTGATGCTGGGTCTGGCCGGAGAGAGGCCGGCATCCGTTTCAGCGTCTTCTTCGCGTATCGCGGCCGCCGGGACGGCTTTCCGCTACGACGACTTCCATGCGGCCGAATGGCGCTTCCCCTCGGGCCTGGTGGGGCGCGTGACCGCCAACTTCGGCTGCGTGCACCGGCATCAACACGTCGTGCGGGTGTTCGGGACCAAGGCGACCTTTATTTACGACGACCAGGGCGCGAGGCTACACGTCTCGCGCGACCCGGCGGTCCAACCGAAACGAATCGATTTGGCGGCTAAACCCGCCGATAAAGGCGTTTTGTTGCCGGACCTCGTCACGGCCATCGCCGCCGGCGCCGACCCGGCGCCGACGGCGAGATTAGAATACGCCCTCATCACGGCTTGTTTAGCCGCGGACGCGGCGCGCGGCCTCGACCGACGCGTCGCCTTGGAGCCCATCGAATGAGCACGACCACCATCCGTGAAATCCCCTTCGCCCGCCCTTGGATCACCCCCGAGGACAAACAGGCCGTCATGAAGGTCCTCGACGGGCACGTGCTCACGCACGGGCCCGAGTGCAAAAATTTCGAGGCCGAATTTTCGGCCTTCCTGGGCCCCGACGCCCATTCGGTGAGCATGAGCTCGTGTATGGGCGCGCTGCACGTCGCCTACCTGCACTTCGGCATCGGAAAGGGCGACGAGGTCATCGTGCCCGCGCAGACGCACGCCGCCACCGTGCACGCCGTCGAATGGGTCGGCGCCACGCCCGTCTTCGCCGACTGCGACCCCGCCACCGGCAACATGCTGCCCGAGGCCATCGAGAAGCTGGTCACGCCCAAAACCAAGGCGATTTCCGTCGTCCACTTCGTCGGCTTCCCCTGCAAGATGGACGCCATCATGAAGATCGCCGAGAAACACAAGCTCAAGGTCGTCGAGGACTGCGCCATCGCGCTGGGCGCGCGCCTGGACGGGCGCCACGTCGGCCTGTGGGGCGACGCCGCGACCTTCTCCTTCTACCCGGTCAAACACATCACGACCGGCGAAGGCGGCATGTTCGTCAGCCGCCACAAGGCCGTGGCCGAGGCGGTCGCGCGCCTGCGCGCCTTCGGCGTGGACCGCACGCACACCGAACGAGCGGTGCCCGGCTTCTACGACGTGCCCACTTTGGGGCTCAACTACCGCATGAGCGAGATGCAGGCCGCGCTCGGCCGCTCCCAGCTCTCTCGCATCGCGGAGAACCTGAAGCGCCGCAAGGATAACTTCGAGGCGCTCAAGAAGGAGCTCGCGGACTTCAAAGGCGGCCGCTTGCTCGACGAGCGCGACCCTCGCATGGTGACCAGCCCCTATTGCGGCTGCCTCATCCTCACCGGGGCGCTCGCCGCCAAACGCAACGACTTCGTCGCCCGGCTCAACGCGCTGGGCATCGGCACGAGCATCTACTACCCGCAGCCCGTGCCGCGCATGAAGTATTATCAGTCGAAGTACGGCTACGACGCGGCGAAATACCCGCGCGCGGCCGAAATCAGCGACAACGGCGTCGCGTTGCCTTGCGGCACGCACCTCGTCCCCGCCGACATGCGGGTCGTGGCCGACGCCGTGCGCCGCGCCGCCACGGAGGTGCTCGGATGAGCCCGGTTCAGGATTTGAAAGGACGCAAGGTCGCGTTAATCGGCGGGGCCGGCTTCATCGGGCACAACCTCGCCATCAGCCTCCAGGCCCGCGGCGCGGACGTCGAAATCGTCGACAGCCTGCAGGTCAACAACCTGCTGTCGTTCGCCGCCGAGGGCTTCGCCGCCCCCGACCGCGAGATGTACATGAAGATGCTCAACCAGCGCCTGGACATCCTGCGCGGGGCGAAGATCAGCATGCACCCCGTGGACGCGCGCGACTACCACGCGCTTTCGCGCATCCTCGTGCAGATCAAGCCGGACTCCATCGTGCACCTGGCGGCCATCTCGCACGCGGGCAAGTCCAACAAGGACCCCTTCAGCACCTTCGACCACAGCTTGCGCACGCTGGAAAACGCGCTCGACTACGCGCGCGGCGGCGGCGTCGAGCAGTTCGTGTTCCTGTCCTCGAGCATGGCCTACGGCAACTTCAAGACCGCCGAGGTCACCGAGGATCATCCGCTCGAGCCCATGGGCATCTACGGCGCCCTCAAGCTCGCCGGCGAGAAGATGGTCATCGCCTACAACCAGGTCTTCGGCCTGCCCTACACCATCCTGCGGCCTTCGGCGCTTTACGGCCAGCGCTGCGTGAGCCGCCGCGTGGCCCAGGTCTACATCGAGACCGCGCTCAAAGGCGGCACCTTGCGCATGGACGGCGACGGCTCCGAGCGCCTGGACTTCACCTACATCGAGGACCTCGCCGACGGCATCGGCCTGTGCCTGGCGAACCCCAAGGCCCGCGGCGAGATCTTCAACCTGACCTACGGCGCGGCGCGCTCCATCAAGGAACTCGCCGAGATCGTCCAGAAACACTTCCCCGGCACCAAGATCGAGAGCGTCCCGCGCGACGCTCTGATGCCCTTCCGCGGCACGCTCAACGTGGACAAGGCGCGTCGCCTCATCGGCTACGCGCCCAAGAACCCCATCGACGTGGGCATCCCCAAATACATCGAATGGTACCGCGCGTTGACCAACACGCCGGCCCCGAAGCCCGTCAACGCGTGAGCGGCGGCGTCAGCGCCGACGCCTGGTTGACCGGGTTGTTCGGCCGTCCCGTGTCCAAGGTGGACCCGGGGGCCGACGTGTCGGCCTTGCCCGCGCCGGGTTTCGCCTACGCCAAGGTGCCCGTCGGCGACGTCGCCGAGACGTCGCGCCTGGAGTCCGCGGGTTTCCGCGTCGTGGACGTGAACATGACCTTCGCGCGCGAACGCGGCGGTTCGCCGCCGCCCGCCACGGCGGTCGCGCGCGTGGACGCGTCCACGGCCGCCGCCGTGCTCGACATCGCGGGGTCGTGTTTCCGCTTCTCCCGCTTCCACCTCGACCCGCTCGTGGACGACGCGTTGGCGCACCGCATCAAACGCGAGTGGATTCGTTCTTACGTCGAAGGACGTCGCGGCCATTCATTGTGGACCGTCCTCGACCAGGGGAAACCCGCCGGATTTCTTGCCGTCCTCACGACCGATGTCGGCGGCAAACGCGCCGCCGTCATCGATTTAATCGGCGTCGCCTCGGCCAGCCAAGGCAAAGGTTTCGGCAAAGACCTGGTCCGGTTCTTCGTCCGCGAGTTTTCGTCGTACGACGAGCTCCTCGTGGGCACCCAGGCCGCGAACGCCCCGTCCATGCGGCTTTACGAATCCTGCGGCTTCCGCGCTTCGCGCGCGGCTTACGTCCTGCACCGGCATTCATGAAAATCGGCCACATCGACGTCTCCAAGAAGGTTTTCGTCATCGCCGAGGTCGGCAACAACCACGAAGGCGACTTCGGCCGCGCCAAGGCCCTCGTCGCCGCGGCCGCCGAGTCGGGCGCCCACGCGGTCAAGTTCCAGACCTTCCGCGCCGAACGATTCGTGGGAGGGGCCGATCCGGCCCGCCTGGCCCGGCTCAGGTCGTTCGAGTTGTCGCCCGACCAGTTCGGCCAGCTGTCCGTGCTCGCCGCGAGCCACGGCATCCTGTTCATCTCGACTCCGCTCGACATGCCCAGCGTCGACGTGCTGGCGCCCATCGTGGACGCGCTCAAGATCGCTTCCGGCGACAACGATTTCTATCCGCTTATCGCGGCCGCGGCGTCGAAGAAGAAGCCGCTCATCATCTCGACGGGGCTTTGCGACCTCGCCCAGGCCCGCCGCGCTGTCGCGGCGGCCAAAAAGGCGCCCTCGCTCGCCTTGATGCACTGCGTGTGCAGCTATCCCGTCGAGAACGCCCAGGCGAATCTGCGCGGCCTGACGGCCTTGCAGCTCGCGTTCCCGCGGCTGCCCGTCGGCTACTCCGACCACACCTTAGGCATCGAGGCCTGCGTGTTGTCGGTCGCGTTGGGCGCGCGCCTCATCGAGAAACATTTCACCCTCGACAAGAACCAGTCGGACTTCCGCGACCACAAGCTTTCCGCCGACCCGGCGGAGATGAAGGAGCTGGTGCGCCGGGTCGCGGACGCCGAGATTTTGCTCGGCCGAGTCGAGAAGAAGATCATGCCGTGCGAAGTCCCCATGCTGGCGCCGGTTCGCCGTTCCATCGCCGTCGCGTCCGACCTCCCTGCTGGCTATCGCCTGACCGCCGCCGACCTCCTCTGGCTGCGCCCTTCCGGCGGCTTGAAGCCCGGTCAGGAGAAAAAAGCCGTCGGCCGCCGCCTCAAACGCGCCTTCAAGAAAGGCGAACCTCTCCACGCCAAGGATTTCTTGTGACACGGGTTGTTCATTTGGCTCGCTGCCCCGCTTGTCGCGGCTCCGCGTTGGAACGCCGATTCTTCGTTTCCCAGAAAGCTTTTCTCTGCGAGCCTGGCTACGCGCACAGCCGCTGCAAATCGTGCGGCACGGTCTTCGTCGATCCGCAGCCGACGGCAGAAGCTCTCGCCACCTTTTATCGTTCCAAGCGGATGGAGGGTAAGTTGGAGCGCTCGATGGCGCTCGACTCAGCCAAGCGCGTACTCGATCCGGCGAGACGAGCCTATTTTTGGAAGAACCGGGTGGCCCCAATCAAGGGGCGTCTTCGCCGTCGGGCCAAGGTCTTCGATGCGGGCTGCGGCGTGGGGGCCTTCGTGCACGCGATGCTTCAGGAAGGATTCGACTGCGCCGGCTCGGATCTTTCAAAGGCGTCGGTGGAAGCGGGAAGGCGCATATTGGGGCTTCCAGCACATGCGCTCGCGGTCGGCGGTGTGGACGATATACCGGGAGACGGCTACGACCTCATCAGCGCCTGGACCATCATCGAGCATCTCCGTGAGCCGGAATCCTTCCTGAAGCTGGCGTCGGCCAAGTTGTCGCCCAGAGGGTGGCTCATCGTCGAGTTCCCCACGGTGGACTCGTTGATGTTCGACCATTTCGGCAAGGACTTCTACTGGGTCATGCCGCCGTACCACCTCCATCTTTTCTCGTTGAAGGGCATGTCCAGCCTGTTGAGAAGGAACGGGTTCGTCGTAGATGAAGTCAGGCCGATGAAGAGCAACTGGTATTGGTTCGATTTAATCGCGCGCCGCGCCGGCATGAGTCCGGTGGGGCAGAAGCGTCTGAAGGCCAAGGACAAGGAGTTCGTCCTGGCGGTGGACAGGCTTCTGGACGACGTTGCCTACTCCGCGGGGCGGCCGTCGGTCATGCAGTTCATCGCGCGGCGCGCCGCGCGCAGGGGGAAAGGATGAGCAACGAGGTGAAGAGCAAGGTCTTGGAGCTGCTGTCGGCGCGCGGCCCCATCCCCGGAAAGACCGAGGAGGAGAAGCTGGGGTACCTCTATCTCGACGAGGGCTTGGTGGACTCAATCGGCGTGGTCGAGATGGTGACGGAGATCGAATCCGCCCTCGGTGTACGCCTCGAGCCGGAGCACATGCAGTCCGAGGATTTCCGGACCATTGGCGGTCTCATCCGCATCATCGAGAGCCAGCGAGGGTCTTGAGTGTCCGGCATATCGGCTGACGTCGTCGTATTCCCCGCGGACGGACGTCGTTGGATCGTCTACAACGTCTTCGTTCGCGCCTGTTTGGCGGTGGAGACGGACGGTCTGGACTTGTTAGCGCGCGCCGCCGGGAAGTCTCTGTCCGCCGAGGACGAGACGCGCGCGATCAAGGTGTGGAAGATCGCCGAATTCAGCAACGCCGCAGGTCTGCTCGCCGACCCATCCCGTTTTAGGCGTGATTCCGGCGCGTGGCCCGCGGCCGTCACCCTGGCCGGCGCGGAGGCCGTCAAGTTGTTCAAGAAGCAGTGGCTGCTCATCGACGACCTTGAAGCCTATCGGCGGCGTTTCGCCGCCAAGACCTCGGTCACCGACGGCGGGCATTTCGGCAATTTCCATCAACAGCTCGGCGCGGAGCTTCTGCTCGGTCGCCGGGTCAAGCCCGACGATTGGTGGCTGGACCAGAAGTTCCAGCCCGACTTCAAGGGATTGCGCGACAACGCTTACCGCGCCGTTCAGGAGCATTTTCTCAAAGCGTATTTCCCCAAGCGCATCCCGAAGGGCGCCGTGGTCGTCGACGTGGGCTGCGGCGTCGGCTATTACTCGAACATGCTAGCGCATGGCGGAGCGGAGGTCCTCGGCGTCGATCCCAACGCCGCGTTTCTCGACATCGCCAAGCGAGGGGCGCCGAAGAACGCGCGATTCGAAGTCATGGCGCCGGGCGCCCCCGGCGGCCTCGCCGCCATCCCCGACGCCAGCGCCGATTTCGTCTTCATGAGCGACGCGCTCCTGTTCTACTTCGTCGCGGCCACGCCGTCCCAGCAGGCCGACCCCGCCGTCCTACTCGCGGACGTGCGCCGCATCCTCAAACCCGGCGGAACCTTCATCAGCATGGAGCCGCATTATCTCCACTGGCTGGCACCGTGGTTCGGTGAGGTCGACCATCCGTTCACCATCCAGACCGAGTATTTGGACAAACGCTTCGGCGTGACGCCGCCGTTCAGCACCTTGATCCAGACCTTCTGCGCTCACGGCTTCGCGGTGACCTGGATGGAGGAGCTCCGCCCGGACCCCGCCTTCCAAGCGACGGATTCTCGCGCTTATCACTTCGGGCGCGAGTTCCCGTTGTGGCAGGTCTTCGAGCTGAAGAAGCAGTCATGACCGCCGCGCCGGCCGCCGGCTACTCGCAGGCGGACCTCGAACGGGCCATCCGGGGATGCGGCGTCCAAGAAGGCGATATCGTCTTCACGCACGTGGGCATGGGGATGCTGGGCTTCCCCGAGACCGGCAAGACCGAAGGCGCCATGTTCGACGCCATCCTCGGCGCCTACCGGCGGGTGCTCGGTGACGGCGGGACCTTGCTCGTCCCGACCTACTCTTACAGCTTCTGTCGCGGCGAATCGTTCGACCCGGACACGACGCCGTCCACGGTCGGCTCGTTCACGGAGCTTTTTAGGCGCGTTCCCGGCGTGAAGCGCAGCCGTGAGCCGATCTTCTCGGTCGCGGGCTTCGGACCGGCCGTCGACGCGCTGTTCAAGGACCTGCCGCGCGAGTGCTTCGGGCCGGACTGCATCTACGACCGCCTCGTGCAGGTCGACGCCAAGCTGTGCAACGTCGGGGTCGGCTTCCGCTACGCGACCTTCATCCACTACGTCGAGCAGTCCTGCGCCGTCCCGTACCGGTTTCTGAAGATGTTCTCGGGAGACATGGTCGACGGCGAGAGGCGCGAACGGCAGAGCTGGCTCTATAACGTGGCCGTGTTGGAGCCGGAGTGTTATCCCGACCTGACGAGGCTGGAACGCGCCGCGTTCGAGCGCGGCGCGGCCCGGAAGGCGCCCGTCGGGAGGGGGCAGGTCACGTGCATCGGGTTGCGCGCTCTCGACGCGCTGAGCCGTGAGGGCATAGCCTCGGACCACTGGTATCTCGCGAAAGGCCCCGCGCGCGACATGGAAGGCCCCCAGGCGTCTCGGGCCGGCGAGGTGAAGCCGGACCTCAGGACGGCCGCGCCGGCGGAGAGCCTCAAGGGGGCCGTGGAGAGGCTGTGGACGGCGGACGCGTACCCGGTCACGGCGGCCTGCGACGCCGTGCTCGAAGACCTCGGACGCGGACTGGGACTCGAGACTTTGGCCGTCGAATCGGGCAAGCGGGTCGGCGGGCGCATCGTGCCCGAGCGATGGACCTGCCGTTCCGCGACGCTCTCAGTCCCGGGCGGCGGAGTCGTCCTGTCCCGCAAGGAGAGCCGGCTTCTGGTCCCTTACTTCTCGCATCCCTTCCAGGGCGAGGTGAGCCACTCGGAACTGGAGCGCCGCACTTACGTGCGCGCCCACGCGGCGCCTGCCGTATCCCATCTCCACCAACAGCGCTGGGGATTGGCGATGAGCCGCGAGCGGTTCGCGAGCCTGACGGCCGACCGTTACCGCATCGAGATTGACACCGCTTTTTCCTGGGGCCGGATGCGTATCGCCCACGGCTCGCTGCGTCCGCCGGACCATCGTTCGGAGATCCTCCTTCTCGCCCACCATGATCACTCCGGCCTGGCCAATGAGGGCTTGTCGGGCGCGGTTGTGGCGGCCGAGGTTTTCCGGCGCTTGCGGGCCGCGGACTCGGATGCGCCGGTGCGTCTCGTGCTCGCTCCGCGAGACCTCGGTTTGGTCGCGCTCCTTCAGGAGCGCCCCGAGATCCGCGCGCGCGTCGCCTGCGTGCTGAGACTGGAGGCGTTGGGGCATGACGAGAATCTGTCTCTGCACGGTCTCTCGCCGTTGAAGGGCGGTGCCGCGCGTTTGGGCGATGCGCTGCGGGCCGCGGGCGCGGCATGGGCCGGAGCGCAGGAGGACGCCGTAGCGGGCCTCGATGCCCCGATCCTCTCGCTCAGCCGGGCTGCGCAGCCCGCTACGGCGACACAGTTCGAGACTTTACGCTCGGAGGCCGACGTGCCGGCGCTGGTGGATGAACGAAGGCTGGTAGAATCCGCGGATGTCTTGTTCGGCGTTCTCCGGCGCTTCTCGATAGAATGAACCTGGAATTCATCGGGAGAGAGGCGCAAGCGGGGGCTATCGACGCGTCGGCGCCGGATAGGCTGTTCGTGGCGCCCGACGAGCTCACCCGCGAGCTCGTCCAAGACGGCGGCGGGCGGGCGGTCCTGCTCAATGACAGCATCTGGGAGGTGGGGGCGGGAAACCCCGTCAAGGATTTCTGCTGCGACGCCGCCCAGGCCTGGTACAAGGACGAGGCCGGGCAGGACTACACGCTGTACCGTGGCGTCTCGTTGGGGGCGGTCATCGAAGCGATTCTCTGGGAGGACCTGCTCGTCCCTATCTATAAGTTCGCCTACTTCGCCCGGCGTCTGATTGATAGCGAGAAGTCGGTCGTGGTACGCGCGGACGCGTCGCTGTCGGCGCACCGGCGGGCCGTCCTCGACGCGCTTTGCGAAGCGGCCGGGGTCCGTTTCGAGACGGCGGCAGTCGACGCGTCTCCCGCCGATTCGCTGCCGTTCCGGCGCTTGAACTGGCCGTTGTCCCGGCATGGTTGGAAGCGACGCGTGCTCAATCAAGTGCTGGGCCTCCTCAGTCCGAGCCGCCCCGGCGCGAAGCGCGTGCTCACGTCCTATTACTACACTCAAGTGCCGCTGTTCGAGGCGCTGGCGGCGGCATCGTCGGTCGAGGCGGTGTTCTACGACTGGCCCGGGCGGCGTTTGTTCGGCATGCGTGAGTGGAGCCGCTGGCGTTTTCAAGAAAGACCGGCCCGGTCGATCCATGCCGAAGCGGGGGCCGAGGCCACCGGGCGGATACTTGATGTCTGGCGACGGCTCTCCGCTTCGGAGTCGTATGCGTCGCGGTTCACCCTCGAGGGGCTACCTGTCTGGCCCATCGTGCGGGCGCGGCTCGACCGCGTCGTGAAGGAGACTCTGCCCTTCCTCGCGGAGCGCGTCGAGGAGTTGCAGCGTTCCTTGGATGGCCGCAAGCCCGACCTCGTGCTCGTGCCTTACGACGCCAATCCGCCGGAGCGCATCCTGCTATACGAGGCTCGCCGCCGGAACGTCCCGTCCGCCCTCGTCCTGCACGGCGTGCCCTGCGCGCCGCGCGTACGGTTCATGGACACGCAGGCGGACCATCTCCTGCTCGGCGGCTCCGGACTCATCGCCCCGTATGTGGAGACCGGCGTGGCGCGGGAACGCATCCACGACGTGGGCCTTCCTCTGCTGGACAAGCTGTCATCATCGGCGGGTCGGGTTCGTCCCCCGGGGCCGCCGCGCGTTCTTCTGCTCAGCAACCATCTGCCGATCCGCGAGAACCTCATCCCGGTGCTGGATGTGCTGCGTCGTCATCCGGAGGTGCGGATCACGGTGAAGCTGCACCCGGGGGAGTCGCTCGCCCTCTATCGTCGGGTGCTCGGGAGCCGGATCGACGAGCGCTGCGAGCTCGCGCTCGACGTCCCGTTCCAGGAGGCGCTCAAGCGATGCCATCTGGTGGTGGGCGCCCCTTCGACTGGACTCATCGAGGCGATGGCGCTGGGTTTGCCGGTGGTCGCCACGAACCTGCAGTCGATTCTCACCATCGCGCCGTTCGACGGCAAGTCTGGCATCGAGGTCTGCGTGGACGCCGACTCCGTGGAGAAGGCGTTGGGCGCGCTGCTGCCGGGCAACATCCCCGAGCGGGTCGACTATTCGAAGGTATTGGACGCCTACGCGGGCAAGCTCGATGGGAAGTGCGTCGAGCGCTGCTTTTCCGTGTTGACGAGCCTGACCCGTTAGGGCGCCACGTCGAGGTCTTCTTCGCTGCTGAAGACGGCGCCGGAAGACTTGGTCTCGTCGATGAGGGATTTGATGGCGCGCAGCGCGGCGACGATGCGCTCGTCTGTCTCGGCTCCGATGCCCACGCGGATGAAGCGCTCGGTGCTGCGGCCGTAGGCCGACCCGGGCACCACGGCGATCGCGTGCCGCCGCAGCAACTCCAGCCCGAAATCCATGGACGTCCCGGGGTAGTCGCCCAGCGAGACGAAAAAATAGAAGGTCGAGCTGCCGGCCATCGCCTTCAGCCCAATCTTCTTCAGAGCTTGAGCGATGCGTTGCCGCTTCTCGACGACGGCTTTAACTTGCGGGAGGGTGTGCTTGAGGATGTCTTCGAAATATTTGACGCAGTACATCAGCAGGATAGTCGGCGCGCACGTAATGAGATGCTGATTGATCTTGAGAAGCACTCGGATGAACTCGGGATGGGCGATGACGTACCCCGATGCGCCAGCCTGAGATGCCCATGTTCTTAGACAGGGAGTTGACGATAATCAGGTGCTCTTTGGAAGGCGCGATCTTTCCGGCGGAGGTGAAGGTCTCGTCGAGCAGGAAATCGCTGTAAGCCTCATCGACCAGCAGGTAGATGCCGCGGCTGGCGCAGGCCTCGTAAACCGTCCGAAGCTCCTGCTCGGTGTAGAGGCGACCGGCCGGATTGTTCGGATTGTTCAGGATGAGCATGCGCGTGCGCGGCGTCAGATGTTTGACGAAGTCCGCCGGCGCGACGTCGTGCGGGATGTAGCGCGCGCGTCCGCCGCAGAGGCGTGCCTGTTCGGAATAGCTCACCCAGCAGGGTTCATGCAGGGCGACCTCCTCCCCGGGCTGTAGAACCGCCAGCATGCACATGAAGATGAGCGGCTTGGACCCCGCCGAGATGAGGACCTCTTTCTCGTCGACGGTCGCGCCGTAGCGCCCGTAGTACCGAGGCGATCATGCGCCGCAGCTCGGGAAGCCCCTGCGAATCGGAGTAGTGATAACCCTTCTGGTAGTTTAGGGCGTTGAAGTCGAAGAGGGGGATGTCGAAGAACGCCTCGCCGAGCGAGAGGACGGTCACGTCTCGTCCCTGGCGCTGGAGCTCGTAGACCATCTGGTTGAAACGAATGGACAGAGCTTCGGGAATCTCCTCGGCCGCCGGATTGAAAAGGAAGCGCGAAGCCTCGTGCGAGGCCTGCGAGGCGATTTCGGGTCCGGCTACCCGCGTCTTGGGCGTCATCGCACGGTCAGGCACGCGAGCCCCGGTTTCTGCGATTCGAAAGCCTCGAGGATTTTCCGTTTCTGGAGCTTGACGCCGCGTTGCCCCGGAAGCTCGGGCATACACGCGATTTCGCCGGGCCATTTGAACTTGGCGAGATTCGTCTTCATGTGTTTGGCGATGTCCGCCAGGTCGTCCTCGGGATTTCCTCCATCTGGGGCCAGGCGTACGAACAACAGCGCGTTCTCCCCATAGAGCTCGTGAGGGACGCCGACGGCGGCGGCCTCCTGCACGCGCGGATGGGACTGCGCCACCTCTTCGAGCTCGCGCAGCACGAGCAGGTAGCCGCCTTTCTTGATGATGTCGCGGCCGCGGCCTTTGACGACCAACGCGCCGGACGGGTCCATCTCGCCGAAATCGCCGGTAGGGAAGAAGCCGTCCACCTGCGGGAGCTCGATCTTGCCGCTCGAGTCGAGATAACCTTCGAATAGGAACGGGGTGCGGACCATGATTTCCGACACGCCCTCCGACTTGCGAAACCGCAACTCGGCCCAGGGAAGAGGCGCGCCGGCCGAGCCGGGGGTTCGCGGGCCGCCGTCGAGGTTCTCGGAGGTCAAGAAGGTCGTCTCGGATAGGGCGAAATTCTCCATAAGGGGGAAGCCGAGCCACTGCTCGAAGCGCTCTTTCTCGGCTAAAGTGGTGGGCGCCATCCCGAGGAAGGCGGCCTTCACCTGTTTCGCGGCGCTCGGCGCGGGGGCGCCCGGCTTCTGAAGGCGGGAGAGGATGCGCAGCATCGTCGGGGCGAACCAGAGCACGTTCACGCCGTGCGCCGACACTTCGGCCCAGAAGCGTACGGCCGTTACTGCCGAGAACGCGTCGGACAGGACGAAGCTGCCGCCGCAGGCCATGGGGATAAGACCCAGGTTGAATAGGCCTCCGAGATAGGACATCGGCAGGATGTTGTAGAAGCGGGCCTCGTCGTTCAGGAACTGATGATGGGCGGCCCAGGCCTTGGCGCTGGACCACAGGCGGTCGCCGTTGATGACGACGGCCTTGGGGTCCGCGGCCGTGCCGCTGGTGAAGACGATGAGGCGGCCGGCCGTCTTTGAGGCGGGCGATACGGCCCCGGTCTGGAACCGAGTCAGGTCGCCGTCGAGCACGAAAGGGAACGTCGTCTTGAGCGCGCATGCCGCCGAGAGCTCGCGAACCAATCCCGCGTCGAGGCGTTCGGGCACGAGAGCCAGCGCGCCGCCGCAAAGCTTTGTGAAGCGGAGGATCTCCTTAGGCGTTGAGAGGGGTGAGACCGGGCAGAAGTCGGCGCCGAGACGCCATGCGGCCAGCATCGCCGCGAACTGCTCGACGCTGTTCGGCAGCAGCGAGATGACGCGGCTGCCGCTCTTGACGCCTTTCTCGTGGAAGGAGGCGGCGAGGGAGACAACGACCAGGTGGAGCGCCTCGTAGGACCAATTGCGCCCCGTCTTGGCTTCTAGAATCGCGCGCGCCTGGGGCTGGGCGGACGCCAGCGCGTCGAAGTCGGCGTTGAAGGAGCGCAGCAAGCTCGTCTTGGCGCTCATGAGAGCACCGTCTTACCCGCGCGCAAGACCGGCCGTCCGTCAATCACGAGCGTCGGGCGGCGGAATACGAAGTCAAGATGGAATGCCACGCGGTTGCGCCCTCCTACTGTGTCGTTAGAGCCGAAGCCGAAATGCATGGTGCCGGCCGCGCCCTCGTCGGTCAGCATGACGCCCGTCAGTCGGGCGCGGTCGTTGAGTCCTACGCCGCATTCGGCGAGAACGTACGCCTTGGGCGACTTCGCGGTCGCGAAAAGGGCTTTGAGGCGTTTCACCGTAGACGCGGGGCCTTCGAAACGGGTGATTTTCCCGCGCCTGACGGTCAACGTCACAGGTTTTTTGAGAAGACCCAGCGAGGGGTAGGGAATCGAGCCGTCGACCACGACGGTCCCGTCTGCGGAATCCTCGATCGGGGAGACGTTCGACTCGACGTCCGGGGGGGAGCCGAGTTGACCCGCCGATTCGACGAAGCCGGGGCAGCAGTTGCCCACGCGTCCTTCGGCCCGCATCGTGATGTCGGTGCCCGCCGCCGTCGTGACGCGGATTTTCGCGCCGCGCGTGAACGCGTCGGCAACACGTTTGGCCACCCGTCCGCGCTCACGGTAGTCGGCCCGCAGGGACGGGTCCGCCATGAGTTTGAGAGAGTAGTCCGGCAGGCTTAGATACCGGGCGCCGGCCGCGCAGGCCTTGCGGCGCGCCTGCGTATGAGCCAAGGACTTTGATGTGATGCCCACGCACAGGTCGGCTCGTCGCATCGCGCGCGCGGCCGCGGCCGACGGCTCCTGGCCGTGCATGGACATCGGGGGAATCACCATCAGCTCGACCTTGTCCGTCATGCGGCGAGCGCGTGTTTCCAGCAGCCGTCCCATCGGCAAAGTATCCGTGTCGCAGACGATGGTGACGGCTTCGCCGCTCTTCAGGCTGCCGCATTCGAACAAGAGGATGTCGGCGCCTTGTTCTGATCGTATTTTCGACGGTGAAATGGAGCGAGACACGATAGAGGAAGATATCACATTCATGCCCGTGGTGGCTCCGGGGCCATGGTGTTCATCGAGCTCCAACGGTCTCGAGAAGACCTTCTTTCTCGAGCCGATTCGCCGCCGAGGCGATGCCCGCCATCGGCTGGCCCAGATGTTCGGCGATGCTCAGCAGGCTGGTCTTGCCGTCGGACCAGGCCAACACGTCGAGCAGGTCCATCACGCCGCGGCCGGGGTATTGGTTGTTGGTGATGGTGGAGTAGAGGCCGCGTTTGCCGAGGTTGGGCTCGCAGAGGACCTTGGTGCGGCAGGTCCGGTCGGCTTCCAAGGTGTCGATGATGGCGCTCACGGCGTCGAGCGCCTCTTCGAGCTTGGCGGGCTTCACGAAGGTCAGGTTGTCCGCGGACGTGTGGTACTCGGCGTGGTCGCCGGGGCGGGTGCGCATGAGGCAGCCGACGGGCAGGTCCACGCCGGCCGGGCAATACTGGCGCTCCTGGCTGCCGCGCACGCGGAAATCCATGAAGGCGTGTTTGATGCCCGAGGTTTTGAGCACGTGTCGCGCGGCGCGGTCGTTTAAGCGGTCGCCGGCGCGCGAGGAGAGATACGTCAACGCGCCGGAGTCGCCGATAGAGGTCAACACGTAGCCGGCGACGGTCTTCTTTTTCAAGTGCTCGAGATGGCGGCTGATGTAGACGATGGCGCCGATGGTCTCGGGGGCGAAGACGAAGCGGTAGGTGTAACGGCGCTGGGGACCTTCCAGCAGCTTCTTGGCGAGGAAGGTCGCCACGGCCGGTCCGGATAATTCGTTGTTGGCCATCGAGGGATGGCAGACGTAAGTGGAGATGAGGATCTCCTCGTCCGTTTTGCCGGGGATGACCATGTCGGCGTAGGTCATCGAGCCGGGCTTGAGATCGGCGTCGATGACGACCTCGTACGTCCCGTTCTTCAGCTTCTTGAGCTCGTTGTGGGGGAGGCAGAAGCCCCAGCGCTTCTCGTAATACGAGGTGACGTACGGCGTCACCTTCGGGTACTTGGGCAGGGTATACAGGTGCTGTTTGAGTTCGGCCAACGGCAGCTTGCCGCGGAAAGGCGTGCTGTAGCCGAGCAGATGCAGATTAGACTTCTTGAAGTCGATGACCTTGCGGCCCTTAGGGTCCTTCACGTAGGCGTCGCGGACGTTCCATTCGTCGGGCACGGTCCAATCGAAGGCGGGCGTGCCCGAAGGCACCTCGTGCGCGATGAGGGGCAGGTGCTCGCTGAGCACGCGCAGCGTCTCGCGCACGCCCTCGCCCGTCAGGCTGCGGTTGAGGGGGAAAAGCCTGGTTATCAGCGCGTGCATCGCCGCGCCGGCCACGCCCTTCATTTCTTGCGCGCCAAGAGGCGCAGGTCGCCCGAGCCGAACTTCTCGCGGCCCCAGCGGTCGGCCTTGATGGCGTCGTGGTCGAAGTCGGTCGGATAGCCGCCGGTCAGGCGTTTGAACTCGCCGAAGCCCAGCTTGGAGAGGCGCGCGGTGAGCTTCTCCCAGGTGGTGTGGCGGTAGATGGCGTTGAGCCCGTCGCCCAGGTGGTAACGTTTGCCCACGGACAGGCCCATCGTGCCGAGGGTGGCCACGATGTGCTCCGAGGGGATGTCGCGCAGGACGTGCAGGGCCAGGTCCCACAGGTTGTGGCTGATGGCGCCTTCGCCGTCGGTGTAGATCCAGAACCAGCCGCCGGGCTTGAGCACCCGGTGCACCTCGCGGTAAGCCTTGTCCTCGTCGTCGAGGTGGTGGAACACGCCGTTTTGAATGGCGAAGTCGAAGCTGTTCGACGGCTGGGACACCTTGTAGACCTGCTCCTGCACGAACTGGAGCTTGGAGGCGGGCACGCCCAGGCGCGCGCGCGCGGCCTTGGAATACGCGATGGACGACTCGCCGTAGTCCACGCCGAGCACGGAGGCGGCGCCGGCCTTGAGCAGGGCGTGCGCGAAGTTGCCGTGGCCGCAGCCGAAGTCGATGCAGCGTTTGCCTTTGAGGAACCCGTCGGCCAGGCCGTTGATCTTCAAGCGGTAGGTGTAGCGCGACACGCGGTCCACGTAGTCGGCGGCCGTGAACTTCACCCACAAGGCCTGGAACAAGGCCTTGTGGTTCTTCTCCATCTTCACCTTGCCGCGGCGCAGGGGCTTGGCGTCGGGGTCTTCGATGAAGGCGGCCTCTTTCCAGGCCTTGAGCTGGACCAAGGCGTCCTCGAGGATTTTCGCCGTGAGCAGATAGGGATGGACCTTCACCTTGCGGTCCACCATGATGCGCTCGTAACGCATGTTCACGAGGATCATCGTGTGGATCTTCGCCATCGCCATCAGCGGCGTGTTCGGGATGGTGTCGGCGAACGCCTTCAGCTCCTGAAGGGGCTTGAGATAGGTCTGGCGGGTCGGTTTGGTCATCTTAGGCTCTCTTGACCGGTTCCATGAGGAGCCGGAGGGTGTATTTGCCGCTCGCTTCGCGCAGGCGTTCCGACACGAGCAAGGACATCCCCGCCTTCGACGCCAAGACGGCGGCGGAAGCGGGGGAGAAGATGTGGTGGTGGTCGATGAAGAACTCTTCGCGCCCGGGCCCGGCGACGGCCGCGCCTTCGCCGTCCGGAAGCTCGACATAGACGAGCCCGTTCGGCTGGAGATGGTCCTTGGCACGCGCGAGCATGGCGACGGGGTCGACGACGTGTTCGAGCACCTTGTTGAAAGAGATGAGGTCGAAGCGGCCCAGAGAGGGCGCCTTCATGAAATCGGCCTGCACCGCGGAGACGCCGACGACGTTTTTGGCGTGCGCGGACTGGCGGGGGTCGGGGTCTAGCGCCGTCCCCGTCCAGCCGGCCGCCTTCATGCGGTGGAGGAACACGCACAGGCCGGACCCGACGTCGAGGACGGTTCGCCCCTTGGTCCGGCGTCCCGCCTGTTCGTTCACCCAGGCCACCCGGCCCGCGTTGTCCGATTTCTCGGCCGGCAGGGCGATGATCTTGTCGAACGTCGCTTTCAGCTTGTCGCCGTAGGTCGCGTCGGCGTAGTCCCCGCCGTAGAGGCCGCTCATGTCCATGTCGTGCACGGAGAGATAGTGGCCGCAAGCCGCGCACCGGACGATATCGCGCGAATAACCGGAAGAAGAGAACTTGAAGCGAATCTCCCCATCGGGAGCGGCGCTGTAATGGAAGACGGGTTCGAAAGACGCGCCGCCGCAAATACAAACCCGCGCCCCAAGGGCGCGCGTTCCAATCCGTTCAAGTTCGTTTTTGTCGTCGAGCCAAGCCGACACCCGCTGGCCGGTATGCTCCAGGTAGGCGTTAAAAGCGTTCTCTTGACCTTTCCGCACCGCCATCAAGAAGTACTGCCCCGCGCCGTTCTTAACGAGAGCGGGCCGCAGGCCATGGCGACCCAAACGTCCGTTCAGAGAGGGGGACGCGTAATAGCCCCAAGACTTACGGCAGAAATCGTACTCCGTCCCTTCCGTTTCGAAGGTGACCTGCTCGTTAGGCTCGAGAGCGATGCGCCCGCAATCCAAGATGCGGACGCCATGCCCGACCGAGAACTCGCGCGGCGGGTCGCGCCTCTCGAACCTCACGTCCACCTCCGGTCGGCCACGATGAAGCCCGGGATGGCCCAGCGGCCGTTCACCTTCTTCCAGATGCTGCGGTTGCGGAAACGTTCGGCGACCGCGTGGAAGGCCTTCACGGGTTTGCCGGCGAAGGCGCAGAACTTCGCGATGTCGGCGGCCGGTGTCTCGTCGCCGCGTCGGCGCAGGAAGGCCACGGCCTGCGCCCGCGTCAGGCGCCCGTTTCGGATCTCGAGCGAGAGGTTGTCGAAGGTGCGCGTGAAGCCGAACTTGTGCCACTTGAGCCAGTGGTGGATGGAGATGAAATCGTCGTCGAGGTCGGCGTAGTCGTAGAGGCCGGTGCGCGCGCCCTCGGGCCGAGCCTGGAAGCCGTGTTTCATGGCGACGCGGGCCGTCATCTCCGGATCCCAGCGGAAGTAGTGTCCCAGGAAAACCGCGCGCACGCCGGCAGCGGAGAGGTCCTTCGCCGACGGGCCGAAATAGGGCGTCAGGGCCTTGGCGGGCAGGTCCTTGGAGACCCAGTCCTTCGCCGTGGTGCCGTGCATCACGCCGTAACGCTTCAGCCAGTCCGCGTCGAGGGCGTGGCCTTTCTTGGCCGTCTCGCCCCCGTATTCGACCGCCGAGTTCTCGCCCCAGACCACGAGAGGAATCTTGTAGCGCACGGCGATGGTGAGCGGGATGTTGAACAGCGCCATGTGCATGGGGATGGCCGTCGAGCCGTAACGCTCGAAGGCCTTCCACATGAAGCGGGCTTCGACCTTCGGGTTCACCTGCCAGTCCACGTGGTCCACGCCGAGGCGGACCAGGTTCTCGAGGTTGCGCCGGCCCAGCTCGGTGCGGCCGGGCGTCTTCCAGGTGACGGCGAGCGGATTGAGTCCGGCCTTCAGGCAGGTGATGACCTGCCAGGTGCTGTCTTTGCCGCCGCTGACGGGGATAAGGCAGTCCCAGCCTGAGCGGCTCTTCACGCGCCCGACGAGTTCCTTGAAATCACGGGCGCGCGCCTTCCAATCAATCTTCTTGCGCGCGCCGTGAGTCCGGCAGGCTTCGCACACGCCGTCGGCGCCGAGGCGCAGGTTCGGACGCGTGTCAGGCAGGACGCATTTCGCGCAGTACCTCAGGCGAACTCCTCGAGGAACATCTTGGTGGTGAGGAAGTAGAAGAGGAACTTGCTCTCGCTATTGGGGAGGCCTTCTTTCTCGAGCAGGGCCTGGATCTTGTCCTTCTTGAGCAGGTCGAAGATGGGGCTGTCCCGGAACAGCTCTTTGCGGACCTCCGGGTCGGCCATATCCAAGAAGGAGAAGATGGGCGCGTTGAAGCCGACCTTGCGGCGGCTCTCGAGCACGACGTCGGGCACGATGCCCTTCATGGCGTCGCGCAACACGGCTTTGGCGCGACCGTCGCGCACGAGGTGGCGCGTGGGAATGGAGTAGGCGAAATCGAAGAGGTTGCGGTCGAGGAAGGGCGAGCGGTTCTCGATGGAGAAATACATCGCGTTGAGGTCGTCTTCATGAAGGACGACGGGCGTCGCTTCGTGAAAAAGCTCGTTCATCATGCGGTTGCGCAGCAGGTCCCCGGTGTAGCGTTCCTCCGCGAAGGGCTCGGACCAGGGCTTCTGCAGGCAGGAAGCGAACTCGTCGGCGTTGAGGAAGATGTGGCCGCGGAACTGCGGGTCGCGCACGAACGCGTCCGGGTCGCGCAGGAAGGGGTTTCGGACGATGGGTTTGATGTGGCTTTCCCAGGCCGCGCGCGAGGCGGCGTGTAACGCGGGCTCCTTGCGCACCTCGTAGAGATAGGCGAGGTGGTGGTCGTAGTAGCCGCTGAATAACTCGTCGGCGGCGGAGCCGCTGACGGAAATCCGGTACTTGTGGGACGCGACGGCCTCCATGAGCAGCCAGTGCGCGTAATACGTGATGGTGCAGACGGGGGAGTCGTGGTAGCGCACTAATTCGCGCAGGCGCGGCAGGAATCGGTCCGGGTTCACCGGGATGGACGTGTGGCGCAGCTTCTGCTTGGAGACGGCCTCCTCGACGATGGCCTGCTCCTCGTAACGTTTGTCCGTGTTGGCGATGGTGAAGCCGTGCACGTCGTAGTTGAAGACGTTTTTGGCGATGGAGATCAGCGAGTTGGAGTCCACGCCGCCGCTCATGCAGAAGGCCAGCGGGACGTCGGCGCGCAGGCGCAGGCGCACCGACTCGATGAGCCGCTCGCGCGCGCCTTTGACCGCGGCCTCGTAGGTCATGGACTCGTCGGGGCGGTGGGCGGGCGTCCAGTAGCGCCGCGTGGTCGCCTGGCCTTTGGCGTCGAGCCGCAACCAGGTGCCGGGGCGGACCTCTTCGACGCCTTTAAAGAAGGTCTTCTGCCCCTTATAGAGCGACTTGTAACCGTTGACCAGGAACCGGGAGAGCTGGTCGAGGTCGGGCTCCAGGCGTTTGCCGAGCAAAGCCGCGAGGAACTTGGGTTCCGAGCCGAAATACACGCCGGTGTCGTCGCGGTAGAGGTAGAGGGGCTTCTCGCCGAAGCGGTCGCGGCAAAGGGTCAACGCGCCTTTGGCCTCGTCGTACAAGGCCCAGGACCACATGCCTTCGCAGCGGTCGAGCGCGTCCAAGCCGTCGCGGTTGAGCAGGCGCAGGAACACCTCGGTGTCGGAGGTGGTGCGGAACTTCTCGCCGCGAGACTCCAGGTCCTTCTGCAGTTCGACGTAATTGTAGAGCTCGCCGTTGTACGCGAGCCAGGTCGCGCCGTCTTGAAAAGGCTGATTGGCGCGGCTGTCGAGGTCGATGATGTTGAGCCGCGCGTGCAGGAGCGTCGCGCGGCGGCCCGAGGGGCCCAGCCAGGTTTTAGCCGTCGCGTCGTCGGGGCCGCGCCGGCGCATGCGGCGCAGGCATTCGTCGACGGCGGCGGGGGCCAGCTCGCGCGTCCCGAAATAGCCGGCGATGCCGCACATTAGGGCGCTCGCTCAAGCGGCGGGGGGCTCGCGGTCGCGAGATTGTTCATTCTTTGAACATCTTACAAAAAATGGGCGACTTCAGCTTCCGGCGTACAGGCGGGACAGGGCTTCAAGCTGGCGTTCCCGTGAGAACTTGCGGCGGACGCGTTCGCGCCCGGCGTCGCCCAGGCGCCGGCGCAGTTCCGGTTCGTCGATGAGTTTCTGGCAGGCTTCGAGCAGGCCGACCTCGTCTTTGACGAGCAGGCCCGCGTCACCGACCGCGTCGCGGTTGCCCGGGATGTCGGAGGCCACGACGGCCGCGCCCGCGGCCATGGCTTCCAGCACCGCGTTAGGCAAGGCGTCCCATTTCGAATAATGCACGAAGATGTCCACGCCGGCCAGCCGGCGGCGCGCCTCCTCGGCGGGCAGCCAGCCGGTGATCTCGGTTTTGGCGGTGAGGTTCATGTTCTCGAGGTTCACGCGCACCTTGGCCTCGTCTTCGCCGCCGCCGATCCAGCTCATGCGCAGGCCGTTGCGCGAGTCGGTCAAACGCTGGGCGAGAAGGACCCAGGCGTCGGGGTCGCGCGCGGCGGTGAGGCGTCCGCACGAGCCCACCACGAGTCCGTCGTGCGGCAGGTGCGCGGGGAAATCGCCGAGGTAGGCGTCGCAGACGACGTGTACGGGCCGGGAGGTGAGGCTTCTCGCGATGGCCCCCTCGTTCGGCGACACGGCGATGGTCTCGCCGATGCGGCCCATGACGCGTTCGAGGGTCTTGTACAACGCGCGCGAAGCCGTCGGCCGGTCCTTCATCAGGAAGCCGTAGCCGTGAGGGCTGTAGAAGACGCGTTTGACGCCGGCGGACTTCGCCGCGGCCCGGGCCAAGACGCCGGCCTTAGACGAGTGCGCGTGCACGACGTCCGGCCGGTGCTCAGCGAAGAGGCGGCGCAGTTTGCTCAGCGCGACGGCGTCCGAAACGGGCGATATCTCCCGGGTCATCTCCGGGACGAAATGGGCCGTCTTCGCGCCGGCGCATTTCGCGCGGTAGGCTAGCGGGTCGGAATCCCGCGCGGCGTAAATCAGAGAGACGTCGAAACGCGCCGGGTCGAGGCCGTTGCAGATGGCGGCGACTTGCTCGCCGGTGCCCCCGGGACCGCCGCATTCCACGACCTGGAAGACCTTTTTCATGAGCGCCTTATCCGGAGCAGTGCCTCGGCGGCGAAGGGAAACAGCATGGGCATATAAATCAGTTTGTGCCGCCCCGCGCTGCCGAGGTCGAATTCCATGAGCGCGGAGCCTGCGGTCATGAGAGCGAAAAATGCGAGCGACGCGACATGCGCCGGCCCCCAGGGCCTGCGGCGGGCGAGCGAGACGACCGCGGCGGCGGCGAGCAGCAGAAGCAACAGGTTCTCCGCCGCGGCGAGCATCCGGCCAATTTTCCCCTCCATCGGGTAGATGCCGGGGAGCGGCTGGAAAAGCACGGTGAACGCCGCGCCCGGCATGAACGCCGCGACGTCGAGCCAGTTCTCGAAACGGACCTCCGGGCTGATTTGGGTCCCGATGCGGCGGTTATGGGAGTAGAAGGCGTATTCGCGATCGGAGATTTGGCTCTGGGCGCGCCGATGGCTGAGCCCGCGCGGCGTCCACGCGGGCGGAATCGGCCCCGGGGCGGCGATAGGCGCCAGCGGAGGAAGCGTGGAAGGCACGTTCGGCGGCAACGGCATGACTCGTTCGAACAGGCTCACGGACAACGCGCGATAAGCCGGAAGGGCGGCCAACGCCGCGAGCAGGACCAGCGCGCCCGCGACGCGCGCGCGCCGTGTTCTTATCGCCAGCGCCGCGCCCGCTGCCAGGGAGGCACTGGCCACCGCGAGCACGTATGAACGCATGAAACCTGCGGCGACGAGGAGCAGGAACCCGGCGACGAGGCGCCGCGGCGCTATCTTTTCATCGTTGAGCCGAGGCAGGAGCAGGGCCAAAGCGCCGAACAGCAGGGCGAAAGTAGGGGCTTCCTTGAAATTGTGCGCGGTGTAAAACACGTGGGACGGCCACGCCGCGACCAAAGCCGCGGCGGCGAAGGCAGCCGGCTCCGATGCGATTGCGCGGAAGGCGAGGCCGAGAAGAACGACCGCCAGCGCTCCGAGCGCGGCGTTGAGGAACTTCACCGGCAGCGGGCGTATGCCGATGAAAAAATAAGGCACGGCGATGAGCGCCGCGTGAGCGCGTTGCGATGCGGAATATGGCATCGGCTTGAGTTGACCGCTTTTCCACGCGGCGACGATGCCTTCCGCCTGGGTCTCGGCGAAGGAGGCGTCCTGATAATAATACGAGGGGAACAAGGGCTTGTACTCGGTCAGCAACGCCGCGCCGCCTCGCAGCAGGAAGGCCGCCGCGCCGAGCAGCAGCCAACGGCGCGCGTCAGTCCGCGACACGGTAGCGCAGCAGGCACCAGAGATACGAGAAGGCGTCCATCCAGGTGATCTTCTTGCCCTCAGCGTAGGTGCGGCCGCTATAGGAGATGGGCACCTCGTAGAGGCGCAGCTGGCGTTTGCACGCCTTGGCGGTGAGCTCGGCCTCGATGCCGAAGCGTTCGCTTTCCAGCGGGATGGCTTTGAGTATCTCGGTGCGGAAGGCCTTGTAACACGTCCCCATGTCCGTGAGGTTGATGTCGTAGAGGACGTTGGTGAGAAGCGTGAAGAAGCGGTTGGCCGCGTAGTGCCAGAACAGCAGCACGCGGTGCGCCCGGCCGCCGAGGAAACGCGACCCGTACACCGCGTCGGCGCGCCCGTCGAGCAGGGGGGCCAGCAAGGCGGGCCAATCCGCGGGATCGTATTCGAGGTCCGCGTCCTGGATGACGACGAAATCGCCGGTCGCGTGCTCGAGCGCGGTGCGCACGGCCGCGCCTTTGCCGCGGTTGCGCTCATGCAGGACGACCGTCGCTCGTCCCGGCGTCAACGAGCGCAGGATTTCGCGCGTGCCGTCCGTGGAAGCGTCGTCCACGAGGACGAGCTGCTTGTCCACCGTGAGCGCCACGGCCTCGACGCGGCGCAACAGCTCGAGGACCGTGTCCTTCTCGTTATAGACGGGGATGAGGACGCTGAGGGTTTGGGCCACGGGGAGATTATAGGGTTATTCGCGTCGCTCGGAAACGCGAGGGCCCGCGCCCCACAGCCAGCACAGCAGGAAGAAGGTCGCGGCCTGCTCGGTCTGCCAGGCGGTCTCGGTCAGGTTCATGACGATGAAGGCGACCGTCGCGGCGTACGACCACAACGCGGCCGCGTCGCGCCGCTCCCGCCAGGCGCGGCGCGCGCCCGCGTAGAGCGCGGCGAACAACGCGACGAGAACGGCGAAGCCGGGCGCGCCGCGTTCGGCGAGCTGGTGGAGGAACAGGTTGTGGGCGGAGCCCCAGACGCGTTCGCCGTCCATCGTGCTCTGGGCGCCGGTCGCCTCGAACGCGGGGCGAAAGCCGCCCGGGCCGACGCCGGTCACCGGATGCTCCCGGCCTATCGTGAGCGCCGCGTCCCAGAGCACGAAGCGGACGCGGTGAGGCGACGCGGCCGGGGAGTCCGAGAGGAGCGTCCGCAGGTTGCGTCCCCCGGTGGGCGCGAACTCCCATACGAGGCCGAGCGCGATGAGCGCGCCGAGCGCGCCGAGCAGCGGGCGCCGCAGCCGCGGCGCCTCGAGCGCGACCGCCACGGCCGCGCCGATCAGGGCGAATAACACGGCGCGCGTTTGATTGGCCGCGAGCGCGCCGAGCAGCAGCGACGCGCACGCCAGCGCCGCGCGCCGCGCGCCCGCGTCGAGAGAAGCCAGCCGCAGGTAAGCCGCCGCGCCGAGCAGGCCAAGTCCGACCATTTCCCCGTACACGACGGCGTGGACGAAGGCGCTCGCGCGCACGAAACCGGCGTCGCCGCCGCTCATGAAGACGGTCTGGCCGAGCCCGATGAGCGCGGCCGCGACGAGCCCCGCGGACAGCCCCGCTCGCGCCTTCTCGCGCGGCAGCACGGCGAACGCCGCCGCGAGCGCGGCGTAAACCCACATCTTGTGCAGCTCCTTGGGCCACGCTTTCAGCGCGTGCGAGGGGTCCACCGCCGCCACGGAGCTGATGAGGGCCCAAGCCGCCGACGCCGCGAGCAGCTTGAAGACGGGGGAACGAAGGGCGGCCCTCAACGCGTCGCGGAGCCCGGAATCGGCGCCGTACGACAATCCGAGGGAGACGGTGAGCAACGCGAGGGCGGCGTTGGTGCCGGCGATGGACAGCGGCGCGGTGAGCGCCGCGACGGCGAGGGCCCATTCGGAAACGGCTCGCGGGTTCATCAGCGCCAGTCTACTAAATCGACGGCGTGAGCCTATAGACGCGCGCCGTGACTCCGGCGGCCAGCGTCACGCTGGCCGTCAGGCGCGCGGGCAATCGGCCGGACGCGACGGCGGCGGCGACGCCGGCGTTAGCGCGGTTAAGGAACTCCGGCGCGCTCGAGACTTCGGCGCCTTCCACCAGGATGAGGGCGCCGGCGCCGCGGTCCTTAAGGCGCAGCAGCGCCCCCTCGGCGCTGGGCTGGGCGTAGCCGAGGCTGATGAAGCGAAGCCCCAGCCCGCGCGCGGCGGCCGCGCTGGCGAGGTTGTTGGCGTTGAGGCGGCGGTCTTCGAGGGCGAGCGCGGCGACGCCGTCCGCGCCCGCCGCCTCCGCCGCCGCGCTCACGAGCGAGGCGCGGTCCCACGGCGTCTCGCTCGAAGGGCCGCCGCTCCAGTGCATGGCAGCGCCGGAGAGGAAGGTCTCCCGGACGAAGACCGCGCCGCCGGTCGCCAATAAGAGCGAGACGGCCGCGACGCGCGCGGCGCGTGCGTCGAAGCCGAGCGCGACGCGCGCGACCAGCAGGGCCAAGGCGGGCAATGCCGGGGCCGTGAGACGAGGCTCGGCGTTCACGCCGACGGCGAAGACGGCGAGCGGCGCGAGCCAGAGGAGGGCGAAGCGCGAGCCGGCGTCGAGCGTCGCTCGACCGCGCGCGGCAGCGGCGGCCGCAACGAGGGCGAAGGCCCCCGCGAGCGGCCATGATAAGGCGGCCGCGCAAAGGCGCCCGGGAAAGGCGAGCGGCCCGGCGCCGGCGTAATCGGACGCGACGCGTCCGAACCCCGCGCTCCAGGCGAAGCCGAGCACGAAGGGCAGGTTGAAGGCGTACCAGGTCGCGGCGAGCGCGCCGCCGACGAGGACGGCGACGCGGGCGTGCGCGGCGAGATCTCGCCGCCGCAGCCAGACGACGCCGGCAAGGAACAAGGGGTAGGTCACCTTCGACAGGAGGCCGAGGCCGAGGAGCAGGCCGAGCCGAGGCGCCTCGTCGGCGTCGCGGCGGGCGAGGGCGACGCGCCATGCCGCGGCCGCCACCAGCGCCGCCAGCAGGCTTTCGACGAGGAAGAGGCGCGAGAGCCCGTAAAGCAGCGGCGTCAGGGCGACGAGGCCGGCGGCCAGCGCGGCCAGCGCCTCGCGCCGCGCGTGCTCGCGCCACAACGCGCGCGCCGTCTCCGCCGTGAAGGCGCAGGTCAAACCGTGCGCGGCGAGGCTGACGAAGGCCGCCGCCTTCTCGGACGGGCCTATCAGCGCGTAGAGCGGCAGCGGCAGGAGGCTCAGCAGAGGGGCCTTGGTCCTGAACGCATCCGCCCACTGCGCCGCGAAGTCGGCGAGCCCGCGCGCGAGGGCGTGGTAGAGGCGGAAGGAGACCTCCAGGTACCAGGCGTCGTCCCATGAAGGCGCCGCGCGGTCGGCGAGAATCCGCCACGCTCCGGCGGCCAGGACCGCGCCGACGAGGAGGGCGGCGGCGCGGCGCGGCGCCATCGCCGCGTCTCCCAGACTCGATACCCGAGAAACCACGCCGCGCCCGACCCGAATGCGCTGCACCAGGCGCTGGGCGGCGCCGGCGACGCCGTGCGCGGGAGCCAAACGGATGACGAGCAGGATGTTGGCGGCGCCGGTGATGAGGCCGCCCGTGACGGAGACGCGCAGGCCCGAGAAGTCGCGGGCGGAATACAACGCGGACAACACGCCGTGCAAGAGGGCGAACGCCGCGGCGGCCGAGAACATCGCGACCCAGTGCCAATTGAGCGGATAACGGCGGCCGAACACGGCGAGCGCGGCGACGAGCGCCGCGCCGAAGAAGAGCCAGGCGGCGAGCGCCGCCGGCAGCGTCCAGCGCCGCGCCAGAGTCCAAGCTTCTTTCTGTCCGCGCGCGTCGCTCGCCAGCGGGATGACCACGGATTGCAGCATGTGCAGCAACGCCAGCGCGACCTGGAGCGACGCCGTGAAGTAGGCGCTGAACAGTCCGACCTGGGCGGCGTCTCCGGCGGCGTGAAGGGCGAAACGCGCCGGGGCGAGCACGCAGGCCACCGCCAGCAGGTTGAGCGTGGCCACCGCGGCGTAGCGCCAGACGGCGGGCAGCACCGCCTTCTCCCAGGCCGGCGCGAGCCAGCGGCGCAGGCACCATAAGGCGTAGAGCGAGCCGAGCGCCCAGGACGCGCCGGCGGCCGTGAGCATGGAGCGATGGTCGGCTCCCAGCAGTAGGATGGAGGCCGCCAGCGCCAACGGCGCCGTGAAGCCGTACACCGCTTCGACGAGGCCGCGGTGGGCGAAACGTTTGAGCCCCAGCAAGGGGCTGCCGACGACCACGTAGAAGGCGTTGAGCGCGGCGAGGCCCAGCGACAACGCGTACAGCGAAGGCGGAAGGCCGAGCGCGCGCTCGAGCGAGCGGTGGACGACGGCGAGCAGCGGCATGACCAGGAAGGTCCAGGCGAGGAAGGACGCCAGCGCCGTGGAGACGAAACGCGCCCGGCGTTCGTCGTCCTCTTCCGCGGCGAGGAGCTTTCCGATGGCCGTCGGGAAGCCGAGCATGGGCACGATCTGGAGATAAGCGATGGCGGCCAGCGCCAGATTGGCCCGCCCGAACTCCTCGGGGCCCAGCACGCGTCCGGCGGCGATCTGGGTGAGCAAGGTCGAAACCTTGGCGAGGCCGAAGAGGGCGCCGATCCAGCCCAGCCCGCGCAGCAGCGACGGCAGGGGGGAGGCCGCGTCCAGAGGCGGCGCGCGGCGCGCGGCGGGCAGCAGGGCGTCCGGTGTCGCGGCCTCGCCTTTCTTCGCGTCGGCGACGAACGCGGGTTTGAGATGGGCGAGCAGAGGCTCGGCCTCGGGGCAGGCGCCGAGACGCACGGCGACGACGGCGCGACCGAGCCCGCGGCCGTGCAGCAGGTCGGCCAGGCGCGGCGCGAGCAGGGCGAGGTTGACCTCGCGCGCGAACCGGTTGTGGCCGGGCAGCAGCGGCGCGGCCAGGCGTTCGACGCCGGGAGGAAGGTCCGCGGGAGCGGGGAAGAAGCCGTCGAGCAACGCGCGCGCGAAGCCGCGGCCCAGCTCGAGGATGAAGACGGGGCGGCCGCCGGCCGCCCAGGCCGCGGCCTCCGCCCGGCGGGACGCGGGCCAGCGCTCCCACGGCAGGGAGCTGAGCAGGACGGCGTCCAGGCGGCCCCCGTCGGCGGCGCGCCGCGCGCGCGCGGCGTCTAATCTCGCCGCGAAGCGCGCGAATTCGGCCTCGGTGGAGTGCGCGCGCGCGAGGGCGATGCGCGCGTCGCGGCGCGCCGTCGTTTCCGTCGCCGGGAGGTTCTTGGCGATCCGAACCCACTCCTCCGTCGTTTCGGCGATGTACACGTGCTCGCTCATGGCTTTGAGCGAGGGCAGCGGCGCCGCGATGACCGGCCGCCCGGTCGCGAGGCACTCGTAGATCTTCGCGGGGATGACGCCCATCAAAAACGGCGTGAGCCGGCACGGCAGGATGAACACCTCGTGCTCCTCCAGCGTCTTGGCGAGCGCGTCGCGATCGACGGGCGGATGGCGGCGCACCGCGGGGCCGGTCGCGGGCGCGTTGCCCTTGGTGAAGCCGCGCACGGTCACGCGCAAGCCGGCGGCGGCCAACGCGTCGGGCACCCGTTCGTCGAGGTCCGCGCTCCACGTGCCGTAGTAGCAGGCGTCGTCCCAGGTCCCGGCCGGGGGCTTCAGCGAGAAGAAGGCCGCCGGCACGCCCTGGTGGATCTTCGTCACCCGCGGGTGCTCGGCCTTCTTCTGCTCGTAGAGGAAGTCGGAGTCGCAGACCACCTCGTCGGCCAGCGCGAGCAGGCGCGTCTCGACCGCGGCGAGGTCGGCGGGCGCGTGGGCGTGGCCGCGGAAGTTGGACGCGCAGTCGTAGAGCACCGCGCCGGGCGCCAGCCGGCGCGCGAGGTCCACCATGGTCGGCGTGGGCGCGTACACCACGCAGTCCGCTCCTTCGCGCAGCCCGGCGCGGCGCAGCGTGTCGGCGAGCCGCGGCAGGAAGAAGCCGGCGTTGAGCGCGCGGAACAGCCGCCACGTCGGCGGCAGCACTTCCGGGGAGAACACGCGCAGCCCGTCGGGGATGGCGTTGGCGCCGCTGACGGCGGAGGGGAAGAGCTGGTTGAGCAGCCGCCGCCACACGCGCGGCAGGTCGCGCCACGTCGGGTTGCGGAAACCGGTGTTCTCGACGAAGAAGACCTCGTCGCCCCGGGCGGCGAAGGCGGCGGCGAAGATCTGGTGGCGCTGCCAGGCCGTGTCCCAGTCGATGGAGCTCAGGACGACGACCTGGCGGCGGGCGGCCATCAGCGCCCTCGCCACCAGTCGAGCGTGTCGGCGAGGCTGCGGGCCAACGGGAGGCGCGGCCGCCAGCCGGTCTCGCGGCGCAGCTTGCGCGTGTCGGCGGCGAGGTCCGCGACCTCGGCTTTGCGCAGGCGCGAGGGGTCCACCCGCACGGCGACGTCGGTCGTGGACGCGGCGAGCAGCCCGTCGAGCACGGCGCGCATCGAGGTCGAGCGGCCGACGCCGACGTTGTAACATTCGCCGCCGCGGCCGCGCGCGCCGAGCGCCAGCAGCGCGCCGGCGGCGTCGCGGACGTCGAGATAGTCGCGTTTGGGGGACAGGTCGCCGACGAGCAGCTCGGGCGCCTGGCGGCCGGCCTCGATGGCGGCGATCTGGCGCGCGAAGGCGCCCGGCGCGAGGTTGTCGGGCGTGCCGGGGCCGAGCACGTTGAAGAGGCGCGCCACGACCACCTCGACGGGGCCGCGGTTGAAGGACAGCGCCGCCAGCGTCTGCGACAGCTTGCTCGCGCCGTACAACGAGAGAGGCTCGAGGGCGGCGTCCTCGCGGACGACCCGTTTGCCGCCGGCCGCGCCGTATTCGGCGGCCGAGCCGACGAGCACGACCTTCACGCGCCGGCCTTCGCAGGAGAGCGACTCGAGCAGGTTCACCGTGGCCGTGACGTGCGCCTTCCAGTAATCGTCCCAGGAGCCCGGCCTCGTGCGGCCGGCCAGGTGGAAGACGAGCGAAGGTTTGGCGTCGCGCACGACGGCCCGGGCGTCCGCCTCGACAATCAGGTCGCGCTCGCGATGGCGGGTGAGGAAGGGACGCCGGCCCCGGAGCCTCTCGGCGAGAGGTCCCGCGAGGAAGCCGCCGGCGCCGGTCAGCAGGACGCGGGACACGCGCGCCTAGACGTTGTAAAGGCCGGCTTTATAGTCGGCGAGATGGGAGCGGACGTATTCGACCGTGCGCGCCAGGCCCTGCTCGAGCGGCACGCGCGGCTTCCAGCCCAGCAGCTTGCGCGCCTTGGTATTGCCGCAGATCAGGCGCATCACCTCGCTGCGCTCGGGGCGCACGCGGGCGCGGTCCTCGCGCACGTCGGCCTTGCGGCCGGTGAGCTTCATGAGCAGGCGCGCGGTCTCGCCGATGGTCACGCCGCGTCCCGAGCCGACGTTGATGACCTCGCCGACCGATTTGGGCGAGGCGGCGATGGCGAGAAAGCCGTCCACGGTGTCGGCGACGTAGTTGAAGTCGCGCACCGGCGACAACGAACCGAGATTCAATTTGGGCTCGGGCTGGAGCAGCTGGCAGATGATCGTGGGAATGACGGCGCGCGCGGACTGGCGCGGGCCGTAGGTGTTGAAGGGGCGGCACACGGCCACGGGCAGGCCGAAGGACTTCTCGAAGCTCAGCGCGAGCTGGTCGGCGCCGATCTTGGTCGCGGCGTAGGGCGACTGGCCCTGGAGAGGGTGCTCCTCGTCGATGGGCACGTAGCGGGCGGTGCCGTAGGTCTCGGAGGTGGAGGTATGCACGACCTTGCGGATCTTGGCGCGGCGGGAGGCCTCGAGCACGTTGAGCGTGCCGGAGACGTTGGCCGCCACGTAGGAGGCCGGCGCGGCGTAGGAGTAGGGGATGGCGATGAGCGCGGCCAGGTGGAAGACCACGTCGGAGCCGGCCACCAGGTCGTTGACGCAGCCCGGGTCGGTGACGTCGCCGGCGCGGATCTCGACGCGGCGGCCCAAGGAGGGGTCGAGCTCCTCGAGGAAGCCCCAGTGCCCGCGGGAGTTGTAGTGCACCATGGCGCGCACGCGCGCGCCGCGGCGGGCGAGCTCCTCGGTGAGATGGGAGCCGATGAAGCCGCCGGCTCCGGTCACGGCCACGCGCACGTTTTTCCAGTTCATAACGAGGGGAATTCTATCACTTGCCGGATAAGTCGGCGAGGAGGCATTGGACGGCGCGGCCGACGTTTTTGGGAGAGAACGGCCAGGCCGCGAGCATCCGCCGCGCGTAGGCGCGCCGCAGGGCCTTGTCCGCCCCGGGCTCCAGCAGCGCGCCGCAAGCCGCGCGGTAAACGAAAGAGAGGCGCCGGCTCATGCGCAGCCGGTCGCAGGGGCCGGGGTTCGGGCCGAGGCGTTCGGCGAAATGCTCGCGCAGCAAAGCTTCAAGATTGCCGTGATGATACTCCACGCGGCGCGAAGCCGAGCCCGGGATGATGGTGTAGGAGGAAAGGACGGCGTCCAGGAACCTGAACTCCCCTTTCCGGGAGAGCCTCATCCAGAAGTCGTAGTCCTCGACCGTGTTGTAGCGGTCGCCCTCGCGGAAGCCCCCGAGGGCCAGCGCCGCGTCCTTGCGGAACACCGCGGCGGACGGCGCCACGCAGTTCGCCTCGAAGAGCATGCGGTCGTACAGGTCCGTCCCGCCGGGACCTTTGCGTTCCACACGCAGCGTTTTCCCGTTCTCGACGACGTCGGTGTGGTGGCCGACGAGCACGGCGTCCGGGTGCGCGTCGAGCTCGGCGACGCAGCGCGCGAGTTTGTCGGGGGTCCAGAAATCGTCGTGGTCGAGCAGGGCGATGAGCTCGCCTTTGGCGGCCTGCAGGCCGGTGTTGCGCGCGGCGGCGATGCGGCCGTTGGCGCGTTTAATGCAGGTCCCCGCCGCGCCTGTCCGGGCCAGCCACGCGTCCACCACGGCCTTCGTGTCGTCCGTCGAGCCGTCGTCCACGACGACCAGTTCCCAATCCGTGAACGTCTGCGCCTTCACGCTGTCGAGCGTGGCCGCGATGAACTTCGCGGCGTTGTAGGCGGGGATGACGACGGAGACGCGCGGCATTACAGCCCGAGCTTGCGCACGTCGTGAATCTGGACCAGGCCGACGGCGCGGCCCTTCGCGTCCACGACCGGCAAGACGTTGAAGGGGCGCGGCCGGTCGGTCATCAGCTCGACGGCGTCCATGGCGAGCCGATCGGGGCGGATGGTCGTGGGGCGCGCGTTCATCACCGACGCGACCGTGCGGCCTTCAAGGCCGCCTTTCTCCATGGCGTGGCGCAGGTCGGCGTCGGTGACCAGGCCTTGGAAGCGGCCGCGGCCGTCCACGACCACGGCGGCGCCCGCGTGTTTGGCGGTCATGACCGAGATGAGCGCGCGCAGGCCCGCGTCGGCGCGCACCGCGGGCAGCTCTTGTCCGGAGCGCATCACGTCGCGCACGCGCAAGGTCAGGCGTTTGCCGAGCTGGCCGGCGGGATGCAGGAGCGCGAAACGCTCCTTGGTGAAGCCGCGCCGCTCCATGAGCGCGACGGCCAAGGCGTCGCCCACGGCCAGCGCGGCCGTCGTGCTCGCGGTCGGCGCCAGGTCGAGCGGGCAGGCCTCGCGCCCGATGGGCGTGTGCAAAACGACGGCCGCGGCCTTGCCGAGCGCCGAGTCGGCGACCGCGGTGACGGCGATGAGTTTGACGCCCAGGCGGCGCAACACGGGCAGGAGCGCGGTCAGCTCGGAGGATTCGCCGGACTTGCCGATGGCGAGCACGAGGTCGCGCCGCTCGACTAAGCCGATGTCGCCGTGAAGGGCTTCGGCGGGGTGCAGGTGCAGGGCGGGCGTGCCGGTGGAGGACAAGGTGGCCGCGATTTTGGACGCGACGAGGCCGGACTTGCCCACGCCGGTGACGACGACCTTCCCGCGGCAGCGGGCCATGAGCTCCACGGCCTTGGCGTATGCCGGGCCGACGGCGGCGCGCGCGGACTTGAGGGCCTGCGCCTCGATGTCGAGGGTGCGTCGCACGGAGTCGAGGGCCGCCTTGTTCTTCTTCACGCGCCGCCCTCCATGTGTTTCCTCATGTCGGCCAGCCCTTCGGCCAGGCCCAGCGCTTTGACGCCGAGCTCCTTCTCCATGCGTTTGACGACGAAGGTGGTGTCCGGCGGGCGTTTGGCGATGGAGGGGAAACGCGCGCTGGTCACGCGTTTGATGAGGCTCCCGTCGAGGCCGAAGGCCTTCGCGACGGCCATGCCGAACTGGTAGCGGTTGACGACGTCTTTGCCGGCGAGATGGAACGTGCCCGCGGGCCGCTTCTTGAGGACGGCCCACAACGCCCGGCCGCACTGGTGGTTGTAGAGGGGGTTCTCGCGCACGTCGTCCACGAGCTCGACGGTTTCGCCGCGCAGGAGCTTCTCATACACCCAGGTCGCGGGGTTGGGGCGGGTGACCGTGCGGTTCCAGCCGTACATCAGGATGGGCCGCACGATGGTCCACTTCTCCAGCGTCTCTTGGACGAGCCGCTCGCACTCGACCTTCAAGCGCCCGTATTTGTTGACGGGGTTCACGGGGTCCTTCTCCGAATAGGGGGCGTCGGTCCCGTCGAACACCGCGTTGGTCGAGACGTACACGAGGTGGATGCCGCGCGTGCGGCAGGCCGCGGTCACGTTGAGGGTGGAGACGATGTTGGACTCGAGGCTTTCGGCGTATTTGGTCTCGACGTAATCGACGCTGGCGATGCCGGCGGCGTGGATGACGGCGTCGAACTTCGTCTTGTCGAACAGGCGCTCCACCGCGCGTTTGTCGCGCAGATCGACGGACAGGTGGCGGGCGCGTTTGGCGGGGACCTTGTAGTCGCGCAGGTGGACGGAGGTGATGCCGACCCCGGAAGGGGCCGTCTCTTCCAAGCCCTTCCCTAATAGGCCGGTTCCGCCGGTGACCAGGATGTTCGGCCGGACGCTCATCGGGGGGATTCTATCATTTCGTATGATGGGCCCATGAAGACCTGGCCCCTCGTCGTGTGCGTCGCGCTGGCCGGCTGCGCCGGCGGGGGGAAGGCCCCGGCCGCGGCGTCCCCGCAGGACGCCTTCATGGCCGAGCTGGCCGCGTTGTGCGGCAAGGCCTTCGAGGGCCGCATCGCCGCCAAGGTCGGCGGAGGGCCTGGCCCCGACCCGTTCGAAGGCAAAACGCTGACCATGCACGTGCGCGAATGCGCCCCGGGCGTCGTGCGCGTCCCGTTCCACGTCGGCGACGACCGCTCGCGGACCTGGGTGTTCACGCGGACCGGCGCGGGCCTGCGCTTGAAGCACGACCACCGTCACCAGGACGGCGCGCCAGACGACATGACCCTGTATGGCGGCGACACCGCCGAGCCGGGGACCGCCGAGCGCCAATCCTTCCCCGCCGACGTGGCGTCCAAGGAGATGTTCATCAAAGGCGGCATCCCGCAGTCGGCGGACAACGTCTGGGTCGTCGGCTTGGTCCCCGGAAAAACCTACAGCTACGCGCTCACGCGCCCGGGTCGGGAGTTCCGCGTGGAGTTCGACCTGACGCGGCCGGTGGAGCCGCCGCCCGCGCCGTGGGGCGCGCCTTAAGCTAGAGCGGGCGGCCGAGCAGGCACAGCTGGCCGAGCAGGACGACGCCGCCGAGGATGACCAGCATCCGGCGCTTGCGCACCGCGAGACGGGCGTTGACGCCGATCTCGGCCACCAAGTCCTCGTGGTACTGCGTCGCGGTGATGCCGCCGCCGAGGTAGCGGTCCATCTTGAGGATGAGCTCGCCGTGGGCGTATTTCGCCAGGTCCTCGGCGGTGATGAGCGAGTCATCGACGCTTTGTTTGCCGCGCGCGGGGTCGAGCCGCGTCCCGTTGCCGGGGAGCTTCGGGCGCGCGACGAAGGCGGCGAGGCCGAGGCACGCGGCGACGGCGAGGACGAAGGAGCCGGCCGCCTCGCCGGGACCGGTGAAGCGAAGGAGCAGGGCCTCCGCGGCCGAAAACGCCGTGAGCGCGAGGAGCTGCCAGTCCGCGGCCGCGACGGACGCCCGCAGCGAATCGAGGATGGCCCACAAGCGCCGCTCCGGCTCGGGCGTCAGGTGGGAAGAGACGCTCATCAGCGGCGTTCGGTTTTGGGCAGGGGCTTGGGCGAGGTCTGCAGCTTGGGCTGCGGCGCCCACGACGGCGACGCGTCGGTGAGGCCCTGCTTCTTGAGCCAGTACTCCATCTTCGGCACCTGCCAGGCGTAGTCCACGGGCCCGCCGCCTCGCTGCTTGAGCGGCAGCACGGTTTTCCCGCAGAAGGGGAACGGGTCGCAGTCGCCCGGGGCGCCGTCGAGCAGGGCCGGGCGCAGGACCATGCAGCCCCAGTCCGGGTACAACGCCTCGCCCTCGGGGGGCGGCGTCGGGTCGAAAGGCTCGACGTGGCCTTCCGGCGTCTCGCGCAGGGCGCGGCGCGGGTTCCAGCGGTCGTAGATGGACACCGACGCCGCGGAGTCGAGCTTGGGGTCGTTGGCCAGCGCCTCGACGCCCTTGTCGATCATCTCCGCGGTGACCGTGCCGGTGTGGGCGTGCAGCACGACGAGCAGCTCGCAGACCGCGCCTTCGTGCGCGAGGTCCTCCTTGATGAAGCGCCAGCTGTAGAGCAGCGCCTCGAGCTGGTTGCGGGGGTGCTCCAGCGGCGGCTCGACGAGCACCGCGTCGTACTGCATCGCGGTGCGGCGCACGATCTGCGTCTGCGCGTGCACGTAGCGGCGGCCCACGTTGCGCGAGCGGCGCGCGGCGATGAGGGGGTAGGCGCTCAACGGCCGCCCGAGCACCTCCGCCTCGTTTTCGGGGAAGTCGGGGCAGTCCGCGGGGTCGAGCAGCAGGGCGATGATCATCGGGTTATCCTCACGCCTTGACCCCGAGCGACTCCATGGCGTCGAGCGCCGCGGTCGCGGTCGCGTCCCAGGAGTGGCGTTCGACGGTGCGCACCCCTTCGGCGATGAGCTTGAGCGAAAGGCCGGGCGTCGCCGCGAGGTTGAGCACCTGCTCGGCCAGCGCGGCGGCGTCGCCGGGCGGGAAAAGCAGGCCGTTGCTGAAATGGGTGATGAGCTCCGGGACCGCGCCGGCGCTGACGCCGATGACGGGGCAGCCCTCCGAGAGCGCGTGCAGCGCCAGCGACGGGAAGCCGAGGTGGCCGCCCAGCTCGACGTAGGCCTTGGCCGCGCGCAGGTATTCCATCTTCTTGGGGTGGGGCAGCTCGCCCGGGAAAGACAGCTTGTTCTCGCCGAGCACGAGGGACTTGGCGCGCTCGCGCAGGGCCGGCAGCGCGGGGCCGTCGCCGATGATGGTGAGGTGCCAGTCCAGGCGCAGGCGCGCCAGCGCGGAAAGGGCCGTCTCGAAAGCGGGGCGGGTGAACTCGTCGAGCGCGCCGGCGGTCACGATGCCGAAGGCCGCGGGCCGCGACGCGCGCAGCGTCACCAAGGCGATCTGCTGGGCGAAAATCTGGTCGTAGGCGTAGGGCGCGACGCGCACGCGCTCCGGGCCGATGCCCCAGCCGGCGACGACGCCGAGCAGGTGGCGGCTGGGCACGAGCAGCATGTCGGCGGCGCGCGCGAGCTCCTGCACCTCGGCGAGCGCCGCGGGCGAGGCGCCCGCGTAGGAGTCGATGAGGCGCAGCATGGCGGGTTTGCCGGCGGCGTGCGCGGCCTTCAGCGCGGCGGGCTGGAGGCTGTTGATGAAGACGGCGTCGTGGTCGGCGGCGAAACGTTCGCGCGCGAGCAGCTCGGCCGTCGCCGCGGCGGGGCCGGGCGCGACGACGCGCACCGACGCGCTGTGCCCGCGCGCCGGGGCGCGTTTGGCCACCTCGCGGCAGAAGGCGTCCTCGCCGTTGGGGGAGCTGGGGTCGGGCACGAGCAGCAGCCTCACGCGGGCACCTTCTTGGTCTCGCGCAGGATGCTCGGCGGCAGCTGGCCCATCGAATGCTCGAAGCGCTGGGCGGCGCGCGAGGCGTTGAACGGGATGTTCAGCGCCTTGCGCACGTCGCGCTCCACCTCGTCGCGCAGGGCCACGAGGCGTTCGGCCGACAGCTCGTCGGTATAGACGTAGGCCTTGTAGCCGCCGTCGGGGTCGCCTTTGTAGTAGTCGGCGGTCTTGGTGTAGTCCACCTCGTAGCTGTACAGGCGGTCGCCGGTCTCCGGGTAGGTATAGACCCAGACGTTGCTCTCCGTCGCGTGCGGCAGCGCGCGGTCGTAATACGGCGTGCCCGGGTAGGTGGTGATGATGGTGACGTCGAAATCGTCGGGGCGCGAGGCGAGCAGCCACTCCTTGGTCTCGCGCACGGTCGTCTCGGTCTCGCCGGGGTGGCCCAACGACATGAGCGCCTTGACCTTCAGGCCGTGGCGGCGGGCGATCTCGACGCAGCGGGTGTTCTCCTCGCGCGTCGAGCGTTTGTTGATGTTCTGCAGGATGCGCGGCGAGCCGGATTCGAAGCCGGTCAGGATCCAGCGGAACCCCGCCCGAAACATCGCCGCGGCCTGCGCGTCGGTGAACAGCTGCGCCTTGATGAAGCCGCGCAGGCGCCACTCCACGCCGAGGCGCTTCTGCTCCGCAGTGATGGCGTCCATGAGCTCGACCATCTTGGTGTTCACGTTGAGTTCGTCGTCGTAGAGCATGAACCCGGTCACGCCGTGGGTCTCGTAGAGGTGGCGCAGCTCGGCGACCACGCTCGCCGTCGAACGCGTGCGCACCCGGCGCAGCATCGGCGACTCGCGGCCGCCGCAGAAGCCGCACGAGAACGGGCAGCCCAGCTGGGCGATGAGGCTCATCGCCGGCACGCCGTCGATGGCGTAGCGGTAGCTCTTCGCGTCCACCAGGTGGCGCGCCGGCAGCGGCAGCTCGTCGAGGCGCTGGCTGGTGAGGAAAAACGGCGAGCGGGGGTCGTCGCCGTCCACGAGTTTTGGCGCCTCCGGCCGCAGGGCGGCGAACACCGCCTCCTCGCCGTCGCCCGGCACCAGCACGTCGAAGGCCGCCATCAAGGTGTCGAGCGCCTTGGTCGCGCGCCCCGGGGCCTTGCGCGCGAGCTCGCCTTTGGCCGCGGCCGACACGAGGGTCACGTGCGGCCCGCCGAGCATGATGCGCGCGGAGGGTTTGCCCGCGCGCAGGGCCTGCGCGATCTTGTAGGCGGCGGGCATCTGCGGCGTCGTGGCGGTGACGCCGAACACCTCGGCCGCGCTGCGGGCGGCGTGGAGGCGCACGACGTCCTCGTAGTTCTCGATGCCCGAGAGGTCGAGCATCTCGACCTCATGGCCGGCTTCTTCCAGCACGGCGGCCACCCGCAGGATGCCGAGCGTCATGAAGACGCGTTCGTCCAGGAGGAAGATGGAAGGAGGGGTGACGAGGCCGATGCGCATCTCAGCCCATTGTAACAGGGCACCCCACCCCCGTCAATGTCGTCCTGGTTGCATCCTTAATATAGCCGGGGCGGGCCCTTCGCCGGGGCTAGTCGGGGAAGTGTTTTTGGGCGCAGTCGGGGCAGACGCCGTGGGAGAACTGGGCGGGGGTCTTGTCGGAGACGAAGTCCTCGAGGCTCTGGTAGCCGCCGCGTTCGTCGCGGATGCGGCGGCAGTAGGAGCACATGGGCAAAATGCCCTCGAGCGTGCGCACGCGTTCGGTCAGGCTCACGATGCGTTCGGCCACGCGCAGGCGCAGGCGCAAGGCCTCCAAGTCGAGCGGCTTGGTGAGGAAATCGTCCACGCCTTCCTCCATCGCGCGAGCGTGATGGCCGCCGCCGAGCATGGTGCCGGTCAGGAGGATGAAATACACGTAGGGCGTGTCGCGGCGGGCGCGCACGCGCCGGCACAGCTCGAGGCCGTCGAACTTGGGCATCATCCAGTCGCTGACGACGACCCGCGGGCCCTGCGAGAGCAGGAGTTCCCAGGCCTCGGCGCCGTCGCCCGCCTCGATGACGGTGTGGCCGAGTTTGGCCAGGCCGGCGCGCAGCAAGGTGCGGCTGGTCGCGTCGTCTTCCGCGATGAGGACCTTCATGCGTTCATTATAGCGCGAGGCGCAGGAAAATCTCGATGTTGCCCTTGGGCCCGGGCGCGACGGATTCGCTTTCTCCCAACGCGCGCAGGCCCAGGGCCGTCGCGGCGTCGCGCACCTTGGCGACGGCCGCCGCGCGCACGGCCGGCTCCTTGACCACGCCTTTGGGGGCGAGTTTGGCGCCGACCTCGAACTGCGGCTTGACCATCACGAGCAGCTCCGCGCCGGGCGCGAGGCACGGCAGGAGATGCGGGAGCACCTGGGTCGAGGAGATGAAGGACACGTCCACGACGCACAGGCTCGGCTTGGGGTCGAACCACGCCGGGTCGAGGTCGCGGGCGTGGGTGTTCTCGCGGCTGATCACGCGCGGGTCGTTCTTGAGCTTGTCGGCCAGCTGGGCCGTGCCCACGTCCACGGCGTGCACCCGGGCCGCGCCGCGCTGGAGCAGGCAGTCGGTGAAGCCGCCCGTGGAGGAGCCGAGGTCGAGGCAGACGCGCCCCGTCGGGTCCACGCCGAAGGCGTCGAGCGCGCCCGCGAGCTTGAGCCCGCCGCGCGAGACGTAGGGGCACGGGTCGGATTTGAGCGTCAGCTCGGCGTCGGGGCCGACCGGGGTCCCGGCCTTGGGCGCGGGTTTGCCGTCCACGAGGACCAGCCCCGCCATCACCGCGGCCTGGGCCTTGGCGCGGGTGGGGAACAGCCCGCGCTCGACGAGGGCCTGGTCTAGCCGCGTGCGCGGGGCGCTCACGGCCCTATGCTATCATAGGCCCCCGCATGAAAGCCCGGATCCTCGACTGCAAGGGCGCCGCGGCGCGCTACTTCGACTGGGCGGCGCGCGAGATCGCGGCCATGAAGCGCAAGCCGCGGCTGGCCGCCGTGTTGTTCCGCCCGGAGCAGAATCCCGCCTCGCTGCGCTACCGCGACCTCATCGTGCGCGACGCCGAGCGCCTGGGCATCAGTGGTGGAGCCGCACGAGGCCCACCAAGAGGAGGAGCTGCTCGCCCTCGTGCGCCGCATCAACGACGACAAGGCCGTCACCGGCGCGATGATGTTTTATCCCCTCAAGGCCGCGGTGAAGGACGAGGACGTCATGGACCTGCTGTCCCCGCACAAAGACGTCGAGGGGCTGCACTCGCTCAACCTCGGCTACCTCATCAAATACAAACGGTTCCTCGACGAGGCGCGCGGGGTCAAATGCGTCGTGCCCGCCACGGCCAAGGCGGTGGTCAAGCTGCTCCAGTCCGAGCCCGAGCTGCGGCTCGACGGCGCCTTCGCCTGCGTGGTCAACAACTCCATGCGCGTGGGCAAGCCGCTCGGCCTCATGCTCGAGAACCTGGGCGCGACCGTGGTGAAGTGTTACGACCGCACGCCGCGCGCCCTGCTCGAGGACTGCGTGCGCCGCGCCGACGTCGTCGTCACGGCCGTGCCCGACCCCGCCTTCCGCCTCCAGCCCGACTGGGTCAAGCCCGGCGCGACCTTGGTGGACGTGTCGTTCGAAGGGAACTTCGACGCCAAGGCGATGGAGTCGGTCGCGGGGCGCCTGACCGTGCCCGAGAACCGGGTGGGCTCGATGACGCGCGCGATGACCTTCGTGAACCTGGTCTATTGCGCTAAAAACGCGCCGCTGCGGCGCGCGCCGGCCCGCCGGAAGGCGTGATGCCGGCCTGGGCCCTCGACCTCGGCCTGGTGTATTGCGCCGCGGTGTGGGGCTCGACCTTCTACATCGTCAAGGACGCGCTCGCGGGCGTGGACCCCGTCGCGATGGTCGCGCACCGCTTCCTGCTCGCCGCCCTGCTGCTCGCGCCGTGGGCGTTGTCGCGCCGCGCGGCCGGACGCCACCTTAAGGAGAGCTTCCTGCTCGCCGTCCTGCTGTTCGCGTTGTACGCGACGCAGACCGTGGGGCTGGGCTACACCTCGGCCGCCAACTCGGGCTTCATCACGGGGCTGTTCGTCATCTTCGTGCCGCTGTTCCTGCTCGTCTTCATGCGCCAGCCGCCGACCAAGGTCCAGTGGGGGTCCTCCGCGCTCGCGCTCGCGGGCCTGTGGCTGCTCACCGGGGGCGTGAAGTCCGTCAACTTCGGCGACGTCATCACCTTGGTGGCGGCCGCGACCTATGCGGGCCACCTGCTCGTCACCGACCGCTACGTCCGCGCCGACGCGGACGCCGTGGTGCTCGCCTTCCACCAGTTCTGGATGTGCGGCCTGATGGCGTTGATTTGGTGCCTCGCCTCCGGCCGCCCGCTCGGCGTGGCGACGGAGTCGGCCGCGCGCATCATCATGTTCCTGGCCGTCGCCCCGACGCTGTCGGCCTTCTTCATCCAGATGTACGCGCAGAAAACCGTGGCCCCGGTGAAGGTGAGCCTCATCTTCTCGCTCGAGCCCGTTTTCGCCGCGGTGTTCGCCTGGACCGTCGGCGGCGAACGTTTCGTCCCCGGCGCCGCGGCCGGCGGCCTGCTCATCGTCTCCGCCATGATGGCCGGCGAGGTCTCCAAGCTCGACCTCCTCAAAGGCCGCCGCAAAGAAGTCCTCCCCAGTTAACGTAGGGGACGGGCCGCTTCATCAGTTACAATAGTAATATGGCCTCCGCCGAGAAGCCGTTGTCGCCGGAATCGCTGGGCCGCGGGTTCGCGGCGCTGTACGCGAGCCCCCGCCTGGGCCTGGCCACGTTGTCGCCGACGGGCCGCTTCCTGCGGGCCAACGACGCGCTCCAGGCCCTGCTCGGCTACACGGAGGAGGAGCTGCAGTCGCGCGGCTTCGACGACGTCACCTTCCCCGACGACGTCCCGGCCTGCCAGGCGCTTTTTAAATCCCTGCAGGACGGCCAGGTCGCTCACTTCGAGCTCGAGAAGCGCTACGTGCGAAAGGACGGCGCGCTGGTATGGGCGCACGTCGTGGTCGCGGGCGTGCGCGAGAACGGCCGGCTCGCGCACACCGTCGGCGTCGCCGAGGACGTCACCGAGCGCAAACGCGCCGAGGAGGACGTGCGGCGCCTCATGACCACCCTCGAGGACCGCGTGCGCGGCCGCACCGCGGAGCTCGAGTACCAGGGCGCCTTGCTGCGCGCGGAGCAGGAGGCGTCGCCCGACGGCATCCTGGTCGTCAGCGAGCGGCGCAGCATCGTCATGTACAACCGCCGCTTCATCGAGATGTGGGGCATCGCGCCGGAGGTCGTCGCGTCGCGTTCCGACGACGAGGCGCTCCGCTCGGTGCTCGACAAACTGCTGGACCCGAAGGCCTTCCTCGACGGCGTCGAGCGCCTGTACGCGAGCCCGCAGGAGATCAGCTCCGATGAGATCGCGCTCAAGGACGGCCGGGTCTTCGAGCGCCACTCGAGCCCCATCTTCGAATCCGACCGCGCGTTCCGCGGACGGGTCTGGGCACTTCCGCGACGTGACCGGCCGCGTGGAGGCCGAGCGGGCCGTCCGGCTCAAGGGCGAGGAGCTCGCGCGCACCAACGCCGACCTGGAGATGTTCGCCTACGCGTCCGCGCACGACCTCAGCGCGCCGCTGCGCAAGATCGCGGACTTCGCCGCCCAGCTCAAGGCCCGGCCGGACGACGAGCAGCGCGCGCGGCTCATCGACGGCATCGTCCGCTGCGCCGGCGGCATGTCCGTGCTCATCGAGGACGTGCTCGCGCTCTCGCGCGTCGGCCACGCGCTGCCGTCTTCGGAGCCGGTGGAGCTGTCCGGCGTCTTCGCCGCCGTGGTTTCGGACCTGGAGGTGCCCATCCGCGAGGCGGGCGCGAAGGTGAGCGCCGGGCCGCTTCCGGCCGTGCGCGTCCAGGAGACGCACCTGCGCCGGCTGCTCCTCAATCTCATCAGCAACGCCGTGAAGTTCCGGCGCCCCGGCGTGGCCCCGGTCGTGACGGTGACGGCTTCCCGCGGCGGCGACGGCTCGCTCGAGTTGGCGGTCGCCGACAACGGCCAGGGGTTCGAGCCGCGTTACGCCGCCAAGATTCTCGAGCCCTTCGCGCGCCTCAACTCCGCGGACGCTTACCCGGGCAGCGGCATCGGCCTGGCCCTGTGCGACCGCATCGCCAAGCTCTACGGCGGGACCATCGAGGCCGAAGGCGTCCCCGGCCGAGGCGCGACCTTCCGCCTGCGCCTGCCCGCGTCGCTGTTATAGCCCCAGGGCGGCGAGGCGGCGCCGGAGGTCGGCGGCGCCTTTGAAGCGGACGGCGACGAGGCCCAGCTTCGCGGCGGCCGCGACGTTTTCGGCGAGGTCGTCCACGAACAACGTCTCCTCGGGCCGGGTGCCGGACAGCTTCAGCGCGGCGCGGTAGATGGCCGGGTCCGGCTTGCGCAGGCCGACCTCGTGGGAGAGGATCATGCCGCGCACCTGGGACGGGAAGGCGTAACGCTCGCGGATGTAGTCGAAGTGCAGCGCGTTCGTGTTGGAGAGGAGGTAGGTGGGCACGGCGGCGCCCACGCGTTTGAGCAGGGCGTGCGAGCCGCGGTCGAGCGTGAAGTGGTCGCACCACAGGCGGCGGAAGCCCGCGTAGGTGCCCCGGTAGCCCAGCTCCTCGCGGAACAGCCGGTGGATCTCCTCGCCGTCCACCGCCCCGGTCTCGATGCGTTCGACGACCTTCTCCCGCCAGAGCAGGCGCGTGACCTTCACGGGGTGCCGGCCGACGGCCCAGGCGAACTTGCGCAATATCCTGCGGTGGGAGAAGCGCAGGAGGACGTTGCCGACGTCGAAGAAGGCCGCGCGCACGGGCATGGGGGATTATAGCGCTTCGCGCGCCGTTGACCTGGGGCGCGTCCCCGGCTACACTCCGGGGGTGAAGGCCCTGGCCCTGCTCGCGCTGCTGGTTTCGCTCGCGGCCCCTTGCCGGGCGGCCGACGCGGGCCCGCTGCAGGACGTCGTCGTGCGGCCGGGCGACACGTTGTGGTCCATCGCGAACAAATACCTCGACGACCCCTCGCGCTGGGACGAGATCCTGCCCCACAATCAGTTGCCGCTGAAGGACCCCACGGTCGCCTTGCCCGGGATGGTGCTGCGCGTGCCCGTGCGCCTCATCAAGGCGGCCCTGCGCGCCGCGCACCTGACCTATTACGTCAACGACGTGCGCTGGCGGCGCAGCGAGACCGCGGCCTGGAAAGGCGTCAAGGTCGGCATGGAGCTGCGGCGCGGGGACGGCGTGCGCACGATGGCGGACTCGCGCGCGCGGGTCATGCTGCTCGACAAGGAGCTGCTCAATCTCGAGGCCGACTCGATGGCCATCATCAAGCCCGACGAGGGGTCCGACCTGGTGCTGCGCCGCGGCGGCGTGTTCGCCGGGAAGGCGCGCGTGGTCACGTCCTCGGCGCGCGTCACGCCGCGCTCGGGCGACACGCGTTATTTCGCCTCCGTCGAGCCCGACCTCACGACGCGCGTCCAGGTCATCCGCGGCACCGCGACGGTGGACGCCCAGGGCGCCAGCCTCGACGTGCCCGCGGGCATGGAGACCGCGGTGCCGCCCGGCATGAAGCCCGGCCCGCTGCGCCCCGCCCGCGACCTCCCGCTGCTCGAGGCCAAGGCCCAGGAGCACCTCTCCGCGCTTAAAGCCGGCGGCGGCATCGCCGCCGACCCGCGCCCCGAGCCGCCCGCGCCCGAGCCGGAAGGCGACGTCGAATCCGTGCGCGGCGACATCCAAGTGCTCAAGATCGGTCAGCCCATCAAGGCCTACCACGTGCAGGCGTCGGCCACCGTGGACTTCCGCAAGCCGCTGTTCGACCGCTTCTACGACGAGGGCGACCGCTTCATTCCCTCGGAGACCGGCCTGGCGCCCGGCAACTACTGGTGGCGCGTCGCGGCCGTTGACCTGCTCGGCGTCGAAGGCGCCTTCAAGCCGGCGCATTACTACAGCCTCGGCCTGAAGCAGACGGACCCGGACGAGGAGCGCCTGGCGGCCTCGTTGAGCATCATCTCGCCCGAGAACAACGACCAGATCGGCGGCGAGGTCGCGCGCGCGGCGGGCATCCTGCGCGACCAGCGCCTGACCCTGCACATCAACGGCGTGCCCGTGAAGATCAACGAGGACGGAACCTTCGCCATCACGGTGCGCGTGCGTTACGGCCGCACCGCGATCGTCTTCTCCCTGACCGACCCGAAGGGCAACCAGGCCCACGTCTCGCGCTACGTGACGAAGCTTTAACGCGCGGGCTTGACGGGGGCGGGCGCGAAGCGTATCCTTGCGGCTCATGGCCGCTCCCGCGACGTCGGCGCCGCATTGGCTGAAGGTGTACGCCACCCGCAAGATGGCCGCGGTCGCGCTGCTCGGCATGTCCGGCGGCCTGCCGCTGTTCTTGACGAGCAAGACGCTCCAGGCCTGGATGACGGCCGAGAAGGTGGACCTCGCCACCATCGGCCTCATCAGCCTGGTCGGGCTTCCTTATTCGACCAAGTTCCTGTGGTCGCCCGTCGTGGACCGCTGGGCGCCGCCGTTCCTGGGCCGGCGCCGCGGCTGGATGGCCTGCACGCAGATGGCGCTCGCGTTGGCCATCGCGGCCCTGGCCTTCGGCGACCCGAAAGGCGCGGTGCTGGCCTTCGCCTTCACGGCGCTGGGCGTCGCCTTCCTCAGCGCCACGCAGGACATCGTCATCGACGCCTACCGCGTGGACGTGCTCGACCGCTCCGAGATGGGCCCGGGCGTCGCCGCCTACGTCGTGGGCTACCGCGCGGCCCTGCTCATCACGGGTTCGGCCGCGTTCATCATGGCCGACCGCATGAGCTGGCGCCTGGTGTATCTCTCGATGGCGGGCCTGATGCTGCTCGGGCTTTGCGCCACGGCCTGGGCGCCCGAGCCGCCCGACACGGGCAAGCCGCCGGCGACGCTCGCCGACGCCGTCATCGAGCCGTTCCGCGACTTCTTCTCGCGCGCGCCGTGGCGCGCCGCGGTCATCCTCGTCTTCATCACGCTGTACCGCCTCGCCGACTCGCTGGCCGGCAACATGGCCACGCCGTTCCTGCTCAAGTCGGGCTTCACCCAGACCGACGTCGGCGCCATCCAAGGGGGGCTCGGGCTGCTGGCGACCATCGTGGGCGCGCTCTGCGGCGGGGCGGCCATCACGCGTTTCGGCGTCAACCGCTGCCTCTGGGTCTTCGGCGTGCTGCAGATCGCGAGCAACCTCGGCTACCTGTGGCTGTCGCTGGACCCGCGTTACCCGCTGCTCGTCGCCTGCCTCATCGTCGAGAACTTCTGCGCGGGGCTCGTGGTCGCGGGCTTCGGCGCCTTCTTCATGAGCCTGTGCAGCCCGCGTTATTCCGCGACGCAATACGCGCTGATGACGAGCCTGATGGCGCTCAGCCGCGACGTGTTGGTCGCGCCCGCGGGGAAGATCGCGCAGGCCACGGGCTGGCCGGGCTTTTTCCTCGTCACCATCGCCGCGGGCCTGCCGGCGATGCTCCTGCTCCCGTTTTTCGCGCCGTGGGGCGCGGACGCCCCGCTCGGGGCGCGTCAGGCCGCGGTCAGCCCGGAGTCATGACGGGCGCGTGCCGGGCGGCCGACCGAGGTGGGCGAACAGCGCCGCCGACGCGGCCTTCAGCTTGGTCTCATCGACGCCCGTGTCCGCGCCCGCGGATTTAAACGCGGAGAGCAGCGCCTCGGTGGACACGTTGCCGGACGCGCGCGGGGCCCAGGGGCAGCCGCCCGCGCCGCCGGCCGAGGCGTCGAAACGCGACACGCCGAAGGTCTTCCACGCGACGATGGCGTTGGCCACCGCGCGCCCGAACGTGTTGTGGAAATGCAGGGACACCGACGCCGGGGCCACGGCCTTGAGCAGGACGCTCAGCAGGCGGCGCACCTCGTCGGGAGACGCCTTGCCGAGCGTGTCGCCGATGGACCATTCGGTGGCGCCCAGGTCCTCAGGCGCCGCGCGAGGTCGGCGACCTTGGCCGGCGCGATGAGCCCCTCGTAAGGGCACCAGAAGGCGAAGGAGACGACGGCGCGCGCCGGCAGCCTCGCGGCGCGCGCGCGGGCGAGCACGGGTTTGAGGCGGGCCAAGGTCTGGGCGACGCCGGCGCGGCCGATTTTCTGCGAGTGGGTTTCCGAGGCGTCCACCGCGACGAGCAGCTTCGTCGCCTTCAGCGCCAAGGCCAGCTCCAGCCCGGGCTCGCCGGCCACCAGCGCGGCGTAGGTCGTGCCGGGCTTGCGTTTGATGCGCGCGAACACCTGCTGCGAATCGGCGAGCGCGGGGGAGGCCTTGGGGTCGAGGAAGGCGCCGGCTTCGATGTCGGCGAGCCCGGCGTCGGACAAGGCGTCGATGAAGGCGACCTTGGCCTCCAAGGGCACGACGCGTTTCTCGTTGTGGAGCCCGTCGCGCGGGCCCACCTCGATGAGGCGCGGCTGGGGGCGGGGGGCGGGAGGGGAGCGTTCATGCGAGGGGCACCTCGGGCACGAGCTGGATGCGGCGCCAGGCGCCGCCGCGGAATCGGAGATAGAGGATGGCCGCGAGCAGGCCGAGATAGGCGAGCAGGAAAGCCATGGCGTGGCGCTCGTCGCCGCCCCAGCGGCGCACCGCCAGCCAGCTGCCCGGCAGGAAGAAGCCCCAGGCCAGCGCGCAGCGCGTCCACATCGGGAAGGTGGTGTCGCCGGCGGCGCGCAGGCATTCGGTGAAGGTGATGCCGCCCGCGTCGAAGGCCTGCCACAGCGCCGACATCATCAGCATGGTCACGCCCACGCGCAGGAAGGTCCCGTCGGTGTCGGGAGAGGCGAACGGGGAGAGGAGCAAAGACGGGACGGCGAGGTACGCGACCCCGGCCAGGCACATCCAGCCCGCCGTGCTGAGGAAGGTCAGGCGCACGAGCGCGGGCACGTCGTCGCGTTTGTCGGCGCCGATGGCCTGGCCCACGAGGATGGAGCCGGCGTTGGCCAGGCCGAACGCCGGCATGAAGGCGACCGAGTTGATCTGGATGACGGCCATCATCGCGCCGAGCGCGGCGGTGCCCAGGCTCGCGACGACCACGTTGACGAAGGCGATGAAGGCGTAGAACTCGAAGGACCAGTTGAGCCCCAGCGGCAGGCCGAAGCCCAGCATCCGGCGGAACTCCCCGAGCCGCAGCGGGGTGGCCGCGACGGCGCGCCCTTCGCGCAGGAAGGCCGCGAACAGGATGAGGAACCCGCCGAGCGAGGCCAGCACGCTGCCCCAGGCCGCCCCGCGCACGCCCAGCGCCGGAAAGCCGAGATGCCCGTCGATGAGCAGCCAGTTGAAAAAGATATTGAGCGACATGGCCGCGATGTTGGCGCGCATGGGCAGGCGCGTGTCGCCGAGGCCGCCGTTGTAGTGGCTCAGCGCCTCCACGCCCACCGCGAAACCCGTGGAGAGCAGGCGGATGGAGAGATACGCCGTCATGGCGGCTTCGACGTCGGGAGCGTAGTGGAGCAGGCCGAGGACCTTCGGCAGCAGGGGCAGGCCCGCGAGCATCACCGCCTGCGCGAGCAGGGCGACGCCGAGCCCGTACCAGCCGTAGCGCCGGGCGCCCGGATGGTCGCCGCGGCCGTGCAGCTGCGAGCTGAAGCTCGACACGATGAACACGATGCCCATCGGGAAGATGAAGGCCGCGACCGCGTTGAGCGAGCCCGCGGTGGTCGCGGCCATGGACGCTTCCCCGAGATGCGCGACCATCAGGGCGTCGGACAGGCCGACGACGACCTGGGTCGAACGCGACACGATGATGGGCCAGGCGAGCGCGAGCAGCGGCCTCATGCGCGGGGGGTCAACGCTTGAACAGCCGTTCGAACAGCGGCATCACGATCTCGAAGGCGATGAGGATGACGACGATCCACTCGATGAACTCGAGGCGCGCGGTGGAGAGCACGTGCTCCATCTTCTCGTAGATGCTCTCCATGGTGCGCAGCTTGCGCTGGATGCTGGCGTCCCAGGCGGCGAGGTGGTAGCGGCGCGCGGCCTGCTGGTAGAGGCGCGCGAGGTACTGGTCGCCGAGAAGCTTGATGGCGTTGTTGATGCCCTCGAAGAGCACGGCGCTCTCCACCTGCATCTCGCCGAGCTCGCGCAGCTCCTTGTCGGCCTTGGTGAAGATGCTGAACCGGCCGAGGTTCGACAGCGAGAGATAATGGCGCTCGAGCGAGGCGTCGAGCTGGGCGTCGAGGTGGCGCAGCTCGAGCAGCTGCACCGACGCGAACTCGAGCACGGCGCGCGTGTCGTCGGCGTTCTGCGCGAAGACGATGGCGCTGACCCAGTCCACGAAGGTCAGGTCGTCGGCGCCGTAGGACACCTGGCAGGAGAGCGCGTCCTCGACCTCCTGCTTGGAGCTCAGGTCCGCGTCGGCGCGCAGCACCTGGGCGAGCAAGGTCGCCTCCTCGGCCACGAGCCGCTCGCGCGCGCCCGACTCGGCGAATTCCTTCACCTGGAAGATGACGTAGTCCTCGTAGGCCGGGGCGATCTGCGGGCGGTTGACAGCCGGCGCGATGCCCTTGAGCAGCTCCTCGACGAGGCGGCGGGAGTCGGCGAGCAGGGTCTCGTTGTCGTAAAGCTGCTCGGAGAGAGGCGCCAGGGAGGAGAAAGGCCCGGCCAGCGGAATCTGGTAACACACCGTGACCGCGCCGAAGTCATAGACCACCAGCTCCACGTTGGGCGCGGTGCGCCACGCGCCGATGGCCAGCGGCGCGGAGGACTGCGTGACGCGCAGCGGGTAGGGCTGGAACTCGAAATATTTCGGGGCGCGGCTCTGGTGGCGGATGGGCGCGCGTTCGGTGAGCGCGGTCAGGTTCTTGCCCGCCACGTCGAGGCCGATGGCCAGGCCCACGTCGTAAACGAGATAGACGTGCGCGATGCCGTCTTTGACGACGGGGTCGAAGCGGCTCATGTCGCCTCCGGCCGCAGCGGGAAGTCGGCGGGCACGGGCGCTTCGAAGCGCAGCGCGCGGCCGTCCTCGGGGTGCTTGAAGGAGAGCCGCCAGGCGTGCAGGAGTTGGCGCTCGGCGCCGAGGGCGACCAGGTCGGCGGGCGTCAGGCTCTTGTCCACCGCCTTGAGATACGCCTCGCCCTTGCCGTGGTAGAGCTTGTCGCCGGCGATGGGATGGCCGATGGAGGCGAGGTGCGCGCGGATCTGGTGGAGCCGGCCGGTGCGCGGCTTGGCCGAGAGCAGCGAATAACGCCCGTCATGGGCGAGGCGCTCAAAATCAGTGACGGCCTCGTCGCCGCCTTCGACGCCGACGGCGCGGCGGACCTTGATGACGCCGCCTTCATCGCCGATGGGCGCGTCCACGGTTTTTTTCGTCCAACTGACGTCGCCGAGCACCACGGCGAGGTACTCCTTCTTCACGCCGTGCGCGAGGAACTGCTCGTGGATGGCGCGCGCGGCCTCGGCGTCGAGCGCGAGCAGCAGCACGCCGCTCGTCTCGCGGTCGAGGCGGTGGGCGAGGAACACCTTGCGGCCGAGCTGCTTGGCGAGCAGATGGGTCACCGTGTTGTGCAAGACCTTGTCGGTCGGGTGGCTGAGCGTGCCGCCCGGCTTGTTGATGACCACGAGCCGCTCGTCCTGATAGAGGACGGGCATGGTCTCGTGCGGCACCGGCGGCTCCTCGGTGCGCGGGTAGCGGATGAGCACGGTTTCGCCGTCGGCCACGCGCGCGGAGGGTTTGGCCGGGCGGCCGCGCAGGAACACGCGGCCTTCCCCGATGACGGTCTGGACCTGGGCGCGGGAGTATTTATGGAGGCGCGCGGCGAGGAAGGCGTCCAGGCGCATGCCCGCCTGCTCTTTGAGCGGTTTGAAGGGGACTTCGATCCAGGCCTGCGCCGTGCTCATACCCTCAGTATACCAGGGTCCTTCCTGAGCCACAAGTCGTTAAAAAATCAAATAAATATAAAGATAATTCTGTTTCCCCCGTCGAGCGCCGTACCGTCGAGGCCGGCGCGTGATATACTAAAGGAAGCGGTCCCCGCCTCGATGCGCACCAAAACCCTCAAGAAGAAGAAGGTCCACGTCGTCACCTTGGGCTGTTCCAAGAACCTCTACGATTCCGAGGTCCTCATGGGGCAGCTCAAAGCCAACGGCGTGGCCGTGGAGCACGACCAGGACGACAGCGACGCCGCGGTCGTGGTCATCAACACGTGCGGGTTCGTCGATAACGCCAAGCAGGAGAGCATCGACACCATCCTGCGTTTCGCCGACGCCAAGAAAAAGGGCCTCGTCGAGAAGGTGCTCGTCACCGGCTGCCTCTCCGAGCGGTATAAAGACGATCTCGTCAAAGAGATTCCCGAGGTGGATTCCTACTTCGGCACGCGCGACCTGCCGCGCCTGCTCAAGGCGCTCGGCGCCGACTACAAACACGAGCTCGTCGGCGAGCGGCTCATCTCCACTCCGCGCCACTACGCGTATTTCAAGATCTCCGAGGGCTGCGACCGGCCGTGCTCGTTCTGCGCCATTCCCTTGATGCGCGGCAAACACGTGTCGCGTTCCATCGAGGAGCTCGTCGCCGAGGCCAAGCACCTCGCCGGCGCCGGCACGCGCGAGCTGCTGCTCATCGCGCAGGACTCCACGTATTACGGCCTCGACCTGTACGGCAAACGACGCCTCGCCGACCTCCTCAAGGCGCTTTCCGACGTCGAGGGCATCGGCTGGATCCGCCTCCACTACGCCTTCCCGACGGGTTTCCCGCTCGACGTGCTCGACGTGATGGCCGAACGCCCCAACATCGCCAAATACCTCGACATGCCCCTGCAGCACGTCACCGACCGCATGCTCGCCTCGATGCGCCGCGGCACGACCAAGGCCTCCACCGAAGCGCTGGTGGACGCCATCCGCGCGAAGGTGCCCGGCATCGCCTTGCGCACCACCCTCATCGCGGGTTACCCGGGCGAGACCAAGAAGGACCATGAGGAGATGCTGGCCTGGGTCGAGAAGACGCGTTTCGACCGCCTCGGCGTGTTCCCCTATTCGCACGAGGAAGGCACGCACGCCTTCACCTTGAAGGACGACGTGTCCGCCAAGGAGAAGAAGCGGCGCGCGGAAGCCGTGATGGCCGTGCAGCAGCCCATCTCCTTGGCCATCAACAAGGCCAAGATCGGCAAGACCCTCAAGGTCCTCGTGGATTATAAAGAAGGCCCGCTGTTCTACGGCCGCACCGAGGCCGACAGCCCCGAGGTGGACAACGAGGTCCACATCGACGCGCGCGAGCATTACCTGCGCATCGGCGACTTCGTGCAGACGAAGATCGTCGGCGCCGAGGAATATGACCTCGTCGGCGAGCCGGCTTAGCCTCCTGCTGCTGGGCGCCGCGGCGCGCGCCGCGGCGACGCCGACCCCGTCGTCCTTCGACCTGCCGCGCCTGTCCCTGTCCGACGTCTTGCGCGAGGAAATCGCGCTCTCGCAGGTCGTGCCGATGCCCGTCGGCTTCGGCGAGACCGACCACGCGTATTATCGCCGCCTCGCCGAAGGGCTCGAGGCGACGGGTATGGATTTCCCCGAGATCTTCCGCAGCGCCTGCGCCCTGGCGGCGAGCCGGGGCGGCGGCGCCCAGGAGGCCAAGGTGATGCTCGCCGGCCTGGTGACCTGGCTGGGCGACCGGGAGCGCCCGCGGACCATCGGCCTGCAGGGCCGGCTCGACTGGGCGTTCCACTTCGTTTACGGCGCGTGGCTCGAGAGCATCGCCGAGGGCTTCGGCGAACGCGCGGCCCTCGAGAAGGAGCGCCGCGACGCGGCGACGCCCGGCAACGCGTACGACCTCGACGACCTGGCGGCGACCTTCATCGGCGCGCGTTGGTCGCGGCGTGAAATCGCGCGGCTCTCCGAGTGGGGGGACGGGCGTCGCCATCTCGGCTCGTTCCCTCGTTTCGCGCTCGGACGTCTGGCGCCCGGCGCCGTGGCCGATACGCGCCAGATTGAAGCGGCCCGCGCCTTCGCGCGCGCCGCGTTGCCGTGAAAATAGGCCTTGACGAAAACGCCGAGCTCCATTATAATACTGCCAGTCACGAAATGACCGATAGTCATGACGCCTGTTATCGATAGGAAGGAACGGGAGTTCGAGCGGCGCGAGGGGGAAATCCTCGCGGCGGCGCTCGCCCTGTTCAACCGGGACGACTGGCAGTCGGTGACCATCGACCAGATCGCCGCCAAGGCCGAAATCGGCAAAGGCACGGTTTACAAACACTTCGAGAGCAAGGATCAGATTTACGCGAAGTTGGTCCTGGACTTCCATCGCGGCCTCATCGCCGAGATCGCCAAGATTGACCGGACCCGGCCGCCGCTCGAGGTGCTGGGCGCCACGCTCGACGTGTTCTGGCGTGGCCACAACACGAAGTCCGAATACAAACGCCTGGTGCGTTACTGCCGGCGCGAGGATTTTCACAGCATCATCGGCCCTGAGCTGAGCAAGGAGCTCGAGACGCTCGACGAGGAAATCATGGGCCTGCTCGTGCCCGTTTTCGAGAGGGGCATCCGGGAAGGCGTCATCCTCGATAAACCCGTGCCGGCCCTCATCCTCGGCGTACACGCCGCGATGGTCGGGCTCACCGAGATGGAAGGCGTGGAGTGTATGGAAACGGGCATGACGCAGGAAGAGCAGTACCAAGAGGTAAAGGCGTTCGCGCTGCGGGGCATCTCGCGGCGTTAGGAGGAGTATGATTTTTTTTGCCGAAAAAATGACTGATGGTCATAAAGTGAACGCCGGTCGAATTATTGTAAGCCTGGCCCTGCTCGCCGCGCCGGCCTCCGCGCAGGTGCTTCCGCTCGACGCATTCCTGCGTCAGGTCGAGGAGAAACACGACGGCGTGCGCGCCGCGGCCGACGCCGAGACGGGCGCGCGCTCGCGCGCGGCCGAAGGCGAACTGCCGCTGTCGCCCTTGATGTTCTTCGAGGGGGAGCGTTCGCTCGACGCCTCGCCCAAGAACTTCACCGCGGCCGAAGGCGAACGCGTGGAGCGCACCTCGGCGCGCGCGGGCCTCAGCCGTAAGACGTCGTTGGGCCTCAGCGCCAAGGTGTATTACGCCTTCTCGCGCAACGACCTCAACGGCGCGGACCCGAACTTCGTGCGGCCGCCATCCTATTATTACGCCAGCCCGGGCGGCGAGCTGAGCCTGGACCTGTGGCGCAACGTGTTCGGTCGCGAGACCCGCGCGCGTGTGGACGCGACGCGCGAACGCGCGCTGGGCCGCTCGCGCCAGTCCCGGTTGGAGCGCCGGCGCTTATTGGCCGAGGCCGAGGCCGCGTATTGGACGCTCTCCGCCGCGCGCCGCAAGGAGGAGATCGCGGGGCAAAGCCTCAAACGCGCCGAGACGCTGCGCGATTGGGTCGCCGACCGCGTGAAACGCCAGCTCGCGGACCGCTCCGAAGGCCTGGAGGCCGAAGCCGTCGTGAGACTGCGCGCGCTCGAGCTGCGGGCCGCGGCCGACGAGAAACGCGCCGCGGAGCGCGCGTTCACCGCGCAGCTCGGCGGCGGCGAAGCGGCCGGAGAGCTCGCCTGGCTCGACGACGACGGCGCGTTGCCGCGCCGCGCGGCGCTCCCCGACGACGTCGCGACGGCCGGCCACGATGAAGCCGCCTCCGCCGCGGAGGCGCGCCTCGGCGTGGAAGGCACGCGGCCCGCCGTGGAGCTGCACGCCGCCGGCGCGCTCAACGGCCGTCGCGGCGCGGCGTCCCAGGCCGTCAACGACTCGGTCAGCCCCGACGGGCCGCGTTACGCCGTGGGCGTACGGGCGACCTTCTCGCTCGACCCCGCGCTGGTGCGCGGCGTGCGCGACGGCTACCGCCGAGAGGCCGTGTCCGCGGCCTCGCGACGCGGACGCGCCGAGCTCGACGCCGCGCAGCGCTGGCGCGACCTCGAGGCCGGCCTGGGTGACGCCCGCGAGCGCGTGACGTTGGCTCGGGCTATCGAAGAGACGCAGCAGGAGCGCGCGGCGGCCGAGCGACGCCGCCGCGAGGAAGGGCGCACCACGACGTTTTTCGTGCTGCAGGCCGAGCAGGACTGGGCGTCGGCGCGCCGCGCGCGCGTGGACGCCGAGCTGGGCGTGAAGCTGACGTTGGCGCGCATGAAGCCGTACTCCGAGGAATAACCCATGGATCTCCCCGAACTGTCGGTCAAACGCCCCGTGTTCGTCACCAGCATGGTCGTGCTCATGCTGGCGGCCGGCGCCCTGATGATGACGCGCCTCGGCGTGGACCTGTTCCCCGACGTCACCTTCCCGGTGGTCAACGCCACCGTGGAGTACCCCGGGGCCGGCCCCGACGAGATCGAGACCCAGGTGCTCAAGCCGCTCGAGGACGAGATTTCCACCATCGCGGGCTTGAAGAAGCTGCGCGGCGTCGCCAAGGAAGGCGTCGGCGTCGTCATCGCCGAGTTCACGCTCGAGACCGACTCCAAATACGCCGAGCAGCAGGTCCGCGACCGCGTGGCGCTGGCCAAACGCAAGCTGCCCGAGGACGCCAAGGAGCCGGTCATCCGTCGCTTCGACCCGGGCGACATGCCCCAGCTGGCCATCGCGGTGTCGGCCGACCTGCCGCCCGGCGAGCTCTACGACCTGGCCGACGACGTCGTGCGCCCCGCGCTCCAGCAGGTGGACCAGGTCGGCCTCGTCGAGGTCATCGGCGGCCGTAAACGCGAGATCCGCGCCGAGCTCGACCGCGCCCAGCTGGCGCGCCGCGAGGTGTCGGCCGCGCAGGTGTCCGACGCCCTACGCGCCGCGGGAAAAAACACGCCCGCCGGGCGCGTCACGCGCGGCGGCGGCGACCGGCTGTTCCGCACGCTCGGCGACTTCACCGACCCGGCCGAGGTGGGCTCGGTCGTCGTGGCCTTCCGCGGCAACGAGGTGCCCATCCGCGTGCGCGACCTGGGGGCCGTCGTGGACGGCCTGCAGGACGAACGCACCCGCGCCTTCTGGAACGGCAAGCCCGCCCTGTACGTCCAGGTCTATCGGCAGTCCGGCTCGAACACGTTGGCCGTGGTCGCTAGCGTCAAAGAGCGCCTACGCAAGCTCCAGGAGGAGCTTGCCTCCCGCCCGGGTAGTCCGAAGCTCACCGTCGTGATGGACCGTTCCAAGGCCATCGACGACAACATCTGGGACGTGCAGGAGACCATCCTCGTGGGCATCGTGCTCACCTTCGTCGTGGTGTTCTTCTTCCTCGGAAGCGCCCGCTCCACCCTCATCACGGGCCTGGCCATCCCGAACTCCCTGCTCGGGGCCTTCGTGCTCATGTATTTCGCGGGCTTCACCATCAATATGATGACCTTGCTCGCCATGAGCCTGGCCGTCGGCCTGCTCATCGACGACGCCATCGTGGTGCGCGAGAACATCTTCAAGCGCCAGGAGGCCGGCGAGCCCGCGGTGTCGGCGGCCGTCAACGGCGCGCGCGAGGTGTCCTTGGCCGTCGTGGCCACGACCGCGGCGGTGGCCGCGGTGTTTTTGCCCATCGCCTTCCTCAACGGCGTGGTCGGCCAGTTCTTTAAAGACCCGACATCCAGTAGCTATTGCATCACCTGAGGCAAGCTGAGGTCTTCGTTTTAATCCGTCTTCCTTGCCGTGATCGTAGCCGTTGCCGTTAGGCCCAGTCCAGAGAAATGTCGTTGCCGTTGGAGGACGTGGCCGTGGACGTGGACGTTGCTGTTCCGTCCGTCGCGCGAATTTCGCGCGGCGCCGCTGGATGTCTTCCGCGACCGCCCCGCTATTTCACGGGGCGCAGCCAAGGAAGGCGGTCAGGCTCTCCCTCGGTGTCGACCACCCCAGGCACTTGCGGGGCCGGTCGTTGAGAAAGGCGTCGATGCGCCTGATCTCCGCCCGGCCGATGCCCGCGAAGGACGACTTTTTGGGATAGAGCCTGCGGATCAGCCCGTTGGTGTTCTCGTTGGTGCCCCGCTCCCACGAGTGATAGGGATGGGCGAAAAACACGTCCAGGACGGCGTCCTTGGCGATATCTTCGTGACGGGCGAACTCCTTGCCGTTGTCGAGCGTGACGCTTCGCCGCGCCCGCGGGGGCAGCGTCTTGAACAAGGCGCAGATCTTGAGCGCGACCTCCTCCGCCTCCTTGCTCTGCGTGCGATCGACCAGAGTGAACCGCGACTTACGCTCCACCAGCGTGGCCAGGTTCCCCGTGCCGTTGGCCCCGTTGATCAGGTCGCCTTCCCAGTGCCCGACGGTCCGACGTGTCTCTACTTCGGCCGGACGGGTGTCAATCCTTCGCTGGTTCGGGATTTGCCCGCGCCCGCGACCGTCCTGCCGGGGACAGCGGCGTCGCCGCTTGCGCTTGGCCCGGGGTAGGTTCTTCCACAGCGTCCCGCCGGCCTTGGCGTCGGCGTAGACGTGCTTGTAGATCGTTTCCGCGCAAACCCAGGGCCGCCCCTCAAGCCGCGCTCGTCCGCCGATGATCGCCGGCGTCCAGCCTTCTTTGAGTCGCGCCTCCGCGTCAGCCCGGACCGCCTCCGTGAAGCGCCGCGGTCCCGCTCGCTTGGCCTGAGCCTGCGCCTTTTCGTGCGCCTGTTTGGGCCGGTAGCCTTTCAGTCCCGTGTTGCGCGCGATCTCGCGACTGATGCTGCCCTGGCTGCGCCCCAAGCGTCGAGCGATCTCATGCTGCGCTGCACCTGCTCGAAGCCAGCGGCAAATCAGCTCTCGTTCTTCCGCCGTCACGCGCCTGTAAGCCATCTCGTTCTCCTCGTGTTGGGGAACACGAAGAACACAGCTTACCGCGTAAGCGTCTCACGCTACACGTGATGCACTAGCCGGTGGAACGCGGGAGAGTTCGGGCTTACCGTCGTCTTCGCTATGGCCATCAGCCTCTTCGACGCGCTCACCATCGCGCCCATGCTCTCCGCGTATTTCGCGGGCGGCGGGGCGCACGCGCCGAAGGGCACGGGCCCGGTGGCCCGCGCGGTCGCGGCGGTGGACCGCTGGCAGACGCGCCTGGAGGACTCCTACGCCGCCGCGTTGCGCGGCTGGGGCCGTCGTCCCGGGCCGGTGCTGGGCGGCGCGCTGGCCGTCTTCGCGCTGAGCCTGTTCGCGGCCGGCTTCGTGCCCAAGACCTTCCTGCCCCCGCAGGACATCGGCCTGTTCTCCGTGACGCTCGAGCTCGAGCCCGGCGCGAGCCTCGAGGCCACGGCCGCGGCCGCCGCGAAGGTGGACGCGCTGCTGCGCGCCCGTCCCGAGGTCAAAACCACCAAGCTCACCGTCGGCACGCTCGACAACGAGTCTCACAAGGCCGACTTCTACGTGGAGCTCGTTCCGCGCAAAGCGCGCTCGATGAACACCACGCGTTTTAAAGAGCTTATGCGCGAGGAGCTCAAGCCGCTCTCCGCTTATAAGCCGGCGGTGAAGGACTACGACGACTTCGGCGCGGGCGAACGCCCGTTCAACCTCGTCTTCCTCGGCCAGGACGCGAAGGTCCTGCGCGAATTCGCCGACAAGGCGTACGCGCGTCTCAAGGACCACCCGGGCCTGCTCGAGCCCGACCTCAGCGAGAAGCCCGGCAAACCCGAGGTGCGCGCGGTCGTCGATGACGCCGCGGCCAAACGCCTCGGCCTTTCCACGGCGCTGGTGGGCCGCGAGTTGCGCGCCCAGATCGAGGGCGAATTGCCCGCGGTGTTCCGCAAGGACGGGCGCGAATACGACGTGCGCGTCCGTCTCAACGAGGACCAGCGCGACCTGGAGGCGTCGTTCGCCTCCGCGGCCGTGCCCAACCTCAACGGCCGCCTCGTGCGGCTCACCGACGCGGTGCGCCTGGTGTCCGGCCGGTCTCCGTCCACGGTCAACCGCTCCGCGCGCGCTCGCTCGGTGCGCCTGGAGGCCGACGTAGCGCCCGACGGCCCGGGCCTGGGCGGGGTCATGTCCGACTTCCGGACCTTGCTCGACGGCGAGCTCAAGCCGCCGCAGGGCGTGACCTACCGCTTCGAGGGCCAGGCCGAGAACTTTGAGGAGCTGGTCATGAACATGGCCATCGCGGCGCTGCTGGGCACCTTCTTCATCTACCTGGTGCTCGCCAGCCTCTACGAGTCCTTCGTCACGCCTTTGACCATCATGCTCGTGCTTCCGTTGGCGGTCAGCGGCGGCCTCTTCGCCTTGCTCATCGCGGGCAAGTCGCTCGACGTCTATTCGATGATCGGCATGATCCTGCTGCTGGGCATCGCGACGAAGAACTCCATCCTGCTGGTGGACCGCACCAAGCAGCTCACCGACGGGGGGATGGAGGAGAGCGCGGCCGTCATCCAGGCGGGTCGCGACCGCCTGCGGCCCATCCTCATGACCTCGTTCGCGCTGGTCGCGGGCATGTTGCCCGTGGCCATCGGCCTCAACGAGGCATCGGCGCAGCGCACCAGCATGGGCGTGACGGCGGTGGGCGGCATCATTAGTTCCACCCTGCTGACGTTGTTCGTCGTGCCCGCGGCGTACGCGCTCCTCGAGCGTTTCCGCCGCTGGTCGTTAGGCCTGGCTCGCCGGGCCGGCGGCCTGGACAAAACCCCGCGCCCGGCCGAGACGCGCTCCGCGCCCGCCGCGGAGGCGATCACCGCTTAGTGAGGAATCATGAACGATCGACAAGATGCGAATCAGGATTGCAGACCCGCGTACCGCTGGACGGCGGATTCACGACTCGTGAAGACGAGCCATTGCGAGCCGCGACCGGAGACCGTGCAATCTGAGGAATTGCTCGTGGGGCCCGCTTGAGTCGTTTTACGCGGCCGGCGGGTTTTGCGGCGCTCATCTTGACCGCGTTGACTGCGCATGCCCATGCCGGCTCGCCTCCGTCTCACGAGCTGACCCTTCGTTCGGGGTACACGGGCGCGGGTAGCCTGAGGTCGGGCGGGCGGGAATCGGGCCGGCTCTCCGAGTCTCGTAACGAACTACGCGCCGAGACGAGGTTTTCTTTGGGAACGGGCCGCCTCGTGTTGGGTCTTTCAGCCCAACGCGTCGATCTCGACCGTCCGGCGTCGGAACTGCTGCCCGACCGGCTGCAGTCCTATCGGTTAGGCGTAGGGTGGGAGACCGCGCTGGATTCCGGCTGGCGCGTCACGGGTACCTTGGCTCCGACGATGGCGGGCGACCGGCATCTCGACTCCCGCTCGGCCACGCTGGCGGGCACCGTCATCGGTCGGCTGGCCGGCGCTGACGAACGTATGTGGCTGCTCGGATTGGGCGTCGATCCTGCGGGTCCTATCCCGGTCATCCCGTTCTTCGGGGCCATCTTGAGACCCGCGCCGAAATGGACCTTGCGGCTCGTATTCCCCGAGTTCGGAGTCTCGCGCGAACTCGGCGCTGCGGCGGGTTGGAAAACGGAAGCCAAGACCACGTTGCGTTGGAGCGGCGGCGGTTATCGCGTCTCGCCCGGATTCGGTACGTCGCGCGGCCGTCGGGAATTGGACGGGCGATGGCTAAGGACGCAGACGTTGTCGGCGGAGGCGGGCCTGGCCGCGACGTCGGGAGCGCTGCGAGCGGAGCTGACGACGGGCTGGGCTTTCGTGCGGCGTTTCGAATATCGCGACGCCGGGACCCGCCTTGATGCAAAAGCCGCACCGACGGCAGGGCTGTCGCTGTCGGGCAGATGGTGATGTAAAGGAGAAGAACATGGTGATTAACAAGCGATTGTTTCTCGCGGCGTTCATGTTCATGGGCGCGGCGGTCCTCGCTCGCGCGGAACCGCCGGTTTACGCCGCGGATAAGGCCTGCGTCGCCTGGAAGACGAGCAAGCGACTATTTCTGGTCAAGCGGCTCGATCCCGTCGGCGTCAATTGCGCGGTGACGGTGGAAGCCGTGACCGAGAAGGACTCGCGGCGCCTGCGCGTGCGCGTGCCCATCGCGGCTTTCGACAGCGGCGACCTCAAGCGCGACAGCCACGTCGCTCAAATTCTCGGCGCCGAGACTCGGCCCGAGCTTGTATTTCTCTCGCGGCCGCTTGCCGCGAAGGACTGGGCGGCGCTACGGGAGGGGAAAACCCCCGAGCTGGAAGGCGTCCTGGCTGTGCGCGGCGCGGACTATCCTGTGACGCTGTCGGTCGCGGTGGCCGGCGGTACCGTGAGCGGCTCCGCGCGCACGTCCTACCGGGCTTTCAAGCTCGAGCCTCCTTCCGTGGCAGGCGGCATAGTCGCGAAGGTGGCCGAAGAGCTGGAGTTGCTCTATCATTTGCCTCTCGCGCTGGTCCCGCGCTGATCCCGTTCGTCGTCCCATCAACTAACGATAATCATGCTGCGCCGGCGCAGCGACGGGCGCGGGGTTAATCCCCGCGCTCGAAGGGCTTCTTGACGAGTTTGCCGCCTTCCTTGGAGAGAGCCTCGACCTTCGTCTTGGCCTCCTCTAGGCGGGCGGTCAGCTCTTTGGCGAGGACGACGCCTTTCTCGTAGAGGGCGAGCGATTCCTCGAGCCCTTTGTCGCCGCCTTCGAGCTCGCGCACGAGGCCTTCCAGCTCCTCGAGGGATTTCTCGAAGGGCGCGGGTTTGTCGGTCTTGGTTTTGCTCATGATGTCACCTCGCAAGAGATCTCGCCGTCGGACAGGCGTACGCGCACGGGGTCGCCTTTTTTGACTTGGGAAGACTTGGTCAGGACCTTGCCGCGGCTTTCGGCGATGGCGTAGCCGCGCGCCAGCACCTTCAGCGGGCTGATGGCGTCCAGGCGGCCGGCCGTCGCGGCCAGTCGCAGGCCCGCGCGTTCGACGAGCCGCGCCAGCGCCTCGGGCAGGCGGCCGGCCAGCTCATCGACGCGTTGGGCGTCGCGCTCCCATAAGCGGCGCGGGTCGCCGAGCAGCGGGTGGGACGCGGCGCGCGCCAGGCGCTGCTCCAAGGACTCGAGTAGGCCGGCCAGCTCCGCGCCCATCGCCTCGGCCAACTCGCCCACGCGTTCCTGGAGCGCCGCCTTCTCCGGCACGGCCAGCTCGGCCGCGGCCGACGGCGTGGGCGCGCGCAGGTCGGCGACGAGGTCGGCCACGGTCCAGTCGGTCTCATGGCCCACGCAGGAGATGACGGGAATGTCGGAGGCCGCGATGGCGCGCGCGACGGGCTCCTCGTTGAAGGCCCATAGGTCCTCGATGGAGCCGCCGCCGCGCCCCACCAGCAGGACCTCGGTGTCGGGGGCCAGCGTATTGAAGCCGGCCACGGCTTCGGCGATCTCGGCCGCGGCGCCCGGGCCCTGCACCTTCACGGGCCAGATACGGATGACCAGGCCCGGCCAACGGCGCGACAAGACGTTGATGATGTCGCGCACGGCCGCGCCGGAGCCGGACGTGACCACGCCGACGACCGAGGGCGACGGCGGTAGCGGCTTCTTGCGGTCCTCGTCGAAAAGCCCTTCGGCCTTCAGCTTCGCCTTCAGCTGCTCGAGCGCGAGCTGGAGCGCGCCTTTATCGCGCGGCTCGACCGCCGAGAGGATGAGCTGCAGCTCCCCGCGCGGCTCGTAAGACGTGACGCGGCAGCGCGCCAGGACCTTCTGCCCGTCGGCGAGCTTGAATTTCACGCCGAAGGCCGCGCCCTTAAACAGCACCGCGCGCACCTGGGCCTTCTCGTCCTTGAGCGTCAGGTAGGTGTGCCCGGAGGGGTAGGTCTTGCAGTTGGACACCTCGCCTTCGACCCACACCTCGGAGAAGGAGGCCTCCAGCAGCTCGTGAATCTGCGCGTTGAGCTCGGAAACCGTCACCGTACGGCGCGTCGTCTCCACGTCTATTCCGTGCGCGAGCGGGTGAACCAGGCCAAGGCCGCGCCCGTGAAGGACCAGGCTACCAACGTCGCCAGCAACGTGCCCGCCGTCTTGTCCCAAGGCGCGCGGCCGACCCAGGCCAACGTCGCGGCGGTGAGCAGGAACAGGACCTTCTCGACGAGGGAGCGCGGACCGAGCTGGAGCAGGAGCAAGGTGGCCAGGAAGCCGGCGAGCAGGTTGCCCCACAACGTCGCGCCGTCCACGTGGGGCCACGGCGTCAGGGCGAAGGCGGACAACAACGCACCGCCGACGACCGTCCCGATGAGAAGCCGCTTCATAGCCCGATTATAGGAGTTAACGAAAGTGCCTGTCCCTTTCGTTAACTTTTGCGGGGGCGCAGGGCGTCGAGGCGCTCTTTGAGGCGTTTCTCGTCGCCGAGCTCGGTGGGCTCGTAGAAACGCACGGGGGAGGGCATGTAGGCCTGCTCGACCCAGTGGCCCGGGAAGTCGTGCGGGTATTTGTAGCCCTGGCCGTGGCCGCGTTCCTTGGCGTCCATGTTCGGGTCGCGCAGCGGCAGCGGCACCTCGCGAGAGGGCCCGGAGCGGACTTCGTCTTGAGCCTTGTTGATGGCGTTATACGCCGCGTTGGACTTGGGCGCGCAGGCGATGAAGGTGACGGCCTGGGCCAAGGTGATGCGCGCCTCGGGCATGCCCAGCACCTCGACGGCGCGGAAGGCGGCCTCGGCCACGAGCAGGGCGCGGAAGTCGGCGTTGCCCACGTCCTCGGAGGCGGCGATTAACACACGGCGTGCGATGAACCTGGGGTCTTCACCCGCTTCCAGCATCTTGGCCATCCAGTAAAGGGCGGCGTCGGGGTCGGAGCCGCGCATGGACTTGATGAACGCGGAGATGTGGTCGTAGTGGTCGTCCGACCGCTTGTCGTAGCGGATTTGCCGCTTCTGGATGGACTCTTCCGCCACGCTGAGAGTGACACGCCGTTCGCCCGAAGCGTCAGGCGCGGTGGTGAGCGCGGCGATTTCCAACGCGTTCAAGAGGCGCCGCGCGTCGCCGCCCGACTGCCGTACGAGATGGGACTTGGCCTCCGGCGTCAGCACGAGCTTCATCTTCCCCAGGCCGCGGTCCTCGTCGAGCGCGGCGCGTTCGACGATTTTGACGAGCTCCTCTTCCGGCACCGGCAGGAACTCGAAGGCGGTCACGCGCGATCTTAGGGCCGCATTGACGTAAAAACCAGGGTTCTCCGTGGTCATGCCGATGAGCAGCACGTCGCCGCGCTCCACCGACGGCAGGAGGGCGTCCTGCTGCGTTTTGTTGAAGTGGTGGATTTCGTCGACCAGCAGGAGCGTTTTTCTGCCGAGGTTAGACGCCGAATATTTCGCGCCTTCGACCGCCTTGCGGATGTCGGCGACCCCGGCCGTCACGGCGTTGAGCTCGACGACGTCGGCCCCGGCCTGGGAGGCGACGAAACGCGCCAGCGCGGTTTTGCCGCAGCCGGGCGGGCCGTAGAAGATGGCGGAGGCGAACTTGCCGCTCTCGACGAGGCGGCGCAGGAGTTTGCCCGGGCCCAGGAGCTGGGCCTGGCCCGCGAACTCGTCGAGCGCGCGCGGCGCCATGCGGGCGGCCAAGGGCGAGGACTGCGTCCCGGCGGCGAACAGCTCGGACATCACTCGGCCGGCGGGGCGCCGGCGTCCAAGGACTCGCGCAGGGCGCGAGAGAGGTTGTCGGCCTTGTTGGCGAGCATGTTCTGCGTCATCTGGTGCGCGGCGCGCTCCTTCTCCAGCTCGGCGACGAAGGAGAGCGCGGCGAGCAAGGCGAGCTTGGAGCTGTCGGCCACGCCCTTGTTGGAGCCCTGGATCTCGCGCAGGCGCTCGCCCACCTTGTCGGCCAGGCCGTTGATCTCCAGGGGCGTGAGGCCCTCCATCTCCACGGTGAGGCGGCGCGTGCCGATCTGGACCTCGACCTTCTCGTTCATTAGGAGATGCGCTCCAGGCGCTCGGACAGGCGCGAGAGCCGCGCGCGCAGGCGCTCGTGGCGGGCCAAGGTCATGTTGGCGGCCTTGAGCTCCTCGCGCAGGCGTTTGCCCTCCACCTCGGCGCGGTGCAGCTTCTCGCGCAGCTCGCGGTTCTCGGAGCTGGCCTTGTGCAGGGCCTCGGTGACCTGTTTGACGAGCCCTTCGAGCTGCTTGAGGCTGTTGAGCGAGCCGAGCATCAGGACCTCAACACGGCGCCGAGGTCCTTGCCGAGGGCGGCGACGACGGACTCCACGGACGCGGCGATCTCGGCGTCGGTGAGCGTGCGGTCCAGGCGGCCGAAGGTGAGGCGCACCGCGAGGCTGCGTTTGCCTTCGGGCACGCCTTTCCCTTCATAGACGTCGAAGAGCAGCACATCGAGCAGGTCGCCGATCTTCAGCGAGGCGATGACGGCCTCCACGCGGCCGTAAGGCGTCGCGCGGTCGAGCACGAGGGCGAGGTCGCGGCGCGAGGTCGGGTAGGGGGAGATGGGCGCGAACTTCACGCGGCCGGTCTCCTTGCCCGCGAGCAGGTCGAGGTCGGCGTCGAAGACGACCGGGGCCTCGCGTTCGAGGTCGAAGGCGCGCGCCGCGCGGGGGTGCAGCCAGCCCACGGTGGCGGCCGGCACGCCGCCGACGAGGGCGCGCGCGGCGTTGACGGGATGGAAAAGCGGGTCGGAGGCCGTGGCGCCGGCGGCGGCGTCGCCGAGTTTGGCCCAGGTCACGGGGCCGGCGCGCGACAGCAGCTCCTCGACGCACGCTTTCGCGTCGTGGAAGCCGGCGGCCGGGGCGCGCGCGCCCTGCCAGCGCGCGTCGAGCACGGGGCCCAGCAGCAGGCCGGCGACGCGCCAGCGCTCCTGGGGCTCGGTCCCTTTCAGGGCGTAGGTCTTGCCCACCTCGAACAGCCGCACGGCGTCGGCGCCGCGGTTGAGGTTGTAGGCGGCGCTCTTGAGGAGGCCGGGCAGCAAGGAGGGCCGCAGCACCGCCCAGTCCTCGGAAAGGGGGTTGGCCACGCGCGGCAGATCGCGGCTGTCGAGGCGGCAGGCGGCCAGCGCCTTCTCGGAGAGCAGGTCGTAGTGGTAGGCCTCGGACAGGCCGAGGGCGGAGAGCGCGGCGCGCACGCGGCGCGACTCGGCCTCGACGGGCGTGATCCGCGCGGCGCGCGCGGCGGCGGGGGCCATGCGGTAGGGCACGCCGTCGTAGCCGAGGAAACGTCCCACCTCCTCGGCGAGGTCGTTGGGGATGGCGAGGTCGTGGCGCCAGGACGGCGCGGTGAACACGAAGGCGCCGCCTTCGTCCTTGAGGTCGGCGGCGATGGAGGACAACACGCCGCGCACGGCGGCCGCGTCGAAGTCGGAGCCGAGCACCTTGTTGAGACGCTCGGCGGTGGCGCGGATGGGCGGGCGCGCGGGCTGCGGCGCCGCGACGAAAACGGCTTTGCCGGCCTTGCCGCCGGCCAGCTCGGCGATGAGCGCCGTGGCGCGTTCGCCGGCGGCCGCCGTCGCGCCGATATCGGCGCCGCGCTCGAAGCGATAGGAGGAGTCGGAGCGCAGGCGCGTGGCCTGCGAGGAGCGGCGCGCCTCGGCGGGAGCGAAATACGCGGACTCGAGGATGACGCGGTGGGTCTTCTCGGTGACGGCTGATTCCTCGCCGCCCATCACGCCGGCCAAGGCGACGGGCTTCTCGGCGTCGGCGATGACGAGCAGTCCCGCGGGCAGGACGTACGACTTGTGGTCGAGGGCCAACAAGGTCTCGCCGGCTTTGGACCGTCGCACGATGATTTTTCCGCCGGCGAGCTTATCGGCGTCGAAAGCATGCAAGGGCTGGCCGACGTCGTGCAGGACGAAGTTGGTGACGTCCACGACGTTGTTGACCGGGCGCAGGCCGATGGACTCGAGGCGGCGCTTGAGCCAGTCCGGGGACGGGCCGACCTTGACGCCGTCGATGACGCGCGCGCCGTAGAGAGGGCAGGCCGCCGCGTCTTCGACCGTCACGGACGCGGTCACGGAGTGCAGCTCCTTAACCGCGGATTCGACGGGTTTGAGCGGGCACTTGAAATAGGCGGCGAGCTCGCGGGCCAGGCCGCGGTGGGACAGGCAGTCGGGGCGGTTGGACGTGACCTCGACCTCGAGCACGTCGTCGGCGGGGCCGAGCAGGGCGCCGACGTCGGAGCCGAGCGCGGGTCCTTCGCCGAGCACCCAGATGCCGTCGTTGTCCTTGGGCAGGCCCAGCTCCGCGCGCGAGCAGATCATGCCCTGGCTTTCCACGCCGCGCAGCTTGCGGCCCTCGATCTTGAAGTCGCCGGGCAGCACGGCCCCGATGCGCGCGAAGGCGATGGTCTGCCCGGCGTCCACGTTGGGCGCGCCGCAGACCACGTTCCACGTCCGCGCGCCGTCGTTGACCACGCACACGGCGAGTTTGTCGGCGTTGGGGTGTTTGTCCTTGGAGACGACCTTGCCGACGACGACGCCGGAGAAGGACGGGCCGAGCCGCTCGAGCCCCGCGACCTCGAAGCCCAGGCGCAGGAGGTGGTCCGCCAGGTCCTTGGCGGACATCTCCAAATCGACGTGCGTCTTGAGCCAGTTATACGAGATCTTCATCGAATTGCCGGAGGAACCGCAGGTCGTTGGAGTAGAAATCGCGCAGGTCTCGCACGCCGTGGAGCAGCATGGCCACGCGTTCGACGCCGATGCCGAAGGCGAAGCCGGACCATTTTTCCGGGTCGTAGCCCACGGACTTGAACACCGCCGGGTGCACCACGCCCGCGCCGAGGATCTCGATCCAGCCGGTGTGTTTGCAGGACGGGCAGCCCGTGCCCGGGCAGAAGAAACATCTCACGTCCACCTCGGTGGACGGCTCGGTGAAGGGGAAGAAGGAGGGGCGAAAACGCGTCTTGGTCGCCGAGCCCAGCAGCTTCTGCAGGAACAGCTGGAGATGGCCCTTCAGGTCCGCGAAGCCGATGTTCTCATCGACGACCAGGCCCTCGGCCTGGTGGAACACGGCCGAATGCGTCGCGTCGAGCTGCTCGTGGCGGAACACCCGCCCCGGGCACACCACGCGCAGCGGCGGGCGCGTCGCCTCCATGGTGCGGATCTGCACGGTGGAGGTGTGCGTGCGCAGCAGCCAGGGCAGGCCTGCGAGGTAGAAGGTGTCGTGGGAGTCGCGCGCGGGGTGGTCGTCGGGGATGTTCAGCGCGGAGAAGTTGTGTTTGTCGTCCTCGATGAACGGCCCTTCGGCCCACGAGTAACCCAGCAGGGAGAAAATCTTCGCCATCTCGTGCAGCGTCGTGGTGAGCGGGTGCAGCCGGCCCTTGGGAGGGCGCAGCGACGGGAGCGATAGGTCGATCGCGTCCTTCTGGAGCGCGGCGGCGTCGCCGGCGTCCTCGAGGGACGCGCGCCGCGCGGTCACCGCGGCGTCGAAGCTCTCGCGCAGGGCGTTGCCCTTGGGGCCGAGCGCCTTTTTATCGTCGAGCGGGAGGTCCTTGAGCGCCTTGAGCAGCTCGGTGAGCTCGCCTTTACGCCCCAGAAAACGGACGCGGACCTCCTCGAGCGTCGGGAGGTCCGCGGCGTTTTCGGCCGCCCCTTGGAGGGCGGCCTCGACCCGCGCGTAGGATTTCTCCCAGTCGGCGCGGGTCATGGAGCCGTCTTTAGGCGCCCTGGGCGATGGAGACGAGCTTCTTGAAGGACGCGCCGTCGCGGGCGGCCATCTCGGAGAGCATCTTGCGGTTGAGCGTGACGCCGGCCTTCTTCAGGCCGTTGATGAAGCGGCCGTAGGTCGTGTCGTTCTGGCGGCAGGCCGCGTTGATGCGCTCGATCCACAGAGTGCGGAAATCGCCTTTTTTGTCCTTGCGCCCCATGTAGGAGCGGTTCAGGGACTGCTCGACCTGCTGCTTGACCATCCGCCAGCGCGTGGACTTGGCGGAGTAGAAGCCCTTGGCGAGCTTGAAGTACTTCTTCTTATGGGCGCGAGTGGTGACGCCGGATTTGATGCGCATGGGTAATGACCTCTAGTAGGGGAGGTACCGACGGAGCATCTTGCTGTCGGTGCCGTTGAGATAATCGGAGCCGCGCAGGAAGCGGCGGCGCTTGCCGCCGAGCGGGGCCATCAAATGACGCTGGCCGGGGTGCTCGTGCTTGATCTTCCCCGATCCGGTCTTGCGAAAGCGCTTCTTGGCGCCAGAGTGCGACTTGAGCTTCGGCATCTTACTGTTCCTCGACTTCTGTCGTTTGTTGCGTCTAGTGCGGCTTCGGAATCAACGTCATCACGAGGCGGTTGCGGTCAGGCATCGGCGCCTGCTCGACGGCCGCCTTATCGGCCAACTTCTCTTGAATCGACATCAAAAGCTTGAAACCCAGGTCGCGGTGCTGCATCTCGCGGCCTCGGAAAACCACCGTGATCCGCACCTTGTCGTGAGCGTCGATGAACTCCGCGATCTGCTTGACCTTGACGTCGAGGTCGTGCTGACCGATATTGGGCCTGAAGCGCAACTCCTTGAGCAGCCCCGCCTTCTGCTTCTTGCGCGACTCCCGCTCCTCTTTGTCCTTCTCGTATTTGTACTTCGAATACGGGAGGATCTTGCAGACGGGCGGATTCGCGTTCGGCGCGACCTCGACGAGGTCCAATCCGCGTTGCCGGGCGATCGCAAGAGCTTCGCTGGTCGGTCTGACGCCGATTTGGCTTCCGTCGCTGTCGATCACGCGCACCTGAGGCGCGCGGATGAACTGGTTGATCCGGGTGGTGTCCCGGGTCTCCCTAAAGGCCTGATACCTATTATTGATCGGGGATTTGCTCCTAACAACGGCGGTGACGGCGAAGGCCCAGTGTAGCAATTCCCCGTCGGCGCCGTCAACGGGAGCCGAGGGCCTCGAACCACACCCCGGCATACCCCCCGGGGGCCGGGGCCACGCGCACCGGGCCGGGGAGGAGACGGGGGAGATAGACGGCCCGGCCGGGGCGGCTGACCAGGAGCTGGTCGCCGACGCGGATCTCGGCGCTTCCTCTATAACATAGCAGCAGGCGGCCTTTTCCCGCGTCCCAAGACCCCTCGCGACGGGGCCCGAACAGGCCGGCGCGCAGGGCCGTTCCCTCGTAAACCGGGCGGTCGTCCGCCGGCGACGCGGGCAGCGGCGTGACCCGGGCGGGCGCGGCGGGCCAGCGTTCGGCGAGGCGTCGCGGGAGGTACAACGGCAGCCGCGCGTAGCCGAGGGTGCTGGGGGTGATGAGAAGGCGCGAGGCGTCGGAGGCGGTGAGCGGCGCGGCGCCCGGGGCCATGACCCGCAACTCGTCGGCTCCCGGGGCGAGGCTGAGCAACGCGCTGTCGGTGAAATGGCCGATCGCGCGGCCGCGTCGCCGCGTCGTCGTGCCCGCCTCGTCCATGAGGACGAAGGGGCCCAGGGCCGCGGCTCGGGCCGCGGCGAGCTCGACGGCCTGGGCCCGGGGGGCGCGCGCGGCGTCCTCGTCGAGGGCGCGGCTGAACGGCAGAGCCAGGCTCCGCGCCGCATCGAGCAAAGAGACGAACGCGCGGTCCGGCGCGTCGCGCGGGGCGGCGCGCTCGCGCGTCAACTCGACGAGGTGATGGCGCTGCGCGGCGTGCATCGCCGCGCGCACCTTGAAGACGGCCGCGCTCCAGTGGCCCGACAACACGCCTCCCGCGGCGCAGAACGCCCACAAGCCGACGAGGAGCGCCGCGCGCGCCCGGCCCGGGCGCAGCAGCGCGTGCAGCGCCGCCGCGAGCACGGCGGGAAGCAGGCAGGCGTAGGTGGTGTAGTGGCCTTCCAGCGAGATGAGCGAGACCCACGGGTCCGCGTGCCCGCTGCGCGCCGCGCTCATCGCGAGCATGGTCGCGAGCAGGCCGGCGCACGTCGCGCCCAGCGCCCACGTCCCGGCGGACGGCCGGCCGCGCCGCGCCAGCGCGAGCGGCGCCGCCGCGCAGGCGGCCGCCAGGGCGAGCCCCAACGCGACGGGCGGGTGCGCGCCCCAGCCGAAGCCGTGCGCCGTCAGGCCCGCGAAGCTTCGCGGCGAGCAGGCCGGCGTCGGGCGCGGCCCACGCCGACGGGGCCCGGACGCTGCGCGGCAGCGTCCACAACGCGACGGCCGCGCCGACGGCCAGCGCCACGGCCGCGAGGCGCCCCGGCTCCGCGCGTTTCGCCTTAAACGCCGCGAACGCCGCCAGCAGGACCAGGACGTAGGTCAGCCCCGCGCCGTAGGAGAAGACGGCGGCGACGGCGGCGGCCGCGCCCCACGCCAGGTCGCGGTCGCGCTGGCGCTCGTCGAAGAGGCGCGACGTCGCGAGGAAGGAGAACAGCAGGGCGAAATGGCAGGTGGAGACCCAGGCCAAGGTGACGTAGGTCGTCTTGAAGGAGAAGGCCAGCAGCAGGAACGGCGCGAGCACGGCCAGCGGCGTCGCGCAGGCGCGCCGCAGCAGCGCGGCCAGCGCGGCCACGACCGCGGTCCAGAGCAGCTGGTTGCTCAGGTGGTGGAGGCGCAGGTCCCAGCCGCCGAAGGCGTGCAGCGCGTGGACCTGGAGCTTGGTGAATACGGTCAGATGACCGATGTGGCGCGCGAACAGCCAGTCGAGCGTCGCGCCCGACGGAAGGCCGCGGGCGGTGAGCGCCGACCAGTCGTCGGCCGTGGGCAAAGACGCGGCGTAGCGCCACACCAGGGCCAGGTCGAGCGCCGCGACGGCGGCCAGCGCGAGCGCGGCCGCCGCGCCCGCGCCGCCCGCGCGGGCCAGCAGGCGCGCGGCGTCCCGGCCTTCGCGCAGGAGGCGCAGCTTGGACTGGCCGCGCCGGCGCTCGCGGAAGGCGACGGGCAGCTCCTCGACGCGTTGGCCCAGCCGCGCGGCCTCGACGGCCGTCTCGATGAGCATCGCGTTGCCCGTCTCGCGCGTTCGCAGCCGCCGCCACGCGTCGCGGCGCAGCCCGCGGAAGTTCGCGGTGAGGTCGCGCGCGGGCAGGCCCAACACGCGGCGCGAGACGGCGTTGACCAGGCGCGACGCCAGGCGTTTGAGGCGCGTCGCCGGGACGGCCGCGTCGTAAGCGCCTTCGGGGGCGTGCCGGCAGCCCAGCACCAGGTCGGCGCCCGCCTCCAGCTTCTCCAGCAGGCGGGGCACGTCCTCGGGCGGAAACGAGAGGTCGGCGTCGAGCGAGACGATGAGCTCGTGGCGCGCGAGGTCGTAGCCGCGCCGCAGCGCCGCGCCGATGCCCCCGCGTTCGCCGTTGTCCACGAGGCGCAGGCCCGGATAGGCCGCGGCCAGGCGCTCGACCTCGGCGGCCGTGCCGTCGGGGGAAGCGTCGTCCACGATGAGGATCTCCCGAGGGCGGGAGCCCAGCGCGGCGTCGAGCCGGCGCAGCAACGGCTCGAGGTTCTCGCGCTCCTCGTACGTGGGCACGACGACGGTGACCGCCCCGGGCGCCGGGGACGCGGTCACGGCCGGGCCGGGAAGGCGCGCGCCATCGCGTCGCGGAAGGCGGCGGCGCCGGCGCGCGGGCCGCCGGGGAACATGAGCAGGGATCCGCCGACGAGCCACACGGCGTCGGGGCCGAAGTCGCGGGCGAGGTCGGCGGCGCGCTCCAGCTTCATGCCGCCGCCCGGCGCGGGCAACGCGGCGTTGAGCGGGCCGAGCGGCTCGCGGCAGCGCGCGGCGATGGCGCGGCACTCCTCGGGCGTGAAGCCGAAGCGCCCGCCGGAGTTCGGGAACACGGAGATGTCGGCGCCGATGAGGCGCATGAACGGGCCGTGCCACAACGCGGTCTCGATGCCGTGCGAGCGGTCGCAGTAGAACGCGCCGGAGAACGCGGGGTGGGCCATCACGACGATGCGGCGCGAGGCGGCCAGGCGCCGGACCTCGTCGAGGCCGAGGATGGCGGGGCAGACGAGCACGCCTTTGAGCCCGCAGGCGAGGACGAACTCGAGGCGCTCGTCGAGCTCCTCCTGCGGGCCGGAGAGATGGGGCAGGTACAGGCAGCGCGAGGAGGCCGCGTTGACGGCCTCGGCGACCTGCGCGACGCGGTCCTTGAACGCGGCCAGGTCGCGGTCCACCAGGTTCTGGTCGTCCTTGACGAGGTCGCCGCCGCCGGCCGCGAACTCCGCGGCGGCGCGCGCGAGCGCCGCGTTCGCGGCGCCCATGGGTTTGAGCGCGGTGGCCAGCAGCGGCCGGCCCTCGGCGCCGGTCAGCGCGCGCAGGCCGTCGGCGCCGTAGTTCGGCCCGGGCAACGACGTGAGCAGGGACGCCGGCAGCCGCACGTCCACGAGCCGCAGGCCGGGCCAGATGGACGCGTTGCCGAAAACCAGGTTGAGCAAGGTGCCGACGCGTCCGCCGAGCGCGGCGGGGAACTCGACCTCGACGCGGAAGCGGCCGTTCCCGACGGGCGTCGCCGCGCCCGCCTTGCCGACGACGCCGTCGCGCACGCCGGCGGGCAAGGGGAAATCCTCGGGGACCTCGACGGTCTCCTCCCAGGCGACGGCCTTGGCCAGGCGCAGCGCCTCGGCCTCGGGGCCCGGCAGCTCGTAAACGGCAATCAACTTGTCCTGCATGGTGAGATGATACGACATGCGTCCGCCCCTTGAAATCCCGCGCCCGGCGACTACACTCTGGGCATGAGACGGGTGTTCGCGGCCATGTGCGCCGTCGCGCTCGCCGCCCCTTGCGGGGCGCGCACCCTCGTCATCACGCATCCGGAGAAAAGCTACGACGAGCGGTCGGCCGCCGGCCCGCGCATCCAGGCGCTGCTCGCCGCGCCGGACTTCAAGCGAAAGCTGGTGCTCATGGTCTACGCCGACCGCTCCGAATACACGTTCGATCCGGGCGCGCCGGGCGTCGCCTTCGAGCGCGTCGTCTCGACGGGCGGGCAACTCGAGGAGGACGCGGGCGACGATGACTTCGTCGTCGGCGGCGGGTTCCTGAGCGCGTGCCTCCAGGACACCGTCACGGACCTCATCGTCCACTCGCGCGCCGCGCGCGTCCGCGTGGACATGGCCGCGACCTACGCGCATTTGCCCGCGTCGCACTTTCCGGACGCGCGCGGTGGCTTCCCGCGCACGCTCGGCGAGCTCGCGCGGGTCGCGCCGGAAGCCGCGCGCGTGACGAGCCTGCTCATCGCGCAGCGCGTTTACGGCGCGCTCAAGGGCCGCGGGCGCGGCGACATGGTCATCGAGGCGCGTTGGCGCGGCGCGCCGCAGGGCTACATCGACCACACGACCTACGCCGAGCCGCGCTCGGAGGCCGAGCACGAACGCCCGCCGCGGTTACGCGCCCACGCGGCCCGCCCCGCCGCCGTCGTGCTGGACTTCGATTAGAAGAGGATGGCCAGCGGGTCGTAGAGCTGCCAGAAAAACGGGCTGACGCGGCCTTCGGCGACGATGCGCTCCTCGCGCTCCCAGAAATACAACGTGGCCGCCGGCCAGCCGTAGCCGTAGTCGTAGCTCGTGGCGTCGCCGCGGCGGACGAACAGCTCCGCCTCGGGGTAGGCGGTCCGGGCGGCCACGGCGCGGATCCACGGCAGCGCCCGCTCGCGTTCGGCGGCGGCGGCGGCGACGAAGGCGGCGCGCTCCGCGGAGCCGCGCGGGCGCGAGAGCGCGCGGCGCAGGGCCAACGCGTGGCGCACGCGCGCGTAGGTGACGTCGAGCAGGGCGCGCAGGTCCGCGTCGCGCACGCCCGCCGTCGGCGGGACGGCCGCGGCCGCGCGCTCGAGCGCCGAGGTCTCGGCGGCCAGCCCGGCCGGGTCGGCCTCCAGCTCGCGCAGCAGCGCGCCGCTTGAGCACGCGGTGCTCGGGCCGCAGGAAGGGCAGCTCGTCCATGAGGTTGGCCGCGCTCAAGGTCGAGAGCAGCCCTTCACCGACGAAGAAACGCGACTGATAGGCGAGGTGGGCGCGCCAGAGGGCCGCGTCCTCGCCGAGCGCGAGCAGGCCGGCCAGCGGGCCGCCGCGTTCGTCCCCGTCGGCGAGCAAAGCGACGGTCCAGTCCATCAGCCAGTAGCCGAGCTCCTGGCCCGTCGTGAAGTTCACCTGGCCCGCGACGCCTTCGGCCGCGAGCAGGTCCATGTCGCGCGCGCGGGCGAGCAGGTAGTCGGTGAGCAGCAGCGGCACGTCGATGTCGATGCCGATGAAGTAGCTCGTCTCCGGGTAATACCACGTCGCGCGGCGGCTCTTCTCGCGGAGCAAAAACGCCTTGAGGTCCGAGAAATCCGCGCGGCCGTACACGGGCGCGGGCCCGTCGAGGCCGAAGGGCATCACGGTGTGCACCTGCACGCCCACGCCCGGGTCCGCGTCCGCCGCGAGGAAGTTGTAGTTGCCCACGCGCGGGTCGTCCTGGCCCGAGGACACGTGCACCTTGGTGAACACGGCCAGGCCGCGCGCGGCGGCCGCCGCCCGCGCGGCCTCGAGCCAGGCGAGCGTGACGCCGCGCGGCATGGGCGTGAACTCGGTGGAGCCCAGCTCGATGGAGAGGAAGTCGAGCGGCAGCGCGGCGGCGAGGCGTTCGACGCCGGCCGCGACGCGGCGCGAGGCGGCCTCGGGACGCAGCAGGCCGAACAGCGGCCAGGCGCCGCCGAGCAGACGGTAGGATTTCTGCTGCAGGGAGCCGAGGCTGACCTCCAGGCCCGCGCTCACGCCCAGGCGCCGCGCGAGCGTGAAGGGCGCGGCCATCCGCGCGGGGTCGGCGGTGCGCAGGGCTTTGACCTGCAGCACGTTCTGGCGGTTGCGCGCGAGCCAGCGCACCAGGTCCTCGGCGATGGACCCGCGCTCCTCGAGGAAGCCGGCCGACCATTCGCTCGGGTGCTGGGTGTGGAGATGGAAGCCGCGCCGCGACAGGCGCGGCTTCCAGGGCAGGCGCGCGCCGCAGCGGCGCCGAGCGCCGCGGCCGACGGCGAGACCTGGCGCCGCGGGTTGTGGAACTGGAGCTCAGCGGCCCTTGAGGCCGTGGTAAAACGGCCGCCCGCATCGCGCCGGGCGCGGCTGTACGAGCAGCGCGCGGTCCGGGCGCCGGCGCAGCGACCTCGACCTCGGAGGCGCGGCCGGCGCGGTGGCCGCGCGCGCGAAGGCCACCGCGTCGGGGGGCAATCCGGCCGCGCGCAGCACGAGGGCGAGGTCTTCGGCGACGGCCGCGGGCTCGGCGACGCCCGCCAGGGCGGGGGCGGCGAGCAGCGCGGCGAGGAAGGCGGCGTTCACCACGCGTCGGAGAGCAGCTTGAGGAACAACGCGCCGCACACCAGCGCGACGACGGGGCGGATGGCGACGGCGCCGCGGCGCACGCCCAGGTGCGAGCCGACCCAGTTGCCCGCCACGCTCAGCGCCGCCATGCTCAGCCCGAGCTTCCAGTCCAGGCGCCCGGCCCAGGCGAAGGCGGCCAGCGCCGCGACGTTGGACACGAGGTTGAGGATCTTCGCGCGCGCCGTGGCGTGGAGCAGGTCGTAGCCGCACCAGCGCGTGAAGCCCAGCGCGAAAAAGGTGCCCGTGCCGGGCCCGAAGAACCCGTCGTAGGCGCCGATGGGGAAGCTGACCGCGACGCCGCGGCGCGTCAACGTCTCCGGAGGCAGGCGCCGGCTCGTGTCGTCGGCGCCGAAGTCGCGTTTGGACCAGACGAGCCAGGCGATGACGGGCAACACGCACAGCAGCAGCGGCCGCAGCCACGACGGGTCCACGACGATGGCCAGGCGCGCGCCGAGCCAGGAGCCGATCAGCGACGCGAGGATGGCGGGCAGGAAGGCGCGCACCGAGAAACGCAGCGCGCGCTGGTAACGCACGGTCGAGACGACCGTGCCGAAACACGCGGACAGCTTGTTGGTGCCCAGCACCAGCGCCGGGTCGAGCCCTACGGCCATATACGCGGGCAAGGTGATGAGCCCGCCGCCGCCGGCGAGCGCGTCCACCGCGCCGGCGAGGAACACCGCCGCGGACAAACCCGCGAGCGCGGCCGGCGATAAATCGCCTATTAGATGAATCAGATGAATATTTCCTTTATAGGGTCCGAATAGTGATTATAAATGAAAGATTATTTGGTATTGACAGCGCAAGTCATCCGATTATACTTGGAGGAGTATGCGGTTCCTGACCCCTCTCAGGAAGCCGACGGCGGTTCTCCTCAGCCTCGCGCTTCAACCTTGGCAGCCCCTCGCGGCGCTCGCCGGCGACGTCGTCACGGCGCCGGTCGCGGTTCCCGCCTCCTACACCTCCGAAGACGTCCGCATCGCCCGCGAGCTGGGCTTCGACCTCGCCAAACCCAAGGAGCGGCTCGACGTCCTGACCAAGGCCGCGGCCGACCGCTTCGCGGAGCTGCGCCGCGACGACCTCGCGGCGCGCGAGGCCGCCGCGCTCGCGCCCGCGCTCACGGCGCTCAAGGGCCAGTTCCCCGACCGCGCGCTCCCGCTCACCTCGCTGTCCTCGACGGCGCGCCCCGTCGTGGACGCCTTCCTGGCGAACACCGCCACGCATTACGCGCTGGTGTCGGCCGTGCTCGACCGCGAGCTGCCGAAGATCCGCGTGGACCTGGTCACGGCGCGCGACGGGTTGTCTTTGCTCGACAAGCCCCGCGCCCAACGCGCCGAGGCCGACTGGGTCGCCATCGAGAACGCGGCCGAGCCGGTCGCCGCGGCGCTGCGCGGCGCTAAAGACGCGCTGGCTCGCGCGCGCGACAAGACGCCCGCGGTGGAGCGCCCCATCGCGGTCGAGTTCGAGGGGCTCCTCGACCTCCTGCGCGAGGCCCATAAGAAGCTCGAGTCCAAACATCGCCGCGCGGATTTCGCGGCCGAGCTGGCGGCGCGTCCGCGCGGGGAGGCGGACGCCGCGGCCACCGAGCTGCTGAACGCGGCGGCGGCGCCGCTCCAGGGTCGCCCCGAGATGCTCGGCCGCCTCGCCGGGGCGCAGGCCTCGTTGTCTCTGTTCCTGCGCAGCGGCGACGAGGCCCAGCTCAGCTCGGCCATCGCGGAGATGGCGCGCGTCTATGACGCCGCGGGCGTGTCGAAGGAGGAGCAGGCGCGCATCTTCGCGCGCGTGGGCGGCAGCGCGGCGGCCAAGTCCGCGCGCACCACGGCGGAAGCCGCGACGCTGGCCGGACGCACCGGCGAGCCGACGGCCGCGGTGGCCGGCCTGAACCTGACGACGCCCGGCCGCGTCAGCGACCTGCGCCCGAAGCTGGAGATGCCCCACCTGTCCCACGGCGCCGAGCATCCCGTCGCCGCCGCGGTCCCGCCCGGTCCGACGGCGCTCGAGCGCCTGGGACCGGCCTTCACCGCCGTCGTGCAGCCGCTCACCGGGCTGGCGCTCGACGCCTCCTCGCCGCTCAACGCCGCGCTCGACGCCTTGCCGGGCAGCGGCGCCTTGGCCGACCGCCTCGCGACCGCGGCCTCCGAGCTCGACCGCCGCGGCCTGCTGGCCGAAGCCGACGCCGTGACGGCGGCGCTCGCTCGGCGTCGCCGTCGCGCGCAGGAGCTCGAGCGCCAGGACCGCGCTTCATCGACGCGAGGTGCGCGCGTGACGCCTTCGACGCTCAGTCGCGCGATGGCAGCGGCCACGCCGCCGGCGACGCGTCGTCAGCCTCGCGGCCGCACGACGGCCGGCCTCGACGCCGGCGACGTCGCCCCGGCCCATGTAGAGGTCGGCCCGCACCTCGCCCTTGATCGCGCCGCCCGTGTCGAGCGCCACCACCAGCCGGCGATAGACCGGGAAGGCGCCTGTCAGCACCGGCGCGCTGGCGTCTATCCAGAACAGCTCGCCCATGTCGTGGCGGCTGGACGTCGTGTTTGACGTCATGAAGCGCGTTGGCGCGAGGCCTTCGACGCCGACGCGCGCCGGCTCGGCGACGACATCCACACGTTGATTCTCGAGGCGCCCAACCCCGGCGCGTCCGTCGCGGCGCAGGAGAGTTTCGCCGAGCGCTGGGCGCCGCTGCTCGCCCGCTTGCGCGAGGACCCCGCCGCGCCCGAACGCAAGGCCGAGTGGCGCGAGCTCGAGCGGCGCCTGACCGAGATGTCGGCGGCCGGCGGCCCGTTCGCGGGCTGGACCTCGGCGCAGCGCGAGCGCACCGACGGCCTGGTCAAGCTGGCCCTGTGGCTGGCCGACGGCGGGCGCACGCCGATGAGCTATCACCGCGACCTGCGGGCCACTTTTTTCGCGGCCGACGGCTCCGTGGACCCGCGCATGTCGGGCCTGCTGGCGCGCGACACGGCCCGCCAGGAGGCCACGCTCCAGGTCCACCGGCGCATGCCGCAGCTGCTCGAGCGCCTGTCGCGCTCGCTCGACGCCGGCGAGGACCCCGCCGCGTTTTTCGACGGGGCCGAGGTCCGCGCCCTGCTCGCCGAGACCCCGGGCCTGCGCGAGGTCTTCGACCAGTCGGACTACGGCCGGATGTTCCAGGAGGTCGAGCGCCGCCGCGCCGAGCCGCGCGCGCGGGCCGACGCCGTCGCCCTCCTGCGCCGCGGCGTCGAGCTGGGCGTCGCCCGCGACGACAGCGAGACGCCCGCGCAGCTCGAGGCCCGCCTGCAGTTCGGCTTCTCGGGCTACGCCACGGGCGCCTACGCCTTCCTGTCCGCGCGGCGCGAGCGCGACGGCTTCAACGGGCCCGCGGTGCTGGCGTTCCTGGCGGCGTGGGAAGGGCGCACGGGCGAGGCGGACCTCGCCGGGCAGGTGCGTTTGGCCGAGCTGGCCCGCGCCGCCATCGCGGGCAGCGAGGCCAAACGCCTCACCGACCTGCGCGTGGAGATGCTGCTGGCCGAGCGCCGTTTCCAAGAGGACCTGGCGAACCTCGGCCCCGAACGCGTGGGCCAGCTCGAGGCCCAGCGCGCCGCCCTGGCCCTCCAGCGCCGGCCGCTCGAGCGCGAACGCGCCGACGCCGCGACGCTCGAGACGGCCATCGCGGCCTACGTGGCGGGCCGCGACCCGGGCGACGAGGTCCGGCGCATCCTGGCCGCGTTCCAGGACGTCCCGGCCGCGCGGGCGGATGGACCTCGACGCGCTGCGCGCGGCGCAGGAGGCGCTCTCCGCGCGCTCGGCGGCGCGGCTGGGCATGCTCGGCGAGCAGGACGCCGCGCTCGAGCGCGAGCTGGCGCAGGCGCGCGGCGGCCAGGCCGCGCTGGCGCAGCTTTCCGAGTACCTGCGGCGCACCGGGCGCATCTCCGAGGGGGAGACCTTCTCGGTCGCGCAGCTCCAGGCCATCTCGCGCAACGCCGCGGCCGTGGAGTTCGCCCAGCTGGCCTACGACTACATGCAGTCCATCTCGCGCGAGGGCGCCCCGCCGACCCCGGAGCAGCTCGACGCGCTGCAGGCCTGGTGGCGCTCCATCCGCGAGGCCGCGCTCTCCTCCGTCGGCCGCGGCGACTACGTCCTGCCCGCGGCGACGCGGCTCAGCGAGTGGACCGGCGGCGAGGGCCAGGACGCCGCGGCCCTGGAGCGCACGGTCGCCGAGCTGGTGACCCCGGGCGTGGTCACGCTCGCGCTGCTGCGCCGCGTCAAAGAGCTCAAGGCCGTCCCGCGCGAGCGCCTGCCCGCCTCCGCGCTCCCGCTGATGGCCTTCTGGAACGACGAGCTCTCGCGCGTGTTGACCCGCGACGCGACGGCCATGGAGCGCGAGCTCGAGATGCTCGCGCGCCAGCGCGGCTACCTGTCCTCGACCGACGCGTCCCAGTGGCCGGACGCCGGCCTCGACGAGTCGCGCGTCGCGTTCCTGCGCGGCACGCTGCGCGACGGCGCCAACCGCCCCGTGGCCGAGCTCGCCGCGGAATGGCGCTCCATCATCGGCTCCGCCTCCGCCCGCGCCCAGACCGCGTCCGTCGTCGAGCGCCTGCGCGCCCAGGAGGCCGAGCTGCGCGCCGTCATCGCCGACATCCGCGTCGGCCTCGCGCTGGAGGACCCGGCGGCGTCGCTGGCGGCCCTCGGCCGCGTGCGCGCCTTCTTCGGCCGCGACGGCGGCAACCCCGGCTACGAGGTGCTCGACGCCGAGTGGGCGCGCACGGCGGCGGCCGACCCCGAGAACGTGCGCCGCTTGGGCGGCCGCCTGGCGGAGGGCTCGCGCGACCGGCTCCTGCTGACCTCGCTCGACCAATACCGCGACTTCCTCCAGCGCCAGGTGGGCGAGAACCTGACGGGGTTCCTCCAGGACCGCGGCGGCCGGCGCGGCCTGGCCGGGGTCGCCCTGCTCGAGCGCCTCGCGCAATCCTACGCGGGCAAGGAGCGCCTGCGCGACGAATGGACCGCGCTGGCGAACGCGGGCGGGCGATTCACCGCCGAGGACCTGCAGGACGGCGAGCGCCTGTTCCTCCAGCTCCAGCGCTCGGGCGCGGAGCTTAAAACCGTGCTGGCCGACGGCGCGGGCTTCATGCCGGCGTCCATGCGCTCGCTCGGGCTCGACTACGCCCCGTTCGTGCGCGCCGTCAACCCGGAGATCGTCTCGCTGCGTTACGCCTCCGACGCGCCGGTGATGGCCGGGCCGGGCGCGGGGACGTTCGGCCCGGGCGTCCTGGTGCGCACCAGCGCGGAGGCGTCGCGCCGCTACGCCGGCTCGGCCCCGCGCGAGGAGCGCGTCGTGTTCACCGCCTTGGGCGGCCAGCGGCGCCTGGTGCGCGAAGGCGCGGGCTCCGGCGGCTACGCCGAGTTCCTGCGCCCGGCCTCCGGGGACGCGCCGGCGGTGAAAATCTACCTCGACCAGCGCACGGGCCGCTACTACACGCGCGACGACGCCGGCGCGCTGCGCGCCGCGACCGTCGAGTCTTCCGCCCTGCAGCGCGTGTACGCGTACTCCGAGGAGCGCCTGCGCCGCGAGCCCCTGCCCCCCGGTTCGCCGCCGCAGTCGCCGTGGATCAAGACGCGCGAGGCCGAATACGCCTCGTCGCGCCCGCTGCGCCTGGACCACGACGGCACGCGCCTGAGCCTCATCGCGCGCGGCGTCGAGCGCGTGGACGCGGAGACCGGCACGCGCGCCGCGGCGACCGTCACCATCGACGACCTCTCCGGCGTCGAGGTGACGGAGTGGGCCTCGCGTCGCGTCGTGAGCCAGCCCGGCGCCGGCGTGACCACCTTCTACAACCGCTCGGCCGGCGCCTGGGTGCCCACGCGCCGCCTGGCGACCGACGAGACGACCGACGCCGCCGGCGTGACGACGCGCCGCCGCGTCGTCGAGGTCTATTCCGGCCCGGGCCTGTGGATCAAATACGGCCGGTCCGGCGAGGCGGTGCGCGAGACCGGCGCGCCGCTGGGCGCCACGCTCGAGCTGCCGCGCTGGCGCGGCAGCGAGGCCGCGCGCCAGCGCATCATCAGCGACGCGGCGTCGCGCGCGGCGGCGGCCCTGCAGCGGCGCATGCCGCTCAACCAGAGCGGCACGAACGTGGACGTCACCGCGCTCACCGCGGATTATTTCCGCCGCTTCTTCGACGGCGAGCGCGAGGGCCGGGGCTTCGTGGGCATCGGCGCCGACCGCAGCATCTACACGCGCGGCTCCGACGGCGTCGCGCGGCTGGCCATGCACCGCATGGTCGAGTCCGAAGGCCGCGCCGCGACGTCTTTGCTCACCGTCATGGGCATGCGCGACGGCCGCGTCACCGGCATCGAGCGCGCCTACGTGCAGCTGCCCAACGGCACCATCGTGGAGCGCCGCCCGGAGACCGTGCGCCACGTCGAGAACAACGACTTCCTCGGCGGCGCCCTGCTGGGGCGCACGCACACCGACCGCACCCAGATCTCCATCGGCGGCGCGCCGCTGGTCCTCGAGGAGAAGGAGGTCCGCTTCAACCAGCGCGGCGGCGGGGTGGGCGGCTGGTTCCGCGACTACGGCCTGCTCGGCATCGTCACGCTGCAGCCCGCCACCGACTGGGTCGGCTACGGCGTGGAGGTCGGCCTCATCGCCGCGGGCGTGGACCCGGCCAAGGCGCGGTTCTTCGGCGAGCTGACGGCCGGCGTGCTCGACTTCGCCGCGGGCATGGCCACGATGGGCCCGGGCATGGCCAAGCTGTGGACCTTGGCCCAACGCGCCGGCAACATGGCGAAGCTGCTCTACGTCGCCGGCGCCACCACGATGGCGGGCTACGGCCTCTACGCCACCGGCCGCGCGGTGGTCGGCCTCAACGACGCCATCCACAACGGCGACTGGGCGGGCGCGGGCATCGCGCTGCGCGGCATCGTCGGCAACATCGACATGCTCGTCTCGCCGATCGGCGCCTTGTCCTTCCACGGCGGGCGGCTGCACTTCCAGATGCACGGCCGCGACGCGGGCGGCATGAGCTTCCGCGAGACCATCAACCCGCCCGAGGCGCCCCGCGGCCCGCCGGACGCGCCCGTCGCGCCCGCCGACGCGCCGCGCCCGAACCTGCCTCCGGACACGGGCGGTGCGGTGCCCGCTCCGCCGCCCGTGCGCAACGACGTCCCCGGCGACGCGCCCGCGCCGACCTTCCGCCCCGACCCCGCCGCGCCCGGAAACCTGCCCGCGATGCCGCCGCCCGGCCGCGTGGGCGACGCCTCCCCGGGCCCCGCGCCGCGCGGCGACACCAACATGCGTTTCGGCGACACCAGCGGCATCACCTCCGGCGGGGCGGCCGCGCTCAACATCGGCCGCGGCGGCGGGGACATCGGCCGCGCCGGACCGCAAAGCAACCTGTTCGGCGCCGGCGGCGGCACGCCCCCGGCGCTTACAGCCCAGGAAGCACCGACGACGCCCGCGCCCGCGGCCGCGCCGTCGTCCCCGGCGCCGACGGCCCCGGTCGCCGCGGCGCTTCCGCGCCCGGGGCGGCCAAGACCGCGCCCGCCGTTGACGCGCCAGCGGCCGCGCCGCCCGACCGTGCGCGAAGCTGCCGCGCCTCGCTGCCGGCACGGCCTGCCTCGGGCGCGGCGCCAACGACGTCGGGCCGACCGCCGCCGTCGCGGCGCTCGACCGGCGCGCGGCGTGCGACGACGCCGCGTCGGCCAGGCGCGCGGCGGCGCGACGACGCGGCGTCGATGCTGCGCGCCGCTGACGCTGGGCGCCTCGGCGTCGCGCGCCTCAGCGACGGCCGCCGCGCGCCGCAACGACGACGACTGGCGCGCGCGCAGCGACGCGCGGCGTCCCCGGACGGCTACACGCCGGGCGCCGACGCCCTGTCGACCGCGCGGGCGCCGCGGAGCGCGCCGAGCGACGGGGCGCGTCCGGAGGCCGACGGTTATTCGCCCGGACGGCTACTCTCCCGACGGCTACGCGCCGGGCGCGGTCGCCTCGCTCGCGCCGCCGGCGGGGGCCGCGCGACTCGACGGATCGCCGCCGCATGGCGCCTCAGCCCGCCGGCCCGACGGCGCGCGCGGACGCTCCGGGCCCGTCGCGCACCGACGCGCTCACGCGCGAGCTCGCCGGCGAGTCCGCCCTGCGCGCCGGCGAGGAGCGCTCCCCGCGCGGGTCGCGCCGCGCGCCGATGCCGGCCACGGGCGCCAAGCCGTCGAGCCGCGCGACCTGCTCGCGCGCGTCGATGACGGCGTCGGCGCCTTCAACCACTTCGTCGGGCGCTTGTTGTCCTACCCCGCCGCGTTGACGGCCAACCGCCTGGGGTTCGGCGCCATCGGCAACCTGCTCATGCAGCCGGCGCTGCAGCTCCAGCACGGCCCCGCGAGCCATCCCAAGGTCCGCGCGTTGACGGGCCCCGAACCGGTCCGGCTCTGGGTGCGCCACGACCCGTACACCGGCGCCATCGTGGACGCCGTGCGCGCCGCGCCGGATTCCGTGGCTCCGCCCGCGGGCGCGGGCGCCTGGAGCTCGTTGACCGCGCGCCGCGAGGGCGGCCGCTTCGAGGTGCTCGCGCACGGCCCGCTGCAGGCCGCGGGCGCGACGCGCCTCTCGGCCTTCGCCAAGCAGGCGCACGCGCACGCGTTCTCGCAGGCGCAGCTCGACGCGGCCGTGTCGGGCGCCGCGACGCGGCTCATCGGCGGCGAGGGTTTCCGGCGCGCCCTGCAGGCGGGCCGCGCCGACGACGCTCCCGTCTCGCAGGTCGGCCTGCGCTGGGACGCGTCCGCGCGCGAGTGGGCGCTCGCGGGCCCGGGCGACGCGACCGCGCGGCTGACGCTCGCCGCGGACCCGAGCGGCACGAGCTGGCGCGTGGTGGACCTCGACGCGGGCGGCGCGCCCTCCTTCGCGGTCGCCAACCTGATGCAGGGCGTGACGGCGTCGGCCGGGCGCGGCATCGACTTCGGGCCCTCCTTGCTCGAGCGCCTGCGCGGCCGCGGCGGACGCCTCACCGCCGAGCAGGCCGATGCCTTGTTCCTGTCGCGGGAATCGGCGCGGCCTGGAGGCCCAGCGCTCGTCGCCGGCCAGGCGTTCCCGGGCGCGTGCGCGACGCGGCCGCTGGCGCGCTCAAGGCGCTGCGCGACGCTCGGCGACGAGGCCGCGCACGTGCGCGCGGCCGAACGGCCCGCCTGCGCGGGCCGCAGCGTGACCGCGGTCGACGGTCGAGCAGGACACGCCGCGCTGGCCGCGGCGACGTGGCGCGCCTCGGCGTGCGACGGCTCGATCAGCGCTGCGTCGGGCGCCATGCCGTGCAGCAGCAGCTCGCTGGCGGCTCTGCGCCGAGTGCCTGGTGGAGCCGACGCTGTCGCGCTCGGCGCCGACGCAGCGCGCGGCCTCGATGTACGCCGCCCGCGCCGCGGCGCGCGAGGCCGGCGTCTGGTCATCGCCGGCGACGCTCGACGCGGTGCGCGAGCACCGCGCCGCGCGTTCGGCGTCGACAGCCGCGCGAGCGTCCGGCGACGCGGCCCGGCTCGACGCGGCCGCCGCGCGCCTGGACGCGGCCCGCGCCGACCTGGACTTCCACGCCTCGCGCGGCGCCGGCCGCTCCTCCGCGGCGCACGAGGCCTGGGCGCGCCTGGCCGAGGCGCGCGCCTCGGGCGACCCGGAGCGCGCGCGCGCCGCCGGCGAGGCGCTCGGCCGCCTCCCGCGAGCGCTTGCGCGGCGAGGTGCGCCGGCTCGACGCCGAGGAGCGCGCGCTCGCGGCCCTGAAGGACTCGGAGGCGGCCGCGCAGGTCGCGTCGTTGCGCGCCGAGGTCCTGGAGGCCGAGTCCGCGCTGCGCGCGCTGGGCGCCGACCTGCCCGCGGTGGACCGCCTCTACGCCGAAAGCCGCGCCAACGACGCCGCGGTGGCGCGCGCGAGCGAGCGCGCGCGCGAGGCGCTGGCCCGCGTCGAGGACGCGCCCGAAGGCGCCGCGCGCGAGGCCGCGAAGGCCGACGCGGAGCGCCTGCTCGACGAACGCGCCCGCCTGGTCGCCGGCGGCGCCGTGACCCAGCGCCGGGCCCAGGCCGCCCATGGGCGCCCGCGGCGACGGGGACATGCCCGCCGGCGCGGTGGCGCAGCGCGTGCGCCGCGAGACCGACGCGCAACCTGCTGGCCGCACGCGCAGACGGCGCTGGCCCAGGGCGGCCGCCGCGCGCGCGACGCCGGCTGCGACGCCCGGCTCGTCACGACGGCCGCCTACCGACGGCGCGCTGCCGTCGCGCACGCTACGCCGCCGCATGCGCGCCGAGCGTGCTTCGCCGGACGGCCTGACCGTCGAGCAGGCCGACGCCGCGGCGTCGGCGGCGCTGCGCCTGGCGCGCGGCCGCGCGGCCCGCGGCGGGCCGGTGACGCCCGGGTCGAATACCAGGGCGACGGCGCGATGACCTGCAGCCTGCGCGCGATGTCCAACCAGCTCGGCCTGCCCTACGACGGCCTGCAGGCGCTGCTGCGCCGCCGCCTGGGCGACGCGTTCCTCGAGCGCGTGCAGCGCGAAGGCCTCGACGTGGCCGACATCCGCTCGGTGGCCAAACTCGTCGCGCTCGACAGCGGGCGCTCTCTCGACCTCGTCGAGCCGGGCGCCGTGTTCTCGCGCGTGGCCCGCGGCGAGGACGTGGTCGTCGTCATCAACTACGCCGCGGGCCGCGTCGGCGGCGGCGGCCCGCACGCCGTGAACCTGCGCGGCGGCTCCATCAAGGACGTCGGCGGCCGCACGATGATCGAGTTCCAGGACTCGCTCGTGCGCGGCGAGGGCAAATCCGTCGTGATGCCGTTGACGGACTTCGTGAAGCTGCTGTCGCGCTCCGGCGGCCTGGCCTTCGGGCGCGACCCGCCGTCTCCGGCGCAGCGGGCGCGTTTCGAGGCCGAAACCGCCGACTTCGTGCGCCGCCAGGGCGGCCCCGAGTCGCGTGTCGCCTCGAGCCGTCGCCCGCGCCGCGCCGCGTCGGCGCGGCCGAATCGCCGCGCCGACGCCGGCTCCAGCGCGCGCTCGGCCCAGGCGCGTTGACCAGCACCGTTCGACATCGGCGGCGCCAGCGTCCAGCGCCTGGGCGGCGGCGCCTTCAAGGACGTCGCGCGCACCCCGGCTCCAACGAGCTCGTGCTCAAGCTCTTCAACCAGGCCGGCGCCGACACGCGCGCCGACAGCCTCGCCGAGGCCCGCCGCGAGCGCCGCGGCAACGCCCCGCTCGCGGCCATCGGGCGCGCGCCGAAGATCGGCGACACCGGCGTCGCGCGTTTCGAGGCGGGCGGCAGGACGCGCGAGATCGCCTACGTGACGCAGGACCGCTTCACCGGCCGCGACCTGGCCGTCGCGCTGCGCGAAGGCTCGCCCGAGGCCCGCGCCGCCGCCCGCGCGGAGGCGCGCGCGCTCGTGGAGGACCTCATCAAGGCGCGCGTGCGCCTCGACGACAGCCTCGACGGGGACCACGCCGCCAAGTTCGGCGAAAACGTGGGCTACGGCCGCCTGCCCGGCGACAAAAACGACCGGGCCTACGTGCTCGACGCGGGTGAGACCACGCGCGTGCCCGAGCCGGGCCTGCTCGACCGCGCGCTGGGCCGCCCCGACCCGCTGCGCGTCCACTACGAGGCCGTGCTGCGCGGCCTGGAGTCCGGCCCGCGCCGCGTCGGCGCCTCGGAGCCGCCCGCGGGCCAGGAGTTCCGCCTCACCTGGCTCGACCGCTCCTTGGGGAGCGAGAAGCTGGCCGTGGCGCGCGACTTCCACGGCGTGGCCCACGGCCTGGCCGACCGCATCGCGGCCGCCGGCGGCGAGCGCCCGGCCGTGCGCATGGAGGCCTCGGTGCTCGGCTCGCCGTTTGCGCCCGTGCGGCTGTGGTGGCAGACCGTGCGCCACGGCACGATGCGCCAGCGCATCGCGGCGTTCAGCCCGCTCACCGTCGGCGCCCTGCTCTTCGGCACGCTCGGCGGCGTGCCCGTCGAAGGCGTCGCCTTCAAGAACGGCAACGTCTCCGAGGTCCGGACCCACAACCACTCCTACGGCCTGGCGACCGGCGCCGTCATCCCGCTCACCTTGTGGGCGACGGCGCGCGTGCTCGAGAGCAAGGGCAACAAGCCGGCTCACGAGCTGACGCACTCCATCGAGTACCTGGTCCTGGGCCTGGCGCGCCAGAAGGGCGCGCTGGAATCCCCGGGCGAGATCCTGGGCGTGCAGAACGACGCGCGGCTCTACTTGTGGGGCGGCCGCAACGAGGCGGCGACCATCGCCGCGGAGTACAGCGGCAAGCTCGACGCGGTCGTGGACATGCTGCGCCTCAACGCCGCGGAGTTCTTCGCGTCCCACTTCAAGGCCGACCCGGCCTACGCGCGCGAACGCGCCGCGCGCTTCGACGAGTTCGCCGCGACGCTCCACCGCGAGCTGGCCGCGGAGCATCCGGCCTTGTTCGCGCGCGCCTCGCCGCGGAGCCTGGACTCCATCCGCGCGGACCCGGTCCCGAAGGGGCCCGCGACGTCTTTGCCCGACGCGCCCGCCGCCGCGCGGCTCGGAGCGGACGAGGGCCTCGCGCCGCGTCGGCGCCTCCGAGGGGGGCGGCTTGCTGGGTTGGCTGAGGCTCCGCCGCCGGCCGCGGCGCCGCTGCCGCGCTGGCTCGTCGAGCCCGGCCCCGCCGCGCCGGCCCTTCCGGCCGGGGTCAAGGCGCTCGGGGGCCTCTCCAACGTGACGGCCGTGCACGCGTCCAACATCTACCTCGGCGACGCGGGCGGCCAGGCGGTGGTCATCAAGCTCAACGCGACGCCCAACGAGCCGCGGGTCCTCGCGGCGATGAACGGCGTGGCCCTGCCCGGCAACGTGCGCGTGCCGCGCCTGCTCGGCGCCGAGGCCCTGGACGCGGGCGCCGCCGCCCGCATCGAGGGCGGCGCGCGCCATTTCGACGCGGACGCGGTGGCCCGCGCCGCGGAGGAAGGGCGCTGGCTGATGGTGATGGAGCGCCTGCCCGAGGATTTCGTCGCCTTGCGCGACGTGTTGGCCGGCCGCCCGCCGTTGGCGCCCATCGCCGGCAAGGATTGGCAGGGCCTGCTCGACGCGGTGTCGGCTTTGCACGCCCGGGGGCTGGGCTTCGGGGACCTCAACAACCCCACGAACATCCACGTCCGCCAGGTCCGCGCCGCCGACGGGAGCGCGCGCACCGAGTTCGCGCTCATCGACGCCGGCATCGGCACGATGACCGGGCGCGAGAGCACGTTGGCCAACGACCGCGCCCAGCTCAAGGGTTTGATGGGTTACGAGACCCAGCTCATGGAGAAGGGCCTGCTCGCGGCCCGGGGCGTCATGGCCGAGACGCCGGCCCCGGCCGCGCTCGAGGCGCCCGCGCCCGTCGCCGTCGCGCGCGCGCCGGCGGCGGCGGCGGCCGCGATTCGCGGCGTCGCGGCCCACCTTCGGCAAACGCGTCGTCGCGCCCGACGACGACGGGCCGCGCCGCGTCGGCGCGGCCGAATACGCCGCGCTCGCCGACTCCATGCGCGCGCTGGAGCCCGGGCGCGAGACCCGCATCCCGTTCTACTCCGGCACCATGGACGTGTACGCGGCGGGCGGGGCCTTCACGCTCGAGCGCACGGGCCGCGGCGTGGTCGTCACCTCGCCCAGCGGGGAGATGGCCTTGCTGCGCGATAACGGCCAGGCGCACTTCACGCTCATCGGCGGTCGCCCCGCGATCATCCCCGGGCCCGGCGCCGACGGCACCGCGCTCATCCGCGTGGAGCGCCGGCAGATCGTGCTGCTCGACCGCGCCACCCGCGACGGCGTCGGCGCGCCGCCGCCGGCGACCTGGCGCGACGGCGTGAAGCGGGCCGCGGGCGCGGCCGCGGACCTGGCGCGCCGCATCACGGATCCGGTGTTCGGCGACAAGGCCTACCACGAATACATGGCCATGCTCCGGCGCCCCACGCCCGACCAGGCCGTGAGCCCGGCCGACATCCTGCGGCTGGCGGGCGCGACGTTCGCCCGCGACCCCGAGGGGGTGGCCGGCACGTTGTCCACCGACCGCATCGAGACGCAGCGCTTCAGCGACTGCTCGGTGCGCTCCTCCTACAACCACCCCGAGCTGGCGCCCGTGCGCGCGGTGATGAGCTACGACCGCTTCCTGAACCTCTCCGAGAACCTCTCGGCCGCCCCGCTGCGCCGCCGCGGCACCTACGACTTCGAGAAGCAGCGCATCCTCGAGCGGCTGGGCTACACGCTGTCGGACGCCGGGGTGGTCATCAACGAGCGTTACCTCGTGGAAAGCCTGCGCGCCGACGGGGCGTTGTTCGGCTCCATCCGTTTCCGCCAGCCGCTGTTGGCCGGCAACGGCGAGGCGTTCCACTCCATCGTGGTCAACGGGGCGCTGCGGACGCCGGAAGGCTGGCGCTTCGTCGTCACGGATTCCAACTCCACGAAGCTGCACCTCTACTCCTTCGAGATGCTGGAGCGCAAAGGCCTGCGCATCCTGACGCTGAGCCGCGACTCCCGGCGGCAGCCCGACGGCACCGCGCGCCCGCTCAGCGACGTCGAGATCGTGACCGCCGCCCAGTCCGCGCTGCGCGAGCACGGCGAGGCGGCGCCGGCGCTCCAGCCCGGCCTGGTCGAGCGCCTGACCGAGCGCTGGCACGTCGGCTCCTACCGCCCCATGATGCCGGGCACGCTGGCCCGCCTCGACCTGGACGCCCGCGCGCGCGTGCGCCTGGGCGACCCGGACGCGCCCGTGCTCACGCTCGAGGCCGCGCCGCTGTCGCGTTTCGTGCGCGAGTTCCCGGCCGTCGGCCTCGAGCTGCTGGCGCGGCCCGAAAACGCCGGCGCGACCTACGTCGTCTATGACGTCGCCAATCCCCGGGCCGCGGCGGCGCTCAAGCCGTTCGAGATCTTCCGCGTGGGCAAAGACGCCCGCATTCCCATGCCGCCGGGCCTGCGCGGCAACGAGTCCGCCTTGCTGACCATGCACGAAGGCGTGTTCATGGCGCGCAGCGACCGGATGCTGCTCAGCGTGGCGGGTCGCGCGGCGCCGCTGCCGCCGGCGTCGGCCTACGGGCCCGACGGCGCCCCCGTCCGCGTGGGCGCGGCCGAGCCCGCGTCGAACGCGGCCTTCCTCGCCCGCGTCGAGGCCGAGACGCCGTATAAAGGCGTGGGGACGCGCCCGCCCGAGTGGGCGGCGCTCGCCGCCCCGCTGCCCAAGGTGACGCTCGAGCGCGTGCTCAGCGGCGAAGGCTCCACCGGCCCGGTGATGGAGGGGCGCCTCGAAGGCGGCGAACGCGTGGCGGTCAAAGCGTTCCGCGAGCCGATGTACCAGGAGGGCTGGAAAACCCGCGTCCGGCAAGTGACCGAGGAGGTCGCGTTGTACCGCGAGTTCGAGGACGCCTTGCCGCGCGGCTGGGTGGCCAAGGGCCACGGGCTCGTGGACACGGGCGGCTCGCCGGCCTTCGCGATGGGCGTCATCGAAGGCAAAGACGGCGACCAGCTCACCGTGCGCCAGGCGCTGGCCATCTCCGAGCTCGCCATCGACCAGTTGGCGGCGGCGACGATGTTCCTCAACCGGCGCGGCCTGCGCGGCATGGATTCGCCCCAGGAGATGTTCCTGACCCGCGACCAGGTCATCAACGGGGTGCCGCGCAAGGCCGGCGAGCTGGTGTTCATGGACGCGGGCGCCCTGGAGCGCGCGCCGGAGCCGCGCGGCTTCAGCGAGACGCCGCAGGGCAAGACCTCGAGCCTGCTTTTCACCCGGGCGCTCGCCCGTCTTTACGGCGAGGGCAAGGAGGATATGACCATCGCGCAGCTGGCGCGCTCCATCCCCAACGAGCAGCGCCTCGCCTTGGTGGACCGCGCCCGCGCGGCCGCCGCGGCGCGGCCGCTGCCCGCGTTGGAGCGCTTCGGCCCGCCCGTCGCCGATGAGGGCCCGGTCAAGGTCGGCGCCTCCGAGCCGCCGCCGCTGCGCCAGACGCTCGACGGCCTGCTCGGCGACCCGGCCGTGTCCGGCCGCCTGGGCTCCTACGAATCGGCGCTGGCGCGCGGCGACCAGATCAAGGCGCTCGCCGTCCTGCGCAAGCTCGAGGAGCGCGTGCGCGCCCTGCCCGAGGCCGTGTTCGAGCAGGCGAGCCTCCACCAGGAAATCGGCCGCCTCGAGGTCGTGGTCCGCGAGCTGGAGGCCCGCGCCGCCGAGGACGCCGCCGCGCGGACGCTCGCGGCCAAACTCGAGGAGCAACGGGCCGTGCGCATCCCCGCCTCGTTGAGCTCCACGGGCCTGGCGCGTCACTTCAACGAAGGCGGCGGCGTGTACGCGTCGGGCGTGGACGGAGCGCACCGCCCGGCGCTGTTCGAAGCGGCGCTGGAGAACGGCCGCCGCGGCTTCGAAGTCGAGGCCCGCCAGCGGGTGCCCGCGTTCCCCGGCCTCTCAGTGGCGCGTTACAAGGTGTATCGCACCGAGCGCCGCGTGCCCACGCCGCAGCTGCGCGACGTCGTGCTCATGAAGACGCTGTTCGACCCCGCGTTATGGCCGGACCAGCGCATCGAGTTCTTCGCCCGCCAGCTGTTCGCCGACGCGTGGCCCGCCAAAAAAGCGGAGGTCGAGGCCGAGCTGGCCGCCGGACGCCCGTTGGACAACGACAACGTCACCGTGCGCGTCACTCGCGGACGCGTGACCTTCGTCGGCTGGGTGGATTGGCGCACCGGCGTCATCCAGTCTTACGGCGTGGAGACGATCGCCCCGTGAGCCGGGATTACTCGCGGCAGTGGTGGGAGGCCGTCAACGAGGGCGGCGACCCGGCGCGTTTCACCTGCCGCTCGGAGTGGCACGCGCTCAGCGCCCTCGGCGGCGCGCTCGCCCGGCTGTGGGGGAAGGGCCCCGCCGCGTACGTGGACCTGCTCGAGCGCCGGGGCGAACGCGCGGACGGCCCGCAGGACGCGCTGCGGCGCGCCGGCGACGTGGTGGCCGTTCGCTTCGGCTCCTTCGAGGAGAGCTTTTCGGCCGCGGAGTTCGAGACGCTCGCCGCGGAGTTCGGCGTGATGATCTTCGACGAGCTGGCCGCGCTCGACACCGGCGACGACGCGTTGTGGGCGCTGCTGCCCCGCCTGCAGGCGCTGCGCAAACGCGGCCAGGACGCCGGCGGCCCCAAGGCGCTGCCCGCGACGCGTTACGACCCGCACCTGCTCGTGCCGGCGCCCGGGGGGCGCGCCCCCGGTCTGGGCCTGCTGGCCGAGGAGGTGGGGGAGTGGTGGCGGCGCGACGCGGACGCCTTCGTCTCGTTCCTGGAGAAACGCGGGGCGCTCGCGCGCGAACACGCGGCGATGCGTTATCCCCTCGAGCCGTGGGAGCAGGGGGTGGTCGTTTCGCGCGGGCCGCACCCTTCGGATTACGTCACGGTGCGCGTGCCCGATTTCGAGGCGCTCGCGCCGCTGTTCGCCCTGCGCGACGAGGGGCGACCCGACCTGCGCAAACGCCTGGAGGCCTTGCGGGAGCGGGGCCTGGCGGCGGGCGGGACGCGCGTGAGGCCGGAGGCCGTCTAGCGGACCGGCGGGGGCGGCGCGTCCGTCGTCCACCACACCTCGAGCTCGCCGCGCATCGGGTCGGCGCGGCCCGGCGCGTGGTCCACGCCCAGGCGGCCGCCTTCGGCCAGCACCCGGGTCAACGTCTCCACGATGACGCGCGTGCCGGGCACGCGCGACTCGAGCTCGGTCACCTGCTCAGGGCGGGGGCGCCCGGCGGGCGTGCTCCAGTAGAGCATCAGGCCGAGGTACTCGCGCACGCGCGCGACGATGTCGGGCTCGAAGGAGCGGGGCAAGGCCTCGCGCACCGACCAGGTGAAGGCCTCGGCGTCGCCGCGGATGTTGAGGCGCAGGCGGCCGAACGGCGCGCCCGTGAGGCTGGCGAGCGCCTCGCTCAGGCTCTGGGAAAGCGACCAATACAGCGCGCGCTGGCCTTCCGTCAGCCGCGCGGCCGGCTCGTAGCCCGGCGAACGCAGGCCCGCCAAGGTCTCGAAGCTCATCACGGTCTCGCCCATCGCGTCCACGGCCGCCGACGGCCGGCCGTGCAGGCGGCCGTCGGGCTCGCGGCGCGCCGTCGGCCGCAGCGCGGCGGAGGCGGGCGGGGCGTCGAGCTCGGGCCGGGGCGCGCGCAGGCGCCTCGGTGGTGGCGAGCATGGCTGAGGGTCTCGAGCGCGGCCTTCGACAGGCGGCGCGGCTCGCTCGCGGCTCTTCGGCCGTCGGCAGGCGCAGGTCGGCGGCGGTCGCAGGACGCGCCAGCGGCCGCGCGCACGACGAGCCGCGCCCAGGCGAGCGGCGGCCTCGTGCTGGGTCATCTCGTGTTCGTAGCTCACCGCGCCCGGGTCGAAGCGCACGATGCGCTCGAGCGCCGGCAGGTCCTCGGCCGCGCCCGCCGCGCCCACGGCCTGCACGGCGGCCGTCACGCGCGCGAAGCTGACGCCGTCGGAGAGCGTCTCGCGCAGCCAGGGCCGCACGGCCGGCAGGATGGCCGCCGCGGCGCGCGGGCCGCGGGCCGCGGCGCGCGCGAGCGCCTCGCCCGCCATGGGTTTGGTCTGGCCGTCGAGCGTGCCCTGCCAGCCGGTCTGGACCATGCTGACGAAGTGGCGCGCTTCCTCGACCGTGCCGCGTTCGGCGAGCGCGTACAGGTAGAGCAGGCGGTCGGGCCCGTCGGGCACGCGGTCGGACGCGCGCAGGCGGCGGCCGCGCTCGAGCGCCGCGTCGAGGCGCTCCGGGGCCACGCGCGCGAGGTGCTCGTAGAGCAGCGGCAGGCGGCGCTGGGTCCATTCCTGCAGGAGCAGGTCGGTCGCGTCCTCGTCGCCGTAACGCGCCATGGCCTCGTAGTAGGCCTCGAGCAGCACGGGGCTGCGGTGCGTGCCGAAGGACGACTCGTCCGTGCGGTTGCCCATCGTATAAGGCGCCGCCTCCTTCTCCGACTCCGCGCAGCAGTGCCGGCAGGCGCGAGCGGCCGCCCGAGGTCGGCGCGCCCGAGCAGGCGCGCGACGGCCTCGGCCACGCGCGCCTTCGCGGCGTTGTATTGGTGCCCGTTGAACGCGGAGCCGTCGAGCCGGTACGCCGCGCCTTTGAGCAGGTCGAGGTCCCCGCGCGAACGTCCGTGGCGGGCGACGGTCAACGCGCCGGCGACGATCTCCGGGTGGCGGCGCGCGACGTCGCGCTGCGCGGTCCAGGCGCGCGCCGCGTCGAGGTCGTCGCGGGTCGATAACGCGGCCAAGGTCTCCGCGGCGCTCAGGCGCAGCGTCTGTCCGCGCGCGTCGCCTTGCGCGAGCAAGGCGCGGGCGAACTCCACGACGCGCCCGCGCGCGCCTTCGCCCGGGCGCCACTCGGGGAACGCCTCGGGCGCGGCCGCGCTCGTCGCGGCGGCAGCGGGGGGCGTCAGGCGCGGGCGCAGGTCGAGCCAGACGCCCTGGCCCGGCGTCCAGACGGCGCGGCCGTTGAGCGCGGCGAGAAGCTCGAGCGCGCGAGGGTCCTCGAGCGCGGAGACGACGGGTTCGGCCGCCGCGCCGCTGAGGCGCACGCGCACGGCGCCGTCGGCGACGGTCCAGCCCACGGCGGTCACGGGCAAGGCCGACAACGGCTCGAGGAGCGCCTCGACGCGTTCGAGGTCCTCGGCGGAGAGGCCGGCGCGCCGCAGCGCCGCGCCCAGCAGCGACCGGGCCGCGCGCCAGGTCACGCCCGCGCCGACGCGGCGGCCCTCGGCCATGACCCATTCGGGCGCCGCGTCCAGGCGCTCGACGCGGGCGATGCCCACGGTGTCGGGCGGCAGCGCGCGCGACAGCGGCGCGCGGTGCGCGGGGTGCACGCGGACCTCGGAGACGCGGGCGTCGCGCGAGAAGGCCAGCGCGATGCGCCGGGCCAGGCCCGGCTCGCCCACCTCGAGGACCAGGAAGCGCCCGTCGCCGCGCCGGCGCACCGACCCGTCGGGCACCTGGTGGTTGCGCATCAACGTATTGATGACGGTGACGGTCTGCGGCATGCCGAAGCGGATGTCCACCGCGCCCGGCTCGAGCCCGGCGTCGAAGCGGAACTTGCCCAGGCGCGTTTCGGCGGGCGCCGGCGCGGAGGGCGCGGGCGGCTCGGCCGACAGGCCCAGCGCGGCGCCCAGCTCGACGGGGACCATCACGGAGCGCACCTGCTCGAACGTCGCCAGCGCGCGCGCGGAGCCGGCGCCGGTGACGGGGTCGCGGAAGTCCACGTAGAACAAGTTGGGCTGCTCGCGGCGCAGGACCGCCCCGGCCGGCAGGCGCTCGAGCAACGCGGTGTCGCCCAGCGGCGTCCCGTCGAGCATCACGACGAGGGTTCCGGCCCGCAGGTTGTTCGCCAAGGAGAGTTTGGGCGACGCGGGCGACGCCGGCAGCGGCAGCTCGGGCTGGGCGAGGACCTCGGCGAGCAGGGGCACGGCCGGCTCGTCGATGACGACCTCGACGACGCGGTCGTCCTCGGCCAGGACGAGCGCTCCGCGCATGGCGGAGCGGCCGTCTTGGCCGAGGACGAGGACGTGGTGGGCAGGGCCGGCGCAGGGAGCGGGCCAGCAGGCCGGCGCGGGCGGCGAGCTCGACGGCGGCCGCCTCCCGCGCTTCGGCGCTCAAGGAGGGATCCAGGCGGAACCAGACGGTCTCGGGCGCGGGCGGCCCGGCCATGTAGTCGTGCGGCACGCCCCATATCTTGGGGTGGGCGGACTCGACGCGGAAATCAGCGGTGAGCAGGGGCTCGGTCGCGTCCGCGGGCGCGGCGGCGACCGGGGGCGCTTCGTCCGGCGGCGCCTCCTCGGGCGCGGCCGGCGCGGCTCTCAACAACCGCTCGACTCGCTCGGAGGCTTCCACCGACGCGACCATCGAATCGCCCGCAGGCACCACAGGCTCGCGCCAAGGCCGCTGTGCACACGCACCGCGATGTGCTGCGCCGCTTGCGAGGCCTGGCCGCGCCACGTGCTGGCAGCGCGCAGGCGGATCACGTCGAGGCGGTGGAACAGGTCTTCGCGGACGGCACCCTGCGTTCACGCGCTGCTCGAGGTCCTGGTGGGTGGCCGGCGATCACGCGCACCGTGCGTCTTCAGCGGGTTGTGCCGCGCCGACGCGATAGAACTGCCCGTCGCTCAGCACGCGCAGACCGGCGCCGCGCTCGCCAGGGGCAGCTCGAGCCAGTAGGTCACCGTCCCGCCGGCCTCCTTCCAGCCCAGGCGCGCGCCCGGCAAGACGGCCAGCAGGCGGTGCAGGTCGAAGAAGACGCGCCGTCCGTCCTGGCCCATCACGTTGAGGGCCTCGGCTTTGTCTCGGGCCTGCGCGGCGTCCACGGGCACGGGGCCGCCGAAGTGGGTCTTGAGCAGGAGCTTCTCCTTGTCCCCGAGCGCGCCGCGGCGCGTCACCGTCGCCACGGCCGCGGTCGTCCCGCGCCCGAAGGCGAGCTCGACTGGCGCCGCGCCCTGCGGGCTCATCCGTTTGGCCTGTTCGCCGAAGAGCTTCACGAACTCGTTCCAGGGCGCGGTCACGGGCTCGGCCTGGTCGGCGACGAGTTTCGCCGCCTCGGCGTGGCCCGCGGCCAGCGCCGGGTCCTTGCGTCCGGGCTCGTTGTGTGCGGCCGTCGCGCGTCCCGCCGCCGACGGCAGCTCGGGCAGAGCGTCCGGCGCGAAGACGCCGCGTTTCGCCGGCGCGGTCGGCGCCGCGGCGCTCGCCGGCGCGGCCGGGGTCGTCGCGACGCCGCCCAGAGCGGCCACGGCCTCGCGCGCCCAGGCGTCCACGGCCTCCAGGGCCAGCTCGGGCGCCGTCGAAGAAGACGCCGCCTTCAACGCCGCGTCGAGCACGCGAGAGAACACCTCGCTCGCGGCGCCTTCGACCGTGGTCTTGCTCACGGCTTTCGGCGTGATGGGCGAGAGCGCCATCGAGAGGCGTCCGGCTTCGGCGCCCACCGTGATGGCGCGCGGCCCCGGGGCGCCCGAGGCGTAGGACTTGAGGATCTCGGCCGCCAGGGGCTGGGTGATGAGTCGGTCGATGGCGTTGGCCAGCGGTCGCGCGCCGAGCGTGATGGAGAAGCCCTCGTGCACGAGCGCCTCCACCGCGGCCGGGCTCCACGTCAGCTCGTGGCCGGCGTGCGCGAGGATGCCGCGCAGCTCCGCGAGCTTGAGGTCCACGATCTTGGCCGCCATGTCCGGGTCGATGCGGTTGAAGACGATGGGCGGGGCCGAGAGGCGGCCGGCGAACTCGGGCGGGTACGTCGCGCGGAACGCCTCGTCGGTGATGGTCTGCGCCTGCTGCTTGGTCGCGGCGGCCAGGCGGCCGGACAGCTCGCGCATCTTGGCCTTCACGATCTCGCGCGCCGGGCCGTCCTGGGCGGCGTCGAGCGCGGCCTTGAGCGCCTTGTACTCCTCCTCGAAGGGGCGCGTGTCCACCAGCGCCATGCCGAGGTTGGAGGTCATGAGGATGATGGTGTTCTTGAAGGACACGGTGCGGCCCTCGCCGTCGGTGAGGCGCCCGTCGCCGGTGATCTGCAGCAGCATCAGCCACACGTCGGAGTGCGCCTTCTCGATTTCGTCGAGTAGCAGCACGCCGTAGGGGCGCTTGCGCACCGCCTCGGTGAGCTGGCCGCCCTGGCCGTAGCCGACGTAGCCCGGGGGCGCGCCGATGAGGCGGGCGACCTGGTGGCTCTCCATGTATTCGGACATGTCCAGGCGCGTGACGGCCTCGGGGTCGTCGAAGAGGAAACGCGCGAGCTCCTTGGCCAGGTGGGTCTTGCCCACGCCGGTCGGGCCGGTGAGGTAGAAGGTGCCCATCGGGCGGTTGGGGTCGGAGAGGCCGGCCTTGTTCTGGCGCACGGCCGCGGCGATGGCGGCGACGGCCTCGTTTTGTCCGACGACGCGGTTGCCCACGCGCGCCTCCATCTCGAGGTATTTCTCCATGGGCTCGCGGCCCAGGGACAGCTGGCCGGAGGCCACGCCGGTGCGCCGCGCGATCTCCTCCTTGACCATGTCCGAGGTCACCTCGGGCGTGCCGTCGGCGGGCACGCCGTCGCGTTTGGCGTAGAGCTCGACGAGCTCGCGGGTGAGCGCGACGACGCGGTTGTACAGGTCGATGGCGCCGGGCTCGTCGTCCTTGAGCTTCTGGGTCACCAGCGAGCTGCCGGCGAGCGCCTGCGACAGGCGGCCCGCCTCGTAACGCAGGTCGCCGATGCGGTCGGCGATGGCCATGGCCAGGCGGTCGCGCTGCGCGCCGAAGGACGCGTTGTTGGCGGCGAGCGTGACGTAGAGGAACGCGCGGCCGGGGAGGAAGACCTCCTGGTCGTATTTGGACAGCTCGGCGGCGGCCTGCAAGGTCTCGTCGGGCAAGGTCATGCCGTAGAGATGCTCGTACCAGGTCTTGGCGCCGCGCAGGGCGCGCAGGCTTTCCTCGGTCGAGGATTCGGGCACGGAGACCTTGATGAGGCGGCGGCGGAAGGCCTCGTCGTTCTCCATGTATTTCTTGTATTCGGCCTCGGTGGTGGCGGCGACGATGGTGACCTCGCCGTCGCGCAGGGGCTCCTTGAGGGCGTTGGCCATCAGCGCGCCCTGCGGGTGCTCGAAGAGCTGGTGGATCTCGTCCACGAAGAGCACGACGCGCGAGCCTTTGCGTTTGTCGGCGTCGTTGAGGCGCGAGAGCACAGAGAGCAGGGCGTCGAGCGCCTGCGCGGGCTGCTCCTGCTGGAGCAGGCGCGGGAGGTTGAGCTTCACGAGGAACTTGCCGCGCATGCTGGTCAGGCCGAAGGTCTCGGGGCTGCCTTCGCCGTCGGAGAGCGCGAGGGCCTGCGGCGTGGCCACCGCGGTGCCGGCCTTGCCGACGACGACGCCGGACGATGACGCCGCGCGGCGCGGTCACGGTTTTGACCACCTCGTGCAGCTCGGCGATGCGGCCGATGACGGGAGGTTTGTCCTGCTGCTTCATCTCGGTGAGCATGAGCGACAGGAACTGCTTCTCTTTCGGCGCGATCTTCAGCTCGGGTTCGTCGAGCGTCTCGAGGAAGCTCTTGCGCGCGTTCTCGGGGGCCAGCGCGCCCATGCCGAGGGCCGCCAGGCCCAGCGCGACGCCGGTGCCCAGGTCGCCGGCCAACGACGCGCCGAGCGCGCCGACGGCGAACGCGGCCAAGGTCGCGCCGCCCGCGCCTTTGGCGCCCGGTTTGCCCTTCATCGCGTCGCGCAAGGCGTCGCGGCCTTTGCCTTTGCGCGCGGGGCTGTGCCACTTGGCGAAGACCTCCCAGCGGTCCACCCAGCCTTTGATCTTCTCGAGGTAGGCCCGGCCCTGCGGCGAATCGAGCAGGCGGCGGATGGTGGCCTCGTCGTCGGCGGCCATGGTTTTGGCCTTCAGCGACGCGACGGCGGCGGCCAGGTAGGCGTCCTTGAGGCGCGCCCACTTCGCGTCGGCGTCGAGCGCGTCGAAGCCGTCGAAATCGACGACCTTGTCGATGGTGTCCTCGAGCGCGTTCTTAAGCGCGTGCTCCGCCTCCTCGACGTCCACCTCGGAGTTGACGAGCGGGTCGCTCGCCGCCAGCGCCGCGAGCTCGCCGGCGAAGCCCTGCAGGATGACGATGAGGTCCTGCACCGCGTCCTCGTTTTGGATCTTCTCGCGCACGCAGTAGTAGTCGTAGGAGCAGACCAGCAGGAGCAGCAGCAGCGGCAGCTTGAAGAACACGGTCGCGCCGACGAAAAACGCGGCCATCGCGCCCATGGTGATGAGGCGGGTGACGCGGTTGGTGCGGCCGAGATCGTTGAGGCCGAACCAGGTCAGCAGGCGCGCGGGGCCCTCGTAGAGCCGGGTGTAGGACTTCTGGTAGCCCGCGGGCAGGTTGGGCGACGCGGTCCAGCGCTCGTAGAGCGCCTGGGGCATCAACGCGACGGCGATTTTTCCGCCGTCGAGCTGGGGGAGGGGGAGCAGGTTGAACACGGCCAAGGCGAGGTTGGCCTTCCAGGCGATGGCCAGCGCCACGGCGAGCGCGCCGCCGACGGGCACGAAGGACAACGCGGCGAACGCCGCGCCCGCGAGCAGCAGGTTGGCCGCGGGGCCCGCGAGCGCGACCTTGGCGGCGTCGAGCTTGGGGTTGGGGAGCTTGTTGAAGTCCACCGGCACGGCCTTGGCCCAGCCCGCGGCGATAGGCAAGCCCAAGAAGGGGAGCGTGGCGGCCACGGAGAGCACCGGCATCAGCACCGTGCCCCACGGGTCCATCTGCTTGAACGGGTTCAGGCCCACGCCGTGCAGGCGCGCGGTGTCGTCGCCCAGGCCGCGCAACACGAGCAGGTGCGCCCACTCGTGGGCGAGCACGGAGGCGGCGAGCAGGCCCGCGGTGGCGAGCACGGCGGTCGCGCCGAGCGAGGCCGACGCCAGGCCCCAGCCGATGACCGCGGTCATGCCCAGCGCGAGCGGCCAGGCGGCTTTGCCGAGGAAGGTCTCCCGGCGCGGGGTGGAATCCGCGCGGCGGCGGCCGGCGACGGCGTCGTCGATGAAGCGGCGCGCGGCGGCGCGGTCGCGCTCGCGCGCCTCGACGGCGGCGACGATGGCGCGGCGCGTCAGCCCGGACGCGGCGATACGTTCGCGGCCCGCGACGGCGGCGGCTTCATCGCGGCGTTCGCGCCAGCCCGCGGTCTCGCGGCGGACCACGCCGCGCGCGGCTTCGGCCTTCAGTTCCGCCGCGGCCGAGGCGACGGAGCCGCGGGCGCCGGCCAACGTGATACGCGTCGTCGGGGAGAGGAACGCGTCGAACCCGTCGAGCTCGGCCAGGCGGCGGTCGAGCGCGATCAGGCCTTCGCCGCTGCCGATCGCCTTCGGGGCCTCGGCCGCCAGCGCGAGCGCGCGGGCTTCCAGCTCGGAGGCGGCCGCGAGCACGGCGGACACGACCGCGGGCTCGTCGGCCGGGCGGCCTTCGGGCAGGCGCGCGAGCACGGGCGCGGCCAGGCGCAGGCCGGCCGGGGTGGCGAGGTCGGCGGCGCGCAGGGCGCTGAGCGCGCCGTGAAGATCGACTCCGGCCAACGAACGGCCCGCGTACGCCCCCATGTCCATGCCGCCCACCACGGTCCGCAGCCGCGGCGCGGCCGCGGCCGAGCGCGGCGCGACGAAGCCCGCGGCGACGGCGCGCGCGGCGGGCAGGCCCGGTGACGTCACCAGGACGGCGGCGGAGAGGATGGTCGCGAGGAGACGGCGAAGAGGGCGGTTCATGGTAGCCAGATGCTACGACAACCCGTCCGAATCACCGAGAGACGAAGGTCCCCTTATGGGGTCGGCAGATGGCCTATTAAGGAATACCCGCCGGACCTAGCACGTCCGGTGGCGGAATCCAGCGCCGCGCCCCAGCCGTACACGACGACCCAGATCAACAAGCCGACGACGACCTTGCCGCCGGTCGAAAGCGGGCTTTCCTCGCGGGTGACCAAGGCCATGGCGCCGAGCAGCAGCGGCAGCTGGACGAGCAGGGCGGCGCGCAGGCCCGGGGAGGGACGCGCCTGGAGCTTGACGCGCCCGAAGACGGGCGGCGGCGCCTCGCGCGGCGGCGCGCCGTCGGGGCGCCAGCCGTTGGGCATGAACCAGAGCTTGACCTTGTCGGACCAGCGCGGGGCCGCGACCGCGTCGCGCCACAACAGCCGCCAATACTGGAGGTTGATGGCGATGGGCGACCACGTGTCGAGGGGGCGCAACACGCCGTACACCGGCTCCTCGACCTCCTCGGCGTAGGTGCCGAAAAGTTTGTCCCAGACGATGAAGGTCCCGCCGAAGTTCTTGTCGAGGTAGCGCGGGTTGATGCCGTGGTGCACCCGGTGGTGCGCGGGGCTGTTGAGCCAGGATTCGATCCAGGACGGCAGGCGGCGCACGACGCGGGTGTGGGGGAGCAGCTGGATGAGCAGGTGCAGCCCGACCAGCGGCAGCGCCACCTCCGGGCGCGCGACGAGCACGAGCGGCCAGTAGAAGAAGAACGAGGCCAGGCGCTGGGTGACGCTCGCGCGCAGGCCGACGGTGTAGTTGAGCTCCTCGCTCGAATGGTGCGGGGCGTGCGCGGCCCAGAAGACGTTGATGCGATGCCCCGCGCGGTGGAACCAGTAGAACAGGAAGTCCACCGCGAGGTACAGGGCCGCGAAGCTCAGCGGCGTGGCGCCCCAGTCGGCCAGCGCGCAGCGTACGCGCAGGGCCGAAAACGCGGCGAACACGAGGGCCGCGACGGCGACGTTGGTCGCCTGATGCCCGATGGCGGTGCCGAAGTTGGCGAGCGCGTCGTCGAATCGGTAGCAGTCGTTTTTCTGGTATAAACACCAGGCCGCCTCGGCGGCCACGACGGCGAGCACGACGGGGGTCGCGACGGCGTAGGCGTTGATGTCCATGCCTTAGGATAACCCCCGGCGGGCGGCCCCGTCGTTAACCTATGTTAACGCGTTACCCCGGCGTTTACGCGGCGGTCCGCCGCCTGGCCCCCGTGCCGCCCGCGCAATGGGCGCGGCTGGAGCCGCACCTGCGCCCGCGGCGCTACGCCAAAGGCGAGCGCTTCATCGCGCCGGGCGAGCCGTCGCGCGAGGCCGGCATCGTCGTCTCCGGGCTGATGCGGTTCTATTACGTGGACGCCGACGGGCGCGAGGCGACGAAGGCCTTCCGCGGCCCGGGCGAGCTCGTCGCCGCCTACGCCGAGCTGCTCGACGGCCGCCCGTCGCGCACGACCATCGAGGCGGTGGAGGACGCGGAGCTGCTCGTGGTCCGCCACGACCGCGTGACCGCGTTGTACCGCGAACACGCCTGCTGGCAGGAGCTCGGCCGCGTCATCGCCGAGGAGCACTACCGCCAGCGCGAGCGGCGCGAGCAGCAGCTGCTCATGGACAGCGCGACCGAGCGCTGGGAGGCTTTCTTGAAAGAAAGCCCGTCCCTGGCCGCGCGCCTGCCCCAGAGGCTCGTCGCCTCCTACCTGGGCATCACGCCCGTCGCGCTGAGCCGCATCGCCGCCGCCCGCCGCCGTCGGCGTTAGTTAACGCGCGGCCGTGGTCACGCCCGCGGCGCCCGCGGGTTTGGCGGTCTCCACGGCGAACGCGACGGCCAGCCGCGCGAAAGGCACCGAATGCTGCGCGGAGCCCCCCGAGTTCTGGATGGTGTCGCGGTCGGTGTGGATGTTGCGGTTCATCGTGTCGAACGCCGACTCGAAGGCCGCCGAGGCCGGGTAGCCCGAACGCGTCCACGACGCGTGGTCGGAGCAGCCGTAGCCGCACGCCGTCGTCGCCGACGGCACGCCGCTGTAGGCGTCCACCAGCCGGCGCAGGTGCGCGCTCAGCGCCGGGTCCACGTTGTCGGTGAGCACGTAGATGCCCGCGCCCGAGCCGGGGAAGTTGGTCATGTCGAACTGCACGACCCCGACGACGTTGGTGCCGGCCGCCCGGTACTGCTTGGCGATGTCGGCCGAGCCGCGCAGGCCGACCTCTTCGGCCGCGTAACCCATGAACTGGATGGTGCGCTTCGGGCGGAAGCCGGCCTCGCCCAGGATGCGCACCGCTTCGGTGAGCACCGCGATGCCCGAGGCGTTGTCGTCGGCGCCGGGCGCCTTGGCCGTGCCGCCGCCCCACATGCCGCCGATGGAGTCGAGGTGGCCGCCGAGCACGACGATCTCGTCGGGCAGCTCGGCGCCGGGGATGGTGAGCACGACCGAGGGCTGCTTCCAGCCGCCGTGCGTGTGCGTGCGCACGGTCGCGCCGGGCAGGCCCATCGCCAGGTCGCGCCAGCGGCCCGCGAGCCATTGGGCGGCCTGCGTGCCGGAGTCGGACTGGTAATAGCGGTTGTGGTAGGACGTCAGGCCGTCGATGGTCGCGCGCAGGCTGTCCTCGCGCGCGGCCGCGGCCAGCGGGCGCACGACGGCCCCCTGGTCCACGGTGTAGGCGAGGGCCGCGGGCGACACGGCCGGCGCGGAGAGGTCGGCTTCGGCCTCCTCGCGCGTGGAGTGGGCGAAGAAGCCGCCGCACTTATGGAAGCGGTCGTGCATCAAGGTCGCGATGCGCCCGAGGTCGTCCTCGAGCACGCGGAACACGGACGCGCGCGAGCTCGTCGAGACCGGGCGGCCGAGCATCGGCGTCTCGGACGCCGAGAGGCGCCCCAGGTCGTCTTTGCCCACGGAAATCCACACCTCGCCCGTGCCGGCCGCGGCCTTGGCCTCGTCGAGGAGAGGGCGCACCGACACGCCCGCGTCGAAGCCGGAGAACCCGGCCGCCGCGGCGACGGCCGCGCAGGAGCGCGAGGCTCCCGGCGGCCGCCACGACGGTCTTCGTCTTAGATCCCACGGCCGCTCAGCGACGCGCGGATGGCTTCGAGCTTCTCGGCCACCGATTTCGCGTCGAGGTTCATGGACCGGCCGACGAACTCGGGCTCAAGCGCGGGCTCGTCCACCGGCGGCTTGTACCAGCAGCGAGGGCGCAGGCCCACGCGCTGGCCGTTGCGGGCCGTGCACGCGCCGGCGTTCGGGTCGGAGTTGCTCACGTCCGTGCCCTGGCTGGCGCCGCACAACGCGCCCTGGTAATACGTGTCCAGGCGGCACTGCGTCTCCGGGTGCCGGTTGTACATCTGGTCCACGACCGTGGTGTTGGGCGTGTCGAACTTGGGCGGCGTCGGGCTGTTGCGCAGGGCCTGGAAGAGGAAGGCCACGGACTGCCCGCCGCGCACGCCGTTGCGGCAGCCGTTGCGCGCGCCTTCGCCTTCGAACTGGCCCGAGCAGCCGGCCTCGGCCACGGGGTCCACGTCGCCCAGCGGCGCGTTTTCGCCGTAGAGCAGGCGCATGCACTTGAGCGTCGCGAAGTAGTCGGAGCCGCCCTCGTTGGTGGCCCAGCTGGACTTCGGGTAGCCGCCGATGTGGTGGCCGATCTCGTGGCAGGCCACGAGCGCGAAGCCCTCCTCGGTGACGGCCGCGTGGCGCGCGAGCCCGCCGTACATGTTGATGTGCCACACGTTGCCCATCTGCTGGGCCGACGCGTTGACCGTCGGATCGGTCCACTTCCGGTTGACCGAGAGGCGCCCGCCCTTGGCGGCGATGATGGGCGTGTAAGCGGCCTGCACGCGGTCGAGCACGGAGTTGAACATGGCCTCGTCGATGCCGCGGGCGCGGACGTCGCCCACGGGAATGCTGAGGTTGTTAGGCGGCAGGAATCCTTCGCACAACGTCACGGGCGCGAAGCGCTGGTACGCGAACACCGACGACCCGACCGCCGCGAGCACCGCGGCGACGATGACGGACTTTTTCATGGACACCCCCAGGTGTGCGTCCTCCGGACCCCTCCGGAGCCGTGGGCCGAAAGACCTATCAGCCACGTAGGCCCAATGGTACATATTTCGCACTGGCGCGTGTCAATATGATAATCTCCGGGCTATGAACCCGACCACCCTCGCCCTCGCCGCCGCGACCTTGCTCGCCGTTCTCCCCGCCGTCGCCTCGGACGGTCTGCCCGCTTTCACGTACACCGGCGCCGCCGCGCTGCGCCTCGCCTCCGCGCAGGCGCCGCAGGCCCCGGCCCTCGAAGGCCGCGCCACCGACGTCGTCACCGCGCGCCACCTCCACGCGCAGGCCGGCCGCGAGGCCTTGTTCGGCTACGCCGACACGCCCGAGCAATACGCCGAGGCCGTCGCGCATTGGACGAACGCGCTGCGCGCCGCCGGCGCGACCGCGGGCACGCCGTCGTTGACCTCGGGCATGTGGGTCCTCCCTTATACGGCGCCGGGCGGCAAGGTCATCCGCGGCTTCATGGCCGACCCCCGCCAGTTCCCGCCCAAAGACGACGCGGGCCTGCGCGCCAACATGGCGCTCGCGGTGGCCGCCCTCGCCGACGCGGGCATGCCGTTGGTCTCGGCCAACGTGCTGAACCTCGAGTTCCTCCTGCCCACCTACTCTCTCCTTTATATGACCGACCCGGTCACGGAGCCCCGCCGCGAGACGCGCCTGCGCCTCCTGGTCGCCCGCGACGAGTCCGACTTCGACCTGTTCCGCCCCGCCGTGCGCGTCGTGCAGGTGCCCAAGCCCTGGATGATGGTGTACGTCGGCCCCGAGGCGGGCGTCGTGCACATCGCCGCCAAAGACGAGGCCGCCGCGGCGACCAAACTCGCCGAGCGCCGCGCCTTCCTGGTCGGCCAGGGCCGCACCATCGTGGCCGAGCGCGTGACCCCGCTCGACGACGCCGACATCAAGTTCGTGGTCTCGCTCTACTTCCTCTACTAGAGCCCGGCGGCCCCCGGCGGGGTTTGCTAGACTGCGGCGCATGCGCACGGACTTCCTGAAGGACCTCATCGGCGCGCGGATCGCCAACAAGTTCGGGATGCTCCCGAGCTTCGCGGCCGCCATGGCGTTCTACTTCCTGGTCTCGCTCGTGCCCTTCCTCGTGGTCTTCACCAAGGCCGTGGCGTGGCTGTTCTCCGCGAACCTGACCCCCGAGATCGTCGCGCTGCTGCGCCAGGTCCTGCCGCCCGAGAGCCAGCTGCGCCCCGACGCCATCGTCGAATCCGTCGCCGCGGGCTCGGGCTGGGGCCTGGGCCCCACGAGCACCTTGGCCGCCATCTGGACGGGCACCAGCGGCCTCAACGAGATGGGGCGCGCCGTCCATTACGTGTTCTCCGACCCGGAGCGGCCGCACACCGGCGGCTGGGCGCGCTGGCTCAAGTCCTTCGTCCTGCTCGCGGTGTGGGTGCTGGCCATCGTCGCGGCGGCGTTGTTTCTCGTGCTGCTGCCGCTGGCGCAAAGCGAGCTGACCCGCATCGGGGCCGCGCGCCTGGCGAGCCTGCTCGGCGCGGGTTTGAACTACCCCGCGGCCGGCGCCATGTTGTTCGTCGCCTTCTGGGTGACCTTGGTGTTCGTCCCGGAGCGCCGCGTCAGCCGCGTCGCGGCCTTCACCGGGGCGCTGCTCGCCACGTTCTGGTGGCTGGGCACCTGCGCGTTGTTCGCCTATCTTCTGCCGCGCGTGTGGCGCGTGAGCCTGTTCCACGGCGCGCTGAGCTCCGCGCTCGCCATCCTGGGCTGGGCCTACTGCGCGGCCTGGGGCGTGCTCCTCGGCGCCACCTGGGCCGCCCGCGCCGACGAGCAGCTCGGCCTAACGTCCTAGCAGCTGGCGGCGCGGCAGGCGACGGGCTCTTCGGCCGCGACGGTGAGCGCGACGTCGTAGGCGATGATGCGGCCGTCGGCGATCTCGCCGCCGCCGACCATGGTTCCCGGACGCGAGTGGCGGCGGGCGCGCATGGTGTTGGGGTCGTAGAGGCGGATGGTGCGGTCGGCCATCACGCCGATGTAGGACACGACGTTGAGCGCCTTGGCCTGGCGCACGTCGTTGGGGGAGAACAGGTCGGACTGGGGCTCGCCGCTCGGGTGGGTGTGGTAGATGGCGGCGATGCGGTGGCCGGCGGGCACCACGACGGAGAAATCGATGTTCGCGGTCCGGCGGTTGGTGACCGGCGCGGTGGCGTAATAACGCCCGGCCGATTCCAGGACGGCGCCGCCGTATTCGTAGGAGCGGCTTTGCGGCATGGCCTCGCGCAGCCCGGCCATGGCCGCGTCATCGACGGTGATATGCGCCGGGGCGTCGGGGCGCAGGCGCGCGGAAGGGATCTCCGCGGCGAACGTCGGCAAGGCGGCGGCGAGCAGGGCCAATGGAAGGGCGAGCATGGTGACAGTATGACCCGTAACCGCCTATAGGAGGAAGGGCCCTAAGGCCCACCCCGACCAAGGCCGACATGCCTAGAGCCGCACCTTGAAATGGGGCGGAGGCGGGCTTATACTCAAGGGGCATGGGCGCCCAGGTCGCGCGGATTCTCGTCGTGGACGACGACAAAAACCAGCGGAACATGCTGGTTTTCGCGCTGGAGACGTGCGGCTACCGCGTCACGGCGGTGGCCGGCGGCGGCGAGGCGTTGGCGGCGGCGGCCAAGGACCCGTACGACGCGGCCATCTGCGACGTGATGATGCCCGGCCTCGACGGGGTCAAGACGCTGGAGCGCCTGCGCGCCATCTCGCCGAAGATGCGCGTCATCATGGCCACGGGCTACGCGACGGCCCAGACCGCGGCCAAGTCCAAGATGCTCGGGGCGTTCAACTACCTGGCCAAGCCGTACGAGATGAACGACCTCCTCGACGTCCTGGAGCGCGCGCTCCGCGACGGACGGGAGCCGGCCTGAGCGCGCCGGCCTCCGTGAAGGGCCTGGCGCGCGTCGTGGCGGCGTTCGCGCTGGCCGCGCTCACCCTCGACGCGGTGACCTACCTGGCGGCGCGCCGCGCCGTGCGCACGGTGATGCGGGCCAACCTCGAGCGCCCCGCGCGCGCCGTCCTGCCGCAGATCGCCGACTCGATGCGCGTGGGGCTCTCCGAATCGGGCCGGGCGCTGCTCGGGCCGTACCTGCAGGGCTGCCTCGTCGCCTTCGGCGCGTCCTACGCCGGCGCGCTGGATTTCGCGGGCGACGTCGTGGGCGCGACCGACGGCTTTCCCGACGGCGCGACGACGCGCGGCGGCTCGCGCGAACGCGTGCTGAACGGGGAACCCGTGCTCGAGCTCGTCATCCCGGTGGCCGACGAGCAGGGGCGCTTCCACGGCGCGCTCGTGTTGGGCTACCCGCTCAAGGACGCGCTGGAGCTGGAGAAACGCATCGGCCTGCGCGCCGCGCTGCTGGCCGCGCTGGCCGGGGCCGCGGCCCTGGCGGTGCTGCTGCTCGTCGTCACGCGCACCGGCGAGGCGCTGCGCCGCGGCGACGAACGCGTGCGCCAGTCCGAACGCCTCTCGGCGGTCGGCCAGCTCGCGGCGGGCATCGCCCACGAGATCAACAACCCGCTGGGCTCCATCCTCGGCTTCGCGCAGGCCGGGCTGCGCCAGGACGGCGTGACGCCGCCGCTGGCCAAGGCGCTGAAGGCCATCGAGGAGGAGGCGCGCCGCTGCCGGCGCCTGGTGCAGGACCTGCTCGTCTTCGCGCGGCGCGACGCGGGCAACGCGGCGGCGTTCTCCGTCGAGGACGCGCTCGAGGGCACCGTGGCGATGCTCGAGTCGCAGGCGCGCCTCCAAGGCGTGAGCGTGCAGCGCGACTGGAACGCGCGCGCGTCGGTGTTCGGGGAGAAAAGCCGCCTCCAGCAGGCCTTCATCAACCTCGCGTCCAACGCGCTCGACGCGATGCCGCAGGGCGGGCGGCTGACCTTGCGCACGCGCCGCGCCGAGGCCGACGGCCGCCCCGTCGTCGTCGTGGAGGTGGCCGACACCGGCCCCGGCATCCCGCCCGAGGTCCGCGCCCGCATCTTCGAGCCCTTCTTCACCACCAAGGCGCCGTCGGCAGGGCACCGGCCTGGGCCTGGCCATCGTGCAGGACGTGGCGCCCACGACGGCTCCGTCGCGGTGGGCGACGCGCCGGGCGGCGGGACGGTTTTTTCGGTGACCTTGCCGCGCGCCGCTTAACGCCGCGACAGGCCGACGGCCCACAACGCGGCGGCGACCGCTAAGCCCGGAAACAGCGGCTCCAGGCCCAGCGGCGCGGCGCCCGCGCGCTGCGCGGCGACCACCCAGGCCAAGGACAGGCCGAAGCCCGCGGCCGACGACGCCGCGGCCCAGCCGCCGGGCGCGCGCACGCGCGGGTAATACACGCCGAGCACGGGCAGCAGCAGGCCCGGGATGCAGGCCGAGCCGACTGCGTACCACAGGCCCGCCACCGACGGCACGAGCCGCGCGAGCGCGAGCGACAGCAGCGCGGTCGCGGGCAAGGCCAGCCGGGTCAGGCGCCGGCCCGCGTCCTCGCCGAGGCCTAAGGCGCGCGCCGCGCCGTCTTTGCCCAGGCTCGCGGCCGACAGCAAGGTCGTGGCCTGCAGGGCCGCGAACACCGAGGACGACAGGCCCGCGAAGAACAGGCCGCGCGCCACCGGCGGCAGCACGGCGTCGGCCAGGCGGGGGAAGGCGAGCGTGGGCGCCTCCAGCGAAGGCAGCGCGACGCGGGCGTAGAGGCCGGCCGCCGTCGTCATCAAATCGAAGACCATCCAGAACCCGATGGAGACGAAGATGCCGCGCCGCGCGGTGGCCGGGCTTTCGGCCGCGGCGCAGCGCTGATGGAACGCCGGGTCCACGATGGTCCACACCGCGATGAGCCACCAGCCCAGCAGCTTCCAGAAGCCGAGCCCGCCCGTCCAGGACAGGTGCCCCGCCGGCAGCGCCGCGGCGACGGCGGCGGGCCCGCCGAGCTTGAGGAAGCAGAACGGCAGGACGAGGGCGAAGCCGGCGTACATGCCGACGAGCTGGAGGCGGTTGGCCGCCACGTCGGAGGGCAGCCCGCCGCGCCACACCGAGGCGACGGCGAGCGCGACGGCGAGCAGCGCGGCGACGCCCGCGGATAGGCCGGTCAGGTGCGAGAGCACAGTCCCCGCCATCAGCACCTCGTCGGCGGGGCAGGCCAGGAGGAACACCAACCCGGCGCCGAGCAAGGCCATCGGCCGTCCGTAGGCCGGCTCGAGGTGGTCGGGGATGGTCAGGCCGGGCTCGGCGCGCACGCGTCCGGCCAGGAAAAGGGCGTACAACGCCGCGAACACGTAATACGGCGCGGCCATCACGGTCCAGTTGGACAGACCGCCCAGCCAGGTGAACTCGCCGATGCCCAACACGCCGCCGTAGAAGGTGGGCACGAGGGTGGCCACGAAGGCGGGCAAGGTCAGCGCGCGCGAGGCCAGCACGTAGTCCTCGAGCCCGTCGCGACGGCGCGCGCGCCACGCGAGGACGAACCCCGCGGCGAGCCAGGCGGCGACGAGAAACGCGTCGGTCACGCCGACATTCTCCCATAAGTCGCGGCCCCGCCGGTTGACGGGCCTCAATTGACCCGTATCACGCCGCCCGCATGACCCCGCTCATCCGGCGGGCGCCCCCAACGGCGCTAAGGTGTAGGTGCAGAAAAAGGAGGACTTATGATCAGCCTAATCCTGGCGTTGTCGCTGATGGAGCCGGCGGTCGGCACCACCGCTCAGATCCAGCCCTGCGTGTGGCCCAACACCTGCCGCACCGTCGAGGTCGCTCAGATCCAGCCGTGCGTGTGGCCCAACACCTGCGTCGAGGCGCCCCGCGCCCAGTTCGAAGTCTGCGTGTGGCCCCGCCGCTGCGCGTAAGCCGTTAGACGTCGGTCGTCAGAGGATAGGCTCCGTCGAGAGGCGGAGCCTTCGTATTTCGGGGGGCGCTCAGCGGCCGGGCGTCGTCGAGAGACGGCGGCGCAGGGCGGCGCGGCGCAAGGCGAGCGCGACGAGGTCGCCGACGAGCTTCGGCGTGCTCACGCCGCTTTCGCGCCACAACATCGGGTACATGCTCACGGGCGTGAAGCCGGGCAAGGTGTTCGGCTCGTTGAAATAGATGGCGCCGGTCCGCTTGTGCATGAAGAAATCCACGCGCGCCAGGCCGAACAGGTCCATGGCGCGGAAGGCCGCCAGCGCCAGCTCGCGCACGCGCGCGGCCTGGGCCTTGGTGATGGGCGCGGGCATCAGCAGACGGGCGCCGTCGGGGTCGATGTATTTCGCGTTGTAGTCGTAGAACTCGGCGTTGGGCGCGATCTCGCCGACGATGGACGCCTTCAAGGCGAAGCGGTCGCCTTTGGGCGCCCACGGGTCGCCGAACACGGCGGTCTCGATCTCGCGGGCGGGGATGCCCTTCTCGAGGATGGCTTTGTCGTCGTAACGCAGGGCGTCCTTGAGCGCGGGGCCCAGCTCGCGCGGGTTACGCGCCTTGGCCACGCCGACCGAGGAGCCCATACGCGAGGGTTTGACGAAGACGGGGTAGCCGAGGCGTTTGGCGGCGGCGGACGCCTCGGGCAGGGAGCGCGCGACGGCCCACGGGACCTGGGGCAGCCCCGCGTCGGCGGCCAGGCGTTTGGTGTATTCCTTGTCCATGCCCGCCGACGAGCCGAACACGCCGCAGCCGACGTAGGCGACGCCGGTCAGCTCGAGCAGGCCTTGGAGGGTGCCGTCCTCGCCGAAGGGGCCGTGGATGACGGGAAACACCGCGTCGCGACGGCCCAGGGACGTGAGCAGTTTCCACGGGTCGAGCTTCTTGCCGCCCGCGCGCAGGCGGCGCTCGGCGTCGCCGCCCGGCGAGCAGCGCCTTGGGCTCGGCGGCGGCGAGGCGTTTGGGCGGGACCTCGACCCAGCTGTTGTCCACGCCGACGTGGACGAGCCGGACGTCGAACTTGGCGGGGGAGAGGTTCGTCACCACGCAGCGCGCCGACACGAGCGAGACGAGCCGCTCCGCGGACCGGCCGCCGCACAACACGACGACGACGGGCTTCTTCACGGCAGGGCCAGCGCCTTGGCCACCTTGGCCAGCAGCGCGGCGAAGTTGAGGGGTTTGAGCACGTAGTCGTTGGCGCCCGCGGCGAACGCCTCGTCGATCTCGGACGTGACGCTGGCGGCGGTGCACATCAGGATCTTGACCTTGTCGAGTTTGGGGTTGGAGCGGATGACCTTCACGACGTCGATGCCCGAGAGCCCGGGCATGTTGCGGTCGATGATGGCCAGGTCCGCGCCTTTGGCGCGCAGCAGCTCGAGGGCCTGGGCGCCGTTTTCGGCGAGGAGGAACTCGTGTTTCTCGGCGGAGAGGACTTCCTTGACGAGGTCGCGGATGGACTCCTCGTCGTCGGCGATGAGGATGCGGGCCATTAGACCGGCGCTTGGGCGCCCTGCAGGAGCTGGAGCACCTTGCGCACGAAGACGTTTTTCTCGAAGGGCTTGAGCAGCACCTCGCGCGCCCCGGCCTCGCGCGCGCGCGACACCGCGTCGGAGTAGCCGGTGAGCACCATGACGGGGATGCGGCCGCCGTCGGGCAGGCGTTTGAGGCGCGAGAGCACCTCGAAGCCGTCCATGCCCGGCATCATGACGTCGAGAATGATGAGGTCGGGGATGCCTTCCTGCACGCGGTCGAGCGCCTCGAAGCCGGATTTTGCGGTCACTATCGTGAGGTTGCGGCTCACGCTCGAGAGGAAAAGCATGAGGACCTCGACGAGGTCGGGGTTGTCCTCGACGATGAGCACGGTTTTCTTGCGCAGGGGCTCGTTGCCCTCGACGACGACGGGGTTGGCGTCGGGGGCCGACAGCGGCAGCTCCAGGCGCGCGGTGGCGCCGCGGCCGGACCCGGCGCTTTCGAGCCAGATGCGGCCGCTGAGGCGTTCGACGATCTGTTTGGACAGCGGCAGGCCCAGGCCCAGGCCGGGGTATTCGCGCGTCGGGCCCTGGCCCGCGGCGAAGAAGGCGTCGAAGACGTGCGGCATGATCTCGGGGGCCACGCCGGGGCCGCGGTCGGCCACCGACAGGGCGGCGAGCTGGCCGCGCACGTGAAGCTCGACGACGAGCGAGCCCTTCTGGGGGCTGAACTTGGCCGCGTTGGAGAGCAGGTTATCGACCACGTCGCCGAGTTTGTCCTCGTCGGCCATGACCCAGACCGGGGACTTGGGCAGGACGGTTTCGAGGGCCAGCTCCTTGCGCCGCAGCTCCTTGCCGGCCTTCTCCAGGCGCCGCTCGACGAGGGATTTGAACTCGACGGGTTTGAGCATCAGCTGGGGCACGCCTTCGTGCACCTCGCGGATGCGCAGGATGTTGTTGAGGGTGGCGAGCAGGCCTTCGGAGCGCTCGATGATGGCGGTCAGCGCCTTCTTCTGCGGCTCGAGCATCGCGCCGAGGCTGCCGTCGCGCATGGTGTTGGCGTAGCCGATGACGACCGTCAACGGGGTGCGCAGCTCATGCGAGACGTTCGCGATGAACTCGTTCTTCATCTGGTTGACCTGGCGCAGCTCCATGTTCTGGTTGACCAGGGCGCGGATCTCCACGACACGGCGCAGCAATTGGGCCAGATCGACCTGGCGCAGGTCCTTGTGCGTCAGGTAGTCCATCTCGCCCTTCTTCATCGCCGAGACGGCGATCTGCTCGCTGCCCGCGGCGGTCATCATGACCACGGCGGTTTTGGGATGGAGCTGACGGATGCGGTCGAGGATTTCCAGGCCGTCGGTGGGGGGGAGGCGGTAATCCAGGAAAACGAGGTCGTACAGGTCGAGCTTGAGGGCGTCGAGGGCCTTGTCCCCGTCCTCGGCCGTCTGGACCGACAGCTTCACGCCCGGCAGGTCCTCGAGCTGGGACTTCAGCAGCTCGCGGTTGTCGCGCTCGTCGTCCACGACGAGGATGCGGAACATGACTTCGGGCGGTGGCATGGCGCGACGATTGTAGCAGGCTTTCAGGGTCCCGACAAGGCCGGGGCCCCTTCCTTGATATAGCGAGGTCTGAAAAGCTATCCTGACCCTCTGATGACCGCCCACGCCGCCCCCCTTCACGCCGATATCGCCAAGGTCCTGTTGGACGAGGCCGCCCTCAAGGCCCGCATCGCCGAGCTCGGCGCCCAGATCGCCCGCGACTACAAAGGCCGCCGGCTGATGGTGGTGGGCGTGCTCAAGGGCTCGGTGTTGTTCCTGGCCGACCTGCTGCGGGCCCTCGGGCCCGAGGCCGACATCGAGGTGGATTTCGTGGCCGCTTCGTCCTACGCGGGCAAGTCATCGACCGGCGCGGTGCGCATGCTGCTCGACTTGCGCCAGAGCCCCGAAGGCAAAGACGTCCTGCTCGTCGAGGACATCGTCGATACCGGGCTGACCCTCACCTCGCTGACCGAGACCTTGCGCGCGCACCGCCCGCGCAGCCTCGAGGTGTGCACCTTGCTCGACAAACCCATGTGCCGCAAGACCCCTTTCACGCCGAAATACGTCGGCTTCCCCATCCCGAACGAGTTCGTCGTCGGCTTCGGGCTCGATTACGACGAGAAATACCGCCAGCTCCCCTACGTCGGGGTGCTCAAGTCGGACGCCGCGAGGACGCCCTGATGGACAACAAAAACGTCAAACAATTGGCGATGTGGGGCATGGGGCTCGTGCTCCTGCTCATGCTTTTCAACGGCGTCAAAACCGTTCCGCTCGAGACCGAGATCCCCTACTCCCAGTTCAAAGAGCGCCTGCGCGGCAACGCCATCTCCGAGGTGAAGGTCCGCCCCGACCTCATCCGCGGCTCCTACAAGGACGAAAAAGGCGTGGTCCAGCGCTTCCGCACCTTGCCGCTCAACGACCCGAAGCTCGTCGAGGAGCTCGAGCTGCACAAGGTGTCGAACTACCAGGGCGAGCCGGACCGCTCGGGCATGTACAGCTTCATCTTCAACATCGGCGGCATACTGCTGTTCTTCGTGTTGTGGTGGTTCTTCGTCATCCGCCAGGTCCAGGTCGGCGGCAAACAGGCCATGTCCTTCGGCCGCTCCAAGGCCAAGAAGGTCGATGACACCAAGAAGAAGACCACCTTCGCCGACGTCGCCGGCTGCGACGAATCGAAGGAAGAGCTTTCCGAGGTCGTCGAGTTCTTGAAGCACCCCGAGAAGTTCCAGAAGCTCGGCGGCAAGATGCCCCGCGGCGTCCTGCTGTTCGGCCCGCCCGGAACGGGCAAAACCTTGCTCGCCCGCGCGGTGGCCGGCGAAGCCGGCGTGCCCTTCTTCTCCGCCTCCGCCTCCGAGTTCGTCGAGATGTTCGTCGGCGTCGGCGCCTCGCGCGTGCGCGACCTCTTCGACCAGGCCAAAAAGGCCGCGCCCGCCGTCATCTTCGTCGATGAGCTCGACGCGGTCGGCCGCGCGCGTTTCGCCGGCATCGGCGGCGGCCACGACGAGCGCGAGCAGACCTTGAACCAGCTGCTCATCGAGCTCGACGGCTTCGAGCAGAACCAGGGCATCATACTCATCGCCGCCACCAACCGCCCCGACGTCATCGACCCGGCGCTGCTGCGCCCGGGCCGCTTCGACCGCCAGATCCAGGTGCCCGTGCCCGACCTCAAGGGCCGCGAGGCCATCTTGAAGGTCCACTCCCAGGTCGTGAAGATGGCCGCCGACGCCGACCTCACCGTGGTCGCGCGCCGCACGCCCGGCTTCGCCGGCGCGGACCTGGCCAACGTCATCAACGAGGCCGCGCTGCTCGCCTCGCGCAAGAACAAGGAAGGCGTCGAGCTCGTGGACCTCGAAGAGGCCATCGAACGCGTCATCGCCGGCCCCCAGCGCCGCTCGAGCCTGATGTCCGACAAGGAAAAGCGGATCGTGGCCTACCACGAGTCGGGCCACACCCTCGTGGCGAAGCTCCTGCCCGGCGCGGACCCCGTGCACAAGGTCTCCATCGTCTCGCGCGGCCACGCGCTCGGCTACACTCTGCAGCTTCCCACCGACGACAAATACCTGACGTCGCGGGTCGATATCACCAATCGCCTCGCCATCCTGCTCGGCGGCCGCGCCGCCGAGGAGATCGTGTTCTCCGAAATCACCACGGGCGCGGCCGACGACCTGTCCAAGGCCACGGCCTACGCGACCAAGATGGTCACCGAGTTCGGCATGAGCGACAAGGTCGGCCCGCTGTCGCTCAAGAAGCCTGACCAGCAGGTTTTCCTCGGCCGCGACATCAACCAGGGCGGCGGCTACTCCGAGCGCACGGCGCAGCTCATCGATGAAGAGGTCAAACGCATCGTCACCGACGCGCAGACCAAGGCGCGCGAGCTGCTCAACGCCCAACGCAAGGTCCTCGACGACCTCGCGACCAAGCTCTTCGACCGCGAGGTTCTCTCCGGCGAGGATGTGGATGCGATCCTCGCCGCCGCCGGTTGACGTGAAGGCGGCGGCGAAACCGCCGCGCGCGTTCCGCGCTCCCGAATTGATGGGAGTCGTTAACGCGACTCCGGATTCTTTCTATCCGGACTCCCGCGCGAAGACCCTCGACGCCGTCGTCGAGAAAGCCGTGCTCCTGGCCGAACAAGGCGCCCGCATCATCGACCTTGGCGGCCAGTCCACCCGGCCCGGTTCTGAAGAAGTCGGCCTGGACATCGAGCTCGACCGCGTCATCCCCGCCCTCAAACGCCTCGCCAAACAGCTGCCGTCCCACGTTTATCTGTCCGTCGATACCGACAAGGCCGAGGTCGCCCGCCAGGCGCTCGACGCCGGCGCGAAGTTCCTCAACGACGTCTCCGCCCTGCGCCGCGACCCGCAGATGGCCAAGGTCGCCGCGAAATACGAGAAGGTCGTGCTCATGCACCGCCTGGGCGACTCATCGAAGACCATGCAGGCCGCGCCGCGTTACCGCGACGCCCCCGCCGAGGTCGCCGCCTTCCTGCGCGAACGCGGCGCCGCCTTCTTCGAGGCCGGCGGCAAGTTCGACCAGCTGATGGTGGATCCTGGTATTGGTTTTGGAAAAGAGCTTGATCATAACTTGTCATTGATTAAACACGTGTCCTCGTTGGCAACGGTGGCGCCTGTCGTGCTCGGCGTGTCGCGCAAATCCATGTTCGGCAAACTTCATCCCGATACCGGTCCGCAGGACCGCCTGTCCGGTTCGTTGGCGGTCGCCGCCTGGGCGTGTTACGCCTCCGTCTCCGTTTTGCGCGTGCACGACGTGCTCGAGACCAAGAAGCTCATCGAGACGTTGAAAGCCGTCGAGGAGGCCGTTTGAGCGAGCGTTTGTTCGGCACCGACGGCGTGCGCGGCATCCCCGGCAAGGAGCCCCTGACGCCCGCCACCGTCGCGGCGCTGGGTTACCACGCCGCCAAACTGTTCCTCCAGCAGGCGGGCGACCGCGCCCCCGAGAACCCCTTCATCATCGTCGGCCGCGACACGCGCCGCTCGGGTCCGGCGCTCCAAGCCGCGCTCGCCGAAGGTTTCGCCGCCGCCGGCGTGACGACGTTGGACCTGGGCGTCATCCCCACGCCGGGCGTGTCGTACCTGGCCCCGCGCCTGGACGCGCTCGCGGGCGCGGTCATCTCCGCATCGCACAACCCCGCCGAGTTCAACGGCATCAAGTTCTTCACCGCCGCCGGCTTCAAGCTCTCCCCGGAAGCCGAAGCGGAGATCGAGCGCCGCCTGCGCCTGCAGCGCCAGGTCCCCGCCGCCAAGGCCGTGACGCGCGACGGTATGGGAAATGAGGAGCTGTACCGGGATTTCCTGCTCAGCGCCTTCCCGGCCACCCTCGACCTGACCGGCGTGAAGCTCGTCGTGGACTGCGCCCACGGCGCGGCGGCCGCCTACGCGCCCGCCTTGCTCACGCGCCTGGGCGCCGAGGTGTTCCCCGTGGGCTGCAAACCCAACGGCAAAAACATCAACGACGCCTGCGGCGCGACTCATCCCGAGGCGATGTCCAAGGAAGTCCGCCGCCGCAAGGCGCATGCGGGCGTGGCCTTCGACGGCGACGCCGACCGCGCCTTGGTGTGCGACGAGACCGGCGCGGTCTTAGACGGCGACGCCGTCATCGGCGCGGCGGCCGTGCGCCTGCAGGGGCGCGGCTCGCTTAAAGGCGCCAAGGTCGCGCTGACCGTGATGTCGAACTTCGGCCTCATCCGGTTCCTGTCCAACCGCGGCATCGCCGTGGTCACGACGCCGGTGGGCGACAAACACGTCACCGACGCCATCGAGCGCGAAGGCCTCAGCCTCGGCGGGGAAAACAGCGGCCACGTCGTGTTCCGCGACTTCGCGCCGACGGGCGACGGCATCTTGACCGCTTTGCAGACCCTCGCCGCCTGGCGCGAGTCGGGCGCGCCGATGTCCGCGCTTAAGGGCCTCTACGCCCCGACCCCGCAGGTGCTGCGCAACGTGCACATCGCGCGCAAGCCGCCGCTGGAGAAACTGGAGGAGACCCAGGAGACCATCGGTAAGGTCGCCCGCCAGCTCAAGGGCCGCGGCCGCGTGTTCGTGCGCTATTCGGGGACCGAGCCGGCGATACGCGTTCTCGTCGAGGGACCCAAGCAGGGCGAAAACAGACGGCTTGCGGATTTCATCGTCAAAACCTATCTTTTCGAGACGGGCCAGAAGGAGGCTTAAGATGACGAAGGACCAGACGGTGAAGCTCGGCGTGAACATCGACCACGTGGCGACGTTGCGCCAAGCGCGCCGCGACATCGACCCCGATCCCGTGGCCGCCGCCCTCGTCGCGCGCCAGGCCGGCGCGGACATGATCGTCTGCCACCTGCGCCGCGACCGCCGCCACATCTCCGACGCCGATTTGGTGAAGATCTGCCGCATGAAGGGCGACACCCACGTCGAGGTCGCCGACGACGCGAAGATGCTGGCCCTCGTCATCAAGGCTAAACCCGCGTCCGTGTGCCTCGTCCCCGAGCGCCCCGGCGAGGTTTCGACCGAAGGCGGGCTCGACACCAAGAAGAACTACAAGAGCCTGGCCCGCGCCGTCGCCAAGCTCAAGAAGGCGGGCATCGAGGTCAGCCTCTTCATCGCCCCCGAGCCTTTCTCCGTGCGCGCCGCCCGCAACATGGGCGCCGACGTCGTCGAGTTCGACACGTCGGACTATGTGGCCGCCAAGAACAAGACCCAGGTCAAAGCCGAGCTCGAGCGCCTCGAGCTGGCCGTTTATATGGCCTGGGAGATGGGCTTGGTCGTCCACGCCGGCCACGGCCTGGACTACCACAACGTCCGCGCGGTCGCCCGCATCCCGCACCTGGCCGCCCTGAACATCGGCTTCTCCATCGTCGCCCGCTCCATCTTCGTCGGCTTCAAAACCGCCGTGACCGAGATGCGGAGATTGATCGATTAGTCGCTAATCGCGGCTGATCGCGGCGCGGCGTAGCCGCGACGCACACTGAATCGCCGTGCAAAAGACAGGGCCCGTCAAAACGACGGGCCCTCTCTTTTTTATCCGTTACCCGGCTCTTCCCGTAACCGCCGTCTGCGCCGGCGCAGAACCCGGTTATCCCCGTAACCGTCCGTGGCTTAAGCCGCATTCGGGGGTTATACTGGCGGCGTGAGCGTTCTCATCTTGTTGTTAGTCGCGGCCGTAGCCGCCCAAGACCCCGCCGATGACGCCCAGCTGTACTGGTCGGACGGAAGATTAGCCGCCGTTTACGCCAACCGCGTCGAGTTCTACCGCTACGGCCGCCTCACCCCCGGCGTGACGCGACCCGACCATGCCGCCCGGCCGTTGGTGCCCGGCGCCTCCGTGCGCGGGACCCCCGCGTTCCTCGATAGCCGCGGCCGCGTGGTCGAGCTCAAACCCATGGTGAAGGCCTTCCCGGGCGGCCTGCAGCCACCGCCGCAACGCGTCGCGGCCGCGCAGGCCATCTCCGTGTGTTCGACGTCCCCGGAGGCCTTTTGCGGGGTGTTGGGCCTCGATGGCGAGGAGCTGGCGGTTTTGCGCTCGCAGGAGGAAGAAGGGGTCTTGCGCCGGCCCGTCGGGGCCAACGCGGACGGCACCGAAGCCCTTTTCGCGCTCACCAAGGCCCGCGCCGGGGGGGACCGGGAGGTGGTCGGCTACCGGTTATGGCGCAAACGGGGCAAACAGCCGGCCCGGGAGGAGGAGCTGTCGGCCGACGACCCCCAGGCCGCCGTCCTGCTCGAGTCCTACGAGGGCGCCTTGCTCCTGCTGCCCCCGGGCGGGGAGCTGCATTTCCAGGAGAAGCGCCCCTCTCGCCGCCGTCGCTAAAGCGGTATAATCGGCCCATGTGCGGAATCGTGGGTTATGTCGGTCCCAAACAGGCCGTCCCGCTGCTCATGGACGGGCTCAAGAAGCTCGAATACCGCGGTTATGACTCCGCGGGCCTGGCGGCCATCTTAGACGGCGGCATCGAACGGCGTCGCGCCCCGGGCAAACTCACCAACCTCGAAAAGGTCCTTAAAGACGCCCCCTTGGCCGGCACCGTCGCCCTCGGCCACACGCGTTGGGCCACCCACGGCAAACCGTCCGAAGAAAACGCCCATCCCCACACCGACGGCACCGGCACGGTCGCCGTCATCCACAACGGCATCATCGAGAACTGGCTCGAGATCAAGGACCGGCTCACCGCCAAAGGCGTGAAGTTCGAGTCCGAAACCGATACCGAGATTCTGGCCCACCTCGTGGCCGAGAAGATCGCGCTGATCGCCCCGCCCGGCACCTCGCCGAAGCCCGATCTCAACGAGCCGCTCCTCTTTGAAGCCGTCCGACGCGCCCTGGCGGACGTGCGCGGCGCCTACGCGCTGGCCGTGCTCTGGTCCAAGGCCCCCGGCGTCATCGTGGCCGCCAAAACCGCCTCGCCGCTCATCATCGGGCTCGGGGAGGGGGAAACCTTCCTCGCCTCCGACGTGCCGGCCTTCCTCGCGCACACGCGTAAAGCCGTCTTCATGGAAGACGGCGAGATGGCCGTCCTCAAGAAAGACGGGGTCACCTTCTTCAACCTCGCCGGCAAACGCCTGGAAAAGACGCCCACCAACATCTCCTGGGACCGCACGATGGCCGAGAAGGCCGGCTACCGGCACTTCATGCTCAAGGAGATTCACGAGCAGCCCGCGTCCTCCGAAGACACCATGCGCGGCCGCTTCTTCCCTCTCAAAGGCGTGCTCGAGCGCGAATGCGGGATGAACACCGACATCCTCAAAACCACGCGCGCCATCCACATGACCGCGTGCGGCACGGCCTACCACGCCTGCCTCGTCGCTAAATACTGGCTCGAGGAGCTCGTGGGCATCCCCGTCCACGTGGAAACCGCTTCCGAGTTCCGCTACCGCGCCACCACCGTCGGCCCCGGCGACCTGTTCATCGCGGTGTCCCAGTCCGGCGAAACCGCCGACACCTTGGCCGCGGTCAAACTCGCCAAGGAAAAAGGCGCGAAGGTCCTTTCCATCTGCAACACGGTCGGCTCCGCGCTCACCCGCGCCTCGGATTGGACGCTCTACACTCATTGCGGCATGGAATTGGGCGTGGCATCGACCAAGGCCTTCATCGGCCAGCTCACCGCGCTCGCGGTCATCGTTTTGCACGCGGCCATGGGCCGCGGCTCGATGAACGAGACCCAGGGCCGCGCCTTCGTCGATGACCTGGTGAAGGTCCCGGGCTGGATCCGCACGGCGCTCAAGCTCGACAAGGACATCCTGGCGGTCGCGCGGAAGTTCTCGAAGGCCGAACACTTCCTCTTCATCGGCCGCCACGCGAACTTCCCCATCGCGCTCGAAGCCGCGCTCAAGCTCAAAGAAATCTCCTACATCCACGCCGAAGGTTACGCCGCCGGCGAGCTCAAACACGGCCCCATCGCGCTCATCGACAGCGAGATGCCCGTCGTGGTCATCGCGACGCAGTCCAAGGTCCTCGAAAAGACCCTCTCCTCCATGGAAGAGGTCAAAGCCCGCGGCGCGCGCATCATCGCCATCGCCACCGAAGGCGTGGGCGAGTTCCGCGACTGCGAAGCGGTGCTGCGCCTGCCGCCCATGCCCGAGCTGATGACGCCCATCGTCAACATCATCCCTCTCCAGCTGCTGGCCTACCACATCGCCGACCTGCGCGGCTGCGACGTCGATCAGCCCCGCAACCTGGCCAAGTCCGTCACCGTCGAATGACGAGCGAGCTGCCTCCCGAAGACGCCTTCCCCGGTCCGAAAACCCTCGGGCAAACCGCGCTCAAACGGGCCAACGTCGTCGTGCGCAACGCGCTCGCCGGCAAGGCCGGCCTGTTGTGCGCCGCGGCCGTGTTGTTCGCCGCGGGTTGGGCCTACAGCGTGAACTGGCGGGAGGTCGGCTACGCGTTGTCTTCCGAGCGCCCGTCCTACTCCTACGACCCCGCCGTCCTCGCCGAGGCCAAAACGCTCGCGCTGGACTACGACACGGTCGTGTCCGACCCCGTCAAATACGTCGGCAAACCCGTGTTGTGGTGCCTGGTCAAACAAATGGGCGCGGCCGACCCCGTGGTCAACGGCAACCTGAGCTGGATCGTGAAGATGGACGGCGGCAACATCGAAGCCGTCCCTACCGGTCGTATGGGCGTGTGTAAGCCCACCTTGGCGCGCATCGAGAAGTCGGCCACGCTCGGCGTGCACCTGTCCTTCCTCGCCCACCCCTGATGGAACTCGGCGTCGATCTCGTCGAGATTCCTCGCATCAAATCTTTGGCGAGCCGCAACAAGAAGTTCCTGCCCCGCGTCTTCTCGAAAGCCGAAATCGCCTACTGCCGCTCCAAAAAAGACCCGTGGCCGCACTTCGCCGTGCGTTTCGCCGCCAAAGAAGCCATCTATAAGGCGCTTGGCCGCGCGGAAGTCCCGCTCACCGCCATCTCGGTGTCCCGCGACAAAAAAGGCCGCCCTCTCGTCACCATCAAGGGCAAACCCGCCAAAAACCTCAAGCTGTCGCTCTCCCACGGCCGCGAACACGCGGTCGCCGTCGCCATCCGCCTCTAGCGACTCTCCGCTCCTGCCGCGGAATTAGGCTGACATAGCCGCAGTGTTTTCAATTCCAATATTTCGCCAACGCCCATGGCGAAAGACCGGTTTTCACTCTATAATCCGCGGTAGTTGTAACTTCACTAGCCTAATTATACCGCCCGGCCTAATTACAAGTTAGGTGGAAATCGAGCAGCCAAAGCATATGCGAATTATTCTGATGGCCATCGGAGTGCTCGTCGCCATACAGGCTTTAGCCGGAAAACGTGGCGAGGACGATCTAAGCGTTCTATTCGGCACCAAGAAAAACATCGTCGCGGAGTATCCGCACCGATTCGATTTTATCCGCCTTCCTGGTGACATGGAACTTTGCCCATCTCCGAATAAAGGCGCTAAGGCACGGGTCTGCAGTGGAACCGCGATAGTTCCACTCAAGGTCTTGAAGCCATTCAAGACAATCCATCTGCTACATAGTCACTTAACATTGCCTATGGGGCTTAAATTCCCTCGCTCAGCGCCATTCATCACATGCTCCACGCATGTCCGGGACAAGTCGCTTCGCGACCCTAATTATGAGGGCACTTCAAAGTCTAAGAAGGGGCTTGATCAATTCTGCGCAGTCGTATCGATAGAGGGCGAGATTGTTTTTGAATTCCCAATCGTCCAGTCGATTCCAGCACTTGTTGCCATGCCAATCGGAATTTCCGAGGATGGCCAGAAAGCAGCAATTGTCACTGGCCAGCGCATACAGGCTGATAGTGAAGACGGTGCGTTTTACGATATCGGAAGCCTCAAGGAAGTGTGGGTTTGGAATCATCCGAATCGCCTAACGAAGTTTCCAGTGGACAGATTCAAATCAAAGCACTGGACGGAACTAATGGGGCAGTTTACGGAAGGGAAGATACCTTGAACGACAATTTCCACCTAACCATTGGCTACAGCCGCCCGCGCCCGCGTGCGGGTAGAATCCCAATAGGCGCGGCGGCTGAGCCGCAGCGTTAGAAATCTCAAAACAAATCATGCCACCGACAGAGAAGGTTAAAAGAGTGATTTGGGTGCAAGGGGGTGGGCGCTGTGCCATTTGCCGCGATGTCCTATACGAAAAGGGATGCATTCCTGCCTTCACACACCTCATCGGAGAGGTTGCCCATATCGTCGCGGAAGAAAGAGATGGCCCACGCGGGCAATCCTCACTATCTCTAGAAGAGCGAAACGCGGAACCAAACCTCATGCTGCTCTGTTTGAAACATCACAAGATAATTGATGACGATCCGGTGAGTTACCCAGTAGAGAAGCTTCAGAAAACTAAATCGGAACATGCCAAGTGGGTTACAGCAAACCTCTCAAACCAGCCTGCGTGGGACACCAAACTCTTCCAGCTCTACTACATCAATATTCCCCGACTCTCTTTGCTTACAGCGCAACAAGGAATCATCTTAGACACATCAGCATATGGACCCCTTATGTCATTGCGCAATATGGGTCGAGAGCTCAGTGGATTGATGGCAGACTTTAATAGGGTCTTGCAAAAAACTCAAATGAGGGCCGTTCCTCTTGAATTAGCGGTTCGCTCTCAGGACCCCTGCGGCATGGTCGTAAGTTTCAACGAACAGTTCCGAACGAAAAATATAAACATCCCCGAATCGAATCCCTATTCCGAAGCCATCTTCTCTGGCAATTTAAAAAAAGATCCGCATATTTGTTGCAAGCTGGGCGACTGCAAAGTAGTTATGAATATCGATCACCGCTGGATTACGACCAGCACCGCGCTGTGCCATTTTCGTCCTAGTAGTGGAAGAAATCGGTTCGCCGGACTTGGCTTTATAAATAGTCACGATGCTGGCGCAGATATTCTGGGCGTAACGCCTTTCGTAATCGGGATGCCCTCCAATCCTTTGATGGAAGCGTTCTACGGAGGAGATTGCTAGCCATGCGCTTCTGCCGACGCGCGCCCATTGAGGAATGTCTTTACAGCGCGCGCCGCAGAGCGTGGCGCTAGACGAATCTAAATGCGACATGCCATTCTCTGAAAAACAGATACAGGAGTATATCTGGAGTAAGCGAGAAGAATTCTCCAATTTGTTAGCGCCTTCGGAGATCCTGGTTCGAAGCCAGTGTTCTGTGGATAGTGTTCGGCCAGAAGACCTTCTATGGAACAAGTTGATTGATCGCCTCGAAAGTCTTCATCAGAAGTTGTTATCGCTGGAACTCTTTGGGTGTGAGGTCCCACTCGAGCGTGCTTCAACCTCGACAATTCGCGCTGACTTCTTGGGTTCATTTCCTGGTGACACAGGGGTCGCAATTGTTGAGTTGAAGAAGAGCGCACAAACTGAAAGACAGTCCTTCACGGAGTTGCTGGCATATGCAAATCACTTGTCCCTGCTTTTCCCGGGAATGAGTCGCGAGGATGTCGTCTACATTCTCATAGCTCCAATGGAAACGAGAATAACGCGCGAGGCATTTGTTCAAAGTCTCACTCTGGACCATCGAAATGTTATTGCGCTGATTCCAAAGCTGAGCGACCCCAATGATCTAAAGTCACTCAAACTCGTTCCATGGGCTCCGGCACGAAAAGACGTTAGCTTGCTTACTTCATCAGCGTTCCGTAAAAGCAGCCTGAGCGTGTGTAAGGTTGTTTGGAAATACTGCGCAGAGTCATGGAATCCTGACCTTCAGAAACAGCCCTCACCAGATCAGATCAAACGCCTAAATACTGCTTCCGCGCTAGCCGCACAAAAAATGGAGGCGGCGGGGATTCATGGTTTTGTTTACAGCTCCCAAGCGTGGTCCGAATTGCGCGAAGCGCTCCCGTATTCGAATTCCCTGGTAATGGTCGGGGTTAATCCGTTTTCGCTTGGGAGTTCCATCAATGCTGCGAGTCAGAGCGAGGGGAAGAATCATTCTCCCGAAGGAGTCGGGCTACTGCAAGTAATCCCAGGGCTCGAAAAGAGCGACCGGGGGCAGTTTGGGGCCATGGATTATCTCGATGATCTGCGGAGTGTTTGGGACTCGCAACTCTTTCGAATCGGGAAGAGCGTGATTGACTCAGTGACACTAAGTACTGAAAAGGGCTCCCTTGATACAGATAGCGGCTTCATGAACTGGGATGAATATCAAAGTCAAATAATTGAAGATGTCTGTTGCCACAATTTCGATGTACGGCCGACCGGATTTATTCGCGATTTGTTCTTAGATGTCACATCCCTAGACTATGCGCACGCCAGCCAGGCAGGTGTTGAAAACCATCTAATCCATGGGGATATGCATCGCTGTGCTGCAGACGGCGTGGTGTCCCAAGTAATGTTTCGGAAATTTCTAGATCGGATGCTTGGCGATGATGAATCGTCCGACTAACAGCTTCAGCCGCCGCAACCTCGTTCGGGTGGTCTGCTGAAAGTCGCGGCGGCTGAGCCTCGGTGGTAGTCGCGCATTGAGAACAATAGATGAAAACTGAACTTGGCGAGTATCTGGTGGGAGCCTATTTGAGCCAGCATCTCGATTGTGACTTTGTCGGCTATAACATTCGCCCCCGCGTCAGCGGATTGGACGGGCTTGCGGAGTTAGACGTGGTGGGGCTGCGACACCGAGATAAGGCTGCGTATCTGTGCGAAGTCACGACGCATCTAGATGGGCTTCAGTACGGGAGCTACGCGACAACCATCTCGAAAGTGCGCGAGAAGCATGAACGGCAAAAGCTATATGCCCGACTGCATCTCAAGGATTTCGATGACATTCATTTCATGTTGTGGTCGCCCATCGTTCGCGAAGGCGCGATAACCAACGCTCTCCGGAAGATTGCGGGACTTGAGCTCATAATCAACACGGAATACACTTCACGAATACGGCAACTCAAGGCTGAGGCAAAGAAGACTACGCGTGATACAGGCAACCCGGCTTTTCGTTTTCTTCAGATCTTGACCCATCTCAGAGGAAAGGTCGAATAAGACAGCTTGGCGCCGCGCAGCATGCGCCGCTACCGCGTAATCGGACTAACTAAAGCATGAATATATCTGGCAAGACGATTTGGCAGCAGGCGGCCGGTGATACCGACCGCGATTACGCTGATATTTGTCTCAAGTGGGGGGTCATTCTTAATGGCCCAGGATACGCAGGTCCATGGCCTGCCTGCAAGAAGCCCTTGCTGGATGACGACTGGACGCAAAGAAAAATGACCGGTCTAGAGCGGTTTGCCGTCGAAATGAAGCCTGGGGACATTGTGGTGCTCAGGCTGGGCACCGCGAAAGTGCTCGGTGTCGGTGAGGTTGTGGGCGACTACGAGTGGGCCGATCAATTTGGAGATATTGACGGCTGGGACTTGCAGCATATCCGACGCGTCCGCTGGTTTTGGGACGGACGTCCAGCGCCGAAGACGTTCGGCACATACGCAATGAAGCTCGGAGACACTACGCAGCGGCTCAATGACGGGCCTGTCATGAAGTGGCTTTCCGAGCTGCAAGTACCGAAGACGGCCGCGCGTGAAGCCTTGCCTAAGCTGCCTTCGGTTGATGCCAGCAGCGAAATCTCCGTTGAGCGGGTATCCGAATTCCTCTTTGACCACGGCGTCGCGAGCGGGTCAATCACCAACCTGCTAAAGGAGATTGGCGAGTTGACTCGTATCGCCAAGTGGTATGCGCGCTCCGGCGAGGAATCAGACAAACCATCGGAACACGAGACGGTCGCGTATCTTGTAGTTCCGCTGCTACGAGCCCTCGGATGGACTCCTCAAAAGATGGCCGTGGAATGGAAGCACGTAGATGTCGCCCTATTCGAGCAGTTGCCTCGGAGTGATGGATCTTTGCGTGTCGTCGTTGAGGCGAAACGTATGGGTGATTCCTGCCTAACGGCAGTATCGCAGGCCCAATCGTATGCGGAAGGTAAATCCGCGTGCCATCGGCTAATTGTCACGGATGGCCTGCGTTATGGGGTGTACGTGCGGAGGAAACTCGGCAACTTCCAGCTTTATGCATATCTGAACCTTGCGCGCCTCAGGCACGATTACCCGATTTACGGTTGTCACGGAGCGGAGGATGCGCTTTTGGCGATGGCCCCGGAATGGCGTTTGGATGAGATGAGCTCTTCGCGCTAAACTTCACTAAACACCGCGGTGAGATGGCTTATGTTAGCGCTTCGAGGAGGAGGCGATATGAGGCTGTTATCGGTTGTCTTGGCGTGTGGGTTGCTGTCGGCTTGTTCCACTTTGCCATTTTCATTCACGACCAAGAACATTATGAAGATTCATCAGGGCATGAGTTCTAAGGAGGTCCTGAAAATGTTCGGAAACCCGAAAAACGTGAGCCAATCGGTTTGTGGCGGAGCTACGGATCATACGTGGACCTGTACGACTTGGGAATACGGCAAGTTCCCTTATCAAAGAGCGACTTTTACTTTCGCCGGAGACAACGCGGATTCCCTTATTTTGAATAGCTTTGAAGTCGATCGGGACTAGATAGAAAAGTCTGCGCCACAGGCCCGCTGCGTTGGCGGGATAAACTCATGTCCCCGATAATCACCTTCATCGCGCTCCTGGCCATCGCCGGCGTCGGTCTGCTCGTCGTCGGCTTGTTGAAGCGCAGGTGGTCGTTCGTCTTGATCGGCGTGCCGTGTGCGGCGTTGCTGGTTTATTGGTTTGTGGGGGCGGGGAAGGTGCCGGACGCGGAGGCGGAGTTCGCGTTGTGTTTCGGGAAGGAGAATCGGGTGGTCGCGTCCGACATCGTGGTCACCAAGCCGCGGTCCATGGACGGGCACTTCATCACGTTTAAGATCGCGCCGGCCGACTATAACGCGCGGTTCGCGGCGAGGTTTTCTAAGTTGACGGAGAAGCCGGGACGGATTCTCGAGCGCCAGGAGCTGCCGCAAGGCTGGCCGGCGTGGGTGGCGGACGTGCCGACGGCGGTGGAAGGTGAGCTGGGGTATCGAAGGGTGTTCGTGGTGTATGGGCCGAAGGAGCAGCGGGTGTACGCCTCGGTCGAATATCCGCAGTGGTGACGCGGCCCGCCAATTTTGATACCTAGAGAGGCGATATGGAGCTGATTAAAACCATCGGGCTCGTCCTCGGCTCGCTCGCGCTGCTCGCGGCCGTGCTCGCGTTCATCTACATCTGCCTGTTCAAGGCCAACGAGTCGAACATGCCTAACGCCGCGCGGGGCGTGGGGTTGTGCGCGTTGGCGGGCGTGTTGAAGCTGCTGCTGACGATGGCGGCGGTGAAGCTGGCGCCCGGGCTGCCGCACCAATGGATTGATTACCCGCTCATCGCGTTGCTGGTCGTGGGGCTGCTGGTGATGATATCGGGCCTCGCGGAAGGGCAGAAGTGAGGAAGGGCCTGCTGGCGGCGCTACTGCTGACGGCGGGCGGGGCTTTTGCGGCCGAGCCCAAGAAGGTCAACGGTTTGCTGGTGGTACCGACGGCCGACGGCAAGCGGTACCAGTTCTACGACGCGAGCAAGAAGGCGGCGTATAAGCTGCCGCCAAGCGCGCTCGGCCAGGAGGTGCGCGGGAAGCTGTTCGTCACGGCTTGGAACGCCGGCGGCGGGCGTGTGACCTACTCGGCGCCGCATTACAACGAGGTGGCCAACCCCGGCTGGATCTACGGTAGCGTGGACATGGACTACGCCCCGCTGCACGACGCCAAACACAACGCGGTCGTTTGGAAGGACGCCGAAGGCCTCTGGCGCCTGCTCGAGGTACGCGTGGGCAACCCCGGAGCGGGCTGGGAGGTCCTAAAGCCCGAAGTCGCGCCGAGCCGGTCGTCGGCGACCGTCGTGGCGGCGACCATCGCGGCGCTGAAGGGGGCGGCCCCGGTCGCGGATAAATCCCCGTGCGCGAATCTGGGGACGACCAACACGGCGCTGTGTTTCAAACGCCTGGGCGGGCGAGCGTGGGTGGAGTTCCTGCTGTCCACGGACCAGGTGCCGTCCGAGGACTACCTCGCCGCGTCTAAAACGGTGTCCATGAGCGACGCCGAAAACGCCGCTTTGCGCGAGCGGTGGGAGAAACGCCTGAAGACGGAGGCCGAATCCCAGCGCAGCCTGCTGCGCGACTGCGTCCGAACGTCGAGCACCTGGGCGTCGATTAAGGAGCGCAACTGCGCGCGCGAGCTGGGCGGGGAGGATTGGTACGCCTGGCTGGAGAAGGACCTCAACGCGTCGTCGGCCGACCTCGAAGGGGCCATCCAGGAAGCCAAGGCTATCGGGCGCGATACCGCGCGCCTGACGCACGTCTACAATTTCGTCAAGAGGTCCGAGGAGGACAAGGCCTACTACCAGAATAAGGCCGACGAGGAAGCCAAGGCCAAGGCCGCGTTCGGCAACTTCTCGTTGATTCTACGGCAGATGAAGGAAGCGCAGCAGGCCTGGTGTATGCAAGCGCCCGACAACTGCCGCATGGGGACGTATATCAACGATTACCGCGGCACCGACTCGTACGTGCGGATGAAGCACCGCGAGCACAGCGATTTCATGCATTCGTATTTCCGCAAGAACTTCGCCCCCAAGGAATAGACATGTCCGAGAACAAGAAGACCGTCACGGCGTATATGGCCGCCTACCGCGTGTTCGACCACGCGGGCGTCTTGGGCTGCCTGACCGAGGACATCGAATGGGTGCTGCCCGGCGCTTTCGTGAAGCGAGGAAAAGCCGAGTTCGACAAGGAAATCGAAGGCGACGGCTGCTTCGAGGGCAAACCCGATATAAAGGTGTCCCGCCTAACCGAGGAGGGGGACGTCGTGGTGGCCGAAGGCACCGTGTTGACCCATTTGAAAGGCGGGACGGTCGTGAACCTGGCTTTCTGCGACGTGTTCGAGATGCGGGGCGGGAAGATCCGCAAGCTGACCTCATACCTCGTGGAAATCAAAGGAGCCTGATGAACCCGCTTAAATCGCGGCGCGGCGCCGGCGAAGGCCAAACGGCGCTGATCATCATCATCGCCGGGGTCGTGTTCCTGGCGCTGGCGGGGTATTTGATGCGGACGTTTTTTATGGGCACCCAGAGCAGCGTTATCGGCGGCTCCCAAGAGTAGCGGACGACCGGCCTACCCCCTTCCCTAAATAAGCCCGGCAGGGGGGCCCCTGCCCCGTTGATTTTCGGCTTTTCGCCTGTTAACCTAGAGGGGATGACTCGGACCCTTATCCTCAATCGCTCGTTTAGGGCCATCGCGGTCGCCGACTGGCAACGCGCGGTGGCGCTCGTTTATAGGGGTTTGGCCGAGGCCTTGGACGACGAGCTCATCGGCTACGACTTCGAGCGCTGGGTGGAAGCCTCGTCCAACTGGGTCGAGTTCTCCGGCGGGTTCATCCATTCGCCCAATTTGAGGATCGCCGTGCCCGAGGTCGTGCGCCTGACGAGGTACGACCGCGTCCCGCACCGCGAGGTGGCGTTCACGCGGCACAACGTGTTCGCGCGCGACCAGCACAAGTGCTCGTACTGCGGCAAACGCAAGGCCACCGACGAGCTGGACTTGGACCACGTCCTGCCGCGTTCGCGCGGCGGCCCGCACGAGTGGACCAACGTCGTCACCTCCTGCCGCGTGTGCAATTTGAGGAAGGCCGACAAACTTCCCGACGAGGCCGGCATGCCGCTGCGCACCATGCCGGCCAAGCCGCGGTGGTCGCTGATGGGCAGCCTCGTGCCGCACCCGCGCCAGCACATCCCGCCGAGCTGGAAGAAGCTGCTCGCCATCGAGACGGCTTAAAGGAGTATCATCGCCGCATGAGCGCCAAGCCCCTTTCGCGCAGCGAGCTGAAGGAAGGACTCGTCGAGCGGCTGCCCGAGGACCACAAAGGCGTCTATGGCCACGTCCTGATTGCGGCCGGGTCGCGCGGCATGGCCGGCGCGGCGATTCTCGCGGGCCGAGCGGCGTTGCGCTCCGGCGCCGGCCTGGTCACCATCGCTTCGCCCATCAGCGCGGCCCATGTCGTGGCCGGGGCCGTGCCGTCGGCCATGACCCTCGCTCTCCCGGAAAACGCGTCGGGCGTATTCAGAGCCGACGGCGTTGAAAAGCTGAAACGTTACGCCACGGACAACAAGGTCACCGTCATCGCCATCGGCCCGGGCCTGACCACGCATTCCGACGCGGCGCGTTTCGTGCTGCACACTTTATCCGGCGTGACCGTGCCCGCCGTCGTTGATGCCGACGCGTTGAACGTGTTAGCGAGCCAGGAGCCCGAAGGCGTCATCCAGATGCTCAAGTCCCGCAAACAGGCGTGCGTGTTCACCCCGCATCCTAAAGAGATGTCGCGCATCCTGCGCTCGTCGAAGGCGGAGGGCGAAAGCGCGCGCACCAAAAGCGTGGAGCGCCTGGCCCGCGACTGGGGCGGCGTCGTGCTGCTTAAAGGCAACCGGACCTTGATTTCAACGGGCGCACGCACCGCGGTCAACATGTCGGGCACGGCGGCGCTGGCCAAGGCGGGGTCCGGAGACGTGTTGACCGGACTTATCGCGGGCCTGTGGGCGCAGACCCTCCAGTCCGGGCGCGTGTCGGGCGACCTGGCCTTCCGCGCGGCGGCGTTGGGCGCGTGGCTGCACGGCGCGGCGGGCGAGGCGGCGGAAAAAGAGCTGACGGCCTATGCCGTCACCTCCACCGACCTCGTGGACTACCTGCCGCGCGCCTTCGCCGCGTTGTAAGGCGATGATCGCGACCGCCACCGCGTCGGACACCGAAGCCGTCGGCGCGCGTTTGGGCCGCCTGCTCGCGCCCGGCGACCTGGTACTGCTCGAAGGCGAGCTCGGGGCGGGCAAAACCACCTTCACGCGCGGCGTGGCGCGCGGCGCGGGTTTCCGCGGGCGCGTGTCGAGTCCGACGTTCGCGCTCGCGCACGTCTATCGCGGCAAACGGCTCACCTTGCACCACCTTGATATGTACCGACTGGCCGACGGGGACCCCAGCGAGGTGGGGCTCGAAGACCTGCTGCGCGACGAGAGGGCCGCGGTCATCGTCGAGTGGCCGGGGGCGTTCGGCGCGGGTTGGCCGAAGGAACGGCTCGAGGTGAAGCTGTCGCATGTTAAGTCCGGGCGGCGCCTGGCGTTTAAGGCGCGCGGGGTGCGGGCGCGGGCCATTTTGGGGCGGCTGAAGTGAACATTCTCGCGGTGGACGCGACGACCGACGAGCTGACCATCGCCGTCGAGAGGGACGGCAGACTTTTTCGCGCCTCGCGGCGCGGACAGAACTCTCACGACGACGATTTGTGGCCGGCCATCGACGCCGCTTTAAAGAAGGCGAAACTGCGCTTTGAGGATTTAGACGCGGTGGCGGCGGCGTCGGGGCCGGGGCGGTTCACGGGCATCCGCATCGGGCTGTCGTTCGCCGCGGCGGCGTCGTTCGCGTTTAAGATCCCAGCGCTGGGCATCAGCCGGCTGGAAGCGGCGGCCGATCGGGTCGCGGGCGACGAGGTGACGGGCGTGTTGCCCGGTTGGAAAGGCGAAGTTTACCATCAACGGTTTCGACGGGCCAAAAACGGCGCCTTGAAGGCGCTGGGCAAGGCCGAGTGGACGGCGCCGGAGGCGTGGACCGGCGCGAAAGAGTTGAAGGACACCGGGGCGGCCGAGCTGCTGCCGGCGGCGCGGCGGTATCTCAAGGCCAAGAAACATCCGCCGCTCGAGCCTTTTTACCTCAAGCCGGCCGGGTATGAAAAAAATCGGCGCTAGGCGGGCGACGGCCGAGGACGTCGATGCGGCCGGCGGCCTGGCGGCGGTGCGGTCGTTGACCGCCTGGACGCGGCGCAAGCTGGCGGCCGAGCTGGAGCGGGGTGACGCACTTTTCGCGGTCGCCACCGACGACGACGGCGTGGCGGGTTACGCGGTGGCGCGGTTCGTCGAGAAGGAATGCCGCCTGCTCGACATCGTGGTGGCCGAAGACGGCCTGGGCCTGGGGCGCGCCTTGTGGGGTTTTCTCGTCGAGGAAGCGCGCGCGCGCGGCGCGACGGTCCTCAACTTCGAAGTGTCGGAGAAAAACCGGCGTGCCTGGAACTTCTACATCGCCGCGGGCGCCAAGGAAGTCGGATGGCGGCCGAAGTTTTACCCCGACGGGGCGGCGGCGGTGCTGATGGATTACGATTTGACCGCGCCGACGCCGGACGCCTGACTTACTAACGATAATCTTTGCTCTGGCGCAGTTACTAACGATAATCATGTTGCGCCGGCGCAGGAAAGTCCCACAGCTTAAGGGGACTGTCCCCTGTTAAGCGGGGGGACTGTCCCCCAGCTTAACTTTCTATAATCGGCGTCTTGTTCTCCGCGCTACTTGCTGTGCTGCTGGCGGCTCCGGCTCTTTGTGCGCCTACCGAGGCGGCGGGGGGGCAGGAGGCGCAGAAACATTATCTGCGCGCGACCCTTTTAGAACGGCGCGGGGCGTACGCGGAGGCGCTCGCCGAGTTCGAGACGGCGTTGTCGCTCGACCCGCAGTCGGCGTTTCTCGCCGGGGAAGCGGCCGAACTGGCGCTCGAGGTCGAGGATTGGGACCGCGCGGAGAAGTGGGCGCGACGGCGGCTCGAGCTCGCGCCCAAAGACGCCAAGTCGCAGCTCGCGCTCGGCCGGGTGTTCTGGGCCAAGGGGCGCATTCCCGAGGCCGAGAAATCCCTCGAAGAGGCGCTGAAGCTCGACCCGAAAAACGCCGATACCGTTTTCGGGCTCGTGGAGCTCGTCGCCGCCAAGGATCCTAATCGCGCGCGCGCGGTGCTCGAGAAGTTCCTCAAGGACGACCCCGAGCAGGCGGCGCAGACCTGGCTCGAGCTGGGCAAACTCGACGCGCAGGAAGAGAAATACAAAGACGCGGCCGTGAAGCTGCGCAAGGCCATCGCGCTCGACGACAGCGAGTCGGCGGCGGCGCGGCTGGTATTGGGCCAGGTTTATGAAGTCTTGCGCGACACGCGCGCGGCCATCGTCGAATACCGCTGGGTGTTGTCCGTCGAGCCCGAGGAATACGAGCTGTGGGCGCGCATCGGCGAGCTCGAAGCGCTGGCGGGCGATATCGAGACAGCGCGCGACACGTTCCAGCGCCTGAAGGAAAAACGCCCGGACGACCCCGCGGCCTGCTCGTGGCTCGCCTCCGACGCGGAGAAGGCCGGCGATTTCGCGGCGGCGGCGGCGCTGCTCAAGGACAGCTCGGCGCTTAAGGACGACGCGACTTTGCACCTGCGGCTGGGGCATTACCTGCTGCAGTCGGGCGGCATCAAAGAAGCCATGAAGGCGCTGACGGCGGCGCGCGCGCGCTGGCCCAAGGACGACCGCATCGGTTATTACCTCGCGCTCGGCCACGACGACCTGGGCGAGCACGAAAAAGCCGTCGCGTTGCTGCGTGAGGTGCTCGTGGTCAAACCCGAGGACCGCGACGCGCGCTGGCAGCTGGCGACGATTTTAGAGAAGCTCGGGCGCATCAACGAGGCCGAGCCCGAGTTCCTGCGCCTCATCGACGAACGTCCCGACGACGCGACCGCGCTCAACTACCTCGGCTACGCGTTGGCCGACCGCGGCCTGAAGCTCGTCGAGGCCGAGGCGCTCATCCGCCGCGCGGTGGCGCTCGAGCCCTACAGCGCCGCCTTCCGCGACTCGTTGGGCTGGGTGCTGCACAAGCAGGGTCGCTCGACGGAGGCCGTGGCCCAGCTCGAGACGGCGGTTAAGTCCCTGGCCGACGACCCCACCTTGCTCGACCACCTCGCCGAGGCGCGCAAGGCCGCCGGCGACGAGACGGGCGCGTGGCGCGCGTGGCGCCTGGCGCAGAGCAACGGCGCGACGAAGGCCGGCGAGAAGGCCGACGCGCTGCAGAAGGGCTGGGACGCGGCGTCGGTGGGCGAGTTGTGGCGCAAACACCTGGCCTACGCGCAGGGCGGCCTTAAGCGGCTGACCGGTTTGTGCGAGCTCAGGGGCAGCATCGCGGGGCACGGCGTCAGCCACAAGGCGTTGTTCACCTGGCGCGCGCCGGGCGAGGCGTCCTTCGAGCTGCTGGGACCGCTTTTCTCGACGGCGTGGCGCGCGCGGCTGGACGCGGGCGGCTTCGCCATGGACCGCCTGCCCGTCGAAGGCGTGAGCGACGCGCAGACCGAGGAAGCCGCGCACGGCGTGTTCGCGGCGGTGTCGAGCGCGTTGTCGGGCGCGGCGTTCGCCCCGGGCGCGGCGAAGTTCACGCGCGGCTGGGGCCGGCGCTCGCTCGAGCGCGACGGCTGGCGCGCCGACCTGGGCGAAAACGCTTTGGCTAAGGCCATCCAGGCCGAAAACGGCCTCGAGGTTTCGCTGTCGGACTTCGTGCGGCAGGGCGGGCGGCGCGCGCCGCGGGTGATGGCCGTCGAAGGCCGCTTCTGGGAGCTGGCCATCGTGTGCCCCGAGCCCAAGGTCGAGTTCGAAGCGGCGGAGGCGCCGTGATCAAGGTCCAGTGCCCGGCCAAGATTAATCTTTTCCTGGAAGTGACCGGAAAACGCAAAGACGGCTATCACACGCTGGCCACGTTGTTCGCCAAGATTAATATTTACGACGTGCTCGAGATGGAGGCCAACATGTCCGGCCGCCCCGAGCTCGAGATCGCCGATGAGCTGGGGTTTGAGACGTTGTCCGCCGGCCCTGACAATCTCGTGTTGAAGGCGGCCACGGCTTTTTTCCGCGCCTTCCGCATCGGCCAAGGCGTGAAGATCCGCCTCATCAAACGCATCCCCATGGGCGCCGGCCTGGGCGGGGGGTCTTCGGACGCGGCCGGGACCTTGCTGGGGCTGCTCAAGCTCTACGACATGGCGCCTACCGGGGCGCGTATGGAAAAGCTGAGGAAAATCGCGAAGAAATTGGGTGCTGACGTCCCGTTTTTCCTGCACCCGGCCAATTTTTGCCTGGGAGCGGGCATCGGGGACCGATTAAAGCCGATAAAGATTGAGAAATCCTTGCCTTACATGGTGCTGGCTTGGCCCGGGGTCGGGTCCCCGACCGGGCCGGTTTATACCGCCTTGCCGCCCCGCACCAAGGCCGACTTATTGACACGGAAGGCCCAACTTAATAAACTGCTTACTCAGTTGAAGAGGGGCCGCCCCGTCGAGGAATGGGGGGCTGCTGTTCAACCGATTGGAAGAAGCGCAGGTGCCGGTGTTGGTGGAGGAAGTCGCCCAGGCCCGCCGCATTTTAGCCGCCGCGGGGGCCAAAGGCGTCAGGATGTCCGGGTCGGGCTCATCGGTGTTCGGTTTCGTCTCGTCGCATGCCGAGGGTGAACGCGTCGTGGGACGGCTCAAGGGCTATCCCTGGAAAGTTTATCTGACCAGCTGTCTCGGTTGAACGCCCTTGCAGATCACGGAAGTCCGCGTCCACCTTCGCAACGAGGATAAGCTCAAGGCCTTCGCCACGGTCACGTTCGACCACTGTTTTGTCGTGCGGAACATGAAGGTGATCGTAAGCGATAAGGGCCTCATCTTGTGCATGCCGTCGAGAAAGATGCCGGATGGGGCTTATAAAGACGTCGCCCACCCCATCACCGTCGAGTTCCGGTCGGAGCTGGAGAAGGCCGTGTTCGCCTGCTACGAGGCGGAGGTCCGCAAGGCCAAACCCGCCGGGGCAGGCGCAGACTCCCAGGTGGTGTAATGGTAACACAGCGGCCTTTGAAGCCGTTATTCGTGGTTCGAATCCACGCCTGGGAACCACGGATTTAGAAGGGAGATGAAATGAGCTCGAACGGGAAGAAGGGACAAGACAAGCTGTGCGTCCTCATCCTGGCCGCCGGCCAGGGGACGCGCATGGAGTCGTCCATCCCCAAGGTCCTCCATCATGTGGGCGGCCGCCCCATGCTCTTCTACATCCTGCGCATCGCCAACGCGCTCAAGCCCGGCGCCATCGGCGTCGTCATCGGCCACGAGGCCGACGAGGTCAAGGCTCGCACCCTCGAGATGGCCAAGTCCATCGGCATCACCCGCCCCATCCAGTTCATCACCCAGAAGAAGGCCATGGGCTCGGGCAACGCGGTGCTCGAATCGCTCCCGTTCCTCAAAAAATTCAAGACGGGCATGGTCATGTGCGGCGACACCCCGCTGCTGACCTACGAATCCATCTACAACCTCGCGCTGACCCACGACCAGCTCAAGGGCCAGGCCACCTTGCTCACCGCCAAGATCCCCAATCCCAAGGGCTACGGCCGCATCGTGCGCGGCGCCCTCGGCGAGGTCCAGCGCATCGTCGAGGAGTCGGTCGCCTCGCCCAAGGAGCTCGGCATCTCCGAGGTCAACTCCGGCGCCTACGTCTTCGAGCTCGACGCCTTGCAGCAGGGCCTCAAGGAAATCGGCGCCAAGGGCCCGAAGAAGGAGCACTTCCTCACCGACGTGATGGAAGTCATCCGCGGCAAAGGCGGCCGCATCCACGCCTACGCCTCGACCAACGCGGAGGAGATCCAGGGCGTCAACAACCGCGCGCAGCTTTCCATCGCCGAGCGCGTCCTCAACAAGCGCATGCTCGAGCGCCTGATGCTCTCCGGCGTGACCATCCGCGACCCGCAATCGACGCACGTCGATGCCGACGTCGAGATCGGCTCCGACACCGTGATTTATCCCGGCACCATCCTGCGCGGCCATACGAAGATCGGCCACCACTGCCGCATCGGGCCGTTCACGCACATCGAGGACACCGTCATCGGCAACGAGTGCGAGGTGCGCTTCTCCTACGTGCTCCAGGCCCGCCTGCTCGAGAAGACCTCGGTCGGCCCCTTCGCGCACATCCGCCCCGAGTCCTGCATCGGCCCGCGCGCGCGCATCGGCAACTTCACCGAGGTCAAGGCGTCGAAGATCGGCTTCGGCTCCAAGGTCAACCATCTGTCCTACATCGGCGACGCCGACATCGCCGAGGACGTCAACATCGGCGCGGGCACCATCACCTGCAACTACGATGGGAAGGAAAAACACAAGACGACCATCGGCGCCAAAGCCTTCATCGGCTCCAACGTGAACCTCATCGCGCCCGTGAAGATCGGCCGCGGCGCCAAGGTGGCCGCCGGCTCGACCGTGACCGAGGACGTGCCTGAAGAGGCGCTCGCCATCGCGCGGGCGCGCCAGGTGAACAAAACCTGACATGAGCCGAACTACCCTCGAGAAACCGGAGACGCGCATGGCCAGCCCCAGGGGCGGCGGTAAGACGGCGTCGCAGCCGCTCCCCACGGAGGGCCTCAAGGCCCTGCGCGGGCTGAAGGTCTTCTCGGGCAACGCGAACCGCCCGCTCACCGAGGACATCTGCAAGTACCTCGGCATCCCGCTGGGCAAGTCCCACGTGGGCCGCTTCGCCGACGGCGAAATCAACGTCCAGATCGAGGAGAACGTCCGCGGCCAGGACTGCTACGTCGTCCAGCCCACGTGCCGCCCCACCAACGAGAACCTGATGGAGCTGCTCATCATGGTGGACGCGCTGCGCCGCGCCTCGGCCGCGCGCATCACCGCGGTGGTGCCCTACTTCGGCTACGCGCGCGCCGACCGCAAGACCGCGCCGCGCGTGCCCATCAGCTCCAAGCTCGTCGCCAACCTCATCGTGACCTCCGGCGCCCAGCGCGTCATCACGATGGACCTGCACGCCGCGCAGATCCAGGGTTTCTTCGACATCCCGGTGGACCACCTCTACGCCGCGCCCATCATCCTCGACTACGTCAAGAAGAAGAACCTCAAGGACCTCGTCGTGGTCAGCCCGGACGTCGGCGGCGTCGAGCGCGCGCGCGCCTTCGCCAAGCGCCTCAACGCCCAGCTCGTCATCATCGACAAGCGCCGCCCGCGCCCCAACGAGGCGTCGGTCTATAACATCATCGGCGACGTCGAGGGGAAGACCTGCATCATCCTCGACGACATGGTGGACACCGGCGGCACGCTCTGCAAGGTCGCCGACAAGATCCGCGAGCGCGGGGCCAGGAAGGTTTATGCCGCGTGCGTGCACGGCGTGTTGTCCGGCGCCGCCCACGACCTCATCGCCAAGTCGTCCCTCGAGGAGATGATCCTCACCGATTCGATCCCGGTCCATTCGTTGGCCGGGGGGAAGCTGACGGTCCTGTCGATCGCGCCCCTCATGGGCGAAGCGATCGCCCGCAACCATCAGGGGAAGTCCATCAGCGCGCTGTTCGTCTGATTTAGCTTAACAACTGGAGAGTACCGAGTCATGGAAATCACGCTTAACGTCGAAGTCCGCGCCGCCAAGGGGAGCAAGAAGGAGCTGAGCACGATGCGCGCCGCCTCCACCATCCCCGCGGTGGTCTACGGGGGCGAGTCGGGCCCCGTCAACATCGCGCTGTCCGAGAAGGACCTGATGGCCGCGCGCAAGAAGGGCGGCGCCAACGCCATCCTCCACCTCAAACACGCCAAAGGCACGGAGACCGTCGTCGTCAAGGAGCTCCAGCGCCACCCGGTCACCGACCGGCCCGTGCACGCGGACTTCCAGCGCATCTCGCTGACCCAGAAGATCGACGCCAAGGTGCCCCTCGTCCTCGTCGGCGAGTCCATCGGCGTCAAGATCGGCGGCGGCATGGTCAACCATGAGCTGCGCGAGCTGCGCATCAAGGCGCTGCCGACGGCCATCCCGCAGCACATCGACGTGGACATCTCCGCGCTCGAGCTGCACCAGATGCTCACCGTCAAGGACCTCAAGCTGGCCGCGGGCATCGACGTGCTGGAGCCCGCCGACAACGTCATCGTCCGCATCGCCGTCGCCAAGGAGATCGAGGTCGCCGCGCCCGTCGCGGCCGTCCCCGGTGCCGAAGGCGCCGCCGCCGCTGTGGAGCCCGAGAGCTCGAACACCAAGGGCAAGAAGGACGAGGACGGCAAGCTGGTCAAGGAGACGGCCCCTGCGGCCGCCCCCGCGGCCGGCGCGAAGAAGGAGCCGGCCAAGAAGGAAGGAAAGTAAGCCTTTCCGGCCGTGGCGCTTAAGCTCGTCGTCGGCCTCGGGAACCCGGGGCAGGAGTACGAGCGGACGCGCCACAACGTTGGTTTTCGCCTCGTCGACCGCATGGTCGACGAGGCGAACGCTTTTTGGAAGGACTTTTCCGGGCTGGGCGTGGTGGCCAAGGCGGGCGACCTCTGGTTCGCCAAGCCGATGACGTACATGAACGAGTCCGGCCAGTTCGTGCGCGCCTTCGCCGATTTCCATAAAATCGCGGTGCCCGACGTCCTCGTCGTTTACGATGAGATCGCCATCCCGTTGGGCAAGCTGCGCGTGCGTTCGAAGGGTTCCGCCGGCGGACAGAAGGGCATGTTGTCCATCATCCGGCACCTGGGCACCGAAGAAGTGCCTCGACTGCGCATCGGCATCGGACCTCAGCCGGAGAAGATGGACTCCGCGGACTACGTGTTAGGCCGCTTCACCAAAGCGCAAGAAGCCGAGTTGGACGCCGTTCTCGCTTCCGCGGCCGAGGCCGTGGGGGTCGTGCGCGAGAACGGCGTCGACTTAGCGATGAACCGCTATAATCCCGCCTGATATGGGGCTCTGGCTGAAGCTGTTCCTCGGGCTGGGCGCGACCTTGGTGGGGCTGGGCTACCTGTACCGCCCCGACATCATCGAGCGTATCAACGCGGTGCTGCGCGAGACCGTGTTCAACGACGCCTACATCGCCCTCGAGCGCAAGAAGTGGGGCGCGTTTTTCCTGCTCGTCGGCTTCCTGTTCCTCTACATGGCGCTGACGGCCCTCATGCGCCGATGACCGACCTCGCCGTCCTCGGCCGCGAGGCCCTGGACCGCTTCCGCGCCCGCGCCGACGGCGCCGAGGCCGAGGTGTATCTCTCGCGCACCGAGGAGCGCTCCTTGTCGCGGCGCGACGGCGCGCTCGACGCCGTGGAGGCCGGCGAAACCGTGGGCGCGGCCGTGCGCGTGGTCGCCGGCGGGCGCGCGGGCTTCGCGGCGGCGGGCGCGCTGGAGCCGGCCGCGCTCGACGCGTTGTTCGAGCGGGCGCGCGGCCTTCTGGCGTTGTCCGAGGCCGAGCCCGGCCGCGCGCTGCCCGAGCCCCGTTCGCAGATGGACGACCGCGCCTTCGACGCCAGCCTGTGGGACGAGACCTTGTTCACGCGCCCGTGGGCCGAGGTGGAGGCGCGCCTGGCCGAGGCGGAGGCCGCCTGCCGCGCCGAAGGCCGCGTGCGGCGCATCCTGGCCGCCGACTACGGCGAGAGCCGCGGCGAGGTCGTCGTGGCCAACAGCCGGGGGCTGCTCGCGCGCGAGCGCGGAGGCTCGGCCTATCTCTCGGTCACCGCCGCGGCCGAAGCCGGCGCCGAGACCCACGTGGGCGACGCCTACGCCTCGCGCCGCCGCGCCGCGGAGCTCGATCCGGTCGCCGTGGGCCGCGAGGCCGGACGACGCGCCGCGGCCCTGCTGGGCGCGGGCCGCGCCCCGGGCGGGCGCCGGCCGGTCGTGTTCTCGCCGCGCGTGGGCGCCGAATTTTTGGAGCTCATCGGGGGCCTGCTGTCGGCCGAGGAGGTCCAGGCCGGGCGCTCTTTGCTCGCCGGGCGCCTCGGCAAAAAAGCCGCGTCGGCCGCCGTGACCTTGCGCGACGAGCCGCGCCGCTACGGCGGGCCCTCCTCCTGCGCCTTCGACGACGAGGGCCTGCCCACCCGCGACAAGGCCATGTTCGAGGCCGGGGTCCTGCGCGAGCTGTTCTACGACACGCTCACGGCCGCGCGCGGGGGCGTGGCGTCCAACGCCTGCGCCTTCCGGGGCTCCTACGAGGACGGCCCGTCCGCCGGGCCGTCCAACCTCCTGCTCGCGCCCGGCAAAGACGCGCCCGAGAGCCTGCTCGCGGGCGCCCCGGGCGCGCTGCTGGTGCTCGACGTGCTCGGCATGCACATGGTGGACCCGGTGTCGGGCGAGTTCTCGGTCGGCGTGTCCGGCCTGCGCGTGGATGGAGGCGCGGCGGGCAAGCCGTTCAAAGGCGCCATGCTCTCGGGCAACCTGATGGATCTGCTCGCCCGCGTCGATGCCGTGGCCTCGGACCTCGAGTTCCACGGGTCCTACGGCTGCCCCACCTTCCGGGTGGGCGCGCTCGACGTGGCGGCGTGAGAAAAAAGTTATAGTGGTTCCGACGGCGATTAAAACGACAGGAGTCCTCCCATGAAAGGCGACGCGAAGGTCATCGAAGCGCTCAACAAGTCCCTCACCCTCGAGCTCACGGCCATCAACCAGTATTTCATCCAGGCCAAGATGCTCAAGAACTGGGGCTACCTCACGCTCGCCAAGAAGATGTGGGAGGAGTCCATGGGCGAGATGAAACACGCCGACAAGCTCATCGAGCGCATCCTGTTCCTCGAAGGCACGCCCAACATCGCGCGTTACGACGTCATCCGCGTGGGCACCGACGTCTCGGAGCAGTTCGAGAACGACCTCAAGCTCGAGACCGCCGGCGTGAAGGCCTACAACGAGGGCATCGAGCTGGCGACCAAGGCCAAGGACAACGGGACGCGCGAGCTCTTCGAGAGCATCCTGGTGTCGAGCGAGGAGCACGTCGATTGGCTGGAGACCCAGCTCTCGCTGGTGAAGTCCGTCGGCCTGCAGAACTACTTGGCCGAGAAGATGGGCGCCGACGACGCCAAGTAGGACGGGCCCGACGCGGCGTCGGACATCGCGCGCTCTTTGGCGCGGCGTTCCAGCAGGGCCCGGATGGCGGGGTGGCAGGCGGTGCAGCCGCCGCCCGCGTCGGTGCAGGCGGTGACCTGCTTCACGGTGGTCAGGCCTTCGGCCCGGATGGCGGCCACCACCTCGCCTTCGGTGATGCCGAGGCATTCGCAGACGACTTTGGCGTGGTTCTTGCGGGGGCCCATGCTTATTGAAATCCTATCTCAATAGTAGCATGCCACTTGGCCCCTGTCCAGGGGGCCTTAGGGCCCTCCCGGCCTCAGCCGCCCCGGCCTATCCTTCCTGTATGAACGGCCGTCCCCTCGCCGCCGCCTTAGCCCTCGTCTTAGCCCTGGGAGACGTCTCCTGGGCGGTCACCGTCGTGCGGGCCGTCCCGGCGACGGGCGGGGCTTCTGCGTCCGGCGTCGCGGGCGCGGCGCGGCTGGCGCCCGCCGCCCTGACGTTGACCCCCGCCGCGTTGCGCACCGCTTCCGGCCCGGTCCTGCTTTCGCCCACGGCGCCGACGTTCGTCGCGCCGCAGGACGCCCCGGCGCCCGCCCCGGCCGCGGCTTTGCCCCAGCTCGCCGCCGTCGCCGAGCCCGCCGCCGCGCCCGGCGCCTCGGCCGCCGCCGAACGCGACGAAGGTCTCAAACGCTGGGACGCCGCGAACGCCGCCGAGCCCCGCGAGGATGCGGACGCCGTGCTCGCCGCCCCGGCCGACGCCCCGTCGCCTTCCGGGCTCTCGGCCGCGACGCCCGCGGCCCCGGCCGCGGCCCGCGCCATCCCGCTGCCGCGCGTGGGTTTGGCCCGCGCCGGCCAGTTCGCCGCGTGGTCGGCGCTGATCCTGCTGGCCTCGTTGACCCACCTGCCCTTCGACCGCCTGGCGCCGTTGTTTCTCGGCGTCGGCCTGGGCGTCGCCGCCGGCTTCATGGCGGCCTTCTACGCGGTCGCGGCGCAGAACGAGCCCGGCTGGGGCTTCGGCGACGGGCCCGGGGAGCGGCCCGTGACCGAGGCGGAGAAGGCCGAGCTGGGCGAACGCGTGGTCGCGCTGGCCAAAGAAGGCGGCCAGACGGCGCCCAAGGACCTGGTCGTCGTCGAGACCGACGTGCTCAACGCCCAGGTCTCGCCCGAGCAGGTGCGCGTCTATGGCGGCATCCTCGACCTGCCGCGCGGCCAGCAGGACGCCATCTTGCGCCACGAGGTCGCCCACCTGCGCCACAACGATTCCGCCTGGACCGGGGCCAACTTCTTCATCGCGGCCGTGCCCGCGTCCATCGCGCTGATGGGCGGCATGAACGCCGACTGGCTGGCCGCGCTGGCCGCGCCCGCGCTCATCGCCGGGCTGGCGCTCGTCGGCGAGAGCAAGAAACGCGCCGAATACCACGCCGACCAATACGCCGCCGCCCGCGAGGGCACGGGGCTGACCTTGGTCGCCGCCTTCCGCGAGATGAAGCGCCGCGACGACGAGGAGGCCGCGCGCCCGTCGAAGACGCGGCTCGAGGCGTTCGTGCGCGCGTCCTCGGCCGCCTGGGGCCGCGTCGCGCGGCTGTGGGGCTCGCACCCGCCCATCGAGAAGCGCATCGCGCGCCTCGAACGGCTCAGCGCCGGTCGTTAGGCGCTACCAGGAAGAACGGCGCGAGCCGCCGCGGCCGCCGAGCAAGGAGCCCATCAGCCCCCGCACCAGGGAGCGGCCGATCTGGCTGGCCGCGGCGCGCGCGGCGCTGGTCACCACCGCGCGACGAGGCCGTCGTCGCCGACGCGTCGGCGCGGCGGGGCGGGCGGCGCCGACGGCGCCGCGGGGCGGCGGCCGCGGCGGCCTGGGCCTGCTCGGCGCGTTTGGGCCGAATGCGATCGGTGCGGGCCTAGGCTCGTAGTGGCCCGCCAGCGGCGAGGCCGCGATGAGGGCGGCGCGTTCGCCGTCGGTCAGCGCGCCCAGGCGCGAGCGGGGCGGCAAGACGAGCGCGCGCTCCACGGGCGTCGGGCGGCCCTGCTCGTCGAGCACGGAGACCAGGGCCTCGCCCACGGCGAGCTCGGTGATGGCTTTTTCCACATCGACGCCCGGGTTGGCGCGGAAGGTCTGCGCGGCGGCGCGCACGGCCTTCTGGTCCTGCGGGGTGAAGGCGCGCAGGGCGTGCTGGACGCGGTGGCCGAGCTGGCCGAGCACCTTCTCGGGCACGTCGAGCGGGTTCTGGGTGACGAACCACACGCTCACGCCTTTGGAGCGCACCAGGCGCACGACCTGCTCGATCTTCTCGACGAGGGCGGCGGGCGCGTCGGAGAACAGCAGGTGGGCCTCGTCGAAGAAGAACACGAGCTTGGGCTTCTCGAGGTCGCCCACCTCGGGCAGGCGCTCGTAGAGCTCGGTGAGCAGCCACAGCAAGGTCGTCGCGTACAACGTGGGCGCGGCCATGAGTTTGTCGGCGGCGAGCACGTTGATGACGCCGCGGCCCTTGGCGTCGGTCTGCAGCAGGTCGTCGAGGTCCAAGGCGGGCTCGCCGAACAGCTTGTCGCCGCCTTGCTCGGAGAGGGTCAGCAGGCCGCGCTGTATGGCGCCGACGCTGGCGGCCGAGACGTTGCCGTGCGAGGTCTTGAACTGCGCGGCGTTGTCGGCGACGTAGCCCAGGGCCGCGCGCAGGTCTTTGAGGTCGAGCAGCAGCAGGCCCTGCTCGTCGGCGATCTTGAAGACCACGGACAACACGCCGGCCTGGGTCTCGTTGAGGTTGAGCAGGCGGCCGAGCAGGAGCGGTCCCATCTCGGACACGGTCGCGCGCACGGGGTGGCCTTTCTGGCCCAACACGTCCCAATTCATCACGGGCGCGGCCTCGGGGGCCCAGCCGGCGAGCTTGAGCTCGGCCACGCGGGCGTCCACCTTGGGGTTGCCGCCCCCGGCGGCGCCCACGCCGGCCAGGTCGCCTTTGACGTCGGCTAAAAACACGGGCACGCCGATGCGCGAGAAGGACTCGGCCAAGGACTGGAGGGACACCGTTTTGCCGGTGCCGGTGGCGCCGGCCACCAGGCCGTGGCGGTTGGCCATGCCGGGCAGGACGTTGACGTCGGTTTTGCTCTTGGCGACGGGAAGAGGGGGAAGGGGCATGGGCCGATGATAGCCGATTTCCTCGACGGGCGGAAAGCGGGACCTTTGGCCCCGGCGAGGGGCCTTTGGGCCCTCGGCGGGCGCCGGCCTTTGCGGTATCCTAGAGGCATGAAGATCCCCTCGGCCGCCGCCTTGTGCCTGCTCGCCCTTCCCGCCTCCGCCACCAATTGGGAAGACGCCTACATGATGCGCGGCCTGCACCTCCCTCTCATCCAGATCAGCGGCCGCGCCCCGGCCGTGGTCCCGCCCGCCCCGGTCGCGACGACCCCCGGCAACGAGACGCCCGAGCAGCTCGCCGACGCCTTCGCCAAGGCCGAACGCCTCACCAACGAGGGCATCGCCTTCCCCATCCTGTCGGGCAGCCGCTGGTCGTGCCGCCGCGTCGTGGACCTGGTGTCGCCCGGCGAGCACCGCCGCATGTCGGTGACGACCACCGAATACACCTTCAGCCCGCGCGATCGCGGCGTGCGCCGCCAGAGCGCCAACGGCAACCCGTCGCCCGGCGCCAATTTGTTCGCCTTCGTGCCCGGCAACGGCTACGTGGGCGCCGCGCTCGACGCTTCGGGCCGCGCCTACGCCGACGAGACCATCCGTTTCGCGCGCCAGGCTCCGGGCAACGCGTGGGTGCTGCTGGTCCAGGCGACGGTGGTCGGCGAAAACGTCTCGACCTACTCGATCTGCCGCGCCGTCCCCGGCTCCTAAGCTAGCGCCGGCTTCGGCGCGGCGTCAGCCCCAATAATTGCGCAGGAAGTGGTCTTCGCCCGGCTTCTCGGGCGTGCGGCGGACCTGGTCGATGACGCGCAGGAGCACCTTCTCCTGGTCGCGCGACAGCGTGAACACCATGCCGAAGTGGCGGGCCTTCGGGTCCTTGGGCGAACGCGGGCCCTCGCGCACGACGCGGCCGGGCATGTCCAGGAACTCGCCGCCCCATTCGCAGCGCAGGCGGTAGGCGCCGCCGATCTTGAGCTCGGCCTGGAACACGACGTAGCAGCCCGAGAGGCTCAGGTCGAGCACGCGCGCGGCGCCGAGCTTCATGCCGCCCGTGGGGCCGGTGAACACGGTCACCGGCAGGTCGCAGGGGAAACGGGCGTGGGCTCGCTTGAAAAGGTCGGACATCGCCCCCAGCTTAAGGGACCGGTGTTTCGTCCTTATTAATGGGCGGCGCGTCTTTCTTGGGGAAGGCTAAGGACAGGCCGATGGTCGCGGCCAGGATGGTCACGATGACGGCCAGCGACAGCGCGATGGGCAGGTGGAAGTGGAACAACATCGCCGCGGTCATCTTGAAGGCGACGAAGGACAAGATGAGGGCCAGGCCTTTGTTGAGCAGGTGGAAACGCTCCATCATGCCCTTGATGAGGAAAAACAACGCGCGCAGGCCCATCAGCGCCGCGATGTTGGAGGTGACCACGATGAACGGGTCGGGCGTGATGGCGAGCACGGCGGGGATGGAGTCCACCGCGAAGACGAGGTCGGTGAACATCACCGCGACCAGGGCCAGCGCGAGGCGGGTGTAAAGCGCCCGGGACTTCAGCACCGGGTAATGTTTGCCCTCGCGTTTCTCCTCGACGACGCGGAAGCGGTCGCCGCGGTATTCGTCGGTGATGGGGAAGACCTTCTTGAGCAGGCGCAGCAGCGGGCCGTTGGTGCGGTCGGTCTCCTTCTCCTCGCCGGCGTTGAACATCTTGTAGGCCGCGAGCAGGAGCACGCCGGCGAACACGGCGGGCATCCAGGTGAACGACGCCATCAAGGTGGTGCCGCCCGCGATCATGGCCAGGCGCAGCACGATGGCGCCGATGATGCCCCAACTCAGCAGCTTGGACTGGGCCGAGGCGGGCACGGCGAACTGCGCGGCGCCGAACAGCGCGATGAACACGGCGAGGTTATCGACGCTCAGCGACTTCTCGAGGATGTAGGCCGCGAGGAACTCCGCGCCCAGGGCCTGGCCGCCGAAGAGATACACGCCCGCGCCGAAGGCCAGCGCCGCGCCGAACCACATCGCGCTCTGCCACAGCGCCGCGCGCGTGGTCAGGGCCGCCTTGCCGAACACCTTGAGGTCGAGGGTGAACAACGCGGCCACGCCCGCGGCGAAGGCGCCCCACAGCCACACCGGCGCGCCGGCGACGAGCATGGTGGGCAGGGCCAGCAGGGGGCCGAGGAACGGGTCGAGCGAGAAGCCCGGGATGAACAACGAGGCGAGGTAGGCGACGAGCGCGGATTTGCCGGGCGCGAGCAGCGCGATGACGCCGACGAGGCGCCAGCTCATCCGAAACGGCGCGCCTTTGGCGGGCACGCCCAGCAGCTCGCGGCGTTCGGCCTTCTCGAGCGCGCGGGGCGCGGCCGCGTGCAGGCGCTCCAACGGGGCTTGCCCGACGGCGCGTCCCAGCGCGCGCGCGCCGGCCTCCAGCGCGAGCAGGCGGTGCGCCGTCTCGGGGCCGAGGGCGTAACGCAGCTCCTCGTAAGGCATGGTCTTCGGGCGCGCCAAGACGTGGGCGGCGACGGACGCGGCGGCGGCGCGGGCGCCTTCGCCGCGGGCCTCGGCGGCGAGCGCGTCGAAGGCGCGCAGGTGCGCGACGAACGCCTCGGTGCGGCCGGCTTTGTCGAGCCCGCGCAGCTCGGCGCGCGTGCGCAGCGCCGAGAGGGGGCCGGCGAGCAGCTCCTGCATGGCGGCGGGCAAAGCGGTCGCGGCGGAGGGGGCCGGCGCCGCGTCCAGGCGCACCTCCATCGGGTCGAGCGTCGGGTGGCGCCAGACGCGGGTGATGACGTGGGACGCCTCGCGCGCGACGGCCTTCAGCTGACGGGCGAGCGGGGCGCCCACCGCGGCGCGCAGCTCGCGGTCGGACACCGCGCCGGGACGGGCGATGGCGCGCGCCGCGAGCAAGGCGGCCGGGGCCGACGGGCCTTCGGCCGCGGCCGTTTGGCGCAGGCCGTCGTAGGTCTGGAGGTAGGCGGCGAACTGGGCGGCGCGCTCCGCGCGGGGCAGGCGGGCGCGCAGGCCGAAGGCGCCGCGGGGCGCCTGGTAAACCGACAGCGGGCCGTCGAGCAAGGCGCCCATCTGCGCGGCGAGCGGCGGGGCCACGGGCGCCTTGCCGCGCGTCCAGCCGGCGAGCACGGAGGACGCGAGGTCGCGCAGGTTGCGGGGCAAGGAGGACTTGGCGGTTTCGATGGGTGCGCTACCAACGGAACCGGTTTCGGCCGAGTCAGCAACGTCCGCGGGCGTTTCGGACGCGGCGGGCCCTGCCGGGCCCGCCGAATCAGCCGGATTCGGCGCATCGGCCGGGGCGGGGATAAACGTGGCGGCGGGGCCGGCGACGGCCAGCTGCTGGGCGAGAGCGTTCGACGGGGCCCCGGCCGGCGCGGCGCCGGTGACGAGCATCACGGGCGTGGGCAGGAGCGGGATGGGGATTTGCGAGGTCAAGCGGGCGGTGCCGACCATGGTCGCCGGCCGGCTGAGGGCGCCGCCCGGGAGCGTCACCGCGCCCGCCACGCCCGAGGCGCCGCCGGCGGCGTTGGCCGAGGGCACGGTCAGCGTCACCTTGCCGATGGCGGCCCAGGCGGCTTGCGGGAAGCCCGCGAGCAGGAGCGACGCGATGACGGTCCAGGCCTTCATACCTATAGTGTGGCCCCGGGGCGGGGGCGGCGTCAGGGGCTTTCGGAGGGGCGGGGGTAGGCCTTAGGGCCTAGCTGGAGGAGGAGGTGTAGCGGGCGACGCAGTCGCGCCAGAACCAGACGGCGAAAACCACGGAGGCGCCGGATAACGCGACGGCGAAGGCCGCCCAGGCCCAGGCCAGGCGTCCCAAGAAGGCCTGCGCGGGGAAGGAGGTCATCACCGCCACCGGCACGACGACGGTCAGCGCCCAGCGCACGGGCCGCGCGTACACATCGACGGGAAAACGCCCCATGAACATCACGTTGCGGAACACCCAGATGGCGTTGTCCATCTCCTGCGTGCGCACCGCCAGCCCCGCGACGGCCAGGTGCACCGAGAACATCAAGACGACCCCGTTGGCCAGCAGCAGCGCGTAGCTCGCGTACGCCTGCCAGTCCGCCGGCGGCAGGCGCGCGAACACCATGCCGGTCATGACCAGCACCGGCACGATGGTCAGGATGTCCAGGAAATCCACGGTGGAGAACACCATGCGGAACAACGGCGAACACGGCTGGACCAGGTAGAAGTCGAAGTCGCCGTCGGCCACGATGCGGCGCGCGCCATAGACGCCGCGGAAGAAGATCATCGCGCACATATCGACGATGTTGAAGGTCAGGAAAAACAGCGCCGTCTCCTCCAGCGTGTAGCCGGCCACCGAATCGACGTGGCGGAAGATGGCCACGACGAAGGCGAAGAACAACGCGAGCCGCAGCGTCTTGCCGATGAGGAAGCCCAACGAGCCCAGGCGGTAGGTGAGCTGGGCCTGCATCGCCATGGAGGCGGTGCGCACCCAAATCCGGCCGTATTTGAAGATGGTTTCCTTCAACCGCCCTCCGCGGCGTAGGAGCGCACGCCGCGCCGCCACGCCCAGGCCGCGAGCAGGACCGCGCCGCCCAGCCACAACAGCTCGAGGCCGACCAGGCGCAGGGCCTCGTCGTTGGGGACCTTGCCCAGGAAGATGCGCGCCGGGTAATAAGCCATGTAGGGCAAAGGCGTGGCCTCGAGCAGGCGGCGCAGGCCGTCGGGCAGCACGTCGAGCGGGAAAAACGCGCCGGCCGCGAACTGCACGAACAGCTCGAAGCAGAACAGCGGGCCGCCGGACTCCGACGTCCAGAAGGCGAGCGTGCTCACGCAGAACTCGAGGAAGAAGAAGAGCAAAGACGCCGCGAGCGCGGAGAGCGCGAACAGCGCCCAGGCGGCCGGGTCGCGCGGCAGGAAGATGCCGCCGACCACGAGCGTGAGCAGGCCGATCTCGATGAGCGCGGACACCGCGTGCACGGATTTCTGCGCGAAGTCGAGCGCCAGCGAGTAGCCCTGGTAGCTGACCGGGCGCACGAGGTAGGAGGACACGCGCCCCGAGGAGATCTCGCCCACCAGCAGCCAGCCGCGCCCGGTGAAGACGAAGGACATCAGGAAGTTGAGCACGAGGGTGTAGGTCAGCATCTCCGGGCGCGTGTAGCCCAGGAAGTCCTGCTTGTCGCCGAGCAGCGCGGTCCAGAAGGAATACAGGCTGATGACCACCGCGAAGGAGCCCACGCGCTCCATGAGGAAGGACCAGCGCCGCTGCAGGGTCTCCTGCAGCGCGATGGAGTACGCGACCGCGTAGGCTTTCATTCCTGCGAGAAGAGCCGGCGCACCACGTCGTCGATGGCGACCTCGCCGACGTCGAGGTCGGCGACGGGGTAGGAGCGCAGCAGCGCGGCGGCGGCGGCCGCCACGTCCTTGCGCGGGATCTCGATGACGGCGATGTCGTCCTCGAGCGAGACCAAGGTGCCGATGGATTTGAGGTCGGCGGCGTCCACCGTGGCGGAGAAACGCGCGCGCAGGATCTTGTGGTCGGCGTAACGCGAGACCAGCTTCTCGAGCGAGCCGTCGTAGAGCAGGCGGCCGTGGTCCACGACCACGACGCGTTTGCACAGCTCGACGACGTCGCCCATGTTGTGGCTGGTGAGCAGGATGGTGGCCGCGTGGCGCTTGTTGTAGGACTTCACGAACTCGCGCACCTTCTTCTGCATCACGACGTCGAGGCCGATGGTGGGCTCATCGAGCAGCAGCAGCGCGGGCTGGTGCAGCAGCGCCGCGGCCAGCTCGGCGCGCATGCGTTCGCCCAGCGAGAGCTTCTTGACCGGCACCGAGAGGTGCGGGCCGAGCTCGAGCAGGTCCACGAGCTCGTCGAGATGGCGGCGGAAGGCGGGCTCGGGGATGCCATAGACCGCCTGGTTGAGCCGGAAGGTCTCGTAGGCGGGGATCTCCCACCACAGCTGGGAGCGCTGTCCCATGACCAGCGAGATGCGCTTGAGGTAGGCGGTCTCGCGTTTCCAGGGCACGTGCCCGAGCACGGTCGCCTCGCCGCCCGTCGGGGTGAGCAGGCCGGAGAGCATCTTGAGCGTGGTGGTTTTGCCCGCGCCGTTGGCGCCGAGGAAGCCGACGAGCTCGCCGCGCTCGAGCTTCAGGTCCACGCCGTCCACCGCGCGCGTGCTCTTGTACTCGCGGGTGAACAGGCCCTTGAGCCCGCCGAGCAGGCCGGGCTCCTTGATGGGGGAGAGGTAGTCCTTGGTGAGGCCTTTGGCTTCTAAGGCGAGGGACACGGTCAGCCGTGCCGGCCCAGCTCGCTCATGTACGAGAGGGTCTTAAGGCCGTCCATGCGGTCGAGATAGACGAGGCCGTTGAGGTGGTCGGTCTCGTGCTGCACGACGCGGGCGGGGAAACCCTCGTAGATCTTCTTGAAGGGTTTGCCGTCGAGGCCGAGGCCGGACAGCTCGAGTTTGGCGTGGCGCTTGACCATGCCGCGCAGGTCGGGCACCGACAGGCAGCCCTCCCAGTCCTCCTCCATGGCGGAGCCGATGAAGCGGATCTCGGGGTTGAACACCACGGTCAGCTCGATGCCCTCGGGGTGGCGCTTGACGCCTTTGGGCAGGCCCATGACGAACACCGAGAGGTCCTCGCCGACCTGGTTGCCGGCGATGCCGACGCCGTCGTATTCGTCCATGGTGTGCGCCATGGTCTCGACGAGGCGCTGGATCTCGACGCTGCGGACCTCGTCGGGCTTGAGGCGGCGCAGCACCTTGCGCAGGACGGGATGGCCGATCTGGGTGACCTTGCGGATGCCGGGGGAGACGAGCATGAACCGATTCTAGCAAACGTCGCGCCCGCCCGCGATTTTGGGCCTTGACGCGCGCGGGGACGGGGCTAACCTGGGACCATGGTCGAGAACCTGGAGCACCTGATAAAGCGAGCGGCGCTCAGCCCACTGGCCTCCCGCGCCGCCCTTTATAAGGAGCTGCTGCGCTCGGAGACCTACCTGCTCACGCTCGACCAGCCGCTGGCCGACGGCGAGGTGCGCCGCGTGACCAAGCCCGATTCCTCCTTCCCGGTGTGGGCCGACAAAGACGTCGAGCTCGGCGGCATCTGGGTGCCGCTGTTCCCCGCGCGCGACCGCGTGCGCGACTTCGTCGGCGCGCGCGGCCTGAAGGCGCCGCGCGGCAAGGAGTTCCTCTGGATGGGGCACATGCCCGGCCAGGTGTTCTCGCTGCTGCGCAGCGTGCACCGCTTCGCCGGCGTGCGGCTGTTCCTCGACCCGCAGACGTCGGTGACCGTGCCCTGGCCCGAGGTCCGCGCCTTGGCCGAGGGACGCGCCGCGGGCGACGTCGCCGCGCGTTACGAGCTGCCGCTCGACCGCCTCGTCATCCCGGCGGGCGTGAAGCTGTCTTTCGGCCGCCTCGCGCCGTGGGCCGGCGAGGAGAAACCCGTGCTCCTGTTCATGCCCGAGGCCGGCCGCTTCGCGCCCGAGGACATGCGCCGGCTCGTGCGCCTGCCGCTGTCCGAGGGCCGCCACGCGTGGACGCCGTGCCGCCACTTCCTGCAGATCCTGGCGCGCCTCAAACGGCTCGGCGCTGAGGGCCACATGGAGTCGGTCGTGGCCTCGCTCATCTCCTTCGAGATGTACGGCGAGGCCGAGGCCTTGTGCGAGTGGCTCGAGCAGCGCGGCCGCCAGAGCTTCGCTTGGCTGGCGCTGGCGTCGGTGTACGGGCGTTCGGGCCGCATGGAGGACTGCGCCCAGGTGTGCCGCGAGGGCGCGGCCCGTTACCCGGCCGAGCGCGGCTTCCACGTCAGCGGCGTGCGGGCCTTGCTGGCCCTGGGCCGCCGCGAAGAGGCCGCCGAGCTCGCCGCCACGGGCCTGGCGCGTTTCCCGGGCGACGCGCTCCTGGCCGAGATGGCCAAGGACTGCGCCGCGCCCGTGACCCCGGCCGCGTAAAAGGCCGGTAAAGAAGGTAAAAATCGGATAAAGCGCGGTTTTCCCTCTTGCGTCCCGGGCGTCCCGGGTTTACACTGGGGAAGACGCAGGGAGCGTGCCATGAGCGACCAGTCCAAGGGCAATATGCAGGTGATCGGCGCCGGGGTGATGGGCTTCATCGCCGTCGTGGGCGTCGCGGGCCTCGTGCTCACGCACGACTCCGGCCGCGGGTCCGTGCTCAGCCGCGCGTCGGCCCCCGCTCCCGCCGTATCCGCGCCCGAACCCGTCATCGCGCGCCAGGCGTTGTCGCGCGAGCGCCCGTCGTCTTCGCCCGCGCCCCTCGTGGGCTCCGTCGCCGACGTCGTGCCCGGCCACGGCGACGCGGGCGCGGCGGCGACGCACGCCGCGTCCGGCGCCTCCGTCTCTGCCGCCGCTCCCGCGTCCGCCGCCCCCGCGCTCGGCGCGATGGGCGACCCGCGTTTCGCGGGCAAAGGCGAGTCCGTCACCTCCGCCCGGGCCGAGGTCGCGAAGGCCGCCGCCCCCGAGCCGAAGGAGGCCGCCGCCCCCGCCTTCAAGGCGGTGCCGCGCATCGCGCTCGACAAGACGCAGGCCCGCGGATCCATCGCCTCGGCCGTGCATTACGGCGTGACCAGCCGCAACGAGCTGATGGGCAAAGCCGCCGGGCCGGTGTACAACTTCACCGGACGGCAGGTCGCGGGGGGCTCGCGCCTCGCGGAGCTCTCGAGCCACGCCGACAAACAGATGACCGAGGCCGAACGCAACATCGAGGCGTCCAACCTCACGCCCGAGCAGAAGGCGGAGATGCGCCAGAAGCTGCGTCAGGCCGTCACGACCGCTCCCGCGAAGTAATCAGTACGGGAAGACGGCGTCGAGGCCCTTGGCCTCGAACTCGCCCAGCGTCTTGAGCTTGTCCAGGTTCACGCGCTCCTGGTGCCCGAGGATCCAGATGGTGAGCGGGGCGTCCTTGAGCCGGGCGGCGAACGCCTCCAGCGTCTCGGGCGCGTAGGCGAGCGCGCGCTGGTAACGCGCCGGGCGCGGGTCGCCGCCGGACAGCCCCTGGTCCTCCCAGTCCATCACCGCGTAGGGAATGTTGCGGAAGGAGACCGGGTTGGTGCGGTAGCCTTCCTCGATGGCCTTGGCCGTCTCACGGAAACGTTTCGCCGCGATGGGCGGGCGGCGCATCAGCTCCATCATGAGCTCGACGGCCTCCGGGGTCTTGTCGGCCTGGCAGCCGACGCTGCCCCACAGCTGCGTGTCGTCGCCTTTGTCGGCGGTCACGGTGTGCCCGCCGCCGGCGGAGTAGGCGAGCGCGCGCGACTCGCGCACCTCCTGGAAGATCAGCGAGCTCATCCCGCCGCCGAGGTAGTTGGACAAGAACTGGTAGTCCACGACCTTCTCGGGGTCGTAGGCGCCGTCGGCGGCGAACAGGCCGACCTGGGCCTGCACCATGTCGCGGTGCGTGAACAACACGCGCGGCTTGGCCGGCTTGAGCAGGCGCAGCGGCACGCGCGCGCCGACGTCGCGGTGGCGGCGGCCTGTGCCGAGCAGCTTGGCGACCTCGCGGGGCGGGCGGTTGCCGACGTAGCCGGCGCGCCGGACGTAGTTCGGGAAGTCGCGGATGAGGCTCTTGAGCTCGCCTTCGTTGAGGGCCTTGAGCTCGGCGTCGCTGAGGCGGGAGAGCACCTCGCTCTCGCGCCCGCGCTGGGCGAGCTGGCCGAGGGCGTAATGCACGGAGCCCGGGTCCTTCTTCTCGTCCTCGCGCGCGCCCTGCGCCACGCCCTTGAGCTTCTCGAGCGCGTCGGCCTCGACGTTGGGCCAGTCGAAGCGCTGCTGCAGCAGCTCGAGCGAGGGCCACAGGTTGCGGTCGAGCCCGGTCATGTTCACGCCCGAGGCGTCCTCGCCGCAGTAGTAGCTGATGCTCGTGCCCAGCGCGTAGAGCTTCTTCTTGAACTCCTCGGCTTTATACGGGCCGGCGCCGGCCAGGTCGAGCAGGTCGAGCGCCCAGCACAGCTTGCGCGACGCGCGCGAGCCGCGGTCGAAGCGCAACGACAGGGCGAACAGGTCGTTGTAGGGGTTCTTCGCGGTGTAGAGGCGGCCGCCCTCGATGGGCGTGATGTCGTAGTCCTGCCCGGAGACGAGCCAGCGCGGCTCGATGGGCGCGGGCGAACGCGCGAGCAGGGCCTTGAGGCGCTCGGACTCGCGCGACGGGTCGATGGGCAGCTTGGTGAACGAGGGCTTGGTCATCGTGGGGACGACGGGTTTGGCCGCCCGGCGCGACACGACGATGCGGTCGCCGCCGAGGTAGAGCTTGGCCACGCGCACGACGTCGGCCTTGGTCACCTTGCGCATGCGCTCGAGGCGGCCGACGGTCCGCTCCCAGGGCTCGAGGCTGACGAAGTTGGCGGCCATCAGCCCGGCGCGCGATTCGTTGGTCTCCTGGCCGGCCTTCTCGCCGGATTCCCAGTTCGTGATGATGGCGGCGAGGTCCTCCTCGGAGAACTCGCCGTTTTTAAGGGCCTCGACGGTCTCCAGCAGCAGCGCCTCGGCCTGCTCGAGCGTCTGGCCCTGCTTGGGCGTAGCCCAGGCGTACCAGGCGCCCGCGTCGTTGCGCATCGAGGGGTAGGAGCCGGAGCCTTTCACCTTCAGCGCCTGGTTGAGGCGCAGGTTGAAGAGGCCCGCCGCCGAGTTGTCCATGACCATGTCCATCATGGAGAGCGCGTCGGCGTCCGCGTGGGCGTGCGCCACCGTGGGCCAGGCGACGACCACCTTCTCCTCGGCCTCGTATTTGACCTCGTAGCGCTCCACGCCTTTGGGCTTGGGCAGCGCCCAGTCGGGCAGGGGCTCGAGCTCCTTGGGCTGCCAGGCGCCGAAACGCTTGCGGATGAGCTCGAGCGCGGCCTTGCGGTCGAAGTCGCCGGCCAGCGCGATGGCCATGTTGTTGGGCACGTACCAGCGGTCGTAGAAGGCGTACATCTTCTCGAGCGAGGGGTTCTTCAGGTGCTCGATGGTGCCGATGGTGGGCTGCTGGCCGTACGGGTGGACCTTGAACAGCCGCGCCTCGACCTCCTCGCTGAGGATCCACTCCGCGTTGTCGAGCGCGCGGTTCTTCTCCTCATAAACGGCCTCGATCTCGCTCTGGAACATCCGGAACACGGGCGCGGCGAAACGCTCGGATTCGACGATGGCCCAGTCCTCGAGGCGGTTGGAGGGCAGGTCCACGATGTAGGTGGTGCGCTCGTCGGAGGTGAAGGCGTTGAGGCCGCGGCCGCCGATGGTGCGGTAGAACTTGTCGATCTCGTTGGGCACGGCGTAGGCGCCGGCCTTCACGTTCTCCGCGTCGATCTCGGCATAAACCTTCTTGCGGGCGTCCTCGGCCTTGGTCTTGAACAGCTTCTCGTACAAGGCGCGGATGCGCTCCAGGTGGACGCGCTCCTTGGCGTGGTCGAGCGTGCCCAGGCGGTCGGTGCCCTTGAAGAGCATGTGCTCGAGGTAATGCGCCATGCCCGTGCTGTCGGCCGGGTCGTGTTTGGAGCCGGCGCGCACCGAGATCCAGGCCGTGACGCGCGGCAGGCCCTTGTTGGGGCTGAGGTACACGGTGAGCCCGTTGGGCAGCCGGTGGATGGTGACGCCGAGCGCGTCGTCGGGGCGCGGCGTCTCGAGCACGGAGGGGACCGTGGGGGCCAGCGGCGTCATCTTCGGCGCCTTGCCGCGAGCGCGGGCGGGAGCAAGACGAGGTTCAGGGCGAGGGCGAGGATCACGCGGGTCATCGGTTCTCCGGGGGCTTCGTGGGGATGAGGACGATGTTGACGACGGCTTCGTCTTGTCGAGAGGTGAAGGTGAGGAGCATCTCGCCGGGCTCGCGCGCGGCCGCGGCCTTGCGCGCCGCCGCCTTGCGGTCGTGCCACGGCGGGTCGTTCTCTCGAGCGGCTCGCGGCGGTAGCCGGCGACGGAGGCCACGGGGGCCAGCCCGGAGTTTTCCTTAGATACGATGGATTCGTAGTAGCCGTTGGGGCCGGCCGAGACCGGGACGCGTCCGCCGCTGAGGCGGTCCTGGAAGGAGAAGGTCGCGTTGGGGACGGGGCGGGCCGTGACCAGGTCATAGACCCAGCCGCGCACGAGGATGGCGTACTCCGGGACCTGGTTGGCGGGCTCCGCAAGGTCCAGTCGTGCGGGGGGGAGGCGGGTTGCCGGCGCCCACGTCGGAAAGACCGTCGAACAGCTTGCCGCCGCCGAAGATCTTGGCCTCCATGCGCTCGCGCCGGGCGCCGCGCTTGAGCAGGCCGTTGATCAGCAGTTCGCGTAGGCGCCGTAGACGCCGACCGCGCTACGCCGAAACGATCGCCAAGGGTTCGCCGCCCGTCGAGCTGTTCCGCCCCGAGGGCGCCGAGCACCGGCGCGCGGAACGTCCACGCCGCGTAGCCGCCCGCGGCCAGGGCGAGCGCCCCGCCGAGGAGCAGCCAGGGGCGCTTGCGCGCCGCCGCGTCGGCCTCGCGCATCCGGCGGGCGTCCTCGAGCATCTCGGAGCGGTCCCGGGGGCGCAGGCAGATGGGGCAGTTGCTGGCGTTGAGGTCGATTTCCCGTGCGGCAGCCCCGGCAGAAGACGTTCATGCGCGTCGCCATGTTACCATACGCGCCGCCCGGGGCCCAAAATGATAATTTACGGCGCCTCCATGGCCGAGACGATAGACGTCGTCTTCCCCGTCCACAACGAAGGCGGCACCATCGCCGGCACCTTGCGCGAGTTCCACCGGCGCGCGGCCGTCGAGGAGGGTCGCGCGCTGCGCTTCGTGGTCTGCGAGGACGGGCTCGACCGACGGCACCGTCGCGGCGCTCGAGGCGCTCAAAAACGAGCTGCCGCTCCTGCTCGTGCGCTCCGCGGAGCGCAAAGGCTACCCCCGGGCCGTGCTCGACGGCCTGCGCGCCTCGCGCGGCGAGGTGGTCGTCGTGGCCGACTCCGACGGGCAATGCGACCCCGCCGACCTCTCGCGCCTGCTCGCGGCCGTGGAGGGCGCGGACCTGGCCGTGGGCGTGCGCCGCCCGCGCGCCGACCCGTGGGCGAGGCGCCTGATGTCGGGCGCCTTCGGCCTCGTCCATCGCGCGTTGTTCGGGGCGCCGCTGCGCGACCCGTCCTGCCCGTTCGTCGCGGTCCGGCGCGGCCTGCTCGACCGCTTGCTGGCCGGCCCCTTCGGCCGCCTGCCGCACGGCTTCTGGTGGGAGTACGCGGCGCGCGCCGCCGCCGCCGGGGCGCGTTTGCGCGAGACGGCCATCCATCACCGGCCGCGCGCGAGCGGCGCCACGCGCGTGTTCACGCCGGCGCGGGTGCCGGCCATCGCCTGCCGCAACCTCGCGGGCTGCTGCGCCTGGCCTTCGAGCTCGGCGTGCCCGAGCGCGGCCGGTGGGCCGCCTTGGCGGCGCTCGCGCTGGCCACGACGTTCCTGCTCTGGCCCGCGCTCAACCAGCCCCTCATCCTCGACGATATCGACATCCTCGGCATCAACAAGATGCTGGCCGAGGTCATGGAGTGGGGCGCCTGGTCGCGCACGTGGCAGGCCGTCGAGTTGATGGTGCGGCGCTGCACGTTGCCGTTCTACTTCCGGCCGCTGAACATCCCGCTGTTTTTCCTCTGGCATTTCATCGCGGACGACAGCCCGTTTGTCATGCGCGCGTTCATGCTCGCCCTGCACGTCGCCGCGGCCGTGGCCGTTTTCCGCTTCGCGCGGGACGCGTCCGAGGACGAAGGGACGGCGTATTTCGCGGCGGGGTTTTACGCGTTGTCCTGGATCCACTGGGACACGCTCTGGAACGTCGTCAACGTCGGGCAGTCGGTCTCGGACCTCCTCTTCTGGACGCTCCTGCGGGTGAGCCTGCGTCCCGGCGAAAGCCTGCGCACGACGCTGGCGTTGCTGACCGCCGCGGTGTTCTTCAAGGACAGCGCCGTCATGTTCCCGGCGTTCGCGCTTTTGTCCCAGGCCCTGCTGGTCGGACCGCGGTCGGGCCTGCCGGCGCGCGCGGGATTATACGGGGCTTGGACGGCGGCCTATCTCGGCGCGAGGTTCTTCCTGTTGCCGGGCGACCCGTCGAATCCGGGGCTCAACTACGCCTGGCGCTGGCCCGGCGCGCAAGGGTTGCTCGACTTCTATCGGGCGGCTTGGGAACTGCTCGTGCTCCCGTTGCGCGGACGCCCGGCGGGCGGCGCGTTTCCCTGCCTGTGGGCGCCGGGAGCCGATGGCCGCGCCGAAGCCGCGGCGTGGGCGCTGGCGGTAGCCGCGTTCTGCGCGGTATTGGGCTGGGCGGCGTGGTCGCTCGTGCGCGCCGCGCCGCGGGCGCCGTCCCCGCGACGCGCGGCCGGCCTGGTCGCCTTGGGCGCGGCCGGTTTCGTCCTGGGCATCGTCCCGTACCTGTTCATCCACGGCTTCCTCAGCTGGGGCTGGGCCCACCGCGTGACGTTGTCATGCGGCGCGTTGGCCCTTTGTTTCGGCGTCGCGGCGAGCGCGTTGGCGCGCGCGGCGTCGCGCCTGGACCGCCGCGCGGGGCTCCTCGCCTGCCTCGCGGTGATGGGCTCGCTGTTCGCGGGGCAGGCGATTTATATCCGCCAGCAGGACCCGGGGCTGCCTCCCTTCGACGGGATGGTGATGAGCAAGGAGACGAGTATGACGGCGCGGTTCTTCCATGAGAAACTGGCGCCCGAGCTGCGCAACGGGCAGAGCATCGCCTTCGAGGGATTCCACCAGTCCCAGCGGGTGTCTCCGATGCTGCGCGCCCTGGAGCGCAAATGGTTCCGCCACGCCGCGCCCGGGGATGTCCGCGCGGACTGGACCGTGCGCCGCGTCGAAGCCGACGGGAAGGTCACGTTGAGCGTGCGTCGCCTCGGCGGCGAGGAAGCGACGGTGACCTGGTCTCATCCGACCGTGTGCGCCCCGGCGCGGGGCTGGGACCTCGCCCCGCCGTATTAGCGGCGCGCGCGACCGAGAAGCGGCGTCAGCGACAGCCGCTGCGCGATGGCTTCCGCGACGACGGCCTTCGCGTCCTGGCGCGTGTGGATGAAATCGGTATATACCGGTACGGCCGGGTCCGCGAACAGGCCGCTGAGGTCGAAGAGGCGCGGCCCGCCCGTCTTGGGCAGGGCGTCGAACTCCCGGCGCAGCGCGGCGCGCGTCGCCACGGCGTGTTCGCGCATCGCGTCGTCGTAGCGCAGCCCCTCGACGGCGTCGCGGCCCTCGCGATAGAACGACAGGGGCTGGAAAAAAGCCGCGTAGCCCGCGCCGAAGGCGCCCGCCACGAGGGACGCCTTACGGTGGTTCTCGACGTAGCGGCGCGCGATGGCCTCGCGCCAGACGGGGCTCAGGTGGCCGGCGGCGCGGCGCGCCTGCGGCAGGCGCACGAGGGTCTCGGCGAAATAACGGGGGAACAGGTCGCGCAAGGCCTGGCTGCCGAGCAGGAGCAGGGGCAGCAGCGGGTAATGGGCCGGGTCGCGCACGAACAGCGGGTTGCGCTCGTAGGCGAGGAAGTTCATCGGGTAGCCCGGCCGCGGGTCGTATTCGTAGGGGTCCATGACGTCGTTGCCGCCGTCGTAGGCGACGACCAGGTCGGGGGCGAAGTCCGCGACCTCGAACACCAGCCGGGCGAGCTGCTGGCTCGTGTTCTGCGACACGACGCCGCAGTTATAGACCCGGGCGCGGCCGTAGCCGCGGCGGCGCAGGGCCGACTCGAGCAGGACGGGCACCGGGGGCTCGCCCAGGGCCACGGTCGAGCCGCCGAGCATCACGATGCGGAACTCGCCGGCCGGCTTGGGGCCGGCGTCCGGGGGCGACACGCAGCGCCCGAACATGGTGTAGGGCTGGGGCAGGCGCTCGTGCCAGCGCCGCGGCACGGGGCCGAAATCGGAGCGGCGCAGCCGGGCGACGGCTTCCGCGGTCGCCAGCAGCGCGACGAAGGCGGCCGCGGCGTACGCCCAACGCCTCGCGTTCGGGCTCGGCATGGCCGAGAGCATAACGCTTGCCCGGGGGGCGGTCAAGCCGCATTCTTGACTGAATTTGTCAGGAATGATATACTGTGGCTGTCGGACGAAAGCGCTCTATTTAAGGAACCATGGCCAACCAAGACGTCAAAGACCTCGCCTCCCGCGATTACAAATACGGCTTCACGTCCGATGTGGACGCCGATCAGATTCCGCGCGGCCTCAGCGAGGACGTGGTCCGGCTCATCTCCCAGAAAAAGGGCGAGCCCCAGTTCATGCTCGACTGGCGGCTGAAGGCCTACAAACATTGGCTGACGATGAAGGAGCCGGTCTGGGCCGAGGTGCATTACCCCAAGATCGACTACCAGAACATCATCTACTACTCGGCCCCCAAACCCAAGAAGAAGCTCGCCTCCATGGACGAGGTGGACCCCGAGGTCCGCGCGACCTTCGAGAAGCTGGGCATCCCGCTGGAAGAGCAGAAGATGCTGGCGAACGTGGCCGTGGACGCGGTGTTCGACTCGGTTTCCGTCGCGACGACTTTTAGGAAAACGTTGGCGGAAGCCGGAGTCATTTTTTGTTCCTTTTCGGATGCCGTAAAGGAACACCCTGAACTGATTGAGAAGTATCTCGGTTCAGTCGTGCCGTATACGGATAACTTCTTCGCCACCTTGAATACGGCTGTGTTCAGTGACGGTTCTTTCTGTTACGTGCCGAAGGGCGTTAAGTGCCCCATGGAACTGTCCACGTATTTCCGCATCAATGCGAAAGACACCGGCCAGTTCGAGAGGACGTTGATTGTCGCGGACGAGGGCGCTTCCGTGTCCTACCTCGAAGGCTGCACGGCGCCGATGCGCGACGAGAACCAGCTCCACGCCGCCGTCGTCGAGCTCGTCGCCATGGGCGACGCCGAGATCAAGTATTCCACCGTTCAGAACTGGTATCCGGGCGACCCGGAAACCGGCAAGGGCGGCATCTTCAACTTCGTCACCAAGCGCGCGCTGTGCCAGGGCAAGCGCAGCAAGGTCAGCTGGACCCAGGTCGAAACCGGCTCGGCGGTCACTTGGAAGTACCCTCGTGCATCCTGCTCGGCGACGAATCCGTCGGCGAGTTCTACTCGGTGGCCCTGGCGAACCACTACCAGCAGGCCGACACCGGCACGAAGATGATCCACGTCGGCAAAAACACCAAGTCCACCATCATCTCCAAGGGCATCTCGGCCGGCCACGGGCAGAACGCCTACCGCGGCCAGGTCAAGATCGCGAAGTCGGCGACGGGCGCGCGCAACTACTCGCAGTGCGACAGCCTGCTGCTGGGCGACAAATGCGGCGCGCACACCTTCCCGTATCTCGAAGTCGGCAACACCACCGCCACGCTCGAGCACGAGGCGTCCACCTCGAAGATCGGCGAGGACCAGCTTTTCTACCTGCGCCAGCGCGGCCTCTCGGCCGAGGACGCGGTCGGCATGATCGTCAACGGCTTCTGCAAGCAGGTCTTCAACGAGCTGCCGCTGGAGTTCGCCGTGGAAGCGCACAAACTGATGTCCATCTCTCTCGAAGGCAGCGTCGGATAAAGGGAACAACATGCTCAGCATCAAGAATTTGACGGCGAAGGCGGGCGGCAAGGAGATCTTGAAGGGTCTCTCGCTGGAGGTGAAGGCCGGCGAAGTGCACGCCATCATGGGGCCCAACGGCTCCGGCAAAAGCACGCTGTCCTACATCCTGGCCGGCCGTCCCGGCTACGAGGTCACCGGCGGCTCGGTGACCTACGAAGGCAAGGACCTGCTCGCCATGGAGCCCGAGGTGCGCGCGCGCGAGGGCTTTTTCCTCGCCTTCCAGTACCCCGTCGAGATTCCCGGCGTGTCGAACAAATATTTCCTCAAGGCCGCCTACAACGCCCTGCGCAAGCACCGCGGCGAGCCCGAGCTCGACGCGGGCGCCTTCCTGAAGTTCATCAAGGAGAAGGCCAAACTCGTCGAGATGGACCCGGCCTTCCTGAACCGCTCCGTCAACGAGGGTTTCTCCGGCGGCGAGAAGAAACGCAACGAGGTGCTCCAGCTGGCGACCCTCGAGCCCAAGCTCGCCGTGCTCGACGAGACCGACTCCGGCCTCGACATCGACGCGCTGAAGGTCGTCGCCTCCGGCGTCGAGAAGATGCGCGGCCCGAAGCGCTCCTTCGTCGTGGTCACCCACTACCAGCGCCTGCTCGACTACATCGTCCCCGATTTCGTCCACGTGCTCTCCGGCGGCAAGATCGTCAAGTCCGGCGGCAAGGAGCTGGCCAAGGAGCTCGAGAAGAAGGGCTACGGCTGGATCGAGGACGAACGGAAGGCGGCCGCATGAACGCGCTCCTCGACCCGAAGGTCGAGACCTGGCGCTTCACCCCGGTCGAGCCCCTCATGGGCCCGGCCTTCGAGCCCGCCGGCCGTCCCGAGCGCGTGAGCCCGCTGGGCGGCAAGGTGCTCTGCCCCGTGGGCTTCCATCGCGTCGCGCTGGTCAACGGCCGCCGCGAGCCCAAACACGATCTGTTGAGCCTGCCGCCGGGCGTGACCGTCGAGACGCTTTCCGGCGGTTCTTGGGAAGCCCCGAAGGACCTGCCGCTGGCCGGCCTGGCCGCCGCGTCGGGCGGCCTGCTCATCCGCGTCGCCCGGCACGTGCACGTCAGCCAGCCCCTGCACATCGTGCACCTGGCCGAGCCCTCCGGCACCGGACGGCCCGAAGCGTCCAACGCGCGCATCGAGGTGGTGCTGGAGGACGGCGCCAGCGCGGAGCTCGTCGAAGAATCGTGGTCCGATTCCCCGACGCCTTCCTGGGCCAATACCTGGACGCGCGTCGCCCTGGGCGAAGGCTCTTCCCTTAAACATTACCGCGTGGTGCGCGAAGGCGGGCAGGGACGCCGCACCGCCTTCGTGGAGACGACGCTGGCGTCGCGCTCGCGTTACGAGTCGCACGCCGTCAACCTCGGCGGCGTGCTCGCCCGCGAGGACCTGCGCGCGCGCGTCGCGGGGGAGGGCGCGGAGTGCCTGCTGTACGGCCTCGTCCTGCTCGCCGGCTCCGACGTCGTCGATCACCACACCGTGGTGACGCACGCGACCGTCGGCGGCACGACCAACCAGCTGTACAAGGCCGTGCTGGACCACAAGTCGCGCTTCATCTTCGACGGGCTCATCGACGTGCGCCCCGGCGCGCAGAAGACCGACGCCAAGGTTTATAACAAGAACCTGCTGCTGTCCGAGGACGCCAAGGTCAACAGCAACCCCGAGTTCAAGATCCTCGCCGACGACGTGTCCTGCAAACACGGCGGGGCCATGGGCCAGATGTCGGCCGACTCCCTGTTCTACCTGCGCTCGCGCGGCATCGGCTCCGAGGAGGCGCGCCGCCTGCTCGTGTACGCGTTCGGCTCCGAGATGGTGGAGCGCATCACGCTCGAGCCGTTGCGCACCGCGCTCGCGGCCGCGCTGTCGGCGCGTTCGCCGCAATCCCTGGAGGCTCTGTGAAGACCTCGTACGACGTCGCGAAGATCCGCGCGGACTTCCCTATTCTCAAGCGGCTCATCCGCGGCAAGCCGCTCGCCTTCCTCGACAGCGCCGCCAGCTCGCAGAAGCCGCGCCAGGTCATCCAGGCGCTGGTGGATTTCTACGAGAAACACAACGCCAACGTGCACCGCGGCGTGCACACGCTTTCCGAGGAGTCCACCAACCTCGCCGAGGCGTCCCGGGCCAAGACGGCCGCCTTCATCGGCGCCGAGAAGCCCGAGACCGTCATCTTCACGCGCAACGCCACCGAGTCCATCAACCTCGTGGCCCACGCCTGGGGCCGCAAGTTTCTCAAGGCCGGCGACGAGATCGTGACCACCGAGATGGAGCACCACTCCAACCTCGTGCCGTGGCAGATGCTCGCGGCCGAGAAAGGCGTGAAGCTGACCTTCGTGCGCGTCGAGCCCGACGGCACGCTCGACCTCGACAAGGTCCGCGCGGCGATGTCGCCCGCCACCAAGCTTTTCGCCTTCACGGCGCTGTCCAACGCGCTGGGCACGGTGAACCCGGTCGTCGAGCTCGTCAAGATCGGCAAAGACGCCGGGGCGACCGTGCTCGTGGACGCCTGCCAGTGGGCCCCGCACAAGAAGATGGACGTCAAAGCCTGGGGCGCGGACTTCGTCGCCTTCTCGGCGCACAAGATGCTCGGCCCCACGGGCGTGGGCGTGTTGTGGGGCCGCGAGGCCCTGCTCGAGGCGATGGATCCCTTCCTCGGCGGCGGCGACATGATCCAGCGCGTGACGCTGGAGAAGACCACCTACAACGTGCTCCCCTACAAGTTCGAAGCCGGCACGCCCAACTTCGCCGACCAGGCGGCCTTCGGGCCGGCGCTGGACTACCTCACGGCCGTCGGGCTGGAGAACATCTCCGCTCACGAGAACCGGCTGGCCGACAAGGCCCGCGCGGTGCTCGAGGCCGAGCCGTCGGTGCGCATCCTCGGCCCCAAGGACCCGGCCAAACGCTCCGGCGTCATCTCCTTCAACGTCGCGGGGCTGCACCCGCACGACGTGGGCACGGCCTTCGACCTCGAAGGCGTGGCCGTGCGCGTCGGCCACCATTGCTGCCAGCCGCTGATGACCAAGCTCCAGTGCGGCGGCACGGCGCGCGCGAGCTTCTATCTTTATAACGACGAGTCGGACGTGGAGGCCCTGGGCCGCGCGCTGCAGCGCACGCTCACCTTCTTCAAGATCAAGCCGAAAGCGGGGGTGGCGTGATGGAAGGCGATTCCGAGCTGCAAGACCTGTACCGCGAGGTCCTCATCGACTACTCGCGTTCGCCCGTGCGCAAAGGCACGGTCGAGCCCGCCGACCTGCGCGCCCACGGCATCAACCCCGTCTGCGGCGACGAGATCGAGCTGACGGCCGCCGTCGTCAACGGCAAACTCGTGCAGGTGCGCTTCACCGGGCACGGCTGCGTCATCAGCCAGGCCTCGGCCGCGATGATGGCCGAGGCGCTCGAGGGCTCCGACATCCCCAAGGCGCGCGGGCTGCTGGCCTCTTTCAAGAAGATGATGCTCGAGAACGCGCCGGTGGCGTCCTTGCCGCCCGAGCTCGAGACCGTGGCGGCCCTGGAGGGCGTGCGCCGCTTCCCGCTGCGCGTGAAGTGCGCCACCCTCGGCTGGAACGCGATGTACCAGGGCTTGGAGGGGAAATAATGGCCACCGCGCAGGCCGCCGACGTGAGCTGGAAGCAGATCGGGGACGCGCTCAAGCCCGTCTTCGACCCGGAGATCCGCATCAGCATCGTGGACCTGGGCCTGGTCTATGGCGCCGAGGTCGGCGAGAACGAGAAGGGCCGCCTGGTGAAGGTGAAGATGAGCCTGACCTCGCCCGCCTGCCCGTACGGGCCGATGCTGCTGGCCTCCGTGCATTCGGCCGTCGCCCGCATCCCCGGCGTCAAGGACGTGGACGTGGACCTGACCTTCGTGCCCTCGTGGGACCCGCGCACCATGGCCACGGAGGACGCGAAGGAGCAGCTGGGGCTTTTTTAACATGCGCATCACGAGCTCCGTCGAATACGCGACCCGCCTGATGACCGCGCTCGCGCGCGAGCACGGCAACGCGCCCGTCTCGGCCGAGCGCCTCGCGACCTCGGACAACATCCCGGTGGACTACGTCAGCCAGCTGCTGGTCAAGCTGCGCCGCGCGGGGCTCATCGAGAGCCGCCGCGGCAGCACGGGCGGCTACGCGCTGTCCAAGCCCCCGGCCGCCATCTCGCTGGGCGACGTCGTGCGCGCCGTCGATGGCGAGGTCTTCGAGGACGTGTGCGGGAAGTACCAGAAGGGGACGAAGGACTGCCGCCACCAGGGCGACTGCTCCATCTCCCCGGTCTGGAAGAAGCTCGGCTCGCTCGTCACGCAGTACTTCGAGGGCGTCACCTTGGGCGACATCCTCGAGGAGAAGCCCGGCCGCTGCGGCGGCGCCGCGGCCGCCGCCTTCTTCGAGAAGGCCGTTTCGGGAAAATAAGGAGACGACATGACCCCCATCTTCGAACGCGTCGAGAAGGTCCTCGAGAAGATCCGCCCCTACATCCAGTCCGACGGCGGCGACATCTCGCTGGTGTCGGTGGACGAGGCGGCGGGCGTGGTGAAGGTCACCTTGCACGGCGCCTGCAACTCCTGCCCCAGCTCCACGGCCACCCTCAAGGGCGGCGTCGAGCGCATGGTCAAGCAGGAGATCCCCGAGATCAAGGAAGTCGTCGCGGTTTGAGCCGTCGCGTCGAGCTGCACTGCCATTCCGTCTTCTCCGACGGCGTCCTGACGCCCGACGCGCTGGTGGCGCGGGCGAAAGCCAACGGCGTGGACACCTTGGTCCTCACCGACCACGACTCCGTCTCAGGCGCGGCGGACCTGTTCGCGGCGGGTAAGGCGCACGGATTAGACGTCAGACTCGGCATCGAGATCAACTGCGCGGGCGAAGGCGCCGCCGACCGCATCCACATCCTGGGCTACGGCGTGGACCCGGCGTCGCCCGGCTTCCTCGCGCGCCTGGGCGAGTTCCGCGAGCGCCGCACCGTGCGCGCGCGCCTGATGGTCGATAGCTGCGCGCGCTCGGGCACATGATCAGCTACGAAGACGTCGCCGCCGCGGCCCACGAGACCATCGGCCGCCCGCACGTCGCCGACGCGCTCAAGCGCGCGGGCGTCGTGAAAAGCCGCAAGGAGGCGTTCGACCGCTTCCTCGCCAAGGACAAACCCGGCTTCGTCGTGTCCATGGGCCCCAGCCCCGCCGAGGCCATCGCCCTCATCCGCGACGCCGGCGGCACCGCCTGCCTCGCCCACCCCCAGACCGCCGGCAAGGAGGCCGAGCTCGAAGGCCTGCGCGCCATCGGCCTGCAGGGCGTCGAGGTGTTCTACGGCGGCCACACGCCCTCGCAGGTCCGCGCCTACGGCGACTGGGCGTCCTCGGCCAAGCTGCTCACCGTCGGCGGCACCGACTTCCACGGTCCTGGCACCGGCCGCGAAGCGCGCCTGGGCGTGGAGTACGACGACGCCGGCTGGGCCGCGCTCGAAGCGACGTTATAGCGTCAGGTCGGGAGCCTGGGGACGAAGGTGCGGATGGGCTCGGTTTTGCCTTTGACCGGCATCGGCGCGGCTTCGGTCCAGGCGAAGGCGTCGCCCGCGAGGTCGCGGGTGGATTTGGAGACCAAGGCGACCACGCCTTGGACCTTGGTCAGGCCCTCGATGCGCGAGGCGAGGTTGACGGCGTCGCCGATGGCGGTGAACTCCAGGCGGCGCTCGGGCGCGCCGATGTCGCCCACCACGACGGAGCCGGTGTGCACGCCGATGCCGATGCGCAGCACGGGTTCGCCGCGGGCCGAGCGGGCGGCGTTGAGCGCGGCCAGCTCGGTCTCCATCTCGAGCGCGCAGGCCACCGCGCGGCGCGGGTGCTCGGCGTCGGGCACCGGCGCGCCGAAGTAGGCCATGATGCCGTCGCCGATGAACTTGTCCAAGGTGCCGTTGTGCTTGAACAACGTCTCCACCATGCGCTCGTGGTACTCGTTGAGCATGGCGACGACCTGCTCGGGCGACAGCTTCTCCGACAGCGCGGTGAAGTCGCGGATGTCGGAGAACAGGATGGTGGCCTCGAAGGCGCGGGGCTTGCCCGACGCCTCGGTTTTGAGCTGCTGGGCCACCGACGAGCTGAAGTAGCGGCCGAGCCGCTCGAGCTTCAGGCCCTCGTGCGACACCGAGGCGACGAGGTGATGCGCGCGCGCGACGAGCTGCCAGGCCGCGGCGCCCGTGCCGGCCAGCACCACGACGGCGGCGGCCTGCGCGCCGGGATCGACGCCGGCCAGGCGCAGCAGCGCAGACCGCGAGCGCGATGCCGAGCCCGGCGGCGGCGGACGACGCCGCGGCGCATCCCGAGGCGTCGCGAGGACGGTGAAGGCGCAGCACTAAGCCGAGGCCGAAGCTCGCCGTGCCCGCGGCCGACGGCGACGCCGCCAGCGACGCGCTCTGGATCCAGAACGCCATCGGCGCGTCGAGCAGGGCCGGGCCCAGGCTCGTGGCGCGGTGCGACGACGGGCGTTTCCAGGCGACGAAGGCCAGGGCCGCGCTCGCCAGCGTGTAGGCCGCGAAATGGGGGACGATGAGGCGCCAGTCGGCCTTGCCCTGGACGAGGCCGAACAGCGCCGCGAGGGCGAACACCGCGCCGACGCCGGCCAGCCGGATGACGGTCAGCCAACGCGCGTTGCGGCGGCGCTCCTTGTCGAGCGCGCGTCGCAGGAGCTCCACGGCTTTATCGTTCACAGCCTGGATATAACCTAATTGGTAGAATAGCGTCCATGCTCGTCATCGCTCACCGCGGCGCCAGCGGCCACTGCCCCGAGAACACCATGGCCGCCTTCAAGAAGGCCTTGGACATGGGCGCCAAAGCCATCGAGCTCGACGTGCACCAGACGCTCGACCACGAGCTCGTGGTCTGCCACGACAACGACCTGCGGCGCACGGGCAAGGACCGGCGCGCGCTCAAGAACCTGCACTGGGACGAGGCCAAGGACATCGACGTCGGTTCCTGGTTCGATAAGGCCTTCGCCGGCGAACGCCTCCCGCGGCTGGCCGACGTTTACGACCTGCTCCCGGCGCACGTCGAGCTGCACCTCGAGATCAAGAAAGGCTCCTCGCTGTATCCCGGCATCGAGGAGCGCGTCGTGGACCTGCTGCACAAACGCGGCGCGCGCGAGCGCACGTTGATCTCCAGCTTCGACCACGAGGCGCTGTATTCGGTGCGGTCCCTTGACGGGAAGGCGCGCCTGGGCTACCTTCTGGGTCTGACCCGCCTGCCCGTGGCCTTCAAGGAGATGCAGGACCTCGCCGCCGAGAGCCTCAACCTCTCCTACCGCCAGGTGACGGCGCGGGTGATGAAGGCCGCCAAGGACCGGGGCTTCAAAGTGCTCGTTTATACCGTCAACCATCCCGCGGACCGCGACAAGCTGGCGAAGCTCGGCGCGGACGGCATCTTCTGCAACTACCCGGAGCTCGACCTGTGGCGGTGAAGACCCCGACGACGGCGCCGGAGCCCACGGACGCCCAGCTCGAGGCCGAGGCCTCGCGCCTGGCCGACAAAGGCCTCGGCGACCTGGGCTGGCCCGACGGCGAGCTCGAGCGCGCCGCGCGTCTGACCTGGAAGATCAACTGGCTCAAGAAGGAGCGCAACGCCATCATCCCCGCGCACGTTTATCAACGCGCGGAGATCATCCTCGGCGTGGGCGACCTGGTCGGCGACTCCTACAAGCTGGCGAAGCTGTGCGCCGAATCCTCGGCCGACGTCATCGTGTTCTGCGGCGTGCGTTTCATGGCCGAGACCGCCAAGGTGCTCAGCCCCGAGAAAACCGTGCTCCTGCCCGCGCCCGAGGCCGGCTGCTCGCTCTCGGAGGCCATCACCGCCGCCGACGTGCGCGCCTTGAAGAAGAAGCACCCGGGCGCGCCGGTCGTCACCTACATCAACACCTCCGCCGCGGTCAAAGCCGAGTCCGACGTCATCGTCACCTCGGCCAACGCCCCCAAGATCCTGCGCAAGCTCTACGAGACGCACGAGAAGATCGTTTTCGTGCCCGACAAGATGATGGGCGGCAACCTCGCCGCCGAGCTGGGCAAAACCGTCGGCAAGCAGCTCATCGTGTGGGACGGCACGTGCATCGTGCACGACAACTTCGACTCCGCGTCCGTCGAGCTGTACCGCAAGATGTACCCCGGCGTGAAGATCCTGGCGCACTTCGAGTGCTCGCCGGGCCTGACCTCGGTCGTGGACTACATCGGCGGCACCGGCGACATGATGAAATACGTCGATGACCACAAGGCGTCATCCTACATGCTCATCACCGAGTGCGGCCTGGGCGACTACGCGCGCACCAAGTTCCCGGACAAGGTGTTCGTGCCGATGTGCCGGCTGTGCCCGCACATGAAGGCCACGACCCTCGACCGCATCCTGCGCGCGCTCGAGCGCCCCGCCGCCTCCCAGGTCATCGAGGTCCCTGCCGCGCTCGCCGCGCGGGCCAAACGTCCCATCGAGAGGATGTTCGAGCTCGCCGAGGACCGCTCCGCCTCGTGAGCGACTGGCGTCCTTGGGGTCCTGAGGCCTTCGCCGAGGCCAAAAAAAGCGGGCGTCCCGTGCTCGCCGCCGTGGGCGCGCCGCCGGCGCTCGAGCCGGCCTCGGCCGGCCGCTTCGTCACGGTGCTCGTCGCCCCCGAGACGCGGCCCGACGCGGCCGAACGCGTGGGCGCCGGGCAGATGCTGGTCCTCAGCCCCGACGGGGAGCGCCGCGGCGTGCTGCCGCTGCCCGCCGCGAGCCTGTCCGCCGACCTCGCCCGGCTCGCCGACGAGGCCGCCGCGCCCGGCCGCCCGGAGGCCGCGCCGGCCGCGCCCGTCTGGACCGGCGCGGTCACCGACGCCAAACCCGCGCCGTCGTCCGGGGACCTGCTCGCGGGCTCGATGGCGCGCGCGGCGCTGACGACGGGCCCGGCGTCGAGCGCCTGGGCGCGCTGCTGGCGCACGCCGCGGAGACGGCGACCGCCGCGCCGCTCGCCCGCGGCCTCGACGCCGCTGCTGAGCGCGCCGGCCTACGACGAGCGCCTCAAGCAGTTCCGCGTCGAGGGCGAGTCGCCGCTGCTCGCCAACGCCTCTCGCGCGCGCCTGCTGTGGGAGGCCCACGGCCTGCTGGGCGAGGCGCGCTTGCGCGCCGCGGCCGAAGGGGCCACCGCCGCGCTGCTGCGCGAGCTCTACGACCCGGCCCTGGGCGCGTTCCGCCGCGCGCCCGGCGCGGGCGCCGTTTATCCGGCGGAAGGCAACGCGCGCGCGGCCTACGCCCTGCTCAAAGCCGACGCCTTCGGCGTGCCGGGCGCGGGCGAGGCGGCGTCCAAGGCGCTGACCTTCCTGCGCACGCGGCTCTACGACCCGCTGCTGGGGCTCGTGCACGGCGCGGGCGGCGGCGAGGACGCGACCCACGGCCTGCTCGGCGACGCCGCGTGGACGGCGCTCGCCTTCACCGAGTCCTACCTCGCCACCGGGCTCAAGGCGCACCGCGAGTTCGCCGACGCGATGGTGCGCTTCCTGTTCCAGGAGCTGTGGGAGCGCGAGCGCGGCGGCTTCCTCGACCGCGTCTCGCGCCCGGACGACCCGCCCGTCCTGCGAGAGGCGCACCTGCCGCCCGAGGCCAACGCCGTCGCGCTCGAGACGTGCTGGCGGCTCCAGCACCTCAAAGGCGTCGCCAACTACGGGCGCTGGCTGACCTGGGGCCTGGCGGGCGTGTGGCCGGCCGCCGCGCCGTCGCGCCGCGCGGGCCTGGCGCGCGTCTCCTCGCTGGCCGCGCGCGGGCGCGCGGACTTCGAGCTCGTCGGAAGGCCCGGCGAGGCCGGGGCCGGCGCCATCCTCGCCGCGCTCAACCGGCTGCACCTGCCGCGCAAGGTCGTCTCCTTCGTGGACCCCGACGACCAGGATTACCTGCTCGCGCACAAGCTGCACGCCGACGCCTTCCCGCGCCTGTTCGGCTGCGCGCCGGACCTGCGCAAGGTGGCCGACGCGGGCGACCCCGAAGGCGTGCCCGCCGTCGCCGCGGCCGTGCTCGCGGCCGGGAAGCCATGAGCGAGCCCAAACGCTTCGTCGAGGCGCTTTCGACCTTGCCGGACTGGCGCGCCGCCCTGACCGATGCCTGCCAGCGCGCGCGCGCCAAGCTCGGGCCGGTGCCCTGCGACCTCGCGCTGGTGTTCGTCTCGCAGACCTGGCCGGACTTCGTCGCCGCGGAGCTGCCCGGCATCCTCGCGCGCGAGCTCGCGCCCCTGCACAGCCTGGGCTGCAACGCCAGCGGCGTCATCGCCGGCCGCCGCGAGGTGGAGATGGAGCCCGGCGTCTCCGTGCTGGCGATGCGCCTGCCCGACGTGGCCGTGCGCGGCCTGCACTTCGCGGCCTCCGAGATCGACCGTTACGAGAACGGCGCGGCGCTGGTGTCGGCGCTCGATTTATACCCGACGGAGAAGCCCAAGTTCATCACCTTGGGCGACCCCACGTCCTGCGACGCGGAGAAGTGGCTGGAGCTGCTCACCGCCGCCTACCCCGGCTGCCCGGTCGTCGGCGGGCTGGCCAGCGCGCCGCTGCTGCGCAAGCCGGCGTGGCTGCTGTGCGACGGGGAGATCCACGCCGCGGGCGCGGTCGCGGCCGCGCTCACCGGCCCCGTCGAGTTCCTGCCCGTGGTGGCGCAGGGCTGCCGGCCCATCGGCGAGCCGCTCATCGTCACCAAGGCCGAAGGCAACGTGCTCCAGGAGCTCGGCGGCCGCCAGCCGCTGGAGGTCCTGCGCGAGACGTTGTCGCGCTGCACGCCCGAGGACCAGCGGCTCGCGCGCCATTCGTTGTTCGCGGGGCTGGTCATGAACGAGTACCGCTCCGGCTTCAAACGCGGCGACTTCCTCGTGCGCAACCTCATGGGCTTCGACCCGGAGAGCGGCCACCTGGTCGTGGGCGCGTTGTTGCGCCGCGGCCAGACGTTGCAGTTCCAGCTGCGCGACGCCCACACCTCGGACCAGGACCTGCAGACCTTGCTCGGGACCATCCCGGAGGCCGACGCCGCGCCGCGCGGGGCCCTGCTCATCACCTGCTGCGGCCGCGGCAAGAACCTCTACGGCGAGCCCGACCACGACGCGACCGTGGTGCAGAGCATGGCCGGGCCGCTGCCCTGCGCCGGCTTCTTCGCCAACGGCGAGTTCGGCCAGGTGGGCGGGCGCAACTTCGTGCACGGCTACACGACGAGCCTCGTCGTGATCCGTTAAGGCCGCTTCGCCGGCAGCACCGCGAAGTCGAGCTCGACGCTGGGCGCGCCGTCCCCGCGCGGCACGCGCGTCGGCCCGAGGTCGGAGTCCGTCGTTTCCTCCAGCGTGAGCCGCCGGCTCTCGAGCGAGCGCTCCCGGTAGGGCGAGCCCGATTCCTCCAGATGCCCGTCGCGGTAGCCTTCGGCGGTGACCGAGACGATCAGGCCGGCGGCGAAGTCGTCGAGGTAGTGCTCCGACATGTAATGGCCGTCGCGGTCGGTGTAAACGACCCAGGAGGAATTCGTGACCGGGTTCTTGATGAGCACGCGCGCGCGCAGCACCGGCCCCAAGGTCTCGAGGTCGTACACGAGCCCGTAGAGGCGGCGCAGGTTCGGCGCGGGCGGCGGCGGCGGGGAGGCGGAGCGCGCCGGGCCGTCGGCGGCCTTCTCGCGGACGGGCTCCGCCGCGACGGGAAGCGCGGCCCCGGCGGCCTCGGCGCGCGCGGCGCCCAGCGCCTCCTCCACCGGCGAGGCCGCCGGCGCGGGCGCCGGGGCGGGGGGGCGGACGCGGGCTAGGCGCTCGCCGATAATACGGCGCTGGGAGAATAGGCCCGCGGCGGCTGCGGCGACGAGCGCCCATAGGGCGAGGCGGCGGGGCAGAGCCTTGCGGCGCTCGCCGGCCTCGTAGAGGGCGCGGCGGGCGTCGTCGATTTCATCGGGCCCGCGCGGGCGCCGGCAGGCCGGGCACAGCTCCTGGGCGAGCTCCAGCGGCGCGCGGCAGCCTGGGCAGGGAACGGTCGCCATCACGGGAAGGGTAACAGCGACGCGCGCGGCGGTCAAGCGCGGTCAGCGGTGGGCGAGCAAAGCGTCGGCGTCGGCGGCGGGGCGCACGGAGCGCGCCTCGAGGTCGGCTTCGAAGGTATGTTCGGACGCCCCGTCGCGGAAACGCACGAGGTATTGGCGCGTGCCCACGCGTTCGACGCTCCACACGGGCGGGCGGCCGGGGCGGTCGAGCTCCCCGCCCAGCGTCTCGAGCACGGTGCGCTCCGCGCCGGCCGGGCGCCAGTCGTGGACCAGGAGCAGGGCCTCGGCGCTTTCTTCGGCGTCGGCGCTCGGCGCGGGCGGCTCGACGGCGAGCAAGGCGTCGCGGCCGGGGCTGAAAAACGCCGGGGCGGAGGCGCGAGGCGCCTCGAGCACGCGGACATGGGGGGCGATCTTGATGTGCGCGGCGTAGGCCGCGGCGCCGATGGCGAGAAACGGCAGCACGGCGTAAACGACCGACGGCGCGTGGCGGCGCGTCTCCGCCCGAAGGGAGGCCGGTACGGGCGCCGAGACCGCAACGGCCTCCTTTCGGACGGACACGGGACGGGCGACGGGAGCGGCGACACGAACGGGGGCGGCGACGCGAACGGGAGCGGGAGCCGGAGCGGGAGCCGGAGCGGGAGCGGGAGCGGCCGCCGCAACGCGGGCGACGGAGAGGCGTCCCGCCAGGCGTTCGAGCTCCCGGCTTTGCTCCACCAGGCGCAGGCGCGTCTGCAGCGCGCTGCGCCGCAGCAGGATGGCGCGGTCCGCCAGGGACAAAAAATCGGGGGACGGCTGGTTCGCTTCGGGCGTCATGGTGACACCCGGAGGATAGCCGTCCCCCGTTAAGGAACTATTTCAGACCGTCTTACAGGACGGCCTTGCTCAGGCGCTCGATGCGCTCGTCCAGGGGCGGGTGCGTCGAGATGAGGGCCATCAGGCCGCCCCGCCCGCCGGCGATCTTGAACGACGAGATGGCGCCCACCGGGTCGCTCGGCTCGAAGGTGCGTTTGAGCGCCATCAGGGCGCGGATCATCTTCTCGCGGCCGGCCAGGCGCGCGCCGCCGGCGTCCGCGCGGTACTCGCGCAGGCGGGAGAACCAGGCCACGACGATCATGCCGAGCAAGCTGAAGGCGACCTCGAGGACCATGGTCAGCAGGTACTGCATGCCGAAGCCGGAGCGCGACTCGCGGTCCTCGCCGCGCGACATCTGCGAGGCGATGAGGTAGGCCAGGATGCGCGCCAGGAACATCACGAAGGCGTTGATGACGCCCTGCACGAGGGTCATGGTGACCATGTCCCCGTTGGCGATGTGCGCGACCTCGTGGCCGAGCACGCCTTCGACCTCGTCGGCGCTCATGCGTTCGAGCAGGCCGGTGGACACCGCCACCAGCGCGCGCGACTTGGTCGGGCCCGTGGCGAAGGCGTTGGGCTCGGGGCTGTCGTAGATGCCGACCTCGGGCATCGCGGGCAGGCCGGCCTGCGCGGCGAGGCGGTGCACGACGACGGCCAGCTCATGGCGGTCATCGACGAGCTGCACGCCCATGCTCCACTTGGCCATGACGCGCGAGAGGCCCAGGGAGATGAACGCGCCGCCCATGCCCCAGACGAGGCAGAACACCATCAGCGACCCGTAGTCGATGCCCCGGGCGCTCAGGTAGGGGCGCACGCCCAGCAGGTTCAACGTGATGGACAACGTCACCACCACGAGGATATTGACCAGCATGAACAAGAACAGCCGTTTGGCCATCGCGAACATGGACTACCTCCTTAAAATTAAAAAACCCTCCGCGCGTTTGGCGCGGAAGGTCTTGATCCGAGCTTTCTCGCTCGCGCCGGACCGGCCCTTTCGGGCGTGTTGACGATCCGGACAACCCTCACGACGTCGAGGGCAATCTACTCCCCTTCTTTCCTGAGTATAACGTACCGGGGGCCCGGCGTCAAGGCCGCCCGCCTTGCGTTGTCCGGAGGGCGCGGTTATACTCCCGCGCGATGTCCGTTCCTCATAAGAAGGTGCGCCTGCAACGGCAGGTCCTGTCCGCCCTGTTCGTGGGCGGCATCGGCGGCTTCATTTACGAGGGGGCCGTGCGCGCGGTGCTGACGGCCCAGCTGGGCGCGAGCGCGGCGCCCAAGCCGCCGGCGGCGTTCGGGCTGCTCATTCTCGTCGCCTTCTACGGCGCGGCGTGGTGGTGGTCGCGCCCGCTCAAGCAGTTCCTCGATGAGGGCCGCGCGGACCTGCGCGCGGCGGCCGTGACGCGTTACCTGGGCCTGTACCGCTTCCTCACCGGCCTGTGGGCCGCCAACTTCGCCTGCCAGACGCTGGCGCACGCGGCCTGGAACGGGGGCGGGGGGGCCGCGTCCTGGGCGTCGTGGACCTTGTACTCCGCCGTGTACGCGTATTACGGGGCTTATTTCACCGTCATCTTCCTCGACCCGCTGCTCATCCACGCGGTGTCCGGCCGCCTGTACGAGGAGCCCGAGCTGTTCCGGCGCAAGGAAGGCCCGTTCTGGAGCATCCACATCAAACTCGTCGCCTTCGTGGTGAACCTGGTCCTGCTGCCGCTCGTGCTGCTCGAGCTGGCCCGCGAGGCCGGCGTCGCCGGCGACGTCACGGCGGGCGTCATCATCGTGACCTTCGTGTTCGCTGCGGGCTACATCGAGACGCTTTACCACAGCATCGCGCGCCCGCTGGCCGAGCTCAACAAGAAGATGGAGCGTCTGGCCGCCGGCGACTACGCGAGCAAGACCTCGGTGCTCGACGACGACGAGATCGGCGAGCTCAAGGCGCATTTCAACGACATGGTGGACGGCCTGGCCGAACGCGAGCGGCTCAAGGACACCTTCGGGCGCTACGTGTCGGTGGAGGTCGCCAAGAAGCTCATGGAGACGGGCGCGGTGTCGTTGGGCGGGGAAAGCATCCAGGCCACCATCCTCTTCTCCGACATCCGGGGCTTCACCTCGCTGTCCGAACGCATGTCGCCCGAGGAGCTCGTGCGGTTCCTCAACTCCTATTTCTCCTACGTGACCGAGCCCATCATGGAGCACCGCGGCATGGTCAACAAGTTCATCGGCGACGCGGTGATGGCCGTGTTCGCTCCGCAGTTCGGCTCCAAGGACCACGTGGACGACGCCGTGCGCGCGGCGCTGGGCATGCGCGAACGCCTGGCGGCGTTCAACCTCGACGGCGGCGGGCCCGGGGGCGTGGGCTTCGGCGTGGGGCTGCACACCGGGCTGCTCGTCGCGGGCAACATCGGCACCGAGAAACGCCTGGAGTACACCGTCATCGGCGACACCGTCAACATCGCCTCGCGCATCGAGTCCATGAACAAGGACCTGGGCTCGGTCATCCTGGTCAGCGAGCAGGTCCACGCGGGACTCAGCCCCGCGCTGCGCGGCGCGCTCAAGGCCGAGCTGTGCGAGGACGTCAAGCTCAAGGGCAAAGAGAAGCCCATCGGGCTCTACAAGCTGCACTAGGCCCGCCGGGTCCCGCGGCCTGGGCCTAACGGACGGCGCAAATGACCCCGTTGTTCTCATGCCCGGGCGCCCGTCTTTTGGGATAGTCTGGGCATGAAGTTCGTCGCCGCGTTGTTGTCCGGGCTCCTGGCCGCCTCCCCGGCGTCGGCCGCGGTCGCGCGCGGCGTCGCGCCGCGCGTTCTGCCGGTCGGCTCGCCTCGTTTCGAGCCGTCTCTCCTATCGGTCGCGCGGCCGAACCTGCTTTCCGCCGTGACGCCCCTATTGAGCGCGCCGTCGCTCGCCCCGCGCGTGGCGCCGGCTCACGCCGCGGCCCCGGCTCCCGCCGAAGCGCCGGCGCTGTTGGCGGCGCCCGAGGCGGCCGGGCCGCTGACGCGCGAACGGGTCGCCGCCGCCGGCGCGGCGCGGCGCGTCTTCGCCGAGCTCGGCCTCGCCGTCCCGTCCGACGCCCCGGCGGCGCCCGCGCCCCGCGCCCCGCGCGAGCTCAGCCATGATTTCCCCCGGATGTTCGACCTGGCGCGGCGCGTGTTGTCGCGCCCCGAGGCGCGCAAGTTCCTGCGCGAGGCGTTCAAGGAGGACTTGACGCTCACCGAGGAGCAGCAGGCCGAATACGGCCTGCCCGAGAAGGTCAAGGAGCTCTCCGAGAGCCAGTTCGTCCTCCTGCTCCAGCACAACCCGCGGCACTGGCCGCTCATCGAGAAATACCTCGACAGCGCGGAGGCCGAGGACGGGAAGAAGAAGCCCAGCGAGGCGAAACGCGAGGAGCACCGCGCGTTGTTCCGCGAGCTGCTCGCCGACGAGCGCATCGTCGAGGTGTTCCGCAAGTTCAACGACCCGCTCACGCCCATGCGCCTGGACGCGGCCGACGGCGGGCCCGGCTACCATGACGCGCGCGTGTTCGCCAACCACCAGACCATCGCCGACGGCAAGACCAAGCCCGCCGAAGACCTCAAGCAGGTCCTCATCGACTTCATCAACGGGGCCGAGAAGGAGCTGATGTTCAACGTCTTCGACTTCGACCTCATGGACGTGGCCGACGCGCTCGTCGCCGCCGCCGGACGCGGCGTGAAGATCACCGGCGGCATCGACAAAAACGTCGTCGCGGAGCGCCCCGGCGTGAAGGCCGTCTTCGACAAGCTCGACGCGACCAAGGGCATCACCATGCGCGCGGTGGACCCGGTCGGCCTCAACCACCAGAAGATCGTCGTCCGCGACTTCAGCGACCCGAAGAAGGCCGCGTCCTTGTTCTCCTCGGGCAACTTCACGCAGTCCTGCCTCGGCCCGGAGGGCGACCTCGACGAGGTGCCCGCCGAAAAGCGGCCGAAGGACTCCGTGCCCAACGCGAACCACGTCATGGTCGTCGAGGGCCTGCTCCCGGCCCAGGTCGCGGCCAACAGCCTCATCAAGACCTTGGTGTACGGCCTGCGCGGCGACGAATACCCGCTGGGCGGCGCCTACCGCGTCTTCGGCGCCAAGGCGAAAGGCGCCGAGGAGGCGCCCTGGCTGGTCCTCTCCTTCTCGCCCAAGGCCGGCCTGGGCGACGCCAACCGCGACATGACGCGCCGCCTCATCCTCAGCACGCGCGGCCCGCTGCGCCTGCTGCAGTTCGCCTTCTCCGCGGACTCCGTGCGCGAGGCCATCATCGAGCGCGCCAAGCTCGAGAAGGCCGAGGGCCGCGCGCTCGACCTCAAGAGCGTGGGCGACGCGCCGTTCGCGGTGCGCCCGTGGTCCGTCTTCCTCGCCCTGGCGGGCTACGAGCTCAAGGAGGAGGGGGAGGCCAAGGAATACGTCGTGGCCGCCAAAAACGCCTTGAAGGCCGTGCTTGGGGCCAAGGCCTACGAGGCCCTGCGCCGCGACATCCGCGTGGCGTCCCGCGTGTACCGCGACCACCACTACAAGCCGGACGCCGATACCCCGGCCATCGACTACGGGGCCAAGCTCCACCACAAGGTGCTCATCAGCGGCGGCTACGCCGTGCTCGGCACCTCCTTCAATTTCAGCGAGGCGGCCAACAGCAACCAGGAGCAGTATCTCGTCACCAGCGACCCCGCGCTCGTCGCGGCGATGTACGCGGTGTTCGACGGCTTCTTCGCGCTGAGCGCCATCTCGCTGGTGGACGAGGTCCTGCGCCGCAACGGTTTCCTCAAGCAGGGCGGCGAGGACGACCTGAAGGTCGGCCGCCAGTACCAGCACGTGGACGAGGAGGCGGGCCGCGCCCGCCGCAAGACGAAATGAAGCTGCTCATCCTGCTCGCCGCCGTCGCGTCCGCCGGGCGTTTTCCCGCGCCGCCGTCGGTCCCGCCCGAAGCCGACGCGCCGGGCCGCGCCCGCACCGTGCGCGTCGAGGCCGAGCTGTGGAAGTGTTTCGACCGTCCGGCGGTGAGCGAGCGCGAAGGACGCCAGCTGCCGCGCGTGGTGTGCGTCGCGGCCGTGTCGCTGGCCCTGGTCAAGCAGGCCAACGGGCAGTACCTGTTCGAGCGCGGCGCCCGCGACGGCTCCGCGCCGCACGCCTCGCGCGTGTTCGTCGCCGGCGGCGTGGACAAACGCCGCATCGAGGTCTCCGACCAGGCCCTCTACGGCCGCCGCGAAGGCGCCGGCTGGCGCGTGTGGACGGTCGTGGAGCGCCTCGTCGAGGACCCGGGCGGGGATTCGTCGGCGACCACGCTCGAGTTCGCGCTCGACGCCGCGGGCCGCCCGCTGCCCGACAGCGTCCGTCTCTACGGCGAGGTCGCCTGCACCGGCGCCGTTTGCCAGGGCGCGGTCGCCCCGTCGCGCGTGGATTACGTCCTCGCCCGCTCCCGCTGAGGACTTGCCTCCCGCCGTAAAAGTGCTATCGTCGAGGCACGACTCTAACTAGGGAGGCCTAACGACATGGCTTGGAACGGCTGGGAGAAACGCTCGGCGTACCTGCTCGTGCAGTGCGACTGGAAGGCGGGCGAGAAGGTCTGGAACAAGGCGAAAGGCTGGCGCGACTCGATCGGCGCCTGGATGCTGACGGGCAACTGGAGCGTGATGGTCTGGGTGGACGCGCGCTCCTGGGAGGACCTCTACGCCAAGGCGTGCGAGCTGCGCTCCATCCCCGGCGTGACCGCCACCTCGACCCACTTCGTCTATAAGGGCATGACCAACGGCAAGTGGTGGTGGGAACAGCCCGCCGGCGCCTGGTTGTGGGTCCGCTCCCCGCACCTCAACGGCGAGATGAAGAACGTCTCCAAGTGGAAGTGGGCCAACTCCGTCACCTCCATCCCCGGCGACTGGGACTACCTGGTCTGGGCCGGCGGCAAGGACTGGGAAGAGGTCTGGAAGGGCATCGCCGACGCCAACGCCGCGGGCTGGGTCACCTCGACCATGGTGCCGCTGCGCTCCTGGTGGAACAAGTCCTGGAAGAAGGACTGGTGGGCCAAGACCGAGAAGAAGGAGTGGGCGACCACCGCCTGGTAACGACGAAGGGCATCCGCCCTTCGTCTTTTTAATCGTCTCGTGAACACGAGGCCCCGGAAAACCGGGGCCCCGCCTCGTTTTACGTGAGACATACGCGCCGAAGGCGGCGCGGATTCGACCACGCCCATGCGCCCAACAGCCTCTTTCTGACTTATGCGCTGCGGCGTATTAAACGCCCGCGGATTATGCGCGGCAGAGTATGAATCAAAAAACAGGGTCGAAGGATGTGAGGGAAGGTCGGAGCGCCGCGCCTTAGGGTTCTCGGCGGGACAGGAAGTCGGCGATGGCGGCGCCCACCTGGGGCGCGTGCGTCAACGTGAACGAGTGTCCGGCTTCCTTTAAGACGAGGCCCGGCTCCGCGCAGGACAAGGGAATGATGGTGTCGCGGTCCCCGTGGATGGACAACACCGGACAGGCGAACGCCTCGACGCCGTCCCACGTCATCAGCATCCGGCCGAAGGCGCGCAGGCGCGCGGGCGGGCAGTCCGCGGCCATCGCCTGCAGCACGGCGAGGCCTTCGGGCGTCATGGGCGCGAAACGCCGCCGCACGACCTGGGCCCAGGCCCGGATTCCCAGGAAGGCGTCCGGCAAAAAAGGCCCCAGGCGCTCGAGCAGCCGATAAGACGCGGGCAGGCGCTGCGGGCGCACGCACGTGCCGAGCAACACGAGCGCCGAGACGCGGCGCCGGCGGGCGATTTCGGCCGCGAGCATGCCGCCGAACGACGTGCCGCCCACCGCGTCGCTTTCGGCGAGGCCCACGGCGTCGGCGGCGCGGCGGGCGTAGGCCGGGAGGTCCTCGCCGGGCAGCGGCTCGAGGTGATCGGGCGTCACGACCTCGACGCCGGGCACGACGACGGGGCGGGTGAGGCGATGGTCGCCGCCCAGGCCGCTGAAGAGGACGAGGCGGCTCACAGTTGCTTGGTCATGACGCGTTTGGTCGCGCCGGAGGGGAAACCCTTCAACTCGCAGGCGAGCGCGTAACCCTGGCGTTGGTAGAAGCCGGGCGCTTGGAAGCTGAAGGTGTCGAGATAGACGCTGAGGCAGCCGTGGCGCCGGGCCTCGGCCTCGAAGCGCCGCACGAGCTCCGCGCCGACGCCTTGGGACCGGAGGTCCGGCCGCACCCAGAGCTGCTGCAGCTCCGCCGCGGCGCCCCAGCGGCGCCCCACGGCTCCGCCCGCGACCGAGCCGTCCTTCGCGCGGGCGAGGCAGACGAGCGGCTGGACGGCGGCCAGGTCCGCGGCCGCGCGGTTGTGTTCGTCGAGCCCGCGGTCCACGACGGCGAGATCGGAGGGCGCGGCCCGCTCGGGCGTCTCCCAGGCCAGCTCGGTCATCGGCGGAGGCGGGCGGCGGCGTTGACCGCGGCGAGCGTGAGCGCGCCGGCCACGACGCCGACGAACGCGTCGGCCAGAGACGGCACGAGAAGGGACAGCGGGCCCGCGGCCTCGGCGAGGTGGTGGATTTGGGCGTGCAGCCCCGGGACGCCGTGGGTCAGGATGCCGCCGCCGACCAGGAACATGGCGGCGGTGCCCAGCACGGACAGGGCCTTCATCAGCCACGGCGCGGCCGCGAGGATGAGCCGCCCGGTCGGCGCGGTCGCCTTCTTCTTCGTCATGCTCAGGCCCAGGTCGTCGAGCTTGACGACGGCGGCGACGAAGCCGTACACGAAGACGGTCATCAGCACGGCCATGGCCGCGAGCACGCCGGCGCGCACGATGAACTCCTTGCCCGCGACGGCGCCCAAGGTGATGGCGATGATCTCGGCCGAGAGGATGAAGTCGGTGCGCACGGCGCCGGAGATCTTGTCCTTCTCGAAGGCGACCATGTCCACCTTCGGGTCGGCGACGGCTTTCACGAGCGCGGCGTGCGCCTTCTTATCCTCGGCCGGCGCGTGGAGGAGCTTGTGCGCCAGCTTCTCGACGCCCTCGTAACACAGGAACAGGCCGCCGAGCATGAGCAGCGGCGTGACGGCCCACGGCGCGGCGGCGCTGATGGCGAGCGCGGCCGGCACCAGTACGGCCTTGTTCTTCATCGAGCCTTTCGCCACGGCCCACACCACGGGCAGCTCGCGGTCCGGGTCCACGCCGGCGACCTGCTGGGCGTTGAGCGCCAGGTCGTCGCCGAGCACGCCCGAGGTCTTCTTGGCCGCGACCTTCGACAACACGGCGACGTCGTCGAGGACCGTGGTGATGTCGTCGAGCAGCGCGAGGAGGCTGGTGGCCATGACGGCCCGATTCTACGCTTTCTGGGCGTGGCGCGGCGAGAGCACCACCGAGCCGCCGATCAGCGCGGCGACCACGGCCAGGGAGAGGAAGGGGCCGAGGTGGAAGTGCAGCAGCGACTCGGCGAGCATCTTGCCGCCGATGAAGAGCAAGGACAGCCCCACGCCTTTGGGCACGTTGGAAAAACGGCTGATGAGGCGCTGGAGCAGGACGTAGAGCTGGCTCAAGCCCAGCACCGACGCCACGTTGGCCGTCACGATGACGGCGAGGTTCTGCGAGATGCCGAGCGCGGTGGGGATGGAGTCGAGCGCGAAGATGAGGTTCACCAAGGTCACGCCGACGACGGCGGCGATCACCGGACTCATGCGCAGGCGTTTCGTGAGGAAGTCCACGACCTTGGAGTCCTCGGGCGCGTCTTCCTTTTTGACCATCATCTTATAACCGAGCACGAGCAGCAACGCGCCGCCGACCGGGATGGCGAAAGGCAGCGCGGTGAGGAGCTTGAGGCCCAAGGTGCTGGCGATGACGTGCATGATGAGCGCGCCGAGCAGCCCGATGTTGAGCGTGCGCCGCGCCTGCGCGCCTTGCAGCCCGAGCTGGGACAGGATCAACGTGAAGGCCATCAGGTTGTCGATGCTCAGCGCGAGCTCGATGCCGTACACCGTCAGGTACTGGGCGGCTCCGCTCGCGCCGAAGAGCCAGCCGAACGCCGCGGTGCCCCCGGCCCCGGCGACGAGCACGATGGCGAGGAAGATGTTGCGCGCCTTGCGGAAGCCCGCCTCGTCATGGGCGGGCGCGGGCGGGGCGAGCGCGCGCGCGGGCGCGGGGGCGAGCGCGGCGCGCAGCTTGGCGGCGAGCGCGGGCTGGTCGGCCACGCCGAGCACGAAGCCGTAGCCGCGCTGGGCCAGGGCGTAGGCCTGGGAGCGCGTCTTGGCGAGGCCGCCCAACGGCACGCCCGCGGCGCGCGCGGCCGCCTCGATGCGCGCCACGGCGGTTTCGAACTCCGGCGTCTGCGTCGCGGCGCCGAGCGACAAGGACAGGTCGTAGGGCCCGATGAACACCGCGCTGAGCCCCGGCACCGCCGCGATGGATTCGGCGTTGGCCAGGCCGCGGCGGCTTTCGACCATCGCGACGGCGTAGGCGCCGGGTTTGGCGGCGGCGACGGCGGCCGTGAAGTCCTTGGCCTCCTTGGCGTTGGCGACCTGCGGGGCCACCAGGCCGACGGCCCCGGCCGCGAGGTAGGCGGCCAGCGCCGGGTCGTCCACGCCGGTCGTGCGCACGAGCGCGGGGAACCCCGGCGGCAGGGCGCGCACGATGGCGGCGACGGCTTCGGGCGTGAAGTGGCCGGATTCGCCGTCGAGCAGGAGTGCGTCGGAGCGGGAGGCGAGCGCGCGGGCGAGCGCGGCGTCCGGGGACATCAGGAAGGCGACATGGCCGACGCGCCCGTCCTGCAGCCAGCCCGCGGCGGGCTCGCGCGCGGCGTCGGCGGGCACGTCCTCGTAGGCGGCGAAGGCGGCGTCGGCCGCGCCGTCCTCGTCGGCGACGATGACGTGGGCGTAGCCGCGGGCGGCCATGGCCTCGGCGTCGGCGCGGCCTTCGGCCCGGCCCACGAGCGGCAGGCCGGCGCCGCGCGCGGCGGCTTCGACGGAGGCGACCTCGGCGGGCGTCAGCGCGCGCGCGTCCACCTCGACGAAACGCAGGCCGCGCTCCTTGGCCCGCACGATGGAGCCGATGGCGGCCGCGGAGCGCGCGTCGCCGATGGTGACCCCGCCCATGAACGCGGCGTTGTTTTTGGCGGTGAATTCGGGCACGGCGTCGAGCCAATCGGTGACGTCGGACGGGCCGACCGAACGTTCGCCCAGCGGGGGCGTATATAGGCGGCGCAGGAACTTCAGCGTCTCCTTGAGCGAGCCGGGGTTCTCGAGCGTCGCGCCGAGCAGGCCCTCGTCGAGCCGCGGCTTGAGGCCCGGGTCCCCGGCCGAGCGGAAGCGCCCGACGACGACGGCCGAGCCGCGGCCCGCGGCGGAGACCACGGCGCTGAGGCGGCCGCGCGGGGCGGCGGGCGCGTCCACGAACAGGGCGGCCACGCCCGGATTGCCCGCGAAGGTCGCCGCGCTCACGGGGTTGGGCGAACGCAGCTCCGCGCCGAAGCTCAGGCGGCCGGAGGCCAGCGAATCGGCGAAGCCGCGGCGGTCGAGCAGGCGCGCGGCGGGCGCGGGCGTGAAATCGGGCAGGGGCGCGTCGGCGGGGGCGGCGAGCGACGCGTCGAACGCGGCGTCGAGCGCCGGCCGGACGGGCCCCGGAGGCCAGCGCCAGGCCGAGCGCGGCCGCCAGGCGCGCGGAGCTCCGGGCGCGGCGGGGGCGTTCGGCCGCCGCCGCGGGGGCGGGGGCGGCGGGGGCGGCGAGCAAGGTCGCGAGCGCGGGGGACGGGGCCAACGACGGCACCACGTTCGGATTGGCTCGAATTGATGGAATCGGCGGAATCGACGTGGTCAGGCGGGGCACGGTCCGCACGACGCCCCGCTGGGCGGCCGCGGGGACGGTCAACAGGAGAAGCAGAAGGGCCCGCATCATCCTTATAGTAGCCCAGCCGCGGGCCGGGGCGTGAGAAGCAAAGGTCCCAAAACCCGCCGGACAATGGACCCACCCCGGAATTGTTATCATCGCCCCATGAACGCCCGAACCACGGTCCCCCTTCCCGTCAACGAACCCATCCTCGGCTACGGCCCCGGCAGCCCGGAGCGCGCGAAGTTCTTCCGCCGCCTCGAGCAGATGAAGGCCAAACCCATCGACATCCCTCTTATCATCGGCGGGGAAGAGGTCCGCACCGGCAAAAAGATCGAGGTGCGCTCCCCCTACGACCACGGCCAGCTCCTGGCGCGCGCCCATGAAGGCGGAGCCGCCGAGACCAACAAGGCCATCAAGGCCGCGCTCAAGGCCCGCAAAGAGTGGTCGGCCATGCCCTTCCACGCGCGCGCGGCGGTGTTTCTTAAGGCCGCCGACCTGCTCGCCAACGACTGGCGCTGGACGCTCAACGCCGCGACCATGCTCAACCAGTCGAAGAACATGCATCAAGCGGAAATCGACTCCGCCTGCGAGCTCATCGACTTCCTGCGCTACAACGTCGCCTTCGCCGAGCGCATCTACGCCGAGCAGCCCGAAAGCGGGCGCGGGATGTGGAACCGGCTCGAATACCGTCCGCTCGAGGGCTTCGTTTACGGCGTGACGCCGTTCAACTTCACCGCCATCGCCGGCAACATCCCCGCGGCGCCCGCCCTCATGGGCAACACCGTCGTGTGGAAGCCCTCCAGCCTGGCGCTGTACTCCGGCTGGTTCGTCCAGAAGCTGTTCGAGGCGGCCGGGCTGCCGCCGGGCGTCATCAACTTCGTGCACGGCGACCCCAAGGCCGTCACCGACGCGGTGCTGGCTTCTCCCGACTTCGCGGGCCTGCATTTCACGGGCTCCACCTCGGTGTTCCGCTCGTTGTGGGCCCAGTCCGGCGCGCGCGTGGCGTCGTACAAGAACTACCCGCGCCTGGTGGGCGAGACCGGCGGCAAGGACTTCGTCCTGGTCCACTCCTCGGCCGACCCGGACGTCGTGGCCGCGGCCCTTGTGCGCGGCGCCTTCGAGTTCCAGGGGCAGAAATGCTCCGCGGCCTCGCGCGCCTACGTCCCGTCCGACCTGTGGCCGCGCGTGAAAAAAGCGCTGCGCGACATGCTCGCCGCCGTCGAGGTGGGCACGCCCGAGGACCCCGGCAACTTCGTCAACGCGGTCATCGGCCGCCAGTCCTTCGACAAGATCAAGGGCTACATCGACCGCGCCAAGAAGAACAAGAGCAACAAGATCGTCTTCGGCGGGACCTGCGACGACAGCAAGGGCTTCTTCGTGGCGCCGACGGTCATCGAGACCACCGACCCGAAGGTCGAGAGCATGTGCGAGGAGATCTTCGGCCCCGTGCTGACCGTGTACGTCTATCCCGAGAAGAAGTGGAAGGAGACCCTGAAGCTCGTGGACGAGAGCACGCCCTACGCGCTCACCGGCTCGGTGTTCGCCCGCGACCGTCGCGTGCTGGTGGAGGCGGAGAAGTCCCTCGAATACGCGGCGGGCAACTTCTACCTCAACGACAAACCCACCGGCGCGGTGGTCGGCCAGCAGCCCTTCGGCGGCGCGCGCGCCTCGGGCACCGACGACAAGGCCGGGTCGCACCTCAACCTCCTGCGCTGGACCGCCCCGCGGACCATCAAGGAGACGTTCGATCCGCCGCGCGACTGGCGCTACCCGTTCCTGGGCCGCGACCCCGCCGTCGGACCCACCGGGGCCTAGGCCCTCCGCCGCCGGACCGGGCGCCGAAAGTCCCTGCCGCCCGCGGGGGCTCGGGGCTACGCTAGAGGTATGAAGACCTCCGCGGCCCTCCTCTCGGCGCTCCTCGTTTTCCCGGCGGCCGTTTCCGCCAGCATCCGCGTCGGGCGCGTCGCCCCGGTCGCGCCCGTGAGCGGGACCGTCTCCGCCGTCGGAGGCGTGTCGGGCGCGCGCCTGATCACGACGCCGACGCTCAACGTCGCCGGGCCCGGCGCGCGCGCGCCGTTGGTCTCCCCGACCCCGCTGCTGCTGCCGCCGGCGCCCGTCGGCCTCGTCGCCCCCGCGCCCGCCGAGCGGCCCGAGGCGCGCCTGATACCCTCTTTCGCGGCGGCGGCCGCCGCCGACGCGCCCCGCCTGGCCGTCACGCAGGGCGTGGCGGAAGCCGCGGCCGCGTCCGATGACGCGTTGCGCGGGGGCCAAAACGGCCAGGCGCGAGCGGTCGGCATGGCGGCCTTCGACGGCCTCCTGCGGGCGCCGGCGGAAGGTCCTTCTTTCTTCGGCCTGCAGTTCGGCGGGCCGCGCGTCTCCGCTCCGTCGGCGCGCGAACTCGCCAAGGCCTATCTGAAGGCCAACCCCCGGACCGGGCTGGGCCCCATCCTCACGGACCCGGCCTTCGCGGCCTTCGCCGCGGAAGCGATGGTGGAATATACCTTCGTCGGCGAGCAGTTGATCCAGCAGGTCATGATGGAGTCGTTGATGGGCCGCTCCCGCAGCGCCGCGCGCGCGGCGTTCATCATGGAGATGGCCGAGACGCACGAAAGGGACACCCCCGAGGCCCGCAAGTTCAGCGAGATGCTGGGCCGCTGGCTGGCGGTCAACGAGCACCGGGAGGAAGCGCGCACGGGCCGCTACATCGGGCTCGCGGACGTGGGAGCGCATCTGCCGCCGAGCCCGCTGCCTCAGGGCGAATATTGGGACATGGCGGCGGGCATCAACGCCGGCCGCTACGCGCGGCGCCCCGAGGTGTCCGCGGGAACGGAGTACCGCCTTTTCGACGCGTCGCCGTTCGTGACCGGCTACATCGACGCGTCGGCGCGCCTGGCCGGCAAGCCGCGCGCGCGGGCCGTTCGTCAGGACATCCTCGCGCTCGAGCGGCCCGAGAAGCCCCTGGCCGCGCTGCGCACGAAGAACGCCGCGGGCTACGTCCCGGGCTTCGCGGACAAACTCGAGACCATGGCGGATTGGATCGCGCCGGGCGGCCAGCTCATCATCCAGGCCGACGCCGGGCACCCCTACCAGCACATGGCCATCGTGGACCGCCACGGGGCGCTCGTGCGCCGCCTGCTCGCGGAGGGCTGGTCCTTCGACTTCGGCTTCGCCCGCGGCCCGGGCGCGCTCGGGCGCTACGCCTACGACACGATGATTCTCACGCGCCCGGCCGGCGCGCCGGCGCCTCGGGACGCCGAAGCCGTGGAGCGGGCGTGGAGCGAGTATTCACGCGCCGTGGATTACCTGCGCGCCAAAAACGGCGTCTAGCTAGAAGGGAACGTCCTCGATGGTCTCGTCGGAGGACGCTTTGCCGCGCGCCGCGCCGGCCGGGGCCGCGCCGCCTTCGCGCTTCTCGAGGTACTGGAAGTCGTCCACGTAGATGACGAGCTTGCTCTTCTTGGCGCCGTCGTCCTTGCCGGTCCACTCCTCGAGCACGAGGTGGCCCTCGACGTAGATCTGCTGGCCCTTCTTGACGGTCTCGATCTGGTCGGCGAGCTTGCGGCCGGTGTCGCGGTTGAAGGCCTTGAGGTCGAGCCACACGGGCACGTCTTCCCACTGGCCGGACTGCTGGTTCTTCTTGCGGTTGTTCACCGCGAAGCCGACGTTGGCGACCTTGCCGCCGTTGCTGAAGGATTTGACCTCGGGGTCGCGGGTGAGCCGGCCGATCAAGGTGACTTTGTTCAGGTTCGCCATGGGGTGGGGGTGCCTCCGCAAAAGGTGACGACGACGGATTCTATCATTTCCGCGCCAGCGCCAGACGAGCCGCCTGGAGCACGGCCACGGCGGTGGTGACGGGGCCGACGCCGCCGGGGACCGGGGTGGCGCGCCCCGCGCGCGCGGCGCAGCCGGGCGCGGCGTCGCCGACGAGGCGCCCGCGCACGACGTGGATGCCGGCGTCGAGCAGGACGGCGCCGCGTTTGACCCAGGACGGCCGGATGAGGCCGGGCGCGCCGGCGGCGGCCACGAGCACGTCGGCCTCGCGACAGACGGCGGCCAGGCCCTTGGTGCGCGAATGGGCGAGGGTGACGGTCAGATCGAGCGTGGAGAGCAGGTGCGCGGCGGGACGCCCCACGGTGGCGGAGCGGCCGACGACCACGGCGCGTTTGCCGGCCAGCGCGACGCCGGACGCCGCGGCCAGGCGCGCGAGCGCGGAGGCCGTGCACGGCGCGACGAGCCCTTCGGCGTCCTTCCAGGATTTCGCGAGGAACAGGCGGCCGTAGCGGCCCGGCGTGACGCCTTCGGCGTCTTTGGCCTCGGGGATGGCGGAGGCGACGTCGGCCGAGGACAGGCCGCGCGGCAGCGGGGTCTCGACGAGCACCGCGTCCACCGACGCGTCGCCCGCGAGCTCGGCGAGCAGGCCGAGGGTCTTGGGGCGCGGGCCCGGAGACAGCCGGTGAACGACCAGCTCGACGCCCGCGGCGTCGCAGGCGCGGCGTTTGGCCTTGAGGTAGCTCTCCGCGTCGGCGCCCGCGGCGGCGACCACGGCCAGGCGGGGCCGGCGGCCCAGGCGCCGGCGCGCGGCCGACGCGACGCGGCGCGCCTCGGCGAGCAGGCGGGCGGCGAGCGGGCGTCCGTCGAGCGTCTTCATGCGGCGAGCCTCCTTTCCAGGCGCGCCACCACGGCGTCGAGGCCCGCGAGCACGGGCGTGGGCACGCCGCGGCGGCGCGCGGCGGCGAGCACCGGGCCCGCGATGGCGGCGCGTTCGGTGCGGCGGCCGGCGGCGAGGTCCTGGAGCATGGAGTTGCGCTGGCGCGCGGCGGCCTTGCAGGAGCGCAGCAGCAGCTCGTCCATGCGCTCGTGGTCGAAGGAGCGGCCGTCGGCTTTGGCCGCGGCCTCGGCCTCGGCCAGCGCGGCGAGCATGAGCTCGCGCAGCGCGGGATCCTCGGCCAGGCGGCCGTTGTCGGCGGCGCACGCGGCGCCGAGCAGGTTGGTGGCGGCGTTGAACACGAGTTTGGTCCACAACATGCGGTCCTCGTCGGCCTTCACGTGGACCTCCCAGCCGCCTTCGTCGAGCAGGACCTTGGCCGCGGCGAGCGCGTCGCCGTTGCCCTCGCGCCGAGCGAGGCTGACGACGCTGCCGCCGTTGAGACGCACGGCGGCGGGGGCGAGGCGGTCGGCGGCGAAGTAGCAGGTGCCGCGCACGGTGCGGGCGGGGCCGAAGATGCGCCGCACGCCGTCTTCCTGGCCGACGCCGTTCTGCAGGGCCACGACGGGCGTGTCGGGGCCGACCCATTTCTTCGCCGTCCGGGCGGCCTTGAGCACGTCGCCGGCCTTCACGCACAGGAACACGGCGCGAGCGGGGCCCTTGAGCGAGCGGGCCGGCAGCAGGCCGCCCGTTTTGGCGGCGGTGCCGTCGGCGGCCTCGAAACGCAGCCCGCGGGCGAGCGCCCGTTCGGAGGCCGCGGAGCGGCCGAGCACGGCCACGGGCTCGCCGGCGAGACGCCAGCGCGCGGCGAGGGCGAGGCCGACGGCGCCGGGGCCGGCGACGAGGATGGGGGGCTTCACGCGGCGGTAATCATGCCAAAAATAAAGCCCCGGCGCTTTCGCGCCGGGGCTCTTTCTCGGCTTCGGCTTAAACCCTGTCGGGCTTAGGCGTTGACCATCTTCGCGCGGGAGATGTCGCCCTTCTTGTCGAGGAAGTACAGGAAGCCCTTCGCCTTCTTGACGCCGGCCTTCGCGACCTTCTCGACCTTGCCGCCCTTCTTGCCGCCGCGGGCCATCTTGGCGCGGGACACGTCGCCGGCCTTGTCGATGAAGTAAAGGAAGCCCTGCACGCGCTCAACGCCGACCTTCAGAACCTTCTCAGCCATGGTAGTCAGTCCTCCGTAGTCGTCGGGACGGTGCCTCTAATCCCTTGTTTTGTTCGCAGCGCAAGGAATCTAGCACAGTCCTCGTCGGGGATGCAAGCTTTTTCCGACGGGGGCTCGACGAGGAAAAACCCTACTTCTGGGTTTTGTCGAACAACGCGATCTGGCTCTCTTGAGGAATGATCAGGCGTTCCTTGAGCCAGGCGTCCACGAGGGGCTTGGAGAAGCGGTACTGACGGCCGATGCGGGAGGCGGGGATGCGTTTGGTGCGGATGAGGCCGTAGATCTTGGAGCGGCCCATGCCCAGGTAATGGGCCAAGGTCTTGATGTCCATGACGTCGGGGACCTGTCCGGTGAAGGGGCGGCGGACCGTCTTGCGCTTCTTTTTCATGGAATCGAGTGGTGAATAGTGTTGATTTTTAGCGTTACGCGCCGCCTGTCATTGAGAGTGTATGTCCTCTATCATCTGCTGTCAAGTATTACTCCCCGGGCGGGCCGAGGGTCACTCGTCGTCGGAGGGCGGGGGCGCCGCGCAGGCGGCGTCGGCGGAGAAATGCTGGCGGTAGGCGTTGGCTTCGCTGCTGAGCGCCGCGGCTTTGCCGAACGCCTTGATGCACGGCGACGGGCAGCAGCCTTTGACGGCCTTCTCCTCGCAGCGCGGGCGTTTGGCGACGCAGGACCCGAAGGCCCCGCCGTCGTCGAGGCACTGCTCCAAGGCCGCGCGGCAATCGGCGAAACGCGGCGTGTAGGCCAACGGGGTTTTACGGCCCGGGCGCGGCGCGCGCGCGGAGCCGGCGGGCGCGACCTCGGGCGGGAACGCGTCGAGCGGCGGCGCGGGGTCGAGCGCGGGCGGGGCGTCCTCCGCCTTGGGCGGGGTCTTGCCCGCCTTGAGGGAGCGGGCCTTGGGGCAGGCGGCGGCGACGCCCAGGTCGCAGGCGCGTTTGTAGTCCTCCTTGGCGAACATCGCCTCGCCGGTCTCCTCGTAGGCGCGCGCGCGGTCGTGGTAGGCGGCCGCGAACCGTATGTCGAGCGCGATGGCCTTGTAGAAATCGCTCATGGCTTCGGAGCGTTTGCCGTCCTTGAGGAGCAGGACGCCGCGGCGGTGGAAGGCCTTCGCGTTTTTCTTGTCGAGCTCCAGGCACTCGGAATAGTCGGAGCGCGCGCCCGCCTCCTCGCCGGACTTCTCGCGCAGCGCGGCGCGCGCGCAGTAGGCCTTGGCTCGCGCGGGTTTGCCGTCGGATTCCCGCCAGGAGGACAGGGCGTTGGACCAGGACGAGCGCGCGGCGTCGAGGTCCTTCTCCCGCTCCTGCCTTTCGGCGCGGGCCCGCCAGGAGCGAAACGACAGGGAATCGGCCGCGCGCCCGGGGGCGGCGGGCAGGAGGGCGAGCACGGCTAGGAGGAGGGGGCGAATAAATGGCATATTAGGGGCCGGCGGCCTTGCTTATCATAGGAAGCTTAGCCCCGCGAGCCGGGAAGCGTCAAGGCCGAGGCGGAAAAAAAGCTTGTCATCGTCGGGGCCTTTTGGTATAGTGTGTCACATCATGCAGATTTACGAGACGGTCCTCATCTTGAAGCCGGTGCTGTCCGACCCCGAGGTCGCTGAGTTCGTCGAGAAGACGAAGCAGGTCATCACGGGAGAGGGCGGCGAGATCGCTTCCTCCGAGGTGTGGGGCCGCCGCAAGCTCACCCATTTCATCGGCAAGGCGCGCGAAGGCGTGTACGCGTACTTCAAGTACAAGGCGCAGCCCGCCCTCCTCAAGAAGCTGTCCCACAATTTCAGCGTTTCCGACACGGTCCTGCGCGACATGACCGTCCTCGTCCGCGACCGCAAGATGCGCGAGAAGAAGCCCAAGAAGGCGAAGCCGGCCGCTCCCGCCGCCGTCCAAGCCTAAGCCGCCTCTCCCGATGCCCGAGTCCCGCCTGCCGGAGCAAAACACCGTTCTTTTGACGGGGCGGCTCACGCGCGATCCGGAGCTCAAATATACGTCCCACGGCGTGCCGAACTGCCGTTTCGCGCTCGCCGTGAACCGCCGCATCAAGGACGCGAAAACCGGCGAGTTCAAGGACGACACGACGTTCGTCAATATCTCCGTCTGGCGCGACGCCGCCGAGCAGTGCGGCAAACGCCTCAAGAAGGGCAGCGCGGTGCACGTCGAAGGGCGGCTGCGCAGCTACGAGTACAAGGACAAGGACGGCAACAAGCGCTCCGGCATGGAAGTCGAAGCGCGGCTCGTCCAGATGCAGGAAAAGTCGTCGGAGGCGCCCGTCGCGGGCGCCGATACCCAGGAGGTCTCGTTCTAATGGCCGCTGAAGAGAACGCCGCGCCCGTCGCGGCCCCGTCCGAATCCGCTCCCCGTCCGTCGTCCGCCGGCCCCGCCGGCGCGCGCCGTCCCGACGCCGCCCGCCGCCGCGCGCCGTACCCCGCGCGCCGCAAGGTCTGCCGCTTCTGCGCCGACAAGGTCCGCGACATCGACTACAAGCAGATCCAGGTCCTGCGCACGTTCACCACGGACACGGGCAAGATCCTGTCCAGCCGCATCACCGGCAACTGCGCCGGCCACCAGCGCCAGCTCGGCCGCGCCATCAAGCGCGCCCGCAACCTCGCGCTGCTGCCGTACGTCTCTTACTAAGCGAACGAAACCAGAGGTAACGCCATGAAGGTTATTCTTAAGACGACGGTGGACAATCTCGGCCGGCCCGGCGACGTGAAGGAAGTCAAGCCCGGCTACGCCCGCAATTTCCTGCTGCCCCGCAAGCTCGCCGAGCCGGCGACGCCCGCGGCCGTGAAGTACTGGGAGAAGGGCAAAGAGAAGCGCGCCGCCGTCGTGGCGGGCGAGGTCAAGCTCGCCAAGGAGCTCGCCGAGAAGCTGGCGGGCGTCAACCTGACCTTCGCGATGCCCGCCTCCGAGCAGGGCAAACTTTTCGGCTCGGTCGGCAAGACCGACGTGCTCAAGAGCCTGAAGGCCGCCGGCTACGACGTGCCCAAGAACTCCGTCAACCTCGACATGGCCATCAAGACCATCGGCGAGCATGAGGTCTCCCTCAAGCTCCAGCCCGAAGTCACGGCCAAGATCAAGGTCACCGTCTCCGCCCGCGAATAGCCCCGGGTCCCCGCCCCATGGCACAGGACCCTAAGCAGCAGCCTCAGGCTTTGGAGGCGGAGATGGCCGTCCTCGGCTCGATGCTCATCGAGCGCGAGGCGACCGAGAAGGCGCTCGACGCCCTCCACGAGACGGACTTCTACGCCCCGGCCCACCGCCGCATCTACAAGGCGAGCGCGGACCTGTTCAACGCCGGCCAGGCCGTGGACCTGGTCACCGTTTCCGAGGAGCTGCGCAAACGCGGCCAGCTCGAGGAAGTCGGCGGCTCCCAGGCCCTGGCCGACCTCGTCCACAAAGTCACCACCGCCGCGCACGTCGAGTATTACGCGCGCATGGTCAAGGAGAAGGCCATCCTGCGCGACCTCATCGCGGCGGCGACCGGCGTGGTCACCGCCTGCTACGCGCAGGAGAAGGACCCCAAGGAGCTCCTCGACTCGGCCCAGGCCTCCATCCTCAAGGTCTCCGAGCGCCAGACCTTGGCCGGCGTGCTCGAGGCCAAGGAGATCGTGCACGAGGTCATCGAGCAGATCGAGAAGGCCGTGCACAGCAAGCAGGCCGTCACCGGCGTGCCCACGGGCCTGACCGCTTTCGACAAGATGACGACGGGTTTCCAACGCTCCGACCTCATCCTCATCGCCGCGCGCCCCTCGCAAGGCAAAACCGCGCTGGCGCAGAACATCGTGTCGCACGTCGTGCTGCGCGCCAAGCTGCCGGTGCTCTTCTTCTCCCTCGAGATGAACCGCCACGCCATCATGCAGCGCTTCATCGCCGCCGAGGCCAAGGTCAACCTCAAGGACATCCGCACCGGCTTCTTCCGCCGCGACCGCTGGCAGGACCTGACCACGGCCGCCGCGTCCTTCGCCGAGGCCCCGCTGTTCATCAACGACAACCCGGGCATGACCGTCTTCAACGTCCGCGCGCTCTCGCGCCAGCTCATGAGCCGTCTGCGCATGGAGAAGAAGGAGCTCGGCATGGTCGTCATCGACTACCTCCAGCTCTTGCGCGGCGGCGGCGGGCGCCAGGAGAACCGCCAGCAGGAGGTCTCCGAGATCTCCCGCGGCCTCAAGCAGCTCGCCCGCGAGCTCAACGTGCCCGTCATCGCGCTCTCCCAGCTCTCGCGCGCCTCCGAGGACAAGACGCGCCTGGACAACCGCCCGAAGCTCTCCGACCTGCGCGAGTCCGGCTCGCTCGAGCAGGACGCCGACCTCGTGGCGATGATCCACCGCGAGGGGTACTACAAGCCCAACGACCCCACCCTCGAGAGCAAGGCCGAGATCATCATCGCCAAGCAGCGCCAGGGCCCCACCGGCTCGGTGCCCGTGGTCTTCGAGCGCAACATCACGCGCTTCCTCGACGAGGCCGTCGGCGTCGATGAGCCCGCCGACATCGAGGAGAGCCAGGCCCAGTTCTCCTGATGTCCCTCCCGCGGCGCTTCTTCCGCCCGACCTGGGCCGAGATCGACGCCGCGGCGCTCGTCTCCAACCTCCGCAAGCTCCGCAGCAAGGCCGGCCGCGCGAAAGTCATGTTCGTGGTCAAGGCCAACGCCTACGGCCACGACGCCGCCCTGTGCGCCGCGGCCGCCGAGAAGGCGCGCGCCGCCGACTGGCTGGGCGTTTCCTCCGTCGAGGAGGGCGTCGCCCTGCGCGAGGCGGGCGTGAAGCTGCCGGTGCTGGTGCTGGGCTCGTTATACCCCTTCGAAAGCGTGCTCGCCGCGGTTGCGTACGGCCTGACGCCGATGGTCGCGTCCCTCGACGCCGCCAAACGCGTGGCCGAGGCCGCGGCGCGCCTGAAGCGCCGCGTGGACTGCCACGTGAAGGTGGACACGGGCATGGGCCGCGTCGGCGCGGGCCGCGAGGCGGCCGTGGGCATCGTGCGCCATCTCGCGGCCGGCGGCGCCGTGAGGGTTTCCGGGCTGTTCACCCATATGGCTTGCGCGGAGTCCGACCGCGCCTTCACGCGCCGCCAGCTCGCGGCCTTCAAAGGCGTCGTGGCCGCGCTGACGCGCGAGGGGCTGCGGCCGCCGCTCGTGCACGCGGCCAACTCGGCCGCGTTGCTGCGCCACCCGGAGGCGCGTTACGACCTGGTGCGCCCGGGCCTGGCCGCCTACGGCCTCGTGGACGGCTTCGAGCCGGTCCTGACCCTCAAGAGCAAGATCGTGTTCCTTAAGACGGTGCCCAAGGGCGCCACGGTCAGCTACGGCGCCACGTGGCGGGCCCGGCGCGTCTCGCGCGTGGCGACCTTGCCGATCGGCTACGGCGACGGCTTTTCGCGAGCGCTCTCGAACAGAGGGGAAGCGCTCATCGCGGGCCGGCGCTGCCCGATCATCGGGCGCGTCACCATGGACCAGACCATGGTGGACGCCACCGGCGTCCCCGAGGCGCGCGTGGGCGAGGACGCGGTGCTCATCGGGCGCCAGGGCCGCGCGGAGATTACCGCCGCCGCGGTGGCCCGTCTCTGCGGTACAATCCCCTACGAGACGGTCACCGCGCTTTCCGCGCGCGTGCCGCGCGTGAAGACATGATCGAAGCCATCTTCGGGACGTTCGGACGCGTGCTCCTCGACGCCGCCGAGGAGACCGGGCATTTCACCATGCTCGTGCGCTCCACGCATTCCTGGCTGCTGCGCGCGCGGGTGCGCGTGGAGTGGCGCCAGACCCTCGTGCAGATGGGCCGCATCGGCGTGGAATCGGTGCCGGTGGTGGTGATGACCGCCTTTTTCACCGGCATGGTGCTCGCGCTCCAGACGGGCGCGACGTCCAAACACTTCTTCAACACCCCGCTGTTCCTGGGCACGGTCGTGTCCTTCGCGCTGGTCATGGAGCTCGGGCCGGTCATGACCGGCATCGTGGTGGCCGGCCGCGCGGGCGCCGCCATCGCCGCCGAGCTCGGCACCATGAAGGTCACCGAGCAGATCGACGCGCTCTACACCCTCGGCACCGACCCGGTGCGCTACCTGGTCATCCCGCGCCTGCTGGCGTTCCTGATGGTCCTGCCGTTGCTGACGGTGGCCGCGGATTTCTCGGGCATCCTGGGCGGCTATTTCGTGGCCAAGGTCAAATACGGCGTGCCCGCCACGGTGTATTGGCACGACATCGTCGATCAGATGGAGATCCGCCACTTCGTGCACGGCTTCCTGAAGACCTTCGTCTTCGCCTGGGTCGTGGCCATGATCGCCTGCTTCAAAGGCGTCACCACGCGCGGCGGCGCCGAAGGCGTGGGCAAGTCCACGACCGCGGCCGTCGTGCTCGGCATGACGCTGATTCTCACGCTCGACTACTTCGCCACCGCGCTGCTCAACGCGCTGGGCATCACCTAGATGATCGAGGCCAAAGGCGTCATCAAGCGTTTCGGCAAACGCACCATCCTCAAGGGCATCGACCTCGAGATCCCCGACGGGGAGACGCTCGTCATCATCGGCGGGTCGGGCTGCGGCAAAAGCACGTTCCTGAAGGCCGTCATCGGCCTGCACGCCCCGACCGAGGGCTACATCAAGGTCGATGGGCTCGACATCACGAAGATGGAGAACGAGCGCGACATCGCCGACTACCGGCGCCGCTTCGGCTACCTCTTCCAGGAAGGCGCGCTGTTCGACTCGATGACGGTGGCCGACAACATCACCTTCGGCCTGCGCTACCTCACCGACATCCCCGCGTCGCAGTACCGCGGCATCGCCACCGAGTGCCTGGGGCTCGTGGGCCTCAAGGACGTCGAGGACTTCAAGCCCTCCGAGCTGTCGGGCGGCATGAAGAAACGCGTCGCGCTGGCCCGGGCCATCGCCGCCAAGCCCGCCTACATTTTATATGATGAGCCCACGACGGGCTTGGATCCGATCATGTCGGACGTCATCAACGACCTGATCCTGGACCTTCAAAAGCAGCTCAAGATCACCTCCATCGTGGTAACGCACGACATGAAGTCCGCCTACAAGGTCGCCTCGCGCATCGCCATGTTCCACGAAGGCGTGGTGCAGGAAATCGGCACGCCCGAGCACTTCAAGACCACGAAGAACCCCTACGTGCGCCAGTTCGTGGACGGCCTCAGCGAAGGCCCCATCAAGATGAAGCTGCGCGACTTCGACGCCGACCCCGCACCCACCGTCGCCGCCGCCGCCAAGGCCAAGAGCTGATGTCACTCGAATCCAAGGTCGGCGCGTTCGTCCTGGGCGGGCTGACCCTCATCGCGACCGCCCTGTTCCTGCTCGGCGACGTGACCCTCGAGCGGCGCTACGTCCTCTACGTCAACTTCACCGACGTGGGCAACCTCAGCAAGGACGCGCCGGTGCGCCTGTCCGGCGTCGAGGTCGGCCAGGTCGCCGAGATCGAGCTCATCGACGGCGGCGCGCGCGTCATCGCCAAGGTCCGCCACGGCGTCGATATCTACAACGACGCGGTGTTCTCCGTGGGCTCGACCGGCATCATCGGCTCGAAGTTCCTCCAGGTGGACCAGGGCAAGAAGGTCGCCGGCGTCATCCCGGCCAACTCCACCATCCGCGGCCAGGACCCGGTCTCCATCGAGAAATCGCTGACCGTCGCGCTCGAGAAGCTCGACAAGCTGCTCGGCGACCTCACCAAGGAAGGGCCGCGCGGCACGCTCGCCTCCAACCTGACCGACACCGTGGCCAACGTCCGCGAGATGACGGCCAACCTCAACGACCTCATCGAGACCACCAAGCCGCAGCTCGAGCGGGCCATGGCGCGCACCGACGACATCACCGACAAGCTCGACTCCTTGCTCGCCAAGTCCAACGTCGTGATGGCCGGCCTGGCGACCTCCAGCGGCACGGTCGGCGCGCTGCTGCACGACACCAAGATGAAGGACGACGTGCGCGAGACCATCGCCTCGGTCAAAGAAGCCGCCGGCACGGCCAAAGACGTGCTCGGCCGCATCAACCAGTTCACGGTGTTCTGGAACTACGACTGGCGCTACGAGCACCTCGTGCGCACCTCGCGCGCCGACATCGGCCTGAAGATCTCGCCGCGCCCGGGCAAATACTACTACGTCGGCGGCGCCAACCTCGCCAACGTGTCCGACGACCGCCGCACCTCCCGGCACGTGGACTACGTGCGCCCCAACAAGGTGGACGCGCTCATCGGCTGGGAGGGGAAAACCTTCGACCTCGCGGTCGGCGTCATCCGCTCCGGCGGCGGCGTGCGCCTGACCGCGACGCCGTTCAACGGCATGCCCGTGCTCGACCGCGTCTCCATCGTCGGCCAGGCCTACGACTTCGGCCGCAACCGCGTCATCGAGGGCAAACGCTTCGACAAGCCGCAATACGACGCGGGCGTGCAGGCGCGCGTGTACAAGTCCCTCCAGCTCGGCGGCCGCGTCGAGGACATCGCCATGGTCCCGCGTTACCAGAGCTGGCTGAAGGTCATGTTCGAGGACCAGGACATCGCCTACCTCCTCGGCATGATCTCCTTCGGCGCCGCGGGCACGAAGGGCCGGTCCAAGAGCAAATAGACCGGCCCCCCGGCCGCGTCAGCGGGCCGCCGCGGTCTCCCGTTTGGCGAGCACCAGCAGGGCCTTCATCAGGTCCATCGTCGTCACGATGCCGGCGAGCTTGTCCTTGCGCGTGATGAGCACGCGGTGGATGTGGCGCTCGAGCATGGCCTCGGCCAGCGCCTCGACCGGCGCCTCCTCGTCGAAGGCGATGGCGCCCGGGGTCATGATGCTCTCGACGCGGCCCGCGTCCACCTCCTCGAAGTGGATGCCGAGCGCCGACAGCGGCTCCTCGAGCTCCTTATGATAAAGCGCGACGCCCGCCGACGCCTCGCGCCGCGTGCGCACCAGGTCGGTCTGCGACACGACGCCGAGGACGGCGCCGTGCTCGTCGATGACGGGGGCGCCGGTGATGCCTTTCTCCTCGAACAGCTTGGCCAGCTCCGACAGACCGAGCCAGCGTTCCACCGTGACCACCTTCCGGCGCATGATGTCTTTCGCCCGCATAGCTGCCTCCCGCCGGCCTCGGCGCCGGACGCTTCGTGATACGCAACAGACCGGCCTAGCGGACCTCTGCCGCAGCGGCTCTGAAAATGGCAGAATACACGCCCCGGCCGGTGCGTCTCGACCCCGCCCCGATTTATGTCGCGCCTGAAGACCGTCTTCCGCTGCCAGCAGTGCGGCCATAGCGCCTCCAAGCCCATGGGGCAATGCCCCGGGTGCTCGGAATGGAACGCCATGGTCGAAGAGGTCGTCGAGGCGCGGCCGGGCGGGCTGGCCGACGCGCTCGCGGCGACGGCGGGCGGCGGCGGGGCGCGGTCGCTGACCGAGTTCTCCTCGCCGGTCACCACCCTTAAAGAAGTCTCCGAGGCCGTCGAGACGCGCCATCCCGTCGGCATCCCCGAGCTCGACCGGCTGCTGGGCGGCGGCGTGGTCCCCGGCCAGGTCATCTTGCTCGCGGGGCCTCCCGGCATCGGCAAGTCCACCCTCATGCTCCAGGCCGCGGCTTTGCTCGCCCAGAAAGGCTCCTTCCTCTACGTGTCCGGAGAGGAATCGCTACGCCAGGTCAGCGGTCGCGCCAAACGCCTCGGCCTGTCGGCCGAGGCGCTTTACCTCCTCTCGGAAACCTCGCTGGCTAAGATTCTCGCGACCATGGCAGAGGTTAAACCCTGGGCGATGGTTCTCGACTCGGTGCAGACGGTCTCGCACCCCGCGCTCGCGTCCACGCCCGGCTCGGTCGGACAGGTGCGCGAATGCGCCGCCGAGCTCGTGCGCGCGGCCAAAAGCCGCGACACCGTCGTTTTCCTGCTCGGCCACGTGACCAAGGACGGCGCGCTCGCCGGGCCCAAGGTGCTCGAGCATATCGTCGATACCGTCCTCTATTTCGATACCGAGCGCCACGACCTGCTGCGCGTGTTGCGCGCGCAGAAGAACCGCTTCGGTCCCACCGACGAGCTCGGGCTCTTCGAGATGGGGGAGAAAGGCCTTAAGGAAGTCTCCGACGCCTCCGCTTTCTTCCTCGCCGACATCAAGGGCCCGGCCCAGCCCGGGCGCGCGGTGTCGGTCGCGCTGGAAGGCTCGCGCCCCATCCTCGTCGAGACGCAGGCCCTCGTCGTGCCCACGCGTTACCCGCTGCCGCGCCGCATGGCCACCGGCCTCGACCTCAACCGCGTGCTGGTCCTGCTCGCCGCGATGGAGCGGCACCTCGGCCTGCGGCTGGAGGAGCGCGACGCCTTCGTCAGCCTCGCCGGCGGCCTGCGCCTGAAGGACCCCGCTCTCGACCTCGCCGCCTGCTTCGCCGTCGTGGGCTCGACCCACGACAAGGCCGTGCCCGCCGACTGCGTGCTCGTCGGCGAGGTCGGCCTGCTCGGCGAGATCGGCCGCGTGCCCCAATTGGAAGCGCGTCTCAAGGAAGCCGCGAAAGCGGGCTTCAAACGCGCCGTCGTCAACCGCCGCGCCGCGGCGGACCTACCCAAGATTCCCGGGATGACGGTGACCGGCGCGGCCGATCTGCGCGAGGCCGCCGCCGCCGTCTTCCCGGATTCGGAGGCTTCATGATCATCTGGCTTTTCCGCGTCGGCATCGTGCTCGCCTGTCCCGCCATCGTGTGGTTCGGCAAGATCGCGCCCAACCAGACCGGGCTGCTCGTCGGCCTGGGCGTGGGCGTGCTGATGGTCGGGCTCGAGTACCTCATCGCCGAGCTCAACCTGCTCAACATCCTGCTCGGCATCATGGGCTGGGCCGGAGGCGTGGTGCTCGCCAAGCTCGTCGATTACGTGGTCCTGCAGATCGGCGACGTGGGGCTCTACCAGACCTGGGACAAGTTCGCGCTGCTGCGCTACTTCGCTTTCGGCGTGCTCGGCGCGGTCATCGCCATCCGCAAGTCCGGCGAGCTCGACGTCCTCGACAAGGACCTCCTTAAGATGAGCAAGCGCCGCGGCGCGGACATGATCGTCCTCGACCTGCACGCCATCATCGACGGCCGCGTCGTGGACGTGTGCGAGACGCGTTTCCTCCAGGGCACGGTGCTCGTCGCCCGCTTCCTCCAGAACGAGCTGCAGAAGGCGGCCAGCTCCGAGGAGCCGATGCGGCGCGCGCGCGGGCGCCGCGGCCTCGACGTGTTGGCGCGCCTGCAGGCGTGCGAAGGGCTGACGGTGAAGATCCTCGACAAGGAAGTGCCCGAGGTGTCCGACCTCGACGGCAAGGTCATGCGCCTGGCCCGCGAGATGGGCGTGCGCATCGCGACCACGGACTTCAACGTCAACAAGGTGGCGACGCTGGAAGGCGTCGTGTGCCTGAACTTCAACGACCTGTCCCAGGCCCTCAAGAGCGTGGTCCTGCCCGGCGAATCCATGTCCGTCTTCGTCATGAAGGAAGGCAAGGAGCGCGAGCAGGGCATCGGCTTCCTCGACGACGGCACGATGGTCGTGCTCGAGGACGCGCGCCGCTCCATCGGCAAACGCGTGGAGGCGACGGTCACCTCCATCCACCAGACCTCCCACGGCCGGCAGATCTTCGCCAAGGCCAAACCCGAGCGCCAGGAGAAGCAGCCGGCGTGAGCCGCGCGGGCGCCATCATCGTCAGCGGCGGCTCGGGCTCCCGCATGGGCAAGCCCAAGCAGTTCCTGCCGCTGGGCGGCTCGACCGTCGCGGAGCAGTCCCTCGCTTGTTTCGCCGCGATGGCCGAAGTCGAGCACATCGTGCTCGTGCTGGGGGAGGACGCCCTCAAGGAGCACGGACCGCGCCTGGCCGGCGGCAAGGTGAGCGTGGTCGCCGCGGGCCCGACGCGGATGGGGTCGGTGCGCAACGGCTTCGCGGCGCTGAAGCCCGGCCTCGACGTGGTCGCGGTGCACGACGGCGCCCGTTCCCTCATCACGCCCGAGATCGTCCGCGCCACGTTCAAGAAGGCCGCCGAAACCGGCGCCGCGGTGGCGGCCGTGCCGGTGAAAGACACGCTCAAACGCGTGGCCAAAGGCACGGAGACGGTCGCGGCCACGCCGGAGCGCGCGGAGCATTGGGCGGCGCAGACGCCGCAGACCTATCGCGTCGCGGTGCATTTGGAGGCGAACGTCTGGGCACGGCAATGGAGCATCTCCGCCGTGCTGGAAACCGGCGTGAAGGTGGCCGTGGTGTCGAACATCACCGACCACGTCAACCTGGAACGCCAGCGCGAGCAGTTGATCGAGCGCGAACAGGCCGCGCGGGCCGGCGGCGCCGCCGCCCTCCCGCGCGTCGGACTAGGATTCGATATTCACCGTCTGGCCGAAGGCCGCGAGCTGTGGCTCGCGGGCGTCAAGCTCGCCCACACCAAGGGCCTCGTCGGCCATTCCGACGGCGACGCGGTGTTGCACGCCGCCTGCGACGCCGTGTTGGGCGCGCTCGGCCTCGGCGAGATCGGCATCGCCTTCCCGCCCTCGGACCCGAAGTTCAAAGGCCTCGCCTCCAAGGAAATCGTCGCCCACACCTTGGGCAAGGTCGCCGCCGTCGGCGCCCGCATCATCCATCTCGACTGCACCCTCATCGCCGAGGAGCCCAAGCTCAAGCCGCATTACGAGCCCATGAAACGCTCGCTCGCCGCGTTGTTCGCCCTGCCCGAGTCGCGCGTCAGCCTCAAGGCCAAGAGCCACGAGGGCCTGGGCGAGATCGGCCGCGGCGAGGCCATCGCCTGCCACGCGGTGGCCACCGTGCTCACGCCGGAACCCTAGGCGTGTACGCCGCGCTGGCCGCGTTGGCCAACGTCCTGGGCGGCTCCTCGTACCCCGCCGCCACCGTGATGCTGCGCGGCCTTCCCTCGCGCGACGCCGTGTTCATCCGCGTGGGCTTCGCCTTCCTCGCCTACCTGCCGTTTTTGTGGCTGGGACGCTCGCGCCTGAGGGCGCTGAGCGGGCGCGACTGGCTGTTGTGCGCGACGGCCGGCCTGTTCGGCTTCGGACTGCCGATGGTGCTGGGCACCGTCGGTCAGGAGCTGTCCAGCGCGACGAGCGCGTCCTTGCTCGTGGGCCTGGAGCCGGTGACCATCGTCCTGCTCTCGTCGGTTTTCCTCGGCGAGAAGCTGGGCCGCCATAACCTGGCGGCGATGGCGCTCGGTCTGACGGGCGCGACGTTTATCGCCTTCCAGGGCCCGCCGCGGCTGGGCGACGCCTTCACCGACCGGCTGCGAGGCGACCTCATCTTGGCCTTGCACGGAGCCTGTTGGGCGCTTTACACTGTTATCGGTAAACCGGTGCTCAAAAAACTCACGCCGCTCGACTACGCGGCCGTCACCACAGCGTTCGGCTACGCCGGCATCGCGGTCTGGGCGCCGGCGGCCGGCCTGCGCCCCGAAATGTGGTCCACCGCGCCCGTCTCCGCCTGGCTGGCGATGGCCTACCTCGTCGTCGGCGTGTCCCTGGTCGGTACCTGGGCTTGGAACGCCGGACTCGCCGGCCTCGACGCCTCGGTCCAGGCCAATTTCATCTTCCTGCAGCCGCTCGTCGGCGTGTTGGCCGGCGTCTGCCTTCTCGGCGACCCGTTCACCGGCTGGACCGCCTTCGGCGGCGCGCTGGTGCTCGCCGGGGTCTGGAGCGCGCACCGCGCATGAACGCGCCCGCGGCCGACTGGTATAAGGACGCCGTCATCTATGAACTGCGCATCCGTTCGTTCTACGATTCGAACGGGGACGGGTTTGGTGACCTCGCCGGACTGACCGCGAAGCTCGATTATCTGGCGGACCTCGGCGTCACCGCGTTGTGGCTGCTGCCCATCTACCCGTCGCCCATGAAGGACGGCGGCTACGACATCGAGGACTACCGCGGCATCCATCCCGAGGTCGGCACGCTGGAGGATTTCAAAACGCTGCTCGACGCCGCGCACGCCCGCGGCCTTAAGGTCATCACCGAGCTCGTGCTTAACCACACCTCGGACCGCCATCCTTGGTTCCAACGCGCGCGCCGGGCGCCGGCGGGGCATCCCGACCGCGATTGGTACGTCTGGAGCGACGATCCGTCGCGTTACAAGGACGCCCGCGTCATCTTCAAGGACTTCGAGGACTCCAATTGGACCAAGGACGAGGAGTCCGGCGCCTGGTACTGGCATCGTTTCTACTCCCATCAGCCGGACCTCAATTTCGCGCATCCGCCGGTGCGCGACGCCATGCTCGAGGTCGTGGACCACTGGTTCGCTCTGGGCGTGGACGGCTTGCGGCTGGACGCGGTGCCCTACCTCTTCGAGCGCGAGGGCACCAACTGCGAGAACCTGCCGGAGACGCACGAGTTCCTCAAGGCGCTGCGCGCTCGCGTGGACGCGCGCTGGCCCGGGCGGATGCTGCTGGCCGAAGCCAACCAGTGGCCGGAGGACGCGGCGCGCTACTTCGGCGACGGTGACGAGTGCCACATGGCGTTTCACTTCCCGCTCATGCCGCGCCTGTTCATGGCGATGCGCCGCGAGGAGCGCCGTCCCATCACGGAGATTCTCGCGCGCACGCCCGAGATTCCGTCCTCGTGCCAGTGGGCCCTGTTCCTGCGCAACCACGACGAGCTGACGCTCGAGATGGTCACCGATGAGGAGCGCGACTACCTGTGGCGCGAATACGCCAAGGATCCGCAGGCGCGTTTGAACCTCGGCATCCGGCGGCGCTTGGCGCCGCTGCTGCACAACGAGCGGCGGCGCATGGAGCTGATGAGCGCGCTGCTGTTCTCCTTGCCCGGGACGCCGGTGCTCTACTACGGCGACGAAATCGGCATGGGCGAGAACCTCTCCTTGGGCGACCGTGACGGGGTGCGCACCCCGATGCAGTGGAGCCCGGCGCCGGGCGCGGGTTTCTCCACCGCTGATGCCGGTCGCCTGGTGCTGCCGCTCATCGAGGACCCCGAGTACCACTGGCGGACCGTCAACGTCGAAGTCCAGGCCCGCAACGAAAGCTCGTTGCTCAATTGGACCAAGCGGGTCATCGCTTTGCGCCGCCGCCACTCGGCGTTCGGGCGCGGTAGTACGGTGTTCGTTGACGCGGGCACGGACCACGCTCTCGCGTTTGTGCGCGAGCACGGAGAAGACCGCGTATTGTGCGCGTTCAATCTCTCGCGGTTCACACGCCCGCTTTCGCTCGACCTTGCCCGCTGGCAAGGCTTCACGCCGGCCGAGCTCTTCGGTCGCGTGAAGTTCCCAGCCGTCGGCGCGGAGCGCTGGCCGCTGTCTCTGGGACCGCGCGGGTTCTGCTGGTTCTCCCTGGAGAAGCCCGCGTGAGCGCGCGCCGGCTCGTGGCGCTCGACTTCGACGGCACCTTGGCGGCGCTGCGCCGCGACCCGGCCCATGCGCGCCTCAGCGCGTCGCGCCGTCGCCTGCTGCGGCGCCTGGCCGCGGCGCCTGGCACGACCGTGTTGATTGTGAGCGGTCGCCCGCAGGCTTTCCTGCGACAGGCGTTCGCCGGGACCGGGGCGGCCCTGGCCGGGGAACACGGCTGGGTGCTCGAGGGCGTCGGCGCGAGCTGGCGTCAGCCGCTCTTGGAGCGGCGCGCACGGCAGGCGCTGTCGTTGGCCGTCGCCGCGCGCCGCGCGACGCGCGGCATGCGCGGCGTGCGCGTCGAGCCGAAAGCCGTCGCGGTGGCAGTGCATTGGCGCCGCGCCCCTGCGGTCTCGCGTGACCCGAGGCCCCTTCGGCGCGTTCTGGCGCCCCTGTGTCCGGACGGTTGGCGGCTGGCGGGGGGCAAATGCGTCTGGGAGTTCCGCCCGGCCGACCGCTGGGGCAAGGGCCAGGCCGTCGCGCTCGCTGCCAAGCGTCTGCGCGCGACGGTCGTCTTCGTCGGCGATGACGACACCGACGAGGAGGCGTTCCGCTACCTCGGCACGCGGGCGCGTACCGTGAAAGTCGGCGCGGGCCCGACGCGGGCGGGTGAGCGAGTCGGCGGTGTGGCCGCCGTGGACGCGTTGCTCGCGAAGCTGCTGCGGACTTAAGCGTTCAGGCGAACGCGCGCCAGGTCGTCGATGAGGCGCGCGCCCCAGCGGTAGATGTTGTTCTCGCCGATGGAGTCGCGCATGTTTTTCCAGCGGCGCCGGCGCTCCTCGGGCTCCATCTCGAGCGCTTCGCGCAAGGCGTCGGCCACGCGTTCGACGTCGTAGGGGTTGACGATGAGCGCGTCGCGCAGTTCTCGCGAGGCCCCGGTGAAGCGCGACAGAATCAGCGCGCCCGGCTCCTCGCGGTCACTGGCCACGTATTCCTTGGCGACGAGGTTCATGCCGTCGTGCAGCGAGGTCACCAGGCACGCGTCGGCGACGCGGTACCAGCGGCCGACCTCGTCTCGCTCGTGGTGGCCCACCGCCAGCGAAATCGGCCGCCACTCCTTGGTCGCGAAGCGCGTATTGATGCGTTCGGCTTCCTTCTTCACGTCCTCGACGAGGTCGCGGTAGCGCGGGATGTTGGTGCGGCTGGGCGCGCCCAGTTCCACGAACACGAAGCGTCCGACGTAGGAGGGGTTCTTTTCTAAGAACCGCTCCACGGCCAGGAAGCGCTCCAGGATGCCCTTGGTGTAGTCCAGGCGGTCCACGCCAAGCGCCAGCAGTTCGCCTTGAGCGCCGACGGTGCGCAACAACTCCGCCTTGTCGAGAGGCGGACCGGCATGCTCCTCGAGGGCCACGCTGATGGGGTAGGGCTTCACCGACGTCTCGTGTCCGCCGCGGCGCACCGAGAAGCGCTCCCAATCGATGCGGCACTCCAGCGCGCGGTCCACGGTCTCCAGGAAGTTGTTGCAGTGGTACTGGATGTGGAACCCGAGCACGTCGGCGCCGAGCATGCCGTCGAGAATCTCGCGCTGCCAGGGGCAGATGCCGAAGGCTTCGGGGTTGGGCCAGGGGATGTGCCAGAAAAGGGAGACGCGCGCGTCGGGCCGCGCGACCTTGATGAGGCGCGGCAGCAGCGCGAAGTGGTAGTCCTGGATGAGCACGCACGGCGACTCGACGCCCTCGATTTCCTGGAGCACCGCGTCGGCGAACTTGCGGTTGACGGCGCGGTAGTGCTCCCAGTCGGAGGCGCGGAACTGCGGACGCGCGTGCGCGATGTGACACAGGGGCCAAAGCCCCTCGTTGGCGAAGCCGTAGTAGTAGCCTTCTTCGTCCTCCTTGCTCAGCCACACGCGTCGCAGGGCGTACAGCGGCTCCTCGGGCGGCACACGCACCCGGTCGAACGCGTCCACATTCGCGCGGTCCGCGTCGCCGGCCCCGTGCGCGACCCAGGTGCCGCCGCACGCCTTGAGGATGGGCTCGACCCCGGTGACCAGGCCGCTGGCCGGGCGCAGCACGACGGTCTTCGCGCCGCGCGCGACGTGCATGTAAGGCTCGCGGTTGGCGACGACGAGCAGCGGCTTGTCGGCGAGCCGCTCGCGAGCGTGCTCCTTGAGGCGCTCGGGCGTCCACAACGATTGGCCTCGGTGCCGCAGGCGGGCTTCTTCCTCGGCGGCGGCGCGCGCGGCCGTGAGGCTGCGCGCCAAGCCGGCGGCCTCCGACGCCAGCGACGCGAGCGGCCCGGAGGCTTTCGGAGGCGCGGCGTCGGGGCCCTCGGCGCGCAGGCGCCGCATCCAATCGGTCATCGCGTCGAGCGGGGCGAGCAGGTCCAGGCGCAGGACCCACAGCGTGATGACGGCCAGCAGGATGGCTTGCGTCAGCAGCCGCCAGAAGCCGCGCCGCCATACCTCGCTGACGGCCTCGTCGACGCGGGCGGTGTCGTGGTAGACGGCCAAGAAGCCGTCTATCCCTTCCAGCGGGGTCGCGCAGCGCCGTAGATTCGTTCCCGGGATCCGGCCGCAGTCCATCGTCGAATCCGGACGGATCGGGGGCGCGGTGGCGGGCAGCCCGTCGGAAGCCGCGATTGCCGCGCCGTCGGCCGCGTGCACGGCGGCGCCTCTTAGCCGGCTGCGTCCGGCGTAGCGGGCGAGCAGGCGGTTGAGGCCGCGCCGGTCGTTGCTGCGCGCGAGGGGCTCGACGGAATCCTTCAGCGTCTCGGCGAGCAGGGCGCCGCGGTGGTCGAGTTCGGCGGACAGGCGGGAGCGCTCCCCGCGCGCGGCGAACCACGTCCACGCCCCGGAGACGAGGGCCGCGGAGAGCACGAGCGAGGCGACGAGGCGGGCGGTGAGGCGCATCGAGAGTGTGCTCCCCGCGGACCGGCCTGGGAGGGGCGGGTGGAGAAATCCCACGGGGAGCCAAGGCATTGTAGCCCCGGCGGACCCATCCGTAAAATTGATAAAGTCAGCATTATTGTTTAGAAAATATATACATGCCTCTCGATCTGAATTACCACCACCTCTTTTATTTCTGGACCTGCGTGCGCGCCGGACGCATCACGGCGGCGGCCCGCGAGCTCCATCTCTCGCAGTCGGCTTTGAGCCTCCAACTCATGACCTTGGAGCGTTCGGTGGGCCGCCAGCTGCTGACCCGTTCGCGGTCGGGGGTGGAGTTGACCGACGCGGGCCGGCTCGTCTACGGCCACTGCGAGAGCATCTTCGCCGCGGGCGCCGCCCTCGGGCAGGCGCTCCGCGGAGCCAAGGCGGAGACCGTCCCGGTGCGCATAGGGGTGACGGCGGCGCTCGGCCGCGAAACGGTGCTGGCCGCGCTGGCCACGTTGTCCGAGGTGAAAGGCGCGGTGGCGTCCGTCTTCGTGGGGCCGCGCGAAGAGGTGCGAGAACGCCTGCAGAGGCGCCGTCTCGACCTGGCGGTGGCGGGCGCGGATTTTTCGCCTGAGATGGGGCCGCCGTTCCGTTCCAGCCTCGTGGCGACCTTGCCGCTGGTCCTGGTCGCTTCGCCCGCCTTAGCCAGGCGTTTGACGGGTTTCCCTTCGAAAGGCGCGGAGGTGCCGGTGCTCCTGCGCACGCCCGAAAACCCCGTGCGCGAGCAGGTCCTGGCCTGGCTGCGCGCGCGCGGCGCGATGCCCGCGACCGCCGCTGAAAGCGACGACGCCGACCTGCTGCGCGTACTGGCGCTGCAGGGCCGGGGCGTCGCCGCGTTGGCGTTTCCCCAGGTCCGCCGCGAGGTATCCGCCGGGCGCCTGAAGGTACTCGCCCGCCCGGGCCTCGCTCATGAGGTGTGGCTGAACTGGCCCGACGCCGGCATGGAAGGCCCCGTGAGACACTTCCTGCGGCGCCTGCCCGCGCTCGCCGCGCGTTTGAAGGCCTGACGCCCCCGGCCGGAGTTAAGCCAGGGGACGATCCCCCCAGCTTAACTCCGGCTGCGCGTCATGTCACTTCGCGGGCGTCACGGCCGCCGCGGGCGCGTCTTTGACCGGGCACTGCGACGGGCAATAACGCCCGCCGAGGTACCCGCCGATTCCGCCGAGGGCCAGCAGCGCGAAGGCCGCCAACGCCTTGCCGCCGCAGCAGCGGCTCTTGTCGCAGCAGGGCTTCCCGTCCTTCGTCGCGTCTTTCGTCTCGTCGCTCATGTTCGTTTCTCCTTTCGAATGTTTCGAATTCCGAAATATCTGCGGCAAAAAAAAGTCAGCCTGCCTTCTTTTCCGACACGAGCCGGTCCGAGATTTTGCCCATCAGCGCGAGCAAGGTCTCCTGCTCCTCGACGGTGAGCCCCTTGAGCAGCTCGCGCGCGGTTTCGACGGGACCTTCCATGGTTTTGGCGTGTAAGGCGCGGCCCTGCTCGGTGAGCTCGACCTGCACGACGCGGCGGTCCTCGGTGGAGCGGTCGCGGCGCACGAGTTTCTTGGCGACGAGCCGGTCGATGAGCCCGGTGACGCTGCTCAGCGACAGGCAGATGGCGTCGGCCAGCCCGCTCATCACGCAGCAGTCTCGGCGCTCGACGGCGCGCAACACGCGGATCTCCTGCCAGCTAAGGTCTTCGCGCGCGGCGGCGCGTTTTTTGTCGGCGCCCTGCGCCTCCTCCATGACGGTCTGGAGGGGGAGGGCGAGGCGGCGGGCTTTCTCTTCGAGGCTCATGGTTCGAGTTGTGAATACTTCGATTATCGAAGTATAGCGGACCGTCACGTCTCTGTCAAGGGCGTCGCGCCCGAATTTCATAGAATGGGGGCGTGAAGTTGTACAACACGCTTGCCCGCGCCAAACAAGACCTCGCGCCGCTGTCCGCGCCGAAGGTCGGCCTCTACACCTGCGGACCCACGGTGTACAACTATCAACACGTGGGGAACTACCGCACCTACGCGTTCGAGGACCTGCTCGTGCGCTCGCTGAAGCTGCTCGGCTTCGCGCCCTACCGCGTGCTCAACATCACCGACGTGGGCCATCTCACCAGTCAAGGCGACGAGGGCGAGGACAAGATGGAGGTCGGCGCCGCGCGCGAGGGCAAGACGGCCTGGGACGTCGCCAAGTTCTACACGGACGCGTTTCTCGCCGACTGGAAGGAGTTCCGTTTCCTGGATCCGGACGTGTTGTGCCGCGCCACCGACCATATTCCCGAGCAGATCGACCTCGTGAAACGTCTCGACGCGAAGGGCTTCGTTTACAAGACGAGCGACGGGCTCTACTTCGACACGGCCAAGCTCCCCGATTACGGCAAACTCATGTCCAAGGAGCACCTAGAGGGCCTGAAGTCCGGCGCGCGCGTCGAGGCCAACCCCGAGAAGCGCCACCTCACCGATTTCGCGCTGTGGAAGTTCTCCCCGAAGGACAGCAAGCGCCAGATGGAGTGGGATTCGCCGTGGGGCAAGGGTTTCCCGGGCTGGCACATCGAGTGCTCGGCCATGGCGCAGCGCTACCTGGGCGAGACCTTCGACATCCACTGCGGCGGCATCGACCACGTCCCGGTCCATCACACCAACGAGATCGCCCAGTCCGAAGGCGCCAACGGGAAAACCTTCGCCAACGTCTGGATGCACGCCGAGTTCCTGCTGATGAACAACGCCAAGATGGCGAAGTCGTCGGGCGGCTTCGTCGCGGTCGCGGACCTCAAGAAGGCGGGCTTCTCGCCGCTCGACTACAAGTACCACTGCTTCACCGCGCATTACCGCAAGCAGCTCGACTTCACCTGGGAGTCGCTGGAAAGCGCGCGCACCGCGCGCCGCCGCCTGGCCGACGCCGCGCGTCCGCTGGCGAGCGAGGCGCCGCGGCCCGGCGCGGAGGCGTTCTCCGAGCGCTTCAAGGCCGCGCTCGCCGACGACCTCAACGCGCCCGCGGCCATGGCCGTGGTCTGGGACGCGCTGAAGTCCGACCTGCCGGCCGGCGCCAAGGCCGCCTTTCTTAAGGAGGCGGAATCCGTGCTCGCGCTGGACCTGTTCGCCGCCGTCGAAGAAGCGGCCGTCCCGCCCGCGGTGCAGGCGCTCGTGGACGCGCGCGCCGCGGCGCGCGCGGCGAAGGATTTCGCGGCGTCCGACCGCATCCGCAAGGAGCTCGACGCTCTCGGCTGGCTCGTCGAAGACGTGAAAGGCGGGCAAAAGGTGAAACCCAAATGACGCGACCCCGGTTCGAACGCAAACGCGAGAAGCTCCGCGAGCAGCGCCCCGACCGCCCCAGCGGCGGCGGCGGCAACATGGCCGGCGAGACGCGCTGGATCGGCGGCATCGAGAAGGTCACCGAATCCATGACCACCGTGCCCGACCAGGCGCGCGAGATGTGGGTCGAGCACCAGGTCAAACACCCGGCCATCGGCGCGCTCATCAAGACCGCCAAGGAGCGCAACATCCCGGTGCAGTACATGTCGCGCCCCGAGCTCGACCGCGCCATGAAGGGCGGCAAACACCAGGGCGTGGCGCTGCGCGTGTCCTACGACCCCACCGAGAGCTTCGGCGAGTGGCTCGAATCCCTCGACGACGCGCGCAAGAAAGGCGTCGTCGTCGTCGCCCTCGACCAGATCCAGGACCCGCACAACCTCGGCGCCATCGCGCGCTCCGCGCTCCAGCTCGGCGCGCAGGCCATCATCTCGCCGGAGCGGCGCTCCTCGCCGGTGACCCAGGCCGCCATCCAGTCCTCGGCCGGCGCCATCCTCAAGCTGAAGGTCCATCGCGTCGTCAACCTCGCGCAGGCGCTGGCCGCGGCCAAGCAGAACGGCTTCTGGGTCTATGGCGCCGACGCCTCGGGCAAAGACGCCTGGTCGGCGACGCTCAACACGCCTTGCGTCATCGTCATCGGCTCGGAAGGCTACGGCATGCGCTCGCTGGTGCGCGCGTCCTGCGACGAGCTGCTGCGCATCCCCCAGGTGGCGCACGGCGTGGGCAGCCTCAACGCCTCGTGCGCCGCGACCGCGCTTCTTTACGAGGTGGCGCGCCAGAAGGCCCTGACGCCGGAATGAGCGACGACCACGGCCACGGCCACGAGCACGACGACCGGGGCGAGCGGCCGCTGACGGGCGCCATCGCGCTGACGGGCGTCATCTTCGTCGCCGAGCTGGCGGGCGGCTGGTGGACGGGCTCGCTCGCGCTGATGGCCGACGCGACGCACATGGCCGTGGACCTGCTCGGCCTCGGGCTGAGCCTGTTCGCCGCCATGCTCTCGCGCCTGCCCGCCGACCCCAAACGCACCTACGGCTACCGCCGCGTCGAGGTGCTCGCCGCGCTCGGCAACGCCATCGCGCTGATGGTCGCCACCGGCTTCATCCTGCGCGAGGCCTACGCGCGCTGGGCGTTCCCCACGCCGGTCGCCGCCGCGCCCATGACCGCCATCGCCGCGCTGGGGCTGCTGTGCAACCTGGCCTCGGGCGCCATCCTCTGGAAGGCCAGCCGCAAGAACATCAACCTGCGCGGCGCCCTGCTGCACGTCATGGCCGACGCCGCGGGCTCGGTGGGCGCGCTGGTGGCCGGCCTCGTCATCTGGAAGACGCGCTGGTACGCGGCCGACGCGCTGGTGAGCATCATCATCTGCTTCGGCATCGTGGCCACGGCCTTCTGGCTGCTGCGCGACTCGGTGCACATCCTGCTCGAGGGCGCGCCCGCGCACCTCGACCTCGAGGAAATCCGCGCGGCGCTGGCCGGCCTCGACGGCGTCAAGGAGGTGCACGACCTGCACCTCTGGTCGCTGACGCGCGGCTCGGAGGCCATGAGCGGCCACATCGTCGCGGCCGACGGACGCGACCCCGTCGGCGTGCTGCGCGCGGGGCGAGAGCTGCTCAAGGAGCGTTTTGGCTTGGACCACGTCACCCTCCAGATTGAAAAGGAAGAAGACCATCGCTAAACTCGCGTCGCTCCTGCTGCTCGCCCTCCTGGCCGCGCCCGCCGGCGCCAAGGTCCGCCTCGGCGTCGTGGTCTCCGTGGACCAGATGCGCGCCGACTACCTCGACCGCGTTTTCGCGCGCGTGCGCGACGAGGGGGCCGTGTTCACGCAGGCCCGCCACACCCATATCCCGACTGAAACCGCGCCCGGCCACGCCGCCATCTCGACGGGCCGCCTGCCCGACGAACACGGCATCGTGGGCAACGACTGGTACGACCGCGTCGCCGGCAAAGACGCGTACTGCGTGGGCGACGCCCCGTTCGGCCTCGGGCCCGAGCACCTGAGCGGCCCCACGCTGGCCGACGGCCTCAAGGCGGCCGAGCCCGCCGCGCGCGTGTTCTCGGTCTCCTCCAAGGACCGCTCCGCGGTCCTGCTCGGCGGGCGCAAGGCCGATATCGTGTTGTGGTTCGATCGCAACGCGGGGGAGTTCGTCACCTCCGCTTATTATCGCCGCCCCGCCTGGCTCGACGCCTTCAACGCCGGCCTCACGAAGTCCGGGCGCCTCGCGAAAGTGGACGGCCGCACGCCGTCTTCGGTCATGGCGACCCCCGTCCTCGACCAGGTCCTCCACGACCTGGTGCGCGAGCTGCTGGAGCGCGAGAAGGTCGGCCGCGGGCCCGGCACCGACCTGCTGATGATCAGCTTCTCGGGGACCGACACCGTCGGCCACTCCCACGGCATGCAGTCCGCGGCGATGGACGCCCAGCTCGCGAGCCTCGACCAGGAGTTCGCGTCCCTTCTCAAGGAGCTCGAGGCGGCCTCCGGCGGCGACCTCGCGCTCGCGTTGTCCGCGGACCACGGCGCCGCGCCCGAGCCCGAGGGCCCGCTCGGCAAAGCCGCGGGCATGCGGCGCTTCGATTGGCTGGCGTTCGGCAAAAGCCTCGAGGCGGCCCTGCAGAAGAAGTGGCCCGCGCCGGGCCGCCGCATCGTGTCGTATCAGGTGCCGCATCTCTACTTCGACCCCGTCTTCATCGAGAAGGCCGGCCTGGCGAAGATCGCCAAGGTCTTGGCGAAGGTGGACGGCGTGCACGCGGTTTATCGCGCCGACGCGCTGGCCGCCGGCGTCTATGACGCCGACCCGCTGGCCCCCGTGCTCAAACGCTCCGTGCGCGCCGACCGCTCCGGCGACGTCTTCGTCATCACCAAACCCGACGTGCTGCTCCACGACAAGGTTCCCGGCACGAGCCACGGCTCGCCCTGGGATTACGACGCGCGCGTGCCGCTCGCGTTCTGGGGCAAAGGGGTCAAGCCCGGCCGCGTGAACGCGCCCGCCGCCGTCATCGACCTGGCGCCCACCATGGCCCGCCTGCTCGGCTTCGACTACCCGCCCGCGCGCGGCGCGGCCGTGCGCCTCGAGGCGTTGGCGGAGGCGCGCTGAAGCGCGAGCCCGGCGCCGTCCTGCTGCTCGTCAACGGCGAGCTGCGCGACCCGAAAGCCGTGCGCGCCCTGGCCCGCCGCGTCGTCGCGGTGTTGTGCGCCGACGGCGGCGCCCGCCACGCGAAAACGCTCGGCCTGGTCCCGCGCTGGGTCGTCGGCGACATGGATTCCCTGCCCAGGCCCCTGCCCCGCTCCTGGAAGGACGTCGTGTACTGGTGCGATTTCGACGAGCAGCGCTCCGACCTCGCCAAGGCGCTGGACTTCGCGCGCCAGGCGGGCGCGCGCCGCGTCTATATCGCGGGCCTGCTCGGCGGGGGGCTCGACCACGAGCTGGTGAACCTGTCGGTGCTCGAGGAGAACCCGCCGGGCCTCCGAGCTCATCGTCGCCGACGGGGGGGAGGCGCGCCTGCTGGGCGCCGGGGCGCACCGACCGAAGCTGGCGAAGGGCCGGCGTTTCTCCTTGCTCGCCGCGCCGCGCGCGAAGGTGACGTTGACGGGCGCGCGTTACGGCTTGAAGGACGAGGTCCTGCGCCGCGGCAGCCGGGGCCTGGGGAACCGTTCGAACGGCGACGTCGCGCTGCGCGTGCGCGAAGGCCGCGTCTGGCTCCTCAGCTGACGCTCCGATAACCCGTTGACGTCAGCGGGTCGCGGGGTTAAACTGCGGCGGTGAGGTTATTCCTCCTTCTCGCGGCCCAGGCTTTCGCGCGCGCGGGCGGCGGCGAGGGTTACTCCGGCGGCTCGTCGGGGTCCTCGTTCTCGTCCTCCTCGAGCGGGGGCGGCGACGCCGGGTTCATCTTCGACCTGCTCTACCTTTATATCCGCTTCGTCATCGCCTTCCCGGTGTTCGGCGTGCCGCTCACCGTTTTTTTCGCGTATTTCGCGTACCTGTACCTGCAGGCCTCGTCCTCGCGCCGCGCGGAAGGGCTCATCGGCGCCGGGCTGCAGCGCCAGACCGAGCTGAAGCTTCGCGGCGAGCGCGAGGAGCTGCGCGGCCGCGACCCCGGCTTCGACGAGGCCGCCTTCCTTAAACGCGTCTCGGCGGCGTTCGTGAAGGTCCAGACCGCCTGGAGCCTGGGCGACATGCCGCTGGCGCGGCCGTTCGTCTCCGACGGCGTTTATGAACGGTTCACGCGCCAGCTCAAGGACCTGCGCGCGCGCGGCCTGACCAACGTGATGGCCGACGTGAAGGTGCTCGACGCCGAGGCGCTCGGCTACGAGAGCGACCGCCACTTCGACGCGCTGCACGTCTGGATCAAAGCCTCCGCCTCCGATAAAACCGTGGACGCGGCCGGCAACGTGCTGCGCTCCTCCAACGGCGCTTTTGAGGAAGTGTGGTCCTTCCTGCGCCGGCCCACCGCCAAGACGCTGAAGGCGGGCGGCGGCATCGAGGGCCAGTGCCCCAGTTGCGGCGCCGTGTTGTCGGTGGCCGACGCGGGCAAATGCGCGGCGTGCGGGAGCTGGGTGAACTCCGGCGCCTACGACTGGGTCCTCGCCGAGATCACCCAGCGCAGCGAATGGGCCGGCGGCGATTCGCATCGCGACGTGGACGGCTGGCCGGCGTTCTCGCACGACGACCCGGCCTTGAACCTGCAGGTGCTCGAGGACCGCGCCTCGGTCGTGTTCTGGCGCTGGCTCGAGGCGCTGCGCCGCCGCGAGGCCGCGCCGCTGCTGCCGGTGGCGTCCGCCGAGGCCGCCGGCGCTGCGCTCGCGGAGGCGGGCGGCGTGTCCTGGCGCGACGCGGCGGTCGGCAGTGCAGGCTGCTGCGAGCGCGGGCGCGACGGCCCAGCGCGGCAGCGTGCACTACGACATGCGCGAGACCGGGCTGACCGACCTCGCGTCGCTGTCCAGCGCGCGCATGCGGCTGCTGGCCCGCACCGACTGGGGCTTCGTGCGCCAGCACGCCCGCGACGGCCTGCGCATGCAGGTCAGCGCCGGCGCCAACATCGCCGAGCGGCTGATGGCCGTGGGCCACCGCCACTGGCGAGCGCCGCGCCAGCCCTCGCGGGTGCCGGCGTGGATGACCCGGTCGCCCTCGGCGATGTCGCCGGCGCCCAGCGTCGCGGCCCAGCCGAAGGTGGCGATCGCCAGCCGCCATGGCCGGCGAGCCAGCTGCGCGCCAAGCCGAAGCGCGGCGACGCTGCGCAGCCACAGCGGAATCGACAGCGCACCGGCCGCGAAGTACGCCGCCAGGATCAGCTGGCTCCCAGGCCGGTGCCTGCAGCCGGCCTGCTCGACGCGCCCCAGCCCGCGGACGGGGCGCAGGCGGAGGCGATGCTGCGAGGCCTGATCCGCATGAGCCTGGCCGACGGCCGCGTCACCGACGGCGAACACGCGGCCTTGTCCGCCTTCGGCCGCCGCTTCGGCCTGCACGCCAACGACGTGAAGGGCTTCGTCGAGGAAGAGCGCGCCGCGCTCCTCAAACGCCTGCGTTAGCCCCTTCCATTGACAAGGGGGGGCGCGGGGGCTATAGTTACAATCTCGGAGGGTACAACGAAATGGCGATTATCGATCGAGTCAAATACGACGGCCCCGGCAACGTGCTCGTCTGGAAGTTCCCGTCCGACGAGTTGAGCTGGGGCACCCAGGTCATCGTCAACCAGTCCCAGGAGGCCCTTTTCTTCAAAGGCGGCCAGGCCTTGGATGTGCTCGGACCGGGCACCCACACGCTGCGCACGGCCAACATCCCTCTCCTGCGCAAATACATCAACATCCCCTTCGGCGGCGAGACGCCGTTCGCGGCCGAGATCTACTACATCAACAAGGCCGTCAACCTGGACGTGAAATGGGGCACCAACGCGCCCATCCCCGTGCTCGACCCGAAGTTCAACGTCTATCTGCCGGTGCGCGCCTTCGGCCAGTTCGGCGTGCAGGTGGCCGACGCGCGCGCCTTCGTGGTCCAGCTGTCGGCGACGAACCCGCAGTTCACCACCGACCAGCTGTCCAACCACTTCAAAGGCGTCCTGCTCACCAAGGCGAAGGACTACATCGCCGAGACCATCGTGAAGCAGAAGATAAACCTGCTCGAGATCTCCGCCTACCTCGAGGAGATGTCGGGCTCTCTGCAGGAGAAGCTCTCCGCCGACTTCGGCAAGTTCGGCGTGAAGCTCGTCAACTTCTACCTCAATTCGGTGGACGTGCCCGAGGACGACGACACCGTCGTGCGCCTGAAGAAGGCGCTCTCGGATAAGGCCGAGGTGGACATCATGGGCGACAAATACGCCCAGAAGCGCACCTTCGACGTGCTCGACAAGGCCGCGGCCAACGAAGGCGCGGCCGGCGGCATCATCGGCGCGGGCCTCGGCCTGGGCGCCGGCGTCGGGCTGGGCCAGGCCATGGGCGGCCAGGTCGGCGCGGCGTTGGGCGGCGCGGCCGGCGGCGCGGCGGCGACCCCCGCGGGCGCCAAGTTCTGCGGCCAATGCGGCAAGCCGCTGGCGGCCGGCGCGAAGTTCTGCGCCGAATGCGGCTCTAAGATCGGCTGATGCGCGCGGGCGTCGCGGTCGTCGCCCTCGCCGTTTTGCTGAGCGGTTGCACCATCGGCGGCCAGCGCGTCATCCGGCGCGAGGGCAGCTACGAGACGGTCGCCGAGCGCAAGTGCGATTGGGGTTACGGCAACTTCATCAGCCAGGGCCAGTCGCCGAACACGCCGTTTCTGCCCTTCCATCTCGGCAGCACCCGCACCTTCAGCCAGAAGGTCGTGATGAACATCGGCACCGTGGGGTTGCCGCTGCTCTTCGACCTGGTGGTCAGCCCCTTCGCCTACGCGACCGGGCGCGTCTGCACGGACGTGAACACGTTCAGCCGCTACGTGCCCGACTCCAAGGAGGTGGCGGAGCGCAAGCGCCGCGATAGCGAGGAGGCGCGGCGTCGGGCCGAGGCCGCCGCCGCCGCGCAGCGGGCTCAGAGCGAATCGGAGCTGAAGGCCAGGGCCGAACGCGAGAAGGCCGAGGCCGAAGCCCGTCGCCTCGCCGAGGCGTTGGAGAGGGAGTTCCCGCCGCTGGAGGACTTCCCTCGGACCGCGGCGGCGCCCCGTCCCAAGGACTTCGCGCTGGTGGTGGGTATCGAGTCCTATCGCGGGATTCCCAAGGCTGATTTCGGCGAAAACGACGCCAAACGCATGCGCGCCCATCTCGAGGCGCTGGGCGTGCCGTCACCCAACATCATCCTGCTGACGGGTCAGGCCGCGTCGAAATCGGACCTCGCGAAGTACCTGCAGGAATGGCTGCCCGCCAACGTCAGCCCCGAGTCGCGCGTTTATTTCTACTACTCCGGACACGGGGCCCCGGACCCGCAGACCGGCTCCGCCTATCTGGTGCCCTGGGACGGCGACCCGGCCTTTCCCAAGAGCACGGCGTACTCCGTCGCGCAGGTGTATCAAGACCTCGAAAAACTTCCCGCCAAGGAAGCCGTCGTGATGCTCGACGCCTGCTTCTCCGGCGCCGGCGGCCGCTCGGTGCTGGCGCCCGGCGCTCGCCCGCTCGTGAGCGTCGCCGAATCTTCTCCTGCGCCCTCCGGCAAGGTCGCCGTCGTCGCCGCGGCCGGGCCCAACGAGATCGCGGGCGGTCTGGAGCTGCGCAAACACGGCTTGTTCAGCTACTTCCTCATGCGCGGCCTCGCCGGAGCGGCCGATTCGGACGCCGATAAGTCCGTGTCGCTCGGGGAGCTCCGTGGCTATCTCGGCGCCGAGGTGCCCAAGGCGGCGCGCCGGTCCAACCGCGAGCAGTCGCCGCGCGTCACCGGCGACGCGGCCTTGAAGCTGTATTAGGGCCGGACCGGCGGAAGCACGAAAGAAGAGCCTTCCAGCGGCACGACCGTTTCGCGCAGGCCGGCGGGCGTGGCTTCGACGCGCAGGTGGTGCGCGAACTTCTTCTTGGGGTAGCCCGGCGGCAGCGGGTACAAGGGCGAGCCGCCCCCGCCCGAGATGACGTAACGCACGCCGCGGTGGTCGGCGGCCCAGAAGGCGTGGATGTGGCCCATGTACACGGCTTTGACGCCGCCGCGGGTCACGAGCTCCTCGAAGCGCGACGAGCCCACGTCGAAGTAGTTGGTGAAGAAATCCCGCAGGTAGCCCTTCTGCTCCTCCTGCTCCTGGGCGTCGAAGGACCACTCCTCGAGCGCGCCGACCTCGGCGAGCGGTTCGATGCTCTTGATATAGTCGGGCGGCACGTGCGTGAAAACGACCTTGGGCCCGGGCACGGCGAGCGCGCGCTCCAGCCAGTCGAGCTGGGCGCCGGTGAGGCCGCGGTCGGAGGAGTCAACGGTGATGAAGCGCCAGCCGGCGTGGTCGAGGAAATAATCGCGCGGGCCGAACACCGCGTCGTAGAGGTTCTTGTCGGCCGCGCCGTTGGGCCGCGAGCGGTCGTGGTTGCCCACGGCGTGCAGCAGCGGCGTGCGCACCTCGGCGTCGATGAAGGCGACGTGTTCGCGGTAGTGGTCCGCGTCGCCTTCGCTGACGAAGTCGCCGAGCTGGAGCGTGAAGTCCGGGCCCGTCGCCTGCAGCGCGCGCCACTGGTCGGCGAAGGCGGTGCGGCCCGGGGAGAAGATGCGCTCCCACCAGAAGCGGCCGCGTTCCGTATCACCGATCACGCCGAAAACGAATGGCGTGCCGGCGGGTCGGGGCGAGACGCGGGCGAGCATCGCCGCCGTGCCGACGCGGGACTGGGCGGCGGCGAGGTCGGGGGGAACGACGGTCGGGGCGGCGGTAACGGCGTTTACGCGACGCCCTGTAACGGATGGCGGCGCGAAGCGGGGAAACTGAGTCTTCGCGCCGCGGCTGCCATCAAACATCCCGTCATGCGCGCCGGCGCACAGCGTGATGGCGAGAAGGAGCGCGTTCATCGGAAGAGTTTCTTGAGGTCCGGAAGCTTGTTGCCGCCCACGGCTTTGCCGAGGGCGTCCTTCATCAGGCGGTCGAGCTCGCCTTTCTGCGCGTCGAGAGGGCCGAGCACCTGTTTGGCCAGGCCGTCGGTCTGGGCGCGCACGCCTTTCATGCGCTCCTCGTAAATCGCGTTGACCTTGGCCTCGAGCGCCTTGCGCTGGGCCTCGAACTCGCCGGCCACGGCCTTCTTCATCGCGCCGGCCACCGCGGTCCCGATGTCGGAGGAGACGTCGAACTTCAAATCATCCTCGCGGCCCGAGAGGCCGATCGTTCGGTCATCGCCAGCGGCAGGCCGCGCAAGGCGTCGGAGACGAGGCGGCCGGCCGTGCCGGCGAGCGCGACCTTGGGCTCGATGGAGACGCCGGAGGCGGTGGCGAGGATCTCGCCTTTCCACTCCTCTCCCGAGGTGCTCACGACGCCGCGCACGCGCGCCGAGCCCGCGGTCAACGTGCCGCCGACCTCGCCGTCGCCGAGCGCGGAGCCCGCGAGCGGGAAGCCGGTCCCGTCGAACTCGACGACGACGGCCACGGGGTCGAGCTGCTGGTCCAGGCGCGCCTTGAGGCTCAGGCCGAGGCCTTCGGAGGCGCCCGCGAGCTCCAGGCGCGCGGGTTTGCCGTACAGCTTGGGGTTGGACGTCACGCCCGTCAGCAGGCCGGTGAGCGCGACGTCGCGGCCGGCCTGCGCCGCGTCGAGCGAACCGGCGAGTTTGGCGCCTTCGAGCAGGAACTGCGGGTAGGTGTGCGCCCGGGGGAACTCGATGTCCACGCCGCGGCGGCGGGGCGGCGGCGGGGGCGTCGCGGCCTTCTTGGCGGCGGATTTCTCGCGCGCCCAGCGCACCCATTTGAGCGCGACGGCGACCTTGCCGGCGGCCTGCGGGCCGAGCAGGCGGCGCGTGAGGTCGGCGCTCTCCAGCGTCGGCATGCCGGCGGCGGCGAGCAGGCCGTTGAGGTCCTTCTTGCGCAGCTCGTCGGCTTCCTTGATGAGGGCCTGCGCGTCGCCGAGGTCCTTCTGCGCTTCCTTGCGGATGGCCTCGGAGCGCGCGAGCAGCTCCTTGAGCTTGGCCTGGGCCTTCTGCGCCTCCGAAACCTTGCGCAGGACGGAGGCGGCGTCGTTGCCGCCCTGGCCCAGGGTCTTGAGCTGCTCGGCGACGGCGCGGGCCTCGGCTTCGATGGCCTTGAGCTCGGCGGGTTTGTTCTTCCAGCGCTCCTCGACTTCCTTCGCCTTGGCCTTGGCGTCCTCGACCTTCTGCAGGCCGGTGAGCTTGGCGGCGTCCACCTCGGCGACGGCGTTGCCCTTGACCTGCGCGCCGACGGACGCGCCCGGGGAGAAGCCGAGCTTCTCGCGCACGGCGAGCTCCATCTTCGACGGCGGGGGCGCGGCGGGCAGGCGGCCGTCGCGGCGGCGCTTGGTGCCGAAGCGGATGCCTTCGATGGACGCCTCGCGCACGACGCCTTTGCCGCGCAGCGCGGCGGACACGTCGAGCGCGAAGGCCGAGCGCGAGAAGGACAGGGAGTTCTTCATCGTGTCGCTCGCGTCGGCGACCTCGACGTCGGCGATGACGAGGGTGCCCTTGAGCCAGCGCGTCTTGAGCGAGCCCACGTCCACCTTCGCGCCGTTGGCGGCCTGCGCGCCGGCCACCAGCGCCAGCTTGAGCAGCGGGTCGAAGCAGAACACGACGAACAGGCACAGCAGCAGCGAGCCGCCGAGCACGCCCAGGATGGGGCCCTTCTTGAGCCAGCTCACGAGGTGAACTCCTGGTACTTCTGGAAGATGTACCAGCCCTTCAGCGAGCGCACGAGCGGCGTCTTCATCACGTACGGCAGGACGGTCGCGACGTACCAGCCGGCCAGGCGCAGGCCGAGCAGGTAGAGGGGGACGAACAGCAGCGCCGCGATGACGAGGTTGCCCAGCACCACCGTGTTGTTGAAGCGGGTCAGCGGCACGATGGGCAGGTCGTAAAGCGCGGTCCACAGTCCTTTGAGCGCGGGCGCCTGGAGCAGCGCCAGGCCGAGGCGGTGCGCCGGGCCGTCGATGGCGTAGGCCAGAGGCGTGAAGATGGCCGCGCAGAAAAACGCCATGCCTTTGTCCACGCGCAGGAAGAAGAAGAGCAGGAAGAAGGTCGCGGCGATGAGGTTGCCCTTGGGCACCAGGCCCAGGGCCGCGCCGAGGGCCAGCCCGGCGGCGAGGTGGCGCGGGTCGGAGCCGCCGGACAAAGCCAGCAGCAGGTCGCGCAGCAGGCGTAGCGGGTTCACGCCGCTAATCTAGCAATTTGCGCCGCGCGTCCGTCTAGGAGCCGGCCGGGATGGAGACCGGGGCGAGCACCGTCAGGCACTGGACGGTCGTGCGGCCCACCTGGACCGAGGGGAACGCGCGGGTGCGCGGGTCCCGGGTCGAATAACGCTGCAGCGTGCGCACGGAGCGCCCCGTCACCCCGTCGCTCTTGACGAGCAGTTCGTCGGAGCCGAGCACGGCCCGCAGGTACAGCTGGGACGTGTACGGGAGGGTCGGGATGCGGCTGCGCGAGAGGATGTATTCGATGTGGCCGTGCGTGCGGTGGAAGCCGGCGCACGTCGGGCCCCAGACGATGGTGTAGCCTTCCAGCGCGTCCTCGCCGCCGGCCCACGGGATGGTGTCGGGCTCCACCTTGCGCATGCGCACGCGGTTGAGCGCCGCGGCGTCCATCTGGCCGAACATATAGGCCGAGCCGGAGCCGATGCCGTCGATGCCGACCTGGTTGCCGGCGCGCACGCGCGAGGAGAAGAACCCGCCGGCTTGGATGAAGTCCTCCTTTAGGTATTGGTAGCAGGAGCCCACGAAGGCGATGATGCGTCGCAAACCGTTGAAGGTGGTCTCGGCGGCGGCGCGAGCCAGGTTGGCGATGCGCGAGTTGTCGATATAGGCGGCCACGTCGGAGAAGCTCCACGTCGTGCCGGTGGGCGCGGGCGCGGTCGCGGGCAGCGCGGGCACGTCGGCGCCGCCGCGCAGCTGATGGGGCTGGGCCCCGGGGGCGCGGCTTTCGGCGATGCGCGCGGCGATCTGCTCGGGCGTCGCGGCCGGCGGGGCGACGATCTGCTCCGGGGTGAGGGTCGTGCCGCCCCCGGCGCCCGCGGCGGCCGGCAGCCAGCCGGCGTCGCGGGAGGTGTTGAGGATGCGGGCGTTGACCGCGAGGCGGGCGGTCACCGCCGCCGTGATGGCCGGCGAGACCTGGCGGCGGCGCACCTGCTCGAGCAGGGCCTGGTGCGCGGCGATTTCGTCCGGGGTCAGGTTGGTGTCGGCCCCGCGGTTGAGGTACACCGGCACGGCCAACGAGGGGGGACGGATGCGCAGGCCCATGGCGGCCTGGACGATCTGCTGCTCGAAGACGCTGGTCACCGTGCCCGGGGGATGGCCGCCTTGGATGGCCTGCGCCTCGGTCACGGCCTTGGCCAGCGCCTCGATTTGCGCGGCCGGCACGCCGGCGGCGAGCAGCTCGTCGCGGCGCGCGGCGACGTCGGGCAGGCGGTCCTGGGGCCGTTCGATGAAGGCGCGGCCGAGCTCGATGCGCAGGGCCACGAGTCGGGGGTGGTCGCGCTGCGGGGCGGCTCCGGGCACGGCGTGGGCGGGCGCGGCGGCGAGAAACACGCTGAGGGCGACGAGGGGGGTCGTCATGCTTTTAGCGTAAAGGCTGGGGCTGGCGCTGTCAAGGGCCATGCCGCCCCTTGACATCGGACGTTCGTTCGATTATCCTTCTAGGCGCGCAGGCCGAGTGCGCCGGGAGAACACAGAGGATGAGCAAACACGACGCGGGGCTGACCCCCCGCCAGCAGCAGATACTGGAGCTGGTCCGGAACTTCACCGCCGACAACGGCTACGCGCCGACGGTGCGCGAGTTATGCCGCCTGGCGGGCGTGAGCTCCCCGGACACGGTCCAATACCACCTCGACAACCTGCGCACCAAGGGCCTTCTAGAGGAAGCGCGCGGCAAGTCCCGCTCCGCGCTCATCGCCTCCGAAGAGCGCGTGGCGCTGATTCCCATCCTGGGCAAGGTCCCGGCCGGGCCCGCGTCCGGCGCCTACGCCGAGGCCGAAGGCCACGTCCCCACGGTGCTCGACCGCGGCGACGCCTCCGCGTTGTTCGCCCTGAAGGTGAAGGGCGACTCGATGGAGCACACCCTCCATAACGGCGACACCGTCGTCGTGAAGTGGCAGGAGACCGCCTCCAGCGGCGACATCGTCGTCGTGCGTTTCGAAGACGGCGACGCGACCGTGAAGCGCCTGAAGGTGAAGCCCCAGGGCCTCGTCCTCGTCCCCGACAACGAGCGTTACGACCCCTTCCCCATCGGCGAAGGCCGCATCGCCGGCAAGGTCATCTCCCTGATCCGCAAATTGTGAGTTAGGGAAGCCGTTTGTTGAGATGAGGTTAACCCCATCGAACTAGCGCCAGCGCCAGTTTGATGGGGTTAACCTCATAAAGGGGAGAGCCCCACCTCGAATGTCGCCGGCGCCTTGCGCGCCGCGCGCATCCGCCCCAGCTCGGCCTCCAGCCGCTCCACCCCGCCGGCCGCCAGCAGCGCCTTCCCCTTATGAAGCTTCAGAAGGCCCCGTTCGAACAGGTAAAACGCCCCGTCCGTCTTGTCGGGACTGCGCTTCAGCCGGTAAAGCCCGGCGGCGACCTGGATGAGCCCCTGGAGCACGGTTTTCTCGAGCCCCGCGGCCTTCAGCCACCCCGCCTCGAGCTCCTCGTGCGCCTCGAAGTATTTGCCTTCGCGGCACAACGCGTCGGCCCGGGCGAGCCACGCGGCCAACGTCACGGCTTCGTCGCCTTGGGGGGCAGCTTGCCGGGCTTAAAAGAGGCGACGACGGCCTCGAAGACGGGCAAGGTCTCTTTATAAATCTCGAGAGGGGCGGAGTGGGTTATTTGAAAGAAGCCGCCATCGAACGGGATGATGGCCACATCTTGCCGGATGAAATAGGCAATTTTGCGTTCGTGGATTCGACGACGGGGGCTCTCAAGAGAGTAATGGGAAGCGCTGCGGCCTCCGAACAGGCGCTCCGTGTAAGTCGAGACGTTTCTGTTCTCAGAGATGAGATCGAGCATCGAGTAGTATGACTTTGGATCAGGCGATTTATCCACGGTGTTCGGATAGCGCGATACGCTGATGGAGACCGAACGCGGAAACTTGGCCGTTCCGGGGCCGAGTAGCATAACGCTGGGGCCTAGGCGGTTATCCTCGCGCACCTGCCAGGCGCTGGGGCCTTGAATTTCGAAAGCGCCGCTCGGCTCCTGATAGTCAATCATCTCCAAACCTGCGACCACGCCTTTCACTGGAACGGCTACAGGCGCCGGCGCCTTGTCTTTACAGGCGCTGACGGCGCAGAGCAGCAAGATTATGGAGAGTCGTCTCATGGCTGGGGAGGGAAGTGAGAGTCTATCTCTCTTTGCAGGGCTTCGTCGCCGGACGCCTGCGCGAATCGGCGCGCGCGGGCGATGCTCACGGAGCGCTCAATGAAATTCGGGGCATTTAGTGCCCGTTGTAGTTCGTGGCGAGCCATGACACGGGCATACCCTGCGCTGATGGCGGCGCGCTCATTCGTTTCGAAGGCGGCCATTCGCGCGGAGTGTTCGGCTCTCACTCGTTCCAGCATCGCGGCACCCGCGCTAAGGCGACCGATGCGAGCGGCGCGAGCCCGTTGTTCCTTCGGGGTTGGGGCAGGAATGGCCTGCACATCGGCGAGACGCTGTTGCTGCATGCCGACTAGCTCGCCCAAGTCCGCTGCGTTCGCGATTTCTCTTGAGCGGTATTCTTCGTGTAGAGATTCTAGCCAGGCCCGGTAGTTGAGGTGCATGCTTTGAAAGTCCCGATACTCTTCAGGCTCGACATACGAGCCCGGCATCGTTTGCAGGAGTTCGTTTAAATACGCGTTCTTCTCGACATGAGCCTCCTCTTCATACTCCAGGACCAAGGCGCGCGGAATCTGATTGCGGACCATCTGACGGAAGAGCGGGTCGCGGCGGTCCTGCCAGGCGTGAGTCAGTTCGTGGGCGATGAGCACATCGTGTCTGTTGGCGATGCGGGTGACGGCGTCGGGATTGGCGGCGAGGGCGGCGACGAGCGCGTTCGGGCGGGAGAGCTCCCGGCGGCGGGCGCCGTGGTCAACGGGCAAGACGCCGTGAAGCAAGGCGGTGACGGCGATTTCGCGGTCGAGCACTAAGGCGCGACGGGCATAATCGTAGCGAGCCGGATTCCCGATGTCCTCGAAGAGAATGGGAGGCAAATCGGGGCTTCCATTGGCGCCGTTGAGGCGAGACAGAATCAATCGTCCCCGCTCCAAGGCGCTCAGGCGCGTCGCGGCGGCAGCGCGCAGGCTTTCCCCGACGCGCTGCTCCTCCGGAGTCAGGTAGGGAAAGTGCGGTCGTGCGGCGGTGGGGCCGGTGGCGACGACGCCCGGTGCGCTGCGTCCCGCGCCGCCGTCGAAGGCGGCGGAGACCTTCGAGAGGTCCAGTTCGGCAAGCGAGCGTAGCTGGCCGGCGGTGGTCGCAGGGTCTGCGAGGCGCGCCGCGAGCGAAGGGGTGGCCAATATCAGCGCGCGCTCGCGCACGGTCGCGGATAGCGGTTGATCCTGGGGCTCACCGGACAAGAGCAGGCGAAGGTGCTCCAGACGTAGGCCTGTTTCGCCGGCGTCTAGCAGGCGCAGCGCCTCGGTAAGCGCGGCCTCGTTGAGCGTGCGGAGGCTCGGGTCCATGATGACGCCATCAGAATCGAGGCGGTAGCCGAGTTTGCGCAGACCCTCGATTTGCGCGTCCTGGAGGGGCGGCTCGCGCCGATTCCAGAACGCGGGCGTGCCGTCTGAGGCGCTCGCGACGGCGCCGGAGGGGAAGAGCAGGGCGGCCAAAAGCAGAGCCCGCATGGCTTCAATGTAAAGAGAACGGGCGTCGTCGTCAAGGGACCTAAACGGGCCCTGGGCCCACCGTCACAAAATCTTGATTTCTCCGACGAGAAATGCTATACTGATTGACCACAATCAGTAACCTATTGCTAATAGATGGCAATAGATGGACAAATGAGCGGTAGCGAGGTTCCATGTACCTGAAATCCATCGACATCGTCGGCTACAAGTCCTTTGCGTTGCGAACGCATGTGGACCTGGAGCCCGGCATCACGGGCGTCATCGGCCCGAACGGCTGCGGCAAGTCGAACGTGATGGAATCGGTGCGGTGGTGCCTCGGCGAGATGTCGTGGAAGTCGCTGCGCGCGTCCACGATGACCGACGTCATCTTCTCGGGCACGGCCAAACGCGCCCCGATGTCCATGGCGGAGGTCACGCTCACCTTCGACAACGCCTCCTCCCTCCTGCCGGTCCAGTATTCCGAGGTCGTCATCACCCGCAAGCTGTTCCGCTCCGGCGAGTCCCAGTACTTCCTCAATAAGACCCAGTGCCGCCTGCGCGACATCCGCGAGATGTTCCTCGACACCGGCCTCGGCGGGGACGGCTACGCCATCATCGACCAGGGCGGCGTCGATGCGATGATCCGCGCCAAACCCGAGGAGCGCCGCGCGTTCTTCGAGGAAGCCGCCGGCGTCGCCAAATACAACTCCAAACGCGACGAGGCGCTGCGCAAGCTCGACAAGGTGGACATGGACCTGGGCCGCCTCCAGGACTCCGTCGTCCTCATCGACGAGCAGGTCAAGAAGCTCGATTCCGACGCCCGCAAGGCCAAGCTCTACGCCAAATACAAGGTGGAGCTCGCCGCGATGGAGGCCATCCACATCGTCGAGCAGGCCGCCGCCGTCGAGGCGGAGCTGGCCGGCATGCAGGAGCGCATCGCCCCCGTCGAGCAGACGCTCGGCGAGCGCCGCTCCCAGATCGCCGCCGAAGGCGCGCACATCTCCGCGCTGCAGCTCGAGCGCGCCGGCGAGCAGAACCGCCTCATCGAGGCCAACGCGAAGGTCGCCGAAGCCAAGACCGAGATCGGCCGCCTCGAGGAGCGCCTCAACAGCTCCACGCAGACCATCGCGGGCATGGACGCCCGCGCCGAGCAGTGCCGCGCCGAGGCCGAGACGGCCCGCGGCCGCCAGGCCGCCATCGCGCCGGAATCAGAGCAGGTCGCCGCCATGCTCGCGCGCGCCGTCGCCGCGCTCGCCGAGGCCGCCGCCGAGGCCGCCCAGGCCCAAGCCGACCTCGACGCGCTCAAGGCCAAGGCCGACGCGGCCCAGGCCCTCAAGGACGACCGCAACAAGGCCGTGTCCGCCGCGCAGCAGACCAGCTACGAGGCCGGCCGCGAGCTCTCGTCGGTGGAGAGCGAGCGCGCCCAGGCCGAGGTGCACGTGCGCTCCGGCCTGCGCAACCTGGAGCGCGACCTCGCCTCCGCGACCGAGGCGGAATCCCGCCTGGCCGAGGCCCGCGCCGAGCTGACCGCCGCCGAGACCCGCCTGGCCGAGGCCAAGGCCGCCTCGACGGCCGCGGACGCGGCCGTTGACGCCCTTCGTAGCCGCCAGGCGACCCTCAGTGAGGACGCGATGCGCCTGCACTCCGAGCTGGCCAACTCCAAGGCCCGCTCCGAGGCGCTGGAAGAGCAGGGCGGCCAGAACCCCTACTGGGTGGGCGCCCAATCCGTGTTGTCGGCCAACATCCCCGGCGTCATCGGCACCGTGCGCGGGCTGTTCCGCTGCGACGACAGCCTCAAGCCCTGGCTCGAGGACATGCTCGGCGAGCGCCTGTACGCCGTGGTCTGCGAGGATTCGACGGCCGCGCGCGCGGGCGTCGAGCTGCTCGAGGCCGCCGGCTCGGGCCGCGCCCGCTTCCTCGTCGCCTCGGCCTTGCCGCAGACCACCGGCGAGCGCCCCTACCCGCCCGAGGCCAAGGCCCTCATCACCCGCCTCCAGTTCGACCCCGCCCACGAGCGCGTGCTGCGCCATCTGATGGCGGAGGCTTACGAGCTCGGCGGCAAGCTGTTCGGCGACCATTGGGTCTATGGCGGCGCGCCGCAGCGCGAGACCCCGTCGGCCATGCTGGCCGACCTGCCCGCCTTGAAGACCCTCGTCGTGGAGCTCGAACTGCGCGGCACGACGCTTTCCGAGGAGCGCGCGTCCGTGGAGTCCGGCCTCGTCGAGGCCGTCGCCGCCGGCCGCAAGGCCGCCGAGACGTTGTCGGCCGCGTCCGCCCAGCAGCACGGCTTGGAAGCCCTGTCGCGCCAGCTCGAAGGCGCCGCCGAGACCCACCGCCGCAACGTGGAGCTGTCCACCGGGGAGGCCGTGCGCGGCCTCGCCGAGGTCGCGACGGCCAAGGAGCGCCTCGTCGCGCTCAAGACCCGCCGCGCCGAGGCCGACGCCGCCGTCGAGGCCGCCCGCGCCGAGGAAGCCCGCGCCGCCGAGACGTTGGGCGCCGCGCGCGAGGAACTGGCCGCCAAACGCTCGTCCGTCGAGGGGCTCGAGTCGCGCCGCCGCGGCGTGGAGCAGGAGCAGGCCGCCTACGCGGCCAGCGCCAAACGTCTCGACGACGAACGCGGAGCCCTCGAAGCCGCCATCGGCCGCCTGGAGACGGAGATCGAGAGCCTCGCGGCCCGCAAGGCCGAGACGCTGGCCTCCCAGGAGCAGATGCGCGCCGCGATGGAGACGTCCGGCGCGAGCCTGGCCGGCTTCGAAAACGCGGCCAAGTCCGTCTTCGACCGCCTCCAGGAGCTGGACCTCCAGCTCAGCCAGCGCACCGACGAGCTCAAGAAGCTCCAGGGCGAACACGACCAGGCCCAGGCCGACCTGCACCAGCACGAGGTGCACGCCTCCGCGCTGCGCTCCAAGGGCGACCTTCTCAAGACCCGCCTGTGGGACGAGTGGCAGCTCACCGTCGAGGAAGCCAAGGCCAAACACGCCGGCACCGTCGTCGATGTCGAGAAGCTCGAGACCCTCAAGAAGCGCATCGCCAACATGGGCAACATCAACATGGCGGCGCCTGAGGAATACGAGCAGCTCGCCGAGAAGCAGCGCTTCCTCATCGACCAGATCAACGACCTCCTCAAGGCCAAAGACGACCTGATGGCCGCCATCGCCAAAATCAACACCGCGACCCGCGAGAACTTCCGCCAGACCTTCACCGAGGTGCGCGAGCACTTCATCCGCCTCTACGGCGTGCTTTTCGAAGGCGGCGAGGCCGACCTGATTCTCACCGACCCCGAGAACTTCCTCGAGACCGGCGTCGAGATCCTGGCCCAGCCCCCGGGCAAGAAGCTGCAGAGCATCACCTTGCTCTCCGGCGGCGAGAAGACGCTGACGGCCATCGCGCTGCTCTTCTCCTTCTTCATGGTGAAGCCCTCGCCCTTCTGCATGCTCGACGAGGCCGACGCGGCCCTCGACGACGCCAACATCGAGCGCTTCGTCGCGCTCGTGCGCGAGTTCCAGAACAAGACCCAGTTCCTCATCGTGTCGCACAACAAGCGCACGATGGAGGCCGCCGACGTCATGTACGGCGTCACCATGGAGGAGAAGGGCGTCTCCCAGCTCATCTCCGTGGACTTCCGCGGCAAGAAGGGCCCGAAGGCCGAGCCCTCCAAGAAACGCGTGCTCGCCCAGGGGCCGTTCATGGAGACCGCCGTCGCGACGGCTCCCGAACCCGTGGTCGAAGCCGTCGCCGCGGCCGAGCCGGACGTCGCGTCCGTGACGCCCGCCGTCGCCGAGGCCATCGAGGCCGTCGGCGAGGCGCTGGCTTCCGAGCCCGCGACCGAGCCCGTCGAGCCGACCGACAAGCCCGACCTCGCCTGACCGCGCCTTGCGCGGGTGGCGCGGGAGGGGTATGCTAGGGCCCATGGCGGGCCTTCCGGCTTGAAGTACGGGGTCATCTCCGACGTCCACTCGAACTACGAGGCGCTCGACGCCTGCCTGGAGTACCTGGGCGACCTCGGCGTCGAGGGCTGGATCTGCTGCGGGGACCTCGTGGGCTACGGCCCGGACCCCGACGCCTGCCTCGACCGCATCCGCGCCTTGCCCAACCTCGTCGTCATCGGGGGCAACCACGACCTGGCCGTCATCGGGCGCCTCGACCTCGATTGGTTCAACCAATACGCGCGCGCCGCGGTGATGTGGACGCGCCCGCTGCTCTCCGATGAGAACCGCCGCTTCCTGGAGGGGCTCACCGCGCGCGTGGAGGCGCCGACGTTCACCTTGGCCCACGGCACGCCGCGCAACCCGCCCGAGGAGTACCTGCTCAGTCCCGCGCAGTTCCGCGAGAACGTCCCGCTCGTGCGCCGCTGGCCGCTGTTCGTGGGCCACAGCCACATGCCCCTGCTGTTCCGCTTCACGGAGGGCGACAAGGTGGAGACGCATTTCCTCGAGGACCGCGAGGAGATCCTGCCGCGCGCCCCCGACGGGACGTTCGCGCCCGTGGCGCTCAACCCGGGCTCGGTGGGCCAGCCGCGCGACCAGAACCCGCGCGCCTCCTGCGGCGTCTTCGACGAGGAGAAGGGGACGTTCCGCGTCGTGCGCCTCGCCTACGACGTGAAGGCGGTGCAGGAGAAGATCCGCGCCGCCGGCCTGCCCGAATACCTCGCCTTGCGCCTGGCCTACGGCCAGTAGCTGCGGGGGGGTAAAAAAATCAGCCGCCTCCCGATTTTTCCGCTTGCAAGCGGAAAACCGGATGTCTAGAATCTCGCGCCACCAATCGTAGGGGCAGGCAGGTTTAAATGCCTGACACCAAGACGCGAGGAGGACGCATGATCCGGACCCGTATCGCCGTCGCCGCGCTGGCCGCGCTCGTTCTGGCGGGACGCGCCGAGGCCCAGCCCGAAGCCGCCGCCGCCGGCGCGCGCGCCGCCTTCGACCTGTCCATCATCTCCCCGCAGCCCGAGTTCCGCCGCTCCGTGCGCAGCGGCTGGCAGATGCTGGCCCAGGCCAACCCCGCGGCCGCCGGCTTCTTCACGGTCAACGCCTCTCTCGTCGCCACGGCCGACATCAACGTCGCCGCGGCGCCTTCGGCCGAGATCGACCTGGCGGGCCTCCTTAATAAGCAGCTCAAGACGTCGCTCAAATACACCATCGGCGGCAAAGACGTCTGGGTGGGCGGCGCCTTCGACCGGCAGCAGAACGCCTTCGTCTCCATCCTGGTGGACGGCGAGCCGGCCAAGTTCTACAACGTGCGCTCGCTGCTGGACCGGGAGCAGCCCCTCCAGCTGGGCACCGCGAACTACAAGATGTACCTCGCGCCCAACGTCATCAACCAGATGAAGAGCGAGATCATCCTGGAGAACGCCGCGGACGAGGACGACAAGGTCCGCATCACCCTCAAGAAGATGATGGACGCCGCCGGCGCCGCCGGCCACGCGGTCGCGCTCGGGACCCAGGCCTACAGGGTGTTCTACACCGACGACGTGCGCAACGGCGTCGCCGACCCGGCGACGAAGGTCCTCACCTTCCTGCTCGTGGACGCGCGCGGCGAGATCCACGTGTTCCTCATCCCGGCCGAGCTCGTGCCCGGCGACAAGATCGCGGTGTTCAAGATGTTCGAGGACAAACGCGTGGGGCTGACGCAGGCCGGAGGCCGGCTCAAGATCTACGAGAATCCCTGATCCCGGGAGCCTCGTGAAGCGGCGGGTCCTTCGGGGCCCGCCGCTTTTTTATTGTTACAAAGGTGCCAGGCTTGTAATGATTGACGCCTCGCCCGCCCTCTGGGCCGTTTGTCGAATAGGGCCTGGGACCTAAAGCCCATGTCGTCCTCCCGTCCGGATGTTACCATCCAGATAAGAGGAAAACATGAAGAAAATCCTGTCCGCCAACGGCCGCAAGCACGGTCTCCGGGCCCGCCACTCGGTCACCGAGGAGCGCTCCTGCCGCACCGTGCTCACCTTCGAAAGCCGCTCCCAGGCCTACACGTGGACCACGGACCGCGGCCGCTCGCGTCACGTCGTCAAACATTGAGCCGGACCCGCACCGCCCTGCTCGCCCTGGCGCTGGGGCTGCCGTCCGCTTCCGCGGGCGCCAACCCGAGCCTCAACCAGGACTTCCGGGGCATGACGCAATGGCTCAGCCATGAACTCGCCCAAGGATTGGCCTTCAACGCCGGCTCCAACTTCGACCCTCCCCACGAGGTCAAAGGTTACGCCCTGCAGCCCGACCTCTCCCTGGGCGTCGGGCGCATGCCGCTCGACAAGCGCGATTTCCCGCCGCTCACGGTGCAGGCCTTGAACGATTTCGGCGGGCAGAACCTCTTCCCCAGCAGCGTCGTGTTCCCCAACCTCGCCGTCCACCTGCGCATGGGCCTGCCGTGGCGCGGCGACGTGTCCTTCCGTTTCGCCGACGCGACCACCCCCTCGAACTACAAGCTTTCGCGCACGATGACGGCCGCCGTGCAGACCAACTCCTACGGCCTCGGCGTGCGCCAGCACTTCTTCGGCCGCGAGGATAAGCCGACGCTGACCGTCGGCGCGCACTTCAACCACGTGAAGGGCCGCGTGCGCCTCAAGAGCAAGTTCCTGGTGGACGTGCCCCCGGGGTTCACGGCGGACAGCAACCTCGACGGCGCGCTGGACTGGAACCTCAACAGCTACGGGCTCACGGCCATCGTGCACAAGGCGTACGGCGCGTGGACCCCGTTCGGCGGCGTCGGCTACAACTACGCCACGGGCTCGGCGCGCGCGCGCCTGGAGCTGAAGTCCGAGACCCCGCTCATCGAGAACGTCATCGCCGAGGGCAGCTCCCGTCCCGAGCAGAGCCAGGGCCGCTGGATCTTCGGCGTGGAGTACAACCGCCCCACCTGGAGCGTGTTCACCAACGCCGAGTTCAAGGCGCTGGGCCGGCTCCAGTACCGCAGCTTCATCGCCCAGATCGGCGTCGCCTTGCCCTACGAGATCCGCCGCGGCCGCGCCATCATCTACAAGAAACGCGCCGAAGACGCGCGCGTCGTGCCGCGCCGCGTCGCACCCGAAGAAGCCGTCGAGGCGCCCGCGCCGAGGCCGAAAACCAAGCGTCCCGCGGCGCCGGCCCCTAAACCCTACAAACCCGCGCCCGAGAATTCGGCGCCGGACATGATCTTCCTGCAATGATGACCCGCCTGCTCGCCGTCATCGTCGGAGCGGCCGTCGCGCTGGCGCCGTTGCCGGCGTCGGCGGCCGCGTCCGTGCGCGCGGCCGGGGCGGGGCGCGTCCCCGGGACGCCGATCACCCCCGTCATGCGCATCGGCGGCGTTTCGTCGCCCGTCGCGACCGGCGGCCTGCTCTCCTCCCCGCATTTGTCGCCCGCGGTGTCGGTCCTCGCGCCCGCGCCCGGGACCGTCTTCGTCGCGCCGCTGCACGGCTCGCGCCGGCGGACGCGCCGCGCCCCGTCGCCGCCGCGCCCGCGCCGGCCTCAACGACCGCGCGCCGGCGCCCGCGCCGGCCGCCGACGCCGCGCGCGACGCCGCGACGCCTGGGCCGACCCGGCGCCCGCCGCGCCGGTCCAGGCGTGCCGGCGTCAGCTGCTCGCCGGACCCGCCGTCGCGCGTCGATGACGCGACTTCGCCAAGCGCCTGGGCGTCGCCTCGCCCGCGGCCTCCGCGCTCGCGGCCGCCGAGGAAGGCCCCGGCGCCGGCGCCAAGCCGCTCGCGCCGTTCGCCGGCGCGGCCGCGCCGCGCGCCGAACGCGTCGCCGAGCCGCTGCCGCCGCGCGCCGAACGCGAGCACCGCTCCGCGTTGTTCCCGCTGTGGCTGGCGGCCGTGTCCGGCGCCGCCTGGCTCGCCATCGAGGCCTCGCGCTGGACCACCACGGCCTTCAGCGCCGCCGCCGAGCCGACGACCGCGGCGACCGCGCTGGGCGTCGCCGCGGCGACGACCCTCGTCATCTCCGGCGCCTTCGTGCTCAACGCGATCTTCGAGGCCGGCACCTACGGCCTGATGCTCTGGAAGGGCCGCAAGATCACCGACGAGCAGTTCCGCGCCTTCCTGCGCGCCGAGGTGCTCGAGGGCCGCCTCGACGCCAACGCCGCCGCGATGATCCGGCCCTACCGCCCCGACGGCTGGAACGGGATGTCCTTCGCCTTCGCCGCGCGCGGCTCGATCTGGGTGCGCCCCGAGCTGCTGGCCTTCCCCGGCTTCCTGCGCCTGACCCTCGTGCACGAGCTCACCCACGTGCGCGCCGGCCGCACGCGCGGCCCGCCCCGCGGGGCCTTCGGCCGCTTCGTCCACTCCTTCTTCTCCGAGATCCGCGCGCGCGCCAGCGAGCTGCGCGGCCCCGGCGCCCTCAAGAAGATCAAGATTCCGGCCCTCGAGCGCGCGCTGCGCCAGGCGCAGATCTCCCTCAAGCTCGCGAACCCCTTCGACGTGCTCGTCCTCAACCCCGGCGCCGCCGAGCTGCGCGACCCCAAGCTGTACGCGGGCCTCTCCGACGGCGTCGCGCGCGTGACCCCGCTCGAGAGCCGCGAGCCGGCCCGCGCGCTGGCCGACGCGGACGCGCGCCGCTACCTGGCCGTGGTGCTGGGCGGCGCGGCGGGCCTGCTGCCCACCCCGGATTCGCTCGACGGCAAACGCCTCGAGGCGGCCCTGCGCCAGCTCGACAGCCTGCACCTGCTCTCGACGCGGCTGGTGGCGCGCGGCGGCGCGTCCTTCGCCTCCGACAGCGGCGAGTCCAAGAGCTGGACCGAGCTCGTGGACAAGGCCGCGCGGCTCAAGCAGAAGGGCTCGCGCAAGGCCATGGCGGCCTTCGAGACCGATGTGCGCCGCCTGTGGCAGCAGATCACCTCCTCGCGCCTGAAGGGCATGCAGATCGCCGGCGTCACCGAAGGCCTGTACCGCAGCCTCGCCGACCGCGGCATGGCCTTCGTCTCCTTCGGCCCGCAGGATACGGGCGTCGCGGTGTGGGAGCGCCTGCTGCGTTATTGGGAGTCCGAGGACGGCGGCCAGCTCAAGGTCACCCGCGTGGACCTCGAGGACGGCGGCCACGTGCTCGTCGTGCGCAAGCTCGAGGCGCGCGTCGGCCTGTGGCTGCGCCCGACCGCGGGCGGGCGCATCCTGACCTCGGTGGCCAACGCCGACCGCACCGCCGACGGCAAGGCGAAGGCCCGCGCCGCGCTGACGCAGGCCGGCTTCGGCGCCCAGCTCGCGTTGTTCGACGAGATGGACGTGTCCGTGCGCCACGTGTTCGCGGCCGACCTCGGCCGCCAGGAAATCTACGTCACCGTCCCGCGCCGCAACGCCGCCGCCATCCGCAAGTTCGTCAGCTCCGAATCCGTGATCGTCTCGGCGTCCAAGCAGGACTTCGTGCCGCACCTCATGGATTCGGCGGGCCTGCAGAACGTCAAACCCGTCTGGCAGGCCGGCTTCACCGGCGCGACGGGCACCATCCTGTGGGTGGACACCGGCGGCGACACGACGCACGAGGACTTCCTCGGCCGCCTCGACACGGTGGACATGGTCAACGAGGGCCCCGAGGACTGGCACGGCCACGGCACCCACGTCGCCGGCATCTCCATCGCCGACCGCGCGCCCTTCGTCGGCATGGCCCCGAAGGCCAACGGCGTGATGGTCAAGGTGTTCTCGCGCGAATCCCCGGGCGCGTCCGACGGCGACATCATGGGCTCGGCGGTCATCGCGCGCGAGCGCGGCGCCGACGTGGTGAGCCTCAGCCTCGGCAGCCGCGGCTCCTCGGCCGACAACCTCGCCGAGTTCTTCTCCCAGCTCACGCTCCAGAAGATGAGCAACGGCGAATACCCCATCGTGACCGCCAGCGCGGGCAACTCCGGCCCCTTCGACCGCACCTTGTCCCAGCCCTCCGCCGGCGCCAACGTCATCGCGGTCGCCGCCGCGGCCAAGAGCCCGGACGACGGGCGCCCGGAGATCTCCTTCTTCAGCTCGGTCGGCCCCGACACCGACCGCCGCTACTCCATCCGCCGCCTGCGCCTGAAGCCCGAGCTCACCGCGCTGGGCGGGGACATCCTCACGACCGCCGGGCAGGCGGCCATCTACCTCTACGGTATCTTCTCCTCGAAGTCCAAGGACTCCCCGCGTTCGCCCTCCGACCACGAGGACGGCAAACACACCGGCCTCTCCGGCACGTCCATGTCCAACCCCATGGTGGCCGGCATCGCCTTGCTGGTCAAACACGCGCTCAAGGCCACCGGCGCGATGACGCCGTTCGTGGCCGAGAACCTGCCTTTCGCGATGAAGGCCGTGCTGATGCGCACCTCGCGCGACATGGGCGCGCCCGTCTGGTTCCAGGGCGCGGGCCTGGTGGACGCCTGGGCGGCCGTCAAACTCGTCGCCTCGGCCGCGGGCGCCAAGGTCGGCCGCGGTCTGCGCCGCCTGCTCTCCCAGGAGCCCGCCGCGCCCGCCGAGGGCTGGGCCTGGCTCGAGCGCCTGAAGGCCGTCAACGACATCGAGGACGAGGTGTTCAAGTCCGCCGAGCTGGCCAAGTCCGAGGCGCAGGTCCAACTCGACGAGTCCGGCAGCGACGACGCCGACCTCCCCGCCGAGGACCGCGCGCACATCAACAGCGTCGCGCAGGGCGAGGCCCAGCGCCGTTTCAACGCCGCGCGCGACGCCGCGCTGCCCAAGGTCGTCGCCGCGCTCAAGGACCCGGTGTGGCTGGTGCGCCATCAGGCGGCCTTCGTCCTGCTCAACTTCCGCGCGCCCGCCGCGGCCCTGCCGCTCGCCGAGCTCGCGCTCAACGACCCAGACGCCCGCGTGCGCCGCATGGCGTTCCTGGCGCTGTCGGAGACGCCGACGCACACGGTGGACGTCCTGCTCGCCAAGGCCGCGGAGCGCGAGGCCTGGGACATCGGCGCCTACGCCGCCTACGCGCTCGCCCGCCGCGGCGACCGCGCCGCCATCGCGCGCGCGGTTAAAGAGCTCGGCTCGGCCGAGAAGAGCGCCCGCTTCACCGCCGCCTGGCTGCTCGGCCAGCTCCAGGCCCAGGTCACCGCTAAGGAAGCGGAGGCGTTGTCGGGCCGGGTCAAGGACGCCGCGGAGCGCGGCAACATCCGCCACCTCGCGGCCGCGTCGCTGGGCAATATCGCCTCGGCCGCCCCCGAGGCGGTCAGCGACCAGGTCGTCATGGACCTGCTCGACGCCGCCGGCCCCGACAACATCGCGCTGACGCGCACCATCCAGAAGTTCTTCCCTATCGCGCTGCGCGACAAGACCTTCGTCGCGCGCCTGCGCCAGGAGCCGCTGAAGTCCATCGTCACCGGTTTCGTGGTGCGCAACAAGACCGCCATCCTCAAGCCCGGCGCGCTCAGCGAGCTCGTCCAGCAGCTGGCGCGCGTGGTCAACGTGCCGCTCGACGCGCCGACCGCCCTGGCCGACCCCGCGGGCACCGGCGTCGCGGGCGTGGACGCCGCGGCGGGGCCGCTCGACCTCCTCGTCCTGCCGCCTTCCGATGGCGACTCGGCCTCGCTCGACCACTTGTTCCTGTCCCGTTTCGAGGCGACGGTGCGCGCGCCGCTGGCGCGTTCGGGCCTGCTGTGGGTGTCGGTCCCCGAACACAAGCTCTACGCCTTCACGCTCGCGCTCCAGCACCGCGGCTTCGGCGTGCGCCCGTCCTTGCCCCTCTACCCGCTGGTCAACGGCCCGCAGGGCGGCGGCACGGTCGTGGACCTGGGCGACGGCGAGACGCCGGTCTCGTTGCCCAAAGGCGCGGACCTCTCCCTCATCAAGGTGCGCGCCTCGGCCGGCATCTCCGAGGCCCGCGTCATGGCCGCGCTCGAGGCGCTGGCCGAGACCGCGGCGGGCCAAGGCCCCGTCATCATCTCCTTGGGGCTGACGGCGCCCGCCCGCCGCAAGGCCGCGCTCACCGTGCTCGTGGACCGGCTCGTGGCGTCGGGCCTGGGCGTGGTCGTCGCCGCGGGCGACGCCGGCCCGCGCGCGGACACGGTGTCGGCGCCCGGCGATTCCGCGCTCGCGGTCACGGTCGCCGCGGCCTCCGGCTCGCGCGAGCCCGCCTTCTACTCGGCCCGCGGCACGACCGAGCGTCAAGCCATCAGCATCGAGGCTTCGTCGCCCGCCGACGCGCCGGCCGCCGAAGGCGAACGGTTGCTGGTGCGCGAACGCAGCCGCACTGCCTACGCCAGAAGCTTCACGTTGCCGGTCGAGGTGGACGAGTCCGCTTCCCAGGCTCGCCTGGAGAACGGCGTGCTGCAGCCTGACACGGCGCACGCCGTGCGCCACCTCACGCCGATGCCGGCCAGCCGCCCGCACGAGGTCGGCGGCGGCCTGTTCGCCGACCTGAGCGGCGCGATGACCTCGTTGGAGGCCCGCCTCAACGACCCCGCCGCGCTCGCGCGCGAGGCCGCGGCCTACGCGGAGAAGCTCCGCCCGGCCGCCTCGCCCGCGTCCGCGGTCGAACCCGAGCCCGGCTTCTGGGGCAACCTCTGGTCCTCGCTGCGCGCCCGCCTGCCGGGCCTGCGCCCGGCCGAGGCGGCCGCCAAGTTCACGGCGCTGGCCGCGTTCGAGGAGCCCGCGCCGGAGAACGCCAAGGCGCGCCGCGCCTGGCTCAAGGACTACAAACGCGTGCTCATGGACGGCGTGGACGCCGCCGACGGCGCGCGCGTGAGCGCCTTCCGCTTCAAGACGCCGTCGGGCTGGGCCGCGGCGCGTTCGGCGGGCCTCGAGGGCTTCCTCTACAGCCGCCGCGAGCTGGCGTCGCGCGGCGTGTCCACCAGCGGTCAACTCAACGACCAGTTCGCCTACGTGGACGCTTTGCTCTCGGGCTCGCCCGTCATGGAAGCCTGGCGCACGCGTTTCGCCGACCTGCGCACCGAGGCGCTGCCGCTGGATATGAAGGAAGCGCGCTTCGACGCGCTCCTCGTCGAGATCGTCAACAGCCTGCGCGCCCGCGTTTCCTCCTTCGACGACGCGGCCTGGGGCCGGCGCAACTCGACGTATATGCTCTTCGCGCGCGCCTACAACCGCCTGAAGCCCGGCAAGAACTTCTTCGACTCGCTCGACGAAGCGGAGCTGCTCCGCCTCAAGAACGACCCCGCCATCCGCGCCAACGAGCTGTGGCTCATGGACGTCTTCGAGATCGGCGAGGTCAACCGCTGGGGCACGGGCGGCGGCTCGTCGTACTCCATCAAGGGCTACATCCTGAAGAAGGAGCTCGGCGGCGAGGCGGGCTTCAAGGCCCTGGTCGCGCGCGCCCACGCGGCGGGGCTCAAGGTCAAGCTCGACTTCATCCCCAACCACACCTCGCTCGACAGCGAGATGATCCTCAAGCGGCCGGAGAGCTTCCTGCACGTCGTGCCGCCCCAGCACCTTTCCGACGACGAGATCATGGCGCAGGTCCCGCGCGAGCGCAGCCCGTACCGCGCGCCCATCTACCGCCTCGTGCGCACCGAGGCCTACCCGATGCCCGACGGTTCGCGCAAGCCGATGCGCATCCTCGTGCACCACCCGCGCACCGACTTCGGCGACGTGATGTGGGTGGACCTCGCGCAGATCGACTACTCGCAGCCCGCGGCGCGCGAGTGGCAGACCGCCCAGATGAAGCGCCTCTTCGAGGACCTGGGCGTGGATTCGGCCCGCCGCGACATGGCCTACGAGATCCTCAACGCGCGTTATCCCTCGCGCTGGCTGCACATCCTGCGCGACGAGCTTAACGACATCCCCGCGGGCTGGATGCGCGACGCCCACGCGAACATGACGGCCGGCTTCGAGAAGCGCTGGCAGGCCCTGCGCGGCGCCGAGTTCTTCGAGGAGGCCACCGACGCCGTCAAGGCGCGCACCGGCTCGGCCGTCATGATCGATGAGGCCTACGCGCACGCCGACGAGCTGTCGCGCTCGGGCTCCGACGGGGTCTATAACAAGAACGACCACGACGGCTCGCGCGGCCAGGTCGGGCTCTACGACGCGATGCAGTCGCGCTCCGCCTCGCGCATCCGCGAGGCCCTGCGCCACGCCGCGTTCCGCCGCTGGCAGCGCGGCGGCGCGCCGATGGTGAACTTCGTGGGCACGCACGACGGGGGGGAGGGCAACCCCGTGGACAAGTTCGGCTCCTTGTTCAAGTCCGCGGTGCTCACCGCGATGCTGATGCGCCCCATCCTCTACTATAACGGCCTCGAGCAGGGCGTGGGCCAGCGCGAGAACCTCATCGGCGACCTGTCCAAGTCCGTGGACACGGCCAAGGCCATCCCCTACGACATCCCCGTCGCCATCGACTGGACGAAGTCCAACGCCGCCAACCGCGACCACCTCGCCAAGGTGCTCGCCGTCGGCGCCGAGGCCGCCGACACCTTCGACCGCGGCGTGATGGAGGTGCTCGAGCCCAACTACGACGCGCCCATCGCGGCCTGGAGCCAGAGCGACGCCGTCCACACCTTCGTGATGGCCGCCAATTGGTCCGAGTCCAAGGCCGCGGCGCAGTTCCGCTTCGACAAGGCCGTGCTCAAGGACCTCGGCGCCTTCCTGCCCGAGGCCGGGAAACGTTACCGCTTCACCGACCGGCTCGACGCGTCCGTCTCCTTCGAGCGCGACGGCGCGGACCTGCTCGCCAACGGGCTCTACATCGAGCTGCCCGGCGGCGGCACGCACCTCTTCCAGGTCGAGACCGTCCTGACGTCCTCGCCCGCGCAGCGCCTCGCCGCGCCTAACGACGGCCCGCGCCCCGGCGAGGGCCTGCCCGCCCCGCCCGCCAAGTCCTCCTTCGCGACGAAGTGGGACCGCTGGACCCAGCGCCTGACCGATTTCGCCGCCGTGCCGTTCCTCGCGCTGCAGGCGCCGCAGATCTGGGCGAACGTCACCAACCTCCTCGCCGGCAACCCCGACGCCCTGGCGAACCTGCCGTGGATGGGCTACTCGACGGGCATCCTCGGCAACATGCTGCTCCTGTCCTGGTTCGCCTCGCAGAAGGAGACCAGCGCGGCGCGCGTGCAGGCCATCGGCGTGGTCACCAGCGCCGTGGTCGTGACGCAGATCTTCCTGGCGGGCTTCATGCCCGCGGCCGCCTTCGCCGCGGTGATGGGCGCCATCGTCGCGGGCCTCGCGCTCAACTGGCTCAAGTTCAAGGACAAGGCCCCGGCGGGGCTGTGGTCCTTCTGGTCGAAGGCGAGCTCCTTGCTCGGCCTCGTCATCCTGCCGCAGGTGTTGTGGACCACCTTCGCGCCCGCCGCGTTGTTCTCCTACTGGCCCGGCGTCATCGCGGGCCTGCTCGGCCTGGCCGCGACCTACTACGACTCGAAGGGCCGCCTGCCGGCCCCGCTCAAGAGCCTGTGGTCGAACCTCGGGGCCTGGACCGCCACCTTGCTGTTCATGTACGGGCCCGTCGCGCAGCTCATGTCCAACGTGAGCAACCCCGCGGGCATGGCCGGCATCGCCATCGGCACCTTGCTGCTGGCGATGGCGGGCAACCTGCTGATGCTGCCGCGCGCCATGCACACCAAAAACGTCGTGTGGTTCACCGGCTCCGCCTGGGGCGTCGTCATGGGCGGCTGGGCCGTGCTCCTGACCATGTTCGCCGCCGGCTTCGCGGCCCCCTGGCTGTTCTGGGCCGCCACCGTCGCCATCCCCCTCTACCTGGCGACCTCCTACCTCCTCACCCGCGCCTCCCGCTAGCGTTCAGGTCGTCGAGGGTGTCGATGTCGCGGAGGGTGTCCAGCCGGCGGACGGTGAGGTCGAGGGAGGCGGCGCGCTCCAGGCTTTGGGCGAGAACCCTCTCGGTGGACCAGTCGATGTCGGCGAAGACGCCGGGCTCCTCGACGGATTGGCCGACGAGCCAGTAGCCGCCGTCCACCGACGGGCCGAACACGACGGCTGATTCCCGCAACGCGGAGAAGGCTCCGGCCAACCGCGACGGCGTCACGTCCGGGCAATCCGTGCCGATGGTCGCGACGCGGCTGTAGCCTTCCGCGAACAATTCGTGGTGAGCGGCGGCTAGCCGTTCGCCGAGGCCCCCGGCGGCTTGGCGGCGCGCGCCGAGGCCGGAGCCGACGGCGAAATCGTCGAGCTCGCCGTCGTAATAGAGATAGGCCGAGCCGCCCGACGACGCGAACGCGCGGGCGACGGCGAAGGTCTGCTCCGCGAGCCGACGATACACGGCGGCGGCTTCGGCCGGGCCGATGTCGGCCGCCAGGCGGGTCTTGACCTTGCCTTCGATGGGGGGCTTGGCGAACACCGCCAGGGCCTCCCTTCTCGGTGGGCGGCCGGTGTAAGCGCTCCACAACGCATCCGGGTCCTCGCCGCCTTCCCACGCCGACTTCAAACGCGCGTTGCGCAGGACGTTGGCGAAGGCGCCGTGGCGCTCGAGGCGCTCGGGCGAGCTCGTGACGGCGGCGTCCAGGGTCGCGACGCCGCCGCGCGCGCGCAGCCGGCGCGTGAAATCGACGTCCTCGAAGAGAGGCAGCGGCTTGTAGCCGCCGGCGTCGCGGTAGGTCTTCGCCGTCATGGCCAGGCCTTGGTCGCCGTAGGGCTCCGAACGCAGACGCGAGCGGAGGTTGGCGCCCCAGGCCACGAGCGCCGCGCCGAGCCCGCCGTTGTCATAACGCAGCGAGAAGGCGAACGCCGCGTCGGGGCGGGCGGCGAGCGCGCGCTCCAGGATGCCCCGCCAATCGCGCGGGGGAACGCTGTCGGCGTGCAGGAACAAGAGCCGTTCGCCCGTGGCCGCCGCTGCGCCCGCGGCGAGCTGCGCCCCGCGGCCCGCGGGCGCGCGCACGAGGCGCGCGTCGTGGCGGCGCGCCGCCGCCGGCGAGGCCACGACGAGCTCGACGTCCTGGCCGCCGGTCTCCTTGAGGTAGGGCAGGAGCCGCGCGAGCGCGGCGTCGGCGTCGAGGGCGGGGATGACGACGGACCAGGCGGGCCTCACGCGGCGATTCTCCCAAATTCCTATCATCACGGCATGAGCGATCACTACTACGACAAGAAGCACCTGCACGGCTTCGGCGACATCGCCAAGGGCGCCCCGAAGCTGGCCGCGAAGTTCTTCGACTACTACGGCGAGGTGTTCAAGGCGGGCGCCCTGTCCGTGCGCGAGAAGTCCCTCATCGCGCTGGCCGTGGCCCACGCCGTGCAGTGCCCGTATTGCATCGACGCCTACAGCGCCGACGCGCTCAAGCAGGGCGCGGACCTCGAGCAGATGACCGAGGCGGTGCACGTCGCCTGCGCCATCCGCGGCGGCGCGTCGCTGGTCCACGGCCGCCAGATGCAGGAGCACGCCGAGAAGGCGAGCATGTGAGCCGGTCCCCGGCGCTGCAGCGCGAGCGCCTGGCGTCGCTGCCCTTGAAGGACGCCCCGCACGGGGCGTCCTTCGCCGCGGCCGTCGGCGGGCCGCTGCGTCCGGCCGCGCTCGACATCTTCCAGGTCAACCTGGGCAAGCTGTGCAACATGACGTGCCGCCACTGCCACGTGGACGCGGGTCCCGATAAAACCGTCGAGAACATGGACGCCCGCACTGTGGACGCCTGCCTCGCGGCGCTCGATAAAACCGCGGCGCGCGTCGTGGACCTCACCGGCGGCGCGCCCGAGCTCAACCCCCATTTCCGGCGCCTGGTGGACGCGTGCGTCGAACGAGGCAAACGCGTCATCGACCGCTGCAACCTCACCGTGCTGCTGCTCGAGCGCGAGAAGGACCTCGCCGATTTCCTGGCCGAGCGCGGCGTCGAGGTGACGGCGTCGCTGCCGCACATGCGGCGGCGCTCCACCGACGCGCAGCGCGGCGACGGGACCTTCGACAAGTCGCTGAGGGCGATGAAGCTCCTCAACGACCGCGGCTACGGCCGCGGCGACGCCAAGAAGGTCCTCACCCTCATCTCGAACCCCGTCGGGGCGTTCCTGCCGGGCGACCAGCAGGCGATGGAGAAGGAATGGAAGGCGGCGCTGGCCGAGGAGGGGGTTTTCTTCGACCGCCTGCTGTGCATCGCCAACATGCCCATCTCCCGCTACCTGGACTGGCTCGAGGAGTCCGGCAACCTCGAGGAATACATGAAGGTGCTGGTCAACGCGTACAACCCGGGCACCGTGGACGGCCTGATGTGCCGCAACACCCTTTCGGTCGGCTGGGACGGCAAGCTCTACGACTGCGATTTCAACCAGATGCTGGAGCTGCCCGTCGCCGTCGCGGGCATGACCGTGTTCGATTTCGACCCGGCGAAGTGGGCGGCGCGGACCGTCGTCACCGCCCGGCACTGCTACGGCTGCACCGCGGGCTCGGGCTCGTCGTGCGGCGGCCAGCTGGCCTAACGCACCCGTTCGTAGTAGCTGCAGGGACCGGTGGGTTCTTCCTCGCGTTTGTAGAAGACGAAGCCGGCCTTCTGGAGCAGGCGGATGGACGGCGCGTTGTCGGGGTCCACGGTGGCCAGCAGGCGGGGGGAGAGGGTCTCGCCGTAGGCGACGAGGGCTTGGACCAGCTCGGTGCCGTAACCTTTGCGCCAATGCGCCACGTCGAGGAAATACACCAGCTCCAGGCCGGCCTCGCCGGCGCGCGGCTTGAGCTCGGCGTGGCCGATGGGCACGGCGCCCTGCGTGACGCACCAGATGGCGAACTTGCCGTCGCGGTAGATGGGGAAGATCTTGTCGAACAACGCGCGGGCCTGCTCGCGGCTGAGGCGCCCGCTGGAGGAATAACGCGTGACCTCGTCGCGCCCGAGCAGGTAGGCGAAGAAGTCGAAGTCCTCGGCCCGGTAGCGGCGCAACGCGAGGCGCGGCGTGACCAGAGGAGGCGTGTCCATCCGCGCCATTCTACTAAGGTAGAATAAGCCATGTCCCGGCGGCTCGCTCTCGTCCTCCTCGCCGCGTCTCTCGCGGCCTGCGGCCGCACCGAACCCGACGACGGCAAGCTCCATATCCGCTACCTGGCCAACCCGGACGTCGGCGGGTTCTCCAAGGTCATCATCGAGCGCTTCGAGAAGGCGAACCCGGGCATCAAGGTGGACATGATCGAAGGCCCGTCCTCCGGGGACGCGCGCGAGAACATGTATTCGACCGCGTTCATGGCCAAGGACGACGCCTACGACCTGGTGTACATGGACATCGCCTGGCTGCCGAAGTTCGCGGCCAACGGCTGGCTGCGCCCGCTCGACGACCTGTTCACGCCGAAGACCCAGGCGGCGTTCCTCGCCGGCGACATCGAGGGCTCCAAATACGCCGGCAAGCTGTACCGCGTGCCCATCCAGTCCGACGGCGGCCTGCTCTATTACCGCAAGGACCTGCTCGCGGCCAAAGGCATCCCGGTGCCGCGCACCTGGGAGCAGCTCGTCGCCGCGGCCAAAGCGACGCAGACCAAGGATATCGTCGGCTTCGTGTTCCAGGGCAAGCAGTACGAAGGCCTGGTCTGCGCGTTTATGGAGGTCGTGTGGGGCTTCTCCGGCGACCTGCTCGACGCGTCCGGCGCCGTGGTCATCGACGCGCCCGAAGCGGTCGCGGCGCTCACCGCGCTCGTGGACGGCATCTATAAGGACAAGATCATCCCGCAGTCCGTGCTGACCTACCAGGAGGAGGAGGCGCGCAACACGTTCCAGGAGGGCCGGGCCGTGTTCATGCGCAACTGGCCCTACGCCTGGAACCTGATGCAGGCCGAAAAATCCCCGGTGCGCGGCAAGGTCGGCATCGTCCCGATGGTGGCGGGCCCGGGCGGCCGACCCGCGGCGACCCTCGGCGGCTGGGGCTTCGGCATCTCCGCCTTCTCCAAACACCCGGAGGAGGCCTACAAACTCGCCGAGTTCTTCGCCAACACGGAGAGCCAGAAGCTGGCCTACTTCCAGGGCGGCATCCTGCCCACGCGCAAGGCGCTGTTCGCGGACAAAGACGTGCTGAAGGCGTCGCCGCAGATCAAGGACCTGTACGCCGTGTTGTCCGTGACGCGCCCGCGCGCCGCGCACCCGCGCTGGCCGCGCATCTCCGACGCGCTGCAGATGCACGTCTCCGCCGCGTTGTCGCGGCAGGAAGAGCCGGCCGAGGCGCTGAAGGCGGCCGCCGTCGAGATCCGGGCGGCGACGGTGAGATGATGAAGGACCCGTCCAAGGCCGGCGCCGTCAACTGGCTCTACGCCGCGCCGGCCTTGCTCGTCATGGCCGTGGTGAGCGTGCTCCCCATCGGCGAGACGTTCCGCTTGGCGGGCGAATACCACCGCCTTTCCGTGGACACGCGTTTCTGGCCGGTCATGCGCACGACATTGTCGTTCACCGCCGTGACCGTGGGCCTCGAATTGGTGCTCGGCCTCGTGATGGCGTTGGTGCTGTGGACGCCGTTTAAGGGCCGCGGCCTGGTCCGCGCGGCGGTACTCATCCCCTGGGCCTTGCCCACGGCCGTGATGGCGATGGCCTGGCGGTGGATCTTTAACGCGGACTACGGCGTGATGGGCGATTTGATGTTCCGCCTCGGGCTGGCCGCGACGCCGCAGGTGCCGTGGCTGGCCGACGCCACGAGCGCTTTTTGGGCCATCGTGCTGGCCGACGTGTGGAAAACGACGCCGTTTATGGCCGTGCTGCTCATGAGCGGCCTGGCCGCCATCCCGGCCGAGCTCTACGAGGCCGCGGCCATCGACGGGGCCGGCCCCATCCGCCGCTTCTTCACCGTGACCTTGCCGCTGCTGCGGCCGACCATCGCGGTGGCCGTGATTTTCCGCGCCATCCAGGCTTTCGGCATCTTCGACCTCATCTACGTGCTCACGGGGGGCGGGCCCGGCGGACGGACGCAGACGCTTTCGGTGTACGTCTATGACGTCGTGTTCCGCTACCAGGAATTGGCCTACGGCTGCGCGCTCACCGTGGCGATGGCCGGCGTGCTCGTGTTGATGGCCGCGGCCCTGCTGTTCGTCACCAAGGAGAGGACGGCCCGATGAAGCCCACCCCGCTCGGCCGCGTTCTTTTCGGACTCGCCGTGGCCTTCGTCACGGTGTGGAGCCTGGCCCCGTTCCTGTGGCAGGTCATCACCTCGCTGAAACCCGCCGCCGAGGTGGCGGCCGTGCCCGTGCGTTATTGGCCGTCGAGCCTGGACATGGGCAGCTACGTTCAGATTTTCAAGGCGAGGCCGTTCGCGACCTATATGTGGAACAGCCTGCTCGTGGGGCTGGGCACAACGGTCGCGACCACTGGTCTAGCGGCCGCCGCGGCCTATGCCTTCTCTCGTTTGGGCCTGCCCGGCGGCCGCTACGCTTTGCTCGGCATCCTGGGTCTGTCGTTGTTCCCCGGCACCATCTTAATCGTGCCGCTAAAACAGCTGGCCACGCGCGCCGGACTGCTCAACAGCTTGACGGGATTAATCATCGCTTACACGGCGCTGAACCTTCCGTTCGCGATTTGGGTGTTGAAGGCTTTCTTCGACCGCCTTCCCAAAGACGTCGAAGAGGCGGCCTGGCTCGACGGCCTGTCGCGTTGGCAGACGCTCTGGAAAATCGTCCTGCCGTTGTCGGCCCCCGCCGTCGCGACGACGGCCATCCTGGTATTTATCTTCTCCTGGAACGAATTCCTCATCGCGCAGACCATGGTCACGCGCGACGCCGCGCGCACGGTGCCCGTGGGCATCGCCATGCTCTCGGGCGTGACGGTGTACGAGGTCCCGTGGGGCCAGATCGCCGCGGCCGTGGTCGTGACGACGTTGCCGGTGGTCGTGATGGTGCTGGCCTTCCAGCGCCGCATCGTCGAAGGTCTCACCGCGGGAGCGGTGAAGGGCTAGATGAAAGGACAAGAACATGGCTGAAGTGCGAGTCGAAGACGTCCGAAAATCGTTCGGCGGGAACAAACCCGTCCTCGACGGCGTGTCGTTCACCGTCGCCGACGGCGAGTTCGTCTCCTTGCTCGGACCCTCGGGCTGCGGCAAAACCACCTTGCTGCGCATCATCGCGGGCTTGGAGTACGCCGACTCCGGACGCCTGCACATCGGGACGCGCGAGGTGTCCGACGTCGAGCCCAAGGACCGCGACATCGCCTTCGTCTTCCAGAACTACGCCCTCTACCCGCACCTGAGCGTCGCCGAAAACGTGGCGATGGGGCTGAAGCTGCGCGGCACGCCCGCCGCCGAGATCGCCAAGCGCACGGCCGACGCGGCCCGGCGCCTGGGCCTGGAAGCCTTGCTCGAGCGCCGTCCCGCCGCGTTGTCCGGCGGCCAGCGCCAACGCGTGGCGCTCGCCCGCGCGCTGGTGCGCGAGCCGCAGGTGTTCCTGCTCGATGAGCCGCTCTCGAATCTGGACGCGGTGCTGCGCGAACGCACGCGCGGCGAGCTCAAGCTGCTCTTCAAACGCGCCAAAGGCACCGTCGTTTACGTCACCCACGACCAGGTCGAAGCCATGACCATGTCCGACCGCGTCGTGCTGATGAATGAAGGAAAGCTCCAGCAGGTCGGGGCGCCCGAAGAAATCTATCGGCGGCCCGCCAACGTCTATGTCGCGACCTTCTTGGGTGCCCCGCCGATGAATATCGTTCCCGCCGCGGAGGCGAAAAAGTCCGGTTTGTTCGCCTCCGTGCCCGAGGGAGCGCTCGTCGGCGTGCGCCCCGAGGAGGTCAAGGTCGGTTCCGGTCGTCCCGCCTCGGTCGTGCTCACCGAGCCCGTCGGCTCGCACACCATCCTCACGCTCGACGTGGGCGGCGCGTCGCTGCGCGCCGTCGTGTCCGGCTCTTGGACCGGCGGCTCCTCCTGCCAGGTCGAGGTGCCGCCGGCCTCCGTGCATTTTTTCGACGCGGCGACAGGGCAACGCCGGGCATGACCGGTCTGGCCCTCCTGCTGGCCGCCTTCGTTTCCGCCTCCGAGCCCGCGGCCCTTTTCGACGCGCACGGCTGCCGCTCCTGCCACAAGGTGGGTTATAAAGGAGGCAACGCCGGCCCGGACCTGACCTTGGCGGGGCACCGCCGCCCTCAGGCGTGGCTGGAGAAGTGGCTGGCCAGCCCGCGCCACTTCAAGCCGGACACCCGTATGCCCGAGCAAGGCCTGCCGGCCGCCGACCGCGCCGCGCTGGCCGCCTGGCTCTCGCGCCAGAAGGGCCGGGCCTGGGACACGGTCGAGCCGTGGGACGCCGTGGCCGAACCGCTCGCCAAAGGCCGGATGATTTACACGCGCGCGGGCTGCGTGGCCTGCCACGGGCCGGCGGGCCGCGGGGGGCATCCCAACCCCGGCGCGCACGGCGGCGTCATCCCGGCGCTCGGGCCGCTGATGGGCACCTACACCGCCGACGAGCTCAAGGCCAAGCTCAAGCGGGGCGTGGTGCCCGAGGTCCACGACGGGCCGCCCGCCGAGGTCAATATGCCCGGCTGGGAAGGCGTGCTCGATGAGACCGAGCTCGACGCGCTCGCCTCGTATCTGCTGACGTTGGCGCAGGACCAATCCAAGGACGGGTGGTGACATCATGAGCGATTTTCAAGAGTGGGTCAGCCTGTTCCTGCGCTGGGGCCACGCCATCGCGGGCATCATGTGGATCGGGCAGACCTACCTGTTCAACTGGATGGAGAAGGCCTTCGAGCCGCCCAAAGACGCGGCGGCCAAGCCCAACATCTCGGGCGAGCTGTGGATGGTGCACGGCGGCGGCTTCTACCTCGTCGAGAAGCAGAAGTGGCCGGAGGTGATGCCGCGCACGCTCCACTGGTTCAAGTGGGAGGCGATGTTCACCTGGCTCACCGGCTTCGCCTTGCTCGTGAGCACGTATTGGCTGGGCGCGCCGCTGCTCGATTACGGCTCGGCTTTGCCGCGCTGGCAGGGCATGGCCGTCTCCGCCGCGTCGCTCGTCGCGGCGGTCGCGGCCTACCGCCTGGTGTGGAAGACCCCGCTCGGCCGCTCCGAGAGCGCGGGCTTCGCGACGCTTTATCTGTTCCAGCTCGCCGTCGCCGCCTTGTTGATGAAGCTGTTGTCGGACCGGGCCGCCTACCTCCACGTCGGGGCGATGATGGGCACGGTGATGGTCACCAACGTGTGGATGACCATCATCCCCAACCAGAAGAAGATCATGGCCATCACCGACGCGGGCGGGGCGCCGCAGCCGGAGCTCTCGCTCGAGGCCAAACGCTGCTCCAAACACAACACCTTCATGTCCATGCCGCTGCTGTTCACCATGCTCTCCAACCATTACCCGTCCATCACCTTCGGCGGCGAGCATCCGCTGCTGCTGCTCGTGGTGATGCTGCCCTTAGGCGCGTGGCTGGCCCACCTCATCCGCGAGCATTCATGAAGCCTTCCGTCCTGCGCTGCCCGTCGTGCGGCGCCGCTTCCGAGACGCCCGCGTCGTCCAAACCGGTGCCCTGCGCCTACTGCAAGGCGTCTTTGCATCCCGCGCGCTGCCCGTGGTGCTTCACCTGGGCGTTTTCGGAATCCGCGGCCTGCCCCGGCTGCGAGGCGCAGACGCCGAAGGAGCCCGCGGGGCCGCTGTCGTGCCCGTCGTGCCGCGTGCCGCTGGGCGGACGGACCCTCGGCGGCGTGCGCCTGGACGGCTGCGCCGACTGCGGCGGCGTGTGGGCCGACCCCGCGTCGCTGCGCCGGCTGTGCGAGGACCGCGCGGCCAAGGCCGCCTACCTCGGCGACGCCGCGCCGAAGCCCAAGGACCCGAGCGCCGACCCGGTCCGTTACCGCCCGTGCGCGTCGTGCGGCGAGATGATGAACCGCGTGAACTTCGCCAACGCCTCGGGCGTCATCATCGACGTGTGCAAGCCGCACGGCAGCTGGTTCGACGCCGAGGAGCTGGCGGCCATCGCCGCCTTCGTGCGCGACGGGGGCCTCGACGCGGCGCGCGAGCGGGACCTGCGCCGCCTGCAAGACGAGTTCAAACGCCTGCGCGACCGCGAGCGCCCGGCGTCGGGCCCGCCCGTGACCTACGACCCCGACACCATGGCGTTCACGGTCTCGGCGGCGCGCGGCTTGCTCAAGTCTCTCTTCGGCTGACGCCCCCTTGACGCGGGGCGGGACCCGCCTTATCCTTCGGTGTCCGAGGAGCCCCTGATGAAAACCCTTCGCCTGCTGCTGTCCGCCGCCATTCTCCTGCCCGCGCCCGCCTGGTCCCAGGACCTTAAGGAGGCGCTGAAGCAGGCTGAGACGCGCGCGGAGCCCGCCAAACGCGCGGCCGATATTCCCTCCCCCAAGGCGGCGCCGACCACGACGACGAACGGCGCGACCAAGCCCGCCGGCCCGGCGTCGCCGACCTTCTCGGGCCCTTCCGCGTCCTCCATCGTCGCGCCGGCCCCGTCCGGCGGCTCGGGGCCTTCGGAGGAGCGCACCCAGCTCGACAAGCTCACCGCGACCAACCAGATCGAGCAGCAGAAAACCGTGGCGCGGCTGCGCGCAATCAACGACGAGCGCGAGGAGGTCGTCGCCAAATACAACCTCCTCTATGAGAAGCAGAAGCTAGAGCTCGTGGCCCTGGAGGCCGAGCTCAAGAAGCTGCAGCTCGAAGGCAACGTCGATGAGGAGCGTTTCAAGAAGGAGCAGCTCGTCATGCGACGCCAGCGCGACAAGCTGCGCCTGGAGAACGAGCTCGCCCGCGAGCGCCTCGCCGCGGAGCAGGCGTTAGCCGACATGTCCAAGCTCAAGATGGACGTGGCCATGCGCGAGCTCGACTTCACGAGCCGCAAGCTGCGCGCCGAAAACGAGCTGGCCGAGAGCAAAACCGTGGGCCTGAAGGTGGACCTCGACCTGCGCGACAAGAAGGAGAAGTGGAAGTCGCAGGCCAACCGCGAGCCCGAGTACCAGAAGGAGCCGTTCAAGGACGGCGTGCTCACGATCACCGACCGGCGCATCGCGCTCAACGGGCCCATCGTTTATGGCGCCGCCGACTTCGTGACCGAGCGCATCCACTACTGGAACAACAAGTCCGAAGAGCTGCCCATCTTCATCGTCATCGACCGCAGCCCGGGCGGGTCGGTGATGGAGGGCTACCGCATCCTCAAGGCGATGAAGGGGTCCAAGGCCCCGGTCCACGTCGTGGTGAAGTCCTACGCCGCGAGCATGGCCGCCGTCATCGCGACGATGGCCGACCGGTCCTACGCCTACCCCAACGCCATCATCCTGCACCACCAGATCTGGAGCGTGCTCGCGGGCAACCCGACCCAGCAGAAGCAGCAGCTCGACGTGCTGCACGACTGGGACCGCCGCCTGCGCGAGCCCGTCGCCAAGAAGATGGGCGTCTCGCTCGACAAGTTCACCAAGCAGATGTACGAGCACAACGTGGACGGCGATTGGGAGGAGTTCGCCGACGAGGCCGTCCGCTTGAAGTGGGTGGACAACGTCGTGCACCAGATCAAGGAGACCGGCTTCGTCAAGGAGCCCGACGACAAGAAGGAAGAGAAGCCGAAGCTGGCCTTCGGGCTGGCGGAGGAGTCGGCCGACAAGGGCGAGCGTTTCGTGCGCCTGCCCCAGCTGCAGCCCTTCGACGCCTACTTCCTGTACAACCGGGACTCCTACTACCGCTGATCAGGGCTCGCGGTAGGTGGCTAGGCGCCGGCGCCAGCCGGGCAGCCAGCCGTTTTCGGCGGCGCGGCGGTCGGCCGGGGCGTTGGCCACGCGGCGCGTGAGCGCGGCGTCGGCCCCCGCGGCGAAGGCCTCCACCGACGGCTGCCCCGCGGCGGCGTCCTGCATCAGCTGGAGCGCCTGCAGCAGGCCCCAGCCCTCGCCGTTGTAGCGCTCGGCCGTGTTGACGCCTTCGCCCTTGAAGTTCACGTAGTCCACCAAGGCGTACACGCCGTTGGGCGCGGCCGCGACGCGGTAGAAACGCTCCTCGAGGCGGGCGCGTTCGGCCGCGGGCGCGGCGGCGAGCACCTTCGGCAGGGCCGCCTCCAGGCGTTTGGCGATGTAACGAGCCTGCAGGGGGATGGTGTCGGCCAGGAGGCGGCGCAGCTCGGTCAGGCGCGGCCCGTCGAACTCGGCGTAGAAGGCCGCGCGATCGTTCCAGGGGCAGCCCGGGCGGGGCGTGACGTGGAGCCAGGCGGGCAACGCCGTGCCTTCGGCGGCCAGGAAGTCGAGCAGGCCGGGAAAGGTCTCCGTGAAGCGGCCGGGGCGTCCCGGCACGTACCACAGGAAGTGGCCGATGCCCATCGAGGGGAAATCCTCGTTGACGTTCCAGAACGTCAGCAGCTCGACCTTGCTTCCGGCCTCGTTCTGGAAGATCTTGCGGCCGACCGACAACGCCTGCTCCGGGGTGAGGCGGATCTCGCGAGGCGTCGGGGCGGGCTGCGCCGTGGCGCAGGCGGCGAGGCACAGCAGGAGGAGGGGGGCGCGGGGGCTCATGGGGCGATTATAGCAGGGCCGGGACCTTAGGCCCAGGGTTGGGGGGGTCCCCTGGCGGCCCCTTTTCAGGCCCCCCGGCCCGCAGGGTTCGGGGCGGCCTGTTGGTAGGATGAAGGCATGAAGAACGCCCTGCTCGGCCTCGCCTTGCTCGCCGCCGCCGCTCCCGCCGCCGCCTGGGACCGTCTCGACGGGCAATACAGCGGCGTGCGCACGCTGCACACCGAGGCCGTGACCGACGAGGCGTCCTGGAAGGCCCTGTGGGCGCGTCACGCCCCCGACCAGCCGATTCCCCAGGTGAGCTTCGACAGCGAGCAGGTCGCGGCCGTGTTCCTCGGCCAGACGCGCAGCGCCGGCGTGACCGTGGACGTGGACGTGATGAACGACCCGCTCGACCCCTCCCGCCTCGTGGTGTTCTACCAGCCCGTGCGCCCGTCGCGCGCCGGCTTCGCGGCGTCGGTGGTCGCGACCCCTTTCGCCTTCATCAAGACGCGCCGCGCCTCCGCGGTGGTCTTCGAGCAGAACGCGCCGGTGGGCGTGCCCGGCGCCGGCGCGCCGCCCGCCAACCCGGTGGACGGCCGCCGCGTGCGCACGCAGCTCGAGTCGCTGGTCGCCCCGTCCTTCGACGGGCGTTAAGCTACTCCTTCGAGGCGACGCTGGGCGGCGTGGTCATGCGCCGCCGCTCCACGGGGATTCCGCGCGGGGTCCGCAACGCGTCGGGCGACGTTCCCTGGTAGTGCCAATACAACGTCGCTTCCCGTGACGTCATGCCGCCCTGCGCGCGCACCTGGTCGCCGTCGCGGCGGAAGGTCCGGCCGAGGAGCTGGTCGGCGGGTTTGGCCGTCCCGGCCTCGAGCTCGGCGAGGTAGCGCTCCTTGAGGGCGTCGGACACCCCGAAGTAGCCGTAGCCCGCGGTATGGCCCTGGCCGTTGACGACCGCGGCGACGGGCGAATCGTCGATCATCGAGGACAGCAATACGTCGCCCTCGGGGAACGGCTCGAGCAGGAAGCCGGCCTTGTTGGCCATCAGGCCCATGCTGTAGTCGTAGCCGCCGATGTTGGTGTCCATGCCGAAGCTGAACAGCGGGTAACCCTCGCGGGCCGCGAGCTTCATGCCTTCGTCGAAGGCGCGGATGGCCGGGTTGAAGGCCTTGAGCTCGGGGCGGTAGGCGGCGTAGCCGTTGACGAACAGGCCGCGTTCGGGCAGCGCCTTGTAGATGTCGCCGCCCAGCATCGTACCGGCTTCGTCGTAGTAGAACACCCCGTACCAGCCTTCCTCGCGCAGCTTCTCGGCGCCGAGCTTGCGCGCCATGTCGCGCTCCACGGCGCGGCGGCCGACGCGGCCGCGCTCGTTGCCCACGCCGACGATCTCCTGCTCGTAGATGTCGTACCACTTCTCCCAGTTCTCGACGGTGAGCAGGGCCGGCTCGCTGGTGCGGATGGTCCGCGCCTTCTCGAGCTGCTTGCGGAACTGGCTGGCGTTGGAGCCTTTGCCGCCCTTCGTGTTGTCGGCCAGCTCCGCCATGTGTTCGTCCATCGTGCGCGTGGTCATCACCCAGCGCACCTTCTCGGAGACCAGGCGAAAGTCGTGCTCGTCGCCGGCCAGGCGGGCGATCTCGTCGCGGGAGGGGTTCTTGATGGTCACGCGGTTGACCTTCAACGCGCGCAGGGCCTCGCGGTACTGCGGGCGGTAGTCGCCCGAGGCGAAGCTCACGCGCACGAGGCCGCGCGGGCTGACCTCTTTGTTTTTCTCCACGTAGGCGGCGAGCTCGGCCGGCGACATCGCCGGGCGCTGGCCGGGGCGCGACAAGGAGACGAGCGGCGCGCGGCCGGGGCCTTCGGGCACGGCCACGAGCCCGACGTCGGTCGGTGATGCAGCGCGCCGCCGCGGCGGCCGGCCTGGTCGAAGAGCACGGCGCCGTAGGCTTCGAGCGCGACCGGGTCGTCGAGGTCGAGGCCTCGCGCCAGCCCGGCGAGCTGGGCTTCGAGCGCGGGGCTGGCGGCGCGTTTGGCCGCGAAGGCCTCGGCCGCGGCCTCGAGCTGGGCCGCGGGCGCCGCGCCCAGCAGCTCGGTCAGGCGCGGACGCAGCTCCGCAGCCGGTGGCGCTGGGCCACGAGGGCGCCGACCAGGCGCGCGGCCTGCGGCGACCACAGGTCGGCGGGCGTGAGCGCGGGCGCGAGCAACGGCGTGAGCGAAGGGGTGGGCGCGGCGCTGAGCTGGCCGGCCAGGGCGATCTGGGATACTAAGGAAGCGCGGAAGCCCGCGTGGGCCTGCGCGAACTCCAGGACCGGGGCCATACGCGCGACGCGCGCCAGCGGGGCGCCGGCGGCGGGCGAGGCGAGGGCCAAGATGAGCAGCAGGGCGCGGGAGCGGGGGAGGGGGCTCATGCCGTGAGTATAAGCCCGGGACGCGCCGCGCGCCAGGGGACCAACGGGGCACCAAAACGGGGTGACCAAAGGCCTATCTTATAGGAACCGAAAGACCCCTACCGGAAACGGCGAGAACACATTACACTGGGACTGATGGTGTCGAGAACGCCCCTCAGGCTCCTCTCCGCTCTGCTCGCCGCGCTGCTCGCGGCCGGGCCCGCCGGTCCCGGCCTCGGCCAACCGCGCCGCGCGGCCGACGGCGCGCCGCGCGGGCGCCGCGCCGGGCGTCTCGGTCGTGCCCGCCGGCGGCGCCCTGCTCGGCGTCACCCCGCTCGACCTGACGGCCGGCTCGCTGACGCCGCTGTCGCCCGCGGCGGGCCTGCTCACCGCGCCGTCCGACGCGTCGCGCCTGACGGCGGAGGCCCCGTCCGCGCTCGTTTCCGCGGCCGGCGTCACGGCGCCCTCGGCGCGCGCGGCCGCGCCGCGCGGCGGTCCTGCGCGTGCTCGTGTTGGGCGACGCCGTCTCGCCCCGGCCAGCCCGGCGCGCCCGAAGCCGCGCTCACCTCCGTCGAGCGGCTGTCCCAACGCGTCGCGCCGCCGGCCGGAGGCGCTTCCGCCTCGCCCACGGCCTCCGACGCGCTCGGCGACTTCTTCGACCAGTTCTGGAAGAAAGACGGCGTTCTAAAGGAAGAGACGCCGGCTGATGGCGCGGACGCTGCGGTCCCGGCGCCCGTCACCGGGCGCCTGCCGGTCTCGGGGCTGAGCTACACCATCCATCGGTCCAAACCCGGCAGCGAGGCGGTGCAATATGAACGCCTGGCCGCGAATCTGAAGGCTCTCGGCCTGCCGCCGTATCGGACGGTCCGCGAGGAAGCGCCGGTGAACCCCGACCGGCCCACCGTGGCGTGGCTGGTCAACGCGTCGGTGTACAAACTCGCCATCGCCAAACGCGGCGGCAAGAGCTCCCCGGGCGACTGGCACCTGGCTTTCGACCCGTCCTGGTTCTTCCAGGTCGATGGCGACGGCAAAACCGTGCCCGTGGAGTTCGACGCGGGCGGCCGCCCCATCGCCGCGGGCCGCAACCGCATCTACCTCCGCAAAGGCCTGTACTTCGACAAGAAGGGCCGTCCCGTGCTCGTCGAGTACCGCTTCCCGCGGCCCGTCGGCTACAGCGCGAACTTCTTCACCGAGGCGGCCAACAGCCGCACCGACGGCGCGCCGCTGGAGCGCGGCAGCGAGATTCCCTTCTCCGCCTCCGACGAGCTGCTGTCCATCTTCAAGGAGAAGATGCACACGCGCATGATCGCGGCCGAGGTCGGCGAAGGCGTCCCGCTGTCGGTGGGCTTCCTCATGCCCCGCAACCCCGTGCGCATGCACCTCGAGGAGTTCGCGGACCAGCTGGTCGCGCGGCTGGTGGACATGCCCGAGAGCCGCGAGCGCGTCCGCGAGGAGATCCAGGCGTTCCTGCGCCATAACCGCGCCCGCGAAGTCGTCATCAAGCCCTCCTCGTCCTATTTCCGCTCCTCGCGCGGCGTGGAGTTCTTCGACACGACGGTCCCGGGCGTGCTCGAGGAGATGACCGATTACGTCATGGCGCTGCGCAACGACCCGCACATGTCCTCGGAAGGCGCCGTGCTCGTGGACCAGCGCATCGAGCCGCCCGCCATCTACTTCCGCACCGAGCCCTACACCGGCAAACGCATGGCCGGCGAGCTGCGCGGCGAGATGGTCGATATCGTCCCGCTCACCAAGGCCGAGATCGCCGCCCTGCCCCCCGACTCCCCGCTCAAGAAGGACTGGAACATCCGCACCTTCGTCTCGCGCACTCCCGACGGCGGCGCCAAGAGCATGGCGTCCTTCGTGCGCGCCGGCAGCTGGGGCGGGCCGACGGCGGCCGAGCCCGAGGGGCACCCCGAACGCGCCGCCGCCGTCATCCGCCTCGAGGACGTGGTGAAGATGCTGCGCCGCCAGCACGGCCTGCTGACGACCTCCGCCGAGGCGAACGCGTTCTACGACCGGGTCAACCGCTCCGGCGAACGCATCCACATGGGCATCGCGCGCCGCGAGGCCAAACGAACGCCCGTCGGCGACGAGCCCAACCAGGGGCGCATGGATTTCATCGGCATCGACACCATGGTCGCGCTCGAGGACGGGAAACTCGCGCCCAAGCTCATCGAGGTCAACGGCCACGACTCCGGCGGCCAGAAGCAGTTCGACAAGCTCAACCCGCGCAAGGCCGGCCAGCATTCGCGCGAGCTCGTCGAGCTGGGCCTGGCGCGCGCGCGCCGCGACCGCCTCAAAGGCAAACGCATCGTCATCGTCGGCGACGGCTACTCGTCCAAACGCTTCATCCTGGAGCGGGCCCGCGAGCTGGGCGTCGAGGTGGTGCTGGTGGCCAAGGCCGGCAGCTGGGCGTCCAAGCTCGCCCACGTGCACATCCCGGTGGACACGACCAAGCCGGGCGCGCTCGAGCGCGCCATCGGCAGCATCCGCGACTACGAGCGCCATCATGGCCCCGTCCACGGCGTCACCGGCTACTGGGAAGCCGACATCGAGCTGACGGCCGGCATCGCCGCGGCCCTGGGCAAACCGTTCCACAAGCTCGACGGCGTGCGTTCGATGCGCAACAAGGCCGCGGGCGGCGAGCTGCTGCGCCGCGCGGGTTTCAACGTGGTCAACCAGGCCAGCGTCAAGGAGCCGGTCGCCGGCCGCCCCGGCGATCGCGCGCGCGCCGAGGCCGACCTCAAGAAGGCCATGGAGCACGTCGGCTACCCCGCGGTGCTCAAGCTCGATAACGGGGCGGCGGCGGTGGGCATGCGCATCGTCTCCAACTGGACCGAGGCCTTGGCGGCCTACGACCGCATGCTGCGCCTCACCGCCAAGGAGAACAACAACCACCATCACGGCTACGACGTCACGGTGTGGGGCCTCATCGAGGGCAAGGAGTTCGATTACGACGTGGTGCGCCAGGGCGGCCGCACGGCCTGGGGCCGCCTGACGGACAACTGGCCCATCCGCAAGCCGCTGACCATCGCCACCGGCTCGAGCTCGCCCAGCCGCTCGATGAGCGCGCGCGAGCAGCGCAAGGTGCGCGCGGAGCTCGAGCGCATCCTCTCCCTGTTCGGCGCCGACGACGGCGTCGCGCATTTCGAGGGCAAGATCGATTCCCAGGGCCGGGTGTTCGTCTTCGACCCGAACGCCCGCCCCGGCGGCCACTACGTGGTGCCGTGGGTCAAGCAGGTCTGGGGCCGCGACCTCATCGAGGACATGCTGATGGTGGCCGCCGGCATCCCGCCGGGCGGCTACGAGGCGCGCGAGCCGATGTCCTACCTGGAGGGCGCGTTCCTGCGCCCCGACCAGACCGGCGTCATCAAATCGCTGCGCCTGACTCCGGAGGGGAGGCGCACCCCGGGCTCGTCGGTCTCGACAAGTTCAAGAGCGAAGGCGAGTTCTTCATCGGCGGCGACAACGGCACCGAGCGGCTGGGCATGCTCCAGGTCCGCGGCCGCACGCCCGAGGAGGCGCGCCGCAACCTCGAGGAGCTGATGGCGCACGTCGTCGTCGAGATCGAGACGCCGCCGGAGGGCGCGCCGTGACCAAGGCCCCGCCCGAGACCAAGGTCTTCCGCTACGGCTGGTACGGCGACAAAGGCCTCGGCGAGGCGATGATCCAGCTCATCCTCGCGGGCCGCAAGACGGCGACGGTGTCGCCGGCGTACGACTCGAAAAGCGCCGACCGCGTCGTGGGCGACGAGCTGCCCCTGCTCGACAAACACGGCAACACGCGCGGCAAGGTCGTGGTGACGGCCGTGGACCTGGTGCGCTTCGGCGAGCTCGACGGGCCGCTCGCCGACAAGGCCGGCCTGCCGCTGGCGGAGCTCAAGGAAAAGCTCTGCTTCGCCAACGGGCGCCAGCTGCGCGACGACGAGGAGATGCGCGTCGTGCAGTTCCGCCTGGTCCGTTCCCGCCCCTGAGCCCTTCGGGCCAGGACCCCCTAGGCCTTTTCCCGCCGTAAAACCGGGCCCTTCGGGAGCGCGCGAAGCCCGGGGCGTTGATACACTGACGGCATGAACAACCGCCGAGCGCTCGCCGCCGTCCTCGCCTTGACCGTCGCCGCCCCGTCCGTCGCCCCCGCCCAGCGCGTCAGCGGCCGCGCCCCCGTCGGGAGCGCCCTCGTCGCCCGCCCCATCCCTCTCCTGCCGCCCGCCGCGGCGCTGCGCGCCCCGGCGCCGGCGCCCGCGTTCACGCTGCCGTCGCTGACGCTGTCGGGCGTCTCCGCGCTGCGCCCCGAGCCGCTCCTGGGCCAGGCCGGTCCCGCCGCCGACGCCGTGCGTTTCGCCGCCGGCGCCGCGGGCCTCGTCGCGCCCGCCGACGCTCCCGCCGCGCCGCCGGCGCCGCCGGCGCCGCCGCCGCGCGGACCCGGCGCGTTCGCGACGCGCGCCATGGAGCTGTTCGCCGGCCGCCCGCTCGCGTCCCACGAGGCGCTGGCCGTCGCCTACAAACCCGCGCCGGCGCGGACCGAAGGCTCCATCCCCGGCGACGACGAGCTCACCTCGCGCGTCGCCCGCTCGCCGCTCTCCAACGCCGAGCGCATGAACGCGCTCATCGAGCTCTTCAAGCTCGGCGGCGCCACCGCGGCCGACATCGTCCTGCAGGACGCGGGACGCGGCGCCAGCAACGTCATCGTCACCAAACGCGGCCGCACCGACCGCGTCATCGTCGTCGGCGCCCACTACGACAAGGTCCACGAGGGCCGCGGCGTCATCGACAACTGGACCGGCTCCACCTTGGTGGCCAACCTGCACCAGGCGTTCCACGGCGTGGACACCGAGGCGACCATCGTCTTCATCGCCTTCGCCCGCGAAGAGGAAGGCCTCATCGGCGCCTCCCAATACGTGCGCTCGCTCTCGCGCGAGCAGCGCGCCAAGATCGACGCGATGGTCAACCTCGACACGCTCGCGGTGGACGGCACGTTCGCGTGGCAGGGCAACTCCACCCAGGTCCTGGTGGACCGCATCGTGCAGGTGGCCGCGGCGACGAACCATCCCGCGCAGGCCGCGCGCCTGTCGGGCGGCGACGCCGACTCCTCCGTGTTCCGCCGCGCCGGCATCCCGGCGGTCACCGTCTTCGGCGCGTCGCAGGACGTCATCTTCGACATCATCCACTCCGAGAACGACAGCATGGCCGCCTTCAACTTCGTGCACTACAAAAACGCCTACGAGCTGATCATCGAGGTCCTCAAGTCCCTCGACGCGCGGCCGCTGGGCGCCGACGGACGCCGACGCGTGTGACGACGGCGCGACGGGGGCCTGTGTCGCGGGCCCAGGAAAGCTTGGGACCATTGCCTTGCGTGTTTCGGGTCCTTCGACCCGCCGGTGTTTGTCGGACCGCTTGATATCATCCGGTTGTAGCCGCTGACAAAATCGAACGATGAACGGGGAAATCGTGACGAAAATGGCGAAGTCGGGAATGTCCATCTTGTGTTGTTCCGTGCTCTTGAGCGGCGCTCTTGCGCCGGCCCATGCGATCACGGCGCGCGCGCCGCGCGTGAGCGCGGCGCCCGGGAACCTTCCCGGCATCGGCGCCCCCATCGGCCTCACGGGCCGCGTCAGCCCCGCCTTCCCCGGCGGGGTTTCTCTTAATAGCGGAAGCCCGCTGGCGAGCGCGCCCCTGCTCTCGCCGGCGCCCGCGCTGCTCTCCGCCGCGCGGCTGCCCGAAGCGGTCGCGGCCGCCGCGCCCGACGCGCGCGCCATCGCCGCGGCCCCCGCCGCCCCGGTGTCCGCCCCCGCGGACGCGCCGAAGGCGACGCTGAGCGCCATCGAAGGCCTCGCCGCCGGCCTGGCCCCGCGCTCGGACGAAGCCGCCGGCTCCGCCCGCGCCGAAGGCCTCTCGCACCGCTTCTTCGACCTGTCCGCCCCCAACGAAGGCGCCGCGTCCGACGCGTCCGCCATCCCCGGCATGCCCGAGGCGCCCGAGCCCGCGAGCAACCACCCGCGCGTGGTGTTACTGCTCGACGTGTTCCAGGGCCCGGTCTCCGACCGCTTCGCCCGCTACCTCGACACCCTCGTGGACCAGAAGGTGCAGGTCGTCGTGCTCACCGACCGCCCCGAGAGCGGCCCGGGCTCCATCGGCGAGATCCTGCTCTCCAAGCTCAAGGCCAAACGCGCCAACGGCGTGATCGTCGTCGCCAACAACGGCGCCAAGATCTTCGCCTACAGCTCCAGCCGCTCCAAGCAGCACCAGCCGCTGGTGCCCAACGCCCCGGGCTTCCCGGAGCAGGCGCTGACGACCTTCGCCACGCTCAACGGCGAGCTGGCCGCCAAGTTCGGCGTGCCCGCCGCGGTGGAGACGCGTTACGAGGACGGCAAGGGCAAGACGCTGTCCACGCTCTCCTACTCGTTGTCCTTGCCGCGCGAGCTCAGCGAGAAGGCCTCGGCCAAGTCCAACAAGCTGCGCGCCGACCTGTGGGTCGCCGCGCTCAACACGCGCCTCGCCAAGGAAGGCGTGCCCTACACCTTCGAGCTGTTCGTCGATGCCAACGGCGGCCTCTCCGCCGTGACGCACGCCACGCCGCTGCGCGGCTCGCTGGGCCGCATCCGCGAGGCGTTGAAAGTCTCCATGAACGGGCAGGACTTCCTGGGCGACCACCCGGAGCAGGCCCTCATCATCGCCGACCCGGCGTGGTGGAAGAACTTCCAGCGCCAGCCCGAGCTCAAGTCCGTCAACTTCCTCGGCGCCAAGTCCGCGGCCGACGCCGAGGCCCAGGTCGGCGCCATGCTCGGCGACCTCAGCCTCCAGAAGGTCTATGTGGACCGCTACATGGTCGAGAGCTACGTGCGCTGGAAGCACTACCAGACCTACCGCACCGAAGGCGAGGACCTCGACGGCCCGTCGCGCACCGGCGGCTTCGGCGGCGGCGGGTCGCGCGCCTCCAAGGACGGCCGCGAGATGGGCCCGATGTACCTCTGGCGCGCCGCCGTCGTCTCCAAGATCCTGGAGCTGATGGGCAAGGAGCTGCGCGACGGCAGCTGGGAGCAGCTCAAGGACCAGACGCTCGACAGCCACGTGCGCACTCTCTATAAAGGGAAGGCGCTCCAGGCCGGCTCGCAGGTCTATATGCCCTTCCAGAACGAGGCCGTCGCCGCCGCCCGCGGCAACAGCCTGTGGGGCAAATACTCCGCCACGCACCTCCAGTACACCCAGCGCTTCATCCGCAACCTTAAAAAAGCGCTGGTTCCCAACTTCCCCATGGACGTCCGCGACTTCGCGGAGACCATCCACCGCCTCGGCTCCGAGGCGATGTCGCGCACGACCCTCATGTTCCGCAACGTGCTGACCGGCCGCATGTACACGGTCGGCACGCGCGTGCCGCTCTCGCGCCTGGACATGACCCCCGAGGGCCAGACCTTCATCGCGCACGTGCCCCGCACCGGCAAACGCGTGCCCGAGGTGGACGACTTCACCGCCAAGATGATGGCGCTCGCGCTGCTGAAGGCCGACGGCGTCGTCGCCAAGGCCGACGGCACGTGGGAGGTCAACCACCTCCCGCTCAAGCAGGTGCGCGTGGACTTCCACTACTACCGCGTGACCATCCCGTACGTGTTCACGCCCAAGGACCTCATCGGCGTCGAGCTCGAGGTCACCAGCGCCATCGAGAAGATGCTCGCCGACGAGAAGTTCATCGCCCACTACGAAGAGACGATGGGCGAGCGCGACAAGGCCAAGGCCGAAGCGAAGGCCAAGGCCGCGGCGGCCAAGAAGCCCGCCGCGCGCCGCGCCGCCGCCAAACCCGCCGCGCCCAAGCCGGCCCCCGCTCCCCGCCGGAGGACGCGATAATGAAGACCCTCGCGGCGGTCCTGGCTTTCGTCCTCGGCCTGACGCCGTTGGCCTCGGCCGGTCCCCTCGTGGGCCGGCCGGCGGCCGCGCCGCGCGCGACCATCACCTCGGTCGTCCCGGCCGCGGTGACCGTGTCGCCCCTTAATACGCGTCCTTTCGCCATGACGGCGGGCGCGCCGTCGCTCGTCGCGCCGTTCTTGACCCTCACCGCCCCGGCCGCGTCCCCGCTTCCGTCCGACGTCGCCGCGTCCGTCGCCGCCTCTCCCGCCCCCGCTCCGACCGCCGTCGCCGCTCCCGCCGCCCGCGTCGCCTCGCCGTTGGCCGCGCTGACGGCCGCCGCCGCCGACGCGCCCGCCGTGCCCGGCGCCGAAGGCCCGCAGGACGAGGCCGCCAAGCCCGCGACGTCCGAGCAGGCCGGCGCCCAGGCCGGCTCCGTGTTCGACGGCGCCTCGGCCCGGGAGTCGATGAAGGAGGACGGCGACGCCGTCCCCGTGCCCTCCGCCGACGAGCTGCCCCGCTTCGGCCTGCGCCGCATCCTCGGCGCGTTGACGCCCCGCCGCCGCGCCCCGGCCGCGCGCCCGACCAAGGGCAAAGACGAGGAAGACCAGCTCGACGAGCTCGGCCTGTTCTACGCGGGCACCAGCGCCCGCGGCCTGCTCGACTCCCACATCTGGGGCGACGTGAAGTTCGTCAAACCCTCCGAAGGCTCCAAGTGGTGGTGGAACAAGTTCAAGAAGGGCGAGACCATCCGCATCAAGTCCGGCTCGGAATGGCTGTTCTACACCCAGCTCACCGACGCGCAGACCAAGCCCATCGGCAAGCTGACCAAGGAGGACCTGGTCGGCATCTTCACGACCAACGACCTCGCCCGCAACGGCATCGGCATCCTGCGCGCCGCGGTCATCGAGCGGCTCACCAAGGCGCACAAGGGCCAGTTCGACATCAACCTGCGCACGTCCGTGCGCCTCATCCACTTCAAGACGCCCAAGCAGCTCGGCGACGAGAGCCTAGCCGGCAAGCCCAAGTCCGAAATCTACGACCCCTTCGCCGAGCGCGCGCCGCTCAAGCTGCCCGCCGACAGCCCGCTGCGCCGCCTCAACCAGTATTACCCCAAGGCCGTCATGGTGGACCTCGACCTCTTCGAGGGCCGCATCCCGCCGCAGCTCATCGAGGACATGGGCAAGCTGCAGCGCGCCGGCGTCAAGTTCGTGTTCTTCTCCGACAAGGCGGGCGCGAGCTACAAGGTCCAGCAGGCGCAGATCACCGACGGCCTGTACGGCTCGCTCTTCGCCCTCGACGGCGGCGCGCTCATCGTCGCGCATTCCCGCGACAAGGCGCATACCCGCACCGCGGACCTGCTCACCGAATACGATCGCGGGGTCCTGCTCCAGCACGCCCGCATCGCGGCCTACAAAAACGGCCTGGACCCCAAAGGCGTCTCCGAGTCTTTCGTGGACCAGCCGGGCGGGTTCAAGGGGCCGGCGAGCACGTATTTCCGCGGCCAGATTCCCGCGTCGGCCGACGCCGCGGCGTTTAAAGCCGCGCTCGAGGCCGAGCTCGCGGCGGCCGGATTGCGCGGCGAGGTGATTTTCGACGCCGCCGCCAAGGGGCCGAAAGGTTTCGTCATCCAGCACCGCCGCGTCACCGACGCGATGGGCGACGTGTTGCGCGGCCTGCAGACCATGGGCGTGTTCGCCAACCCGCAGGAGATCCTCGTCATCTCCGAGAACCCCGCTTACGCCAAGTCGCTGACGAAGGCGACCGAGGCCCTGCTCGCGCAGGACGCGCCGGGAGCCGCGAAGCGCGAAGGCGCCGTGCGCCCCGCGCCCGACGCCGCGACCTTGGCCGGCGTGCCGCTCAAGGGCCACGACCTCCTCGAGAACGCGCTCGGCGCGGTGCTCGGCGAGTACCGCCAGAACATGCGCGGCGACTTCGTGACCTCTGCCTCCGCGCTGGACTCCTTCGCGCACTACACCGACCGCTACTTCGCCCAGGAGCTCATCAAGGGCGAGGAGAACGTGTACGCGTTCTGGGGCCACGAGACGCACGACGTGATGAACTGGGTCGCCTGGGTGCAGCGCAACACCGGCCGCATCCCCACCGAGGAGGAATCCGTCGAGCGCTTCCGCCGCCAGTGGGACGAGGCCATGCACTCCCCGGAGTTCGCCGTCTATCTGCCGCCGGGCCGCGACTTCGTCAACCTGCGCGAGGCCGCCGTCGGCCGCCTGAAGGGCATCTACCAGATCTACCGCCGCGTCATGGCCGAGCCCGGCGTGCACTTCATCGGCACCGAGGTCCCCAACGTGTTCATGCTGCGCTCGGTGGACCGCAAGAAAGGCGAGACGCGCCGCGTCTTCATCCGCACCATCTTCGACTTCGTGGTGACGATGCCGTCGGCCGACGGCAAGGGCACCACCCTCTGGGTCATGGACTTCAAGTCCGGCGTCAAACCCACGCAGGAGATCCTCGAGAAGAAGATCCAGCCGCGCACCTACCGGCTCTTCACCGCCTACAAGTGGCACAGCCTCCCGCGCGAATACGACATCGCGGCCGAGCGCGTCACGCCCATCGCCGGCACCGAGCTGGAGTTCCACTACAACCGCACCTCGGTGCGCATCCCGCTCAACAGCTGGCACGACGGGCGCACCGAGCTCGAGATCCTGCGCCTGGCCGAACGCATGCGCCAGGACAAGCAGCGCACGCACATCCGCCCGAAGCGCAAGGCGCGCCCCGCCAAGCCGGCCGCCGCCAAACCCGCGGCCAAACGCCCGGCCGGTCCTTCCACGGCCGTCCGCCGCAACGCGCCCGCGCCGCGCGCGGCCAAGCCGAAGCCCGCTTCCAAGCCCGCTAAATAAGGGGTCCCAACGGGGCTAGGCCCATTGCCCGGCGGCCCGGTGCCCGAGGGCCCATGAGGGGGGGAGCCCTCTCCGGTATCCTATAGCAATGATGAAGCGAACGCTCGCGGCGGTCCTGGCCCTACTTCTCGGCGTCGGCGAAGCCTCGGCCATCGTCATGCGCGCCGGCGGCGGCGTCTCCGCCCCCGCGAGCGGCATCACGTCCGTCCCGCGCATCAACCGCCTGCCCGGCGGCGTCGGCGGCCTGGCCCCCATCGGCGCCGGCTTCGTCACGAACCTTTCCGGCGGCCTGCGCGCGGCCCCGATGGCCGCGCCGGTCCCGCGCGTCGCCGCTGCCGTTCCCGTCGCGGCCGACGCCGCCGTTTCCGCCGCGCCCGCCGACGCCCCGCTCCTGCCGCGCCCCGCCTCGTCCGTCGCCGCCGCGCCCGCCGACGCCCCGTTCTCGCGCAACATCGCCCCGCAGGACGCCGCGCCCGGCGCCGACGCCGCGCCGGTGGACGCCCAGGCCCAGCTGACGTCCGCGGCCGGCGAGCTCGCCGGCCAAGGCGCCGCGACGGCGGCCAAGGCCTGGACGCTCGAGCGCCTGTTCACCGGCGCGCGCGAGCTGCTCGGCCTGGGCTCCGGCCCCGCGGTCGTCGCGCCCGTCGCCCTGCACGTCGCCGCGCCCGCGTCGCTGACGCCCGCGCCCGCCGGTCTGGCGCCCGCCTCCGCGTCGGCCGCCGCGCCGGAGCGCGCCACGCCGCCCACCCCGCTCGCGCTCGAAAGCCGCGGCCTCAACCCCGGCGAGAAGCCCATCGCCGCGGCCGACGCGCCCGCCGCGGCGCCCGTCGCCGAGGCCCCGAAAGGCGACGACTGGATCAACTGGAGCGCGGTCAAGTGGATGTTCACGCAGCGCACCATCAGCACGGCCGCCTTCATCCTCACCTCCATCGCCTATCCCATGGTCGTCATCCCGGCGGTCGGGCCCGCGACCTTCGGCGCGCTCATGGCCCTCGGGCCGATGGCCGCCATCGCGCTCGGCCCCATCAACGGCATAATCGCCAGCAAGATGGACAACCCGCGCAAAGGCCTGGCCTACCTGGCCTGGCTGCGCGCCGGCCTGGCCGCGGTCCTGCCCCTGCTCGCGCTGACGGGCAACGTCACCTTCTTCCCGTTGCTCCTGGCCTCCATCGCCAACGGCTGGCAGTTCTCCCTGCTCATGACCAGCGAAAGCGCCTTCATGGCGAAGTTCGCCGGCCGCAACCACCTGCCCAAGCTCACGACCCTGGGCTTCACCAGCTACTTCACCCTCCAGGTCGCGCTGGGCACCTTGCTCGTCATCGGCGGCTACATCGACGCGTGGAGCCCGATGGTCCCGTTCTGGATTTCGACGGCCGTGCACACCGCGCTGGGCTTCCTCATCCTCGCCAAGATTCCCGACATCAAGGCCGACGCCGCGACGCTCGCCAAACGCGCCGCCGCCGCGGCCGCGAGGGCCGCGAAGTCGCAGGGAGAGCGCGTCAAGGAGTTCGCCGCCAAGGCCGGCGCCTTCTTCAAGAAGTTCTGGCTCGAGACCGCGTTGTTCGCCGGCTCGGTGGCCATCTACGCCTTCGGCGTGCCGCTCGCCTTGCCCGTCATCGGCGTCATCGCCGCGGGCCAGCCGCTGTGGATGTCCGCCGCGCTCCTTTATTGGGTGACGCGTTCGGGCCCGTTCAAGAAGATGTGGGCCAACGCGCCCATCCGCAACGCCATCCTCTTCTCCGCGCTCGCCGCCGGGCTGTTCTACCCCTTCCAGAACCTGGCCCTGCCGCTCGTGGCCACCGCGCTCGGCTCCAAGGCCCTGGTCTATGGACAGCTCCTGGGCGCCTTCTTCTTCGGCCAGCTCATCGCCAACGCCGCCAAGGCGGGCGGCCTGCCCGTCGTGGGCGGCAAGCCCCTCGAGTTCTGGATCCGCCATCTCGTCGTCGCCATGGGCGTGGCCTGGGCGTCCTTGCGCCTCTTCGCGGGCGACCCGCTGACCATGCTCGCCGCCGGCGCCGCGGCCGCGGCCATCGGCTACGGCCTCATCGCCTTGACCAAACGCCTGACCGACCGCGGCTGGATCCGTTTCCTGGGCGTCGGCCTGGCCGGCGCCGCGGGCGTGGCGACGTTCTGGGGCTCGTATCCCGCCATCTTCGCGAGCGTGATGCTCATGGGCCTGTTCCTCGGCCCGTTCGTCTCGGCCATCAACGGCTACATCAACAAGACTTCCTCGAACGAGGAGCGCGCCATGAACTTCGGCGTCAGCTCGTCCTTGTTCAACGCCGCGACCTCGGTGGGCTACGCGTTGATGACGCTGAACATCACCGCCCACACCGTCGCGGGCGCGAGCGCCTTCCCGGCCGCCTTGTGGCCCGTCGTCGCCGTGTTCCTCGCGGCCGGCGTGTTGTTCCTCCTCGCGCCGCGCTGGCTCCCGGGCCTGCCCGACTCTTCCCTGACGCCCGCGGCGAAAAAGCCGACGAGCCGAAGAAATAGCGCCTAAATCGCTATAATCCGGCCCCATGCCCGCGCCCCGCGTGCTCGACGTTCGTTTCACGCCGCCGCCCGACCCCGCGTCGGGCGAGGCGCGCGTGAGCGTGTCCATCGAAGGCGGCAAGGAGTCCTCCTTCACCGCCGCGACCTACGACCGACCCGAAGCCTGGGTGAAGGCCGAGAAAGGCGGCTTCTGGCTGGGCGAGCCCGTGTTGTTCGCGCGGCGCCTCGACGAGAAGACCATCCGCGCGGCCGTGGACGCGATGGCGGGGCACCTGGGCGGCTACTGGCTGCGTTATTACCGCGCGCTGCCGGGCCGGCCCTCGCTCATCGGCGTGGGCCACGCGATGCTCGACCGCGCGGAGGCCGGCTGCGCCGTGGTGGAAGCGGTGCTCAAGGACGGAAGGGAATTCTCCATGCTCGCCGCCACGCCCGATTGGTGGCGCGCGGAGCTCGAGAGGCGCGGCGAGCCGTTCTACTTCGGCCCGCTCGCGTTGTTCCTTAAGAAGCTCGACAACGCGCACGCCAAACGCGCCGCGCTCGCGATGGCCGAGCGCGACGAGCAGCTGTTCTGCCGCTACGACACGCCGCGGCGCACCCTCCCCGAAATCCTCGACGCGTTCTCCTCGAGCAAGCCTTAGTTCCCGTCTCAGGGAGGGCCGTTTGCCGACGGGCGACTGGGACTTTGGACCCCCGTCGAGGCGCGGGGGGTATTGATAACATGCGCGCATGAAACGCGCTCTCTCCTCCCTTCTCGTCGCCTCCCTTCTCCTCACCATCCCGGGCCCGCAGGTCTGGGCCGCCGTCGCCGCGAGCGCGCGCGCGATTCCCGGCGGAGCCTCCGCCATCGTCGGCCAGGCCGGCGCGGCGCGCCTGGCGCTGCCCGCCGCCTCCGTCACGACCCTGCCGTTGTCGCCGCTGACGCTGACCGCCCCGAACCTCGCGCCCGCGCCGCGCCTGCTCACGGCGCCGTCCGCGTCCGGCCTCGTCGCGCCCGCCGACGCCGCGCGCGTCGCCGCGCCCGCCGACGCCCCGTCGTTCAAGCTCGCCGCGCCCGCCGCGGCCGCGTCGCCCGCCGCCCCGCTCGCCGCGCTCGAAGCCGCCGGCGTCCAGGCCGCCGAGTTCGCCGCGCCGCAGGCCTCCGAAGGCGCCGCCAAAACCGGCTCCGACCGCGCCTTCGACCTCTCCGCCGTCAAAAACGCCGCCGCCAACGACGGCGTCGTCGCGCCCGCCGCGGTCCCGTCGGTCAACGGCCTGACGGCCGCCGCGGACGGCCCGAGCATCCCGGGCTCGCGCCCGCCGTCGCCGCCGTCCGCGCCCCGTTCCAGCTTCCGCCGCTCGCTGCCCGGCCGCGGCCTGATGGCCGTCGTGCGCTTCGGCGCCGGCCTGGGCGCGGTGCTCGGCCTGCAGGCCGCCGCGGTCGCGCTCGCTCCCGCCATCTTCGGCGTCGTGCCCGTCGCCGCGGTGTGGGCCGTCAGCTCCGGCCTGCTCATCGCCCCGGTCGCGTTGTACGCGCGTTACCGCCTGGCGCGCCGCGATTCGCCGCGCCTCGACAAGGTCAAGTGGATCACCGACGTCGCGCTCGGCGTCTTCGCGGGCGCGGCCTTCCTCGCCTGGCCCAGCCTTGCGCTGACCCTTTCCGGCGGCGCCATCGCCACGGCGGCCCTGCCGCTCATCGCGGTGGCCGGCGGCCGCTGGGTCGGCGGCACGGCGTTCGCCGACTCCCTGCTCGTCTGGGGCGCGCTCGGCATCACGCCGCTGCTCATGAGCGCCGTCGGCGTGCCCGGCCTCATCGGCGTGGCGCCCCTGCTCGGCCTCATGGCCCTGCCGGCGCTGACGACCGTCTCCTTCTTCCTGGGCCGCCTCATCCACGCGGCCGAGACCGGCCAGCCCTTCGGCGTGCCCGGCTCGATGCAGAAGATCCGCTTCCCGTCCTTCCAGTGGGTCATGATCGGCGTCGTGTTCGCCCTGCTGACCGGCTACTCCGCGGTGCACACCAACATCGCGTTCCTCATCTGGACGCTCACCGGCGCGCGGGCGGGCAACTCGCTGAAGACCGTGTTCAAGGAAGCGCGGTTCTCCATCGGCGGCATCATCTCGACCATCATGCGCATCTTCACCTTCGACCGGCTCTTCCTCGGCCTGCTCGCCTACACGGCGTTCACCGGCTTCTCGAGCCCGCTGACCTTCCTCGTCATCGCCTTCGCGGGCGAACGCATGGCGCTCTGGACCGAGCGCCTGCTGGCCAAGGTCCTGCCGCGCGGCGCCGCCGCGCCGTCCACCAAGGCCAAACCCGTCGAGGACCCCGCGCGCCTCGACGAGAAGGGCCCGACGTGGCCGCGTTTCCACTACTGGACCAAGATGTTCCTCCTGCTGGGCACGATGGGCGCGACGGGCCTGCTCATGGGCGCGGCGGTGTTCGGCTTCCAGAGCCTGTTCACCAACCTCGCCATCGCCGGCGCCATGGCCTTCATCCCGTTCTTCTTCGCGAACTGGATCATCAAGAAGCTCATGCGCACCGAGCCCGCCAACGAGCAGCAGGACCCCGAGTTCTTCACCATCATGCGCGAGCTGCGCGAGCGCATCAACGCCGAGCGCGCGTCCAAGGGCAAGAAGCCCATCCCGATGCCCGAGATGGTCATCGACCCGATGGAGGCGCCCAACGCCTACGCCACGGGCCGCAGCCCCTTCAAGGCCACCGTCGGCATGACGCGCGGCATCAAGGCCATGACGCTCGAGCCCGAAAACGTGCGCGACGGCGTCAAACGCCTCATCTCCGTCACCGCGCCCGACGGCAAGGCCTTCCGCGTCTTCCGCATGGCCATCGCCGGCTCCATCCCCGGCGTCACGCTCCAGTCGTCGCCCGCCGAGATCGTCGGCGCGCTCGAGAAGGCGGACCACGTCGCCCTCAAGGCGCTGGGCACCCGCATGCTGCGCGGCGTCATGGGCCACGAGTTCTCCCACGTCATGGACCGCCACATGCTCTCCGGCTCGGTCGCCGGCGCCATCTCCTCCGGCGTCGCCTTCGCCTCCTACGGCGTGATGTGGGCGGTCGGCCACGCCCAGGTGATGGTCGGCCGGCTCAAGGACCGCGTGTTGGGCCGCAAGCCCGCGCCCGCGGCCGACGAAGCCCGCCGCTCCGGCGGCGAGACCGGCGGCGTGCGCCCCGAGGCGCTCGACCCCATCTCCACGGGCGTCGTGCTCAAGTCCCTGCCCGCCTTGGCCAAGCTCTTCGCGGCGCTGTGGGTGCCCATCCTGCTCCAGATCATGCAGATGGCGTCCTCGCGCAACAACGAGGGCATGGCCGACGAGGACGGCGCGCTGCTCAGCGAGGACCCCGAGTCGCTCGCGCTGGGCCTCGGCCTGCTCACGACCTGGCGGCCGCCGGTGGGCTTCGTCATCCCCGGCGCGCGCATCCCGACCCTCATGGCCATCTCGCACATGACCACCGTGAACCCTTTCGAGCAGCTGCACAACGCGAACGCGATGCCCAAGCTCGACGCGCTGGCCGAAGCCGTGGTCGGCAAAGGCGACGACTTCCTGTTCGAGCTGTTCATCACGCACCCGAACACGGGCCTGCGCATCTCCAACCTGCACGACATGGCCGAGGCCCTGCGCGCCGCCCGCGCGCGGCGCGCCCCGCCGGCGCCGCCCACGACCCCGACGGCGGCGCCCGACGAAGGGCCTCCTATCAGCTTCGCGCCGACCGCACCCAACCTCGCCCCCGCCGTTCGCGGGGGCGGTCTTTTTCAGGGCGCATGGAAAGCGGCCGCCGGCCTCTTCCGCGTGCTCCCTGATGAAGGCCGCAACAAGGAGTTCTGGAAATACACGATCGGCCAGGCCTTCGTGAGCCTGGGCGTCGCCTTCCACTACACGGCCCTGCCCAAGCTCGCCGCGCCGACCAAGGAGGACGCGGCGAACATCGGCTACAACCGCGCGGCCAACTGGGGCGCGCAGGCCGTGTCCGGCCTGGCCACGGGCCCGCTCGTGGACCGGACCTCGACGCAGAAGGTCATCGTCTGGACCTACCTCGGACGCGCGCTGCTGATGTTCCTCGTGCCCGCGTTTTTCTTCTCCACCGGCCTGAGCTTCTGGGCCTTCACCGCCATCCTCGCGGCGGCGGGCTTCCTCCAGATGACGGGCATGACCGCCGGCGCCGTCGCCTTCAACCGCATCCTCGCCAAGGACGAGGCCCATTACAACCGCGCCAACGCGGTGGCGGCCTTCGTCTTCAACATCGCCGGCGTCGTCGGCCCCATCCTCGCCGGCACCTTCATCGGCGCGGTCAACGCCCACTTCGGCCTGCTGTCGGGCAACGCCGCCGCCTACGCCGTGTACGGCGTCCTCCTGCTCGCCGTGGCCGTCGGCTACGCGACGTGGCTGAAGCTGCCGCGCGACGAGACCATGTCGGCGCGCCGCGAGCTGGGCGAGCGCCTGAAGGCCGACGGCGTGGGGGACCTCGCCCGTTACAAAGGCGTGACCGCCGCGCACGAGAACGGCGGCACCGTCCTGCTCGTCGAGGTGGACGGCGACGCGTCGCGCGCCGTGGTGCCGGCGTCCTTCGACGGCTTCGCCGTGCGCGCCGTGGCGCGCCGGCGCGTGACGCGCGAGCTCATCGAAGGGCTGCGCCTCGTCTTCAAGGACCGGTTCCTCAAGTATTACCTGCTGTTCATGACGCTGGCGCTGCTGGCGGGCGACGCCCTCATCTTCGCGGCCATCCCGCGCTACCTCACCGACGTGCTGCTCGTGGACGGGTCCGCCTTCGGCTACTACCTCGCGGCGCTGGCGCTGGGCTCGGGCGTGGGGTCCGGCCTGATGGCCCTCCTGCGCGACCGCGACGAGGGCGCCTTCGCCGCGGCCGGCCGCGGCGTGAAGACCGCGCTGGCGGCGCGCGAGCCCGCCTTGCCGCCCGAGGCCCTTTCCGCCGCCGAGCGCGCGGTGGCCGGCGCCTACGCGCCGCTGCTGGCGCGCTACAAGGCGGCCTGGGAGGCCGACCCGTCGGCCGCCCGCACCCCCGCCGCGCTGGCCGACGACGCGTTGGCCGACGTCGCGGGCCGCCTCGCCGAGGCGCTGGGCCGCCCGGTCGAAGAGGCGCGGGGCCTGCTCCTGCTCTCCGGCGCCGAACGCTCCCTGCGCGCCTGGGCCGAACGCCGCGGCGAGAAGTTCCTGGCGCGCGAGCGGCGCAACGCCGCCACCGGCTTCGACCGGCTCCAGCGCCAGGGCGTGTGGACGACCTGGCTGTACGGGGCGTCCTGGTTCGCCTACGCGGGCGCGTTTTTCGCCGGCAGCTTGTGGCTGTCGGTGGGGCTGGTCCTGACCGCCGCGCTTCTCGCGACGCCGGCGATGGTCGTGTGGTCGGGCCTGACCACGCGCGTGGTCGCGCGGACCTACCCGGAAAGCCAGGGCAAGGTGTATTCGGCCATGTACATCTACCAGCTCGCCTGGTCCATCATCGGCATCCTGCTGTTCGGCGGCATGCTGGCCGCCTTGCCCACCGCGACCGTCCTGCTGGTGACCGCGGCCATCCTGGCCGTTTGCGGGCTCTTGAACTTCATCGAGCCTTTCGTGATCTTCCCGCTGCGCCGCGGCCGGCGCTGATTGCTCGTCGAGCGGGACCGCAGGGCCTAAGCGGGTCGTCCAAAGTCCCTTAATAGGTTGGGCCTAATGCCCGGGCCTGCTTGGGACCTAGGGCCCCTCCGAGTTGCGCGGGAGGCCGTTATACTGTGCTCAAGATGAACCTCCTCCGAACCTCCTTGCGCGTCTCGCTCATCCTCGCCCTCTGCGTCGTTTCCCCGGGCGGCTCCGCGTGGGCGGCCATCGGACGCGCCGTGACGCCGGTCGCGCCTCGCGCGGCGGTGCCCGCCATTCCCACCGGCTCGATGAACCTGCGCCTCGGCGCGAACGTCACTCCGCTGGCGTTCACCGCGCCGAACGCCGGCGCGTCGCTGCTGACGGCGCCCTCGTTGAAGACCGCCGGCGCCGTCGCCCCTCTCTCCGTGCCCGCCGCCGCCGACGCGCCCGCCGCCGCCGCGCCCGCCTCGGCCGTGAGGCTCGCCGCCGGTCCCGCCGCCGCCGCCGCCGCCGCGCCTCTGCAGGCCGCCCTCAGCGTCGCGGGCGAGCAGGCCGCCGCGTTCTCCGCGCCCGATAAGCCCGAGGCCGCCGCGAAGTCCGAAGCCGACGTCGCCTTCGACCTCTCCATCCTGCGCACCGCCGCCGCCGACGCGCCGCGCGTGGGCGCCAACGCGATGCGCGCCAGCCTGACCGCCGGCCTGACCAAGAAAGGCGACCAGGGCATGCCGGACCGCTACGACGAGCAGGGCAACCCCGACAACAACAAAGGCGGGGGACATCGACGAGCTGCGTGTGCGACCGGGCCGTGACCCGCGCGGCGCCCGACGCGACCGACCCCGACCAGGGCGGGCGCGGGGGCGGGGCGCCGCTGTTCGCCGCCGTCGGCTTGGCGGGCGGGCTGGCCGCGATGGGCGGCTTCTCCGTCGCGTCCTTGATGATTTTCCCGTTCGTCGCCATCTCGCTGATCCTCCACGAGATCGGCCACGCCAAGGCCGCCGCGATGCTCGGCGACTACACCGCGACGCTCCAGAACCGCGCCAGCCTCAACCCGAAGCACTGGGGCACGCACGTGGACCTGATGATGACCATCGTGATGCCCATCGCCACCTTCTTCCTGGCGGGCTTCATGTTCGGCGGCGCCAAGCCGGTCCCGGTCAACGCCTACAACTTCCGCAACCCCGTCAAAGACATGGCCAAGGTCGCCTTCGCGGGCCCGGCGGTGAACTTCATCCTGGCCGTCGCCGGCTCGCTGGCCGTGACCGGCGCGCTCGCCGCGGGCCTGGGCGCGGCCGTCGCCAGCGCCTTGGTCACCTTCACCTTCCTTAACGTGGCGCTGGGCGTGTTCAACCTCATCCCGCTGCACCCGCTGGACGGCAGCCACATCCTGCGCGCCTTCCTGCCCAAGAGCGTCAACGAGCCGCTCGACCGCTTCTACAACTCGCTGGGCAACTTCGGCTTCCTGCCCGTCATCGTCGTCGCCATGCTCGGCGGCGGCATGATCGCCGGCCTGGCGCTGGGCATCACCCAGCTGCTCGTCGCCGTGCCGCTGGGCCTCTCCGGCCTGCAGATGGCCGGCGCGTGGGCGGTCTCGACGGCCGCGTTGGGCCTGGCCCTCGGCCAGACCAAGACGTCCGCGGCCAACGACGCGCCGCTGCCTCCGGCCGACGGCTCGGCCGCCGTGGACCTCGTCGTCGTCTTCGGCGCGGGCGCGGTGCAGGGCGTGACGCGCGACCAGCACCTCTCCTGGGTGGACCTGAACCAGCCCAACGGCGTGGACATGTACGCCCAGGCGCAGGTCGCCATGACGTCCCAGATCGAATCCGCCGGCGCCTTGGGCGCCGGGGCCTTGGCCGTGATGGGCGCCACGCCGATCGCGACCTACCGCCGCATCAACGCCGCGACCGTCCGCCTCGACGCGGTGCGCGCCGGCGAGTTCGAGCGCGCCATGCGCGAGCGCGGCCACAACGTGTTCCCCAACGCCCGCCGCGAGATCGTCCGCCCCGTGAATCCCGAGCCCGAGCGCATGGACCCGGCGGCGCGCGGCGCGGTCACGATGCAGGAGAACCTGCAGATCACCAAGGCCGACAAGGTGCACGCCATCGCGACCGCCCGTTGGGGCGCGCCGGACATGGGCGGCATCCGCGGCTTCCTGCGCCGCCTGACCGGCGCGGCGCCCGTGCAGCCCAAAACCGCGGTCATCGACAGCGGCGTGGACCTGCAGCACCCGCTGCTCAAACGCGTGAAGGAAGCCAAAAACGCGACCTCCGGCGAGAACATCGACGACATCGGCCACGGCACCTGGGTGCACTCCATGGGCCTCAACTACGCGCCGTGGTCCAAGGCGAGCACGCACTACAAGACCTTCGTCAACGGCGGCGCGACGCTCGACGACATCCTCAAGGCGCTGACCATGGCCGGCAACGACGGCAACATCGTGATGTCCAACTCCTGGGGCTCCGACGACGGCGACCCGACGAGCCCGGACTCCCAGCTCGTGCGCAAGCTGGCCGAAGAGGGCCACATCATGATTTTCGCGGCCGGCAACGCCGGTTCGCGCCCCAACACCATCGGTTCCCCGGCCATCGTTTATCACAAGGACGCGGCGACGGGCGCCATCCGCGTGATGTCGGTCGCGGCCACCGGCCGCGACAAGAAGATCGCCTACTTCTCCTCGCGCGGTCCCGGCTCCTACAAGACCAAGACGCAGCCCAACTACCCCAAACGCCCGGACCTGTCGGCCATCGGCTACAACACCGAGGGCGCCTGGCCCGCGGCGCTGCGCGACGCCGACCGCACCGACCCCGTCGCGGGCCCCTTGAAGGCCATCTCCGGCACCTCGATGTCCACGCCGTCGGTGTACGGCGCGGTCCTCCTGCTCCTCATGATGTTCGGCGTCACGACCAAGGGTCCCCAGGCCGACGCCATCGTCAACGCGGTGATGTCCACCCTCGAGAACACGGGGCAGGGCCACGACAACGAGGGCGACGGCTTCATGAACGTCGAGGCCGCCTACGCCAAACTCGTCCCGTCGCGCGAGGTCATCGAGCGCTGGAACGTCATGAGCAAGGCGCGCGACGCCGCCATCGGCGTCAACGCCACCTTGTCCCTGCAGGGCGGCTCCAAGGCCTCCCGCGACGACATCAGCTCCAAGCTGGCGCTTTTCGAGGCCGACCTGGCCTCCATGGCCGAGCGGCACCCCTTGCTGGCCTCCGACCCCAAACGCGCGGACCGCATGCGCCGCGAGCTGGACACGGCGGAGTACAAGGCGCTGGTGCGCGAGATCCAGGAGCTGCAGCTCAGCCGCGCCGCCTACCTGAAGGCGGGCGCCGAGTCGCGCAACCGCAACGGCGACATGGGCGACGAGCTGCTGGCCCACGTCGAGAACGAGATCGAGCCCCGCTTGTCCGCCGCGCAGGCCCGCCTGCGCGAGATCCTGCGCGCCAACCCGCGCGTGACCTACGACGCCCAGGGCGCGCTCGGCCGCTGGTGGATGCGCGTCACGGGCCGGGGACCCGCCGCTTAGGCAGCCGCCATGACGACCCCCGATCCGATGTTCATCGTCGAAGACGACGACCACTTCCGCGAGACCTTCATCGACGTCATGTCGCTTAAGGGCGTGGAGGTGTCGGGCGCCCGCACCGGCGTGGAGGCCATCAAGGCCCTGCGGATGGCGCGTCCGTCGGTCATCATCATGGACGTGCAGCTGCCCGACGTGCACGGCTTCGACCTGTGCAAGAAGGTCAAACGCCTCGACGGGCACCAGGACACGCCCGTCATCTTCGTCTCCGCGTCCACGCAGTATTCCGACCCGCGCGACCGCATCGAGGGCCTGCTGGCGGGCGCGTCCCAGTTCCTGCCCAAGCCCATCTCGGTCGAGCGCCTCTGGTCCGAGATCGAGCTCGTCCTCGTCGGCCGCAAGCCCAGCTAGGGCCGCTTCTTCGCCGAGCCGGAGACCTCGGCGTACACCAGAGCGGACGTCGCGGCCAGCGCCTCGGCCAACACCTTCATGTCGGTGCCGCGCGTCATCACGCACAGCAGGTAGGGCTTGGTGGGGTGGTAGATGATGCCGCAGTCGTGGAGTTGGCGCTCCGCTCCCCGGCCCGACTCCCCGAACTTGTGGGCGACCGTCACCCCCTTCGGGACGCCCGCCTCGAGCCCCAGGTCGAACTCGGAGGCGGCGAGGTACTCCAGCGCCTTCTGCGACATGTCCTTGGTCAGGTAGGACGCGTTGTAGAGCATCCGGAAGAAGGTGGCGTATTCGCGCACGGTGACGGGGTCGTCCACGTCGCGCACGTTGGGGATGCGCAGGCCGAGGTCCTCGTAGATGCGCACGTAGTCCGTCTCGCTGAGCGCCGCCAGCAAGGTGTGCAGCGCGTCGTTGTCCGAACGGGCGATCATCGCCCGCAGCAGCTCATCGACGGTGTAGGTCTGCCCCGGCTTGAGGGCGACCGTGGGCGGGAAGTGCGGGATGAGCTCGCCGGGGGCGCCGGGTATCAGCGGGAGCTTCGCGGCGAGCAGGCCGGCGTCGGTCTCATGTTTCTTGAGCAGGGCCATCATGACCGGGAGCTTGAGCAGGCTCGCCGGCTGGAAGGGCAGCTGCTGGTCGAGACCGAAGGCCAGGCCGTTGTCGAGGTCGCGGAAATACATCGCGAGGACCGTCACCTTCTTCTGCGCCTTGAGCTTCGAGCGCAGCATCTCGACCTTGTATTTGAAGGGTTTGACCTCGACGAACTCGTGTTCGGCGATATCGAGGAGGGGGTGGATGAGGCCGCGGCGGGGGCCCCGGACCTCGCGCGCGGGAGCCTCGTCGTGCGCGGCCGCGGGAGCCGCGAGCAAGACGAGCAAGGCCAGGAGCCATAGTCCGGGGCGCATCACGCGTCATGATACATCGGCCGATGCCTGTCGCGCCATGCCCGCCCCTCGCTTGACACTGGTTGCGCGTCCTGCTATCATGACGTTATGGCCGAAATCCAGCTCACCGACGACAATTTCGACGCGGAAGTCATCCAGAGCGCCCAGCCCGTGCTGGTGGATTTCTGGGCTCCGTGGTGCGGGCCGTGCCGCATGTTGGGCCCCATCGTCGAAGAGGTCGCCAAGGAATACGCGGGCAAGGTGAAGGTCGGCAAGCTCAACACCGATGACCATCCCAACGCCCCCGGCCGCTACCGGATTTCCGCCATCCCGACCTTGCTGTTCTTCAAGGGCGGTAAGCTCGTCGAGCAGCGCGTCGGCGTCCAGTCCAAGGCCGACATCAAGAAGCTGCTCGATACGCTCCTCGCCTAAGAGCCGTCCCCGTCGTCCCGCCGTCCACTGACCGGTTCCCGGTCGCATGAAGCCCCGTCTCTACCTCGTCGACGCCCACGCCTACCTTCATAGGGCCTACCACGCGCTGCCTCCCCTGACGGATTCCAAGGGGGCGCCGGTGGGAGCCCTTTACGGCTTCGCGCGCGTTCTCATCCAGCTCCTGCGCCGCGACAAACCCGAGGCCATCGGCGTGTGTTTCGACACCCCGGGGCCCACCTTCCGCCACAAGCAGTTCGAGGCCTACAAGGCGACGCGCAAGGAAATCGACCCCGACCTCATCGCCCAGCTCGGCCGCGCCAAGCCCCTGGCCGAGGCCCTCGGGTTCGCTTGCATCGAGAAGCCCGGCTACGAGGCCGACGACGTCATGGCCACCATGGCCCGCAAGGCCGTCAAAGACGGCTGGGAGGCCGTGCTGGTGACCGGCGATAAAGACGCCCTCCAGCTCGTGGGGCCCGGCATCCGCGTGTTCAACGCCGCCAAAGACGCCTGGATGGACCCGCCCCAGGTCGAGGAGAAGTTCGGTATCAAGCCTGAGCAGGTCGTGGACTACCTGGCCATCGTGGGCGATTCCTCCGACAACGTTCCCGGCCTCAAAGGCGTCGGCCCGGTGGGCGCCGTCAAGCTGCTCAAGGCCTACGGCACCTTCAAAGGCGCCATCGCGGCCGCTAAAAAGGGCGACAAGGCGCTCACGCCCAAGCTCGCCCAGGCTCTCGTGGACGGCGAGAAGACCGCCGATCTCTCCTTGAGCCTCATCAGCCTCGACGAGAAGGTGCCGCTGGAGCAGTCGCCCGAGGACTGCCGCGTGGTCAAGCAGGACCCGGTCAAACTCGTGGCCGGCCTGGAGGCCTTCGAGTTCCGCTCCTTGGCCAAGGAGCTGGCGCCCGGCAAGGCCTCCGACGCCGCGGTGGCCGCGTCCGAGGCGCGCGCGCCGCAGAAGGCCGCCGCGCCCGACGTTTGCATACCACAGAAAGTCGAGCAGAAGGCCATCGCGAAAGAGTTGGCCAAGGCGGACGCCGTGCTGGTCGGCGCCGTGCCAGACCAGGCCGGCGAAGGTGAGCTGCTCTCGGTATCCCGGATTCGGCTGCTCGTCGGGCTGGAGGACGGGCGTTGCGCGGTGCTCGACGAGGCCGGCGCGGCGAAAGCGAAGGACGTCTTGTCTTCCAAAGCCCTCAAGTGCGGCTGGGACCTCAAAGGCGCGCGCGCCGCGCTCGACAAGGTCGGCCTGACGTTGGCCGGGCCCGATTTCGACGCCAAACTCGCCGCCTACTGCCTCGACCCCGTCGGCGCCAAGGACCCCAAGGCCGCCGACCCGGAGGCCGACCTGCTCGCGCGCGCCTCGTTGTCGGGCGCGCGCGCGTCCATGCTCAAGAAGCTCAAGGAGACGGGGACGTTGTCGCTGTTCCAGGACGTCGAGATGCCGCTGTCGGGCGTCTTGCGCGACATGGAGAAGGCGGGCGTGCTCGTGGACGAGAAGTACCTGCGCGGCCTCTCGACCGAGTTCCTGGCCGAGCTCAAACGCCTCCAGAAGGAGATCGACGAGCTCGCGGGCGCCCCGCTCAACCCCCAATCGCCCAAGCAGCTCGGCGAGGTGCTGTTCGACAAGCTGGGCCTGCCCGTCCTCCACAAAACGGCGAAGGGCGGGCGATCGACGGACGAGGAAACGCTCCAGTCGTTGGCCGCGCAGCACGCGCTTCCCGGCAAGATTCTCGAGTACCGCGAGATCGCCAAGCTGGAATCCACCTACGTGCGCGGCCTGCTCGAGCACATGGTCGGCGAGACGTGCCGCGTGCACACCACCTTCGACCAGACGGGGGCCGCGACCGGCCGCCTCTCATCCTTAGACCCTAATCTTCAAAATATCCCCATCCGCACCGAGGCCGGGCGGCGCATCCGCAAGGCCTTCATCGCGCCCAAGGGCAAGGTCCTGGTCTCGGCCGACTATTCCCAGATCGACCTGCGCGTGCTGGCCCACGAGTCCGAGGACCCGACCTTGATGAAGTCCTTCGAGGACGGCGAGGACATCCACCAGCGAACCGCCTCCGAGATTTTCCACGTCCCCGCCGCCTCCGTCACGACCGACCAGCGCCGCGCGGCCAAGGCCATCAACTTCGGCATCGTTTACGGCCAGACCGCCTTCGGCCTTTCGGCCCAGCTCGGCATCTCCCAGCAGGAGGCCGGCGCCTACATCAAGAAGTACCTGGAGCGCTACCCGGGCGTCTCGGCCTGGGTGGAGGCCAACCTCGCCAAGGCCAAGAAGGAGGGCTGCGCGCGGACCTTGCTCGGCCGCGTGCGCTGGTTGCCCGACCTCGCCGCCAAAAACGCGGCCGTGCGCCAGTTCACCGAGCGCGCGGCGCGCAACACGCCCATCCAGGGCGGCGCGGCCGACATCATCAAGCTCGCCATGCTCGAGGTCGCCAAGCAGCTCGAGAAAGGCCGCTTCGCGGCGACCATGCTCCTGCAGGTCCACGACGAGCTGCTCTTCGAGGTGGATAAAAACGACGTCCCCGCTTTCGCGAAGTGGATCAAGCAGGTCATGGAGGACGCCTACGAGCTCAAGGTGCCCCTCGTGGCCGACGTGAAGACCGGCCTCAACTGGAACGACATGGAGAAGGTCAAGTGAGCCGCATCTTCCGCCACGACCCCGTCAACTTCGACGCGCTGCCGCCCGTCATCAAGGCGTTGATGGGCGCCCAGGTGCTGGGCTTCCTCGTCTCCTGGGTCGTCGGCCCGCAGATCAACGACTTGTTCGGCTTGGTGCCGCGGCACGTGCTCGTGGACCGCTGGGTGTGGCAGCCGTTCACCTACCTGTTCCTGCACGGCGGCTTCTGGCACCTGCTCTTCAACCTGTTCGCGCTGTGGATGTTCGGCATGCCCGTGGAGTCGCAGTGGGGCGGGCGCGAGTTCGTCAAATACTTCTTCCTGTGCGGGCTGGGCGCGGCCTTTTTCACCGTCCTGCTCTCGCCCGGCTCGCCGACGCCGACCATCGGCTCCTCGGGGTCGGTGTACGGGCTCATCGTGGCCTTCGCGCTGCTGTACCCGGACGCGGTGGTGTACCTCTACTTCCTCATCCCGGTGCGCGCCATCCACATGGCCATCATCTTCGCGGCCCTGGAGTTCTTCTCCGGGCTGTCGGGCAGCAAGCCCGGCATCGCCAACTGGTCGTGCACGTCGGCGGCATGCTCGTCGGCTACGCGCCGGACGCAGACTTCCTGTCGGCTGCACGTTGCACGTGCTGGTGCTGGCTGTTCGAGCGCGACGAGGCTCCGGCGCCCCGGCGCGCCGCGACGCGCCGCGCGCCCGCCGTCCGGCCGGCCGCGGCGCCGACCGCCGAGGACGGCATGGCCGAGGTGGACCGCATCCTCGACAAGATCCTCGCCAGCGGCCTGGAGTCGCTGACCGACGACGAGCGCGCGGTCATGAAGCGTTACTCCGACAAGGGGCGGCCTTCATGAAGCCGAAGCGGCTCGTCGTGGGCCTGACCGGCGGCATCGGCACCGGCAAGTCCACGGCCCTGGCCGCCTTCGCCGCGCTCGGCGTGCCCACGCTGTCGCTCGACGCCGTCGCGCACGAGCTGTCGCGGCCCGGCCGGCCGGTGTGGAAGGCCGTCAAGAAAGCTTTTCCGCGCTTCGTGGATAAAGACGGCATCAACCGCGCCCGGCTCGGCGCGCACGTGTTCTCCCACGCCGCGGCCCGCCGCCGCCTGGATAAAGCCACGCACCCCGCCATCCTCCGGGAGATGGACCGCCGCCTGGCCCGCCTCAAAGGCGTCGTGGTGGTGGACGCGCCGCTGCTCTTCGAGGCCGGTCTGCGCGGGCGCTTCGACGCCGCGGTGCTCGTTTCGTCCAAACGCCAGCTCCGGCGCGTCGTGCGCCGCGACGGCCTCAGCCGGGCGGACGCCGCGCGCCGCATCGCGTCGCAGTGGCCGTTGCCGCGAAAACGCGCCCTGGCCGACCTGACGCTCGACAACGACGGGACCGTCGCCGCTCTCAAGAAGCAGGTCGAAGCCCTCAACAGAGGTCTTCAGCTGTTATACGGAGGTACACCCTGATGGACACGCCGATCAAGACCGCCGAGCCCGCGCCCGCCGCCGCGCCGCTCAAGCCGCTGGAGACCGTGGAGCTCGCGAAGAAAACCGTCGCCCAGCTCAACGCCATCGCCGCCGAGCTCAAGCTCGAGGGGCTCAGCGGCCTCAAGAAGCAGGAGATTATCGCCAAGATCGTCGAGGGCCAGCTCAAGGCCAACGGCATGATCTACGACGAAGGCGTGCTCGAGATCCTGCCCGACGGCTTCGGCTTCCTGCGCTCCTCGGAGTACTCCTACCTGCCCGGCCCCGACGACATCTACATGTCGCCCTCGCAGATCAAGAAGTTCGGCCTGCGCCGCTGCGACACGGTCGCCGGCTTCGTGCGCCCGCCCAAGGACGGCGAGCGCTACTACGCCCTGCTCCAGGTCAAAAAGGTGAACGGAGTGGACATCGAGCTCATCGGCAACCGCCCGCTCTTCGACAACCTCACGCCGCTGCACCCCGATAAACGCTTCATCCTCGAGACCACGCGCGAGGAGGTCACCACGCGCCTGATGGACCTCATCTGCCCCATCGGCAAGGGACAACGCGGCCTCATCGTCGCGCCGCCCAAGACCGGCAAAACCGTCATTCTCACCAAGCTGGCCAACGCCATCGCCAAGAACCAGCCGGAGACCGTCATCCTCGTGCTCCTCATCGACGAGCGCCCGGAAGAGGTCACCGAGTGCCAGCGCACCATCAAGGGCGAGGTCATCGCCTCCACCTTCGACGAGCCCGCCGAGCGGCACGTCCAGGTGTCCGAGATGGTCCTTGAAAAGGCCAAGCGCCAAGTCGAGCTGGGCAAAGACGTCGTCATCCTGCTCGACTCCATCACGCGCCTGGCCCGCGCCTACAACACCTGCACCCCGTCCTCGGGACGCGTGTTGTCGGGCGGCCTCGAGGCCACCTCGCTGCAGCGCCCGAAGCGTTTCCTGGGCGCGGCGCGCAACATCGAGGAAGGCGGCTCCTTGACCATTCTCGCGACCGCGCTCGTGGACACCGGCAGCCGCATGGACGAGGTCATCTTCGAGGAGTTCAAGGGCACCGGCAACTCCGAGGTCTATCTCGACCGCAAGCTCGCCGACCGCCGCATGTTCCCGGCCATCGAGATCAACCGCACCGGCACCCGCAAGGAGGAGCTGCTCCAGTCCGAGGACGAGATCAACAAGATCTGGATCCTGCGCAAGGTGCTCGCTCCCCTGGGCTCCGTCGAGGCGATGGAGCTCCTGCGCGACAAGATCGTGGGCACGAAGTCGAACAAGGAGTTCCTTAAGTCCATGGAATTGTCTAATCTCTCCGGCGCGTGATTCCGCTCCTCCTCGCCGCCCTCGCCGTCGCCGCCCCGGCCCAGACGCCGGCGGCGTCGTCGGCGTTCCAGCGGTTCTCGGTGCTCACCCCCGCGGGCCCCGACGAGCCGCGCCCCGAGGTCCTGGCCACGTCGCGCCGCGTGTTGTACGCGGAGCACCGCGTGGGCAAGGGCGAGGGCTACGCCGGCAACATCGCCAAAGCCTACGGCACCACGCTGACCGCGCTGCAGTCCACCAACAACAACGAGTTCGTGCTGATGTACCCGGGCATGCGCATGACCGTGCTCAACCGCGACGGCATGCTCTACGAGGTCAAGAAGGCCTCCGAGACGCTCGACGGCGTCGTCGCGCGCCATCGCGTCGGCGCCGAGGACCGCCGGAAGTTCAAGGAGCTGCTGGTCAGCCTCAACGGGCTGCCCGGCAGCGCGCTCATCGCGCCCTACGAGCTCGAGAAGGGGACGCGGCTGGTCATCCCCGGCATCAAGATCAACTTCGACACCTACCGCGTGCCGTTCGCGACGCAGTCGTGGGGGCGCATCTCCTCGCGCTTCGGCTACCGCTTCCACCCGGTCAAACGCGTGCGCAAGCTGCACGAGGGCCTGGACATCCCCAAGCCGTACGGCACCCCCATCTACCCCGCGCGCTCGGGCCGCGTCATCCAGGCCGGCTGGCACGACGGCTACGGCATGATCGTCATCATCCAGCACAGCGACGGCTGGACGACGCGTTACGGCCACATGTCGAAGCTCTACGTGAAAAACGGCGAGATGGTCGCCCGCGGCAAAACCATGATCGGCCGCGTCGGCTCCACCGGCATCTCCACGGGCCCGCACCTGCACTTCGAGGTGCGCGACCGCGGCGGCCGGCCGGTCAATCCCACGCAGAAGATCGGCCGCCGATGAAGCTCTCCGTGACGCGGTGGGGGGACCCGAAGGGTTTGCCCGTGGTGCTGCTCCACGCCTTCCCGATGTCGGGCGCGATGTGGGAGCCCCAGAAGGACGCGTTGAAGGCTTACGACGTCCACGTGCCGGACCTGCGCGGCTTCGGCGCCACGCCGCTCGTCGGCCCCTGGCTCATCGAGCACGCGGCGGCCGACGTGCTGGAAAGCGTGCCGGAGAACCCGGTCATCGTCGGGCTGTCCATGGGCGGCTACGTGGCCCTGCAATGCGCGGCGAAGGCCCGGGCGCTCGTGTTGTGCGACACGCGCGCCGAGCCCGACGCCAACGAGAACAAGGTCAAACGCGCGGCCGCCATCGATTTCGTGAGGAAAAACGGCGTCGAGGCGTTCCTCGGGCCGTTCTTGAAGGACGCGGTTCACAACACGAAGGTGCACGGCTTTTTGAACGGCGTCGCCGCCAAATCGACCCCGGAAGCCGTGATGGCGGCCCTCGCCGCTTTGGCGGCGCGGCCGGACGCCGTGCCCGGCCTGGCGAAAATCACCGTGCCGACCGCGGTGCTGGTCGGCTCCCAGGACAAGATCACGCCGCTGCCCTTGTCCGAGGCCATGCGTTCGCGCATCCCCGGCGCCGAGCTGCACCTCATTCCCGACGCCGGCCATTTCTCCAACGCGGAGAACCCGGGCGTATTTAACGAGCGGCTCGTCTCTTTTTTAAAGCGCCTCTAGATTGAAAGCGAGTGATGGGGTTGACCCCATCGTTCCAGCTCCGGCGCAGCAATATTATCGTTAGTTGTTGACGCTCAGGCTGAAGAGCTTCAGCTGCTCGTCTTCTTTGGGAAGACGTACCAGCTTCTCGAAACGGAACCCGAGCTTTTCGAGAAGCGCGATGGACGAGGCGTTGTCCTGGGACGTGATGGCCACCAAACGCGCCAGGCCGAAGGCGGGCGCGCCGGCCACGGTCGCGCGCGCGGCTTCGAGCGCGTAACCCTTGCCCCGATGCTCGGGCAGGAAAGCGAAGCCCAGGTCCACGTCGTCGAGGCCCTCGCGCCGGATAAGGCCGCAAAGCCCGAGGGGCGTGCCGTCTTTGAGCTCGACGAGGTCGAGACCGAAGCCGTGGCGCGCGCGGGCCGTCCGGTTGCGCTCGATGTAGGCCTCGGCGTCGGCGAGCGTGCGCACGCCGCGGTCGCCGATGAAACGCAGCCAGTCGGGGTCGTTGAGCAGGCGCAGGATGAACGGCCCGTCGGCGGGCGCCAACGCCCGTATCACCAGCCGCTCGGTCAGCATGCCGGGATTCTATAGGAAATATAAGCGCTTTACCATGCCGCCCTGGGGCGTCTGTCAAAACGCCGGGAATTTGCTATACTGTTCGTCGGCGTATCACCCGCCGAATCCTCCGTTATAAGAGCCCCCAAATGAAGAAAGCCATCCACCCCGTTTATCGCAGCGTCGTGTTCCAGGACATGTCCGCGAACAAGTCCTTCCTCACGCGCTCCACCATCCCCGCGAAGGACACGACCACCTGGGAAGACGGCAAGACCTACCCCCTCGTGAAGCTCGACATCTCATCCTTCTCGCACCCCTTCTACACCGGCCAGCAGCGCCTGGTGGACACCGCCGGCCGCATCGACCGCTTCAAGAAGCGCTTCGAGGCCTCGGGCGGCAAAACCGTCGAGCGCAAGAAAGCCGCGCCCGTCAAGCGCCTCGCGCACGTCGGCGACGACAAGCGCAAGGTCCTGTCCACGGCTCCTAAGAAGGAAGAGGAGACCAAGGGCGCGAAGAAGGCTCCCAAGGCCGAGAAGAAAGACAAGCCCGCGAAGTAGCGGTCTCGTCTCCGTAAGGGCCCCGGCTGTAAGGCCGGGGCCCTTCTCTATTTAATAGGTTGTCCGGACAAGTGCCGTCATGAACCCTAAGATCGTGCAGCTGGACAAGGAATACCACGAGCTCGAAGCCAAGCTCGCGGGGGGCGGCCTGTCGCCCGTCGAGCTCAAGGCCTTGTCGGTCAAGCACTCCCAGGCCTCCACGGTGATGGCGTTGGTCCGCGAGATCGTGCGCCTGGAAAAGGAGATCGCGGACCTGAAAGTTATGCTGGCCGAGCCCGATATGAGGGACATGGCCGCCGCGGAGCTGGAGACGGCGACGGCTCGTTACGCCGTCCTCGAGCAGGACATCATGCTCGAGCTCGTGCCCAAGGACCCGGTGGACGCCAAGGACTGCTACCTCGAGGTGCGCGCGGGGGCGGGCGGCGACGAGGCGGGGCTCTTCGCCGCCGAGCTGCTGCGCATGTACATGCGCTTCTGCGAGAACAAAGGCTGGAAGGTGTCGGTCGAGGACAGCTCGCCCACCGGCATCAAGGGCCTCAAGCAGGCGACCATCTTCATCAGCGGCAAAGACGTGTTCTCCTGGCTGCGCCATGAGGGCGGCGTTCACCGCGTGCAGCGCGTGCCCGCCACCGAGGCCGCCGGGCGCATCCATACCTCGACGGTCACCGTCGCCGTCATGCCCGAGGCCGACGAGACCGCCGAAATCGTCATCCGCCCCGACGAGCTCAAGGTGGACACCTACCGCGCCGGCGGCGCCGGCGGACAAAACGTCAACAAGGTCGAGACGGCGGTGCGCATCACGCACCTTCCCTCCGGCATCATCGTGGAATGCCAAGAGGAGCGCTCGCAGGGCCGCAACCGCGACAAGGCCATGAAGCGCCTGCTGTCCATGCTCGCCAACGCCGAGCGCGAGAAGGCCGCGGCGTCCAACGCCTCGGCGCGCCGCGCCCAGGTCGGCACGGGCGACCGCTCCGAGAAGATCCGCACCTACAACTTCCCGCAAAGCCGCCTCACCGACCACCGACTCGAGCGCTCCTGGCACAACCTGGGCGAGATCATGGAGGGCGCGGTCGGTCCCGTGTTCGAAGCCTTGCGCGAGGAGCAGAAACGCCTGCGCCTCGAAGCGGCCTCCTGATGACGACCGCGGAGTGGCTGGCGAAGGCGGTGGCCTATCTCGCGGAGCGCGGCGTGCCCGAAGGCCGCGCGAGCGCGGAGTTCCTCCTGGCCGAGACCCTCGGCACCGGTCGCGGAAACGCCGTCGCCGACGCCCGGCGCGTGTTGACCGAGAAGCAGGCTTTCCATTTCTGGGAGATGATCAAGGAGCGCGGCAAACGCAACCCCATCGCCCATATCATCGGCCGCCAGCCCTTCCTCGGCCTCGACATCGAGGTCACGCCCGACGTGCTCATCCCGCGCCCGGAGACCGAGGAGCTCGTGCTCGAGTGCGAGCGGCTCATCAAAGGCGCGACGGCCCCGAAAATCGTGGACCTCGGCACCGGCTCGGGCTGTATCGCCATCGCGCTGGCCCAGCTCCTGCCCCAGGCGACCGTGTTCGCCACCGATATCTCGGACAAGGCCCTCAAGCTCGCGGAAAAAAACGCCGTGACCCATCACGTGAGCCGGCGCGTGCGCTTCGTGCGCGAGGACCTGTTCTCCGACAAGCAGAACCTGCGCGGCTGGGCCGACCTCGTGGTCTCCAACCCGCCGTATATCGCGTCGAAGGACGTGGACCGCCTCGAGCCGGAGGTCCTCAAGGAGCCTCGCCTGGCGCTCGACGGCGGCAAAGACGGCCTGGAGGCCGTGCGCGCCGTGGCGGCCGCGTCCGCCAAGCTCCTCAAGAGCGGAGGCCTGCTCGCGCTGGAAATCGGCGCCGGCCAGGGGCCGGACGTGAAGGACATCCTCGAAGCCGCGGGCTACTCCGACGTGTCCTTGAAGAAGGACGCCCAGGGCGTGGAACGCTTCGCCGCGGCGAAATGGTAGCATCGAAAAACTAATGGACCGATTCGTCATCGACGGCGGAAGGCCTCTTTCCGGGACCATCAAGGTCAGCGGCGCCAAAAACGCCGCCTTGCCCATCCTCATCGCGACCTTGCTCACCGACGAGCCCTGCGTCGTCGAAAACGTGCCGGCGACCCTGCGCGACCTGCGCACCACCTTCCGCCTGCTCGAGTCGCTCGGCAAACGGGTGAAGGTGGACGGCTCCACGGTGCGCGTGGAGTCCACGGGCTCATTAAAGACCCAAGCGCCGTATGACATCGTCAAACAAATGCGCGCCTCCGTGCTCGCCGCCGGCCCCCTGCTCGCGCGTTTCGGCCTGGTGCGCGTGCCCATCCCCGGCGGCTGCGCCATCGGCCTGCGCCCCATCGACATCCATCTCAAGGGCTTCGAGACCATGGGCGCGCGCCGCATCGCCGACCAGGGCGATATCATCATGTCGGCGGCGCCGCTGAAGGCCGCGGTCATCAAGCTCCGGTTCCCGAGCGTCGGCGCGACCCAGAACCTCATGATGGCCGCTTCCGCGCTGCCCGGGCGCACGGTCATCAAAAACGCCGCGCGCGAGCCCGAGATGGAGGACCTGGGCGCGTTCCTCTCCAAGCTCGGCGCGAAGGTGACCGGCGCGGGCACCGCCACGGTGACCGTCGAAGGACGCCTGCGGCTCAAAGGCTGCCGCCATCGCGTCATCCCCGACCGCATCGAGGCGGGCACCTTCCTGCTCGCGTGCGCGGCGGCGCGCGGGACGATCCGTCTCCAAGGCGCCGAAGCCTCGCACCTGACCGCGGTGCTCGACGCGCTGCGCAAGGCGGGCGCGAAGATCCGCTCCGGCAAAGGCTTCATCGAGCTGACGATGACGCACCGGCCGAAGGCCGTGTCGGTCGTGACCAAGCCGCACCCCGGCTTCCCGACCGACCTGCAGGCGCCGTGGATGTCCTTGATGACGCTGTGCACCGGCTTCGCCAAGGTGACGGAGACGGTGTTCGAGAACCGCTTCCTGCACGCCGCCGAGCTCGGCCGCATGGGCGCCCAGATCGCCGTCTCGGGCCGCGTCGCGGTGGTCGCCGGCGTGGAGCAGCTTTCGGGCGCGCCCATCATGGCCTCCGACATCCGCGCCGGCGCGGCGCTGCTCGTCGCGGGCGCGGCGGCCAAGGGCCGCACCACCATCGCGCGTGTACCACATCGACCGCGGCTACGAGGCCGTCGAGGAGAAGCTCGGCCGCGCCGGCGTCGCCATCGCCCGGCTCAAATGACCTACGAGGGGGCGCTCGCCGTCCTGGCGGCGCGCCAAGAGACGGTCATCGACCTCGGCCTGGAGCGCGTCAAACGCGTGCTCGCGCGCCTGGGCGACCCGCAGGAGAAGGTCCCGGCCTTCCACGTCGCCGGCACCAACGGCAAAGGCTCGACGTGCGCCATCCTCGCCGCGGTGCTGCGCGCGGCGGGTTATCGCGTCGGCCTCTACATCAGCCCGCACCTGCTCGACGTGCGCGAGCGCATCAGCGTGGACGGCCGGCCCATCTCCAAGCCGGATTTCGCCCGCCTGTTCCCGAAGGGCGACCTGACCTATTTCGAGCTGCTCACCGTGCTCGCCTTCCGCTATTTCGCGGAGAAGAAGTGCGACGTGATGGTCCTGGAGACCGGCCTGGGCGGGCGCCTGGACGCGACGAACGTGGTCAAGGCCCCGCTGGCCGCCGTCGTCACGTCGGTCGATTTCGACCACCAGGCCTACCTCGGCAACACGTTGAAGGCCATCGCGGGCGAGAAGGCCGGCATCTTCAAGCCCGGGCGGCCGTCGGTGCATCCTGATCATGCCGTGCTGAATAGGCTTGCCATCCGCGGACGTCGCGTCATCGTGAAGAAGCCGTGGCCGGTCACGCGCGTGGATTGGAAGAAAGGCGTACAGCTCGTCGGCGGCCAGCGACTGTCGTTGCTCGGCTCCCGCCAAGGCTGGAACGTCGCGCTCGCGCACGCCGCCGTCGAGGCGTCGGGCATGCACGTGCCGAAGGCTGCGTGGACGAAAGGCCTGGCGAACGTCGTCTGGCCCGGCCGCTTCCAGGTGCGCGGCAACGTCATCATCGACGGCGCCCACAACCCCGAAGCCGCGCGCGCGCTCGCCGCGACCTTCAAGGCGTCGCCGTTCTCTCGCAAGCCCGCGCGCTGGGTGCTGGGCATGATGCGCGACAAAGACGTCCACGGCGTGCTCAAGCCGCTCGCCCCTTTCCTGAAAGAAGTCTTCGTGGTCCGTCCGCCCAGCCCGCGCTCCATGGACGTCATCGACCTGGCCGACGCCGTGCGGCGGGTCTCCCGGGCGACGGTGACCGTCTCCGACCTGGGCACCGCGCTGCGGACGAAGAAAACCGTCGTGTGCGCCGGCTCCCTTTACCTCGCCGGCGCCGTGTTGAGGAAAATGAGATGAACGCTTTAGGCATCGACGTCGGCGGCACCTACGCCAAGCTCGCTCTCGTGACGCCGAAGGGGCGCGTGCTGCGCGCGGAGCAGATTCCCACCGAGCCGCGCCGCGGCCCCGGGGATTTCGTGCGGCGCGTGAAGGCCGCGACGAAGGGTTGGGGCCATCGCCGCGTCGGCATCGCGCTGGCCGGCGGCGTCGATCACGCGAAGGGCACCTTGCTGTTCGTGCCCAACCTGCCGGGCTGGATCGGCTACCCCTTTAAGAAGGCCTTCGGCCTGCCCACCGTCGTGGAGAACGACGCCAACGCCGCGGCCTGGGCCGCGGCCCGCGGCCGGCGCAGCGCCATCGTGGTCACCTTGGGCACCGGCGTGGGCGGCGGCATCATCTGCGACGGCAAGCTGTGGCGCGGGGCCACCGGCTCGGCGGGAGAAATCGGCCACATGGTCATCGCCGTCGGCGGCGAGCCGTGCGGCTGCGGGCGCTTCGGCTGCCTGGAGGCCTACTGCGGCACCGCGGGCATCCAGCGCCTGGCCGGGCGCCGCGTCACGCCCAAGGAGCTGGCCGACGCGGCCCGCGCCGGGGACGCCTCCGCGCAGGCCATCTGGGAGCGGGTCGGCACGAAGCTGGGAGAAGGCATCGCCAACCTCGTGCTCATCTACGACCCCGAAGCCGTGTACATCCTGGGCGGCGTGGCCCGCGCCGGCGACCTGCTGCTCAAGCCCGCGCGGCGCGTGCTGGACTCCCAGCCGTTCCGCCGCCCCTTCGCGAAGCTCAAGCTGCTCGCCCCGGCCGACCGGGACTGGGGCGCGCTCGGCGCGGCCCTGCTGGCGTTGGAAGGCCCGCGCCGATGACGCGGGCGCTGGCCCTCGGCCTCCTGCTCGCCGCGCTGCCCGCGGCGGCCGAGGACTACGTCCTGCCCGAGCCCCCGCCGGGGCCGCGCGTGGACTACGAGGCCGCGGAGGCGGATTTCGACGCCGACAAATCCATGCTGCACCTCAAAGGCAGCGTGCGCCTGAAGGAATCCACTTGGACGGTGAAGGCCGAGGAGCTCTGGGTCGATACCGCGCGGCGCAGCGCGCGCACCGACGGCCCCATGCTCGTCGAGGACGGCTGGTCGGCGCTGTACGGCGAATCCGGCGAGTTCGACTTCGAGAAACATTCGGGCCGGCTGTTCCAGACGTCGGCGGGCCACGGCGACTGGCGCATCACGGCCAAACAGGCGCGCATGGCCGAGGACCGAACGCTCGACTACCGCGCCGCGGACTTCACCAGCTGCTCGGCGCCGCACCCGCATTACCACTTCCGCGCCTCGCGCATCACGGTCAAGCCGCGCAAGAGCCTGGTGGCGCGCAACGTTTTCTTCTACCTCGGCGGCGTGCCGGTGTTCTACACGCCCGTCCTCTATAAGTCGCTCAAGAAGCAGCATTTCCTGCGCTGGAAGACCTCGCCCGGCTACGACAACCGCAACGGCCCTTTCGCGCGCAACACGCTGACGACGGAGCACGGGCGCACGGTGTACAGCAAGCTGTTCGCGGACTACTACGCGAGCCAAGGCTTCGGCTACGGCGGCGAGCTGCACCGCCGCGACAGCGAGGATTCGCGCGGCGCCCTCTACGGCTACCGCATCACGGAGACCTCGACGAAGGACGTGCGTTGGACCGTGCTCGGCCAGCAATATCACGCGTTGACCTCGTCCATGTCCTTCCAGGGCCGCCTGCAGTTCCAGTCCGACGCGGACTTCAACAACCACTACGCGCGCTCGAGCACCTTCCGCGTCACGCCGGAGCTGCTCAACAGCGGCGCCTTGACCCACCGATTCTCGAAGGCGACCGCGCGCCTGTCCTATTCGCGCCTCGATCGCGCCGCGCTCGACCGCCGGAACTTCGTCAAGGAGACCGAAAGCGCCCCGCGGCTCGATCTCGTGAGCACGCCCTTGCGCCTCTGGCGTCTGCCGTGGCTCAACACGCTCGACGGCTTCGCCGACAACGAATACGACCGTTCGCGCTCCTATCTGGAAAAATCGGTGGGCGCGGGCTGGGAAGGCACGCGCACGTTCAACCTCGCGCGCGGCGTCAGCCTCGCGCCCAAGCTGCTCTACCGGCAGACCTATTTCAACCGCTACGAGCGGTCGGTCGTCGGCTCCACCCAGACCGTGTTCGACGCGGCCGTGGGCCGCTACGGCGGCGAAGCGGTGGTGCGCTTCGACACGCCCGTCGGCGGCTGGGACGCCGGCTACCGGCATGTGCGACGCCAGCGGCCCGGGCACATGGACGACGACGCGGCGGCGACCGACAAAGGCGTCGAAGAGAGCCTGCTGACCGTCTCCGACGTGTTTTTCCCGGCGCCCCGCACCTGGGCGCGGCTGTCGTCCGGCTATGATTTCCGCACCTTCCGCGACCGCACGGTGGGCTTCCGCCGCCGGGTGCAGCCCATCGTGGCCGAGGCGAGCTGGAACCCGCGCGACGCGCTGAGCCTGACCTTCCGCAACGACTACCAGCTCGAGGAGGGGGAACGCGCCTTCCTGCTCGACGCGCGTTGGGGCGAGGAAAGCGGCCCGTCTTTGGGCGGCGGCTTCGCCTACAACCTGGCCGACCCGTCGCGCTACGTGGCCTCGGCCGACGTGGGTTTCGCGCCGTCGAGCCCGACCTGGCGCGTCAGCTTCGGCCTGCGCGGCGTGGCCGAGACCCCGGGCGGGCCCGGCCGCTTGCGCGGCGCGCGCGTCTTCGAGAAGGAGTTCGGCTGGACCCGGCGCTGGCACGACTTCTACACCCGCGTCACCGGCCGCTTCCGCCCGGGCGGCGTGGGCGAGGCGTCCATCCGCATCGACCTGAAGTTCGGCTCCACCGACCCGAAGGCCGCGCCGCGGCGCGACTGGGAGAGCGAGCTGTTCCCCGAGCGGGCGACTAAAGACGAAATCCGGCCTTAACGCTGCCGCGGGAAGGGGCAGGCGACGGACGAGGACCCCGACTGGGTGCCGATCCACGTGCGGATCACGTCGGCGCGCGAGATGTTGCTGAAGAAGGACGTGTAACGCGTGTATTCACGCATGCCCTCGATGACGCGCACGGAGTCGCCGGGGCGGATGAAGGAATTGACGCCCACGATGTTTCCGGCCAGGTCGTACGCCGGGCCGCCGGAGTCGCCGTGCAGGAGGAAGCCCGAATCCGGCTCCGGGCGGACCTCGAACTGGGCCGCGTCCACGGAATCAACGACTCGCGCGCCCATACGCAGCGATTCGGAGTAAGTGCTGGCGTTGATGAACGACTGCCCGTAACCGCCGATGAATATCCGCTGCCGAGGGGTCACCGAGGCGGCCAGGGACGCCTCGGGCAGCCCCAACGGCGCGTCGAAGACCAGCACCGCGACGTCGCTGAGGCCGTCGTAGTCCGAGCCGAAAGTGAACCAGCCTTTCGTGTAGCCCGTGACCGAGGGGTGCACCGCCACGGTTACCACCCTGCGCGCTACCGGCGTTTCGCCGGCTCGAGCCATCATGACCTGGCGGTTGCGCAGGATGCAGGCCCAACGTCCGTCCCGGATGTCGCCGAGGCAGTGGGCGGCGGTCAAGATCATACGCGGACCGATAACGGCCCCCGTGCAGCGCTGGGTCGTCGAGGCGCCGCGGTCGAGCTCGAGGTAAACCGTGCTCGGGAACCGCGCGGGGTCCACCACGGGCCCCACGTAGGCGGAGGCCGCCGCCGGGGACAGAGACATAATGACCGCCAATGCCGTCGCGCGCATGGCATAGTGTCGACGGGCGGGACCCCTATGTCAAGGGACCCCCGGCCGAGTACCAGGGGTCCCTCACGTCATGCGCCGAGTCCGACGGTCACTGCTTTTTCATGTCTCCAGTATAACCCCGGGGCCGCCGGGCGTCACCCAAACTCCCCCTAAACAAGCGCAAAACGCAAAAATGCTAGACTGCTCTCGATGGCCAAACCCCTCTGGCTCGTGACCGGCGGCGCCGGTTTCATCGGCTCCCATATCGTCGAAGAGCTCGTGCGTCGCGGCGAACGCGTGCGCGTGCTCGACAACCTCTCCACCGGCCGGCGCGATAAACTCGCGGCCGCCGTCGGCAAAGGCAAGGTGGACTTCGTCAAAGGCGACCTGACCCGGCCCGCCGACTGCGCCAAGGCCTGCCGAGGCGTGACTTACGTGCTCCACCAGGCGGCCATCCGCTCGGTGCCCAAGTCCATGGACCGGCCGCTGCCCTCCAACGAGGCCAACGTCACCGGGACCCTCAACCTGCTCGTGGCCGCCCGCGCCGCCGGCGTCAAACGGGTGGTGTACGCGTCGTCGAGCTCGGTGTACGGCGGCTGCAAGGTGTTCCCGCAGCGCGAGGACATGCGCCCCCAGCCGCTGTCGCCCTACGCGGTCTCCAAGCTCGCCGCGGAGCAGTATTGCGTGGTCTGGGCCAAGTCCTTCGGCCTGGAGACGGTCAGCCTGCGCTACTTCAACGTGTTCGGCCCGCGGCAGGACCCCGAGAGCCTCTATTCGGCGGTCGTGCCCAAGTTCATGCAGCAGATCGTCGATGGCGAGACGCTCGACGTGCATTGGGACGGGAAGCAGTCGCGCGACTTCACCCACGTGTCGAACGTGGTGCGCGCCAACCTGCTGGCGGCCAAGGCCCCGGCGTCCAAGGTCTCCGGCGAGGTTTTCAACATCGCCAACCGCCGCACCTATTCCCTGCTCGACATGATCGCCGTGCTCGAGAAGATCTCCGGGCGCAAGCTCGCGCGGCGGCACCACCCTCGCCGCGGCGGCGACGTGCGCAAGACGTACGCCGAAAACGCGAAGGCCAAACGCCTGCTCGGGTATAAACCCGTGAAGGGATTCGAAGAGGGCCTGCGCGACACCTGGGCGTGGACGGTGGAGAAGAACAAGTGAAGATTCTCGTCACCGGCGGGCTCGGCTTCATCGGCTCCAATTTCATCCGGCATATCCTGAAGGCGCGGCCGACGTGGTCCATCGTCAACCTCGACAAACGCACCTACGCGGGCAACCCCGCCAACCTCCAGGAGGTCGCGCGCAACGCCCGCTACCGCTGGGTGCGCGCCGACATCTGCGACCCCGAGGCCGTGGAGAAGGCCATGGCGGGCTGCTCGCTCGTCGCCCATTTCGCGGCCGAGACCCACGTGGACCGCTCCATCCTCGACGCGGGCGCCTTCCTGCGCACCAACGTCCTGGGGACCCAGGTCCTGCTCGACGCGGCGCTGCGCCAGGGCGTGGAGCGTTTCCTCCACGTCTCGACGGACGAGGTGTACGGCTCCATCCCCAAGGGCCTGTCGAAAGAGGGGGATATTCTAGAGCCCAACAGCCCCTACGCGGCGTCCAAGGCCGCCTCCGACCTGCTCGTGCGCTCCTATTTCGTCACGCACAAGGCGCCGGTCGTCACCACGCGCGCCTCCAACAACTACGGCCCCTTCCAGTACCCCGAGAAGGCGCTGCCTCTCATGGTCACCAACTTCATGGAGGACAAACCGTTCCCCATGTACGGCGACGGCCGCCAGGTGCGCGATTGGCTGCACGTGGCCGATCACGCGCGGGCCATCTTGCTGTGCCTGGAGAAAGGCGTTCTCGGCGAGACCTACAACATCGGCGGCTCCTACACCTGCGAGAACCGGGAGCTCATCGAGAAGGTCCTCAAGCTCATGAAGAAGAGCACGGACCTCGTGAAGAAGGTGGAGGACCGGAAGGGGCACGACCGACGGTACGCCTTGGATTGCTCCAAGTTGAAGAAACTTGGATTTAGACATGCCTACGATTTCGAGTCCGGCCTCAAGGAGACCATCAAGTGGTATCAGACGCACGAGCAGTGGTGGCGCCCCCTGAAGGTGGACGGCGGGTACCGGACGTATTACCAGAAGCAGTACGCCGCGCGATGAAGAAACGCCCCGCGCCTCTCCTGCCCGCCACCTGGGGCCATAGCGGCGGCGGCTGGATCGAGGCCGTCGTGGGCTCGATGTTCTCGGGCAAGACCCAGGAGCTCATCCGCCGCCTGCGCCTGGCCCAGATCGCCCGCCAGAAGGTCCAGGTCTTCAACTCCGCCTTGGACGTGCGTTACGCCAAGGACCATATCGTCTCCCACGACCTGAACAAAACCGCGTCCATCGCCGTGGCGAAGGCCGCCGACATCCTCGAGCGCGTCGATGACGACACCCGCGTCGTGGGCATCGACGAGGTCCAGTTCTTCGACGAAGGCGTCGTGGCCGTGTGCGAGGAGCTCGCCGACCAGGGCCGCCGCGTCATCGTGGCCGGCCTCGACCAGGATTTCCGAGGCGAGCCGTTCGCGGTGACCTCTCGCCTGATGGCCGTGGCCGAGTTCGTGACCAAGAACCTGGCCATCTGCACCGTGTGCGGCAACCCCGCCAACCGCTCGCAGCGCCTGTCGGGCGGCAAGAAGGTCGTCGAGGTCGGCGCCGCCGACAAATACGAAGCGCGCTGCCGGCGCTGCTTCAGGAGATAACCCCATGGCCTACAAGACCGATAACCCCGTCGTCGAGATCGAGACCACGTTGGGCAAGGTCGTCGTGGAGCTTTTCCCGAAGGAAGCGCCCGACACCGTCGCCAACTTCGTCAAGCTCGTGGAGAAGGGCTACTACAACGGCGTGCTTTTCCACCGCGTCATCCCCGGCTTCATGGTGCAGACCGGCGACCCGACGGGCACCGGCCGCGGCGGCCCCGGCTGGACCATCTTGGACGAGTTCAGCCCCAAGCTGCGCCATAACAAGGCGGGCGTGTTGTCCATGGCCAACGCCGGCCCCGACACCGGCGGCTCCCAGTTCTTCATCACCCTCGGGGCCACGCCCCACCTCGACGACCGCCACGCCGTTTTCGGCGCGGTCATCGAAGGACAGGACGTCGTCAAGAAAATCGGCGACGCGCCCCGCGACCGCGGCGACCGCCCCAACTCTCCCATCAAGATGGAGAAGGTCGTCCTCGCCCAGAAGGCCAAGAAGTAGCCTATTCGCCGGGCAGGCAGCGATACCGGTAGCCGCCGGCGTCGTGGGCGTGGAGAACGGGCTTTACGCCCAGCGCTTCGAGCAGCTGGGCCACGACAGACCAGCGCGGGTCTCCTCCGCCGCGTTCGATGGACGATAACGTCGCCTGCCGGATGCCCGCGCGGTCGGCCAACTCCGCCTGCGACACGGCCGCGCCGCGCCGCAGCACGCGGATGAGCTGACCCGGCGCTAACACGTGTCCCGCGCGGTGCGCGTGGAAACCCGCGCCGAGCGCGTCCACCGCGGCTTCCGCCGCCTTGATGGCCGTCGGCGTCAACGTATCGTAAACGCTGTCTTTTGGCCTTATACGCTGGGCCGCAAAAAACGCCACCATGTCATACGCGGGCGCGTATGGTTGGAAAAGGGGCGGTTTAGGCTTCATGGGCGCGCTCCGCGTCCGCGCCGTGACCCGATGTCGTGGGAAGGGCGTTTTGCGGTTATACGCTGGGCCGCAAAAAACGCCGCCGTGCCATACGCCGGCGCGTATGGTTTGAAAAGAGATGGTTTGGGTTTCATGGAGAACCTCCTACTCTCCATACGATTGAGGGGGTCCGAAAGTTCCCTACTCTCGGGGCGGGACGGCGGCGACGGCGTCGCGGGCGACGCGGCGCAGGCGCGCGGCCTCGGCCGGGTCGGCCGGGGCGGGGGCGGGGCGCATGCGCGCGACGTTGACGGGGTAGTGGAACCCTTTAAGGGTCATCGCCTCGCGCGGGGAGGCGTCGGCGGCGTCTAAGACGTGGGCGCTGACCAGCACCTCGCCGTTGTCGGCGCGTTTCATCAGGCGGGCGGCGGCGTTGACCGTGTTGCCGAAGTAGTCGGGGCCGTCCGGGCCTTCCTCGCGCAGCGCCCGGCCCGCGCTGATGCCCACGCGCGCGGCGATAAGGCGGCCCAAAGGCGAGGCGCGGCGCAGGTCGCCCAGCCGCGCTTGGATCTCGAGGCCGGCGGCCACGGCGGCGGACGGCGTGGGGAAGGTCGCCATCACCGTGTCGCCGCTGGTTTTGACGACCGAGCCTCCGTGGCGCGCCGCGGCGGCCGCGACGTGGGCGTGGAAGGCCTTCACGGTCGCGTAGGCGCGGCGGCGGCCGTGTCGCTCGAAAACGGCGGGCCAGTCCACGAGCGAGGCGAACATCGTCGCGGCCTGCACCACCGTCACCGGCGGGCGGGCGAGCGTGACGTCGGCGGCCGGGGCGGGGGCGTCGGGGCTCAGCAGCCGGAAACGCTCCTCGAGGCCGGGCTCCATCGCCACGACGCCGCCGGCGCTGCGGTCGGCCAGGGCGAGCACGCGCTCCACGCTCTGGCCGTACACCTCGGGACGCGCTCCCGATGCGTCCACGAGCACGCGGCCCGCGTGCACCGCGGAGCGCAGCTCGACGGCGGGCGCGCCCGCGGCCTCGCGCCAGGCGGGCAGCTCCTTCTGGATGGCCGCCGCCGCGCGCAGGGCGCGTTCGGCTTCGGGAAACGCCATCAGGTAGCCGTCGCCCATGCGCCGGACCACGGTCCCGTCGAAGCGACGCGCCGCGTCCGCGGCGAAATCGAGAACGGCGCCGGTCAACGCGTGGGCGCGGCGGGTGCCCAGGTCCAGGTGCAGCGCGGTGGAATCCTTAAGATCCACGGCGAGAAGGCCCACGCCGCGTCGTTCGTAAACGCCCGCGGCCGGCGCCAGGTTCAGCAGCGTGGCAGGCTGTGATGCCGGGGCGTACGTGCCCGAAGGACGCAACACGGGCCCGGCCACGGCCGGAGAGGCGAGCAGGAACGCGAGGAGGAGGGGGGCTCCCACAGCTTAACGATAACATGCCCATCGAGACACGGTCAGCGTCGAGAGACCTAGCCGCCCGTCGGCAGAGGACCTACCCCCGAGCGAAGAGTTATAATCTCCGCATGGACCTCTCCCGTCGTTCCTTCATCCGCTGGGTGCTGGGCGCCGGCGCCGCCATGGCCTGCCCGTTTCCCGTGAAGGCGGGAGAGCGGCCGGCCGCGCCCCCCGCCAAGCTCGGCTCGGAAAGCTTCACGGTGTGCCACTCGGTGCGCGACGGCGACTCGATGCCCGTGCCCGCGCCCGACAAGAAGGTCGGCGTGGTCATCGTGGGCGGCGGGCCGACGGGGCTCGCGGCGGCCGACGAGCTCAAAGGCGCCGACTGGCTGTTGCTGGAGAAGGAGCCGCACGTCGGGGGTAATTGCCGCCCCGAGGAGTGGGAGGGGCTGAAGTACTCCACCGCGGCCGCCTGGGACTCCATCGCCGACCCCGATTTCAAGCGCCTCTCCGAGCGTTGGAAGTTCGACTGGAAGAAAATCGAGGGCGAGGACACGGTCATCTACGACGGCGTCGCGGTCCGCAACTTTTGGACCGGCCGGGCCGACAATCCCGCGCTCGATAAGCTGCCTTTCCCCAAGTCCGTGCGCGACGGCTTCAAGAAGTTCGCCACGGACATCGAGAAGCTCGACCTCGCGGCGAACCTGCAAAGCCTGGACAACCAGACCTTCGCCTCCGTGCTCGAGGGCTACCCGGTCCAGCTCAAGGCCTTCTTCGACGCCTTCGGGCCGTCCAACTACGGCAGCGTGACCGAGGACACCTCGGCCTATGTCGGCCTCGGCGTGGCGCGCGACTGGTTCCAGACGCCGCGTTACACCTGGGAGGGCGGCATCGGCCCGGCGACGCAGAAGGTGCTCGACTCCATCGGCAAAACCGACCGCATCCTCACCGGCACGACCGTGTACAAGGTCCGCCGCAAGGGCAAAACCACGTGGGTCTCCTTTTTCCAGGACGGCAAGCCGCGCACGGTCGAGGCCAAGGCCGTCATCATGGCCTCGCCCAAGTTCATCACGCGCCATCTCGTGGAGGACCTGCCTGAGGACCAGCACGCGGCCATGGGTTCGATTCGTTATTCGCCTTTCGTCGTCTATAACCTGTGCTTCGACCGCGCGGTGTACGACGCGGGCTACGACACCTATCCCATCGGCGCCAAGAACTTCGCCGACATCATCCCGGCCGACTGGGTGACCTGGGCGGGCAAAGGCGACCCGAGCCGCAAGCAGATCCTCACCGTCTATGCGCCGCGGCCGGAGAGCGAACGCGTGAACCTGACCGACGACGCGAAGACCCTCGCCATGGCCCACGCCGCCGCCCAGGAGGTCACCGACCTCATCCCGGGCTCGGCCGAACACCTGCGCGAGGTCCGCATCGCGCGCCGCGGCCATCCCATGCCCATGTCCATCCCGGGCATGGTCACCCGCATCCAGCCCCTGGCCCGGCGCGACCTGGCGCCGGTGTATTTCGCCCACAGCGATTCCCAGGGCGAGATCTCCGACTTCTTCTACGCCGCGCTCGCCGGCCTCGACGCCGCCGGCAAAGCCGCCAAACACCTCTAGGTCAGCGTTTCGGAGCGGCGAGGCCGCGGGCCGCGGCGAGGGCGTTGAGGAGCACGGAGTCCGGGGGCACCCGCGTCACGGACACGTCGGCCTCGATCATCTTCTGGGTCTCGAGCACCTCGAACATGGCCTGAAGGATGTCGGGTTGCGAGCCGATCTCCTTGAGGGCCTGGCCGACGATCTTGGGGCGCAGCGCGGCCGCCTCGGCGAAGGCCACGGAAGCCTGGCGCTGGGCGGTCGAGGAGATGATGTTGACCTGGTTCTCGCCGTCCTGCTTGATGGCGGCGGTGACCTGGCGCAGGCGGTTCACGACCTTCTCCTCGATCTGCTTCATCATCTGCGGGTCGCGGAAGTGGACCTTGCGGATGTACACCGAGCCGAGCTTGTAGCCCCACTCGTGGCTCTTGGCGGAGACCTCCTCGCGCACCACGTGGCTCATGGTCTTGCGCGAGCCCAGCAGGTCGGCGAGCTTCATGTTCGACAGCGAGCGCACGGTCGCGTTGCTGACGTTGGCGGCGAGGGAGCCGCGCGGGTCCGCGTTCTTGAAGATGTAGGCCACGGGGTCGGAGATGAACATCTCGTACCACACGCCGATGCCCACGGGCGCGCCCTCCTCGGAGTTCACCGGCTCGGAGCGGCGATAGACCTGGTCCACGCGCATGTCGAGCGTGTAGCAGGTGCCCAGCCAGTTGACGATGAAGGCGGACATGCCGATCTCGTTGGGCAGGATGTGCAGGCCCGGCTCCTTTATCACGCCGCACACGTTGCCGAAAAGCACGTACACCTTGCACGTGCCCTCGTTGACGATGGTGTAGAAGCCGAAGAACTTGAGGAAGCCCAAGAACAGCGGCAGGCCCACCAGCAGGCCCGTGAACGTCCAGATCGCCCCGGTCATGAAGCCCATGTCAGCGCCCCTCGTGCGTCGCCGTCTCTAGGATGACGTTGTCGGTCTGGCCGTACAGGCCCAGCTTGACGTTGCGCAGGTACGCGAGCAAGGCGGTCGGGCCGCCCACGCTCTTGAGCTCGGTGAGCTGCTTGGCCAGCGCGGCCAGCGGCTCCACCTCGGCCTGCGCCTTGAGGGTCTCGATCTCGACGGCGCGTTTGGACTGGGTGATTTTCTGGTCCGCGGCGGCCTGGGCCACGCTGATTTCCGAAGAGACGTGGTTGTGCGCGGTGTTGATGGCCGCCAGCGCCGAATCCACCTCGCGGGGCGGGTCGATGCTCGTGATGAGCGAGGCGTCGAGCGCGATGCCGAAACGCGCGGTCGAGGAGCGGGAATCCCGGTCCATGGCGTCGTTGACCTGCCGCAGGTTCTTGCGGATGTGGTTGATGGAGACGCCCGTGGTGTCGTTGCCCGGGGTGTCGAAGGTGGCGATCTTCTCGCGCAGCACCGAGACGAAGTAGCCCATCACGTGGATGATGGGGTGTTTGATGCCGAAGAGATAGGCGTAGAGGTTGCGCTCGGAGACCCGGAAACGAATCTGGCCGGTCAGGCCCGTGTTGAGCTGGTCCATGGTGACGGCTTCCAGCACGGTGCCGCCGCTGTTGGCCGACGGGGTCTCGGGGTCGAAGGCGAGGTTGAGGCTTTGCACCGCGATGGAGACCTTATGCACCTTCTCCCACGGCAACTTGAAGTAGGGACCGCCCGGAGGAATCACCCGCAGCTGGGGCCAGTCGTAGCGCAGCTTCTCGTCGTCGGAAAGCGTCGAAGCCAGCTCCGGGTCCTGGAGGGTGGAGGCGCCCGGGATGCGCTGCGCGCGCCCGAAGCTCGTCTTCACCGCCCGCTCGTTCTGATCGACGGTGTAGAGCCCCGTGACGACCACCCGGAAGAACAGCCACACCACCGCGCCCGCAATCACGCCTTCGAGGAATCCCATGGCCGCAGTCTAGCCAAGAGCACCCGCCCCGTCAAGCGGTCTTGAATACCGTCATTTCCGGGGTTATGCTCACTGCCATGAGCCTCTCGAACCCCGCTCTGGCGGTCGTCGTGTCGCTTGCCGCGGCCCTGCCCGCCTCCGCCAATGTCAGCCCCATCCCCTTCAGCCTGCTACCGGACGTCCCGGCCTCGATCAGCGACCCCATCGCGGAATGCTTCAGTCGCATCACGGTCCCGGCCGTCGTCACCGACGGGCAGGTGCTGAGTTATCCTAACGGGGCCAAGATTACCACGCCGCGGTGCAGCGCGACCGCACGGCAGGTGCGTCGTCTCGACGACACGCGCCTTGCGGGCTTCCGCTTCCAGGGAGAATACCATGCTCCCGTAGATGGGACGGATTGGGCGTTCCTCTACCCGGAGCAGATGGTCCCGGCGGAGGAGTTTCGACAGATGTTCCTGCTGGTCGTGGCGCAGGGCGCTCGAAAGGAATTCCGCACGACGGGTCTTCTCAGCGGCCCGCTCACGCTCAACGGGCAGGTCATCGCGTCTCGGCTGGACGTGCTCAGCGCCCATGAGACCACGACCTACCAGGGCGACCGCAACGGGGATCTGCGCGCCGTTGGTCCGATGGCGCATCGGATACAAGCAACGCTCGACAGCGTGCGGGACGCCCGCGACGCCATGCGCGCCGGCGTGGACGGGGTTGACGCCCGTTTCCTGGCCGCGCAGCCGCAGCCGCGGCCGTAGCTACAGCGTTTTAAGGCCGTCTTCGACGACGCCCAGCGCTTCGGCCAATTGCTCGTCGGTGATGACGAGCGGGGGCAGGAAACGTAGGCAGTTGGCGTGGGTCCCGGCGGTGAGCGTCACCACGCCGTGTTCATAAGCGTATTTGGATAGCGCTTTGGCCGCGTCGGGGTGGGGCTCCTTGGTTTTGCGGTCCTTGACCAGCTCGATGGCGATCATCGGGCCCAGGCCGCGCACGTCGCCGATGACGGGAAAACGCTCCTGCCACGACAGGAGGGCGCGGTGCAAGGTGTCGGCGAGTTTTTTGGAGCGGGCCAGGAGGTCGCCGTCCTCGAACTGGCGGATGACCTCGAGCGCCGCGGCGCAGCACAACGGGTTGCCGCCGAAGGTGCCCCCGATGGCGCCGGCGACGGGGCCGTCCATGATGGCGGCCTTGCCGGTGACGGCGGAAATGGGCGTGCCGCCGCCGAGGCCTTTGGCCGTGACGAGCAGGTCCGGCTCGATGCCCAACTGCTCGCAGGCGAAGAGGGTCCCGGTGCGGCCGAAGCCGGACTGGATCTCGTCGGCGATGAGCACGACGCCGTGTTTGTCGCAGAAGGCCCGCAGCTTCTTAAGGAACGACGGGGCGGCGGGCAGGAAGCCGCCCTCGCCCTGGACGGGCTCGAGGATGACGGCGGCGAGGTTCTGGGTCCCGACCTGCGAGAGGGCGACCTCCTCGAACCGCGCGTAGGCGTCTTCGGGGCTGATGCCGCGGTAGGGATAGGGGAACGGCGCGCGATAGACCTCGGGATTGAGGGGGCGAAGCCGTATTTATAGGGCTTCGACTTATAGGTGAGCGTCATCGCCAGTACGTGCGGCCGTGGAAGGCGTGCTCGAAGCAGATGACGCCTTGGCGGCCGGTGAAGGCGCGGGCGATCTTGACCGCGTTTTCGACGGCTTCGGCGCCGGAGTTGGCCAGGAAGGACTTCATCGCGGACTTGCCCGGGGCGAGGCGGTTGAGAGCCTCGCATACCGCGACGTAGCCCTCGTAAGGCGTGACGTTGAAGCTGAGGTGCAGCGCCTTCTCCGCCTGCGCCTGGATGGCTTTGACGACGCCCGGCTCCGTGTGGCCCACGTTGGCCACGCCGATGCCCGCGCCGAGGTCGATGAGGACGTTGCCATCGACGTCGGTGATGAGGGCGCCCTTCGCCGACGCCGCGAAGATGGGCGTGGAGTGATAGGGCCCGCGCGCGACCGCCTTGTCGCGGCGCGCCATCAGCGCCTTGCTTTTGGGGCCGGGCAGCGCGGTTTTGAGCTTAATACCAGCCGAGGGGCGCTTCGTCGAGGTTGACATTGATTTGTTTCGTCTCCAGATAGGCTTCGATGCCGTAAAGGCCAAGCTCGCGGCCGTAGCCGCTTTGCTTGTAGCCGCCCCAGGGCAGCTCGTTGAAGGTGGGGTGATAGGTGTTGAGCCAGGTGATGCCCGCGCGCAGCTCGCGCAGGACGCGGATGCCGCGGTTGACGTTGAGCGTCCACACGCCGGCGGCCAGGCCGTATTCGGAATCGTTGGCGATGCGCACGGCGTCGGCCTCGGTCTCGAACGGGATCACGGTCAGGACCGGCCCGAAAATCTCCTCGCGCGCGATGCGCATGGAGGGCGTCGCGTCGTCGAAGATGGTCGGCTCGACGAAGTTCCCCTTGTCGAAGCCCGCGCCTTTGGGACGCCCGCCGCCGCAGACGAGTTTGGCCTCTTTCTTGCCGATGGCGATGTAGGATTCGACCTTCTCGCGGTGCGCGGCGGAGACGAGCGGGCCCATCTTCACGCCCGCGTCCAGGCCGTGGCCGAGCTTGATGCGCGGAACCTTGGCGACCATGGCCTCGACGAGCTTCTTGTGGATCTTCTTCTCAACGAGCAGGCGCGAGCCGGCCGAGCACACCTCGCCCTGGTTGGCGAACGCGGCGAACAGCGCGCCGTCCACGGCGGATTCGAAATCGGCGTCGGCGAACACGATGTTGGGGTTCTTGCCGCCGAGCTCGAGCGTGACCTTTTTCAGGTTGCCGGTGGCGGCCTGGGCGATTTTGCGGCCGGTGACGGTGCCGCCGGTGAAAGCGACCTTGTCCACGAGCGGGCTTTCGGCCAGCTCCTCGCCGCAGCCCGCGCCGGGGCCGGTCACGACGTTGACCACGCCGGCGGGGAACACGTCCTTAAGAATCGTGGCGAGCTCCAGCGCGGTGAGCGGTGTGAGCTCCGAGGGCTTGAGCACCACGGTGCAGCCCGCGGCCAAGGCGGGCGCGAGCTTCCACGCGGCCATGAGCAGCGGGTAGTTCCAGGGGATGATCTGGCCGCACACGCCCACCGGCTCGCGCACGACGAAGGACAACGAGTTGGCGGGCACCGACATGGTCTCGCCGTGGATTTTAGTGGCGAGCCCGCCGTAGAACTCGAAGCAGTTCGCCGCGTCGGCGACGTCGTATTCCGCCTCGGCCAGCGGCTTGCCCATGTTGCTGACCTCGAGCGCGGCCAGCACCTTGGCGCGGGCGCGCACCTCTTCGGCCATCTTAAGGAGGAGTTTGCCGCGCTCCTGGGCCGTGGTCTTGCGCCAGGGGCCTTCGTCGAAGGCCTTGCGGGCCGCGAGGATGGCGGCCTTGGCGTCTTCCCGGCCGCCTTCCGGCACCTTGGCGAGCAACATGCCGTTGCCGGGGTCGAAGATGTCGCGCGTCTTGCCCGATTTAGCCTTTACCAGCTTCCCGTCGATCAGCATCATGACTTTTCTCTCAGGTGGGGGCGGCCGACGGCCAGGTACACGAGGCCGGCGGCGATGACGACGGCGGTGGTGAACAGCATCGCGTAGTTGACGAACCACGGGTCGTTGGGCGCGCGCGGCCAGATCATGTTGACGACCGCGCCGGTGCCGTAGATTAGAGCCAGGACGTTGACGGCGAGTCCCCAGCGCCCCAGCGTGAACGGGCCGGACGGTTTCCAACCATTTTGCAGCCGCGCAAAGAGCGCGGCTGCGACTACCATCTGGAACGCGATGTAGATGCCGATGGCCGCGAAGCTGATGATGGTGTTGACCGCGTCCTGCAGCCAATGGCCGATGCTCGCGATGAGCGCGGGCACGACGCCGGTGACGAGCAAGGCGACGACGGGCACCTTGGTGTGGGGCGACAAACGCGCCAGCGGCTCGTGTTGGAAGATCATCTTGTCGCGCGCGAAGGCGTAGAGCAGGCGGCTGGCCGCGGCCTGCAGGCTGAGCAGGCACGACAGGAACGAGACCATGACCACCGCGAGCACGACGCGAAAACCCGTCATGCCCAGCGCGGCCTGCAGCGTCGTGCCCACCGGGTCCTTGTCCGCCCCGGAAAGGGCGGCGCCGAGGTCGGGCACGGCCAGCAGCAGGGCCAGGCAGACCAAGGAGGCCGCCCCGCCGCCGACGTAGATGGTCATCCGCATGGACCGGGGGATGGCGGTGGAGGCGTTTGGCGTCTCCTCCGCCACGTCGGCGCAGGCTTCGAAGCCGTAGTAGCAGAACATCGCCGCCACCGAGGACGCGAGGAAGGCGGGCAGGTAGCTCGCGCCCGAGCCGAAGCCCGTCGTGTCGAAGAGCACGGACAGGGGTTGATGGCGCGCGAAGGCGAGCAGGTAGCCGCCGACGGCGATGGCGCCGACGAGCTCGCAGATGAAGCCGAAGAAGGCGACCTTGGCGAGCAGGCGCGTGCCGGAGAGGTTCAGCGCGGTCGAGGCCGCGACCATGGCCACCGCGACCCAGATGGAGGTCGAAGGCGACAGCTCCATGCCCAGGAGCTGGGCGAGAAACGGCGCGCCGCCGACGGCGACGGCCGCGACCGTCGTGAACAGGGCCCAGCCATAGACCCAGGCCGCCATCCACGCCCATTTCTTCCCGACGAGCCGCGCGGACCACGGGTAAAGCCCGCCGGAGATGGGGTACTGCGAGACGATTTCACCGAATACAAGGCAGACTAAGAATTGGCCTGCCCCCACCAAGAGGTAGTTCCAGAACATCGGCGGCCCGCCCGCGCGCAGCGCCATGGCGAAAACGCTATAGACGCCGACGACGGGGGACAGATAGGTGAACCCCAGGGAGAAATTCTCCCAGAAGCTCATGGTGCGGTCGAACTTGGACTCGTAGCCGAGGGCTTTGAGCTGGTCTTCGTCGGTGGTCACCGACGGTAATTATACCAAGCTACAGGAGCCGGGCGGACTTGATGTAGTCGAGTTTCGGGAACTCGCGGCGCAGGTAGGCGTTGCCCTCGGCCTGCACGCGGCCCTGGTCCGGTCCGGCGCCTTGAGGAAAACCTTCCCCGTAGCCGCCGAACAACGAGTCCAGGACGTCCATGCCCTCGACGACCTCGCCGAACGGAGAGAACCCCATGCCGTCGAGGCGCGAGTTGTCCCCGTAATTGAAAAAGATCTGCGTGGTGCGGGTGTTGGGCCCGCCCGTCGCGAAGGTGACGCGCCCGCGCGTGTTGGACTTCTCGCGGATGTCGTCGGGGATGCGCGCCCCGCGCCACTTGGCGCTGACTTCGGGGTTGCCGTGGATGCCGGTTTGAGCCATGAAGCCGGGCAACACGCGGAAAAACGCGACGTCGTCGTAGTAGCCGCGTTTGACCAGGTTGTAGAAGCGGTCGGCGCCCATGGCCGCCCAGGAGCGGGTGACCTCGACGATGAAGGCGCCTCTCGTCGTTTCGAAGCGGACCTTAAACGTCGCGGGCGCCAGCTCGCCCGCGGTCTCAGGGGAGAGCAAGGCCGCGGGGGCGGGAGCGGACGCGGGGGCGGGCGCCGAGGCGGCGGGCGCGGCGGCGGCCGGCGTCTCGGGCGCGGTCGGCGCACCGGAGCACGCCGTCAGGGCGAAGGCGCAGGCGAAGAGGAGCTTTTTCATGTCAGTCCACCAGCCGCGCGGATTTGATGTAGTCGAGCTTGGGATAGGAGGACTTCAGGTACGCGTTGCCCTCGTTTTGCACGCGGCCCTGGTCCGGGCCCGGGCCCGAGGGGGCGCCTTCGCCGTAGCCGCCGTAGAGCTTGTCGAGATTCTCCAGGCCCTCGACGACCTGCCCGAAAGGCGTGAAGCCCATGGAGTCGAGGTTCGAGTTGTCCCCGTAGTTGAAGAAGATCTGGCTGGTGCGCGACTGCGGCCCCGCGGTCGCGAAGGTCACCATGCCGCGTTTGTTGGATTTGACGCCCGTGGGATCGTCGGGGAAACGCGCGCCGCGCCACTTCACGTTGACCGCGGGGTCGCCGTGGATGCCGACCTGGGCCATGAAGCCGCCCAACACGCGGAAAAAAGCCACGTCGTCGTAGTAGCCGATCTTGACCAGGTTGTAGAAGCGGTCGGCGCCGAGCGGCGACCAGGCGCGGGTGACGGCGATGACGACCGGGCCCTTGGTGGTGTCGAGCTTCACCTTATAGACGTCGGGGGCCTTGGCGGTCGCGGTTTCAGGCGACAACAGGGCGGGGTTGGACGCGGCCGCCGGGATGGACGCCGCGGCGGGGGCCGCGGCCGGCTCCGAGCCGGTTTCGGTCGGGGTGGTCTTCTTGCAGGCGCTCACGGCCAAAATGACAAATACGGCGCAAAGGGTGATTTTCATTGGAAAAGCATAGCGTATTGTGGAGGAAATTTTAAGGAAACAGGGGACCTAGGGGTCTGGACAATCGGGGTCCCAGGCGCCATACTGGGGCTGTGAGGGTAGTGCACCTCGACGACCGTACGGCGCTCCTCGCCTTCCGCTGCGTGGCCTTCCTGGCCACCACGGCCATGCTCGTTCACAGCCAACGCCAGGAGCGCGCCTTCGAGTTCGCGCCGTTTCTGCTCGGCGCCTTCTACGTGTTCACCGCCGTCGTCTTGTGGCTTTCGCGCGATCCGCGCCTGCGCAAGCCGATGGTGCAAGGCGCGCTGCTGCTGTGGGACATCGGCGTGGTCACCGCGCAGCTTTATTACAGCGAAGGCTTCGACGACGAGCTTTACGTCATGTATTTCCTCATCCTGTTCATGTCCGCCATGCTCGCCAAACCCTGGCAGAGCTTCCTCGTCGGCACGGTCGCGAGCCTGCTCTACGCGGCGTTATGGAACAAGGGCCACGTCGCCGTCGGCCTGCCCATGACGAACCTGCTGCTGCGGTTCTCGTTCTTCTACGTCGCCGCGTTCTTCGCGGCCATCCTCGCCGCCAAGGAGCACGACCGAGACGAGAAGGTGCGCGCGCTGGAGCTGCGTTTCCATCTCGAACGCCTGGCCAACGGCGGCTGGGGCGCGCCCCCGCCCGAGGACCTGGAGCCCGGCGTGGCCAAAACCGTGCGCACCTTGGACAGCCTGCTCGACAACATGTCCGCCGCGCTCAAACGCGTGATGGACCAGAACGACGACCTGCGGCGCGCGGCCCAGGTGGCGCTGCTGCAGCTCGCGCACGAGCGCGAGCGACTCGAGGCCGAGAAGAAACGCGCGCCCGCCGACAAATAGTCAAGCTGACTGTTTTAGTGCGGTGCAACTAGAGTTGCTGGCAGCCTGCTTATGAGGAGCGTCGTCGGTAGGTGAGAGGGCAACTTTACATATAGCCGGCAAGTTCTTCAATCAGTGTTTTGATTAGCTGGTTATCCGATTGAAACGCCGCTCGCTCAAACGCGTGCCAATCCTCACCGTTAACCATAAATCCCGCCTCGCATCCATACACATAGATATCGATTTTATTTTTAGATAAGTCTAAGGATGCCACATAATAGATTTCAGTTTTCCCAGCCATCTCTTTAAATACTGATTCGCCTCGTGCGTGTTTGTCTAACAATTTACGACACTCATTTATGAATAGGCTTTGGAACTGGGTCATTTTGGGCCCAAATCCAACAAATCGATTTTAGAGCGAGGCTTGCCACAAGCTTTATCGAGCAGTTCACCGGCGATACGAAACACTCGGCGCCCACCTTTATTGCTAGGACCGATTCGTAAATATCTGTTGTTGTTAATTAGGACAGCCACTTTTGGGCCGCCGACAATCAAAAATACGAGCTTCACTTCTAGAAAAGTGGGGACTACGCCCTCTTCCCCGAATACAACACGATTACTTGCTTCTTCGCCAGCCGGCGCAAGGCCAAGGGGATCGGTTCGTGCTGTGGGGCGAGAAAAAACATACTGATACAGGTTTGGGTCCAGCTGAACGCCAAGGATGTCTTCCTGAAAGAACCTCCCCGCCCCGGGTTCATAAGTCTGGCGGTTGCGGTGGAAGTACAGCCCCGCTTCGTCGTCGAGCTCGCGTGCCGTGAACGCGAACGGGCTGCCCGTCGCTGACACCGCGCTCGTGCTGCCGTTGACACTGCTAAATCTTGCCTGCCCGTAAGCCGTGTAGCTGACGCGCTCCTGTAGGTCGCCGGTCAGGCTCGTGTGAGCGACTATCGAGCCGAGCGTATCAGCGTGCATGAAGTGGACTTGGCTCGCCACTAGCGCCAACGGCTCGTCTATGCCGCCGCCGTGGGTGTACACGCCGGTTAACGCGTCGTCGCCCGCCTTGGTCGCGATGATGTCTTGGCCGTCGTAGCTGTAGCGCGTGATTTGGCTGGGTGCGGTCCCCGACGACTTCTGGACGCGTCGGCCTAACGCGTCGTACTTGTAGGTCCAATTGGGCCCGCCCGGCAGTTGCGCGCCGGTAAGCCGGTTCTCGCTGTCGTAGTCGAAGGTGGTCGTCAAGTTCGTGGCCCGGTCGGTGCGACTGGTCATGTTGCCGTCGGCGTCGTAGGTATAGGTGAAGCTGCTGCTTTGCGTGAGCCGGTTGGCGCTGTCGTAAGTGTAGCCCGTAACCTCGGCATCCGCCAGCCGGTTGCCCACCGCGTCGTAGCTGAAGGTCTCGGCTTGGACTAAGGTGTTCGTGCTGGGGTGTAATGCCTCGGTTAAGCGGTGCAGGTCGTCGTAGTCGAAGGCGTGCAGGCCGTCTTGGTCCGTCATCGAGGTCCGGTTGCCTGCCGCGTCGTATTGGTAGTCGGCCCGCGCAAGGATAGGGCCGCCGGCGCCTTTGCGGTGGACGATGCTCGTGGCCTGACCCGCGTCGTCATAGGCGTAGGTGGTGATGACGCCGTTAGGGTAAGTCAGCCTGGTCCGTCGGCTTGCCAGGTCGTAATCGAAGTCGAAGTGGCCGTTTTGGGGGTTAGTGATGCGTGTCAGGCGATTAGCGTTGTCGTAGGCATAGGCGAAGTTGCCCCAAGGCGTGGTCATCGTGATGCGGTTGCCGTCGGCGTCGTAGCTATAGGCGATGATTACCGGCGCTGCGGGGGGCACGCTTTGGGTCACCTGGATGACGCGGTTAAGCGCGTCGTAGGTCATGGCGACTGAGCCGTTTTGGTTGCTCACCGAGGTGAGGTTGCCCGCTAGGTCATAGGCGTAGCTGTAGGCACCATCAGGCGTGGCCTTGCCCGTTAAGCGTCCCGCCCCGTCGTAGTCGTAGCTGATGACCTGGCCGCGGGCATTAGTGGTCTGGCTTAACATGCCCTTGGCGTCGTAGGTCGAGCCGCGGGCCTGGTTTAAGGCGTTGCTTACCGAGATTAAGCGGCCGTGGCCGTCGTACTGGAAGCTGGTCGTGTGGTTCTTGGCGTCGGTGACGCTAATTAGGCGCTTGCTGGGACGGCCGGGTTCGTATTGATAGCTGGTCACCCCGCCCAAGTCGTCGGTGACCTGGGTCAGGTTGCCCGAGGCGTCGTATTGGTAATCGGTGGCCTTGCCCTTGGCGTCGAGGCTGCGGGTAACGCGGCTTAAGGCGTCGGTGGTAAGCGTGGTCACCCGGCCTTCTGGGTCGGTGACCGTGGCCAGCGCGCCGTTGGCGCTTTTATAGGTGAAGGCGGTGGTTTGGCTGCGGGGGTCGCGCTCGGTGGCGAGGTGGCCGAAGCTGTCGTAGGTTCTTTGGGTGCTTTGACCGGCGGGGTCGAGCGCGGTGGTCAGGTTGCCCTTGGCGTCGTAGCTTAAGGTGGTCACGAGGCTTCGCGGGCTGGTGAGCAAAGTGGGCATGTCGAAAACCGGCTCGTAGCTGGCTAAGGTGAATCCACCGGCGGGGTCCTGGGTCACGGTGACGTTGCCGCGGGCGTCGTAGGTGTAACGCGTGATTCGGCTTAAGGGGTCGGTGACGGTGGCGAGGTTAAAGGCCGCGTCATAGGTGTAGGTCGTTACGCGGCCTTCGGGGTCGGTGACGCGGGTGGGCTTTTTAAGGCCGTCGCGTTGGATGAACTCGGTGGTAGTCACGCCGTTATCGGCGTCGGTGACGCGGGTGCGGTCGGCTAGGTATTCATAGGCGCGGCGGTTAACGCCCGCGCCGTCGTCTTCGGTGAGCACGCGGCCTTGGGCGTCGTAGGTGAAGTTCTTAACGCCGCCGTCGGGGTAAGTCAGCCGGGAGATGCGGTTACCCGCGTCATAGGCGTAGGTGGTCAAGCCGTCAGGGCCGTTTTCAGTGAGCCGGCGGCCTTGGGCGTCGTAGGTGTGGGTGAAGGTGCGCCCGGCCGAGTCGGTTAAGGACGCGACGCGGTCAGAGGCGTCGTAGGTGAGGTCGATAAAGCGGCCGTGGACGTCTAAGACTTTGGTGAGCAGGCCCGAGACGCGGGTATAGGTGACGGTGTTGCCGTTGCGGTCGATGAGGCCGGTGAGGTAGAGCGGCGTGTTGACGTTGCTACGATTAAAGGTGCGAACAGTGCCATCTTTTTCGCGAAGAGAGGCGGTCCCCGGCTGGCCTGAGAGCAGCCCGGTGACGGTAAGCCTGACGAAGAGCCCCGAAGGCGCGTTATAGACGTGGGGCGGTGCCGGGTTAGAGCCGCTGCGAAACAGCCGGACGCGATTAGCGTTGCCGTCGAGCCAGACCACCGTGTGAGATGATTCGACGATGAGCTGGTGGTCGAGGTCGGAGGACCAGCCCAGGCCCCAAGGCGTTAAGACCGTGCTGCCGCTGTGGAAACGCGGGGCGGCGTCGAGCGCCGGGGAGCCGCAGGGAAGGCGTGAGACGGGAGTGGACTGAAGCGCGACTTTGCCGTCTGCGCCGTCAGTCGCGGGCGAGTCGCCCGCGCCTAAAGACGACGACACGGCGTCCGGGATGGGCGCGGCGCTGGCCGTGGGGCCCTTGGGATTGTCATCTCGAGCGGGCACGACGGTGACCACGGCGGTGGGCAAGACGATGGGAGGGAGCACGCGTGAGAAAGCAGGCGGTGGAAAGGCAATCAGCGCGCTGAGAACGGCGGATAGGCGGCGGCGCAGGAGAAGCATGCGAACACCTGTATAACCCCTGCCGCCGAGGATGTCAATCAATTTCAAATACACGTCGCGGAAAAGCGCGCTCTTGGATGCGCGCACCGCTTTAATCTAGGCTATCGCACCAATGGATATCCAGAAGAAGTCTTTTTTTCATCCCATGAGCGGAGCCGTTCTCCTTGGTGTCGATTGGCTGTGTTTCGGTCTGGAATGGCCGCTTGGCGTTGCGTCTATGGCGTTGATGAGCCTCGTCGCAGCGGGCGTTACATTTACGGCGGTTTACCGCATCCAGACGCAACGGCATGGCGACGCGCCGGGAGTGGCGAGAGCCAAGGCTGTCTTGGCAGCGGTGGCCGCAGGAGTACCCTTTCCGGTGACGGGCACTGTAGTCGGTGGGCTTATCTTGGCGCTTTCGGGTCTCAAGCGCTGAGCAATCGAAGGCTTAGGCCGGCTGGTAGGCGCCGACGACCCGTGGGTCGATGTCTCTAAGCTGTGGTGCGTCGAATTCTTTCGCGATGCGGCGCAGAACGGTGATGACGCGGGTCTCGTACTTGAGCGAACGGGGAGACGTGATTTCTACGCCGATTAAATGGCCTTTGGAGTCCAAGTCCACGCAGACGGTGGGAGACTCCTCACGGGTTTCAGCGACGGTTCCTTCGCGGACCTTGATGTAGGCCATGCGCGCGATGGGGTCGTATTTCATCACGGCCCCATCCGGAAATTTGATGACTAGAAAGCCCATGTTAGTTAAGCGATTTGCCCCAATACGCGGTCAGTACGAAACATTGCTTGCCCTTGATGACCTTCACGACTACGATGAGCGTGCGGCCCCGAAGGGTACAAAAAATCTTATGACTGCCGTCAGCCTGCTTGATATGGGTGCTGCCTGCTCGAAATCCCGCACGGACGTACTCTTTGTCGATACGACGCTCTTTTAGCCGATCTTCGGCGTGCCTGCTGTACTGGAATTTTTCGCAAAGCGTCATTGACAGTGTAGGGCTAGCATGGGGATTCGTCAATGGGTGGGTCGTTTTCATATTGTATCAATCTTTACTGCGGAAATCGAAGACCGAAAAATCGAAGGTACTAAAGCCGACTCGCGTGATTCGGCGTTGACCCGGGCGGGGGGGAAGGGTTAGAGTGGAGCGATGAAGCCGCAGGCCCTCGTCGAGACGGCGCAGGACCTCTCCTGGGAGCGCGTGGGCGCGCGCCTGGACGCCTGGCTCGAGCGCGGCCGCGCCTTGCTGCCGCCGGCCGGCGCCGCCAAGCCCCGCGAGCTGCACCTGGAGCTCACGCACCGCTGCAACCTCAAATGCGTGATGTGCGAGCATTGGCAGCTCGAGCATCTCGACCCCGCCTCGGTCAAACGCGAGCTCGACTTCGCGGGCATCCGCGCGGCGGTGGAAGGCGCGGCCGTGCTCGCCGAGGTGGAGAACGTGGTCATCACCGGCGGCGAGCCGTGGCTGCGCCACGACCTCGTGGACATCGTCGTCTGGCTGGCGAAGACCTTGCCCAAGGCCCGGCTCATCGTGCTGACCAACTTCTGGAACACGGGCCACCTGCGCTTGAAGCTCGGCGAGCTGAAGGCCGCGGGACTTTTCGGCGGCGGGAAACCCGCCCGGCTCAGCCTGGGCTCCTCGCTCGACGGGCTGGAGAAGACGCACGACGCGGTGCGCGGCCAGGAGGGCGCGTTCGCCGGCCTGGAGCGCTCCGTGCGCGCGCTGAAGGCCGAGTTCCCCGAGGTGGATTTCGGCTTCACGTTCACCTTGGTGCCGGCCAACGCCGCCGAGGTGTATGAAACCTACCGCTTCGTCACGCGCGAGCTGGGCGTTTCCTTCGGCGCGCAATGGGCCGTGCAGACCGCGGGCATCGAGCCGCTGGCCTGGACGCCCGCCGCGCGCGCGGCGGGCCTGGCCGGCATCCGCCGCATCGCCGCCGAGTTGTGCGCCGAGGCCGGCGCCGCCGCTCTGCTCGACGCGCCGGAGCGGCGCGAGCGCATCGGGCTGTGGTCGAACCTCGTGTATTGGCGCTACCTGGAGTTGTACGGCCGCGAGGAGAGGCGCTTCCCGTTTTTCCTGCGCTGCACGGCCGGCGAGCGCCACGTCATGGTCGGGGCCGAAGGCGAGGTGTTCTACTGCCCGGTCAACCGCGCCCGGACCATCGGCAACGTCAAGGAGCAGGGCCTCGACGCGATGTGGAAGTCGCCGAAGGCCGAATCCGAGCGCGCCTTCGTCGCCTCCGGCGCCTGCCATTGCTGGCTGCGCTGCGTCAGCGCCCCGGCCGCCGACCGCCTGCTCGCGCTGGCCCTGGCTTAAGCCGCCGCGACGGCGGCGGGCACGTCGAGCCACTTGAACGTCCACTTCAGGTCGAAGCCGCGTTTGCGGGCCTCGGCGATGAAGGGCTCGGGCGGCACGCCCACCTCGACGGGATAGGCGCCGGGCTTGATGAGGCCGCCGGCGGCCATCTGCGCGACGATGGAGGCGGGAAACGCGGTGGTGCGCATCATGGCCGTCATGCCGGTGGCCTTGTCGTAGCGGTCCACGAGGTCGTGGACGATCTCGGCCGGCCTCCCGTTTTTGACGCCGCGCACGATGTTGTGGATGACCACGATGTCCTCGTCGCCGGGGCGGTGGAAGTGGTCGCGGAAAAGCTTCGCCGACAGGTCGCGCGGGACGATTTTCACGCCTTTCTTCACCTCGACGGGCTTGAGGTCGAAGTAGCCCAGCGCGCGCATCGCCTCCATCGCGGGGATGTGGCCGGGGTAACGGAAGAACTTGTTGAACATCGTCTTGACCTTGCCTTCGTAGGTCTCGGCGAGGGTCGATAGGCCGCCGGAGGCGTGGCCGGCCTCCAGGCGCCCGAGCGAGGGCACGTCCATGACGTCCATCTCCGAGAGCGCGGGCACGGTGACGAGTTTGCCGTTCTTGAGGGCCTTGGCCTCGCCCGCGTATTCGTTGATGAGCCCGTGCTCGGAGAAGGTGAGCATGTAGTTGAGCGGGGGCACGGGCTTCTGCGGCAGGCCGCCGTCGTAGATGAGCACCTCGTCGGTCCGGTCCAGCATCTCGATGGCGTGCACGGCCAAGGTCGAGATCATGCCCGGGCCCAGGCCGTTGTCGGGCAGGATGCACACGCCCGCCTTCACCGCCTGCGGGTGCAGCGCGATCTCCTTGCGCACGATGTCGGTGTTGCCGCCCAGGTCCACGAAGTGGGCGCGCGCCGCGAGCGCGGCTTTGGCGAGCGGGTAGTTCAGGAAATAGGGGACGCAGGAGACGACCGCGTTTTTGCCCTTGGCGAGCTTCCCGATCTCGGCGGGTTTGGACGCGTCGGCGCGTTTGAGGGTGAGGCGGCCCTTGGCCACGCCCGCGAGGAAGGCCTTGGCGGAGGCGAGGTTGGCCGCGGAGGCGTCGGCGAGCACGACCTCCTCGACGGCGGGGTTGCGCAGCATGTCGAAGGCGCACGCCCGACCTTGGAAGCCCGACCCGACGACCAGGAATCTCATCATGCCCTCATTTTATCAAAGCGTCGGCCGGCTTCAGCAGGTAAAGGCCCTCGCGCTCGAAGACCAGGCGCTCGCGCCGCGCCGCGACGAAGTCCTTCACGCCCGCGTCGCGCAGCGGGTTCGGCGCGAAGCCCGCGGGGGCCGAGTCCAGCGCGGTCCAATAACCGGCGAAATCCTCGCCGCGCCAAAGCCGCGCCACCGGCCGGTAGGCCAGCGGCGGGACGAGGTTGAAGGAGGCCGACAGGTTCGCGTCGGGCGGCACGAGCCGCCCCAGCTCCTGCACGGCGGCCCAGCGTCCGGGCGGGGCCGGGTGGAACCAGCGTTTGTGGAAGGGGAGCCAGCACAACGTCAGCGCGAGCGCGAGCCGGGGGCGTTTGACGGTCAGGAAGGCGAAGGGCAGGAGCACGGCGCCGTAGTGGAGGTTGAAGCTTTGCTGGTGCGGGTTGTCGCCGAGCCAGGTGTAGGCGAAGGGCAGCAGCAAAGGGAGGGCGTCTCGGCCCGCCAGCAGCGGGCCGCCGGCCAGCGGCAGGAGCAGGCGCACGAGGCCCCAGGCGCGGTTCTCGAGGCCGAGCACGGAGAATTGGTAGAAGCCCCAATGCGACGGCGTCCAGCCGCCGCCGATCCAGCGCATGGCGGCCAGCGAGACGACGAAGGCCGCGAGGAAGCCGAGCGAAGCGCGACGGCGTCCGGCCCACCACGCGGCCGCGGCGGCGCACAGCCACAGGTCCTCTTGGAGCGTGCCGGCCAGCGCGAGCAGCAGCAGGGCGTCGCGCGGGCGGTCCTCCAGGAAGCGGACCAACGCCCAGCACAAGAGCGGCACGGCGAAGGCCACGGCGTGCACGTCGTAACGCGCGGTGTCGAGCAGGAGGGGCGACAACGCGAAGGCCGCGGCGAGGCAGGCGGCCGAGACGCGGTTTTTCGTCTGCAGCCAGCCCAGGCGGTGAATCGCGGGAATGGCGGCGGCGAGCGCGACGCACTGGGCCACGCCGATGACGCGCGCGAACGGGACGAGGAAGAGGAGCCCCGGCGAGAAGTGGTCGGCTAGGAAGTTGACGTCTTTGACCCCGTCACGAAACCACGCCCCGTGGCCCGTGTTCCAGAGCACGTTGGCATAGACGCCGAGATCGAAGGCTTGGTTCTGGAGATGGCCGGCCTGCCGGAGCTTGGCCCAGGACGCGATAAGCGCCCATAAAACAGCCCCCGACCAGGCGTAGGCCCGGTCGGGGGCTTCGGTTTTCACCTTAAGGCTGTTCGGCGGGAGGCGTCTCGCCGGCCTTCTTGAAGCCGGAGAACAGGCCGTAGAGGAAGCCCAGCGGCAGCATCAAGCCGACGCCGAGCAGCCAGAGCGCCTGCGCCAGGCGCGCCCCGAGCAACGCGAGCATCGCGCCGAAGGTGGGGCGGCCGGACACGGCGTTTTTGGCCTCCATCGCCTTCTGCAGGCCCGCGGTGGCCTTGTCGAAGAGGGCCTTGGAGCCCTCCGCCGACGCGAGCCAGCCGGCCACGAAGCCGTTGGCGAAGCGGGCCAGGCCGGATTTCGGCTTGGCTTCGCCCAGCGCGCGGGCGAGGAAGTAGAACGGCGCGCGCACCAGGCCGTAGAGCAGCCCGAGCGCGAGCGACGCCGCCGCTTCCACGGCGTACACGAGCCAGGTCGGGACCCAGATCAGCGAGAGCCAGATGCCGTGCGTCCAGTGTTTCTCGAGCCAGTGGCTCGCGTGCGCCGAGAGGTTGCGGCGGAAGTCGTGGTCGTACCAGAACGTCAGCACCTCGTGGAAGCCCGAGACGGAATCCGAGACGGAGCGGAAGATCCCGCGCACGCCTGCGCCCACCCAGGAGGGCAGGTGCTGCAGCAGCAGCGGGCTGGTCAGGACGCCGAAGCCGAGCGAGGCCCACAGCGGCCAGCCGGACAGGCCGACCCACGCCGCGCCGACGGCGACGACGGCGCCCAGCGAGCCGAAAAACGCCGCGACCTCGAACTGGTCGAAGCGCTCCTTGTCGTCCTTCTCGAGACGGCGCATGTAGTTCATGTAGCCCCAGCCGCCGAGCGCCGCGATGAGGCCGGCGAGGAAGGAATGGCCGGTGACGAGCATGAACAGGCCGTTCCACTGGAGGGCGCGGCCGGCCAAGGTGCGCACGAAGAACGGCGTGCCTTTGCCGAGGAACGGCGCGGCCGCCAGCGGCAGCGCCGCCGCGAAGAACAGTCCGACGCGGATGATGGAGAAACCTTCCGTCACCAGCGGCAGGCCGAAATACACGGCGGGCGCGAGCGCGAGCAGGCCGGTGAACACCTTCGCGGCGAACGGGACCTTGGCCGGCGCCGGGTCGGGGTCCTCGCCGGGCTCGGAGGGCTTCTCGCCCGGGGAGTCGTCGCGGGTCACGCGCAGGCCGTCGGGGTCGTGGCGCGCCGCGTCGTAAGGCGCCGCGCCGCGAGCCAGCCCGAAGAACACGCCCGCGACCGCGAGGCCGAGCGCCGCGAACGGGGCGACGGCGAGCCAGACGACCTGCAGGCCGCGGATGCCCAGGCCGCCGAGCGAGGACTTGATGAAGGAGGAGGAGTTGGCCAGGGGAAGGAGCCGGGCTTCGGCGCGGTTGAACCAGGCCTTCTTGCCGTTGCTCACGTTGTCGAAGGCCGGTCGCGCGGTTTCGGCGGCGAACACGGCGGCCTTGGAGCCGGGCCACAGCTTGTGCACGGCGCCCCACACGGCCATGGCCGGGACCTGGACGAGGCCGACGGCCAGCCCGGACACGAGCGCCGCGGCGTACATCACGGCCTCGATGACGAGCAGGGGGCCCCAGATGAGCAGGCCCAGCCACACGGCGTTGCCTTTCCAGGTCTTGTACATGCGCGCGCTGAAACGCGTCAGGCGCTCGAAGATGACGGTGTCGCGGCGCGTCGCGCCGACGATGCGGAAGGCGCCGCGCGCGCCCTGGTAGAGGCCCGCGAAGGCGTTTTTGACGGCCTCGCCGACCCAGCTCGGGAGGTGCGCCCAGAGCATCATGGACAGCGGGTAGCTCAGCCACAGCAGGCCCGTGCCGAGCCAGCCCGCCGGGCCCAGCGCCGCCAGGCCCAAGCCGGTCAACGCGGCGATGCCGCCGAAGAAGGCGGTGACGGACTCGAGCTTGTCGAAGCGGTGGCGCGGGCCGGAGAAGCCGTAACGCGTGAGGCCCCAGCCGCCGAGCAGCGCGAATACGCCCGGGGCCATCAGCGACATGGCGGTGGGCACGCCCAGGCCGTAGGTCAACGAGATGGTCACGCCGATGGCCGCGAGGCCGGTGGCGCCCAGCGCGAGGCCGGGGATGGAGCGCAAGAGCTTGGTCGCGCCCGGGCCGAGCAAGGGCATCAGCGCCATGCCGACCGAGGAGAGCACGAGCAGGCCGCCGACGAGGTAGCCTTGCGCGGCGAGCAGCGGCAGGCCGAAGAAATACGCGGGCAGGAGCGCCAGGCCCGAGGCCAGCAGGCGCGGCAGCAGCGGGCCGTTGCCCTTCGGGGCGGAGCCGCCGTTGCCGCCGTCGTCGTTGGTGGAGGGCGGGACGGGGATGTTGGGCCCGTCGGCGGAGGCCTCAGCGGCCTGGCGGATGGAGTCGCCGGCGGGTTTGGCCAGGTTGTTGTAGCTCGCCAGCGGGGCGTCGGCGGGGGCGGCGACGAGTGCGGAGGCGGTGCGGGAACGCAGGCCGAGCACGAGGTCCTCGAGGCGGCGGCCGAGGGTCGAGGCGGAGGCGGCGGGGGCCGAGCCGATGTCGCCGGCGGCTTCGAGCGAGACGGCGACCTCGTTTTGCGTGGCGGAGACGCGGGCCATGACGGGCGCGGCGGCGGGAGCGGCGGCGGGAGCGGCGGCGGGAGCGGCGATGGGGGCGACGGGGGCGACGGGGGCGTCGGCGGGCGCGGAGGCCGCGTCCGCTTCGACGGCGGGCGAGAGGCGCGGGGACGCGAGCAAGGAGGGGGCCGCGTTCAGCGAGGGCGCCGAGAGCGGGAGGGCCGTCAGCGGCGCGGTGACGCGCAGGGCCGACGCGGGCAGCACGATGGGCGCGCCGGCGCGAGCCGGCGCGGACGCGGACACGCGCACCTGGCCCATGGCGGCGTAGGCGGAGGCGCCGGGGCACGTGAGGATGAGGGCGGCGGAAAGGGAGGCGCTCAGGAGCTTGGTCATGCCGCGATATTACGAAAGCGCGCACGAGGTCGCCTGAGTCGAAGGGGCCCTTTTTACCGACGACAATAGGCCTAGGCGGCGCGGGCCCCCTGGCCCGCCGGCGGAAAGAAGCCCCCTCGGGTGAGGGGGCTTCCGCTTCGGTGCGGTCAGTTCGTTAAGGCAGGAGGTCTTGCGAGCAGTCCGTGGAGCTGCAGGTGATGGTGCCGGGAGGCGCCGCGTAGGTCACCGTGTAGCAACCGTAAACCGCGGGGCAGGGCGTGCGGCGCACGAGGGTGATGCTCCACGTGGGCGTCGCCGTCGTGGTGACCGCGCTGGCGGTGTATTTGCCCAGCGTGCCCATGTTGGCGTCGAACGTGCCGGCCGCGATGGTGCCGGAGAAATACACGCCGTTTTTGGCGAGGTAGCGCTCCTGGGCGCCCTTGATGCCGTTGATCCACTGCATGGTCTCGGCGAACTTGCCCTTCTCGACGACCTTGAAGTACTGGGGCACGGCGATGGCCGCGAGAATACCGATGATGAGCACGACGACGAGCAGCTCGATGAGGGTGAAGCCTTTGCGGGACTTCAGGAGCCGCAGGGTTCGCAAGTTCATATCTACCTCCTGCTGGATAACGGCGTCACACGGAGTGTAGCAGATGGACTTCGGCCGCGCCCGCGGCAATTGTGGAGGAATTGTGAATTCCCTAAATTACGACGCCCCAGACGCTCTTTTGGGAGCGTCCGGGGCGTCTTCAGACGGTACGGCCCGTCGTGTTAAGGCAGGAGGTCTTGCGAGCAGTCCGTGGAGCTGCAGGTGATGGTGCCGGGAGGCGCCGCGTAGGTCACCGTGTAGCAGCCGTAAACGGCCGGGCACGGGGAGTTGCGCACGAGGGTGATGCTCCACGTGGGCGTCGCCGTCGTGGTGACCGCGCTGGCGGTGTATTTGCCCAGCGAGCCCATGTTGGCGTCGAACGTGCCGGCCGCGATGGTGCCGCTGAAGTACACGCCGTTTTTGGCGAGGTAGCGTTCCTGGGCGCCCTTGATGCCGTTAATCCACTGCATGGTCTCGGCGAACTTGCCCTTCTCGACGACCTTGAAGTACTGGGGCACGGCGATGGCCGCGAGAATACCGATGATGAGCACGACGACCAGCAGCTCGATGAGGGTGAAACCCTTGCGGGACCTCAGGAGCCGGAGCGAGCGATAGTTCATTTGATTCCTCCCAGGAATACCGTCGCGACGAGTGTAGCAGAAGAGCTTCCGGCGCGCCCGTAGTAATTGTGGGGAAGATGTGAATTCGCTATATTACGCCGCCCATGCCAAGGGTGCTCATCGTCGAAGACGATCCGGCCATCGTCGAGGCCGTCGAGAAGACCCTCACCATGGGGGAGGGCTTCTCCTTGCGCCGGGTGGCCTCCGCCGACAAGGCCGTGGCGGAGGCCGTTTCCAGCAAACCCGACCTCATCCTCCTCGACGTGCGCCTGCCCAAAGGCGACGGCCGCGTCGTGCTCAAGGCCCTCAAGGAGAACGCGGCGACCAAGGGCATCCCGGTCATCATGCTCACCGGCATGTCGGGCGAAGGCGACCGGGTCGTGGGCCTGAACCTCGGCGCGGACGATTACGTGTGCAAGCCGTTCGGGGCGATGGAGCTGCTCGCCCGCATCCAGGCGGTGCTGCGGCGGGCCGGGCCCGGGGCGGCCGGCGGGGGCGTGGTCGCGGCGGGAGGCGTCTCGCTCGATTCCGCGGGCCGCACCGCGACGGTCAACGGCAAGCCCCTCAAGCTCCAGCCCCGCGAGTTCGAGGTGCTTTATCTCCTCGTGAGCCACGCCGGCAAGGCCCTGACGCGGGCCTTCCTCATCGAGAACACGTCCTCCTACGGCGCCGACGTGGAGACGCGCGCGCTCGACACCCACATCAAGAACCTCCGCAAGAAGCTGGGCGCCAAGGCCGGCCTCATCGAGACCGTGCCCAAACACGGCTACCGCCTTGCGGTCTGACCGGCGCGCCGTCTATTTCGCCTTCCAAGGCCTGCTCATGGCCGTGCTCATGCTGCTCTTCCTTTATGAGGCGCGAGAGCACGCCCGCTGGACCGTCCAGCTCACGGGTCTGCTCGCGCTGCTCGTGGGCTCGCTGGCGGCCATCCGCCTCGTTCCGGCGACGGAGCTCGCGCGGGGGCGTTTCCCGGCCGTCTTGTTCCTCGTGGACGCGGGCGCGGCGACCTTCATCCTGCGCTGGACCGAGGCGCGCTCCGAGCTGTTCCTGATTTACGCGCTCATCGTTTTCGGCTCGGCGTTGACGCGTTCGACGCGGCAGTCGCTGGGCATCGCGGGCGGGACCATACTCCTCTACCTCGTATCGGGCTGGCGCTCCGGCGGGCTGCCCGCGGACGCGGACTTCTGGCTGCGCGCGGTGTTCCTGGCGACCTCGGCCGCGCTGCTGGCCATCCTCGCCGGGGACGTGTCGGCCGCGCAGTCCGAGGAGAAGCGCCGCTACGACGAGCGGCTCATCCAGGTCCAGCGCTTGGCCACGCTCGGGCGGCTCGCCGGCGAGGTCGCCCACCGCATCAAGGGCCCGCTGACGACCATCGCGGTGGACGCCGAGGTGCTGTCGCACCGGCACGCCAAGGACAAGGCCACGCTCAAGGAGCTGGGGCAGATCCGCGAGGAGGTCGAGCGCTGCAAGGTCATCCTCAAGGACCTGCTCGACCTCGGCCGCATCGAGGAGATGGACAGCGAGCCGCTGGACCTGCGCGACGCCGTCGAAGCCGCGGTGCGCTCGGTCGAGCCCCAGTTCACGAAACGCAAGGTCCAGCTGCGCCGCGACGGGCTCGAGCGCCCGCTGCGCATGAAGGGCGACGTCCCGCTGCTGCAGGAGGCGGTTTCGGCGCTGCTGCTCAACGCGCTGGAGGCGTCCTCCGACGGCGCCGGCGTGCGCGTCGAGGCCTGGACCGCCCAAGGGCGCCACCACCTCAGCGTCCATGACGCGGGGCAAGGCGTCGCGGCCGGGGACCTGGAGCGCATCTTCGAGCCCTTCTTCACCACCAAACCCGGCACCGGGTCCGGTCTAGGCCTCTCCGCCGCCTTGCGCATCGCCGAGAAGCATCACGGCACCATCGAGGCCCACTCCGAAGGCGCCGGCAAAGGCGCTCGTTTCACCCTCGTCCTCCCGGCAAGCTGACTCAGCGGCCCTGGTTGGACCAGTGGGGGGTGAAGCAGGCGCCCGGCACGTCGGCGACCAGGCGGGGCGCCGAGCCGTCGGCGTCCATCACATAGACCTGGGAGCGGCCGCCGCGCGTCGAGGTGAAGGCGACGAAGCGGCCGTCGGGGGACCAGGCCGGGTCCTCGTTGGAGCCCTGGCCGGTCGTGAGCTGGCGGATGTTGGAGCCGGTGATGTCCACGAGGAAGATGTCCATCTTGTCCTTGTTGTGGGCGCGGCCCGAGAAGGCGATCCACTCGCCGGTGGGCGACCAGGCGGGCGCGTCGGCCCAGTTGAGGCTGGTGAGGCGGCGGATTTTCTTGGTGTCGAGCTCGAGCACGTGGATCTGAGGGTTGCCCGAGCGGTCGGAGACGAAGGCCACCTGGCGCGAGTCGGGCGAGAAGGTCGGCGTGGAATCGGCGCCGAAGTGGCTGGTGAGGCGCTCCACCGAGCCGCTCGTCAGGTCCTTGAGGAACAGGTTCGGGCTTTTCTGGCGCGAGAGCGTCATGAGCAGCTTGCTCCCGTCGGGCGAGAAGCCGCCGGCGATGTTGAGCCCCTGGTCCTCCGACACGGTTTTGGCGCGGCCGGTCTCCAGGTCGAGCACGAACAGGTCGGGGTTGCCGTCCTTGTAGCTGGTGTAGGCGAGCTTGCGGCCGTCGGGCGTGAAGCGGGGCAGCAGCGAGATGGAGCGGTGGTCGGTGAGGCGTTTGACGTTCTCGCCGTCGTAATCCATCACGTAGATTTCTTTGCTGCCGGTCTGCGCGTTGGCGAAGGCGATGCGCGAGCGGGCGATGCCGTCGCGGCCGGTGGCGGCCTTGACCACGTCGTCGGCGATGCGGTGCGCGAGCGCGCGCTCCCACTGGGCGTCCTGGCGGTAGAAACGCTCGAAGACGGTCTCGCCGCCCACCGCGTTGGCGAGCGTGACCTGCACGGAGAGCCGGCCCGCGGAAACGCCGGCTTTGGCGCGCAGGCGCCAGGTCGCGCCGATGGCGGGAATCGGGCTCATGCCCTCTTCTTTGACGTCGAAGTGGCGCGAATACATGAGGTCGCCGCGCACGACGTCGTGCAGGCGTTTGGCGAACAGGGAGTGCTCCGGCTTGGTCGCGTCCTCGGCGTCGAAGGGGGGCAGCGCGAGCCCCGGCGCGGGTTTGGCGGCGTCGCCGGTGAGCGCGAGGCGGACCTCGGTCTGCGCGGACGCGTTGAGGGCGAGTAGGGCCGCCAGCAGCAGGGCGCTCATCGCTTGGCCGCGGGTTTGGCGGGCGCGAGCTTCTTGAGGACCGCCGCGGCTTCTTTGGCCTCGGGGCTCTTGGGGAAGTCGCCTTCGACGGACTCGAGGTAGGCCTTCGCCTCGTCGAGGTTCCGCTTCAGGCCGATGAGGCTGGTCGCGTAATGCAGGCGCGCGCCGGGCGTCTGGCCGCTTTTGGGGTACTTCTCGAGCACGATGGCGAACTGCCGGCCCGCCTTCTCCCATTGCTTCAGGCCTTCATAAGCCAGGCCGAGCTGGTAGGTGGCCACGTCGATGAGCTCGCCTTTGGGGTTGTCCTTGAGGTACTGCTCGAAACCTTTGGCGGCCTGGGCGTAGTCCTTGGCCTGGAGGCGCTTCTCGGAGGTGACGAACAGGTCGGTCGCGGAGGACTCGCGTTTCGCGTCGGCCAGGGCGGCCTTCTGCTCCTCGAGGCCCTTCTGCTGGGCTTGGGACAACGTCTGCCCGAGCTGGGCGACCTTGCCGGAAATCTGGGCGCCGAGCTCGTCGAGCTTGCCGCCGAGTTTGCCCATGTCGCCCATCGCCGATTTGACGGTCTCGGTATAGACGACGAGCTCTTCGCGCAGCTGCTTCATCTGGACCGACAGGTCGGCCTGGTTGGCCTGCATCGAGCCGACCGTCTTCTTGAGGTCCTCGACCTGGGCCTTCAGCTCGTCGCTCTGCTCGGAGAGGTCGAGCACGTCCTTCTGGGTGGCGACGCAGCCGGAAAGCCCCGCGCAGGCGAGGACGAGGGCGGCGCCCGCGAGCCGGGAGCTCACTGCTCCGGTTCCGAGGCGGCGGGGCCGGAGCCGCCGGTCTTGGCGCGCGCGCGCGTCTCCGCGCGGCGGTTCTTCTGCCAGCAGTCGTCGTCGGAGACGGTGCAGGTCGGCATCTCCTTGCCGTAGGAGATGGTGGCCAGGCGGCGGCCGTCGATGCCGAGGCGGATGTAGTACTCGCGCACTTCCTTTGCGCGCTTCTGGCCGAGGGCGAGGTTGTAGGCGACGGTGCCGCGCTCGTCGGTGTGGCCGGCGACGAGGGCCACGATGTCCTTGCGCCGCTTCATGACGGCGGCGTTCTCCTTGAGCGTCGCGAGCGTCTCCTCGGAGAGCTGGGCGCTGTCGTAGTCGAAGCGCACGGCCTTGAGCTCGGGGTCGGCGTCGAACTGCACGCCGTCCACCTTGAGGCTGGCCTCCTGCACGTCGGCGCCCGGGGCCATCGGCGCGGCTTCAGCGGTGGAGGAGGAGCCGTTTTTGCCGTCCTTGCCGCCGGTTTTGGGCTTGCGGCTGGCGGAGATCGCAGCCGATCAGCACGTGCCGCGACGAGGAAGAGGAGGGCGCGATTTCTCATGCACCCATCATACATAAGGCGGAAAGCGTCGTCTATCCGGCGCTGGGCGCGAGCGTCTTCTTGGAGAGGACTTCGCCCCGCGCGCCGATCTCGTAGATGATGGGCTCGCAGGTGCCGATGTTGACGGCCATGATCTGCTCGGGCGTGAGCTTCTCGAGGTCCATGAGGATGGCGCGCAGGCTGTTGCCGTGCGCGGCCACCAGCACGTTTTTGCCCTCGCGGGCCGGCGGCAGGATGACCTTGTTGAAGTAGGGCAAGGTGCGGTCGGCGGTGTCCTTGAGGCTCTCGCCGTTGGGCGGCTTCACGTCGAAGGAGCGGCGCCAGATGTGGACCTGGGCGTCGCCGTATTTCTTCGCGGTCTCGGCCTTGTCGAGGCCCTGGAGGTCGCCGTAGTGCCGCTCGTTGAGCGCCTTGTCCTTGTGGATGGGCAGGACGCCTTGGCCGCTCTCCTTGAGCAGCAGCTCGAGGGTCTGCTGCGCGCGGATGAGCTCGGAGGTGAACGCCACGTCGAAAGCGAGGCCCTTGAGCTGGCGGCCGGCGGCGACGGCTTCGCGCGCGCCTTTCTCGGTGATGGGCACGTCCACCCAGCCGGTGAAGCGGTTCTCCAGGTTCCACTGCGACTGGCCGTGGCGCACGAGCACGAGTTTACCCATCAGTCCTCCTTCTTGGCGGCCTTGGCGGCGGCGAGCATCTCGCGGATGGTCCGGCGGAAATCGTCGAGCGGCACGGGTTTGGGCAGGAAACGCGAGCCCGCGGAGTCCGACACCTCGGCGAGAATCTGGTCGGGCGAGGCCTCCCCGCTCATGAAGAGGATGGGCGTGGCGGCGGTGGCCGTGTTGCGCCGCAGCGACTCGAAGAGGTGCGCGCCGGTGTTGCCCGGCATGTGGTAGTCGAGGATGATGAGGTCGGGCTTCACCTTGCGCGACTTCTGCATGCCCTCGACGGGTTCGGAGGCGGATTCGATCTCGTGGCCCTCCCGCTTGAGGATCTCCGTCAGGATGGAGACGATCTCGAAGTCGTCGTCGATGATGAGCACCTTCGCCACGCGCCCATCATACCCCTTCGGGCCCTTCCGGGTCCAGCGGGGTCAGACGCGGCGGGAGCGGGGCTCGGAGAAGGCGCGGGCGAGCGCGGTGCCGCGCATGCGCACGTTCTCGCGGCCGGACTTCATGCTGTACATGGCCGCGTCGGCTTCCTTCACGAGGGCGGAGACGTCTCCGGACTTGGGCAGCGCGGAGACGCCCCAGCTGGCGGTCACGCCTTTGGGCGCCAAGGTCACGGCCGCGGCCTTCGCCACGCGTTTGGCGACGCGTTCGGCCTTGAGCACGGGGGTATCGGGCAGGAGGATGACGAACTCGTCGCCGCCGTAGCGGAAGGCGGCGTCCACCTCGCGGCGGATGTTGTCGCCGAGCGCGGCCGCGAAGGCGCGCAGGATGCGGTCGCCCTCCAGGTGGCCGAGGCGGTCGTTGACCTGCTTGAAGCCGTCGAGATCGAAGAGCACGAGCGACAGGGGCTGCTTCTGGCGCTGGGCGCGCGCGGCCTCCTCGCGCAGGCGGTCGTGGAGGTGGCGCTGGTTGTAGAGCCCGGTGAGGTCGTCGGTGCGGGAAAGCTCGCGCAGGCGCTCTTCGAGGCGCACGCGGTCGGTGATGTCCTTGGCGATACCCAGCGTGCCGATGACGCGGCCGCGGCCGTCGCGCAGGAAGGACACCGAGAGGCTGGCGTCGAGCACCGAGCCGTCGGCGCGTTTCATCTTGAGCTCGAGGTTCTGGACGCGGCCTTGCGGGCTCTCGCGGATCAGGCGCATGATGCGCTCGGCGTCGGCGCGGCCGCCGGTGTAGAGGTCGTGCGCGGGCAGGCCGACGGCTTTGTTCGCCGGCATGCCGAGCATGGTCTCCGCGCCGGGAGAGAAATAGACGATGCGCCCGCGCACGTCGGTGGTGCAGATGAGGTCGCCGCTCGAGGCGATGATGGCCTCGAAATATTCCTTCGCGCGGATGAAGTCCGTGGACAGGGCGATGATCGGTCCCGCGGTGCGCGGGGGCAGTAATGCCATACCCTCAATTTAACAGGAAGCGGGCTCGGCTGACAGGAGCAAGGGGCCCCCATGCCGGGGGGTCAAAGGACCCATGACACCGGGCCTAGCTTACAGGTCTTACGAGCCGTTTCCGGCTCAGGTCGTCTTCTTGCGCCGCTCGAGGGCGGCGAAGGTGCGCTCGATCTTGGACTGGAGCGCGTCCACGTCGATGGGCTTGACCATGTAATCGACGGCGCCGAACAGCAACGCGTCGTTGAGCGTGCCGGCGTCGGCCAGGCCCGAGCAGACGATGATGGGGATGTCGGAGGTCTTCGGGTCCCCGCGCAGCTCGCGGGTGAAGGAGATGCCGTCCTGGTCGGGCATCATGATGTCCATCAAGATGAGGTCCGGGCGCTTCTTCTCGATGCTCGCGCGCGCCGGGGCCGCGCCGGGGCGCATTCGGCCTCGTAGCCGAGCAGGCGGAGCGTGTGGAGGTAGAACTCGCACACCGACGCGTCGTCATCGACGGCCAGGATGCGTTTTTTGCCGCTCATTTGCGGGGAGTATAGCCCCCGTCGGCCCACTTGTCCAGGCTCAGGAAGCCGCCGTATTTGAAGGCGGCCCAGCACAAGGCGAGCATGACGGAGTCGAAGATAAGGGCCTGCGGGATGGTGAAGTGGACGGCGTCGCCGAAGCAGCCGCAGTTGGGCAGCTCGATGCCGCGCGCCAGCACCGAGAGCAGCGCCAGCAGGAACCCGCCGAACAACGCGCCCGCCGCGCCCGCGGCGACCGTCGTGAACACGCCGAAGACGAGCGCCCAGCCGAGCAGCACCTCGGCCCAGGGCAGGAAGGAGGCGACCGTCATGACCATGTCGCGGGGCAGGATCTGGTAGTAGGAGATGATGAGCGCGAACTCCTCGGACGGGCCGGCGGCCTTGGTGGCGCCGGCGTACACGAGGATGCCGCCCACGAGCAGGCGGCCGGCCAGGCCGAGCCACGTCTTATGCTGGTCGGTCAGGTTCATTTCTTGAGCTCCCGCTCGACGAAGGGCGCGCCGCGTTCGCCGAGCTGCTGGGCGCCGATGAAGCGGCGCCCGTTGATGAAGAAGGTCGGGGTGGAGCCTACCCACGCGTCGAGGCCGTGTTGGGCGTCGGTGGACACCGCGGCGTCCACGGCGGGGTCCTGCAGGCAGGACTTCCAGGCGGGCACGTCCAGCTTGAGATCCTTGGCGTAGCCTTCCCAGGTCTTGAAGGCGTCGGTCTCGCGCGCCCACTTCTCCTGCTCGTCGTAAAGCTTGTCGTGCAGCTCCCAGAACTTGCCCTGGCGGCCGGCGCATTCGGCGGCGACGGCGGCCGGGCGCGCCCAGCGGTGCACGCGCTCGAGGGGGAAGTTCTTGAAGATGAAGCGGATCTTGCCCTCGTGCATGGCGAGCAGCTTGCGCAGCACGGGCTCGGCGTATTTGCAGGCCGGGCACTCGAAGTCGGAGAACTCGACGATGACCACCTTGGCGTCGGCCGGTCCTTTGACGCGGAAGGCGGGAGCTTCTGGGGAGAAAGGCTTGCGGGTGCGCCCCGCGAGGAGGACGGACCCGGCGGCGGCGGCCACGACCAGGGCGAGGGCGGCGGCGCGGCGTTCTGTCGCGTTCTTCATGCGGGCGTATCATAGAATATTCGCGCATGACCACAACGGACGTCCGGCGCGCCGTCGCCGTCGCGGGCGCGGGCGCCGCGTTCCTTCATATAGCGGCGTCCTTGCGCACCCCGCTGGGGGCGGCCTCAGACGACGCGCTGCACCTCCTGCTCGCCCGCAACCTGCTCGCCGGGGGCTTCGCGGTGCCGGGCCCCGGCGGGGTTCCCGTCACCGACCCGCTTCCGGGATTTCCGGCGCTGATGTCCTTGCCGCTGGCGCTGGCCGCGCCGCATTGGGGGCTGCTGCGCGTCGTGCCCCTGCTGGCCGCCGCGGCGCTCGTCTGGGCGACGTGGCGTTTGGCCCGCCGCCTGCTCGACGAGGAAGCCGCGCTCGTCGCGGCCGCGTTCGTCGCCGTCAACCACGTGCTCGTGGGTTGGGCCGGGGTCGCGCTGCCCGACGGCCTGTACGCGGCGCTGTCGGTGCCTCGTCATCGCGGGCGCGCCCGCGCCGCTGGCCGCCGCCGCGGCGTTGCTGCGCCCGCACGGCGCCTTGCCGCGGCGCTGCCTCGGCCGCGCCGCGACCCCGGCCGCGCGCGCCGCTTCGGCCGACGCGTTGCGCGGCATGACCGCCGGCGACGTGGCGTCGGAGCTGCGCGACCGCGTCGGCAACGACGCCGAGGGCCGCCGCCAGGCCGACCTGCTCGCCGCCCGCGCGCAGGACCCGGCCCGCGACGTCTGGCGCGGAGTGCCTCGGACGCGGCGTGTTAGGGCTGCCCCAGGGTCCGCTCGCGGGCCTCGGCGGCGCCGCGGCGCTCGCGGCCTGCTCAGCTGGTCCCAGGGCGAGCTCGCCGACCGGGCGCGAGAGGCCCCTGCTCTTGTCGGCCGGCGCGTACTGGCCGCGCTCGTCGTGCTGCACCTGGTCTGGAGGCCGTGGCAGAGCCGTTACGCCCTGCCCGCGCTCCCTTTCGCCGCGGTGCTCCTGCTGGCTGCGTGGCGCCCGCTGCGCGAGCGCAGCAAGCCGCTGGCCTGGGCGCTCGTCGGCCTGCTCGCGGTGCCCGGGCTCTCGCGCTCCTTCGGCTACGCCTTCGAGGGCCTCGCCGCGCCGCGCGTCGAGCTGTGGCCGCGTTCGGCGGCCTGGCTGCGCGACAACGTCCCCGCGGGCGAACGCGTCACGACGCTCGAGCCGTATCTCGTCGCGCTCGTGTCGGGCCGCGAGGCCGCGTTCCCGCTGCCCGCGGCGAGCCGCGAGGCGTGGGTCGCCGAGCTGCGGCGCCGCGACGCGCGCTGGGTGTTCCTACGCCCGCGCGAGGCCCGCAACTACCTGTCGAAGGACGCGCGCGAGCTGATGAAGGCCTTCGACGCGTGGGCCGTCGCGCAGCCGCCGTTCGCGCGGGCGTTCGCCGACGATGAGGAAGGCGTCGTGGTTCTGCGGCTCGACTAGGGCCCGATTTCCCTTGGGCCCATCGGCCCGCGGCGTCGGGCCTTCGGACCCCTGACGCCCGCGGACGCCGCGGTTATCCTCATAACGTGGAAACCAGCAAAACCATCCTACTCGTGGATGACAACCCGAATTTCAGCTTTATCTGGCGCGAGTTCTGCGAGGAGGACGGCCACCGCGTGATCGTCGCCGAGACCGCCCAGGAGGCGCTGCGCCTCATCGAGACGACGCCGCGCATCGACCTGGTCGTCACCGACCACGTGATGCCGCACATGAGCGGCTACGAGCTCATCTGCCGCATGCGCGGCCTGCCTGAGACGCGCGAGACGCCGGCGCTGCTCCTGACGGGCTCCGCCAAGCAGCTGCGCGACCTGGCGGAGAAGGAAGGCGCGCAGTTCATGAACAAATCCGCGGACACGAGCCAGATTTTGCGGCGCATCCGCGAGGCGCTGGCGCCGGCGGCCCCGGCACCCGTCGTCGATGTGACCAACGTCGCGCCCGACGACGTCGTGGAGCCGTTCCAGATCATCCACACCAGCTACGTGGATTTCGTGCCCCGGGCGCGCGTCATCCCGCCCTGGACGCCGCCGACCCGCCCGACGGACTAGAGGGCTTTGCGGCCGGCCTCGTAGAGCGCGTCCACGCTCAACGAGCCGCAATCCGGGACCTTGAGGCGTCCGCACACCGTCGCGCGGAAGCCCGGATCTCCGAACGCCAGCTTGAGCGCGTCGTTGAAGAACCGCTCGCGGCGCACGACCAAGGCGTCCTTCGCCTTGGGCGAATCCAAGGCCTCGAGGTAGGCCGACAGCTCCGCCTGCGCGCTCGCGTCGGCGGAGCGCAGCCAGGCCAAGGTCTCCGGCGGCGGGGACGCCAGCACCGCCTCGGCCAAGACGCCGTCGCGTTTGCCCTCGCAGTCCCGCACCGCCGGCCCCGCGGAGCTTCGTCCGGGGGGCGTCGCGGGACCCGCGGCGCACAGCTTGGGGTTCGACGCGATGCTCAGCAGCACGTTGTAATGGAAGACGAAGCCTTCGAAGGTCACCGCGCGGCTGCGCCGGGCGGTGTCCTTGTTCGCGTTGACCAGGTCGTGCACGCGGTCGCAGCAAAGCGCCGGCGCCTTATACGCGCCGGGCCGATCTTTCGTGCCGATGAACCAGGACCATAAGGCGTCTTGCCCCGAGGCCGCGGCTCGGGCGGAGCCTTGCGCGGGGCGCGCCAGCGCGGGCGGCGGGGAGCCGGCGGGCGCCTCGCGCGGGGCGCCGGGAGGCGCGGCGTGCCGCTGGGGCGATTCCGGACGCTCGCTTAATCCGTGCCCCGGGTCGGCTTGCGCGGCGGCGGAGACCGGCAACAAGGCGAGGCACGCGACGAGAATCGGTTTCATGCGGGAAGGATAGGCCCGTCCGGCTGTTTTGTCAATGAGGCCGCCCGCTCAAAAAAAAGCCGCCTCCTCCCTCGCCGCGCGGGCCGAGGGGGGAGGCGGCGTCGTTAACGCGGGTTAACGCACGAGCGCGGGCGCCAACGGAAGGCCCGCGCCTTGGCCCTCGGGGATGACCCCGGGGAGCTTCACGGCCGCCGACGCCAATGCGGCGCGCACGGCCGCCGGGCTCGCGCCCGGGTTGCGGGCGACGTAAAGCGCCGCCAGGCCCGAGACGTGCGGCGTCGCCATGGAGGTGCCCGACAAGGTGTCGTAGGCGCCGCCCATGTAGGTGGATTTGACGGCCACGCCGGGGGCGATGACCGCCACCGAGGGGCCGCGGCTGGAGAACCGCGCCAGCAGGTCGCGGCTGTCGGACGCCGCCACCGAGATGGCGCCGGGGTAGGCCGCGGGGAAACCCACGGAGCCGCCCGAGTTGCCGGCCGCCGCGATGAGGGTGACCCCCGCCGCTTCCATGGCCTTCACCGCCTCTTCGAGAGCGGGGTTGCCGCGCGAGGCGCCGAGGCTCATGCTCGCGATGTCCATGTCGTTATCGACGGCCCACTGCATGCCGGCGATGACGTCGTCGAAGGTGCCCGACCCGCCCGCGTCGAGGACCTTCACGCCGTACAGGTCCGCCTCGGGCGCGACGCCGACCACGCCGACGGCGTCGTCGATGGCGGCGATGGTGCCCGCGCAGTGAGAGCCGTGGCCGTTGTCGTCGTTATAGTCCTCGGTCTTGGCGATGGCGTTCCAGCCGCCCTTGAGGCGCGCGGCCAGGTCCGGGTGCGTGCGGTCGATGCCGGTGTCGATGACGACGACCTTGACGCCGGCGCCGCGCGTCGCGGCCCACGCGTCGGGCGCGCCCACGCGGGTGATGCCCCAGGGCGTCTCCTGCACATTGGGAGCGGGCGTCGGGTCGCTCGGCGCTTCCTGAGAAGGGACGAAGCGCTTGATGATGGCGTCCACGGCGGGCACCCGGAAGTCGATGCCGCGCGCGTCGGCGATGCTGAGCCAGTTGATGCGGGGGCTCTCGTCGATGCGGGCGACCTCGCGCAGCGCGCGCAGGCGGCCCTCGGTGGCGCGCACCTGGGCGTCGGCGGTCTCGATGACCACGGCGTCGATGAGCGGCAGCTCGCGCACGATGCGCGAGCCCGCGGCGGCTTCGGCCAGGCGGACCCGGTCGGCCTTGCTCACGTCGGGGCGGAACTTCACGATGCGCCGCGACACGGCGGCGAACGACGGGACCGACAACGACAGGCCCAGCAGCAGCAGACCCAGGACGCGGAAACTTCGGACCATTAGACACCTCCGGTGCGTCATCGCCGCGACCCCTCGCGGCGCCCGACGGATTCCGTATATCATATTTACGGGACCACAAGGCCTATTTGTGAGATAGGTCTTTAGGTCCCGCGGGGGCGGGGGGATGTCTGGTCGTGGCACGGGATGCAGAGGACTTGCGCGTCCACGAAGTAGCGGCCGACGCCGGGTTCAAGGACGACGCCGCAGCGCGCGCAGGCCTCGGGCTCGGACGTCACTGGCGCAAGCCGCGCAGCTGTTTGGCGAGCAGCTTCACCACGTCGAGCAGCAGCCGGCGTTCGCTCTCGCTGTTGCCGAGCGCCGCCGCGTCCAGGCCGCTGATGGAGCGGATTTCGGCCGCGGGGCGGAAGAGATTCCCGGTCGCCACGCCCAGACTGGAGGCCAGGAGGGCCAAGGTGCGCAGGCTGCACTTCTTGACGCCGCGCTCGATCTGGCCGATGAAGGACGCGTGTAACCCGGACAACGCGGAGAGCTCTTCCAGCGTCATGAATCGCTGCGTTCGATGGGCTCTGACGCATTCGCCTACTTCTTTGTAGATGTCGCCCATGGGCTGTGCCGACTGTACAAGCTTGCTAACCTTTATAAAAGGGCCTACAGGCTTTGTTCATGAAAACCATCCGCGAGAGTGCCGGCCATGCCTGAGTTTGGCACGGCGGGTGTTGCGGCGAAAGCGCCGTGGCGTCGCATTATTTCGAAGTCGTCCCGCTCGGCGCCGGCTTGCTATCATGGGCGCATGAACGCCCTGCTCCTGCTTCTGCTGGCCGCGCCGCTGGCGGCCGCGCCCGCCGGCAAAGACGTCGTCGCCCGCCTGCGCGACCCGGGCTACGAAGAACGCCAGACTTTCCTGCTGACCTTCGAACGCACCGCCTGCGACACCGTCGAGGTGTACGTCCCGCTGCGGTGCCCGGCCTACACGTTGCGCCTTCACGGCGACGGCATGCTCCTTTATAGAGGCCACACCGGGGTCGCGACGAAGGAAGACCGGCTCGAGCTCGTGTCCGACGCGAAGGTCGTGGCGGTGATGAAGGCGCTGGCGGACGCCGGCTACCCGGCGCTCAAGGACGGTTATGAAGCCGCGCCGCCGGATGAGACGCGCTGGTACGGCGACGTCGTCGTCAACACCCGGCCCTGGGTGAAGCTGGGCGTGCGCCTCTCAGGCTACGAAAAAAACGTCCGCCATTACTCCGGCGACAAAAACGCGCCGAAGGCCCTGCTCGCGCTGGAGAAAGCCCTCGACGACCTCCTCGACACGAAGCGCTGGACCGACGAGCCCTAACGCAGGCGGATGAGGACGGCGTCGCCGCGGGCGCCGACGACCCCCAGGGGCGGGAACAACGAGGGAGTTTGGTCCGTGTTCTGCAGGCGCGCGGCGCGCTCCACCTCGGGGCGCACGTAGCCGTACAGCTCCGCGACGGTCACCGAGCCGTTTTTGTCCGCGTCGGCCCCGCCGCGCAGGCCGCGCAGCATCGAAAGGGTCAGCAGGCCGTGCTGCCCGTCGGCGTCCGAGAGGCTGATCTGGTCGCCGGCCGCGGCCGCGAGCACGACCGCGTTTCCGCCGGGCGTCTCCAGGCCTTTGACGCGGTTGACCAGCGGACGGGCGCCTTTCGCGAGCACGGAGCGGCCGCCCGCGCCCGAGAAACACGCGTCGAGCGCGACCACCACCTCGCGGGCGGGCAAGGCCGCGAGGCTCTTATAAAGGGAAGCGATGGGGTAGGCCGTCGTTTTGGTGTCGGAGGGGTCGCCGTCGTAGGGCACCAGGTAGCCTTCGCCCGTCACCGGGTTGGGCGCGCCGTGGCCGGCGTAGAAGACGAAGACGCGGCTTTTTTCCGTGACGCGGTTGCGCAGCCAGGTGCCGAGCGCGCTTTCCAGGTCGGTGCGCGTGGCGCGTTCGTTCTGGAGCAGGCGGACGTTGCGGGCGTCGAAGCCCATGGACTTGGTGAGGTAGGCGTGGATGCTCTGCGCGTCGCGCGCGGCGTATTCGACGCCGGGCACGTCGCGGTAACGCTCGATGCCGATGACCACGGCCACGGCGTCGGGGTCGAGCGCGGTTTTGGCCGCCGGGGGCGCGTCGAGGTCCTCGACGGGCGCGGCTTCGCCGGCCGCGACGCCGACGGGGCGGGCGCTGGCCCGGCCCGCGACGCTGACGACGAGCGGCGGGGCGGCTTCGCCCAGCGCCAGGCCGAGCGGGCGGTCCCAGCCGTAGGCGCCGCGCGACTCGCTCACGCGCAGGGCGACCGGCAGGTCGCGCCCCTTGAAGCGTTTGTTGACGAAGAACTGGAACGTGAACTTCTTCGACTCGCCCGGGATGAGGTTTCCGAGGTCCGCGGTGAGCTCCTCGGTCGCGAAGATATCCGAGCTCCCGAGCGTCGCCTGCGCGCGCACGCCGGTGGCCGGTCCTTCGCCGTCGTTGGTCAGCGTCACGGTCACGGGCGTGGATTCGCCGGCCTTCACCACGCCGGACCCGCCGACGACCAGGCCCGTCACCACGAGTTTGGGCGCCATAAACGCGCGCGTTTTGAATTCCAGGATGACCGGGTCCGCGTCGAAGCCGTTGACCTCGACGGCCGTGAGCTTGAGCCGCGCGGCGCCCGCGGTGAGCGAGGGACGGCCGACGAGGCTGAGGGTCCGCGACGCGGAGGCGCCGGGCTCGAGCCGGCCCAGGTCCTCGGTCGCGGGCGCGTCCACGGGCGGCGTCGCGCCGTCCCATTCGGACTTGAGGCGGACCTCGAAGGCGCGGCCGGGCCCTTCGTTTTTGACCGTCACGGCGACCGACGCGGTTTCCTCGGCGTCGAGGATGCCGTCGCCGGAGGGGTCGGAGAAGGTCGCCGCGAGCGTCAAACGCGCGGGCGCCTCGGGTTTGGGCGTGGGGAGGTCTTTGGCGGCGCCGGGCGCGGCGCCTTTGATGTGAAAGAGAACCGGGGCCGTCGAGCCGCAGAGGTAGGCCAGGCGCGCTCCGTCCGGGGAGAACACCGGCTCGCGCGGCCGCAGATAACTCTCGAAGCCGCAGCTCATGTTTTTGTCGTAGGCGAACACCTTGCGGCGTTCTTCGACGTCCCAGAGGGTCAACGGGCCTTTATCCTCGCCCACGGCGAGCAGCCAGCCGTTGGGCGAGAAGGCCAGGCCCGTCGCGGTCGAGCCGGGGGTGAAGGAGAAAAGCTCCTTGGGCGCTTTGTCGTTGTAGCAGTGATAATCCTCGGGAATCTCGTACACCGACACGCGGCCTTCGGAGCCGGCGACCGCGACGCGCCGGCGAGCGCCGGAGCGGGTCGCCGCCAGGGCCGTGATGTCGCCGAGGCCGAGCGCGGGTCCGGAGCAGTCACCAGTGAACTTCTTCTCCGTCTCCGCGTACCGCTTCAGCGACAAGTTAAGAAAGGGCGCGACGAACAGCGCGTCCTGCAGGAACAGGGCCTTATAGCCGTGGATGAAGTTGTACTTCTTGCTGCCATCGAACACTTCCGTGCCTCGGGTGAGGTCCGCCAAGTTCCATTCGCGCTGTTGGTTGAGGTACAAGAGCCAGCGTCCGTCCTCCGAAAGAGCGAAGCTGGGCGCGGTCGATAACGTGTACTTCGGCTTGCTGGGCTTGGCGGACCAGGTCACCTTGTCCGCGGCGAGGTCGTAGAGGTGATAGCCGAGGGCATCTCTGTCCGTGGTGTAGCTGTTCCCGTAGGGCTTGCGCGCGTGGGCGCCGAACACCAGCTTCTTGCCGTCGGGTGTGAAGGCGACCTGGGTCTGGGAAACGGACTCGTGAGGCACGTCCTTTATCTTCGTCCAGAAGGGGATGTAGGTGGACTGGGGGTCCTCCTTCCAGGTCGTCGTGTCGAAGATTCGCACGGGCGTGGCCGCGTAGAAGCCGGCCGCGAAAAGTCTGCCGTCCGGGGAGAAAGCGCCGGTCACCATGCCGAAGCCGTCGGCGGTGTAGAGGTCCACGCGTTTGACCTCGAAAGGTTCGGCATGGGCGGCGACTGCCAGGAGCGCGGAGAGGAGAAAGGGCGCGGTCATAGGGGGAGATTAACCTATTTGGACGTCGCGACGAAGACGCCGTCCCAGTCCGCGGCGGGCGGCTCCGCGCGGAAATGGGCGATGCGGTCCTCGTATAGATGCAGCAGCTTGGCGAGGCCGTAGCTCTCGGCCAGGGGGGCCGCCTGCTTGAGCCGCTTCGACGCGTCGTCCCACTTCTGGGCGCGGTAGGCGGCCAGCACCCCGGTCCAGGCGTCGTTGAGCTCCTTAAACGCGGTCGAATGCGCCGCGTCCTCGCTGCCGAGCAAGGCGAAGATGCGCACGGGCAAGGTTTTGCCCTTCACCTGGAGCAGATCGAGCTCGATGGCGGCGAATTCCGGGGCGGCCTCGCGCGTGCGCGGGCCGATGACGATGCGCACGCCGTAGGTCTTGGACTGGCCTTCCAGGCGCGAGGCGAGGTTGACGTCGTCGCCCAGCACGGTGTAGTCCACCCGCAGCGAGGAGCCCATGTTGCCGACGACGCACGGGCCGGTGTTGAGCCCGGTGCCGATCTCGATGAGGGGGAGGTCGCGGCCGGCGGCCTTCGCCTCGGCCTGCCACCGCTCGTTGAGCGCGCGCAGCTTCTCGTGCATCGCCAGCGCCGCGGTGCAGGCCCGGCGGGCGTGGTCGGGCACGTCCATGGGAGCGTTCCAGAACGCCATGATGCAGTCGCCCATGTATTTGTCGATGGTGCCGTCGTGGTCGAGGATGATCTGCGTCATGGGCGTGAGGAACTTGTTGATGAACTCGGTCAGGCCGTGCGGGTCGAACTTCTCGGAGATGGTGGTGAAGCCGCGGATGTCGCAGAAGTGGAAGGTCATCTCGCGCGTCTCGCCGCCCAGCTCGACGGCGCCGGGCTTGTCGGCGAGTTTGGCGACGACCTTGGGCGAGAGATAGCGGCCGAACGTGTCGGTGATGCGGCGCTTGTCGAGCTCCGTGCGCACGAACACGACCGCCGTCCAGGTGAAATAGACCACGGCCAGGCCGAGCACGGGGAAAATGGGGTCGAGCAGGTAATGCCAGCCGATGAAAGCGCGCCAGCTCGCGAACAACGTCGCGAAGACGACCGCGGCGGCCAGCGGACCGGAGCCGACGGCGCCGGCTTTCTCGAGCGCGAGGATGAGCAGCAGGCCGAACACGACCAGGTAGAGGATTTCGGCGCCCAGCGCCCAGTCCGGGCGCTCCAGGAACTCCCCGGTGATGGCCTGCTCGAGGATGTTGGCGTGAACCTCCACGCCCGGCGCGGCCGAGTTAAGCGGCGTGGGCCGGATGTCCTTGAGCCCGACGGCGCTGGTGCCGATCAGCGCGATGGTCCCCTCCAGCCCCGAGGCGTCGTACGCGGGGTCGAACAGCTTCCAGGCCGGCACCACGCGGCTGGCCGCGTCCTCCGTGTAATAGGCGTACACCTTGCCGCTGCCGTCCGTGGGCAACGTGATCTTGCCCACGCGCACGGCGACGATGGCGTGGGAGGCGTCGCCGGTCTTCCCGATCGTCTTGATGGCGATGTTCTGCGCTCCCTGCGCCACGCGCAGCGTCTCCAAGGCGAGCGACGGCAGGATGGTCTTGTCGCGGCGGAACAGCAGCGGCACGGAGCGGATGATGAGGTCGTATTCGGGCTCGAAGCCGACGTTGCCGATGCCGGCGGCGGCGGCCTCGAGAATGGGCAGGTTGACGACGGCGCCCGGGAACGGCGGCAGCAGGTCCAGCGGGCCGCCTTCGGCCATGGACCAGGAGTTCTTCGGCTCCGGCACGACGTCGTTTTTAGCGCCCGTCAGCGTGATGCCGAGCACGGCGTGCCCGGTCGCCAGCGTCCTGGCCAGCAGCGCGTCGTGGTCGGGCAGGCGCGAGACCCGCTCGCGCAACGCGTCGAACTCCGGGCCCTTGGGCCAGGTGCCGGCGATGCGTTTGGGCGAGGTCCGGTCGGGTTCGGCGAAAAACACGTCGTAGGCGGTCGCGGCGACGCCGAGGTCCTGGAGGCGTTTCTCGAGGCGCGCCACCTGGGTGCGCGGCCAGGGCCATTGCCCGAGTTTGGAGAGGGACTCGTCGTCCAGGTCGATGACGCGGACCCCGGCGTCCGTCCACACCCGAGGCTTGGCCTGGATGAGCGCGTCGAAGGCGCGGCTACGCACCCAGCGCACCCAAGGGAAGTCGGAGGCCTGCAGGGCGACGCCGCATAACAGCGCGGAGACGGGCAGGAGCAGCCTCGAGCGGCGTGACGCGCTCTCGATCAGCGACATGAAGGCGATTCTCCCACTTCGCGACATATATTGGAAGGCCCGCGATATGCGATAATCCGAATCGCATGAAAAACACCCTATTGCTCCTCCTGTTGGCGGCCCTTCCGGCCGCCGCCCAGACCAACGTCGATCGTGAGAGCCAGGACCGCGCGCGCCGCGGCGAGCTCGAGAAAAAGGCCGCCGAGGCCGCCGCCCAGGCCGCGGCCGCCGACGGCGACGAGATCGATTTCTCGGCCATTTTGAAGGCCCCGGGCGACCTCGACCTTAATGAACGCTTCGCGCGCGAGCAGATCGGCCGCGGCGACCTGCGCGGCGCGGCCTCGACGCTCGAGCGCATCCTCATCCTCGCGCCGGGCCGCGACCGCACCCGCCTGCTCTACGCGGCGGTGCTCTACCGTCTCGACGCCCTGGTGGACGCCGAACGCGAGCTGCGCGTCATCATCGGCCGCCTGGCCCCCGCCGAAGTCATCACCGAGGCCAACACTTATCTCGCTCTCGTCCTGGGCGCCAAACGCAAGTCGCACTTCGACGCGCGGCTCTCGCTGGGCTACGGCTACGACGACAACCGCAACGCCGCGTCCGACACCGACCGCGCCCTGTTCTTCGGCGCGCCGGTGCTGCTGAACCCGAACTCCCGCCGCCGTGACGACACCAACGTCTCCTTCTCCGGCTCGCTCGGCGCCTCTCGCGAGTTCGGCGGGGCCAAGCCGCAGAAGGTCTTCGCCGGCTTCGGTTACTACCGCGGCGAGCAGACCCTCATCGACGCGCTCGACCTTCAGGCCTACAGCGCGCACGCGGGACTGGGCCTGCGCCTGCTCGGCCTGGACATCACGCCCGTGGCCGGCTTCGACCACGTGCTGCTGTCCCAAGCCACCTACCTTCGCGACACCTGGCAGAGCCTGCGCGTCTCCAAACGCCTGCGCGTCCCCGTGACGGTGTACGTCGAGGGCCGGCGCGACGACCAGCAGTTCTTGAACACGCGGCTCATCCCCAACGGCGAGGACCGCAAAGGCCTGCAGTACGATTTGACCCTCGGCGCGAGCTGGGTCGTCACGCCGCGCGACCGCTGGGGCGTGTTCGTCGGCCATCGCCGTAAATACGCCAAAAACGTGGTGCAGGCCTACCGTCGCGAGTCCGTCGGCGTGGATTACACGCGCCTGCTCGGACGCGGCGTGTTCGCCACGGTGTCGGCGGCGGGGCAGTTCGACCGCTACGACCGCCCGGACGTGACCATCTCCACCGACGGCCGCTCCGATGACACGGTCATCACCAACCTGCTCGTCGGCGCGCCGCTCTCGTTGCTGTGGCGCCCGCTCAAGGGCTTCACCGGCACGCTCGGCTGGGAGCGCTACTCCCAGCACTCGAACCTGCTGACCTACCTGTACTCCAACAACCGGCTGAGCGCGCTCATCAGCTATAAGTGGGGAATCTGACCATGACCCGACTCCTCCTCGCCTTCTCGTTGCTGCTCTCGCCTTCGGCCTTCGCGGCCGTGGACATCGGCGTGGCCTCGGCCGTGCGCGGCAAGGTCAACGGCGCGGCGCCGGGCGCCGCGGGCCGCGTGGTGGAGACGGGTAAACCCGTCTATCAGAACGACAAGATCACGACGGGCCCCGACGCCAAGCTGCAGATCCTGCTGCTCGACGAGACCAGCTTCACGGTCGGGCCCAACAGCGAGATGACGCTCGACGAGTTCGTCTTCGACCCGGCGACCAACGCGGGCAAGGTCGGGGCGCGCATCGCCAAGGGCACGTTCCGCTTCATCACGGGCAAGGTGGCGCGCAAGGACCCCGACAGCATGAAGGTCAAGCTGGCGGTGGGCACCATCGGCATCCGCGGGACCATGGTGGCCGGCCAGACGAGCGAGACGGAGGCCACGGTCGTGCTGCTGGGTCCGGGCTTGAACAACAACGCTGACGAGACGGGCGGCGCCATCTCCGTGGGCAACGAGAAGGGCTCGGTGGATGTGGACCAGGACGGCTGGGGCGTGAACATTAAGGCGGGCGAGGCCCCCGGCGATCCGTTCCAGGTGCCGGCCGGCCAGCTCGAAGGCATACTTTCGGGCGTCGCTTCGGCGCCCCAGGGCGACACCAAGGACGGCGCCGAGGGCGCTTCGGCCGGAGAGGGCTCGGGCCAGGACACGGCCTCCGGCAAAAACGTGAAGGCCGACGCGTTCGCCGCGTTGGACTCCGAGCAGTCGGATACGAGCACCTTCGCCACCCAGCAGTTCGGCGCTCCCCATCGTACGACATGGGACGACGTGCGCGGCGTCGTGGGCGGCACGGCCCAGTATAACGGTACCGGCAACTATTACGACTGCTTCGGGGGCAACTGCGGCAGCACCTCGCTGGGTACCGCGACCTTGCTGCTTCACATCGACTTCGCCAACCGCACCGTCGGCGGCTCCGGCTCGAACATCACGATGGCCGGCACGCACTCGGCCACCGGCAGCATCAACGTGCTCAGCTACGCCGCGCTTCAGGGCGACGCGGTCGGGACGACGTCGATGAGCCCGTCCGTCGGCGTCGGCACCTGGCAGAACGCGAGCATCAAGCTGCTCGACGTCGGCGGCGTGACCGCCGGCGCGGCGTCGGTCGAATTCCGCATCACCAATTCGAGCCCGGCCTTCGACTACCGTGGCGAGGTGACCGGCTCGCGTTAGCGCCGGCGCAACGCGGCTTCGATCGCCGCGAGATTGGACCGGGCCTCGTAAGAGGCCCGGTCCTCTTTTTTGACGGCGCGGTACTGCTCCGCGGCCTCCCGCAGCCGTCCGGAGCGCGCGAGCAGGTTGCCCAAGTTCACGCGCGGCGCTCCGAAGGACGGGTCCAGGCGAGCTGCCTCGCGGAAGCGGCGGTGTGCCTCCGCGATGTTTCCGGCGCGCAGCGCCAGCAGCCCGAGGTTGTGCTGGGCTTGGGAGCGGGACTCGGTGCGCAGGGCGCGTACGAAGAGCGCGCGGTCCTGCGTCAACATGCCCAGATTGTTGAGCGCGCGCCCCAGCGAGGGCTCGCGCTGCAGCGCCCGCTCGTAGGCCGCGCGCGCGTCGCCGGGCTTCTCCGTCGCCAACGCGTCGCCGAGGTCGGCGAGCCAGGCCGCTTTCTCCGGACGCTCCGCGACCGCCTGCTGCAGCAGCGCCGTCCCTTCCAGCCGCCGCCCGCGACGCGTGAGATGGTCGCCGAGCCGGGCGCTCAGTTCGGCCGAGGGCGCGTGCGACAGTCCTTCGCGCCATGCCGCTTCCGCTTCAGCGTCTCGCCCCAAGGCCGCGAGCGCCGAGCCCAGCGCCTCGTAGGGCGCGCTGTCGTGCCGGGCCCGCGCCAGCGAGGCGCGCAGCTTCTCCACGGCCTGCGCGTGCCGTCCTTCTCCGGCGAGCAGCGTGCCCTCGTTGGTCAATGCGTTGGCGCTCGGCCGCTGGCGGACCGCCGACGACCAGAGGGTGAGAGGCGTCGCCCAGTCTCCGCTGCGCCGCCACGAGCCGACCCCTAATCCCAACGCCAGGCACAGGCCCGCCCAGACGCCGCGGCGGCCGGCGGCGGCGAGCCAGGCCCCCAGCGGCGCGGCCAAGGCCATGCCGGGGAGATAGCTGAAGCGGTCGGCGGCGGCGTGGGGCACGCCGTGTTGGACCAGCCCGAGCATGGGCAGCAACGCGAGGGCGTAGCAGGCCAGCGCCGCCGCGAACGGCCGGGCGCGCGCACCCGCGTAGCGCAGTCCGACCACGGAGGCCGCGAGCGCGCCCGCGAGCGCGGCGTGTACCCAGGACCAGTCCGGAAACCAGGGCCGTGGCGCGTAATACACCGAAAGCTTTCGGGGCGAGATCGTCTGCAGGAGGTAAAACCAAAAACCGTACAGGGCTTGGCCGAGTTTCCAGGGCAGGCCCGTGAGCGCCGAAGCCGAGACGGCGGACGCGGCGGCTCCGGCCAACAGCGTGGCGAGGAAGGCGAGCGCCGAAAGCGCGAGATAGGGCAGGTAACGTGCCCAGGCGGGCCGCAAGCCGAGCAACGCGCGCTCGACGACGAGCAACACGAGGGGAAAGGTCAGGCCGTTGGGTTTGGCGAGCAAAGAGAGCGCGTAAGCGCCGACGGCTGCGGCCTCCCAGCGTCCGGACCGGGCCGACTCGTGCGAACGCAAGCGCGCCAGCAGCGCCGCGGCCCACAACGCGCCCGAGAGCACGCCCTTTCGTTCGTAGGCCCAAGCCACGGTCTCGACTCGCAACGGGTGCACGGCCCAGAGCAGCGCGGCCAGCGCGGCCCCGCGCTCCGCTTCTTTGAAATCGAGGCGTCGGAACAACACGCGGCATATCTCGTGGAAGAGTAACGCGGTCAACACGTGCAGCAGCAGGTTGGTCAGGTGGAAGCCGCCGGGCTGCAGGCCCCATAACGCGTGGTCCACGGCCAAGCTCAGCCACGTCAGCGGCATACGCACGCCTCCGAGCGTGCTCTCCCACATCCCGCGCAGGTGGGCGACCGATAACCCGCGGATGAGCGGGTTATCCACGATGAAGACGGGGTCGTCCCAGCCGGCGAACTCCGCGACGAGGCATGGGGCGAACGCCGTGAGCGCGGCGAATCCCACCAGCAGGCGGCAGGCCGTCCGTTCGTTCACCGCGCGGCGCCGAGCGGGCGGCGGGCCGGGGCGGTCGGCGTGAATCGGAAGCGCGCCAGCGCGAGCGTCAGCAACAGCAGGTAGCGGACCGTGTAGCTCAGCCCGGAGGCGCTCAGCGAGCGCCCACCCGAGCGGCCGATCGCGAGCACGGGAACCTCCACGACGCGCAGTCGAGCCGCGAAGAACTGCAGCAGCGTCTCCTGCACGTAGTCCGAGTCGAAGCGCGGCCTCGCGCCCTCGACGGCGGCGGGCCCCAGGCAGCGTATGCCGCAGGACAGGTCGGTCAGCGGCGCTCCGACCACGCGGCCGACGGCGGCGGCGAGCGCGCGCAGGGCGCGGGCCTTCAGCGGCGACAGGTAGGAGGGCGCCCCGGCGAGGAAGCGGCTGCCGATGGCGGCGTCGGCGACGCCGCGCCGCACAGGGTCGAGCAGGGCGGGAATCTGCGCGGGATCGATCTGCCCGTCGGCGTCGAGGTGCACCAGGTACGGGTAGCCTTCCTCGCGCGCGAGCGCGAAGCCGCGCGCCAGCGCCGCGCCCACGCCGCGATGCGCGCCGAGCGGCACGACGCGCGCGCCAGCCTCCGTCGCGCGCTGCGTGGTGTCGTCGGTGGATCCGTCGTCGATGACCGCGACGTCCAGCCGCGCGCCGGGCACGGATAACGCGCGCACGCCCGCGACCACCGCCCCCACGCGAGGACCCTCATCGTAAGCCGGCAACACCACGAGAACCCTATCCATGCGGCTTGCTCAACAGGAACAGCTCGAAACGCGTGGGGTGCAGGGCCAGCGGGAGGCGGACGAGGCCGGGAAAGGTGCCGCCGAGCGGGTCGGACCAGCCGCGGGGCGCGAACGCCGTCGTCGTCACGGCCGTCGGAGACAGGCCCGCCGTCCGCGCCAGCAGCGCGGCCAGCGCGGCGCGCGAGCGCAGGCGCACGGGGCCGCCTCCCAGCGCCGAAAGCAGCGCAGAGGCGGGCGCGAGCAGCAGCGCGCCTAGCGGCCCGGCCACGGGTTCGTGTACGGCGAGCGCGCCGCCCGGGCGGAGCACGCGCCAGGCCTCCGCGAGGGCGGCCGCGCCGCCGTCGGCGCCCTCGACGTGGTGCAACGACAGGTTGAAGAGGACGACGTCGAAGGAGGCATCAGGGAAAGGCATGGCCCGCGCGTCCCCGCGCACGGCGCGCGCCGACCCCGCGGGCAGGCGCGCCAGCATGGCCGCGGACAGGTCCAGGGCCGTGACCGAAGCCGCGGCCGCCGCGTCGTAGGGCAATACGCCGCCGCCGCCCACGTCGAGCACGTCGCGCCCGGCGCACAACGCGTCCAGGCGCGGGCGCGCCGCGGCGTAAAGCGGGTCCAGGCCTCCGTGGGCGCCGGCGTACCGGTGGGCGATGTGATCGAAATGCGCTGTACGCGACGCGTCCATGTACCCTATTATACAGGTATGACCCGACTCCTCCTCGCCTTCTCGCTGCTGCTCTCTCCCTCGGCCTTCGCGGCCGTCGATATCGGCGTGGCCTCGGCCGTGCGCGGCAAGGTCAGCGGCGCGGCGCCGGGCGCCGCGGGCCGCGTGGTGGAGACGGGCAAACCCGTCTATCAGAACGACAAGATCACGACGGGCCCCGACGCCAAGCTGCAGATCCTGCTGCTCGACGAGACCAGCTTCACGGTCGGGCCCAACAGCGAGATGACGCTCGACGAGTTCGTCTTCGACCCGGCGACCAACGCGGGCAAGGTCGGGGCGCGCATCGCCAAGGGGACGTTCCGCTTCATCACGGGCAAGGTGGCCCGCAAGGACCCCGACAGCATGAAGGTCAAGCTGGCGGTGGGCACCATCGGCATCCGCGGGACCATGGTGGCCGGCCAGACGAGCGAGACGGAGGCCACGGTGGTGCTGCTGGGCCCCGGGCTCGACAACAACGCCGACGAGAAGGGCGGCGCCATCACGGTGGGAAACGAGAAGGGCTCGGTGGACGTGGACCAGGACGGCTGGGGCGTGAACATGAAGGCGGGCGAGGCGCCGGGCGACCCGTTTAAGGTGCCCGCGGGCCAGCTCGACGGCATCCTCTCGGGCGTGGCGTCGGCCCCGCAGGGCGACTCCACGGACAGCGGCACCGACGGCGCGGCCGCGGGCGAGGACTCCGGCCAGGACACGGCCTCCGGCAACGCCATGAAGGCCGACGCCTTCGCCGCGCTGGACGCCGAGCAGGGCGAGACGCGCAGCTTCGCCTCGCAGCAGGGCCTCTCCGGCGTCTCCACGTGGGACCTGGTGCGCGGCATCACCTCGGGCAGCGGCAAGTTCCAGGGCAGCGCGCCGATGTACAACTTCACGTCGGGAAACCAGAACCCCGTGGGCACCATGAACTTCAACCTGATGATCGACTTCGGGGCGCGCACGATGGGCGGCGGCGGCGCGGGGTTCTCCGACATCAACCTGGGCTCGCCGGCCGGCGCCACGGGCACCATCAACCAGTTCAGCTACGCGAACCTGACCGGCGACGCGGTGGTGAACCTCGCGCCGCACATCTCGGGCGCGGGCACCTGGACGGGCACGACGCTCAAGCTCGAGAACGCGGGCGGCGTCGCGGCCGGGGCCGCCTCCATCGACGTGCGGTGGAACACCGGCGTGCCGCCGACCTACGGCGGCGTCGTCACCGGCCCGCTGCAGTAGCCTTCAGCGCGGCGCGCACCGCGGCGGCGTTGGCCGCGGCGGACGGCTCGCCCAGCGCGGCGGCGCGCTCGAAGCAGGCCAGCGACTCCTTCAGGCGCCCGAGCGAGGCCAGGGCCAGCCCGCGGTTGAACCACGGCGCGGCCCAATCCGGACGCAGGGCCGCGGCGCGCGCCAGCTCGCGCTGCGCCTCGTCGTCTCGTCCCGCCTTGCGCAGCAGCAGACCGAGGTTGTTGCGGGCCTCGGCGAAATCCGGCGCCGCCTCCAGCGCCGCGCGCAGCTCCGCCCGCGCCTCGGCCGCGCGGCCGAGGCCGTCGAGCGCCAGCGCCCGGTTGTAGCGCGCCTTCGCGGCCCAAGGCCCGGCCGTCGGCAGGTCGGCCAACGCCGCGAGCGCGTCGGCGTGCCGGCCCTTGGCGCTGAGCCAGCCCGCGTAGTTCACGCGGGGCTCCGGCAGCCCGGGCGCGGTTTCAGTCAGGACGCGGTCGAGCTCGGCGGCCTCGTCGAGCCGGCCTTCGCCGCGCAGCGCCGCCGAGAGATTGAGCCGCGACTGCCGCGAAGGGGCCGTCCGCTCGGCGTGCGCCCACAACGCCGCGTCGGAGCGCCAGATTCCGGACTGCCGCCAGCTCAGCCCGCCGAGCAATAACGCCAGCGGCAACGCGGCCGCGGGGACGCGCAGCAGCGCCGCCGACGCCAGGCCCGCGAGCGCGAAGCCCGAAAGATGCGCGTAGCGGTCGGCGGCGAGCTGCTCGCCGAAGCGCACGAGGCCGAGCAGGGGCAGGAGCGCGACGGCGTACAGCGCCAAGGCGGCGGGGACGGCGGGCGCGCTCCTGCGCAGGCGCCATGAGCCGTAGAGCAGCGCGCCGAGCAGGGCCGACGACGCGAGGACGGAGGCATGGAGCGGGCCGAAGGCGTCGGGCACGGGATAAAACGGAGAGAGGCCGATCGGCGCGACCGTTTTCTCGAGATAGAACGAAAGACCCCTCAAGGCGAGGGCGACGCGGAAAGACGGGCTCGCGTCGGCGAAGCCTTTCAGGGAAGCGTCGGAGCCTTGAGCGAACAGGCCGATGAGGCCGACGATTAATGACACGAGCAAAAACGGGGCTTTCTCGATGACGAGGGCGAGCGACGGCTTGCGCCTCAACGGATAGACGTCCAAGACGAGGAGCGACAACGGCAGCGTGACGGCGCTTCCTTTCGAGAGGCAGGCGGCGACGAAGCTGAGCCAGCTCGAGCGGCTCCAGCCTTTGAGATAAAGAAGGGCGGAGAGCGCGTAGAAATAGGCGCACAACACCTCCCGCCGCTCCGTGATCCACGCGACGGATTCGACGCGCAAGGGATGCACGGCCCAGAGGAGCGCGGCGCCGCCCGCGGCCAGCCAGCGCCTCCTCTCCGCGGCGGCGGGAGCGGCCTTGTCGAGCACGGCCTTCAGCAGCAACGTCAGCACGCCGGCGCCCGCCGCGTGCAGGAAGATGTTCGAGGCGTGGAAGGCGTAGGGGGAAAGCCCGTTTCGCGAATGGTCCAGGGCCCACGTGAGCCAGGTCAACGGCTGCCACGGGCCCATCACCGTGGCGCCGGCCATCCAGCGCAGATGCGCGAGGAGAGCCCGCGCCAGGCGTCGTGCATGAGGAGGTTCGGCGCGTCGTCGCACTGCAGGAAGCCGCCCGCGAGCGCGGGCAGGAAGGGGAACGCGGCCGCCGCCGCGACCAGAAGCGGGAGGCCGCGTCTCACGGGAACAGCGACAGGAAGCGGTCCTCGTATTCGGCGAACAAGCCGTAGTCCTTGAGCCGGCGGCCGAGCGCGTCGCGCAAAGCGGGGTCGCCGGCCGCGGCGGGAAACAGCGCCTCCACCTCGCGGCGCCGGCGGTCGCCTTCGCCGCCGTCGGGGGCGAAGCGCCCGCGGCGCTCCAGGTCGGTGACGTGGCCCGGGAAGGAGCGCGCGGCCTCATCAAGGGTGAACTTCATGAGGGCCAAGGACCAGCCCGCGTCGGGGCAGCGGATGACGGCTTTGTCGGTCACGCCGCGCGCGTCGAAATCGGCGGTCAGGCGTTCGGCGACGAGCAAGGGGCTGTCGTGGAGCACGCGCGCCGCCGAGCCCTGGTTGCGGAAGTTGTATTCGAGCGCGCGCAGGAGGTCGCGGTAGGCCGTCGATGCCCAGCGCGCCAGCTCGGCGGCGTCGTCGCCGAAGCCCTCGAAGCGCTCGCGGAAGGCCTCGGGCGTGATGATGGCCGGCTTGGCCGAGACGACGACGCCTTCGCGCACGCGCGTGCGGTCGGGCATGTCCTCGACCGGGGAGATGAGGTGGTAGTCGATGCGCGTCGCGCCGAAGGTGGCCAGGCGCCGAGCGGGCACGCGCAGGACCTCGGTGCCGGCGAGCAGTCGGGCGATGACGTCTTTGTCCATCTCCTTATTATAGCGGACCCGCGACGGGACGAAAGGCCCAGGCCGCCTAGGACTTAGGTCTTTACGGCGAATAGGTCTTTTGGTAATATCGGCCCAAGACGTTCCTGGAGGCACACCGAGAATGAACACGCCGACCACGCTGCTCGCCGCCGCCGTCCTCGCCTTCGCCCTTCCCGCCGCCGCCGCCCCCGACTTCGACGCCGGACTCGACGCCTCCGCGCTGCTGACCGAAGCCAAGGCCGGGGCCGCCGCCGCGACCGCCGTCGAGGCCCAGTCCTCCTTCAACCGCCGCACCACGCGCGACTGCGCGACCATCGTTTTCCGTCCCGGCTCGCCCACGGTCTCCGAGGCCGTCTGGCTGTCGAGCACCGAGTGGGTCGTGGAGTGTTACCCCACCGGCGGCGACCCGCGCCGCGGCGGCGGGGGCCGCACTTGCCATGAGCGCCCGGGCTACACCTACCGCGAGCGCGTGCAGATCACCTTGCGCGAGCGCCTGCCGCTGCTGCCCTGGGAGGAGGACGCCTTCCGCGTCTGCCTCGACGGCCCGTTCCTCGACACCGACCAGCTCGAGAGCGCCTACGAATACACCCGCGCCGGCTACGGCCGCGACGGCAACATCACGGTCGCGCCGGTCCGCAAGACCCCGATGCGCCCCGACCCCGCCGGCGTGAGCGCGACCATCGCTCCGAACCTGGCCGTGGCCCTCGCCGACCGCTGGGCGTCTTATTACGCCGGCGAGCGCGTGGTCATCAAGCTCACGCTCAAGAAACACGTCCCGAACTGGTTCGACCCCGTCGTCCTCGAGAAGGAGGTCGAGCTGCCGGTCGCCGCGTCCTACGCGGTGGAGCTCGCCGCCGAGGCCGCCGCCGCGGGCGCGCGCCTGGAAGCGGGCAAGAGCTACTACGCGGTCTATGCCGTCAAACGCGTCGGACCGGTTTCCCGCCCGGTGTTCACGCGCGGGCTCGAGACCAACAAGGCCGCCTACGCTCCGGCGGCCGCGCTCGCCTCGAACTAGCTCTCAAGACGCGCCGAGACTGTCGGCCCCGCCGGGCGGCCCCTGGCGGGGCCGCTGCTTTTCTCGGTAGAATCGAGGCATGGCCAAGAAGAATCCCGCCCTCGACGTGCGCGGCTTGCCGTCGCGCGAGCAGTTCTTCGCGACCCTGCGCCGGCGCCGCGCCTCCAACGCGGACGACCTGGACCGGGACCTCGAGGCCCGCTGCGTGCGCGAGCTCACGGTCATGATGTGCGACTCCTCCGGCTTCTCGCGCAAGACGCACGACTACGGCATCCTCCAGTTCCTGGCCGTCATGACGCGCTGCTACGACAAGCTGGTGCCGGTCGTGTCCAAACACGGCGGCTACACCATCGCGCACGGAGCCGACAACCTCCTGGCCGTGTTCCCGGACCCCGCGCACGGCGTGGACGCCGCCATCGCGATGCAGCGCTGGCTGGCCGCGCACAACGACGGCAAACACGACCGCGAGCAGTTCAACCTCTGCATCGGCCTGCACCACGGCAAGATCCTGCGCCTGAAGGACGACATCTACGGCGACAAGGTCAACGTCGCCGCCAAGATCGGCGAGGACCTCGCCTCCAAAGACGAGATCCTGGTCACCGGCGAGGCCGAGCGCATCCTGCCCTCGCGCCTGAAGCGCAAATACGCCCGCTCGGTCGCGCTCGGCGGCAAGGACTTCGAGCTCTACCAGGTCCGCTGGAAGGAGTGAGGCTTTTCGCGGCGGCGCTGCTGCTCGCCGCCCTGCCCGCCTGCTCGCGCCCGTCCGCCGAGGGTCCCGCCTGCCCGCATGAAGGCGTGCCCGACCGCGCCCGCGTCGTGGTCGTGCGCCACCGGCCGCTGAAGGCGGCGCTGCGCCGGGACCTGTCCCTCTCCGAGCTCGCGCGCGAGGGCGAAGGCGTGGGCGCCGGGCGCCTGCAGGGGCTCACCGTCGTGGACCACTCCTTCGAGCGCAAGTGGTCGCGCACCATCACCTCCTCGCGCAAACCCGGCCGCATGTGCGTGTGGCTGACCAAGTTCATCGTGGACCTGACGCCGTCGAAGGCCGAGGTGTTCGTCCCGCGCGAGTACCCCGACGGCTCCTGCGAGGAGACCGAGGTGATGCGCCACGAGCGCGAGCACGAGGAGGCCCACCGCGTCTCGCTGGGCGAGTTCTCCGAGCGGCTGTCGCGCGACCTCGCCGCGGCCGACTGGCTCCCGGTGGAGGGGGCCCCGCTGGAGGTCGCCGACGAGGCCGAGGCCGACGCGCGCCTCGACGCGGCCTTCGACAAGATTTTCGCCCCGGCGCGCGCCGCCTTCCTCGAGGAATTGGGGCGGCGCAACGCCGTGCTCGACATCCCGGAGAACTACCGCTGGGTCACGAGCCGCTGCAAAGGCTGGAAGTAGGGGTTGACCGTAATCAACAAAGCGGATTGACGAAAGTCCTAAAGGTGACATGGGCCCTTTGGGCATCATAGGCTCATGAACATCTTCTCCCTCTCCCTCGCGCTGACCCTCGCCGCTTCCGCCGCTTCCGCGGCCGGCTTCTCCGAATCCCTCTGGACCGGCGCCGGCGCCTTCGAGGCCGCCGTCGAGGCCGCCCAGCCCGCGCCCGCCGCGGACGCCTTCGCCGGCGTCGAGGCCTGCTCCATCCTCGACATCAAGTCCATCCGCGCCATCTCGCTCGACGAGGCCTCCGAGATGGCCGCGCCCTGCATCGTCGCCACCTTGGCCAAGTACCAGGCCAACGGCGAGCTCAAGGCCGGCTTCCTGTCGGCGACGAGCCACGGCGGCGAGGACCGCTCCGGCCTGCTCATCAAGACCGACCTCCCGCTGGGCTCGCAGGGCCTGCGCGACCTGGCGGCCGCGCTCGCGCGCCGCGAGGACCGCATCCTCGGCCATCGCGTGCGCGTCCTGCGCCAGGGCGAGACCGAGCCCGCCTCCATCTCCGCGCTCCAGGGCGCGCTGACCTCCTGCATGATGCCCACCGTGGTCCGCGACCTGCGCACCGGCGAGGACTTCGTGCGCATCTACGGCCGCTGCCTGACCCGCAACGCCGACCTCAAGATCAACGAGGTCCGCGGCGGCGAGGGCCTGTCCATCATCGTCCAGACCGAGGCCGACCGCGCGGCCATCGAGGCCTACAACGGCTTCGTCACCGTCAACGCCGGCCGCGGCCCCGTCACCTTGATGGTGCAGGCGCACGGCATGCGCATCGCCCTCCCTTAAAGACGCCCCTCCTATAGGGATGAAGGCCCCGGCCCCCGCCGGGGCCTTCTCTTTTCTGCCCTTTGCCGCTCTGGAGGCGCTAAGGAAGTAGAGTGGGGGGAGAGCCTCTGATTTTTCTGTGTGACAGAATTCCGTCGCTCGACATAAAAAATACATTTGAATAAACACTAATTTTTAAGTTAAGATGCGACTGTAGTCATGTTATTGTCGTTTTATAAATAGCGCTGTGTGACATGAAAAAAATCCACGATAAACTTTCGAACGAAGGACCCGCCTTGTCGCGGGAGCTCATCAAAGTCTTGCAGGATTCCGGGCAGGGTTACGATCAGGCCCGGAAGACGTTGAGCCGCCTCGCCGCGCCGGCGAAGAAATTGGCGGGAGTGGTCTTCCCTAATAAATCCCGCTTCTATTTCCACCAGCCCGATTTCGGCAGTGAACGCTACGTCGACAGCCTTTCCCGTGCGATGGTCAGTGAGAATATCGCGGCTGGGTTAGCGATTCGGGGACTGCGTGCCCGTTCCGGGACAATTCCCAAGGCCGAGTTTCCCATCGCTTGCGCGGCCCCGATTCAGAGCAGGGTTGGCCGGGTGCGGGCGGACGTCGTGCTTCGACAGCTCGTCGACAACAAGATTGTCGACGTCATGCCTGACCTGCGCCACGGTGAGATCATTCAGCTCCGCGGCTACGGCCGGAATGCCTCCGCCAAGGCTGCTCACCTGGTCGAGGGTATCGCGTTGGGACTTCTCCGTGAGCGCCTACGCCGCATGAACCAAGTTGCCTGGGGTAGCGCCAGCATCCGCGGGGAGGGTGCGCTACCGGAATGCTGCGGCTATGCGTGGGATTTTGTGGGGCCTTCTTACCTGTCGTCGTTGAAGACGGTCACGGCCTCCGGCGTGCGGCAAGGGTATCTCGTCGCGGACATCATCTTGGGCCGGACTATCTCCGAAGACGCCGTTGAGGCCTTCCTGGCGAAGGTCAAAGCCGTCCAGTCCCAGATGCGCGGTCGCGGGTTCCAGGCCATGATTGTGTTCGATGGCGATATTGATCAGCCCTGCCTTAAGAGACTCCGGACTCATGGCGTGGTCGTCGCTAAGACCGACGAACTCTGGGGAGCCGAGGCGGCGAAACTTCTACGCGCCATTAGCGGGGCCATCGAGAACGCCGCAGCTGCCATCGTGAGCGACCCCGATAGGGTATTCAAGCTGTTCCAGGAGATTGCCTCCCTGCACGGCAAGTCCCTGAACTTCCATGGGGCGCTGTTCCATTTCATGGTCACGCATCTCATGAGCCAGCAGGGTTGGAAAGTCGAGATGAGCAAGGTCATCATGTCGAGTAAGGGCAAGGCTGAAATTGACACGCAGGCGATGCGGGGCACGGCCGTCAAGTTCATCGAGTGCAAGGCATTCCTCCCGGGAAATACTCTTACTGTGGAGGACGCCAAGCATTGGGTGGAGGAATCCATCCCGAGGGTTAAGGAATGGTACACGCCGTTCCGCGGCGGCGTAATGCCTGCCGATCCGGAGTTCATCATGGTGACGTCCTGCGACGTCGCGCCCGATGTCGATACTTATTTCAAGTCCCTCGCTGGCCGGCATATCCCGGTAACCTTATGGGACCGTGCCCGGTTCGAGCGGGAGTTGGGTGTGAACGGCCTCAATCGCATCCGTACGATGTTCCGTGAGCACTTCGTTTGATGTTCGCGGCGGGCCCGAACTTACTCTAGAGTAAGTAGAATCATCGCCTTGGCCCCCAAAGCGAAGGTCGTCACGCCCGCCTCGCGCCTGCCGGCGCGCTCCTTCCGGTTGCGCAACGGCCTCGTCGTGGTGGTGCAGCCCGACCACACGGTGCCGCTGGTGGCGGTGTCGCTCACCTACAAGGTCGGCTCGGTCGATGAGGAGAAGGGCCGCGCGGGCTTCGCGCACCTCTTCGAGCACCTGATGTTCCAGGGCACGATGAACCTCCCGCCCAACGCGGTCTCCAAACTCGTCGAGGAAAGCGGAGGCGTCGATAACGCCTACACGATGAAGACGAACACCACCTACCACGAGACCATCCCGGCGTGGGCGCTCGAGGCGGTGCTCTGGTGCGAGGCCGACCGGATGCGCGGCCTGGTCATCTCGCCGCGCGAGCTCGAGGTCGAGAAACGCGTCGTGCTCGAGGAGATGCGCCAGAGCTACCAGAACCAGCCCTACCGCCGCGCCACCGACGCGGAGATGGGCTCGTTGGCGTTCGCGCGCTGGGAGTCCTCGCACCCGACCATCGGGGTCGAGGAGGACCTGCGCGCCGCGGGCCTCGACGACGTGCGCGCCTTCTACGACCGGCACTACGCGCCCAACAACGCGGTGCTCGCGCTGGCCGGCGACGTCACGGCCGCCGAGGCGCGCCGTTTGGCGCTCAAGCTTTTCGGCTCCATCCCGCGCCGCCCCATCCCCAAACGCGACCGCCTCGACGAGCCGCGTCCGGCCGAGCCGCGCTCGCGCCGCGTGGCGGACCCGCTGGCCAAGACGCCGCTGCTCGTGCTCGGCTGGCACGCGCCGCCGCGCGCCGCGAAGGACTACTGGGCGCTGGCCGCGCTGGGCTCGGTGCTCTCGAGCGGCGAGGACAGCCCGCTGCACGAGGCGCTGGTCAAGAAGGCGCGCCTGGCCGTCTCGGCCGGGGCGCACATGCCGTATTGGAACAGCCACGTCACGCCGCGAGGGCCGGACCTGTTCGGCGTGTTCGTCTCGCCGCGCCAGGACGCGGACCTCGCGGCGACCGCCGCCGAGGTGGAGAAGGTGCTCGAGCGCATGCGGCGCTCCGGGCCGACCGAGGAGGAGCTCGACCGCGCCCGCACCCAGGCCGAACGCGCCTGGCTCGAGGGCCAGCAGTCGCTCTCCGACCGCGCGCAGACGCTGAGCTCCTACGCGGCCTTCGTCGGCGCGCCGGCGGGCTTCTGGAAGGACCTAGGCAAGGTGCTCAAGGTCTCGCGCGCCGACGCGCGCCGCGCGGCCAAACGCTGGCTCGATCCGCGCCGCCGCCTGACCTTGGAGGTCGTGCCCGGGCCGGCCGCGCCCGCGCCGCTCCCGCTCGAGGAGAGCGAGCCGCCCGCCGAGTCGCCGCGCGTCGCCGGGACGCCGCCGCCGCCGCTGGGCCGCGTGCGCGCCGTGCCGCTGCCCGCGCTCGAGCGCTTCGAATTGCCCGGCGGCCTGAAGGTGACCTTGGCCGTGGACCGCCGCCTGCCGCTGGCCGAGGCGCGCCTGTCGCTGCGCGCCGGCCGCAGCGACGAGGGCCCCGGCGAGGAGTCCTTGTCCCAGGCCGCCGAGGAGCTGCTCTTCAAAGGCAACGCGGGCCAGGACGCGGGCGAGGTCGCCCGCGCGTTCTCGCGCCTGGGCTGGTCGGCCGGCGCGGCCAGCGAAAGCGAGTGGTTCAAGATCTCGGCCGCGGGCCTGGCGCGCACCTTCGAGCCGTTCTGCGCCCAGCTCGGACGCGTGCTCGAGACCGCGACCTTTCCCGAGGACGAAGCCGCCTTGTGGCGCGAAAACGCGGTCGAGGAGCTGGCCTCGCGCCGCGCCCAGCCCGTCCTTCCTGTCCGAGGAGCGCCTGCGCGCGGAGCTTTTCCCGGGGCATCCCTACGGCCGGGGCCACGCGGACGAGAAACGCATCCTCGCCGTCGAAAGCGCGCGCCTGCGCCGCTTCCACGCCGCGCGACTGCGTCCCGGCGGGGGGCATCTCACCTTGGTCGGCGACCTCGACCCCGCGAAGGTCCGCCGCGCGCTCGAGACCTCTTTCTCGGGCTGGTCGCGCGGCGCCGTGTACGCGCCGGGCGACGCGCCGCCCCTGCCCGACCACGGCTACCGCCGCACGGCGCTCGTCGAGCGCCCGGGCTCCGCGCAGGCGAGCCTGGTCGTGGCCCAGCCGCTCGACGCGACCCCGCTCGACCCGGCTTACCTGTCGCTCGTCGTGGCCAACCACGTGCTCGGCGGCACGGCCAACGCGCGCCTTTTCGAGAACCTGCGCACGCGCAAGGGCTACACCTACGGCGCCTACTCGTCCTTCGACCTGCACCGCCGCGGCGCGGTGTGGTCCGCTTCCACCGAGACGCGCCCCGAGGTGGCGAAGGCCGCGCACGAGGAGCTCCTGCTCGAGGCCGAGCGCCTGCGCGACGAGCCCATCGACGCCGCGGGCCTGGGCATGGCCAAGCGGCACCTCTCCGGCCTGTTCTTGATGCGCATCGCCTCGCCCGACCGGCTCGCCGCGTACCTGGCGGCGGTCGTCGAGAGCGGGCGCGACCCGCGCGAGACGATGGGGAACTACCAGGCCCGCATGGACGCGGTCACCGCGGACAGCGCGCGCGCGGCGGTGCGCCGCTGGCTGGACCCGACGCGTTTCGTCACCGTCGTCGTCGGCGACGGGGCCGTCCTGCGCCCCGCCCTCGGGCTCTAAGGAGCCTTACACCAGAGGCCGTCGTCCATGATCCAGGTCTCGTCCACCTCGCGCCCCGGGTCGTTGCCCTTGGCCTTCCACTTGGCGACGATGCGCGCGGCGCCGTCCTCCATGCGCGTGGAGACGATCTCGGCGCGGACCTCGAGGCGGCCGGCGGCGGCTTCCTTCTCCAGCGACGAGGCGTAGAAGCCGCGGCGGTTGCGGTACGGGGCCTTCTGGCGGGTCTCTTTGCACAGGCAGGTGTCGAAGTGGTCGGCGTAGGCGCCTTGCGAGAGAAGCTGGGCGCAGAACTCGAACTCCTCGACGGCCTGCTGCAAGGCGAGCGCGTCGGCGGGGTTGGCCGCGGCGGACGCGGCTTTCGCGGCGCCGCTCGGCTTCGCCTCGGGCGGGTCGGCGAGCGCGGCGTCGAGGGCGGAGGCGTCCGCGTCGGGCGCGGGCTGCGGCGCGGGTTTGGGCTTGGGTTGCAGGCCGGGTTTTCGCGGGATACCAGGAAGGAATTCAGATGGAGCGTCGGCCGCGGCGGGTTTGGCGCCCGCTTCGTCGAGCGGCTGGTCGGTGCGCGCGCCGGGCACGTTCGGCTCGTCGGCGGCGGCGCGCGATTCGATGAGGATGGCGTCGGCGGGCTCCTCAGGGGGTTCCACGGGCGCGGGGCGGGCGGTCCGGCGCTTCGGGCGCGGGGCCGGGGCCGGGGCGTCGGACGGCATCACCGAGGTGCCGCCGGCCTTGGCGCGTTTGCGCGGCTTGGCGGGGGCCGGCGGGGGGAAAGACGCCGTCGCGGGCGCCGGGGCGAACGCGGCGTCCATCGGCGCGGGCTCGGTGGGCGCGGACGCCGCCGAGTTGCCGGGCTGGGCCGAGACGGGCGCGGACAGATTGAGGTCGCCGCCGGCCGACGGCGCGGGCGCCGCGCCGGGGCGCAGCGCGTACCAGGCGCCGCCGGCGCTCAACGCGGCGGCGGCGGCGAAGGCGGCGAGCACGGGCGGGCGCTTCCACAGAGGAGCCGCGGCCGGCGCCGTTTCGGCCGGCGCTTCGGCCGCGGCCGGCGTCGTGTCGTACGGCATCAACGAAGGCTCGGGCTCGACGGGGTGGGGCAGCTGAGAGGCGAGCGACTCGAAGGTCGGCTCGGGCGCCGCCTCGCGTGCGGGTTCGGGCTCGGGCGAGGAGTAAGGCGTCAGCGGGCGCGACATCGGACCGGAGCGCTCGGGCGGGCGGGCCATCGGGCGGACGGGCTCCTCGACCGGCTGCGGCTGGTACGGCGGCGGCGCTTCGAACAAAGGCGCGGGCGGGAGGTCGGGCTCGGGCGCGGGCGCGGGCGGCGGCGCGTGCGCGGGCGGCGCCGCGAAGGACGGTGCGGGCGCGAAGCTCGGCATCGGCGCGGGTTCGGGCGCCGGGGACCGGCCGTCCATGCGTTTGCCGCACTCGCCGCAGAAGTGGGCGGACTCGAGGTTGTCGGCGCGGCAGAACGGACACGGCTTGAGAACGGGCGCGGGCGCGGCGACCGGCGCGGGCGCGGCGACCGGCGCGGGCGCGGCGACCGGCGCGGGAGGGGGCGGCAGCGGAAGCGGCGCGGGCGGCGGCGGCTCGGCCTTCTTCGGCGCGAGCAGGGCCTGCTTGAAAGCCGGATACGCCAGCGCGGGTTTCCAGTCGGCGCTGTCTTGCGAGCCGACCGGGCAGACCAACACGTCCCCGTCGAACCAGGGGCGGGCCGTCAGCTCTTCGACCGACGCGGGGCCGTGCGTGGTCGATCCGTCATGGGCGAAATAGCGCAACGGTCAGGAATGTAAGATAACGGTGTTACGAGGTCATTGCGAGCGGTCCGGCAGCTTTTCCCAGGCCGTCATGAGCCAACGGCCCTTCTTCTTCACGAACTCGTCGCGTTCGACGCCGCCGAAGGAGCCCTCGCCGGTCTTGGTCTCGACGCGGTAGGTCAACGTCACCACCGCGTTTTCGTAGCCCAGACGGTCGAACTCGAGCTTCTCCACCTTGAAGCGCGCGGGGCCGTGTTTGCCGAAGAACTCGACGCCCCATTTTCGGATGGCGTCGAGCGTCATGGGTTTGGAGATGGACGAGTCGTACAGCGCGGCGAGCGCCTCCGGGCTGCCGGTGGCGAACGCCGCCGCCGCGTCCACGTAGTAGCCTTCCAATTCGCGCCGTAGGCGCAACTCGTCGTCGCTCACGCGTCGTCCCAGGTCGAGGCGCACGCAGGCGCCCACCGCGAGCAGGACGAGCAGGAGCGCGCGCCTCATCGCCGCAGTGTAGCCCCGGGGCGCCGCGCGGTCAAGGGAAACAAACCCGTGGGTCTTCTGCCGCCGCCCGGCTGGGCCTATCGACCCCTTCGGCCGGGCCGCGCGGGGGCTACACTGTGCTTATATGAGGAACCCCTCCAGCCCCCTCGCCGCGCTTCTGGCGTTGCTGTTCGCCGCCGCTCCCGCGCAGTCCGCGGGACGCGCCTACGTGCCGCGCGTGACCTTGACCCCGAGCATGGGGCCGATCGTGGGCGCCCCGGGCTTCCGCCCGGAGATGGGACGCGGCCTCGTCGGCGGCACGTCCCTGAACCCGCATGCGTTGACCCCCACGCTGCAGACCTCGCTGCTCGCGGCGTCCGTCGCCCCGGCGCCGTCTATTATCTCCGCCGCGCCCGTCGCGCCGGCCGACGCGCCCGTCCATCTCGCTGCGGACGCCGTCGCCGCCCCCGCCGCCGCGTCCGTTCGCCTCACCGCGGACGCCGCCGCTCCCGCCGACGCGCCCCGCCCCGCCGCCACCGCGCTCGAGAGCCTGCGCGCGCTGGCCGCGCCCGCCGACGGCCCGCGCTGGGTCAAAGGCGCCGGCTTCGACGGCGAGAGCCGCCGCGGCCGCGACGCCGCCCCGGGCTCGGATTACGTCATCAACGACGAAGGCGTGCGCATCAACGACCGCGCCGCCCGGTATTACACCGAGGTGCGACGTCTCGTGGACCAGTATAAAGGACAGATCGACCTCGAAGAGAGCCTCGACGTCATGGACGACGCCTACGGCGACGTGCTCGCCAAGGTGTCCGCGGTCGAAGCCGTGGCCAAGGGCCGCGGCCTGACGCGCGAGAACACCCATCTCGAGGAGACCTTGGTCTGGGTGGACGGCGTGCTCACCGACGGAACGAAGAAGGTCGCCGTGCACACCCACCGCGTGTTCTTCCATCGCGCCAAGAACCCCCAGTCCGAGATCCAGGAAGGCATCCGGCGCGTGGACGGCTACATCGACGAGGCCGAAAAGATGTTCGCGCGCGGCGGCAAGGCCGAGCGCCAGCTCGGCCAGCTCGACGAGGTCGAGCTCGTCTTCGACGCCCGCGGCTATCAGGAGATCAAGGACCATCTGAAGGCCCGCGGCGAGAAACTCGCCGCGGCCACCAACGGCCGCATCACCTTCAAGTTCACCGACGAGCTGGCTCCGCTGCCGCGCGAGCAGGCCGCCATCCGCGCGCGCCTCAACGAGCTGTCCGAGATCTACAACGGCAAAGGCCTGTCCAAGATCTACGAGGGCGTGATTTACTCGCGCTACGTGGGCCTGCTGCTCGAGCTCAAGACCGTGGAGCACTACCACAAGCTCGGCTACAAGATCCTCCAGAGCGGCCGCGAGCTTTTCGACGCGCAGGGCATGTACGTGACCGAGCTCGACGTGGTCGTGCAGAGCCCGGAGGGCAAGGTCCTGCTCGTCGAGGCCAAGTCCGCCCGCGTCGGCCTGCCCAACCAGGAGGTCCTCGAGGACAAGGTCGTCTATAAGCTGCGCACCTACCAGAAGCACCGCGCCGCGCTTGAGGCGATGATCGGCCACAAGATCGACCAGGTGGTCTTCGCGATGGACGTGGCCGTGGACCCGGACATGGACCCCGCCCTGGTGCTGCCCAAGGACCAGCGCAAGCTGGAGCTGGTGACCTTCCTGCGCGCCAACGAATCCTCGGTCTCGCAGCGCTTCGGTTTCCCCACGACCTTCCTGTTCCTGCAGAGCGGGCCGCGCCAGTCGGGCCCGCGCATGGGCCTGGCGCCGTCTTCGGGCCGCGGCGGGCGCAAACACGGCCGCGATCGGCGCCGTTAAGCCGGGACGGCCGACGTCGCCTGGGGGAACTCCAGGTGGAAGCAGGAGCCGCCGCCGTCGCGGTCCTCCACCCACACGCGCCCTTTGAGCGCTTCGGCGGCCACGCGGCAGAAGGTCAGGCCGATGCCCGAGCCGGTGTCGAGCGCCTGGCCGCGTTTGGTCGTGGTGTATTTCTCGAAGATGGCCTTCTTGTCCTCTCCGGGCACGCCCCGGCCGCGGTCGGAGACCGTGAAGCGGGCGTGGGTGCCGACGAGCCCGCAATCGACCTCGACGAAGGAGCCCTGCGTCGAGGCGGCCATCGCGTTGACGATGAGATTGGCGAGCACGCGGTAGAGCAGGCGCTGGTCGCCGAGCACCTGCTCGGCGCCGGGCCGCACCGACCAGGCGATGTCCACCTTCATCTTGCGCGAGCGGTCCGCGAACAACGCGTGTAACTTGTCGTAGATGAGGCCCGTCTCCAGCGGGGTGAGCTGGACCTTCATGCCCGTCTCGCGCGCTTGGCTCACGTCGAGCAGGTCGTTGAGCATCAGGAGCATGAAATCGGCCGCGGTGCCGGCGTGCTCCAGCAGGTTCTGGTGTTGTCCCGTGGTGATGAGCCCGCGCGCGCGGATGACCTCGAGCGTGCCTTTAATCGCGGTCAGCGGGGTTTTTAAGTCGTGCACGATCATGTCGGCCATGTCCTGGCGGGCGCGGGCGACGAGTTCGAGTTCGTAGTTGCGTTTGACCAGGTCGTCGTGGGTCTGGCGCAGGTGCAGGTGGACCTGCGCGCGGGCGAGCAGCTCCTCGGGCGCGAACGGCTTGTGCACGTAGTCGGCCGCGCCGCGCTGGAAACACTCCAGCCGCGTCTTGAGGTCGCCGCGCGCCGTCAGGAAGATGACCGCGGTTTTGGGGCCGGAGAAGTCGTGCCATTCCTGCATGAGCTCGAGCCCGGTGCCGTCGGGCAGGCCTATGTCGAGGATGGCCAGGTCGGGGCGTACGGCGAGGTAAAGCCGGCGGCCCTCGGCGGCGGTGGAGCAGCCGTCCACCGTGATGCCCGCGGCTTCGAGCACGGTGCGGCAGTAATCGAGGATGACCAGGTCGTCTTCGACCACCAGCACCCGGGAAGGCATAGGCGCAGTTTAAACGGAATGACGGAGCTTAGCAAGGGGGGCGGGAGGCCCCGCGCGGCGGCTTAGAAGGTCGCGACGAGCGCGACGGCGAACACCGTGTCGTCTTTGACCTTGCCCACCGGCGGGCGGCTGTCGTGGCGCCAGGTGAAGGTGTTCTTGATGGCCAGCGACGTGGTCAACGCGGCCGAGACGGACGTTTCGGTGGCGATGCGGTTGTCGCGTTTGTCCGCGAGGCTTTGGGAATAGTCCAGGTCTTGGGAGAAACGGGAGCCCGCCGCGAGCTCGCGCGTGTATTTCGCGTAGAAGCGGGAGGCGGCGTATGTCTTGCGCTTCTCGCGGAAGCGCTCTTCGTTGAGATACGCGGGCGCGGCTTCGCCGACGAGCAGGTCCTTCGGGGTCTTCCAGAACTCGCGGCCGATGCCGGCCGAGAAATCGTGGCGGTGGGCCACGCCGGCGAAGCGGTTGCGGTCCCAGCGGTACTTCTCGAAGACGTAGTTGCGGTCGTCGAGCTTGTGGGAGATCTTCTCGCCGGCGTAATACTGCTCGGCGGTGACCAGCGGGCCGTTACGGCTGCCGAGACCGCCGCCCTCCATCTCCAACGTGTCCACGGGAGTGAACAGGTAGGAGAAGGAGTTCTTGGACGCGAGCGTCTGTGACTTGGTGTTGCCGTTGGCGGAGATGAAGGAGAACTCGGCGTTGACCTTCCATTTCTTGGGTGCGGGCGCGAGCTCCTGGGCGGAGGCCGGCCGGACGGCGCAAAGGAGCAGGAAGGACAGGGAAAGCTTGGTCATGGGACGGCTATTTTACCATGAGGCCGCGGTACAGCGCGAGGTAACGCTCGATCGCCGGCCCCCAGGAGGAGTCCTTGCTCATCGCGGCGTGGCGGTGGCGCGCGTGCGCGGCGGGGTCGGAATAAAGCGACAGCGCGGCGAGCACGGCGTCCTCGAGCGCGCCGGCCGAGAACTCATGGATGAACAGGCCGTCGCCTTTTTTCGGGTCGGTCCTTAGGTCAATGACGGTGTCGGCCAGGCCGCCGGTGCGCGTGACCAAAGGCAACGAGCCGTAACGCTGGGCGATGAGCTGGGACAGGCCGCAGGGTTCGAAACGCGAAGGCATAAGCAGGAAGTCCGAACCCGCGTAGGCCAGACGCACGAAGGTCTCCGAGAAGCCGTGGAGCTTGAGCGTGTCCGGGAAACGCCGGGCCAGCTCGGCCAGCTCGCGTTCGATGGCTTCCTCGCCGTTGCCCGCGCCCACGATGACGAGCTGGGCTCCGCGGCGGGCCAGCTCGGGCACGACGGTGCCCACCAGATCGAGGCCTTTCTGGCGCACGAAACGCGAGCCGATGGCGAAGACGGGAATGGAGGCGTCCTCGGGCAGGCCCAGGGCCTTCTGCAGGGCGAGCTTGTTGGCGGCTTTGCCCTCGGCGACGTCGTCGCGGCCGTAATGGGCGGCGATGGCCGGGTCGGTGGCCGGATCGTACATCACGGTGTCGAGCCCGTTGACGATGCCGTGCAGCTCCCCGGCTTCGGCGCGTTCGCGCAGCCGGGCGTCGAGCTCTTCGCCGAAGGCGGGCGTCTGGATCTCGTCCTTATAAGTGTTGGATACCGTGGTCACCGCGCCGGCGGTGCGCAGGGCCGCGTCCATCACGTTGAAGCCCCAGCGGCGGGCCTTGGCCGGGAAACGGCGGCCGTCCAGGCCGGCCTTCTTCAACGTCTCGCGGCTGAAGCGGCCCTGGTAAGCCATGTTGTGGATGGTCAACACGCTGCGCGTGGCGGCGAAAAACGGGTCGGCGCCCCGCAACGCGGCGAGCATGGGCGCCACGAGCGCGGCCTGCCAGTCGTGGGCGTGGATGACGTCGGGTCGTTCGTCCATGAAACGCGCGGCCTCGATGACCGCGCGCGAGAAAAACACGAAACGTTCGTCGTTGTCCGTGTAGTCCACGTTTTTGCCGTAATAGGCGCCGTCGCGGGCGAAGTAGTAGTCGTGCTCGACGAACAGGAAGGTCACGCCTTCATGGACCGTGCGCCACAGCCGCGCGGTCTCCACGCGCCCGTTGACGGGCACGGCGAAGGCGCCGGGCACGCGCTCCAGCGTCACGCCCGGCAGCTTGAGCTCGGCGTATTTAGGAAGGACGACCGTGGCCTTCTGCCCGGCGGTGACCAGTCCGCGTCCGAGCGCGTCAATAACGTCGGCGAGTCCTCCGGTCTTAACGAAAGGAACCGATTCGCCCGCTGCGATGTAAATCGACAACGGCTGCGGCTCCTCTTCGCGGACGCGGTCGGTCTCCGCCGGCGCGAGATCGTTCTCCCCGAGCTCGGTCACTTCGAAAAGATTCGTGCCGCCCGCCGGCAAATCAATCTTCAACCCGTTTTTGAGAAGTTGTTGACCGGTATGGCGCGTGGTTTTTCCGCTTAATACGTCCTTGAAAACATAACGCAGGTCGGGGCGCGGTAAAAAGCCCTGCGTCGGCAACAGCGGGGCGAAGTGGAAAGCCGCCGAGGCCCTTTCCGAGCCGAAGTTGGCGGCCATGACCAGCTTGGTGCGCGAACCTTCGCGCGACGCGCTCCAGGCGATAAGCGGAGTGTCCTGCGCTTCCACCAGCAGGTCCAGCGCGCCCCAGTCGAGCAAGGCGGCGTGGCGTTCGGACGCGCCGAGCACGGCCTTCAAGTGAGCCTGGCGGCCGGCGTCGGCCTGGGTCCAGTCGAGTTTAACCGGCACGTCGAAGGGCAAAGCCTTGCCGAGGTCTTTGGAGGCGGACAGGTCGCCGATGACGTTGCGCGCCTGGCCCACGCCTTGCTCGAAACCGTTGAACAGCAAAATGGGGCGCAACATCAACGCGGTTAAGGTCGCGGCCTCGTAACGGCGGCCGAACACGTCCACGGGGTTGCCTTCGAACTCCTCGTGGGTGCCGACGTAGTTCACCACGGCCGCGCCGCCCACCTGCCAGCGGCGGAAGAAGGCGTGGCGCAGGGCCGCGCGCAGGCGCGCGGGGTCGCCGTCGCGCAAGGCGGCGTAGAGGCCGATTTTTCCGAGTTTGGGGTCGTGTTCGGCGTTGTAGGCGCCGTCGGAGCCGGCGCGCGAGAGCTCGGCGACGTTGCCGTGCGCCTCGTCAATGAGCACGGCCGCCGGGTCCACGGCTTTGGCCGCGGCGGACAACTCGGCGAGCAACTCGGCGTGTTTGAGGGCCTTCCAGCGCCGCGTGAAGCCGTCTAGCAGCTTCTGCGAACGCTGCTTCATCCAGCCGTCGGGGGTGGCCGCGATCTCCTTCTTGAGAATCCGCGTCCAGCGGTCATGGAAACGACCGGAGAGCAGCTCGTAGGCCATGTCGCGGCGCACGGAGTCCACGCCGAACTCGCGGAACAGCCGCGCGAGCTCGGCGGCCAACGCCGCGCGGGCCTTGGGGCGCGTGTGGTCGAGCTGGGCCATGTCCACCCAGGTCACCGACTCCGAGTCGCCGGTCCCGGTGCGCGGATGGTGCACGAGCACGCGGCGGCCGTCGCGCAGGCGCGCGAGGTAATAAACCGGCGCGCCGTTGGGGCCGTCTTCGCGCGGGACCGCGCTCATGATCTGCGCGTCGCTCAAGTGCTGGGGCGGCACGACGTGCAGGAACGCCTCCGGCGAGTCCAGCAGGAGGTCGCTGTCGAGCGCGGTGTGGTTGGGCACGAAGTCGAGTTTGACCTTCAGGCCGGCCGCGTGCGCGCGGCGCGTGAAGTCCTTGAGGCCCGCGTCGCCGCCCAGCTCCGGCTTGACCCGGTAACCCTTCAGCGCGTAGGCCGAGCCGCCGCCGGTGCCCCAGCGGTTGGCTTCGCCGATTTCGAAGACGTCCATGAGCCAGATTTCGTTGGCGCCGGTTTTGCGGATGCGTTTGAACTCCGCCGCGTCGAAGGAGCCGAAGAACCCCGCGCCTTCTTTCTCGCGGTTGTAGGCGCGCGCGAGGATGGTGTAGGTGGCGTTCTGGCGGCCGGCCAAGGAGGGGTCGAGCGCGCGCAGCTGAGCGCGCATGACGCCGGCCGACGCCAGCAGCAAGTCGTTGAGGCGGCGGTTTTTTTCCGCGACGCCCAGGTGGGAGCGCCCGACGGCCTCGATGTGGCCGAGCAGGTTCGCGGCCCACGGCGCGGCCGACAACAAGACGTGCACGTGGCGGAAATAATCGCCGATAAGCGGGGTCGCGTCCGGGTGGGCCTTCTCGTATTCGAGTTTGGAATACAAGAACCCTTCGAGGCCCGCGCCCCGCGCCTTCACCGCGTCGGCGCCTCGGCCGAAGGTGACCGGCCAGGCCATGGTTTTGCCCTTCATGCCGGCGTCGCCCAGGATATGCCGCAGCTCGGCCACGCGGCGGCGGACCATGGGGGAGGCGGCGTCGCCTGGCGGCACGGGCCCGACCCAACGCGCCACGCGCGCGGATAAAGACTGGTCGGCGGGCGCGGTTAACGCGCCGAGGGTCGCGCCGTCGGCCGGGGCGGCGGCGCCGGTGTAAAAATCGTCGAGCGCAGCCGCTGTTTTTTCGCCGCCGGGGCCTTCGTCCGCCGCGGCCTGCGGCGCGACCTGGGGCGCGACGGCTTCCAGCGCGCCGAGCGCGGTCGCCGGGGCGGCAGGCGCCGGAGCGGCGGGCGACGGGGTGACGGGCGCGTCAGCGGGGCGCGGCGCGTCGGCGGGGGCGATAATCGAGGGTACGGGAGCCGACGGCGCCGTCAACGTCAGGTTCAGGCTCGGTCCCGGGACGGGCGTGGGCGTCATCACGCGCAAGCCGCCGGTAAGGCCGCCCATGGGGGGCACGACCGGGGTCACGACGGCGCCGGTACGGGGCACGACGGGAACGCGCAGGTTCGCCGCGTTAAGCGGGGAAGTCAGGACTAAAAACGCGAGCCCAAGACGCATCCCTATAAGGATACCCGCGGCCCGATATATTGGGGAGTGGCCTTTGTCCTAGGTCGCCGGGCCATAGGACCTAGCGTTTAGATAGACTCTCCCTATGCCCTTCATCAACGTCAAGATCGCCAACATGACCACGCCCGAGCAGAAGGCCCGCTTCATCGAGCAGGTCACCAAACTCGCCGCCGAGGTGCTCGGCAAAAACCCCGCCACGACGCACGTCGTCATGGAAGAGGTGCCCGCCGACTCCTGGGGCATCGCCGGGGAAACCGTCGCCGCGCGCAAGAAACGCGGGGCGTGACCATGCTGGCCGTCCTGCTCGCCGCCGTCGCGCTGGCCGCGGCCCCGGCCGGCGACCACGTCGCGGCGCTGACGGCCGCGGCGCTCGCGCAGACGCGCGAGACCGTGGTTTATGACGGCGCCTACGTGCGCATCCCCTATCCGGGCGGCGACGTGCCCGCCGGGCGCGGCGTGTGCACCGACGTCGTGGTGCGCGCCTACCGCAAGCTCGGCGCCGACCTGCAGGTCCTCGTCCATGAGGACATGAAGAAACACTTCGGGCTGTACCCCAAGAACTGGGGCCGCCGCGCGCCCGACACGAACATAGACCATCGGCGCGTGCCCAACCTCATGACCTTCTTCGCGCGCCACGGCGAGACGCTGCCCAAGTCGCGGCGGCCCGCCGACTACGCGCCCGGCGACATCGTGGCCTGGGACCTGGGCGGCGGTTTGACCCACATCGGCCTGCTCGTGGACCAACGCGGGCGCGACGGCCGCCCGCTCGTCGTGCACAACATCGGCCGCGGTCCCCAGCTCGAGGACGTGCTCTTCGACTGGAAGGTCATCGGCCACTACCGCTACCGGCCGCGCCAGGTTATACTGCGGCCAGTGGAGACGCGAGACCCCGCGTCGGACATCGGCACGCCGCTCGACTTCGCCGTGCTCTCGTGCGTCGGCTGCGTGCTCGCCTCGGCGGCTGTTTACGCCGGGACCGGGTGGCTCGACGGCTTCGCCTCCGGCGGCGCATGGCGATGGGCGCGTCCGCCGCGACCCAGGTGTGGCTGCTGCCGGCCGCGGCCGTGGCCGCGCCGACGATAGAAGCCGATACTCGTCCGTCCGCGTCTCCAGCTGCCCGACTGCGCTGCACGCATGCGCAGTGCCGCGCGCCTTCCTTCACTTCCCGCTTTTCGGCATGTTGGCCTTGCTCGGCGTCATGGCCGGCTTCGCCTGGCTGGGTCTGCAGTGGTGCCGTCGCCGTTTTCTGGGCGCGCCGCCCGAACGAGCGGATGAGCGGACGTCTTTGCCGGAGCGACTGATCGGCGTGCCGGTGTGGTTCATCATGTTGCCCTTCATCGCGTCGGACGCGCCGATGGAAGGGGACATGACGCTTCCGAAGACGGTGGCGCAGCGCGCCTTGCTGCGTTGGCTGCCGTTCATCCTCGCCGGCATCGCGTTGTGGACCGGCGCGGTGTCCGAAGACAGCGGCGAACGCGTGGACCCGTATTGGCTGGCCGTTGGCGCGACGGCGTGGCTGGCGGACTTCCTGATCGTCGCGCTGCGCGTCGGGCCGGTCCTGCGCGCGCGGCGCGGCTTGCCGACCTAGAACCGCGGCTTGTTGGGCGCGCCCGGGGCTGGGGCGGCGGGGGCGCGGCGCGTTTGGCCGCCGCGTGCTCCAGGCCCAACGTCAAGGCGGCCAAACGCGCGCCCATGCCCGGCTTGCTCGCGTCCGCACGGGCGCAGCCGCGTTTGAACGCGGCGTGGGCCGCGCGGAAATCATGGCATGCACCGTGCCCGCCATGTCGAAGGCCTGGCGGGCGTCTATCTTCTCGGCAGGGGTCAGGGGGCAGGCCTGCAGCCAGGCATGGCCGAACGCGGTCAATAACTCGCCCGCGGAGTTCGGCGTCAATTCGAGCAGGATTCGTGCGGCCAAGCGTGCAGCGTCGTCAGGTTTGCCGGCGAGCAGCGCTTCTTGGGCGAGCATGAAAACCCGCTCGACGGCTTGCGGAGAGTCGAGCTTCGCGGGCGCGCCGGCGGCCTGCTCCGCGCCGCGCGACGCGCCGCGCACGCCGAGCAACACGAGCTGGAAGCGGAACGCGTCGGGATTGGTCTCGGCCGCGCTCGGGGCCATGGACGCGGCCACCGCGCCGGCGCCTTCGAAGTTGCGGGTGATGATGAACTCGGCGACCATCTTGGCGGCTTCGAGCGCGATGGCTACCTCGGGCGCGGGGCGCGCGGAGGCCTGCGCCCAGCGCTGGGCGCTGGCGCGCATGAGCTCGGCGGCTTCGGCCGGGCTCAGCTCCGTGATGACGCGCGTCATCAGGCGCTCGGCCTCGTCGAAGCGGTTGGCCGTCCCCGCTTGGAGCGCCAGGAGGAACAAATCCGCGACGTCTTTGGCGCTCGCGATGCGGCCCGGCTCGACGGGCGCGCCCGCGGGAGGCGCGGCGGGTTTTTCCTTACGTAAGACGAATTGGCATAGGTTGCACGACAAGGCGTCTTCGGCGTTGTCGTAGGCGCAACTCGGGCACTTCATACGCTCGAAGGATGGCCTGCGGACCGCTTTCTGTCAAGACAATCGCGGGGCCCGCGCCGGTGCGGCGCGGGCCCCGGATTGAGCTAGCGAAGCGTCAGGCGCTGGGGCGCGAAATGCTCGAGGAAGGAGTAACCGCGGTCAATGCGACGCACGAGGGACGAGTTGACCCGCGTCGTGGTTTCGCCGTAACCCGAAAGCGCGCCGCCGGCGACCTCGCCGGTCACGGTGAGCAGCTCGACGGACACGCGCAGGTGTTCGTCGCGGTCGGCCACCGGCAGCTCCACGAACACGCCGCCGGCGCGCGCCGGCGACAGGTAAAACGGCGTCGCGCCCGTAAAAGGCGCGCAGTCGTGGAGGCGCAGGGCGGTGCCGGTGACGGGGAAGGCGGTTTCGACGCCGTCCACGCTCACGCGCACGGTCCCGGGGGCCACGGTCAAGGTGGCGGCGGGCACGATTTCGCTGTAGCCGTCGCCCGGGTCGCCGATCTCGCGCTGGGCGCAGGCGAATACGCCCGCCAGCGGCGCGGCCGCGCGGTCGAAGGACACGACCACGCCCACGTCGCGGCCCAACACGCGCGAAGGCATGGTGAAGGCGGCGGAGAGGGTGGCGGCATTGCCCGCGAGCGCGGCGCGAGCGGCGGGACCGGTCTGCGCGCAAGCGGCGGAGTCGAAGGCCTCAGCGGAGCAGGTCGGCTCGGCGCGGGAGGAAGAAGCGACGGCGGTCAGCAGGAGGGCGGCGATGAGTTTCATGTTACCTCGGCGGAAGTGGTTTTACGACGAGGTCATGATAAAAAACGCATGTTTGCTCCGTGTGACGGGAGGGTCAGGCCGGGGTGAACAAGGGCGGTCAACGCGCCGGCAGGAGGGCGGCCTGCTCGGGCGTGGCGGGTTCGAGCACGGAGAGGTTTAAAAACACGCTGAGTTTCTCGGCCGGCCAGTCTTTGGCCTGCTCCCCGCGCGGGGCATAAACGCCGACCGTGCCGGCCTGGCCCGCGCACGTGGCGCCGCGCAGGAAATATCGCTCCCGTGGCCACCAGGTTTTGCCGCCGAAGAAAGTGCCCTTGTTCCAGGGTTTGCGGTTCTCGTAAAGCCCGACGCTGCGCAGGGTTTTGACCGTCACCACCACGCCCGGGTCCCCGGCGACCATGGAAAGAAAACCCTCCTTCCAGCCGTCGCGCGGCCGAGCGTGAGTGGCGGCCGCCAGTCGTTTCTCCCAGTAGGCGAAGGCATCGTCCTTAAAGGCGACGGGGGAGGCGCAGTCGGTGATCTCGAGCTCGACGACGTTGCCGCGGTATTGGGGCGACGGCAGGCAGAAAAATAAGATGACGGCGGCCCCTAACGCGGAGATGCCGCTTAACGCCGCGACCACGCGCGGTTTGGGCAAGTCGAGCAGACCCAGGATGGCTCCCACCAAGGCGCCGAGCACGGCCCCGCCCGGGCCCGTGATGAAGATGCCGGCCATGGGGCCTTGGTTGGCCTCCGGGTTAAGCGCCATGGGCCCGAAGAAACCGGCCGCAAAGCCCATCGAGCCGAGCACGGCCGCGCCGAGTCCGACGGCTTCGCCCAGCTTCATGGGAGGAGCGCTCATCGGGCCAAGGATGCCCCCGGCAGGCCGGGCTGTCAAGCGCCGGCGTTAGAGCCAGCCCTGCTTGCGCAGGAGGACGAACAGGCCGCCGGTGATGCTCGCGATCAGCCCCAGGACGATCCAGAAGGCGTAGGCGCTCGCCGCGCCGGGCAAGGCCACGTTCATACCGTAAAGGGCCCCGATGATGGCCGCGGGCGCGAGCAAGGCGGGCACGGAGGCCAGGCGTTTCATGGCGAGGTTCAAATCGTTGCCGACCTTGGCGCGGTACAACTCGACGAGGCCGTTTTTGCGGTCCTGGTAGTGGTCGAGCACGTCGAGGTGGTGGTCGAGGGCCTGGAGCTGTTTCTGGAGCTCGGCGGGGTTGACGAACGGCGAGTGGTGGAACTCGTTGATGCTCAGGATGTCGCGAAGGACCTGCTTCTGGCGCAGGACGGTTTCATAGATGTGGTCGATTTTGCGGCCGGTTTTAAGCACGTCGGTGAGGATGGTGTCGTCGGTTTTGTCCATCTCGGCCTTCTGCGCGATGGCGCTGAAGTCCTTGGACAGGGAGTCCACCGCCATGCTGTAGCGGTTGATGGTGTCGCTCAGCAGGAAGGCGCTCATCTCGGTCGGCGACTTGTAACGCGCGGTCTCGGTGATGAGGTGTTGGGCCTTGGTGACGCTGGGACGGTGTTTGTCGTGGGTGGTCACCAGGAAGGACTTGCCCGCGTAGATGTGCATCTTCTCGTCGTCGAGCACCTCGCCGTCGGGGGAAAGGCGGATGCCGTAGGTGGTGAACTGGAGGTTGTCCTTGTCTATGCTCGGCGCCTCGTATTCGACCGAGTTGCCGCGGCGCGCGCTGTGGCGGAAGGGGGCGAAGGTGAACTTGCGCGCCAGGCGTTCGAGCAGCGGGTGGTTGTCGCCTTCGTAGAAGTCGGCCCACACCATGCGGCCCGCCTGCGACTTCGCCGTGTGTTCGTCAATAGCCACGATGATGCGGACCTTGCCGTTGCCCAGGCGAACGACCGCGCCGCCCTCGCCGCGCACGCGTTTGGGCAGCAGGCGGTCGAGCAAGGCCGAGTCGCCCGAATCGAGCGCGTCGAGCAGCTGCTGGAGGGTCACGGTCCCTTCGCGGCGGTTGCGGCCGGTGAACACGCTGAAGGATTCCTGCATGGGGTCCACCGTCGGGGTCGGGCGGCTCAGGGCGCCAGGACGCGGGCCCGGCAGGGCGCGACTCCGCGGCGCCGGCGTTCACGGCGCCGGCGTCTTCGGCGTCCGAACGCGCGCCGCCCGTAAAAAACTCATCGAGGCTCTCGCGCAGACCGTCGGCCCCCGCGTCCATAGCCGCGAGCACGGTGAGCTGCTCGAACTCGGGCAGGCGATAGAGGGCGCTCATAAACGCCTGCGCGTCGGCCGGGCGTTCGTGCACGCGCCGGGCGAGCGCGCCCAACGCCTCGGCGGCGGCTTCACCGCCGGCCGCGGTCGCGTCGCGCAGGACTTCCTGCACCAGCGGCAACGCCGCGGGGCGGGCCACGGCGTCAAGCGTCAGGCGCGCGGCGGCGTATTGCTCCGGCGACAACCCGGGCGCGTTGAGGCGTCCGGCCAGGTCCCCGGCGAGCAAGGCGGGCGAACGGGTCAGGTCCACCATGGCCAACTGGGCGCGCAACGCCGTCGCTAGGCGCGGCGCGTTGGCCGTATATGCCGGCCGCGCGGCCCCGGCGCGCCCCGACACGACGGCCCCGGAGGGGGCCGCCGCCAAAGCCAATACGACGGTTAACGCGATAAGGCGCGGTGACATGGCGTCACCGTGATTATGGCGCTCAGGACGCTATTAGAGAAGGGACCTTGGGCCCAGGACCTGTCGGCAAAGGTCCCGGTACGAGAAGGGGGCTATCGGTCAGCGCGCGACCCAGACGACGAAGCCGGCGAGCAGGCGGGTAGGCACGGCGAACACGGCGGCAGGCAACAAATAAAACCACGGATTCATAGGTACAACTCCAGTCCGACGCGCGGTCGCGCGTCGTTCGTTCCTCGGCGGATGAGGATAATAAACCATCGCGGCGCGGATGTCGAACGGTCTTTGGAGGGGGGCGCGCCGTGGGCCTTTCGGTCGTGTTAGGAGGCCCGGCGTTCGAGGCGGGTAAGGCGCAACTCGTGGTCGAGCAACGCCTGACGGTGGTCGTTGAAGCTCAGGTTGAACAAGATGCGGTCGCTGCGCGAGGCGATGCTTTCGGCGGTGAGCGCGTCCACGGCGCTGACAATCCGGTTCATGCCGCGCTCGAGCTGAATCAAACGCTCAGTGGTTTTCTGCATGAACCTGGGTAGTCCCGATACGGCAACGGCCACGTTGTGGGCCAGCTTCTCCACATTCATGACGCGGCCATCGAACCCCGTAACCGTGCCGTCCACGCCCATGACCCTCACATGGACGTCCCGAACGGCCGTTTTCAGTTCTTTAAATTCCCGTCGCATGGCTTCGCTCATCGTAGCCCCCCGGACCGAGCCACAAGGGCCCAAGGTCCTACACTACATACGATTGAGGAGGCTAAAAAGTTCCCTAAGCCGCGAGGCCGGTCTGCACGCGCCACAAGTCGGCATAGGCGCCGCCCGAGGCCAGGAGCTCGGCATGGGTGCCGCTTTCGATGACGGCGCCGTCATCTAGAACAAAGATGCGGTTGGCCTTCACGATGGTCGAAAGGCGGTGGGCGACCATGACGGTCGTGCGTCCCACCACGAGTTTATCGAGGGACTTCTGGATGGCGGCTTCGGTCTCGTTATCCACGGCGGACGTGGCTTCATCAAGCACCAAGATGGGCGGGTCTTTAAGCACCGCGCGCGCGATGGCCAGGCGCTGGCGTTGCCCGCCGGACAGTTTCTGTCCGCGTTCACCCACGACGGTGTCGTAGCCTTGGGGCAACAAGCGCAAAAATTCGTCGGCTTCCGCGGTCTTGGCCGCCGCCTCGACCGAGCCGGCATCCTTCGTCGGGTCGCCATACGCGATGTTCTCGCGCGCCGTGCCGTGAAACAAGAAGGTGTCTTGGGAGACGAATCCGAGTGAACGCCGCAGTTCCTGAGGGTCGTACTGGCGTATGTCGTTGCCATCTAAGAGAATCCGTCCCGAAGAAGGGTCGTAAAACCGCAGGAGCAGCTTCGTTAAGGTCGTTTTGCCCGACCCCGTCGCCCCCACAAACGCAACCGTGTGCCCGGCTGGAATAGTCAAATTGACGTCGCGCAGCGACGGCCTCCGCCCCGGATAGGAGAACGAAACACCCTCAAACTTAATCTCGCCTTTGACCGAGGCTCGAGCGAGCGTCTTTCCGTCGTGCCCCAGCGTGACCTTGGTCTCCAGAAGATCCAGCACCCGCGCCGTTGACGCCATGGCGCGTTGATACAAATCCACGGTTTCAGCCAAGCCGGTCAACGGCCACAACAGCCGCTGGGTCAAAAACACCAGCACCGAAAACGACCCGACCGTGAGCTGTCCATCAAGCGTCATCTTGCCGCCCACGATGAGGGTCGCCAGGAACCCGGCCAGAATCGCCATACGAATCAGCGGGATAAACGCTGCGCTCGCCCGAATGGCCTTGGCGTTGGCCGCCGTGTAGTCGAAGCTTTCCTTGCCCACCGCCGCGAGTTCGCGCTCCTCGGCCGTATATGCCTTGATGGTCGCGATGCCCGAGATGTTGTTCGACAAACGCGCCGCGATATTGGCCGCCTGCTCGCGCACGCCGGCGTACAAGGGCTCGACGCGGAACTGATAATAAAACGCGCCCGCCAAAATAAAGGGAATCGGCGCCATCGCGAGCAAGGCGACCTTGGGCGCGAGGTAGAAAAACACCCCGCCGACCAACACCACGGTGGCGAATACCTGGATAAGCATGTTCGCCCCGCCGTTGAGGAACCGCTCCAGCTGGTTGATGTCGTCGTTAAGCGTCGCCGTCAACGCGCCCGTGGACCTATCCTCGAAAAACGCCATATCCAGCCGCTGCACGTGCCCATAGGCGTCTAGCCGCAGCTCATGCTGCACCGTCTGTGCCAGGCCGCGCCACTTCACCTCGTAAAGGTACTCGAACGTGGATTCCAGCACCCAAATCACCAACGTCAACCCCGCCAACGCCAGCAACCCGTGAAACGCCGTCGTCAGCCCCAGAGATGCCATCATCGCCACCCGATTGCCCGCCACCACATCCACCGCCACGCCGATGAGGATCTCCGGCGCGATATCCATGATCTTGTTGAGCACGGAGAACAACGACGCGAGCCGGATGGTGCCGGCGTGGGCCGAGGCGTATTTTAGGAGGCGGCGGATGGGGGAGGGACTGCGCATGGGTTGATTCTATAAATTTGTTCAAATGGAATATTGTGGACTAATATATAAATAAATATTGACAATTAGGCCACTTCGGGTTATAGTCGATTAAATGGGAAATAAAAAAACGGACTATTTGAAAGAGATTGAGGAAAAATTAGTCCATCTCACACGTCTGGCGTTATCGGGGCGACGACAAGATGTTCTCATGCTCACGCGGCGCATCACGAAACTTCTTCACGCGAATAATCGTGATGCTGCAGAGGCAATGCTCGCAATTTTGAGAGACAGCCCTACAGAATCCAATCCCTTGCGAGGAGAGTTGTCGCCAGTTCCGGTTGATAGGGATTCGCGGCTTCAGCTGGTTAGGGTCGAAAATCCCGTCGAAATCTCTATTGAGCCAATCTGGATAGGAGATGTCGCAAGGCAACTTGAGCAGGTAACGAGGGAGAGGGCTGAGCTTGATGCATTGAATCGGGCGGGTCTAGAGCCGTCGCGCACGCTGATGTTTACTGGACTGCCTGGCGTTGGAAAGACGCTAGCAGCACGATGGTTGGCCAAGAAGCTCAATCGCCCACTATTGATTCTTGATCTTTCGGCAGTGATGAGCAGTTTCCTTGGTCGAACGGGCACAAACTTGCGCTTTGTACTGGACTACGCAAAAAGTATGGATTGTGTCCTCTTGTTGGACGAGTTTGATTCGATAGCAAAGCGGCGTGATGATAGTGTAGAAGTCGGAGAATTGAAGCGACTGGTTACAGTTCTCCTTCAAGAAATCGATGACTGGCCCTCATCCGGAATTTTGATTTCAGCGACAAACCATCCGGAGCTGTTGGATCGGGCAGTCTGGCGTAGATTTGATTTGAAAATCGATTTCCCGGTTCCTCAAATCGAACATATCGAGGGCCTTGTTCGCCGGCTTCTAGTTGAGTGGCCTATCAAACCCAGCTGGCATCTTGCTGTTGCTGTCGTATGTCAGGGAGAATCATTTAGCGATATAGTCAGGGATGTAGCACGTGTTAAGCGAGAAGCGATAGTGCAGAAGGTTCGGTTGGAAACCCAACTGCAGCAAATGATTCAGGTGAGAGTGGGAAAATTGCGTCCTAACCAACGAATCGAACTAGCTGTTCACCTTGTGAATTGCGGCCTGTCCCAAAGGGAAGCTAATAGAATTACGAGTGTCAGCAGAGATACAATCCGAAAGGTTGCTTTGAATGCTGATTAAGAAATGAAATTGGGGGTTCCATGGCGCATAACTTTCTAATCGGTCACGGCGAACGCCTGACCGAGGAAATCACTAAGCCGACGGGCGGAGGGCCGAAGTATTTCCCCTACTCACTCGGCGAGGCTCGTCAACGTATCGCGCCACTACTTACTCAGGTAATTAATGAGCTCGATGAACTCCCTGCAAAAGCATGCCCACATGACGAGGCCGTGGCGATGCTTACGCTACACCCGAGCTTTTTGGCCAAATCATATTACCCGGAAGTCCTCCTCAGGGAATTGGGGCTCCATGCGGTTGGTAGCAGGGGCTGCTTGATAAAGCCCGCCAAGGGGACTGCCAAAAGGCAACCGAAGGAAATCGTCACTTCCTGCGTGTACGTCGCAGGGGAGCGGTCCGCTTTCAGGCGCTGGGCAGAACTCATGCCAACTTGGAAAGACGTTAGTAAAGCCGCTACAGATTTGCGGAAGATTGAGGATTTAAATGCCGGAAATCCGCAAGAGAAAGTGCTGACCTTTCATTCAAAGGAGTCCGAGCCGTTCGTTGAGGTTGTGCTTCATGCGAGCGCAGAAGCCGACTATATTGTTAAAGGCTTCCTCGAGTATTTGGAATTTCTCGGAATAAAACGAACGGTCCGAAAGCGATTTTATGCCAGAGGCTTGTGTTTTCTTGCCATGGATCTTCCGAAGAAAAAAATTGCCGAGGTTTCGCGATACTCGTACCTTCGAGCAATTCGGGAAATGCCTCGTCTAAGAAGCTATAGCCCCGTATTGAGATCGGCTTCCCTGCAGGCATTCGATGTCGAACTACCATCCGAGCCGGCTATTGACCCGCGGCTTCGTGTCGCAATTTTTGACGGAGGTATGCCCAACAGGCCAGAACTGAAACCGTGGGTGAACTTGATTGATGCTGACGGAGTTGGTCGCGCAAAGGCAGATGATTTAGAACACGGCGGGTGTGTGACGTCCGCCTACTTGTTTGGTCCCCTGCGGGATGGGGTCCCGTTGCCGCGGCCATATGCCAATGTTGATCACTATCGGGTATTTGATGCGGATACAGCAAATGACACCGAATTACCCGACGTGCTAGACCGCATATTGAACGTGCTTCGCGAAGAGAAATATCAATTTATAAATCTCAGCATTGGTCCAGATTTGCCAATCGAAGACAATGAAGTTCATATGTGGACCGCAATGTTGGATTCTCATTTTGCAGATGGAAAGGTGCTCGCAACTGTAGCTGTTGGAAACAGGGGAGAGAGGGATTGGGATTCTGGGAATGCCCGAATTCAGGTACCCTCTGACTGCGTCAATGCCCTAGCAATCGGAGCAAGTGATTCCAAGGGTAATACCTGGCAGCGGGCGCCTTATAGCTGTGTTGGCCCCGGCCGACATCCAGGAATAGTGAAGCCCGACGCAGTTACCTTCGGTGGCAGTAGACGAGAGCCCTTTTGGTTTGTGAGTCCGATTAATCCGGCGGTGAGTCATCCAGATGGCGGTACAAGTTTCGCGTCCCCCAACGCACTCAGAATCGCGAGTGGTGTTCGCGCGGTGATGGGTGCCGATATCAGCACGTTGGCGATTAAGGCCCTCTTGTTGAATACATGCGATGCTGGAGGCCATAGTCGGAGAGAAGTGGGATGGGGGCGATTGCCTCAGGAATTGCAGGAAATCATTGTTTGCCCAGATGGAACTGTGCGGGTGCTGTATCAAGGCAGCATCTCTCCCGGGCAATGGCTGCGCTCGCCCATCCCATTGCCCAGGGACCCGATAGCAGGAACGACTCACATTTCTTCCACATTCACTTTCGCAACGCAGACGGATCCCCAAGATCCGTTGCATTACACCCGAAGCGGCCTAGAAGTTGTTTTCCGTCCTCATTCCGGTAAGAGGACCAAGGCAGGCCAGGTTAACGCAGATTCTGGAGCGTTTTTTCGAGCTGGGGATATGCATCAGTCAGAAGTCGAGCTTCGACGGGATGCTCAGAAATGGGAGACGACGTTGCATGCACATAGGCAGTTCAAACAAGGCCAGCTCCAGGAGCCAGTGTTTGATGTCCACTACAATGCACGTAGTCGAGGCGGTGCTGCCACGGATCCAGACAAAATACTCTATGCCCTCGTAGTCTCGATTCGGACCCCTGATGTAAAGGATATTTACGACAAGGTCCTTGTTAGGTACAGGACTAAATTGGAAACGATGCGGCCAATCATTGGAATTCCAATCGAAATCCTCTAAGTGCTGGATACAGGGTGATTAGAAAATTCGATCGTCCAGGGTGGATCCCATGACGGGGTTACCGTTCGATATCGACTCAACCATTGTGAACAGTCCGCGTCGTAGAAGTTGAGACAGTCGATTTATCATCGGATCCAGGTTCACCGGCGAGCCTTTTAGGGTCGGGCGCCCACCGTGCACAATCGTGCTACGAACGTCATAGCAGTCTCTGAAGAAGCGGAAGAGTTCCCTCCGTTCGTCCTTTGCGGCGAGGAAGGCCGCGGCACGAAGACTTAATCGATATCGGAGCTCGCTTGAGCCACTGGTAGAGTCATTGAGAAAAATACTCTCGGCGGCAATCATTAGGTCAATCAAGCGATCTTCATCGGTACCGCGATCGTCCGCCATAGCGATTCTGCGTACGGCAATTTCGACCCATGGTGATATTTTTGCGGTCTTTAGGGAGGCCCAGAGTTTCTTGAAGGCGACACATTCGTCCTTGGAAACTTCGATTGTGCTGCCCCCAATCGGGACTCGCTCCATGCGGTTCCAAGATCCAATCAGGGGGTCCATCCACGTATCGACGTGGTGAATCATCGTCCCACGTACAAAGGGCTTCGGTTTAAAGAGACGGAGTGCGCTCAGGACGAGGAGGGCATCATTCTCGATTTGAATCCGTTGTTGGTTTCCGTCGTGGCCAGACGAAAAGGTGTCTTTGTGATCAATCACCTTAGGGGTTCGATAAGCGATCCTCAATGCAAACGATGGGAGATCCCCGGATGGCGCTGAGGGAATCAGGCTGTCGGCTTCGTGCTGGGCGTCCGAGAACATGTTAAGTCGGCTGAAGGATGTCCTCTCATCTAGTATCAGCTCGCATTCAAGGGTCAACCCGTACACAGGGAGAACGAGTTCGCAGCTTAGGGTCGGTGATTTGAGGAATTCGATAAATTCATCGAAATCCTTTTCAAATTGTCCTTCATTAAATGTAAAGGATCCCGAAGCTGAAATTTGCCGCTTCGCCATTCCGCATAGAATGAAATGCTCGTCGCAGCTGACCTTATGCAATGAGCTTCCTACATATGAATCAAGATGGCGAGATGCATCGGGGTTGGTCCTAAGTAGCTCAACGAGCTTTTTGCACTGGGGCCCTTCCAGAATTGAGTCTGGGACTTGTCGGTAAAATCCCCACCAATTTATTCGAGTGATAGGCTTTCCGTAAGTCCCATCGTAATCTGGCGTTGTGTATGAAGGGATTACGAAGGTCTCGGAGTACATCCGTCGAAGAAACTCTAACGCCTCCCGTGTAGCCTCACGAAAGGTTGTTCGGAAAGGGTCATTTGGATTCATGATGTTAGGGTCCCAAACAAAAGAGGCCCCATTTCTGGGGCCTCTAATTTGCGATTGCTGACGCTGATTAGTACCGGTAGTTGTCGGCTTTGAAGGGGCCGGCGGGGTTGATGCCCAGGTAGTCGGCCTGCTCCTTGGTGAGCGTGGTGAGCTTGGCGCCGAGTTTGCCGAGGTGGAGCACGCGCGACTTTCTCGTCGAGCTCCTTGGGCAGGAGGTAAACCTGCTTGCCGTACTTCTTGGTGCCCTTGTTCTGCCAGATTTCGAGCTGGGCCATGACCTGGTTGGTGAAGGAGCAGGACATGACGAACGAGGGGTGGCCGGTGGCGCAGCCGAGGTTGACGAGGCGGCCTTCGGCCAAGACGGTGACGACCTTGCCGTTGGGCCAGACGAACTGGTCCACCTGGGGCTTGATGTTCACCTTCTTGAGCTTCTTGTCGGTGGACATGGACGCGATGTCAATTTCGAGGTCGAAGTGGCCGATGTTGCAGACGATGGCCTGGGACTTCATTGCGTCCAAGTGTTTGCGGGTGATGATGTCGCGGCAGCCCGTCGCGGTGACGAAGATGTCGGCGATGGGGGCGGCTTCGTCCATGGTGACGACCTGGTAACCTTCCATGCAGGCCTGCAGCGCGTTGATGGGGTCGATCTCGGTGATGAGCACGCGCGCGCCCTGGCCGCGCAGCGACTGCGCCGAGCCCTTACCCACGTCGCCGTAACCGGCGACGACGGCGATCTTGCCGGCCACCATGACGTCGGTGGCGCGTTTGATGCCGTCAATCAGGGATTCGCGGCAGCCGTAGAGGTTGTCGAACTTGCTCTTGGTGCACGAGTCGTTGATGTTGATGGCGGGCGTCAGGAGCGTGCCCTTCTTCATACGCTCGTAGAGCCGGTGCACGCCGGTGGTCGTCTCTTCGGAGAGACCGTAGATGGCCTTGGCCATCTCGGGGTATTTGTCGAACACCATGTTCGTCAGGTCGCCGCCGTCGTCGAGAATCATGTTCAGGGGCTGGCCGTCGGGGAACTTGAGCGTCTGCTCGATGCACCAGTCGAACTCTTTTTCGTCCATGCCCTTCCAGGCGAACACGGCGGCTTTGCCGGCGGCGGCGATGGCGGCGGCGGCGTGGTCCTGGGTCGAGAAGATGTTGCAGGAGGACCAGCGGACCTCGGCGCCGAGCTCGAGAAGCGTCTCGATCAAGACGGCGGTCTGGATGGTCATGTGCAGGCAGCCGGCGATGCGGGCGCCTTTGAGGGGGAACTTGCCCTTATACTCCGCGCGCAGGGCCATGAGGCCCGGCATCTCGTTTTCGGCGATGGTGATTTCTTTGCGGCCCCAGTCGGCGAGGGAGATGTCTTTGACTTTGTAGTCGGTCTTCGAGGCGGTGGCGGTGGGCATAGAGCTCCTTGCGGTTATAACGGAAAGGGTGCCTACATTATAGCTATTACCGGGCCCGTCGAACGACCCTTAGTCGGCGGGGTAGAGGACGTGTTCGAGCCGGACGGCGGCGGCGGGCATGTTCAGGCGCACCCAGGCGAGCACGTCTTCGGGCTGGGGGGCGGGGCGGCCGGGGCGCTCGGCGGCCATGAACTGGTGGACCATGGTCAGCTCGGCGGGGGTGAGCACGGAGACGATGGCGGCGGCGACGGCTTTGCGGTGGGCGGGAGAGGGGGTGAGGGTGGTCATGTATATAGGATACGTGCCCGGGGCGTGACGGCGGTATGCGCTCGGCCAACCCCCCGTCATGACCGTCATCAATAGGCCTATTGGCCCGATTGGAGACGGTCGATGGCTTGTTTGGCGGTCAGCAGGTCGCAGCCCGTGGCTTCGCGGTACAGCTTGATGGCCTCGAGGAGTTTGCCCTCGTCCACGAGGTCCAAGATGGCGTCCCCCACGTCCGGCGGCACGCCCTCGACCGCGCTTTCCTCTTCGGAGTCCTGGTCGGCGGCTTCCTCGACCTCGCGTTTGAGCTTGTCGAACAAGGCGATGGCGTCGGCCTGTTTGCCCTCTTTGAACATCTTGAGGACGGTGCGCGCGTCCGCCGCCTCGCCGGTCGGGGGCTGATGGGCGCCTTCGAGCGGGTCGTGCGAGATGATCTCGCTTTTGCGGGTCACGATGATGAGCACGATCGCGACGAGCACGCCGATGATGAGGAGCATGGGGCCAGTGTAGTGGAACTTTCGATGGGGGTCAATCGTATGTAGTAGGTAGGACCGAAGACCCTTGCTCGGTCCCGGGGGAGGGGATACAATGTCAAAGGATATGAGGCAGGAGCTCAACGAGCTGAAGACCGAGTTTCGCGCGTTGTCCGCGCGTATGGACGCGCGATTCGAGTCGTTGGAAGGCATGATGCACCGCCTCATCCGTTTCGCGGTGGGCACCGAAGAAACGGTGCGCGAGATGAACGCGTATATGCGCGGCAAACTCGTCACGCGAGAGGAGTTCGACCGGCGGATGGACTCCTACGCGGGCAAGGCGCAGGACACGGAGTTCTCGCTCGCCAAACACACCCACCGGCTCGATGAGCACGGCGAGCGCATCAAGCGCCTCGAAGACCGCTCTTCCTAGCCGCGCTGGACGCGACCAGTCCGCCTAGGGCATAATGCGCGGATGAAGACAGCTCTGGCCCTGGCGTGCGCCGTTTTCCCCGTGTTCGCCGCCGCTGCCCCGGAGAAGGTGATTTTCGACACCGACACGGCTTATTTCCACGATGACGGCGCGGCGCTGGCCATGCTGCTGCGCAGCCCCGAGAAGATCGAGGTCGTCGGCGTCACCGTCACGGCCGGCAATGAACACGCCGTCCAGGGCGCCGAATACATGCTGCACCTGATGGAGTTGCTGGGCGCCGCCAAGGTGCCGCTTCTCATCGGAGCGAAGGCCCCGCTCGCGAATTCCCGTGAACGCGTTGCGCAGATGGCTAAAGAGTGGAAAATCGGCTTCAAAGGCGCGCTCGGCGGTGACGCGCCCGCCGCGGACGGGCTCGCGCCGCCGTTCGGCGGCAAGTTCGCCGCGACGCGGCCACGGGAGGGCCACGCCGTCGATTTCATCATCGAGACCGTCGAGCGGAATCCCGGGCAGGTCACGCTTCTGGCGGTCGGGCCGATGACCAACGTCGCCGGCGCGTTGGCAAAGAAGCCGTCCATCGCCAAGAAGATCAAGCGGCTCGTGTTCATGGGTGGAAGCGTGCGCGCGCCCGGCAACATCACGACGACGGCGGAATTCAATTTCTGGTTCGATCCGGAGGCGGCGCGGGCGGTGCTGCGCTCGGGCATCCGAGAGAAGGTGATGTTCGGGCTCGACGTCACCAACCTGGCTCCGCTCGTGAAGAAGGACTTCGACGAGATCGTCGCGTTCAAGACGCCGCTGACCGCCTTGTACGAGGACGGCTTGGGCAACCAGTGGCCGGGCTTCTATAAGAAGCCCGAGAAGGTCTCCTATTACTGGGACTGCCTGCCCGTGGCGTGGCTGCTCGATCCGGCCGTCATCACCGCGTGGGAGACGTTGCGGCTGGACGTGGACGCGGACCACCGCACCGTGGGCTACGGCAAGGTCCTGACGGCGAGCCGGGCGCCGGCGCAGCCGGTGAAGGTCGCCTTCGGGCTGGACCGGTCGCGTTTCTGGGCGTCGTATAAGGACCTGCTCACGCGTCCACTGGACTGACTATAATACCCGCGTGCCCGACTTCCTGAACCGCCAGTTCTACGGCAACGACGTCGCCGAATACGCCTACGCGACGGCGGTGTTTTTGGGCGTGTTAGTCGGCTTCCTCCTGGCGCGGCGCCTCGTCATCGACCGCCTGCGCGCCCTGGCCAAGATGACGGCCACCGACCTCGACGACATCGCCGTCGAGATGCTCGAGCTCATCCGCGCGCCGGAATGTTACCTCGTCGCGTTGTACGCCGCCACGCGCAGCCTGAGCATCCACGCGCGCTTCGACCGCGGCCTGCACGTGCTGGTCGTCGTGCTGGTGGCCTACCGCATCACGACCATGCTGTCGGCGGCGACCGGCTACGCCATCAAGAAAACCGTGCTCGCCGACGGCAACGACCTGGCCCATCAGGAGACCGCGCAGACCATCACCATGGCCGCGACCGGCTTCATCTGGCTGGGCGCGGCGCTGTTCACGCTGGGCAACCTCGGCTTCAACGTCACGTCCATGATCGCCGGCCTCGGCATCTCGGGCATCGCGGTGGCGCTGGCGGCCCAGGCCGTGCTGGGCGACCTGTTCTCGGCCGTGGCCATCTATCTCGACAAACCCTTCGTCGTGGGCGACGCCATCAAGGTCGGCGACGCGGTGGGCACCGTCGAGCACATCGGCGTCAAAACCACGCGGGTGCGGTCCGTCAGCGGCGAGATGCTGGTGTTCCCCAACTCCAACCTGACGTCCTCGCGCATCCAGAACTTCCAGCAGCTGCGCGAGCGGCGCGTGTTGTTCCGCTTCGGCCTGACCTACGACACGCCCGAGCAGGAGCTGCGCGCCATGCCCGCCATCGTGCGCGGCCTCATCGAGCGCGACCCGTTGCTGCGCTACGACCGCGCCCATCTGGCCGAGCTGGGCGAGTCCGCGCTGAGCTACGAGGTCGTCTATTACGTGCTCAGCGACGACTACAACAAGATGATGGACGCGCAAGAGCGCCTGCTCGGCGACCTCGTCGGCGAGGTCCGCCGCCGCCGCCTGGGCTTCGCCTTCCCCACGCGCACGGTCCATCTCGTCAACGAAGCCAAGGCGTGAGGCCCCGCCTCTACGCCGAGCCGGCGCTTTACGACCTCATCCACGCCGCGGGCACCGACGACGAGGTCTGGCTGCTCGACCGCATCGCGGGGCTGCACGGGACGAGCGGCTTAAAAACCGCGCTCGAGCCCGCCTGCGGGACCGGCCGCTACCTGGCGGGCCTGCTGCGGCGCGGCTGGACGGTGGAAGGCTACGACCTGTCCGCCGACATGGCGCGTTACGCGGCGGCGCGGTTGAAGAAATACGGCAAGCGGGCCCTCGTGAAGACCGGCGACATGCGGACCTACCGGACCCCGCGGCGCTTCGGGCTCGTGTTCAACCTGCTCTCGACCTTCCGCCACCTGATGAACGACAAAGACGCGTTGTCCCACCTGCGGCTGTGCGCCGCGTCGTTGGCGCCGGGCGGCGTCATGGTCCTGGGCATGGACCTGGCCCTGTACGGGCATGACGAGCCCGACGAGGAGACGTGGACCGAACGCGGCATGAACCACGTCATGATGACCTTGCCGCCCGAGCGGCGCAAGCGCCGCGAACGCATCATGAACTTCGTCACCGTGCCGCGCCGCAAGGTCATCGAGTCGCATTACGACCTGCGCTCCTACGACGCCCGGGAGTTCTCGGCCTTGCTCGCCAAGTCCCCGCTGAAGCTGCTGGCCGCCTACGGCTACGACGGAAAACCCGCCAAACTCGGCGGCCCGGAGCGGGCGCTTTGGTTCGTCCTGGGCGCGAAACGTTAACGCGTCTTAGCGGCTTCGGCTTCGCGGCGCAGGCGGGCTTCGACGCGGCGGGAGAAGGCGCGATACGACGCGCGGCCGTCGCGGGAGCGGATGAGCTCGAGGTCGCGTTCGATGGCGCGCACGAGCTTCCGCTTGCGCTCGCTGCGGCCGCGTTTGGCGTGTTTGAGCTGGACCAGCAGGTCTTCCTCGATGCGTTCGTAGGTCATCGCCGCCAGGCGCGGGCGCTCCGGCAAGGCCCAGCCCAGGATCTCGACGAAACGCTCGGGGCCTTCTTTGAGGGCTTCGGCCAGCTGGCGCGCGAAGGTTTTCGGCGGCGGCTCGAAGCCCAGCTCGCGCATCAAGGCCAGGTCGTCGAGGTGCGCCTCGATCTCCATCTCGATGGCTTCGGCGGGCACGCCCTGGGTGTGCTGGATGACGTGGCGTAGCTCGTGCACGAGGGTCGCGGCGAGCTGGGCGCGGGCCTCGGGGCGCAGGAGCTTGCGGTTTAGGCGTAGGCGGCGGTCGAGGTAGTCGTATTCGCCGTGGTTCTTGCCCAGGTCGAGCACATCGACGGCCAGCGGCATGGACCCGAGCAGCTTGGCGGCCTCTTCGAGAACGCGGCGGCCCACCTTGGTCTGCCCGGCCAGCTCGCCGGCCGCGTCGAGGGCGGCGGCCACGCGTTCGTCGCTGATGTCGAGCCAGCCGGAGGGCTGGGCCGGCGAGACCGGCTCGTCGGCGCGTTCGCCGGAGCCGTCGAAATCCACGCCGAGCGGCGCGGCGGCGGACGGGGCGACGGGAAAAGAGGGAGCCGGGGCGTACGGCAGAGTCGGCAGGAGCGACGGCGTCAGCGTGAGCGAGGCGGCGCCGGGGCCGGCGAGCGAACCGCCGGGCCTCGTCACCAGCGGCAGGCGCGGCATCGCCGAGATGGAAGGCGTCAGGCGCGGGACGGCGAGCACGCGGGCCTCGCCGGGGGCGGCGAGCAGCAGGGCGAGGAGGGCCGCGATCACGGGAGGAGGCGGAAGTAGTCGCCGAGCGCGATATCGGAGGACGCGGGGTCCTGGAGCGCGCGCAGCAGGTCGGGCAGCGGCCGATAGCCGCCGTCGAGCGGGTAGGGGAGCACGACCACGGACTTCAGCGCGCGGCGCCGGGCCGCGCTTTCGGGGATGCCCGCGCCGTAGAACAGATGGCCCTGGCCCGCGACCACGACCACGAGCCGGCCGCTCGCGGAGAGGCGCGCGACGTTTTCACCCATGGTCTCGTTCCAGACGGCCTGCACCTCGATCATCTTGGCGCGGCGGTCGGGAGGCATGGGGCCGTGGCCGTCGAGGGAGGCCTCCACGTAGGCGCGGTAGCGGGGATCGGCGCTTTCCTGGATGGACGCGGGCAGTTTCGCGCGGTCGGCGGGCGACAGGCCGGCCACGCCTTTGCGCGACACCTCGCGGATGAGCGCGCGCGGCACGTTGAGCCCGGCGACCGGGATGCGCCACGGCGCGCGCGGCGTCGAAGATGGGGCGGTACAACGCGTAGGAGTAGCCCCAGTTGCGGTCCCACCACATGGCGAAGTCCGCGTCGGACATGGCGCCGGAGAGGAAGGCGTCCACGGTCGGCTGGTCATCGGGGCTGAACATCTCCATGCCGATGACCATGTCGCGGCCGCGCAGCGCCATCTCGACGATGACCTCGGCTTGCACGCGGTGGTGGTCGGCTTCGTCGTGTTTCTCGCCGACCGCGACGACGTCGGCGGTTTCGATGGCGTCGAGGTAGGTCGTCCAGCCGGTGAGCGCGGCGCCGGAGCGCGCGACGACCGTGGGCACGGCCCCGGGCGCCGAGGAGGGCACGGGGCCTCCGGGCACGGAGGCGGGGGGCGTCACGGCGAGCGCGGCGGCCAGGCCCAGGGCGCTGAGGTCCACGCCTTATTCTAACCTAGAACGGCTTAAACTCGACGAGAACGGGGCGCTCGTTGACCACGCCGTTGATCATGTGGCCGGAGGCCTCGCCGAAGCCCTCGGCGCGGTCGCCGACGAGCTCGACCCACTCCTTGTAGGACTTGCCGGGCCAGGCGAGAATCTCGATGCGTTCGGGGCGGTCGAAGCCCGCGAGCAGGTCCTTGCGCAGCATCTCGGCGGCGCGCTCCTGCTCCTTCATGATGACGATGCGCGCGCGGGGCGCGCGACGGGTCACCTTGGTGAGCTTGTGCATGGTCGTGCTGCCGCATTCGACCCATAGGACGATCTCGCCGCCGGCGTCGAAGCCGATGAGGTCCGGGAGGAACTCGAAGTTGTTGAGGGCGGGGAGCTTGGTCGTCGCGTCGGTGACGGGCTGGTAGTCCCAGAACAGGATGTAGGCGCCGAGTTTGTGGGCGACGTGGTCGTCGGGCTCGCTGGGGCCCGACATCAGGAAGGGGCGGCGCTCCTCGCCGTTGAAGTTCAGCTCGCCGCGGATCTTCACGGCGCGCGGCGAAACGGCGCGGCCAGCAGATAAAAGAAGCCGGCGCAGGCGGCCGGATCGCGTTCTTCCTTGAGCCCGAGCGCGATGGTCGCGTGATCGGCGCGCGGCTGCGGCACGTAGGAGCCGAACAGCTTGTCCCACAGCGTCAGGTTGAACGAGTAGTTCGAGTTCGTCTCGTCCACCTCGACGGAGTGGTGCACGCGGTGGTAGTCGGGCGTGACGATGAACAGGCGCAGCAGCGCGTCCACCGGCCGGGGCAAGGCGATGGCGGCGTGGTGGAAGGTGGACACCGCGTTGAGCACGATTTCAAAGGCCAACAGCGCCAAGAAATGCACTCCGAGGACGGCTACGGCCGCCATCTTGATCAGCATGGAGGCGAGGTATTCCAGCGGGTGGAAGCGCACGCCCGAGCCCGCGTCGAGGTCGAGGTCCAGGTGGTGCACCTTGTGCAGGCGCCAGAACAGGGGCCACTCGTGGAACTTGCGGTGCTGCCAGTAGATGACGAGGTCGAGCCACACGAAGCCCAAGACGAGTTTGACGGGGAAGGGCCAGCTCGTCTGGTGCAGCAGGCCCCAGCGCCGCTCCTCGGCCCATACGGCGAACTCGCCGGCGGCCATCGGCAGGATGAGCCGCACCGCCAGCGCGCCCAGGAACATCAGCCCGAGGTTCACGAGCCAGCGTTTGCCTCGAGGCGCCTGCGGGGCGCGGCGGGGGAGCAGGAATTCGGCCGCGGTCGCGAGGACCATCACCGTGAGGAAAGCGGACAGGCGCAGGGAGCCGTCGTTCACGGGAGCGATTGTAGCAAGTCGCTACTTAAACAGGCTCTTGGCGGCGATGTCGCCGCCGATGAAGCCGAGCAAGGCGCCGAACAGCGCGCCGAAGGGTCCGCCCACGAGGAAGCCGACGAGGGCGCCGACGGCCGCGCCGCCGATCTGGGGCGTGTATTCCTTCCAGGACTTGGAGCCTCGGCCGCGCGGGCCGCGGATGGAGGAGAGCAGCTCGTCTTCGGAGCTCATCTCCGGAGGCGTGGTGCGGGGGCCGGCCAAGTTGCCGGCAGGCGAGCCGGGCGCGGCCAGGTCGGCGCCGGGGCGAGGCGTCGCGGCGCCGCCGCCCGGCACGGCCACGGGGTCGCCGGTCTCGCCGACGACCAGGCCGCCGCCGTCGAAGACGGCGCCGGGGTTGCCGGCGCGCGCGGTGCGCTCCGCGGCCTCGGCCTGCTCGCGGGCGGTGCGCTGCGCGGGCGTCTCGTTGACGGCGGGCACGGACGGGAGCACGGGCGGCACGACCACGGCGACGGGCGGAAGCGTGGGCGCGGGGCGCTCCTCGGCGGGGGGCACGACGGCGGGTTCGCCCGAGCCGCGGGCGGGCGGGCGGGCGGCCGCGCGGCGGGCCTCTTCGGCGGCCGCGGCGGTGGCGGCGCGGCGCCGCGCCAGCTAGGCGACGGCGGCGGGGCCGTCGCGCAAGGCGCGGCGGGCGTTCTCCGTGCCGAGGAACTCGACGAGCTCGGAGCGGTATTTGTCCATGATGCCCGCGACGACGCGTTTGGTGTACCAGGAGAGCTTGCCGTCGTCGTCGAGGCTCTCCTGGACGCCGGCGAGGTAGTCGCGCAAGGTCTCGTAGGCTTCGCGGGCCTGGGAATCGGAGCCGCTGCGGTCGCGCAGGTCGCGCAGGCGGCGGGCCAGGTAGGCGCGGATGGGCGGAGTGAGCATCTCCGGGTAGGTCCGGTAGGTGCCTTCGAGGTTGGGGTTGGGCGCGTTGCGGTCGCGTTGGGAGAACTCGGCCATGCGCAGGCGCCACTTCGCGACGGCGGCGGCGAGGGAGGCGGCGTCGCGCTGGGCTTCGCGCATGTCGGCGTCGAACTCGGCGCTGTTGGTGGAATCGGTCAGCACCGAGGCGAGGATGGCCTTCTCGAGGGGGGTGAGGTGGCGCTCGAAGGCGGCCACGAGGGCCGGGTCGGCCGCCTGAGCGGGCAGAACGAAGCCTCCCGCGAGGGAGGCGAGGACGGCCGCGACGACGAAAACGCGGGCCCGCATCTATAAAGGAGGATATCACGGACCCGGAAAGGCGTCTAGGCGCATTGGTCCTAGGCGGGTGGGGGTCGATAGGCCTAGCGAATTAGTATCATTGCGCCGATGAAAGCGGCCCTTTTCGTCCTTCTGCCGGCCTTCCTGCTCGCCGCGGGCTGCGGCGGCGGGGGCGAGCGCCGCAAAGCCGCGCGGCCGGTGCCGACCAAGGCCAAGGCCATCGTGCGCACCGCGCGCACCTGGCTGCCCGAGGAGGAGAAGAAGCGCCCGCTCCCCAAGGATTGCTCGGATTACGTCGGCCGGGTCTATCGCGAGAACGGCATCATGCTGCCGCGCAAATCCGAGGACATGGCCGACGAAGGCGAGCCCATCGAGTCCGCCAAGGACCTGCGCATGAGCGACCTGGTCTTCTTCTCGGGAAAAGACGCGGGGCGCGCCATCGGCCACGTGGGCATCTACGTCAACAACGGCATCTTCATCCATCAGGCGAATCCCGGCGAAGGCGTGCGCATGGAAAGCCTCTACAGCGACTATTACCGCAAGCGTTACAAGACCGCGCGGCGGATCATCGAGGATTAAATGAGCGTCAAGAAGCCCGTCTATTACGGCGAATACCTCGGTCTGGAGCGGCTGCTCAGCTCGCAGCGGCCGCTGTCGCGCGTGAAGGGCAAGCCCGCGCACGACGAGATGCTCTTCATCATCACGCACCAGGCCTACGAGCTGTGGTTCAAGCAGATCCTCCACGAGCTCGACGCGGTGCTGGCCGATTTCTCCGGCGGCGTCGTGCGCGAGGACCGCGTGCCGGCCGCGGTGGCGCACCTTTCCCGCGTCGTGAAGATCCAGAACCTGCTCGTGGACCAGCTCGACGTGCTCGAGACCATGACGCCGCTGGACTTCCTCGATTTCCGCGACGCGCTCACGCCCGCCTCCGGCTTCCAGAGCTTCCAGTTCCGTCTGCTCGAGCTCAAGCTCGGCCTCTCCGACACGCGCCGCGTGCGTTACGAGGAGTCGCCCTACTTCAAGCGGCTCAACGCCGGCCACCGCAAGCTCGTGCTCGACGCGGCCAAGGAGCCGTCGCTGTTCACGCTCGTGGAGCGCTGGCTCGAGCGCACGCCGTTCACGCGTTTCGAGGGCTTCGACTTCTGGCGCGACTACCGCGGGGCCGTCAAGGCGATGCTCGCCCACGACGAGCGGACCATCCGTCTCAACCCGTCGCTGACGCCCGCCGACCGCGCCCGCGAGCTGCAGGCCTTGGAGGGGACGCGCCAGAGCTTCGAAGCCGTGCTCGACCCGGCGCGTTACGAGCGCCTGCGCGTGGAAGGCGGCTGGCGCCTGTCGCACAAGGCCCTGCTGTCGGCGCTGCTCATCCAGCTCTATCGCGACCGGCCGATTCTCAACGGGCCCTTCCGTCTTCTCGAGAAGCTCGTCGAGGTGGACGAGCAGTTCGGCATCTGGCGCCACCGCCACGCGCTCATGGTCCTGCGCATGATCGGCACCAAGATCGGCACGGGCGGCTCCTCGGGCCACCAGTACCTGGCCAAGGCCGCGTCGTCGCACAAGGTGTTCGGCGACCTGTTCAACCTGTCCACCTTCCTCATCCCGCGCTCGGCGCTGCCGCCGCTGCCGGCGAAGGCGTCGCGCCGCCTGGGCTTCGCGCACGAGGGGGCGTGAGCCACAAGGCGCATTACGGCCGCTTCCTCACCTGGCTGGGCGACCGGCTGCATTTCGCGGCGCACAGCCATCACCCGTGGCCCGACCTCACGCGCGACGCGCACCTGGCGGCCTGGGACGACGCGGCCGCCCTGCGCGACGACAAGTGGAAGGTGGTCTTCGCCAAGGTCATCCCCGAGGCGCAGCGCTGGATCGCCGAGACCCTGCTGCTGCCCGACCCCGAAGCCATCGCGTTCGCGCCCAACACGCACGAGTTCATCGCGCGGCTGGTGTCCTGCCTGCCGCAGGACCGGCCGCTGCGCGTGCTCACGACCGATTCGGAGTTCCACTCCTTCTCGCGCCAGCTCGCGCGCCTGGAGGAGGAGGGCGCCAAGGTCGAACGCGTGCCCGTCGAGCCGTTCCACTCCTTCGTGCCGCGTTTCCGCGCCGAGGCGGGCAAAGGCGGCCACGACCTGGTTTACTTCAGCTCCACGTTCTTCAACTCCGGCCTGCGCCTGAGCGACGAGGGCCTCGCCGAGCTCGCCCAGGCCGCGCCGAGCCCCGCGCTCGTCGTCATCGACGGCTACCACAGCTTCATGGCCGCGCCCACGAGCCTCGCCAAGGCCTGCGGCCGCGCCTTCTATCTCGCGGGCGGCTATAAATACGCGCAGGCCGGAGAGGGCGTGTGTTTCATGGTCGTGCCGCCCGGCTCCTCGCAGCGGCCGCGCAACACCGGCTGGTTCGCGGATTTCGCCGCGCTCGAAGGCGAGATCAAGGCCCCGGTGGGCTACGGCGAGGGCGGCTGGCGCTTCTGGGGCTCGACCTTCGACCCGTCGGGCCTGTACCGGCTCAACGCGGTGATGCGCTGGCGCGCGGAGACGGGGCTCACCGTGGAGAAGTCGGACTCGCACGTGCGCACCCTCCAGCGCCGCTTCCTCACCAAGCTGTCGGAGAAGCCGCGCGGCCCGTTCAAGATGGAGGCCTTGGTCTCCTCCGACCTCCACCAGATCGGCCACTTCCTGACCTTCCGCCTTCCGAACGCGCCGGCCTTGTGCGAAAAGCTCGCTCACGACTGCCGGGTGCTGGTGGACGCGCGCGGCGACCGCCTGCGCTTCGGGTTCGGCCTCTACCAGGACGGCGAGGACATCGACGAGCTCTTCAAACGCCTCGACAGGCTCTAGCGGGGGGCGGGGCCGGCGTCGCGGATGACGAGGCGGTCGTCGGCGGTCTTGAGCAGGAACAGCGCCCGGCCCGAGATGGACGCTTGATAGGCGCGGCCGGTCTCCAGGGCGGCTTCGCGCACGGCCCAGGCCCGGGTGCGCGTGCCGGCGATGCGCACGAGGAACACCGAGCGCTCCGCGCTCAGGCTCGCGCCGCCGGCCGCGGCGACCGGCATCACGAAGAGGTGGAACTCCTGGTCGCCCGCCCGGAACACGCGGCCGGTGGCTTTGAACGATTCGACGAACTCGCCCACCGAGAAGGAATCGCGTCCGGCGGCGCGCCCGCCGTCGGCGTCCACGGCCACGATGGACGTCCAGTTGAGAGGGTTGAGGATGTTGATGCGCGCGTTGAGGCGCAGGCCGGGGCCGTCCTCATCGGAGACCACGACGCCGCCTGATTCGAGGAAGCGCCCCATCGGCGCCAGCGGCTCGACCACGGTTTCGGCGCCGGAGCGCGCCACGACGAAGAAGTCCAGGTAGGCGGCGTCGGTGACCACGCCCAAGGTCCAGTCGCGGCCGCCGACGGTCGCGGACATCGCGGACAACGGGCGGTCGCGCAGGGCGGCCAACGGGGCGTCGAGCAGCAAGGCGGTGGACGGCGGGGCGACCGGCGTCAGCGCGAGCGGGAAAACGCGGCGCGGCGGGGTCCTGGCGGCGGCGAGGTGGCGCGACGCGAGCTGGGAGAGCGACGCGTGCGCGGCGCTCAGCGAGGGCTGGGCGGACGCGGGGACGGCGGCGAGCAGAAGGAGGGGGAGAGCGAGCTTCACGCGTATAGGATAACGCGCGGCCGGCCCGCGCCCCGTGGGCCCTCCGGCCCCCGGGGGCGGCGGCAATGGTCCTACCGGTTGAGCTTGAGGCCTTTGGGCCCGACGTATTCGGACTGCGGGCGGATGAGGCGGTCCTGGCCGTGCTGCTCCATGACGTGCGCGCACCAGCCGGCGACGCGGCCGCAGGCGAACATGGAGACGAACTGGTCGGGCTGCAGGCCGATGGACTGCAGCACGAGCGCGGTGTAGAACTCGACGTTCGTCTTCAGGTTGCGGCCGGGCTTGAGCTCCTCGAGGACCTTGATGGCGGTCTTCTCGACGGAGCGGGCGAGGTCGTAGAGCTTGGTGTTCTGCAGGTGCGCGCCCGCCATCTCGGCGGCGGTTTTGGCGAGCACCTCGGCGCGCGGGTCGCGGACCTTATAGACGCGATGGCCGAAGCCCATGATGCGGCGGCCTTCCTTGATTTCTTTGCGCAGCCAGGCCTCGGCCTTGCTCGCGGTCTTGATATCGACGAGCATGTCGAGCACGGGGCCCGGGGCGCCGCCGTGCAGCGGGCCTTTGAGGGCGCCGACCGCGCCGGTCACGGCCGAAACCATGTCGGAGCGGGTGGACGCGATGACGCGCGCGGTGAAGGTGGAGGCGTTCATGCCGTGGTCGGAGACCGTGACCCAATACGTCTCGAGGGCCTTGGCGGCCATGGGGTCGGGCTCGACGCCGAAGGTCATATAGAGGAAGTTCGCGGCCAGCGAGAGGTCGGCGCGGGGCGCGATGGGGTCGAGGCCCTGGCGCAAGCGCGAGTGCGCGGCGATGACGGTCGGGAAACGCGACGCCAGGCGTTTGGCGAGCGCGAGGTCGCCGGCGGGCGAGATGTCGTTGGGGTTGGACACGTCGAGCGACAACGTGGCGCAGGCCATGCGCAGCGCGTCGATGGGCGGGGCGTTGCGCGCGGTCTTGATGATCTCGAGGGTCTCGGGGCGCAGGGCGCGGTAGCCGGCGAGCTCCTTCTGGATGCCGGGGGCCTCTTCGTTGGAGGGCACCTGGCCGGTCCACAGCAGCATCGCCGCTTCCTCGAAGGACACCTTGCCGGCGAACTCCTCGATGGGATAACCGGCGATGATGAGCACGCCGTTGTTGCCGTCAACCATGGAGAGCTTGGTCTCGGTGGCGACGACGCCTTCAAGGCCGGGGCGGACCTGCGAGGCGGAAGTGGAAGCGGTGGGGGCGGCCATGTCGGTGATCCTCCGGAGATATATCCGTCGAGGCAAGAATACCTCTTACGACGGGAACCGTCAAATGGTGCCAGACACCGCGGAAGGCTCGACGAGGGGCTAGGCCCTGCGTTAAGCGCCTTCGGGCCAGACGCGTTCGAGCTCCTCGTCGTCGAAGCCGAAGTGGTGGGCGAGCTCGTGGCGCAAGGTGAGGCGGACTTCCTTCTGCAGGCCTTCGACGGATTCGACGGCGTCGAGGAGGTTGAGGCGGTAGAGATAAACCTTGGCGGGCAAAAAGCCGTGGGCGTCGGAGCCGAGCATCTCCTCGCGCGTGGGGCCGTCGTAGAGGCCGAGCAGGTCGGGGCCGTCCTCGAGGTCCTCGGCCTCCAGGCCGGGCTCGTCTTTGGCCTCGATGGCCACGTTGATGAGCAGGTCGCGCAGCTCCTTGGGGATGCGGGCGAGCTCGGCCTCGCACATGAGGCGGAACTGGGCCAAGGTGGGGGCCTTCACGCGATGGCCCCCGCTTTGCGGAGCAGGTCGAGGCAGGCGAGGTTGGCGTCCGAGGCGACCTTGCGCTCGTCGATGTTGACCAGGCGGCCGTTCTCGACGACGACCTTGCCGTCCACGATGGTGTATTTCGCGCGGTGCGAGGCGCCGCAGAAAAGGAGCGAGGCGACCGGGTCGCCGGCCGAGCCCGCGTAGTCGAGCCCCGTGACGTCGAAGACGGCGAGGTCGGCGGCGTAGCCGGCTTTGAGCTGGCCGATGTCGTCGCGGCCGAGCACGGAGGCTCCGCCGCGCGTCGCCATCTTCAGCGCGTCGCGCGCGGGCATCGAGCCGACCCCGGATTTCACGCGCGCCGCGAGCATGGCCATGCGCGCCTCGGCCAACATGTCCCCGCTGTCGTTGGAGGCCGAGCCGTCCACGCCCAGGCCGACCTTGACGCCCGCGTCGAGGTACTTGCGGATGGGCGGCACGCCCGAGCCGAGGCGGAAGTTGGAGGACGGGCAATGGGCGATGCCGACGCCGGCCTTGCCCAGGCGCGCGATCTCGTCGTCGTTGACGTGCACCATGTGCGCGAGCCACACCGAGTCGTTCATCCAATCCAGCGACTCGATGAAATCGATGGGGCGCTTTTTATAGCGCTCGAGGCAGTAGGCTTCCTCGTCGAGCGTCTCGCACAGGTGGGTGTGCAGGCGCACGCCCCATTTCTTGGCCTGGGCGGCGGTCTCCTTCATGAGCTCGGGCGAGACCGAGAAAGGCGCGCAGGGCGCCAGGCCCACGCGCGTCATGGCGTAGCGCCCGGTCTCGTGGAAGGCTTTCACGAGGCGCTCGCCGTCGCGCAGGATTTCCTCTTCGGCCTGCGTGCAGTCGTCGGGGGGGAGCCCGCCTTTGGATTCGCCCACCGACATCGAGCCGCGCGTGGCGTGGAAACGGATGCCCAAGGCTCGCGCCGCCTCGATCTGGGCGTCCACCAGGCCCGTCTGGCCGCGCGGGTAGAGATAGGTGTGGTCGGAGGCCGTGGTGCAGCCGGTGAGCAGCAGCTCGCCGAGGCCGACGGTGGCGCCGAGCGCGGCGGTGACGGGCGTCAGGTGCCGCCACACGGTGTAGTGATAAACGAGCCAGTCGAAAAGTTTGGCGTCTTGCGCCGCGGGCGTGGCGCGCGTGAGCGTCTGGACCAGGTGGTGGTGCGTGCTGACCATGCCCGGGATGACCACGCAGCCGGAGACGTCGAGGACGGTCGCGCCGGGCTCCTCCAGGTTTTTGCCCACGGCGGCGATGGTGCGGCCGCGGACCAGGACGTCGGCGCCGGACAGCTCGGTGCCGGCGTCGTCCATGGTCGCCACGCGCAGGGCGTTTTTAAGGAGGAGCGGGGGGCGCATCGGCCACAGTTTAGCAATAGCAAGAGCGGCTCAAAGAGCTAGAATCTCCTTCATGGAGCCCCTCTGGGCCGCTGACTTCGCGGGCGACCTGCCGCGCCCGGGCGTCTTGTGCACCCTCGCCAAGGTCGTGGGGTCGGCCCCGCAGACTCCCGGCGCGAAGATGTGGGTGTGGGCCGACGGCTTCAAGGGCACGCTCGGCGGCGGCAAGTTCGAGTCGGAGGTCCTCGCCGAGGCCCGGCGCCTGCTCTCCGGCGGTAAAAACGACGCCTTCCTGAAGGAATACACGTTGTGCCGCGAGATGGGCCAATGCTGCGGCGGCAAATGCACCGTGTTCTTCGAGCCCGCGCCGCGGCGCCGCGCCGTGCACGTGTTCGGCGCGGGCCACGTCGGCCGCGCGCTGGCGTCCGCGCTTCACGGCATGGAGCTCGAGGTCGTCGTCGTGGACGAACGAAAGGAATGGGCGGACCCGGCGGCGTTCCCGCCCGGGACCAAGGTCCTCGTCGCCGACCCGGTCACGGTCGCGACCGCGGCGAAATACGGAGAGCTCGACGCGGCCTGCGTGCTCACGCACGACCACGCGCTCGATTTCAAGCTCGTGGACGTCCTGCTGCAGAAGCCGCTGGGTTATACCGGCCTCATCGGCTCCGACCACAAGGCGCGCACCTTCCGCGCGCGCCTGCCCCCGCCGCGCCGCGAGGCCTGGGACGAGCGCATGCACTGCCCCATCGGGCGGCGCGTTCCGTCGAAGAACCCCAAGGCCATCGCCGTGGCCATCGCCGCGCAGCTGCTCGAGGAATGGGCGTGCCGGACCGCCGCCGCGCCGCAAGAGGCCGCCTCGTGAAGGACGTCCACCTCTACCTGCTCGCCGCGGGCAAAGGCGAACGCGCGGGCGGGCCGAAGGCCTGGCTGGAAAACGGCGGCAAGCCGCTGCTCCAGCGCCACATCGAGTTCATGCGCGAGCGGTTCAACCTGTCGCAGGTGTTCATCTCCGTGCAGGAGGCCTGGCTGCGCCGCTGCCTGGAGCTCGACTTGCACGTGGGCTGGATCTCGACGGACCCGGAAGGCACGCCGCTGGCGTCGCTGCAGCGCCTGCTGTCGGTGAGCGAGCGCGCCGCGGGCTTCGTCTATCACGTGGACATGCCGTTGTGGGACGGCGCGGCCGCCGACGTGTTCAAGCAGCTCGAGGACGGCATCGGCAGCGCGGCGGCCGCCGTGCCGACCCACGCCGGCAAACGCGGCCACCCCGTGCTCCTGTCCAAGGCCGCGGCGGCCGACGTCTCGCGGCTGGACGCGGCGAAGGACCGCCTCGATACGTTCCTGCGCGAGTGCCACGTCTCCGAGGTGCCGGTGAAGACCCCGCTCATCCACGCCAACTGGAACGAGGGCAAACCTTGAGCCGTTGGGCGTTGCGCGGAAGGCGCGTGTTCCTGCCGGACGGGCCGAGGCCGGCGTCCCTCATCATCGAAGGCGAGACCATCATCGCCGTCGCGCGTCCCGACGACGTGCCCGCGGGCCTGCCCGTCGAGGAGGCGGGCGACTTCGCGGTCATCCCGGCGTTGGTGGACACCCACGTGCACGTCAACGAGCCCGGCCGCACGCAGTGGGAGGGCTTCGCCACGGCGACGGCCGCGGCCGCGGCGGGCGGCATCGGGACCATCGTGGACATGCCGCTGAACTGCTCGCCGGTGACGACCACGCGCGCGGCGCTGGACGTGAAGCTCGCGGCGCTCGACCGGAAGCTCAAGACCGACGTCGCGTTCTGGGGCGGGCTGGTGCCGGGCAACCTCGCCGAGCTGCAAGGCCTGGCTGACGGGGGCGTGGTCGGCTTTAAATGCTTTTTGACTCACTCGGGCATCGACGAATTCCCGAACGTGACGGCGGACGATCTCGATAAGGCCATGCCGGCCATCGCCGCCATGGGTTTGCCCCTCATCGTGCACGCCGAGCTGGACCCGTGCGGCGCGGCGGGGACGAACGTGCGCGATTTCTCGAACTTCCTCGCCACGCGGCCCGCGGACATGGAGCTCAGGGCCATCCGCCTGCTCATCGAGAAGTGCCGCACGACGCGCTGCCGCACGCACATCGTGCACCTGTCCTGCGCCGACGCCTTGCCCGACATCGAGGCCGCGAAGGCCGAAGGCCTGCCGCTGACCGTCGAGACCTGCCCCCATTACCTGACCTTCGCCGCCGAGGACGTGCCCGCGGGCGCGACCGAATACAAATGCGCGCCGCCCATCCGCTCCGCGGAGAACCGCGAGGCGTTGTGGAAAGGCCTGGGCCGCGGCGTCATCGATTTCGTCGTCTCCGACCATTCGCCCTGCTCGCCCGAGCTCAAGAAGCAGGAGGCCGGCGACTTCCTGGCGGCCTGGGGCGGCATCGCCGGGCTGCAGTTCGTCCTGCCCGGCACGTGGACCGAGGCCAAACGCCGCGGCTTCCAGCTCGAGGACGTCGTGCGCTGGACCGCGGAGCGCACCGCCGCCTTCGTCGGCCTCAACAAGGGGCGCCTCGAGCGCGGCCGCGACGCCGACCTCGTCGTCTTCGACGACGCCGCGTTGTTCGACCTGACGCCCGAACGCGTCCTGCACCGCCACCGCCTCACGCCCTACTCCGGACGCCGCCTGCTCGGCGAGGTCCGCGGGTCCTGGTTGCGCGGCGGGCGCGGGGCGGGCCGTCCGCTGCTTAAAAGGAGCCACGCATGGACTTCACCTCACTGATCGACCTGGCGGCCGCGCGCACGGGCGGCAAAGCCGTCGCCGCGAGCGACGATTTCTTCGCGCCCAAGGACAACCTGCTCAAGGCGGAGAAGGCCGTCTGGCTCGCCGATAAATACACCGCCCGCGGCAAATGGATGGACGGCTGGGAGTCGCGGCGCAAACGCGTCCCCGGCCACGATTGGTGCGTGGTCAAGCTGGGCCTGCGCGGCATCATCCGCGGCGTGAACATCGACACCGCCTTCTTCACCGGGAACTTCCCGTCCCACGCGTCGCTCGAGGCGCGCGACGGCCAGGGCGCTTGGGTCGAGCTCCTGCCCAAGTCCGCGCTCAAGGGCGGCAGCGACAACCTCTTCGCCATCAAGTCCGACGAGCCCTTCGACGCCGTGCGCCTGAACATCTTCCCCGACGGCGGCGTGGCGCGCCTGCGAGTCTATGGCGCGGTCGTGCCCGATTGGACCAAGCAGTCCAAAAAGAGCCTCGTGGACCTCGCCGCGGTCGAAAGCGGCGGCCTGCCGCTGCTCTCGAGCGACCAGTATTATTCGCACCCGCAGAACCTCATCATGCCGGGCCGCGCCAAGAACATGGGCGACGGCTGGGAGACCAAGCGCCGCCGCGGGCCCGGCCACGACTGGGTCATCCTGCGCCTGGGCGCGGCGGGCACGCTCAAGAAGATCGAGGTGGACACCAACCATTTCAAAGGCAACTACCCCGACTCCTGCCTGCTCGAAGGCGTGCACATGCCCGCGGCCTCGCCCGAGCGCCTCGCCGACGAGTTCACGCCCTGGGTGACCATCCTGCCCCAGACCAAGCTCAAGGCGCACACGCGCCACCGCTTCGAGAAGGAGCTCGCGCCGCACGGCCCCGTCACCCACGTGCGGCTCAACATCTATCCCGACGGCGGCGTATCGCGGCTGAGGTTGTGGGGGCTGCGCGCCTGATGACGCTGGCCCAGTTGAACGCGTTGCCGGCCGACGCGGCGATTGACGAGCTTTTGCGCTGCTGCGGCTGCCGCCGTTGGGCCGACGCCGTGTCCTCCAAACGCCCGTTCGCGTCGAAGGAGGCGCTGCTCGCCGCCGCCGACCGCGAGTGGTCGCGCACGAGCCCGCAGGAGTGGCTCGAGGCGTTCTCGCACCACCCGCGCATCGGCGGCAAAGACGCCTTGCGCGCGAAGTTCGCCGCCACCAAGGCCTGGTCGCAGGGCGAGCAGGCCGCGGTCGCCGCCGCCGATGAGGCGACGCTCGACGCCCTGGAGAAGGGCAACGCCGACTACGAGGCTAAAAACGGCTTCATCTTCATCGTCTGCGCCACGGGGAAATCCGCGGCGGAGATGCTCGAGCTCTTGAAGGCCCGACTTCCCAACACGCGCGAGCAGGAGCTGGCCGTCGCCGCCGGCGAGCAGGCCAAGATCACCCGCATCCGACTGGAGAAACTGATTCCATGAGCCACCTCACCACCCACGTCCTCGACACCGCGCTCGGCCGCCCCGCCGCCGGCGTGCCGCTGCTGCTGGAGCGCTCCGCGGGCGGCTGGAAACCTGCCGGGCGCGGCGTCACCGACGCCGACGGCCGCTGCAAGACCTTGCTCAAGGGCGCGCTTAAAAAGGCACCTACCGGCTGACCTTCGGCACCGCGGCCTACTTCAAGAAGACCAAGCAGGCGGGCTTCTACCCGTCGGTGTCCGTCATCTTCGCGGTGCGCGACGCCCGCCACCACCACGTGCCGCTGCTGCTGAGCCCCTGGGGCTACTCGACCTACCGCGGCAGCTAACGCGACAGCGCGTTCGCGGACGTCGACGGCCAGGTGGCGCGAAACGCCGCGGCGAGCGTCGGGTCCACCGCGGCAGGGCCTCCCGTGCGATATAACTGCTCGGCGATGCCATCCAGCGCCGCGTTCTCCTCTTCCTCGGTCATGGTCACGGCGATATCGGGGACCACCCCTCCGGAGTCGGGCACGTTTACTCCGGTGGCCGGGTCGTGGCGTCCGCTGAGATTGCGGTCGCGCGGCGTGTTCCATAAGCCGCTGGTGACGCGCACGCCGGTTCCGTCCGGACCGCTCAGGATGTTCTGGATGCTGCCCTTGCCGTAGGTCTGCGAGCCGATGATGACGGCGCGGCCCCAATCCTTCAGCGTGGCCGCGAGCAACTCGCTCGCGGAGGCCGAGCCGCCGTTGACGAGGACGGCGAGCGGCAGGCCCGTGGCGAAACGACCATCACCGTGTGTTACCGCCTGTCCGGACGCGGCTGAATAGTGCATGTAGTTGATCACGCTGCCGTCGCGGAGGAATTCGGAGGCGAGCAACTGGACCTCTTCGAGGCGTCCACCCCCATTGGAGCGCACGTCTAAGATGATTTGACGCGCGCCTTGACGCTGGAGGGACTCGATGAGTCCGCCGGCGCGCGGCGCGTCAGGCCGGACGCGCGTGCCCACGATGGTTTCGGCGATGCCCGTGTCGAAGCCGCTGAAGTAGATGTAGCCGATGTCCGTGCCGGGGATGACGCGGGAGAAGTGGTTCGAGGTCTGGCTCATGGCCCGGGTGATGGAGAGCTCGCCGCCGCGCAGCAGGCGCACGCGCACCACGGTGCCCTCAGCGCCGCGCAACAGGCCGACGGCGTCGGACACCGAGAGGCCCGCCAGCGGCGCGCCGTCGGCGTGGGTGATGACGTCGCCGCGGCGGATGCCGGCGCGGGCCGCCGGGGAGCCGGGGAAAACGCGGAAGGCGCGCAGGCCGTCCGGATTCGCCTCGACTTGAGCGCCGATGCCGACCGTGCCTTCGTTGCGCAGCATGCGAAGGATGTTTTCGTATTCGACTTGGTCGTAATACTCCGTGTGGGGATCGTCTGCGATGGACACGAACGACTCGATCAAGCGGTCGAGTCCGGAGCTCACGTCGGCGTCCGATCGCGTGACCCCGACGGGAAACAGGGTCCGGTACTGACGGCCGAAGTCGGAGATTTTCTGGTCCCACTGCGCGCCGGTCAGCGGCGGGCTGTGCCGGTTGAGCTGATTAATGGCGAAGGCGACGCGATTGAGCATCTCGTACGGCAGCGGCGAAGCCGAGCGGGGGCGGGGGTCGTTGCCCTCGAGGATGCGCTCGAGTCGCTCAAGGCGTCGCGTCGTCAGGTTCGAGGCGACGGCACGGCCGGGCACGGGCCGCACGACGTAATCGGCCTGCTGGAAACGCGTCTCCTCTTGCGGCATTCGCGCGCCTTCGAAGCCGCCTCCGACGCTGGGGAGCTCGAAAACGCTGCTGGGCAGGCGGGTGCCCGCGAAAGCGGGGGAGGCGGCGAGCGCGACGGCGAGGAGGCCGGAGAGAGTCTTCATACCAGGAGGATACTCCGGCGCGAGGCCGCCCGACAGCGCCCGAATGCCCAGGGCCGACGGGGCCGAGGGCTCCTGAACCGGTCGTGCTTAGACGGGGCTAAGGTATGAAACGGCTATGCACGCCGCTTGCGGCCTTCCAGAATCTTGAGGAAGGAGCGCGAGGCGTATTCCTCGGGCGTGAGCCCGGTGGCCGCGGCTTCCGCCGCGGTGATGGCGCCGCAGGAGCGGGCGCGCAGGAAGTAGTTGAGCAGGCCCTGGCCCGTGGCCGCGTCGTCGAACACGTCGCCCACGAGCGTCGCCTGGGCCGCCTTGTCGATGAAGTTCTTCAGGCGCGCGGTGGCCTGGGGCAGGCCTTCGATGAAGAAGGAATACACGGCGGCGTAGCGGGAGGGGAGCTGCGCCGGGTGCAGGTCCCAGCCCTGGTAAATGCCGGTCTCAAGCGAATGGCGCGCGTCGTCGAAGTGCAGCTTCCAGGCGCGGCGCACCGCCTCGACGTTCTCGCGGTCCTGCTGGGTCGTGAGCTGGGCGCCGGGCACGGCGCGGTGCGGGCCGACCGGCATGATGTTGGTCGCGCCGTCGGAGAGCATGACGCCGGTGCCCGCGAGGGTGACCTGCATGAAGCTCTTGGCGAAGTCGCAGGCGGGGTGGCTCATCTTCTGGTGCGCGGCCGTGATGGAGCACGACGCGGTGTAATCGTAGGTGCCCAGGTGCGCGGCGACGCAGCGGCCGTCGAGCGCTTCGACGATGGCGCGCATCGGCGCGACGCCGTCGTAGCCGATGATGTGCTGGGTGGTCTCGACCATGATCTCGACCTTGAGGCTGCCGGGCGCGAGCTTCTTCTTGCGCTCGAAGGCCGCGAGCAGCTTGGCGAGAGCGGCGGCCTGGCCGGGGTGGACGATCTTGGGCAAGGTGATGAAGAAGTTTTCGGGCAGCTTGCCCTTGGTCATGCGGACCAGGGACGTCAGGAAGATGTCCATCGTGCGCGCGGAGCGCGCGGCGAGCTCGTTGGAATAGGTCTTCACGCGGATGCCGATGAAGGGCGGGAGCGTCCCGTCCTCGTGGCCTTTGGCGACCTCGGCGGCGGCGCTCATCGCGTGGCCGTCCTCCTCGGCGTCGGGACGGTTGCCGTAGCCGTCCTCGAAGTCGATGCGGAAGTCCTCGACGGGCTCGCGCTTGAGCTTCTCGACGACGCGGTCATAAACCTTGCGCGACACGTCCTCGGAGAGGCCGAGCGCGCGGCCGAAGGTGAGCGCGTCCGGGCCGTAGCGCGACAGCGCCGCGAGCGCTTTCTCGCCGAGCTTCTGCGCGGAGTCCGACTTGAAGAGATGCGCGCCGCCGTACACGACGTGCACCGGCTGGCGGCCTTCGGCCTCGCCGGGGTAACGCTTCAGGTGCAGCGCGTTCTGCTTGCGCAGCGGGGCGAACGCGGCTTTGAGGGTCTGGGGGTCGAGGGTGGTCGAGGGCTTCATCACACGGCTCCTTCGAGGAAACGGCGCAGGATGTTGCGCGAGGCCGCCAGGCGGTACTCGCGGGTGGAACGGATATCGTCGATGGGGGAGACGTCGCTGAGCAGCAGCTCGGCGGCCGCGGCGGCGGCCGCGGCGTCGAGGCGCCGGCCCTTGAGGTAGGCTTCGGCCGCGTGCAGGCGCCGCACCGTCGGGGCGAGGCTTCCGAAGGACAGGCGGGCCTCCTCGACGACGCCTTTTTTGTCGAGCCAGAGCAGGCCGGCGAACATCGTCTTCGAGATGGCCTGGGCCAGGCGCGTGCCGACCTTGCGGAACAACGCGGCCGACGGGGCCTTGGCCGGGAAAGGCAGCTCGACGGCCTCGACGAGCTCGCCGGGGCGCAGGTGCGTCTTCTTGACCCCGGCGAAGAACTCGAGCAACGGCAGCTCGCGCGGGCCCGCCGGGCCGGTGAGGCGCACCGAGGCGTCATAGACCGCGAGCGCCGGGAAGGTGTCGGCCGCGGGCGAGGCGTTGGCGAGGTTGCCGCCGAGCGTGCCTCGGTTCTGAATCTGCGCGGCGCCGACCGTGGCGCAGGCGGCGCTGAGCAGGGGGAACCGTTTGGACACGACGGGGTGGCGCCGCAGCGCGGCGTGGGTGACCAGGCTGCCCACGCTCACGCCGGCGCGGCCGGCCGAGACCTTGCGCCAGGCGTCCAGGCGCGAGAGGTCGAGCATGACGCGTCCGTTGAGCTGGCCCATGTTCCAGCCCACCATCAGGTCGGTGCCGCCGGCCAGCGGCACGGCCTTGGGCTCGCGCGCCAGGAGGGCGACGGCCTCCTTCGGCGTGCGCGGCGTCAGCACCGTCATGGAATTCGCGTCGCCCCTCATTTGCGCCCCTTCGCCGTCGCGCGCGCCGCGCACAACACCGAATCGACGATGTGCTGGTAGCCGGTGCAGCGGCACAGGTTGCCGGAGATGGCTTCGCGCACCGACGCGTCGTCGGCCTTGGCGCCGCTCTTGAGAAACGCGTGCGCGCTCATGAGCATGCCCGGCGTGCAGATGCCGCACTGCGCGCCCGCGCAGTCGAGGAAGCCCCGCTGGAGCTTGGACAGCTTCTCGGGGACGCCGAGGCTCTCCACGGTCTCGATCTTCGCGCCGGCGACCGAGCACACGGGCACGAGGCAGGAGTTGACCGGCGCGCCGTCGATGAGCACGGTGCACGCGCCGCATTCGCCCTCGCCGCAGCCTTCCTTGGTGCCGGTGAGGCGCAAGGTCTCGCGGAGGTAGTCGATGAGGCGCGTGAAGGCGGGTCCTTTAAAGGCGCGCTTCTTGCCGTTGACCGTGATGTTCATGCGAGCGCCTTGGCGATGCGTTCCGGCGTGATGGGCAGGACCGTGATGAGGCGGCCGACGGCCTGCTTGATGGCCGCGGCGACGGCCGGGCCCGGCACGTCCATGGGCAGCTCGCCGACGCCTTTGGCGCCGAACGGCCCGCGCGAATACGGCTTCTCGACGACCACGACGTCGAAGGGCGGGGTGTCCAGCGACGTGGGGATGACGTAGTTGGTGAGCTGGCAGTTGAGCATCGCACCGTCTTTATAGACGGGCTCCTCGAGCAGCGCCCAGCCCAAGCCCTGCGTGCAGCCGCCGATGATCTGGCCTTCGGCGAAAAGAGGATGGATGGCCTTGCCGATGTCCTGGGCGGTGGTGGCTTTGAGCACGCGCACCTCGTAGGTGGTCTTATCGACCTCGAGGTCGGCGACGAAGGCGCCGTAGGAGTACACGCCGTAGGCGTCGCCGCGGTAGGTCGCGTCGTCCCAGGTCACCTCCTTGGGCTTCTCGAACTCGACCTCGACGCGGTGCGCGGCCTTGCCCGCGCACAGCGTCGCGGCGGCGGCCTTCAGCTCCCGAGGCGTGCGCGGCACGTGCCCGAACCCGGCCTCGAGGTCGGCCTTCAGGCGCGCGCAGGCGCGCTGGACCAGCCCGCCGACGATCATACACGTGCGCGAGGCCACGGTGGGTCCGGAGTCGGGCACCTTGTGCGTGTCCGGCGTCTCGACGGAGATCCACTCCATGGGCACGCCGAGCGCGTCGGCGGCGACCTGGGCGAACATGGTGTTGGTGCCCTGGCCGATCTCGGTGGAGGCGGCGAGCACGAACAGCCGGCCGTCCTTCGTCAGCGCGACGCCGGCGCGGCTGGCGAGATACACCTCGCCCGAGCCGGTGAAGCCGGCGCCGTGGTGCACGACCGAGAGGCCGATGCCGCGCCACGTGGGCTTCTTCGGGTCCTTGTTCCACTTCGCGTAGGCGGCGCGTTTCTTGACGAAATCGGAACGCTTCACGACGGTGTCGAGGCACTCGCCCGCGCCCACGGACTCGTGGAGCGTCTGGCCCGTGGAGGTGACGGAGCCGACCTTGAACAGGTTCAGGCGGCGCAGCGCGAGCGGGTCCATGCCCAGGGCGTCGCCGATCTTCTCCCAGTGGAGCTCCACCGCGTGCAAGGTTTGAGGGGCGCCGAAGCCGCGGAAGGCGCCGTTGGGCGGGGTGTTGGTGGCCACCGCGCGCGAGCGCACGCGCACGTTCGGGCATTCGTAGGGGCCGGCGGCGTGCAGCGTCCCGCGCGAGAGCACGACGGCCGAGAGCGTGGCGTAGGCGCCGCCGTCCATGAGCACGTCGATGTCCTGGGCGACGAGGCGGCCGTCCTTGGTCAGGCCGGTGCGGTGGCGCACGATGGCCGGGTGGCGCTTGGTCGTGGCGGCCATGTCCTCGTGGCGGTCATAGACCATCTTCACGGGGCGGCCCGCCTTCAGCGCGAGCAACGCGACGTGTCCCGCGAGCATGGAGGGGTATTCCTCCTTGCCGCCGAAGCCGCCGCCGGTCACGGTCTGCACGACGCGGATCTTGTCCTCGGAGCGGTCGAAGATCTCCTTCATCGCCTTGAGCACGTAATAGGGGCACTGCAGCGAGCCGCTGACGATGAGGACGCCGTCCTCCTCCCAGGCCGCCATCGCGTTGTTCTCGATGTAGGCGTGTTCTTGCGCCGGCACCCGGTATTCGCCCTCGACGACGACGTCGGCGCGGGCGAAGCCGTCGTCCACGTTCCCCTTTTGGATGAGGAAAGACTTGATGACGTTGTCCGTCTTGTAAATCACGTGTTTGAGCGCGGCGCTGTCCTCCATGTCGAGGACGGCGGGCAAGGGCTCGTATTCCACGCTGACGTGTTTGAGCGCCTCGTAGGCGCGGGCGCGGTCGGCGTGGGCGATGAGCGCGACGGCCTCCTCGCGGTGGTTGACGACGCCGTCGGCGAGCAAGGGCTGGTCGGGCTCGATGAGCTTGACGTAGTTCTTGCCGGGGATGTCCTTGGCCGTGACGACGACGCACTCCTCCCACGGGAAGGAGGGGTCGAAACGCACGGCCTTGATGCGGCCGCGGGGGACGCTGGAGCGCACGGTGACCCCGTGCAGGCAGCCCGCCAGGCGGTGGTCGTCGAGGTAAAGCGCGCGCCCGGCGAGTTTGTCCGGTCCCTCGCGGCGGCGTTCGCTGCGTCCCACGCTCGGCATACGCGCATATTACCAATTTCTCCCCGGGCCATCCGGCCCGGGCCGCCGGGGCCGCACGGCCCAGGCGCGTTACGGCGGCATTCCTTATACTTCCCGCATGAGGCGTCTCGCCGCTCCCCTCTCCGCGTTCCTGGTCGTCGCGACCGTCCCGCTGGACGCGGCCGCGGCGTTTTCGCGCGCGACCACGGCGCCCGTGGGCCGGGCGACGGTCGTCACCGGCGTGCCGCGGCTGATTTAATTTCTGCCGCGCGTCCGCTTGTCGACTGTCCGGCAAAGGCGTGACCCGCTCTCCGCCCGCCCTGCTGTCCCCGGCGGCGCGCGCGACGGCCCTCCCGGCCGCGCCGGCCGCCCCGGCCGACGCGCCGCGCGCCGCCGCCGCGGCGCCCGCCGACGCCGGCGCCCGCGCCGGCCGAGCGCACCGCGGAGTCCCAGTCCGCCGAGGCCGCCGCGCTGTTCGACGGGCTCACGCTCGCCGCCGCGGCCGAGGGCCCCGAGGTTCCGGGCCTGCCCGAGGCCTCCGGCGACAAACGCGCCGCGACGCCGGGCGCCGCGCCTGACGCCGGCGACGCCGCAGGCGCCGCGCGCGCCGCCTGATGAACCACCGCCTGCTCGGCTCGCGCCCCAAAGGCGAGTCCGCGCTCGGACGCGCCGGGCTGCTGCTGGCCCGCGTCACCGGCGCGCGCGGTATGGCTGCTGTATCGCGACGGCATCCTGCTCCAGCGCCACGCCAGCCGCCTGCGCGACCAGACGCAGAAGCCGTCGGCGCGCGCCGCCTCCGCTCGGCTGCCTCGCGCCGATCGGCGCCGTGGAAGCCGCGCCGTTGCTCGGCTGGGCTCAGGAGCACGACCCCTCGCCGCGCGTGCGCGGGGCCGCGGCCGCCGGCCTGCTGCTCATGGCCGAACATTCCGGGCCCGAGCTGGCCAAGTCGCTGCGCACGCGCCTGACGCCCGCGGGCCGCGAAAGCGCGGCGACCTCGCTGGGCTGGCTCGTCGCCAGGGCCGACTCGCCGCAGGCGCTCCAGGCCCTGGGCACGGCCGCGGTGCTCGACTCCTCGGAGAACGTGCGCCTCGCCGCCATCCGCTCGCTCGGACGCGCCGCCAGCCCTCGCGCGGTCAAGCTGCTGTTCTGGGTGCAGGCCCACGCCGTGCTGCCCGGGCAGCGCGCGGCCGTCGAGGCCGCGCTGCGCGAGCACGACGAGCGCCAGGCGCGCCTGGGCCGCGTCCACTACCAGCCGCCCACCGACGATTTCGGCGAGGTGTCGAGCCCGCTGCAGTCCTCCGCGCTGCTGCGCTCGGTCGCCGTCGGCCTGACCTTCGCCGCGCTGGAGTTCACGGGCGGCGTGTTCACCAACAACGCGGCGCTGAAAGCCGACGCGCTGCACCTGGCGGGCGACCGCCTGCTCGACGCGACCGGCCTGTTCGCGCTGTTCCTCGCGCGGCGCCCGCCCAACGCGCGCCGCACCTACGGCTTCATCAAGGCCGAGGCCGTGTTCGCCCTGCTCGGCGCCATGGTCATCGCGGGCGTGGCGCTGGGCATGGCGCCCGACGCCTGGTCCGGGCTCGTCGGCGTGTGGAGCTGGCTGTTCGCCGGCGGCGCGGCGCTCGAAGGCGCGGGCTGGGCGGTCGCGGGCTACGCGTCCCTCGGCCTGGTCTCCAACCTCTTCTCGGGATACCTGCTGATGCGCCATAAAGAAGGCAGCATGACCGCGCGCGCGGCCTTCCTGCACGTGATGGCCGACGCGATGGGCTCGGCCGGCATCATCCTCTCCACGGTGCTGGGGCTGCTGCTGGGCTGGACCTTCCTGCAGCCGTTCGTGCTCGCGGCCATCATCTACCTCATCTTGCACACGGCCTGGGAGCTGGGCGTGCCCGCGTGGAACGTGCTGATGGACGCCGTGCCCTCGGGCCTGGACCTCGATAAACTCGAGGCCGACTTCCTGACCGTGCCCGGCGTCGTCGGCGTGCACGACCTGCACGTGCGCATGCTCAACGGCAGCAACGCCGAGCTCGCCGCCAAGGCCACGGTGGCCGCGGGCACCGACCGCGACGTCGCGCTGGCCGCGCTCCAGGCCCTCCTGCGCGAGCGCTATAAAATCGCGCACGCCACCATCCAGCTCGAAGCCGCCCGTTAGTTCTTAAGGGAGACGACGGGGAAGAAGAGGCCTTTGCGCTCGCGTTTCCACCAGGAACCGTCGGCCTTGGCTTCGGCGGGCGTGCTGAAGCGGTAGGCGTATAAGACGGCGCGGGCGTATTGGGGCTTGGCGGAAAACGGGCTCGGCGCGAGCAGGCGCGCGACGTCGGGCGAGCCGGTGAGCAGGCGGAAGAGGAGGTTGCCGAACCAGGGGCTGTCCTGCGGGCTGCCCAGCGCGGCGAACCACATCTGCCAGTCCAGCCGCGGCATGTGCGGCGCGACGAAACGCGGCGCGGCGCCCGCGGCCTGGGGCTTCCAGCGGAAGCGCTTGCTCGCGCCACTCGCTGCCGTCGGCGGAGACCTCGATGACGATCTCGTCGCGCGTCTTGGTCATCACGGCGAACAGGCCGTAGCGGTTGATGGAGCGCAGGGGGGCGAGCGCGCCCGCGACGGCGTAGGCGGGCGCGGGCAGGCGCACGCCGAGCATCGGCGCGGTCATGATGAGGCTGACGAGCAGCCAGACGGCGCCGAAGGCGAGCGCCGGTCGGGCGCCGGGCGCTCGCGCGCCGGGGCGCGCCGCGGGGGCCAGGCGCGCCAGCGGCGGGCACGCGTCGTCGAGCGCGGCCACGCATAACGCGAGCGTCAGCAGGTTGAAGAACCCGTAGTTGCCCGTCGCCGCGATCAGCAGCTGCAGGCCCGCGAGCAGGCCGACCGCGAGCAGGCGCGGGCGGCGCGGCATAAACAGCAGCAGCGGCGCGCCGGCCTCGATGAGGAACATGAGCCAACACGAGGCGCGGTGCAGCCACACGGGCAGGTGGTGGACGTGCCAAGACGTGGGCGCGGGCAAAGGCTGGGTCCAATAGTGGTAGGTCAGCGCCGTGAGGTCGCGCCACGCGGCGTCGCCGCTGACCCATTTCACGAGCGCGGACTGGAGCATGAGCTTGGCCAGCAGGAGCTTGAAGAGGAACAACGCGGCCCGGCTCGGCGCGGCCGACGGCCGGCGTTTCCAGGACGCCAGCAGGAGAGCCATGAGGCCCGCCTCGAGCAGCAGCGCGTCCCATTGGAAGCTCATGAAATCGCCGCCGATCGAGCAGAGCGACAGGTAAAGCGCCCAACACGCGAGCGCCGCGGGGCCCGTGAAGACGCCGGCCAGCATGGCGAGCGCGGCGAAGGCCCCCGCGGCGCACATCGCGACCAGGAAACCGTCGCTCACGGACAGCCAGGCGAAGGAAGGCAGCAGCCAATAACGCTCGGGCCCGAGACGCTCGCCCGCGGCCGCGAGCAGCTGGGCCGCGGGCATCACGCCGTCGGAGCCGATGAGCCCGCGCACCTGGACGCCGAGCGAGACGAACGCGGCGAGGTAACACGCGCCGAGCGCGGCGAGCAGGACGCGCGCCGTGCCGGCCACGGGCGGCGCGACGAGGTGCGGGCCCCACAAGGCGCGCGTGAGCGCGGAGAAACGCGGCCGCCGCCGGGCGACGAAGTCGTAGGCGGCCTCGCTCGCGGCGGCGAAAGGCGGGACGGCCGCGTATAGCCGCGCGAGCCAGCCCCAGCCGGGCGCCGCGGCCGCGACGCGAAACACCGCCTCGGCGCCGCGGGCGACCTCGCCGCCGGGCGCGATGAAGTGCACGGCCCTCTCGAGCTCCGCGACGGCGAGCTTCGGGAAGCGGGCGCCGGCCGTCTGGTAGGGCGCGAACTCGACGGCTTCGCCGGTCAGCGCGCGCCAGCGTTCGACCCAGAGGCGGCAGAAGCCGCACTCGCCGTCGAAGAGCAGGACGGGCCGTCGGCTCACGAGGCGGCCTCGCCGCGGTATGCGCGCATGGATGAAGTTTAGTAAAGATGGTCTCATGACGCGCGAGAGCGAGGGGACGGCGTGGCGGGCGGCGGCGCGGGCCGCGTTCCTGCTCGCGGCCGGCGCGTTGGCGGCGTGGGCCGCCGGCCGGGCGCTGCCGGCGCGCGGACCCGTCTTGGAAGCCGACATCGGGCCGCTGGCCATCAAGGGCCGGGTTTTGCCGATGATGGGCGAAACCTTGCCCCACCCGGTCCATTTCCCGCGGCCGGTGTGGCTCAAAGGCCTGTCGCTGCGCCTGCTCGACGAACGCAAGGCCCTCAGCGAGCAGCGCGGCATGTTGTGCCACGCCACCTTCGTGCGTTTCGAGCGCGGCCGCTCTCCCAAGGCCTTCGTCAACTTCCAAGACGGCTACAACGAGCTGCGCCTGCCGCGCGGCTACGCCGTGCCGCTGGAGGCGGGCACCTACCACCTGCTCTCCATGCTGCAAAGCGAGTCGGAGGACACCGACCGCTCCTTCTACTTCCGCAGCGCCGTGGACGCCGTGCCGCGCGAAGCGGAGCCGGACCTGCGGCCGCTGCGCACGGTCAACGTCGGCATGGACGGCAGCGCGCTGGGATTGCGCCCCATCCTGCCGGAGATGCTGCATACCGACGGCAAAGGCTGCAGCCACTGGTGGGTGCCGCCGGGCGTCCACTCCTTCGAGACGACCTTCACCGTGCCGCAGGACGGCTCGCTTAAATACGCCAACTTCCACCTGCACGCCTACGCGCGCGAGGTGCGGCTAAGCGAGGGGGCTCAGACGTTGTACGTCGGCCGCGTCGAGACCGACGCCGCCGGGGACATCGTGCGCCTTCCCTTTTATTCGAGCGAGGAGGGCCTCCCGCTCGCGGCCGGCCGGCGCTACCGCTACACCGTGACCTACGACAACCGCCGGGGCCGCCCGGTGTCGGGCATGGCCGGGATGATTCTCTTCATCCACCCCGCGGAAAAAGGACAGCCGGCTTCTCGTTGAAGAAGCCGGCTGTATGGACGGAAAACTGGCGGGGCCGACCGGATTCGAACCGGCGATCTCCGCCTTGACAGGGCGGCGTGTTAGGCCAGCTACACCACGACCCCAACGAGGAACAGTATATCACACTTGAGGGGCCCGGGGGGAGCCGGAGGGTCCTTGACGACGGCGGCCGTCCGCGATACAGTCTCTGTATGCTCCGCGCGGCCGCGCTCGGCGTCCTGCTCGTCGTCCCGGCGTTCGCGCAGCCCGTGCCCGGGGCGCCGGTGGACGAGGTCAGCGTCTTCACCCGCGGCGCGGCGCCCGGCGAGCTGCTGCTGGTCGTGGTCAACCGTCGCCCGCAGGCCGCCGCGCCGGCCGGAAAGTTCCGCGGCCGGACGCTCGCCTTCTACCCCGTGCGCGGCGGCGGCTGGGCCGCGCTGGCGGGCATAGACCTCGACGTGCCGCCCGGGCCCGCCGCGCTCGACATCACGCTCAACGGGCCGCAAGGCCCGCGGCCGTGGACGCGGACGATCGCGATCGCCCCCAAAACCTTCCCGCGGCGGCATCTGACCGTCGATGACCGCTACGTGCGCCTGTCGCCGGCCGACGAGGCGCGCGTCGCGCGGGAGCAGGCGCTCACCGCCGCGTTGTACGCGACGGCCGGGCCGGCCCCGCTCTACGACGGGCGCTTCACCTCGCCCATCCCGGGCGCGACGGCCAGCCGCTTCGGCGAGCGGCGCGTGTTCAACGGCGTGCCCAAGGATCCTCACAGCGGCGCGGACCTGCGCGCGGCCCAGGGCGAACCCGTTCGCGCGCCGTCGGCGGGGCGCGTGGCGTTCGCGGGAGACCTTTTTTATTCGGGCAATACCGTCATTTTGGACCACGGCCTGGGGCTGTATTCGGTGTACGCGCACCTGTCCCGCATCGACGTCGTCGTGGGCGCGTCCGTGGCGTCGCGCGCCGTGCTCGGCCTCGTCGGACGCACCGGGCGCGTGACCGGCCCGCACCTGCATTGGGGCGTGAAGTTCCACGGCGACCGCGTGGATCCTTTCGCGCTGACCGCCTTGCCCCTGGAGAACTACCTGCCATGACCCAGTTTTGGCTGCTCGCCTTATTCGCCGTTAACGCGCCGTTCGCGCAGGCCGGCGCTTTGCCGTCGCCCGTGCTCACCTGCGAAATCGCCGATATCCGCGGCGACGAGGACGGCCGGGGCAGCCTGCGTCCATTCGCCGAGGGCGAAGAGGTGCCGGGCTGGGGCCCGTCGCGCAACCTCGGCTATTTCTTCCAGGCGCCGTTTCCCGCGACGCGGCGCTACGTGCTCGACCTCGTGCCGGCCATCGGGTCGGCGCGCAAATACATGGACTACACCGAGTGGACGCCGGCCGTCCGCCTGGTGCGCCGCGATTTCCTCGAGGCCGTCTTCGGCGCGCGCGACGCCGCCTCGGTCACCGACGTGAGGCTGGCGATGTTCATCAACACGCGTTATCCGGGCGGGGCGCGCCTGCTGTTCGGCCGTGTGCGGTTCCTCAATGGAACTGAAAGCGGCTTCGCCATCGTGCAGGACCGGGCGGTCACGACCTGCCAATAGCCCGTTGGCCCGAAAAGAGGGCGGGGGCGCGTGAGCGCCCCCGCCTTTTCTACAGGAACGTCTAGCGGCGCACGGTGCCGTCGAGCACCTGCACGGGGTAACCCGCGAAAGTGTCCGGAATCTGGCTCAGGCGCGGGTCGTTGGCTCGGCGCACCTTGCTGACCGTGATGGTCCACACCGGCATCAGGCTCGCCGTGAGGTTGTCGGCCCACAGGTACGCGGGCTGGTCGTCCTTGCGCAGCAGGATCGCCGGACGCGCGCCGTTAAGCGACGCGATGAACGGGTCGGCGATGAACGCGGCGACGGCGGCCTTCGCGGCGTCGTATTCCTTGCCGACGTTGCCCAGGTTCGCCACCACGGTCCCGATGCGATCGACCTCGGGGGCGTTCGCGTTGGACAGGCGCCGGATGAGGCGCGCTAACGGCTGCAGGCAGCCGTTCTGCGACGCCTCGGGGAGCCGGCGGCAGGTGTGGTAGGAGGCGTCCTGCGCGTCGCGCGTCTCATCGAGGCTTTCGGTGAACTGCGCGACCTGGCGGATCTCGATGTCCAGGCTCGCCTCGATGTAGCGCGCGTAAGCGGAGTTCGGCGCGCCTTCGAGCTTCGTCTTCCAGGTCGCGCAGCGTCTCCAGCAGGCGGCGCGACGTGCTGAGCTGGTGGTTGAGCACCCGCAGCTCGGCGTGCGCGTTGAGGTCCGACCCCTGGGCGGACGCCATGGTGATGCCCTGGGCCACGGTGCGGGCGAAGTCGTTGTCGGCGACGGCGAGCGTGCCGAAAGACGTGGAGGCGGCGGAAGCGGCGGCGGCGAGCAGGAGCAGCGGCAGGGCGAGGACGGCGGTGCGGGACTGTCTCATTCGGGGTTACCTCGGTGTTTTGATTTCCGCGTAGGCTGCATCGGCTGGGGGACATACCCCGCTGTCCCGGCCTTTGTGCCTACTTGGAGTAGGTCCTTCAGGCCTCCATCATAACCCGAAAGGCCTAGCACCCCCTTCAAGTCTTTGGGTCCTTTTTTATCCCGGTCCGATGCTCCAGAAGTCGTCGTGCCGACTAACGCCGAAACAATGAAGACGCGCTTCCTGCGCGCGCGGCGGTTTGCGTCGGGGGACTGGTAGAATACGCGAGGTGCCCGCTCCGCTGCTCGTGTTGCTGCTCGCCGCCGCCCCCGTCGTGGCGCAGGAGCCGTCCTTCTGGTGGGGCGTGGGCAATTCGGCGTTCCAGGCCGAAGGCGCGCCCGCGGATTCCGATTGGCGGCGATGGACCCGGGAGCCCGGGCGTATCGCCGACGGCAGCGACGCCGAGCGGGCGGTCCGGTTCTGGGACGACCCCAACCCGGAGCTGGATATGGCGCGCGGGCTGGGCGCCGCGATGTTCCGAGTCTCCATCGCCTGGGAACGCGTCGAACCCGCCCCGGGAGCCTGGGACGACGCGGCGCTGGACCGCTACGAGCGCCTCATGAGCTCCATCCGCGCGCGCGGCATGGAGCCGCTGGTGACGCTGCATCATTTCGCCTTGCCCGCCTGGCTCGCCGAGAAAGGCGGACTCACCGCGCCGGAGTTCCCGGAGCGCTTCGACGCCTACGCGAGCCGCGTGGTGCGCCGGCTCGCGCGCGGACCCGCGCGCGCATGCGCTGGTGGATGACGTTCAACGAGCCGCTGGTGCTCGTCACCGGCGGCTACCTTCTCGGCGAGTGGCCTCCCGGCAACCGCGACCCGTGGGCGGCCAAACGCGCGGCCGACGGCTTGGTCCGCGCGCACCGGCGCGCCGTCGCGACCTTGCGCGCGGACAAGGAACTGCCGGACGGCCTGAAGCTCAGCGTCGCCTATCACTGGCGGGCCGTCGAAGCGGCCGGCTGGGGGCCGCTCAACCCGCTCGTGGCGCGCGCGGGCGATTGGCTGATGAACCGCTGGTTCCTCGACGCCATCGAGGCGGGCTCGACCTTGGACTACCTAGGCCTGAATTATTATGGAAGGAGCGTCATCCGGCGGCGCCGGGCCTGGCCGTTTATCGGCCTTGACGAAGGCGAAGGCCCTAAAACCGACCTCGGCTGGGTGATCTACCCCGAAGGCTTGGGCCGCGCGCTGCGAGACGCGCACGCGGCCTACGGCCTGCCGGTGCTCGTCGCCGAGAACGGCTTGGCCGACGAGTCGGATCGCCAGCGCTCGGATTTCCTTCGTTCACACCTCGCCCAGGTCCGCGCGGCGCGAGCGGACGGCGTGCCCGTCATCGGCTACCTGCATTGGACCCTCACCGACAACTTCGAATGGGCCAAAGGTCTCGCGGCGCGTTTCGGCCTCGTCGCGCTCGATCCCGTCACCGGCCGTCGCCGCCCGCGCCCCTCGTACCGCGTGTACCAGGGGCTTATCCGCGAGGGCCTGGCCGCGCCCTCTCGTCAAGGCGCGCCCAACCTGTTACACTCGCCTACGACGGGCCGTTAGCTCAGCGGTAGAGCAGGGTCCTTACACGACCAAGGTCACAGGTTCAAATCCTGTACGGCCCAAGGATTTTGAAGACGACGCTCAGGGGGCGCGGGACAAGCCGCGCAGCGACACGCTCAAGCGGCCGAGGCCCGCGCCCAGGACGTTGAGGATGACGCAGACGTTCCAGGCCGTCAGCCGGCCCGGCGGCAACGTGGCCAGGCGGCCGAGGCCGAGCATCAGCGCGACGAGCGCGAACGACAGCAGCACGTCGAGCGCGCTGCCCAGGTCGCGCCAGCGGGCCAGTGAATCCGTGCCTGAGCGCAGAAGTCCGGCCGTCATCGCGAGAGTACACGTGGGAAGCGGGCGGCGGCCCGTCGCCAGCAGGCCTGCCAGGTTCACGACGTTGAAAACCGCGTCCACGACGCCCAGCGCGATGAGCGCCGCGCCCGCGGGTCCGCCCCAGGACAGCCCGGCCAGCACCTTGAAGCCGCAGAAGGGAAGGCCGACCGTCGCGACTTCGAGCAACTCCAGGCCCATCGGCGCGGCGTTCAGAGCGGGCCGTTGCGCGCGGCGTCGTAGCGTTTGAGGGCGAGGAAGCCGCCGACCAACCCCGCCAGGAAGCCGAGCGCGATGAATAAGCCTAAGCGGGGGGAATCGGGGGCCAGTTTGCTCGCGACAATCAACATGGCGGCGCCGCCTCCGACGCCCGCGCAACCCGTCAGCAACAGGATGTGCATCCAGCGGTCGCGGCGGCGGTTGCGGCGGAGCTGCTCGGCGTCGAAACGCGTCCCGCAATCCGGGCAGGCGGGGGCGATGACGTCGGTGTCGCCTCCCAGGATCCGGCCGCAGTTCGGGCAGGAGTAGGTGATGGCCATGGCCGGGGCTTATTCGCCTTCGGGGCGTTTGGCGGGCAGCTCGCGGCCGAGGGCTTCGAGCTCTTTGCGGGCCTCGACGATCTGGCCTTCAACCGCCTCGAGGAACTTCTTGGCGTAACGGCCCTGGATGTCGTCGGGTTTGTAGTAGGGAATCTCGAACTTCAGGCTCTCGACGGTCTGGTTGAGGCCGCCCAGGAGGCGCTCGAGGTATTCGGCGCGTTTGGCGGGGTCCTTGGGGGGCTCCATGCGGGCATTGTCCCACATACGCGCGCCGTCGTCAAATGTTCACATCTTCGACGGGCGTAACGTGCTATAATAAGGAGGTACTCGAAAGGGTATGACCGTGCGGATAACGCCGGAACAGACGCAAGCAAAGAGGATATACAGACTCATGTCGACTGGAAAAGTGAAGTGGTTTAACGATCAGAAGGGTTTCGGTTTCATCACCCCTGATGACGGTTCTAAGGATCTCTTCGTGCATCATTCTTCGATCCTGGGCGATGGTTTCAAGACTCTCGCCGAGAACCAGGCTGTCGAATTTGACATGCAGGAGTCCGACAAGGGCCCCCGCGCCGCCAACGTTCGCAAGCTCTAAGCTTCGAACCGAAGCAAATCGAAGGGCCCGCCGAAAGGCGGGCCCTTCCCTTTTATACGACGCCTTCGCCTAAGGCTTGTAGAGGATGTCCTTGAGGTCGTAACGCGCGCCGAGGCGGGCCAGCTTTTCGGCGCGGCGCAGCGCCTTGCGCAGAGTGGCGACCCGCAAGGTGCGGTCCAGGCGGACGAGGACCACGGCGCGTTCCGCGTCGAAATCCACCTCGACCTTCTCGACCTCCGGGAGCCGGGCCCATTCGGCCGCGACCGCGCGGGCGCACACGGTCGAGACCAGGCCGGTGATCGCCACCGAATAACGGCCGGGGGGAAGCTCCTCGTAGGCCGGGGCGGCCGGGTCCGCCGAAGCGGCCGACGCGGGAGCGGCGCAGGCAACGAGTGCGAGCAGGAGCGCGAGCCTCATCGCCCCCAGCATAACAGGCCTCCGGCCGTCCGTCCATGGGAATTTGATAGACTCGCGCCGTGGACCTCTTCGGACGCGCGTCCTGGGTGATGTTCCTCGCCGGCGCGCTGCCGACCGGCCTCGCGGGTTGGTGGATCGGGACGCATCCCGGCGCTCCGTCCGCGGCGCTCGTCGCGGCGGCGGGCGGCTCCCTGGCCATCTCGCTGACGTTCTCCTGGCTCGCCTGGCGTTGGTTCGTTCTTCCGCTGCGCGAGCTGGAGCGCGGCCTCGAGCGTTGGACCCAAGGCGACCTGGGCACGCCGCTCGACGAGAAACGCCTGGGCGGCTGGCGCCGGCTCGGCCCGCAGTTCGCGCGCGCGCAGTCCGACCTCGCGCTGGCGCTCGCCGAGGCGAAGGCGGGGCTGGCGCTGGAGCGCGCGCGGCTCGAGGCGCTCGTCGAGAAGCTGCCCGACGCGCTCATCATGACCAACCTGCGCTGGCGCAGCAACAGGGTCGACGCCGCGGCGCTGCCGCTGCTCGGCGCCAATACGCGCGACGCCGAGCCCGGGCGACGCGCGTGGCTCGTGCCGCGCGACGCTCTGCGGCGGCGCGGTGCCGGAGCTGCGCGAGGCGCATTCCGCCGGCTGGGCTCGGCGCGGTCGCGGCCGCGGCGGCGACCCGGTGAGCTCGTATGCGCGGCGCTCCATGCTCAGCGACCCCGTGCCGGCGTCGGCGTGCTGATGATCCATGCGCGACGTCACCGCTGGCCGACATGGCCGCCGCGCAGGAGGAGTTCTTGCAGCGCCGTATCGCACGACCTGCGCGCGCCGCTGTTCGGCATGTCGACGTCGTACGGCACGCTGGTGCGCGCGCTGCTCGGGCCCGACTTGCCGCCCGACGGGCTGGCTCGACCAGATGGCGCCAGTCGGTGGAGCGCCTGACCATGCTCGTGAAGGACACGCTCGACTCCGCGCGCATCGAGAGCGGCCGCCTGCGCCTGTCGCCCACGCCCGTGGACGCGCGCGCCTTGCTGCGCCGCGCCGCGCGACTGTTCCAGCCGCTGGCCGACGAACGGCGCATCGTGCTCGACGTGCGCGCGCCCGTCGAGTCGCCCGTCATCGAGGCCGATGAGCGGCTGCTCGAGCGGCTGCTGCACAACCTGCTTTCCAACGCGGTGAAGTTCACGCCGCCCGAGGGCCACGTGACCCTCGAGGTCATCCCCGCGGGCGCCGACCATCTCGAGCTCGCCGTGACCGACACGGGCCCCGGCATTCCCGAGGCCCAACGCACCGCCGTCTTCGAGAAGTTCCGCCAGCTCGAGCCCGGGCCGTCGCGCTCGGGATTCGGGCTGGGGCTCAACATCTGCGCCAAGATCGTGAAGCTGCACGGGGGCGTCATCTGGGTCCAGCCGGGCCCGACGGGCGGAGCCCAGTTCGTCGTCCGCCTGCCCCTGTCGCGCAGAACCAAGGAGGCCGTCCAATGAACGCCGTCGCCACCATGCCGACCATGACCGAGACCCTTTGGCCCGAGAAGGGCCTGCGCCGCGACCTGCTCGTCGTCGGAGCCGCGAGCCTGTTCATCGCCGCCTGCGCGCGCATCGCCATCCCGCTGCCGTTCACGCCCGTCCCGTTGTCGGGCGGCACGCTGGGCGTCCTCTACGCCGGCGCGCTGCTCGGCTCGCGCCGCGGCGCGGCCGCCGTGCTGTTGTACCTGCTGGAAGGCGCCGTCGGGCTGCCCGTTTTCGCGGGCGGCGCGGCGGGGTTCGTGCACTTCGCCGGCCCCACGGGCGGCTACCTCGTCGGTTTCCCCGTCGGCGCCTTCGTCGTCGGCTTGTTGGCCGAACGCGGCTGGGACCGCACGCCGGCGCGGGCGTTCGCGATGACCTTGCTGGGCAGCCTGCCCATCCTGGCCTTCGGCTGCCTCGGCCTGGCGCGTTTCATGCCCGCTTCGGCCGTGTTGCCCGCGGGCCTGTACCCGTTCGTGCCCGGCGACCTCATCAAGGCCGCGCTCACGGCGGGGTTGCTGCCCTTCGGTTGGACTTTTCTCGGCGGGCGCGCTTCCAAATAACGCCGCAACGGCAACACGAACGGCGGTCCGGCGCATGCGCGCCGGACCGCCGTTGATTTGTGACCGTGCCAGGGTTGACAAGAATGGGGCAAACCCTTACACTCAGCACGGCGTAGGAATTTTCATCATTACTTCCACCTGAAACCCTCCTATTAATGAAGAAGAAGTCCGTCTGGATCGACGCGCTCCTCGGTCTCGCGTTGACGGCGTTCGTGGCCGGCTCCTTTTTCATCCGGCTGCCGCTCTTGGAGAGCGTCGAGTTCAAGGCGTATGACCTGCGCGCGAAGCTGCGCCAGAACCTGACCCCGCCGGCCGAGATCGTGCTCGTCGCCATCGACGACGACTCCATCGCCCAGCTCGGCCGCTGGCCCTGGCCCCGCACGCGTATGGCCGACGTCATCGCCAAGCTGCGGCTCGCCGCCCCGAAGGTCATCGGCCTCAACGTGCTCTTCTCGGAGGCCGAGCAGAACCAAGGGCTCCTCGAGATCCGCCGGCTCGAGGGCGTCTATCGCGAGCTGATCGCCGCGCGCAAGGTGTCGCAGAAAGGCGTCGATTTCTCGACCGAGTTCTCCTCGGCCGCTGTCTCCCTGGACTCCGACTCCAAGCTGCAGGCCGCGCTCGCGGCCGCGCCCGACGTCGTGCTGCCGTTGTTCTTCACGCCCGGCTCGGTGGGCGCCAAGGCCGAGCCCGCGACCGTCGCGGTGTCGAGCTCGGCCATCGCCGCGCCCGCGGGCCTCGACGGGCTGATCTACGAGGAATCGAAGATGGCCCCGCCCGTGCCCGCCTTCGCCGAGGCCGCCGCCGGCCTGGGCCACGTGAACCTTTACCCCGAGATCGACGGCGTGGTGCGCCGCGACGCGCCGCTCATCAAATACGGCGGCCAACTCTATCCGTCCTACGCGTTGCGCCTGACGATGGCCTACCTCGGGCTCAAGCCCGAGGATCTCCAGTTCACGCCGGGCAGCGAGCTGAAGGTCGGGCGCCTGTCCATGCCGCTGGACTCCGAGAACATGATGGCGGTGACCTTCAACGGCCCCGCCCTCGAGACCACGCGCATCGTGTCCTACCAGGACGTGATGAACGACAAGGTGGACGCCTCGCTGTTCAAGGACAAGATCGTCATCGTCGGGCCCACGGCGCTGGGCATCGCCACGGTGTATCAGACGCCGGTGGCCGCCGGCTTCCCGTCCATGGAGGTCGTCGCCAACGTCATCGAGAACGTCCTCCACCAGAAGTTCCTCACGCGCCCGCTTTGGGCCGAGAAGGCCGAGTGGGGGCTCATCGCGCTGATGGGCCTCTTCATCATGTTCATCCTGCCGCGCCTGAGGGCGTTGTGGGGGCTGGTGGTCAGCATCGTGCTGGCCTTGGGCCTCATGGGCGCGGGCACCTTCCTCTTCACCCAGGGCCAGTGGCTCAAGATCGGCTACCCGCTGGTGCTGCTCATCGCCGGCTACCTCGTCATCATCTCCAAGAGCTTCCTCGTCACCGAGAAGGGCAAGGAATTGGTCGAGGCGTCCCAGGTGGAGACCAACAAGATGCTCGGTCTTTCCTTCCAGGGCCAGGGCATGTACGACCTCGCCTTCGAGAAGTTCCGCCTGTGCCCGCTCGACGACAACCTCAAGGACACCCTCTACAACCTCGCGCTGGACTTCGAGCGCAAGCGCCAGTTCTCCAAGGCCGCGGCGGTGCTAGACCATATCGCGGCCAAGGACCCGAAATACAAGGACATCGCCGAGAAGACCAAGATGCTCAAGGCCGCGTCCGAAGGCGCGGTGTTCGGCGGCGTGGGCGGGGCCAAGAAAGACGGCACCGTCATGATCGCGGGCGGCTCGACCAAGCCCACGCTCGGGCGCTACGAGATCGAGAAGGAGCTCGGCCGCGGCGCGATGGGCGTGGTTTATCTCGGACGCGACCCGAAGATCAACCGCATGGTCGCCATCAAGACCATGATGCTCGAGGCCGGCGGCGACGACGCCTCGCTTAAGGACGTCAAGGAGCGCTTCTTCCGCGAGGCGGAATCCGCGGGCACGCTCAACCATCCCAACATCGTGCGCATCTTCGACGCGGGCGACGAGAACGAGGTCGCCTACATCGCCATGGAGCTGCTCGACGGCCACGACCTGGTTAAATACGGCACGAAGGACGGGCTGCTGCCGCTCGAGAAGGCTCTCGACTACGTCGCGACGGTCGCCGACGCGCTCGACTACGCGCACGCGGCCGGCATCGTCCACCGCGACATCAAGCCCGCCAACATCATGCTGCTCAAGGACGGCAGCATCCGCGTCGCCGACTTCGGCATCGCGCGCATTTCCGCCTCCTCCAAGACCGCCACCGGCACGGTCATGGGCACGCCGTCCTACATGAGCCCCGAGCAGGTCGCGGGCAAGAAGGTGGACGGGCGCTCGGACCTGTTCTCGCTGGCGGTCGCGCTGTTCGAGCTCACGGCCGGCGAGAAGCCCTTCAAGGGCGGCGAAGGCATCGGCACCTTGCTTTTCCAGATCGCCAACGACCCGCACCCCGACATCAACGTCGTGCGGCCGGGCCTGCCGTCGAGCCTGAAGGCCGTCATCGATAAAGGCCTGGCCAAGAAGCCCGAGGAGCGGTTCTCGCGAGGCTCCGAGATGGCCGCCGCCATCCGCGGCGTCATCGCCGAGCTCAAGGGCGGCGCGCCCGCCCCGGCTCCCGCCGCGCCGCCGGCGGCCAAAACCGCCGAGGTCACGGCGCCGGCCGCGCCGCCGGTCGCCGCGCCGTCGCGCACGCCGCAGGCCCCCGTCGGGCTCGCCGCGTCGGAAAAAACGCTCCCGCCCGAGAAAACGAGCCCCGGCGTGACGTTGCCCGGGCTCAACGACGCGCCCGTCGCGGCGCCCAAGCCGGCCCCGGCCGCCACGCCCGCCTCGGAGCGCACGTTGGGCCCGACCATCCCGAACTGGAAGCTGGCGCCGCCCAAGGCCGCGCCGGCTCCCGCGCCGGCCGCGGCGCCGCCCGCCGACGGCACCCTTCGCATCGAGCCCGCGCAGCGCGCGGGCGCGGGCGGGGGCGCCGAGCTGCCGCCGCCCCCCAAGAACAACGCGTTGGCCGGAGACGTGCCGCCTCCGCCCAAAAACGACCTGCTCGCCGGCGACGTCCCTCCGCCGCCCGCCAAAGGCGTGGACCTCAGCGCCACGATGCGCGTCGAGCCGACGCAGAGCCCGGACGCGACCATCCGCCTCAACCCGAGCCACCCTCAGGAGCCCCTATGAGGACCAAGGATTCCGTCGAGATCGCGGGCGCGACGGACCCGGGCATCGTGCGCAAGAACAACGAGGACAACTTCGCCGTGGAGCCGGACCTGGGGCTGCTCGTCGTGGCCGACGGGATGGGCGGCCACAACTCGGGCGAGGTCGCCAGCGACCTCGCCTCTAAAACCATCGTGGATTTCGCGCGCAAGATGCTCGGCGGCTCCAAGAACATCGTGCCGGAGGGCGGGACGCACGGGCTCTCGGTGCGCGGCAGCCAGCTCGAATACTTCGTGAAGACGGCCAACACGATGATATACGAGAAGGGCCGCGCCTTCCCCAAGGACGCGGGCATGGGCACGACCGTGGTCGCGGCCATCGTCGATGCCAAAGGACTCACCGTGGCGCACGTGGGCGACAGCCGGCTCTACCTGTGGCGCAAGGGCGAGCTCACCCAGCTCACCGAGGACCATTCCCTCGTCGGCGAGCAGGTCAAGCGCGGGCAAATCACCGCCGACCAGGCCGCGCGCTCCAACCTGCAGAACATACTGACGCGGGCCCTGGGCGCAGAGGCCGACGTCGCCGTGGACGTCGCCGACCACCCGCTGCTGCCCGGCGACATCGTCATCTTGGCCACCGACGGCGTCAACAAGATGGTGACCGACGCCGAGGTGGCCGCGACCATCGCGTGTGAACGCGAGCCGGCCCGCATCGTGGACGCCCTCATCGCCAAGTCGCGGGCGGGGGGCGGAGTGGACAACATCACCGTCGTGGCCGCGCGCGTGCCCGGCGGAGACGGCGGCGGCGGGGTCGGCGGGCTCGTGCGCCGCCTGCTCGGCCGCTGACGGAGGAGAGACATGCCCAAGCTTCTGCTGAAGTTCAACGCCGCGGTGATCAAAGAGATCGCCTGGGATAAAGACGCCATCACCGTCGGCCGCAAGCCCGACAACGATATCGTCATCGACAACCCGGCCATCTCCGGGCACCATTGCAAGCTGGTCAAGCAGGGCTCGGGCTTCTTCGTCGAGGACCTGGAGTCCACCAACGGCACCTTCCTCAACGAGAAACGCGTGAAGACGTCCGGCCTCAAGCACCACGACGTCGTCGGGCTGGCCAAACACGCGCTGGTCTTCGTCGAGGACAACCCGCCCGAGGCGCCCGCCGCCGAGAAGGCCGAGCCGTCCGGCGATTCGACCATGGTGCTCACCCCGCAGAAGCAGGCGGAGCTGGCGGCCGCCTCGACGGCCGCGTCCAAGCCCGAAGGCCCGCAGAAGGCCGGCTGGCTGCGCATCCTCAAGGGCGCGGTGGACGCCAACGTCGAGATCGAGCTCAAGGGCATGTCCACCTACATCGGCAAGTCCGACCGCGTGCAGATACAGATCAAAGGCTCGGGCCTGTTCGGCTCGGCGCCCGAGGTCGCCGCCTCCATCCATCGCAAGCCCGAGGGCTTCGTGCTCGTCGCGGTCGCCGACGGCTACCCGGTCGTCAACGGGACCAAGGTCGCCGGCTCCGCGGTGTTGAAGGAAGGCGACATCATCGACTGCGGCGCGACCACCATGCAGTTCGAGCTGCGCGGCTAGGGCCTTTCCCGTAAGCCCTAAAACGACACGGCCCTAAGGCCCAACGAGGACGGGGCCTCCTGCCGGGCGCCAAAGGGCCGGGTGGCCCCTAGGGGCGAGACGGTTTCGGCGCTATCCTGTGTTCATGAGGACGCGTCTCGTCGTCGCCCTGGCCTTCGTCGCGGCCCTGGCCGCCGCCCCGCTCGTGAGGGGGCAGGGCGAGGCGTACATGGCCTGGTCGGCATGGCGCAGGCTCCCGACGAGGACCAGGCCCGCGAAGGCCGCCTGCCCGAAGGCGCCGACGGCCCGTTGCGCCGCGAGGCGCCGCGGCCCGAGCCGAGCCGCGCCGCCCCAGCCGCTACCGCGCACGAGCAGGCCGCGTCGCGGGAGGCCGACCTCGTCGTCGCCCCGGCGCCGCGTCCGACGTCGGCGTGGACGAAGCTGTTCGTCCTGCTGTTGCCGCCGTCGTCTTCGGGCGTCCCCGAGCTGAGGGCGTCCACCGCGACGTTCGCCGGGCCGCGACCGGTGCGCCGCGGCCCGCCGTTGTACGTCCCCCGGGAGACCGAGGAAGGCGTGCGCCGCGGCATGGCCGACATGCTGGCCTTGATGTCCGCCGGGGCCGACTCGCTCCCCGCGGGCCGTCGCTAAGTATCGTCGTTTCCGGGCGCTCGGCCCCGCGTGGGCGAACCTTGACCTAGGTCAATAGCCGCCCGACGCTTCCGGGGGTTATAATAGGGAAATGCGGCCACTGGCCGCGATGACTTAGCCCGACGGAGCTTGCATGAGCGACACCTCCACGCAACCCAAGCCTTCCACTCTCCCCATCGAGGACATCGAATCGGCCACGATTCGGTTCGCCGGCGACTCCGGTGACGGCATCCAGCTCACCGGCATGCAGTTCACCACGACGACCGCCTTCGCCGGCAACGACCTCTCCACCTTCCCCGACTACCCCGCCGAGATCCGCGCCCCCGTGGGCACCATCGCCGGCGTGTCCGGCTTCCAGATCCAGTTCTCCTCGCGCGAGGTGCTCACCCCCGGCGACGCGCCCGACGTGTTGGTCGCGATGAACCCGGCGGCGCTTAAGGCCAACATCAAGGACCTGCGCAAGGGCGGGATGCTCCTCGTCAACAAGGACACCTTCGGCGACGCCAACCTGAAGAAGGCGGGTTACGAGAAGAACCCGCTCGACGACGGCTCGCTCTCCGACTTCCGCGTCATCCCCGTCGAGCTCGGCCGCCTCACGCGCAACGCGCTCGACGGCATGGGCCTGACCGCCACCGAGACCGAGCGCTGCAAGAACTTCTTCGCGCTCGGCATGATGTACTGGCTCTACGACCGGCCCATGGAAGCCACGCTCAAGTGGATCGAGCAGAAGTTCAAGAAGAACCCGAAATACGTCGAGGCCAACCACAAGGCCCTGCACGCCGGCAACGCCTACTCGGAGACGGCCGAGATTTTCGGCCACCACTTCCGCGTGCGCAAGGCGCCGATTAAGCCCGGCCTGTACCGCAACATCACCGGCAACGAGGCGACCGCGCTCGGCTTCGTCGCGGCGTCCAACGTCTCCGGCCTGCCGCTGTGGCTCGGCTCCTACCCCATCACCCCGGCCTCCGACGTGCTCCATGAGCTGTCCAAACACAAGAACTTCGGCGTGAAGACCTTCCAGGCCGAGGACGAAATCGCGGCCATCGGCACCGCCATCGGCGCGGCCTTCGCGGGCCACCTGGCGCTGACGAGCACCTCGGGCCCCGGCGTGGCCCTCAAAGGCGAGGCCATCGGCCTCGCGGTCATGACCGAGCTGCCCCTGGTCATCTTGAACGTCCAGCGCGGCGGCCCTTCGACGGGCCTGCCGACGAAGACCGAGCAGGCCGACCTGTTCCAGGCCCTGTACGGCCGCAACGGCGAATGCCCCGTCATCGTGCTCGCGGCGGCGACGCCGTCGGACTGCTTCCACATGGCTTACGAGGCCAGCCGCCTCGCGGTCAAATACATGACGCCGGTTTTCCTCCTGACCGACGGCTACCTCGCCAACGGCTCCGAGCCGTGGCTCATTCCGGACGCGTCCAAGCTCCAGAAGTTCGAGAAGGCGCCGGTCCCGGCGCTCGCCGACTTCAAGCTGTACAAACGCGACCCGGAGACCATGGCGCGTCCGTGGCCTATTCCCGGAGTTCCCGGTTACGAGCACCGCATCGGCGGGATCGAAAAGCAAGACATAACAGGCAATATCTCCTACGACCCCGACAACCACGAGCGCATGGTGCGCCTGCGCGCCGCCAAGGTCAACAAGGCCGCGCAGGACATCCCGCCGCTCGAGGTCCTGGGCGAGAAGAAGGGCGACGTCCTTCTCGTGGGCTGGGGCGGCACCTACGGCTCCATCACGACCGCGGTGCAGAACATGCAGAAGGCCGGCAAGAAGGTCTCGGCCGTCCACCTGCGCCACCTCAACCCGCTGCCGCCCGACCTGGGCGACATCATGGCGGGCTTCAAACACGTCATCGTGCCCGAGCTCAACATGGGCCAGCTGCTCAAGGTCCTCCGGGCCAAGTACCTCGTCCCCGCCACCGGGCTCAACAAGATCAAGGGCCAGCCGTTCAAGGTGACGGAGATCGAGGCCGGCGTCGATGCGATCCTCGCGGGGGGCAAGTAACATGGCCGACCAGAAAGACGAGATGGAGATGCTCCCGGCGGCGGGCCCCATCGTGCAGACCGCCAAGGACTTCAAGTCCGACCAGATGGTCCGCTGGTGCCCCGGCTGCGGCGACTTCGCCATCCTGGCGACCGTGCAGAAGATGCTGCCCACGCTGAAGATTCCCAAGGAGAAATACGTGTTCGTCTCCGGCATCGGCTGCTCCAGCCGCTTCCCGTACTACATGAACACGTACGGCTTCCACTCCATCCACGGCCGCGCGCCGACGGTGGCCACCGGCATCAAGTGCGCCAACCCCGACACGCAGGTGTGGGTCGTTACCGGCGACGGCGACGGCTTGTCCATCGGCGGCAACCACCTCATCCACGCGCTGCGCCGCAACGTGGACCTGAAAATCCTGCTCTTCAACAACCGCATCTACGGCCTGACCAAGGGCCAGTATTCGCCGACCTCCGAGATCGGCAAGAAGACCAAGTCCTCGCCTTACGGCACCATCGACGCGCCCTTGAACCCGATGGCCCTCGCCTTGGCCTCCGAGGCGAGCTTCGTGGCCCGGGCCGTCGATACGGACCTCCCGTTCCTCGGCGAGGTGCTGACCCGCGCCGCGCACCACAAGGGCTCGGTGTTCATCGAGATCTTCCAGAACTGCATCGTCTTCAACGACGGCGCGTTCGAGCCCGTCGCGGCCAAGGACGTGCGCGACGACAAGATGATGAAGCTCGCGCACGGCCAGCCGATGATCTTCGGCGCCAAGAAGGACAAGGGCATCCGCCTCAACGGCCTCGAGCCCGAGGTGGTGACGTTCGACCCCGCCGCCCCGCCCAAGGACCTGCTGGTCCACGACGAGAAGGCCAAGTCGGCGACGCTGGCGAACCTGCTGGCGCACCTGGAGCTGCCCGTGCCGCAGGGCGTGTTCCGCGCGGTGGAACGCCCGACGTTGCACGAGCTCATGGGCGCGCAGATCGGACAGGCCAAGACCGACAAGCCCGCCGACCTGCAGAAGCTCCTCAAGGGTCCCGAGACGTGGACCGTGGCCGCTTAAACGGAGAGACATGAAACTTCTCGAGCACGAAGGCAAAGAGTTCCTGAAGGCCCGCGGCGTCGCGGTGCCTCCCGCCGGCGGCGTCATCACCAAGCCCGCCCAGCTGGCCGCCGCGATGAAACGCGCCGGCAAGAAGGGTCCCTGGGTTCTCAAGGCCCAGGTGCTGGCCGGCGGCCGCGGCAAGGCCGGCGGCATCAAGCTGGCCAAGACGCCCAAAGAAGCCCAGCAGCTCGCGAAGAAGATGATCGGCATGGACCTGATCACGCTCCAGACCCACGGCCACGCCATCAAGGTCAAGGAGCTGTTCATCGAGGGCGGCGTGAAGATCGAGCGCGAGCTCTACTTCTCCGTCGTCATGGACCGCAAGACCGCGGGCCCCGTCATCATCGCGTCGGCCCAGGGCGGCATGGACATCGAGACGCTCGCCCATGACAAGCCCGAGGCCATCATCCGCATGGCCGTGGACCCCAACGTCGGCCTGCGCGACTTCGCCGGCCGCCGCCTCGCCTTCCAGCTCGAAGTGCCCGCCGACCGCGTCAGCGGCTTCGTCAAGACCGCCAAGGCGCTGGTGAAGGCCTTCATCGACCTCGACTGCTCCATGCTCGAGATCAACCCGCTCATCCTCACGCCCGAGGGCTGCATGGCGCTGGACTGCAAGTTCTCCGGCGACGACAACGCGCTGTTCCGCCAACCCGAGCTGGCCAAGATGACGGACCACGAGGCCTCCGCGCTCGAGATCGAGGCCAAAGCCGCGGACATCTCCTACGTCGGGCTGGACGGCAACATCGGCTGCATGGTCAACGGCGCGGGGCTCGCCATGGGCACGATGGACACCATCGCGCTCGCCGGCGGCAGCCCGGCCAACTTCCTCGACGTCGGCGGCGGCGCCAACGAGGAGCGGGTCACGCACGCGCTCAAGATCATCCTCAAGGACAAGAAGGTGAAGGCCGTCCTCATCAACATCTTCGGCGGCATCGTCAAATGCGACATGATCGCGGCCGGCGTCGTCGGCGCGCTCAAGAAGGTCAAGCTCAAGGTCCCTCTCGTGGTGCGCCTGCAGGGCACCAACGTCGAGGCGGGCCGCAAGATTCTGGCGGACTCCGGCCTGCCCATCATCACGGCCGACGAGCTGTGGGACGCGGCGCAGAAAGCGGTGGAGGCGGCGAAATAACATGGCGATCATCCTCGACAAAGACTCGAAAATCCTGGTCCAGGGCTTCACCGGCTCGCAGGGCTCCTTCCACGCCAAGCAGTGCATGGAGTACGGCTCGCAGATCGTCGCGGGCGTCACTCCCGGCCGCGGCGGCCAGACCCACCTCGACCGCCCGGTCTTCAACACCGTGCACGAGGCCGTGCGCGCCACCGACGCGTTCGTCTCGCTGATCTTCGTGCCCGCGCCTTTCGCGGCCGACGCCATCCTCGAGGCCGTGGACGGCGGCTGCTCCGTCGTCTTGTGCATCACCGAGGGCATCCCGGTCCTCGACATGGCCCGCGTGAAGCGCTCCATCACGCAGCAAGAGCGCACCGGCCGTGAAATCACCCTCATCGGGCCGAACTGCCCCGGCGTCATCACGCCCGGCCAGTGCAAGGCCGGCATCATGCCCGGCTTCATCCACAAGCCCGGCCGCGTGGGCGTCGTCTCGCGCTCCGGCACGTTGACCTACGAGGCCGTCGATCAGCTCACCAAGCGCGGTCTCGGCCAGTCCACCGTCGTCGGCATCGGCGGCGACCCCATCAACGGCTCCAGCCACGCCGACATCCTCGCGAAGTTCGAGGAGGACCCCGACACCGATTGCGTGGTCATGATCGGCGAGATCGGCGGCACCGGCGAGGAAGAGGCGGCGCGTTTCTTCAAGGACAAGATGTCCAAGCCCGTATTCGGCTTTATTGCGGGAAAAGCCGCCCCGGAGGGGCGGCGCATGGGCCACGCCGGCGCCATCGTCGAAGGCGGTTCCGGCACCCACGCCTCCAAGGTGAAGGCCATGCGCGACGCCGGCATCACCGTCGTCGAGAACCTCTCCGAGATCGGCGAGACCGTGCTGCGTTCCCTGAAACCGCTCGCCGCCTGAGTCGGTTCGCCGTCCTCGTTCCGCGTGAAAAGCCGGCCCTCGGTGAAAACCGGGGGCCGGCTTTTTCGCGCGCGGGGCGCGGCGGCTACTTCTTCTGGTTCAGATACTTCTGCACGTCGGGGTTGTTCGCGCCGCCGGGGATGCTCTTGAGCATCTCGGCCATGTCGGCGGGGGAGGCGTCGTCTCCGCCGCCCTCTTCAGCGGCGGCGCCGGGCTGGTTGCGCTTGAAGCTGGTGAAGCCCTTGGTGGTGTTGAGCTTCGGCATGGCGAAGGCCTTTTTGCCGGGTTTGGTCTTCGCGGTTTTGGCGGGCGCGGCCTTGGGCTCTTCGGCGGGCGGCGGCGGCGGGGCCGCCTCCTCTTTCTTCGGCGCGGGCGCCTCGGCCGGTTTGTCCTTGAAATAGTCGTCGCTGGGCTTGATGAACCCCAACGAGCCGCCGCCTTGGCCGCCGCTCGCGCCGCTGGGCAGGGGCGTCATCATGCCGGCCGGAGGGGAGGACGGAGCCTGGGCGGGCGCTCCGAGGGCCACCGCGGCGGCCATGGCGGGCGCGTTGGAGGGCACGATGCGGCGCTCGCCTTCACGCGCCTGGAACACCTCGGCGGCGGCCGATTGTTTGGCGATGCCCCGGCTCTCGTTCCAGCGCATATAGAGTATGCCCAGGAGGGGCAGCACCAAGGAGACGGCGCCTCCCGCGAGGAGCATGAGGGTTTTCTTGCGCCTGGCGGCTTCTTCGGGGTCTATGGGGTCCACGACTTTCCCGAGTTTAACAGGGGCAGAAAGGCTTGTCCAGCCCTGGTGACTGGATTGACATGCCCCGAACCCTATAGTAAGAGCGCTAAGCCCCTGGGCCTTGACGGGGGAAACAATTCCGTTATACTGGGGAGGTAGCATCCTGTCTGCGTCGTCTCGGCCGTATTTTGGATCGGGGGGTTGGAGATCCATGGGCCGGTCCGAGGTCGTCGTCGCAGACGGGCGATAACGGCAAACCGGGCGCAAGTCCGGGGCGCAAAGCCATGACTCCCGTCTGGCGGGAGCGTCAGGCTACCGAATAGAAATGGCCCATTGGATGAAGGGGGGCATCGCCCCCGTTCGTATCGCGCCCGCGTCGGCGCCGCAAGCGCCTATGACGGGCCTCGCCGCCATCCTGGCGGCCCTCTGTATACTCCTGTCGGCGTCTAACGCTTACGCCCAGTCCGGCGGCCAGGCCGGCCAATTCCTGAACTACGGCGTGGGCGGGCGCGCGCTGGCCATGGGCGGCGCCTACTACGGCATCTCCGACGACGCGTCCGCCGCCTACTGGAACCCGGCGGGCCTGGCCCAGCTGCAGCGCAAAGAAGTTACCACGATGCAGGCGACCTTGTTCCAGTCCACCAAGCTGACCTATATGGGCTACGCCCACCCCACCAAAGGCGGCGGCACCTTCGCGCTGAGCATCACCCAGCTCGCCAACACCGGCTTCGAGAAGGTGGACGTCACGTTCAACCCGGCCACGGGCGAAGCCCAGACCATCACCCCGGGCGGCTCGTTCTCCGACAACCAGCAGGCGATGGCGCTGTCCTGGGGCAAAAACGTGACCGAGACCGTGTTCTTCGGCATGACCGGCAAACAGGTCACCCGCAAGCTCGGCGGCTCCTCCGACAACTTCAAGAGCCTCGACATCGGCGCGATGAAGTTCATGGGCAACTCCTACCGGCTCGGCTTCGGCCTGACCAACGTCTTCGCCCAGCGCACCGGCGACACCGACGACAAGCTGCCCGTGACCATCAAGGTCGGCAACTCGTTGCGCCTGTTCAAGGAGCGCCTGACTTTGGCCGCGGACGCCCAGAAGGTGCTCAACGGCGACATGGACATGCGCTTCGGCGGCGAATACTGGGTGGCGCGCTGGTTCGCCTTCCGCTTCGGCCTGCTCGGCCTGCCGCGCATCCAGGAGAACGACTTCGGGTTCGGCCTCAACTTCCGCTCCTTCGGCTTGGACGTCGCCCAGGGCATCCACGACCTCGGCTCCTCCACGCGTTTCTCCATCACCTTCCGCTTCGGCCAGTCCCGCTCCGACCGCACCACCGTCCAGGTCCGCGGCTTCATCAAGCAGGCCATGGAGGCCTTCAACGAGGGCAACTTCGCCCTGGCCGCCCAGAAGCTCAACCAGGCGCAGGACGCGGCCCCGGGCAACAAACAGGTGGCCACCATGCTCGGCCGCCTGCAGAACGTGACGGCCTTCGTGCCGCAGGCCGCCGGCGGCGAGGAGTTCCAGACCTTCGTGCGCAAGGGCGCCATCGCCTACGTCGATGGCCGCGACCTGAAGGTCTCGGTCAACGCGCTGCGCTACGCCTTCAACAAGAACCCGCGCGACGAGAAGCTGCTCGGCCTGCTGAACATGGTCGAGAAGGAAGCCAACGTCTCCGACGTGACCCGCCGCCTCGAGGGCCCCGAGCAGTTCACCTGGGTGGACCAGAAGGTCTTCGACGCCCGCCAGTCCGTCTATGACGGCCACTACGACGCCGCGGTGCGCCGCGCGCAGGACGTGCTCGACCTCGAGCCCAACAACGTGACCGCGCTCGAGATCATGGGCTCGGCCTTCTTCCTGATGGAGCAGAAGGACAAGGCCGTCGCGGTGTGGCGCAAGGTCCTGGAGCTGGACCCGAACAACCGCTCGGTGCGCGAGTTCCTCAACTCCATCCGCCAATAAACCGGTTTATTGCCTTGTTTTTGTAACACGATGCGGACCATACTGAAGGGCTTGGACTCATAAAAGGAAAGATGCGCTTCTTGCTGCTCGCCGCCCTCTTCGCGGGGCCCTTGGCCGTCAGGCCGGGGGTCGCGGCCGTCATCGCCCCCGACCTGGGGCTGCTCCAGGAGCAGGCGCGCATCAAGGCCGACTCCGAGCTCAAGATCCAGCGCGACGTGCTCGACTCCATCCTGGGCAAAGGCAAGGCCATGCCCTTCGTGGACGTGGAGATGGAGCTCAAGCTCGAGAGCGAGGAAAGCCAGCGCATGGGCATGGGCTTGGCCGAGAAATACAAGGAGAAGGGCGGCGGCGCCAAGGGCGGGATGCAGACGACCTTCGTGCTGCCCGGCATCCCCAAGCCCAAAACCATCACCGCCGGCCCCGCGACGCCCGACCGCCCCGAGCAGGCGCAGGCCCAGCAGGCCCAGCAGCAGAAGGGCGTGCAAGAAGAGCGCTTCGCCATGAAGCCCGTGTTCAAGCGCCTCCAGGTCACCGTCATCCACGACGACGGCGTGCTCAGCGCGGAAAAAGACGCCGCGACCGTGGCGCTCGTGCGCGACCGCATCGTCGATGCGATGGGCCAGTACCAGCTCCAGAAGGACCAGGTGGTGTTCCGTCCCACCAAGTTCGAGAAGCCGCCGCTGGTGGACTGGCGCGACGACCTCAAGAAGCCGTCCGTCTATCTGCCCCTGCTCTACGCGCTGCTGCTGCTGCTGTTCCTGTCGTTCCTCTTCGGCCCGCTCGCGCGTTTCTTCAAGACCTACGTGTCCGCCCTGCGCGAGAAGAAGCTGGGCGAATACGAGGTGCTCAACAAAGGCGAGGACGAGCAGAAAGACGGCGAGGGAGAGGACGACGAGACCCTCGAAGAGCTTTCCAAAGGCGAACTCGACATCATGCTGGGACGCAAGCCGCCGGAGCCGCCCCCGGCCCCTCCGGAGGAGGATGAAGCCATGAAGAAGTTCGAACCGTTCACTTACATCACGGAAGAGAACTACAAGCGCCTGGGGAACCTGTTCCTCGCGCGCGCCGACGAGCCGTGGCTCATGGCCGTCGTGCTGAGCTACCTCAAGCCCGAGCTGGCCCGCGCCACGCTCACCGCGTTGCCCGTGGAGCTGCAGGCCAAGGTCGCCATCGAGGCGCTCAAAATCCGCCAGCTCACGCGCGAGCAGTTGATGGCGATCGACGCGGACGTCAAGGAGTCCGTCGATTTCGTCGTCGGCGGAATGGAACGTTTGACGCAGCTGTTGGATGAGGCCGACACCCAGACCCGCTCGAACATCCTCGAGTACCTCAAAAACGAGAAGCCGGACGTCTATCAGCGAGTGCGCAAGTTCATCCTCACCTTCGAGGACGTCGTCGCCTTCCCGGACCGCGACATGCAGAGCATCGTGCGCGAGCTCAAGACCGAATCCATGGCCAAGGCCCTGCAGGGCGCGGCCCCGGACGTGGTCAACAAGTTCCTCGGCAACATGTCGGCCGGCGCCGCCGCCCTCCTTAAAGAGTCCATCGAATACGCCGCGGGCCTGACGCCCGCGCAGGTGGAGGAGGAGCGCGCCAAAATCATGGACACGGTGAAGGTCCTCGAGAAGGAAGGCAAGATCAACGTCCGGCAGGGCCGCGGGGACGCGTTCTCCGGCTTCCGCGAGGAGGTCGCCAACGACCGCGGCGAGAAATACGCCCCGCGCACCAAGGCCGCGGAGCAGGCGCTCGCCAACCTCGCGGGCGCGCAGGCCCAAGCGGCCGTGGCCGCCGGCGGCACGCCCGTCGGCGCGCCCGCGTCCGCCGCCGCGCCCAACCCGCAGGCCCAGCAGTACCTGCAGGCGGGCATCCAATATCACGACGCGGGCCAGTTCGGTCCCGCGGCGCAGTACCTGGAGTACGGACTTTCGCTCGACGGCTCGCAGTGGCAGGGACGCCAGTACCTGGCGAACTGCTACCTGCAGCTCGGGCGCACGGCCGAGGCTCTGGCGCAGTTCGAGCAGGTCTTGCTCGCCAACCCCGACCCGGGCCTGCGACAGTGGGTCGAGGGCATGAAGGCTCAGGCGCGCTAAGAGTCAGGAGACATCAGGAGAGACACCATGGCGTCCGACGACCAGTTCCCGCCGCCTCCGCCGTTGCCGCCCGGTAAGGGAGGGCCGCCCAAGCCGCCGCCCCTGCCCGGGGCGTCGAAGCCGCCGGCCTTGCCCCCGATGGGCGGCGCGCCGAGCCTGCCCCCGATGGGGATGGGCGCGCCCGGCCTGCCGTTGCCCCCGATGGGCGGCGGCCTGCCGCCGATGCCCGGCTTCGGCGCCCGCCCGGGGCTGCCGCCGATGCCCGGCATGAGCATGCCCTCGGCGCCGACGATGTCCTTCCCGACGCAGGCCGCGCCCGCGGCGCCGGAGGACAAAACCGCCTCGATGAAGGCCGACTTCGAGAAGAAGATGCAGGAGCTCGAGAAGCGCCTGCAGGACGAGCGCGAGAAGGCGCTCACGCTCCAGCTGCGCAGCCAGGAGGAGAAGGTCACCGCCGCCAAGGTGGAGGTCTCCCTTAAGGAACTCCAGGACAAGCTGCGCCGCGACCGCCGCGACCAGGACAACGAGGAGAGCAAGCTCAAGCTCGAGAAGAAGGCGGCCGATCTCGAGCAGCGCCTCGCCCAGGAACGCGAAACCTGGGTCACCACGCTCAAGACCCAGCTCTCCTCGCGCGAGTCGCAGGAGAAGGAGGTCGAGACCCACTTCGCCATGCGCCTGCAGGAGATGGAGCGGCGCTGGCTGGAGGAGAAGGCGTCCTGGCAGAAGATCGCCTTGGCCAAGGACGACGAAATCCGGACGCTGCGCTCCCTGTCCGAGAAGCTCAAAGGCGCCGACACCGAGCTGGCGAAGCTCTCCCATGAGAAGAAGATCCTCGAGGAGCGCTCGGCCGAGCTGGCCAAGGACCGGGCCGAGGCGCTGGCGCGCCTGCAGAACGCGGCCGACCGCGAGAAGGAGTCCATCCAGCTCAAGGCCGACCTGCAGCTCGCCCGGACCCAGGCCGCCATGGTGCAGGAGCGCCTCGAGCGCGACCACGCGAGCCTGCGTTCGAGCGCGCGCGACCGCGAGGAGCGCCTGCTCGCCGACCAGGAGAGGCTGCAGCGCGACCTGCTCACGGTGAAGGACCGTCTCGCCGCGGAGCACGACGCCAACCTGCGCCGGACCAAGGCCGAATACGAGGCGGACGTCGTGCGGCACAAGGAAGCCGCCGAGAAGGCCCAGACCGAGCTGCAGCGCCTGCGCGCCGTGTGCGGCGCGCTCGAGCGGCAGGCGGCGTCGGGCCGCGTCCAGGTGGAGGAGCTTCGCCGCTCCGCCGCGGAGTGGGAGAAGACCCAGGAGCGTTACAAGGCCGAGTTCGTCGTCCTGCAGCGCAAATGGGTCGAGCGCGAGAAGGAGGTGCGCGCCGAGGCGACCGCCCAGGCGATGCAGATGCTCGAGTCCGAGAAGAGCCGCCTGCGCGTGCAGGCCCAAGACGAGCTCAATCAGCGCGCCGCCAAGATCGCGGAGCAGCTGCGCGCCGAAAACGAGTCCGAGGTCCGCCGCGCGGAGACGAAGCTGCGCGCCGACCTCGAGCGGGAGCTGGCCGAGCGCCGCCTCCAGCTCGAGCGCGATTCGGAGGTGGTGCGAGCGCAGATGGAGGCCGAGACCTCCCGCCTGCGCCGCGAGCTGGTCCAGCGCGATTCGGACTGGAACCAGAAGACGCTCGCCAAGGACTCGGAGATCCACCTCCAGCGCGGGCGGGCCGACGAGCTGGCCGGGCGCCTCGCCCGGGCCGACGACGCGTTGGCCGCGGCGCGCCGCGAGCAACAGGAGACCGAGAAGTCCCTGCACGCGATGCGCGAGCAGCTGGGGGGCCAGCAGGCCTCCTTGCGCGAGCTGCACGACCGCGTCGCGTCGGCGGAGTCCAAGACCGCCGAGCTCGAGCGAGAGAAGCTCGAGCTGGAGCGGCTGGCCTCGGCGCAGGCGGCCCAGGTCACCGGCACGCAGGACGCCCTCGAGCAGGCGCGGGTCCAGATCGCCCGCGAGACGCAGACCGCCAAGATCGCGCAGACGTCGCGCGAGCAGGCGGAGCGCGCCTTGGCCGCGGCCAAGGCCGAGTCGGCGCGGGCGCAGCACGAGCTCAAACGCGAGCTCGACGCGGCCCAGGCCGAGCTCGCCCGCTTGCGCGGCGGCGGCGGACAGGTATAATCGGGGGACATGATCACACTTCACAAGCTCAACGGCATGGAGGTCGTGGTGAACGCCGAGCTCATCGAGACGCTCGAGCCCGGCCCGCAGACCGTCGTCAACCTCGCGACCGGCAACCGCCTGCTGGTCAACGAGTCGGCGGAGGTCATCACCGCCAAGGTCGTCGAGTACCGCAAGGCCGTCGCCGCCTCCGGCAAACCCGCCAACCCCATCGCGGGTTATGAAAGGGACCGAGGCTAGCTAAGGAGCCGCTCACCACATGGACATCGCAACGATCGCAGGCATCTTCACCTTCTTCGGCCTCACGGTCTTCATGATTTTCCACAGCGAGGGGGCCGCCGGGTTCAAGCCGTTCATGAACCTGGAGGCCATCTTCATCGTCATGGGCGGCACCTTCTGCGCCACGCTCGTGAACTACCCCATCTCGCAGGTCATCGGCGTGGGCAAGATCATCAAGAAGACCCTGTTCTCGTACGAGGAAGAGGACACCTCGGGCATCGTGATGACCTTCGTGAACCTGTCCCAGAAGGCCAAGAAGGAGGGCTTCCTGGCGCTGCAGGGCGACCTCAAGAACATCAAGAACGACTTCCTTCGCCGCGGCGTGCAGCTCGTCGTCGATGGCGCCGACCACGAGTTCATCCGCAACATGCTCGAGACCGAAATCGGCTTCATCCGCGAGCGCCACAAGGGCGGCGCCGAGATCCTCAACGCCTTGGGCACGTATTCGCCCGCCTTCGGCATCATCGGCACCGTGCTCGGCATGATCATGATGCTTTCCTCCATCGAGGACGTGGCCGCCGTGCCGCGCCGCATGGCGCTGGCGCTGGCCGCGGCCTTCTACGGCCTGGGCTCGGGCTACCTCATCTTCCTGCCCATGGGCGGCAAGCTGCGCGCGCGCTCCGAGGAGGAGCTGCTCCTCAAGGAAATCATCATCCGCGGCGTCCTGCTGCTGCAAAGCGGCGCCACGCCGTCGGTGATGGAAGCCAATCTGAAGGCCTATCTGCCGCCGTCCAAGCGCCTCATCGTCAAGCCGGCCGCGCCCGCGGGCGCCGGAGCCCCGCCCGCCGCCTAAACGCCTATGCCGATGCGCGCCCCGAAGGGATTCATCGACGAGAGCGACCCCAAGGTCGCGAAGGTCGGCCATCCCGCGCCCGCGTGGGTCGTGTGTTACGCGGACCTGATGACCGAACTCGTCTGCTTCTTCGTCATCTTGTACGCGCTGTCGGCCGCGCTCAACAAAAACGTCCAGAACGCCGCCGCCCAGGTCAAGGAGATGATCGACAAGGGCGAGATGAAAGGCGAGGTCAAAATCGACAAAGACGGCCTGAAGATCACGCTCGAGGAGCAGAGCTCCGCGTCCTTCTTCGGCTCGGGCGCCGCCGAGCCCACGGCCGAAATCGACGAGAAGCTGGCCCTCGTGGTGCCGAGCCTGCGCAAGCTCACCGAGGACCACGAGGTGCTCATCGAGGGGCACACCGACAACCAGCCCATCCATAACGACTATTTCGACTCGAACTGGGAGCTGTCCACGGCGCGCGCCACCAGCGTGGCCCGCCTGCTCATCGAGAAATACGGCCTGCCGCAGGGCCGCATGGGGGCGGTGGGTTACGGGGATACCCGGCCCGTCGCGCCCAACGACACGCCCGACGGCCGCGCGCGCAACCGCCGCGTCGAGATCCTCATCCTGCGCGACGGCCATCGCCTGGCCGCCGCCGCTCCGGGCGCGCCGCCGGCCGCGGGCCCCCCGGCCGCGCCTGCGCCGACGGGGGGCTAAGTGGTAAAATATACGTCGATGAACCGTCGCCTGCTGCCCGCCGTCCTGCTGGCCTGCGCCGCCCTCTCGGCGTGCGGACCCTCCAATAAAAACGTCGTCGCGGAGGACTTCGCCGAGGGCCGCGTCGTGGACCTGTCCATCACCGAGAAGCTCACCGGCACCTCGGAGCTGTTGCTGTTCTCCGTGTCGAAGAAGACGCGGTTCCTCGACGGTTATATCCAGGGCGTGGTCACCGACTACCAGGACAACCCCGTGCAGGGCGTCGTCATCCGCGCGGTGGCCAGCGGCGAAAGCACGCTGGAGGAAGGCGAGGCGCGCCCGTCGGGCTTCGCGACGTCCTCCTTCGACCCGGGCGTCTCCGACACCAACGGCTTCTACCGCATCCGCTTCTCGCTGCCCATCCTCTCCGAGAAGGTGGACGTGCGCGGACGCCTCCTCTACAACCCCGGCTGGGAGCAGGAGCGCGACAACCTCGGCAAGGCCTACGAGCCGCAGACCAAGCAGAGCCAGTTCCGCCTGTTCTACGACCGCAAACGCGGCCGCATCATCTTCTCCGAAGGCATCCGCAAGAGCATCGTGGCTCCGGTGACGGCCAAAGGCGCGCCCAAGGCCGTCGCCTTGCCCGGCGCGGAGGCGCCCAAACCCGTGGAGAAACCCAAGCCCGCCGGCGACGACAAGGCCGGCGGCTCCGAGGACGACCTCTTCAAGGGCTTCGGCTTCGGACAGTGACCGCCTACTTCGACCACAACGCCACGACGCCCGTCCGCCCCGAGGTGGTGGACGCGATGCTGCCGTGGCTGCGCGAGGGGTTCGGCAACCCGAACTCGGTTTATTCCCTGGGCCAGAAGGCGCGCGCCGCCGTCGAGCGCGCCCGGGCCCAGGCCGCCGCTTTGCTCGGCGCCGGCGACGAGGCCGAGGTGGTCTTCACCTCCGGCGGCTCCGAGTCCGACGTGCTCGCCATCGCGGGCGCGGCCTGGCAGGCGCGCGACGAGAGCGCGGGCAAACGCCGCAAGGTCGTGACCTCCGCCATCGAGCACGACGCGGTGCGCCTGCTGGCCTCCCAGCTGCGCCGCCGCGGCTTCGAGGTGGTCGAAGCGGGCTGCGGCGCCGACGGCGTCGCGGACCTGGACGCGCTGACCCGGGCCGCGACAGACGACACGGCCGTCGTGAGCCTGATGCACTCCAACAACGAGACCGGCGTGCTGCAGCCGGTCGCGGAGCTGGCGAAGCGGCTGTCGGGTCGCGGCCTCCTCCTTCACACGGACGCCGTCCAGTCGGCCGGCAAGGTGGCGCTCGACGTCAAGACGCTCGGCGTGGACTTGCTGGCGCTGTCGGGCCACAAGCTCAACGCCGCCAAAGGCGTGGGCGCGTTGTGGATCCGCAAGGGCACGCGGCTGTCGCCCGTCGTCACCGGGCATCAGGAGCGAAACCGCCGCGGCGGCACGGAGAACGTCGCCTCCATCGTCGGCTTCGGCCTGGCCTGCGAGCTCGCCGCGCGCGAGCTGGCCGACCACGCCGCCCGCGACCTGGCCCTGCGCCGCCGCATCGAGGCCGCGGTGACGGCCCTGCCCGGCGCGCGCGTCAACGGCGCCGCCGAGCGCCTGCCCAACACCGTGCACGCGAGCTTCGACGGGCTCGACGGCCACCACCTGGTCGTGGCCCTCGACCTCGAGGGTGTGTGCGCGTCTTCGGGTCCGGCCTGCTCCTCCGGCGCTTCGACGCCTTCGCACGTGCTCACCGCGATGGGCGTGGACCCGCTGCGCGCGACGGGCTCGGTGCGCTTGTCCACGGGCTGGGGCACGACGGACGCGGACGTCGAGCGCCTGCTGGCCGTGCTGCCCAAGGCCGTGGAGCGGCTGCGGGGGGCGGCGGTCGCGTGAAGAACCGCGTGCTCGTCGCCATGAGCGGGGGCGTGGATTCCTCCGTCGCCGCCGCGCTCGTCGCCGAATCCGGCGCCGAGGCCGTGGGCGTGACCATGAAGCTGCTCGGCCGCTCGGACGTGGGCTTCGGCTGCTGCGGCTCGCCCGCCGACGTCGATGACGCCAAACGCGTCTGCGAGAAGCTCGGCATCTCCCATTACACCGTGGACATGGCCGACCTGTTCAACGACGCGGTCATCAAGCCGTTCATCGACGCCTACCTCTCCGGCCGCACGCCCAACCCCTGCGTGGAGTGCAACCGCAAGGTGAAGTTCGGCCATCTGCTGGGTCTGGCCGAAGCCTGGGGCTGCTCGGCCGTGGCGACGGGCCACTACGCCCGCGCCGAAGGCGGCCGCCTCTACAAGTCGCGCGACGAGGCGAAGGACCAGACCTATTTCCTGTATTCCCTGACCGCGCGCGAGCTCGGCAAGGTGATGTTCCCCGTGGGCGGGCTTCCCAAGACCGAGGTGCGCGAGAAGGCGCGCCTCTTAGGGCTCAAGACGGCGGAGAAGCCCGAATCCATGGAAACGTGTTTCATTCCGGGCCGCGACGTGAAGGCTTTCCTGGCGGCCAACGGCGCGACGGCCAAGCCCGGCTCCATCGTGTCCACCGACGGCACGGAGCTGGGCAGCCACCAGGGCTTCGCCGGGATGACCATCGGCCAGCGCAAAGGCCTGGGCGTCACCTCCAAAGAACCGGTTTACGTCACGCGCATCGAGCCCGAGACGAACACGGTGGTCGTGGGCACGAAGGACGAGACGTTTTCAAAGGGATTAACGGCGACGGGCGTGACCTGGACGGGCGCGGCGCCTTCGGCGCCGGTGCGCGTCGAGGCGCGAATTCGGCATCGGCATACGCCGGCGGCGGCCCTGCTCACGAGTTCGGGCGTAACGGCGGAAATCCGATTCGACGAGCCGCAATCAGCCGTCACGCCCGGACAAGCCGTGGTTTTTTACGCGGGTGAAGAGGTCCTCGGCGGAGGGACCATCACCCGGGGAGACGCGTCATGAAAAAGCTTCTCGTCGTCGCGGTCGCGGCGTCGCTCGCGGGCTGCGCGAGCATGTTCGGCGCCAAAGAGATGGGCGGCCCCTCGGATTTCGACTCGGACACCAGCGCGGTGGACCTCAAGGTCCGCGAGGACCGCGCGCGCGCCGGCCTGGGCAAACTCGAGGCGAGCCTGGCCGACTACGTCAAAACCGAGAAGAAAATCCCCGCCCGCATCGACCTGCTCATTCCCAAATACCTCGGCGAGGTGCCGACGCTGAGCCTGCCCGTGTGCGGCCGCGACACCGACCGCGTCGAGCCCTACGGCCCCGAGGTCCTGCGCGGCGGCCAGGTGGACGGCTCGCGCATCAAAGGCACCGGGCGCTGGGGCTACGTCTTCAACGACGACCGCGTCGTCGTCTTCGTCGATTGCGTGAAGCCCTCCAGCCGCGGCGTGCCCTGGTACCAAGAACGCGGCGCCTACTAGCCTGACCCCGCCGTCGGGTTTTGCTACATTGGGGCCATGAAAAGCCTCTGCGTCCTCCTCCTCGGCGCCTGCGTGTTCGTCGCGGGCTGCGCGACCGCCCCGACGGCCAACACCCCGGGCAAACGTTTCATCGCCGCGGTCAAACGCAACGACGCGGCCCAGGTCCAGAAGATCTTCGACGAGGGTTATGTGCCCGGAGAGGGGGAGACGGGCAAGATCCTCGCCGACGGCCTGGGGCACGCCGAGTATAAGGGTTACTCGAACATCGCGAAGCTAATCGTCCGCCGCTGCCAGGAAGCGTACATCCACGGGCTCAACTGCGCCGGCGCCCCGTGTTACGCGGCGCGGCTCGGTGACACGGCGTCGCTGGCGGCGTTCCTGGCGCGCGGCTTCCCCATCACCGGCAAGTCCAGCAACGCGAGCCTGCTCGGCTGCGCGGCGTACGAGGGCAACGTCGAGAACGTGAAGTTCCTCATCGAGAAAGGCGACGACCCCGAACTCGCCATCACGGAGTACGAGGCGTCCAACGCGAAGCTGGCTTCCATGGACGCGCCCAACGTGCCCGGGCTCATCGCGAAGAACAACGCCGCCATCAAACTGCTGGAGCGCCTGCGCCCCGGCGGGAAGACGGCGGCGGCGCCGGCGGGTCCCGGCGGTGGAATCTCCCGGGCCGAGATGGAGCAGATCGTGAAGTCGGCCGTGGCCGCCACCGCGCAGGCCAAACCCGCCCCCGCGGCCCCCGCCGAGATCAAATCCGACGTGGACCAGCCCGCCTACAAGGTCGCGCCCAACCCCGACGCCTTCGCCGTGGTCGTCGGCGTGGAAAAGTACAACGCGCTGCCCGACGCGCGCTTCGCCGAGCGCGACGCCAAGGCCATGAACGCGCACCTGCTCGCGATGGGTTACCCCCAGCGCAACATCGTCCTGCTCACGGGCGCGCAGGCCACGCGCACCGGCCTGGTCAAGAACCTCGAGGCCTGGCTGCCCAACCAGGTGACGGAGCGTTCGACCGTGATGTTCTACTTCTCGGGCCACGGCGCGCCGGACGCCAAAACCTCGGAAGCCTATCTCGTGCCCACGGACGGCGACCCCCAGTATCTCGAGGAGACCGCCTACCCCATCAAGCGTCTTTACGAGAAGCTCGCCGCCCTCAAGGCCAAACGCGTGCTCGTCGCGCTCGACTCCTGCTTCTCGGGCGCGGGCGGGCGTTCGGTGCTGGCGCAGGGCACGCGGCCGCTCGTGGCCAAGCTCAAGCTCGCTCCCGCGGACGCGAGGGTCGTTTCGCTGTCGGCGTCATCGGCCGACGAGATCACCGGGGCGCTCGAGGAACAGGGCCACGGCCTTTTCACCTATCACCTGCTCAAGGCGCTCGGCGAGACCGCCGGCCGCGGCACGGTGGGGGAGCTGCACTCCGCGCTCACCCCGCGCGTGCAAGACGAGGCGCGCCGCCAGAACCGGGCGCAGACCCCGCAGGTGTTCGGCGCCGCGCTCGACGCCGGCCTGCGGTAGCCGGACGCTCAACAAGGGGTCTGACCCCTACGTTAGGTCGTAGCGTTTGGCGAAGGCGTCGTAGTCTTGCGCGGGCGCGGCGCCCGTGACGCGGCGGGCGACGTGGCGCGCCAGGTCCGCTCCCAGGTAGGCCAGGGCGTGCAGCTCGCGCAGGCGCGGTTGGCCGCGCAGGAAACGTTTCAGCGCGGGGTCGGGGTGCGGCCAGTGCGGAATCTCGCCCACGGGCGCGCCCGCCAAGGTCGTCAGGTGCGTCGCGCAGGACGCGGTTACGCCGAGCTTGCGGCAGGCGGCGTCCACCGCGGCCTCGGCCATCACGCGGTAGTCCGACATCTTGCCGCCGCCCACGGTGATGAAGCCGCCCAGGCCGTCGCGCGTCTGGTGGTCGAAGATCTCGAAGTCGCGCGAGAGCAGCTTCTCGCCGCCGGGCTGGCCGATGATGGGCCGCGAGCCCACGATGGTGCGGTCGTGTTTCTCGGGCCAACGCGCGAAGTAGCGCCGCACCGAACGCGTCAGGTAGCCGATCTCGTCGTCGGTCGTGCGCACGGCGTCGGGGTCGGCGGGGCCGGGCAGGTCGGTGGGCCCGACCCAGGTCCCCAGCGGGGAAGGCACCACGAAGACGTAACGCTCGCGGTCTTCGGCCTCTAACAGCAGGCCGACCGGGCTCAAGGCCTTGTCCTCGTAAATCAGGTGCGTGCCTTTCATCAGGCGCAGCGGCATGTTCGTCCCGGCCAGGCGCGCCACCTTGTCCACCCAGGGGCCGGCCGCGTTGAGCGTGACCTTGGCGCGGAACTCGCGCCCGCCGCAGCGCGCGCCCGCGACGCGGCCGTTTTCGACGATGAGGCCGTCCACGGGCGAGCCGGTCAACGCCTCGGCGCCCGCGCGTTTGGCCGACTCGAGCGTGCGGCCGGCCAAGGCCTGGGCATCGACCCACCACTCGTCGAAGACCAAGGCGCCCAGCAGGCCTTCGGGGGCCAGGCCGGGGACCGCGCGCAAGGCCGCTTCGGGCGTCAGGCGCAGGTGCGGGCGGCCGTATTTCATCGGCTGGAAGCGGTCGTAGGCCTCGAGCAAGGTCTCGACGAGCTCGAGGCCGCGTTTGTGGCCCTTATAAACCGGCCACAAGATGGGAAGGCGCGTGAGCAGGTCGCCGGAGGTGCGCACGATGTGGCCGGAGTCCCAACACGAGGCGTGCGTGGTGAGCCGGTCGTAGAGCAGGTAACGCACGCCGCCGTGGATGAGATGGGTGGAGGCGGCCGTGGTGCCGCCGCCGGGCTCGGCGCGCTCCAGCAGCATGGTCTTGAGGCCGCGTTGCGCCGCGTCGCGGGCCGCGCCCGCGCCGGTCACGCCGCCGCCGATGATGAGGAGGTCGTACACGCGCGTCTATTCTACCAAGCTGCGGCCGTCGCCGGCCCCGCTCATGGCCCGCCGACCGGGTCCTCGGACCCAGAATCCGCCTAGGGCCAAAATTCCCGAAACGTCATACGTTCGTGACGCGGCCCGGCGGTCGTCCTGCGTTATGCTAGGGATGACGCAGAAACCTACTCTACCGAGGTAAACGATGAAGCTGCTGCTGCTCGCCGCCGTGTCCCTGTCGCTGGCCGTTCCCGCCTCCGCCGGTCTTGCCGAGGCGCAGGCGTCCGTGCGCGAACTTCTCAAGCAGGCCGTGACCGTTTCCGGCCGCGCCCCGTCCCGCGTCGTGGCCCAGGTCGCCCCGGCCCGCGTGTGCTGGCAGCGCGGCGCCGACGCATTGGCCGATTCCCTGGGCCTGGCCCGGGTCGTCTGCGTGGATTCCGCGCGCGTCGAAGGCGAGACCTTGGTCGTCGCCGGCACCTTCACCGGCAGCTACCGCCTGCTGTGGGGCTCGCGCGCGATCGTCTCCAGCGAGTACCGCAGCGAAGGCGCCTGCGACTACGGCGCGTCGGGCACCATCTACATCACGCGCGAAGGCCGCGTCGAAGGCTCGGTGGGCGAAACCAACGACGTCTGCCACTCCGGGTACCAGGACCGGGACCTGGCGTTCTCCCGCGTTCCTTAAAAGAACCGTCGGGACGGCCGGCCGTCAACGAGGGCCGGGGCGCTAGGCGCCCCGGCCCTTTCGTTTCGAGCGGGAGGCAAATGGTAATATCGCCTCCATGTCCCAGTCGCGGTTCCGCCTGGTCGCGGGAGTCCTGTTGGCGTCGCTGGTCGTCGGCCTCGTCGGCCTGCGCCAGCTCCTGGTGGGTCTGCCCCAGATCCACGCGCTGGAGGACTACGCGCCGTCCCAGACCACCCGCATCTTCGACTCGGGCGGGGAGACCTTGGCCGAGCTGTCCATCGAGAAACGCGCGCTCCTGCCGCTCTCGAAGATCCCGGTGGACCTGCAGAACGCGGTCATCGCGGTCGAGGACGATCAGTTCTTCAAACATTGGGGCCTCTCGCCGCGCGGCATCCTGCGGGCCTTCGTGCGCAACGTGCTGGCGCGGCGCGTGGTGCAGGGCGCTTCTACCATCACCCAGCAGCTCGCCAAGCAGATCTTCCTCAAGCCCGAGCGCAAGCTCTCCCGCAAGCTGCGCGAGGTCCTGCTCGCCATCCAGATCGAGCGCAACTTCTCCAAGCCGGAGATCCTCCAGCTCTACCTGAACCAGGTTTATTTCGGCGAAGGCGCCTACGGCGCGCAGGCCGCCGCCCGCAACTACTTCGGCAAGGAGATAGGGGAGCTCACGCTCGCCGACTGCGCGCTGCTGGCCGGACTCATCCGCGCGCCGCGCGCCAACTCGCCCTTCTACAAGCCCGACAACGCGCGCAAGCGCCGCAGCGTCGTGCTCATGCGCATGGCCGAGGAGGGCATGATCACCAAGCCCGAGCGCGAGGCCGCCGACGCCCAGCCCGTGCCGCTGGTCAAGCCGCTCGGCGTGGGCTCGCAGGCGCCGTATTTCGTGGAGCACGTGCGCCGCCGCCTGGAGTTCAAATACACGACCGCCGCCGTCTGGCGCGGCGGCATGAAGGTGAACACGACCCTCGACCTGGCCATCCAGAAGCAGGCCGAGGAGATCATGACCAAGGCCCTCGACGAGTTCGACGTGAAGGCCGCCACCGAACACGCCAAGAAGATGCGCGAATACGAGGCCTCCGGCGAATCCCTGCCGCCGGAGATCTCCACCTCGCCGCCGGCCAAGATCCAGGGCGCGTTCGTGCTCATGGACGTCAAGACCGGCGCCATCCGCGCGATGATCGGAGGCCGCGAATCCATCTTCAACCGCGTGACGCAGGCCAAACGCCAGCCCGGCTCGACGTTTAAGCCGTTCGTCTGGGCCGCGGCGCTGGGCGCGGGCATGACCGCGGCCTCCCTCATCGACGACACGCCGCTGGCGTTCTACTTCGACGGCCGCGACTGGCGCCTGCTCGAAGGCGCGACCGACCAATACTCCATCAACCTCGCCACCCAGCCTTTCGCGGCGTCGCCCGACTTCAAGATCTGGGTGCCCAACAACTTCGACGGCAAGTTCATGGGGCGCGTGACGCTGCGGCGCGCCATCGCGCAGTCGCGCAACATCTCGGCGATCAACCTCATCACCCAGATCGGTCCGCCGCTCGTCGCCGAGATCGCGCACCGCGCGGGCATCCGCTCGGACCTGGAGCCCGCGCCCGCGTTGGCGCTGGGTTCGTCCGTCGTGACGCCGCTCGAGATGGCCAACGCCTTCGCGACCTTCGCCAACGGCGGCATCGCGGTCACGCCCTACACCATCGAGACCGTGGAGGACGCCGCGGGCAAGCAACTCGAGGCGCACGTGCCGTCCGACCGCGAGGCCATGACCCCGCAGCTCGCCTACCTCGTCACCAACGTGCTCAAGGCCGTCGTGCAGGGCGGCACCGGCCTGCGCGCGCGCGCGCTGGGCCGCCCGCTCGCCGGCAAAACCGGCACCTCCAACGACAACCGCGACCTGTGGTTCGTCGGCTACACGCCGGATTTCGTGGCCGTGGCCTGGATGGGCTACGACGACTTCACGTCTTTGGGCCGCAAGGACTGGACGGGCGGCTCGACCGTCGTGCCGTGGTGGACGGCCATCATGGAGCAGGCGCTCAAGGACCAGCCCAAACGCGACTTCACGGTGCCGCCGGGCATCACGTTCGCCGCCATCGACGCGGAGACCGGTCTGCTTTATCAGCCGACGTGCCCTAAGAAAAACCGCCTGCTCGAGGCGTTCCAGCAGGGCACCGCGCCCACCGCCTACTGCGAGGTGGACCACACGCGCCCCGTCGCCGAACAGGTGGACGCGACCGCCGCGCCCGACGGGGCCGGAGGCTCGGTGCTGCCGCCGGGCTCGACGGCGCCGCCGACGGGCCTCATCCCGGCCGAGGACCCCGACGCGCCCGCGCCCCTGCCCAGCGACGACGAGCTCGGCCCCGCGCCGGCCGAAGAGGAGGCGGGGCTGGAGTGAGCCCGTTCTTCGACCGCAAGGAGGAGGGCGGCGAGCTCAAGCTGGCCGCCGTCGTCATCGCGGCGACGGCGATCGTCATCTCGGCGTGGCTGCTGCTGGCGAGCCCCGAGGCCAACACGCTTTCCGGCATGAGGGCCTTCGACTCGGGAGGCGGGGAAGCGCGGCGCCGCGCGCCGTCGCGCGGCGTGGAGCGGCGCACCGGCACCGGGCTCGACATGGTGCACGACCGTTGTCGGCGCGAAGCAGCACGTGGCCACTGAGCGAGTGACCGACGGGCCCCGCCCCGGCGCCCGCGCCCGGCGCCGCCGACGCCGCGCCGGCGCCTTCGAGCCCCATCGCCTCGCCCGAGCCGCCGGCGGCCACCCCGGCGGAGCTGTCCGCGGCCGGCTTGCCCACGACGCCGGCCGGCTTCTCCAAGCTCGGCGCGCAGAAAGGCCTGCTCTCCGCGGCCGTGGCCAAGCTGCTCGACCATCCGCGAATCCTCAAGGCCGTGCTCGACAACAAACTCGTCGTGGAAGGCGTCATGGGCCGCGACGTGTCGAAACGCAACTGCTCGGACGCCGGCGCGCTGAAGGCCGAGCTGTCCGACTCCAAGTCCTCGCGTATGGCGACCTTGCTCCCGCTGGTCCAGCAGGCGCTGGCCAAACCCGCGGCCGCGTCGGCGATGCTCTCCAGCGAGCTGGGCTCGCGGCTGCTCGATTGCCCGTCGGTCAAATCGTTCACCTCCGACCCGTCGAGCCTGATGGCGGTGGCGATGGCCAACCCCAAGGCCATGGGTCTGGTCAGCGACCCGCGCGTGGCGCAGGCGTTGTCGTCGAACCCCCAGGCCGCCGGGATGTTCGGCAAGGTGCAGAGCGGCCTGGGCGGGCTGGGCGGGAAGCCCTAGCGATACACGCGCGGCAGGCCGTGCGCCGCGGTGCGCCGGCCGGGCAGCGCGACGGGGTCGCCCACCTTCAAGCCGGGCGCGTCGGTGGCGTCCACGAGCGTGTGCGTGATGCCCACGCGTCCCACGAAGGGCAGCTTCACGCCCTTGTACATGCCCCAGTAACGCGAGCCCGCGCCGAGCCCGATGAGGCGTTCGGCCGGCTCCATCGTCAAGCCGTCGGCGTAGCCCAGCGGCAACGTCGCCACGCGCATGCGGCGCGGCGCGAGGTACTCGCTGGCGTAGCCGATCGAGGCGCCTTTGCGTACCTCGCGCAGCGCGATGACGCGCGCGAAGCTGCGCCAGGGCATCTTCAGCGGCGCGGGGCGCGACTTCGAGCGGTTGATGCCGTAAAGCAGGTTGCCGATGACGACCATGTCGCCGCGGCGGTGGGGGAAATCCACGAACACGGCGCTGTTGGCGGCGTGGGCGATGAGGCCCGGGTGTTTCTTCTTGAGGACGGCGGCGAGGCGTTCGAAGGCGCCGAGCTTCTCCTCGGCCTCGATCGAGTTTTTGCCCGGGACGTAGCCGATGTGGGTCGATAAACCCGCGAGCTTCAGGCCCTTGAGGCGGGAGAGCGCGGCCGCCAGCGCGGGGACCTGCGAAGGCGGGGCGCCCCAACGGCCCAGGCCGAAGTCCACGTCGAGGTGCACGGCCATCGTGCGGCCGGCGGCGGCGCGCGAGAGCGCGCGGGCGCCGGCCAGGTTGTCCACCAGGGGCTCGACGCCGAGGGCGACGGCCTCGCGCGCCTGCTCGTCGAGGATGGGGGCCAGCAGGAGGATAGGCGCGCGCACGCCGGCCTTGCGCAGAACGGCGGCCTCCGCGAGGTCGCGCACGCCGAGGCAGGACGCGCCCGCCTCCAGCGCCGCGCGCGATACCTCGACGGCGCCGTGGCCGTAGCCGTTGGCCTTCACCACCGCGCACAGCCGCGAGCCTTTCGCCAGTCCCGCGGCGACCCACCGCGCGTTATCGGCGATAGCGGAAAGGTCCACCTCGGCCCATCTCAGGTAGGTCACGCCCGTATTCTAATAAATGCCTTGGTCCTGGAGGCGCTGGCGGCGGCGCGCGACGTCTTCGACGCTGCGTTCGTAGTCGCCTTCGGCGTCCAGCTCGTCTTGGGCGGCGTTGTCATCGGCGGCCGCTCCGAGGAGGGCGGCCGCGCGGCTTCGTCGGCGTCGCGTCCGAAGGCGGCGGGGCGGCGGCGTTTGGGCGTCGGGTGGGCGTTGCGGGGTTGGGCCATGAGTTGTTTCTCCAGTGACGTCATCGTGCCGTCACTATTCAAGCTCTTGGCGCGTCGAATCGGCGTGAACCGCAGGAAACGGTATTATGACGGCAGGTTCCTCATGGCTTCGACCGGGGCGAAACGGTAGAATCCGGACATGACGCTCTTGAAGATGGGCACCCGCGGCTCGCCGCTGGCGCTGGCGCAGTCCGGGCTGATGGCCGCGGCGCTCGAACGCGCCCACCCGGGCCTGAAGGTGGAGACCGTGGTCATCAAGACCAGCGGCGACCTCTTCGGCGCGCCGTCGCCCGAGAAGGCGAAGCTGCTGCCGCAAGGCGCCAAGGGCCTGTGGGTCAAGGAGATCGAGGACGCGCTGCTCCAGGGCGCCCTCGACTTCGCCTGCCATAGCGCCAAAGACCTGCCCGCGACGATGACGCCGGGGCTGGCCATCGGCGCCTACCCCGCGCGCGAGGACGCGCGCGACGCGTTGGCGTGCCGGGCGGGCCTGCGCTGGGAGACGCTGCCGCGCGGCGCGCGCGTGGGCACGTCGTCCTTGCGCCGACAGCACCTGCTGGCGGCCGCGCGTCCCGACCTGGCCTTCGTGACGCTGCGCGGCAACGTGGACACGCGCCTGCGCAAGCTGGCCGAGGGAGAAGCCGACGCCGTCGCGCTCGCGGTCGCGGGCCTCAAGCGCCTCGGCCGCGCCGACGCCGCGCACGAGCCGCTGGACCCGAGCGTGGTCATCCCGGCCCCGGCCCAGGGCGCGCTCGCGCTCCAGGTCCGCGCGGACCGGGGCGAGGCCGCCCGGCTCGTCTCCGCGCTCGACCACGCCGCCACGCGGGTAGCGTCAGCTCAGATCGCGTTCACTCAGCTGGCGCTTGCGGCGCAGCGGCTGCGGCGCGCCGGTCGCCGCGCACGCGCGCCATCAGGCCGGCGGCCGCGTTTCGAAGCCTATTTCGCCGCCGACGGCGAACGCGCCGGGCGCCGCGTCGCCGGCGTGCTGCGCGACGGCGAGGACGCGGCCGCGTTCGCGCGCGTGATGGCCGAAGAAGCGCGAGCGCGCTGATGGCCGCGCTCGGCGAGGTGCCCGGCTCCGGGGCGCTGGCCTACCTGGCCCGGCTCCTGCTCGCGGGCCGCGCTCCGGCCGGCGTCGCCGCGCCCAGAGGTCCGCTCGTCGTCGTGCTGCCCGACGACGACGCCATCGAGGACGTCGCCGACGCGGTCAAGGCCCTGGCGCCGTTGTTCGGCGGGGGGCCGAGGCGTGCGCGGTGTTCGGCGAGGACGGCCGCGAGCGCCTGGCGTCCCTCGAGCTGCTGCGCGGCGGCGCGCGGCTCGCGCTGGGCACGCCGACGGGCCTGGCCGCGCCCGCGCCCGCGGCCGCGGACTTCGCCCGGAAAACCGTGCGTTTCCGCTCCGGAGACGAGTTCGCGCGCTCCGCGGCCATCGACCGCCTCGTCGCCGCGGGCTACCAGCGCGTGGATTTCGTCGAGAGCCCCGGCGAGTTCGCGGTGCGCGGCGCGGTGCTCGATTTCCACGCGCTGGAGCCCGCCGTCGCCTACCGCGTGCTCTACGACGAGGACCGCGTGGCGTCCATCCGCGTGGTGGACCCGGTCTCCCAGGAGTGTTCGAGCGGCTGCTGGCCGAGGCCACGCCCGCCGAGGAGCCCGCCGACGGCGGCACGGTGACGCAGTGGCTCACGGCGGACGCGCTCTGGCTCGTCGCCGACGGGGTCGAGGCCGCCGTCGTGCCCGACGGCGCCGTGCGGCTGGATATCTCGCGCGCGCCCGGCGGCGACGCCGACCTCGGCGCCGTCGCGCTCGGTCCGTTCGCCGGCGAGCCCAAACGCGCGTGGGAGGAGATGCGCCGCGACCACGCCGCCGGCTTGAAGGTGCACCTGTGGAGCCTCAACCACGGCGAGGACGCGCGCCTGCAGGAGATTTTGGCCGAGCAGCTGCGCGACGTGCCGGTCCAGCACCTCATCGGCCCGCTGCGCGCGGGCTTCCGCGCGGCGGCGGACGGCATCGCGGTGTACGCCTCCAGCGAGGTGTTCGGGCGCGACTGGCGCGGCGTCGGCCGCTGGAAACGTTTCGCGGCCAAAGGCGCGCAGCAGGTGCGCTGGCGCGAGCTCAAGGGCGGGGATTTCGTGGTCCATCAGGACTACGGCGTGGCGCGTTACCAGGGGTTGGAGCCCGTCAGCGTGCCGGGGCACGGCGCGCAGGACTGCCTCAAGCTCGAGTTCCGCGGCTCGGACCGTCTCTATGTCCCGCTCACCGAGTTCGACCGGGTGCAGAAATATTCGGGCGTGGAGGGCAAACGCCCGCGCCTCTCCTCGCTCGACACGCGCACCTGGGAGGAGACCAAACGGATGGTCGCCGAAGGCGTGCGCGAGCTGGCCGAGGAGCTGCTCAAGATGCAGGCGCGCCGCGCCGCGCGCCCGGGCCACGCCTTCCCGCCCGAAGGCGAGATGGAGCGCGAGTTCGCCGCCGCGTTCCCGTACGAGCCCACCGAGGACCAGAGCAAGGCCATCGCCGAGACCTTGGCCGACATGATGACGCCGCGGCCGATGGACCGCCTCGTCGTGGGCGACGTGGGCTTCGGCAAAACCGAGGTGGCGATGCGCGCCTCCTTCAAATGCGTGATGGGGCTCAAGCAATGCGCCGTGCTCGCGCCCACGACCGTGCTCGCCGACCAGCACTTCCGCACCTTCTCGCGGCGCATGGCGGGTTTCCCCGTGAAGCTGGCCCTGATGACGCGTTTCCAGACCAAGTCCGAGCAGAAGGAGATCCTCGCGGGCCTGAAGTCGGGCAAGGTGGACGTGGTCATCGGCACGGCGCGCCTGCTCCAGAAGGACGTGCGTTTCGCCGACATCGGCCTCATCGTGGTGGACGAGGAGCACCGCTTCGGCGTGGGCGACAAGGAGCGGCTCAAGAAGATCCGCGCCGAGGTGGACGTGTTGTCCTTGTCGGCCACGCCCATCCCGCGCTCCCTGCACCAGGCGCTGACGGGCCTTCGGCAGATCTCCTCATCGAGAGCGCGCCTTCCGGCCGCCAGCCCATCGTCACCCGCGTCGGCCCGTGGGACGAACGGGTCATCTCGACGGCCATCTCCGAGGAGCTCGCGCGCGGCGGGCAGGTTTATTACGTGCACAACCGCGTGCGCACGATGAAGGACGCGCTGGAGGGCATCAGCAAGCTCTCCGGCGGGGCGCGCGTGGCCATGGTGCACGGCCAGATGAAGGGCGCCGAGATCGAGAAGGCGATGTGGGATTTCGCGCAGCGCAAATCCGACGTGTTGGTCGCTTCCACCATCATCGAGTCCGGCCTGGACATCCCGAGCGTGAACACCTTGCTGGTGGAGGACGCGCAGGACTTCGGCCTGGCCCAGCTCTACCAGCTGCGCGGCCGCATCGGCCGCGAGAAGCGCCGCGCCTTCTGCTACCTGTTCCATCCCTCCGACACCGCGCTCAAGGAGCTGGCCGAGGACGCGCGCAAACGGCTCGACGCGCTCAAGGAGTTCGGGGCGCTCGGGGCGGGCATCAAGCTCGCTCTCCGCGATTTGGAAATCCGCGGGGCCGGCGACCTGCTCGGCGCCCGCCAGCACGGCTTCATGAACGCCATCGGCGCCGACTATTATTCGTCTTTGCTCGAGAACGAGGTGACGCGTATGCGCGGCCTGCCCGTGGAGGACGACCGGCCCGTGGCCGTGGACCTGCGCCTGCGCGCCTACATCCCCGAGGACTACCTGCCCGGGGAGCTCGAGCGCCTGAAGCTCTACAAACGCGCGCTGCGCGCCACGCCCGAGGGCGCCCGCGAGCTGCTGGCCGAGCTCGAGCGGCTTTCGGGCCCCGCGCCCCAGCCCGTGAAGAACCTATTCGACATGCTCTCGCTGCGCGCGCTGGCCCGCAAGGCGCGCGTCGCCTCCATCGCGGAATCCGAGGCCGCCGTCACGGTGAGCTGGCACGCCGACGCCCCGCCCGACCCGTCCGCGCCCGCGCGCTGGCTGCAGGCCTTCGGCCCGCGCGTGTCCTTCGTGCCGTCTGCGGAGGGCGACGCCGTGCGCCTGCGCCTCGTGGACGGCCAGCCCGCCGTCGAAGCCGTGCGCGCGTTGCTCGCCGCTTAACGCGTCGCCCAACCCGCCGGCCAGGCGCCTCTTGCGTGGACGCGGGGCGGGGGCTAAACTCCTGGCATGAACGGGATCGTCCTCTTGGCGGCCTGGTGCGCGGCGGCGTCTGCCCAAGAGTACTCCGTTCCCGACCTAGTGCACAATCCCGTCCTTAAGATGGTCCTCGTCAACAAGAACGATCGAGAGGCGTACGACGAGTTCGTTGATAAGGATCTCGATCGCGTCGTCGCGGTGGCGCGCGCCATCGGCGTGGAGAGCCTGCCGGTGGACCGCGCGCATTTCACCCTCTACAACCCGAGACCGCATTATTCGTACCCGGACCGTTTCGCCTCGCTGGGCGCCATCCCGCGCCAGGGTAAGGCCGGGGTCGGGCATCGTGCCGTGTCGATACACGAGCTGAGCCACGCGATGCTGTTCGAGTACGTCGCGCTGAAACACGGCGGCCCCCCGCCTTATTCCCCCAGCCAGTGGAGGCTGCTCTCGCCCCTCAACGAGCTTTTCGCGGACATGGTGGCGGTGCTGCTGCTCAACGACCCCGAGGCCATCATCCGCTCCGTGAGCGGTCTGGGGCCGGCGCCGCGCGACGAAAGGGCCGCGGCCAAGAGCCGCGAGGAGATGACGCGCCGCAGCGTGGACGGTGAAGGCGTCATTCAGTGCGACCCCAGCGATCCGGTGTCCCACTACTGGTTCAACACCACCCGCCGCACGTTGTGGGGGGACGTCTTCGTCGGCAAACACAAGCGGTCACCTCGGGCCGTGGAAGGCATAGTGCAGGTTTTGGCGGAGGAAGTTTACGTCGAGTGGAACAAGCAGCTCGGCGATCTGGCGCTGCGCGATCGCGCGCAGCTCGAACGCCTGGCGGCGCAGGCGCCGCCTAAGACCGTCCTATTTATGCCCGCGCCGACGCCGCCGAAGACGCTCACCGGCTCGGAGTTGCTCGGCACGCCCGTGCAGCTTAAAGGGCAGGTCGAGGAGATGACCGACGCCCGCCTGCGCGACGCGCTGCGCCGGCGCTTCGGTCTCCCGCCGCTTTAACGCGCCCTTGCGCGCCGTCGCGCCGACGGCTACACTGAGGCATGCGTTGGGCCCCTTTGCTGCTGCTGACGGCGACGCTGGCTTCGGCCGCGTCCAAACGCCCGGTGATGCAGCCGCACGGCCGCCTCACCGGCCGGCCGAGCCCGTACGCGATGGCGCGCAACCTCATCAACGGCTCGATAAACGTGCGGGCGCTCAACGCGCACATGAACGCGCTCGACCGCGAGGACCCGCGCGAGAACCGGGAGTGGGTGACGAGCCTGCGGATGATCGCCCAGGAGGGCGCCGTGCTGCGCGGCGACCTCAAGCAGGCGCGCGCGCTCATCAAAAACGAGGTGCCGCTCGACCCCGCGACCGCGGAGATGGTTTTCGAGCCGGGCCCGCCGCTGCCGCTGCCGGCCCAAGACGACGCCGACGGCGCCCGCCAGGCCCTGGCGCTGTGCGCCGTCGAGGAAGCCGAGCCGCTGGCCGCCGCCATCCTGCTGCGCGCCCAAGGCGCCGACGAGCTCGACCGCATCAGCGCCTACGAGGCCGCGGCCGACGAGGCGTCCCTGCGCGTGGCCGAGCAACGGGCCCACCTGGTGGCCCTGGCGGGGGAGAAAGCGGCCGACGAGACCCCGGCCCCGGCGGCGCGGACGGGCTCGGCCGTCCCCGACTTCATGAACGCGACGCCGCCGGCCAAGCCGCGAAACGCCCCTTAACTTGATAAGATGGCCGTCATGAGACGCGCGCTCCTGACGCTCCTGGCCGTGTTCGCCCTCGGCGCCTGCCGCGGCGAGAAGGACCCGGTCGTCGCCACGGTCGGCAAGCTCAAGATCACCCAGTCCGAGTACCGGCGCAAGCTGTCCGAGGTCTCCTCGGGCTACCAGGACTACGTGCTCACGCCCAGCGGCCGCCGCCAGTTCCTCGACGTGCTCGTGCGCGAGAAGCTGGTGCTCGCCGCCGCCCAGCAGTCCGACGTGCCCCGCTCCGCCGACTTCCGCGCGCGTTTGGACCGCCTGCGCAAGGAGGAGGAGGAGCGCGTGCGCGAGGGCGGAGAATACCTGCTCACGTCCCTGTGGGTGGAGGACCTGCGCAAACGCGGCGCCTTGAAGGTCGAGGAAGCCGAGCTGGCCGAGTACCTCGAGAAACACCCCGCCGAGGTGGACATGCGCCACATCCTCCTCGCCACGCCCGAGAAGGCCGAAGAGGTCGCCAAACGCCTGCGCGCGGGCGCCAACTTCGCCAAGGTCGCCAAGGAGGAGTCGCTCGACGCCGCCACCGCGGCCGACGGCGGCCGCCTGCCCCCGTCGCTTTACGGCGAGGTCATCCCCGAGCTCGAGGAGGTCGTTTTCCGCATGCGCGCCGGCGAGATCGGCGGCCCCTTGAAGAGCAAGTTCGGCTACCACGTCCTGCGCAAGGAAGGCGAGCGCCGCCCGCCGGCCGACGAGGCCCGCGAGCGCGTGTCGCGCCTCCTCGAGAAGCAGAAGCTCGACCGCCATCTGCAGTCCATCCAAGAAAAATTCCCCGTGGAGATCGTCGATGAAGAATTCAAATAAGCTGCTGCTCGCCGTGGCGTTGCTGGCGTCCCCCGCCGTCGCCGCGGCCGCCAAGGCCGTGGAAGGCACGGTCGCCGTCGTCAACGGCACGCCCATCCTCCTGTCCGAATACCAGAAGGAGGCCGCCACGGCCATCGACTTCTGGAGCAAGTCCCAGCCCGGCTCCATGGACGACCCCGCCAACGTGCGCAAGCTGCGCGAAAGCACCTTGGAGCAGCTCATCGACCGCGAGCTCCTCTACCAGGAAGGCAACAAGCTCAAGCTGAAGGTCCGCGAGCGCGAGATCGACAACGCCGTGGACGAGATCAAGGCCCGCTTCAAGAAGGACGACGAGGGCAAGGACCTCTCCCCGGCCGAGTCCGAGGAGCTGTTCCGCAAGCAGCTCAAGGCCGAAGGCCTCGACTTCGCCCAGTTCCGCGAGCGGCTCTCGCGCCAGATTCTGGCCCGCAAGGTAATCGAAGAGGCGGTCAAATCCAAGGTCGTGCCGCCGTCCATGGAGGAGGCCAAGGCATACTTCGGCAAAATCGAGTCGTTCCTCGCCCAGAAGACGTCGGACACGCCCAAAGGCCTCGATGAAGAGGAAGGCATGGCCCTGCGCGAGGTGTCCGGCCAGGTCAAGGCCATGAGCTCGGAGCGCGTGCGCGTGCAGCGCATCCTCATCCGGCTCTCGCCGGGCGCCACCGAGGCCGAGAAGCGCCGCGCCCTGCGCACCGCGCAGGAGATCAAGAAGAAGATCGACGGCGGGGCGGACTTCGCCGTCATCGCGCGCGAGGAATCCGAGGACCCGGAAAGCGCGGCGCGCGGAGGCGACATCGGCTTCGTGCTGCGCGGCGTGGCCTCGCCCGAGCTCGAGAAGGCCGCGTTCACGCTCACCGTGGGCGAGACCAGCGCGCCCATCCTGACCGAGGTGGGCTACCACATCCTGCGGGTGACCGAGCGCCGCGCCGCCGAGAAGCCCGACTTCGAGCGGTTCAAGGAAGACATCGTCAACTTCCGAGCGCAGATGACGTTCCAGCGCGACCTGGAGCGGTTCGTCAAAGGCCTGCGCGACAAGGCGCAGGTCGAGCGCAACCTGCCCACGGCCTCCGTCCCCTGAAGCCGCGGACGCTCGCCTTCACCTGCGGCGACCCGGCGGGCATCGGCCCGCGCATCGCCGTCGAGTCCGCCCGCCGCGCGCCGCGCGGCGCGCGCGTGGGCTGCCCGTCGTCGACGCTCCGTTTGGATCCGCGCCGGCTGGCGCCCCGGTCTAGCCGAGTTGCGCGACACCGGCCTCGGCTTAAAAGCCCCTCGCCCCGGACGCCCGACCCCCGACGGCGGACGACTCTCCGCCGCGTCTTTTGAAGAAGCGCTCCGCCTGGCCGCCCTCGGCCTCGTGGCGGGAGTGGTCACCGCGCCGGTCTCCAAGGAGAACTGGGCGCAGGCGGGTTACTCGTGGACCGACCACACCGACCGCCTGGCCGCGCTCGCGGGCAAAGGCGGCGCGCACATGGTGCTGGGCGTGCCCTCCAAGGACCTGTGGTGCGTTCTCGTCACGCGCCACGTCCCTCTAAAGGAAGCACCGGGCCTGCTCACCGTGCGCGAGATCGTGGCCTCCGCCCGCCGCCTGGACGAGGCTTTGCGCCTGTTGGGCCGTCGCCGCCCGCAGCTGGCGTTGTGCGGCCTGAACCCTCATGCCGGCGAGGGGGGGCTGCTCGGCTCGGAGGAACGCCGAATCCTGATACCGGCCGTCGCCGCCGCCCGCGCCGAAGGCCTGTCCCTCACCGGCCCGCTTCCCGCCGATTCCGCCTGGCGCCTTCACGCCGAAGGCGCCTACGACGGCCTGGTCTGCCTGTACCACGACCAGGCCCTGATTCCGCTGAAGGTGGCGGGCGGCCTGGCCGGCGTGAACTGGACGCTCGGCCTGCCCTTCGTGCGCACCTCGCCCGCCCACGGCACGGCCTACGACGCCGCGCTCTCCGCAAAAAGCGACGCCTCGGCTTTCACCGAGGCGTCTTTGCTGGCGGCGCGGCTCGTCGTCTAATCGTTCTGCTCCTCCGCTCGTCGAGCCTCCCGTTTCATGCCTAAGGCGACGTCTAGTATGTTGACGGCTTCGGCTTGGTCTTCGAGGAAGGCTCGGTTCCAATCGGTTCGTTTGGGCAATCTGGGCAGGTTTCGCGGTAGCACGTCGTTCTGAATGACGTCGCGGCACCAACGGAAGTAGCCGCGACTGTAAAGATAGCGCCGTCGATCGTCGTCCGTTGTTAAGGTGTCGTAAATAGCGCGCTCACTAAGTCGGGGCATCCCGACGAGCGTAATCATTAGGTTCGGATTGAGTTGCGGCACCGTTAGAGGAGGCGTATACCCCTCAGCAAGCAAAGGTTGCGGTCGCGCCGTCTGCGGATTGCCCGTTCCAAGCGCGACAACCATCGTCGGTGAAGCCAGCTGCATCGTCATCATCAACACGGCAACCAGGGGTAGGTTTTTCATGTGGCACCTCGATGTTCGCAGTATAGCCCCCCTTCCTTGACAAATCAAGGGGTGAGGGCTACACTCGCGAATATGGCCAGATTGAAGTTGGCATTCATGCTCGCTTTGTCGTTGACGTCGAGCCGCCTAAGCGCTCGAGCCGAAGGCGATGGGACTAAGCCCGCGCCGGTCGCACCAATTCCTGCCGTCCAATCGGAGCCGCGAAGCGAGCCGCCAATCAGCATTGAAGAAGAATCGGCTAGATATGAAGATGCGATTGCTGCGTTGCGAATCCGATTGAGGATTCCAGACGGCGAGCCGACGCCGGATGCCGCAGTCCGGGCCGTTATCCGGGATGAAAACATCAGGATGGACATCTTGGAAGAAGTGTGGGAGCGCGAAGCGCAAGAAGCGGCACGGACGACGCCGCCGGTCGCCCCGGACAGGCGCGGACGGGGCACGCGCGACACACGGCAGCCTCGAGTTAACGCTGATCCGCCGATCGGCGGGGTGCTGCCGGAGCAACCTAGCCGACGCGGCGGGGGAGTCGTTCGTGATGCCTATGAAGGATTCGTCGCGTACAACCCGAACAGCGTTGTGGCGAGGCGTGCGTTAGCCAATTACTACCTCTCAGCAGGTGATGACGCGGGAGCCGCGCGTCACTTCGAACTAGTCGTGCAGCGAGGCGGAGCTAATCCTGATGTATGGACAGGCTACAGTCGCGCCGCTTACAACCTGGGTGACTACGGCCTGGCGAGCGCCGCGTCCTCATTGGCGTTGAAGATGGAGCCCGGCAACCAGGTCGCGTTCGCGGTCAACAAGCTGTCGCAGGGACGCGTCTCCAAAGTCACCATTCCCTCGTCGTTGACCGGCGGAATCAGCCAGAACTCGGACAATCTCGAACCGGACGGCCCCGCGTCGGCAGGCCCCGCGGTCGCCGCCGGCGGCGCGGCCCCCGCCGGCATGGTGGCGCCGCCCGCGGCCCCGCCCGGCGCCGCGCCCGCGGGCGGGACCATCTCGCCCGTGCAGGCGTCGGCGGCCGCGACCGACAACGCGCGCCACGCGCTCACCTTAAAGGACTACCCGCTGGCGGTGGTGCACGCGTCCAAGGCCATCGAGTTCAACCCGCAGAACGCCCAGGCGCTCAACTACCGCGCCATCGCCTACAACCGCATGGCGCAGTACAACAACGCCGTCAACGACGCGAGCGCGGCGCTGGGGCTGGCGCCGGGCAACGCGGCGGCGCTGCAGACGCGCTCCTGGGCCTTCGCCCAGCAGAAGCAGTACAAACAGGCGCTCGATGACGCCGAAGACACGCTCAAGACCGACCCGCGCAACCCCTTCGCCTACCAGAACAAGGCCTTCGCGCTGGCCGGGCTCGGCGACCGGGCGGGCGCCATCGACGCGCTGCGCCTCTCGGCCAGCCTGGACGCGCGCTTTAAAGGACAATACGAACGCGCGCTGAAAGTGCCGGAGGACCAGGACCTGACCTTGCTCTTCGACGACCATACGGCCGCCGCAGCGGCAGCAGCCGCCGCCGCCGCGCCGCGCCCCGCGCAGACCCCGCGCCGCTTCGCGCGTATGGCCCTGCTGTCGGCCACCGGCGGCCTGCTCATCGCGCTGGGCATTCTGCATATCGTGTCGGCCAGCTGGCGCGAGAAGGTGCGCATGACGGTGCGCCGCGTGTTGGCGCCGTCCGACGCCGTGGCCGGAGACGCGATGCCGACGCCCGCGCCGGGCGCGTCCGCGTTCTGGACCCAATACGACGTGGTCAAGGAAATCGGCATGGGCGGCATGGGAGTGGTTTATGAGGCCACGGACCGCTCGCTGGAGCGCCGCGTCGCGGTCAAGAAGATGCGCGACGAGATCCGCATCGACCCGCAGGAGCGCCAGCGCTTCGTCAACGAGGCCAAGGTCGTCGCCCAGCTGCGCCATCCGAACATCGTCGATATCTACGCCATCGTCGAGGACGGGGCGGACGTTTATCTCGTCTTCGAGTTCGTGGAAGGCCAGACCTTGCACGACCGCGTGCGCTCTAAAGGCGTCTTCAGCTTCGGCGACGGCCTCAAGGTGTTCCGCGACATGTGCAGCGCGGTCGAACACGCCCACGCCGCCAAAATCGTGCACCGAGATCTCAAGCCCTCCAACGTGATGGTCACCAGCGACGGGCGCGTGAAGGTCATGGACTTCGGCGTCGCGCGCCAGGCCAAGGACGCGTTGACCAAAATGTCCATGACCAACTCCATCGTGGGCACGCCGCCTTACATGGCTCCCGAGCAGGAGCAGGGCACGGTGCGCAAGGAATCCGACGTGTACGCGCTCGGCGTCTGCTTCTACGAGATGCTCACCGGCCAGCTGCCCTTCGCGGGCACCGGGTCGGGCATGCTGCTCAACAAGATCAACGGCAAACACATCCCGCCCACCCAGCGTGTGCCCAGCCTGCCGGCCGCGCTCGACGCCGTCATCGCCAAGGCGCTCGACCCGGACCCGGACAAGCGCCACCACACGCCGACCGAGCTGCTGGCCGACCTCGACCGCCTCGCTTGACGCCCCGGCTCCTCGCCGCCTTCGTCATCGCGTCGCTCGCCGCCGCCCCCGCGTCGGCGGGGCCCACGCCGGTCGAGCTCGAGCTGTCCGAACGCATGCGCAAGGCGAGCCCCAATAACGAGGCGCCGGCCATCGCGGTGCTCAACCTCATCCAGCTCCAGCTGCCGCAAGACGAGTTCGTCCGGCGCTTCACCTTGGTGCTCAACCGTCAGGTGCAGACCGGTGACGCGCCCTGGTCGCCCCAGCCCGGCGAGTCCCGCAGCAACCGCCCCATTCCGCCGGCGGCCATTATCGAGATTTCGCGCATCGCCGAGCAGGCTTACACCGCGGCCTCGAGCGGCCGTCCGACGAGCGAACCCGAGACCAACGCGCCGATACAGCCCGGCAACCACCTGGTGCGCCCGCCCGCGGGCATCGCCGAGAAGATTCTCGCCGACTCCGCGCGCAACATCAACAGCGCGCAATTGGCGCTGGCCGCCGCGGCGTACGCCAAGGAGCGCGGCGACGCGGACGCGACCATGGCCGGCTACGCGCAGGCCGTCGCCTCGGGCGACCGCTCGCCCGACACCATGGCAGGCCTGGGCGCCGCGTCCTATGAAAGCGGGGACATCGGCCAGGCTCGTGAAGCGGCCCAGGAGGCATTGGCCGCCTCGCCGGGCCACCCGGGCGCTTTGGCCCTGCTCAAGCTCACCGAGGGGCGTGTGACGGAAAGCTCCGGCGCCGCGGCGATGCGCGTGGCCAACCGCGGCCTCGGGACCGGAGGCGGGTCGGGGAAAGCCGGCGAGCTAGGCGGCGGAGCCGCGAGGCGGGAATCGGGCGGGCGAGGCGGCGTGCCCGGCGCTCAGGCGCTCGCTACCGCCGCGACGAAGGCCGCCACGGCCTTAACCGCGGCGCAAGGCGCGCGCCAGATGCGCGACCTGGGCGCGGCCGAGCGCCACGCGACGCGCGCGCTCGACGCCGAGCCCGGCAACGTGCCCGCGTTGGTGTTCCGCTCCGTCGTGCGCGGCGAACTCGAACGCGTCGAGGAATCCTTGCAGGACGCGCAGCGCGCCTTGGCGCTTTCGCCCGCCGACCATGGCGCGCACGCCGCGGGCCGCGACGCCTTCCTGCGCCAGCGCAGTTACGATGAGGCCCTGCGTCATGCCGACTGGGTCGTCGAGCGCGAGCCGACCAACGCCATCGCGCACGCGCGCCGCGCCCACGCGTTGGCGGGGCTGGGCCGTCGCGCGGAGGCCGTCGAGGCGCTGCGCCGCGCCGCCGAGCTCGATGAGCGGGGCCGCGCCATTTACGAGCAGGCCTTGAGCCGTCCCAAAGACGACGACCTCTTATTCCTCTTCGAGGAGCAGGACGCGAAACCGAAGGCGGCGCCGCCGTCGTCGGCCGGGCGTCGGGCGCTGGTCACCGGCTCCTTCGCGTGCGGCGTGCTGCTGCTCCTGCTGGCCGTGGGCCTCGTCGCCACGCCCCGGGGCCGCGACACCGTGCGCCGGATGCTGAACCGTCGTCCCACGTTCTCCGACCACTACGACCTGCTGGCGGAGACCGGGCGCGACAACTGGAGCGTGTTCCATGAGGCGCGCGACCGCCGCCTCGACCGCTTGGTCGCCGTGCGCCGCCTGGATCCGGCCGCCGACCCGGAACGCCGCCGTGCGTTCATCTCCCAGGCCAAGGCCTTGGCCGCCAAAGGCAAGGACGTGTTGGAAGTGTACGCGGTCTATGACGACCCGGACGACGCCTGGCTGGTGTTCGAGCGCCTGGAGCGCTCCGCCAAGGCCCAACGCGCCAAAGGCCTGTCCGCCTTGGATCCCGCGGCCGCCCAGGCCGCGCTCGAGCTGCTGAGCCTGTCCAAAGACTCGGTTTAACGCGGTTTCCGACCTCGTTTAAAGGACGGTAAAAGCCCTGAGCTTGCCTTGACAAAGGAGGGGGGTCCCCTTACACTTCAAGTATGATGCGCACCCTTCCGCTCTTCATTATTTTCGTTCTCACTATCGTTCCTACCGTGCTCCAGGCTAACGACGGCGCTCACGATATGTCCGCGATGGCAACCGGCAGTGGAGGAGAGGCGTTACCGCGAGAGGAAGTTCTGCGCCGGTTGGTCGAGGAGCGCCGCCGGTTTGTGGAAGCCCCGGTCGATTATCGCGAGCTCGCGGAACTGGCGCGTCAATACAATATCGATTTCCCTGCCGACCGTATCCGGCGAATTCGAGAGAGACAGATTCAGGATCAATTCAACGCCATGATGGAGACCGCGACGACCGATTCGAACGCGCTGCGGAGCGTTAACGAGCAGTGGTTCGGGAATCTGCGTGCGCTACTCGACCTGAAGCGCGACATCCTCATCTACAACTACGCTGAGAACATCGCCAAAGAACGGGGGATCCCCTTGCCGCCCGGATTGACCCAGAGGCGCGAGGCGTTGGAAGAGCGTTACGCCAACATGGAGTCCGGGCCGATGAGCACGCTGCATGCGGATCCGGGCGGCTTGGGCGAAACTTTCATGAGAGCGGACGGGCGTTTCCTCAACGGCATCAGGACGGATACGCTTTTGGAGCATAACCGCGGCTGGCAGCAGCGTTCACCGGGCAGCGGGGCAGCCAACGTTTTCGCTGGCGACACACACATGCGGCTGGGCGACCACGCCGCTGCGCAGGAGGCGTACTCCAAAGCCGTCGCGCTCAATCCGCGCGACGCCGCGGCGCTAGCGGGCCGAGGCGCGGCCAACTTGATGCTGGGCGATTATGAAGGCGCGCACGAGGATGCGTCGCGCGCTCTTGCGATCGATCCGAAGAACCAAGCGGCTTTCAGCACGCTCAAGTTGTCGGAAGGCCGGGTCAACGCTGCGGGTGGAGCGGCGTCGGCGCAGGCGAGCGCCGGTTTCGGTCGCGTCGGCCCGTCCTCCGGCCGCGGCTTCATGGGCGGCGGCGACGCCGGCGGCCTGGCCACGTTCGGCGCGGGCACCCGCAATCCCGGCTCTGCGAAGGCGGTGAAGTACAACGACCAGGCGCGCAGCGCCTTCGCCATGGGCGACTACAAATCCACGCTCGACCTGGCGTCGCGTTCGCTCGCCTCCGACCCGTCAAACCCCATGGCGCATTACCTGCGCGCGATGGCCTTCGGCCGCCAAGGCGACTGGAAGAGCGCGGCGGAGGCGGCGGCCAAGGCGCTGGAGCTTTCGCCCAAGAACTCGTCCTTGCTCGCCATCCGAGCCACCGCGCTAAACCGCGAGAAGAATTATAAAGAGGCGCTCGCCGCGGCCAATCTCGCGCTCGAGGTCAACCCGCGCGACGCGTGGGCCTACGCCAACCGCGCCATGGCGCTCGGCGGCATGGGCGACCGCGACGGCATGCTCGACAACCTGCGCCAGGCGGCCGCGCTCGACCCCGCCTTCCAGGCCGCGCTCGATTCCGCGCTGCAGGTCCCGCAGAACAACGACATGTTGTTCCTGTTCCCCGGCGAAACCGCGCCCAAGAAGGACGCGGCGCCGGCCGGCGGCGGACGCGGCAAGAGCTTCGGCATCATGGCGGGCGCCGCGGCCATGGGCGGGCTCCTGCTCGCGCTGGGCCTGCTGTCGGCGGTCATCAAGCCCCTCCAGACCAAGGTCAGCTCGGTGTTCACGAGCCTGACGCGCTCCTCGGCCTCGCCGGCGGTGTCGCCGGCGCACGTCGCCGTGTCGGCGTCGGCGAGCCTGCTGCGCGGCCAATACGAGGTGGGCAAACAAATCGGCGCCGGCGGCATGGGCCTGGTGTTCGAAGGCACCGACCGCTCGCTCAACCGGCGCGTCGCCGTCAAACGCATGCGCGACGAGATCCGCCTCGACCCGCGCGAACGCGCGCGCTTCGTCGCGGAGGCCAAAACCGTCGCGGCCCTGCACCACCCCAACATCGTGGACATCTACGCCATCATCGAGGACGCCGACGACCTGCACCTCGTCTTCGAGTTCGTGGAGGGCCGCACCGTCCATGAGCTCGTCGCCGGCAAAGGCCGCCTGGCGCCCGCGGAGGCCGCGCGCGTCGTGCGCGGCGCCGCCGCCGCCCTCGACTTCGCCCACGGGCGCGGCGTCATCCACCGCGACATGAAGCCCTCGAACCTGATGCTCGACGGGGCGGGCCAGGTGAAGGTCATGGACTTCGGCATCGCGCGCGCGGCCAAAGACGCGATGACGCGGTACTCGATGACCAACACCATCGTCGGCACCCCGCCCTACATGGCCCCGGAGCAGGAGCAGGGCCAGGTGCGCAAGGAGTCCGACGTGTATTCGCTGGCGGTGTGCGCCTACGAGCTGCTGTGCGGGCGCCTGCCCTTCCCGGGCGTCGGCGCGGGCATGCTCATGAACAAGATCAATCTCAGCTACGTGCCGCCCTCGAAGATGATCGACGGCCTGCCGGCCGCGCTCGACGAGGTGTTCGCCCGGGCGTTCCAGCCCGACCCCGACAAGCGTTACCGCGCGGCCGGGGAGTTCGCGGGCGCGCTGGAAGCGGCCTTGTCGGCGCCCGTCAGGGCCTGACGCGCGCCGCTTCGAGGCGGGACACGGCGTCGCGCGCGTCCACGCGCAGCCGGCGTCGCATCGTTAGCCGCTCCGCGCGCTCCGGCGCCGTCACGCCGGGCGCGTAAACGAGGACGGTCGGCGTGGCCAGGCGCGGCGAGGCGCTCGCGGCGAGCACCACGGGGATGTCCCAGGCCTGCAGCATGGTGCGCGTCCACAGACGCGAGCGTTCCAGCGCGTCGAGCGCGTGGTTGAGCCCTTCGTCGTCTCGCACCGGCAACGGCGCGCCGCCGCTGCGCAGCAGGCGCACGACGACGGCGACCGTGACGGGCCGCCCGTTGGCGACGGCGCGCAGCGCGGCCACGGGGTTCTGCTCGCGCTCGAAAGCCTGGCGCCTCTGCGTGTCGAGGTCCTCGGGCGCGCCGAAGTCGGTGGGGACGAACCCGGAGAGGCTGTTAGCGGCGATGTCGGCCGCGGCGCGCAGCGCGTCGGCGCATTCCGGGGCGTTCAGGGGGCCCTGGCAATGGTTGTTGAGCGGGTTGATGCGGCCATCGGGCACGTACACAGTTCGACACAGGCGACGGCGCGATAGCCTTCGGCGCGATGGACGCCTGGCGGGCAGAGGCAGCTTCACGGCGTCTCGAGTGATCGACGAGGACGGCAAACAACAGGAGGAGGGTGGTGGAGCGCATCCCGGAAGTATAAAGCGCGTTCAGCCGGCGCGCAACGTCCGCCATGTCAGCGCGGGGCGCTTCGCACCGACTGCTCGAGTCGAATCGAGGCGGCCATGAGGCTTTCGGCGCTTTGCCGTAACGAGGCGCCGCCGTGCGGGTGTAGGACGGACATCGAGGTCAGCAAGCTGTTCGACAGGTGCCAGTGCGCCGACGCGGCCGAACGCGCGGCCGACGCGGTGACGCGGTCCACGCGCGCGTTCGTCACCTCGGTGATGGCGCCGTTGAGGCGCACGAGCGCGACGCGCAAGCGCGTGTCATAGGCGTGTACGGCCAAATCGAGCAAGGGCCGGCACGGGTCGTCCTCAGCCGCGTCGGCGCAGCGCACGAGGGAATCGCGCTCGCGGTCCAATCGTTGCGCCGCGGCCGTCGTTTCATTGAGCTGGCGCACCAGCGGGGAGGCCACGACCTGGGCGCGCACGACGTCCAACGCCTCGGCAAGCGTCACGTCGGCGCGGCTCACCGAAGGGAGCGTGAGAGTCAGGGCGACGGCGGCCAGGAAGCGTTTCATGGGTTTAGGGCCGGCAGCGTCGCGCGGCCTCCGTTTTGAGGATAGACGCGCCGTCCATGGCGTGCGACGCGGCGACGTCGAGCGCGGCGGCGGCTTCGTCCAGGCCCGCGGCCGTGAACGCGGCGGCGGCGGCGGCCGCTTCGCGGTCGAGCGCGGCCACGGCCGCCTCCAGGCGGGTCGCGGCGTCCGACACGGCGCGGGCGGCGCGCGGGGCGCGGCGCAGGGCCGTCACGCCGCGCAGCTCGTCCGCGCGCGACGCGAGGCTGCGCGCGAGCGATTCGACGTCTTGGTGGAAGCGCCCGATCGAGTAGCGATCCTGCTCGTCGGCGGACGGGGCCGCCGCGGTCAACGCCCGCAGCTCGGCGCGCAGGCTCGAGACCTCGAGCTCATGGCCCTGCAGCTCGGCGGCGAGCGCGTTGAGCGCGGCGGCGGCGCCGTTGCGGGAGGTGGAATGAGAGCCGGCGACGGCGGCGGCGGCTTCGGTCTGGGCGTCGGAGAGCGAACCGGCGTGAGCGGAGAGCGGCAGGAGCAAGGCCACGGTCAGAGGGATGATCATGCGGTTAGGATACCCGTTGTCGGGGCGCGAAGGAAGGCGCGGAAGACCCGGGTCCGGGGGAGGCTGACGGTCTAGAAACGGGGCGGTCGCCGCGCCGCGTTATCGTGAAGGGTTACTTCACACGCGCGCAGACGCGCGCGCCGAACCGGGAGCCCAACGCGTGTTCTTCGACGCCGCGCGTCCACTCCGCGCCCATGGCGCGCAGGGCCTTGAGCGCCGCGGCGTAACGTTTCGCGCTCCAGTCGCCGGGTTTAGCGGGCGGCGTCTTGCCGGGAAACCCCTGCTCGGGGTCCCAGGCGGCGAGCAGCGAGAAAGCGTCCACGCGCGACGGGGACAACTCGCCGAAAGGCCCGCCGTTGCTGGCGGGCATCTTCGTGAGCTCGCGCGATTCGCGCGCGACGCGCAGCAGGCGGTCCACCCACGCGCCGTTGGGCGGCGCGTTGGTGGCGAAGGAAGCCGCGGCTCCGGAGCGGGTCAATTCGCAGGCCATGGCGGCGCCGGCGTACACGCGGCGGTGTTCGGCTCCCGGGCGAGCGCCGGCGCCCAAGCCGTCGGTGCGGTAATAGGCCGAAGCGGGCGCCGGGCAGATGCCTTCGCGCGTCTCGGAGAGGTCGTCGCCTTCGAGGGCGGCGCGGCGGTCGCGGTCGGCGGCGAGGTCGTTGGCCGCGAGGTTCTCGGCCGACCAGGCGAGCGGATCGGTCGGGGCGGCGCCTGGCCCGGCCGGCGAGGCGGCGCGCGACGCGTTCGTCGGGCCGGACTCGCGCGCCAGCCGGATCTCGGCCGCTGCCGCGCGGCGTGCGCAGCTCCGCGGGCGTCGCGTCGTCGTGGCCGCAGAAGGCGCTCAGGCGCATGGCGAGGGCGGCGTCGCCGCCGGCCTCCTCGAGCGCCAGCGCCCAGGCCCAGCCGGGCTTGGGCGCGGTCGAGGCGATGCGCACGCGGCCGTAATGGCGGCGCACGCGGTCGCGGAACGAAGCGTCTTGCAGCGCGGCGTCCTCGAGCAGGTTGCGCAGGCCTTTGCCGCCGAAGGCGCCGCCTTCGGCGCCGGGCGCGCTCAGCGCGACGAACGCGGCCGCGGGTCCGCCGGCGGGCGAGCGACAGGCCAGCCGGTCGTCGATGGCGAAGAGGCCGCGCGGCGCGGCGGGCGTGGCGAGCAAGGCCGGATCGCAGAGGTTGAGCGTGCCGTCGGGACCGGCGAGGCGGGCCAGCGGCCCCCAAGGGCTCGCCGGCGTCGCGGCCACCGCGCCTTGCCGGGTCACGCCGCCGTCGAAGACGCGGGCGGAGACGGTCGAAATATCGGTTTGGGCGCGCGCCGTCCCGGCCCCCGTCGCGGCGAGGGCCAGGAGCAGCGCCGACGCCCTACGCCGCATCCCGGTAGCCCCTCACGACCTGGTCGAACGACGAGCTCCAGCGCGCGGCCGACACGCGCACCAGGCGCGTGGGCGTGATGATGTGCACGGTCACGCGGCCGGTGGCCGCGTCGGCGAAGGCCTTATAAGGGAGGCCGTCCACCGGCTTCATCTTCAGGCCGCGCGCGCGTTCCGTCACGGCGCGGGGGTCGTCGAGCGGCAACAGCTCGACGAGCACGTTGCCGTCGTCGAGGCGCTCCGCGCGCGTCCAGGCCCGCTCCGGCGAGGCGCCGGAGAAAAGCAGGACCGATTGCGGCGAGCCGCGCTCGTCGCGCAGGCGTTTGGCCGCGGCCCGGTGTTCGCCGGGCACGGGGACCACGCCCCCGAAGTCGGTCCCGTAGGAGGCGCCCACGCCGCGCGACGTCGCCGCGCTGCGCGCCTTCACGGAGAACAACGCGGTGCCCGCGACGGCCACCGCCAGGATCATCCATTTAGTCTTCATGTTCTTTTCTCCCGCAAGCGAAGTGTAGGTCAACAGGCGTCCCGCGTCAAGCCCGCGCCGCGCGAACGGCTTTTTTGACGGCGCGTTTGGCCTTCGGCTTCTTCGACGGCGCGACGGCGCCGGCCGGGCTCTGCGATTTGACCGCGGAACCGGCGAGCGGCGTCGGGACGTCCGGCGTGAAATCCTTCCCGCCCACGGCGGCGGCCGAAGCGAAGGACGACGTGAGCAGCAAGGCCAGGGCCGGCAGTATGTTCTTCATAACGCCTCCTGGATGCCAGCGGCATCCACCGATAGGGTGCCTCCGGCAAGGGGTTCCGGGCAGGGGCCTTCGCTCCAGAAACGGCCATGACCGGAGCGACCTCCTATGTGAATATCCGCTTCATACTTGATTTGTAAGCTCGCGATAGGACAGAATCCCTCCATGGCCAAGAACACCTGGGAGTCGTTCGCGCAAACCCTGCGCGAGGCGCGAGCCGCGAAAGGCTTCAACTCGGCGCGCGCGTTCTATCTCAAGAGCGGCGGCCGCCCCTATTTCGGCGCGACCTACCGCCAGTACATGAACGTCGAGAACGGCGCCTCCTCGCCGAGCCCGGGGCTCGTGGAGAAGATCGCCTTGGCCCTCCAGATTTCGAGCGACGAGAAACGCGCGCGCGAGCTGTTCCGCACCTACCTGCTCTGCCAGCTCGGCAGCGTCAACCTCCTCGAGCTGATACTCGGCGCGGTGTCCAAAGGCGGCGGGCAGGGAGCGGGCGCGACGGTGCCGCCCATGCGCCAGGCCCTCGCGCGCCAGTCGGAGTCGCGGGCCGTCATGCTCAGCCGCGAGCAGGCCGACGCCATCGACGGCAACCTCGCCTCGTTCTGGCTGTGGAACATGCTCATCAACGACTCGGCCCGCTGGACGCCCGCGGACCTGGCCGCCACCACCAAGCTCAAGCTCGCCGACGTGAAGGCCGCGCTCAAGACCTTGGTGAAGCACCAGCTCCTCTCGGAAGAGGGCGGCAAGTTCTTCTGCCCCGACCTGCGCCGCGTGTTCCGCTTCCCGCGCGACGAGCATTATTCGCTCGGCCGCGAGAAACACCGCGAATACTTCAAGCAGATCGCGGAGGCCCGCCCCAAACGCGGCCTGTTCCGCCACTACACGTTGTTCCGCGGCTCGGCCCAGGAAGTCATCGACTACGCGCCGAACCTGCGCGCGGCCGTCGAAGGCGCCAACATCTGCGAAACCACCGAACACGGCCCCGACACGGGCCTGACGGTGGTCGAAGTGGTCGTGGACCAGCTCTTCAAGTACTGAGCCGGCCTCAGGGCAGGCGGAGCCAGGGTCCGCCCGGGCCCGCGACGGGTCTGATTTTGCGGAGCAGGGGCGTGGGGCGATAAACCTCCGTCGCGCAGGCACGCAGCGCGCGGCACGCGCGCAACTGCTCCGCCTGCTCATTCTCCGACAGCCGCGAAAAACGCGGCGCCAACGGCGCGTACGAGTCGTGCCAGGTCGTGTCCAGGTCGGCGTAGGCGTGGCCGCCTCCGGCCCGCGGGAAGGCGATGCGCACCCACACATGGCCGCTGGTGTCGAGCGGCATGTCGTCGTTGCGGCTGAAGCGCGACACCATGGCGACCTCGTAGGTGAGGGGCCCGGCGAAGCCTGCCGGGCGCACGGCGTCTCGAGCGGGGCGTTCGGCCCGCTGCAGCGCCCAATAGAGGAGCAACGCGAAGTCGCGGCAGACGCCGGCGCCCGTATCGCCCCGCCCGCGAGCGCGCAGCGCGCTGGGCGCGAGCGGCACGGGGCGCGCGAAGGTCCCTTCCGCCGTGGCGACGGCGTCGTTGTACGGGCCTTGCCGTCTCGCCACGAGCGCGTAGATGCGACGCGCCCGCTCATAGGGATCCGCGATCTGGCGGTGGGCGTCGATGGCCGAGACGAAGCCGTCCGGGTCGCCTTGGCGGATGACGAGGTCGGACGCCTGCGCGAGCGAGGCCGCCAACGGCATGTAAATCAGCGCGCCGGCGTCCAGCGTCCCATAAAGGAACTGGGCGGCCGCCTCTCCGCCGTAGGCCGTCCACTCGCGGGCGCCGGCTCGTCGGAGGTCCGGCAGTTCCGGAGCCCGCCGCGATTGCAGGAACTCGGCGTTGGCGCCCTGCGGGTCGAGCTCGCCGCACGCCCCGTCGAGCCCGGAGAGCAGGCCGCTCACGCGCTCCACGCGCGAGGCGTCGGGCGCGGACGCGGACGCGATGCGCAGGAAGTCGTAGGCGCGGCCTTCGGGGATGGCGGTGACGCAGCGGTCGATGGGACCGGCGGCGACGGGCCCCGCGAATGCGAGCCAGGCGAGCGCGAGCGCTCCGTTCACAGGCGGCCGCCGTATTGGTCAGGATGCGCCCAGCTGCGCGGCCGGGGGGCGCCGATGATGGCGGCGGCCATGGTGTCGAGCCGGGCCTGATCGGAGGGATAATCCTCGAGGGTGGCGGGCACGACGGCCGGGTCCGGGCTCCAGAGGGAGACCGATGATTTCCCCAAGGCCGCGCGCAGCACGAGGGCGGCGGCCAGCGCTCGCGCCCTGCCGGGGGTCGCCGCCCCGCGCGCCTTGAGCCAGGCCGTCGCGGCCGCGTATTCGCGCGAGCGGCGCAGGCCCGCCGGCTCGGGGCCGAGCGCGCCGGACACCTCGAGCGTCGTCCAGCCTTCGCCGGCGCCGAAATAGTCCGCCTCGCCTTCTCCGCCCGTGCGCATGCGGGGGTCCTGAGGCCCGGCGCCAAGCAGGTGGCCGATTTCGTGGGTCATCGCGTGCGCCGCCGCGTCGGCGGTGAGCCCGCGCGTCTTGAAGAAGCCGCGAGAGACGATGAGGTTGTGGAACATGCCGTCGAAGCGCACCCGAGCGTCCAGCTCGGGGTCGTCCCAGATGACCATCGGCATGACCTCGTAGCCGGCGGCGGCGAGCCTCGGTGCGAAGGCCGCGACGACGGCATCAACGAAGTCCCGCGCCTGCTGCTCCGACCAATTCGCGGTGAGGCGCGGCCGCGGGGCGGGCGTCTTGGGGCGTCCCCAGCCGAAGAGGGCCCGTGCCGTATCCGAGCTCGGCTCGTCTTTCAGCTCGCGGCGTCCGCGCTCGAGCAGGACCGGCACGCGCGCGTCGGGCGCGACGACGACGGTCGCGGCGTTCCATAAATCACCCAGCTCGTAGCCGGCGAACGCGGCCAGGGGGACGACCCACCAGGGCTGGCCCAAGGCCAAGGCGAGCGCCGCCGCGCCCACGGGCACGATGACCTGCTGCGATAAGGCGACGATGCTCGAAGGCTTGAGCCGCGGGAACCGGTCCAGCAACCGGTCCTTGACGGCCGCGTCCACCCGCGCTTCCAGGCGCTCGAGCGGCTCCCCGCCGGCGAGGTCTCGGGCGATGGAGGTGGCGAACAGCCGGTCGAGTTTGTCCTCCCGGCCCGGCTGCGAGCGCAGCTTGCGCGCGGCGTGTTCGGACAACGTCACGGCGTCGCCTTTGAGGCGGCGGAAGGCGTCGGCGTCCAGCTTCCCCGAGGCGATGTCGGGCAGCTTCTTCATGAACAGGTAGTGGAAACCCAGCGCGGCGTAAGCCTCCGCGGTCGCGGCGCCGCGCGTGGCCGGGGGCGGGGCCAACGCGATGGCGAGGTCGCGCAGGCGCTGCTCGCCCAGGACCGCGACGAGGGGGCGCGCCTCGCCGCGTTTGACGAACCCCTCCAAGGCCTCGCGCCCGCCCGGCCGCGCTTCGATGGCCGCGATCATGCGGACGTAGGGCTCGTAGGGGTGGGTGCCGCGCGTCGCGAGCTCCCGCTGCCAGGCGGTTTCGTCATCGCCGCCGTGGCGCGCGCGCAGCGCGCGCAGGTAGCGGGCGGGCAGGCCGCGGACCCCGGCGACGCCTTCGGCGCGCAGGGCGTCGAGCGTGCGGCGCGCGCGGGCCTCGGTGTAACCTTCGATCAAGGCGGTGGCGAGCCTGGGCGCGGCGTCTCGCACGAGGAGGCGCAGGGCCGTTTCACCGGCCATGTAGCCGGTGTCGCCTTGATGGGTGAACTCGTGCGCGAGGGCGTGATAGAGGTCGGACGCGCGGCGCCGTGCGGCCCAGACCATCGATTTGGGCCGGCCTTCGTCATCGACGGTATTGACCGAAGCGAAGCCGAGCCAGCCCGAGCCGTAGTGGCGGAAGCGCTCATCGCCTAATATCGCGTGACGGGCGTCCGCGCCGGGAATCCGAGCCGCGAGCCCCTCGGCGACGGCGCGGCGGCCGCCGAAGCTGCGGCGCGAGACGTCCTTGAGCCACGAGACGAGGCCCTCGTCCTCCTTCGGGACGCCCACCCGGCCTAAGGCGCGGCGCGCTCCGAGCACCAGGCTCTCGAGAGGGCCGGAGGCGCGGGCTTGCGCTTGAGCCAGATCCCCGTCCGAACGTTTGAGCATCATCCGCGTTTCCCAGGACAGCGGCGCTTGCCCGGGCGTGCCGTTTTTCACGGCGGCGTCGAAGAGGCGCGGCGTCCAGTCGTTGGTGACGCCGCGGATGATGCCCAGCGCGCGCCGTTCGGCCTCGGTGCCCGGGTGTTCGGGGGAGATGCGGCCCGCCGCCATCAGCGCCTCGACCTCTTCCTGCTGCTGCTCGGTCCCGTTGAGCAGGACGTCCTCATAATCTCCGAGCCAGCCCCTGTCGGCGATGGGCGCGCGCGGCGCGTCGGCCGGCGCGAGCCCGACGGCGGACGCCGGCAAGGCGGGCGAAAGCGCCGCCCGCGGCGCGTCGGCCGCGGGAGAGCCGGAGACCATCGCGACGCGCGGCGAGAAACCCGTCGCGAACGTCGCGGCGTCCAATTCCATGCGCAGGGCTCCCAGCGGAGCGACGGTGACCACGGGGGCGGCCGGCGCGCGCACGCGGGCCGCGGCGCGCGCGGCGGCGTTGGCGGCGGCGCCGGTCGCGTCGAGCAGCAGGCTCAGGGCCATCAGCGCGCGTAACGGTTTCATGCCTTAAGGGTAGGCGAAACGGAGCGCGCGGGCCTGAGGCCAACGACCCCCCGGTGGGACGGCCACCGGTCCAGAAATCGGGGCGTACGCGGGGGGCGGAGATGTGCAAATACAGTTCACATGGCGGGGCTGGCCCCGTCGGGGCGGGTCTGCTATACTAAGGTGGTCTGGGGGTGAATTCAGCTTCGACAGACGTCGTTGAGCTGACAGACGCAGGCACGGGTTGGTCAGGTCCCGTATGAAACCCGACCAAACAACAACCGCCAACACTCAGTTGGCCTGGGCGACCGCCTAAACAGCGTCTCGCACACGTCGGCCCTTGACGCCTGCTAGAGGGGTCCCGGCGTCGATTAGCAGGATGCGGTCCTCACCCGTTACTCCGTGGGCGGGGGACCTAAGACCGAACGGGGTTAGTCTGGGGCGCACTCGTCCATCGGTCTTCCCCAGGCGAAACTGACGATGGGCTAAGCCTGTAGTGTCTACAGCCGGCGGCGTTTGGACGCGGGTGCAACTCCCGCCACCTCCACCAATCGCCAAGGATGGAAAAGACGAGCCCCTCGCGGGGATACCGCGAGGGGCTCTCTCGTTAACGGCGGCTCAGCGGGCGAGGGCTTCCGACCAGCGCCGCTGCGCTTCCTCCACGAATTCCGGGTGCTCCTCGCGCTCGTAGGGCAGGCGGTGCGTGCAAACCGTCACGGTGCGGCTGCCGGCGCCGTCGCGGACCAGGAAAGAGTCCGAGCGAGAGGCGTTGGGGCAGGCGCCCGCCGCCGTGGCGGGCAGCATGACGGTTTTGACCACGGAGCGCACACGCCCGTCGGCGCCCACGTCGATGGTGACGGTATCCACGGCGCGGAACTCCTGACCCGACGACGCGCCGTACCCGATGAGGAACGTCGGCGTCTGCGCGTGGTAATGGATCGATGCGCCGTCGGCGACGGAGACGTACGCGCGATGCCCGCCCCAGAAGCCTTGCGCGGCGTCGATGACGGTCGTGCAATAGGTGGTCGGGTCGCGAAAGTCCGGGTCATCGGAAGGCGAGCGGCAGTCTCCGCGGCGCACGGTTTCGGCGGCGAGCGCCGCCCAGTCGGAACGCGCGGGCGCGGCGGCCGGGGCGGGCACGGCCGCGCCGACGACGGCGGCCGGAGCGGGCAGTTCGACGGAGCCGGCGAGGGACTGCAGTTCCGCGAGGCCAGAAGCGCCCGCGGAGGTCGCGAGTAAAGACGACAAGGCGAGGGGGAGGAGTTTCATACAGCCAGTCTACGAACGGCCTTTGACCCTGGCGTGACGATGCGGATAAAAATGGGTAAAGCCGCGGCCTGGACGCGCACGAGGCCCCCTGTTATACTGACCCGACTTTCCTCATATGGGCGATTCCCGCGTCGTCACCTTGCTCGGCTCCTACGGCCTCCTGGCCGGCCTCGGCGCGTTGGCGTTCGCGCGCCCGGACCTGGCGCCCGCGGCGCTCGCGTTGTCCGGCTTTTCCTTCGTGTGGGCGCACGGCCGCGGCGACCACGAGTCGCCGCTGGTGTTGTTCCTGCTCACGGGCCTGGCCGGGCTGCTGCTGACGGCGAGCGCGGCCGACGCGGGAGCGCGCGCGTACGCCGCGGCGGGCCTGGCGTCCACGGTGCTCCTGTCCTCGGCGCTCGCCGCGCAGCGCAGCCGCCTGTCGCGCGACGAACGCGCGCAGCTGCTCGAGCAGATGGACCTGCAAGACGCCATCCGCGACGACGAGCGCGACCTGAAGTATTACCGCCAATACGAGGCGACCGTCGGCGCCGAGACGCGGCTGCGCCGCGACATGGCCGATTCCGCCAAGAGCCTCGCCGGCACCATGGACGCGCGCGAGGTGCAGGCGCGCCTGGCGACCATCCTCACCGCGCGTTTCCCCGGCGCGCGCATCGAGATCGTCGCCGGCGCCGGCGATGACCCGCTGCTGCAGCTCGCGCTCAAGCGGCGCGGCCCGGTCCTGGTCAAGGACGCCCGCGTCGAGGCCCAACTCGTGCCCGGCGCGCGTTTCGCCTCGGGCGTGGCCATCCCCGTGCGCGTGATGCGCCAGGACGCGGGCTTCGTCAAGCTCGAGAGCGACAAGCCCGGCGCCTTCGGCCCCGACGACGTGAAGGCCGCCGACCTCTTCGCCACGATGGCCGCGCTGAGCCTGGAGAACATCCGCCTCTTCGAGGTGGTGCACCGCCAGGCGACCCACGACGCGCTCACCCAGCTGCACAGCCACCGCGCCTTCCAGCAGCGCCTGCAGGAGGAGGTCCTGCGCGCGGGCCGCTCGCAGACGCCGATGTCGCTGATCATGTGCGACGTGGACAAGTTCAAGGTCTATAACGACTCCTTCGGCCACCAGGCCGGCGACCATCTCCTGCGGACCTTGGCCGGCCTGCTGTCGTCCTTCGCCCGCCCCGTGGACCTGGTCGCGCGTTACGGCGGCGAGGAGTTCGCGCTCATCCTGCCCAACTTCGTGCGCACCGAGGCGGTGGCGCTGGCCGAACGCATCCGCCAGCGCGTGGCCGACGAGCCCTTCGTGTTCCAGGGCAAACCCACGCGCGCGACCATGAGCTTCGGTGTCGCCTCCTTCCCGACGGACGCGTTCGTGCCGCAGATCGTGCGCGTGGCCGAGAGCGCCTGACCGCGCCAAACACGGCGGACGCAACCAGGTGGTGGGCTGATGAACTTGAGCGCGCGCCCCGAGCTGCTGGCCGCGGCGGCCGCGTTGATTCCGGCGCTGGGCGCGTGGCTGGCCTACCCGCGCCGGCCGTGGGGCGCGCTCGCCGCGTTGTTCGCCGGCCTGGCCGCCGGAGGCGCGCTCGTCGCGGCCGCCCCGGCCGAGGCCCGCGCCGGCGCGACGCTCGTGGCCGCGTGGGCGGCGTTGGGCTCGGCCGCGTTGTGGGCGGTCCTGCGCCGCGGCGAGGCCGCCGCCGCGCGGGCGGGGGAGAACCTCGCGCTCGTGCGCGCCCGGCGCGCGCAGACCGCCAAGGAGCTCGCCTCGCTCAAGGCGCGCGGCCTCGACGCCGAGCGCGCGCACAAGGAGACGATGGCGCTGTGCGGCATGGTCAAAGGGCTTTCCGGGCGTTGTCCTGGGACGAGGCGCGTCCCCGCGTGGAGACGGCCTTCGAGCAGTGTTTCGGCGCCAACGCCGAGTTCGCGCTGTACGTCGCGGGCATGCGCGGCGAGGGCGACCTGCACCCGCTGACCGTGCGCGGCCTGCGCCTGTCGCCGGGGGCGCAATGGTCCACGCTCTCGCGCCTGCTCCAGGAGCGCGGCGCCGGCCTGGCCCAGCCGACCGTGTTCACCGCGCCGGAGCGCGCGGTGGGCCTGCCCGTCAAGGACGCGGCCGAGCCGCTGGCCTACCTGTATTCGCGCGTGCCCGAAGGCGTCGCGCCCGAGGCCTGGCTGGGCAAGGTGTCCTCCTTCGCCGACGAGCTGGCGGTCGCCTTCCGGCGGCTGAAGCTGTTCCAGGAGATGGAGCGGCTCTCCGAGATCGACGGCCTGACCGGCGTGCGCCGCCGCGGCGCCTTCGACAAGAAGCTCGCCGACGAGGTCGTGCGCGCGCGCACGTTCAAGACGACCTTCGGGCTCCTGCTCCTTGACATCGACCATTTCAAGTCCTTGAATGACCGCTACGGCCACCCGTTCGGCGACCAGGTCTTAAAAAGGGTGGGCGCGGTGCTCAACGCGTCGGTCTATGAGACCGACTACGTGGCGCGTTACGGCGGCGAGGAGTTCGTCGTGCTCCTGCCCCGCGCCGAGCCGGAAGGCGTGCGGCGCAAGGCGGAGGCCATCCGCCAGGCGCTGGAGGCCGAACGTTTCCCGCTCGGCTTCGAATCGGTGCAGGTGACGGCGTCCTTCGGCCTCGCGCATTTCCCGCGCGACGCCGCGACGCCCGAGGAGCTCGTCGCCGCCGCCGACGCCGCGTTGTACGCCGCCAAGTCGCAAGGACGCAACCGCGTCGTGGACTGCGAAGTCCTGCGCCGCGCGCGCTGATTCACCCGTTATCCGAGGAGGACGCATGGACGAGACGAACCCGCCGCCGCCGGCCCCCGCCCCGCTCGACCCGCAGCAGCTCAGCCCGCGCCGGGTCAAACGCCGGCTCATGGTCTCGCTCGTCGTGCTGCACGCGTTGTCGCTGTTCGCGGCGGCGGTGCTCGTGTTGCGCGCCAAGGACCCCGCGCCGAGCACCGGGGACAAGAAGGCGCTGCTCACCCGGCTCTCCGCGAGCAAGGAGACCGTCGGCTGGGTGACCATCCGCGGCCCCATCATGCGCGCGCGACTTTACTGACGGTGCGTTCGCAAGGCACCAGCCCCTATCGGCGCATCGAGCAGCTCGCCGAGACCATAGGCGTCAAGGCACATCGTGCTCGACATCAACTCGCCCGGCGGCTCGGTCGGCGCGGTACAGGAGGGCGACTGCGCGCATCCTGCGCGTCAAGAAGGAGAAGAGATCCCCTTCGTCGCGCTTTTCGGCGACGTGTCGGCCTCCGGCGGCTACTACCTGGGCGCGGCCTGCGACAAGATCGTCGCGCACCCGGGCACGCTCACCGGCTCCATCGGCGTCATCTTCTCGGTGACCAACCTCGAGGGCCTGTTCACGAAGATCGGCTTCAAGCAGGACCCCATCAAGTCCGGCAAACACAAGGACATCGGCTCGCCCGCGCGCCCCATGACCGCGGAGGAGCGCCAGCTCCTGCAGGCGATGATCGACGACACCTACGGCCAGTTCGTCGGCGCGGTGGCCGAGGGCCGCAAGATGACCGTCGAGGAGGTCAAGCCGCTCGCCGACGGGCGCATCTACACCGGCACGCAGGCGCTCAACCTCAAACTCGTGGACCAGCTCGGGGACTCCAAGGACGCGCTGCTGCTCGCCGCCCAGCTCGGCGGCATCAAGGACGAGAAGCCCAAGGTGCGCCGAGACGTCGAGCGCATGAGCGACCTCTTCGAGATGCTCGAGACCAAGGCGCGGCTCACCCTCGGCCTGGGCGCGCTCGAGGCGCCGTTGGCGCAGCTGCGCGGCCCCGGGCCGGGACTGCATTACCTCTGGACCGGGTGGTAGGATGATCGAGCTCGCCTACGACTTCTTCGAGGACCACACCCACGCCGCGGCTGAAATCCGCCGCCGCCGCCCGCTGGCCCTCGGCGTGCTCGCGCTGCTGGCCGGCGCGACGAGCCTGTTCGTCGCCCAGGCGCTGGCGGGGCGGCTGTCCATCCTGTCCTTGTCCTGGCCGTCGCTCGTCGCCGCGCTCACCTGGCATTCCTGCATCGCGTTCCTCACGACGGCGGTCCTGCACCTCGTGCTGGAGATGACGGGCTCCAAAGGCAACGCGGGCGTGCTCTTCGTGCATTGGGGCCTCTCCGATTTGGCGTGGCTGGCGGCGGTGCCCGCGGTGCTCATCACCCAGGCCGCGCTGCCCAACTCCGCGTGGGGCGTGCGCCTCGTGTTCTTCGCCGTGGGCCTGTGGTCGCTCGCGCTCAAGGCGCGCGCCATCCGCGACGAATACGGCGTGGCGTCGGGCCGGGCGTGGCTCACCTTGAGCGTGCCCTACCTGGCGGCGATGGCGTTGGCCGCGCTCGTGCTCGCGTTGACCCTCGTGTCCCTCATCCTGGCCGCGGTCCGCTCCGTTTGATGCCGAAGGAGCCCATCCCCGCGGTCTGGGAAGGCCTGCCCGTCGTCACCGCCGCGGCCATGCGCAACCTGGACTTCGACGCCACGGCGCGTTTCGGCGTGCCGGCGGCCGAGCTCATGGAGCGCGCGGGCGCGGCCGTCGCCGCGGAGACGGCCGCTTTTCTCAAGGCCGCCGGGACGGACCCGGCGAAGGCGCGGGTGGTCGTGTGCTGCGGCCGCGGGGCCAACGGCGGCGACGGGCTCGTCGCCGCGCGCCACCTCAAGGCCGCGGGCGCTCAGGTCACGGCCTTCCTGTGCCCGTCGAAGAAGGACGCGGGCTACCCGGAGCTCACCGCCGCCGTGCTCGCGGCGGCCCGCGCGGCCGGGGTGGTCGTCAAGGAAGCCGCGCCCGAGGCGGGGCTGGCCCACGCGTTGGCCGCCTGCGACGTCGCGCTCGACGCCTTGCTCGGCACCGGCTCGGCGGGCAAACCCGCGGGCGCCATCCACCACATGATCCAGGAGCTCACGCGCTCCGGCAAACCCGTGCTCGCCGTGGACATCCCGTCGGGCATCCACCCCGACACCGGCTATCACAGCGGCGTCTTCGTCAACGCCGCCGTGACGCTGACCTTGGGCCTGCCCAAGAAAGGCCTGCTCGCGGCCCACGCCCGCAAACACGTGGGCGTCCTGAAGGTCCTCGACATCGGCTACCCGCCGGAGCTTATCCGGCCCGGATGAGCTGGGAGCGGGCGGCGCGGGCGGCGGTGCTCGTGCTCTACGCGCCGCTACTCGTTTCGCTGGCCGTGTCCGTGTTCCTCAGCGGCATGGCCATGCGGCAAAACCTCGCGGCGGGCGTTCTCGGCGTCGTGCAGCTCGCGCTCCTCTACGCCGCGTGGCGGCGCGCGTGCGCGTTGTGGGAGGGGACGGCGACCCGGCTGTGGGCCGACGCGGCCGTGGCGAGCGCCTTCATCGTCGCCGTGTTGCGGTGGGGGCGTCCCTAGCGGCCGAGCGCCGAGGAGACGACGCGCGTCCCGTAGGCGGTGCCGCGCATGCCCACGGCGACCTGTTTCCAGTTGTAGGCCACGTTGTCGCGGCACGCTTGGCGCAGCGGATTACAGGTGACCACGGGCTTGATTCCATCCCATGCCAGAACCCCGCCCGCCATCAACGTCGTTCCGACGACGGGGATGGTCCCGAAGGAGCCCGCGAAGAAGAAGTGGTCGAGGTCGGCGATCTGCGTCGCGGTGAGGCGGACTCCGCTGGCCTGCTCGAACCCGCCGTCGGAGGAGCCGGCGCTGGAGGTGCCGTAGCCCGCGCGGAAGCCCATCATGTAGTCCTTCGCCGCGAGCAGGATTTTGCCGCGGTCGTTGGTGTATTCGTACATGGAGCCGGCAGGACCGCTTCCGCCGTCGAAGCGGCCACCGCGGACCATCCGTTCGGCCTCGGCGAGCACGTGTTTCATGCCGCGCTGCATGTCCGGGTCCTCGAAGTGAGCGCGCATCTCCTGGTACATGGTCTCGGACATGCGTTGCGGACGCTCGCGCGTCACCGGCGGCGGCGTGCCGCCCGCCATGGCTAACACGGCAGGAAGCTGATGGCTGGGGCGCGCCAGCTCTCGCGCGCGGTCCGTCGCGGAGAGCGTGCCGAAGCCGCCCGTGCCGACGCCCGTGTGGCCGTTCATGTCGCCCGGGCCCAGCAGGCCGCCGAGCGCCGCGGTCATGCGTGTGATGGTCTGCGGCAGTTGGGATTGCAGGCGCGGGTCGAGCCGCGACGCCGCGGCGAGGTTGAACGCGGGGGAATCCTTCCGCGCGACGGTGCTGCGCAGGCGCGGCGCGCCGTTACGCATGTAGTTGCGCACGGCCGCTTCCTTCTGCGGGTCGGTGAGGAGGATGGCGGCGCCGGCCAAGCGGATCTTCTGCTCGTATAACGCGCGTTCGGCTTCGCTGGCGCACGGTTGCTCACAGCCCAACTGGACGGATTGGACGCTTTCGAAGGCGCCGCGCAGCTCGGGGGGGAATTCATCCTGTGTGAGCCGCGTGGCTTGGTCCTCATTAGTGAGGAACCGGTCCTTGAGGGCCGGGGCATCAAGCGCGGCGGAGGCCGGGACGGCCAGAAAGGCGGCGAGAAGCAGGGGCCGCATATCCTTTATTATGACCCCGGAGCGCCCCGCCCGCCAGGGGTGGGTCTTAGGCCAAACGGGCGCGCGCGTCGTCGGCGAGGGCGGCCAAGCGGGTGCGGATTCCGGGCCGACGCCGCTCCAGCAACGGCAGCAGGCGACGGCGTACCCAGTTGCGTTCGAAGGCTTCGGACGCGTTGCTCGCGTCCTCGCGCCAGGAGAGGCCGTGCACCTTCAGGTAGGCCAACACCTCGCCGCGCGTCAGCGGCAGCAGCGGGCGCACGAGCTCGACGCCCGGCGCCAGGGGTCGGCGCGGGGGGATGCCGGCCAGGCCGGCGGCGCTGGTGCCGCGCAGGAGATGGAGCAGCAAGGTTTCGGCCTGGTCGTCGAGCTGGTGGCCTGTGGCCACGACGGTCCGTCGCGCGCGTTTGGCGCGCGACGCCAGCGCGGCGTAACGCGCCCGCCGGCCGGCGTCTTCGAGGCCCAGGCCGCGGCGTTTGGCCAGCGTCTTGACGTCCGCCTTCACCACCGCCGCGGGCAGGCCCAGGGCCTCGCCCAGCGCCAGCACGGAGCGCGCGTCCGCGTCGGCCGCGCGCCCGCGCAGGCCGTGGTGGACGTGCAGCAGCGCCACGTCCAGGCCTTGGCGGCGCTTGAGCACGGACAGCCAGTGGGCGAGCACGACGGAATCCGGGCCGCCCGAGACCGCCGCGAGCACGCGCGCGCCGCGCGGGAAAAAGACGTGGGCCTTCTCGAACGCGACGAGTTTGGACCACACCTTCGCGGCGAATTCCTTGCGCCTCACGGCGCCATTCTAGCCCATCCGCCGACGATGTGCTAGACTCCGCCGCATGGACATCCGTCCCGCGGCGGAGAGCGATCTGCCCGCCGTCACCGCCATCTATAACGACGCGGTCGCCCGCACCACGGGCACCTTCGACACCACGGCGCGCACGCTCGCGGAGCAGAATGTCTGGTTCGCCGCGCACGGCGCGTCGCGCCCCGTGCTCGTCGCCGTGGAAGCCGGGAAGGTCCTGGGCTGGGCGTCGCTGAGCGAATATTCCGGGCGCTGCGCCTACTCGCGCACGGCCGAGGTGTCGGTGTACGTGGACGAAGGCGCGCGCGGCAAAGGCTGCGGCGGACGCCTGCTCGACGCCGTGCTGGAGGCCGGCCGCGCGGCGGGCGTCAAAGAGGTCATCGCGCGCATCGCCGAAGGCAACGAGGTCAGCCTCGCGCTCCACCGCAAACGCGGCTTCGACGAGGTCGGGCGGCTGCGCAAGGTCGGCGAGAAGTTCGGCCGCCTGCTCGACGTGCACTTCCTGCAGAAGTCGCTGGCCGCCCTGCTGCTGGCGCTCCTGCTGCCGTCGGGCGCCGCCGCCGCGAGCGTCGAGGACGCGGTGCGCGAGTCCGCGCTGAGCTTGGCGGGCGGGGACGTGGCCCGCGCGCGCCAGCAGGCCGACGCCGCGGTGAAGGCCGACCCGCGTTCGTCGCGCGCCTGGCAGCAGCTCGCCGCGGCCGCCATCGCCGGCCAGGACCACGCGGCCGGGCGCGACGCCGCCGAACGCGCCGTCGCGCTGGCCGGCGAGACGCCTGCCTTGCTCGTGCTGCGCGCGCAGGGCGCGGCGGGCTGGGCGACCTCGACGGCGCGCTGGCCGACACCGGCCGCGCGTTGCGCCTGGCGCCGTCGAGCGCGCGTTCGCGCCTGGAGCGCGCCCGCGTGCTTGAAGCGATGGGGCGCGGCGCCGAGGCGCTCGAGGACTACGAACGCGCCGCCGCGCTCGACGTCCTTCTCGCCGAGGAGGCCCACGAGGCGCGCGCGCGCCTGGTTCCGCAGGCCCCGCGCCGCGGCACGGGCGTGGGCGGCCTGTTCGCGCTGCTGGGGTTATCCGCGCTCGTCGGCTGGGCCTGGGCGCGTTTCGTGCGCCCGGCGCCGCCGGCGCCCGCCGCTACGGCGCCACGCCCCGCGCCGCCGCGCCTGCGCCCGGCGCCGCTCGGCGAGCAGCCGCTGAGCGCTCGTGCCGCCTTGCAGGCGCTGGCGAAGGCCGCCGGCGACGGGGGCCCCGAGGAGGCTTACGCGCTCGCGCTGGCGCTGCACGCGCGTCTAATAGACCGGGCTTCGTTGGTCGGCGCCGAAACCTTCTTCGCCCGCGCGCTCAACGCGGACCCCGCGGCGCGTTTCCGCACCCCCGCCGAGCTGGTCAACGCCTTTCGCGCTATCGTTGACCCGTCCGTTTTATAAGAAAAGTACCTGGTACTTTTCTTATAGCCCGAGGACGGATTTGAGCTCGGGAGGGCGGCGCGGACTTCGGGGAGGGGGGTGTCGGCGGGGTCTTCGAAGGCGCGCGACTCCCAGACGCGGCGCATATCGGCGGGAGCGGCGGCGTCGTAGGGCAAGGCGCGCGACGCGGCGTCCAGCGGTCCGGAGCCCGCGTAGCGGCGCGGGTCGCGGGTCATCCCGTAAGGCGGGATGCCGGTGACGAAGGCGTTGGCGTCATTGCAGCTGCCCAGCGGGCCGTAGCCGCCCATGGGCAGGCCGGCCGCGACGGCTTTGGCTTCGAGCGCGCGGCCGACGTCGGCCGCCTTGTCTAAGATCCGCGCGGCGTCGAGGCCGCGCCAGGTACGCACCGTGCGCCCGCCGACCCAGCCTTGGTCCACGGTGCCGAGCGGACGAAACGCCGCCTTGCCGTCCACGCCGAAGAACCAGGACAGCTCCGCGTTGACGCGCGGGCCGCGCACCGAGATGTCGAGCTCGCTGTGCGGGACGGGCACGATGAGACGCCGCCCGCTGGGCAACACGATGCCGGTGTCGGCCAAGGTCGGCGTGGCCACGTCGCGGCGGCGGCCGCCGGCCTCGTAACGCAGGTCGCCGAAGTTGGCGTGCATGCGGCGGTCGCGCACCTCGAGGGTGTGGCCGCTCGCGAGCAAGGCGCCGAGCCAGCCGAGCACGCTCGCGTAACGCGTCCCGCCGTCGTCCACGGCCTTGAGCGCGGCGAGCTGGTCGAGCGCGGCGGCGACCGCGACGCTGTCGCCCCAGGCGGCGCCGGCGCCGGCGAGGCTTTCATCGCCGTAGAACAGGCCGTGGCTCAGCGGGCGCAGGAACTGGCCGGGGGCGGGATCAGCGGGCGCGCCGGTCAGCGACAAGGTCAACGTGGCCGGGCGGTTGGGGACCGGGTTCGGGCCTTGGCGCGAGGCGTAAAGCGTCGCGGCCGTCGCGAGCTGGGACGCGGTCATGGTCGGGAAGCGGTCGAGCACCGCGGGGTCGGCGGCGCGCAACGCCGCCTGCAGCTCGGCGCGGCGCTGCGGGGTGTCCACGGCGCGGCCGAGCAGGCCGGCGTTGGCGACGATGATGTCGAAGAGGTCGTCCACGGCGGCCGGGTCGGCGGCGAGCGCGCGCGCCAGGTCGGACAGCGCCAGAGGGCTCGGCGGCGGCGCGGCGCGGCGCGGACACGGCGCCCGGCGCGACGACGGCGGTGGCGGCGTCGAAGGCCGCGGCGCCCGCGCGCCATAAGGCTTCCGGGGCGTTGGCGGACGCGGGGAGGGAGACGGCGAGCAGGAGCGTGAAGAGGGGGTTCACGATGATTATTCTACCACGCGAGTCCTCCATTGACGCCTCCGCCTTCTATTGATAGGATGGGCCTCGCCATGGCAAAAAAAGTCCTCGTCATCGACGATGAGCCGGAGATGTTGAACCTCGTCAAATACACCTTGGAGCACGCCGGCTTCGAGGTCTACACCTGTGACAACGGCCGTCAGGCCTGGGACGAGATCGCGAAGGTCCGCCCGGACGTGCTCATCCTCGACGTCATGCTGCCCGGCATCGACGGCTATTCCCTCCAGCTCAAGATCGCGGCCGAGCCCACGACCAAGGACCTGCCCATCATCGTCCTGACCGCGCTCGAGCCGTCCAAGACCCTTTTCCAGAAATTCCCGCAGGTCCAGGGCTTCATGACCAAGCCCTTCAAGACCGAAGAGCTTCTTAAGACCGTGCAGGCCGCCGCCGGCGGCTCGGTCGCCTAAGCCGTGGCCGACGAAGCCCCTTCCTACGACGCCATCGTCGTCGGCGCCGGCCCCGCGGGCCTGGCCGCCGCCATCACCATCGCGCGCGCCGGCCTGAAGGTCGTCGTGCTCGAGCGCGGCGAATACCCCGGCGCCAAAAACGTCCAAGGCGCCGTGCTCTACTCGAAGATGCTGCACGAGCTCGTTCCCGAGTTCTGGAAGGCCGCCGACGCGCCCGTCGAGCGCCCCATCGTCGAGCAGAAGACCTGCATCACGACCGAGGACAGCTACGTCACGGTCGGCTACAAGTCGCTCAAGTTCCTCGAGGGCATCCCCAACTGCTACTCCATCATCCGCGTGCACTTCGACCAGTGGTTCGCCAAGCAGGCCGAAGCCGCGGGCGCGGAAGTCTACTGCGGCATGATGGTGCGCGACGTGCTCAAGGACTCCACGGGCAAGGTCATCGGCATCAAAACCGCCGATGGCGACGAGCTCACCGCGAGCGTCGTCATCGCCTGCGACGGCGTCAACTCCATCATCGCGCAGAAGGCCGGCTTCATCGACGAGCTCAAGCCGTCCGAGGTCGCGCTCGGCTCCAAAGAAGTCATCTCGCTTCCCTCGTCGGTCATCGAGGACCGCTTCCAGCTCAACCCGGGCGAAGGCGCGACCATGGAGATGTTCGGCTCGGTGTCCTTGGGCATGCTCGGCTACGCGTTCCTCTACACCAACAAGGAGTCGCTGGCGCTCGGCGTGGGCTGCAAACTCGGCGACTACCAGAAGAAGGGCCTGCGGCCTTCCGACCACCTCGAGTACGTGAAGCAGCACCCTCTGGTGAAGAAGCTCATCTCCGGCGGCAAGACGGTGGAGTACTCCTCGCACCTCATCCCCGAGGGCGGCTACAAGTCCATGCCGCCGCTGGCCAAGGCCGGCTTCCTCGTCGCGGGCGACGCCGCCCAGATGACCAACCCGGCCTATCGCGAGGGCTCCAACCTCGCCATGACCGCGGGTAAACTCGCGGGCGAAACCGTGATCGAGGCCAAGAAGAAGAACGACTTCAGCGAGGCGTCGCTCTCCCTTTATAAGAAGAAGCTGGAGGAATCCTACGTCCTGCCCGACATGGAGGACATCCAGGACCTCGAGCACCACGTCGAGAACTCCCCGGGCTTCCTTGAGTTCTACCCCAAGCTCGCCTGCGAGCTGGCCCAGCTGCGTTTCTCGGCCGACGGCGTGCCCAAGCGCCAGCACCTCAAGACCGCGCTCGGCATGGTCGCCAAACGCGGCTTCCTGCGCGTGGCGCGTGACCTCTTCCCGCTCAGAAAGGTGGCGATCTAAATGGATATCAAGGACATCAAGATCGAGACGACGGTGGAGGCCAAACTCGGCCACATCGAGTGGAAGAAGTCTCCCGAGACCCACATCACCTTGAAGAGCGTCGGCGCCGACAGCCCCTGCGTCACCAAGTGCGACAACAAGCCCTGCACCACGGTCTGCCCCGCCAAGGTGTACGAGTGGGAGGCCGCCCATCACAAGGTGGTCGTCAACTACGAGAACTGCATCGAGTGCGGCGCCTGCCGCATGTTGTGCCCCTGGGACAACATCTCCTGCGATTGGCCCGGCGGCGGCATGGGCGTGAAGTACAAATACGGCTGACTTTCTCCGTCGCTTAATCGAACGGGGCCGCGGCAACGCCGCGGCCCCGTTCTTTTATACAGGCGCCGACGCCCGGGCCGCGGCGAAAGCGAGCTGATGCGTTTAACCCCATCGAACTAGCGTTGGCGCTAGTCCGATGGGGTAGACCTCATCAAACTAGCGCTGGCGCCGGTTCGATGGGGCAAACCCCATCAGGCCGCGACTTTGGTTCAATGGGGGCATGAAATGGGTGGCGTTGTTCGCGTTCGGCGGCGCCGGCTTGGCCGCGCTCACGGCCGGCTTGGTTTGGGGCTCGCGGCGCTACTCCCTCTATAAATCAGGCGTGCGGACCAACGGCGTCGTGGTGGAGGTGTCCGCCCATCATTCCACGAGCACGCGTGACGGCCGCACGGTGGATTCCACGTCGTATTACCCTGAGGTCGAGTTCACGGCCGCCGACGGCAAGCCGCGGCGCTTCACCGGCAGCACGGGCTCGAGCTCGCCGTCCTACGCCGCGGGGCAATCCGTCGCGGTCATCTACGATCCGGCCGACCCGGCCAAGGCCCAGCTCGCCGATTTCTCGCAGTTCTGGCTCGGGCCGCTGGCGCTCGCCTTGTTCGGCTTCTCGTTCCTCGTCGCGGGAGCGGGGAGCTTCTGGCTCGTCGCTGATTCGGATAAAACCTTCGGGCCGGCCTTCCACGCGCGGATGGCGCGCGGCCGCCTCTACGATCTCAAGAAGGGAATCAAGCTCAGAGGCGCGGTCAAAGCCGTGCGCGAGGAATACGGGGAGTGGTTCCTCGTCTGCGAGGCGTCGGCGCCGGGCGGCGCGCCGAGCGAATTCATCGCCGCGCCGCTGGCCTTCGACCCGGGCCGCGTCGTGGGCAAACCCGTCGAGGTCTACATAGACCCGCAGGACAAAGACGCTTATTACGTCCACGTCGATCCGTTGTTCGCGCCCGACGCGCCCTGACCCCGGCTAGAAGGAGTAGTTGATGTCCATGAACACGGACAGGCCTTCGCGGCCGACGCCGAAGTCCACGGAGCCGACGACCTGGGGCTTAGCGACCGCGCGGATGCCGGCGCCGACGACGGTGCGCACGTGTTTGAACTGCGCGCCCTCGGGGGAATCGAAGACGGTGCCCGCGCCGGCGAAGGGCGCGGCCTGGAACTCGGTGGTCACGCCGGCCATCTTGTGCTCGAAGAGGCGGATGCGCTGCTCGACGTTGAGCACGGACATGCCGCGGTCCACGTAGCGGCCGTCGCCGTAGGCGCGCAGGGAGTATTTGCCGCCCAGGCGCGACTGGAGCCAGAAGGGCGGGGCCGTCGGGCCGGTGAGCTGCTCCATCTTGGCCTGCACGGCGAACACCTTGCCCTCGTCCGACGGCCACGGCAGGTACGTCTTGCCCTCCACGCCCCAGCGCGAGTAGTCGTATTGGCTCATGAAGCCGCGCACGGCCGACTCGGCGAAGACCTGGAAGAAGTTTCCCTTGCCCGTGGTGATGCCGTGATCGCGCGTGTCGTAATCGAGCGCCAGGCGCGTCTCGTGCACCTGCTGGCGGCGTTCGGACGCCTGGTTGGGGTAGGTCGCGGTGAAGTTGGGGAGGTTGGGGATGGGGCCGTTGGTGAACCGCGACGCCTGGAAATGCGAGGACAGGCGGGCGCGCCATTTCGAGCCCTCGGCCAGCGGGTGGCCCGCGCCGATGCGTGTCTGGAAAAGGCTTTCGCGGTAGTTGGCCTCGGCGAGCTTGCGCGAGTCGGGCCCGAAGCCGTAGAAACGCTGCCCGGCGTCGGTGTTGTACTGCACGCGCCCGCGCAGGTCGATCTGAGTGCCGAGGAACGAGCCGTCCTCGTATTCGCCCAGCGCCTCGTTCTCGTATTTGGCCGCCGACCCGCGCATGATGAGCGAGGCGTCCTCCTGCGGGTAATAGTAGTAGCGGTACGTCGGCACTACGGAGAAGTTCTTGTTGTAGGTGAGCGACGGCGCGTGGATCTGGCGGATGCGGTCGTCCTTCTCGCCCTGGAGCACCGCGATGGGCATGGCGCCGACGGTGATGCCGCGGTTGGGGTCGGTGTCCATGATGGGCAGGCGGATGAACATGCCGCGTTTAAGCGGCCGGATCATCCAGCGGATGACCATCGGGGTGTCGTCGTCTTTGGGCGCGGCGCGGACCTGGGCGGGGAACTTGCGCTCGGGGACCATCTCGTCGGGGCCCGTGTCCTCTTGGGCGAGGGCCGGGAGCGCGAGCGACAGCAATACGACGGCGAGAACGCGGCGCATCAGGGCGACGATTCTAGCAATTCCCCAGGCGGGCGAGGCTCCAGGCGGCCTGCTCGGAGATGACGGCGTCCTTCGAGCGGACGTGGCGCTCGAGCAGGGGCTTCCACTTCGGGTCCCCGGAGTTGCCCATCGCGAGCAAGGCGTTGCGCGTCATGCGACGGCGCATCGCGCGCGCCACGGGCAGGCCCTTGAGCTTCGAGCGCAGATTCGGCGCCTCGGCCAGCTCGTCGAGGGGCAGCTCGGTGGGCACCTTGGCGGGGGGCATGGCGCGCGGGGGCTTCTCGAAGCGGTTCCACGGGCACACGTCCTGGCACACGTCGCAGCCGTACACCCAGTCGCCCATGCCCGCGCGGAAGCCTTCCGGGACGGCGGTTTTGTGCTCGATGTTGAAGTAGGCGATGCACTTCGACGCGTCGAGCACGCGCGGCGAGGGGAAGGCGTCGGTGGGGCAGGCCTCCAGGCACTTCGTGCACGTGCCGCAGTGGTCGGGCTCGGCGGAGTCGCCGGGGACCTCGACCGTCATCGCGAGCCCCGCGAGCAGCACGTAGGAGCCCGCGCGAGGCCCGATGAGCATGGCGTTTTTGCCCTGCCAGCCCAGGCCCGCGGCGCGCGCGTAGGAGCGCTCGAGCAGGGGGCTCATGTCGGAGAAGGCCACGGCGTGCGACCCGGGAACGGCCTGTTTCAGCCAATCGCGAACCTGGTCCATGCGGCCGCGAAGGATGGGGTGGTAGTCGGGGCGGACGGCGTAACGCGCAAGGCGACCGTGGCCAGGTCTGGGAGCGGGACGGTCGCCTTGCGGGTCGCCATACGAAAACCCGCACATGAGCACTGATTTGGCTTCCGGCATCCAGACGCGGATGTCGCGGCGCGTCTCGGCGTTGCGCGCCATGTAGTCCATGGTCCCGTGCATGCCGGCCTCGACCCAGGCCTCGTACGCGGAGGCGTCAGGCGCGGGCGCGGCGGGGGTCAGGCCGACGAGGTCGGCTCCGGCTTCGCGGGCGCGCGCCTTGAGCGCGGCCGCCAGTTCCGCGGGGCTCAGATACCGCGAGCGATCTTGAGAATCTTGAAGACGCGGGGCCCGTTGGGGAGTTGGACCTCGACGCTTTCCTTGGCCTTGCGGCCGAGCAGTCCCGAGCCCAGCGGAGAGGTCACCGAGATGCGCCCTTCCATCGGGTCGGATTCGTCCTCGCCCACGAAGGTGTATTCGACGGTGTCGCCGTCGCTGTCCTCGAGGGTGACGGTCATGCCGATGGAGACGGTGTCCTTGGGCATGTCCATGTCGTCGATGATCTTGGCGCCCTGGAGCTTGTCCTGGATGATGCCGATGCGGCTCATCACCTCGCCCATCTTCTCCTTGGCGGAGTGGTATTCGGCGTTTTCCTTGAGGTCGCCCTTCTCCCGGGCCTCGCCGATGTCGGCGGAGAGCTGCGTCTTCTGCTTCATGAGGCCGGCGAGGTCCTTCTTGAGCTTCTCGAAGCCGGCGCGCGTCAGATAGGTGTCGGTCATGGTCATGGTTGGGGGGAGGGGCCGTCTTGGGCTTATTGGAATCTGGAAGGGATTATACGACATCGCCATCGACGGGGGCGAGGCCTAGTGGGGCCTAGGTCAGCGCAGCCAAACGGCCGTTTCGTGGCTGCCGCGGCGCGTCCACGCCATAGGCGCGGGTGTGGGCTTCGAGCGCGGCGGCGAGCGCTTCGGGCGCTACAGCGGGCTTCGGGCGTCCGCTCGCGCACGAAGGCCAGGACCTCGGCGGGAATCTCGCGCGCGGCTTCGGCCGGGCCCTCGGCGTCGCCCAGCGCCCGCCGCGCCAGGCCGCGCACCGCGTGCAGGTGGAAGCCGGCGTAGCGGGCGTAACGGGCGATGACGCGGTCGGTCTCCGCGAGCGCTTCGGCCGGACGGCCGAGCCGCAGCAAAGCTTCGGCCTTCCAGCCGCCCGATTCCGCGTCGTGCGGGGTGCGGGCGAGCGCGCGGTCCGCGCAGGCGAGCGCCTCGGCGTGCCGGCCGGCGAGCACGAGCGCCCCGGCCTTCCAGCCTTCCGCGTAGATGGCGCCGAGGCGGATGGCCTTGTCCAGGGTCGCGCGCGCGGCCGCGGCCTGTCCCAGCCACAGGCGCAGCTCGCCTTCCCACGCCAAGACGTCGGCGGCCGAACCCGGCGGGACGACGCGCCGGGCCTCGGCGAGGGCGGCGAACGCTTCCTTCTCCCGGCCGCGGCACAGCAGCGTCTCGCCGAGGAAGCACCACGACGTCCAATCGCCCGGCTCGCAGGCCCCGGCGGCGGCGCGGAAGTCGCGCTCCGCCGCGGCGTAGTCGCGCCGGTTGATGAGGCGCCACTGGCCGGTGAGGCCGCGCATCCAGCCGTAGCGGGGCGGCACGCGCGCGAGCGCGGCGCAGTCGGCCTCGCGCGTGTCGCGCTCGCCGGTCGCTCCGCACAACGCGCACAACGCCAGGCGCAGGAAGCGGGCCCAGGGCGCGCGCGGCGACGCCTTCACGCGCGCGTCGAGCACCGAGAAGAGCCCGTCGAGGAAGCCGGCCGGCAGGCGCATGAAGTCGAACTCGCCGCCGAAAAACGGGCGGCAGAGCACCTCGACGTGGCGGAAGGCGCGCGAGGCGTCGAGCAGGGCCTCGCCGGCCGCTTCGGCCGCGGGGACGTCGGCGGCGAGCACGGCGAGTCGGAAGCGGCGCGCCAGGTCGTCGGGGCCGTCGGGGGGCGGCAGGCGCGGGCGCTCGCGCTCGAGCACGGCCGCGGCCTCGCCCGCGCGGCCGCGGCGCAGCAGGACCTCGACGAGCACGAGCACCGCCGCCGTGCCCGGGGCCGCGACGAGCTCCGCGCGCGCGGCGCGCTCGGCCTCGCCCAAACGTCCGGCCGCGGCCAGCGACAGCGCCTGGCGCGGGGCGGGCGGCGCCCCGGCAGGGCTCGCCGCAGATGCGGGCCCCGAGGCGCAGGTAGGCGGCGAGCAGCGGCGGGAGCTTCGCCGGCCCGCTGGGGAGCTCCGCGTCGCGCGGGGCGGCGCGCAGCACGCGCACTGGCCACGGACAGCGCCGCCGCGCGGCGGCCTGGCCTGAGCGCGCTCGCGCGAGCGATGCGGCGAAGGGGCGGGCCAGCGCCCCGTCGGGCGCGGAGAGGGCGCGCAGGGCCTCGGCGGCGGCGTCGTCCAGGCGGCCGGTCGCGGCCAGCAGGTTCGCCCGGCGCTGGAGCAGCGCCGCCGACGCGCCTCCGAGGCGCAAGGCGGCCGCGAGGTCGCGCAACGCGCCGGCGGCGTCGCCGTTCTCCTCGCGCAGGCCGGCGCGTTCGGCGAGCAGCCAGGCGGTGGGTTCGCGGCGGGCCGCGGCGTCCAGGTCTTTGGCCGCCCCGCGGCGGTCGCCGGCGCGGCGGCGCGCGCAGGCGCGCAGGCCCAGCAGCCACGCCGCCCCGGGATGCAGCGCGAGCGCCGCGTCGAAGGCCGTCACGGCGGCGCCAGTCTCGCCGGCGCGCGTGTAGAGCAGCCCGAGCAGGGCCCTCGCGCCCGCGGCCAGCTCCGGCGGCGCCGCCGCGGCGTCGGCGACGGCGCGCGCGCCCGCGACCGCCGCCTTCTCGTCGCCGGCTCCGGCGGCGGCCGCGGCGCGCAGGGCCTGGGCCTGCAGGTCGCCGGGCGCGGCCTTCAGCCGGCTCGGCTGTCGCTGGCGCTGGCAATCGGCCGATCGACGAGCCGCGCCGCGCCGAGCGCGCCTGCGCGGTCGCTGGCCGTGGTGCGGCGTCGGCCGGTGCCGCTCCACGGCGAGCCGCGCCCAGGCACGGCGGCGCCGCGAGCACGGCAGCGCCGCCGCAGCGAGACGGCGGCGCATGCGCCGACGCGCTGAGCGCCGGCGACACGTGCAGCGCCCGGCTCGTGCGCGCGCCGAGCGCGGCGGCCAGCGGCCGCGCCGCTCGCGCGGTGCCGCGCGCGGCGAGCAGGCGCTCCAGGAGCGTCGGCGGCGGCGTCATCGAGCTTCTTGCTGCAGGCGGCGGCTGAGCTCGAGCATGCAGGCGCGCAGCACCGGCTCCAGGCCGGTCTCGCGGCCGCGCAGGGACTTGAGGCTCGCGGCGCGCGCCAGCGGCGGGTCGTTGTCCACGTTGACGCCGAAGCCGATGAGCAGCCAGTGCAGGCTCGAGGAATCGCCCGACGCCTCGCACAACACGCCGCACAGCTTCTTCCAGCGTCCTTTGTCGTCGAGCGCCATGACGTCGTTGGGCGGCTTGACCGCGGTGCGCACGCGGAAGCGTTCGAACGCGTCGGCCAAGGCCGCGCCGCAGGCCAGCGACAGGTCGGCCAGGCGGTCGGGCGCGAACGCCGGGCGCAGCAGCCAGGTGGCGTAGAGCCCGCCGGGTCCTGAGCGCCACTTGCGGCCCAGCCGCCCGCGCCCCGCGGTCTGGCGCAGCGCCCAGACCAAGGTCCCGTCCGGGGCGCCGGCCTCGGCGAGCCGGCGCGCGGCGTTCTGGGTCGAGTCGGCCGAAGGCAGGCGCACGAGGCGGCTGACCCCGGCGAGCTTCACGCGAGGTCGAGGCCGAGGTCGAGCGCCGACGCGGAATGCGTCAGCCGGCCGATGGAGATGCGGTCGGGGCCGCAGGCGGCCAGGGCGCGGACGGTGTCGAGGCTCACGCCGCCCGAGACCTCGAGCTTCAGGCGCGGGGCCAGGCGGCGCAGGCGTTTGACGGCGGCGCGCAGGCGCGCGGGCGTGAAGTTGTCGAGCAGGACGACGTCGGCGCCGAGCGCGGCCGCGGCTTCGGCCTGCCGGAGCGTGTCGGCCTCGATGATCAGCGGCACGCGCGGACGCTCGCGGCGCAGGCGCGCCACGCCCGCGGCCAAGCCGCCGCCGAAGTAGTGGTTGTCCTTGACCATCACCGCGTCGTAGAGCCCCAGGCGGTGGTTGACCCCGCCGCCGCAGGCGACGGCGTATTTATCGAGCGCGCGCCAGCCGGGCAAGGTCTTGCGCGTGTCGTAAACGCGCGCGCCCGTGCCTTTCACCTTGTCGGCGTAACGCCGGGTGAGGCTGGCCACGCCGGATAATCGTTGCAGGAAGTTGAGCGCCGTCCGTTCCGCCGTTAATAGGCCGCGTCCGCCGGACACTTCCATCACGGCCCGCCCTTGCCTCACGCGGTCGCCGTCTTTGGCGAGCAGGCGCACGCGCGCGCGCGGCTCGCAGGCTTTGAAGGCCGCGGCGGCGACGGCCAGGCCGCACACGACGCCGGCCTCGCGGGCGACGATCCGGCCGGACAGGCGCGCGGACTTCGGCACGAAATACCGGGTGGTGAGGTCCCCGGCGCGGCCGAGGTCCTCGGCCAACGCGGCGCGCAGCAGCGGCTTCAAGCGGAGGGCGCGAGGCGGTTCACGGCGCGATTTTACCTCTTGCGGCCCCGGTTACGGCCAGGGATGGCGCGGGTAGCGGCGCTGGAGCTCTTTTTTCACCGTGGGGTAGGTGTTCGTCCAGAAGGAGGTCAGGTCGGAGGTTTTCTGCACGGTGCGGTGGTTGGGCGCGAGGATGTCGAAGACCACGGGCAGGCGTCCTTCGCACAGCGCCATCACGCCCTTGAGGCCGAGGAAGTCGCCCAGGCGCGCGGAGAGCTCGGCGGGGCGCGTCTCGTGATAGGTGAAACGCCCGACGCGGCCGGAGGGGAGCTTCTTGGTCTCGGGCAGGGCGCGGTCCAGGAAGCCGGAGAGGGCGGGGCCGAGGTAGGCCGCCAGGTGCGGCAGCAGCGGGACCTTCTCGATGTCCTTGAGCGAGTTCTTTCCCGCGCAGACTTCTCCGTAGATGAGGCGCCAGTCGTCGGGACCTAGCTCCGGAAAATTCATGTCGGGATAGAGCCGACGCGCCACGGCGAGGCGGACGAGGTACTGCGGCACCTTCTCATCGAAGCCCGGGTGACGCAATTCGCCTGAAGCGAACTTTTCGGCCCAGATCTCCGCGGCGGCCTTCTTGTCTGATTTCGCCGCCGCGGACTCCTTCCGTCTGAGAACGAGGCCACGAAAAATCAGCCGTTCTTCCTTGACCACCCGTCCCTTCCGTTCGTCGAATTCCGAAGCCGTGCCCCAAACACATTCCTTATGGAACGCTCTCTGAAGCGTCTCCGGCGACAACGGCAGGAACAGGCTCACCCCGATCTGCCGCGCCTGCCCGCCGCCAGCGCGCTCGCGCACGTCGAGCGCGAGGATGAGCTCGGGCGGCTGCTTGGCCGCGGGCAAGGTCACGCCGCGCCCGTCGCCGAGCCGATAGAACAGGCCTTCGCCCTCGCGCGCGGCCAGGCGCTCGCCGAAGGCGGCGAGCCAGGCCAAGGTCAACGCGTCGGGGTCGTCCGAGCGGGCGCCGTCGTCTTTATAAAGGCGTTTGAACTGGCGGAAAACCTCGCCGGCCTCCCACGAAACGTCCTCGCGCGCGCCGGCGAGCAGGTCGCCCGCCAGCGCGGACAAATCCGCGACCGCGTCGGGGCGGCGGTCGCTCGACGTCTCGAAGACGGCGGCCATGGCGCAGGCGCGTTCGTAGGCCTCGGGGCCGATGGCGCGCGCGGCTTCGAGCACGGCGGCCACGCGCGGCGGGGCGGGGTAACGCAGCAGGGCCCGGCCCAAGGGCGTCACCCGGCCGGCCGCGTCCGTCGCGCCCAAGGCCGCCAACGATTTCCCGGCCTCGGCCCAGGCGGCTTCGTGAGGCGGCGTCACCCACTCGACGGGCTCGGGCAAAGACGCGGCCTGCAGGCGCGCGGCGCTGAGCTCCAGGCGCGAGACCTCGGGCTTGAGGCTCGGCGCCATGCCCGCCTCGTCGGCCTTCGACCACAGGCGCACGCAGCGTCCGGGCGCGGTGCGGCCGGCGCGGCCCGCGCGCTGGTCGGCGTTGCCGCGGCTGATGCGCGACACGTACAAGGTGTTGATGCCGCGCGCCGCGTCGTAGGCGGCCACGCGGTGCAGGCCGCTGTCGATGACGACGGTGACCTGCGGGATGGTCAGGCCGGTCTCGGCCACGTTGGTGGCCACGATGACGCGCCGCGCCGCGGACGGCTCCAGCACGCGGCCCTGCTCGTTTAAATCCATGCTCCCGTGCAAGGCGTGCAGCTCCAGGCCCTGCTCGCGGCAATACGGCGTCAGCACGGTCAACGCGCGCCGGATTTCGCGCAGGCCGGGCATAAAGACCAGCACGGAGCCGTCCAGGCCGCCGCGCGCGAGCTCCTTGAGCGCGGCGAGCGCGCCCGCTGCCGGCTCCTCGCGCGCGGCCAAGGGGTGATGGGTCACCGCCACGGGGAACAACCGTCCGGGCACCTCGACTTGCGCGGCGTCGGGCAGGTAACGCGCCACCTGCGCGGCTTCGAGCGTCGCGGACATGACGACGAGCTTCAAATCGGCGCGGCGTTTGGCGCGCAACGTCTTCAGCCAGGCCAAGGCCAGGTCGCATTCGAGCGTGCGTTCGTGGAACTCGTCGAGCAGCACGGCGCCCACGCCCGTGAGCTCCGGGTCCTTGAGCATCTGCGCGATGAACACGCCGTAGGTCTGGAATACCACCTTCGTGTCGGGCCCGCTGGCGTTGTCGAAGCGGACCTGGTAGCCGACCGCGGCGCCCACGCGCGAGCCGGCTTCCGCCGCCACGCGCCCCGCGAGCGCGCGCGCCGACAATCGCCGCGGCTCGAGCACCAGGATGCGTCCGGAAACCTTGCCCAGCAGGAACTGCGGCATCTGCGTGGATTTGCCGCTGCCGGTCGGCGCGGTGAGCACGAGCGCGCCCGCGCGCAACGTCTCCGCGACGAGCTTCTCACGGAAGGGGTGGATGGGCAGCGCCGCGTTCACCCAGACAGTTTAGCTAAACCGCGCGTTCGTCGGCCCCGCCCCGCCTCGCCCCGCTTACTAACGATAACATCGCTAACGATAACCACTAGCGCTAGCGCCAGTCGTCGAATCGGGAAAAACGGCTAACCGATCAGGCCGGCGGCGCGCAGGATGCCGATGACGCCGATGAGGATCCAGAAGGAGTTGAGCGTGGTGTAGGCGGCGTCCTTCTTCAGGATGGAGCACCATGTCAGCAGGGCGGCGTCGGTGGTGTTGAAGACCCAGACGAACATGAAGGGGCTCTCGGGGCCGAGCCAGCTGACGAGGCTGAAGCTGAAGATGCGCATGAGCACGCCGGTCATCTCGAGGGCGCGGATGTGGCGCAGGATGAAGGCGTTGACGCGCGCGAGGCTCATCGGGACTTGATGCGCTCGGGAAGGCCGGCGCCCGCGGCGAGCGCGGCTTGGATGCCTTGCTGGACGGTCATGTCGGTGTGGTGGAGCTGGTCCTTGGGGACCAGGACGATCTCGCCGATATAGACGTGGTTGCTGGGGACATAGACCGACGACAGCGTCTTGTGGACGCCGTGCGGAAGATCGAGGACGGTCTCGCCGGTGACGAAGCCGAGGCTGAAGACGCCGGGGCGGGGATACTCGACGAGGACGACGCTTTTGAAGGTGTCTTTCTTGTGCGGCGAGAAGGCCTCGGTGGCCTGTTTGGCGGCGCCGTAGAACCACTTGAAGACCGGGATGTGCATCAGCAGGTCCTCGAAGAACTCGAGGACGCGCTCGCCGATGACGTGGGAGGTGATCCAGCCGGCGGCTAATACCGCGAGCAGTCCGACGAGCAGCCCCAGTCCCGGGATGACGCGGCCGGTGAAGGCCCAGACGATGGGGGCCAGGCTGTTGTCCACGAGCGACACCAGCCACCACACGATGAGCACGGACAACGCGAAGGGGATGACGGTGAAAAACCCCGTCACGAAGTACCGTTGCAGGCGGGCGCGGATTCTCATCGCCGCATCTTACGAGATTTGGGAGGCAGGGGCCGGGTCTTGGCGCCTTTCTCCTTGGACGCGGACATGGACTTCAGTTCGAACAGCTGGTCGCGCAGCATGGCCGCCTGCTCGAAGTCGAGCTGGTCGGCGGCGGCGCGCATGCGGGCCTCGACCTCCTCCACCACGCCGGGCAGGTCCTTGGCCGAGAGCGGCTTCTCGGTGTCGCGCAGGAGCATCAGGCCCTCGCGTTTGGCGGTGGTCTGGAACTCCTCGAGCTCCTCGACGGCCTTCACGATGGTCTTGGGCGTGATGCCGTGCTGCTTGTTGTAGGCGAGCTGCTTGACGCGGCGGCGGTCCATCTCGGAGAGCGCGCGTTTCATCGACCCCGTCTCGGAGTCGGCGTAGAGCACGACCTGGCCGCCGACGTTGCGCGCGGCGCGGCCGGCGATCTGGATGAGGGTGGTCTCCGAGCGCAGGAAGCCCTCGTGGTCGGCGCCGAGGATGGCGACCAAGGACACCTCGGGCAGGTCCAGGCCCTCGCGCAGCAGGTTGATGCCGACGAGCACGTCGCACACGCCTTGGCGCAGCTCCTGGAGGATCTGGATGCGCTCCAGGCTGTCGATGTCCGAATGGAGCCAGCGCACCTTGATGCCTTTGCCCGAGAGGAAGTTGGACAGGTCCTCGGCCGTGCGTTTGGTGAGGGTGGTCACCAGCACGCGCTCCTTCTTGGCGACGCGGTCCTGGATGCGGACGATGAGGTCGTCGAGCTGCCCGTCGGTCTTGAGCACGATGGTCTCGGGGTCCACCAGGCCGGTGGGGCGCACGACCATCTCGATGATCTCGCCTTGCGACTGCTTCAGCTCGTAGGGCCCGGGCGTGGCGGACACATAGACGGTCTGGCCCTTGAGCGCCTCCCACTCCGCGAACTTGAGCGGGCGGTTGTCGAGCGCGGAGGGCAGGCGCCAGCCGAAGTCGATGAGCGTTTGTTTGCGGGAGCGGTCGCCTTCGTACATGCCGCCGATCTGCGGGACGGTCACGTGCGACTCATCGACGAGCACGAGGCGGTCCTTGGGGAAGTAGTCGAGCAGGCAGTCGGGGCGCGCGCCGGCGGGACGACCGGAGAGGTGGCGCGAGTAGTTCTCGATGCCGCGGCAGATGCCGATCTGGCGCAGCATCTCCATGTCGTGTTTCGTGCGCTCGGCGATGCGCTGGGCCTCCAGGAGCTTGCCCGCCTTCTGGAAATACGCCACGCGCTCGACGAGTTCGGCCTCCACGGAGCGCGCGGCGTTCTCGCGCTCCTCCTCGTCGCTGACGAAATGTTTGGCGGGATAAACCCACTCGCGCGCGTGGTCCTTGAGCTTCTTGCCCGTGAGCGGGTCGAAGGACGCCACCGACGCCACCGTGCCCTCGTCGCCGAGCGTGACGCGCAGCCCCGTCTCGAGGTAGGCGGGGAAGATGTCCACGACCCCGCCTTTGACCCGGAACTTGCCGCGCGCGAAATCCACCTCGTTGCGCTCGTATTGGATGGCGACGAGCTGGTCGAGCAGGTCCTGGCGCGAGAGCTTGGCGCCGACCTCGAGCGTGACCGTGGCGCGGCGGTAGGCCTCGGGCGAGCCGATGTTGTAGATGGAGGACACCGACGCCACCACGATGACGTCGCGCCGCGCGAGCAAAGAGCTCGTCGCCTTCAACCGCAGCCGGTCGATGCGGTCGTTGATGGAGGAATCTTTCTCGATGTAAGTGTCCGTCGAGGGGACGTAGGCCTCGGGCTGGTAATAGTCGTAGTAAGAGATGAAGAACTCGACCGCGTTCTCCGGGAAGAAGGCCTTGAACTCGGCGTAGAGCTGGGCGGCGAGCACCTTGTTGGGCGACATCACGAGCGTCGGACGCTCCAGGCGCGTGATGAGGTTGGCCGCCGCGAAGGTTTTGCCCGAACCGGTCACGCCGAGCAGGACCTGGGCGGGCGCGCCTTCCCGGCAGCGGCGCTCCAACGCGTCGATGGCCGCGGGCTGGTCGCCGGAGGGCTTGAAGGCGGAACGGAGCTTGAACAGGCTCATGCCACCGGCATTATACGACTAACGGCTAATGCTCGCCGGGCTGCGGCAGCGCCAGGGCCGCGCGCACCTCGTCGCGGCGCGAGAGCCGAGACGAGGATTCCAGCCGCGAGAGCAGGCTGTAGGCGCAGGGCACGACGTACAGCGTCATGAGCGTCGAGAGAAGGGTGCCGCCGATGACGACCACGCCCATGGGCGCGCGCAATTCCGCGCCCGGCCCGATGACGAAGGCGGCGGGCAAGGCGCCGGCGATGATGGCCAAAGACGTCATGAGGATGGGCCGCAGGCGCAGGGGGCAGGCCTTGAGCAAAGCGTCGCGCACGCCCAGGCCCGTCTCGCGCTGCGCGTTGGCGAACTCCACGAGCAGGATGGAGTTCTTCTTGACGATGCCCATGAGCAGGAGGATGCCGATCATGCTCATCATATTGAGCGTGTGGCCCGTCATCCACAGCGCCGCCAGCGCGCCCGACAGCGAGAACGGCAGGGCGAGCAGGATGGTGAAGGGGTGGATGAAGCTGTCGAACTGCGCGCCGAGGATCATGTAGGCGACGACGATGCCCAAGACGAGCGCCAGGATGAGCTCGCGGAAGGTGTCCTGGAACTGCCGGGCGTTGCCGGTGGTGGTGAGGCGGTAGCCGTCGGGCAGGACCTCGCGGGCGATGGCCTGGGCCGCGGCGATGGCGTCGGACTGGGACTTGCCCGGGGCCACGTTGCCGAACACGGTGATGGAGCGTTCGCGGTCCTCGCGCTGCACCGACAGCAAGGTCGGCCGGTTGAGGATCTCGGTGACGGCCGACAAAGGCACCAGCTCGCCGCGCACGTTGCGCACCCACAAGGTCGAGATGTCGGCCTGGCCGGCGCGGTTCTTGTCGGCGAGGCTGACGCGGATGTCGTAGCGGCGCCCGCCCTTGGTGTAGCGGCCCACGCGCACGCCGCCGACCGTCGAGCTGATGGTGCGCGCGATGGAGGTGATGGTGACGCCGCGGTCGGCCGCCTTCTCGCGGTCGGGCACGACGCGCACCTCGGGCACGCCGATCTGGTAGCTCGTGTCCACGTCCACGGCCAGGCCGCTGGCCAGCAGCTTCTCGCGGATGGTCTCGGAGTGCTCGCCGAGCTTCTCCCAGTCGGGGCCGCGCACGGACAGCTCGACGGGGTAGCCGCGCCCGCCGCCCACCGAGATGGTCTGCGAGCGGTCCTGCAGCGCCACGCGGCGCAGGCCCGGGATCTTGGACAGGTCCTTGCGCACGACGGACATGAACTCCTGCTGGGTGACGGGTTTGCCGTTTTTGCCCTTGGGCCGGTCCTTGGGGTCCTTCATCGTGATGAACACGTTGCCCTGGTTGACCTCGCCGCCGCCCATGCCGCCGACGTTGCCGAAGTATTTGGCGACCTCGGGGCGTCCGGCGAGATAGGCCTCGATCTTCTTGAAGGATTCGTCGGTGGCGGCCAGCGAGGTGCCGGGCGGGGCCTGGAAACGCGCCGTGAAGGTGCCCTGGTCCTGGGTGGGGGTCATCTCGCGGCCCAGGCGGCCGGCGATGAGCAAAGAGCCGCCGAACAGGGCGAACGCGGCGGCGATGACGGCCCAGCGCCGGTCGAGCGCGGACGCGAGCGTGCGCCCGTAGAAGGCGGTGAGGCGGCCCATGAGCGCGTCCATCGCGCGGCCGACCGCGGTGTCGTGGCCGACCGACAGGTAGCGGCTGCAGCGCATCGGGGCCAAGGTCACCGCTTCGATGAGCGAGAAGCCGACCGCGACCGAGATGGTGACGCCGAACTCGAAGAAATATTTCCCGATGACGCCCTTCATGAAGGCCACGGGCAGGAAGATGGCGGCGACCGCGCTGGAGATGACGATGACCGAGAAGGTGATCTCGCGCGCGCCGTGCACCGCGGCCTGCACCAGCGGCATGCCTTCCTCGCGGTGGCGCGAGATGTTCTCGAGCACCACGATGGCGTCGTCCACGACGATGCCGATGACCAGGGAGATGGCCATGAGCGTGATCGTGTTGAGCGTGAAGCCGAAGAAATACATCACCATCACGGTGCCGCCCAGCGCGGTGGGGATGGCCAGGATGACGTTGAGCGTCGAGCTCCAGGAGCCGAGGAAGAGCCAGCACACCAAGGCGGTGAGGATGACGGCGAGCACGAGCGTCACCATCAGCTCGTGGATGGTGTCCTCGATGAAACGCGTCGTGTCGAAGTTCAGCCCGATCTTGATGCCTTCGGGCAGCTCCTTCTGCACCGCGGCGATCTCCTCGCGCACGGCGCGGGCCAGCGCCACGGCGTTGGCGCCGCGCTGCTTGCGGATGCCCAGCGCGATGGAGGTCTCGCCGTTGACGCGCGAGATGCGGCGCACGTCGGCCAGGCCTTCCTCGATGTCGGCGATGTCCTCGAGGCGGATGGTCTTCCAGACGATGCCCTGGCCCACGCGCGAGGGGATGACGATGCGGCCGAACTCCTTGGCCGTGGACGCCTCGCCCATGACGCGGACGCTGTGCTCCTGGGACTGCCCCTGGAGCACGCCGCCGGGCATCTCGGAGTGCTGGGACTGGATGGCGTTGACCACGTCATCCACCGTTATCTGCAGGTCGCGCATCTTGTCGCGTTTGAGCCACACGCGCAGGTTCGGATCGGTGAAGCCGTTGAGAGACACCTCGCCCGCTCCGGGCAGGGTCTGGAAGCGGTCCTGGATGCGGTCGCGCACGTAAAGCGCCAGCTCGCGGTAGGGGCGCGTGCCCGAGATGCCCACGAACATGATGGGCTGGTCCTCGGGGTTGACCTTCTGGATGACGGGCGGCTCCATGTCGCGCGGCAGGTTGCGCTGCGCCTGCGCCAGGCGCGTCTGCACCTCGTTGACCGCGACGTCGATGTCCTTCTCGAGCGCGAACTCGGCCGTGATGTTGGCGGCGCCGAAACGCGTGGTGGAGCGGATCTGCCCGATGCCTTCGACCGTGAGCAGCGCCTCCTCGACGGGATCGACGACCTCGTTCTCCATGACCTCGGGCGCGGCGCCCTCCCAGGCCAGGCGCACGTTGACCACGGGCGAATCGACGTCCGGGTTCTGCGACACGCCCAGGCGCGTGAAGGCGATGCCGCCGAACAGCAGCAGCGACAGCATGATCATCCAGGCGAAGACGGGCTTCTTGATGGAGAGGTCGGAAAGGGTCATCGCGGAGGCTCCAAGGCGGCGGGGTCGGCGCCGGCGGCGATCTCGAGGCCGACGACCGCCAGGCGGGTGGTGAGCAGCGCGCTCTGGAAGCCGAGCTCCGCGGCGTTGAGGCGGTTGAGCGATTCGAGCACCTCGAGGCTGGTGACCAGCCCGCGGCGCTCGTCGCGCGTCTGCAGTTCGTAGTCGCGCCGGGCGAGCTCGAGGGCGCGGCGGCGGATGTCGAGCTGACGCGTGGCCGTGGCGAGGTCGCGGTGGGCGTTGCGGATCTCGAGCTCGGCCAGCCGCCGCGCGGCGCGCAGGGCGTATTCCTGGAAGGAGCGCAGCGCGTCGGCCGCGTCGGTAGTCGCCGCGCGCGCGCCCCAGGAGAAAAGCGGCATCGATGCGGTCACGCCCGCGTCCCAGCGGTCGCGCTCGCGGCTGACGGGGCGGCGGTAGCCGTACCAGTTGGCCTGGTAGCCGAGGCTGGGCAGGCGCGTGGCGCGCGTCACCGACGCCGCGCCGGCGGCCGCTTCGACGGCTTCGCGCGCGGCGGCCACGTCGGGTCGCTCCTCGAGCCGCGCGAGATAGGCGTCCAGCGCCGGGGGCGGCGGCGCGGACGGTCCCGCGGGCACGGCCGGCGTCACGTCCTCGCGCAGCAGGAAGGCGAGCAGGTCGGCGCGCGCGCGCGACTGGCGGTCGCTTTCCTCGAACTGCGTGCGCAAGGCCTCGAGCTGGACCTCCTGGCCGATGGCGTCGGCTTCGCGGGCGCGGCCGACGCGCACGCGGTCCTTGAGCTCGACGAGGCGGCGCTCGGCGAAGGTGATGAGCCCCGCGGTGGAGGCCGCGTTCTCGCGCGCCTGCAAGAGGCCGTAGAAGGCGACGGCGACGTCGCCCAGCAGCAGCTGCTCGGCCCGGCGGCGCAGGTGGCGGCGGCGGGCCTCCTCGGAGCGGGTCGCCTTCAACGCGGAGAGCTCGCGGTAGCCGTTGAGCCCGGTCTGCGCCAGGCGGACCATGCCGTCGGACACCGGCGTCTGGCGCGGGCTCCAGTTCGTCTCGTGGCGCAAGGACAGCTCGGGCAGCAGCGAGCCCAGCGCCTGGCGGTACAACGCCTCGGCCTGGCGCAGCGACTGCTCGCTGAGCGCGACGTCGTCGCTTTGCGCCAGCGCGAGCGCGAAGGCGCGCGGCAGGTCGGCGGGCGGGGCGGCGGGCGTCTGGGCCGAAGCGGGGAGGGCGGCCGCGAGCAGGGCCGCGAAAAGAGGCAATCGCATCATCAGTTAGACGCCGGGGCCATGCCGAAAGTGTCGCGGCTCAGCGGGGGAGGGGGTCGCCGACGCGGGGGCCCTTGATGCGGATGAGGGTGCGCTCGGCGTCGCGCACGTTGGCCTCGAGCTTGAACTTCTCGGCGTCGCCGGCCACGACCAAGGTGTCCAGGTGCGAGTGCGCCTGCAGGCGCGCGCGCAGGGCCTTGCCGCCGTCGGGCGCGGTGCGCACGAGCGCCTCGAAGTCGTCGGCGTAGGCGCCGTAACGCTTGTGGTAGGCGGTTTGCAGGTCGTAGAGGCCGAACAGGTCCTGCGTGGTCTGGGCGCGCAGCATGAGGGCGTCGTATTCCGGCTTGATGGAGAGGTAATAGTGCGCGCAGACGCCCAAAACCCCGGCCACGACGAGCGCGGCCAGCGCCTTGACGGCCGAGGGCCGACGCAGGAAGGCGAAGCGGCTGGGAGCGGGTTCCGTCACGCCTCAATTATGTCCGGCATCCCCCGCGCTGTCAAGCGCGGCGGGCCGGGGGTCTGGTAGAATCGGGCCGTGGAGCAGAGGGCATTGGGCCGTTCGGGGCTGACGGTGTCGGCGTTGACCCTCGGGACGATGAACTTCGGGTGCGACTGGCACGGCGTCGGGGCCATCGACGACGCGACGGCTTCATCCTTAATAGACCTGGCCCTGGAGCGCGGCGTCACCGTGCTCGACACCGCCGACATCTACGGGCGGGGGGCCGCCGAGGAGCTGCTCGGCCGGGTGCTGGGGCCGCGGCGCCAGCGCCTGCTGCTGGCCACCAAGGTGCTGGGCCGCATGCGCGAGGACGACCCCGCCACGGGCGGCCTGTCGGCGCGCTGGATCGTCGAGGCCGTCGAGGGCAGCCTGCGCCGCCTGCGCACCGACCGCCTGGACCTGTACATGCCGCACGGCTGGGACCCGGCCGTGCCGCTCGAGGAGACGCTGGGGGCGCTGGACCGGCTCGTGACGGCTGGCAAGGTGCGGGCGCTGGGCTGCTCCAACTTCTCCGGGCCGCAGCTCGCGCAGGCCTTGGGCGTCGCGCGCCGCGCGAAGTCCGCCCGTTTCGAGTTCGACCAGGTCCAATACAGCCTGGCCGCGCGTTTCTGCGAGGAGGACCTGGCCCCGGTCGCGGCGCGCGAAGGCGTCGGCCTGCTGGCCTGGAGCCCGCTCGCCGGGGGCTACCTCACCGGCAAATACCGTGCGGGCGCGCCGAGGCCGGCGGGCCGCCGCCAAACGCCGGGCGCGGCGTTTCCCGCCGTCGCCGAGGGGCGTTACGACGGGCTGCTGCGCGTGCTCGACGCCGTCTCGCGGCTCGAAGGCCTCACGGCCGCGCAGACCGCGCTGGGCTGGGTGCTGGGCCGCTCGGGCGTGGCGTCGGCCGTCGTGGGCGCGCGCAGCGCGGCCCAGCTCGCCGAGACGCTCGGCGCGCGGCTTCATGTCGGCGCGCGGCGCGGCCGTTTTGGACGAGGCGTCGCGCCTGAGCGCGTCCCCGTGAGACGTTTTTCTTGCCTAGGCCGAAAGTCCTATTCTAGACTAGGACTTCGGACTCCTTCGCCCTGGCCCCGTCGGCCCGTGTCGTCGGGAGGAGGGCGGGTTACACTATGGGTATGAGCGGGATGCAGCTGTACGTGAAGTTCATGTTCACCTTGGGCTTCGGCCTCGTGGGTCTGGGCATCGTCATGACCACCACCTTCGAGACCCTGTTCCGGGAGTGGGACGCCCCGCGCGAGATCGCCCGCTGGTGGAAGACCATCACCCACGGCCGCCCGCACGTCGCCGACGTCAGCGCCGACGACATCCTCCTCGAGCTCGAACGCGCGCGCGTCAACGAAGGCCGCTACCAGCGCCGCGCCCCCGCCAAGTCCATCGACCGCCGACGTGAGGCCCTGCGCGACGTGCGCGAGGCCGAGCAGCGGCTGTCCGCGCCCGAACTGGTATAATCGCGGCCGCTTGCGGGCCGCTTTACTCCCATCCGTCGTCGGCTTCGCGCTTTGCGCCGTCTTCGGCGCGGGCCTCATCCGTCACAGCGGCCCCACCTACGACGAGCCCGTGCACCTGGCGGCGGGCTACACCGACCTGGCGCGCGGCTGCTGCCGCCTCAACGCCCTGGACCACCCGCCGCTGGCCGAGATGTGGGCCGCGCTGCCGCTGCTGGCGCTGAGGCCCGACACCTTCCCCGCCCACCCCGACTGGCTCAACGCGCGCGTTTATCATTACGCCGACTTGTTTCTCTTCCATAATAAATCCACGGCGGACAGCCTGTTGTCCGCCGCGCGTTTTTTCAACCTGCTGACCCTCACCGCCTTGTTGTCGTTCGCCGTTTGCTTCTGGGCGTACCGGCTCGACGGCCCGCCCGCCGCCTTCGCCGCGGCGCTCGCGCTGGGTTCGTGCGTGCCGTGGTTCTCCAACGCCGCGCTGGTGACCACGGACGCGATGTCGGCCGCGTTGTTCTTCGCGGCCTTCGCCGCGTTGTCGCCGCGCCCGCGCCCGCTGGGACGCTGGGCGCTCGCCGGCGCGTTGGCCGGCGCCGCGCTCGCCGCGAAGTTCAACATGATCCTGCTGCCGCCCTTGCTCGGGGCCTGCCTGCTGGCCGAGGCCCGGGTGGAGAAAGACGCGCGCCTCGACGTCCGCGGCCTGCTGGCCGCGGCGGCGTGCGCGGTCCTCGTGCTCGCCGCGTGTTACCGCTTCAGCGAGGCCGGGCTGTGGTGGAAGGGCGTGGGCGCCACGCTCGCGCGCCTGTCCGAGGGCCGCGGCGCCTTCCTGTTCGGCCGGCATTCCACCGAAGGCTGGTGGTGGTATTTCCCGGCGGCGCTGCTGCTCAAGACCCCGCTCGCGCTGCTGCTCGCCGCGCTCGCGGGCGCGTGGGCCAGCCGGCGCCTTGCGCGCGCGGAGCTCGCCTGGCTGCTGCTGCCGCCCGCGTTCTACCTCGCGTCGGCGCTGACCTCCAAGACCCAGATCGGCTACCGGCATATCCTGCCCGTGTATCCGTTCCTCGTTTTGCTCGCGGGCCTGGGCGGCGCCGCGTTGTGGCGGCGCGGGCTCGGCGGACGCGCCGCCGCGGGCGCGCTCGCGGCGTGGGCGGCGTTTTCGGTGGCGCGGGCGCACCCGCACCACCTCGCGTATTTCAACGAGCTGGCCCGCGGACGCGGCGCGGCGCTGCTCGCCGACTCCAACCTCGATTGGGGGCAGGACCTGCGCGGCCTGGCGGCCGAGCTCAAACGCCGCGGCGACCCGGTGGTGGTGCTGAGCTACTTCGGCTCCGACGACCCCGCGGCGGCCGGCCTGCGCTACGTGCCGCTGGCCGTCGTCGCCAACGTCACGCGCCCGGGCAACGCCGCGCTCGAAAAAGGCGCGCCGGTGCTGCTGGCCGTCTCGCAGACCAACCTCGTCGCCGTTTATTACCGCGAGAAATCCCTGTTCGCGTGGCTGGCGACGCGTATCCCGGTCGCCGCGCCGGGCGGCTCCCTCTTCCTTTATGACCTGACGAGCGACGCCGAAGGCCGCACCCGGCTGGCCGCGCTGCTGACGGCGGCGGGCCGTTCTGGCGACGCCCGGACCGTCATGCTACACTGAGCGCGATGCTCCGCGAGCGCGCCCGGCGTTGGTCCGACGAGCGCCGCCGCGCGATCCTCCTGGAGGCCGTCGCGACGGCCGCCGGCTGGGGCTTCGCCGCGGCGGGCGCGCTCGCGCTGGCCGACCGCTTCTTCGCCTTGCCCCAGCCCGTGCGGCTGGCGGCGTGGGCGGCCGGCGCGGTCGGCGTTGGCCCGGCACACGCGCGCGCGCGCAGCGCGACGGCGGCCTCGATGGACGCGGTGATCTGCTTAAGCTTTCGGGAGGTCACCAGACCTTCGGGCGTCTTGCGGGACGGCAGCGCGGACGCTGCCCGGCTGCAGGACAACGGTCCTGCAACTGGTGGTGCTCAACGCCCCGGCGGGCGGCGTCGAGCCTGCCGACATGGCCCATGCCTGGGAGCTCGGCGCACGCGGCCTGGCCGCGCAGCCGGGTCGGGAGGCGGAGCTTCGGGCCGGTGTGCTGGCAGGCCGGCGGCGCGCCGCGCCGCGTGCGCCTGCCGCGCCGTGCTGCTGGCAGCATCGTCCGAGAGCCGGTTCGAGCGCACGCGCAGCACATGGCGGTTGGCGACGTTGTCCTCGGCCGCCAGCACGCGCAGGGCGGGACGCGCGGCGGGCGCCTGAGCGCCGTCGCGCTTGCGGAGCGCACCGGCGACCGGCGCTGGCGCGACAGGATCGTCAGGGGGCTGGACGCGATCTCGGCCTCGCCCCACGGCATGTTCTCGGGGCCGGGCTTTGAGCTGGCGCGGCCTGCCCGGGCGGCCCTACCGCCTGGAGCCGGTGACGCCGCCGCGCTGGACGTCGCTGCGGGCGACGGTGCGCGCGCCGCGCGGTGAGCGCGTGTTCGTGCTGGGGGAGACGTCGGCGGTGCGCGCGCGCGGCGGGGATTGGGTGACCGTCACGGGCGAGGCGGCCGAGGAGCTGGCTTCCAGCGCGCTGCGCGTGTCCGCGGCGGACGCGCCCATCGCCATGCGCCGCGGCGCGGGCGGCGCCTGGTCGGGCTCCTTCCTCGCGGCCTCCGACGCCACGCTGACGCTCGACCCGGTGGCGGCGGACGGCCGCCGCGACCCGGCGCCGCCGGCCTACGCCCTGGTCGTCACCGCCGACGAGCCGCCGGCCGTCGAGCTGCTCTCTCCGCAGGCGCCGGTGCAGGCCGGGCCCGAGGACGCGGTGCCCGTCGCGTACGCGGCGCGCGACGACGGCGCGTTGACCCGTCTGGAGCTGGTGCGCCGCGACGGGGCGGCGCCGCCGCGCCGCGTCGCCTTGCGGGTGGACGCGGAGGCGGGCGGGGAGACCGTGGGGGAGCACGAGCTGTCGCTGCGGGGGCTTTCGCCCGGCACGGTCGTGGAGTTCTGGCTCGAGGCGTCGGACGACGCCGCTCCGCCAAAAGCGGCGCGTTCCGCCGCGGGCCGCGTCGAGGTCGTGGATTTCGCCGCGGCGCACCGCGCGGCGCAGGACGCGTCGGCGAAGGCCTTCGAGGCCGTCGGCCGCGCCGCGACGCGGGCCGAAGCCGCGGCGTCGGCCGACCGCACGGGCACGCCCGAAGAGGCCGCGGCCGCGCACGAAGCGCTGGCGCGGTCGTGGAAGGAGGCGGCGGCCGCGCTCGCCGCGCTGGCGGCCGCGCAGGACGCCGACGCGCAGGCCAACCCGGGCCTGGCCGAGCAGAACCGCCGCCTGGGCCAGGAGCTGGCCAAAGCGGGGGAGAGCGGGCTGCCGCGCGCGCCGGTCGCGCAGGCCGCGGGCGACCGGCCAAGGCGGAGCGCGAACACGCCGCGCTTGCCGCCCAGGCGCGCGGGGCGGAGCGCACGCTCGCCGACGGCGGCGTGGTGCAGGCCGTGCAGGACATGCAGCAACGGGGCGGAGGCGGCCGAGCGCGAGGCGCGCGCGTTGTCCGAGTCGCTCGACGCCCTCGACGACGGGCGGCAAGGCCGCGAGCGGCGCGCAGCTCAAGGAGCTGGAGGAGTCCCTCGCGCGCGTGGAGCGCGCGCTCGACGCTTTGCGCAAGGTCGCGGCCGAGTTGCCGCAGGCGCCGCCGGAGATGGACCTCTCGCAGGTGCGCGACGTGCCGCTCGACGGGGCGCGTTCGGCCGCGCAGGAGCTGCGCCGCGCCCTGGCCGCGGGCGACGCGGCGGGCGCGGCCCAGGCCGCGAAGAAGCTGGCGCAGGAGCTCGAGAAGCTGCGCCAGACCATCTCCGGCGCGGGCCGCGGCGCCGCCGAGCAGCACGGCCGCCGCTCGAAGGAAGGCGCCTCGCGCGTCAAACGCGCCTGGCAGAAGGCCGTCGAGGACCAGACGCGCGCGGTCGAAGCCGCGCGCCGCGCCGAGGACGGGCGCGACGCGGCCTTGCTCGAGTGGCAGAAGGCGCTGCTGCTCGAGGTCTCCGCGGAGCTGGCCCGCATGCTTTCGCCGCGGACCATGCCCGCCGCGGCGTGGCCCGCGGACGCCCGCGCCCTCGCCGAGTCGGTGAAACGCGACGTGGACGCTGCGGCGCGGCGCCGAGGCGGCCGATGCCGAGTGGCAGGCCGCGCAGGCCAGCCACGTGGGTGTGCGGATCCTGGTGGCCGCCGAGGCCGCCGACGCCGACGCCCTGGCCGCGCGCTGGCGTCTCGACCACGGTCGCCGACGCCCGCTGCGTCAGCACGCGGATGCCGACGTGCCAGCGTCGCTGCTCGCGTCCATCGCGGCGCTGCGCGGCGTGGTGGACGAATCGACGCGTCGCTGGCGTCGCCGCGGCCGCGGCGCGCCACCGCGTGGACGACGCGCTCGAGGACGCCGGGCGCGCCGAGGGCGCGCTGCGCGGCGGCGACACCGGCGAGGGCCTCAAACGCGCGGAAGGCGCGCTCGCCGCGCTGCAGGACGGCGAAGGCGAGGCCGGCGGCGCGGAGGGCGAAGCCGAGGGCATGGGCGAGGGATTGACGCGCCCGTTCGGCGGGGGCGGCGGCGGCATGGTCCGCGTATTGCCCGGGGCCGGCGGCGGTTCGCGCGGGGCGGGCACGGGCGGCGTGCGTCTGCCGCGCGCCGACGACTACCGCCCGCCGCGCCGGCTGCGCGAGGAGCTGGAGCGCTCCCGCCTGGAGCCGCGTCCGCCGGCCCGCGACGAGTCCGTCAAAGAATACTTCCGTCGCCTGTCGCGCTGAAGCGCCGCCGTTATCTATAATCGTCACATGTCCTTCATGGGCGAAATCGAGACGCGTTGTCCGCACGGCTGCGACCCGTTCAGCACGCCGGTGTGGAGCTTCGTCAACGCGGTCAAGACGCCGGAGCTGCGCGACACCATCAAGGCGCTCGAGCTCAACCTCCTGCTGTGCCCGGGCTGCGACAAGGCGTTCGCGCCCGAGGCGACCTGGATCTACTACGAGCCCGCCCTCGAGATACTGGCGTTCGTGTTCCCCGAGTCCTTCAAGGCCGACGAGCCCAAGTGGCGCTCGAAGATGGAGGAGGATTACGCGGTGCTGCGCGAGTCGCTCGGCGGCGACCTGCCGGTATCGACCCCGCCGGAGATCTTCTTCGGCCAGCAGGGCCTGGCCGACCTGCTCGAGTTCGAGGACTTCCGCGGCGACGAACGCGACGTGATGGCGCATTACGCCGAGGACCTCGGCCTGTCGTTGTACAAGGCCAGCCCGGCCTGGGCGCGAGAACACGGCGCGCCCAACGTGCTGCCTTACAAAGGCAAAATCGCGACGCGCGAGTCCGTGCTCGCCGGCATACAGGACCTGCTCGTGGCCAACGACCGCTTGACGGCGTGGGCGGACTACCGCCAGGCGCTCGCGGCCGAGCCCGCCGCCCCGCTCCCGCCCCCGGCCGCGTGAAGGTCCGGGTCCCGGCCGCGGCGCTGAAAGTCCTCGGACCGCTCGCCGCCGAGTCCGCGCGGCAGGGCGTCGCGCTCTACGCCGTCGGCGGCTGCGTGCGCGACTGGCTGCTGGGCCGCCCGGTGTTCGACCTCGACGTGACGGTCGCGGGCGACCCGGACCCCGTCGCGGCCGTCGCCGGGCGCCTGCTCGGCGCGACGCCCGAGCCCTTCGGGCGCTTCGGCACGCGCCGCGTGGTGGGCAAGGGGCGCTTCCGCGTGGACGTGGCCACCACGCGTGCCGAGACCTACGCCGCGCCCGCGGCTTTGCCCGACGTGACCGCCGTCGCCGTGCCCATCGCGCAAGACCTGTTCCGTCGCGACTTCACGGTCAACGCGCTCGCGCTGCGGCTCGACGACGGCTCCTTCGAGGTCGTGGACGCCTACGGCGGCCTCGCCGACCTGAAGGCGAAAACCGTGCGCGTGCTCCACCCCAAGAGCTTCGAGGACGACCCCACGCGCGTTTTCCGGGCCGCGCGGTTCCTCGCGCGCTTCAAGTTCCGCCCCGCGCCCGGGCTCGTGGAGTCGGCACGCGCCGCGCGGCCGCACGCCGAGGCGCTGTCGCCGCACCGCCTGCTTCACGAGCTCACGTGCCTGCTCGGCGAGAAGGACCCCGCGCCGGCGTTCAAGCTCCTGAAGGCGTGGGGCTACCTGGACCTGTTCGACCCCGCTCTGCCGTGGCCCGCGAAGCCGCCGCTGGGCGTGCCGGAGCGCCTCGCTACGTTAGCGCTCGCGTTGGGGGCGGCGAAGGGCCGCGCCTTCGTGGACCGTTTCCCGCACGAACATCACCTGCGCGCGCGCCTGCACGCCGCGCTCGAGTTGGCGTTCTCCGATTTGGCGCCGCGCGCCGCGCCCGACGCGCTCGCGCTCGCCGCCGTCCGCCGTCTTCTCCCGAAGCTTCCGCCGTCCGCGCTCAAGCCGTGTTTCCTCCAAGGCCGCGACCTCATCGCTGCGGGGCTCAAGCCCGGGCCCGCCTTCCACGCCATCCTCGACAAGGCCGCGCGGCTCCAGCGCGCCGGCAAGCTCAAGTCCCGCGCCGCCGCCCTGGCATGGCTCGCGACGCGGTGACCATCCGGCTTAACAAAGGGGTCAGACCCCTTGTTAAGCCGCTGTGGGCGCTCGTCGCCGTGGGCATGCTCGCCGCGTTTTTCATCAAGTCGTCACGCCAGCCCTGGGACCTGAAGCTGTGCCTGGCCTGCGCGGAGACGCTCGCGGCGGGGGAGAGCCCCTACGCCCGCGAGCAGATCGTGGACGGGGTGAGCTTTCCGTGCCTGTACCCGCCGCTGGCCTTCGACCTGTACCGGCCCTTCGCCGCGCTGGCGGACGCGGTGCCGTGGTGGAACGCGCTCAAGGTGCTCGGCTTCGCGGCGCTGCTGCTGCTGTGGCGGCGGCTGCTGCCGCCGGGCAACGACTGGTGGCGGCTCGTGTTCGCGCTGGGGGCCTTCGGCACGCCTTTTTTCGCGGAGTACCGTTCCGGCAACGCCGGCTCGCTCGAGCAGCTCGCGTTGTGGGGCGCGTTCGCGCTGTTCATCGCCGGCCGTTACGCCGCCTTCGCCGTGGCGCTGGCCGCCGTCGCCCAGCTCAAGCTCCAGCCCGCCCTTTTCCTGGGCCTGCTCCTGCTCGCGCCCAAGCCGCGCTGGAAGGAGTTCGGCCTCGGCGTCGCGGTTTTCGCGGGGGTGTTCGGGCTCAACGAGCTGCTGCACCCCGGCCTGCTCCAGGACTACCTGACGCGCCTGGGCGACCCGTCGGCGGGCTGGCGCTACGAGCGCGGCCCCAACAACTGCTCGGTGTGGGCTTTCATCCAGCATCTGCTGGAAACCGCGGGCGGCAACCGCCCGTTGGCGTCCCGCTGGGCGTCGTTGCTCGTGCTGCCCTGGTCTTGTTTCGTGGCCGCGGTCACCGCGTTGTCGGTCCGCCGCGTCGTCGCGGGCCCCGGCAGCGACGAGGACAAACGCCGCCACGCCGTGTTTCTCGCCACCGCGGCCTTCGCGCTGCTGGCGCCGCGCTTCAAGGACTACGCCTTCTTCCTGCTCATCCCCGCCGCGCTCGTCGCGCTGGAGTCGGCGGCGCCGCTGTTGTGGCGCGCGCCGCTGCTCGTCTTCGCCTTCCTCAACTCGACGAAGGCCGCGGCCGAGCGCATGGGCCTGGGCCCGTGGGCGCTGACCGCGGGCTACTTCAAGCTGTACGCGGCCGTGCTGGTGTGGGGGGTGCTCGTTTCCCTTAATAACCCCTGGCTTTCCCGTCGAGAAAAGCGATAAAATCGCGTTCTCGATGAAGAGCGCCGATGTCGTGTTCTCCGGCATGCGCCCGACGGGCCGGCTCCATCTGGGCAACTACTGGGGCGCCCTGCGCAATTGGGTGGACCTCCAGTCCCGCTTCACGTCCTTCTTCTGCGTGGTGGACTGGCACATGCTCACCACCGGCTACGACGACACCTCCAAGCTGCAGGAGAACTCGCGCGAGATGGTGCTCGACTGGCTCGCCGCCGGCCTCGACCCCGCCAAAGCCGTCATCTTCAAGCAGTCCGACGTGCCCGAACACGCCGAGCTGGCCCTCATGCTCTCGATGGTGACGCCGCTGTCGTGGCTGGAGAACAACCCGACCTGGAAGGAGCAGCTCCAGGAGCTCGCCAAAACCAAGGCGTCGGCCGCGCCCGCCGCCGTGGCCGCCGGCGCTCAGGAGAAGTCGCGCTCCGAGGTCATCAGCGAGCAGGAGCAGCACGCCGCCGCCGAGCGTCTGCGCTCGCACGGCTTCATCGGTTATCCCGTGCTGCAGGCCGCCGACATCCTGCTGTATCGGGGCACCAAGGTGCCCGTGGGCCAGGACCAGCTCCCGCACCTGGAGCTCTCGCGCTCCATCGCGCGGCGCTTCAACCAGTTCTTCGGCGAGGTGTTCCCCGAGCCGCAGCCCCTGCTTACCGCGACGCCCAAGGTCCCCGGCCTCGACGGGCGCAAGATGTCGAAGTCCTACGCGAACGCGGTGGACATCTACGAGACCGAGAAGTCGCTCGAGAAAAAGATCAAGGCCGCCTACACCGACCCGAACCGCAAGAGCGCGACCGACCCGGGCCACCCCGAGCCGTGCCCCGAGAACCCGCCGGGCTGCTCGGTGTTCGCGCTGCACAAGCTGTACGCCGACGAGGCCTTCGTGAAGCGCCGCGGCGACGAATGCCGCGCGGGCGCGCTCGGCTGCGGCGCCTGCAAGAAGGACCTGCTTTCCGAGATGTCCGGGCCGTTCGACGAGTTCCGCAAACGCCGCGAGTCGTTCGACGGCGCGAAGGTGGACCGCGTGCTGGCCGAGGGCGCCGAGAAGGCCCGCGCCGTCGCGCGCCAGACGATGGACGAGGTCCGCCGCGCCATGAGGCTCCGATAATGGGAATCAACGAGAAGTCCTATCAGGTGACGCTCGAGCTTTTCGAGGGGCCGCTCGACCTGCTCCTCTTCCTCGTCAAGAAGGACGACCTGGACGTCCACAACATCCCGGTCGCGCACATCACCAAGGAGTACCTCGCCTACCTCGAGCTCATGAAGGAGATGAACCTCGACGTGGCGGGGGATTTCCTGGTCATGGCCGCGACCCTCATGGCCATCAAGGCGCGCTCGCTGCTGCCCAGCGAGGCGGTCGCCGAAGGTGATGAAGGCCCGGACCCGACGGCCGAGCTCACGCAGAAGCTGCTCGAGTACCAGAAGTTCAAGGCCGCCTCGCAGTTCCTGCAGGGCAAGGCCGACGAGATGGCCGACGTGTATTGGCGCGGCGCGCCGCACTTCGAGGAATCGGAGAAGACGCCCAACGTCACCTTGCTCGACTTGATGGCGCACCTGCGCGTCATTCTCGACAACGCCGAGGACGACTCGCGCGCGGTGGAGGGCGAGGAGTTCCCCATCGAGCAGAAGATGGAGAAGATCCTCTTCTTGCTCGCCGAGAAACCCTTCGTGTCCTGGGAGGACGTGTTCGCCGATGAGCGCAAGCGCCGCGGCATCATCGCATGTTTCCTGGCCATGCTCGAGCTGACCAAGCTGCAGAAGATCTTCATCCGCCAGGAAGACAATTTTTCCAAGATCGTGATCTACAGGAAGGAGGCGCAAGCCGATGAGCCAGTCCCTGCCGCCGGAGACGCCGGAAACGCCGGAGAACCCGGACCTGTCGCAGACGCCGACCCCGTCCAGCCCGGAAGCTGAAGCCGGCGTCGCGCTCGCGGAAGCTCCGGCCGAGCCGGGCGTTCCTACGCCCGCCACGGACGAGAACCTTCTGCGCCGCGCGCTCGAAGGCCTGCTGTTCATCACCGACCGCCCGCTGTCGGCCGCCGAGCTCGGCCGCCTCGTCGGCGTGCGCGACCAGGAACGCATCGCCGAGGCCGTCGAGGACCTGCGCCGCGGCTTGGAGGAGAAAAACGGCGGCTACCGCCTGATGGCCGTGGCCGAAGGCTGGCAGATGGCGACGCGCCCCGACCTGGCGCCCTACGTGCGCAAGCTGTTCGCCGACCGCGCCACCATGCGCCTGTCCATCGCCGCGCAGGAGACGCTCTCCATCGTGGCCTACCGCCAGCCCCTGACCCGCGCGGAGATCGAATCCATCCGCGGCGTCGAGGTCATCGCCGCGCTGGAGACCTTGCTCGAGAAACGCCTGCTCAAGGTCGTCGGCCGCAAGGAGACCGTCGGCCGCCCGCTGCTTTACGGCACCACGCCCGAATTCCTGCGCCACTACGGCCTGCGAAGCCTGGAGGACATGCCGCCGATCGACACCTTCGCGCCGGCCGACGCCGCCCCGGCGGGCGCGCCGCCGTCGGACGGGCCCTTCGCGCCCGTGGACGTCGCCCAGGCGGGCGCGCCGCTGGAGGAATCCTACGCCCGCGCCCAGTCCGAACCCGAGCCGTTGCCGGAGCGTGAGCCCGAGACCTTGCCCGAGCCGGAGAGCCCCGAGACGCCGTCCGAGGAAGGCGACGGGGGCGGAGAAAAGAAGAACCTCTGGCCCGAATAAGTTGAAGATTCTCCTCTGCGCGAGCGAAGCGGTCCCCTTCTGCAAGACCGGGGGCCTGGCCGACGTGGTCGGCACGTTGGCGCAGAAGCTGGGCTCGATGGGGCACGACGTGTGCGTGTTCCTGCCCAAATACCGCGCGGTCGCCGCGGCCCAGCTCGAAGGCGGCGTGGCCCAGCCCGTGAAGGTGAAGCTGGCCGGCGCCGAGGTCGAGGTGGGCCTGCGTTACCTGCACCGCCGCTCGGTGTCGTGGGCGTTCGTGGACCATCCGTTGTATTTCGACCGCGACGGCCTCTACGGCGTGGCGGGGCGCGACCATGAGGACAACGACCGGCGTTTCGCGTTGTTCTCGGCCGCGGTGCTCGAAGGCGCCAAGGTCATGGGTTTCAAACCCGACGTCATCCACGCGCACGACTGGCAGACCGGCCTCGTGCCCGCCTATTTAAAGAAGCTGCACGCCCAGGACCCGTTTTTCGCGGGCACGGCGTCGGTGTTCACCGTGCACAACATGGCCTACCAGGGGAACTTCCCGCGCGGCTCGCTGGAGGCCGCGGGTTTCGGGCCGGCGGAATGGAACCCGGACGGCGTCGAATATTACGGCCAGGTCAGCTACCTCAAGGCCGGCCTCGTGTACGCCGACCGCCTCACCACGGTGAGCCCGACCTACGCGCGGGAAATCCAGGCCTCCGGCGAACGCGGCTTCGGCTTCGAAGGCCTGCTCGGGCGCCGCACTAAGGAGCTCGACGGCATCCTCAACGGCATCGACGTGGAGCTGTGGGACCCGTCGCGCGACCCGGCGCTCGCGCGCCATTACGGCGTCGAGGATTTCGCGGCGGGCAAAGCCGCGTGTAAAGAAGCGCTGCAGCGCGACTGCGGTTTGGAGAAGGGCAGCCGCCCGCTCGTCGGCGTGGTGTCGCGCCTGGACTACCAGAAGGGACTCGACCTGGCCTTGCCGCTCGTCGAGTCGCGCCTGGACCGCTGCCAGTTCGTCATCCTGGGGACCGGGGACCCGTCGCTCACCGAGCAGTTCGCGGGCTTGGAGCGCCGCCACCCCGGCTCGGTGCATTTCCACCGAGCCTTCGACGAGCCGTTCGCGCACCGCGTGTACGCGGCCAGCGACGTGTTCCTCATGCCCTCGCGTTTCGAGCCCTGCGGCCTGGGCCAGATGATCGCCATGCGTTACGGCTCGGTGCCCGTGGCGTCGCGCACCGGCGGCTTGTGCGACACCGTGTTCGAGGACGACGCCGACGGTCGCGCGGCCACGGGGTTCCTCTGCGCGCCCGGCGACGGCGCGGACCTGGGCCGCGCGCTCGACCGGGCGCTGGAAGCCCGCCGGGGCCCGCGCTGGGACGCGCTCGCGCGCGCGGGCATGATGGCGGACTTCTCCTGGGACCGCTCCACGCACGACTACCTCGAGACCTACCGCCGCGCGGCGGCGGCGAAAGGATGAACCGGCCCGCGGGCCTCGTCGCGGCCGGGCTCGCGCTCGCCGCCGCGGCGTCGGTGCTGCTCGCCCCGGACACGGGCGCGTTGCTTGTCGCGGTGTCGGCCGACGAAATCGCCGCGCTGACCGGGCGCGCGCCGGCGGACACGCCCGAGCTGTGGGAGCGCCTCAAGGCCATGGGCCTGTCGGCCGCGGTGCTGCGCGAGGAAACGCTCGCCGAGCTCGCCGAACGCGGCGACGTCCTGCATGTGACGCGCGCCGAGGTTGAGAAGTGGCGCGCGTTGGGGATGGTGTCCGCCGGCTCCAGCGTGCGCGGCGACGCGTTATGGGCCCGCGACGACCGCGCGCTCGCCCGCGCCGCCGAGGCCCGCGCCGATCGCCGCCAGCAGGCAGGCGACGGCGGCGGCCCTCAGGCCATGCTTCAGCGCGACGTAGCTGATCAGCACATCGGGGACGATGACAGAACAGCAAAGCCTTCGGCCGCGCCCCAGAGAAGCGCGAGCGGCGGCGAGGGCCGCGCGGCCTTCCTCGGACGCGCAGCATGCCCGTGGACGCGTCCGCGCCCGCGCTACGGCGCGCGGCGTTCGGCCGCGTGCGGCGACTCGTCGTGCTGCGTCTGGATCCGGAGCTCCCGCTCGAGGATAACCTCGCGCGGCTGCGCGAAGCCTTGCGCCGGCTGCGCCTCGCCGGGCGCCCGTCGGCTCCGCCCGAGGCGCCGAGCGGCGCGCCCGCGCCCGGCGCGGCCCGCGTCGCGTTGTTCTATCTCCTCGGCCTGTTCGGCCCCCTTCTCGCCGCGCGCGCCATAACCGTCTCGCGCGCGACCGCGGCGCCGGTGTGCCATCACGGCTGGAGCCAGGCCTCGCCCGTCCCGCAGGCGGTCGCGGGCGCGTTGGCGTCGTGGGCGACGGCGTGCGGCGCCGGCTTCATCGCGGCGTGGCTGCTGCCGCCGGAGGCGCGCGAGACGCTCGCACGCTCCTGGACGACGTGGACCTACGCCGCCCCGTTGGCCGTCGGCGCCGCCGCGTTGTACCTGGGCGACGGCGCGGCCGCGATGCCGGGCTGGCGCGCGACGCTGCGCGTGCGGCACCTGGCCGCGCTCGCCGCGCTCCTCGCCGCGGCCGCGCAGCTCCTGAACCGCCTCGCGCCGCGCTCGGCGCCGCGGGCCTTTGGGAGACGCTCAGCCGCTTCGGCGCCGCGGCGGACCGGTTGTGGTGGTGGCCGTGGCGCTGGGCGCGAGGCGCTCGTCGGCGTGCCGTGCCTGCTCGCGGCGTTCGCGCTCGTCGAGACCAACGACCCGAGCCGGCCCGCCTCGGGCTTCTCCGACCCGCGCGGCTGGCTCGCGCTCGGCCTGCTCGCGCCTGCGGGCGCGGTCGTCGCGCTCGGCGCGGGGGCGGCGCCTCCGCTGGCGGCGCTGGGTCACGGCCTCGTCGCGCTCGCGCTCGGCGGCGCGTTGGCCGCGTTCGTCGCCGCGGGGCAGGCCTACCTACGGGCCTGGGCCCGAGGGCCTAAGCACGATAGGACTATTGACCTAGACGACGGGACTTTGTAAGATTGGAGCCGTGAGACGGTTCCTCCCGGCCTCCCTGCTCGCGCTCGCGGTAGCCGCGTCGCCCGCGTTCGGCGGAATGTCCTCCAAGCAGCTCGGCGCCGGCGGCGCTACACCCATCAGCTTGAACGTGTCGATCCCGGTCTCGATGCCGAGCCGGTCGCACACCGCCGCGAAGACTTCGAGCGGAGTGTTGCCCGCGCCCGCGCCGAAGCCCGCAGCCGAACCATCCACGCGGGTCGCGCCTGAGGCGATGGCGCCGCGCCAGCGCCCAGCTCTGGTGCGCGACGCCGGCTCCGGCCAAGCCGCTGACGCCTTCCTTATGGAACGGCATGGTCAAGCCGCTGGCGACCGTGCCCGAGGCGGGGGACGAGGAGCAGGCGCGCGCCGCCGGCGCGCAGGGTTATGACGGCGCGTCCGAGGCCCCCGCGTTGACCGCTCCCGCGCCCGCCGCCGCGGAGCCCGCGCGCGACGCCGTGGCCGCGGCCCCGAGCCGACCCGACGCCTTGTTCGTCTCCATCGAGCTCGACCCCGGCGAGGCCGGCACGTTGCGCGACGCGGTCGCGGGCCTGGGCGTGACGGGTTTCTCCCAGGACCACCGCTTCGAGGCCCGCCCCGGCGCGGGCCGCGCGTCCATCGTGACGGGCTGGCTTCCCGCCTCCCGCCTGGGCGAGGCCGTCATCAGCCCGGGCGTGCGCCGCGTGTCCATCGAGACCTCCGCCCGCCCGGCCCCGCGCGAGGGCGAGACCGAAGGCGCCTTCCTCATCGGCCTGCGCGTGCCCGACCCCGCTCGGCCCGCCGACTCCATCGCGCCGGCGCTCGACGCGCTCGCGCGCGACGCGGGCCTCAAAGGCCAGCGCATCCTCGGCCTGGAGACCGCGCCCGACGGCCGCATGGTCGCCGTCGTGTCCGGCCGGCTGGCGTTGTCCCGTCTGTCCCGGGCGCTGATGCGCGCCGACGTGGTCAAGCTCGTCCCGGCCCCGACCGCGACGCCGTTGCTGCCGATCGCGGCGCCGGCGCCGGCTCCCTCCGCGCCCACGCCGAGCGGCTTCGCGCGCTTCATCGCCCAGCGCGGCCTCTGGCTGGTCCTGCTGACCGCGGCGATCGCCCTGCTCATGCCCGGAACGCGCGGCGCCATCACCCGCGGCCTCAACGCGCTGGTCCCCTACCACTGACGCGGCTCGATATCGTAAACTGAGCCCATGAGCGCCCGGTCGCGCGCCGCCTGGCTGTTCGCCCTCGGGACCGGCATCGGTCTGGCCGTCGCCACGTTGCTGTTCCTCGAGCGCCAGAGCGCCCGCCTGGAGGCCGCGTTGCGCGAGGACTTCCGGGTCGTCTTCTTCTTGCGCGGCGCGGTGGATGAGCCCCGCCTGCGCGTGCTCGAGGAGCGGCTGCTCGCCGCGCCCGAGGCCGCCGAGGTGCGCTACGTCGCGCCCGCGGCCGCGCTGGAGAACCTGCGCCGCGAGGATCCGGAGCTGGTGGACGCGGTCGCGCTCGTGGGCGACAACCCGCTGCCGGGCTCCTTCGAGGTCCGCCCCGCGCCCGAGGCCCTCGCGGCGCTGCCGCGTTGGATCGCCGAGGCCGCGCGCAGCGGCGACTGGTCGGACGTGCGCCACAAGCCCGGCCAGCTCCAGGCGGTGCTGCAGGCCCGCTTCTACGGGCGCCTGCTGCGCCTGGTGCTCGACACCTTGTTGTGCCTGGCCGCGGGCCTCGTGCTCGCCGCGCTCGCGTCGGTGCGCGCCGCCGCGACGGCGCCATCGCCGGCGCGCCTGCGCGACGCCGCGGCCGCCGCCGCCGGCACCGCCGTCGGGGCCCTGCTCGCCGCGGCCATCGCCTGGCCGCTGAAGCGCCACGACTGGTTGTGGGCGTGGCCCGCGCCGGGCTCGCAGGCCGTGCTGCTCGCGGCGGGCGCGGCGCTCGGCGCGGTGCTCTCCCCATGGCGCGGACAGGACTGATCGCCCTCCTGCTGCTCGCGGCGGCGTCGCGCTCCGCGGCGCAGAGCGCGTCGCAGCGCCGGGAGCTCGGCCGGGTGCAAAACGAGCTGCGCAAGACCCTGGCCGAGCTCGAGGAGCTGCGCTCCGAGGCCAAGGAGCTCGGCGGCGACGTCTCCCGGCTGGAGTCGCGCGACGCCCAGTCCCGCAAGCGCCTCGACGAGCTGCAGGCGCGCCTGCGCCAGGCGGAAGGGCGGCGCGCGGACCTCAAGGACGCCTCGACGCCGCCCACAGACGGTCACCGGCTTCTGGAGCGCCTCGCTCGCGACCGAAGCCGCCCGCCACGGCCGCGATGCGGCGTCGCGCTCCGATATCGCGGCACGTCCGGGTTGTGGGCCGAGGATGCACGCCGCGCCGCGCTCCTTGCGCAGGCGCGGCACCTGCGCGGGCTGCGGGGCTTCCGCGACAAGACAGAGCAGGCCGAGGCGGAGAACCGCCGCAAGGCCGACGAGCTGTCGCAGAGCCGCACGAAGACCGACCGCGAGCGCGAGGAGCAGAGCCGGGAATACGAGCGCAAGAAGGCCGCGTTGGCCCAGACGCAGGAGCGCGTCGCCGCGGCCGCCCGCAAGGCCAAGGAGCTCGAGGAATCCGCGCGCGCGATGACCTCGCTCATCGAGCGCGCCGCCAAGAAGGCGAAATACCGTCGCCCGACCGGCGCCGGCCCGGCGGTCGCGCTCGACGTGCCGCGCCATTCGCTGCCCTGGCCCGCGACCGGCTCGGTCGCGCGCGGCTTCGGCCGCGAGCGCGACCCGGAGCTGGGCACGTGGACCGTGCACCAGGGCGTGCTGCTCGACGTGGCCCCGTCCGCGCCCGTGAAGGCCGTGGCGGCGGGCAAGGTCATCTTCGCCGGGCCGTTCCGTTCCTACGGACAGGTCGTCATCGTGGACCACGGGAGCGGGTTCTTCAGCGTGTACGGCGGACTCGGCGCCATGGAGAAGGACAAAGGCGCGACGGTCCGCAAAGGCGAGACGCTCGCCGCGGCCGGCGCGGGCCCCTCCGGGGGCCGGCTGTATCTCGAGCTCAGGCGGGGGACGGACGCGCTCGACCCCTTGGCCTGGCTCGAACGGAGATAGGAGGACGCCATGAATCGTTACGCTCTCGTCGTCGCCGCGCTCGTCGCCGCCGCCCCCGCGGGGGCCGCCGACAAGACCTACGAGCAGATGAAGCTGCTCGTGGACGTGCTCGGCTACGTCCAGGACAACTACGTGGACGCCGAGGACACGCAGAAGCTCGTGTACGGCGCGGCGGCCGGCATGGTGCGCACGCTCGACCCCTTCTCCCAGTTCATGGACCCCGACGAGTACCGCGAGATCAAGACCGAGACCGAAGGCCAGTTCGGCGGCGTCGGCATCCGCATGACCGTCGAGGACGATTGGCTCACGGTCCAGACGCCGTTGCCCGGCTCGCCGGCCTACCGCCTGGGCCTGCTGCCCAAGGACCGCGTCGCCGAGATCGACGGCGAAAACGCGCGCGACATGAGCATGGCCGACGCCTTGCGCAAGCTGCGCGGCGCGCCCGGCACCAAGGTCAAGCTCGGCATCCTGCGCGAGCCCGAGGGCGGCGGCGACGCGGAGTGGAAGCGCCTGGACGTCGAGATCGTCCGCGAGCTCGTGAAGATCGACTCCGTGCAGTCCATGAAGCTCGACGGCGGCGTCGCCTGCCTGCGCATCGCCGAGTTCAGCGCGAAGACCGCCGAGGACGTCGCGGAGGCTGTCAACAAGCTGCGCAAGGACGGCGCGACGAGCCTCATCCTCGACCTGCGCAACAACCCGGGCGGCCTGCTCTCGGCGGCCGTCGAGGTGGCGTCCCTGTTCCTGGGCGAAGGCAAACTCGTCGTGTACACGCAGGGCCGTCGCGCGGACAACCGCCAGGATTTCACGACGGCGCTCAAGGCGCCGCACCCGACCATGCCCCTGGTCGTGCTGGTCAACGAGGGCTCGGCGTCGGCGTCCGAGATCGTGGCCGGCGCGATGCAGGACCATAAACGCGCGGTCATCGTCGGCGAGCGCAGCTTCGGCAAGGCGAGCGTGCAGTCCGTCATCCCGCTGGCCGACGGCTCGGGCCTGCGGCTGACCGTGGCGCGGTATTACACGCCCGCGGGCCGCTCCATCCACCGCGACGAGAAGACCAAGACCGGCGGCATCACCCCGGATATCGTGGTGCCCGTGCCGCAGGAGACCGAGGCCAAGCTCTACGCCCAATGGGACATGATCTACGCCAAGGACAAGAAGCCGCGCTCCGCGGTGAAGGCCGAGGACATGGTGCGCGACGAGACGCTCGACCGCGCCGTCGAGCTGCTCAAGGCCCGCGACGTGCTCGGCTCGCTCAAACGCGAGGAAGGGGAGAAGCCCCAGAACCATTGATGCGGGTCCTCGGCCTCGAGACGTCCTGCGACGACACCTCCGCCTCCGTGGTCGCGGGCGGCAAGGTGTTGTCCTGCGTGGTCTCGTCCCAGACCGAGCTGCACCGCCCGTTCCGCGGGGTCGTGCCGGAGCTGGCCTCGCGCGCGCACCTGAAGAACCTCGTGCCCGTCGTCGAGGCCGCGCTGGCGAAGGCGGGCGGCGCGCGGCCGCAAGCCGTCGCGTACACGCGCGGCCCCGGCTTGATGGGGCCGTTGCTCGTCGGCCGCGTGGCGGCCGAGACGCTCGCGCGCGCCTACGGCGCGCGTCTGGTGCCGGTCAACCACCTCGAGGCGCACGTGCTCGCCGCCGAGCTGGAGCACGAGGTCCGTTGGCCCGCGCTGGCGCTCGTCGTCTCCGGCGGCCACACCGACCTGGTCCTGGCGCGTAAACCCGGCTCCTACCGCGTGCTCGGGCGCACTCGCGACGACGCGGCGGGCGAGGCCTACGACAAGGTCGCGCGCCTGCTCGGGCTGGGTTACCCCGGCGGCCCTGAGATCGACCACCTCGCCGCGAAAGGCGACCCCGCGGCCGTCGCCTTCCCGCGCCCGTCTTTGCCCGGCTGGGATTTCTCCTTTTCAGGCCTGAAAACCTCGGTGCTCTATCATCTCAAGGGACGCACGCCGCCGAAGGGCCGCGCGCTCGCCGACCTGTGCGCGAGTTTCCAAGAAGCCGTGGCCGAGACCTTGGTCGACCGCGCGCTCGCCGCGGGGCGCGCGTTTAAGGCGAAGGACCTGGTGCTCGGCGGCGGCGTGGCCGCGAACTCGCGTCTGCGCGCGTTGCTCAAGGAACGCGGCGAAGCCGCCGGTTTCGCCGTGCGCCTGCCTTCGCGCCTGTATTGCACGGACAACGCCGCGATGGTCGCGCACGCCGGCTGGCGGCGCCTCGCGTCGGGCAAACCCCTCGGTCCGCGCCGTTGCGATCCCGCGCTTGCGGTCCGGTCTTGGGCCTGACGCCGGTGCTGCTCATTCAAATGGCGCATGGGGCGCAAGTGGGGGGACCACTTTCGAATAACATTGGAAATATCAGCGCTTCCGGTCTCTTTCGAAAGAGATTGATAACGCTTATTTTTGCGGCATTATCCGCAAGTGGTGGGGGGGTGTCGTGAGCGCCCCGATTATTTTTATTGCCGTGTTCGCGCTTTACCTATCGGGCGCGTATCCGTGGCTCGCGCCGCGCGACGCGGGCGACCTGGCGTGGGCGGCGTCCACGCTCGGCGTCGCGCACGCGCCGGGTTATCCGTTACACGCTTTGCTCGGACGCGCAGTCGAAACGCTTCTCCCGTTCGGCCATCCGGCTTGGCGCTTGTCGTTGCTTTCGGCGCTCAGCGGCGCGGGCGCGGCGACGGCGGCGTTCGTGCTGGCGCGGCGCCGCGCCGGGATTTGGGGCGGACTCGCCGCGGCCGCGGCGTTCGCGTTGTCGGCGCCGTTGTGGAAGTTCTCGCTCCTCCAGGAGAAATACGCGCTGCACGCCTTGTTCTGCGCGGCGCTGGTCCTTTGCGCCGAGGGCGGGCGCGAGACCGTGTTCGGCCGCGCGCGTTTGAGCGGTCTGCTCATCGGGCTGGGTTTGGTGAATCATCAAAGCTTGCTCTTCTGGCTGCCGGCCCCGCTGCTGTTGTGGAGGCTGGAGGCCAAGCGGCACGGCGTGGCGTGGGGTACTCTCGCATCCGCGGCGGCACCCTGGTTCGGCGCGGGACTCTCTCTTTTGATTTACACGTGGTTGCGCGGCGAGCCCGGCGCTTTCCTCGACACCGTGCTGCGCCGCCGCTACGGCACGGCTAGCCTGTTCGCGGGGTATCAGCGCCCGTTCGCCGACGCGGCGCCCGGGCTGCTGCGTCACTTCGCCGCCGGCCTAGCCGTGCCCGCGACGGGCCTGGCCGTCCTCGGCGCCTGGCGCGCGTGGCGGGAGGACCGGACGAGGCTCCTGGCGCTGCTCGCCGGCGCCGGCGGCTCCGTCGTTTTCCTGCTGCTCACGCGTTTCGACGTCGCCGGCTGGGCCGCGCGTTCCGCGCTCGAGCCGGTGTTTCTCCTACCCGCCTTCGTCGTCGCGCTGCTCGCGGGCGAAGCCGTCGCGCTCCTGCCGCGCGCCGCGGCGCCGCTCGCCGCCGTCGCGCTGGCGGCCTTCGCCGCCTGGCGCCCGGCGCCCTCGCACCGCGCCGATTTCCTCGCCTATGACTACGCGCGCGATCTGAGACGCGCCGTGCCGCCCGGCGGCTTCCTGCTTGCTTCGGGCGACACGGCCTCCTTCGCGCTGACCTACGACGCGCTCGCGCGGCCGCTCGGCTTCGAGCTCGGGTCGTCTCGTTTGGTGGACGGGCGCGCCTGGCTGGCGCAGCGCCGCGTGCGGGGGCCGCTCTACACGACGGGCATGGGGCTCGAGGAGTTGGGCGGGCTGGGGCTGGAGCCCAAGGCCTTGGCGCCAGCGGGGCTCGTCCAGTCCGTGGACGGCACGACGGCGGACCCCATCTTGGTGTTGCGACGGACGCGTACTTGGGAAACGAGCGACAGCTATTCCAAGGACGTCCTGTTGTCATACGCCTTCGCTTCCTATATATCAGCCCGGCTGCTGGAGGCGCGAGGCCGCGATCCGGGCGCGGCGTTGGACTTAACCGCCGTGTTATTAGACCCCGAGGACTACCGGTGGGAATAACGGCTATAATTCGCGCCATGTATTATGCGTTCCTCGCGCTGCTGCTGGCCGTTTCGCCCGCGCGCGCGGCGTTCGATGACATGGGTTTCGGCCCGCGCGACCTGGCGATGGGCGGCGCCTTCACGGCGGTGCACGACGACGTCGGCGCGGTGGCCTACAACCCGGCGGGGCTCGGCCAGGTGCGGACCCTCACGGCGGCCGGCGCCTACCAGCGCCTGTTCCACGTGCCGTCGGGCGTGTCGGACCGCGATTCCACTCGGGCCGCGGGCGTCATCCCGGTGCGCGGCGACATCCTCAACGGCGCCTTCGGGATGCAAATCCGCTACGACCGGCGCGACATGCTCTCCAAGGACCGCGAGATCGGCTTCTCCTACGGCTCGCGCGGCCTGCGCGAGACCGAAGGCGGCGGCTTGGATTTCGGCGGCGGCCTCAAGTTCCTGGGCGTGGCGCCGGAGCGCGGCTCGGCCCCGGGGCTCAAGCCCGCGCTCGACTTCGGCGCGTTGTGGCGCACCGGCGGCCGTTACGCGGTGGGCGCGTCCATCCTCAACTTCGGCGGCGCCAAGTTCACGAGCAACGGCATCGCCGACCGGGCCCCGCTGATTTTCAAGGTCGGCGCCGCCGAGGTGCTGCGTTCGGCCACCATCTCCGTGGACGCGACCGTGCGCGAGCCGTCGGGCGGAAACGGCAAGTCCATGACGTTCGCGGCGGGCTTCGAGCGCTGGTGGGCGCTGGCGCGCCGCGGCCAGCTCGCCTTGCGCTCGGGCGTGTCGCTGGGCGACCGCGCGCGCACCTGGAATTGGGGCGCGGGCTGGCGACCTGCTGGGCGGCCAGGTGGACTACATGTTCGACAGCAGCACTCGGCAGTGCGCGCTTCGGCCACGGCGTGGGCCACCATCGCGGTTCGGCCGCGCGGATCCGGAGGGGAATACGAGAAGCTGCTTTCCGAGGAGATGAACTACCGCCGCGACCTGTCGCAGGCGCTCGAGGCCAGCGCGCTCAAGCAGTGGAAGCTCACCGAGGAGATCGCGCGCCTGCGCGAGGAGACCGATTCGCTGCGCGCCCGGCTGGCGGCCTCGCGCGTGACCCAGACCCAGGCGCAGAAGGAGCTCGCCGACATCGAGCAGCGCCAGCTCAAGGCCGCGCGCGAATACGAGCGCCTCAAACGCGAGCGCGAGACCGCGGCGGCGCGCGGCAAACAGGCCCTGTTCGAGGAGGACTGGCGCGTGTATCAGAAGGCGAAGCTCTCCGGCTCCTCGGACGCGGCCCTCATCGAGCAGCTCGGCCGGATCCTGCGCGAGTACAAAGACGACGGCGTGGACCTCGGCGACGCCAACCAGGAGCTGCGCCGGCTCCAGCGCTCCCAGTAGCGCGGCCTTTTACCGTCCCGCGACGGGGCGTTAACATTTACGACATTGTGGAACGCCGACGAGGCTTTATACTGAGCCCGTGGGTTCCATGCCTCCCGAGGATCTGAGCCGCGAGATCGACCGCCTGTGGGCGCGCGTCGGTCCGTCCGCCGACCAGCCGCCGGCGTTCCAGCCGCCGTCCGGCGCGCTCGCGGGAGCCGAGGTGGCCTGGGAGACCGTCGGCCTGCTCAAGCGCCAGCAGCGCGAGCGCGAGGCGACGTGGAACCAGGCCTTCGACGCCAAGGAGCAGGCGCTCAAGGTGTTCAAGGCCCGCTGCGCGGCGCTCGAGAGCGAGGTGTCCGAGCTCCGCGGACGCGTGGACGGCGACGAGGAACGGATGCTCGCCGACGTGCTTGACGCGCGCTCGCGCCTGGAATCCGCGGCCAAGGCGATGGAGCTCCAGCAGGCGCGCCACGATGAGGAGCGCCGGGCGCTGGAAGAGGCGCTGCTGCAGGCGCGCCTGCGCGCCGAAGCCGAGGCCGCCCGTACGCGCGACGCGGAGCGCAAACGCGAGGCGCGCGAGGCCCAGCATCTCCTGGACCTTCAGGAGTTCCAGTCGCTCGCCGACCGCCGCGCCCGCGAGGCGTCCGCCGCCGGGGACGCCGCCGCGGCGCTGAAGGCCGGCCTCACCGAGGCCAAAAACGCCCTGGAGAAGACCTTGGCCGAGCTCCTGCTCGAGCGCCGCGCCCGCGAGGATTCCGAGACCGAGCGCGCCCGCGCGCTTCAGCGCGTCGAGGAGCTCCAGGGCCGCTTCTCGGAGCTGCAGCGGGTGTGGGAAGAGGAGCGCGCGCAGTGGCGCGAGCTGTGGGACCGCGAACGCTCCACCTGGGAGACCCAGCGCCAGGAGCTGGCGACGTGGGAGGACAGCCTGCGCCGCGAGCGCGAGGCCTGGCACGCCGAGCTGCAGACCAAGGAGAAAAGCCACACGCTTTTCACCGATGACCTGTCCAAGCGCCTGCGCGACACCACGCGCGCCGCCGAGCTCATCGACCAGCGGCTGCGCGGGCTCGACGCCCGCGCGCAGGAAGACCGCGAGCAGGCGACCGGCGGCGCCGCCGACCGCGCTCGTTACGCCCGTTGGGCCCTCCGCGGCGCGTTCGTCGTCGCCGCGTGCGCCGCTGTGGCCGCCGGCTGGAGCTGGGGCCGGTCCTGGGTCTGGTCCGCGGAGTCGGTCGCGCCCGTGGCCGCGAGCAGCCCGTCGGCGCTCGCCTACGACGGCTCGTTGCTCTGGGTCGCGGACTGGAGCGGCGGAATTTCGGCCGTGGACCCCGCCGAGCCGCGTCGCGTGTTGTCCTCCTTCGCGGCGCCGGCGGGCGGGCCCTATCGCCCCACCGCGATCGCGTTCGGCGCAGGCGTGATGTGGACGCTCGACGCCGCGCAGGCGCGCGTGTTGCGCCACCCGGCGGGACGCCCGGATAAGGTCCTCTCGTCTCGCCCCAGCCCGGGCGCGGCGCCGACCGCGCTCGCTTACGACGGCGCCGCCTTGTGGTCCTACGACGCGGCGAACCGCTCCTTCTATGAACACGGGGGGGACGAAGGCCTGTCCAAGGCGTATCCGTTGGAGGGCGACGCCGTGCCCAACGCGATGGCCTGGCGCGCCGGCCGCCTGTGGGCGCACGACAGCAAGTCCGGCCGCATCCTGGTTCTCGAGCGCAAGGACGGCCGCCTCGTGCCCGTCGAATCGGCGCGCGCGCCCGGCGCCGGGCTCATCGGCATCGCGTTCGCGCCGCCGCAAGGGCGCGCGCTTTCGTTGTTCCTGCTCGCGGGCCCGTCGGCCGAGAGCGCGACGTCGTCGTTGAAGAAGGTCCGTTTGGCACGCCGTCTGCCGATTACCGTTTTTTAACATTCCTTTAATCAGGTTTATACTTTCGCACGTTAGACTCTATACGACGCGCCCATGAATCAAGCAACGATGAACCGACAACAGAGCAGCACCAGCGCGCGTCTGCTCGCCATCCCGGCTTTCCTGATCGCCGCGGCGCTGAGCCCGGCCCCCGCCTCCGCCCAGTCCGTCCAGGTGTTCGTCAACACCGCGTGGGTCAACTCCACCGAGAGCGGCCTGTGCTCGGTGACCGTCAGCCCTCCTTATCAGTTCACCTGCCCGTTCGACTCCGCGGGCACCCCGGGTCCCGTGGCCGGCACCATCTCCAACGAGCCGCACATCCAGTTCGAGGAGGACGGCGCCAACCGCTGCAACATCTCGCCGCTGACCGCGGCGGGTCCCATGGTCGGCACGCTCGGCCGCAACTTCTGCAACCACCAAGTCTTCCTGTGCGCCCAGATCGGCGTGCAGAACAACAGCTCGGGCCAGGTCGCCATCGATGAGGTCAACTTCGAGCTGTTCAAATACGCGGACGGCTCCAACCCGCTGGACCCCGCCTCGACGCCTCCTCTTAGGACCTTCTTCATCGACGCCCCGGGCTCGGCCGCCGGCGTCAGCGCCACCTTGCCGACCACGACGGACGGCTACTGCGTGCTCTGGGACGGCTCCATCAACATCCAAGGCGAGCTGGGGAAGTCCAACGGCCAGTTCGGCTTCCGCGTGACGGTCAAGACCAACCAGCAGGGTCAAAGCGGCAACATCGTCATCACCCAGACCCGCGCCTACCCCTCGGGCGCGACGCGCGACGCGTTGGGCAACGTCGTCTCCCAGAAGCCCATCATCGTGGACGTGACTAACGTGCACGTGGTGCGCTCCTCTCCGACCATCGTCGGCGCCATCACCGGCGTCGCGGCCCAGCCTTATAACCTGACGTACCGCCTCGCCAAAGACGCGACGATGTTTATTACCGTCAACAGCGCCTTGCCGCCTTATCCCGAGCTGCGCAGCGTCCTGCCCGGCCTGCCCCGCGTGGGCGAAGGCATCCCGAACGGCACCTTGCTCAACGGCGACTCCTGGGACGGGCGCGACGAGAACGGCAACATCCTTCCGCCCGGCGCCTATCTGGCCGACTTCCAGGCCATCTCGCTGGACCAATACTCCCGCTACGCCCCGGGCTCGGGCGTGTTCGGCGACCTCTCTTTCGCGACGACGCGCCAGATCGCCATCGACCCGCTCCAGATCACCGACATCCGCGTGCAGCCCCTGCTGGGCGGCTCGACCAACCTCGCCGTGTTGTCCTACATGCTCACGGAGTCGGCGACCGTGTACGTGGACATCTACCCGCCGGGGACCCAGTTCTGCCAAGGCCTCAACAGCGTCAACGACGTGGCGCTCGACCAGGTCCCGCCGGCCCCGCCTAAGAACTTCAATCCGCGCCTGGGCACCTGCGGCGGCGGCGCCGCCGCGCCCCTCCTGCGCCGCATCACCGAGCAGAAGCAGCTGCGCACCTCGGTCATCACCTTCTGGGACGGCCGCGAGACGAACGGCAACCTGGTCTCCGACGGCGACTACGTGTTCGTCATCTACGCGGCGCTGCCTTCCCAGCGCGGCTACCCGCTCAACGGGAACGCCGCCGACCTTCGCGTCTGGACGTCCCAGGCCCGCATCGGCTTCATCTCGGTTCTGCGCGGCCTCGTCGGCATCACCCAGGTCTCGCCTACGTCCTCGGTGGTCGGGTCGAGCCCGGCCGTGGCCGGCCTCAACCCGTTCACCTTCCGCTACTCGTTGTCCCGCGACGCCATCGTCAACATGCGGATCTTCAACGAGACGGGCACCACCCTCATCAAGACCCTCGTGCAGAACGAGCTGCGCCCCGGCAACTTCAGCAACTCCGAGACCTGGGTGGACGGGGCCGGCGACTCGGGCCTGGTCGTGACTTCCGGCACCTACCTCGTGCAGCTCACCGCCGCCGACCCCACCTTCCGCGACAAGGTCTCCACGACGACGGCCAGCTTCCCGGTCAACATGTTCCGCATCACAGACGTCTCCGTGATCCCGCTGCTCTCCGGCGCGACCGAAAACGTCATCCTTAACTACCAGCTCTCCCAGCCCATGTTCGTGGCCTGGAACATCTACCCGCCGGGTTCCGTGGTCCAGGCGTCCACCGCGACGTGGCCGCCCTGCCCGGGCCAGAGCCCGCCCGCCAGCTGCACGAGCGCCTCGGTGGTCAACACGCTCGGGGCGCCCGTCACGCCGGTCGTCAGCTTCCACGGCCTGCGTCCCGGTCGTCTTAAGATTTCCGAGTTCTGGGACGGACGCGACGCCAACGGCTTGTTCGTCCCGGACGGCAACTACGTGTTCACGTTGACCGCCGAATCCACGACGACGCCCCGCTACTTCGCGACGGACCGGGTCTCGGGCGTCATCACCGTGGCGCGCGGCTCCATCATCTTCACCACCTTCAACGTGAACCCGGACGTGCCCGCGCTCGTCAACTCGAGCAACACCATCACGTTGCATCCGTTCACCATCAACTACGCGTTGACGCGCCAGTCGTCGGTGACCGTGCAGATCCTTAATACGAACATCCCGCCGTCGGTCGTGCGCACCATCCTGTCGGGCTCCGTGCGCCAGGGCGGGGTGCTCAACACCGACGTCTGGGACGGCCGCGACGACCGCGGCAACTTCCCGCCCGCGGGCTTCTACCTCGTCCGCGCGGTGGCCCAGGACGTGGCGTCCGTGCTCGCCTCCGGCTCGACGGCGCAGCTGACCATCTCCTACGACCCTATCCGCATCTACGACCTGGCCATCAGCCCGCTGCGGGCGGACACCGGCGGCGCCATGCTCTCATATCAGGTGTCGGAGCCGATGAAGGTGGCCGTCAAGATTTACGCGCCCGGCACGACGTTCGACGCCTCGGGCAACCCCAGCCCGCCCGAGTCCGTTTCGCTCGTGCGGCGCATCGTCGGCATCCGCCCGGCGCGCACCGAAATCCAGGACATCTGGGACGGCCGCGACTTCAAGCTCGCGCTGGTCAAAGACGGCACCTATAAGTTCAAGATCGTCGGCTCCACCGACAGCGCGGCCATCGACGACATCACCGGCAACGTCATCAACCCGAGCGCGTTGTCGCTGGACCGCCTCATCGACGAGATCCCGGTGGTGCGCAACTCCTCGGCGAGCCCCCGCGAGGACTTCGAGACCAACACCTTCGCCTACCCCAACCCCGTCACCGGGCCGAGCGCGACGTTCTCCATCCACGCGCCGTTCCGCTCCAAGGTCAGCCTGCGCCTCTTCACCATCTCCGGCGAGCTCGTGCTCGACAAGAGCTTCGGCGAGGTGCCGCCGAGCTACCAGGCCGGGCCCGTGAACTTCGTCTGGTCGAAGGTCAACGCCAGCGGCCGGACGGTCGGCCGGGGCCTGTACTTCGCCGTCGTCCGGCTCGATGAGACGGAGGGCGGCCGCTCCGTCCTGCAGACCGTGAAGAAGGTCCTGGTCCCGTGATGAAAATCATCCTCCTCGTCGGCGTCCTGCTGGGCGCGGCGCTTCCCGCCGCCGCCATCGACTCGGCCGCCGGCACCAGCGGCGCCAACTTCCTCAAGCTCGGTCAGGGCTCCGCGCGCGCCATGGCCATGGGCCGCTCCTACGTGGCGCTCGCCGAGGGGTCCGACTCGCTGACCTGGAACCCGGCGGGCCTCGCCGTGACGCAGCAGCGCGAGCTGTCCTACTCTTATCTGCGTTACGTGCAGGACGTGGATTCCCCGATCTATCTCGGCTACGCGCACCCCATGGGCCGCACCACGTGGGGCGCGAACTTCGCCTACCTGTCCGTGGACGGCTTCGACGTCCGCGACTCGGCCGGCGTCCCGCTCGAGAGCGAGACCGTCAGCGTCCGCAACGGCTTCGGCACCGTGGCGCTCGCCCGCTCCTTCTGGTACGAGAAGCTGTTCCTCGGCGGCGGCCTGCGCGTGGTCCACGAGGACATCGCCGGCTCCTCAAAAGACTCCATCGTCGGCGACATCGGCGCGCTGGTCAAGCCCAACTCCATCCTCTCGCTCGGCTTCGCGCTGCAGAACTTCGGCACGAACTCCGCCAACGTGGCGCGGGTGACCCGCGGCGGCGCGGCGTTGCGCCTGGGCGACTTCGTCACCACCTCCCTCGAGCTGAGCAAGGCGTCCGACAGCGGCGCGCGCATCGGCATCGGCGGCGAGTTCCAGCTGCCCGAGGAGTACCTCGATATCGGCCAGCTCACTTTGCGCCTGGGCTACCAGAACTCGGACAGCCTCGGTCAGAACTTCGACGACACCGCCAAGTCCCTGCGCCTGGACCGGGCCAGCGGCATCTCCTTCGGCTTCGGCATGTACACGTCCCAGGCGTTCGGCTACGGCGTCTCGCTGGACTACGCCTTCGTGCCCTACGGCGCGTTGGGCACCGTGGATCAGATCTCGCTCAAGCTCAAATTTTAACGGTATTTTAATGGCTATCGTCTTGACACGTCATAGTGCCGCTGTTACACTCGAAATGCATGTCGGAGGCATTTTTGCGACGGACGCTATTAGGAAAGGGCGGGCAGACCGTGGTGGAGTACTTGCTGACCACGGTGACGCTCGTGACGATTTTCGCCGCGATGTACGGCTTTCTCCAAGGCCAGCTGCGGCGTCTCTTCCTGATCGCCGGCGTGAAGATTCTGAAGGCATACTACTGACGTTCAAAACGAGACAGGGAGAACTACTTACATGATGATGCTTCGGGTGGGGTCTTGGATGCGGAACCGGCTCGCGAGCCGGCGTGGTCAGAACACCGTGGAGTACCTGCTGATGCTCACGGTCGTCGTCGGCGTCGTGCTCGTCGCCGGCGTGGCGCTCAAGCGCTTCATGCCGACCTTGTTCAACAACATCCAGCAGATGATTACCGGCGCCGCCAGCCAGATGGGCACCGGAGGCAACTAGACGATTCGCTCCCGCACCCGCCCCTCCGGAAACGGGGGGGCGGGGAAGGGAGCGGGGAGGCGGGCTGTGACGCGGATGCGACGGAGTCGGGCCGGGCAGGTGGTGGTGGAGATGCTCCTCATCCTGCCGGTATTCCTGACGATGATCTTCACCATCATGGAGATCGGTTACGTCTCGTTCCAGCTCATCCTCTTGAACCACGCGACGTACGAAGTGGCTCGCATCGGCAGCATGACGTGGACGGCGCCGCCGGCGTATTCGCAGGGCAAGTTGAACGAGTTCATGCAACGGATTCTACCGGCGGCGCGCGTGACGGCCATACCGGAGAAGACGCTGATGGACCCGCAGGCCGGGCAGGACAACTACGATTTGGTCGTGACGGGAGTGCATTCGGTGAAGCTGATCTTCCCCATCAGCAGCATCATCCTGGCGAAGCCTTCGGGCTCGGGCATGAGGGAGCTGGTGGCGACCGTGAGGATGCCGATCGAAACGCCGTTGAAGAAATAGAGAGAACACGAAAATGGAAAAGAAAGGCGTTCTGGTGCCGATGCTCCTGGCGATGGGCGCCGCCGTGTTCTACCTCATGGTGCTCACGAGCAAGGAGCGCGCTCTGTCCAACGCGTACGAGACCGCGCAGGTGCTGGTCGCCCGCGTGGACCTGCCGGAACGCACGGTCCTTAAGGAGGACATGGTCGAAGCGCTGGCCGTGCCCCGCAAGTTCATGCAGCAGGACGCCTTCGAGATCAAGACGCCCTCGGACATGAAGCTCATCAACAACCTGGTGACGCGCACCCGCGTCCCCAAGAGCAACCAGATCACCCAGTCCGCGCTCATCTCGCTTTCGCCCGAGTCGGGCCTCAGCGTGAAGATCCCGCCCGGCTACCGCGGCGCCATCCTGCCCATCGACAACGAGATGAAGGCGCTCATCAAGCCCGGCGACCGCGTGGACGTCCTGGTCACCTTCGACGCGCTCATGAACGACGGCCGCAAAGAGAAGGTCACGGCCACCATCCTCCAGAACGTGCTCGTCATCGCGGTCGGCACCAACCTGGGGCAGGGCATGAGCGCCAAGCAGTTCAAGAGTCTCGGGGACAAAGAGGAGAAGTCGGCCGCCTTCTCGGAGAAGGCGACCATCGGCCTCGCGTTGAACCCCAACGAGGCGCAATACCTCGCGCTCGCCATGAAGCAGGGCGAGCCGACGGTGATCATGCGCGGCCTCGGCGACGTCGAGATGCACCCGATGGAGATGGCCAGCTTCAGGAAGCTTTTCAGGAACTGACGGAACTGCCGTACCCGGAATCGACAACATGAAAAGGCAACAGTGGACGGCGGCGGCGTGCCTCGTGCTGGCCCTCGCGCAAAACGCGGCGGCCCAGCCCGAGGACTCGTTGATTGCCGTGTCCGCGGATATCGTCGAAATCTCGGGCTCGGTGCAGAAAGATCTCGGTTTCGCTTGGACGCCGTTCCAGTCGGGCATCGTGTACGCGGAGAAGACGATTCCCGGCCTCTACAAGATGGGCGACTACGCGCGGCAGACGCAGCTCCAGACCTCTTTGAAGATGCTCGAGACCGAAGGCAAGGCGCAGCTCCTCTCGAACCCGAAGGTGGTGGTGCAGGCCCAGTCGCAGGCCAACTTCGTGGTCGGCGGCGAGGTGCCCTTCCCTTCCGCCAACGGCAACGGCACGGTCACGGCCGACTTCAAGAAGTTCGGCGTGATTCTCAACATCGTGCCGGTCATCAACCCCAACAAGAAGGACACCATCCGCGCCGAGATGCAGCTCGAGGTGTCCAACGTGGACTTCTCGAAGGTCGTGCAGGTCGGCAATACCTCGGTGCCGTCCATCGTCACCCGTCAGGTCCAGACCGCCGTCGAAATCAAGAGCGGCGAGACGCTCGTCATCGGCGGCCTGAAGTCCAGCACGAAGAACGTGTCCAAGACGCGCGTGCCGTTCCTTGGACACATCCCGATCCTCGGTTTGTTGTTCACGACGACCAGCGTGGTCGAGGAGCAGAAGTCCCTGTTCCTCTTCATCACGATGGAGATCGTCAAGTAAGGCAGAAGGGGTAACATGGCGCTCGAGACGGCCTCAGCCGACAGCCCCATCCCCACCTCCCTCCGGGAGCCGGGGCGGGTCATCGTGTTCACCGGCCCTAAAGAGGGGGTCGGCAAAACCACGGCCTGCCTCAACCTCGCGCTCGCCTGGGCCGGCTCGCAGAACCGAAAGGTCGTCATCGTGCACATGGACCCGTTGTGCCGCAACGACCTGAGCTTCGTCCTCGGCCTCAATCCGCCGACGCTCTCCAGCATGGTCCAGCTCGTCGGCGAGAACCCGACGGGCGGTCTCGGCCGGCTGCTCAAGGGCCGCATCCCGATCTCGCAGTGGGGCGTGGGCCTGCTGCCCCTGGCCGCCACCCGCCAGGAGTTCCTCAAGCTTTCGCCCAACGTCGTCGTGAAGGTGCTCGGCTCGCTGGCGGAGTCCTACGACCTGTTCCTGGACGTGGACCCGTTTTTCCCGATGCAGATCTTCTCCTTCGACCTGGCCGACCTCATCTTCTGGACGTGCCTGCCCCAGCGTTCGCACTTCGAGGCGACCTACTCCCTCTTCAACGAGATCAAGGCGCTTCATTTCCCTCTCGAGAAGTTCGAGGTCATCGTCAACCAGGCCAACCTCCCCGGCGCGCTCGCCCCCAAAGAGGTGGACCGCTTCTTCAACGCCATGCAGAAGCGCGTGCTCGCCTACATGCCCTGGGAGGACCTCATCCCGGAGTACGCCAACACGCAGAAGATCCTCGTCGTCGAGCAGCTGCAGAGCGACTGGGTCAAGTCCTTGCGCATCCTGCTCGGCCGCACCATGGAGATGAAGCCCTCGGTCAAACACTGGGAGAACTACACCCAGGCCGAGGAGTTCTCGCAGTCGGCCGACATCCTATGGAAGCCCACGGGCGGCTCGGCGCCGGTCGCGAGCGCCGACAAGGCCCAAGGCCCCGAGGCCAAAGGCGCCACGGGCCCCGTGCCTGATTTCTGGGACGAGCTGAAGACCAAGATGCACAAGATGGTCGTCACCGCCATGGAGACCGAGCGTATCCGGATCTCCGACGAGGCCAACCAGAACGAGGAGAACCGCGCGAAGGTCCAGAAGATCATCGAGAACCTGCTGCAGCGCGAGCAGAACCTCCCGCTGTCGCGCGGCCAGCGCGAGCAGTTCGTCGTCGAGCTCATCGACGAGATCCTCGGCCGCGGTCCCCTGGAGCAGCTCCTGCGCGACCCGGCCATCAACGAGATCATGGTCAACGCGTACGACAAAATCTACGTCGAGAAGAACGGCCAGCTCGTGCTGCTGCCCATGCGTTTCCGCAACGACGAGCAGGTCGTGCAGGTCATCAAACGCATCGTGGCGCCCGTCGGCCGCCGCATCGACGAATCCGTGCCGCTGGTGGACGCGCGCCTCAAGGACGGCTCGCGCGTCAACGCCATCATCGCGCCGCTGGCCATCTCCGGCCCCACGCTCACCATCCGCCGCTTCTCGGCCAAACCCTTCACCCACGACCAGCTCATCAAGTTCGGCTCCTGCCGCGCCGACCAGGTCGAGTTCCTGCGCGCCACCGTCATCACGAAGAAGAACATCCTCATCTCGGGCGGCACCGGCACCGGCAAGACCACCTTCCTCAACATGCTCTCGAACTTCATCCCCAACGACGAGCGCATCATCACCGTCGAGGACACGGCCGAGCTCAAGCTCATGGCCGAGCACTGGATCCGCCTGGAGAGCCGCCCGCCCAACATCGAGGGCAAAGGCGAGATCACCATCCGCGACCTCATCAAGAACTGCCTGCGCATGCGCCCTGACCGCATCATCGTCGGCGAGTGCCGCGGCGGCGAGTCGCTCGACATGCTCCAGGCCATGAACACCGGCCATGAAGGGTCGCTGGCGACGCTCCACGCCAACACCCCCACCGACGCCATCTCGCGCCTCTCGGCCATGTGCCTGATGTCGGGCACCGACCTGCCGATGACCGTGCTCACCGAGATGATTTCGAGCGCCGTCAACCTCTTCGTGCAGATCACCCGCTTCCCGGACGGCAAACGCCGCGTCACCTGGATCACCGAGTGCGTCGGTCGCGACGGCGCCAAGATCCTGACCAAGAACATCTTCCGCTTCATCCAGACCCACGTGGACGAGAAGGGCAAGAGCTTCGGCTACTTCACCGCCTGCGACTACATCCCGCGCTTCTACAACGAGTTCAAGCTCAAAGGCCTCGAGATCCCGCCCGAGTTCTTCATGAGCGAGCGCACCAAGAAGGCGAAGGGCATGCCCAACGACATCGACGTCCTGCTCAAGCAGGGCGTCCCCGTGCCCGACGACGCCGAATCCACCGCCGACGCGGGGCACCACTGATGCGCGCCCTGCTCCTCGCCGTCCTCCTCGGCTCCGCCGCTCCCGCGGCCGCGCAGCAGATTTTCTCGAAGCAGGACATCGAGTTCCTGGTCGGCAAGCAGAACGGGGCTGAAACCAAGACCCAGGTCTTCTACCACTACTTCAAGAAGGACCGAGACCCCGGCCTGCAGGTCCCTAAATGGGTGGACCAGACGCTCGACCCGATGCTCAAGCGCCCGGTCTGGCAGGACCCCGACGAGGGCATCCTCAACGAGGCGCAGCTGTGGCAGGCGCCCGTGTCGGTGCTCTACGAGTTCTTCGAGCTGACCCGCAAGACGTTTCCGCCGTCCGACGGCGGCCAGTTCGTCCAGCCCGGCAACCTCATCCGCGACTACGAGGACAACCGCATCCGCTTCCAGATGTCGCTCGACCGCATCGTGCGCGCCCGCCTGGGCAACTCGCTGGGCGGCCGCGGCCGCGCCGTGATGGCCCACTTCGACCTCATCGCGCGCCAGATGGACGCGGTCATGGACGGGCTGGTCAACAGCGACGTGCAGCGCTACCGCACGGCGACGTTGGCCATCGGCGCGTTGTCCAACGCCGCCTACGACGTCCTGCAGTCCGATCCGCGCGGCTGGTCCGCCGGCGAGCAGGACACGCGGGGCTCGAAGGCCGCGTCCCTCCTGTTCAAGATGATCGGCCTGGCCCTCATCATCGGCATGGGCTGGACCATCGGCGCGATGAACGAGCAGAAGATCCACGACGGCGTGGATAAATACAAGAACAAGGCCAAGGAGTGGGCCTACGAATACGAGCGCCAGTTCATCGTCATCAAGATCAACTACCTCGTCGGCGGGCCGGCCGCGCTCGGCCTGCTCATGGGCCTGCTCACCTTCGACCCGTTCGGCTTCTTCATCTTCACCGGCTTCGGCATCTACGCCGGCCTGATACTGCCGGGCTGGCTGCTGCGCAACATCCGCTTCCGCCGCGGCGTGCGCTGCGAGGCGCAGCTCATGGACGCGATGATTCTCATGTCCAACGGCCTGAAGTCGGGCATCGACCTCATCGGCTGCATCGAGATGGTCACCCGCGACTGCGTGCCGCCCATCTCCGAGGAGTTCGGCCTGTGCCTGAAGAACTACCACCTGGGCACGGCCATCGAGAAGGCCCTGGAAGGCGTCGAGGAGCGCGTGCAGAGCCGCCTGCTCTCCTACATGATCAAGGCCATCGTCATCCAGCGCAGCGTCGGCGGCAACCTCACCAAGATCTTCGACCGCATCGTCGAGAACATCCGCGAGGAATCCAAGCTCATCGAGAAGACGGCCGCCATGACCGCCCAGCAGCGCATCCAGGCCATCGTCGTCGGCGTCATGCCATGGATCATGCTCGTCATCATGTTCGCCTTCCAGCCCGGCCCGATGAAGGAGTACTACTTCAGCGGCCTGGGCATCCTCACCCTCGCCTTCTGCACCATCTGGATCTCCATCGGGATGAAGATCGTCAACAAGCTGGGAGACGTCCAGGTCTAGCATGGCTATCGACCCCGTGACGCATTGGCTGCTGCTGGCCGTCGGCGTGCTCGGCTCGGTGTTCTGCTACACCGCGGCGAGCCGCATCTTCGCGCCCCCGGCCGACGGCGACGAGAGCGACCTCGCGAAGCTGGCCAAGAAGGAGGTCGGCACCTCCACCGCGTTCTCGAGCTTGAACCCGAACGGCTCGCTCATCGACAAGCTCGACCTGTTCCTGCTCAAGACCTTCCACCTCGACGTGAAGCTCGAGGAGACGCACATGATGATGGGCCGCCCGACCAAGCCCACGCCGCTGCAGATGCTCCACCTCAAGGAGCTCATGGCGCTCGGCATGGGCGCCGGCGCGTTCGTGCTGACCGGCGAGCCCATCCTCGCGGTGTTCGGCGTGCTGGGCTTCCTCATTCCCGACGTGTTGTTCAGCGGCAAGATCCGCACCCGCCAGCAGCAGATCATGCGCAACTTCCCGACCATGGTCGACCTGATGGCGCTGACCATCGAGGCCGGCCTCGATTACATGGCCGCCATCGAGCGCATCCTCAAGAACGTCAAGCAGCACCAGCGCACCGAGCTCGAGGACGAGCTGCAGAAGATGCTCAACGAGGTGTCGCTGGGCTACACGCGCCGCGACGCGCTCAAGCGCCTGGCGATGCGTACCGGCGTCTCCGAGGTGCGTTCCTTCGTGGGCCTCATCATCCAGTCCGACGAGCTCGGCACCAGCCTCGTCGAGCTGCTGCGCAACTACGCGGCCGACATGCGTTTCCGCCGCCTCAACAAGGCCGAGAAGCTCGCCGCCCAGGCGTCCACCAAGATGCTCATCCCGCTTTTCATCTTCATCTTCCCCACCGTGTTCATCATGATGCTCGCACCCATGATGAAGAACCTCGTCTCCGGCGGCCTGGGCTTCTGATGAAACACCTGCTCCTGACGGCGACCGTCCTGCTGCCCCTGCTGGCGCCCGCGCGCGCGGCCGCGCAGGCGGCCAAGGCCAAAGAGACCGATTCGTTGTTCCTCGACATGTCCAAGCTGAACCTGGGCACCATCTCGTCGGAGGACGACAAGAAGAAATACATCTACACCATCCAGCTCGAGAAGGCGCGCGTCACGCGCAAGACGCTCAAAAACGTCTATGACAACGCCTTCGACCTCTACCGCCAAGGGCAATACGAGGCCGCCAACGAGCTGACGCGCAAGATCCTCTCCATGGACCCGGGCTTCGAGGACGCGGCCATCCTCCAGCGCGCGACCATCGACCTCAAAGGCTCGACCAAGCCGCGCCAGTCCGAGCGCAAGCTCATCGAGGACCGCTTCGAGGAGGGCATGGCGTTGTACCGCCAGGGCCGGCTCGTCGAGGCCACGCAGCGCTGGGACGAAGCCGCCAAACTCTCGCCGACCAACCTCAAGTCCCGCTACTGGCTCAAGAAGGCGCGCGCCGAGCTGGCCGAGGAGCATTACCGCCGCGGCCAGAAGGCGTACCGACAGCACCGCCTGCGCGAGACGCTGGACCAATGGTACGCCGCGCTCGTGCTCAACCCGCGTTACCCGCGCCTGGTGCAGGCCATCGCGAAGGTGGAGTCCGAGGCGCGCGAGCAGGACGCCAACGAGAAGCTGCAGACCGCGCTCAACCTCTACAGCCAGGGCCTCGTGCTCGAGTCCTTGAAGATGCTCGACCAGGTCCTCGAGTCGGGGCCTGGCAACCAGAAGGCGCAGAAGCTCCAGGCCGAGATCCGCGCCGAGGTGGCCAATCAACACGTCGCCGAGGGCCGCCGCCTCTATGAGACGCGCCGCTACGACGAAGCCATGAAGGAGTGGAAGCAGGCCGTCACCTACGGCTACGACCCCAAGGCCGCCGACCAGCTCGTCGCGCGCGCCAAGGAGCAGATCCGCCGCGAAGAGGCCGCCCGCCGCCGCGCCGGCGAGCTCGCCAAGCAGCGCGAGGAGGAACGCGCGCGCAAGAAGGCCGAGGAGGAGCAGGCCGCCGCCGAAGCCAAGAAGAAGGAGGAGGAGGAGAAGGCCAAGCCGCGCGAGACAACAAGACGGCGGCGCGCCCGCCTCGCGCCGCCCGTGGCCGCGCCGAGCGCCGAGAGCAACCGCGCCGCCGCCCAGCAGGCCGTGCTCGCCGGCACCATCTTCTTCCAGAAGAACGATTACGAGCGAGCGCGCGACGAGTTCCTGCGCGCCAAGCAGCTCGATCCGTCCAACCCCGACGCCATCTCCTGGCTGCAGAAGATCGACAACCTCTACGGGGGCGGCCAGTAATGACCGAGCATAGCGAGGAAATGGTTGATTCCAAGGACGTGGGGATGAAACCATGAAGCTGTCGGCCAAGTGGTTCATGTGGTTCACGGCCATCGGGGTCTACGTCATGTTCCTCGGCGGCATCTTCTACTACAACCTCTTCAAGTGGACCTTCGACGAGAAGCTTAAGCAGGAATCCATCGACATGGTGCGCTTGTACGCGCCGACCCTCATCGAGGGGCTGGGCCGCAACCAGCAGGTCATCTCGATGCAGGAATTCGACATCATGACCCGCTTCTCGAAGGACGACCGGGTCGCCTCGTGCGTCTTCCTCAATAAATACGGCGAGGTCCGCTGGTATAAAGACGCCGGCCTGATAACGAAGACGTTCGACGAGTTCGTCAAGCAGGTGGGCGTGCCCACCGACGCCATCGAGCAGGCGTGGTTGGCCAAAACGCCCATCGTGCGCGCCGTGCCCAACATGCCGCTCTACGACATCGCCATACCGCTCGCCATGCGAGGCGACGTGTTAGGCATTCTCAATCTTCAGGTCAGCCGCGAGGGCGTGGTCAAGGTCATCAACAAGGCCATGCACAAATACGCCGTCGGCGCCGTCGGCGTGCTGCTGCTGCTGGGCATCCCGCTCTACTTCTTCCTGCATCATTTCGTGCTCAACCCCATCCTCAACCTGCGCGACGCCATCGAGAGCTTGTCCTTCAAGAACCTCGAGCTGAAGTTCCAGGCGCGCGGCGACGAGATCGGCGAGCTGGCCGCGGTGGTGAACATCTTCCTCTCCAAGGTGAAGGCCGAGATAGCCAACGCCATGGTCAAGGAGAAGCAGCGGGGCCTGGCCGAGACGCGCTGGTGGGAATCGATTCTGCGGGCCGTCGTCTCTAAAAACCACCGCGCCATCGTCGTGGACGAGGACAACAGCGTCCTCTACACCAACTTTCCCGTGACCGGCACGGTCACCACCGACGGCAAGCTCCACCTGCTCGACGTCATCGACAGCCAGCAGCAGGACGTCCTGCGGCTGGTCGGCGTCGCCCTCGACCGCCCCAACCAGGTCGTCGAGGCGGACACGATGTTCAAGTCCGAGCCCTGCCACGTCAAAGCCGTGCACCTCGAGGAGGAGGGAGAGCTGCGCCGCACCCTCATCCTCTTCGAGCCCAAAACCGTCGGCGCGCGCATTTAGCCCGCCCGCGCGCGAGGCCCGAAGGGCTTGTCAAAGCCGCATTGTTCTGTTATTCTCACCGGGCCGATAACGCTATTAAGGAGAAAGATAACCCTTGAGCTACCGCGTCAAGCGCATCGATCCGTTCTGGATCAAGAACCCGATCCTCCCCGTCGTGGCCATCATCGGCGTCCTCATCGCGCTCGTCGGCGTGCAGCAGGTGAAGACCGGCGTCGCCATCGGCGGCGCGGTCATCGGCGGCCTGGGCATCTTCCTCTCCACGCGCCCCGCGGTCTCGGCGGTGCTGGGCACGCTCGGCCTTCTCGGCGGCATCGTGACCTTCCTCGCGGTCCCGTCGCCGAGCACGCTCGGCATGACGATGGGGCTGCGTTTCGTCTCGACCATCCTGTTCGCCGTGTTCTACACCGTCCTCATGGACGGCGTCGTGCTGCTCGTCGCGGTCCTCTATAATCTCTTCGCCGGCGTCGCCGGGCTCGGTGGTTTCAGCGTCGAGCTCGAGGACGAAGGCGGGGCAGCGGACGACTGACGCGCGATGCGCGTCAACGTCGTCTACGCCTCGCGCGAGCCTAACCGCGCCGCCGTCATCCTGGAAGCCCTCCAGGCCGGCGGCATGTCGGTGACCATCGCCCACCGCGCCAAGGAGGTCCAAGGACTCCTGGCGCACCGCGGTTGCGACCTGCTGCTGGTCGGCCAGAAGCTTATCGACGAGGACGGGGTCGAGTTCGTCAAAGCCCTGCGCGCGAAGGGTCCCGGCCGGCAGATGCCCATCGTGGCGGTGGTCGAACACGCCGACGCGCCGGCGGCCAACCTCGCCCCGTCCAAACACGCCTACGCGTTGTTCGGCCGCTCCGGCCCCGCGGCCGGCGCCGCGGCCTCGGGCGGCGGCAAGGACAAGATCTCGCTGCGCCTGGCGTTTTTCCAGGCCGGCGCCGACGAGTGCCTGTCCATCAACTGGGACACGGCCGAGTGCCTGGCGCGCATCAAGGCCGTCATGCGCCGCACCCAGGTCAACGCGACCGAGGAAGTCATCAAGATGGGGGAGATCGAGCTCAACCTCACGAGCTACACCCTCCACGTCGCGGGCAAACGCGTGCCCCTGACCTCCAAGGAGCTCGACCTGCTGTACGTCTTCCTGAGCTCCGCCAACCGCGTGTTGTCACGCCCGTACCTCATCGAGCGCGTCTGGGGCTACAACTACTTCGGCTCACCGCGCACCGTGGACGTGCACGTCCGGCGCCTGCGCGAGAAGCTCGGCGTCGCCGCCAAATACATCACCACCATCCCCTGCGTCGGCTACAAGCTCGTGCCGCCCGGCGCGGAGATGCGGAGGTAACATGCCCAAGCTCCCCAAGCTGCTCATCATCGACGACGACGCCCACCTGCGCGAGAGCCTCGCGGAGGTCCTCGAGCTCGACGGTTTCGAGTGCCACCAGGCCGGCGACGCCAAACACGGCATCTCCGCGGCCTCGACCGTGGACCCCGACGCGGTGATCATGGACATCCAGCTGCCCGACTCGTCGGGCTTCCAGATCTGCCAGGAGCTTCGCAAGCGCTCCAAGACCACCATCCTCATCATGATGACCGGACGCTTTCTCTCCTCGGAGGAGAAGAAGCAGGGCTTCGAGCTCGGAGCCGACGAGTACATCACGAAGCCGTTCGACCTGGCGGAGCTGTCGGCTCGCATCAAGCAGCTCCTCTCGCGCAACGCCGCGAAGGGCTGAGCCCTCCGCCGCGCCCGAGCCGCCCACCCACTCATGGCCACGAGACGCCGCGGCAGGCTTGCCTATAAGCTCCTCGGCTGGTTCCTGGCCATCTCGCTGGCCCCCATGATGTTCGTGGGCTGGCAGCTGGTCAAGATCTCCCAGCAGTCCCTGCGCAAGGAGACCTTGGCCATGCAGGAGTCCCTCGCGGTCGGCTTCGCGGAGACGGCCTACAAATACGTCACCACGTACCGCAACCAGCTCATCGAGACCGCGAGCCTCGAGGACTTCGTCTCGATGAACCCGGTCAAGCAGCAGCAGTATTTGAACCGCATCCTCCAGCTCCACATCCCCATCCTGGAGCTGTCGGTGCTGGGCATCGACGGCAAGGAAGCCCTGCGCATCGGACGTTTCCTCGGCGCCAGCCCGGACATGCGCGACTTCAGCCGCGAGGACGTTTTCACCGTGGCGATGAGCCAGAAGGGCCAATACATCGGACGCCTGGAGCGTTTCCAGGGCCTCTACCCCACGCTCACGGTGTGCGTGCCCATCCTGGACCAGCGCAGCCAGCCGGCGCGGCCCGTCGGCGCGCTGCTCGCGCGCGTGAGCCTCAACGGGCTGTCCTCGATGCTCGCCATGGAGTTCCCGGCGCAGGGCAAGAGCCGCGCCGCCGTCGTCGCCCCGGACGGCTTTCTCATCGCGCACTCCGACCCCAAGGAGGTGTTCCGCCCCGACGCGCGGCTGTCCGAGGACATCCTTAAGATCGTGACCACGCAAAGCGAGGAGAAGGGCGGCGGCGAGATCGCGCTGGCCGACGGACGGCGCCTCATCGCGGCCTACGCCGATGTGCGCGACATGGGCTGGGTCGTTTACGTCCAGCAGCCCGTCGAGTCGGCCTACCGCACGGCCAACGAGATGAAGGCGCAGATTCTGCGCTTCCTCGTCTGGGTCATCATCGTCATCATCCTGCTCTCTCTGACGGTGGCCGGGCACATCACCCAGCCCATCCGCATGCTCAAGGAGGCCGCCGACCGTCTCGGTAAAGGGCAGTTCGAGGACCTGCCCGAGGTCGTCACCACCAACGACGAGATCGGCGACCTGGCCCACACCTTCCTCGGGATGTCCGAGTCGCTCAAGGAGAAGACGGGCGAGCTCATCCACGCCAAGCAGGAGCTGGAGAAGTTCACCAAGTTCCTCGAGAAACGCGTGGACGCGCGCACGCGCGAGCTCAAGGCCGCGCAGGACGAGCTCATCAAGAAGGAGCGCCTGGCCGCCATCGGCCAGATGGCCTCCGTCGTCGGCCATGAGATCCGCAACCCGCTGGCCGTCATCAACAACTCCATCTACTTCATCAAGACCAAGCTCGGCGCCGCCGGCGAGCCCGACCCGAAGCTCGCCAAACACATCAAGATCATCGAGTCGGAAATCCAGCAGGCCAACGGCATCATCAACGAGATCCTGACCTATTCGCGCCAGCGCGAGATGCAGCTCGAGCGCGTCCAGCTCAACAACTGGCTCGAGGAGCTGCTCTCGGTCTACCCCTTCCCGCCGCACATCCAGCTCGACAAGATCCTCGACCCGGCCAATCCGCCCGTCGACATCGACGTCGTCGAGGTCCAGCAGGCCATCCGCAACCTCATCGGCAACGGCATCGAGGTGCAGCCGCCGCCCAAAGGCGGCAAGATCACCATCCGCACGACCTTGCCGGAGCCAGGCTGGGTCCAGATCGACATCGGCGACTCGGGCTCGGGCATCCCGCCGGACGTGCTCGATAAGATTTTCGCGCCGTTCTTCACGACGAAGGCGCGCGGCACGGGCCTCGGCCTGGCCGTCGTGCGCAAGGTCGTGGACCGTCACAAAGGGCGCGTGGACGTCGAATCCACCGTCGGCGTCGGCACCACCTTCAAACTCTTCCTCCCCACGGCCGTCTAGGAACCCATGAAAGGAAAAATCCTGATCGTCGACGACGACGCGAACATGCGCGAGAGCGTGGCCGACAACCTCGACGTCGACGGCTACGAGACCGCTCAGGCCGGCTCGGCGGCCGAGGCTGTCAGCCAGGTGAAGAAGCAGTCTTTCGACGTGATCTTGATGGACTACAACCTCACCGACGGCACCGGCATCGACGCCATCAAGCAGATCCGCGCGCTCAACACCGAGAGCCAGATCCTGATGATCACGGCGCACGCGTCGCTCGACACCGCGCTCAAGGCCATCCAGGAGTCGGTGGACGACTTCCTGACCAAGCCCGTCAACTTCGACCACCTCAAACGCGCCATCTCCAAATCGCTCGAGAAGATGCGCCTCAAAGAGGACAACAAACGGCTCATCGTCGAGCTGCAGAAGACCAACGACCAGCTCTCGCGCCTCTCGGCCATGAAGTCGAAGTTCATGTCCATGGCGTCGCACGACCTCTCGAACTCGCTGATGACGCTGCAGGTGAGCTTCGAGATGCTGGCCGGCACGCTCAGCCCCGACGCCGACCAGAAGAAACGCATGCAGTACATCTCCAACGGCATCGGGCAGATTTCGCGGCTCATCGAGGACCTCGTGGACTGGGCGTCCATCGAGCAGGGAAAGTTCAGGCTGGAAACCAACCTCTTCGACCCCGGCGCGATGGTGGAGGGGCTCGTCGTCGGCCCCGCCGCTCGCGCGGCGGCCCGCGGGCTTTCCTTAAAGACCGAGCTCGCCGCCGGCCTGCCGACGGTCGCGGCCGACCAGAAGCGCCTGTCCCAGGTGCTCAACAACCTGCTCGAGAACGCGGTGCGCCACACCCCCAAAGGCGGCACGGTCACCGTGAAGGTGGACGCGGAGCCGGGCGCCGTGCGTTTCGCCGTGCGCGACACCGGCGACGGCATCGACCCGGCCGAGGTCGGCAAGCTGTTCCAGAGCTTTTATCAGGGCGCCGGCGGCTCGGGCGGCGGACGCCTGGGCCTCGGCCTGTCCATCTCGAAGGAGATCGTCGCCAGCCACGGCGGGCGCATCTGGGTGGAAAGCGCCGGCCTGGGCAAAGGCGCCACGTTCCTGTTCACCATCCCGACCAAAAAGCCTTGAAATATCGCGTAATCCCTGCTAACTTAAGCCGGACTCACGACATCTAGGAGGACTGACATGGCGAAGGCCGCCCCCAAGAAGAAGGTCAGAGTGCTCATCGCGGACGATCAGACGTTGTTCCGGGAAGGCATCAAGGACCTTCTCGAGAATGAAAAAATCGTCGAGGTGGTGGGCGAGGCGGCCGACGGTCAGGAAGTGGTGCGCATGGCCAAGAAGCTGCGCCCCGACGTCATCCTCATGGACATCAAGCTCCCGCACCTCGACGGCGTGTCGGCCACGCGCCTCATCCGCAAGGAGTGCCCCAACACCAACGTCCTGATACTCTCCTCTTATGAGGACGAGGCGCACGTCATGGAATCCATCCAGGCCGGCGCCAACGGGTATCTCTCGAAGATGCTGCCCGCCGCCGAGCTGGTGAACGCGCTCAAGGCTTTCGCCAACGACGGCGTGATGATCCCTCAGCAGGTCATGGGCAAGCTCCTCCAGGGCCTGCGCCAGATGAACTCCAGCGAGGGCTCCTCGCCCGTGGCGTTGACCAAGACCGAGATACGGGTTCTGGTGCTCCTGGGTTCCGGCCTTTCGAACAAAGAGATCGCCGCGAAGATGGATTGCTCGGTCAAGACCATCAAGAACCATCTCAACGCCATCTTCCAGAAGCTCGAGGTCAGCAACCGGACCGAAGCCGTCGTCAAAGGCATCGAGATGGGCCTGATCTCGCCCGAGGACCCGGGCTGAACCCCGGGGACGAGCGCGCTTGACGCGAGAGGAGTTCGCCGCCCAGTGCGAGCGCGGGGCCCTGCAGACGTCGGCCCTGCCGGTCACGTCCGCCGTCCTGCGCTGGACGTGTGAGCAGCTCCGTAAAGGCGAGCCCGCCTGGTGGAAAGGCGTCGCCAAGGCCTGGGAGAAGCGGCGGTTCGTGGCGTGGAGCGAGGCATGGTCGCTGTACCTGGCCTGCCTGCACTTCGAGGCGCTCAACGACGCGGAGTGCCCGCTCGTGCCGTATTTCCCGTCCTGCGGCGGCACGGCCGAGGCCGACCCGTCCGTGGCGCTGGCTAAGTTCCTGCACGCGCCTCCTCCGTCCTTCTTCGAGAACCTGCGTTCGAAGCACCGGCGCACCTACGTCGCGGGCCGCTCCATCCTCTGGATGAGCCCCGCGCTGCTCTTCTTCCACAAACGGCGCCTTTCCTATTACGTCGTCGAGGTCAACGCCGGCGCCGGCCTCAACCTGGCGGCCGACCTCGTGATGCCGCAGCGCGCCTTCAAGTCCGACCTCGTGGAAGCGCGCGTCGGCCTGGACGCGGAGCCGCTGATGATCGAGGACATCGCGCACCGCCGCTGGCTCACCGCCGGCGTGTACCCGGACCATCTCGAAGCCGTCACGCAGCTCGACGCCGCCATCGACAAGGTCGCCGCCGCCAACAAGGAGGACGCCTCCTTCATCCAGCTCGCGCCCTGCGCGGCCGAGAAGGCGCCGTCCTTCATCGCCAAGAACATCCCCGTCGAGGAAGACGCGGGGCTTCTCGTCTTCAACATGGGCGCGACCGTGCGCATGACCGACGAGGAATACGCGGCTTACGCCAAATCCATGGCCGCGGCCCTGGCCCCGTGGGGCGACCGCGGATTATGGGTCGAGGTGGAAAGCGTGCGGGGGGAAACCTACTCCTCGACCTACCAGCTGCGCGCCCACCGCGTGGTGGACCGCCAGCTGCGCAGCTTCGTGATGGCGACCATGGACGTGGACGCCGGCAAACACCAGTTCTCCGAGGCGAGCGAGGCTTTTCTGAGCGTCGCCGCGCCCAAGGCCTAGCCGTGCCGCTGCGCCTAGCCGTCGTCCTCGCGCTCCTCGGCGCTCCCGCGTCGGCCGAGATCGTCGCGCGCAAGACGGCGACCTTGCCGGGCAACGATTTCGGGGCTTTTTCCCGGGACGGGAGCCTCTACGCGCGCACGGCGGACGGGCAAATCGAGATCTTCGACGCGGCCACGGGCTCCATGCGCGCCATCCTCAAGCTCGAGCCGCGCTCTCCCTCGTTGTACGGAGGGTGGACCCTCCCTCTCGCCTTCACGCCGGACGGCAAGAAGCTGATCGGCGTCGAAGTCCGCATCAAGAGCGCGAGCGTCACGCCTCCCCGTGTCAGCCAGAGCAGCCGCATCTTAATGTGGGACTTGGAGACCGAGAAGCTGGTTCGCTCGTTGAAGGACGTCAATCATTGTTTCCCGACGGGTAGCGCGTTCCAGCCCACGCAGTGCGGCGAGGTGGGGGTCGGCGGCTTCTCACCCGACGGCCGGGTCGTTTCTTTATACGTCGTCGAATGGTGGAACACCGACCGCACGGAAAAGCTCGTGCCGATGGACGCGGCTCTGGTGGATCTCGTTTCCGGCAGCGTCAAGAAGCAGGCCGGCCCCGCCTACTTATTAAAGGACGGACGGACGCTCGTGCTTACGGCCTCGCCGACCCATTGCGAGCTCCAGGACCTCGCCACCGGCAAACGCGTTTCGTTCTTGGCGGGCTGCACGGCGCATCGCACGCCCGCCATCTCGCCGGACGGCCGGACCTTGGCCGCGATGGATCCGCCCACGGCGTGGGACGTGGACACCGGCGTCTTGAAGTTCGCGCTCGACGGGCCTAAGGACTTGTGGGCCCCGCCGGGCTTCACCGCAGACAGCCGGCTGCTCCTGGCCGCGCGCGCCGGACTGCGGGCCTGGGACCTGGAGACGGGCAAGGAAGCGGGCTTCGTCAAGGAACCCGCATGGGGGGATTACGGGCAGTGGTCTCTCGCGCCCGGCGGCGGCTACATCGCCGCCGCGTCGTCCATGAGCCCCGTGATGACGACGCTTCACGAGGTGCGTTACGGCGGCGTTCCCGCGCTGCCGGCCGTCGTTGCCGCGCCCGTGCCCGCGCCCGCCGCGTTGGATCTCGATGCAGCTCCCGCGGGCCGCACGGAGCCCGACGCGAACGCCTACGCGGTCGTCATCGGGGTGGAGCGTTACCGGCAGGAGGGCCTTCCTCGGGCGGAGTACGCGGCGCGCGACGCCAAGGCCTTCCATTCTTACCTGACGCAGGCCATGGGCTTCGATTCTAAAAACGTGGCGCTGCTCACCGACGAGCAGGCGACGCGCGGCGATCTCGAGAAATACCTCGGGCCCTGGTTGGCCAACCGCGTGGACGAACGCAGCCGCGTCTTCGTGTATTTCTCGGGCCACGGCGCGCCCAACCCCAAGACCGGCGAAGGTTTCCTGATGCCTTACGAGGGCGACCCGAGTTATCCCGAGGTGACGGCGGTCTCGGTCAAGCAGGTGTACCAGGCGTTGGCGAAGCTGCCGACGAAAAACGTCACCGTGGTGCTCGACGCGTGTTTCTCGGGACAAGGCGAGCGCTCCTTAATCGCGAAAGGCACGCGGCCGTTGGTCAATCTGACGGCCGTCAAGCCGCCGGATGGCCTGGTGGTGCTTGCGGCCGCGACCGGCAGCCAGGTCAGCGTGTCCCAGCCGGAGAGCCGCCACGGGCTGCTCACGCATTTCATCCTCGAAGGCCTGCACGGCAAAGCCGACGCGAACGGCGACAAAGCCGTCACGACGTCCGAGCTTTACGGCTACGTCCGCCCCGCCGTCGAGCGCGCCGCCCGGCGTCAGAACCAGGAGCAGACGCCGACGTTGGCGCCCGCCCCTGAGGCGCTCGGTCCGGCCGCCGGCGGGACCTGGCTGCGGCTGAAATAGCCGTTCCCGGGCTTCCTCTTATATAACCGACTTTTAACCGTTCTGTCCTTGATTTTTAACAGCCTCAGGGGTACCCTAGCCATATGAGGCCCTGGCGCTCACGCGCGGGTCAGCTCGCTATTCCGGCGATGCTGATTTTCCCGACGCTCATGTTGTTCGTCTATCTCATCTACGAGACCGCCAAACTCTCGCGTGAGAAGATCCGCCATCAGTTCGCGCTCGACGCGGCGGCCTTCGTCGAGCTGGCGAACTACTCCGACTTCCTCAACCGCACCGCCTACGTCAACGGCGCCTTCCCCATGCGCATCTTCGACGAAGGCTTCCGCGAGACGATGATCGACTGCGACCAGAAGAAGGATTGCTCGGGCCCCAAATCTTTGTGGGACATTCTCTATGAGAACGGCGCGTTCCCGCGCAGCGCGAGCGGCAAACGCACCTTCGACACCGAGGAGGTCTGGGACATCCAGTATTACCCCGGCTCCAACGGCGAAGGCGTCAACGTCGGGGCCAAGAACAACGCGCCGCCCGATATGGACGACGCGGAGGTCAACAAGAACTCGACGGGCAAGGCGTTCCACATCCTCACCGGCGACAACGCGAAGCACTTCTGGATCAACTGGGACGACGCCCAGCAGGTTTTCAAGCTCTACGTCCAGATCTACCAGCTGCTCGGCGCCGTCGAGGACGCCCAGTACTCCGTGCTCAAGCGCCTGGCCACCGACCACAGCTTCCTCAAGAAATCCTACTGGCTCAACACGGGCGACGCGGTGAGCGCCGCCGACGACGCCGCGCGCGCCTTCGACGTGGCCATGGGGCCCTTCAAGGCCACGCCGTATTGCCACCAGAAGTTCATGTTCACCGGCAACCGGCCCACGGGCTCGGCCTTCCAGCCCTGGCAGGAGTGGAGCCCCACCGAGGCCGTCTCGCCCCCGAGCCCGATGCCCGGCTGCGGCGGCCTGTTCCAAATCATGTGGGTCGAGCACTCCATCATCAAGAAGCTGCGCGAGCCCAACGCCGGCAACAACTACCCGGGCCTGGGCCTGTCCATGCGCTGGGCCGTGCCGCAGAAGAACTACTGGAACGTGGACTTCACCGCGATGCCCCAGCATTTCCCGCAGAGCGCGCCGGAAATCCACACGACGGTCTCTCTCGGCGTCGGCTCCAAGGCGGCCGTCTGGCCCTATCCCACGCCGAAGTTCCAGGTGCGGCAGTACCCTTGAGCGCGGCCATGCGATTTTTCCGACGGCGCGACGGCCAGGCGACCACCGAGGTGGTGCTGCTGTTCCCGTTGTTCATGTTTTTCCTGTTCGCCTTCGCGAAGGTGTTCGCGTTGCTCATCTTGGTGCAGAAGCTCGAGATCGCGTCCTTCTACGCGGCCCGGCGCTGGCAGCTGGAGAGCCACCGCAACGCCCAGCACGAGGGCTTCGACGACGGCGCGCTGCGCTCCGACATCCAGACGCGCGTGCTCACCTACCTGGGCTACAACACGAACTCGGCCCAGTTCCTGGACCTGACCCAGGCCTGCCGCGGCGGCAAGACGCCGGGCATCTCGGTGCAGCGCACGCAGGTCTGGAACATCGTGACCGTGACGGCGTGCACGCGCCCGCTGAGCATGCCGTTCTACAAGACCACGGGCTTCGTCTTCGAATCCACGAAGTACGTGCCCAACCGCGACCGGCCCATCGCGTTCGTGCTGCCGGGCCTGCAGAACTGATGCTGTACGCCCGGCCGCGAGCGGCCGGGCGCAGCTGCGGGTATGGAGTGACCATAGCAGCTGGAACAAGTGGTATATTCGCGGGGTCGCAGGCCGGTCGGTTACCGGCCGCAAAAGGAGATTTCTGATGAATTGGGCGCGCTTCCGGCTGTGGTTCGAGTTCTACTGGATTCATCTCGCCATCGCCGTCGTCCTCATGGCGTGCACCCTCCTTCCGCTGTGGTACCTCTCCCGCCTGGAAGAAAGCGTCGCGCGCTATCTCATCGGCATCAACATCATCTCCCTGCCGGGCACGCTCATCAACACGCTCATCTTCGTCTTCCTGCTCTACGTCATGCAGTACGGCGGGTGGACCGACCTGGCCAAGAAGAAGGTGGACCCGACCAAGATCAACGTCAAGTTCGCCGACGTCATCGGCCTCAACGAGCCCAAACGCGAGGCGTGGGAAATGGTCCAGCTCATCAAGGACCGCGCTTTGCTCCGCCGCGTCGGCGGCAAAATCATCCACGGCATGATTCTGGCGGGCCCTCCCGGCTGCGGCAAAACCTTGCTCGCTAAAGCCATCGCCACGGAAGCCGGCGTGCCCATGTTGTCGGCGGCCGGCCCCGAGTTCGTTGAAATCTTCGTCGGCACCGGCGCGGCGCGCATCCGCAAGTTGTTCCGCCGCGCGCGCCTCTACGCCGAGGCGCACGGCGCCTGCATGCTTTTCATCGACGAAATCGAGGTCCTCGGCCAGACCCGCAAGTTCCACGACAGCTTCGGCGGCTCCTCCGAGTCCAACAGCACCTTGAACCAGCTGCTCGTCGAGCTCGACGGCCTGACCGACAGCGACGCCAACGTCATCGTCATCGGCGCCACCAACGCGAATCTCGACGTGCTCGACCCGGCGCTCGTGCGCCCGGGCCGCCTCGACCGCATGATCCGCGTGGACCTGCCCAACCTCAAAGAGCGCAAGGAGATCTTCGAGTATTACGCCAAGCGCATCAAGGTGGATCCGATGCTGGACTTCGCCCGTCTGGCGCGCAAGACCATCCGTTACTCGCCCGCCGAGGTCGAAAACGTCCTCAAGGAAGCCATTCTCATCGCGACGCGCGAGCAGCGCGAGATGATCAACTACAAGGACTGCGTGAAGGCGCTCGACCGCATCGAGCTGGGCATCGCGCACCGCCTGAACATGTCCGCCCACGAGAAGGAGATGACCGCCTTCCACGAGGCCGGCCACCTCGTGCTCGTCTACATGCACCACCCGACCAACGACGTCTTCAAGGCGTCCATCGTCGAGCGCGGCGGCGTGTTGGGCGTGGTCCACTCCGTCCCGCGCGAGGAGATCTTCTCGCGCGACTCCAACACCATCTACGCCGACATCATGGTTTCCCTCGGCGGCTACCTCGCCGAGAAGATCAAATACAACGTGACGACCGAAGGCGTCGGCTCGGATTTCTCCAACGCCATGAAGCAGGCGCATTACATGGTCTGGATCCTGGGCATGGGCCAGAGCGGCCTGGTCGGCAACTTCCACGCGTTGCCCGAGGTCTCATTGGCCGAGGAGACCAAGCGCAAGCTGGCCCACGACACCGAAGCCATGCTCGCCAAGGCCATGACCGAAGCCGAGAAGACGCTGCGCACCGAGTGGCACATCGTGGAGCGTTTCGCCACGGAGCTGCTCAAGCGCGAGGAGCTCGACTACGACGACATCGTCGAGATCTTCAAGTCGTACGGCAAGCCCCCGCGGGCGCTGCCCAGCGACCTGGCCTGAAGCGCGGGGTTGAAAACCCCGACGCGTCCGTTATACTCCTAACGTGCGCCGTCTCGCCGCGCTGTCGCTGTTCGCGTCCTTGGCCGCCGCGGCAGAGTTGTCGCCGGTCGCCGCGGCCCTGCTGCAGGTGCTGACCTCCGCGCAGGCGTCCGCCTTAGGAGCGTCCCCGTCCTTGGCGACCGTGGCACGGGCGGTGCCGATGGAACGGCGCGGCGATGCGGCAGCCGCGCTCAGGCCGCTGGAAACGGCGGCTTCCGTGGAGACTTTGGCCGAGCTCACGCGCGCCTACCTTTACCTCGAGATGCCTGCCGATGTACTGCGCGTTTCCCGCCTTACCGCAGCGGCCATGCCCGGCGCCGACGGGCATGTTTTCCGCGCATGGGCCGCGTCCGAGGCGGGCGATTATGCCGTCGCCGCGGCCGCAGCGCGCGAGGCCTTAAGGCTATCGCCGGGCCGCCGTGACGCCCTCGCTGTCCTTAAGCTCAGCGAAGGCCGTGTCAGAGGCGCGACCCGGTCAGATTCCGCTCGAGATGAACCGGCCGCCGCGCCCGTCGCCCAGCCTGTCGGCGGTACGACGCGCGACATCAAACGTCATGAGCAGGGCCGCGCCGGCCTGCGTTTGCTGGGCGAAGCCGTCCGCGCGCGCGACATGGGCGACCGCGACCGCGCTCTGGAGTTGGCGCGAAGGGCGGCTACGGCCGACCCAACGTCGCCCGAGCCGGCGCTTTTTCTCGCGAAACTTGAGGGGACGCTGCCGTCCGATTCGAGCTCCAATAGCGCCTACACGGACCCCGTCATCGTCGAGACATTGAATACCATGCGTTTGAGTCCGGTCGGCCGAGAAATCGCCGACTTTCTCACCGCGCATAAGGTGAGGATCTCGGTCAGCGACGATCTGCCGGAGGGCTCTATCGCGATTTACGCTCCGAGCCAGGACGCAATCTTCGTTCCCGGCTCTTTCGCGAACGAACCGGCTATCGTGCGCGCACTCGTGTTAGGGCATGAGGGGCACCATGCTGTGCAGGACATAAAGCACCAGTCCGCCGTTACTCTTGAAACTGAAATCGATTCGACGGTCAGGGGATTCGCGGTCTACCGTGAACTGCTTGAAGCCGGAGTCGTAGGTATGCCGGCTGCGCACGAATTGAGGGGCATCGCGGACGCATTTAACCAAGCTGTCGATGATAACGAACTGATCAAGTTCAAGGCGATGGTCACCGAAATGTATTCACGAAATGCCAGGATGCGGCAAGATACATTTATGGAAGGTGTGCCCGTCGTCTTTCGTAAAGCCGTCCGCCCGCTAGTGGTGGCGCTCCCTTTGTACAACAACGCCACCTTCGCAAGAGAACTTAAGGCGAGCTTCTGGGGGCGTTTCGTGGCGGGACGCACAAATTTGGAAACGGCTCAATTACGGCATGCAGAAGAGATACGATGGATGAAGCAATGGCAAAAACAGCGTCCTTAGCCGCCATCTTGGCGGGCGTCTTGATGGTCGCGGCATGCGATAAAGGCGCAGAGTCCGTTCCGGTTAATCGGATTCAGGGAGCGTCGTATATCACGCCGTCTGGCTGGAAAGAAATACTGGTGGACGGAGCGGCATTGTTGCAGGCCCCGGACAGTATTGGGATGTACGCACCGAGCATCATCATTTCGATGGGTGGGAAACCCGTAACCCGTCAAATGGCTGAGAAATCGTACGCGACTTATAAAAGCAATCCCCACAACGCGATGTCTGTACTGTCGAAGACGGTGGTAGGGGGTGCATCGGGATGGACGTTTACTTGGAAATACACCGACAAGATTGCGCGGACCTTGCCGCGACCTAAAACCGCAGACTACCCTTTAGACGTTGAGCATACTCAGACATACATCATGCTTGATGTCGGGGGTGTTACGTACCACATCCATTACAAATGTCCTCTCGCATTGGACGTCAAGTTCAGGCCAGACTTCGGCCGCTTCATGACGAGTCTGAAATTCGACGCGAATCGGCAGTAGTCTGACCTAGCTTTGGAGCGTCGCGGCGCGGTAGAACCCGTAGGAGCGCACCTTCAGCACCAAGTGCTGATCCAGCGGCTCGGGTTCGACGAAAAGTTTAGCGCCGATGCCCGGGAACGAGGAGAAGTCCTCGAACGCCAGGCTCGCCGCGTCAAAATGTTCGTCGCAATACGGCGCTGCGGCTTTGAACGCCACCGGTTTGTCGGTGGGGAACCCCGGCGAATGCCGCACCGCCGATGTGTACACCAGGTCCTGGAACCGGCAGGCCGGCCGCCGGCACACGCAGCAGAGCAGCGGCAACTCGCGCAACTCGTCCACCGGGATGGCGAACTGAGGCGTCTTGGCCACGTGCCCGTCATCGAGCGTGCGCAACTGCCCGCTTTCACGACGCAGGTAGCTGCGGCAACCGCCGCAGCGCGAGTAAGACTGAAGGCTGTCTATCAGGGGTTGTCCGATAAGAGCGCCTTCGCAGCGCGGACAAAATGCCTCACCGCCGATCAGGAAGGGCGCCGCGGCCATCAGCGCGGCGATGAGCCCGCAGCCAATCACCCCGCTGAGCTGGCTGCGCCCCGCGAAATAAGCCGCCCCTGCCGCCGCCGCCGCCGTCGCCACGAGGAAAAACGTCGCGTCCGCGCGACGAAGTCTGATGAGGGATGAATCCGCGTTTATGGGCGTCACCTAAGGGCCTTCATGCGATTTGCAATCGCAACTGATGTCACGTTTTGCGGAAAATATCCTTTATAAATGCTGCACAATTCATATCGCGCGCGCGATGTCAATTCCTTATATTTTATATGCGTTATTTTCCGCGAAACGGAACATCTTTCGTCGCCGGCTTCAGGTACTTCTTGTATTTCCCCGACAACCAGAAGTCGAGCTCCTTTTTGAATTCGCGCTGCACGGCGGGCGACGTCACGTCGAGCGTCGTTGCTTTCCCGGAGCCGCGGATTGCTTGCTTCTTTTCATCGCGCTTAACGAGAGTGTGAACAGCAAGAAGGAGCTTCCCCTTTTGGTCCGCTTTGAAATAACGAACGATGAGGTCGTTTTTGTCTGCGTATCCGTCGAGAAAAATTGAGTGTCCTGAATCTGAGTATGACGTGGCGTCCCCAATCAGCATGTTGCATGTTTTTCCGGGCTCACGGGGCGAATTAGGATCCATGTCGTAGATGAGATAAGCCTTAGTCGGCGCGTTTGGCGTGAGGGCTAAGAGCGGTGCAACGTTCGGGCGGACATGATTGTTCGCGCCCTCTGCCTTCAGCACGCTTATGAATGATGCAAAGCTCGCGGGCTGTTTAGCGGCAACCGTTAAATTTTTAACTGTCTCGGCGGCGACACTGGCGCTAATTGCGGGAGCAGTGAGAAGAGCTATGAGCATGAACACTTTTTGCATTAGTCACCATTGTAGCGACTTCCGCTGGGAAATCAAGATGGCTCTCACTACGTGGTTGGAGTGGTAGCGAGTTGGTGCATGGAAGGGAGGCGTTTTGTGTGCTGAGGTTAAAGTACAGCAACAAATAATAAGTCGGGATTGACAAAGCGGCGGGGGTGCCTCAATACTTAATTCTCGCTATGGTAATTGCACGTGCAGCCACGTATTCTCCTCTACTGTTGCTGGTGGCTGTTTCGCTGGCACACGCTGCCGCGCTTGATGATCAAGTCGATACCGCCTTCGCCGTATCCGTCATCGAACAAGCCGCGACCACGACCGAGAAAACGCGCGTCGAAGCCGCCGCGCCACAGGTTTCCCCTGAACGCCGAGAGATATTAGGACGCCAGCTCGAGACGCTGGCCAAGACGACGGAAGACATCGCCGGGCGGTTCCCGGACAGCCCCAAGGTCCGCAACGCGGCGGCGCAGCAGGCGCTGCAGGCGCGCGACTGGGAGCGCGGGCAGCGGCACGCGGACGCGGCCGTCGAGAAGGCGGCGGCGACGGGCGACAAGGCGGCGCTCGTGGAGGCGTTGCGCACGCGCGCGTCGGGCGCGTGGTACGCGCAGGACTACCCGAAAGCCGCGGCCGACGCGAAACGCGGCCTGGAGCTGCAGCCCGGCGACGAGCGGCTCACGGGCATCTACAACCTCTCGAAGGGGCGCCTGGGCGGGGGCGCCGCGGCGCCGACCGCCGGGGCCGCCGCGCAGCGCGAGAAGCAGTTGACGAGTTGGCTCGACGACCCGCGCCTCAAGGAAGCGGGCGAACGCGCGACGGCGCGTGTCGAGGCGCTCAAGCGGCTCGAGGAGGCGCGACGCCGCTTGTCGGTGGGCGACGCGCGCGGCGCCTTGCCCGCGCTCGACGCGGCGCTCGCGGCCGACGCGATGCTGCCCGACGCGTATATGCACCGCGCGTTGGCCTGGAGCGCGCTCAACGATCTCGCCAAGGCGCTCATTGACGTGACCAAGGCCATCGAGCTGTGGGCCGCCCGCGGCAACGGCGCGTTGGCCGCCGACGGCCTGACCTTGCGCGCGCAGCTGCGCGGCACGCGGAGCCGGCAGCGAAGGCGCGGCGGCCGACGCGTCGAGCGCCGTCGCGCTCGCGCCGGAGAAGGCGGGCGGCTACGCGGAGCGCGCCAAGGCGCTCGAGGCGCTCGGCGAGAAGGCCGAGAAGGTCCTCGCCGACTTCAAACGCGCCGCCGAGCTCGACCCCGCGAACTATTCGACCTCCTATCAGGACGCCATCGCGCGTTACTCGAAGGACGACCTGGGCGGCGGCGGGGCCGACGCGCCCGCGCCCCTGCTCGACCGCACCATCATGGGCGCGGCGGCTTTCTTCGTCCTGCTCGCGGGGCTCGTGGTCTGGCTGCTCGTGCGCAAGTCGCGCGACGGGCCGCCGGCGAGCCGCGAACTCAAACGCCTGGATTCCCAATACGACCTCGGCGAGGTCATCGGCGAAGGCGGCATGGGCGCGGTGTACAAAGGTTTCGACCGCACGCTCAAACGCCCGGTCGCGGTCAAACGCCTGCGCTCCGAACTGCAGAACAACCCGCGCGAGCGCGAACGTTTCTTGAAGGAAGCCGAGATGGTGGCGTCTTTGCACCACCCGCACATCGTGGATATCTACACCATCATCCAAGACGGCGAGCAGACCTTCCTCGTGTTCGAGTTCGTCCTGGGCAAAACCGTGCACGACCTGCTCAACGAGAGCCCGGGCCGGCGCCTGGCGCCGCCGCGCGCGCTCGAGTTGCTCAAGCAGACTTGCGAAGCCGTGGACCACGCGCATTCCCGCCACGTCATCCACCGCGACCTCAAGCCGTCCAATATCATGATCGCCGACGGCGGCTGGGTTAAGGTGATGGACTTCGGCATCGCGCGCCAGGTGAAGGACTCCCTGCTCGTGACGACCAACACCATCGTGGGCACCCCGACCTATATGGCGCCGGAACAGGCCATGGGCCAGGTGGTGAAGGAATCCGACGTGTTCGCGTTGGGCTGCACGCTTTATGAGATGCTCACCGGGGCGGTGCCCTACCGGGGTTCCGGGGAGCTGCAGGACAAGCTGGACGGCCGCTTCGTGGCCGCCTCCGGGCTGGTGCCCGATTTGGGGACGCCCATCGACCTCGTCGTGCGCAAGGCCTTGGAGCCCCGCCCGGACGCCCGCTACCGGTCCGCAGGGGCGTTCTACAAGGCCGCGGCCGCCGCCTTGGGCGGTCGGGTCACCCCGGTCGCCTGATTTATCGGTAAAAACCCGGTAAAAGGGTCCACTTCCCTTGACAAATTTTGAGGGGGGGGCCTATACTTCGTCTGAGGCACCATGCAAGTCACCTTGGCCCCCATCACTTCAAAGGTCGCCGTACGTCCCAGCGACGACCCCTATAAGAAGTACTGGTGGCTTATCATCGTGGGTTTCGCTTTCACCGGGGGCTGGTTGTCCTTGCCCATGATGGAGAATTCCGTGGGCTCCACGCGCGTGGACACGAGCGCGCCCGCCGAGAGCATGCCGACGGGTGAAGGCAGCCTCGACGCGTCCGATAACCCCAACGGCGCGCCCGGCTCCACCCTCGATCTCGCGATGGATATCGCCCGCCCCAAGAAGGCCGATGGCTCGACGATGTCGTCGCTGTACCAGGCCCCCGACGAACCCGCGCCGCTCGTCGAAGCGCCCGCGGCCGGCGCCGCGGCGCCGGGCGGCACGCTCGCTTCCGCGCTCAAAGCGGCCGCGAGCTCGGACGCGAGCGGCTGGGGCGGCCAGAAAGCGCAGAAAGGTTTCACCCAGCCCAAACTCGGCGGCTCGATGCCCGGACTCGGCGGCGGCGGCTCGAGCGGCTCGGCGCCCAGCTTCAGCGCGGGCGGCGGTCGCGCCGGCGCGTCGGGCGCGGGGCGTCACCAGTCGGTTCCAAGCCGAGTATGCGAGCCGGTCCGGCAGCGTGTCGGACATGCCTGAGGCCAAAAACGTCCGGGGCGCGTTGTCCGCCGCCGCGCAGAGCGCGCAGCAGGCGGCGCGCCTGACCAGCAAGGACGGCCAGGCCGCCGGGATGTCGGCCATCTTCGACGGGCGCAAGGGCGGCGGCAGCGCCATCGCGGGCGGCCCCGGCGGCGCGTTGGGCGCCGGCGGCGTCTACGAAAGCCTTGACGCGGCCCCCACCAACCTCAAGATGAACGACCCGGACCTCGACAAACGCGAGTTCAAGGAGCCGCCTTCCAAGGTCACCGGCACCGAGAACAACATGAGCGACCAGTTCAAGCAGCAGATGGCGATGATGATCGTGACCACGGTCATCGGCGGCGCCATCGGCGGACCCGTCGGCACGGCGTTGACCGGCATGGCGCCGATGATGATGCAGATGTACCAGACCCAGCAGCGCGGCAGCGGCACCAGCATCGGCAACAACAGCAGCGGAAGCGGCAGTTAGATTTTCAGGAGGCGTTATGAGCAAGATGCCCGACATCAAATCCGAAGTCAACGTCACGAAGGAGCGCGAGCAGAAGGCCGGAGGTCTCCTCGGCCTGCTGTCGCGCCTCTCCGGGGCGGCGGCGCGGGCGGCGCTTCCGGCGGCATCGGCGGCTTGGGCGGCGCGGCCTTGGCGGCGGCCGACTGGCCACGAAGGCGGGCCTTATCGGCTTGATTCTCGCGGGCACCACGGTGGCCGGCGGCTTGGGCATCGGTGCCTGGTCCGTGTTCGGCCCCGGCCCCAGCGACGGCGCGTCGAACCCCGCGCTGCAGCTCTTCGCCAGCAAACCTAAAGACGCGAGCGCGATCGTCACCGGCGTGGCGCCCGTGGCCGCGGACGGGTCCTCGCAGTCCTTGAGCTTCCTCGCCAAGGCCAACGCGCCTTCGGGCGAAGCGACCGTGCAAGCGCCCCCGGCCGACGCGTCGGCGCCCGTCACCGACGGCGCCACCGCGGCCTCTAACGCGAACAGCGCGACGCCCAACATGGGCGAATCCATGGCCACCAACGGCGCCGCGCCCAAGGTCAGCCTGCAAGGCGCCAAGAAACTCGGCGAACTCTCGAAGTCCTTCGGCGGCGGCGGCTCGGGCGGCTCGGCTAGCGCGAGCGCCGCGCCTCCAACACTGCGGGCGCGACCGTGTCCAACTCCGCCGGCGCCAAAGGCGCGCTGGGCGGCGCCATGGCCCGCGGCACTGCGTCGCAGTCTGTCGGCCGCGGCATCAGCCGCGCACGCGCCGGCTCGACTACGCGCGCGGCGATGAACGCCCTCGGCGAGAACCGCCGCGCCTTTTCCAGCCAAGCCGGCGGCCGCACCTACGACGGCGGTTCGGCGACGGGCGGCGGCACCGCGGGCGTGGACGCGGGCCTACCCAGCGGCGGTCCCGGCGTCAACGGCAGCGGCGGCGCGCAGCCGACGAGCACGCCCAACACCGCGGCCGGCACCAACGAGTTTGAGCCGCCGCCGACCCCGGCGGCCAAGAACGTCACTCCTTACCAGAAGTCCATCGACATGGCGGCTATGTTGTTGGCAGCTGCAGGGGCGCTTATCATGGCCGCGTTTGCGCTGAATAAATCCGGCACCGCACAGATGACCGGGTTTCCGAAGGTTCTCGCGATTATGGCCGGCGTATTGGGTCTCGCGATTGTCGCGATTGGCGCGTTGATTAGCGGCGGAAAGTACGGTCAACCCATGCAAGGAGGTTTGCTGGCGCTCGCTGGGGCGGGTATCGCGGGTATGTCATATCTGGCCGTCTCAGGCGGGTTCGCGGCGGATGGGACCACGAATGCGGCATTGTCGGAATCATTCATGACTAACCTCAGCCCGCTGATGTATATCTTCGGCGCGGCGGCGGTAATTGGTGGCGCGGGCGCGTTGTTGACCAAGCCCAAGGTCTATCCTGCATCGGAATTCGAAGGAAGAAAGGTACCTGACGTCGTCCATCAGGTTAAGCCGATGGAGAGGGCTCGCTACACTGTCTAACGCCGCGCCACATAGCCGCGACTCGCGCAACGGGTCGCGGTTATTTATTTGACGATTGCTAAGGGGCGCATGAACGGACGAATGTGGCTACTGCTATAATCCCGCGATGAGAGACGTTAACCGTCGGCTGGCTTTCGCCGCGACTCTGTTGATTCCCCTTTTTATCAGCGGCTGCGCGACCTTAACTGCGGGCGATAAGTACACGGCAAAAGACGCCGATTCGAGTAAATTGAAGCTGTGCGTGTTCGGTAGCAATGCGTCGGCAATCACGCGCAACACTATCGCGATAGTGTTGTCCGGGGCCACCTCCAATTTATTTCAGCGGCCCAGTCGTTTCCAGGAAGCTACCTATGTTCGTTCGCTGGAGGAAGCGAAGGATTGCGATGTCGCCATGAAAATCGATGGACGGAATCTTGTCTACTCGACTCGTCCAGTCGAATTGTACTCCGCCTATTCGAAGAAACTGCTCGTTAAATACGACGCGCATGTCGGTGGTGGTGACGGCGATGCGGTCGTCATGGCGGACCGACACTTGAAATCCGGCACCCCGCTATACGAGCAAATAATGTCGGGAGCCGGTCCTACGAGACGACCGCGGCTTGTCGCCGCCGTTACGCCGGCCGCGACGGGCAGCGCCGGCGGGTTGTCCAAAGAGGAACTCCGTCAGATGATGGCCGAGGCCGTGCAATCGGCCGCAAGAGCCCCTGCGGCCGCGACTGCCGACTTCCCGTCGTCGGACGTTGATGCGCCTCGTTATCGCAGCGGAGAGAACCCCCACGGCTACGCGGTCGTGATCGGCGTTGAGAAATATTCCGGTCTGCCGGACGCGCAGTTCGCCGAACGCGACGCGAAGGCGGTCTACGAGCACCTGCTAGCGCTCGGTTACCCGCCGCGCAACATCGCCTTGTTGGTGGGCGCGCAGGCCACTCGCACCGGCCTCGTCAAAAATCTCGAAGCGTGGCTGCCGCAGAACGTGGATGAGAAGTCGTCCGTGTTCGTCTATTATTCAGGCCACGGCGCGCCTGATCCGACCGGCGGCGCCGCCTATCTGGTGCCGTCTGACGGCGACCCGCAATACCTCGTAGAGACCGCCTATCCCGTTAAGCGGCTCTATGAGAAGCTCGAAGCCTTAAAGGCCAAACGTGTTATCCTCGCGATGGACTCATGCTTTTCGGGCAGCGGTGGACGCTCTGTGCTCGCGAAAGGAACGCGCCCTCTCGTAGGCAAAATCGATTTGGGCGCCACATCAGGCCGGGTCGTTTCGTTGACCGCTTCCGCGTCGAACCAGATATCCGGTGTCATCGATGAGCAAGGACACGGCGCTTTCACGTATTTCTTGCTGCGAGGTTTAAATGGCGACGCCAAAAACGGCGCCGGCTCCGTGACGTTGAAATCCCTTCACGACTACCTCGCGCCGCGCGTGCAGGACGCGGCCAAACGCGCCAATCGCGACCAGCTGCCGCAGATTATCGCCGCGCCGGGCCAGCAAGACCTCGTCCTTCGCTGACGCGAATAAACGCGTTTTATCGCGTATTCTGCAGTTGGTAAAAAGTCGGTAATTACCCCTCTTTTTCTTGACAGACCGGGGGGCGGGGCTAAACTCAATCCGTGAGCGCTATAGAGAGGCGCTCGACGATTTTTAGATGTGACCGGAGAAAGACATGGACACCAACCAGCAGGTTGCTGAGCTTAAAATCGCCAAGGTCGGCAAAGACCGCAAACGCAAAGGCGCCGGTCTGCCGATGTTCGGCGGCGGCTCCAACGGCGGCGGCCTTTTCTCCGGGGCCGTCGGCGGTTCCGGTTCCGCCGCGGCGGGCGCGGGACTGCTCGGCAAGGTCGGAGTGCTCGCGCTTATCGGCACGCTCAGCGCGGGCGCGTGGCAGGTCGGCAAATCACTTCGCCCCGATGAGACGGCCGGCGGCGCCAAGCCCAAGATTTTCGCGAGCACCAACGGCAAATACGCCGACGCGGACCTCGCCAACGTAATCAAGGACAACCGCACCACGATGCCGAACTCGCTGGGCTACGTCAGCGGCTCGATGGACGGCATGACGCCCGAAGAGCGCGCGCGCAAAGAAGCCGAAGCGGCCGAAGCGGCGCGCGCGACCGAGGAAGAAGCCAAGAAGGCCGAAGCCGAAGCCGCCAAGGAGCCCGCCGACGTTGCGGGTTCTCCCGCGGGCGTGGATCCTAATTCTCTCTTGAAGGGCATGACCGAAGGCGCCAAGGATGAAAAGGCCGGCGCGTTCGGCAAGAAATTCGGCGCGCTCAGCTCCAGCTTCGGCGGCGGCGGCCTGGCCGGCGGCACGGGCCTGGCCGGCGGTGTCAACCGCGGTTTCCAGAACGTGGACCTCGCCAACAAAGGCAGCGCCGGCAAGATGGCGAGCATGCGCGGTAGCTCAAACCCCTCCATCTCCAAAGCGGCTAAGGCGCGGCCCGGCGCGAGCAACAACAAGGGCTTCGCCCGCCGGCAGCTTTCCAACGCGTACGGCCTTTCGCGCCAGGCGGTCTCCGCGGGCAAGGGTGAGACTTCGGCGCAGTCGGCGAGCCAGGCGTTCGACAACAACTCTGGCGCGGGCAGCGTCATCTCGGGCCCCGGCGTGTCGGCCGGTAACGGAGGTGCGGGCGTGGACGCGGGCGGTAGCGTCAACCCCAACAGCAGTGGCGGCTCTGCCATCGACCCCGACAGCGAGACAGCTAACGTTGCGACTCCGGCCGGTAAGAACGTTACTCCGTATCAGTCCCTGATTATCATCGCGCAGACGTTGATGGCGCTGGTGGCGATTATTTCGGCGATGGTGCTGATTTTTAAAGGCAAGGCGTGGTTTGAAGCCGTCGCACCAGGCCTTGTCCGGCATTCTGTTGGTGCTAGGCGCCATGATTGGTCTTCTGGGTATCGCGATTATGGCGCAGGGGCAGCCGTTACAGGGAGGCATCTTCACCGCCATCGGCGCCTACATCGCGGCGATGTCCCAGTTCCCGAGCACCTTGACCCTCGGGACCGTGTCGGTGACGAACATGGCGGCCCACGCGCTGGTTGCCTCCGCCGTAGGACTGTTGGCGGGTTCGATGGGCGGCAAGAAGGGTTCGGGCTCGATGAACTGAGGGATAAGACCATGGCCAACGACAACGATCTCGACGACGTCAACGACGGCGCTCCGGCGGTGGACATCCCGGACCTGAAGAAGAAGGAGAAGGAGCGCAAGAAAGCCGGCGCGGCCTGGGGCTCGGCCAAACCCGGCGGCTCGCCTTTCGGCGCGGCGACCGGCGGCAGCGGCGCGGCGGCCCGTTCGGCGGCCAGCGCGGCGTCCTCGGCGGCCGGCTCGGCCGCGGGCGTGGGTTCGCAGGCGGCTTTTTCGGGCGCGAGCGGTTGGCTCAGCACGATGCTCGCCACCACGATGGGCAAGGCCTTGTTCGGCCTGGGCGCCTTCGCGATGATCGCGGGCGCGGGCCTCGTCGGCCTGGCGATGTTGCGCGGCGGCGGCGCCGACGGGAGCATGATTCCTTCGCTAGGCGGCATCAGCTCTTCTCTAAAGATTGACCGCGCCGGCGGCGACCGCACGGCCATCACCGGTAAGGGCGACATTCGCTTCGACCCGCTCGCGGCCCAGGCGGCTAAGAAAGAGGAGCCGAAGGTCGAGGAGAAAACGGCCGAGGCGCCGGCCGACGTCGCGCCCACCGACGCGGCCAACGAGGCGCACGGCGCGGTCGCGGGCAAGGACAAACTCGCGCACAACCTCGCCGGCGCCAAACTCACGTCGAATTTGGGCGGAGGTTTCGGCAACAAGGACATCTTCGCAGGCGGCAACCCCAACGCGCCCAAGTTCAACACGGGCCTGGCCAAGGCGAATCTCAACATCCCCAAGGCCAGCAACGGAAAAATCGGCGCGATGAAGAGCAACGCGCGCACCGCGCGCGCTTCGAAGATGAGCGCCAACCGGGCCAAAACCCAGCGCGCCTTCGGCCAGCTCAAGGTCGCGCGCGGCATGTCCGCGCTCGGCGCGGGCTCCAACAGCGCTGAGGGCGCCAGCCGCTCGGCGGCCGACGCGTTCGACCAGGGCGGCACCAACGGCGGCGAGTTGAGCACCCCCGGCGGCCCCGGGATGGACGGCACGACCACGCCCGGTGGCCCCGGCGCGCCGGACTTGACCTCGGTGCCGGACGTCCCCGACACCACCGCCGGTTACGCCGACCCGCGTATGGACCAGGCTTTCAAGAACATCGAAAAGATGGCCGCGCAGGCTGGCAAAATGAAGATGATGGGCATGGCGTTGATGGCTATCGGCGTCGCCTTGATGATTGCGGGCGCCAAAATGCTGCCGTGGGGCGCGATTCTTATCGCGCTCGGTGCCGTGTTGCTGGCCATCGGCCTCATGTTAATGCAGCAAGCCAATCAGATGGCCGCCATGGCCAAACAAATCGGCTCGGCTCTGGCGAACCAGTACGGCACCGGCACCTATCAGGAGCAGGCGGTCAACGAATGCACGGACCAGGTTCTGGCCAACGGCGGCGGCTCGTGCAGCCGGGAGACCTACCAGCCGGCGCAGACCACGGTCCAGCAGGACGTCGTGGCGGAGCGTGAGACGCCCGTCACCATGGAAGGCAACGGCGGACCGGTGCCCTAAAAGGGGAAGGTTGAAATTCGGTAAAAGCGCTTTAAACGCATTGACAGTGATATGACTCGGGGCTACACTCAGACGAGCGGACGTTAAACAAAGATATGGCGAATAAATTCCTCGACCGGAACAAGAAAAAGAGCCTTCTCGGGCTTCTTCTGCTTTGGATCAAGGAGAACCGGGCGCTCTCGGCCTTGCTGCTCGTCGTGGCGCTGGCGTCCTTCCTCTTTGTCGCGCCCGCGGCGACCTTGATGAACCTGCCCGGCGGCACCAAGCTGGTGGCCGGCATCGCCTGGGTGGCGTCGCGCATGGGCGTGGACACGTCGAAGTGGGGCTTCTTCGTCAAAGGCGGCGCCCGCTCCTACGACGACTTCATCGCCGCGCTGCGCCAGGCCAAGGAAAGCGGCTCTCGCCCCGTCGGCTGGGGCGCGTTTTTCGGCAAACCCGCCGAAGGCGGCGGTCCCAGCTCCCTTGATATGGTTAAGGGTCGCCGCCAGGACCTGGAAGGCGGCGCCTTCCCGCACGGCAAACTTCCGCAGGGCAAAGACGTCTCGGGCATCCTCTCGCCCGAGGACGCCAAGGACGGCGAAAGCGGCGTGAGCGTGGACGACGCGCTCCTCGCCCAGCAGCGCGGCGGCATGGTGCGTGAAGCCAACGCGGGCGGCTTCGCTCCCGGCGCACGCGACCTGCTCGGCTTCGCGGGCCGCGCGGGCGGCCATGGATTCCGCCGGCGGCTCGGCCCCCTACGCGGGCAAAGGCATGTTCGGCGGCGGCACCAGCGCCGGCAGCCGCCCCGGCGACAACATCCGCGGCGCGCTCGCGCTCACCGATACGGGCAAGGCGCCGCAAGGGCGCGTCACCGGCGCCTCGCCCGGCCGCCTCTCCCAGGCCCGCGCCGCGGCGATGAGCGCGCGCGTCCAGCGCGGCATCTCCGCGCGCTCGGTCAACAGCCACCGCGCCTTCGCCCAGCTCGCCGACGGCCGCGGCCGCGCGGCGGTGGCGACCACGCCCAACTGCGTGCCTCCGGGCTGCCCGGGCGAGTTCGCCACGACCAACACCGGCGCGGTCTATGACGGCAACCGCATCACCGGCGCGCCCACCGACATTCTCAGCGCCCCGGAGATCGACGGCACCTCGCCGACCATCCCCGACAGCAGCATCGCCAACGGCTACATGGCCAACGCGGCGCAGCTGGAGGCCGACGCCAAGAAGTGCCGCGACCTCGACGAGGAATACGCGCCTCGCGAGAACGCGGCCATGGCGCAGATGCAGGCCGAATCCGACCGCTTCGAATCCATGGGCTGCGGCAGCGGCGGGTGCAGCAAGAGCAAGGCCAAACGCTGCAAGGCCCAGGGCAACCGCATCAAACAGGCGTGCCGCGATTACGCCAGCATCCGCAACGCGCACACCAACGCGTGCCCGTTGACCGCCGGCAAAGGCGTGGAGATGAACTGCGACAACCGCGGCGGCCCCAACGACACGGCGACGCAGTCGCAGACGCAGGACGATTTGAACATGGACGGCGAGATCAATCAGAAGGACCAGATTCAAGCGCGGTAAGACCAAGGAGCATTTATGGATCAACCCAAAATCCCGACCCTCAAAGACTCGCAGAAGCCCCAGGTGAAGATCAAAGGCCTGGCCGCGGGTCTGTCCCTCTTCGACCGCTTGAAGCAGTTCAAGAAGAAGGACCTGGCCTTCATCCTCGCGGGCCTGGGCACCCTGTTCATGGCTCCCTTGGCCGAGCACTTCATGATGGCGCCCGAGTCGGGCGACGGCACGATGACGCAGGGCTGGGGCGGCAAAGGCGGCTCCAACCTGTTCGGCGGCGGCGGCAGCCCCTACGAAAGCGGCATCACCGGCCTCGCGCCGGGCGGCGCCATCGGCGGCGGCGGCGACGTCATTACGCCCTTGAACGTGCGCGACCCCTCCGCCCTCGTGATGGGCCCCGGCTCGCAGCAGCAGCCTCCGGCGGGCTCGCTGGCTCCCCAGCAGCCGCCCATGGTCTCCACCAAGGAGCCCGACCTCAAAGACGCGTTGGCCAGCGCGGCCGCGCGCGCGGCCGGCGCGGCGACGCGCAAGGCGGCCCTTCCCGTGCCCAAACCCGGCATGACCGGCTCCGGCCTGCGCGGCCTGGCGCGTCGTGTCCGGCGGCTCGAGCGCCGGCGCGGGTTTGGCGCCGATTAGCGCCACCAACGCGCCCAACCGCGCGGCGGGCAGCAATTCCCTGTCCGACGTCCGTCCTCTGTCCAACTATAAAGGCGTGGCGCGCGGCCCCGGCTCGGGGTCTTCCGGCGACGCCCTAAAGAAGGCGGCCGGCAACGCGGCCGACATCTTCAACCGCGGCGGCGGTTCCGCGGCCGGCAACCTCGAAACCGCGGCGGCGCAGCAGATGCCCGGCGGCGGGGCGTTCGGCGGCGCGGGCGGCGGCGGCGCGGGCGGCTCCGACAAGGGCCCCGGCGGCAACAACAACGGCGGCTCGAAGTCCGTCGGCGAGTCCCTGGACTTCCTGCGCCAGAAATCCGAGCAGGAGAAGGCCATCGACTTGAAGTGGAAGATGAAGGAGAAACGGGCGATGTTCCCGCTCGAGCTCGGCCAGGAGGCCGCCAAAACCGCCGTGATGAAGGGCGTCGTCGAGCCCCTCTCGGGCATGTTCGGCGACTTGATTAAGAATCAGTTCGGTGGTACCACTACCAAGATTGTTTGCGATAGTGGCGGCCCGTTCAATCTGAGCCAGGTTAAGACCGGTAACGGCCACTGCTCGGGTGACACCTCCAAGGGCTCGGAGTTTTACTGGTACCGCAGTGCTACTGGCTACCAGATTAAGAACTGTGCGGGAACGGTCATGGGCGAAGGTTGCCGCACCGCTGTGACCGGCGCCGGTGACGCTGGGGCAGGAAACCCTAGCGAGAGGGGTGCCGGTATCGATCCGTACAGCTCTGTGGGGTCCAGGTGGTTCAGGGTATACCGGCGTGAATCTGACAACCATTTGCAATAGGTTTACTAATACGGAGCGGTTGCCCAATGGTGAAATCATCCGTCCGAGCCCGGTACAAGAGTATTTGCTCGCTCAAGCAAAGGAGTTGGCCAAAGTGATTGAGGCGGTTCAAGGTGCTGGTCCTGGGGGGGGCGGGTCCGGCAATATGATGACCGCGTGTGGCGCGACTGCAGATGCTGACCGACTGGTTCGTGGTAATGACGCCAAAATTCAATGGGGCGGTCGCGGCGCGGAAATCGCGACTCACAACATTGGGGTACGCCAAACCAAAATCAACGAGAAGATTACGGTGACTAAGGACGTCATGGGTAGGGCTGCCGAAGCTTGGGCGACGGGGGTGTATTCAGCCAAGACTGGAATCTCCGCTCAGGCGGAAGTTGCTAAGACCGCTAATCCGAACTTTAGCGATGTAGATGGTCAGGTTACCGCCAATCTAACCGGCGATAACGGCGGTAGCAACGTAACGACAGGCTTCCCCAGTCTGAAGCAGGATGAAGTGTCTCAGGTTCTCACTGAGATTGAAACGACCAGTCGCCTGATCGCGGAAGCAAGGAGAATACTACCTACGGCGACCAGCATCAACGGAGGCGGGACACTGGATGTCGAGGCCCAGGCCGTCCTAGCGGGTGGAGTCGGTACCGCCACGCTCGGAGACTTGCGAAGTCTGGCGGTCCAGCAAGACCGAGTCTTGACGGGACTCCAAGCAGAGCAGACGAGGCTCAGCGATCGCTCCACCCGACTCAGCGCGGCCTATACGGAAGGGATTGCGCTCAACGGGAACGTGACGGCGTTGCTGACGCCCGCGGGGGCGCAGGGGAACCTCGCGCCCGTAGGCAACACGCCCATTCCGGCGGACTCGCCGAGCTATAACCGTTCGAAAACGGATATCACCGCGGCAGTCCAAGCGAATCCAATCGTCCCTCCCGAGACTGAACGCAGTGTTGAATCCCTCGGTCGAACGGGTACCATCGCCACGGGCTTCAACGGGACCGCGGACGCGTTGAGCAGCCAAATCGGAGCGAGGCCCGCCCAGGGCGCCGGTGGAGCGCAGGGCTCGGCGGCGACCGGTTGGGCAAGCCGCGTGGACGCCATTGTAGGCGCGGCCGCTCCTGCGCCGCCGCCGCCTGGGCCGGATGCGTCGGGGACTGTGCAGCGGCAGGCGATGGCGTGCGAGACGCATCCTCAGATGCAAGGTTGCCCTCAATAGTAATAGGTCTTTAGACCCAGGCACTATGGAGGCATCTAGGTCATAATCTGACGTAGACGGACTGGAGAACGCCATGAACCCCCGATATCCCATCATGGCGGCCTTGCTGGCCGCGTCCCTGGGGACCTTCTCCCTAGGGACGTCGCATGCGACGCCGCCGCAGCCCGAAACGGCGCCTTGCCCGCCCAACCTCACGGGCGTCACCAACGCCATCAACATCATCGCGGCGCGTGCGGCGTGCGAGCCGCAGATTCGCGTGGATATCGGCGAACGCGTGGCACGTTTCGTGCTCCTGACGGAAGCCTCCCGTCCCCTTTACGTCACCCAGCAGATTCAAGATAACGCGGCCAGCCTGACCGAGGTCGCGCGTATCGCCAAGGATTGGACCCGCCTTGCGCCGGCTGACCAGGTTGCGGAACTCTATTACGTGTTGGGAGACGCCGCCCCGCCCGCCTGGGTCACCTCCGATGCGACCCTGCGTGAACGGGTGAAGAACGAAACCAACAACACCAACCGTACCGGCCTCATCACGTATATCAACCGCCGCATCACCGATGGCAACGCGCAGCGCATCGCCTGGACCGGCGTGGTCGAGAACACGGGCCTTTTCCTGTCCACGGCCGCGGCCGGGGCGCACAGCATCATCGCCGACCCGCGCGTGCGCGCCGAACTCGAGGCCAGCATCGTGCGCAACGAGGACCGGCCCATCGTGCCCGTCGCTCCCGGCACGGGCAACCGGAGCATCGGCCAAGCGGCCCAGTTTACGACTGAGGATGCGTACGCTCGCGGCGGAGCGCTGGCCACGGTTTCAGGGCCCGGCGACACAAATTCCGCGCAGTTCTATATGAAGCTCGAGACGCAGCGAGATCCGGCGACGGGCGAATTGAAAAACTTCGTCGCCATCTACGACAACAGCGAAAGCCCGAATTACATTCGCCGCGTGCCGCTCACTGCGCGTGGCCCGCAGACTATCCAACACGCGGCCGGGCGTTGGAGCCTGGTCGTGGATCTCAAAGGGGTGGAGGGCGGCGACATTGAAATCACCTTGCGGCGCCCGCGGGACACCGCCGGCGCCAACGGTTTCATGGTCAAAGCCAGCGATTTGGGCCGCGCTCGTTTCCAGCAAGCGATGGATAAGGGGCAAATGATTGACGTGGGCGGCAAGTCCTACTACGTGTTGGCGCAGGGCGGGGGCACCACCGGCGCGCATCTTTTCTATCCGGCGAGCCTCGCGTCGCAGCCCGACGCGACGTGGCGCGACCTGCGGCCCGAACTGGCGGCCAATACGGGCCGCGTGGGTCCGGACGGCGATTTTGTGCCCGTCAGCGGCAAGGTGGACCTGGGCATGGTCAACGGCCGGCCGTTCCACCTCGCGTACAACCAGACTAACCGCAAGTGGGAAGTCGGCGACGGCCCGGGCGACCGCCCGGCCCCGCCCACCGTCGCCGGCGCCACCCCCGGCGGCCCGACCACGCCCGGCGGCCCCCAGACCCCGGGACAGCTGGCCGACACGTCCGGCTACACCGAGGTCGCTAACAACTTCTCCGAGGAAGCGCGCACCCGCGGCTACACGGTACGCTCCGCGGCTAACGGCAGCGGCGGCACCGACTACATCGTGATGACGCCGGCCGGCTTCATCGAGGGCAACCAGGTCGGCTTCGGCGGCGTGAGAAACTTCCGCACCTTCTCTCATTACGTGACGTGGGAGGGCAGCGACGGGGTGGCGCGTTACCTCGACATTTACCTGCCGACAGTGACGCCCGACACCGCGCGGCGCCCGTATTTCGAGACCGTGGCGCTTTTCGAGGCGAACTCGTTGCGTAGCCTCACCAAGCCGGGCACGACGGAGATGCTCTGGCAGAAGGACAACGACGTGCTCGTGGACGCGCTCACCAACCGCCTGCGTTATGCCGAGGCTGACCGCACGGCGGTCGTTAGGAATTTGGGCACGGTGGTGACGGCGCCCGCGGAATACTCCATCGGCAGCGCCATCGCCGGGAATATCCAAATCACGCGCAAGTCCGACATGGCGCAGTACATCATCTGGCCGCGCGTGGAGCGCGTCCAGCGCACCGCGGGCGACAACCCGCCGGCCACGGGCGCGGAAGGCTCCACGGCCGTCTCCGGGGCTTCCCAGGTCGACGACGGCCCGTTCACTCAGACCACCACGTTGCCCGGCCAGTACCCCGCGGAGGCGTACGACAGCGAAACCGGCAGCGTCGCGACGTCCGGTGCCGTCGTCTATAAGAAAACCACGACCGTGCCGGCGGAGGAAGAGTGGCACCTCTTCGTGAAGTTCAAGGAGACTGTGCCCGGCACTGCGGCGCCGCAGCCGCGCCGCACGGCCAACATGTTGGTGTTCTCGCGGGGGGCCGGCCGCTATCCCGCGCCTGCGGCCAATCTCCTCAGCCTACGCGGCTACAAGGACACGGCTCTTCCCGTCGGATCCACGTCCATCCTCGTGGCGAGGGGCCATACCGCGGCGCGCGGCGTGTGGTGCATGCGGACCGCCCCGGTGGCGACGCCCACGCAGCTCACGCGCGTCGGGCCGGTCATGTGGTGGGGCATGCAACCTGACGAGGCTACCAGAATCTGCACTAGCGAGCCGCTTTAGGGCCTTAACGCAACCCGGGACTTTGGGCCTATATGGCCCGGGTCCCGGGTTCCTTATTTTATAGGGACTTTAGGCCCTGACAAGAGGGCCTACGCGTGTTAAACTGGGATGCGCCCTCGACGGGCGCCCTCATGCCCTCTTTCTTGCGGAAAGCCATCGCCACGTTGTGCGCGGCGAGCCTCGTGCTCGCGGCCTTCCCGTCCATACCCCGCGCCGAGGACGGCCCCAGCCACGCGGAGGCGATGGCCTTCTTCGAGAGAAACGGCGTCGTCAGCGGCCCCACCGACGTCTTGCGCAGCTACCTGACCACCGGCCGCACGTTGACGCCCATCGGCGACGCGCTGTATCGGACGTTGAGCGCGCGTTACAATACGGCTGAGGCCGTCACGGCCATGCGCCCGGCCTTCGATCGGCTGCGCCAGGCCGGCCCCTACAGCGACGCTCAGCGCGCGATGACGGAGCGCACGGTCGCGGCGTTCCGCACCCGCTTCGGCGAATTCGCGGAGCGAGCAGCGCAGGGTGAAGTCGCCGAGTCCTCCTTCCAGTGGGGCACGCTCACCGAGGCCTTGATGACCGGCGTTGCCTCGGCCGAACAGCAAGGGCAGCCGCAGTACCAGCAGGTCCCGCTGGCCGACGGCACGGGCACCGAGTTCTGGGACCCGCCCGACACGTGCCGGCGCAATCAGGAGGCCGCGCGCGCCGCGGCGCGGGCGCGCAATATCCCATACCGGGACCCGGGCCTCAGCGACTGCCTGGCGTTCCGTATGAACCAGAACCGCGTGTTGACCTACAACCGCCAGTTGCGCGACAACCAGCGCATCATGAACTCGGACCGGCCGCGCCAGGTGCCGCTCATCCCCGAGACCGGCCATTACAACGTCGAGATGTTCCAGTACGGCTACTGGAAGCTCCGCAACCAATACGACGACATCATGCAGGCGCTCAACGTGGAGAGCATGGTCCTGATGGCCTCCTTGATGGGAGAGCAGATCCGCGAGGTGCGTTATTACCTGGAGCCGGGGCTCAGGCGAGCCCTGGAGGACCGCGCGAAAACGCACTTCCGCGAGCACCGCGGCCGGCGGTGGTCCATCTACGACATCGTCCAGCAGCGCATGCGGGCCCGGCGCGGCTACCTCGAAGGCGCTTTGACCGCGATCGGGGAATACCAGGCCCGCATGAACACCATCACCTCGGCCGGCTCCATCTCCGATTCCTTGGTCGAGTCGCTGGGCAGCAACGAGAAAGTCGCCATGCGCTGGCTGAGCCTGGCCGTGCTGGCGACCCAGGAATACGCCATTCGCACCCAGCTGGAAGCCCTCGACCCCTCTTCCCCCGACTCCACCATGGTGCGGGCGGCGTTGGAGGCCTCGCCGTTTTCGGAGTCGCTGCGTCAGCGTTACGGCGAGCAGGCCGTCGTGATGCGCGACCGGCTGCTGGCCGTCCAACGGATGCTGCAGGGGGTGCGCGCCGCCCTTCTCTCGGCCAACTACATGGCCAGCCTCGATATGATCCAAGCCGGGTTGTCCTCGGCGCAGCGCGAGCTCACCGAAGTCAGCGCCGATTACTCCATTTACGTCGAAGCGCCTTCCTCGGCGTTCTCCGCCGCCACGGAATCCGGCCAGAGCTGGTTCAGCAACGGCCAGCTGCACGCGCCGTTGTTGGAAGGCTGGAACATCGGCAATTGGGGCGTGAGCTTATACGGGGCCGCGAGCGAGGCTTTAGGCTTCGAGCACGGCGCCAACGTCAGGCGGGTCCGAGAGCAGCTGCCGCAGCTCGACTGCATCGCGCGCCTCGTCGCCGGCGAGCGCCGCCTGGCCGCGCACTGCGTGCTGCCGTTGACCCGCGGGATGCACAATCCCGCCGTCGTCATCACGGAGCACAGCAGCTGGGCCGACGTCGCGAGGCTGGCCGCGACCCTGCCGCCGGAGCATTGCCTCTCGCAGGTCGTAAATCGCGGCGGGATGGCCGCCGCGCGGTGTTTGACCATCGCGATGAATCCGGACGCGGCGCGGCGCTTTCAAGAGGTCCGGCTCACCGGGGGCGACGCCACCGTCACCGACCCCCTGCGCATCGCGTCGTCTTTGCGCGTCAACCGCGAGCAGATCGCCGATGTGGGGCGCGTCAACAAATGGGTGCGCGCCGGAACGTCGTTCGTGACCTGGACCGTGGCGCTGGCGCTGGCCGCCCCGATCGCGGGCTGGGCTCTGAGAGCCGCGGTGGGCGGGCTCTCGCGCGTGCCGATCCTGTCGGAGCCGCTGCTGCATTTCGAGTCGCGCCTGCTCAGCGTGAAGGTGGCGCCGGAATTCCTCGGTAGCAGCAACTCCGCGATGCGGGCGCTGGGCGCGTTCGGCTGGCGCACGGCGAGCATCGGCGGCCGCCAGGCGGTGTTCACGGGTTTCTCCGGCGTGGTGTCCGGCGGCATGACGAGCATCCAGCATCAGTGGATGGGGGCGGATTCGCCGTTCGAAAGCGCCGCGGACGCGGCTTGGCAGGGCTTCGAGGGCGGCGTCATCTGGTCCAACGATTCCTTCCACCCGCTGCTGGGTTATATCGGCATGCCGTCATCCGCCTTCAGAGGCATGGGCGCGGTTTCCTCGGGCATCGAATCGGTCGCGATGAGAGGCGTCACGGGCAACATCGGGGCGTTAGTCGATGTCGGGAGCACGGCTATCTTCAGGCGCGCGGTTTTCTTCGGCGAGAGCAGCCTGATGAGCCAGGCGAGCCGGTTCGTCGCCCCCGCGTTCACCCAGACGGGAGCCGCCTTGACGCGAATCGTGCCGACGTGGGTCGCCACGGCCGGCCGCGCGGTGGGGGGCGCCGCGCAATTCACCCTGGCGTCCGCCGACCAGCTCGCGAAGTACGTGCTCCTGAGCAAGGCCGTCGGCTACGTGGCGCGCGAAACGACTTACGGCATGGGCTTGAATAATTCCGTGCTGCCCGGCGCGGAGGGCGAGACGGAAGAGATGCGGCTCGACCGCGAGGCGATGGAGGTCGAGCGGCGCATCAAAACCGCGACGGAGGCCGGCCAGACGTGGGAGGCATCTCCCATTTGGCTGCTGCTGCCCGTCGCTCCGGCCCAGCAGATGCTCGCGGCCAACCAGCATCGGCGCTCCATGGAGACGGTCAAGTTGTACGCCGAACGCGACGCCAGCGGCAGAAGCCGCATCGCGGAGCTCGGCAACTTGACGGAAGACGCCGTCGTGCAGATTCCGGGCGGGCGCATCAAGGTGCCGCTGTCGCAAACCGTTTTCGAATTGGCCTTCAAGACCGAGCAGAACACGGCGAGCGTCCGCTTGACCCCCGCCGCGCGCATGGAGGCCATCCGCCTCGCCGTCGATGAGGCGGCCGGGGTCGTCAACGGCAACTTCAAAGGCGTCAACCCGAAGGCTTTCTACGACATCACGCGGATGGACGAGTCGTCCCCGCCGCTGCGCAACGGCCTGCGCGTCAACGACGAGGTCATCGCGGTCGCTCGCGAAAAAATGGCGAGGGCGTTCGTCGAGAACCCCGAGCTGGCGCGGCGTTTCTTCAACACGCCGGACGGCCAGTTCGTCGAGGGCTTCGGCATCAAGACCTACTTCGAGAGGTACGCGGTCGCGCGGGCCCTGCGCACGGCCAGCCGGAACTTGGAAGGCGTCACGATTCCGCGCGAGATCCTGGACCTCATCGAGCCGGTCAACAAACGCGCCGTGGATTCCGCCGGCCTGACCAGGCCTTTCGCCGAGACGTTCGCCAAGAGGGTGCACGAGTTCCGGTCGCGAAGGGGCCTTTTCGGCCGCGTTCCCGGCAAGAAGTCCCAGGCCGTCGCGGACGAGGCGCTTTTCCTGGCGGAATCGGTGGCGCGGTGGAGAGAGGGCAAACATCCGTTGCGCGAACCCAACGCGCTCGAGGCGGATCTGGCGGCCCTCACCCCGGAGCAGGTCGCCGCCGCCATCAAGGATTACAACCGGCTGCTGGACATTTGGGGCGGGCGGCTGCAGGCCCGGCTCAAGCGGGGGCAGCTCGCCGCCGACGAGTTCGCCCTGTTCGACGATTTGCTCAATCTCGTCCGCGCCGAGGAGCGGCGCTTCAACAGCTTCAACAACGTGGAGACGGTGAAGGCCATCCGCGAGGAGCTCATGACGTCGTTGCGCAACCAATACGCGAGCCGGCCTCATATCCAGGAAATCCTGAGAAGCTGGGACGACATCTACAACGCGCACACCTTCCCGACGTCCGGCCGCGTCTCCCAGCCGGGCGTCAAAGGCCCGTGGGAGCAGACCGTCGCCAAGATGGAGGAGGTGCTGCAGCGGAACACGCGGGTCACGGAAGCCGAACGCACCTCGCTGCTGCGCCATCTGACCGAGATGCGCGGGGCGTCCTGGGCCATCAAGGACAAGTCCGGCAACGCGCTGCCGGGCTGGCGGCCCGAGCAGTTCGAGGCCCTCATCACGACCCTGGCGATGTACGTGGAGGAAGGACAAGGCGGGCGCGAAGTGCAGATTTTCCAGCTGCTCAAGACCGGCGGCGGCAAAACCCTGCTCAACTTCGAAGGGCTCCTGCCCCTCGTCGAGGCGGACGCCGCGATCCGCGGCTTGAAGGTCTTGTTCCTCACGGTGTCCAAAGGCCTCGAGGGGCAGGCGAAGAACGATTTCGCCGCGTACGGCACGGAATCGAAGATGGAGTTCAACACCTACGAGGGGTTGAAAGGGAGATCGTCGAAGGCAAAATGGCGGGGCGAAACGCCCGCCGAAAGTATTGGATCCTCGGCGACGAGCTCGACGGCGCCGCGCTGCAGCCGGCGACGACCGTCGGCGAGCAGATCGGCAGCCTGACGCGGACGTCGAGCTCCCACCGGCGCCACGAGGAAATCGACCTGACCATCGAGGCCCGCCTCCAGGCCCGGGACGCTTCCTTGCTGACCGGGCTCGCGCAGGAGGCGCGCCAGATCCGCGTCGAAGCGCAGCGCATGGACGCGGCCGACGTGGCGCCGATCGTCCGCGCGGCCGACGATTTGGTGCAGGCGACCGAGAAGCTGCGCCGCGCCGTCGGGCCGGAGCCGGTCGCCAGCGCGCGGACGGATATGGCGACGGCTTTGCGCCGCTTGCGCGAGTCCACCGCGGACCTCGGCGCGTCGTCGGGCGAGTCGGTCCAGGCGGTGAGGCGCTCGATGACGGAAATCGACCGTCTCATCGCCAATCCGCCGACCCCGATCGCGGACAGGAATCTGGTGCGCGACGTGTGGCGCTTCGTGAACCGGCAGGCGAACCTTTCGCAGCTGACGGGCAGCGAGACCAGCGTCATCGAATCCGTGCGCGCCGCGCGGTCGCGGCGGATGACCGGCGAGCGCAACATGGAGAGGCGCCACGACGAGATTCGCGCGGCGGAGCTGGAGAACGCCTCGGCGCGCGCGGAGATCGACGTCGTCCGGCAGGAGGCCGCGCAGGCGAGCCGGTTCGAGGCGGCGCAGCCGGGTGTGACGCTGGTCAAGGTCGCCGAGCGCGGCGTGACGCCCGGGCAGCCGACGACCCCGGCGAACTGGCAGCCCGTCCGCGGCCCGACGCGGCCCGGGGACGTCCTGATGTCGGCCCGCACGCTCAGCGAGCGCGGCACGAACCGGGCCGCGCAGCTCGAACGCGACATCGCGCGGCGCGACGCCGCCATCGCCGTCAAGCGGCAGGAGCTGAGCGTGCTCGAGGCGGAGACCAACGTCGCGGCGCGTTTCGAGTCGGTGGACGCCGGCGCGCGCATCGTCACGCTCGCGGATCGAGTGGCGATGCTGGAAGGCCAGGCGCGCCTCAAGCCCGAGGCGCGCCCGGGCCACGTCGAACCCATGCTCAATCTCGCGATGCGGGAGATGACGGCGCTGCGCGAGAAATTGACGCCCGGACAGCGGCGGTCTCACGACGAGCACCTGGCGCTGCGCCGCAAGATCCGGGACGCGGACGAGGCCCTCAAGGCGGCCCAGGCCGCGCGCGACCGCAACCCGTCCGACCCCCAGCTGGAGCGCGCGCGGCAAGCCCGGCTCAACGAGCGTGAAACCCTGCGCACGCAGGCCCTCGCGAAGGTGACGGAGCTCACCGGCTTTTCCGACGGCGCCTCGCGGCCCCTGCTGCGGCTGAGCGTGGCGCGCGACCAGCTGGCGTCGGCCCGGGCGAGGCTGGAGGCGGCGCCCCTGCGCAGCCCCGAGCGCGCCCAAGCCCTGCGTGAGGTCGCCCAATTGAGCAAAGAAGTCTCGACCATGACCACCCACGCGCTGCGGCGGGTGCGCGAGATCTCGCGCGAGGTCGGCGAGGAAATCGCCGGGCTGGTCGAGAAGGCCCCCGCGGGCTTCGAAGGCATGGCGCGGCGCATGCTGCGCATGCGCCGCGGCATCATGCGCGAATTCGGCTCGGACACCAGCCCGATCGTCAGGGAGCTCGAGGTCATCCGCGACCGCGCCGAGCCGTATTCGCGAGACCCGGAGCTGTTCAGCGAGAAGCCGGAGGTGGCGACGGCGGCGATGGAGCGCCTGCAGCGCGAATACGCGGGCGGCTCCCTCTTCGGCAACCTGTTCTCCGTCGGAAAGATGACCTTCCAGGTCTTCGCCGAGCGGCCGCTGACGGTCAACGTGCGACGCGTCGGCCAGTCGCGCATCGACAGCGCCAGGCTGCTGAAGGCCACGTTACAGGACCCGCTGATGGCGGCCAATCTGCGCGCGGAGCTCTTTTTCACGATTCTGCCCGGCTTGTTCTTCCCGCGCATGTGGGGCGGCCGTTATTCGTGGGCGTATAAGCGCTTCTTCGTGATGCTCAACGGCCCCCATCACAAGATCAACCGTTACCGTCACAACGGCGTCACCAATAAGATCGAGGTCATCCACAACGGCAACTGGTTCGAGAACATGGACGACGCCGGTCGCATGTACGAGGAGCTGAAATACAAGACCGACGTGACGTTGCCTTACCGCGAGGGCAAATTGTCCACGGTGGTGGACATCGTGCGGGGCAACTTCATCGGCACCTCCGCGACGGCGGGCAAGGTCTGGTTCAACTTCCTGCAGAGGCGCATCCGGGCCATCGCGGGCAAACCCTCGGGCGATCCGCCGGGCCTGAACCTGCGCCAGGTGCGCGGCTTCAGGGCGCAGGCCAAGGCCGTCGAGGAAGCCATCATAGCGGGCCGGCAGCAGTCGCGCGACCAGTTGGTCATCACGAAGCTCGAGGAGATGCCGCGTGACGTCCGCGCGGACGTGGAAGCCCATCTCGTCAGGACCGGCCAAAGCGGCAAGGAAGCGCCCGTGGTCACCATCAGCGAGTTCCAATCCGCGACCACGCGTGCCTGGCTCACCGCGCAGCGCGCCAAACAGCCGGAGGCCACGAACCTCGTCACCATCAGCGTCCCGAACCAGAACATGCTGCGGCGCATCGAGAATTACCTCATCAGCAACGGCATCGTCTCGCGCGAGGAGATCGCCAAGGCTTTCGTCGGCGCCCTGGAGTTGTCCGGGCGGCCGGAGGCCCGTGTCGTCCAGCAGAAGAACTTCGAGGGTCTGACGACGGGCAAGGTGCGAGTCCTGCTGCTCGACTCCACGGTCGGCGGCCGCGGGCTCGACCTCAACTTCCGCGGCGACCGCAGCGGCCGCGTGGAGAATCCGTTCAACGGCATCACCAACCACAGCCTGCTCGTCATCAGCCCCGAGCTCAACTCCCAGGTCCACAACGTCCAGACCTTCGGGCGCATCGACGTCGGGCGCGTCCTCCCGGGAGCCAAGCGCGATTTCACCATGCTGCTCGACATCGAGATCGCCCAAGGCGAGGCCGCGTTCCGGAGCATGCTCCAGGAGCCGTTTTTCGTCAGGCTGGCGGACGACCCGGTGTTCAAGGAGTTCGCGCGCGCGCGCGGCGAGACGCAGAACTCGTGGGCGCTGTTCGAGGACTTCATTCTCGCGCAGGAAGCCCTGCAGACGCCTTCCGGCATCGAGACGGCCGTCACGTACCGGAACCTGATTCGAGACCGGCTCCGCGAGCGCCAGCTCGAGGTGGAAAACGACCTCCACATCTCGGGCAACGTGATCCAGGAGCAGATGTCTCCCGGCCGCTACCCGGCCCTCGACCTCATCCAGAGGGTGATCAACAAACGTTAAGGCGGGCCGAGCCTCGTTTGTTAACATGAGGCATGGACGCAGGGCTCGTCGTCTTATTCGGCGCGTTGCTCGCGCAGGGCGCATACCCCATGCCGTGGGCCGTCGCGGCCGCCGCGGCCGCGTTGTGGTGGGCGACGCGCCGCGCGCCGCTCGCGTTGGGGCCGGCGGGTTGGTGGCTGCCGTGGCTCGGGTGGTCGGTGCTCGCGGCCGCGGCGTCGTCCCAGCCGTGGGCGGCGGTGCCCGTCGTGGCCCGGTGGGGGGCGCCCTGCTGTTCTTCGCGACGGCGCACGCGACGTGGCGAGAGAAGGAGCGCGGGCAGTGGCTGCGGGCTCTATGGGGCGCGGGAGCCGTGCTCGCGGTCGCGGGCGCCTGGACGGGGTGGCGCACGGGGCATTACGCGGGCGCGCACGGGCTCATTTTCAGCGGGACGGGCCGCTGCTACGGCTACACGGCTTTCGCGGTGCTGGCCGCCGCCGCCGCGGGCCTGGGCGCGGCGGCGCACCCTGACGCGGGGCGGCGCCTGCGCGCGGCCGGGCTGGCGGCGGCGCTGCTCGGGGGCGTCTATGTGCTGGGCGTGCGCTCGCGCGGGGCGCTGCTCGGCCTGCTCGCGGCCGCGGCGCTGGTCGCCGTCCGCCGCCTCGGCGCGGCCAAGGCCGCGTGGCTGCTGGGGCTCCCGTTGGCCGCGGCGCTACTCGTGCCGGCCAGCCGCGACCTGCTGCTCAAGAAGGATTCCCGTTACCAGTGGGGACGCGCCGACCAATGGCGCGTCGCCGCGGCCGCGGCGTCGGACGCGCCGCTGCACGGGTGGGGCCCGGGCAACTACCGGCTGGGCTACCTGCGCCATCCGGTGGCGGCGGAGGGCCCCGCGCGTTACAACCTCGTCAGCGACCACGCGCATTCCGAGCCCCTGCAGGCGGCGGCGGAGACGGGTTGGGCGGGCCTCGTCTTGTGGGCGCTGGGTTTCCTGCTGACCTTGTCGCCGTTGCTGCGCCCCGGACCCGACCCCGCTTGCGCGGGCGCGGCGGCCGCGGCCGCGGGCATGGCCGTCATGCTGCTGGGCGACAACCTGCTCCAGGTGCCGGCGTTGGGCTTCCTGTATTTCTCGGCGCTGGCCTGCGCGGGGGACGCCGCGCTGCCGTGGCGCGTCGTGTTGCCGCGTTCGGCGCTGCTGGCGGCGGGCGTGCTGCTCGTCGCGGGCCCGCTGGCGCCCGCGGCGCGCGAGACCGCCGGCGAGGGGCCGCTGGAGGCGCGCGTGTGGCGCACGGCCCACGCCTTGGCCTTCTACCCCGAGGACGCCGATTTGCGCGCGGAGCTGGCGCTGCTGTATGAAAGCGGGGGCGGCTACGCCGTCGCCGACGAGCAATGGGCGCGGGCGCAGGCGACGGCGCCGTACAACGCGGTGTACGCCTTCCGCCGCGGCCTGCTCGCGCAGCGCCGCGGGGACTGGGCGGAGGCGGAGCGGTTCCACGCCCGCGCGGCGGAGCTCGAGCCGGCGTTTCGCGACGCGCGGCTGGGCCGCGCCGTGGCCTTGTGGGGCCAGGGACGCGCCGCCGAGGCCCGCGCGGAGCTCGCGGCGGCGAAAGCCCTGGCGGATCCGGGCCCGCAAGGTTATGCTTATGCCGACATCGTGGCCGCGCGCGATGCGGGCGCGCTCGCCCGCGTCGAAGCGATGCTCAAGCGCCCGTCGCCCCGCAAGCCGTAAGCCCCTGGCATGGATCCCTACCTCTTCCTACGAGACCTCGCCGTCGTCACCAGCCTCGCGGCCGCGGTGCTGCTCGTTTTCCGGCGCCTGGGCTGGCCGCCCGTGCTGGGCTACCTCGTCGCGGGCCTGATCATCGGGCCGCACACGCCGCCCTACGTGCTCGTCGCCGACCCCCGCAGCCTCGAAGCGCTCGCCGAGATCGGCGTCGTGTTCCTGCTCTTCGCGCTGGGCTCGGAGTTCAACTTCCAGCGGCTGGCGCGCGCGGGCACCAAGGCGCTGGTCTGCGCGGCGTTGGAGGCCGGCGTCATCATCCTCGCCGGCTGGGCGCTCGGCCGCGCGCTGGGCTGGCCCGCCAAGGACGCGCTCGTGCTCGGCGGGGCGGCGGCGCTGGCGAGCACGGCCATCGTCGCGCGGACCTTGCTCGAACGCGCGCACGCCCCGTCCGGCTGGGAGGAGCTCGTCGCCGCCGTGCTCATCGCCGAGGACATGATCGCCGTCCTGCTCATCGCCTTCGTGGCCGCCCCGGGCGCCGCGTCGAACATGACCGACGCCGCGGCCCTGGCGGGACGCTTCGCGGGGCTGTGCATGCTCGTCGGCGTGGCCGGGGTGCTCATCCCGCGCCTGCTGGCGCTGGCCGACCGCAGCGGCATGGAGGAGGTGCGCTCGTTGTGCCTCATCGGCCTGTGTTTCGGCGTGGCGACGCTCACCCACCTCTTCGGCTTCTCCGCGGCCCTGGGCGCCTTCCTCGCGGGCGCGGTGGCCTCTTTGGGCGGCAACACGGCCAAGCTGCACGAGACGGTGGCGCCTTTTCGCGACGTGTTCGGGGCCGTCTTCTTCGTGTCCATCGGCATGCTCATCGACCCGCGTTGGCTGCAGCAGAACTGGCAGGTCGCGGCGCTGGCGGCCGCGGCGCTCACCGTGGTCCGCCTGGGCGTCAACATCGGCGCCTTCGTCGCGGTGGGGGCCGGCGCGGTGACCGCGGCCCAGGCGTCTTTGGCCATGCTCCCCATCGGCGAGTTCTCCTTCATCCTCGCGCAGACCGCCAAACGGTCGGGCGCGACCACCCAGCCCGTGCACGAGCTGGCGGTGGCGTTGTGCCTGACCACGACCTTGCTCTCCTCCTTCGCGATGCCGCGCGCCGACGAACGCGCGCTGCGTTCGCTCGTCCCGGGGGCCTTGGACCGCGCCCTTGCCGCCTACGGCCGCTTCCTGGCGGGCGTCGGCCCGCGCGGGCGCGCCGCCGTGGGCTGGACCTTGGCCAAGCCGTCGCTGCTCCAGCTCGGCGCCAACGCGTTGCTCGTCGCCGGCATCGCCTTGGTCAGCGCCGGCTTCGACCCGCTGGTGGGCGCCGACCGCCGGTATCCCGGCCTGTTGTGGTTCGTCGTCTCGGCGTTGTCTTTGCCCTCGGTCATCGCCATCGCGCGCAAGGCGCAGGCCGTGGCCCTCATCGGCCTGGAGACGGCCTTCCCCAGCCGCGACGGACGCGCCCTCATCGAGCGCCGCCCGCGCCTGGGCCGGGCGGTGCCCGTCGCGGCCTCGGCCGCGGCCATGGCCGGCTACGTCGCGCTGAGCCTGCCGCTGTTGCCCGACGGCACCGCGGGCCTCGGCGCGCTGGCCGCGGCGGCGCTGGCCGCGGTGCTGCTGTGGCGCCGCCTGACCCGGCTCTATTCGCTGGTCCAATCCGCCCTGCGCGAGAACATGTCCCGCGCCGAGCCGGGCGCGGCCGAACACGCGCTCGCGGCGCTGGCGGAATCCCACGACCCCGGCCAGGTGCGGCTGGGAGACCTGCTGGTCCGAGAGGACGCGTGGTGCGCCGGGCGGACCTTGGTGGAGACCGAGCTGCGGCCGCGCACCGGCGTGATGGCGCTGCGGCTCGTGCGCCCGGGCGGCAAGTCGCTCGTCCCGGGCCCGGACGCGCGCCTCGAGTCGGGGGACCGCCTGACCTTGTTCGGCGATCCCGGCGCGCTCGACGCGGCCCGGCGCCTGCTGCTCTCGGGCCCCGCCGCCTAGCGCCTGTCGTCTGATATCATCACGGCGCGACATGGACCACCACGAGGTCTCCCTCCTTAAAGACATCGGCCTGGGCATCGTCTTCGCCGCGGCGGCGTCCCACCTCGCGCGCGTGCTCAAGCAGCCGTTGATTCTCGGCTACGTGCTCGGCGGCGTCCTGCTGGGCAGCCAGCTCGGCTTCGGCCTGGTGACCAGCGCCGACAGCGTCCACCTCATCTCCGAGATCGGCCTCATCTTCCTGCTGTTCATCATCGGCCTGGAGATCGACCTGCGCGAGCTGGCGAAGATGGGCCGCACCATGGCCGTGCTGGGCATCGTGCAGTTCGTGGGCTGCGTGCTGCTCGGCCTGGCCTTCTTCAAGCCGTTCGGCTTCGCGCTGGGCGGCGGCCGCTTCGACCTCCTGTACCTGGCCGTGGGTTTGTCGTTGAGCTCGACCCTCATCGTGGTCAAGCTGCTCGCCGATAAGTTCGAGACCACGACCGTCGCCGGCCGCCTGACCATCGGCATCCTCGTGCTCCAGGACCTCTGGGCCATCGCGTTCATGGCGTTCCAGCCCAACCTGCTCTCGCCCGAGCTGGGCAGCATCCTGCGCTCCGTGGGCCAAGGCGCCGTGCTCGTGGCCGCGGCCTTCCTGGTGAGCCGCCACCTCCTCTCCCGCCTGTACAAGGCCGCCGGCAAGAATCCCGAGCTCGTCTTGCTCACCTCGATGGCCTGGTGTTTCCTCATCTGCGGCCTCGCGGAGAAGGCCGGTCTTTCCAAGGAGATGGGCGCGCTCATCGGCGGCATGAGCATCGCGGCCTTCCCCTACGGGGTGGACGTCGTGTCCAAGATCGGCGGCATCCGAGACTTCTTCGTCACCTTGTTCTTCGTCGCGCTGGGCCTGCAGGTGCCCAAGCCGACCGCCTCGGTGCTGGCCATGTCGGCGTTGGTCGTGGTGTTCGTGTTCGTCAGCCGCGTGCTGACCGTGGCGCTGACGACGCGTTTCCTGGGCATGGGCCTGCGCACGGGGCTGGTTTCGGCCTCGAACCTCTCCCAAATCAGCGAGTTCTCCCTCGTCATCCTGGCCTTGGGCAAGGGCTACGGCCACGTCGGACCGGAGCTGCAGACCTTCGTGCTGACGGCCATGCTGGCCACCTCGGTGAGCTCGACCTACCTCATCCTCCTCAACGACCGCATCGCGCGGGGCATCATGAAGGTGCTCACCAAAATCGGGCTCAAGGAGCTGTGCGAGACCGAGACCAAGGGCGCTTCCCACGAGGGCCGCGACATCATCCTGCTGGGCTGCTTCCGCGCGGGCGAGGTCCTCGTCGATGAGATCCACCGCAACGCGCCCGAAATCAAGAAACGCGTGCTGGTCGTGGACTACAACCCCGCCATCCGCGACCGGCTGGTCGCGCGCGGCTTCCAGTGGGCCTACGGCGACCTGGCGCACCCCGACACGCTCAAACACCTGGGCGTGGAGGGGGCTTCCGTGGTCGTGTGCTCGGTGCCCGACGTGTTCCTCAAGGGCACGAGCAACCAGAAGCTGCTCGGCCACCTCAAGAAGCTCGCGCCGCGCGCGCGCTGGATCATGACCGCCGACGAGCCGGCCGACGCGAAGGCCCTGCGCGACGCGGGCGCGCACGACGCGGTCACGCCGTCGGAGCTCGCGGGCGGGAAGTTCTACGAGCTGCTGTGCGGCGCGTCCTCGGCTTGACGTTTTAAAGCCTGGCACGACATCGTGATATTATGCTAGACTCGTCTTTCTAGCGAGGTATCAACATGGGCCGCCCCAAACGCATCGAATACGCCGGAGCCTGCTACCTGGTCGTGCTCCAGGGCAACAACCGCCAGGACCTTTTCCTCTCCAACCAGGACCGCCGCCAGTTCCTGTCGCTGATGCGCGCGTACAAGGAGCGCTACGGGCTCAAGGTGTTCGCCTACAGCCTGCTCGGCAGCTCGGTCAACCTCCTCATCGAGACCGCGACGCCCAATCTTTCGACGGTGATGCAGGGCTTCAACACGCAGTACACGAAGTACTTCAACACCGCGCACAACACCAGCGGCCACGTGTTCCAGGGCCGCTACAAGGCCTACCTCGTCGAGAAGGAGACCCACCTGGCCGAGATGACGCGTTACGTGCACCTGGCCTGCGTGCGCGACGCGCTCAAGGACAAGCCCTGGCGCTACCAGTGGTCCTCCTGCGCCGCCTACGTCGAGGCCGAGCACAAGGAGCCGCTCGTGGACTCCGACGTCGTTCTGCGCAAGTTCGGCAACCTGCGCATCAAGCAGTCCGTGCGCTACCTGCAGTACATAAAGGACCGCATGAAGACCGCCGGCGACCAGGTCCTGCCCATCGTGGGGGGCGTCGCCATCGGCTCCGAGGCCTTTCTCAACAAGCTTTCCGCGCACCGGGACGCCCCGGTCGCGCCCCGCGCCGTGCCCGTCGAGGCCGCCCGCAAGATCATCACCGAGGTGGCGCTGCGCCACGGCGTCGCCGAGGACAAGATCCTCTCCCGCGTGCAGTGGCGCGAGGTCTCGGCCGTGCGCCGGGAAGCCGTGCACCGGGTCTGGAAAGAGACCCGCATGGGCGTTTCCGAGCTGGCCCGGCTGTTCCATCGGACCCCCAGCGCCATCTCCCAGCTCATCCGTTCGCTGGAGATGGGCGACCCGAAGGTTAATTAGGGCCTTTTTCTCGTCGAGAGACGGGGAAAATAGCGGCTTTAAATTAGCTTTATCCCAATTACTTAAAGCCTGACACCCGCAGGTCCTAGGTCCCAAAAACCCCTGGGCCGTTTAACGGGGCCTTTCCAGGCCTCATGAGGGGGTGACAGAAGCCGAGAGGGGGGCTATCCTATAGGGAATGAAGGCCAGCGCCCCCCGCGCAGCCCGTAAAACCTTAGCGGCCGTCGTTTCGGCCAGCTTGGTCTTCTCGGCCATCACCCCCGCCGTGCCCGCCTTGGCCGCGGGCAACGTCCGAGTGGGCGGCGCCGCCCGTGATGCCGGTCGCGGCGGAGAAGCGGGAGCGGCCGCCACGGCGCGCAGCGGCGTTTCCTTCACGGTGCCGACCTTGGCGCCGCTGGCCCTGACGCCCGCCTTCACCCCGGCCTACTCCATGGGCGGTCCGCGCGCCCTTCCCGGCGACCGCTCCTACGCGCCCGCCGACGCCGCCCAGCTCGCGCTGGCCAAACCCGCGTCCCTCGTCGCGCCGGCGGCTCCCGCGGCCGCCGTCCGCGTCCTGCCGGCCGCCGGTCCCGCGGCCGCCGTCTCCGCTCCCGACGACGCGCCCGTCACGTTGCTGGGCCGGTTCCTCGAATCGCTGTCCGGCGCCGCCGCCAAACGCCCGTCCGAGGGCGCGATCACGGGCTCCGTCTCCGACGCCAAGCTCCACGGCGACGCGTTGTTCACGGGCGCGAAGGCCAAACCCGCCCTGGCCGAACCCGTCGCGGGCGAGCGCTCCAACCCGACCACGCTGGCGCGCTGGACCAAACGCGCGGCCGTCGGCGCCTTCGCCGTGGGCTCGAGCGCCGTGTTGGCCTTGGGGCAGTCCGATGGCGGCGGCGCCGCCGCCCAGCCCGTTGCCGCTTCGCCCGCGGCCTCAGCCTCGGCCGCGGCCCCCGTCGCCGCCGACCCGGGCCTGCTCGGCATGCTCGGCCAAGGCGGCTACCTCATCGGCAACGCGCTGGCCTTCATTTTCCCGTTGCCCGAAATCTATCGCGCCTTCAAGACCGGCTCGGCCCAGGCGATGCCCGCGTGGCGCGCGGGTGTGCTCATCGGCGCCAACCTGGCGCTCGGCCTCATCAGCGCTCCCGTCGCGGGCATGGCGTTCTGGGGCATCCAGAATCTGTTCGGCGCCGCGGCGATGCTCGCGGTGTGGCCCGCCGCCTGGATCGGAAAACGCACGGGGCCGGCGCCGGCTGATGACCGTACGTTCAGCCCCAAGTCCGCCGTCGCCACGGGGGTGGGCTCGTTGCTCGTCTTGGGGCTCAGTAGCGGGCTCTATTTCGCCGCGGAGGCGACGGTGCCCGGGTTGCTCTCGGGCCTGCTGAGCCCCGACGGCATCGGCCGCATCACCTTGGGCATCCAGATCGTCACCGGCGGCATGTACCTCCTGCTCTTCGCCCCCGACATGCTGGCCTTGCGCCGCGGCGAATTGCCTAAGAGCTTCGCCCCCGAATTCTCCCTTATCTTCATGATTTCCTCCGTGGCTTTCATGGTCTGGACCATCAAGATGGCGCTGGGCGCCCCGTTCGGCTCCTCGGAGATGATCCAGTTCACGGTGTACACGGCTCTCAACGCCGTGTACGCGGTGACGGCCGGCATCAGTTGGAATATCACGCGCAAGTCGGTACCCCGCGGCCCGCCCCCGGCCGGCCCCGCCTCCGACTTGCCCGCGCCCAACGACGCGCCCTCGCCCCGCAACGAACCGGTCGAGGAATACGGCCCCATCCACGACGAGTTCCCCGGCCTGCCCCGCCTGCTTCTCGGCGCCCCCGAAGCCGCGCCCCAGGCCGAAGACGCCGCCGAGCCGAAGCTGCCGCGCTCCTGGCGCCGCCTGCCCGCCGAAGCGCGCGAAGCCTCGCCCGAAGCCCTCGTCGCCGCCAAGGCCGAGGCGCAGGAGCGCGCCCGCCGCCTGGCGCCCGACGCGCGCCTGGTGAGCGTGGCCATCGACCTCGAGGACCCGCGTTCGCATTGGATCTTCGTGTTCCGCTCCGACAAGAGCCGCCGCGAGCTGACGGTCTGGACCAAACGCGTCGGAGTGCGCAGCCTCGGCTTCCGGCCGGTGAAGGCGCCGACGTTGTGGGACACGCGGCTGGAATCCGTCGGCGGCCTCGACAAGGCCTACGCCGCGCTCAAGCGGGCCGCGCCGCGTTTCCGCCCCGCGCGCGTGGAAGCCGACCCGGCGTGGAACGGGCCGGCGGCCTGGCGCTTCACCGACCGGCGCGGCGTCGCGGTCTCGGTCGGCGCGGACGGCAAGGTCGTTTTGCCCGCCGCGCCGCTGGCCAACGTCGAAGGCGCCGTCGCGCCGAAAAGCTTCGAACGGCTGCCCGCAGACGCGCGCGGCGCCGACGGACGCTCCCTGCTCGCGCTGAAGGCCGAGGCTCAGGAGCGCGCCCGCCGCCTGGAGCCCGACGCGCGGCTCGTGCGCGTCGCCATCAACCTCGACGACGCCCGCGCGCATTGGATTTTCGTGTTCCGCTCCGACAAGAGCCGCCGCGAGCTGACGGTGTGGGCCAAACGCGTCGAGTCCAAACGCCTCACCCCGCGCCAGAGCCGCGCGGCGGTCCCCACGTTGTGGGACACGCGCCTGGAGGCCGCCTCGTCCGTGCGCGAGGCGTACGCGGCGCTGAAGGCCGCCAAACCCTCGCTGAAGCCCATCCGCCTCGAGCTGGTCCCGTCCTGGAAGGGGGACGCGGCCTGGCATTTCCTCGACGGCCGCGGCCGGGCCTCCGCCCCGGTCGCCGCCGTCGCCCGTCCCGCCGAGGCGCCCGCCCCGCAGGTCCCCGGGGATCGCGCGCCGCCCGAGGCCCCGAGCCTTCCGGTCCCCGCCCCCGAAACCCCCAACCTTCCGGTCCCCGTCCCCGACAAGCCGAACCTCCCGGTCCCCGTTCCCGGCAAGCCGCAGCCCGCCCCGGTTCCCGACAACCCCTCGCAGCCGGCTCCCGCGCCGCAGCTGCCCGCGCCCGCGCCCGCCCCTCAGCTGCCCGCCCCGCCGGCCGAGCCGCCCCAGGGCCCGCCCCGCGACCAAACGCCCGAGCCGCCTAAATCCGAGCCGCCGCAAACCAGCCCCGCGCCCGTACCGGCCGGGCCGTTTAAGTGGCTGCACGAGGACTTCCTCGGCTTCCGCAAGGTGAAGGGCGTCCAGCGCGAGCCGAAGCTGGGCCGCCTGCCCGCCGGCGCCGACTCCGCCGCCGTCATCGACCAGATTTCCCGCCAGTTCGGCATCCCGCGCGAGCGCGTGCTCGCCTCGGCCGCCCGCCAGGGCTTGAACGCGGACGGGCCGCTCGATAAGTGGCTCGCGGTGTACGACAAGCTCCAGACCGCCAACCGCATGCAGTTCGAGCGCTTCGACCATAAGAAATACTCCGGCTGGTCGAGCTTCCGCAACCTCGCCAACAAGACCTACCCCGAGGGCTGGCGCGGCGCGTTGCTGCGCGTCTCCGAGCTGCACAAACATTTCATCGGCGCGGCCGTGCGCCTGCCCTACCACCTCTTCGACATGTTCTTCTTCGGCTACTTCCGCCGCGCCATCACCTTCGAGTTCTTCCGCGGCGGCCAGGACTTCCTCTCCATCGAGAACCCGGACCTGGCCGAGCGCTGGTTCGACGCGGCGATCAAGGACGTGGGCCAAAACGGCCGGGGCGCTCTTGGCGGCCTGCGCTCCAAGGCCTGGTACCGCCAGCTCGACCACTGGTTCATCGTCCCGCTGGCCAAGCCGATGACGACCTTCATGGCTCGCCGCATCACCTTGGCCATCTTCAGCGCCATCGCGATGGGCCTGCTCGGCGCGCTCTCGCCGGTGCTGCCGCTGTCTTTCGCCATCTCGTCGATTCCCTTCCTCGGCCCGCTCATCGTCGGCCTGCTCAACGGCCTGCCCGTGGCCGTGGCCGCCGTGCCCTTCCTCGGCCCCGTGCTCGCGCCCGTGTTCGCGGCGGCGGCGGCGGCGCTCGTCAAGGACCTGGTGCTCGGCCCCCTGCTCAACACCCTCATCCTGGCGAGCATGCTCACCTTCCCGCGCGCCATGCGCGAGCGCCTGGCGCCCATCAGGGAGAAGGACCCGGGCGAACCCCTGCCCTGGCTCAACCGCGAGGTCGTGCTGGCCGTGCTGGGCACCTTCGTGTCCTGGACGTTCTGGCGCGCGAACCTGAAGTCCTTCATCGGCCTGGCCACGGTCGGCGCCGAGATCGAAGGCATCATGACCTACGCCACCCAGATCGACTCGGCCGTGGACCCCGTGGTCGAATCCGTCACCGGCGTCAAGCCGGGCATCATGCACGCCATCGGCGCGGCCATCGAGCGGCCCGACGTCTGGACGGACGAACACGGCGTCGAGCACCACAATCTCATTCCGTTCGGCGGCGCCATCACGTGGGGCAACGTCCTCCTTTATAAGCTCCAGACCTTCGTCGGCTTCGACATCGCCGACCACACGATGCGCACCGCGCTCGTGGTCAAGGCGTTGGCCGGCCACGAGGGGGCGGCCGACGCCGCCTTGATGCGCGCGCCGGCGGCCGGCGTCATCCACGAGGCCTCGACGCGCGAAGGGCGCGTGTTGCCCTTCGACCGGGACCTGTGGCGCCAGCCGATGGACGCGGCGACGGCCCGCATCCGCGAGCTCGTCGGCATGGCCGGCGGCCTCGACGCCGAAATCGCCGCCACGCGCGAGCACTTGACGGGGCTGCGCAGCGCGCTCGGCGACGCCGAGGCGCGCCTGGCGGCCCTGCGCCGCGAGAGCCGCCCGCTCACCCCCGAGGAGCGCGCGGAGCACGAGCGCCTCCTGCGCGAGATGGACGGCCAGGCCGCCGAGGATTACGTGCGCGCCCGCCTCGCCGCGCGCACCGACCTCAACAATCCCGCGCCCGACGACCTGGCCGAGCTGCGCCGCCTGCGCGCCCTGCAGGAGCGTTACCGCACGCAGGTCGGCCCGCCGCCCGACGAGCCCATCGCCTTGGGCGACGACCTCCTGGTGCGCGAGGCGTCCTTGCGCGCGATGGCCTCGCGCCTGGAAGACTACACCGAAGGCCGCGCCCAGCGCGGACCGGTGGCGCCCGTGGACCCCGCCACGCTCACCCGCATCGAGACCTTGCTCGGCGAGATCGAGGGCCTGCGCGCCGACGTGCGCGGCGAGATGACCCAGCGCGACGCGGCCCAGCGCCAGCTCCAGGCGCAGGCGCGCCTGCGCCAGATCGCGCTTCGCGACCGTCGCGACGGCAGCGAGATGCTCGGCTTCCACCAGAACATGGCGCGCCTGGCCACGGTGATGGACCTGGCGCTCTCGCTCAACGAGATCAACGCCGCGCAGGCCGCCATCCGCCAGATGCTCGACCTCATCGAGACCCGGCGCGCGGCCATCGCGGGGTCGCGCGCGAGCAACCAGGCGGGCCAGGCCGCGGCCAGCGCCAACAGCGGGCGCGTGGGCGAGTGGCGCTCCCAGATCGACCGCGACATCCTCTCCGACGACCGGACCATCCGCGACATCCAGGAGTCCGAGATCAAGGCGGGCATGGCCGCGCAGCGCATCTCGCGCTTCCAGACCGACATCAGCGCCTTCCTGACCTCGGTGGACGCCGAGGACGGCGGCGCGTCCGGCAACGCGGCCACCGAGTACCAGCGCCGCATCGCCCTGCTGCCGCAGATCCGCGAGTGGCGCCAGAACGGCAACCCCAACGACCCCGACGCCTTCTCCGTGCGCGAATTCCAGGAGCAGCTGGCCGAGGTCGAGAGCAGCATCCGCAGCGCCGAGGACGGCCTGGCGCAGATTCCCACGGCGCCCGTCGAGTTCGCCGGCGTGCTCATCCCGCTCGTCCCCGGCCCCGAGGTGCGGGTCAACAACCCCACGCGCGAGCAGATCCTCCAGATTCTCGCGGACCGCCGCACGCACTGGCAGGACCGCCGCGCCGACTTCCAGTCGAGCCTGGAGTCCATCAACCGGCGCCTGGACCCGTCCAACACCCGCACCATCATCGACGAGTTCGGCGACGCCAACCCCGAGTCCCTGCCGCGCTGGCGCGCGCTGGAGGCCACGCGCTTGGAGACCGCCCGCGCGGCGATGGCCGCCAACACCGCCCAGATGGACGCGCTCGCGACCCAGATCAACCGCGTGACGGGCTCCAACATCCCGATGCTCTCGGGCCGCTCCTTCGAGCAGATGCAGGACGCCATCAAGACCTACGGCGACTCCCTGCGCGCGGTGAGCTTCCCCGCCGGCGACTCGCTGGAGCTGCACGAGGCGAAGATGAACCTCATCGCCCTGGCGACGCTCACGCCCACGACCGCGCGCGAGGTCATCCGCGGCTCGAAGTCCGAGGCGACCATCGAGGCCATCGACGAGGCCCTGACCACCATCCTGCCGGTGACCCAGCAGCGCCTGCAGGCCCTCGTGCAGATGATGGGGGAGATCCTCACGGACGTGGACGCCGACGAGGCGCTCATCCGCGCCGGCGGCTTCGGCGGCCAGGGGCTCATCGACCGCAAAACCACGCTCCTGCGCGACCGCATCCTGCCGGCGCTGCGCGGCGCCCAGTCCATGCTGCGCGACACCCTCATCCCCTACCAGCAGCGCTCCGTCGAACAGGTGGCGACCGGCACGAGCGACATCTGGCGCCTCTACGACGGCAAGCTCACCCTCATCAACGAGGCTCGCCGCCTGCACGACCGCACCATCCCCTGGGCGCTGGCCTCCTTCGGCGCCCCGGACGGCGACGTCGGCGCGGCCATGGCCAACATCGCCGAGTGGCGGCGCGACCTCCAGCGCAACCTCGACGGCTACGACGACGCCGAGGGCCATCACAAGGGCATCCGCGAGTACCAAGTCGAGATGGCCAACCGCCGCAACCCCGACTACACCGGCACCGAGGAGCTCTACGGCGAGGTCCAGCCCTACAGCCTGCCGCGCAAGATCGCCCAGTACACCGCCGAACGCGGCCAACGCGTCGCCCAGTACAACGCCAGCGCGGTGGAGATCAACGCCGTGCTCGACCGCCTGCGCGTGGTATCGGGCGGCCGCCACAACCTGACGTCCTCCTTCCTGCCCGTCGGCATCACCGACGACGACGCGGGCGTGGCGCGCATCCAGGCGCTCGTGGACGCCGAGGGCATCCCCAACCTGGCCGACCGCCTGCGCGCCATCGCCGACGAGGCTCAGGCCGCGGAAGCCAACGCCACCATCACCATCGGCGGCAGCGGCGGCGACGGCACGGTGCCCTCGGGCGTGCAGCCCCCCATCACCATCTCGGCGAACCAGCAGATTTCGTTGCTCGCGCTCGACGCGGCGCGCCGCCTCGCCCCGTCGAGCCTGCAGACCCCGGACCAGGCGTCGGCCTCCTTCGCGATGGCGCGCATCCTCTACTCCGACGCCGTGGCCGACGGCGCGCACGAGGCCCTCACCGAGCAGGTGCCCGTCGCCGAGGCCTTCCTGACCCGCGCCTCCCAGGTGCTCGATCGCACCATCGCCGACGCGGCGCGCGACGAGGCCTACGTGCAGTCCGGCGGCACCAACGAGACGCCCGCCGCCGTGCTCGAGCGCAAGACGCGCGTGTTCACCGAGCTCGACGCGTTCCTCGTCGAGACCCTCGCGTTCTTCAACGTCAAGCAGGGCTGGAACCGCGACGGCTACGCCACCGTCGATCGCATCGGCGACTGTTACAGCTCGCTCGAGGAGATCTACACCGGCGGCCAGACGGCCAACGACAACGAGGTCGTCGGGCTCGACGCGCGGCGCGACGCCTTGATGGCCACCTTTAACGACCTCGAGGCCACGCGCCGCGAGGTCACGGGCTGGCTGGCCCAGCTCAACGACCCGCGCCAGAGCGCGCTGCGCCGCGTCAGCGAATCCATCTCCGACATCCAGGACAAGACGCGCCGCGTGCTCGACACGAACATCCGCTGGCACGACCTGCGCGGCGAGGTCACCCGCGCCGACGACAGCATCCGCGCCACCTTGACCGAAATCGACGGCCGCCAGGCCGAGCTCGCGCGCATCCTGGCGGAGAACAACCTCCAGGACTCGCTGCCGCAGGGCGTGGTGCGCCGCATCGAGGACCTGCGTATGGACCGCACGGGTTACATGATGGGCGACCCGCGCTCCCAGGCCCAGGCGCTCGTCATCCGCAAGAGCGACTACACGGCCTTCGTGGACACCTTGCTCGGCATGTTCACCGCGGGCGCCGAGAACCTCGCCACGCGCGACATCGCGGCGCTGCGCACCGACCTCCTGCGCGACCCGCGCGCGTTGTCGGGGCTCATCCCCGACTCGGCGGTGCTCGAGTTCGGCGAGGTGGACGGCTTCTACCTGGTCTATCAGTCGCGCTTCTCGGTGCCCAACGGCCTGGAGACGTCGAGCTGGGTGACCTTGGGCAACGTGGCCCGCGTCTGGGGCAGCAACGTCAGCGTGACGGGTTACCAGTTCGCGAGCCCGCCCAACCCCGGCAACGCCCCCTACGGCGACAAAGGCGTCGCGGTGCAAGTCGAGTCGCTGGAAGGCCGCAACTGGGTCAACTACCTCAACGTGGACCTGCACCGCTTCGCGCTCGACATCCCCGCGGACTCGCAGGTGGCCACGGGCGCGCGAGAGAGCCGCCTCATGGTGTTCAACGACTTCGCCGTCATGCTCATGGGCGACCGCCTCTACCTCGGCCTGGCGGGCTTCGGCGACGCGGCCATCACCAACCCGGGCGAGAACCCCTACTACTACGGCGGCAACGCCCGCGCCTCGTTGCGCCTCACCGAGGTCATGCGCCTCAACGTGGAGCAGCAGGAGCTGTTCGCCCGCGACCCGCGCACCTTCCTGCAGGACGTCAACCTCGACTTCACCGGCTTCGACCCGACCCTCAACCAGAACTTCCGCATCGAGGCGATGGGGGAGAACAAGCGTTACTCGCGCACCCAGGTGGGCCCGAGCGTGGACGTCAACCGTCTGTTCAACCTCGACGGCGCGGCCGGCGACACCTTCACGGTGGACCTGTATTACGCGCGCGTCGCCGGCACCGACGACATCAACCAGCAGTCCCTCGGCGCGACCGTCATCAACGGCATCACCATCCGCAACGACGAGGGCCGCGAGTGGGCGCAGATCAGCAACCGCCTCACCGGCGAGGTCGGCGAGAGCTTCAATAGCCTCAGCGACCGCATCTCGCTGCGCCTGCCCCAGCAGGGCCTGACCATCAGCGCCGAGGGCCGCATCGCCGGGCAGGCGAGCAGCTACTACGCCGAGGTCTCCAAGGAGATGAGCGCGCACTCGCGCCTCAGCGTCGGCTACGGCGCGCCCGCCATCGGCCTCAACAACCGCCTGAACATCTCGATGGGCTCCTCCTTCACGCTCGGCGAGCTGTGGAGCGCCGTGCTCGGCAACTCGGCCGAGAACCTGCGCGGCGGCGAGACCCTGCAGACCTTCAACCGCCAGCTCGACGACTTCTTCCGCAGCGAGGGGCCCCGCTCGCGCGCGGCCGGCGAGCTCGAGCGCGTCTTCGCGCAGGACGTCGCGCGCCGCCTCATCACCCAGGACATCGGCGTGCTCACCCGCGAGATCCAGGACCTGCGCCGCGCCGGCGCGTTCATGGACAACGGTCGCGCGTGCGCGGCCAGGTGGGCTTCGTCTCCAGCGCCGTCTCCGACGACCTCGCCGAACGCGCGGTCGGCGGCGGCTTCGCCGTCGGCTCCTACACCGAGATGTCGCTGTCGCGCTCCCAGGCCGCGCTCGTCGAATCGAAGGCCGAGACCCTCTACCGCGAGGGCCTGCGCCTGCAGGACCGCCTGCTCGACTTGACGCGCGACTGGCAGGGCGCGGTCGTCGAGCTCGCCCAGGCCCAGTGGGCGCTGAAGATGGCGACCTTCGAGGTGCAGAACGCCGGCAGCACCGCGCTGCGCCGCGAGGCCGAGACGCGCGCCGCGGCGGCCGAGGCCCGCCTGCACCAGGCTCTGCTCGCCTACAACGCGATGACCGGCCGCGACCCCTCGGCGCCGATGCCCTTCAACGACCTGAGCGTCGATGACCTCAACGCCCTGCTCGAGAACATCCGCCGCACCATCGCCTCACCCGACCGCCTGCGCGACATCCTGGGGTCGCTGGAGCCCGGGGAGCTCGCGGCCGCCATCGGCCCGGACCCGTTCAACGCGCTCGACTGGCTGCCCTGGGTGGACCGCCTCGCCGTCGGCTTCGGCGTGCAGTTCCAGGACATGATGGCCAACCAGGCGCTGACCATCGGCACCTCGCTGCGCATCCCGGTCTATGACCCGCGCTCCGAGGCCGCCGACAACGCCTACCTGCTCGAGTCCGAGGCCACGCGCGTGGAGATGCAGGGCGTCTTCGCCGAGCGCAGCCTGGTCGCGGCGGGCGAGGCCGAGCAGGCGCGGCTGTGAGCTGCCAGCGCGCAGGCCGTCGCGCCGGGCGCGGCCGGCACGGCGCCAACGCGCTGGCGCGGCATCCGGGCCTGCCGCAACGGCCTCATCGGCCCCGACGCCCTGCGCCGCGCCTTCGCGGACTGGAGCTCGTGCGCCAACTCCTCGCTCGAGGCCCAGAGCCGCGCGGCGCTGGCCGGCGCGCGCATCCTCGGTGGACGCGCCCTACCTGCCGCGCTCCACGACGGCCGACGGCTCGCCCCTGCGCCTGGGCTCGCTCGACGACGCCTTCGCGGTGGCGTCGCGCAACTCGTCGAGCCTGGCCGAGGTCGCGCTGCGCCAGGCCGCGGCCGAGGAGATGACGCGCGCCAACGACAACCGCATCCAGCGCGCCTACGTGGACCTCAACGTCGGCACCGGCCTCACCGCCCAGGGCGTGGGCTGGATCCCGTCCATCGGCATCACGGGCATCCCCATCAACCCCGTCATCGGCTTCGAACTCAAGCCCGAGGAGCTGCGCGAGCTGCAGGTGCGCCAGGGCACGGAGCAGACGGAGTATTACCGCGCCCTGCAGTCCCGCCTGGAGGCGGGGCTGGCCGTGCAGTTCTACCAGAACGCGGTCGCCATGCGCTCGGCCGACGCGCGCATCGCGCTCTACGACGGCTCCATCCTCCCCGAGCTCGAAGGCCGCCTGGCCATGGCGTCGGGCACCGGCGAGATCACCTCCGCGCGCCGCGCCCTCGACGAGGCCCGCCTGGGCCGCGAGGAGGCCCGCCGCACGCAGGCGCAGTCGCGCGCCACGCTCAACTTCCTGCTCGGCCGCCCCACGGACGCGCCGCTGACGCTCGACTTCGACGAGGCGCGCGCGCTGGCCGACCTGACCGCCATCCTGGCCGCCAAGGACCCCGCCGGGGCCCAGCGCCGCATCAACGCCGCGCGCGTGGAGATCGCCCGCGCGGTGGAGACCGTGGCCGACAAGGACCTGCGCGTCGAGCAGCTGAGCCTGGAGCCGGTGGGCCTGGTCGTGCGCTCCTTCGGCCGCCTGCTCAACGCCATCGGCGGCGACCCCATCGGCAACCCCGACCTCGTCGCCGCGGCGCGCGTGCAGACCCTCGTCGAGCAGCGCGCCGCCGACGCCTACGACGGCCAGCGCGCGGCGCAGGCCTCGCGCCTGCGCGTGGAGCTCGACGCGGCGAACATCCGCCTCGGCACGCTCGCGGGCCGCGTGGACGCCGCGTCGCGTCTGGAGCGCAACCGCCTCCAGGCCAACGTGTACGCCCTGCAGGCGCAGTTGCTCTCGTTGGGCGAGGTGCCGGCCGCGCCGCGCCGCGCCGAGCTGCCGGCGACCTGGGCGCAGCTCACGCGCGACCTGGCCGCGGCCGCGCAGTCCGTCGCGGCCGTGCAGCCGGGCGAAAGCGTCGATTTGCTCGGCCCGGAGACGCTGCGCCACCGCTCGGCCGCGTTCGTGCGCTACTACATCGCCAACCAGACGCTCGGCCACGTGCCCATCGACCGCAACTACGTCGAGGGCTGGATCGAGGTGCGCCTGCGCGACATGAACACGCCGCCCGAGGTGCTCATCGCCCTGGCGCGCCTGCGCGAGGAGAAGGCCGAGCGCATCTACCGCCAGACCCTGGTCGGCGCGGCCTCGCGCGCCGACATCCTCGCGGCGCAGTTCGAGAGCGACGCGCGCCTGCTGCGCTGGCTGCGGGCCGACGGCGCCGGCGCGGGCGACCCGCGCGTCGGCGACCTCACCGCCCGCCTGGAGGCCTCGCGCGACCAGCTCGTGGCGCTGCTCGGCCTGGACCCGGCGACGCCGCTCGAGGCGCTCGTGCGCCTCGTGCCCGAGGAGGCGACGCCCGCCGCCGACCTGCGCGACCTCTCCGGCCGGCTCATCGCCGACATCCGCGAGCGCCAGCTCGACACCGTGCGCCGCAACCTCTTCGACGGCGGCCTGCCCGCGTCGCTGGGCGACGAGGACGCCATCATGGGCCAGATCCGCGCCGACACCATCGCCCAGCGCATGAGCTACAAGGGCTTCACGCCCGTCGCGGCGTTCGGCGTGTTCCGCGGCCGCGCCATCGGCAGCGGCTTCATCGAGGCGCCGGACCCCCGCGAGATCGAGCGCGGCCTCGAGAACGTGATGACCGACGTCCTGCGCCGCGAGCTGCAGTCCACGGGCCGCCTGCAGGAGCTGACGCTGCGCCTGCACGCGCTGATGGCCCGCGTCCAGGACGGCGGGCGCCAGCTGGAGGCGCAGCGCCGCCTCATCGAGGCCGCGGAGTCCGACCTGCGCGCGCGCACCGCGCTGGCCACCACCCCGGCCGGCGTCGCCGAGATGGACGCGGCGCGCCAGCGCCTCGTGGACGCCTGGCTCGAGTTCTCCCGCCAGATGGTGGACACCCGCTCCTCCTTCATCACGTTGGTCACCGAGCTCGAGGCCCTGGGCGTGACCGGCTCGAACCTGCGCCCGTTCACCCCGCCGCAGGAGGCCGAGCGCGCGCTGACGCCGCGCCCCGGCACGCGCGAAGCTGCCCATCATGCCGTGCAGCATCTCGACCCCGGGTTCGCCGCGCAGTCCGACGCGCTCATCGAGCGGCTCGGCGTCGGCGTGCCGCCGACCTCGCCCGCCCGCCTGGAGCGCGCCGCGCGCGCCCTGCGCACCGCGCAGGCCGACGCGGCCGCCGTCGAGCTGGCCGCCTACTCCGACGCGGAGCGCGCCGACCTGCTCATGCGCAACGACCTCGAGGGCAAACGGCTCGCGGTGCGCGCCGCGCTCGCCGAGATCGTGGGCGCGCTCGGCCGCTTCGACGCCCGCTCCAACCCCGCGTCGGCCGAGCTGCTCGGCCTGCTGCGCGCGCGCGCCGTGGCCGTGGCCGACGGCGCCGCCGGGGACCGCGAGGCGCGGATGGCCGTCGTGGACCGCATGCGCGACGAGTTCTGGCAGCGCCAGGACCTCGACCCCGCCGTCGGCGGCGCCTTCGCGCGGCTCGAGGCCAAGTCCCGGGCGCTCGAGGCGGCCCGGCGCGCCCTGCTCGCGGAGTACCTGACCGAGTCCGGCGACGACCCCACGCGTTTCATCATCCGCGACGTCACGCTCGACGCGTTCCTGCGCGCGCAGCGCGCGCTCGACGACGAGCTGGTGCTCACGCTCGAGAGCCCGGCCGTGGCCGGCTCCCCGGCCGCCGTGCGCACGCTCGACGCGCTCTACGGCGTCTCGGCGACGCTCGAGCGCTCCTACGACCGCGCCAAATACGGCCGCGGCCTCGACGCGCTCGACGCCCTCATCAGCCTCGAGGAGGCGCGCCTGCGCGCCGCGCGCTTCAACAACCGTCCGCCCGCCGAGATCGACGCCGCGGCCGAGGCTCTGCAGATCCTGCGCCAGACGCGCGAGCGCTGGCTCAACGGCCGCAACGAGCTCCAGCCGGTCTATGCGCTCACGCGCGTCGATGACCGCGGCCGCCGCACGTGGACCGTGGACCAGTGGCTGACCCCCGACGAGTTCGAGCGCCTGCGCGCGGCCGGCGCGACGACCCCGACGGCCGAAGGCGTCATCCTCGAGCGCGAGGGCCGCTTCTACATCGACCGCGTCGCCGGCGACGCCGCCGCGCGTTACGAGGTGATCGGCGGCGTGGACGTCGCGCAGGCGCGCCGCGACGGCTCGGCGGCGGACCTGACCGACAACGCGACGGCCCGCTCCCTGAGCGAGCGCATGGCCGACTCCGACTTCGTCTCGCCCGGCGAGCCCGGCCAGCCCGCGTTGGGCTGGCAGTTCGCCGAGGTGTTCGGCGAGGGCGGCCTGCACAGCCAGGGCCGCGTGTTCTTCTTCGAGGCGACCGGCACCGGCCCCAACGGCACGCGCCAGGCCCTGCACCCGCTCATCGCCCTGTCGCGCCCGCCCGAGGAGGTCGTCATGCTGGCCTACGGCGGGGCCGTCGCGCTCAGCCGCGACCGGTTCCCGTCGCTCGAAAGCGTGCGCGGCTCCGAGGAGGCCGGCGACTTCCGCGTGTTGACCGTGTCCGGGCGCGGGGCCGCCGCGCTCATCGAGAACGCGCGCCGCTTCGAGGCCTCCGAGCTGCGCCGCGGCTGGGTCGAGGTCAAGCTCAACAGCTGGGGCTTCGCCCGCGACGCGCAGGGCCAGGTGACCCAGCTCTACCGCACGCGCGACGACTTCGAGGCCCAGCGCACCGCCTTCGACCGCTCCGCGGCCGACCTCGCGACGGCCCGCGCCGCGCTCGAGGCCGCGCGCGCCGAGTCGGCGCGCCTGCTCGCCGCGGAGAACGCGGCCAAGGCCGAATACGACGCGGGCCGCGCCGAGGCGCGCGTCTTCATCGCCGCCTCCGAGGCCACGCGCCGCGCCCGCGCCGCGGAGACCAACGCGCAGACCGATCTGCGCGCCGCCGAGGAGATGGTCGCGCGCGCCGGCGCGTGGACCTTGTACCGCACCGACGTGTTGACCCTCGGCCTGGACGCCGACGGCGCGGTGGTGCGCGCCACGGCGCAGCCCGCGCGCGGCCCCGCCGCGCTGGATGTCACGGTGCCCGGCGGCGGTCCGCAGGCCTCGGTCGTGACCACGCTGGCCGCCGCCGTCATCGACCAGGACGGTCGCCTGCGCCGCGCCTACGCCAGCGAGGGCCAGGTCGATGAGGCGTCCGAGCGCTGGACCCTGATGTCGCTGCAGCCCGAGGGCGACGTGCCCGCCATGGACGAGGAAGGCCGCGCCCGCATGCGGGTGCGCTACAGCCACTACGAGGAGAACGTCGGCGGCACGGCCATGCCGGTGACCCTCGGCCAGCGCTACCTCATCGAGAAGATGGAGAACACCGGCTCGCGCCTGTGGCGCACGCGCAACTGGGCGCTGATGCCCTGGAACTGGGGCAGCCTCGCGCTGGAGCTGCCGCGCGGCGTCATCGGCGCGCCCGTCGAGCTGCTGACCGGCCGCGACCCGCGCCAGCACCACTACCTCGGCCGCGCCTACATGTACAAGACCGAAGGCGGCACCACCGAGCGCCACGGCCTGTTCCGCACGGTGGCGGGCGTGGTGGACATCTTCAACTTCCTGCCCGACCCCGTCGGCCGCGCCTACGACCCCAGCCAGTTCCCCGAGGTCGTGCGCGTCAGCGAGGCCTTGCGCCCGGGCGAGAGCCTTTTCGACCGCCGCCTGCGCACGGCCGACGGCCGCCAGAACGTGCACCTCGGCACGCTGTCGCTGCAGCGTATGGCGCGCCACGCCGCCGAGGACCTCGAGGCGGCGCGCGGCCGCACGCTCGCGCGTTTCACGGGCGGCGTCGAGCAGACCATCATCGAGACCCGCCGCGGCCGCGAGGGCGCCTACCAGGAATCCTGGGTGAGCGCCGAGCCGGGCCGCGAGGCCGTCGCGCGCCGCCTGACCGACCCGCTCATCGCCGCCGACCCGCGCTCTACGCGCCGCGAGGAGGTCGTCACCTCCGCGTCGCCGGGCCACCTGCTCGTGGACCGCGTCGAGCGCCGCGTGCGCATCACGCCCGGCGCCGACGGCTACGACCGCCAGGCCGACGCGCTCGACGGCTAGGCGAACGCGTTCCGCTGCCCAGTTCGCCGACGAGGCCGAGGCCGCGCGCGCCGAGCTCGAACGAGGTGCGAACGGATCTGCGGCAGGTGAGCGTCGCCGCGACAGCGTGCGCCGCGCACGTCGCGGCGCGCGGCTCCCAGCACGGCTGCGCGCGGTGGTGCCGGTCGCCACGGGCGCGCCAGCTCGAGCTGGAGCGCCGCATCGCCGCCCTCGAGGCGGAGGTCGCCTCGCTGCGCGCGCGCATCCAGTGGTGGGAGCGCTACCTGGCCTTGCTCGAAGAGGCGCGGCGCAACCCGGCGAACCCCAATCCCAACGAACCCAACCCGGGCGACCCGCGCAGCCCGTGGACGCCCAACCCGATGTTCTGGGTCTGGGCCCTGCTCGCCGCCCTCCTGGGCTCGCTCGCCGCCGGCCTGTGGCATTGGCTGCGCGAGCGCCGCCTGCGCCGCGCCGCCGCCTAAGCCCCCGACGCGCTCTTTCCTTTATGCGTTCGGCCGCAATGTGATACACTGCGGCCGAACATGACCATCTGGGCCCTCGCCCTGCTGGCGACGTCTTTGCGCGCGGCCAACGTGGCCCCCGCGCGGACCGCCGCTCCTTCGGGCGGCGGCGTGCGCGCCGTCCCCGCCGTCGTCGTCCCCTCTCTGGGAGGCGGGTTGGGCGGCGTCCCGACGTTCGGTGAGCAACACGATCTGCGCGGCAGCCTGCCGACGCTGCCGCTGCCCGCCCCGGGCCTGGCCCTGCCGAGGGCGAACTTCGTGCCGCCCGACGCGCTCCAATACACAGCGCGTGGACGCGCAGCTGCCGCCGCCGGTGCGGCGCCGCGACGCGCCAGCCGACGGACGCGCACGCGCCGCGCGCGCGTGCCCCAGGCGTGCCCGGCGTGCCGCACTCGCCGCTGTCGGCGTCGCCGGCCTCGAGCGCGCGCGATGAACGCCGGCAGGCCCCGCCGGCCATGCTGACCCTGGCGCTGGGCGCGGCGCTGCGTGCACGCAGCCCACGGGCGCAAGGCCTGCCGGCGAAGCTGGTGCTCGAACGCGGGCCGCGCCTATGACACGGCCTGGCAGTCGACGCGTGCGCCGACTGGACGCCGCAGCCCGACCGCTGCGTGCACCAGGCCCGCGCCGGCCTGCTGCCGTGCGCGCCGCGACGTCACCGGCGGCCGCAGCCCGCTGCCGACGTCGGAGCGGCCACCAGCCGCGCGCCGGGATCGCTGACGGCCGGCGTGCCGGCATCGCTGACGTAGGCGACGCGCTCGCCGCGCGCCAGCCGCTCGATCACCACGCCGCGCGGCGCTGGGCCTCGTTGTGCTCGTGCAGCGCGATCGCGCTTGCTCGACGTCGCCAGCCGCCGCAGCTGCGCGTGCGGCCACGCGCGCGTCCTGCCGGCCACGGCGTCGACCAGGCCGGCGCAGGGGCTCGTCGTGCGCGTCGCGCCCGTGCCGGCGTCTTCCGACGCGTTGCTGCGCGGCCGCCCGGCCTGGACCGCGCCGCGCGTTCCCGAGGCGCCGCTGCGCCGGCTGGTCTCCACCGACCTCATCGAACGAGGCGCCTTGCTCGAGGCGATGTCCGCCGCCGACGCCGCCATCGGCCGCGGCCTGCTCGGCCTGGCCGACGGGGACATCCCCGGCGCGATGAGCGGCTCGGGACGTCCGGCGGCCCTGGAGCCGCGCCGCCCCGGCCCCGCGCCGTTCGCCCCGCGTCCCGCGCCTTCCGCGTTGGGCTGGCTCGTCCTCGTGCCGTTGGCGGCCTTCGCGGCCGTCCGCCGCTTCCTCTAAAAGAGGGGGGCGCGCGGCATTGACACGGCCCGGTTCCGGGCCTATCCTCCAATAGGAACCCATGAGCTGGCTGCGTTCGGTCCTCTTCCGTCGCTTCGTCGCGGTGTTGGGCGCGCTCGCGCTCATCCCCGTGGCGTTTTTGGCTTGGCGCATCCAGCAGGCCAGCCGCAAAGGCGTGCAGGACGCCGTGCTCGAGCTGCACACCAAACTCGCCGAGAAAACCGCCGAACGCGTGGATTCCTGGGTGGAATCCGTCGATGGGCGCATGAGCGTGGCCCTCTTGGCCTTGCGCGCCCGCATGGAGTGGTCCGACAAGCAGGCCCTGCTCAAGAGCCTCGTGGACAACGACCGCTCCATGGTCTCCGTCGCGCTGCTGCGGCGGGAAGGCGGCGCCATCCTCGAAGCCTTCAACCCCGAGCTCACCGCCAAACCGTCCGCCATCCTCGACCCCAAGGCGGCGCGCGCCGCGTTGAACCGCGCCCTGCGCGCCGGCGGGCGCGGCGCCGAGGTCACGCGCGGCTCCTCGGGGCCGGTCCTGCTCCTGCATTACCCGTTCCAGCAGGACATCCACGCGCGCGTCGTGTTGTCCTTGGGCGAGCTGGCCGAACGCGTCGCTTCCGAGCGCGTGGGCGGCACGGGCTTCGCGGTGATGGTGGATTCCTCGGGACGCGCGCTGGCGGCCCCCGAAGGGCGCGCCATCGGCGCGGTCGCGGACTGGCCCATCACCCAGGCCGCGCTCAAGGGCGGCGCCGTGGGCTCCAGCGAGTTCCGCGCGCCCGGCGGCCGCGAATACGTCGGCGCCTACGCGCCGGTGGGCTCCTTAGGCGGCGCCGTGCTCATCGTCCAGCCGCGCGACGAGGCCTACCTCGCCGCCGCGGAGGCGCGCCGCGCCGCGACCTACGTCGTCGTGGTCACCTTGCTCGTCGTGCTGGCCGCTGCCTTCCTGCTGGCGCGCGCGCTCACCGCGCCGCTGCTCTCGCTGACGCGCGCGGCCGAGGCGGTCGCGCGGGGGGACTTCCAGCAGGAGGTCCGGCTGGGCACCGGCGACGAGCTGCAGGTGCTGGCCGAGACGTTTAATAAGATGACCGCGCAGCTGCGCTCGTATTCCGTGCTGCAGGTGGACCGGCTCATCGCCGAGCAGCGCAAGACCGAGGCCATCCTCTTCTCCATCGCCGAGGGCATCGTCATGGCCGACCGCGAGGGGCGCATCCAGCACGCCAACCGCAAGGCTCGCGAGATGTTCGGCCTGGAGGCCGACGCCGACCTCGAGGGGCGCCTGCTCACCGAGGCCCTGCCCGACGGCCCGCTGCGCTACGCCCTCATCGCCGCGGGGCAGAGCCCCGGCAAAGGCTTCAAGGAGGTCAACCTCTCCGACGAGGTGTCGCGCCTGTACCTGCGCGTCGCGTCGAACTCGGTCGTCAGCCCGGGGCGCGGCGCGGAGCTCGGCATCGTTTACGCCGTGCGCGACGTCACGCTCGAGCGCGAGCTCGAGAAGATGAAGGAGGACTTCCTCCATTACATCACGCACGACTTGCGCAACCCGCTCGGCTCGGCCATCGGCTTCCTCGACCTGCTGCTCAAGGGCACCGCGGGCGTGCTCAACCCCGACCAGCACGCCATCGTCTCCTCCATCAAGCGCTCGTCGAGCCGCCTGATGGGCATGATCAACAACATCCTCGACATCGCCAAGATGGAGTCGGGCCGCGTGCGCCTCGCGCTCAAGGAGACCTCCTTGGCCGGCATCGCGGGGCGCTCCATCGCCATCCTGGAGTCCTTGGCCAAGCAGAAGGACATCGCGGTGCACCTCGTGGCCATCGAGGAGTTCTCCATCAACGCCGACGCGGACATGCTCGAGCGCGTGTTCACCAACCTGCTGGGCAACGCCATCAAATACACGCCGGAGAAGGGCACCATCACGGTGTCCATCACCGACGACGGCGCCAACGTGAAGTGCTGCGTCGAGGACTCCGGCGAGGGCATCCCTCCGGAATACCTCGACCGCGTCTTCGAGAAGTTCGAGCAGGTCCAGAACAACCGCCGCGGCGGCACGGGCCTGGGCCTGACCATCACGCGTTTCTTCGTCGAGTCGCATCTCGGCCGCATCTGGGTCGAGTCCGAGATGAACCGGGGCTCCCGGTTCTACTTCACCATCCCCAAGGGGCTGGTCGCCGACGCCGACGGGGACGTGCGCGTCGCGGAGGCGGTCCGGTGAGGGCGTTGGCCCTCGCCCTCCTCCTCGCCGTGCCGCCGCTCTCCGCCGCGCCCCGCGAGGCCGTCGTCGAGGAGACCGTGTTCCAGGACGTGGTCGTGCGCCCCGGCGACACGTTGTGGGCCATCGCCAACAAGTACCTCAAGGACCCGGCGCGTTGGGACGAGATCCTCAAGCACAACCGCCTCCCCTCGCGCGACCCCACCGTGGCGCTGCCGGGCATGACCTTGAAGGTCCCGGTGCGGCTCATCAAGGCCAGCCTGCGCGCCGCGCACCTCGTGTATTCGGTCAACCGCGTGTTGTACCGCCGCAAGGAGACCGCGCAGTGGAAGCCCGCGCAGATGCGCATGGAGCTGTTCCGCGACGACACGCTGCGCACGCTCGACGACTCCAAGGCGCGCGTGAAGCTGCTCGACAAGGAGCTGCTGAGCCTGGAGCCCAACTCCATGGCCATCATCAAACCCGTGGACGGCGACGGGGACCTCGTCCTGCGGGCCGGCTCGGTGTTCGCCGGGCGCGCGCGCGTCGTCACGGCGTCGGCGCGCGTCACGCCCCAGACCGCCGACACCCGTTACGCCGCCACCGTCACCCCCGACCTCACCACCAAGGTCGAGGTGTATAAAGGCCTCGCCCAGGTGGACGCGCAGGGCCGCTCCGTCAACGTGCCCGAAGGCATGGCCACCCAGGTCCGACCCGGCCTGGCGCCCGAACTGCCCAAAAAGATCGTGGACTGGCCCGTGCTCGAGGCCCGCGCCCTGGAATACGACTCCTCGGCCCTCGTCGGCGGCGGCGCCGCGCCGACGCCGCGCGGCCCGGCCCTCGCCCCGCCGGAGGCCGAGGCCGACGCCGAAAGCCTGCGCGGCGACCTGAACTCCCTGCGCGTCGGTCTGCCCATCCTCGGCTACCGCGTGCAGGCGTCCAAGGACAAGGAGTTCAAGACGACGACCTTCGACAAGAAATACGAGGCGGAGGACCGCTTCCGCCCGGAGCAGGAAGGCCTCACGCCCGGCGCCTACTGGTGGCGCGTGGCGGTCATCGACCTTCTCGGCACCGAAGGCCGTTTCTCCGAGCCGCGTTATTACAGCGTCGGCATCAAACGCGCCCGCGGCGCGGTGGCCGCCGACCTCAAGAAGGCCGTCACCATCGTCACCCCCGCCGAGGACGAGGTCATCTACGACGACAAGGTCCGCGTCATCGGCGTGCTCCGCGACGACCGACTGCGCGCCGCCGTCAACGGCAAGGTCGTGCGCGCCGACGCGGACGGCAACTTCGTCTCCGAAGTGCGGCTCGACGCCGGCGTCAACGAGATCCTCATCACCGTGGACGACCAGCAAGGCAACGAGGTCCGCATCTCCCGCCGCGTCTCGCGCCAGTAGGGGGGACTAAGCTGGGGGACAGGCCCCTGGCTTAGCTGACCTGGCACTCAGCTTAGTTGGGGAACTTTTTGGGGCCCTGAATCGTATGTAGTATGTATGCCCCGATTACCACGAAATATCCAGGATACGAGTGTTGCGCATATCATCTCACGTGGGGTTGATAAGCGCGATATCTTCACCAATGACGGAGAGCGACGAATATTCCTAGCGTTTCTACGCGATTCATTTAAAAAAACCGGCGTGAAGCTATTCGCCTATTGCTTGATGAGCAATCACTTTCATCTCCTGCTTTCGGTGACCAGCACTCCTATCAGCGTACCCATGCATCTTGTTTTGGCGAGATATGCACAGTATTTCAATCTGCGTAACGGACGCGTGGGGCATTTGTTCCAAAACCGATTTCACTCCATTGCGTGTTTGGATCTGAACTACTTCACGACGCTTGTCGAATATATCCACAAAAATCCGGTGCGGGCAGGGATGGTCGCGAATCCAGCGTTGTGGCCATGGTCGAGCCATCAGGAGCTCGTGAACGGCGAAACGCGTTATCTGAACCTGGTTGACCTTGAGGAGCATATTGGCATCACAGACTCCGAGCTGCGCGATGAATACATGGCTCGATTACGCAGAGCTGACGATGAGATGTTCACGCTTGATGAGGTGATTCGTGAGGCTGCCGCGCTTGTCGGCCTTACTCCGGATCAATTACGCGCTGGTGGGAGGGGAACGGCTTTTACTCTAGGCAGAGTAAGGGCGCTCAAACGCGGCTCACAGGCTGGATTTACGCTGAAAGAACTGGCAGCAGCGTTGAACTGCACGTCCGAAGCTCTTTATCAGTTGCGCCGGGAGGCAGCTAAGCCCAGTGCCAGGTCAGCTAAGCCAGGGGCCTGTCCCCCAGCTTAGTCGCGTCTGTTGGCGGGGACGCGGATGTTGGGGGCGCGTTTGTCCAGGACGGATTTCTGGAGGTCGAGGGGGGCGAGCAGGCCCATGAGGATGCCTCCGTCGGGACCGGTCAGCGCGGCGGGCGGGTTGAGGCCGGCGCGGCGCGGGTCCTCGGCGTAGGCCAAGACGGAGAAGCCCCAGCGCCGCGGGTTTCCGCGCAGGGCCGCGCGCGGGACGACGACGGTCAAGACGTCGTGGACCTCGTCGGCGGCGGCCTTGTAGGCGGCGACGGATTCGGGCTCGCCGCGGGGGTTGTGACGGTACAGCCGCGCGTCGGCGCCGGCGACGACCAGCGCGTATTCCCAGGCGTCGCGGGAGAAGAAGAACATGCCGCGCGGCTCGAGCGGGCGGGGCGCGCCCGCGTTAGGCACGCCGTTGAGGTCCATGTAGATCTCGTAAACGGGCTTCGGCGTGATGCCGGGCTCGACGCGGCCCACGCGCAGGGCGAATTCGACGGACGCGTCGGTCCAGCGCGCGGTCAAGGTGTGCAGGCGCCAGGGCTCGCCGTCCACGCCGGGCGCGGGGGTCTTGGCGAGGCTGTCGGCCGGGTTGTCGAAGGAGACCTGGGCGGCGCCCGCGCGCATGCGCACGCCGGTGGGTTTGTCGCCCGCGGCCGCGCCGGTCTGAGGCGCGCCTTCGAAAAGGCCGGCGGGCGCGGGCAGCTTCAGGCGGCGGTACACCGCGATGAGCTTGGCGCGCAAGGCGGGGTCGAGCCCCTCGGCGTCGGGCGCGGGACGGTAGAAACGCGCGGCCTGCGCCGCGCGCAGCTGCTCGACGGCCTTGTCGAGCGTGCCGAGGTCCGCGGCGCCGGAGTTCATGTAGCGGTCCACCGCCTGGGCGGCCTCGCCGTAGGCGTCGTACGCGGCCCGGGCGTTGGGCTCCTCGGGCACGGTGGCCGCGTCGCGGTCCCAGGGCACCCAGCCCGCGGCGGCGGCGTCCCCGGGCGCGCCGACGCGTTTGAGCAGCTCGCCGACGGTGACCCAGCCTTCCGACGGACGCGACGCCTCGGCCGCCGCGTCGAGAAAGCCGCCGGCGGGCGAGGTGTCGGCGAACACGACGGCGCCCGGCGCCGACGGGTCCGTGCCGAGCGCGGCGGGCACGAACGCGGCGCGGCCCGCGGCCGACCACGGCTCGCCGGGCAGGACGTAGGGGCCGGCCAGCACCCAGCTCGCGCCCGACGCCGAGAGCGCGGGCAGCATCGCCGCGTCGAGGGCGCCCGCGCCGGGAACGAAGCCCGCGGGGGCGGCGCCGAACGCCGCCTTCAGCGCCTCGCGCGACTCGGCGAGCAGCTCGAGAGCGTCCTGCGGGCGCGGCGCGTCGGGATGGCCGGTGACGAGCGGCAGCACGGGGTCGCCGGGCAGGCGCGCGGCGATCTCCACGCGGCCTTGCTCGATCCAGGGCGCGAGCGCGGACTTGCACAGCGGGGTGGCCAGGGCGGGCGTGAGGCCGATGGTCAGCTTCAAGCCGCTGCGCTCGCGCAGCAGCGCGTCCACGCGGCTCCAGGCGCCGAAGCCCTCGTGCGGCAGCCACACCGGGGCCGACGGCAGCGGCGTTTGCGCGGCCGCCGCGCGCGCCAGCAGCAGCGCCAGGGCGAGGCTTCTCACGGCGCGCGCCTCACGGAGACGCGGCGGCCTTCGGGGCCGTCGGCGGTGTCGGCCTTGGGGTCCACGCGCGGCTCGCCGTCCACGAGGAAAAGGTACTTCCGCGAGCCATGCGGCACGGGCACGACGATGGACCACGTCCCTTCGCCGCCCTTCGCGAGCTTGAGCAGGCCCGGCGCCCAGGCGTTGAAGTCGCCGACGAGCTCGACGCTTTTGGCCTTGGGGGCCGAGAGGCGGAACTCGACGGGCGTCAGCTCGAGGGGCTCGGAGCGGTCCTCGCGCGGGGTGGAGCGGACGACGGTGGCGCGCAGCGGGGCGGGCTCCCACCCGGCCATGAAGCCCGCGTAGTCGCGCGCCGCGCTCATCCATTCGATGGAGGGGATGGTGACCAGCCCCAGCACCACGGCGAACGCGCCCCAGAACGCCCACTTCCCGCCCTTGTCCACGCCGCCATTTTACCTATAATCGGAGGGCGCAAGTGCCGCCACCCTAAAACAGGTAAAATGAGCCCATGAACGCCAAGACCGCCTCACCCAATCCCGCCGTCCCCGCCGAGCGCAAGGAAGCCCACGAGGCCAACCCCTGGCACCAGGCCATGGAGCAGCTCGACCGCGCCGGTCGCGCGATGAAGCTGGAGCCCTTCGCCCTCGAGCGCCTGCGCCACTGCAAGCGCATCCTGACCGTGTCCGTCCCGGTCAAGATGGACGACGGCACGGTGAAGGTCTTCGAAGGCTACCGCATCCAGCACAACATGGACCGCGGCCCGGCCAAAGGCGGCATCCGTTACCACCCGTCGGTCTCCCTCGACGAGGTCAAGGCGCTTTCCTTCTGGATGACCATGAAGTGCGCGGTCGTCAACCTCCCTTACGGCGGCGCCAAGGGCGGCATCATCTGCGACCCCAAGAAGATGTCCCGCGGCGAGATCGAGCGCATGACGCGCCGCTACACCGCCGAGATCTCCATCATCATCGGCCCCGACAAGGACATCCCCGCTCCCGACGTGAACACGAACGCGGAAGTGATGGCCTGGATCATGGACACCTACTCCATGACCATCGGCTACTCCTGCCCCGGCGTGGTCACCGGCAAACCCATCGAGATCGGCGGCTCGCTCGGCCGCAACGAGGCCACCGGCCGCGGCGTGTTCTACGTGACGCGCGAGCTCGCCACGCGCGAGGGCTTCGACCTGCGCAAGGCGACCGTCGTCGTCCAGGGCTTCGGCAACGTCGGCTCCAACGCCGCGAACATCTTCGTCGAGCACGGGACCAAGGTCGTCGGCATCTCCGACGTCGGCGGCGGCCTCTACGACCCCAAGGGCCTCGACCTGCACGACATCATGGAGTACCGCAAGAAAAACGACACCATCGCGGGCTACCCCAAGGCCGAGAAGGTCGATGTCGATAAGTTCATCGAGCTGCCCTGCGACATCCTCATCCCCGCGGCCATGGAAGGCACCATCACCAAGGCCAACGCGGACAAGGTCAAGGCCAAATACATCATCGAAGGCGCCAACGGCCCCACCACTAACGAGGCCGACAAGATCCTCCATGACCGCGGCATCGTCGTGGTGCCCGACATCCTGGCCAACGCCGGCGGCGTCACCGTCTCCTACTTCGAGTGGGTGCAGGACATGCAGGCCTACTTCTGGAGCGAGAAGGACATCAACGCCCGCCTCCAGGACATCATCGTCGGCGCCTTCACCGAGGTTTATGACATGTCCAAGAAGGAGAAGGTGGACATGCGCATGGGCGCCTTCATGGTGGGCCTGCGCCGCCTCGGCAAGGCCGCGAGCATCCGCGGCATGTACCCGTAAGCGGAGCCGCACGACGACGCCTGCGCCGGCGCAACAACATTATCGTTAGCAACTCGCGTCCTCGCGTCCTCATCGCTCCGAACGCCTTCAAGGGCAGCCTGACCGCCGCCGAGGCGGCGTCCGCCATGGCGAGAGGCGTCCGCCGCGCCCGCCCGGACGCGCGGGTCGCGCTCCTGCCCATCGCCGACGGCGGAGACGGCCTCATCTCCGTCCTGCGCGCCGCCGAAGGCGGCGAGCTGTGCGCCGTGTCCGTTCACGGACCGCGCGGCGAGAAACGCCGCGCGTCCTACCTGTGGCTCGCGAAAAGCAGGACCGCGGTCATCGAGATGGCCCGCGCGTCGGGCCTGGCGCTGGTGCCGCCCGCCAATCGCCGCGTGATGAGCGCGACCTCGCGCGGGACCGGCGAGCTGCTGCGCGACGCCGTGCGCCGCGGCGCGCGCGTCGTCGTGGTCGGCATGGGCGGCGCGGCCTCCAACGACGGCGGCGCGGGCCTGGCCCGCGCGCTGGGCGCGCGCCTGCTCGACGAAGCCGGACGCGAGCTGCCCGACGGGGCCGAGGCGCTCCTGCGCCTGGACCGCGTCGAGGACGCGGCCGTGCGCGCCCTGCTGTCCGGCGTGAAGGTCCTCGCGTTGTCCGACGTGGACAACCCGCTGCTCGGCCCGCGCGGCTCGGCGCGCGTGTTCGGGCCGCAAAAGGCGCCACCGCGGCCCAGGTCCGTTTGTTGGAGAAGGCCCTGACCCGCTGGGCTCTCGTGCTCGCGCGCGATCTGGGCGTGAAGACGGGCCGCGTCGCCGGCGCGGGCGCCGCCGGCGGGCTCGGCGCGGGGCTGCTGGCTTTCGGCCGCGCGTCGCTCGTGCCGGGCGCGGACTGGGTGCTCGACCGCGTGGGCGCCGCCGCGGCGTTGCGCAAGGCCGACCTCGTGCTCACCGGCGAGGGCCGCTTCGACCGCACCAGCCTCTCGGGCAAGGCGCCGGTTAGTCTCGCGCGGCGCAGCCGCGCGCCCATCGTGATGGTGGCGGCGACGGCCGAACGGGGCGTGAAAGGCCCCTTCCGCCGCGTCGTGACCTTCACGGCCGCGAACGCCGCCGACTCGATGCGCCGAGCCGCGTATTGGGCGGCTAAGGCCGCGGCGGCGGCGGTCGTCGGGGTGCTGCTGTCGTCTGTGCCCGCGCGCGCGACCGAGTTCGACTACCGCGCGCTCGACCGGCTCTATTGGCAGCGCGACAAGGGCGACAACCTCGCCAAACACCTGGAGGAGCTCGCGGGCGCGACGGCCGACCCGGCGACGCGCGAAGGCGACCCCCAGCTTCTGTGGCGGCGCTGCCGCGCCCTCGTGCGCCGCGGCGAGAAACGGGCGACGCGCGCCGAGAAGCTGGCCGATTACGCGCTGGCGCGCGCCGACTGCGAGAAGGCGGCCGCGCTGCAGCCGTCGAGCCCGGACGCGGTGTTCTGGCACGGCGTGGCCATGGGCCGTTGGGGGGAGACCAAGGGCATCATGAAGGCCCTGTTCCTGGTCAAACCCATCAAACGCGCCATGGAGGCCACCCTCAAGCTGGACCCCGCGCACGGCGGCGCGCATCACGTGTTGGGCGAGATCTTGTGGCAGCTGCCGGGGTTCGCCGGCGGCGACAAAAAGAAGGCGCTCGAGGAGTTCGAGGCCGCGGTGCGGTTGTCCCCGGCTTACACCGCCAACCACCAGCCCTTGGCCGAGGCCTACCTGCACTTCAAACGCCGCGACGACGCCGTGCGCGTCTTGAAGGCGGTGGAGGCGGTGACGGCGCCGGCCGACCCCGCCGAATATCCCGAGAACCTCGCCGACGCGAAGGCGCTGCTCGCGAAGCTGGAGGCGGCCCGATGAAACGCGTCCTCGCGCTCGTGACGTGCGCGCTGGCGGTCGCGAGCGCGTCCGCCGCGCCGGCGCGCCGGCCTCTCATCGTGCTCGTCGCCGTGGACACGCTGCGCGCCGACCGCCTCGGCTGCTACGGCTACGCCCGGGCGACGAGCCCGGGCTTCGACCGGCTCGCGGCCGGCGGCGTGTTGTTCGAACGAGCCGTCAGCCAGGCGAGCTGGACCTTGCCGAGTTTCGCGTCGTTATTCACCTCGAAGCACCCGCGTGAGCACGGCCTCATCGAGCCGGCGCGCGCGTTGCGTCCGGGCGAGCGCAGCTTCGTGGAGGCGCTGGCCTCCGCCGGCTACCGCACGGCGGCGTTCGCCGACGGGCCTTTCTTCGACCGGCGCTACGGCTTCGACCGCGGCTTCGGCCGCTACGAGACGGCCAGCGGCCTGCCGGTGGAGGCCGTGGTGCCCGCCGCCTTGCGCTGGCTCGACGAGGACGCCGCGGCCCCCGCGTTCCTGTTCCTGCACACGATGAACGTGCACGCGCCGTATCACGCGCCGCCGCCCTACGTCCACCGCTTCGACGGGGCCTATCGCGGCCCGGTGGACCGCATCGTCATCGACAACTACTTCCTCGGCCTGTACAACCGCGAGCCCGAGCCCGCGCCGGCCCCGACGCCCGAGTTCGTCCGGCTCGTGGACGCCATCCGCGCCTCGCCGCGCGACCGCGACCACATCGCCGCCCACTACGACGACGGCGTCGCCCGCGTGGACGGCGCGCTCGAGGAGCTGTGGGCCGGGCTCAAAAGCCGCGGCCTCTACGACGACGCGGTCGTCGTGTTGCTCTCCGACCACGGCGAGGAGCTGGGCGAGCGGGGCAAGTTCCGCCACAACCACTCGGTCTTCGACCCGGTCGCGCGCGTGCCGCTGGTCGTGAAGCTGCCCGCCGGCGCCGGCGCGGGCCGCCGCGTGGGCGAGCAGGTCCGCCTGCTCGACGTGGGTCCCACGTTGCTGGGCCTGGCCGGCGTGGCGGCCTCCACGGGGACCGCGGGGGTGGACCTGGGCCCGCTGCTGGCGGGCGGCGCGGCGCCGGCGTTGCCGGAGATCGCCTTCACCGCGAGCGACGGGCCCGGCGGCCGGCACGCCTTGTTCTCCGCCCGCACCGCGCGTTGGAAACTCGTCCGCTCCTTGAAGCCGGCGACCGAGGCGCTCTACGACCTGACGGCGGACCCCGGCGAGACCCGCGACGCGTCGAAGGCGCACCCGGAGCCGGCGGCGCGGTTAAGGAAGGCGTTGGACGGCTGGCTGGGGAAGGCGGCCGTGGAGGCCGCGCGAACGCCGCTGGACGGGCGTTTGGAAGAAGCGATACGGGCCGCGGGTTATTAACCCGGGCCGCCGGACGCTCTAGTAGTAGGCGTCGGCGACGTTGAGCGAAAGTTTGCCGTGTTTGCGCAGCTTCGGCTTGGCGTATTTCTTCCGCTTCTTGCGTTTGTCGCCGTCGTTCGTTTTCTTCGAGGACATTGGGTGGCGCTCCGCGCGTCTCCGCACAGTATAGACCAAGTTCCGGGCGCCGCGCCAGGGGTCAGCGCGTGGAGCGTCCCCACTCGAGCAGGCCGTCGGAGAGGGCCTTTTTCTGGCTGTAGGGCGCGCCGCGGTGGGCGGGCAGGGCGTGGTCGAAGCCTTCGCGGATCAGGAAACGCTCCGACTCCCGCCGTGCGCTGAACTCGAGGTCCTGATACAGGCGGCCCACGTGTCGAGCCGGCGTCGCCGGGCCGGCGCGGGCGGCGCGGCGGCGGCCGCGTCCGTCGAGGTCGCGACGACGTAGGCGTCCTCGCGCGGCGTCAGCGGCAGGTCCCGGAACGGCCGCACCATGACCCCGTAGAGCTCGACGCGCGAGCTCTGGAGCAGGCCGCGCATGGTCAGCTCCCCGAAGTTCGCCCGCTGCGCGTGGGCGCGGTCGAAGCCCGGCGGGGCCGGCGACAGGTCGTCGAAGCTCCAGCGCAGGCGGTATTCGACGCGCCCGTAGCGGTCCCCGCGCCGATCGACGCCGTAGGCCAGAGACCACGGGTTGACGGGCTCCGCCGCGCCGCGCGCGGGCGCCGTGCTGGGCGCCTGCGCGGCGCACGGGGCGGCCGCGAGCGCGAGCCACAGGAGGGCGGAGGTCATGGCCGCGCGTCGAGCGCGAGGCGCGCCCACGTCCGGGGCAGGCGCTTTTTCCAACGACGCGCGCGCGCGAAGGCGTCGAGGTCGGCGGGGCCGTCGAGGTCGGCGAGCGGCGGCAGCAGGCGGCAGGACGCGCCCCGGGCGCGCAGGTTGGCGCGCACGCGCGCCAGCGCGCGCGGGGTGGACCAGGGCACGCCCGCGCAGGCGCCGGGCAGCGGGCGCGCCAGGCCGAGCAGGTTGAAGCCGCCGTCGGTGGCCGGGCCGAGCGTCGCGTCCGCGCGGCGCAGGGCCGCGAAGGCGGAGGCGGCGTAGCGCCGCGTCAGCCCGGGCGCGTCGCTGACGGCGACCACGACCGAACGCGCGCCGCCTTCGAAGCCGTGGCGGAACGCGTGCTCGATGCGGTCGCCGAGATGGCCCGGGGCCTGGCGGAAGACGCGCGCGCGGCCGACGCCGAGCCAGGACGGGTCCTCCAGCGGCGCGGCGGGCGCGTAGGCGACCCATAACTCGGCTCGTTTCCAGCCGCGCAGGTCCGCCGCGAGGTCCTCCACGAGCGCGCGGTAGAAGGCCGCGGCGCGCGCCGCGCTGAGCCGGGGGCTCAGGCGCGTCTTGGCGACGCCGGGCACCGGCGCCTTGACCAGGAGGATGAGGCGGTCGCGCGTTTTCATGACAGGGCCCGGGCGCGCGCGGCGAGCCCGTCGAGCAGGCGCGCCCGCGCGGCGTCAACTCGAGGCCGGCGCGGGCGACGGCGAAGCCTTCCGCGAAGCCGGCGCGCAACGCGTCCAGGCGCGCCGCCAGCGCGCGACGCCGCGCGGCGGGCACCAGGCCGCTGGCGTCGAGCCGCCGGAGCCCATCGAGCGTCGCGACGTAGGCGTGGAGGCCCGCGCCGAGCACGCCCGCGGGCCGCGGCACGCCGGTCCACGGCGAACGCAGCCGCCGTCCGGGCTCGCGATCGGTCCACAGCGGGTGCAGCTCGTCGAGCGCGAACAGCTCCTGGTGCGCCGCTTCATGGAGGAGGAACTCGACGTCCTGCCACGCCGCGTCCGGCCACGAGCCGCGCCCGTCGGCGGGCCGGACCTTGGAGCGGAACCAGGTGGCGCCGGAGGAGAAAAACACGGCGCCGAGCAGCCCCCGCGTGGAGCCTTCGAACCCGCCCGGCGCGCTGAGCGCGAACTGGCGCACGTGCGCCCGCACGGCGGCGTGGCGCTCGGGCCAGGCGGCCTTCAGGAGCGCGAGGGCGCCGGCGAGGCGGCGCGCGGCGTCGCCGGGCCGCGCGCGCGCGCGCCAGCGTCCTTCGAGCGTCGCGGCGGCGGCCTGCGCGAAAAACGGCGTGCCGGCCCCGCATTCGACGCCCGGGAGCGGCTCGCGGCGGCGCGCGAGGGAGCGGCGGGAAGACGGCCCGGCCAGGAGCTCCTCGCCCGCGACCTCCGCGCCCGGCAGCTTCAGCGCCGCGCCGGTCCAGCGGACCTCGACGACGCGGCCCGCGGCCGCGGCGCCGAGCTCGAGCGCGACCGGGTGCCCGGCGAACAGCACGCGCCCGCGCCCGTCGGCCTTCAAGCGGAACGCCGCCTTCGGGTGCCGCCCGGCCGCTACGAGAGGGATGGTCGTGGAGTGCCCCGCCAGAGCCAGGCCGGCGTCCGTCGGGGCCGCGGCGAGGCGGCCGAAGGCCGGATCGAGGAAAAGCGCGCGGCGCGCGGCCGGCGGCAGTTCCTCGATGGCGGCGGCGCGCGCCGCTCCGAGGCCCGGGGCGTCGCGGCGCAGGCGCGCCGCGGCGTAGCGCAGGAAGCGCCGGCGGGCGACCCGGTCGAGGAGCCCGTCCGCCTCGTCGCGTTGACTTTGACGGCCCATTCATGGAGAATACAAATATGCCGACGCTTCATCTCGCCGACGGCGTTTCCTGGCGGACGGTCAACGGCAAAGCCGTCATCCTGCACGGCCCCTCGTCGCGTTATTACACCCTCAACGAGACCGCGACGGCCATCCTGCGCCTGAGCCTCCGGGGTCGTTCTCCCGCCGCCATCGCCCGCGCCCTTTCCAAGACGTACGGCGTCGCGCTCGCGGCGGCCGAGGCCGACGCCCGGCGGCTGCAGGAAGCTTGGTCCGCGAGGGCCTCGCGCGAAAAAGCGCCTGACGACCCCGAGCGCCACGCCGTCCGACGGCACCTGGACGACGACGATCCGCAGCGATTCCATGTACCCGCTGCTGTTTCCGGGCGACCGGGCGCGCGTGCGCCGCTGCGGCGCCGGGGAGCTGGCGGCGGGGGACGTGGTCGTGTTCCTGGACCTGGAGGGCGGCGCGCCGCGCCAGGTCGCCCACCGCCTGCTGCGCGCGTCCGGCCCGGCCGGGCGCCGCGTGCTGCGGACCAAGGGCGACGCTAATTTCCTCTGGGATCCGCCGCTGCCGGAAAGCGCGGTGCTCGGGCGCGTCGAAGCCGTCGTCACCTTCGGGCGCGAGTGGCCCTTGGCGCCGACGGCCGCGCGGCGCGCCGGGCTGGCCGCGGCCGCGCTCGCGCCGGCGCCCGCCTTCCTGCCCGCCGACGGCCCGCGGGCCTTCGCCGGGACCGCCGCGCTGCTGGCCGCGCGCCGCGCCGTCTTGGCGGCGGTGAGCGGCGAGCCGACCGCCGCGCCGGGCGCCGCCGAGGCCGCGGCCGACGGCTTCTTCGGCTTCCTCAGCCGCGACGAGACCTGGTCGGGCGCCGTGCGCCTGGGCGGCGACGTGTTCGTGCCGCCGGGCGTCACGCTCACGTTGGCTCCGGGCACGGTCCTCGACGCCGCGCCGGACAGCCTGTGGAGCCTGAGCGCGCCGTCCGGGCGCGGCGGGCCGTGCGCCTTGCACGTCGCCGGGCGCCTGACGGCGGGCGGGACGCAAACGCGTTCGCGGCTGGGCGGCTCCGGCGCCTGGGGCGGGATCCATGCGTCTCGCCAACACCACGGCGGCGCGGCTGCGCTGACGCGGTCGCCTCGCGACCCCCAGCCGCACCGCCGCGGCCAGCCCGCCGAAGCCGCTGCCGATGACGACGGCGTGCGGCCGAGCCCGGGGCCCGCGCCGTGCCGGCAGCGGCAGGGTGCCGGACAGCGGAAGCTGTCGACGCAACCAGCATCGGCGTCATGCCCGGGCGCAACGCGGCGTCTGGCGACAGGCGCTGCGCGCGCGCGTGGGCTGCAGGCGCGCTGCTCGGGCGCGAGCGGTCGAGCTCGCACGATGATCGCCGTCACGATGCGGCAAGGCCTTGATCGGCCTGGGCGCCTTCGCGATGATCGCGGGCGCGGGCCTCGTCGGCCTGGCGATGTTGCGCGGCGGCGGCGCCGACGGGAGCATGATTCCTTCGCGTAGGCGGCATCAGCTCTTCTCTAAAGATTGGACCGCGCGCGGCAACATCGAGGCCGGCCTCGACCTGGCGGGCGGGCGCGGCACGCTGGAGCGCGTGCGCGTCGCGGGCGGCCTGTGCGGCGCGCGCGTGAGCGGGGGCTTCTTCGAGGCGCGCGAGCTGACGCTGGCCGATAGCGACCGGGGCGTCGTGGTCAGCGGCGGGGAGCTGCGCTGGGACGGCGCCGGCGCCTCGGGCGCGGGTCTCGAGGTCGGGCCCGGCGCGAAGGCGACCGTCGGCGGCGTGGCGGGGCGCGCCGCGGGAGGCCCGGGGCCGCTGCGCCGCGCGCTGCTCTCCTTCGTGCTCGCCACGCGCGACCTGCCGGGCGAGCGGACTCTACGGCCTGCTCTACGGGCTGCCCGTGCGCCTGGCGACGGCGTGGGCGCGCCGCGAGCCCGGCGTCACCGCCTTGCTGGCGCACCATAGCTGGGCCACCGGGCGCTGGCGGCCGGGCACCAGCGACGTCGATCTCGTCGTCGTCGCGGCCGACCTGGCGGGGGAGGCCGGGTGGGCGTGGCAAACGGGGCTGTGGCGCCGCGCGGCGCTCCTGCGCCGGATTTTCCCGTTCCTCGGCGAGCTGCTCGTCATGGAGCCGGCCGACTGGCGGGCCTACCTCGCCGAGGGCCGCGGCCGCGCCGAGCCGCGCGAGGCGGCCCGCGTGTTGTGCGGCGCGCTCCCGGCGGCCCCCGAGCCGGCCGCGCCCGGCGGCTTCGAGCGTTTCGCGGAGCGCGCGCATTCGTACACGCGCCTGATGGCGCGCCTCTACGGCGCGGACCCGGCACCGTGGAGCGCGGCCCGTCTCCAGGCCGCCAAGGCGCTGGCCGAGCTCGGCGCCCCGGCGCTGCCGAGCGCGCGCGCCGACCTCCCGGCCGCGGCGGCGCGAGGTTTGCGCGCCTTCCACCGCGACGCGCTCGACGTGTTGTCCGGGCTCGGCGCGCCCGCGGCCGCGCCGGCGCCGTCCGCCCCCGCCTGGCCCGTCGCCGAAGCCGAGCTCCGGCGCTCCGACGCGGCGTTTGCGGCCCTGCGCGCGCGCCTGGACGGGCGGCTCGCGGCCGCCTGCGTGGACGCGCTGTACCGCTCGCATTACGTGCTCGAGGACGAGGCGCTCGACGCGCGCGAGCTGCCCGTCCTGCTCGAGCGCGTCGGCGAACACGCCGCGTCGCGCCGCGGGGGCGGCACCTTGCCCGTCGTGTTGTCGTGGAGCGCGTGGACGTTATGGAACGAGCTGCCCTATCTCGAGCTGCCCGGGCTGGGCGCGGAGCGCGCCGCGGCCGTCCGCGCGGGACGCGACTTCGCCGCGACGCGCCGCTTCTCCTGGAGCGCGCGCCCGCTGCCGCGGCCGCGGCCTGCGCGCCGCGGCCGCGGCCGCGCGCGACCGCGAATGCCTCGCCACCTTCCGCGCCGCGTGGCGCTTCCACGCGTCGGAGCATTCCGGGCATTCCCCGGCCTACGCGCTCCATTACCTCTACACCCGCGCGCTGGGCCTGCGCCTGCTGCTCGAGCGCGGCGAGCGCCATTCGTTTTTCGACCTCGACGGCCTGGCGGCGCGTTACCGCGCGTGTTACCCGGAGGAGATGGCGGGCTGGGAGGAGCGCTGGAAGGCCTTCCCGCACCGCCTCGACTCGCCCGAGATGGGCGCGCACGCGCGCTGGCTCGACCGTCAGCTGCGCTGGACGCCGCCGAAGTAGCCGCGTCGCACCAGCCCCGCCAGCAGGTCGTTGGGCGGGTCCTGGGCCAGCGCCCGTTCGAGATGGGCCGCGGCGTCGGGCGAGCCTTTCGCGGCGTGGTAGCCGGCGAGCAAGGTGGGCTTGAGGTACACCGGCCCGCGCGGGCGCGTGCAGTTGACGCCGAGCTCGTAGGCGAGGTCCACGAAACGTTCGTAACGCTCCAGGCGCACGGGCAGCGCGTTGTCGCCGTCGAGAGATTCCCAATGGTGCTCGCCGTCGTCGAGATACCGGATGCCCAGCGCGGCCGGGTCGTCTCGACCGGTCGTGCCTTTCGGGAAGATGCACAACGCGTGGCAGGGGCTGACCGTCGTGATGGCGTCCCGGTTGCGGCGCAGGAAGTCGAGCGTGAGCGCGAAGTCCGCCTCGGTCTCCCCGGGCAGGCCGAACATGAAGTTCACGACGGTCTCGATGCCGGCCGCGCGCGTGTCGCGCACGACGCGTTCGGCGTCGGCGTCGCGCGCGAGCACCTTGCCTATCTTGAGCATCACCGGCGTGGAGGCGGTCTCCAGGCCGTAGATCAGCTCGCGGCAGCCGGAGCGCGCGAGCAGGCCCAGCAGCTCCGGCGTCATCTCCTTGCGGATGACCGCGTTGCCCGACCAGGGCACGGGCGCGCCGGCGGCGAGCAGCGCCTTGGTGATGCGGCGCAGCTCGCCGATGTTGCCGTTGACGAGGGAGTCGTGGAAGCTGAGCAGGAAGCCCGGCAACGCGCCGTAGCGGCGCCGCAGCTCGAGGGCCTCGGCCGCGACGCTTTCGCCCTTGCGGGAACGGAAGGTCTCCCAATAGGCGACCTCGTAGCAATAGGCGCACTGGTTGGGGCAGCCGCGGCTGATGGAGAGGGGCACGCGCAGGCCGGGATAGGCCGCCAGGTCGAAGTCGGAGTAGTCGGCGGGGGGCAGGCCCTCGAGGCCGCGCAGCAGCGGTCGTTTGCCCGTGTCCACGACGCGCCCGTCGCGGCGCATCAGCAGCCCCGGCACGGCGGCGGGGTCGCCGCCGCCTTGTAGGGCGCGCAGCAGCTCGACGAAGGTGACCTCGCCTTCGCCGTCCACCACGAAATCCACGGCCGGGTCGGCGGCGAGCGCGTGGCCGTTGGCCGCGCGCGCGGCCTGCGGCCCGCCCAGGACCACGACCGCGTCGGGACGCGCCGCCTTCAGCCGACGCGCGAAGGCGAGGCTGGCGTGTTCGTTGGTGTAGAGGACGCTGAAGCCGAACACGCGCGCCGGGCTCGCGGCCGCGCGCGCCACGAGCTCGGCGACGACGGGGGCGAGCGCGCCGGACAAGACGCCTTCGACGGGCTCGGGGGAGCTCCAGAACAGCGCCTGGCCCCATTCCCACTCGCGCCGCAGGCGTTCGTCGGCCGCGCGAAACAACGCGAGGTTCCAGTCGCACGCGGTCGTGGGGAAACCTTCGCGCTGCAGGTAGGCCTTGAGGACCGCGATGCCGTAGGGCGGGGTGTCCGGCCCCCAGGCCGGGGCTTGGATGAGGCGGACCTGAAGCAGGCCGCTCATGACGGCGCTCCCCGGCGCGCGCGGGCGTACAACGCGAGGTAGGCCGACGCGTCGTCGGGCCGGCGGCGGGCGCGGGCCCGGGCCGCGCCGCCCAGCGCGCGCCGCCGGCACGCGTCGCCGAGCAGGCTCGTCAGGGCCGCCGCCAGCGCGCGCGGGTCGCCCGGGGGAACCAAGACGCCGTCGCGTCCGTGGCGGATGAGGTCCTGGGGCCCGCCGGAGCGCGTCGCGACCACGGCTTTGCCGCAGGACATCGCCTCCAAAACCGCGATGCCCTGGGCCTCGTGGCGCGAGGGCAGGACGAACAGCTCACAGCCCCGCAGCAAGGACCAGGTCCGCGTCGGCGTGGCCGCGCCCAGGAAGCGCACCCGCCGCGCCAGGCCGAGCCGGCGCGCGAGGCGCTGGTAACGCCCGGACTCGTGATCGGGGCCGCACAGGAGCAGTTGCACGCCCGGGGCGTCCAGGCGCGACCAGGCGCGCAGCAACACGTCGATGCCCTTGTAGCCCCACAGGCGCGCGACGCACAACACGTAGGGCCGGCGTTCGCGGGCCGGCGCGGGCAAGGGGCGCGGCGCCTCGAACCCGTTGGGCACGACGCGTATGTTCGCGCGCGGGAAGTCCGCGCGCAGCAGGCGGGCCTGCGCGCGCGACAGCGCCGTCACCGCCGGGCGGCCCGCGAGGAAGCGGCGCAGGGCCGCGGTCCCGCGCCGCCCGTTGCGGCGCAGATACGGGTTGGCGTAGTCTTGGAAGGTCACCACCAGCGGCACGCCGCTCAGGTCGCAGGCCAGGCCGATGGCCGCGGTGAGCCGGTTCCAGCGGCCCGGGGTATGGAGATGAGCGACGTCGGCCCCGCGCAGGCGGCGCAGCAGCCGCGCGAAGACCTCGTCCTCCCCGTCGCCCAGCGAGGCGAGCCGTCCGCCCGCGCGCCCCGGCGCGGCCGACGCGACGCGGTGCCCGCGCCGGGCGTAGGCCCGGCCCAGCCGCTCCAACACCAGGCGGAAGGTCGTGCCGTCGTCGGGCGCCGCGGCGAGCAGGAGGATGTTCATCGCAGGCAGCGCCACGACGAGGCGGGGATGGTTTTAAACCCCTTGGGGAGGCGGCGGCACAGGTGGTCGCCGTCGCGGCAATACGCGTGTTCGCGCGTGTGGCGGCCGCTGAGGAGCAGGTTGTCGGTGAGGATGTCGAAGTCGCGCGGGCTCAGCGGCGCGGGACCGCGGCGGCTTTGCAGGCGCGCCACCGCGCCCGTCACGCCGCCGGCGTGCACGCGGTAACGCAGCAGCGGGCTCTCGAGGAAAAACATGGCCTCGGGGCCGACGGCCTTGCGGATCCGCAGCCACAGGTCCACGTCGTAGTGGATGGCTTTGAACGCCGTATCGAAGCCGCCGAGGCGGCGCAGCAGCGGCGTGCGCATCATCACCGAGGAGAGCTGCGGCAGCGGGCGCAGCGGCAGGATGGGACAGCGCCGGTAGAAGCCGACGACGCGCCGCTGCGCCGGGGCGAGCGCGGCCAGGGAGGACGCCGGGCCCGTCAACGCGCGTCGGCACAACACGCGGCCGCGTTCGTCGATGACGTCGAAGTCGGTGTGCGCGAAGGCGACGGCGGTGTCGGCGAAGACGGCGGCCTGGCGGGCGAGCTTCTCGGGCCGCCATTCGTCGTCGTCGTCCAGGAAGGCGACGAGCGGCGCCGTGACGAGCTTGAGCGCGGCGTTGCGCGCGGCCGCGGCGCCGCCGGGCGCCGGGCGGCGCAGGAAACGCGTGCGGCGCGAGGCCAGGCGCGCGGCGACGCGCGGCGTGTCGTCCTCGGAGGCGTCATCGACGACCACGACCTCGTGGTCGCGCAGGGTCTGGGCGCGGACGCTGCGCAGGCAGCGTTCCAGCAGCCGGGCCCGGTTACGGGTCGTCACGATGACGCTGACGGTGGGCATACGAGAGCGGGAGCTCGCCTCATCTTACAGAATCTGGCCCGTCGCGAAGATTGGTATAACGAGGGAACGGATGAAGTTCTCCTGGTTCCATCTCATGCCGTACCCGGACCTCCCGGCGGATTTCACCGCCCGCCATCGGTCGGTCTGGGTCGATCCGCCGGCCCGCGCGCTCTACGACCCCGCCGCGGGCGCCCGGCTCTACCACGACTACCTCGACGAGCTCGAACACGCCGACGCCCTGGGCTTCGACGGCATCTGCGTCAACGAGCACCACGCCAGCGCCTACGGCCTGATGCCCTCGCCCAACCTCATGGCCGCGGCCCTGGCCCGGCGCACGAAGCGCGCCAAACTCGTCGTGCTCGGCAACTCGGTCGCGCTCTACAACCCGCCGGTGCGCGTCGCCGAGGAGTTCGCCATGCTCGACGTGCTCTCGGGCGGCCGGCTGGTCGCGGGTTTCCCGGTGGGCCTGCCCATGGACGCCGCCTTCGCCATGGGCGAGAACCCCGTGACGCTGCGCGAGAAACACCGCGAAGGCGTCGAGCTCGTCACGCGCGCCTGGGCGGCGGAGAAACCTTTCGCCTTCAACGGGCGTTTCACCCAGCTGCGCTACGTCAACCCGTGGCCGCGCCCGCTGCAGCGGCCCGGCCCGCCGGTGTGGATCCCGGGCGGGCGCAGCGCGGAGACCTGGGACTACTGCGTGGAGAAGGACTATCTCTACGCCAACCTCTCCTATTCCGGCCACCGCGCCGCCAAAGACGCGCTCGACGGCTACTGGGCTATCGTGGAGCGCGCCGGCAAGCCCCGCAACCCCTGCCGCGCCGCCTACATGCAGCTGTTCGGCGTGGCGGAAAGCGACGCCGCGGCCGAGCGGCTCTACAAGGACGCCGCGTTATATTTCTACCGCAGCGGCCTGCACGTGCCCCCGGACTTCGCTTGTCCGCCCGGCTACATGAGCGAGGCCAGCACGCGCCGCGCGATGACGAGCGGCACGCTGGTGAACGCCGGCGCGTTGTCGTGGGAGGAGCTGGTCGCGGCCGGCCACGTCGTCGTCGGCAGCCCGGCGACGGTCGTCGCGCGCATCAAGGAGCTCGCCGCGACGCTGAACATCGGCCATCTGCTGACCTTGCTGCACTTCGGCAACCTCTCGAAGGAGGCGACCTTCGCCAACACCGAGCTGTTCGCGCGCGAGGTCATCCCGGCCGTGCGCGGCTTGTTCTCGGAGCACGAGGACGCCTGGTGGCCGCGGTGACGGCGCTCGCGCGCGAGACGGTGCGCCTGCCCGGCGGCCGCGAACAGGCCGTGCTGCGCGGCGGACGCGGTCCCGTCCTCGTCTGGCTGCACGGCCTGGGCGGGCTGACGCCCGAGGACCCGGCGGCCCTCGCGCTGGCGGCGCGTTTCACCGTGCTCGCGCCCGTGGCGCCCGGCTTCGAGCGGGCGCAGGACGGGGCGGCGTTGCGCGACGTCCGCGACCTGGCGCTTCATTACGACGACCTCTTCGAGGCGCTCGGCCTCGAAGGCGCCGCGGTCGCCGGGCACTCCTTCGGCGCGATGCTCGCCGCCGAGCTCGCGGCGCTCTCTCCGCGCCGCGTCGCGCGCCTGCTGCTGGTCTCGCCGCTCGGCCTGTGGCGCGACGATGAGCCCGCCGCCGACTTCTTCGCCGCGCCGCCCGCGGAGCTCGACGCGTTGCACCGCTGGACCGCGCCGGCGGGGACCGGCGCGTTGGAGCGGGCGCTCGCCGTCGAACGCGCCCGCGCGGCCGTCGCGCGCGTGTTGTGGCCGCTGCCGGACAAAGGCTTGCGCCGGCGCCTGTACCGCGTGAAGGCGGCCACGACGGTGCTCTCGGGAGGCGCCGACCCGTACGTGCCCGCGTCTTACGCGCGCGACCTGGCGGCCGGCGTCGCGGGCGCGCGGTGCGTCATCGAGGAAGGCGCGGGGCACGGCTTGCCTTACGAGCGCCCGGGCGCGCTGCTCGCCGCCCTGTAGGCCCGCGGCTTATTCGGCGTAGCCGGCGTGGCGCAGCGCTTCGCGGACGCGCGCCGGGATGTCCACGTGTTTGGCGTTCGTCGCGCCGCCGGGCGCGCGCCACAGGCTGACGCCGTCCAGGGCGGGAGGCGCGTCGGCGCGTTCCACGGCCCCGGGCTCGAGCGTCCAGGGGCCCTCGCCGTCCAGCGTCGCCGCACCCGCCCGCACGAAGCCGGCCGCGGCGGGGCGCCCGTCCACGCTGACCTCCAGCCGCAAGGCGGCGCCGGGTTCGGCGGCGTCGAGCAGGAGCCAGTCCTCGTCGCCGTCGCGCGCCGAGGCGAAACGCGCGGTCGCGACGGTCGGCGTCGAGAGGACGAGGCTGTCGGCGCGCTCGGTGAACAGGAGGCGGGCGCGCCGCAGCGGCTCGTCGCCGCTCACCCGGACCGTGACGACTTCGCCGCGGCGGGCGCGCACGGCGAGTTTCCAGGCGCCGCGCTGGACGGCCTGGTGCTCGCGCAGCAGCGCCTCGAGCCGGCGCAGGCGTTCGGGCTCGCGCGCGGCCAGCGAACGGGTCTCGCGGGGATCGCGGGCGAGGTCGTAGAGCTCGTAGCCGCCGTGCCAGCTCCAGAGCAGCTTCCAGCCCTCGGCGCGCGCGGCGACGCCGTGGTCGGTCTCGGCGAAGACGGGCGCGCCGGGGTCCCCGGCGGCGCCGCCGGCCTCGGGCAGGCGGTCGCGCCCCTGGAACGAAGGAGGAACCGGGAGGCCCAGCGCCGAGAGGATGGTCGGGGCGACGTCGATGAGCTGGACCGGAACGTCCAGCGCCCGCCGTGAAGCGCGCCGGGCAGCTTGAGAAGCCAGGGCACGTGCAGCTGCTCCTCGTAGCCGAGGGCGCCGTGCCCCTGGCGCGTTTTGGGGCCGGCCGGTCCGTCGCAAAGGCCCTCGCCGTGGTCGGCGACGACGGCCACGAGGGCGCGGTCCCACAGCCCGGAGGCCTTCAGGCGCGCGACGAACGCGCCGAAGGCCGCGTCGAAGCAATACGCGGCCCGGTCGTAGTTCTGCCGGGATTGCTCGCAGGTGAGCCGCTGGCGCTTCTTCCAACGCAGGAGGGTCTCGGTTTTATACGGGTCGATGACGGGGGGGCAGCGCCAGGCCCCGGAGGCGTCGCGGTTGGGCGAGTCCTGGATGTCGGGGAAGTTGTGCACGGCGTAGGTGTGCAGGAAGAGGAAGGTCGCGCTCGACGTCGCGGCGAGCCAATCCGCGGCCGGAGGCAGCGGGTCCACGGCGGGGTTGAGCACCAGGTTGCGCTCGATGCCGCGGGCCAGGCGGAACTCGGGCTCGAAGTACATGCTGTTGGCGTACAGGGCGGTCCGGTAGCCGCGCTCGCGCAGCAGTCCCGCCAGATAGGGCCCCTCGCGGGGGGCCCGGAAGTCGAGGCGGCCGACGTCGCCGCCGGCGTCGTGGGTGGCGGTGTATTGGGAGAGGAACAGGCTCGCGTGCGAGGGGACCGTCCAGGTGCCCTGGGCGTAGGCGGAGGAGAAATACACCGCTTCCTGCATCAGCGCGGACAGGTTCGGCATCAGGTGCGGCCGCACGCGGTCCTCGCGCAGGTCGTCCACCGAGATGAGGATGACCGGCGGCGCGGAGGCGGCTTCGCCGGCGCGCGCGCGGGGAGGCGAAGGCGGTCGCGAGCAGGCAGGCGGCGAGGCGGGCGGTCATGGCGTGAGAGTCATGAAAGCATTTCCCGCCGCGCGCGGCGGAGGTAGACGACGAGGAAGGCGGCGTCGAGCGCCGCGGCCGCCGCGCCGATGCCCAGCAAGCGTCCGGAGCCGTGGGCCGCGCCCAGTCCGAGCAGGACGGCGTCGAAGCCCGCGACGCGCAGCCCCCAGGCGGGCAAGGACTGCCCCCGCAGGTCGTCGCGCCGCAGCAGCATGAGAAGGAACGCCGCCGACCAGCCGGCCGTGCCCAGCGGCCCGACCCAGTCGTGATACAGCCGCGCGGCGTCGGGACGTCCGCCGAGCAGCCACACGTGGCCCGCGTAGCAGACGGCGGCGGCCGCCGCGAGAAGGGGCCAGTACCACGACGCGCGGACGTAGCGGCCGACGAGCCACGCGCTGAACGCGGCGAACGCCGCCCAGACGACGGCGAAGGCCCGTCCGAGCGGGGAGGGCGAGCCGAGGTGGAGCAGGCCGTAGAACGCCCACGCCAGCTCCGCGGGCAGGATGGGCAGGGGCAGGGCCGGGACGCGGTCGCGCAAGGTGACGCGGACGAGCTCCAGCTGCAGGAGGAGCCAGGCGCCGTTGATGACGAGGAACGGCCACTGCGACGCGTGGTCGCTCATCGCCTCAGCAGGGCGTCGAGGTGCTGGCGCGCGGTCGCCACGCGGTGCGGGGGCAGGCGTCGGTCTTCGACATCAGCACGAAGCGGCGCAGGTCGGCGGGGTCGCGGCGCAGGCGCGGCTCGAGCACGCGCGCAGAAGTAGCCGCGCGCGGCGCGGGCCAGCAACGCGCCCGGCGAGGAGAAGACGGGCGCGTCGGCCAGCTCGTTGAAGGCGCCCGCGCGCCAGAACGCGCGCAGAGGCTTGAGCTCGCGGCGGAACGCGCGCAACGCGTCCTCGGGCCGGGGGGCGTCGAGAGAACGGCACAACGCCGCGCCTTGAAGCAGGGACAAGGCGAAGCCGCGCGCGTAGATGGGGTTGCCCGTCCACAGGGAATCCCCGAGCGGATAAAGCCCCGAGAGCGCGGCGGCCGGCGAGCCCGTCTTGTAGAAGTCGGATTCCGCGCTCATGAGCCCGCGCGTGACCGTCAACTCGGAGGCGGGTTGGAGCATCAAGCGTCGCGCGCCGGGCACGGTGTCGGCGAGGCGCTCGAAGAGGCTCGCCGCCTCGGCGGCGCTTTCGGGCGCGAGCGGCTCGGGCAGGATGAAGTTGACGGCGAACCAGCCGCGGTCGAGAGGCAGCAGGCCGCCGCGCGCGCCGTCGCGCGCGATGAGCCTGAACGGCAGCGGCGCCGTCTCGTCGTGCCGGTAATAACGCGTCAGCGCCCGGTAGCCCGGCCCCCACGCCGCGACGCGGTCGGCGGGCAGGCCCGCCTCGGCCAGCCAGGAGCGGCGCCTCGTGCCGACGCCCGAGGCGTCGATGACGACGTCGGCGCGCAGCTCGCCGGAGGTCGTGCGCGCGCCGACGATTCGGCGGCCTTCGGCGAGCAGGCCGACGACGCGCTCGGCGCGGAGGGCGACGGCGGGCGCGGCTTCGAGACGGCGGCGCATGGCGGCGAGCAGCAGCGGGCCGCGGCAGCACAGCAGCGCGACCTCGTGGTCGGCGGGCCGCAGGCCGGCCGCCGCGCCGAAGTCCTGCTCCAGCGACATCGCCACGCTGTGGCGGCGCGCGCCGGCGGCGAGCAGCTCCTCCTCGAGGCCGGGCAGCTCCGCGCGCAGGACGCGCACCGCGGCGTCGGAGAGGATATGCGGGGTCCACGGCCGCGCCGCGTCTTCACCGACGACCGTCGTTCTCCAACCGCGGGCGCTGAGGAGCAAGGCCGTCGCCTTGGCGGCGAGGCCGCGGCCGATGACGAGCGCGGAGCGTTCAGGCACGACGCGTCCTCCGCCAGAACGGGCGCGTTAATACGGCCGCGACGGCCGCGGCCGCGGCGAGCGCCGCCCATTGGGTCGCGCGCGAGGCGCCGTAAGCGTCGAGCAGCGGCACGCGCGGGCCGTGTTCGCGCAGCAACGCGACGAGATACGACAACGGACGCTGCAACCGCGTGTCGTCGTACGGCGTGGCGATGAACACGTCATGGAACATCGCGCCCAGAACGTTCAGCGCGACCGAGAGAACGAGAAGGCCCACGGCGACGCGGCCCGCGCGCGAGCGCCAATCCAGGTGCAGAACGCCCAGCGCGACGAGTGGAAGGGCGGGCAGGAGGTAACGCGGGCCGAAGTAGAAGGTGATGCCCGCCCAATACATCGGGTTGAGGCTCGCGTTGTAGAGCATGTAGAGGACGAAGGCGCCCGCGGCGAGCCGGGCCGTGGCGCGGTCGCGCCGCGCGGCCGCGGCCCAGCCGGCCAGGCCGGCGAGCAGGACCGGGCAGAACAGGAACACCCCGCGGAAGCGGCCGAAGGCCTGGGCGGCGAGACGCTCCGGGGCGGGGTAACGGAAGGCGAGGATGGCGTGTTCGGGCGCGTCGGTGCGATACACCGCGCCTGCGTAGGGAATGGCCAGGGGCCGGGTCAGCCACCAGCGCAGGTCGAAGCCCGTGGTGAGCGGACCGCCGTACAGCCGCCAATGAAGCGCGCCCAGCGCCGCCGCCGCGAGCGCGGCCCCCGCGGCGAAGGCCGCGCGCGCGCGCGTCGCGGCACGCGGCGAGATACCACAGGCCGGCCGCCGCGGCCAGCAGCGCGAGCGGGTAGTTCGTCGCGACCGCGGCGCCCAACGCGAGGCCGGAGGCGAAAGCTTCCGTCGGCGCGGGAGCGCGGTCCTCGCGCAGCAGGCGGGCGAACACGACGAGCCAGGCGAGCAAGGCGCCCAGCGCCTGGCGCGAAAAGACCGGCGCGTAGGCGACGAGCAAGGTGCCGCAGGCGCAGGCCGCGGCCACGCCGAGCGCCTTGGCCGGGGACGCGCCGCGTTTGAGGGCGTAGGCGAACGTCGCGGTCGCCAGCAGCGCGAACAACGGCGCGAGCAGGAGCCACACGAGCGCGATTTGAAGGTGATAGACCTCGCGGCGGGTGACCTGCGGAGGGGCGGCCGCGCGCTCGGGCTTGTACGAACGGTCGAGCGAACGCGGCAGGCGCGCGATGACGCCGCGCAGCAGCGCGTAATACGGCGTCGCGGCCAGCCAGCCGCCGGGCTCGAGGCCGCAGACGTAGCGCCCGCCCACGACCGCCAGGTCGATGGCGGAATCCGGCGTCAGCTCGAGCGTGCCGCGGTCCACGACGGCCACGGCCGTGGAGAGCAACGCGTCGGACATGACGTCCCCGCCGGGGTTGGTGAAAAACACGGGGACCAGCCAGAACAGCAGGAACACGCGCGCCCAGAGCCCGCGGGGAGCCGCGCTCATCGCGCCGCCAGCGCCCAGGCGGCCAGCAGCGCCGCGGCGAGCGTGCCGAACACCACGCGATAGACGCGCCGGAAGGCCGCCAGCGCGGCCGCATCCAGGCCGTCGCGGCGCGCCTCGACGTGCGCCGCGGCGTAGGCGGCGGCGGCGGCCGCGGCGAGCGATTCGCGGCGGCGCGTCCGGCGCGCAGGCGGGCAGCAAGGCGAGCGCGGCGGCGTGGCACAGCCCCGTGAGCGCGTGGGCCCGGCCCCGTCCCAGGCGGATGGCCGTGGTGCGCAGGCCGTGCGCGCGGTCGCTGTCGTGGTCCTGCAGCTCGCCGGCCAGGCTCGTCGCCGCGGCCACGAGGGCGAAGAAGACGCCCGCGCGGCGCCGGCGGCGCCGGGCGCCGCGCCGAGAGCCCAGGCGCCGGCGGCGCGGACGAGCAGCGCCGCCGCGGCGTGCGACAGCTGGTGAGCACGCCGACAGCGGCCTTGAGTCGGTGGCGGCGCGCAGCGGCCGTCGCACGCCGCGGCGGCCGCGACGCGCCGTCGACCGCCGCGGCGAACGCGTCGCGGCGCGTGCCGCCGCCGGTCAGGCCGCAGCTCGCGGGCGCGGTCGGCGGGCGTCAGCGACGGGTTGAGACGGATGGTCCGCTCGTCGTGGGCGAGTACACGACGATGCCGGCGAGCGCGCCGACCGGCCAGCGCCGCCGCCGCGCCGGCCCAGGCTTCGACGCGCTTCCAGCGCCGCGGCGGGCGGCGCGGCCGCGAGCGCGCCGGCCGCGCCGACGGCGAGCCAGCGCAGGCACTCGAGGTGCCGCAGGGGGCCACGCGCCGCGCGGCGCGTTACGCGGCGGGCTTGCGGGCGCTGAAGTTGCCGTAGTGGACAAGGTCGCTCATCACGGGGCGTTGGTGGATGCAGGCGCGGTAATTGCGCACGACGCTGGGGTGCAGCAGGCCGACGCCGCCCAGCAGCTCGACGAAAGGACGGGTCCAGCGTTTGCGCCCGGCGATGAGCGCCGCGGAGGGCTGGATGCGGGCCGTGTGGTCCTCGAACGCGACGCCGGTAAAACCCGCGTCGCGCAACGCGCGTTCGAAGGCCGCCAACGGGCACAGGTTGGGCAGGGCCCAGCCGTCGAGGTAGCCGTCGTAGCCGCGGCGATGGCTCTCCGGCACGGCGGCGTCGCGCAGGAAGGCGTCGCTGACCACGAGCACGCCGCCCGGACGCAGCAGCCGGAAGGCCTCGCGCGCGAACGCGGCCTTGTCCGGCGCGTAACAGACGCTTTCCAGACCGAGCGCCCGGGTGAAGGAGGCCGCGGGCAGGCCGGTGGCGCAGTAGTCCCGGTTCAGGAAGGCCGCGCGGTCCTGGAGGCCTTCTTGCGCGGCCCGGCGTCTCGCGCGCGCGAGCTGGACCTCGGAAAGCGACAGGCCGGTCACCGACGCGCCCGCGCGGGCCAGGCGCAGGCTCATGCCGCCGACGCCGCAGCCCGCGTCGAGCACCGCGTCGCCGGGGCCGGCGTCGAGCAGGCGCTCGACCGAGCGGTTGTGGTTTTCCAGGGCCTCGGCGAGGGTGCGGGTGCCCGCCTCCCAGAACCCGTAATGGAGGTGCTCCGAGGACCAGCCGCTGTCGTAGTAGCGTTGGTTCCGGTCGTAATATTCGGCGACGCGGTGGGGCGACCAAGCCATGACGACGGTAGTCTAGTAGTTTTGGCCAAATGTTATACTCGGCCCGTGGCGACGACGATGGTCCTGCTCGCGGCTTTCGCCGCCCTCGCCCTGTTCTTCCGGGCGCTCGAAGGACGCTGGCCGGGCCGCGAACGCGCGGGCGACGCGGCGTTGTGGGCGCTCAACGCCGCGTGCATCCTGCTGTTCGCGCAGGCCGCCGCCGCCGCGCGCGCGCGCTGGCCTCTGGACGCGTGGCTGGCGATTACGCCGCTGCGCGACGCGCTCGTCGCCTCGCCGGTCTGGGCGCAAAGCCTCGTGTTGCTCGTCGTCGGCGAGTTCACGAGCTACTGGACCCACCGGCTCGTGGAGCACGGCCCGTTATGGCGGTTCCACGCCATCCACCACGCGAGCCCGCGCTTCGACTGGCTCGTCGCCAACGTCAACCACCCGGTCAACGGGCTGAGCCACTTCCTGGGCGAGACGGTCGTGCCGTCCCTGCTGCTGGGCCTCGAGCCCACGGCCTGGGTGATCGCGGCGCGCGTCGGCGTGGCCGTTTTCGCCCACGCCGACGTGGACTGGGACTTCGGGCCGCTGCGTCACGTGTTCGTGAGCCCTGCGTACCATCGGCGGCATCACACGCCGGAGGAAGGCGGGCACCAGACGAACTTCGGCGTGGTCACGCCGGTTTTCGACCGCCTCTTCGGCACCTGCCGCATGCCCGGGGCGCCGCCGCGTCTTTACGGCCTGCCCGAGGAAGGGGTGCCGACGACGTTCTGGGGGCGGCTCAGCTGGCCGCTACGACGAGCGCCCGGCGCCGCGTAAGATAGGCGCGCAGCCACGCGGCTTCGAAGGCGAGCACGCCCGCCGCCGCCGCGAGCGGAAACCACGCGCCCAGGCGCCAGCCCAGCGCCAGAGACACCGCGCCCGTGCCGAAGGCGCGCAGCGCCCACAGCGCCAGGTCCAGGCTATCCGCGGAGCCGCCGGCCCGCAGCCGCAGGTAGAAGCCCAGCGACCACGACAGGTTGACGAGCGGTCCGAACGCGGTGTAGAGCCGCGCGGGGCCGAACGGGACCCCGGAGCAAAAGTAGGCCATCAAGGCGAGCCAGGCCCCGGTCGCGGCGAGAAACGCCGGCCAGAACCAGCGTTCCGAGGCGCCGCGCAGGAACTCCGCGCGAGCGTAACGTTGCACGAACCAGACGTTCGCCAGCGCGAAAATCGGCCATGCCGCGTCGAGCGGCGCGAGCCCCGGGAACGGGGTCAGCCCGCTGAAGGCCCGGAATAGGTCCCAGGCCAGGTCGATGGGCAACGCCAGCGCCGGCATCAGCGCGGCGCGGCGTTTGAACGACCCGCCCAACACGAGCAGGTGGATGGCCGTCCAGGACAGGTAGATGGCCGTCATGCCCGACCGGGCGAGCTCGGCCGGATCCGTCATGGATTAATAACGGACGGGCAGGGGCAAAGCGGAGTAGCCGGAGGGGTCGAAGGCGCCGCCGCGCACCAGGTCGTGGCGCGCCGACTTGCCGCCGCGCAGGACGAACACCGAAACCTTGGTGCCGGGCGCGCCGTAGAGGCGGTCGAGCGCCTCGGCGAAATCGAGCTTGGCCGAGGCGCGGCCGTCCACGGCGTCCACGAGGTCGCCGGCCTGCAGGCCCGCGGCATAGGCGGCGCGACCCGGCGTCACGTGCGACACCTCGAAGAGGCGTTTGCCGTCGCGTTCGGAGGTCTTGATCCACAGGCCCGGCCCGGCGCGCCAATACGACGGCGGCTCGAGCAGCGCGACGGGCTCGAGCAGGCGCACGCGCAGGCGCGCGTCGGCGTCGAGCAGGTCGGGCCAGGGGCGGCTGCCGGAAGGGTCGGGCAGCGGCACGGCGGCGACGAGGGTGCCGCCGGCGCTCACGCGCGCCAAGGTCTGGTCGCCCGAAACGCCCGCGGCCACGCCGCTGAGCGGATAGGTGGAGCCGCCGGCCACGGCGAGCTTGAAGAAGGCGAGGCGCACGGAGCGCGTGTCGCCGTCGGCGCCGGCCTCGACGACGCGCGCCCACAGCCGGCTCTTGGGGGGGATGGAGAGGAAGTCCAGCGACGCGTCGGTGGTCAGGCCGGTGGCGGCCTCGGCCTCGACGACGTCGTCCTTCTTGAGCGCGGCGGGCAGGCCTTTGGGGAAACGCACCCACAGGGACTGGTCGGGGCGGGCGGTGAACAGGGGCGTGGGCGCGGAGCGCACGGCCGCGGCGGCGGCGCCTTCGTCTTGGACGGAGCGTTCGGCCGCCAGGGTCCGCTCGCGGGCGCTGAGGTCGGCGGAGCCGCGTTCGAAAGCGGCGGGCCGCGGAGCGGAGGCGCTTTCGAGCGCGCGCATCTCGTAGCCGCGGCGCACGGTCGCGGAGAGCCGCGAGCCCGGCGCCCAGGCGCGCGCGGCGGCGGCGGCCTCGGCGCGCGTGGCGACCGGCCGGCGGTCCAACGCGAGCAGGCGGTCGCCGGGTTTGAGCCCGAGGGCGTCCGCGCGCGAGGCGGGGCGCACCGACGTCACTTCGAGCCCGCCGGCCGACTCGTCGAGCTCGACGCCGAGGGCGAACAGCAGCGCGTCGGCGGGGGCATCGATCGCGAAGGGAGTGCCGGGGCCGGCGCCGCGGCGGGGGCCGTCGCGGCCGGGCGCGACGGCCGGGCCTTGCGCGCGGCGCGTTTGGCGCGCGGCGCCGCCGAGGCGGGGGCGCCGAGCGCGACGGCCAACACGAGCAGGAGCGGCGTCCTCATGAGGGGACCTTCTTGGTGGGCGTGCCCTTGCGCTTCGGCGCGGGTTTGGGGCGGTTGACCTTGCGCGGAACGCGCGGGCTCTCGGCGGGGGCGTCCTCGACCGTGGCGGCGGGCGCGGCGGGCGCCGACTTGGCGGCGGGGACCGGGGCGGCGGGCATCTGCGCCTGGCGGCCGACGCGCGGGCCGCGGCCTCGGCGGCGGAGGCGAGGCGGGCGGCTGGGGTCAATTCAGGCCGTCACCGAAGCCAAGGTCGTATCCGCCGGCAGGCGGCGCGCGAGGTCCTCGGACGGCGCGGGGCCCATGTCGGCGCCGGCCTTCTGCGCGAGGTCGAAGGCGCGGTGCGCGGTTTTAGACAGGCACTTGGCGGAGGCGAGCGTGGGCAGGCGCGCGAGCACGGGGCGCGCGCGGTCGAGGCGGCCGGCCGGGCCGGTCAACGCGTCGGCCTTGTCGAGCGCGCCGTTGAACTCCGCTTCCCACGCGAGCTCGCGGCGGGTCTCGGCGAGCTCGCGCGCGGCGTTCTCCGCCTCCTCGGCGGCTGTGCCGCAGCGCGCGGCGGGGTCGGCTTCGAGCACGGCGAGCGCCTCGCTCCAGCGCCGGGCGGCGCCGTCGAGGTCGCACGACTTGCGTTTGGAGCGGGCCTCGGCGGAGGCTTTGAGGAACCAGGCCTGGTCCGCGCCGCGCCGCGAGGTCATGTGGCGCAGCTTGGTCAGCTCGGGGCGGGACTGGTCGCAGCCCGCGGGCAGGCTCTCGACGAGCTTGAGGCCGGCGTCGGCGTCCGACGTGGAGTAGCGGCACTGCTCCGGAGAGGAGGCCAGGCGGGCCTTGGTCAGCAGCTCCTCGAGCGCGGCGAGGCGGGCGGCGTCCTTGGCGGCTTCCTCGCGGGCCCTCTTCGCGCGCGCCGCCAGCGCCTTGTATTGGGGCTTGGCCTTCGCGGGCTCGGCCACGAGCGCCTCGAGCGCGGCGTAGGCGGCCTCCGCGTCCTTGGGCTCGCAGGCCAGGCGGCGTCCGGCGGCCTCGGCTTCCTTGACCAGCGCGAGCTCGAAATCGGGGGCGACCGCCACGTCCACGCGTTCGGCGACGGCGCCGCCGGTCTCCGCCGTGACCGCGGCGCGCGCGGTGAAGGCCCCGGGCGCGTCCAGGCGCAGCTTGCGCGCGTAGGTGTAGGGCCCGCCGTTGCCGCGGCGCACGCGGCGCGTCTCGACGGCGAAGTAGCCCGCGGGCGACTCGCCGAAGGTGGTCTCCTCGACCTCGACGGACTTGCCTTCGGGCAGGCCGTCCACCCAGTAGGCGCCGCTGAACAGGATCTCGTCGCCCAGCTCGTGTTGGCCGAGGCGGGAGGGCTCGGTGAGGTGCAGGCCGGCTGAACGCAGGCGGGGGGCCTCGGAGGAAGCGCCGGGGCGGGCGACGGCGGTCTCGGCTTTCTCGAGGAGGTCCGGCCGCTCGGCCAGGGGCGCGGACACCGCGGCGAGCTCGGTCAGCTCGCGGCCGGACGCCTTGCGCAGGCGCGCGAGCTCGGCGCGGGCGACCTGCGCGTTCCAGCGGCGGCGTTCCTCGACGAGGTAGCGCCGCAGCTGGGCCTTGAGCTCCTCGGACGGCGCGCCTTTGGCGGCGTCGGTGGACAGGCGCGCGGCCAGGCCCGCGACGCCGCGTTCGGCGCCTTCGGCGACGAAGTGGGCGACGGCGTCGGGCGAGGGCTTGGGACCGGCGAAACGTTCGTCGAAGAACGGGCGCACGAGGGGCGCGGGGTCCTCGAGCAGCTCCGCGTGGGCGCGCGCCGCGAGGTCGCGGCCCCAGGGCTTGGCGAAGAGGTTGCGCGACGGGTCGGGGTCGGGCGCCGTGGCCCCTTCGGCCGCCAGCGCCGCGTTCTCCTCGCGCAGCGCGGCCAGGGCGCCGGCCATCGCGCGCACGGCCGGCGTGACGACGCCCGAAGGCGGCAGCGCGCGGCACGGGGCGGAGTCGCCGCCGCGCGCCGCGCCGGTGGAGACCGCGGCGTCCACCGCGGCGGCCATGGACCAGCAGGACTTGGAGGCCGCGGCGAGGCGTTCGAGCGCCTTCCAGTGCGCCGCGACGGCGCGGCGCGAGCCTTTGGGCCCCTGGAGCACGACGTACCCGCGCGCCGCCAGGACCTCGAGACCGTCGGCGCCCACGGCGTCCGACAGGTAGGACGCGAGCGCGGCCGAGGGCGTGGCCGAGGGCGCGGCGGCTTGTATCGGGGCGACGGTCGTGTCGGCGGCCGACGCGGGCAAGACGAGCAGAGCGGCGAGCGCCGCCGCGATCATAGGTGGTAGGAGGCGCAGGCCTTGCGGAGAGAATCGAGCGCCTTGCCCACCTCGTCGCGGGCTTCGCCGTTGAGGCCGGCCTCGCTCGGCTTCCAGCGCCGAGATCGCCCGCGCGACGCGCTCGCGGTCCTCGCCGAGGCGTTTGCGCAGGTCGTCCTGCATGAGGGCGAACTCGCGCACCAGCTCCTGGTGCGCGTCGGTGTCGCGCACGCGCACGGGCATGGACAGGTTGCCGTGGCGCACGCGCGCGATGCCGGCCGACAACACGCGCAGCGGGCCGGCGAAGCGGTGCGACCAGAACAAGGTGAGCAGGCCCGCGGCGATCAGCGAGATCAGCGAGGCGAGCAGCAGCGGCGCGCGCATGGACTGCTTGATCCAGTCGATGTTGTGCACGAGCTGCAGCGAGGCGGCCGACGATTCCTGCACGCCGCGGTACACCGAGAAACAGGTCAACAGGAGGCTCACGGCCGTGATGAAGAGCACGAAGCTCACCATCTGCAGCTGGAGCGGGGCGTCCACCCAGTACTGCTGGCGCTTATAAGGAGGCTTGCCGTCCCCGGCGGGCTTGGCGTGCGCCTTTCCGTGACCTTTTCCGTGTTGCGTCATGACGGCCATGCTACCTTTCGTCGTTATTGTTGTCAATTAGCTAAACTCGGCCCATGACCCTCCTGCTGGGTTTCGTCACGTTCGCGGTCGTCGTTTTCGCCGCCAAGGCGTGGCGCGACGAACGCCGGTACCGGGCGCGCGAGGCCGCGCGCCGCGTCTTTGAAGAGGACCAATCCCGTCACGGCCGCGACGCCGCCCGCGCGCGCTGCCCGCACGCGTTTAAAACCTTCACCCAGACCGGCGTGCCCGGCGTCGTGACCATGACGAAGCGCTGGTGCGCGGTGTGCCGCCTGGACCTGGGCGCCGCCGAACACGTGTCGGGCTGGTTCGGCGACTACTGGCGCTGACCCGGCTCCTGCGCCGGCGCAACAACATTATCGTTAGTAACCCGGCGGGCAATCGCAAAATCCGCCGCGGCTTTCCGCCCTTACGCGGCGATGTTGTCGATGAGGCGGGTGCGGCCGAGGTAGGCGGCGGCCAGCAGGCGGCGGCGGCACGTCTTGCGGGTGGGGGCTTCGAGCGTGGCGGCGTCCACGAGGTGGGCGTATTGCAATCGCAAGCCGGTGCCCGACAACGCCCGGCGGACGGTTTTCTCGACGTCGCGACGGGCTTGGGCGCCGGCGCGCAGGGCGCGACGAAGAGCAGGCGCCGCCTGCCGTTCCTGTGGCGTTAGATACGCGTTGCGGCTCGACAGCGCCAAGCCGTCCTTCGCCCGGACGGTGGGCACGCGCACCACGCGCACGGGCAGGTCTAAATCGCGCGTCATCCGCTCGATGATGACCACCTGCTGGAAATCCTTCTCGCCGAAATACGCGCGGTCGGGGCGGACCTGCTCGAAAAGCTTGAGCACGACGGTGGCCACCCCGCGGAAATGACCGGGACGATAGGCGCCGCAGTGCAGGTCGCCGACGGGGCCGACGTCCACGGTGGTGACGGCGCCCGGCGGGTACATCTCGGCCGCCGAGGGCGCGTACACGACCGCGGCGCCGGCCGCGGCGACGAGGCGGCGATCGGCGGGCAAGGCGCGCGGGTAACGGCCGTAGTCCTCGTTCGGGCCGAACTGGAGCGGGTTGACGAACACGGACACGACGACGCGGTCGTTCTCGGCGGCGGCGCGGCGCACCAAGGCGGCGTGGCCCTCGTGGAGCGCGCCCATTGTGGGCACGAAGCCGACGCTGCGGCCCTGGCGGCGCCAGCGCGCGACGAGCGCCGCGAGCGCGCGCCGGGTGCGCACGACGGGCGCGGTCTTCATCAGAGGTGGCGGTTGAAGAAGCCGATGACGCGCGTGTCGTATTCGAGACCGGCGGCCTCGCGGCACTTGGCGTGCCACGCGCCGGGCACCGACCAGAGCTGCTTGGGCTCGCCGGCGGCGTCGAAGACGCGCGTCACGTCGCCCACGGGCATCAGGTCGTCGAGCTCGCCGGCGATGAAGAGCATCGGGCGCGGCGCGATGCGCCCGGCGGCCTCGACGGGGTTGAAGGCGTCCACCTTGGGGTCGTTCATGCGCCAGCGCAGGAAAAGCAAGGTGATGTTGACCAGGGGCACCGGCGGCACGCGCAGGTGGTTCCAGGCCCAGCGGCGGATGACGCCGCGGTAGCTGGAGTAGGGGCTCTCCACGACGGCGCAGCGCAGGTCCGGGTGCTGCGGCATGCACACCACGGTGACCGCCGCGCCCATGGACAAGCCGAAGACGCCGACGCGGTCGGCGCAGTCGGGCTTGTGCTGGCGCAGCCACGTCACCGCCGCGTCGAAGTCCGCGGTCTCCAGGGGGCCGATGGTCGTGACCGCGCCTTCGCTTTCGCCGTGCGAGCGGAAGTCGAAGTAGAGCAGGTTGAAGCCGCCGTTCTCGTTGAGGAAATAGGTCTGCTTGAGCAGCTCGCCTTTGTTGTCGCCCCAGCCGTGGCACATGATGACGGTGCGTTTGTCGCCGCTCGCCGACGGGATGAACCAGCCTTTGAGCTCGAGCCCGTCCTTGGTCTTGAAGGCGACCTTCTCGTAGCGCAGGCCGAACTGCTCGGGGAACACCCACATCGGCGACATCGCCGGCGGGTGCAGGATGATGCCCGAGCCCCACCAGCAGGCGGCCAGCAACGCGGCCAGGGCCGTGAGCAAGACGACGAGCGCGACCGGTCCGAGGGTCATGCCTGCGAGGTGAAGGAGTGCTCGGGCCCCGGGAAGGACCCGTCGCGCACGTCGGCGCAATAATCGGCGAACGCCTTCACGGCCGTCGCGCGCAGGTCGGCGTAACGCTTCACGAACTTGGTGGGCCCGGCCTCGGTGAGGCCGAGCAGGTCGTCGCTGACGAGCACCTGGCCGTCGCAGTGCGGGCCCGCGCCGATGCCGATGGTCGGAATCTGCACGCGGCGCGTGATCTCCTTGGCGAGGTCGGCGGGCACGCATTCGAGCACGAGCGCGCAGGCGCCGGCGCCCTCGAGGATGCGGGCTTCGGTCACGATGCGCTCCGCGTCCTGCGGCTTGCGGCCCTGGACCTTGTAGCCGCCGAGGCGGTGCACGGCCTGCGGGGTCAGGCCCAGGTGGCCGACGACGGGCACGTTGACCTTGAGCAGCTCCTTGACGACGGGGGCGACGTCCATGCCGCCTTCGAGTTTGACCGCGTGCGCGCCGCCTTCTTTGAGGAAGCGGCCCGCGTGGCGGACGGCCTCCTTCATGTCGATCTCATAGGACAAGTAGGGCATGTCGGCGAGGAGCAGGGGGCGGGTCAGGCCGCGGCGCACCGCTTTGACGTGATGGAGCATCTCCTCCATGGTCACGGGCAAGGTGCTGTCGTAGCCGAGTTTGGTCATCGCCACCGAATCGCCGACGAGCACCACGTCCACGCCGGCCTCCTCGGCCATGCGCGCGGTGGGGTAGTCGTAGGCCGTGAGCATCGCGATCTTGAGCCCCTTGCGCTTCATGTCGAGCAAGGTCGCGACGGTCACGGGTTTGCCGGAGGCGCCGGCATAGACGGGGGCGGGCTTGGCGGCGGGTTTTCGGTCGGCCATCTAGTAGATTTTAACCTTTCCCGGGTCCTGCTTCATAGACATGTACCGCCGCCGCCAGGCGGCGGAAACATCGGCCAACGGCGCGGCCGCGAACGGCCGTTCCTTCATGAGCGGGTGCGGCACCGTCAGCCAGGGCGTGCGCACGCGGGTCGTCCCGTGGCTGACCACGTCGATATCCAAGACGCGCGCGGTCCACCGCGCGCCGGGGCGGCGTCCGGCCGCGGCCTCGAGCCGTTTGGCCTCGAGCAGCAGCCCCAGCGGCGTGCGCGTGGTCTTCACGCGCGCGGCGGCGTTGAGGTAGGGCTTGTCGCTGGGCCCCACCGGGGCCGTTTCGTAGAAGCGGGAGACTTTCTCGAGCCGGCAGCCGTCGAGGCGGGCGATGGCGGCCAGCGCCCGGCGCAACGTCTTCTCGCGGTCTCCGAGGTTCGCGCCCAAGAGCAGCAGGGCCGTCGCGGGCTTCATCGGCCGCGGGGCGCGCGGCGGTCGAGGCGGTGGAGGAGGACGACGAGGCCGGCGCATATCGCTAGCGCGGCGAGATGGCCCCACAGGCCGCGCAAGGCGTCGCCGCCGCGCCGTCCGGAGAAGAGGGCGCCGAGCGTCGAGGCGAGGCCGCCTTCGAAGACCAGCAAGGTCCACAGCAGCCAGAACAACGCCCCGACCGCGACCTGGGTCGCGATGAGCACGCCCGCCAGGTGGACCGGGTCGTAACGCGGCTCGGCGGGGTCGTCGTCCTCGAAGAGGCCGGTGAAGCCCTTCCAGGCGCGTTTCACTTGAGCCCCATGAGGTCGAGCATGTCGTAGAGCCCGGGCTTCTTCTTGGCGACCCAGGCCGCGGCGTCGAGCGCGCCGGCGGCGAAGAGGTCGCGCGAGCCGGCGCGGTGCGACAACTCGAGCACTTCATGGGGGCCGGCCAGCGACAACGTATGTTCGCCGACGACGCCGCCGATGCGCAGGCTGGAGGTCGGCACGCCGTCTTTAACGCGGCGGCCTTCCATGACCGCGTGGGCCAGGCGCAGCGCGGTGCCCGAGGGCGCGTCCTTTTTCCCTTTATGATGGGACTCGACGATGGCCGCGTCGAGGTCGGGCGCCAGGCGGGCGGCCTCGCGGGCCAGATGCAGGAGCAAGGTCACGCCGCGGCTGAAGTTCGGGGCGAGGAACACGGGCACCTTCGCGGCGGCGCGGGCGACCTGGGCCTTCTGCACGTCGGTCAAGCCCGTCGTGCCGATGACGATGGGCACGCCCGCGCGGGCGCAGGCGGCGGCGTAGCGCACGGAGGCGTCGGGGATGGAGAAGTCGATGACGGCGTCACGGCCTGAGACCTCGTTCTCGAACGCCTTGGCGCGCGAGGAGTCCACCCGTTCGACGAGGCGGAAACGCGCGTCGAGCGCGGCCAGCGCGGCCACGCGGGAACCCGTGCGCCCGGTGGCGCCGCAGACGGCGAGGCGGAGGGTGGAGGCCATGCCGTATTTAACCACTTTTCCCGCGACGCGGAGAGCCGCCGAGGACATAACGTTGCTACCTTGGGGCCAGGGGAGGTGTCTATGCCCATCCCGCCGGTGCTGGAGGCCGTTTTCGGGGCGTTGTCGGACGGCGTCGTGTTGTCGGACGGGGGCCGGGTGACCTACCTCAACCCGGCGGCCGAACGTTTATTGGGCGCGCGGTCCGGGTCGCGGCGCGAGCAGACCGCCTGCGACATGATCTGCGGCCACCTGTCCGCGGAGGGCAAGCCGGAGTGCGCCTCCACCTGCCCCTTGCGCGACCCGGCCGAGCCCCAGAAGAGCGTCACCTTCCACGGCCGTCACGAGCCTCCGCCGGTGTATTCCTGGCGCGAGCTCGACGTCCAGAAGGTCGCGCGCTCCCGCGCCCTGCGGGTGCGCTGCCTGCGCCTGGAGGGCACGAACCCGCTGGGTAAGGAGGGCCTGCACCTCACCCTCATCGAGGACGCCGCCGCCGAGCAGGAGCTGGAGGCGCGCAAGGAGGATTGGCGCAGCATGGTGGTGCACGACCTGCGCGCGCCGCTGTCCAACGTCTATGCGGCGTTGCGCGCCGTGCAGGACGGCGACGGCGCTCACGACGGCGAGGCGCTCGCCATCGCCGTGCGCAACTGCCGCCGCGTGACGGGCCTGCTCGACGTGTATCTCGACTTGGCGCGGCTCGACGCGGGGCGCATGAAGGTCCGGCCCGGTGACGTGGACCTGGCGGCGTGCGCGCGCGGGGTCGTCGAGGAGCTGTCGTATCTGGCGCGCGAGCGCTCCTTGAGCGTGGAGCTGGACGTCGCCGCCGGGCTGTTCGCGCGCGCCGACGAGGAGCTGCTGGCGCGGGTCCTGCAGAACCTGCTGCAGAACGCCTACAAGTTCTCTCCGGAGGGCGGCGTCGTGCGCGTGAGCGCGCGGCCGGAGGAGCCGGGGCGCGCGGTGCTGACGGTGCGCAACGACGGGCCGCGCATCACCGAGGAGGAGCTCCCGTCGCTGTTTCGGCGCTTCTCGCGCGGCGCGGCCGGCGAGAAGGGCCGCGGCTCGGGCCTGGGGCTGGCGTTCTGCCGCGAGGCGCTGCTGGCCATGGGCGGGGACGTCGCCGTCAATTCCTCGGAGTCGACGGGCACGGTGTTCACCGTCGTGCTCCCCCGGGCCCGCCGCGTCAAGCGCTCGGCAAGGTGAACGAGAACGTCGCGCCCTGCGCGGTGCCCTGCTCCAGCCACAGCTCGCCGCGGTGCTGCTCGACGAGGTCGCGCACGATGGTCAGCCCCAGGCCGACGCCCTCGCGGCGGGCCGAGCGGCCTTGGGAGAAGCGCTGGAAGATGCGCTCCCGGTCCTCCGGCGCGACGCCGCAGCCGGTGTCGGCCACGCTGACGACCACCATGCCGGGGCGCCGGTCGCCTCCTGGCGCGGCGGACAAGGTCACGCGGCCGTCCTCCGGGGTGAATTTGATGGCGTTAGAGACCAGGTTGTTGAGAATCTGAAGGAGGCGGCCCCGGTCGGCGAGCACCGCGGGCGCGGCCTCGCCGGACGCCGGGGGGCCGATGACGAGCTCGACGCGTTTGGACCGCGCCCACGGCAGCAGCGCGCTCACGCAGTCGCGCAGGACGGGCTCGAGCGCGAGCCGCTCCGGGTGCACGCTCATGCGGCCCGAGCTGATCTTCGAGAAATCGAGAAGCTCGTCGATCATCTGGCGCAGGGTCCGGCTGTTGCGCACGCAGATGTCGAGGAACTCGACCTCCTCCGTCTCGAGCCGGCCGCCCAGCTTGGACACGAGGACCTCGAGCGCGGAGCACACCGAGGTCAGCGGCGCCTTGAGGTCGTGGGTCACGTTGGCCAAAAACTCCTCCTGCAGCCGCTGGGTCTCGCGGTATTTGGCGGCGTGCGGCAGCACGGCGTAGGTGCCGACCACGCGCCCCTTCTCGTCGTGGACCACGGCCACGGACTGGCGGAAGGCGCTCATGGCTTCCGCGCCGCCCGCCGTCTCCATCGAGGCCGACAGCGGCCCGTTCTCCGGGAGCACGAGGTCCTTGGATAAGACGACGAACTGCTCGCCGTCCTCGACGCCCTCTGTGATCTTCTTGCCGGCGACGGCGGAGAAGGGCCGGCCGACGATCTCCTCGGCGGTGGAGTCCATCATCAGGACGCGCCCTTCCTGGTCCACGATGACCTTGCCTTGGGCCACCGTCGTCAGCACGCCTTCCGAGCGGGCCCTCTCGTTGATGATGCCCTGCTTCTCCACGAGGAAGCGGTGGGTGGTCTCCGAGGCGTGGCGCGCCAGCGCCTGCTCGACGTGCCGCAAGGCCTCGGCGTAGATTTGCGCGCGCTCCACCGGGTCGGCGACCGTTTTCTCCACGAGGCCTTTGATGAAGGTCCCGAAGCCTTGCGGCTCCTTGGCGGCCGGTTCGGCAGGCGGCGCTGTGGCCGCCGTCGGCGCCGCGGGCGCGGCGGCCTCGGCGGGCGGCGCGGCACGCCGGCGGCGGGGCCGCGCGCGGCGGAGCCCACCATGGCGACGATCAGGCTTGACGGCCTCGTTGCTCCCCGCCAGCCGCCTCGCCCTCGGCGTCGTCGGCCAGATGGCGCACGCCGCGCTCCTCCAGCTCCAGCGGAGCGTCGCTGGGTTCCACTGGAACCGCAGCCGGTCCAAGACGGAGGCGTCGAGACTCGTAGAGCCGGCACTCCGGCCGCACCGCCACGCTCTGCAGGGCGTGCGCGCGGAAGGCCAGCGCGAGCAGCTCGTAGGCGTGCGCGGAATCGGCGACGACGCGACCGTTGACCAGCCAGCGGCCCCCGGTAAGCGTGATGACGATCTGGGGCCAGCCCGTTTCCGAGAACAAATCGTGCAGCAGGTGCCACGTCTCCTGCTGCGAGGAGGCGGGCACGGGATGGGCCAGGCTGTAGAGGGAGACCAGCTTCACGCTCTGCCCCAGGGACTTCAGGAAGCCGCGGGTCAGCTCCAGCGCTCGCTCCGTCATCTCGAGGGTGGTCATACGGCCTCCTTCAGCAGCGCGTCTCCGAGCCGCACCAGCGGGTCGTCGGGCCGGATCGCCCGCGCCTTGCCCATGACGTCGCGCGCTGCGCGCGCAGGCCGCCGCGGTCGCGACGCTTGCGGAGCTCGTAATGCACCTGGATGTTGCCCGGCGCCAGCCGCAGCGCTTCGACGAGCTCGGCCAGCGCGTCGGCGTAACGGCCCCGCTCCGACAGCGCGGCGGCGGCGTCCACGCGCACGGCGAGCAGGTGGGGCGCGAGCCGCAGGACGCGGCGCAGGTCCGCGTCGTCCGGGTCGTAGCCCCGCACCCGCCAGCGCTCGGCCAGGCACTCCGCGTCGTCGGGGTCGAGCTCCGCGGCGAGCGTGGCTTCCGCCTCGCGGCGGACCGGATCCGCCTTCGCGCCGCGCCGCAAGGCCGCGGCCACGGCGAGGTGCGCCGCCGCGGTGTCCGGGGCCAGGCGCATCGCGGCGTCGGCGTAATCGTGCGCCAGGTCGTAGAGGCTCTGGAACTCGAGCGCGGCGATCTCGTGGCGGATGCCCGGGCACGCGAGCTCGCGCCGCAGGCCCCACGCCGCGTAGGTCAGCGCGAGCTCCGCGTAGGCCGAGGCGCAGGTCGGGTCCTGCTCGAGCCCCTCGCGCAGCAGGGGCACGGCTTCCTCGTAGCCTTCGACCTCGAAGCGCTGCCGTTGGGCGCGGGCGCGCCGCACCAGCCGCTCCAGGGTGCAGCAGGGCCGGGCGTCGAGCTCGAGGGTCGCTTCATCCATGGCCTTACTCCGACAGGAGGATGCTCAAGGCTTCCTCCAGCGACGTCTGTCCGGCCGCCACCGCGTCGAGCGCCGCCTCGCGCAGGCTGCGCATGCCCTCCTTCATGGCGAGCGCGTTGAGCTTGTCGGCGCTCGCGTTTCCGACGATGAGCGCGCGCATCTCCGGCGTGCGCACGTCCATGACCTCGAAGAGCGGCATGCGTCCGGCGTAGCCGCTGTGGCCGCAGGCGGCGCAACCCTTCCCGGCGAGCGCCTTGAGCAGCCTCGCGCGCGCGTCGGGCCCCGCCGCGTGCAGGATGTCCTCCGGCGGCGCGGCGGGCTGCACGCAGGCGCGGCAGATCTTGCGCACGAGGCGCTGGGCGACCACCAGCTTGAGGCTGTCGGCCACGAGGAACGGCGCCAGGCCCATGTGGGTGAGGCGCGAGATGGTGGCGGGCGCGCTGTTGGTGTGGAGGGTGGACAACACGAGGTGGCCGGTGATGGCGGCCTTGACGGCGATTTCCGCGGTCTCCAGGTCGCGGATCTCGCCGACGAGCATGACGTCCGGGTCCTGGCGCAGGAAGGAGCGCAGGATGTTCTCGAAGGTCATGCCGATGTGCGCGCGCACCGGGACCTGGGTGATGCCGGCCAGCTCGTATTCGACCGGGTCCTCGGCGGTCATGATGTTGATGTCCGGGTTGTTGAGCTGGCGGATCATCGTGTAGAGCGTGGTGCTCTTGCCGCTGCCGGTGGGACCGGTGACCAGGAGCAGGCCGTGCGGGCTTTGCAGGGCGCGGTCCATGACCTCCAGGTCGCGCGGGGAGAGCTGCAGCTCCTTGAGGCTCTCCTTGAGCTTGGCCCCGCCGAGGATGCGCAAGACGACCTTCTCGCCGTGCAGCGAGGGCAAGGTGCTCACGCGGAACTCGATCTTTTTCCCTTTGATGACGGCCCGGATCTGCCCGTCCTGGGGGCGCCGGCGCTCCGTGATGACGAGGTTGGCCATGATCTTGATGCGGGCGGAGACCTAGGCCTGCAGCGCGATGGGCAGGCGTTTTGAAAGCGGCAGGCGTTGACGCGCACCCGCACGTAGATGAGCTTCTCCTGCGGCTCGATGTGGACGTCGCTGGCGCCCATCTCCACGGCCCGCACCAGGATGCGGTTGATGCGGTTGACCAGCGGCGAGTCGTTGGCGAGCACGTCGAGCCCCGACACCTCGTCCTCGTGGGCCTTCTTCTGGTCCTCGATGAGCAGGTCGTCGTCGCCGTCCTCGTCGTCGGGCGGCAGCTCCTCCAGGGTGGTCGGACCGGCCGGGGTCTGCGCGGGCGTTTCCACGAGCGCCGGCGCCGCGGACTCGTCTTGCGCCGGCTCCTCGACGACGGGCGGCGGCCCGAGCAGGTCGTGGACGACGTCGAGCAAGGTCTCGTTGGAGACGGGCTTCTCTAATACCCGCGCCACGTCCACGGCCACGTCGCGCAGCTGGCGCCGGTTGACCGCGCCGCTGAGGAACACGACGGGCAGACGGCGCGTCTCCTCGGCGCGGCGCAGCTCCAGGAGGAGCTCGTAGCCGTTCATGCGGGGCATCTCGAAATCGAGGATGGCCAGGTCCGGCGGGCGGGCGCGCGCGAGCTTCAGACCCTCGGCGCCGTCACCGGCCTCGGAGACGGAGTAGCCGCGCGAGGCCAGGACGTATTTGAGGACCTTGCGGTAGTCCTTGTTGTCCTCGACGATGAGCACGCGCGGAGCCGGCCGGCGCGGCGCGGGCGCGTCCTCGCACGCCGGTTCGGGGGGCGGCAGGACGGGCGCCGGGAGCGGCTCCGGGGCGGGCGCGGCGACGGGAGCGGGGGGCGGCAGGGGGAAAACCCGCGGGCGCGGCGGCAAGGGGGCGGTGGGGTCCTCGACCGGCGGGGGGCCCAGCAACGCGTCGAGCTGCGCGAGCAACGTCTCGGGGTCCGTCCTCGCCGTGGGAGTCATGACCTATTCTCCTGCCTTCCCATGAAAAGCAACGGTCGTGCCACATCGGGGCCCTTAGCGGGCGGCGCTCACCCCCAGGACCTTGGCCGGGTCCACCCCCGCCGCTTCCGGGTCGAGGGCGGAGGCGATGCGGCGGCCGGCCTCGGGCGACGCGAGGTCCGCGGGCCCCGCCGGGGCGCCGTCCGGGCCGACCAGCTCCAGCTTGGGCCGCGACAGCTCCCCGGGCGTGTTGCGTCGCACCACGCCGCGTTCGCCGTTGTCGAGCGCGAGGACGGTTCCCACGGGGTACACGCCCACCGCGCTCACGAACAGGCGGAAAATCAGAGGATCGAACACGCTCGCCGCGCGCTGCGCCAGGCGCAGGACGGCTTCGTGCGGGTCGAGGGCGCGTTTGACATAGACCCGGCCCGAGGTGAGCGCGTCGAACGCGTCGGCGACCGCGCAGATGCGGGAATAGACGTCCTGGCGCCGCGGCCCGACGCGCAGCGGGTAGCCCGAGCCGTCGGCGCCCAGATGGTGCTCGAAGGCCACCACGGCGGCGCGCGCGAGGGGCCCGTCGAGCGGGCGGCGCAGGCGCAGCAGGTCGCGCGCGCCCAGCGCCGGGTGGCGGCGCATCAGCGCCCACTCCTGAGGGGTGAAGGCGTCGGGTTTGTCGATGAGCGCCCGGGGCAGCCGCGCCTTGCCGGCGTCGTGGAACAGGCAGGCGAACCCCAGCTCCGCCAGCGCGGGGCCTTCGAGCCCCAGCCGCACGCCGATGGCCAGGCCATAGACGGCGACGTTGACGCAGTGCGCGTAGGTGTATTCGTCGAAGTCGTGCAGCAGCGAAAGCTCGAAAAGCGCCTGCTCGTCGGCCTGCACCCGTGCGGCGAGGTCCTTGGCCGCGGACCGGGCCTCGTCGAGCTCGGGCTCGGCGCCCTCGCGCAGGCCGGTCATCGATGCGCTCCACCGTGTCCGCGGCGCGGAAGAAGGCGTCGCGCGCCGAGCCGCCGTCGGCCGGGGGCGGCGCGGCCGGGGGCGGCGGGGACGCGGATTCCTTCGGGCGCGGCGCGGCCGGCGCCGAACTGATCGCGCCGCTACGGCGTCGACCGCCGGGGGGCGCCAAGGCGACGCCGACGGAGCGCTCGCGGCGCAGCGTCGCGCGCAGCTCGTCGATGCCGCCGTCGCGCGACGCGCGCGCGAAGGCGTGCGCCAGCGCGTCGAGCGCGCGCTCCCCGGCGCCGCGGCTGAAGACGATGGACCCCACGCCGTGGCGCGCCATCTCGCGCGTCAGGAAGTGGGCCGCGGCGTCGCCTGCGCCGCGGACGTCGAGCGGGCGGCCGTCGATGAACAACATGCCGTCGGCCAGCTCCAGGCGCAGCTCCGCTTGCCGCGCGAGCGCCTGGGCCAAGGTCGTGGCCGCGTCGGCCGCGTGCGCGCGGTAGCCGGCGTTCTCGGGCTCGTACACCGTGGCCGCCTTGAAGAGGACGAACAGGCGCCGCGCGAGGTCGGCGGCGGCCAGGGGCGGCTCGCGGGGCTCGACGTTCATAACGCGCTCCGTGTCGCGGCTTGAAGCCCTTTGAGCAGGGCCGCGCGCAGCTTGTGGGCGCGCGGCGATTCGACGTCGGCCTCGGCCGCCTCCAGGCGCGCCAAGCCGTCGAGCAGCCGCAGCTCGGGCTGGAGCGCGCGCGCCTGCGCGAGTTTGCCCATGAGGGCCTCCAGCGTCTCGAGCGAGTCGTCGAGGCCCTCGGGGTCCGCGTCGCGCGATAGGAGGTCGAGCGTCAGGTCCACGGCGGCTTCGAGCGGCTGGAAGGCGGCCGCCTCTTGCCGGTAGCTTTCCAGCCGCGCCTGATCGTCCGCGGTGTCCGCGAGCGCCTCTAGGAGCCGAGCGGCCTCCGCTTCGCGGGTCGCCATGTCGGTTTCCATGCCCTTAAGTTAAGCAACGCAACGGCCTCTGGGCGGGGGAGCCCCCGTCTCGTCCCCCGCCCGGTCAGGGCCGGTCTTTCGGATTGCCGACGCGGATCTTCGCCCTGGGCGCCCCGCGCAGCTTCGCATCCGTGGGAGGATTCCGGCGGTTCCGGGCCTCCCGCGGCCCGACATAAAGACGGCCGGCGTGTATCCGGCGTTTACGCTCCCGTAAGCGCGCGTCGGCCTCCTCGCGCAGGCGGTTGTTGGCGCCCGGCCTCGAGAACGCGACGCCGAACTGCGCGCTCAGGCGCGGCCACGACGGGTTGGCCGCGTTTTCCGCGGCCATCGCGCGCTGGAGGCGGCGCACCAGCTCGCGCGCCTGCGCGGGCCGGGTGTCGGGGCAGTAGGCGGCGAACTCGTCGCCGCCCACCCGCCCCACGATGTCCCCGCGCCGCGTGTTGGCGCCGAGGATGAGCCCGAGGCGCCGCAGGAGGCGGTCCCCGGCCGCGTGGCCGCGCTCGTCGTTGACACGCTTGAGGTCGTCCACGTCGAGCATGAGGAACGCCCCGTGGTCGCGGCGGCGTTCGCCGGCCAGGGCCCGCCGCATGAGCGAGTCGAAGCGCCGGCGGTTGAGCAAGGAGGTCAACGGGTCGAGGTGGGCCTCGCGGCGCAGCCGCCGGATGCGGCGGAAGTAGGCGGTGGCCGGACCCGTCACGAGCACGGCGCCGCGCTCCCCGCGCCGCGACGGCATCGGCGACACGCGCTCGATCAAGGTCACCGGGCCGGCGGGGCCGTCCGCATGCACGAGCGCGTGGCGGATGACGCGCCCCGAGGACACCGCTTTGAGCAGCGGGCAGTCCTTTTTCGCGACGCGGCAGCCCCAATAGTCGCGGCAGGTCCGCCCGCCGTCGGGCCTCGGCCAGCTGACCGGCGAGGCGCCGCGCCTGACCGGTTGACGGCCCGGATGCGTCCGCGGCCGTCGGTGAGCGTGGCCGCGACGGGCAGGCACTCGAAAGCGCCGTCCGTCGCGCGTCCTCGCCTCCGTCTCGGCTGCATAGGGCCTCCTCGCGCCGGCTCAGCCGGCGCGCCGCACCTGCTTCATCCATTTCGGCGCGTACCGGACGGGGCGCGCCGGATGCCACGTCATGAAGTGTTTCGTGCCGTGCCGGGCTTCTTTCATGCGACCTTTCTGGTCCGCCCTGACGGCTCCTCCGCCTCTGTTGCCCATAAACCCTCCTCACGGGCCCGTCTGCGGTCTGCCGTAACTACGTCACGCAACGCTCGTGCCGACGGTAAAACCGTTGCTAGACCGAAAGACGCCGTCGGGGAGGGGGAGGTTCTATGGGCATTAAAAGACCGTCGGAGCTGCCCGTGAAGGAGACGTTGGAGACGCTGGAGCAGATTCTCGCCGCGGGCTGGTGCCCCGGCGCGGCACCTGTTGCTGTCGCGGCTGGCGGCCGCGACGCCGCCCGGCCTCGCGGTATGGGTGCCGGAGGCGGACGTCGAGGAGAGGGCCGCCGAGGTGGTGGTGTCGTTCTCGCTGCCGGGCGTGGAGAAGGCCGACATCCGCCTGGAGTGCGACGAGGACACGCTGACGGTCAGCGGCAAACGCCGCGACGACGACGAGTCGGCGGAGGCAGGACGGCGCGAGCAGGCGCGCGGCGCGTTTATGCGGCGGGTGGTGCTGCCGGCGGCCAGCAGGCTGGGGCAGCGACGAGGACGAGCGCAACGGGGTGCTGCGCGTGATTCCGGGCTCGCATCGCGGCCTACGGACGCAGCATCAAGGTCGAGTGACGCAGGGAGGCGCCATGGACGGCCTCAAGACGCTGGGCCGGACGTATCGCCACCTCGCCCGCTGGCGCGAGGTGGCGGCGGTGCTGGCCAAACACGGCTTCGGCGACCTGCTGCACATGATGCGGGTGGACCGCTACGTCGAGGCGGGGCTGTCCGGGCTCGTGGGCGGGGGCACGGTGTTCGACGCCGCCGAGCGGCCCGCGCGGGTGCGCATGGCGCTCGAGGAGCTGGGGCCGACCTTCGTGAAAGCCGGCCAATACCTGTCCACCCGCGCCGACCTGCTGCCGCCGGAGTACCTCCGCGAGCTGGCCCGGCTCCAGGACCACGTGCCGCCGTTCCCGGGCGAAGAGGCGCGCCGCATCGTGGAGGCCGAGCTCGGCGCGCCGGCGGCGCGCCTGTTCGAGCGCTTCGAGACGCGTCCGCTGGCCGCGGCGTCCATCGCCCAGGTCCACGCCGCGGTCCTGCCCGGAGGCGAGGAGGTGGTCGTGAAGGTGCAGCGCCCGGGCATCCGCGAGCGCGTGGGCGCGGACCTCGACATCATGGCGCGCCTGGCCGCGCTCGCCGAAAGCCACTCGGAGGAGTGGGCCTGGCGGCGGCCGACGCGCGTGGTGGCCGAGGTGGCGCGGTCGCTCGAGCGGGAGCTCGACTTGTCGCTGGAGGCGTCGCACCTGGACCGCTTCGCCCGCCAGACCGCCGACGACCCCACGGTGCGCGCGCCGCGCCCGCGCCGCGCGCTGTGCACGCCGCGCGTGTTGACCATGCAGCGCCTGCGGGGTGAAGGCCGACGACCGCGCCGGCCTGGAGGCGGCGGGGCTCGACGCGCGCGTGGTCGCCGAGCGCCTGGCGGCGCATTACCTCGCGATGATCTTCGTGCACGGCTTCTTCCACGCGGACCCGCACCCGGGGAACATCTTCGTTTTGCCCGGCCACGTCTTGGGCTACGTGGACTTCGGCATGACCGGGAGGCTGGACCGGCGCCTGCGCGAGGGGCTCGCCGAGGCGGTGCTCGCCGTCGTCGAGCGCGACGAGGCGGCGCTGGGGCGGGCGCTCCTGTCGCTGGCCGACTACGAGCAGGAGCCCGACCGCGCGACGTTCGAGGCCGACGTCGCCGAGCTCATGGACCAATACGCCTACCGGCCGCTCGTCGAGTGGCGGCTGGGCCGCATGCTCGAGCAGTTGTTCAGCCTCACGGCGAAACACCGCGTGAACGTGCCGCCCGAGCTGTTCCTCATGGTCAAGACCCTCATCGAGCTGGAGAGCCTGACGCGCGCGCTCGACCCGGCGTTCGACGCCGTGTCCGCGGTCGGCCCGTTCATCCGACTCGTCGAGGAGGAGCGGCTCGCCCCGCGCCGGCTGGCCGAGACCCTGGCGCGCGCCGGCCGCGACACGTTGGCCTTGCTGGCCTCCGCGCCGTCGGACGTCAAGGAGCTCATCCGCCAGGCGCGCCGCGGCCGCCTGCTCATCGGTTCGAGCACACAGGCTTGGAGCCCGCGCTGGCGGCGCTCGACCAGGTCAGCAACCGGCTGGCGTTCGCCGTGCTGCTGGGGGCGCTGCTCATCGGCTCGTCGTTGCTCGTGCTGGCGGGGGTCCCGCCTTTTGGCGCGGCATCCCCGTGCCGGGACTGGCCGGGTTCGTGTTATCGTCGCTGATGGCGGCGTGGCTGCTGAGCGCCATCATCCGGCATGGCCGGCTCTGACCTTGAGGGTGAGCCGCAGCTCGACCGGGCGCTTGAGGCTGTTGGAGACGAGGCAATGTTTATGGGCCAGCTCCATCAGGCGCTCGGCTTTCGCGCGGTCGGCTTCGGCCACCTCGAGCGTCACGTCGAGCACGATGTTCGTGAAGCCCAGGCCCTCGGGGGCCTTGTCGAGCAGACCTTCCGCCCGGCAGTCGTAGGCCGCGACGACGAGCTTGGATTTCTCGCAAACGGCGACGAAGGTCGTCATCAGGCACAGGCTCGCGGAGGCCAGCAGCAGGTGCTCCGGGCTCCACACGTCCGCGGGGCCGCCGAACTCCGGCGGCGGCGCGCCGGCGAGTTTTGGCCGCGGGCCCGAGCTGAGCACGCCCTCGGCGCCTTCGACGCGCCGTAGCCGCACGTTGTAGCGATGAGGCAACGGTAACATGCCTTCGAGGGAGCAACAGAGCTGCCGGGGCCGTTACGTTGCGTGTCGGTAAGGCATGGATACCATCGACCGCCTGTTGACGGAGCACGAAGCGCTGCGCCGCGACGCCGCGGCGTTGGAAGCCCAGCTTGGCCCTCAAAAGGGGGTGGGCTGGGACGACGAATCCGACTGCGACGTGGCGGCGTTCCGGGCGTCGCGCGACCGGCTCGCGCACGACCTCATGGAGCACGAGGCGCGCGAGGAGCGGTTCATGGCGCGGCACCTGCACACGCCCGGCCGCGGCGAGCTGGAGTCCGAGATCGAGCGCGCGCACAAGACGCTCAACAACCTCGTGCTGCTCCTGCAATCCGCCGCCGAGCTGTGCACGCAGAAACGCGTGCACCGCCTGCGCACCATCGTCTCGCGCGTGCGCGAGGAGCTGGAGACGCACCTGACCTACGAGGAGAAGGTGCTGTTCCCGTTGCTGCGCGGCTCGCCGGTGTCCTAGCCGGCGTCGGGGCCGGCGAGGCCGGCCTTGCGCAGGATGTCCTCCATCAGGCACCAGCGCGTGAAGGCGGACTGCAGCAGGTTGACGCCCACGAAGGCCGTCAGCCACAGGAACCGCGCGTCCACCCAGTGGGCGAGCGCGAGGCTGGCGAGGACCATGGTCCCCGCGATGGCGCGGATGCGGTGATGAAGGCTCATTTTTCCTCCCGGCGTTTGAGCATGTAGTACAAGACGGGCACCGCCATGCGCGAGAGCAAGGTGGACGCCACCTCGCCCGACATCAGCGCCACGGCCAGGCCCTGGAAGATGGGGTCGAAGAGGATGACCCCGGCGCCCGCCACGACGGCGGCGGCCGTCAGCAGCATGGGCCGGAAACGCACCGCGCCCGCGTCGATGACGGCGTCGCGCAGCGTCATGCCCTCGCGGCGGCGCAGCTCGATGAAGTCCACGAGGATGATGGAGTTGCGCACCACGATGCCCGCGCCCGCGATGAAGCCGATCATCGAGGTGGCGGTGAAGAAGGCGCCCATCGCCCAATGCGCTGGCAGGATGCCCACCAAGGTCAGCGGGATGGGCGCCATGATGACCAGGGGCACGGTGAAGGACTCGAACCAGTACACCACGAGCGCGTAGATGAGCAGCAGCACCAAGGCGAAGGCCGCGCCCATGTCGCGGAACACCTCGTAGGTGATCTGCCACTCGCCGTCCCATTTCAAGGCGTTCTTGGACGGGTCGTCGGGGAGGTTCGCGTACCAGGTCTGGAGCTCGAGGCCCGACGCCTTGGCGAGCGCGTCGATTTTCTTCTTAAGGCCGAGCAAAGCGTAAACCGGGCTCTCCGTGCGCCCGCCGGCCTCGGCGATGACGTACGACACCGGCCGGCCGTTCTTGCGGTACAACGGGGCGTCCTCCTCGACGCGCGCGGCGCGCGCGAGAGCCCCCAGCGGCACCGCGGTGCCGGCGCGCGAGATGAGCGGCACGGCCGAGACGCCATCCAGGCCGCGGCGCCGCGCCGCCGGCAGGCGCAGGCGGATCTCGACGGGTTCGAGCGCGGTCTCGTCGTGCGCGAGGCCCAAGGTCTCGCCGGCCAACGCGACGCGGGCGGCCAAGGCGACCTGCGCGGGGGCGATGCCGTTGAGGGTGGCCTTCTCACGGTCCACGACCAGGCGGTCCAGGGGTTCGGGGTCGTAGAGGTAGGTATCGACGTCGGAGATGCCGTCGGTGCGCTCCAAAAGGGCGCGCAGCTCGCGGGCGAAGGCGTCGCGGGCGACGGCGTCGGGGCCGTACACCTCGAACACCAAGGTGGACAACACGGGCGGCCCGGGCGGGACCTCGGCGACCTGGACGCGCGCGCCGTGGCGTCGGGCGATGCCGGCGATGAGGGGGCGCGCGGCCTTGGCCACGGCGTGGCTTTGCGGCCGCTCGCCTTTGGGCTTGAGCGACACGACGAGGTCGGCCATGTTCGGCTCGGTGCGCAGGAAATAATGCCGCACCAGGCCGTTGAAGTTGTAGGGCGCGCCCAGGCCGAGGTAGGACACCACGCGTTCGACGTCGGGGCGGGCGGCGAGCGCGGCGGCGATCTCGCCGGACGCCGCGCGCGTCGCCTCCAAGGAAGAGCCTTCGGGCAGGGTCAGCACGACCTCGAAGTCTTCCTTATCATCGAAGGGGAGCATCTTGATGACGACGGCCTTCAGCGGGATGAGGGCCATCGCCGCCAGCAGGAGGCCGCCCATGGCGTAGAGGAAGCGGCGGCGCGTCCTCTCGTTATCGAGCAGGCGCGCCATCACGCGGCGGTAAAGGCGGTCGAGCGCGCCTTCCTCCCCGTGTCCGGCGTGCGCCGCGGGGCGCCAGCGCTCCAGGACCTTGACGAAGGCCCACGGCGAGACCACGAAGGCGATGAAGGCCGAGAACATCATGGCCACCGACGCGCCGATGGGGATGGGGCGCATGTAGGGGCCCATCAGGCCGCCCACGAAGGCCATGGGCAAAATGGCCGCGATGACGGCCCACGTCGCCAGCAAGGTCGGGTTGCCGACCTCGTCCACGGCCTCCACGGCGAGTTTCCAGAGGGGGCGCCCGTCGTTCATGGCGAAATGGCGGTGGATGTTCTCCACGACGACGATGGCGTCGTCCACCAGGATGCCGATGGAGAAGATGAGCGCGAAGAGGGTGATGCGGTTGAGGGTGTAGCCGAACAGCCAATACACCATCAAGGTGAGCGCGAGCGTGACCGGCACGGCGATGAGCACGACGAGGGCCTCGCGCAGGCCGAGCGCGAGCGCGACCAGCGCGGTCACCGAGAGCGTGGCGAGCAGGACGTGGAACAGGAGCTCGTCGGACTTGTGTTTGGCGGTCTCGCCGTAGTCGCGCGTGACCGCGACCTCCAGGCCCGCGGGAAGGCGCGCGCGGGCCGTCTCGACGCGCTCGCGGGCGGCGCGGGTCACGGCCGTGGCGTTGGCGCCGCGCCGTTTGGACACCTGGAGGGTGACGGCCGTGCGCTCGCCCGCGGCGTCGCGCAGCAGCACCTCGCGCTCGTCCTCGTCGGGCCCGTCCACGACGGAGGCCACGTCGCCCACGGTCACGGGGCGGCCGTCGGAGACGCCGACGACGACACGGCGCAGGTCCTCGGCGCCGCGCACGAACGCGTCGGCTTCGACCTTCACCGCGCGGCCGGCGGCGTCCGCGGTCCCGGCGGGCAGGCGGACGTTGGAGGCGCGCAGGCGCTCGGCCAGCTCCAGCGGCGAGAGGCGGCGGCGCGCCAGCGCGCGGGTCGAACACGGTGAGCGTCCGGCGCCGGCCGCCGAGGATCTCGATGTCGGAGACCTCGGGCACGGTGGCGACGACGGCGCGCAGCGAGGCGGCGGCATGGCGCAGCTCCAGCGGCGAGAGGTCCTTGCCGCTCAAGGTGAGCGCGAGCACGGGCACGTCGTCGATGGAGCGCGGCTTGACCAGGGGCTGCCCCGCGCCGGGCGCGAGCAGGTCGGCGTTGGCGAAGGTCTTGGTGTAAACGCGGGTCATGGCCTCGTCGGGGTCCACGCCGACTTGGAAGCGCACGATGAACAGGGCCCCGCCCTTGCGCGCGGTGGAATAGACGAACTCCACGCCGGGAATCTCGAGCAGCTTGCGCTCGCCCACGGCCACGACGCGCTCCTCGACCTCCTTGGCGCCGGAGCCGGGCATGGGCACGAACACGTCGAACATGGGCACGCTGATCTGGGGCTCCTCCTCGCGCGGCAGGCGCAGGGTGGCGACCGCGCCCATGGCGACGGCCCCCAACGCGACCAGCACCGTCAGCTTGGAGCGCACGAAGGCGGAGGCCAGGCGGCCGGCCGGGCCGAGGGGGGCGGGGGCGTTCATCGGATTTCCTCCAAGCTGCGGCTGAGCGTCGCGACGGCGTCGGCGTCGAGCCGGCCGCGCGCGGCGGCGAGCGCCGCCCACTGCGCGCGCAGCGCAGCCTGGAGGCGCGCCGGGGCGAACTCAACCGCTCCATCGAAACCGCCACACAACAGGCCAAGGCCCTGGCCGACGAAGAGCAGCGTGCGCGCGATGAACTCGCCCGTCTTTCTGACGCCGCAGCCCAAGGCGGCCTGCAGGCCGCGCTGGAAGTGAAGATGGAGCGAGAAAAGGCACTCGGCCGCCCAGCGCAGCGAATACCGACGATCTGACCACCAAGCTGCGCGCCAGCGACGAGCGCCGCATGCAGCTGGAGCCGGCGCGCGCACGCCGCCCAGCCGTGCGCCGTGCGCCGGCCGAGAAGCCGTCGCGACACGGAGGCCGCGGCCGCGATAGGCCGTCGGCGCCGGCGCGGCGGCCGTCGGCGCCGGCGCGGCGGCTGCGGCGCCGGCGCCGCGGCGGTCGGCGCCGGCGCGGCGGCTGTCGGCGCCGGAAGCGGGGCGGCGCGTCGGCGGCCCGTGTACCAGCAGGCGCTTCGGGGCCGCCGTACTGCGGGTTTTGCTCGATGGTCGCGCGCACGGCCGCGGCGGCGGCGCCTTCGGCCTCGGTAGCGCGCCACGCAGCGGCATCGCGCGCAAGGCGCAGCGCGGCCTGGTGGTCGGTACCCCAGGACGAGGCCCGAGCGCGAGCCTCTCGAGAGCGCTCGACCTCGGCCGCCGCCGTGGTCAGGCGGGCGTCGAGCTCGACGAGCATGGCGCGCTTCTTCAGGTGGTCGAGATGAGCCTCGATGGCCGCGACGCTCACGGCTTGGCCGGCCGCGCCGCCCAGGCTGCGCGCCTCGGCCGCGCCGAGCTCGGCGAGCCGGCGGGCGCGGGTGAGCTCGAAGCCGGTGAAAAGCGGCATGCCCAGTTCCAGCGCGCCGGTCACCGAGCTGCGGTAGCCGGGGCGGTTGAGCCGGTCGGGCGCGAAGTCCGCCGGCGTCACGCGCCGCTCCTGCAGGAGCTGGCCGAAGGCGAAAAGGGGGTCGTCGCCGCGCATCGCCGCGCCGCGCGCCGTCAGGCGGGGCAGGCGGCCGTAGGACGCCTCGCGGCCCGCCGCCGCGGCCTGGCGCTCGCGCGCCGCGGCCTCGGCCACGGCGGGCGAGCGGGCCAAGGCCGCGTCCACCGTGGCCGCCAGGCCGCCCCCCAGCGCCGGGGCGGCCAACGCCATCGTCGCCGTCATCAGGAATCCTTTCATGTTCATCGTCTCCTACCCTGTGAGATGCGCGAGGCGGCGAAAGGATTCGAGCGTCTCAGCGTTTGCGCCATCCGCTCCACAGCGGGAAGCCGTCCTCGTCGCGCAAGGTCAAGGTCAGGTCTCCCTTCTTGACGGTGACCGCGATGAGGGCCGGCTTGTCGTTGAACAGGACGCGGGAGCCTTTCACCTCGATTTTGTCTCCCTTCTCCACCTCGAACTCCTGGTTGTCCAGGTACCAGGCCGGGCCGAGATGGACCGAGAGCGCCTCCTTCTCCAGTTTCAAGGTCAGGTGCACGCCTTTGCGCATGCCGCGCAGGGGCGCGACCGTCTTCACGGCGAGCACCTCGCCGGACACGGTCTCCAGCGTCTTGGCGTCGAAGCGGCGGGCGTAGTCCCCGCCGGGCCCCCAGCCGCCGTGGCCGCGCATCGCGCCGCGTCCCGGCATGCCCGCGCCCAGCGACGCCGCGGCGGCGAGCAGCGCCGCGGCCCAGATCGTCTTGTTCATAAACGCCTCCCGGCGTCGTGTCCGACGCCTTTCATTCCCAGGCAACAGTCGAGCCGCCGCTACAGCAGGGCCTCGAGACGGCGTCGGAGTTCCGCCTTCGGGTGCACGCCCAAGACGCCGTCCACTGGACGCCCGTTCTTGAACAGGATCACCGTGGGCAAGGCGGTGACGCGCAGGGCGCCGGCGGCGGCCGGGTTCTCGTCGGTATTGAGCTTGCCTATTTTCACCCGCCCGTCGTACTCCTGCGCCAACTCCTCGATGACCGGGCCCAGCATGCGGCAGGGGCCGCACCAAGGCGCCCAGAAGTCCACCAGCACCGGCACGGGGCTCGACAGCACCTCGCGCTCGAAGTTCGCGTCCGTTATCTGCACAGAGTTCATGATGAACACCTCCTCATCATGAGATGCGCGGCGGCGCGAAAGGATTCGCGCCTAGCGGCGCAGGCGTCGGCGCAGCGCGTCCTTGAGGGACGCGGGCGGCTTGCCGCCGAGGGGGGCGGACCGCAGGACCGCCACGGTGCGTTTGAGCGAAGCCAGCATGGCGCGGCACGGCGGGCAGTCCGGCAGGTGGGCGCGCAGGCGGGGCGCCTTCTTGCCGTCGGCCTCCTGGCACAGGAACCCCAGCCAGGTCCGGCAGTCGTGTCTCTTCACGCGGGCTCCTTGGCGAAGCGGGCCTGGAAGCGGTCGCGCAGGAACAGCCGGCCGCGGTGCAGGCGCGATTTCACGGCGGGCACGGAGAGCTTGAGGATTTTCGCCGTCTCCTCGGCCGAGAGGCCTTCGACGTCGCGCAAGGTCAAGACGAGGCGGTACTCCACGGGCAGCTCGGCGAGCGCGGACGCGACCGCGTCGGCGAGCTCCCGGCGGCGGGCGGCTTCCTCGGGCGCGGGCGCGGCTTCGGGGAAATCGGCGGGCACGAGATTGCCGTCATCGTCGGGGCGGTCGAGCATCGGCACTTCCGGGCGCGCCGCCTTCTTGCGGTAACGCATGAGGCACAGGTTGGAAGCGATGCGGTACAGCCAGGTCTTGAGGTCGGCGTCGCCCCGGAAGCTCTTGAGCTTCTTGAAGGCCGTCAGAAAGGTGTCTTGGAAGACGTCGTCCACCTCTCCCGGCGCCGCCGCGCACACGTGGCGCGCCATGCGGAAGATGGCGTCCTGGTGGCCGCGCACCAGGGCGTCGAAGGCCGCGGCGTCTCCGTTGCGGGCCTTCTCGATCAAGCCGCGCGTGCGCGCATCCATGTCCGCGATTATACCGAGTGCGGGGCGCGAGCGCGAATCCTTACGACGCGGCGCGCATCTAAAAAGGAGTAGCATCTAGGAGAACGCCATGAACGCCCCCTTCCCTCATCGTTATCAAGTGAAGCTGACCGGCGCGGCCGACGCGCGCGGCACGCTGACGGCCGGACCGCGTCCGCCCCTGGAGGGCGGCGCCCCTCCGGAATTCGGCGGAGACGATTCGCGTTGGAGCCCGGAGCACCTGCTCCTGGCCTCGGCGAGCCTGTGCCTGAAGGCCACCTTCGCCGCGGTCGCGGCCAAGTCCCAGCTCGCTTATTCGGGCTGGGAGAGCGAGGCCGAGGGCACGCTCGACAAGACGCCCGAAGGCCTGCGCTTCACGCGCATCGTGCTGAAGGTGACCGTGCGCAGCGCCGACGCGGAGAAAGCCGGCCGCATGCTCGAGCTCGCCAAGAAGCACTGCATCGTGTCCAACAGCCTGCGCCAACCCGTCGAAATCGAGGCGACCGTCGCGCCATGATGAAGGCCATCTGGAACGGGAAGCTCCTCGCGCTCAGCGATAAAACCGTGCGCGTCGAGCGGGCCTACTATTTCCCGAAGTCGTCGCTGCGCATGGAGTTCTTCCGCCCGTCGGTGTCGCGCAAACCCGACCCGTGGCTGGGCCTGGCGCACTTCTACGACATCGTGGTGGACGGCAAGATCAACGCCGACGCCGCCTGGTATTTCCCCAAGCCCAAGCCGCAGGGCAAAGCCGTCGAGGGAAAAATCGCCTTCGCAAGAAACGTCGAAGTAGCGAAGGAGTAAGCGGAAAACAAGGTGGTGCCTCCAAGGGGAATCGAACCCCTATTTTAGCCTTGAAAGGGCCACGTCCTAGCCGTTAGACGATGGAGGCGGAAAAAACTTGGGTCGGGTGGGGATCGAACCCACGACCACACGCTTAAAAGGCGCGTGCTCTACCACTGAGCTACCGACCCAGAGCGTTGATTATACGAAACCTAACGCTCATTTCGCCCGAGCTGTTCGAGCGTGCGCCGGTAAACCTTGTACAAGTCGGTGGCTTTCTGGCGGCCGGGCGGCAGCATCTGGTCGAGGGTCTGCCACCAGAAACCGCCGCACGCCGAGGCGCGGAAGGCGCACGACGCCGTCGTATAAAGGATGAGCAGGTCCTTGCGGCCGCCATCGACGTCCTTGGGGTCGAGCCACCAGTAGCCGGCGACGGCGTCGCCTTCGACGTAGCCCAGGCTCGAGAGCATGTGGCGCTGGCGCGGCAGCGCGTCGGCCAGCGCCTCGAAGTGCCGCTCGAAGCCCATGCCCGCGGGGTTGTCCTCGGGCTGCACCGACAGGCCGACCACGTCGAGGTCCTTGCCGAAGCCGCGCGGCCCGTAGGTCTTGAGCCAGCCCGACAACGAATGCGCGCGGTCGGGCGCGGTCTGCTCCCAGGCGTACAGCGTCGCGACCACCTCGACGTCGGGGAGCAGCTCCTTGAGCTTCGCGGCTCCCGCGGAATAGATCTTATACACCTCGTCGAGCGAAAAAGGCGCGCTCGCGCCGCCGAGCCAGTCGCCGTTGATTTCGGAGCCGAGCTCCCAGGCATCGACGCGCCCTTTATAATGGAGGGAGAGGTTCTTGACGCGTTCGGCGTAGAGCTCCGGCGTCAGCGTCTTGGGCCACTGCGCGGTGTCGAGCGCGCAGCCCATGACCTTCAGGCCGTTTTTCTTGAGCGCGTCCATCACCGCGTCGTATTCGTTGAACGAGGGCAGGCGCGCGTAGAGGAAGTCCTGGCCGTTGGGGCGGAACACCACCCGCACCCAGTTCGACCCGGATCGGCGCGCGGCCTCGGCGACCCACTCCACGTCGTCCATGCGTTTGAGCAGGCTCTCGTCGATGGTGAGGCCGAAGCGAAGGTCCTTGGCGCGGCGCTCGTCGAGGGCGAGCTGCAGGCCGTGCTCGAAGAGCATCTTCTCCCACGCCAGCGCGATCTTGGTCAGCGCGGCCTCGTAGCCCTTGGCGCGCTCCGGCGCCTCCTTCTGGCGCGCGGCGTCGGCCATCGCTTTTTTGGCCTCCTCGGCCAAGGTCTTGGACTTGTCGCCGGGTTTGTAGAGGGGGGAGTAGTCGGTGGTGCGGCGCTTCCAGGCCTCGCGGAAGAGGCGGTACTGCGTCGCGGCGATCTCCTCGTTAAGGAAGACGGCCTCGCCGTCGCCGAAGCCTTCGCCGCCTTTGTCGGCGATGACCGCGTTGTAGCCGTCCTCGGACACGGGCCAGACCAGCTCGAGGCGCACGCGTTCGCCTTTGTCCCAGGTCGCGGTGAGGAGCTTGCCGGCCTGGGAGACCTTCAGGCGCTGCGGCGCGGACTTCTCGTCGAGGGGGAACGCCCACAGCGGCAGGGCCGAGGCGACGGGGTCCTTCTCGTCGGCGCGCGCCAGCACCTTCGCGAGCGCCTCCCCGTCGAGCGCGCGGCCCTTGGCGTCGAAGGCGAACAGCTTGATGGACCCGGCGCTGGCCGGCGCGGCGGCCAGCAGCAGCGCGAGCGCGCCCGCCGGGCTCACCGTCCGCGCCTCCGCCAGGCCTGCTTCGCGTCGAGCCAGTGGCCCGGGCCGAAGAACAGGAAGTAGGCGGCGAGGCCGCTGAGCAGATACACCTTGCCGGGCGCGCCTTCGGCCACGAACTCCACCGCGACGAGCAGGCCCGCGAGCGCGGCGAGCCAGCGCACCTTCACCGGCAGCACGAACATGATGAGCACCTCGCGGTCGGGCAGCAGGCGCGCGAAGGCGAGGAAGGACGCCAGGTGCACCATGGTCGGGTCGAAACGCGAGCCGACGGCCAGCGAGCCGAGGACGGTGCACACCGCGCCGACGAGCACGTAGGCCGTCACCTTGAAGTCGCCCCACGCGGCTTCCAGCGCGGAGAGGCAGGAATAGACCAGCGCGAGCCACAAGAACAGCCACAGCGGCCCGGCCGGCGGCGGCACGACGAGGAAGGTCAACACGCGCCAGACCTGGCCCCGCAGGATCAAGCTCGGCTCGAGCACGAGCGCGCCCGCGAACTCCGGCTTAAGCGCCGAGAGCACGGCGACGGCCGCGGTCATGCCGGTGAGGTACAGCGGCAGCCCCGGCACGGCCAGCCAGCCCAACGGGCGCTCGAAACGGTCGAAGTAGTCTCCGTCCATGGGGCGCCATCCTACCATTAAGTCCGTCAAATTGGCAGAATCGGGACGTGACTCGGGACTGGCGTCGCGAACTCGTGAAAGCCGTGCCGACGGCGCTGCTCGACGAGCCGCTGGCGCCGCGCACCACCTTCAAGATCGGCGGGCCGGCCGACGCGTTCGTCGCCGCGAAGAACCGCGCGGAGCTCAAGGCCGCGCTCGCCGTCGCGCGCCAGGCGGGCGTGCCGACGTTCGTGCTGGGCTGGGGCTCGAACCTGCTCGTGCGCGATAAAGGCGTGCGCGGGCTCGTCGTCCAACTCGCGGGCGATTTCGAGAAGGTCGAGTTTCCGGGCGGCGGGGCGGTGGTCGCGGGCGCGGCCGCGCGCGTGCCGGCGCTGGTGGTCGCGTGCGCCGAGAAAGGGCTCGCCGGCCTCGAGCCCATCGTGGGCGTGCCGGGCACGGTGGGCGGCGCGCTCGCGATGAACGCGGGCACGCGCGACGGCGAGATCGGCGGCTTCGTGGAGGCGGTGTCCGCGGTGGATTTGAGGACCGGCGAGGAGCTCGTTTTGACGCCCGAGAGGCTCGCGTTCACGTATCGCCACAGCGGTTTGGAAAACTTCGTCGCGCTCGACGCGAGACTCGCGTTGAAGCCGGGTGTCAAAGCTGATATAATGGCCGTCGTTCGCCGCTATCAGCAGAAGCGCCAAGAGACCCAACCCATCCATACCTATAACGTGGGATCCACCTTCAAGAACCCGCCGGGTCGCTTCGTCGCCAAGATGGTGGAAGAACTCGGCCTCAAAGGCCATGCGATCGGAGGGGCGCGGATTTCGCCTCTTCACGCCAACTTCATCGAGAACTTCGCCGGGGCCAAGGCCTCCGATGTCCTCGCTCTCGTCGACCTCATCCGCGAGCGAGTACGCGCCGGCTTCGGCGTGAGTCTCGAGCTCGAGATGAAGGTCGTCGGTGAGTAACGCGCGCCGCCGCTACCGCGTCGTCACCCGCCCCCAGACCCGCGCCCGCCGCGCCCGCGCCGCCGGCGTCGTCACCGCGCTCGCGGCCCTCTGCCTCGTCGCCGTCGCCGTCGTGCGCCATCTGGTCGTCGAGCTGCCGCGCACCGAGCTGGCGCGGGCGCTCACGCGCCCGGGCGACGCCTTCATCGAGGCGCCCGAGCCGCTGCGCGCTCCCGCGCAGGTCGTGGCCGACAAGGCCGGCGGCTCCGCGGCCGCGCGCGCCGCGGCCGTGCGCGAGGCGTTCCCGTGCGTCGCGTCGGCCGACGTCCGCCGCTCCTGGCTGGAGAAACGCGCGACCATCGCGCTCACCGTGCGCGCGCCCGTGGCCGCGGCGACGCGCCGGGGCAAAGACGCCGGCTGGCTGGGCGAGGACGGGACCGTGTTCGTCGCGCCGGACGGGTTGTGCGCGCTGAAAGGCCCGCTCGTGGAGGTCGGCGACGCGCCGGCCGCCGAGCTGGCGGCCGTCGCGCGCGAATGGGCGCGGCTGGCCGCGCCGCACGCCCTGCCCGCGCCGCTCGCGCGCCTGGCGTACCGCTCGGGCGAGGACGGCTGGTCCGCCGAGCTCGAGGACGGCACCAGCGTGGCCTGGGGCAAGCTCGAGTACACCGCCGAGAAGCTCGCGCGCCTCGCCGAGGCGCTGGCCGACGCGCGCCGCCGCGAGGACGTCCCGTATTCCGCCGATCTGAGATGGTTCGAAGACGGCAAAGTTCTGCTGCGCCCTTCGGCGCGGCTGGGGGCCGTGAAATAACATGGTGATGAAGCGCCAATCCAAGCCCGACGTGGTGGCCGGTCTCGACATCGGCAGCGGCCGCGTGACGTGCCTCATCGGCTCGGTCGATCCGGGCACCGGGGCCGTCACCGTGCTCGGCGGCTCGAGCGTGCTCTGCCGCGGCCTCAAAGGCGGCGTGGTCATCAACATCATCGAGGCCGCGTCCGCCGTGACGCGCGCGGTGGAGGAAGCCGAGGCCGCCGCCGGCGCGACCGTCACGCAGGTGTGGCTGGGCGTGCGCGGCTCGCACCTGCAGTCCTTCAACAACCGCGGCGCCTTCAACATCGCGCGCACCGACCGCGAGATCACGGCCGACGACGTCGCCTCGGTCGTGTCCAGCGCCAAGGCCATCCCTCTCTCCACCGACCGCGAGATCCTGCACGTCGTGCCGCAGGGATTCTCGCTCGACCGCCAGCGCGGCGTGCCGCACCCCGTGGGCATGGAGGCGTCCTTGCTCGAGGTGGACGTGCACCTCGTCACCGCGTCCTCGGCGCACCTCAACAACGTCATGAAGACCGTCGGGCAGGCGGGCTTCGAGGTCGTCGAGCCCGTCTATGGCCTGCTCGCCGCCGGCGAGCTTCTGGTGACGCAGGAGGAGAAGGAGCTCGGCTGCGTCATCGTGGATATGGGCGGCCAGGGCATCTCCATCGGCGTCTATTGCGAAGGCTCCATCAAGTACTCCAAGGAGATCCCGCTGGGCTGCGACTTCATCACGCGCGACCTGGCCGTGGGTTTGAAAACCTCCATCAACACCGCCGAGAAGATCAAGGTCGAGCACGGCATCGCGCACCCGTCCTTGCTCAACGGCGACCATGAGTTCGACTGCCACGGCATCGACGGCCGCACGCCGCTGCGCGTGAAGACGAGCACCATGATGGGGATCATCCTGCCGCGCGTGGAGGAGATTTTCTCCATCATCGCCGAGGACCTCCAGAACTCCTCCTACGCCGACATCGTCGCGCCCGGCGGCGCCATCCTCACCGGCGGCGGCTCGCAGATGCGCGGCACCGCGCAGGCGGCCCAGCAGATCATGGGCCTGCCCGTGCGCGTGGGCCTGGCGCATCCCGACCAGGTCAACTCCGACGAGAAGTGGCTCTCGCCCGTCTATTCCACCGCGCTCGGGCTGCTGCTGTACTCGCAGACGCCGCGCTGGGGCGGCGTCGATACCCGCGCGGTGACGCGCAAGAAGCCCGCCTGGATGCGCAAGCTCCAGGCCACGCGCGAGCAAATCATTGCCGCGTCATCCTGTCGGAGGACCGCGAAGAGAAACGCGCCGTCATCAAGGTGCTCGGCGTGGGCGGCGGCGGCTGCAACGCCATCAACCGCATGGTCGAGGCCGGCCTCGACGGCGTCGAGCTCGTGGCCGCCAACTCCGACGCGCAGGTCCTCAACAAGTGCCAGGCGCACGTGTGCGTGCAGCTCGGCGAGAGCAAGTCCAAGGGCCTCGGCGTGGGCGGCGACCCGACCAAGGGCCGCGAGGCCGCGTTGGAAAGCGAGCAGGCGTTGCGCGAGGTGCTGCGCGGCGCCGACCTGGTCTTCGTCACCACCGGCATGGGCGGCGGCACGGGCACCGGCGGCGGGCCCGTCATCGGGCGGCTCGCCAAGGAGGAAGGCGCGCTCACCGTCGGCGTGGTCACGCGCCCCTTCGACTTCGAGGGCCTGCGGCGCGCGTCCATCGCCGAGCAGGGCATCCAGGAGATGCGGCAGAGCTGCGACACCCTGCTCGTGATTCCGAACCAGCGCCTGTTCGACGTCATCGACCAGGACACGGCCCAGGACGAGGCCTTCCGCGTGGCCGACGACGTGCTGCGCAAATCGGTGCAGTCCATCTCGGACCTGATCACCGTGCCCGGCATGATCAACCTCGACATGAACGACCTGCGCGCGGTGATGAAGGACGCCGGCGAGGCGCTCATCGGCATCGGCGAGGCGTCCGGCCCCGGCCGCGCGCTGTCGGCCGCGCGCGAGGCGATGCAGTCGCCCCTGCTCGAGAACGTGGTCATCGACGGCGCGCGCGGCCTCATCGTCAACATCGCGGGCCGCAAGGCCGCGCTGAAGGCCGCCGAGGTCGAGGAGATCATGGCGACCATCCAGGGCACGGCCAGCCCCGAGGTCAACTTGAAGATGGGCAACGTCTTCGACGAGACCTTGGGCGACGCCTTGCGCGTCACCGTCAGCGCCACCGTGATTGCCGCGCCGCGGCCGCGGCCTGCACCGCGCGGGCCTGCGCCCCGGCACCGCGGCGCCCGGCGCGCGCCCCGCCTTCCAGTCGGAGGCGCCGTCCGACGCGTCCCTCGTCCAGGGCCAGAACGATAGCGACCGCTGGACCAAGCCGGCCTACCTGCGCCTTAAAGTGAGGAAACTCCGGTGACCCTTCAAGAACTGCTCCAGACCCTCGTCAACAAACGCGCCTCCGACCTGCACGTGCGCGCCGGCGGGCCCGCCTTCCTGCGCATCGACGGCGACCTCGTGGCCGCCTCGCCCGACCCCATCCCCCAGGCCGAGGTCGAGGCGATGCTCATGCAGATCGCCACGCCGCGCGCCAAGCGCCAGTTCGAGGAGAAGGGGGAGTGCGACTTCTCCTTCCAGGCCGGCGAGGTGGCGCGTTTCCGCGTCAACGCCTTCAAGCAGCGCCAGCGCCTGAGCCTGGCCATCCGTTTCATCTCGACCCAGATTCCCACGCTCCAGGACCTGCACCTGCCGGTGGCCACGCTCAAGAAGATCGCCGACAACGGCCGCGGCCTGGTGCTCGTCACCGGCATCACGGGCTCGGGCAAGTCCTCGACCTTGGCCGCGATGATCGACTACATCAACGACACGCGCGCCGAACACGTGTTGACCATCGAGGACCCCATCGAGTTCGTCCACAAGGACAAGAAGGCCATCATCACGCAGCGCGAGATCGGCGAGGACACGGCGACCTACTCCGAGGGCCTCAAGATGGCCATGCGCCAGGACCCCGACGTCATCCTCATCGGCGAGATGCGCGATCTGGAGACCACGTCGGCCGCGCTCACGGCGGCGCTGACGGGCCACCTCGTGTTCGGCACGCTGCACACCATCGACGCCGTGCAGACCATCGCCCGCGTCGTCGATCTGTACCCGCCGCACCAGCAGCCGCTGATCCGCGTCCAGCTCGCCGAAAGCCTGCGCGCCATCATCAGCCAGCGCCTGCTGCAATCGACCAAGGGCGGCCGCGCGCCCGCCGTCGAGATCCTCATCAACACGCCGCACGTGCGCAAGCAGATAGAGGACAACAAGGCGGGCGAGATCGTCCAGGCGCTCGCGAAGGGCCAGTTCTACGGCATGCAGACGTTCAACCAGTCGCTCGTGAAGCTGTTCAAGGACGGCCTGGCGTCGGAGGCCGAGGTGCTGGCGGCGGCGTCGAGCCCCGACGACCTGAAGCTCGCCTTGCGCGGCATCGAGCAAGAGATCAAGCCGGCCTAAGTCTTACTGAGAGGCATCACTTATGTTCGCTGAAGGTTATATCGGCATCGCCGGAACGATCGGCGTGGGCAAGTCCACGCTGACGATGGACCTGGCGCGCGCGCTCAACTTCGAACCCATCCTGGAAGAGGTGGACGGCAACCCGTACCTCGAGCACTTCTACAAGGACATGAAGGGCTACGGCACGATGATGCAGGTGTGGCTGCTCAACCACCGCTTCCGCCAGCACCGCGAGTTCGTCACCCGCATCTCCCTGGGCAAGATCCGCGGCGTGGTGCAGGACCGCACCATCTGGGAGGACACCATCTTCGCGCGCATGCTCAACGAGCACCCGCAGAAGCTGATCACCGACCTCGACTACAACACCTACCTGGACCTCTTCGACAACATGGTGCTGCGCGAGCTCGTGTTCCCGCAGCTGCTCATCTACCTCGACGTCCAGCCCGAGACCGCCTTCAAGCGCATCAACTCGCGCGGCCGCGTCATGGAGCAGACCATTCCCCTGGACTATCTCCAGATGCTCAAGCGCAACTACGACCAGTTCGTCGAGGAGATGGAGCAGGCCGGCGTGCGCGTGCTGCGCATCAAGTGGGAGAGCTTCCAGCCTATCTCCGAGGTCGTCCGCCTCGTGCACGAGTATTCGCTCAAGCCGTCGAGCTTCACCAAGTGGGTCCGCCCGCTGCGCAAAGCCCCCGAGATGAAGCCCAAACCCCTCGCCCCCGATCATGCCGCCGTGTGAAGCCTTGAGCGCCCCCGCCACCTCGTGGGTCGAGCGTAACGGACTGCTCCAGCTGCCGGAGCTGTCCGCGCTCGGCGTGCCCCACGGCGTGACCACCCGGGCGATGGGCAACATGAAAGATAAGTCTCGACGCGACGAAGTCGCGGCGAAAGCCGGTCTCCGTGAGTCGCCGTTGATTCTTAAACAGGTGCACGGCTCCCGCATCGTCGTCCAGTCCGAGATCATGGGTCAGAAAGCTCCGTTGGAAGCGGAGTCGAAATGGCCTCCCGAAGCCGATGGTTGGATTGCGGACGTTCCCGGCGTTCCCGTCGGCGTTTATATCGCCGACTGCGTTCCGTTGTATCTGTGGTCTTCCGACGGCCGCGCCGTCGGAGTGTTCCACGCCGGCTGGCGCGGCCTGGAAGACGGCATGGTCGATAAAGCCGTGTTCTCGGTCATGCTCACGCGTTCGGTGGTCGCCGAGGACCTGTTCGGCGCGCTCGGCCCGCACATCGGCCCCTGCTGCTACGCCGTCGGCCCCGAGTTCCGCGAGAAGGACCTGGGCGTCGCCGTGAGCGAGCGCGACGGCCGCCTCTATCTCGACATGGGCGCCTTCGTGCGGCACGCCTGGTCGAACCTGCGCGCGCAGTTCGGCCTGGCGCTGCGCGACGAGAACCTGACGACCGCGGCGCCCTGCACCTCGTGCGGGCCCGAGTTCCACTCTTTCAGGAGGGATAAGCAGGACGCGCGGATGCTCGCGCTCCTTGCCTCGAGATAATGGCTTTCTCCACCCCGCCCCGGCGCCCTCTGCGCGACGTGTTCCCGTACCTGCCGGGCAAGTCCATCGCCTCGGTCCAGCGCGAGCTCGGCCTTAAATCGGTCATCAAGCTCGCGTCCAACGAGAACCCGCTCGGCCCCGCGCCGCGCGCTATGGCCGCCTATCGCCGCGCGGAGAAGCTCAACGCCCTCTACCCGGAAGGCACCAGCCCCGAGCTGCGCGCCGCGCTCGGGCGCTTCCACAAGGTGCCCGTCGAATCGGTCATCGTGGGCAACGGCTCCGACGAGCTCATCCGCCTGCTGTGCGAGGCGTTCGTGGAGGCCGACGACGAGGTGGTGGTCTCGCAGCACGGCTTCATCCGCTTCAAGCAGCAGGCCGCCATGATGGGCGCGCGCGTCATCGAGGTCCCGATGACGGACTGGACGCACGACCTGACCTTGATGGCGAAGGCCGCCAGCCCGCGCACCAAGCTGCTCTTCATCGCCAACCCCAACAATCCGACCGGCACGTGGAACACGCAAGAAGAGGTCGAGGAGCTGCTGTCCTCGGTGCCCGAGTCGGTCATCGTGGTGCTCGATGAGGCCTACTGGCATTACGCGCAGGCCATCCCGGGCTACCCCAAGAGCCTGCCCGAGCTGGTCAAGCGCCACCCCAACCTCGTCGTGCTGCGCACCTTCTCCAAGGCCTACGGCCTGGCCGGGCTGCGCGTGGGTTACGCCGTCGGCGACCCCGAGCTCGTCGGCTGGCTCGACCGCATCCGCATGCCCTTCAACGTGAGCCTGCCCGCCCAGCTCGCCTGCGCCGAGGCGCTCAAGGACGCGCCGTTCGTCAAACGCGCGGTCGGCGTCAACGAGGCGCAGCGCGGCGTCGTGGCCGGGGCGGCGGCCCGAGGTGGGCTTCGGCGTGGGCGACTCCTCCACCAACTTCGTCTTCGCGCGCGCGCCGCTGCCGGGGCGCGACCTGTTCCACGCGCTGCTCAAGCAGGGCGTCATCGTGCGCCCGCTCGACGAATACGGCCTGCCGCACCACGTGCGCATCTCCATCGGCACGCCCGCGCAGAACAAGGCCCTCATCGCGGCCGTCAAAGCGGTCCTGGCGGTTCACGCGTGAGCAAGAAGCGCAAAGGCCTCGTCATCGCCATGGACGGCCCGGCCGGCGTGGGCAAATCGACGGTGGGCAACCTCGTGGCCAAGTCGCTCGGCTACACCTTCATCAACACCGGCGAGATGTACCGCGCGCTGACGTGGAAGGCGCTCGAGCTGAAGGCCGACCTCGACGACCAGGAGCTGGTGACGGACCTGGCCAAGAAGCTCACCTGGGAGTTCAAACCCGTCGAGGAAGGCGGCACCGCGCTCAAGACCTCGGTCGACGGCGAGGTGGTCACCGGCCAGATCCGCGAGGAGCGCGTCAGCGTCAACTCCTCGCGCGTGGCCGCCAACCCCGGCGTGCGCAAGTTCCTGTCCAAGCTCCAGCGCGAGCTCGGCGAAGGCGGCGCCATCGTCATGGAAGGCCGCGACATCACCACCAACGTTTTTCCCGACGCCGACGTGAAGATCTACCTCGACGCCTCGCCCGAGGAGCGCGCCGACCGCCGCTACCGCCAGCTCAAGGCCGCCGGCCAGGAGGCCGACCGCGACAAGATCCTCGCGGCCATCCTCAAGCGCGACCTCAACGACATCAAACGCGAGATCAACCCCTTGAAGCAGGCCGAGGACGCGTTGGTGGTGGATTCGACCAAGCTCACCCTCCACCAGGTCGCCGAGAAAATCCTCCGCCACATCCGTAAAAAAGGCCATGGACGCGCATGACCCCCGCCGACCATCACACGGCCTTCCGCTACGCCCTCGAGGCGGTGTCGGGCACGCCGTTGGGCGCGCTTTCGCGCATGAAGGTGACGGGTCTGGAGAACGTGCCGCCGTCGGGGCCGCTGATTCTCGTCGGCAACCACCGCAGCGTGCTCGACGGCAACGTGCTGGCCTGGGCGGTGCACACGGTGAGGCGTCCGCGGTTTCTCGGCAAGGCCGAGCTGTTCCGCAACCCGGTGCTGCGCTGGATCTTCACGACGGGGGGCGCCATCCCGGTGGACCGCACGGGCGACGTGACGGCCGCGATGCGCGCGGCCATCGCGGTGCTCAAGTCGGGCGGCTCCTTGGTGATGTATCCCGAGGGGCGGCGCCTGAAGCGGCACGAGGACCGCATCCCGGCCAAAAGCGGGGTGGGCTTCCTGGCCGCGGCGTCGGGCGCCCTGGTGCTGCCGGCGCGCCTGCGCGGAGTGGAGGGTTTTCCGTTCTCCCGCATCGAGGTGACGTTGGGCCGGCCGCTGCCGCCGCCGCCGCCCGGGAAGGAAGCCGCACGCGATTTCGCGCAAGCCGTGATGGACGTGGTGTACAGCCTTTGACCTTTTGATGGTATCTATGGAGGACGCTATGGAGCAGCCGAAGACCGACCTGAATGAGACCGCCTGGGAATCCGCCGGGGGCGATGAAAACGCCGCCGCCGATGAGGGGATGACCATGGAGGCCTTATTGGCCTCGCAGACCGCCGTCACCGATAAACTCGCCGACAAGAAGGTGGCGTGGGTGAAGGTGATCGCCGTCGCCAAGGACCTGGTGCTCGTGGACGTGGGGGAGAAAAACGAGGGCCACATCCCGCTCGTCGAGTTCGTCGGCGACCTCGTCACGCCGACGGCTCCGGCGCCTACGCCCGGTCAACGCGTGCCCGTCATCAAGACCGGCGCCAAAGGCGGCCACGTCCTGCTCTCGCACAAACGCGCGAAGGCCGAGCTCGGCTGGGAGATGGCGGCCAAGGCGTTCGCGGAGAAGCAGCGCGTGCGCGGCATCGTGACCTCCGCGGTTAAAGGCGGCTTCATGGTGGACTGCGCCGGCGTGCAGGCGTTTTTGCCCGCGTCGTTGGCGGATCTTCGGCCCGTGCGCGACCCCAAGAAGATGGTCGGCACCGGCGTGCGCTGCTACGTCATCGAGGTCAATCAGAGCAAACGCCAGCTCGTGCTCTCGCGCAAGGCGGTCCTCGAGGAAGAGGCCGGCAAACGCAAGACCAAGATCATGGACGAGCTGCGACCCGGCGAGGTCCGCATCGGCCGCATCGTGCGCGTGTCGCCCGAGGGTTTGCTGGTGGACATCGGCGGCTTGGAGGGGCTCGTCCGCCCCTTCGATGCCGGCTGGGGCCCCGTCAAGCTCGAGAGCTTCGAGCGCGGCTCCAAGCTCAAGGTGAAGGTGCTGTCTAAGCCCGAGAAGGAGGGCGGCCCCGTCCACCTCGGCATCAAGCAGCTCCAGGCCAACCCGGCCGACGCGCTCAAGAAGCGGTTCATCCCGAAATCCACGGTGTCGGGCAAGATCACCGAGGTCGGCACACACGGCGTGCGTTTCCAGGTGGACGCCAAAACCGTCGCCTTCGCGCCGGCCGCCGAATGCGACCCGGACATCATCTATAAGATCGGCGAGCCGCTCTCGGGCATCGTGCTCGGCGTGGATTCGCAGACCTTCGAGCTGCGCGTGTCCATCGCGCGCCTCAACGAGATGAAGGACCGCAAACGCGTGGCGCAGTACCTCAAGGCGCCGCCGCCGATGACGCTGGGCCAGCTTCTCATGCCGGAGGACGAGGGGTGACGGCGCGAGCGACCGAAGACGAGTCCCGGGTCCGGCCCGTGCGCGGGCCGTTCCTGGGCAAGGCCTGGCTGACGCCCCGCAACGTGTCGTGGGCGGCGGGCGGCGCCGTCCTGGTCCTGTTCGCGTCGCTGTTTTTCGCCTTCCGTTCCCGTCCCATGCCCCGTCGCGCCGAGGGGGCGCCGCCCGCGCGCCTCGGCGCGAAGATCGCCTCCGCGCAGGACAAACTCAAGGCGGACCCGCAGGACATCGCGGCGCTCGTCGAGCTGGGGACCTTGCTCTTCGAGAAGGGCAAAGACTCCTACGTCGAGGCCATCAATGCGCTCGAGGAGGCCCGCGACCTCGGGGCGCTGGACCCGCGCGTGTTCTACTGCCTCGGCGTCATGTATCAAGAAGAGGGCCTGACGCCGTTCGCGCTCACCGAATACAAACGGTTCCTGCGCCACTACCCGGAGGACAAAGAGGTCCGGCAGCTGGTGGCCAAGCTGTATTTCAAAATGGGACTGTTCGCCGACGCCGTCAACGAGTTCGAGCGGCTCAAGTTCTCCAACCCGGGGGATCCTCTCGTCGAGGAGAACCTCGGCCTGAGCCTGTGGAACGCGAAGCTCGTGGACCGCGCCAAGGGCTCCTTCGAGGCTCTGCTCACGCGCGGCGGCGATTTCACGCGCCGCGCCAACTTCTACCTGGGCCAGCTGTCGCTGGAGGCGGGGGACTTCCCCGCGGCGGCGGAACGTTTCCTCGCGGCCGCCGAGGGCGGCGACCTGGAAGGCGTGCCGCCCGAGCGGCTGCACGCCGGGCTGGGCATGTCCCTGCAGAAGCTCAACCGCTACGACGAGGCCAAGACGTCCTGGGAGACGGTGCTGCGCGCCGTGCCCGGCGACGCCAAAGCCGTCGCGGCCCTGCGCGAGGTCAACCGCAAGCTCGCGGCCGCCAAACGCGCGGCCGAAGCCGCGGAGCGCGCGGCCAAGAAGGCCGCCGACGCCGCGGCGCGCGCCGAACGGCTGGCGGCCCAGAAGGCGGCCAAGAAGAAGTGAAGCCCGCCTTCGCGTACCGCGGGGGCGTGCTGGCGGCCGGCGGGGCGCGCCTGGACGCCCTGGCATCACGCTGGGGCACCCCCCTGTTCGTTTACGCCGCCAGCGCCATCCTGGAGCGCCTGGAGGCCCTTCGGGGGGCCTTCTCCCACGACATCCTGGTCTGCTACGCCATGAAGGCCAACACCAACGGGGCCGTGTGCCGCACGCTCTCGAAGGCCGGGGCGGGCGCGGACATCGTATCGGGCGGCGAGCTGATGCGGGCCCTGAAGGCTGGCTTTACCGCCGAACGCATCGTGTTCTCCGGCGTGGGAAAAACCGAGGGGGAGATGGCCGCCGCGCTGAAGGCCGGCGTGCTCGCCTTCAACGTGGAGTCCGCCGAGGAGCTCGACGCTCTCGCGCGCGTGGCCGCGCGCTTGAAGCGCCGCGCGCCCGTTTCGGTGCGATTGAACCCCGACGTGAACGCCAAGACGCACCCGCATATCACGACGGGCCGCGCCGAGAACAAGTTCGGCGTGGAGGGCCCCGAGGCGCGCGCCCTCCTGCGCCGGGCCGCCCAACACCCGTGGCTTAAGGCCGTGGGCGTGCAATGCCACATCGGCTCGCAGATCACCGATCTCGGACCATATAAGAAAGCGGCCGCGGTCGTCGCCGCGCTCGTGGTTTCCCTCGAGAAAGAGGGCATCCGCCTCGCGTTCGCCGACATGGGCGGAGGCCTGGGCGTGTCCTATAAAGACGAGGTGCCCATCGACCCTAAGGCCTTCGCGCGCGCCCTGGAAGCCGCCTTCAAAGGGCTGCCCGAGCTGCGTCTGCTCGTCGAGCCGGGGCGTTACCTCGTCGCCGACGCCGGCGTGCTGCTCACGAAGGTGCTCTATCGCAAACAGACCACGAAGCGCCGCTTCGTCATCGTGGACGGGGCCATGACGGACCTGCCGCGTCCCGCGCTCTACGACGCCTGGCACCCGGTGTGGCCCGTTAAAGAGCGCAAAGGGAAGAAGACCCTCGCCGACGTCGTCGGCCCCGTGTGCGAGACCGGAGACTTCCTCGCGCGCCGACGACCTCTTCCGCCCCTCGAGAGGGGGGACCTTCTCGCCGTGGGCAAGGCCGGCGCCTACGGCTTCGCCATGAGCAGCCAATACAACTCCCGCCCGCGCGCCGCCGAGGTGCTCGTCGAGGGGGGCAAGGCCCGCCTGGTGAGGAAGAGGGAGACCCTCTCGGACCTGACCCGGGCCGAGGTGTAGGGGAAGGCATGGCTAAGAAGGAAAAAAAGACCGTCAAGCCGTCTCTTCCCAGCCTGCCGCCCCCGTCGGCGGCCCTCTCGCCCCGAGGGAAGTTGTTGGCGGGGGTGGGGGGAGCGCTCGTGGTCCTCGGCTTCCTCGTCTTGTCGCGAGCCGACGCGCTCGCGCGCAACTGGGCCGGGCACCTCGCCCCCTTCCTGATCCTGGGCGGCTACGCCCTCATCGGCCTCGGTCTTTTCCTGCCTCCCCCCGAGCCCCCCGTCCCCCCGGTTCCCGGGGCCTAAAAAACCACCTCGCGCGAGGACCTCGCGTTTTTGAGTCCGGTCTATGGGCTTTTTTCGGCCCGCGGCTCCTTTCGAAAAAACCATGACCCCTTTCATGGTCTTTTTCGTCCCGCCTGTTTTTAGGCCTCGATCGGGTTTTTAGCCTTCATGGTTTTTTCGGAGCAGCCGGTTTTTCGGGCTGTTCCGGCCGTTTTGCTCTGATGGTTTTTTCGGCCCCGCCCAATCCCGGGCCCCGCCCCCTGGTTTTTTGCCTCATTTCGGCCCTCGCCTTTCATGGTCTTTTTGGCCTCCCGAAAATCGGGCGTTTCCCCTAGGGTCTGAGGCAGGTTTTTTGGTTGCCCTTCCCGGTCCCTTTCATGGTTTTTTCGGGGGGGTGGGGGTACCCCCGGGGATCCTCTGATATGACCCTATTTTTCGCCCCGTTTACCCTAGGGTCCTTTCATGGTTTTTTTGGCCTGTTTTCGGGGTACCCCGGCCGTGCCGGATCTTGCCAACTTTTGGGCTGATTTCGAGCTGCCGGCGCCCCGGGTCCCCCGGAACTCTGCGGGGAATCGAATAACTTTAGACTGCTAATTCTGAAAACCTCACAAATGGTGTTGGTTTGCTCTAATTACGTCTATACTTGCTGGGTAAATCGCTCGAAGTTCGGTCTAGGTGGAGATATGCCCGCGGTGTCCTGTATATGTCCAGATGTAACATAATAAATATTATCGTTAGTAACTAGAACAGGAGGTTTGGGAGGCCAGCCGGCCCCCTCGCCGTTGTTTGGCCTGGTCGTTCGCGCGTCCGTTAGCGTGCCGGCTTCGGCATCGAGGACTCGCTGCGAGGTTTTTGGGCAATGCGCGGGCGCGTGTGGTTGGCGCCTGATTTATGCCCCGGCCAGTGTGGCCAGAGTCCGGCCGCGGCCGGCGGGAGGTGGGGGCGGCGCGCCGGGCCCCTTCTCCCCCGCTTAGGGGTGCCGGCCTAGGACCGTATGGGTAAGGGTCTCGGCCAGCAAAAGGGCCTTCATTTTGCCGGTCGCGGTGAGCTCGTAGCGGCGGCTGCGGCGCGACCCGCTGGAGAGCAGCTCCCCCTGGTTTACGGCGTCCTGGAGGGTCCGATCCATGCGTCCTAGGGGGTAGCCGGAGGCCCGCAGCCACTTGGCTAGCATGGTGGCCGTGGGTTTGGGCTGGCTGAGCAGCCTTTCGGACGCCATCAGGAGCACCAGGCAGGCGTCTTTGCCGGCCTTGTCCCCGCCCGGAATCTTGCCCCGCAGGGTCAGGCCGCCGGCCCGGGCCTCCACGACCGCGTTCCAGTCCACCCGGGGCTCGCGCTGCGGGCCGCCCGGCGCCGCCGCGGACGCGCCGTCCAGCGTGGTGTTTCGGATCACGAACTCCTCGCGCTCCTTGCGCACGAAGTCGGCGTCGCCTTCGGCCTCGAGCTCGGCCCCGTTGGGCATTTTCAGGCGGACGCGGTGAGGGTTCATGTCTTTATTATCCCATATGACACGGTATCTGTCTACTGTCCGTTGATAAGTCCGGTATAACGCCATATGCCTGACGATATGCGCATTATACGTCATAACGCCTGACGTGAAGTTTTACATAAGGACGCATACGTCCGACATAGGTATAACACCGGTGGATAACTCTGGGGGAAACGTGTGTCCCCCCGCCCTATATGAAGAGCCAGGCCCCCTCTGGGTAAGGATTGCCGCCGGGCCGCGCGAGGCATATGGCGTCGGGCGGCCGAAGGCATGGCGTCGGGCGGCCAAAGGCAAGGTGTCGGGCGGCCAGAGAGGGTATGGGGTTAAGCCCATCGGACTAGCGCCAGCGCCAGTTTGATGGGGTTGACCCCATCGCGGCGGGAAGCGGGCCCCCCACCCCTTCGCGAAATTGAGGGTGCTAAATGAGGTTTAAACGCCTCTAAATAGGCCCAAAAATGCCCCAGGATGCGCGCAATCCGCGCGGGCGTGGAAAGAGGCGGTTACCCGCGTAACCGCGTTCTGCGCTGGCGCAATTCACGGTTACGCGGATAACCGCGGGGGTAGAGGTTGGAGGCAGTCCGGGGGCAGGGGTGGAGGTTTGAGGCACTCCGGGGAGGGGGTGGAGGTTGGAGGCAGTCCGGGGCAGGAGTAGAGATAGCCGGGAGGCGGGCGCCCCTTCAGATCGGCGCCTGACTAGAAGCGACCGGACAGTTCGAAGGCGTATTTGCGGGACACCGACCGGGAGGGGTCGATGATCTTGCCGGCCTTGAAGTAGGCCATGGAGGCGGCGAGCTGGAGCTGCTCCATGATGGGGTAACGCACGCGGACGTCCCATTCCATGCCGAGGGTCCGGGAGCCGCCGAGCACGCGCTCCGCCTGGAACAGGTAGTAGTCCACGTCCAGGTTGAAGCCGCGGTAGGCGGGCGGGGTGTAGCCGGCGCCGACCACCATGATGCCGCTGTTGCCCGAAGGCAGGCCGCTGGCGGTGGTGGAGGAGTAGTTCCCCCCGTAGGCGTCGTAGGGGGTGGCGGCGAAGAAGTCGCCGAAGCCGGTGCGCTCGAGCCCGTTGTGGCGGCGGCCGCGGCTGGGGAAAAACGCCTCGTCGCGGGTCGCGGTGCCGGGCTGGTCGCCGCTGCCGCGGGCCACGGACACGCGCATGATGCCTTCGCCGGACTTGTACAGGCGCTGCTTCCACTTCATGCGCACGACCTGGGCGTTGCCGTTATAGGTGATGTGGTTGGGCGCGGGCGTGATGCCGGTGGGCGTGGCGACGCCTTTCTGCATCGCGGCCTCGCCATCAAAGACCAGGGGTCCGTATGAAATCTGATAACGCGCGGCCGTGAAGGAGCGGAAGGCCTTGGACACGCGGCAGCCGGTGCCGGCGTCGGGGTTGCCCGTGTAGGAGCAGCCGTACACCATCTGGTTGGAGCCGTCCTTCTCGAAGAGCTGCATGAACTGCCAGGTGCCTTCGGTGGGCACGTCCAATGACGCGCCGAAAAGCGTGAGCGGGTTGGGTGCCGCGGTGTTGAGCGGGTTGCGGTCGGCGAAGATGAAGCCTTCGGCCTTCATGCCCCACCAGGGCAGCTCGCCGCGCACGGTCGCGCCGGTCAGGCCCGCGCCGTCGTCATCGAGCAGCAGGCCCGAGCCCAGGCGGAAGGTCTGGCGGCCGAGCGTGTACTCCAGGGGCAGGCTCCACAGGCCGCGCACGCGCACGTAGGCGTTCTCCACGAACGGCGTCTGGTCGGTGCGCGGGTAATACAACGCGGCGCGCGTGAAGGGCGAGGCGACGCTGGCGGTGGAGCCGGACACGCCGATGGCGTGGAGCACGAGCCCCAGGTCCATGGTGGCGTCCTCCCCCCCGACCTTGCCGGGCAGGCGGATCTTGCGCACGGCCACGCCCAGGCGCGCGTCGTCCGACAAGAAGGAGTGTTTGTTGCTGCCGGCCGCGTTCTGGCGCAGCTCGAGGTTGCTGACGGACACGCCGCGCAGCTTGTAGGAGGCGGAGACGTCGAGGTTGGCGGCCCCGGCCAGGGCCGGGACGCCGAGAAGCAGGACCGCGTGCGCGAAGGCTCGTCGCATGAGGTGCGAAATCCTAGCAAAAATCTCCCCGGGGCTTCGGTCAAATAAGGCGATGAGCGAAAAAAGAACCCCCCGGCCATTTAGGCCGGGGGCTTTTTTACGACCGTTCTAAGAGTTCTTAGAAGCGGATCTTGACGTCAGCAGCCGCCATGGTGGCGGGGTTCATCGCGCGGTGCGTCAGGGACTTCATGTCCGCGATGTACGCGCCGGGCAGGAAGGAGCCCAGCGTGACGTTGACGCTGACGTTGTCCGAGTGCTTCCACTCGTTGGTCAGGTTGACCTCGGAGCCGATGTTGCGGCTCGGCTTGAGGCTGTGGGCCGCAGTGGGCGCCACGCGGTGGAACGCGTACCGGTAGTACGCGAGGCCGGTGGTCAGCTTGTTGAGCGCGGCGGGGGTGGCCTTGATGCCGGCGCCCCAGATCACGCGGTTAGACAGGCCGTTGGACGCCGCACCGATGGACGTGCCGCCAGTGGTGACGCCAGCCGCGAGAGCCTGGGTCGCACCGTTGTCGAAACGACCGTAGATGCCACCCGGGCGGTAGTCCGTGGCAATGGACTGGAAGTTACCGTTACCAGCGTGCGCGAAGTTCGCGTCGCCGGAGCCGATGCCGAACTCGCCCCACGGATTGATCGACGCCACGTCCTGGACGTCGGCCTTGTAGCCGAGCTTGCCCAAGATCGCGTAGCCGGTGAAGCGACCCGAGTTCGGGCCGACCGCGTTGGTCAGGTAGGTCGTGCGGTCATCGCCGAAGTTCTTGGCGAACTCAGCGTGCGCGCTGAAGCCGCCGGCGGCGATCTTGGCCTTCGCACCAACGACGTACAGGTTGGTGTTCTTACCCGTGGTGCCGTTCGTCGCGGGAGGCGCGGTGACGCCGAGCCCGTTGGCGCCATGCGTGAGCATGTTGTAGAGGTACACGGTCGGCTTCACCATCTCGTGCTGGTTGCACGAGGCGATGATACCGCGCACATCGACCGAGGCAGCGGCGTTGCCGGCCGCGGCCAGGTTGTTGGTGTCGGACATGCGGCCCGCGAGGCCGGTGACCATCATGTGCTCGCCCTTCCAGTCGAAGCGGAAGGCGTCGAGCGCGCTGACCGTCAGACCGTAGTTGTCGCGCGGACCGTAGTAGGCGATCAAATCACCGGACTCGCCGTAGAACTGGCGGCCGATGGTCGTGTCGAACAGGCCCATGAGCTTGTCGATCTTGACGTTGGCTTCCTGAACGAGCGTGCGGGCCGTCACGTTGTCGAGCGACTCAGCGCCGCCGCCGACACGCGCTCGTTGGTCGGCACGCCCTTGACGAGGGTGATGCGGGCGTGCACGTCGTCGAGCAGGTCCCAGTCGCCGGAGACCATCGTGCGGGTGTGCGCGTGGCCGATGCGGTCGTTGTTGCCGTTCGTGAACGTGCCCTGAGTGGGGCGCGTCACGAAGTCGATGACGTTGCGGGCGGACGTCGTCTGCACGTCAAGCTGACCACTGATCTTGAGGTTCTTCAACAGCTCGGCAGAGGCACCGGTAGGCAAGAACATCGCCAGTGCCAGGGTCGATCCCAGGAGCTTCTTCATTGGCTTTTATTTCTCCTTGTTTGTCTCGTAAGCCCCGCTTTAGTGCGGGGATACTTTTTACGGCATACCCCGCTACGTGCGGGGCCTACGCTACTACTAGGAGCGCCATAAGCGGCTCCTTGCCCTTGCGAGCGGGCTAAATCTAGCAATATGTATTTACGGGTGTCAACACTTCTCTACAAAATAAACATGCGGGGCATAATCCAGGCAATGCCATCCAGTGTCATTTAGTAGAAGGCGAGAGCCGGGCATTAGCCCAGGCCGCCCAGGGGGAGTCGGGGTACTGCAGGGAGATCTTCTGCAAGGTGGCCTTGGCCGCGTCGCCCTGGCCCAGCGAGTTCTGGCAGCGCGCCTGCACGCCGAGGACCAGCGGGGCGAGGAAATGCTCCGCGTGCGCGGACTGGAACTGCGCGGCCGTGGACAGGGCCTCGGCGCACTGGCCGGCGGCCTCCTGGGTCATGGCTTTGTCCGCGGTCGCGAACGGGGCCAGCGGGCCCTGCTCTTCGGCGGCTTTGCCGTAGGCGGCCAACGCCGCGGCGTATTCCCCGCGGGCCTGGAGGATGTCCCCCTCCAGCAGGCGGCCCATGGTGGCGGCGCGGGTGCCGGCATGGTCGTCGCCGAGCTTGCGCGCGGCGTCCAGGGCGTCGTTCGGGCGGCCGCCGTAGGCCAGCAGCTCGGAGACGGCGTAGCGGTCCCAGGCGTCGGCGAAGTTGGCGCGGCGCTGAACCATGAACACGGCGAAGGCCGCCAGCAGCACGGCGGCACCGCCCAGGACCATGAGGGCCTGCTTGCGGCGGGCGAGGACCCAGTCGATGGCGCCGACGGCGGCTTCGCGCACCTCGTCGTGTTTGGCTTCCGACTGGCTGGCCCAATGCTGGCTGTCTTTGGTGGTCATGTTCTCTTTATCCGCGTGTTGAAATCCGAAGAGCGCTCGCGTGCCCCGAGAGGGAATCGAACCCCCGGTCCGTCTCGCTTCGCGAGACGTCCTTTCCTACATACTTCGCCTCGCAAGCGAGGCGATGGTCCTTAGGACGACGTAGCTCGCGTGCCCCGAGAGGGAATCGAACCCCCATCTTCTCCTTAGGACGGAGTAGCTCTATCCATTGAGCTATCGGGGCGTCTCCTACGAGCTGCGTTCACCCTAAGGGGACGAATAATAGCTTAAAAACCTGGATTTCGCCAGGGGGCGGCCTCCTATGAAAGGAGAGGCCGTCTCCGGTCAGTAGGTCAGGACCGAATGGATGGCCCGGGAGCCGAGTTTGGCGCGGCCCTTCAGGAAGCCCAGCTCGATGAGGAAGGACACGCCCAAGACGTCGGCGCCCATGGCGTCCAGGAGCTGGAGCGCGGCGTTGGCCGTCCCCCCCGTGGCCAACACGTCGTCGATGAGGGCGACCTTGGCCCCGCGCGGGACGGCGTCCATATGCGCCTCGACCACGTCGGTGCCGTATTCCAGGGCGTATTCGGCGCGGTGCACCGCGCGCGGGAGCTTGCCCTTCTTGCGGATGGGCACGAAGCCGGCGCCCAGGCGCTGGGCCAGCGGCGCGGCCAGCAGGAAGCCGCGCGATTCGATGCCCGCCACCACCGTGACGCCTTTGCCCAGGTAGGGTTTGGCCAAGGCCTCGATGGTCGCGTTGAAGGCCTTGGCGTCGGCCAGCAGCGGCGTGATGTCCTTGAAGACGATGCCCTTCTTGGGGAAGTCCGGAACGTCGAGGATGTGTTTCTGGAGGTCCATGGGCTTAACGCTTCTTGCCGGACGGTTTGACCGGGGCGAGGAACATGAGCTTGCGCGGCTGCTTGCGTTTGGCGATGGGCACCTGGGAGGGCGCGGTTTTGCGCCCGGCCGGGATGGTCTGTCCCAGGATGTCGGTCTTGAGCTTGGGCGCGGTGAAGCCGGGCTGGAGGTTGGTGGGCGCGCGGCGGCCCCCCTCCTCGATTTCGATGAGGCCCATGCGGTTGGCCACGCGGCGCAGGCGCAGCAGCGCGCGTTCCTCGATCTGGCGGATGCGCTCGCGCGAGAGCTTCAGGCGTTTGCCCACTTCCTCGAGCGTCATCGGCGTCTGGCCGGTCAGGCCGTGGCGGAATTCCAGAATCATGCGCTCGCGGTCGCCAATCTCGCGCATGGCCTGGTTGAGCTCGTCGTGCAGCTTGAGAACCCCTATAAGATTTTCCGGGGATTGGGCCGAGGTCTCGGCGATCATGTCCTCGACCGTGATGTTGTCGTCCTCGGAGTCGATGGGCGTCTCGAGCGAGCCCATGCCTTTGGCGGCTTCCGCCGCGTCGAGCACGCCGCGCACCTGGCGGGCGGTCCAATGCATCGCGCGCGCCATCTCGGCCAAAGACGGGTCGCGGCCGAGCTTGACGTGCATCTTCTCCCACATCTTGAGCCACTTGCGCAGGGCTTCCCACGCGTGCGGCGGGATGCGGATGGTCTTGCTGGTCTCCTCGACCGCGCGGCGGATGCTCTGCTCGATCCAATAGGAGGCGTAGGTGGAGAAGCGGTAGCCCTTCTTGGGCTCGAACTTGTCGATGGAGTGCATCAGGCCGAGGTTGCCCTCTTCGACCAAGTCCATGAAATCGATGCCTTGGCGGTGGTACTTCTTGGCGATGGGCACCACGAGGCGGAGGTTGGCCTCCATGATGCGCTTCTTGGAGGGCTCGTCGCCCTTCTTGGCCTTCTTCCAGAGCTGGTGCATCTCCTCGCGGTCCACCACGGCGAGCTTCTGGATGCCTTTGAAGTACTGGCTAATCGTGTCGGTGGACGGTTCCATGCTCTCCTTTAGTCCGCGATGCGGAATCCGGCCTCGCCTTGCGGCGGCGCCGGGCGCGTCTCGATCGAGTCCACCCGCGCGGCGGGGTTTCCCGTCCTCAGCTGCGACACGAACCGCTTGAGGACTTCCTCTTCCCCTTCCGCCTCGGCCTCGACCGACCCGTCTTCCCGGTTGCGCACCCAGCCCGCCAGGCCGAGCGACGCGGCCAGCTGCCGGACGAACCACCGGTACCCCACGCCTTGCACGCGGCCTGTCACTGTCAAGTGTAGACGCGTCAAGCCCTGGCGCCTCGCCATTCTAGAACCTTGTCAAGACCCAGCGCAAGACCCCTGTCGGTTTTCATGTAAAAAAGAAGACGCCGCCTGGCCTTGCGGCCGGCGGCGTCGACTCGTCAAGAAAGCTGGTCGGGGTAACAGGTCTCGAACCTGTAACCTCTTGGTCCCGAACCAAGCGCTCTGCCAATTGAGCTATACCCCGGAAACGGCTCCACGTCCACGGTCGGGGACGCAGGAATCGAACCTGCAGCCTCTCCCACCCCAAGGGAGCGCTCTACCATTGAGCCAGTCCCCGACCCTGGACGCGGATTCGACAAGGATCGGTCACCGGCCGAACTCGTCTACTATCATTTTAATCTCTTTTTTGACCTCGCGCAACAGCTTTAAGGTCGGGCCGGAGTCGGATGCGCCCGCCGCCGTCGAGCCGTCGAGCGCGGAGGGCCCCCGTTTCTGCTCGAGCAAAGCGCGCCGGGCTCCGGCCAAGGTCATCTTGCGGCGCTGGAGCAGCTCCTTGATGCGCAAGATGAGCTCGAGGTCCTGGCGGGTGTAGCGGCGGTGGCCGCCGGCGCGGCGCGCGGGGCGTAGGTCGCCGAAACGGGTCTCCCAGTAACGCAGCGTGTGGTCCGGCACGGACGCGAGGCGCGCGGCCTCGCGCATCGTGAAGAACTCGCGGTCCGGGAGGAACGGCAGTTCCATCGGGTTATTCGAGCAGGTTCTTCGAGGCTTTGAAGCGCACGCCGCGCCGCGACGGCACGCTGACCTGCTCCCCGGTCTTCGGGTTGCGGCCCACGCGGGGCTGGCGCGCCTTCACGCGGAAGGTGCCGAAGTTGGAGATGACGACCTTCTCGCCGCGGTTGAGCGCCTGGCGCACGGCCTCGAAGGTGGTCTCCACGGCGACGGCGGCCTCGCCCTTGGTGGTGAGCACCTTGGCGACGGATTTGATGATGTCGAGCCGGTTCATTCGTCTTCCCCCTCGTCCTCGGCGGGCTTTTTCTTCTTCTCGTCGCCCTTCTCGGGTTTTTCCTTCTTGAGGTCCTTGAAGATGTCCTCGGGCCGGATGTTCTTCAGGTCTTCCTTGAACTTGCCGACCTCTTCCTCGCTGATGGGCTTGTTCAGGGTCTGGCAGCGGTCGAACACCTTTTCTTCCACCATGATGGGGCAACCCGCGCGCACGGCGATGGCGATGGCGTCCGACGGCCTCGAATCCAGGGCCACGCTCTTTTTCCCATCGGTGACGTGGATGCGCGCGTAGAAGGTGTTCTCCTTGATGTCGCACACCACGATTTTTTTCACCGACCAGCCCAGCTCCTTGATGGCGGCCAGCAGCAGGTCGTGGGTCAGCGGGCGCGGCAGCACGATGCCCGAGAAACGGATGGCGATGGCCTGGCCCTCGGTGATGCCGATCCAGATGGGCAGGAGGCGGTTGCCCCCCATCTCCTCGAGGAAGATAATGCACTCGTTGACCGTGGTGGCCAAGGAATAGATGCGGACCTCGCGTTCGGCGCCGGTCGCGGCGGGCGCGGGCGTCGGCGCCGGCTTCTCCTTGTCTTTGTCCTTATCCTTGTCCTTGTCGTTTTTGGCCATGGGGGCTCCTAGTGGGCGAAACCGAGGGCGCGCAGCACGCGGCGGGGTTCGGCGCCGCGGCAGGCGGCGGCGATGGCGGCGATGAGCGGCGCCTTGACGCGGTAGCGGCGGCACAGGGCCAGCGCGCTGACCGCGGCTTCGACGCCTTCGACGACCGTCGTGATCTGCTTGAGCGCTTTTGCGGGCGCGACGCCTCGGCCGAGTTTCTCGCCGAACGCGCGATTGCGCGACTCGCCGCCGGTGCCGGTGGCGATGAGGTCGCCCAGGCCCGCGAGCCCATAAACGGTCGCGGGGCGGCCGCCGTGCGCGCGGATGAGCGCGCCGATCTCCTCGAGGCCTTTGACGAGCAGCGCGGCCTTGGTGTTGGCGCCGGCGCCCAGGCCGTCGAGGATGCCCGCGCCGACGGCGATGACGTTTTTAAGCGAGCCGCCGAGCTCCACGCCGACGCGGTCGGCCGTGGGCGTGACGATGAGCGCGCCGCCGGTGAACAGGCGCGCGAGCTCCGCGGACTTGGCGCCGGCCGCGCCGCCGAGCATCAGCGCGGTGGGCACGCCGCGGGCGACCTCGCGCGCGAAGCTGGGGCCGGTGAGCGTCCAGGTCCGGCCCTTGAGGCCGGGCAGCTCGCGCTCGACGATCTCGCCCATCGTGGCGAGCGTCCCCGGCTCGATGCCCTTGGACGCGACCACGGCCGCGCAGCCCTTGGCGACGCTCACGCGGCGCAGGCCGCGCGCGGTTTTGGCCAAGGCCGAGGAGGTCAGCACGAAGACGAGCAGCTCGGCGCCGCGGGACGCGTCATCGAGGTCGTGCGTGGCGCGCACGCGCGGGTCGAGGCGGAAGCCCGGGATGTTCGGGTGGCGGCGCGTGGTCTGCAGCGTCTCGGCGACGTCCGGGAAAAACTCGTAGAGCCGCACGCGCGCGCGCGCGCTCAGCTGCTGGGCGAGCACCGTGCCCCAGAGCCCGCCGCCCAAGACGCAGACGTCAGGCCGACGGGCCATGGATGCCGAGCTCCTTGTTCTTTTTCAAACGCTGGATGTTGGGCACGTGTTTGTAGATGATGAGCGCGGCGGACACGGCCGCGGCGATGCAGTAGGCGGTTTTGGCGCCCATGAGGACGGCGGCGACGGGCAGCGCCACCGCGCCCGTCATGGACCCGACCGAGATGTGCCCGGAGTATTTCACGGCGGCCAGGAACACGCCCGCGCAGGCGAGCATCGGCCCCGGCATCAGCGCGAGGAACACGCCGGCGGAGGTGGCCACGCCTTTGCCGCCCTTGAAGCCGAGGAACGGCGTCCAGTTGTGCCCGATGATGGCCGCCGCGCCCACGGCGATGGCCAGCTCGGGGCGGCGCGGCTCCCAGGCCAGGCTCAAGCACACGGGCAGGAAACCCTTGAGCGCGTCCACCAGCAAGGTGATGCCCCCCGCCAGCTTACCGGCGTTGCGATACACGTTGGCCGTGCCCGGGTTTCCCGAGCCCAAGGTGCGGATGTCCACGCCCTTGAGCTTCTTGACCACGAGGTAGCCCGTGGGGATTCCCCCCGCGAGATAGCCCAAGAGCAGCAGTCCGGCGCCGTGGAATTCGCTCATGAATTACTGCCGAATCCTAGCATAAAGAAACGGCGAAAGGAGGCGGGAACTAACGCTCGGGGTGGATGGTCCAGGCGGCCATGAAGTCGGGGTCGGTGATGACCTCGGCCGAGGAGAGCAGGAGGTATTCGCCTTTGGGGGCCGGCAGTATTTTCACGTCTTTGGGCAGGCGGTATTCGTCGTCCTCGCCGTCGAGCCGGACGACGACGCCCTCTTCTTCCGTGACGCGCACGGCTTTGCCGTACACCTGGGCCTTCTCGATGATTTTCCCCTCCTCGTCGGCGAAGGAGAGGCCGAGCAGGAACGTCTTGCCGACGTAGTCGCTCATGCGATGAGGGACTGCAGGCGCTTCCAGTTCTCGGCGGTCACGCGCAGACGGTAACGCAAGGCGTCGCCGTGGGGCGCGCGTCCGAGGACCTGCGCGCTCTCGTAAAGGCGCGGGGCGAGGCCCGACTTCTCGGCGGGCAGGACCAGCTCGCGCAGCAGCCAGCGGTCGGCGAGCGCGTCCTCGACGCGTTTGAGCGCCTCGGCGAGGCCCGCGCCCGTCTGCGCGGACACGAACACGGCGCCGGGGTGGGCGCGCTGCAAATCGGCGCGCGCGGCGGCGTCGAGGCGGTCGGTCTTGTTCATGAGCTCGATGCGCGGGATGCCGGACGTGTCGAGCTCCGCGAGAGTGGCGTCCACCGAGGCGCGCTGCTCCTTGAGCTCGGGCGAGGACGCGTCGTGCAGCACGAGCAGCACGTCGGCGGCCTCGACCTCCTCGAGCGTGGAGCGGAAGGCCGCGACCAAGGTCGTGGGCAGGCGCTGGATGAAGCCCACGGTGTCGGTGAACACCGCCCACACCTGCAGCGCATCGGTCTCCTGCGCCGCGGTCGAGCGTGGCGAAAGCTTGTCGTCGGCATAAACGGTCTTGGCGTCGCGCGTCAGCGTGTTGAGCAAGGTGGACTTGCCCACGTTGGTGTAGCCCACCAGCGCGATCTGCGGCACGGGCACGGCCGAGCGCCGCTCGCGGCGCAGGCGCCGCGCGTCGCGCACGCGCTTCGAGGTCGGCCTTGAGGTGTTTGACGCGCTGCTGGATGTGGCGGCGCTCGTATTCGAGCTTGCGTTCGCCGGGCCCGCGCGTGCCGATGCCGCCGGCCTGCTGCGAGAACTCTCGCCATGCGCCGGTCAGCCTCGGGAGCATGTAGGAAAGCTGCGCCAGCTCGACTTGCAGCCGGCCCTCGCTCGTGCGCGGCGCGGCGCGCGAAGATGTCGAGAATCAGTCCGTGCGGTCCACGATCTTGGTGCGCGGCAGGGCCTTCTCCAGGTTTTTCTGCTGGCCGGGCGAGAGCTCGACGTCGAAGATGACGGTGCCCGCGCGCAGGCCGCGGCACATGCCGCCGATCTCGGTGACCTTGCCCTGGCCCACGAGCGTCCCGGGGTTGAAGCGCGCCAGCGCCTGCGTGGCCTCCCCCGCCACGACCGCGCCCGCGGTTTCGGCGAGGCGGCGCAGCTCGGCGAGGCTCGAGAAGATGAGCTCGGTCTGGGACTTGGGGCCGACGCCGACGAGCACGACGCGCTCCGCGGGGGCGCGCGTCTCCTGGGCCTTCCTCAAAGCAGCAGCTCCGCGGGCACCGCGCGCTGGATGAGGCGGCGCCAGCGCAGCGCGCTGGCCGAGAGCAGGGCCTCCAGCGGCGCGTGGTCGTCGGTGAGCACGAGCACCGAGTCGGGCTCGTGCGAGACGGGCGCGAGCTCGCGCCCGAGCATCTCCGCGACGTCTTCGCGCGCGGCGGCGCGCGCGGCGGAGGCCGGCGCCTCCAGCGGCCGCTCCGAGGCGAAGAACAACACGTTGGCCAGTCCTTCGGCGGGGTCGCTGCCGATGAAGGTCCGCACGTGCGGGAACACGTCGGCCAGCGTGCGCCGCACCGAGCGCCAGGCGCGGTCGTCGCGGCCATCGACGGCCGTCACGAGGTTGACCGCGAACGCGCCGCCTTCCGTCAGGGATTCGCGCGCGCGCAGGAAGGCCTCGCGCGTGAACAGGTGCGCGGGCGGGCTTTCCGCGCCGAAGGCGTCGAGGAACAGCAGGTCCCAGGGGCCGCCCGAGGACAACGCGGCGCGGCCGTCGCCCTCGACGACGCGGGTCGCCGGGTCGAGGCCGAACCAGTCGCGCGCGGCGGCGACGACGGCGGGATCGATCTCCGCGGCCTCGACGGTCAGGCCCGACTGCTGCAGACCGCGCACCAGCCCGCCCCCGCCCAGGCCGATGACGAACGCGGTCTTCGCCTTCGGCCGCGCGGCCGCGGCCCATTCCAGGCCGTGCACGTAGGGCGAGGTCGTCTCGCCGTCGGAGGCGCGCATCGTCGATTGGCTGGCGCCGTCCATGAGCAGCATGCGTTTGCCGTTGAACTCCGCCACCACGAGGTGGCCGTAGCTCGTCTCGGTCGCAAACAGCGCGGGCGCCTTCGGCGCGGCGGCCGGGCGCGCGGCGAGCAGCAGCGCGGCGGCGAACGCGGCCGCCTGCGCGAGCGGCGCGCGCCGCGTCGCGAGCCACGAGCCCCACGCGCCCAGCGCGAGCAGCACCGCGGCCACGCCGAGCAGGATGCGCGGCGCGGGAAAACGCGGCACGAGCACGAAGCCGGCGAGCGCGGCGCCGAACACGCTGCCCGCCGTCGATACCGCCCAGGCGTCGCCGGAGCGGCGGCCGACCTCGTAGGCGCCCGCGGCGTTGAGCCGCGTCACCAGCGGCCCCAGCGCGCCGAGCAGGACGAGCACCGGGCCGATGAGCGCCGCGGCGCTGGCGACCGCGCCCCAGGACACGCCGAGGGCCGCCGAGCTCTTGAGCACGGGCCCGCGCAGCCAGGGCAGGGCCGCCGTCGTCAGGCCGGCCGCGGTGAGCAGGCGCGCGAAAAGCAGGAGGTGAGGCTGGCGGTCGGCCTGGCGCCCGCCCCACGCGTAGCCCACGGCCAGCGCGACCATGGTCACGGTGATGATGGCCGACCAGACGTTGAGCGACGTGCCGTAATAAGGCGCGATGAGCCGCGCGGCCACGATTTCGATGACCAAAGACGCGGCGCCGGAGACGAAGAGGCCCGCGGCCAGGTAGCCGGCGGGCACGAGCGGGCGGTCAGGAGCGGGCGGCTTTCTCATGGAGGGCCTCGAGGGCGTCGTTGATCAGGGTTTTGGACGCGGCGTCGAGCGCGACGGCGCCGGGCAGCTGGCCGCGCAACCACGTCCGCTGCCGCTTGGCGTATTGCACGGTTTTATCGGTCATCTCGTCGAGCATGGCGGCGGGGTCCGCTCGGCCGGACGCCGCGGCCAGCGCCTGCGGGTAGCCCAGGCTGGTGAAGCCCGGCTCCGCGCCGCTGTAGGACTTGGGCACGAGCCAGCGGACCTCCTCGAGCAGCGCGGGCCACATCGCCTCGGCGCGCCGCTCGATGCGGGCGTCGAGCGACGCCTTGTCGAGCTCGAGCACGAGCACCGCCTCGGCGGCGACGCCGTGCTCCCGGCCCGCGGCCCAATGTTCGGAGATGGGTTTGCCGGTGAGCTCGAGCACCTCGAGCGCGCGCACGAGGCGCTGCGTGTTGCCGGCCGGAATGGCGGCCGCCGCCGCGGGGTCGGCTTTTTTAAGACGCGCGTGCAGCTGCGCGGCGCCGAGCGCGCAGAGGCGCGCGCGCAAGGCCTCGTCGCGCGGCGGCAGCGGCGCGAGTCCCTCGAGCAGGGCCTTGAGGTAGAGCCCCGTGCCCCCGCACACGATGGCGCGTTTGCCGCGGGCGGCGACGGCGGCGAGCGCGACGCGCGCGTCCCGGGCGAAGCGGCCCGCGTCGTAGGCCTCGTCCGGGCCGACCAGGTCGAGCAGATGATGGGGAACGCGCCGCCGCTGCGCCGCGTCGGGTTTGGCCGTGCCCGCGTCGAGCCCGCGATAGACCTGCCGCGAATCCGCGGAGATGATCTCCGCGCCGAGGCGCTCCGCCAGGGCGACGGCGAGCTCGGTCTTGCCCGAAGCCGTCGGCCCGGCCAGTACGATCACTTCTTCTTGGCGGCCTTGCCCTTGGTGGAGAACAGGGAGTGGAACGGGCAGTCGTCGCCGCAGGCGTCGGGCAGGCCGAGCGCGGTGCGGGTCTGGCAGTCCGCGCTGTCGTCGGCCATCTTCTCGATGCGTTTCACCGCGTCCTTGGTGATTTTCTCGAAGGACAGGCCCACGGAATACGTGTCGCCCTTCTTGTTGACGCGCACGACCGAGGCCGAGATGGGCACGCCGTCGAGGCCCGGGATGGACAGCGTCATCTGGAAGGACTTGGTGGACGGCGGGGCCATGAACATGAGCAAAGACATGCCGCCCGCGGAGAGGTCGGTGAGGATGGCGGGCTGCTTCTTGGAGGCTTCATCGACGCCCACGAGTTCGAGGGTGATAGGCTCGATCATGCCCTCGACGATGCTGAAGCGCCGGTGCCGGCGCCGCTCCGCTCCTTCCTTGCTCATTCGGTGGCCTCCCCTCTCAAAGTCCTCGGCCCGGCGTGCGTGACGCGCACTTTCACGAGCCGTCCTTGCGCTTGCGTCCCCGTCCACGAAATCTTGAACCCGTCCGCCGTGCGGCCGAAGCCGCCCTGCTCGTCGAGCGCTTCGACGACCGTCCCGACCCGCGCCGTCAGCGCGTCCGCGGTCAACGCGTCGCAGACCTCGTTGAGCCGCGCCAGCCGCGCTTCCTTGACGTCCCCGGGCACGTCGTCGGGCATCCCGGCCGCCTCGGTGCCTTCCCGCGGCGAATACTTAAACGTGTAGGACCAGGCCGGCTTGAAGGCCGCGACGAGCTCCAGCGTGCGCTCGAAATCCGCCTCGGTCTCCGACGGGAATCCTACGATAATGTCCGTCGAGAGTTCAACGTCGGGCAGGAAGGCGCGCAGGCGCGCCGCCTTCTCGAGGAACGACGCGCCGGTGTAGTTTCGCTTCATCAGCGCCAGCACGCGGTCGGAGCCCGACTGCAGCGGCATGTGCAGCAGGCCGCGCGCGGCCGGCGTCTCGGCCATGGCGCGGGCCATGTCGTCGTTCATGAAGAAGGGGTGCGGGCTCTCGAAGCGCAGCCGCAGCAGGCCGGGCAGGGCGCCCACCGCGCGCAGCAGGTCGGGGAAGCGCCGGTCCCCCTCGCGCCAGCTGTTGACGGTCTGGCCGAGCAGGACCAGCTCGCGCGCGCCGGCGGCGACCTTGGCGGCGCTTTCGGCCAGGATCGCGTCCCACGAGCGGTACAGCTCGCGCCCGCGCACGTGCGGCACGATGCAGTAGGAGCAGGAGTAGTTGCAGCCGCGCATGATGGTCACGTGCGCGGAGACGCCCGAGCCCCAGCCGACCGGAATCTCGGGAGCGGTCCCCCCCGTGAACGATTCGCGGGCTTCGGCGAGCGCGTCGAAACGCGCGGAGAGCGCCTCGTCCACGACGCGGGGATAATCCTCGATGGACTTGGCGCCGACGACGAGGTCGATGTGCGGAAAACGTTTGCGCAGCGATTCGCCCAGGCGCTCGGCCGCGCAGCCGGCGACGATGAGCACGCGTTCGGGGCGCGCGTCCTTCCAGTCCTTGAGGCGGCCGATGAGGGAGAGCGCCTTATGCTCGGCGTTCTCGCGCACCGTGCAGGTGTTGAGCACGACCGCGTCGGCGTCCTCGGGCGCGTCCACGGCCGTGAAGCCGCGGGCCAGCAGCGGCGCGGCGAGCTCCTCGCCCTCGGCGAGCGCCATCTGGCAGCCGAAGGTCACGACGTGCAGGCGCATCAGCGGCGCCGCTTCTTGCGGTCTTGGCCCTGGCTCTGGCCTTTGCCGATGGGCAGCATCGAATGCGTCGCTTCGAGCACGCGCCGGCGCGACTCGGGGTCGAGCGGCGCGAGCGCGGCGACGACGGCGGCGAACGCGGAGACCAGCTTGCGGGAGTCCTTCATCGCGCCTCCAGGGCCAGCTCTCGGACGACCCGGAAATGGACGACGCGCATCTCCTCGGAGGGGCGCAGCTGCCGCCCGTTGGCGAAGTCGAGCTTCTCCTTGAGCTCGGAGAGCGGGACGCCTTCGGCGCGGGCGAGCGCGTCGTCGAAGCTCGCGTAGGAGCGGTGCTCGACGGCGGAAACGACGAGCCGGCCGCGCACGCGGCCGTGTTTGTCGGTCAGCTCGAGCTCGTCGCCGGACTTCAAGTCGGCGTCCTCGGGGTCGTAGGCCGGGCAGGCGGTCGCGGTTTTGCGCCCGGCGAGGATGGCGTCGATCATCTTCTCGCCGAGGCCCCCGTCGCCGTACCAGCCGAAGCGGAAACTCTTCACCCGTCTATTCTATCACTTGGGCGCGCCCGTCGGGCGCCAGACCACGGCTTGCGCGAGCACGGACGCGGGGTCCCAGCCCATGCGCGCGGCCAGCGGCAGGGCGTTCGGCCAGACGCGCGGCGTCGGAGACCACGGGGCGCGGCGAGGCCACCACCGAGCACGCCGGCCGGCAGGTCGGCGACCGCGGCGTGGCCGCGTGGATCGTCGCCTTCTTCCCGACGGCGCTGGTCAGCGGCGCGGCCTGGCCGGGCATCGGCCTGTGCCTGGCGATCGGCGAGCTGCGCGGCGCAGCGCGGACAAGGCGCGCGGTCGGCGACGCCGGCGCGGTCGGGGGCGCGCGCGGTCCCCCCACGCGCGCGAGCAGCATGTCGGCGCGAGGCGAGGCGGGCAAAACGCGCCGCGCGGCCCACGCCGGGTCGGGCGCGGTGGGCGGCGGCGCGTCCCAGAGCGCGCGCAGCAGCGCGTCGGCGGACGCCGGCGCGTCGTCGAGCACGAGGACCTCCAAGCCGGCGGCGCGCGCGGCCAGCGGCAGGGTCAAGCCGCGCGGCCGCGACAACGCGACGGCGCCGGGCGCGCGTTCGCTTTGGCCGAGGAGGACGAGCAGGGCCAGGCGCGCGGTCGCCGGGTCCTCGAACTCCAGGCGGCCGGCGCGCAGGACCGCGACGCGGCCGTCCGGAAAACGGACCGCGCCCAGGCCTTCGGGGCCGGCGGGCGGCAGGCGCCAGGCCCAGCCCGCGAACAGGTGGTCCAGGCGCAGCGTCCACACGTCGCGCAGCGCGGAGCGCGTGGAAGGCCGCGCCGGCCGCGACGGCCAGCCCGGCCAGCGCCGGCGCGCGGCCGCGGCGCGCCGAGCAGGAGCGCGGGCGTGGAGAGGGCGAACACGAGCGGCGCCCGAGCGCGGCCGAGCGCGGCCCAGGCGCGGCGAGCGCCGGCGGCCGGGCCGTCGAGCCGCCGGCGCCGGGTCGCGCGGGAGCCTGCGAAGCAGACGGAGCCAGCGCCGCGTCGCGGCATCGCGGCGCATGTCGGCGCGCCGGCGCAGCTAGCCGCGGTCCAGCGCTGCGCCGGCGGCCTGGCGCACGAGCGCGGCGCAGGCCGGCTCGCCGAGCGCGGCGGCCAGGCCGCACCAGGACGCCGTCGCGCCGACGGCGCGGCGGCGCAGGCCGGCGCGGCCGCCGGCGCCGCGCGCACGCCGCGGCGAGGAGCGCGCCCCCGGCGAAGTCCCCGCGCCACAGGCCGAAGGTCCGGGCCAGGGCCGCGAAGCGCGGCGACGGTCTTCAGCTCGATCGCGGCGGCGACGCCGGCGCGCGGGGGCGTCACGTCGCGGCGGGCTTGCGCGCGCACTCGCGGCATTGCTCGAAGATCTCGTGGCGGTGCCATTTGGGGACGAAGCCGATGCGCCGGCACGTCTCTTCCTGGATCTTCTCCAGCTTGGGCCAGCGGACCTCTTGGATGCGGCCGCAGACGATGCAGATGAGGTGGTCGTGGTGCGGGCGGTCGAGGTGGATCTCGAAGCGCGGCACGCCGCCGGGCCCGACCACGGGCGCGATGAGGCGGGACTCCTGGAGCATCTTGATGGTGCGGAAAACCGTCGCCCGCCCCACCCCGTGCGCGCGCACCGCCTGGTAGATCTCCTCCTGGCTGAGGTGGTGGTCGCTGACCAGGAACAAGTCCAGGATGCGGCGGCGCTGGCCGGTCAGGCGCAGGCCGTTTTTGGCGAGGTGCTCGGTGAACACGCGCACGATGCGGCCGCGGTGCGCGGCGTGGTCGTCCTTGTCCGCCTCATAGACTTCCAGCTCCTTCACGCCCATAGACTAACAAAATCCCGCGAGATATTTCGTTAACAGAGTCATGCTAATATCCAGGGGTATGAAGCTCTGGCTGGCGGCCCTGTTGGTGTCCCTCTGCGCGCCGTTCGCGTCCGCTCAAGACGAGGCCCCCGTGGAGGAGGCCCCGCAGGAAGCCGCGCCCACCGAAGAGGCGGCGCCGGCCGAGGAAGCGCCCGCGGACGCGGCTCCCGCCCCCTCCATCACGCCGGCCGAAGAGACCCCGCTCGCGGAGCCCGGCGAAAGCACCGTGGACGGCGAGGAGCCGCCCCCGCCCCCGGAGAAAGAGAAGCCCCTCATCAAGATCACCGTGGAAGGCGAAGGCGACGGCGCGGACGCGGCCGTCAGCGTGGATTCCGCGGCCGACGGCGTCAAACCCAAGGCGGCGAAGCCCGTCGCGAAAGCCTCGGCGAAAAACGCCAAGGCGGCGAAAAGCGCGAAAGCCGCGCCCGTCGAGAAAAAGAAGCCGCTCGTCCCGCCGGAGCCCGCGGCTCCCCTCCCGCCCGCCGTGCCTCTGACGCCGCCCACGCCCTCGAACCCTTAAAGGGTCTCGATCGCCGCGGCGTCCACCCAGCCGCGTTCGCCTTCCTTCAGCGTCCCCACCTCGAACCAGCCGTCGCGTTCGGCGAGCACGCGCACGCGCCGTCCTTCGGGCACGGTGGCGCCCACGGTGAAGCCGGGGCCCGGCCCGTTGCGCAGCTCGGCGCGCGGCGCGACGATGACGGCGCGGCCGGGCGGCAGGGCGGCGCGCAGGCCCGCCCACCACAGCCCGAGCGCCGCCGCGAGCAGGACGGTCGCGGCCGCGCGGGCCGGCGGCGCGCGGCGCAGGAGGGCGGCAGCGGCCAGCAGGAGCGCGGCCCACGCCGCCAGCGCGAGCAGGCCGGCGAGCTCGCGTTCGGAGAGCAAGGTGAACAGGATGAAGGCCGCGGGCGGCACGCCCGCGGGCGCGAGCTCCTCGCCGGCGCGGCGCAGCGCGAAGTCCAGGTTCTCGCGCGCGTCCGCGTCGCGCGGCGCCAACGCGAAGGCGCGCTCATAGGCGGCGACCGACGGGCCCAGGCGTCCGGCCTTGAGCAGCGCGCCGCCTCGCCCGTAATGCCACGCGGGTTCGTCCGGGTCGGAAGCGGCCAATACGCCGAAGGCCGCGGCCGCGTCCTCCCAGCGCCCGGCGTCGTAAAACGCCTTGGCCTCGGCGGGCGTCGCGGCGGCGGCCGGCGCGGACAACGCGGCGGCCAGGAGCAGGGCGATCATGAGCGGGCCTCCAGCGCCGCGAGCGCGGCGCGCGCCTTCTCGACGACGGCGTGGGCCGCGGCGTCGGCGGAGCCCGGCGGGGCGTAACGCGCGGCTTCGACGTCGCGCCAGGCCTCGGCGTACGCCGCGACGGCCGCGGCCGTCGCGCCGCCGGACGCCAGCAGGTCCTGCGCGCGCCGCGAGGTCAGCCCCGCGGCCGGCACGCCGAAGCGGTCGCCCACGTAGCCGGCGAGCGCGTCCATGAACGCCCCTGAAGGACGCCCGCGACCGTGCGCCCCTGGCCGACCGCATGGCTTCGGCGCGGGCGGCGGCGAAACTGGCGGCCGACGGTCGCGCCACGATGCTCGGCGTCGAGGCGGCGGCGGCGCCAGTCGGCGGCGGCGGCGCCGAGCAGGACGAGCAGGCGCAGGGCGTGACCGCGCGCCGAGCCCGGCGAAGGCGGCGAGCGCGCGCGAAGCGGCGCCGCGGACCGGCCCGGGCTTCAAGATAGCGGATGTCGCGGGTGACGACGCCGAGCGCGGGCGTGGACGTCCCGCCGGGCGCGGCGGCGCCGGGCGCGCCGGCCTCGACGTCCAGGCGCAGGGCCGCGCTTTCGGCTTTGACGTAGGCGCGTTTCTCGGGGTCGAAATGCCAGAGCACGAGCGGCGGGATGACGACCACGCCGCTGGCGCGCGGCACGAACACGGTTTTGAGGACCTTGGTCCCCCCCACGACGCCGTCGGTCTTGGTGACCGACACGTTCGATTCGGTGTCGAAGAAGCGCAGCGCGCTGAGCTCGGCGCGCGCCGGCTCGCCGACCGAGCGCAGGTTGCCCGTGCCGGAGACCTCGACCGTGAGGGTCGCCGCCTCGCCGACCTTCAGGCGCGCGCGGTCCACCGTCGCCTTGACGCGGTAGCGGCCGACGGCCCCGGAGAAGCCTTCCGGGCGCCCCGCGTCCGGCAGGGGCATGGCCTCCACGGCGACGGGCTCGGAACGCGCGGTGACGGGCTGGGGCGCGGACATGGAGAAGAACCGTTCGAACAGGTCGCCGCCGCCGACCACGCCGCCGCCGCGCGCCACCGAGGTGCGCGCGACCGCCGCGCCGACGGGCAGGCGGCCGCCGTGGACGGGGAACAGCGCGGTTTTGACCTCGGTGACGTGGTAGGTGCGGCCGCCGTGGTTCGCGCTGGTCTGGCCTTGGCCGAGGTCCTCGGAGAGGAAACCCTCGAGCTTGGGCGCGTCGTATTGCACGCTGCCCATCAACGGCACGCCCGCGTGGAACCGCACGGTGAGGGTGACCTGCTCCCCGGCGTAGGCGCGCGGCTTGTCCACCGAGGCGCTGAGGAACACGTCGGGCTTGGCCGCGCCGTCGCGCGCGCGGCGCGGGCGCGGGCGAGGAGGCGCTAGAGCTGGACGGCGCGGCGCGCGGCGCGGGCGCGCCGGCGGCTGACACGAGGATCTCGATCGGCTCGGTGGCCACGGGTTTTCCGTCCACCTCGATGGAGATGGCGGGCACGCGCGCCTTGCCCGTCTTGCGCGGCGCGAGCACGTAGGTATAGACGACCGAGCTCGACATCTTCCCGTTGATGAAGGAGTAGCTCTGGTTCGTGCCGGATTCGTAGGCCTCGAAATCCTCGAAGGACGGCAGGCGCGGCTTGGGCAACGACGCCTGCGCGCCCGACACCGTGACCGCGAGGACCACCTGGTCGCCCAGCGCGACCGCGGTCTTGTTGACCTCGGCGAGGATGGTGACCGCGGACGCGGCCGCCGGCGCGAGCAGGAGGACGGCGGCGAGCAGGGCCCTCACCAGTCCTCCTTCCCGGCGTGTTTCGAGCGTCCGCCCGCCTGCGGGGGCGGCGCGGAGTTCTTCTGCGCGGCCTTCTCGCGCTCGGCGACGGCGCGCATGATCTGCTCGGTCTGCTCCTTGGTCAAGGAGTCCTGCGGACGCGGCTTGTCGGGCTTGGGACGGTCGTCGGCGCCTTTCTTGTCGTCGTCTTTCTTATCGTCCTTCTTCTTGTCCTGCTGGGGAGGCGGCGGCTGGCGCAGGCGTTTGAGCGCGACCACGAGGTTGCGCCGCGCGTCGCGGTCCGACGGGTCGAGCGCGAGCGCGGCGCGGTAGGCCGCGGCGGCGTTGGCGTAGTCGCCCGCGCGGTAACGCGCCCCGCCCAGGTCGTAGAGCGCCGCGGCCCGCACGCCGGGCTTGACGTCCTGGCGCGCCGCGACCGCGGCCCAGGCCGCCGACGCGTCGTCGTGCCGGTCGAGGCGGTAGAACGCGGCGCCCGCGTTGAACAGCGGCCGCGCGTCCTTCGGGCGTTTTCCCGCGGCGCGGCCGTAGCTCTCCAGCGCCTCGGCGTAACGTTCCGCTTTGTAGTGCCGGTTGCCGCCGCGCAGGTCCCCCTCCGCGGTCGCGGCGGAGGCGCCGGGCGCGAGCAGGAGCGCGAGCGCGACGAGGGCGGGCGCGCGCGCGGCGGTTTTCTTCTCCGGGGCGGGGGCCAGCGGCAGCAGCAGTTCGGCCAGCAGGAGCAGGAAGGCGAGCGTCAGCGGCCAGGCGGCGCGGTCCTTCCAGCGGTTGGCGGAGCCGGAAAGGCCCTTGGCCGCGGCGCCGCCTTGGATGCGGGCGACGATGTCGGCGATCTCCTCCTCGCCGGGGCTGGAGCGGTAATACGCGCCGCCCGAGACTTCGGCGGCCTCGGCCAGCGCTTTTTCCCCGAGCCGCGTGACCACGGTGGCGCCTTTGGGGTCCTTCTTGTATTCGCCGGGCCCGCCCACGGGGATGGGCTCGCCCTCGGGCGTGCCCACGCCGACGGTGAACACGCGCACGCCGGCGGACGCCGCCTCGCGCGCGGCGGCGACGGGGTCGGTGCCGTGGTCCTCGCCGTCGGTGAGCAGCACGAGGGCTTTGACGCCGGGGTAACGCCCGAGCATGGACGCGCCGAGGCGGACGGCGGAGCCGACGGCGGAGCCGGGCACGGCGATGGCGCCGGGCTCGAGCGCGGTGAGAAGCTGCTTGGCCGCCTCGATGTCGGAGGTGACGGGGCAGACGACCTGCGCCTCGCCCGCGAAGGCGACCACGCCGACGCGTTCGCCTTTGAGCTGGTCGAGCAGCAGGCTCAGGGCGTCTTTGGCGCGCTCCAGGCGCGAGGGCTTCACGTCGCGCGCCTGCATGGACAAGGACACGTCCACGGCCACGACGACCTGGCGCGCGTCGGCGCGCGTCTCCACGAGCTCGACGCCCCAGCGCGGGCCGGCGAGCGCGAGGAAGAGCAGGGCCAGCGCGCCCAGGCGCAGGCGCGTCTTGAGCGCGCGCGCGGCCGCGGCGTCGTCGGCGCAGCGCGCCACGGTGTCGGCGCGCCCGAACGCCCGGGACACCGCGGCCCGGCGCGACGCCGCCCAGGCCGCGAGCGACCACGCGGCGGCGAGCGCGGGCAAGGCGGCGAGCAGCCAGCGCCAGTCCTTGAGCATCAGGGCCACCTCAGGAGCCACGTCGCCCCGAGCGAGGCTTCGAGCAGCAGCAGCAGCGCGGCGAGCAGGACGGGCCACGGGTACAGCTCGTCGCGCACGACGAGGTCGGGGAGCTTGACCTCGCTTTTCTCCAGGCGGTCGATCTCGTCGTAAACCTTGCGCAGGGCGAGCGCGCTCTCGGCGCGCCAGTAGCGCCCGCCGGTCAGGCGCGCCACCTCGGACAGCGTCTCCTCGTCGAGGTCGTCGCCCACGGGCACGGCGACGCGGCCGAAGCGCGGGTCATCGACCATCATCTCGCTTTCGCCGCGCGTGGCCGTGCCGATGGCGTACACCTTCACGCCCATGCCCGCGGCGGCCTTGGCCGCGGTGAGCGGATCGACCGCGCCGCTGTTGGAGCGGCCGTCGGTGAGCAGGACCACGACCTTGCTCTTGGCCGTGGATTCGCGCAGGCGGCGCAAGGCGCTGACGAGGCCGTCGCCGACGGCCGTGCCTTCGGCCTTGGTCATGCCGCCTTCGAGGTCCCCGATGCGCTCGACGAGGGCGTCGTAGTCCACGGTGAGCGGCGACGCGAGCAGCGGCGCGCCGCCGAAGGTGACCAGGCCGATGCGGTCCTCGACGCGTCCGCGCACGAAGCGGGCGGCCGTGTCCTTGGCGACCTCCAGGCGCGTGGGCTTGAGGTCCATCGCGTTCATGCTGATGGAGCTGTCGAGGGCCAGCACGATGTCGATGCCGCGCCCGGCGCCGCCGACGGCGCGCTGCACGCGCTGGGGGCGCGCCAGGGCCAGCGCGAGCAGGGACAACGCGAGCCCGGCCAGCAGCGGCGGGGCCAGGCGCGCGGCGACGGCGCGCGGCGAGGAAGCCGCGCTCGCGCGGCCCGCGCCGGGATGGGGCAGGGCCGCGGCCGCGCCCGGCGTAGGCGCGCCAGGCGGCGTAGGCCGCGGGCAGGAGCAGCAGAAGCGCCCGAACTCCGCTGAGCCTCACGACGCGCGCCTCCGCCGCGCCCGCGAGCTCGCGCGGGGCGGTGGCGAAGACGAAGCGGCGGACGCGTTCGAGGTCCTCGGGGCCGTCTTTGGCGCCGGGCTTGAGGCGCGCGAACTTGACCAAGTCCGCGCGTTCGAGCAGCGCGCGCACGGTCGCCGCGGTGTCGAGGTCGGCGCGCGCCTTGACCAGGCGCGTCACCTCGCCCGAGGTCATCGCGGTCGCGGGCACGGCCCAACGCTCCTCGAGATAGGCGCGCAGGATCTCGGTGAGGGCGAGGTAATAGGCGGCGTGTTCCCCCTTCTCCCACAGGCCCGAGGACTCCAGCGCCGCCAGGCGGCGCTCGATGCGGAACTCGAGCGGCACGGGCGGCTCGACGGGCGCGGCCGGCAGGACTCCGCGGCGCGCGAGCCATTCGCGGCGCGCGTACCAGGCCGCGGCGCCGAGCAATACGAGCAGGACCCACGGCCACAAGGCGGGCCAGGCGGCCAGCGGCGGCTTGATGTCGGCGATGTCCGCGTCATTAGGCAGCTCCGGCTCGACCACCTCGAAGGGCGTTCCTCCGAATTCGAGCTTGCCCGGCGCGAGCGGCAGGACGGTCACCGCGTAGCCGCCGTCCTTGGCCTCGGCCTTCACCACGATGAAATCCGACGTGCCGGTCGGCAGTTCCTTCATGGCGACCGTCGTTTCTTCGCCGACCACGGCCTTCGTCTGGGCCGTGGCGAGCGACAGAACAATCAGCAGGAGCGCGTTCATCGCGAGCGCCTCTTGGCCCGGCGGCGGAAAAAGGCGATGAGCGGGTCCACGGTCGGGCGCGCGGTGGACACGACCACGGGCTCGAGGCCCGCGGCGCGCAAGGTGCGCTCGAGCGACTCGCGCCGGCTCCGCTCCGCCGCGGCGAGCGCGACGGCGGCGGGGCCATCGAGCAGGCGGCTCGCGCCGGTTTCGGGGTCGGCCGCCTCGATGACGGCGGCGACCGCGGGCAGGGCGGCCTCGGCGGGGTCCTCGACGACGACGGGCACGACGTCGTGTTTGAGCGCGACGAGCTTGAGTGCGCGTTCGAAGCCTTCGTCGCGGAAGTCGGAGACGACGAGCAGCACGCAGCGCCGCTTCTGCATGCGCGCCAGCTTCTCCAGGCAGGCGCCGATGGCCGTGCCGCGGCCGCGGGGCTCGAAGGCGAGCACGTCGCGCACGACGGAGAGCACGTGGCGCCGGCCTTTTTTGGCCGGCACGAACAGCTCGACCTGGTCGGTGAAGAGCGCCAGGCCGACCTTGTCGTTGTTGGCCAGCGCGGAGAAGGCCAGCAGGGCCGCCGCCTCGACCGCGGCCTCCTTCTTCAGGCGCTCGGCCGTGCCGAAGTCCTGCGAGCCGGACAGGTCCACGGCGATGAGCACGGTGAGCTCGCGCTCCTCGACGTAACGGCGGATGAAGGGTTTGCCGGTGCGCGCGCTGACGTTGCGGTCGATGTCGCGGGGGTCGTCGCCCTCGGCGTACTCGCGCACGTCGTTGAACTCCATGCCGCGGCCCTTGAACACGCTCGAATAGTCGCCCGCGAAGCTCTCGGAGACGAGCTTCCCGGTGACGATCTCCAGGCGGCGCACCTGGGCGAGGATGTCCTTCGGCGTCAACATGCGGGTCTTAAGGGACTTCGACCGCTTCGAACACGGCGCGCACGACCGCGTCGCTGTCCACGTTTTCGGCCTCCGCCTCGTAGGTGACGATGACGCGGTGGCGCAGCACGTCGGGGCCGATGGACTTGACGTCCTCCGGCGTGACGTAGCCGCGGCCGTTGAGGAAGGCGTAGGCCTTGGCCGCCTTGGCGAGCGCGATGGTCGCGCGCGGGCTGGCGCCGTAGGCGATGAGCTTCTCGTGCCCGGCGAGCTTGTGCGCGGAGGGCTCGCGCGTGGCGAACACCAGGTCCACGATGTAGTCCTTGACCTTCTCGTCGAGGTACAAGGACGCGGCGACTTGGCGCGCGCGTTTGAGCTGCTCCGGCGACGCGACCTTCTTGGGCTCCGGCGTCGCGGCGCCGGACATGCGCTCGAGGATGCCCTTCTCCTCGGTTTTGGTCGGATAACCCATGCGCACCTTGAGCATGAAGCGGTCCACCTGCGCCTCGGGAAGCGGGTAGGTCCCCTCCTGCTCGATGGGGTTCTGCGTGGCGAGCACGAGGAAGGGGTCGGGCAGCGCGTGCGTCTTGGGGCCGATGGTGACCTGGCGCTCCTGCATGGCCTCGAGCAAGGCGCTCTGCACCTTGGCGGGCGCGCGGTTGATCTCGTCGGCGAGCACGAGGTTGGCGAACACGGGGCCGGTGCGCGCCTTGAACTCGCCGGTTTTTCCGTCGAGCACCATGGTGCCCGTCAGGTCGGCGGGCAGCAGGTCGGGCGTGAACTGGATGCGCGAGAACGACGCATCGACGCACTGGGCCAGCGTCTTGAAGGTGAGGGTCTTGGCCAGGCCGGGCACGCCTTCGAGCAGCACGTGGCCGTCGGCGACGAGCGCGACGAGGATGCGGTCGAGGGCGTCCTCCTGCCCCACGATGACCTTGCCCACCTCGCGCTTGAGCTCCGCGACGAAGAGGCTCTCCTCGGCGACCTTGCGGTTGATCTCCTTGAGTCCTGCGGTCTCCATCGTTCCTCCGGACGTCTAACGCTTCTGTTGGGAGCGGCGCACCGCTTCCTCGTAATCCTTCTTGAGCTTGGCGGCGAGCACGTCGAACTCGGCCTTGCGCTTCTCCTGGAACTTCGCGAGCGTGCGCAGCGCGGCGATGCGCACCTCGGGCTCGGCGTCTCGCAGCAGGGCGGTCACCCAGGTGACGACCGACGGGTCGCCGATGTCGCCGAGCGCCTCGAGCGACGCGATGCGGACGTTTTTCTCGGTGTCGCGCAGGCTCGAGACGAGCGAGGACAGGCGGGCGGAGTCCTCGCGGTCGCGCAGCAGGCGCACGACCTTCATGCGCAGCTCGGGGTCGGGGTCCTCGGCGAGCAGGCGCTCCAGGAGCTTGGCGGCCTGGGGGTCGCGGATGTTGTAGAGCACCTGCGCCGCGGTCCAGCGCACCTCGGCGTCGGCGTCGCCCAGCGACAGGCGCACCTTGGCGAGCTCGGTCTCCGAGAACACCGGCTTGGGGGCCGGCAGCTCGATGGCCGGCGGCGGCGGCGGCGCGACGTCGTCCTGGTCGGGGCGCGAACGGTCCCAGACCAGGAACGCCCCGGCCGCGATGAAGACGACGAGCATGGTGAGGCGGTTCATCAGCGGTTCTTGGCGGCCTCCGCGGCGGCCGCGGCCTTCTCGGCCTCGTAGGCCGTCAGCGCGGCCTCGATCTCGGCCTCTTCCAGCTGGTTGATCTCCTTCAACGCCTGCAGGCGCACGGCCTCCTCCTGGTCCTTCACGGGGCCGGCCATGATGGCGGAGGCCACGCTGTAGTCGCCGATTTTGTCGAGCGAGCGCAGGGCGGCCAGGCGCACGTCGGGCTCCATGTCCTTCATCGAGCGCACCAGCGCCGAGACGACGTCGGCCCCGCGGCGGTTGCTGAGCAGCTCGATGATCTTGATGCGCAGGGACGGCTCGAGGTCCTTCTGCAGCATGTGGAACATCAGCGGCATGGCCTCGGGCGACTTCATCTTGTCGAGCAGGACGACGGCCTCCCAGCGCACGTTGGGGTCGGGGTCCTCGGCGGACTTGAGCACCTTGCGCTGCTCCTCGGGGTCGATGACCGGCGCGGGCTCGGAGAGGATGGCCGGCGGCGGGGGCGGCGGGGGCGGCGGCGGCACGGGCTTGAACTTCTGCCAGGCGAGGAAGCCGAGCGTGCCGGCCAAGACCACGACCATTAAGCCTTTCATGAGCGGGAAACCTCCGGGATGGGGCCGAGCGGGCTGACCAGCTTCGCGACACGGCGGACGACCTTCACGTTCCCATCCACGACGACGGCGGAAAGCAGCTCGGGCGGCGACAGGCGCGTCCAGTCCCCCCCGTCCACGCCTTCGCTGGCGACGACGAAGCGCCCGCCGCGCGTCGCGTAGCTCATGACGCTCCAGGGCTGGTCCGGGTGGCACAGGCCGTGGCGCGCCAGGCCGACGCGCGCGGCGTGGCAGAAGACGTGCACGCCCGCGGCGTCGGCGGCCACCGCGTTGAGCGAGGTGTAGGGCGCGCCCGCGTCGGGGTAGCGGTCCTTGCAGTCGGCCCACAACGCCCAGTTCTCGGCGACGCAGGCCTCGAAGGCGCGCGACGGGTCGCCGGCGACGGCGAGATGCTTGAGGAACTGCTGGAAATAGACCTCGGTGTCGGAGCTCGTGCGCAGGCGCGCCCGGCGCGGGCCGAGCGCCTCGGCGACCTCTTTTTGGATGGTGAGCGTGCCGTTGTGGATGAACGCCCAGCCCTCGTCCTCGAAAGGATGCGCGTGCGCGTCGTCGAGGTGCGGGTTGGACGCGGCGCGGATGTGACCGAGCACCACGGGCGAATACGCGGCGTCGGCCGCGGCCGTGAAGCGCTGCGCGTCGCCGGACGCCGGGCGCGCGGATTTGACCACGCGCGGCTTGCCGTCGGCGCCGAACCAGGCCATGCCCCAGCCGTCCTTCTGCGGGTTATCGGCGGCCATGTCGCTTTGGCGCAGCAGCGAGAGCGGCGAGTCCACGAGCAGGTCGCGCGCGCCGGCGGCCTTCGGCGACACCTGCGCGAAAAGGCGGCACATGGTCAGGCCCGCGTCGAGGCCAAGGCTTGCAGGACCTCGAGGGCCTTGTCCGCGTTCTGCACGGCGACGAGGATGCGCGCGGAGCGGGCCCCGTCCACGGCGGTGCCGTAGACGGTCGTGATGTTGATCTTGGCCAGGGCCAGGGCGTCGGTGATGCGGAACAGTTCGCCGGAGTTGTCGTCCACCTCGACCGAGAGGATGTGGGTCTCCACGCTGGAGAAGCCGGCCTTGCTCAGCACCGACGAGACGTCCGCGTCGGCGGGCAAGGCGATGCGCACCAGCCCCGAGTCGTCGCGGACCTCGGAAGCGATGCCCAGGATGTTGATCTTCTCCGTGGAGAAAAGCTCGGCCAGGCGCGCGAGCGCGCCTGGCCGATTGGGCATGAAGATGCTGAATTGTTTGAGCTTCTCGACCTTCACCGGTCGAAGTTTAGCTCCTTTGCCACCGACTCCGCAACGGGACCGAGGGAGTCGCGCCGCACCGGCCCCGCCAGTTCGCGGAACTGGCCGTCGCCCGTGAGGTAATACAGGTAGCGCCCCTGGCTGTCCTTAATCACCGTGCGCACGCGCCAGCCCACCTGCGGCGTCATGCTCGCGATGGGGTTGTCGCGCGTGCCGACGTTGCCGATGTTGGAGGCGTCCATGCGCGCGGTGAGGTCCAGGCGGTAGCCCGGCCCCACCTCGACGTTGAGCGGCTCGATGGTCACGCCGGTGAGGAATTCCCCCGCACCCGGTTCTGCGCGTCCCGGTAGGAGCCGCCCGTGCGCCGCTGCACCGAATACGTGATGTCCACCATGGTCATCCCGTGCAGGTTCTTGGCGGTGAGGCGGTAGGTCGTGCCTCGGGGTGCCTCCCAGCCCTCCAGGTCCGTCCAGCTCTCGATGCCGCGCGGCACGGCGCTCGAGCACTGGTTGCTCACGTCCACCTGGGGGCGGTTGGCCTCGACGATCTGCCAGATCTCGCGGCCGACCCGGATGATCTCGCCGATGTCGCTGAGCGCCGGACGCCCGCCGGGCGCCGGCGGCAGCGGCGGCGCGGGAAGCGCCGGAGGCGTGATCGGCCCGCCCCGCGGGTTGACCGTCGGGCCGAGGTTCTCGACCATCACGCTCGCTTCGTCCAACGTGTATTTGTCCGGGTCCTGCTGCGCGGCTCGGATTTCTTCGGCGGAGAACGTCTCCATCTGGGCTTGGGCGGGGGCGGTACGGATCACGGCACAGGCGGCCAGGGCGGCCGCGGCGACTGCTCGGCGCATCGTTTCCTCCAGGGGTTTAGGGGTGAGGCTCTCGGCCCAGGAGGATGGTGTCGGAAGACCTACTAAAAAGAGCCCTTAGACCCAGGCGGTCCTGGGTCTAAGGGCCTATCTCCGTCGAGGGCCGGCTATTCGGCCTTAGGCGCGGCGGTGCCGGCCTTGCTGAGGCGGCGGGTCAGGTACAAGAAGTAGAGGCCGAGCGGAACCATCGCGCCGGCGATGACGATGAACGGCGTCATGCCCGAGGTGTGCTGGAACAACACGCTCAACGCCTGCAGACCGAGCGTGGAAATCAGCAACGAGCCCGAGCCGAAGAAACCGTTGGCGTCCGGCACGTTCTGCTCGCCGGGGACCTTGGACTGGAAGTAGGCGCGCAGCATCGTCGTCGCGGCCACCTGGGCGAAGCCGAAGGGCAGCATGCCCAGGGCCAAGAAGGTGAGGCTGCCGGGCGCGATGAAATGCGGAACCGCCAGGCCCGCCAGGAACGCCGGCGCGGGCAGGAACACCAGCGCGAAGGCCGCCAAGGTCGGGATGGTCAGCAGCATCATGCGAATCATGGACTTGCGCAGCGCCTCGACGACCTGCTCCTCGGTCATCTTGCCTTCCTTCTGCGCCTTTTCCAGCCGGCTTTGCGCCCGGTCGGTGAAGAGGCTGCCGAGCAAACCGCCGAGGCTGTAGAGAGCGACGATGGTTCCCGCGAAGGCCGCCATGCCCGCCGTGCCGCCCAGCAAGCGGCCGACGCCGGGAGCGATGATGGAGTAGAGCACCGGGTTCATCATCATCATCATCGAGAAGCCCAGGAACGAGTATCGCAAGATGGGCTCGTGCCAGACGATCTGGAAGCCGCGGATGATGCGCTTGAAGAACTGGCCGAGCACGCTTTCCGCGCGGTTCAGCGTCAGGGCGCCGGAGCGAGCGCGCGCCGTCAGGCGCCACAACCAGGCCGCTCCGCCGATGAGAGCCGCGCCGATGACGCCCATCGCCACGACCGAGCCGCCGGTGAAGGCGAGGACGCCCACGCCGATGGTTCCCATGGCCAGGAAGGACTTCAAGGCGCCGCGCAACGCGTTGGCCTGAAGGCCTTCGGTGGCGGCGTCGTGCACGACGGTGCGGGCCTTCTCCAGGTCGGCCTTGCGCATGAGCTCGACCTTGGCGGGGAAGCGCAGCATGAAGTAGAGGACCGCGAAAGCCGCGGCGAAGGCGATGGGGAAGGCCGCCAGGACGGGGACCGCGCCGTAGGTCAGCGCGGCCGTGCCCGCGATCATGGGCACGAGGATGCCGGCGACCTCGAGAATCATCTGCTCGCGGTTCCAGAAGCGGCGCAGTTTGAACTCATCCTGGCCGAGCAAGGCCGCGGGGATGGACTGCTCCGAGGTGATGGCGACGCCGCCGAAGAGGCCGTTGAGGGAGTAGAACAACATCATCAGCGGCAGCGTCATGTGGCCCGTGGCGAGCAAGCCGAGCATGGCCGTGATGGACAACATGCGAAGCACTTCGGTGGCGAGATAGGTCTTGCGCAGGCCGTAGCGCTGGATGATCAGCGGCGCGAACTGGCGGCCGATGATGCCGGCGATGGAGCCGAAAATCGCGATCTGCACGACCTTGCTGAAATCGCCGAAGGCCGCCTGCACCAGCTGCGGCATCGCGGTGCCCATCGCCTCCACGCCGACCTGGGCGATGAGGAGGGCCGCGATGAAGGCCCAAGCAGCGGCGCCGAGTCCCTTCGAGAGGGACGGGCCGCCTTTTTCGGGCGAAGCGGGGCTCGTGGGCGCGGCCGGGGGCGCGGGCGGGACGTTGTCGCCGTCGTTGGCGGCGACGCGGTCGCCGGCGGGCGCGAGGCGGGCGGCCGCGACGTTCGCCGCGGCGGGCGGGGCGCGAGAGGCGGCCGACGCCGGGGCGTCGGAGGGCGCGCCGAGCTTCTCGGCGGAGCGCAGGCTGAAGCTGCGTTTGAGGGCGGCGAAAGCGGAGGCGATGCGCGAGGTGTCGGCGACCGCGGAGGCGCGGGCGTCGGCCTTGAACTCGCCGGCGGCGGGCGCGTCGGCGGCGGCCGCGAGCTCGGCGACGACGCGGCACGGGCGAGGCGGCGGGCGATGCGCGGCGGCGGCGGGCGCGGCGAGCTCGGCCGGAGCGTCGGCGGCGGCGACGTCGGCGCGGGCCGCGGGAGCGGTCACGCCTTCGACCGCGGACGCGGTGAGGTCGGCCGACGGGGTGAGCGTCAGCGCGGGCGTGGGGGCGGTGTGCGGGGCGACCTGCAGGCTCGCGGTCGGGCCAGCGACCTTGATGGCGGCGATTCCGGTCCGGGCCATGCTGCCGGCCGACATCACGGGGCCGCCGATGGGGGCGTTTCCGACGGGCACGCGGGTAACGACGTGGGCGAGCGCCTCGAGCGGAAGGGCGGCGTTGACGAGGGCGGCGCACAGCGTCAGGGCGGTTGCGCGGGTCAGCCGGTCGATGGCGTTCATAACTTGATTATAGGGGCCTGCGGACGTTCCGACGATGGCCTATAGGCCCCCCCGCTTTCGTCAAAGGGCCTAGGCCCAGGTAGGACCTAAGAAGTGTAATTAAACTCAACGGCGATAGGCCTCGTGGATGAGCCCGGCTTCCACGAAAAACGGCGTGTCGTATTCGGATTCCAGGTCCGGGCGGGCGGTCCGGGGGCAGGCGCGCACGTCCAGGAAGGTCCCGGGCGCCGGCAGGCCCGCCGGGCAGCCCGCCGCGCGCGGCAGCAGGCGCTCCCGGGGCACGGCCAGCACCAGGAGATGCCCGGGGCTGCCCGTGAATCCGGCGGCCGTGCGCGGGCTCGCGGTGAAGGAGACCAGCGGGTCCAGGGGACGGCGCGTCCCGGCCGCGTCCACGAGGTTGACGTATTCCTCCATGACGTGGGTGGTGACCATCAAGGCCCCGGGCGTGTAGCCGCGGATGCCCGCCCCCCCTCCGCCGGCGCGGGGCAAGGAGGCCAGCGGGAACGTCGTCGTGCTGCCGACGCGGTAGCCGTTCCAGACGCGCCGGGAGAAATCGAACAGGTAGCGCAGCGAGGTCTCGAGCGGGAAGTCGTGCGCGGCCAACGACGCGTACAGCCGCTCCAGCGCCGCGGGCAGGTTCTGCGCGGTGCATTCGGCCCCGCACAGGCCGCTGGTCGCGACGTCCCAGCGCAGGATGGGCGCGATGGCGAAGGTCGGGTGCAGGCCGCGTTCGCCGCGAAACAGCAGCACCGTCCCGGCCGGGCCCGGCACGAAGCAGTCGGGGTCGCGCTCGCGGTACCCAGCCGCACGTCGCGTCCCACGTCGCGGTGTAACGCGCGAGCGCGTCCGGGTCGGCCGCGGCCGCCTTGGCGCGCACGACGCGCGCGGTGTCGGCGATGGCCGCCGCCTCGAAACGCGGCGGGTCCGCGGCGGCGGGGCATGCGAGCAGCAGGAACGCGGCCAACGAGGCTTTCATGAGAGGATGATAACGGCCGGCACCGGGCGCGCCCACGGCCTAAGGACCCGGCGGGCGGCGGCAGGGCGTCCAGAAGCCGGGCTTCCGCCCCGAGGCGCGGATGTGAACGAACGCTTCCCCCTCGCTTGATTTCCCGCCGCCTTACCTCTATACTCAGGTCCGATGGAAGAGCCGATCCAGGTCGTCGAGGCGCGGGCCGCGCGGTTCAGCGACCGCTTGGTCGCCTACCTCCTCGACACCGTGCCGTTCGGCCTGGGCGCCGTCGTCACCGCCTTCGTGTGGGCCGGTCCTCTGCGGCGCGCGCTCGGCCCCGACCAGCTCGCGAGCATCTCGGCCGCGTGGATCGTCGCCGCGGTGTTCTATCAGTTCGTCGCGAACCTCGCCGGCGGCGGCGTGGGCAAACGCCTGATGGGGCTGCGCGTGCTGGCCAAAGACGGCTCGCCCCTCGGCCCGGGGCGCGCGCTCGCCCGAGCGCTGGGCTGGGTCTCGAGCTCGCCGTTGTGCAACTTCGGCTTCCTCGTCGCCTTGCTGCGTTCGGACAACCGCACCTTGCACGACCTGCTCGCCGGCACCGTGGTCGTGGAGGCCTACCCCAAGGGGCGCGGCGAAGGCGCGGTGTTGTTCGTGGCCGCGGCGCTGGGCGCGTTCGCGTTGTTCGGCGCCAACGTGTTCATGACCTACCTCAAGCCCACGCCCGACGACCTGCTCGCGGTGGGCCGCGCGCACGAGGGGCTCGACGTTCTGGCGCGCATCCAGGAGGCGCACAAAGCCGCGCACGGCTCCTACACCAACGACCTCTCCGCCTTGGCCGAGGTCAGCGGCGACGCGGCGCAGTTCGACGCCGCGCTGACCCAGCTCTTCGACCGCTCCAGCCTGCGCATCGAGGCCGGCAACATCGGCTACCGGATGGCGGCGCGCGCCAAGGACCGCCGGCGCACCCTCGTGACCCTTAAGGGGCCCTGACCTCGGCGAGCGCCCAGCTCCCGAAATCGCGATCGGACGCGATCGCGCCCGGCTTGGGCAAGGTCCTGAAGTGAGGGCGTTCGAAGGAGCGGTAGGCCACGAAGACGGTTTTCCCCGGCAGCGGCAGCAGGCGCATCTCGTCGTCGTCGCCGAAGCGGCCCGAGTTGGCCGCGTCGCGCTGGCCGTAGTGGAACTCGCCGACGAAATAAACCATGCGGTCCACGCGCCTTCCCGAATAATACGGCAGGCCGTGGAAATACGTGCCGTAGGTCCAGACCTCGTCGCCGGGCTTGGCGGCGTCGCGCACGGCGAGCGCCAGGGCGCGCGCGCTGGTGAACGGCTCGGCGACGCGTAACGCGCCCAGCGCGAGGCCCCAGGCGAGGACGCCGCCGGCTAACAACGGCAGCGCGGGCTGGGCGGATCTCGCGGCGACGGCTTGGACGGCGCCTAGAATCGACAGCGCGAGCAGGCCGATGAGGACGGCGGGCGACGCGCCGGCGGGGAGCGCCTTCGGCGGCAATTTGCCGGAGAGCACGGCGAGTCCCGCGAGCACGGAAATAATCACCAGAGACCAACCAACGACCGACAACGACCGCCGAGCCTTCGGTGGCAGCCCGCCCTCAAGATAACTAGCGGCGAGCACGGCGCAGCACGGGACGACCGGCAAGACGTAGGTCGCGAGCTTCGAGTGGGAAATCGAGAAGAAGAAGGCGACGCCGACGATCCAGCACGACAGCGCGAAGTCGCGCACGTCCCCCCCGAAGGGCCTCCTCGCCGCGCGCAGGAAGCCGGCGACGGCCGGGACGGTCCACGGCAACAGGCCGAGCGGCAGCACGACCAGGTAGAACCACCAGCCCGCGCCGCGGTTGTATTTGGGCGTCAGGAAGCGCTGGAAGTGCTGCTCGACGAAGAATACCTGGAAGAAATCGGGCTTGGCCTTCTGGACGGCGAACAGCCACGGCAGCACGATGGCGGCCGCGATCAGCGGGCCGTCGGGGCGCAAGAGCGCTGCGGCGCCGCGGCGCAACTCGGGTCGCAGGATAACGAGGCCGACGACCCAGGCCGCGGGGAACAGCACCGAGATGAGGCCTTTGCTCAGGAAGGCCAGACCCGCGCAGGCCCACGCCGCGGGCGCGGCCCAGCGGCCGTCCTCGGGGCGCAGCATCGCGCGCAGCGCGAAGGCGACCGTTCCGAAGAGGAACACGCTCACGGGCAGGTCGAGCGTCATGTTGTGCGCGAGGAACGCCCACAACAACGCGCTCGCGGTGGCCGCGCCGGCCAGGCGGCCCACGGCCGGCGCGCACAGCCAGGCGCCCAGCCACCAGGCGCCCAGCGCGCCGAGCAGCGCGAGCAAAGCCAGGGGCAGGCGGGCGGCGGCTTCCGACACGCCGAACGCGCGGTAGCTCGAGGCCGCGAGCCAGTACCACAGCGGCGGCTTCTCGATGTAGTGCAGGCCGTTGAGCGTCGGCACGGTCCAATCGCCGGAGGCGAGCATCTCGGCGGGCACCTGGGCGTAACGCGCGTCGTCCACCTCGAGCAGCGGGGCGCCGAGGTCCCAGAACGGCAAGGTCAACGCGAGCAGCGCGAGCGCGCCGAGGGCCCGGGCCTTCATGCCTCGAGCACGACCTTGCCGAACTGGCCGCGGCTCTCCAGGCGCTCGTGCGCCAGCGCCGCGTCGGCCAGCGGGTACGTCTTATCGAGCACGGGGCGCAGGCGCCCGTCGGCGGCGAGTTTCCAGACCTCGTGCATCTCCGCGAGGTTGCCCATCCGGGCGCCCAGGATCTTCAGGCGTTTGGAGAAGACGTAGCGCAGGTCGATGGCCGCGTCGTAGCCAGACGTCGCGCCGCAGGTCACCAGCCGGCCCGAGGGGCGCAGGCACTTGAGCGCCTCGCCGATGACGGCCTTGCCCACGTGTTCGAAGACCACGTCGGCCAAAGCCCCGCCCGTGAGCTTGCGCACGGAGCGCGCCAGGTCCTCGGGCGGGTGATGGATGACGTCGTGCGCGCCGAGCTCGCGCGCCTTCTCCAGCTTCGCCGCGTCGGTGGAGGTGGCGATGACGCGCGCGCCCAGCGCGCGGGCGATCTGGATGGCCATGACCGAGACGCCGGCGCCCGCGCCGATGACGAGCACGGTCTGCCCCGTTTTGACGCCGCCTTCGGTTTTCAGCATGCTCCACGCCGTGAGCGCGGCCAGCGGCAAGGACGCCGCCTCGGCGAAGCTCATGTCCTCGTGCGGCAGGCGCAGGAGATGTTTCTCGGGCACCGCGAGGAACTCGCAGTAGCCCCCGTCAGCCCGCCGTAGGCGCCGATGATGCCGTATTGCGGGCAGTCGGGCTCGCGCCCGTCGAGGCAATCCGCGCACGAGCCGCAGGAGCGCCCGGATGGACCGCGCACGCGGTCGCCGACCTTGTGCTCCGAGACGCCGGGCCCCAGCGCGGCCACTTCGCCGGCCACGTCGCTGCCGAGGATGTGCGGGAGCTTGACCTTGGCCGCGGGCAGCCCCGCGCGCACCCACAAGTCGAGATGGTTGAGCGCGCAGGCGCGCACGCGCACCAGGACCTCGCCGGGCCCCGCGACGGGCTCGGGCACCTCGCGCAAGACCAGGTTCTCAGGGCCGCCGAACGCCGTGAGCAGCACCGCTTTCACGGCGGCGATTCTAGCAATTCGCCCGAAGGCTAGACGGGTTTGCCCAGCGAGGCGTTGAAGGCGGAGGTGAGCATGGACACCATCTCGTCCTTCTGCTTGAGGGCGTCGAGCAGGCGTTTGCGCTCGTCGTCCCACTGGGAGAAGCGGGCGACGGTCGCGTCGCGCTCCTGGAGGGCGCGGGCCATCTGCTCGGTGACGGCGGCGAGCTTCAGGCGCAGGTCGGAGAGCGTCGAGGACTCGTCCTGGCGGCGGCCGGTCTCGGCGTCCAGGCGCGCCTGCAGCTCGAGGACCTTCTTGTTCCAGGCCGCCTCGGCCTCGGCGCGCGAAGCCAGGCCGCCGCGCACCTTCTCGGCCTCGGCGACCAGCGAGCGGGTGAGCTGGTCGCGCTCGGCGGTGATGGACTCCAGGCGGCGGTCGCGTTCGGCCACCGAGCGTTCGAGGTCGGCGACGCGGGCCTCGACCGAGGCGAGCGTGCCGCGCGCCTCGGCGGCCTTGGTCTCGGCGGCCAGCGCGCGCTCGCGCTCGGCGTCGAGCTGGCCGTGCGCGGCGACGAGGCCGTCGCCGAGGGACTTCTCGACGGCGCGGCGCTCGTCGGAATAACGGCGCAGCGCGTCGTGGCGGTCCTTGAGCGCGCGGCGGAGGTCTTCCTTCTCCTCCTCCAGGCCGGCGATGACCTGGTCCTTGGCGTGCGGGCGCTCGGCGAGCGCGCGCACGACGCGTTCCAGGTTCTCCTGGATCGCGGCGCGCCCCGCGCCCGCGGCGCGGGCGTCGGCGGTGATGCCGTCCAGGCGTTCGGCGAGGGCGGCGAGCTGGGCGGCGACCTCGGCCTCGCGGGCGCCGCGGCCGCGCTCCTGCTCGCGCGTGATCTGGTGGGCCTGCTCCTCCCACAGACGCGCGGTGGCGGCGCGCTCGCGCGTGAGCTCGAGCATGCGTTCCTGCTGCTTCTGCAGCTCCAGCTCCTGGCGGCGCTCCCACTCGGCGAGCGTGCCGCCGATGCGCGCGGCGAACTCGTCGAGGCGGCGCGCGATGTGCGACTCGAAGCGCTCCTCGTCCTGCGGGAGGCGCCGCGCGAGCTCCTCGACGCGCGGCAGCACCTGCGGGAGGTCCTTCATCTCCTCGCGCCAGCGCATCACCTGCTCGGAGACGTCCTTGACCGTGCGGCGGAAGACCGCCAGCTCGGCGCCGAGCGATTCGAGCGCCTGGCCCGGCAGCGCGTCGCGTTTGGCGACCGCGTCCTTGAGCAGCGCGGCGAAGGTGCCGTGCATCTCGTCGAGCCGCTTCTCGAGCGCGTCCACGCGGCCCTGGGCGTGCGATTTGGCCTCGTCGCCGTCGCGCTCCGCCTTCTCGCGGCGCAGCTGGTCGGTGAGCGCCTTGAGATGGCCGTCCACTTCCGAGCGCAGCGCGTCCTGCTGGGCGAGCATGTTGTGCGCGGTGGCGGCGCGCTCGCGCTCGTTGGCCAGGTCGCGTTCGAGCGCCTCGACGCGTTTCTGGAAGAACTCCATCATGGGGGTCATCCCCCCCGCGGCCGGCGTCGGGCCCGCGGCGGGCGGCGGGAAGCCGGGCGCGGCGGCCGAAGGCGGCCGTATCCACTCCGGGCGCGGCGGCGCCGGCGGGATGGGGCGCTGGGGCGGCTTCTTGTCGGGGTCGTCCATGGCTTAACGCTCCCGGTAGCGGCGGGAGATCTTCGCGGGCAGGTTGAAGCTCAGCGAGACGCGGTGCGTCGCGGAGCCCAGCGCGCCCAGCGGCACGAAGGCGTAGTCGAAGCTGAGGTCGGACAGGCCCACCCCGAAGCCGAAGGTCAGCCCGGAGGCGAAGCCCAGCGAATCGGCCGTGAGGCTGTTGAAGCCGCCGCGCAGCGCGAGTTTGGCGACGCGGTCGCTCTCCAGGGTCCACTCCGCGCCCGCGGCGGCGTGCGGCGCGTTGTTGATGGGCGCGAAGGCCTCGGCGGTGAGCAGCAGCGGCTTGACCGGGCGCACGCCGCCGCCGATGCGCAGGCGCGTGGGCATGGAGTCGCGGACCTTGTCGAACTTCTGGCCCATGCCGAGGTTCTGAATGGCGACGCCGACGTCGTAGGTTTGCGCGGCGGTGTAGAAGCGGGCCTGGATGCCGTAGTCGCTGCCGTAGCCGGTCGCGATGGCGCCGAGGTCGGAGCGGATGGCCTTGATCGAGGCGCCGACGGCGACGTCCATCTCGGCGTCCGACAGGTCGTAGATGGATTGCCCCCAGCCGAGCTCGGCGACGTAGGAGCGCGGCGTGAACGTCCCGCGCGACAGGCCGTTGATGTCGGTGCGCTCGAGCGCGCCGCCGTCGAGGTAGCGCAGGCCGGCGCCGAGCACCGAGGAATCGTTGATGCGCGTCGCCGCCGCCACGGCGCTGTAGGAGATGTCGGCGACGTAGCGCGAATGCATGAAGGTGGCCGAGAGGCGCGGGACCTGGGAGAGGCCGGCGGGGTTCCAGTAGATGGCGGAGGCGTCGTTGGCCGCGGCCACGAAGGCGCCGCCCATGCCGATGCCGCGCGCGCTGGTGTCCATGAGCAGGAACTCCGAGCCCGTCGAGCCCACCGCCGAGCGCGCGAAGTCCCCCGCCCTCGCCGGGAGGCCGCCAGGCTCGCGAGCAGGACGGCGCACGCGAGGAGCCTCATCGGATGACCGACAGCTTCAGGATCTTCTTGCTCGAGCCGTGCTCGATCATGACCAGGTAGAGGCCGCTGGCGACGGCGCGTCCGGACCCGTTGCTGGCGGCCCACGTGGCGATGCCGGAGTTGTTGGCGACCATGTCCGCGACGAGCTCGCCGCGCAGCGTGAAGATGCGCACGCGGGCGGCCGGCGGGACGCGGTCGATGGTGACGTAGCTGTCGCTGGAGGCGCGGAAGGGGTTGGGGAAGACGCGGGCCGTGCCCGCGTCCGTGGCCAAGGTGACCTGGCCGAGCTGGAAGACGGAGAAGTGGTTGATCTGCGCGCGCACGCGGCCGCCGGAGGCCGACGTCTCGAGCGGCACGCAGGTGCCGCTGATGGGCTCGTAGCGGAACAGGACCAGGCGGTTGAGCGGGATGGCTCCGATCTCCGCGGGCGTGTAGCTGAAGGTGACGAAGATGGGCTTGAGCGGCTGCAGCGCCGGCGCGTTGGTGATCTGGAGGCCGACGTTGACGCCGTTGGGGCACAACCCGGTCACGTTGAACGACGAGATGGTCATCGTGACGTCGGACGGGAAGGCCCCGGACGGAGCGCGCACGTCGATTTCTCGCCCGTTACCCAGGAACCCGAAGATCTGCGACGGGGCCAGGGAGTACAACGTCCCGGCCAGGGCGCCCGACGGAGCGCCGCCGTTGAAGGTGATGGTGCTCAGCGTGGGGAGCGCGGGCTCGAAGGCCGTGACCGTGCCGAAGGGCGTGCGGGCCTGCACGCGCAGCCAGTAGGTGGTGCTGGTCTGCAGGCCGGTGATGGTCGTCGAGGAGCCCGTGAAGCCGGCGGAGAACGCGATGGCCGTGGCGATGTGCGTCACGAACTGGTCGGTGCTGTAGGTCAGCTCGAACTGCACGTTGGGGCCGTTCTGCTGGCGGTCCCAGGTGACCTCGATGCTCACCGGCGTGGTGTTGACGACGTTGAGGTTGCGCGCGGGCTGGGCCAGCGTGTAGGTCGAGCCCACGAGCCAGGTGCTGTCGATGCCGTCGCCGTTGACGGCCGCGACCGAGCTGATGTAGAGCGAGCCCGGCAGCAGGTTGTTGACGGTGGTCGCGATGACGGGACCGGGCTGGGTGTCGTCGATGAGCGGGGTCGTCGAGCCCGAGACGTCGTAGAGCACGGTCCGGTACTGGGTGTAGGCGGGGTTGTTGTTGATGGACCAGTTGACCGTGAAGCTGCCGATGGAGATGGCCGAGATGTGCGGGCTGCCGGCCAGCGGCGGGTTGGCCAAAGTGAAATGCGTGGAGGACGGGGTCAGGGGGCCTTCGCCGGCCGCCGTGACGGCGCTGACCAGGATGGAGCGCTGGCTGTTGACCGACAGCCCGCTGTCGCCGTAGCCCACCGCGGTGCCCGGCAGGACCGCCAGGAGCACGCCGGTCGTGGCGTTATAGACGCGGTAGGTGGCGACGCCGCCCGGGTCGCTCCAGCTCCAGCTGATGGTGGTGGGGCTCGTCGGCGTGCCGGTGACCGACGCCAAGCTGACGCGGGTGAGCGTGGAGACCGTCGCGCTGAATCCCCCCGCCAGACCCGCGCCGTTGTAGGCGCGGACGCGGAAGTAATAGGTGGTGGCCGGCAGCAGGTTGGCGATGGTGGTCTGCGTGGCGGTCAGGCCCAGGATGTTGGGCACCGGGGTGGAGAAGGAGTTGACGAAGTTGTCGGTGGACTGGCTGACCTCATAAACGGTGCCGACCTCGTTGCCGTTGGGGTTCCAGAGCAGCAGCAGGTTGCTGAAGGTGACCGAGGTGATGGTCACGCTCGTGGCGGTGGACGCCAGCGTGAAGTTCGTGGCGCCGTAGGCGAGCGGGCCGTCGCCCGTCAGCGTGAAGCCGGCCACGATGATGGACGCGGTGGTGTTGGGCGCCAGTCCCTGCTGGACGTAGCTGGCCGTGGCGGTCGTCGAGATGAGCACGCCGGTGGTGGTCTGATAGACGTTGTAGCCGTCCACGCCGGCCACCGCGCCCCAGGTCCACGACATGGACGACGTGCCCATCGGCGTGGAGACGATGGCCGTCGGCGCCGCCGTCGGCTTGGCCGGCCCGACCTGCACGGCTTTGGGATTGGAGTAGATGTCGTTGGAGCCGATGCGGGCGTGGTACCAGCCGTAAGGCATGGCCAGGTTGGTCGCGGGCGCGAGCACGGTGACCGAGGAGTTCAAGGTGTCGAGGTTTCCGGGGTTGACGTAGATCTGCGAGGTCAGGTCCACGATGAAGCCCGAGTTGGACTGGCTGCCCGAGCCGCCGGAGCCCTCGATGGCCTGGAGCACGAGGCGCGGGAAGCTGAAGGAGGAGTGCTGGGAGCCCGAGCCGCCGCCGGAGGCCTCCGTGCCGCCGCGGAACTGGTTGCCGGTGACCGTGAATAACGTGTTCGGCAGGAACGGCGTGGCGCTGGTGGACGTGATGGTGGACTGGCGCGGGCTCTGGAACGGCGTAGGCGGGTTGGGCAGGTAGGAGTCGGGGTCGGCCGTGAAATAGGCGCGCTCGACGGTGGTGTAGAAGGCCGTGCCCTGGCCGCCGATGACGCCGTCGCTGCCGCCGATGGCGTAGAGCTTGTTGTTGTTGGCCAGCGTCATCGTGTGGTAGGCGCGCGGGCGGATGGCGTCCACGGCGCTGCCGAAGGTGATGCCGCTGGAGATCCAGATGCTGTCGGTGACGTGGAAGTACTCGATCTGCTCGGTGAGCGTGCCGAAGCGCTGGGAGCCGCCCGAGATGACGACGTCGCCGTTGGGCAGGCCGACGGCGTTGTGGCCGAAGCGGGCCTGGTTGAGGATGGTCTGGCGGCCGCCCGGGATGGGCGTGGAGCTCCAGGAGTTGCCCGAAGGGTCGTAGATATAGGAAGCGTCCACCTCGCCGAGGCCGTTGTTGCCGCCGGTGACCAGGACGCGGCCGTCGAAGAGCAAGGTCGCGGTGTGGGAGTGCAGGGCCGACGGCAGGGCGGCCAGGGCGCGCCAGGCGCCGGTCAGCGGGGCCGAAGACGGCAAACCCGAGGTCAACACGCCGCCGGAGTTGATGCCGCCGGCCAGCATGATGCGGCCGTCCTTGACGCGTGGTCGCGCTGTTGAGCGCGCGCGCGACGGGCATGTCCGCGGTGCGGCCAGCCCATCGCCGTCGAATAGAAAATCTCGGCGGTGTCGGGTGATGATGTCGTTGACGGCCGAAGCCGCCGGCGACGAAGACGTTGCCGTCGGGCAGCAGCACCGCGGTGTGGTTGCTGCGCGAGCTGAACATGACGCCCGCGCGCAGGAACACCCCGGTGTCGGGGTAATAGATCTCGGAGGTGCTCGTGGAGCCCGTGCTCGTGGCGTTGGTGGTGAAGCCGCCCGCGAGCAGGACGCGCCCGTTGGGCAGCAAGGTCGCGGTGTGCAGGTCGCGCACGTCGTGCATCGGCGCGTTCGTGGGCGCGGCCGTCTCCGAGCCGGGGTTGTAGATCTCGGCGGTGCGCAGCACGTTGGGCCCGTTGGAGCCGCCGGCGATCAGGATGGTGCCGTCGGGCAGGTTGGTCGCCGTGTGGAAGACGCGCGGCGAGCCCATCAGCGCCGAGGCGGAATCCCAGTTCTTGAAGCCGGAGTACTCGATGTAGTCCTGGCGCAGGCCGCTCGTGAGCTTCGGCGCGAACGAGGCGCACGTCGCGCTGCCGTCGTCGCACTCGCGGCCGCCGATGGTCAGGAGGTCGTTGTTGGTGAGCAAGGTGGACGTCGCGCCGAAGCGCGAGCGGCCGGTGATGCTGAAGCTCTCGATCTCGCGGCCGGGGCGCACGTTGCGCCACTCGTTGAGCGAGGGATCGTAATACTCGGGGCTGCTGGCGACCATGCGCCGGATGACCACGGTCGCGACGTCCACGTTGAAGGCGACGTCGCCCACGTTGAGCTGGGAGGCGGTGTAGCGCAGGATGCCGGTGATCTGGTCGAGGTCGAGGCCGGAGACGCTCTGGGGCGAGGCGACGCTCACGGCGTCGGATTCGGCCTCCACGGTGCCCGAGAGGCCGCTGATGGTCAGGGGGATGCTCAGCTGTCCCCCCGTGCCGAGGGCGTTGAGGGTGACGGTCTGGCCCGAGAAGGTGGCGAAGCCGGCGGTGATGGTGGCGGTGAAGGAGGACGGTTTGACGAACAGCGCGGCGCCCACGGGCGAGATGATCTGGAAGGTGCCGCTGGAGATGGTCGCGCCGACGGTCTGCAGCGGCATGTCCACCAGGATGGTCGCCTGCAGGGTGCCGCCGGTGATGTTGGCCGAATCGACGAAGTCCGAGCCGATGGTGGCGGAATACGTGATGTTGGTGGCGCCGAGCGTGGGCTTGATCACGCTCACGTCGCTGGCGGCGCCGAGCTGCTCGAAGTAGGTCTGGCCGCTGTAGTTTTGGAAAGTAGCCGGAATCGAGATGTAGCCGCAGTTGTTGGCCTCGTCGCAGCCCACCCGCACGCCGGCGAGCGGGATGCGCAGGCCGACCGCCGGGTTGGACTGGCTGGCGGGCACGAAGTAGGTGTGGGCGATGCCGGGGATGTGGAGCTGGGGCGTGGACAGCCAGATTTCGCCGTCCTCGATGACGCCGCCGACCTCGGTGTTGAGGAAGAAGTCGATGTCGAGGATGGCGTTGCCGCCGGTGACGGTGGTGGTGGTCAGCGCGTTGGTGCCGCCGAAGGTGTGCGTGATGAGGCTGCCGGAGCGGAACGTGACCCCGTTGATGTCGGAGGTCAGGTAGGTGGTCGTGACGTTGGCCAGGCCGCCCTCGAGCAGGACGACGTTTTCGGCCAGCAGCGCCGCGGAGTGCATCTCGCGGCGGGTGCTCATGGACGCCGCGGGGATGACGTTGTTGGCGACGGGGTCGTAGATCTCGCCGGTGCGCAGCAGGCCGAAGCTGTTGCCGTTGACCGGGGTGTTGTCGCCGTTGTAGCCGCCGGCGATGAGCACCTTGCCGTGGCCCATGAGGGTCGCGGTGTGGTAGGCGCGGCCCTGGGCCAGCGGGGCCGCCGAGTTGAAGATGTTTAGCGTCGGGTCGTAACGCTCGGTGGTCGCCAGGTAGGGCGGGTTGACGGACGGGTTGTAGCCGCCGCCGAACCAGACCTTGCCGTCCTTGAGCAGCACGGCGGTGTGGATGGAGCGGCCCTGCTGGAGGCTCGGCGCGGCGACGAAGGTGTTGGCGGCGCCGGCGCAGCCGGTCTGGCTGTTGGACGTGCAGAAGAAGTTGCACGACGAGTTGATGGTCGGCACGCCCGCGAAGTCGCGCTGTCCGCCGCAGACCAGGACGCGGCCGTCGTTGAGCAAGGTCGCGGTGTGGTTGACCCGCGCGTGCGTCATGTTGTTCGTGACGTTGCTCCACGAGTTGGTGACGGGGTCGTAGAGCTCGGCCGAGTTGTAGATGGTGGCCGCTCCCCCCCAGCCGCCGGTGACGAGCACGCGGCCGTCGGGCAGGATGGTGGCGGTGTGCGACGAGCGGGCGAAGCCCATGCTGCCGGCGTCGATGACCGAGCCGTCGCGCGCGGTCTGCACGAGCTCGGCGGTCGCGATGACGGTGCCGGACGCGTCGATGCCGCCGGCGACGAGCACGTTGCCGTGCGTCAGGAGGGTGGCGGAATGGGCGTAACGCGGGGTGTTGGCGGCGTGGACGGCGCTAGGCGCCAACGCCAGCACCGCAAAAAGCGCCCGCAACAGCGATCGACTCGTCACGAGCGGCATGGTAACAGGACCATGTTACAGAATCAAGACAGAAGGGGGCCCCGGGCGGGGATTCCGTGCGAAATCCTTATTAAGGAACCGTCAGGAGGCTGGAACCGCGCTCGGAGCGCGGGTTTTCGGGGTCCAGGACCTTCTTTTTATCGACGGAGAAGAAATAGCGGTATTGCCCGGGGTGGAGGTAGATTTCGGCCTCCCAGACGCCGTCGGAGCCTTTCTCCATCTCCTTGCGGCCGCCCCGCACGATGAAGGCGCCGACGAGGGCGACCGTCTTGGCCGAGGGCGCGCGCAGGCGGAAGGGCACGGGTTTGGCGCGCGGGCGGGAGGCGTCGGCCGGGACGGGCGCCGACGACGCGGCCGGCTTGGCGGCGGCGGCCGCGCCGGGGCCGGCGAGTTTCGGGGTCTCGCGGGGCTTCGGGGCGTCGGTGAGCAAAGACGGTTTGGGCGGGCGCATCCCGTTGGACGGGGCCTCGGCCTTGGGCGCGGGCTTCGGCGCTTCCTTGACGACCTCCTTCACGGGCTCGGGGGCCGGGGCGGGAGCGGGCGCGGTGGAGGCGGCCGGGGCCGCGGGCGCCGGCTCGGCGGGCTTCGGGGCTTCCTTGACGGGTCGGCGCGCGCTGCGCGAGACGTTGAGCGTGGGGGCGCGCCAGTGCTGGTAGATTTTGGCCGCCACGGCGCCGGCGAACACCACGACGAAAACGGAGTCGAGGACGAGCAGGAAGGCCCACACCCGGTGCGAGCCGCGCGGGGCGGCGGGCGCTTCCTCGGGCGCGGCGACGGCGGCCGGGGCGGCGTCCGCCGCCGGCTCCTCCGTCTTCTTTTTGCCCAGCCCGAAGAAATCCATGATGACCGCGATTCTAGCGGTAATGCTCACGTGTGCGCAAGATTACTTATAACGCGCCAGGATGCCCGGCCACTGCCCCTGGGCCTTGAGCAAGGTCTCGGCGACCTCGCGGAAGGCCGCCTCCCCCCCGCGCGCCTTCGTCACCCAGCCCGCGGCCGCTTTGACCTCGGGGCGGGCGTTGGCCGGGGCCACGCCGATGGCGACGCGCGAAAGCACCGCGATGTCGGGCAGGTCGTCGCCCATATACAGGGTCTGCTCGGCGCTCAGGCCGGTGGCGCCGAGCACCTCGGCGAGCACGGCCGCCTTGTCCAGGCGGTGCAGGTGGATGTGGCTGACCTTGAGCATCTTCATGCGCGCCTCGATGCCTTTGGACGTGCGCCCGCTGATGACCCCGGTGATGAAGCCGCATTCGGCGAGCCAGGCCAGCGCGATGGAGTCGTGCGTGTGGATGCCCTTGAACTCGACGACCTCGCCGGTGGCGGGATCGACGTAGTGGTAGATGGGGCCCGCGGTGAGCACCCCGTCCACGTCGGTGAGCACGAGCTTGATCTTCTTGGCGGCGGCGGCCAGGGCCTTCGGGCTCAGCTTCATGCCGGGGTCCCCGCTCGCTCGCCCAGCGCGTTGGCCAGGGCGCGCAGGCTGTCGGGGCCGACGGGCCCGAGCTCGAGGCGCAGCACGCGGCGTCCGGCCGCGTTGAGGGCCTCGTAGTCGCCGCGCGCCTGCGCGCGGCACAACGTCGCGAAGGTGAACGGCTTGGTCGGCACGGGCATACGCCCGCGCTCGGGCTCGCTGAGCACGAGGAACACGCCGCGCGGCGCGCCGCCTTTGTGGAGCTGGCCCGTGGAGTGCAGGTAACGCGGCCCGTAGGAGAGCACCACCGGCGCCGAGCCCGCGCGCTCGCGCAGGCGGGCGCGGACGTCCTCGAGCAGGCGGCGGTTCTCGTCGCTTTCGGCGAGGAAGGCGAGCACGGCGACGTAGTCGCCCGGCGCCACGCGCGCCAGGTGCGCGGCGAGCACGTCGCGCAAGGGTTTGTCCTGGCCCGCGTCGGCCTTCAGCGCCGTCGTCAGCGCGGCGTCGGCCGTCTTGCCCCGGCATGTGAATGTCCAGCAGCACCAGGTCAAACGCCCGCCCACCCGTGGGGCCGAGCAGCGCCATGGTCTCGGCGGCGTTAGAGGCCTCGGCCACGGTGCAGCGCTGGATGTCCGAGCAGTCGGCCAGCGCGCTGCGCCGCGGACGTCGAGCGGGCGGCCGTCGATGAACAACATGCCGTCGGCCAGCTCCAGGCGCAGCTCCGCTTGCCGCGCGAGCGCCTGGGCCAAGGTCGTGGCCGCGTCGGCCGCGCTCGTCGCGGCCCTTGAGGGTCAGGCGCACGAACAGGCGGTCGCGGCCGTAACGCGACGGGGCTTCCAGCGCCTCGCCGACGACGGGCACGATGCCTTTGCCGTTTTTGCCCGTGGATTCGCCCACGAGCTGCTCGATCCACAGGCCGAAGGACTCCAGGGCGGGCGGCAGCACGAGGGTCATCTTGTCGCGGCCGGCGCGGCGTGGCGGCCGAGCGCGGCGCCCAGGCGCAGCCCCGGGTTGTCGCGCGTCGCGGTCTGCGGCGAGCAGGCGCGCGACATGGCGCGCGCGCGCTCGAGCAGCGCGCCGGCTTCCACGCCCGCGAGAGCCGCCGGGACGAGCCCGAACAACGTCAAGGCGGAGAAACGCCCCCCCACGTCCGCCGGATTGAGGAAGACTTTCCGGAAGCCGAGCTCCCGAGACAGCTTCTCCAACGAAGTGCCGGGGTCCGTGATGGCGGCGAAGCGGCGTCCGGGTTTTCCGCCCAGGCGCGCGGTCGCGTGCCAGAAGTGGTCGAAGAGGCAGTTGGGCTCCACGGTGGAGCCGGACTTGCTCGCGACGAGGAAAAGCGTCTTGTCGAGGTCGAGCGTCTTCTCCAGCGCCGCGACGGCGTCGGGGTGCGTGGAGTCGAGCACGGCCAGCTCCAGGCGCCCGGGCGCGGCGCCGAACACGGCGCGCAGCACCTCGACGCACAGGCTCGAGCCGCCCATGCCCAGCACGACGGCCTTCTTGAAGCCCTCGGCCTTGGCCTCGTCGGCGAAGGCGCGCACGGGCGCCAGGCCCGCGGCGATGGACAGCGGCGCGTCGAGCCAGCCCAGGGAACGCTTGATGATCTTCTGGCCTTCCTTGTCGGCGGTCCAGGTCGCGGCGTCTTTGGCCCACAGGCGCTCGGCGAAGCGGGCCTTCTCCAATTCGACGATGCCTTCTTCGACGGCGGCGTTCTCGGCCTCGAGCAAGGCGCGTTTGGCGGCGAGTTTGCCCATCAAGGTCTCGAAGGAGCGCGAGAAGGCGTCGAGGCCCTCGTTCTCGAGCTTGGCGAGAACGGCCTCGCGATCGACGCCGAAGCGAGGCAGCGCGTCCCACTGCGCGACGGCTTCGGAGACGTTCTCCTCCAGGCTCGGGCGGCACATGCCGTGGGAGCGGAACGCGTCCACGGTGGCCGGGGGCATGGTGTTGACGGTGTCGAGCCCGATGAGTTCCTCGCAGTACAACGTGTCCTTGTAGGCCGGGTTCTTGGTGCCGGTGGACGCCCACAGCAGCCGCTGCGCCTTGGCGCCTTTGGCGGCGAGCGCCTTCCAGCGCGGCGAGGCGAGGATGTGTTTGTAGTGCTGGTAGGCGAGCTTGGCGTTGGCGATGGCGGCTTTGCCGAGCAAGGCCTTCGCTCCGGGCTCGGGACGTTTCTCCAGGATCGCGTCGATGGACGAATCCACGCGGCTCACGAAAAAGCTCGCCACCGACGCGATGCGCGAGATGTCGTGGCCCGCGGCGGCGCGGCGCTCCAGGCCCTTGAGGTAGGCGTCGAACACGGCGGCGTAACGCTCCTTGGAGAACAGCAAGGTCACGTTGACCGAGACGCCCTCGGCGGTGGCGTGTTCGAAGGCGTCGAGCCCCTCGACGGTGCCGGGAATCTTGACCATCAGGTTGGGGCGCGCGACCAACGCGTTGAGGCGCACGGCCTCGGCGCCGCTGCCGCGGGCGTCGCGGGCCATGTGCGGGGGCAGCTCGAGGCTGACGAAGCCGTCGCCGCCCTTGGATTCGGCGAACAGCGGCGCCAGGATGTCGCAGGCCTCGCGGATGTCCTCGACGGCGAGCAGCTCGAAGAGCTCCTGCGGGGTCTGCTTGGGCCGGGCGAGGCGGCGGATGGCCGAGTCGTAATCGGAGGAGCCGCCGATGGCCTTCTCGAAGATGGCGGGGTTGGAGGTCACGCCGCGCACGCCGTCCTCGGCGATGAGACGAGCGAGCTCGCCGGAGCTGATGAGCGAGCGGCTGATGTAGTCGTACCACACCGAGACGCCGAAGCGATGCAGGTCGCGCAGCGGGTTGGTCGTCTTGGTCACTTGGCCCCCTTGGAATAATGCCGCTCGATGTCGAGCACCTTATTCTTGCGCCGCTCGTGGCGCTCCAGCCCGGAGAACTTGGCGTTGAGGAAGGCGGCCAGCACCTCGTAGGCCAGCTCCTGGCCGATGATGCGCCCGCCCAGGCACAACACGTTGAGGTCGTCGTCCTCGACGCCCTGGCGGGCGGAGAACGTGTCGTGGCACATCGCCGCGCGCGAGCCCGGCACCTTGTTGGCGGCCACGGTGGCGCCCACGCCCGAGCCGCACACGACCACGCCGCGCGCGGCCTTGCCCTGCGCCACGGCCTCGGCGACGGCGCGCGCGTAATCGGGATAGTCGGCGGGCACGGCCTCCGTGTCCACGCCGAGGTTGAGGACTTCGTGGCCGAGCTTGGCCAGGCGTTCCGACACGAGCTTCTTCAGGGGGTAGCCGGCGTGGTCGCAGCCGAGGGCGATAATCATGGCCCCGATTCTACAAAAGACGGGACGCGCTAGAGGCCGGCGGCCGCGCGTTCGGCGGTGGTGCGCGCGCGGCGCAAGCGGACGCGGCCCAGCTGGGCGAGCACGTCGCGGCGCAGGCCCGCGTCCTTGAACAGCGAGCCGTGCAGCGCGAGCGGCCACGGGCGCGCGAGCCCCGCGGATTTCGCGGCCTCGGCGGCCAGCGCCGCCAGGTGCCGCGCCGCCTGCGCGCGCAGGCCGCGCGCCGCGCCGGGTTTATGCGCCGCGGCGAGCACCTTCGGCGCGAGCGCCGCGGTCAGGCGCACGGGGTCCTCGGCGTGGGCGAGCGTCAGCGGATGCGGCAGGCGCGCGCGCGCGGCGCACGGCCTCCGAGCAGAGCCTTCGCGCCCGAGCCAGAAGCCCAGGCCTTCGTCGCCGTGGTAAGGCCCCCAGCCGCCGGCGCGCGCGGAGCCCTTGGAACCGACGGCCCAGGCCACGCTGCCGGTGCTGGCGACGCTAGCAGTCCGGGCGCGCCGCCGAACACGGCGAGATGGGCGATTTCGAAGTCGGCGGCGACGCGGACCTTGCGGGCGACGCGTTTGAGAGCCTTGGCGAAGGCGGCGCGGTCGCGCGCGTCGCCCAGGCGGGTCCCCCCCAGCACGAGCTCATCGACGCGGGCGGGCCCCCCGCGCCGCAGCAGCGCCTTGATGAGCGCCGTCGCGCGGCGCCAGTTCACGGCGTGGGCGCGGCGGGTCCAGACGTGCCGGCCGTCCTCGACGAGGCAGGCGCGCAGCCAGGTCGCGCCGAGGTCCACGCCGAGCCGCGTCATGGTTTCTTCCCTACGGCTTTGGAATCAACCATTTCCTCGCCAGGCGCGGTCATGGCGCGGGTTTGTAGGCCGGGCGTTTCTCCTCCTCGGCCAGGAGCTCGAGGAGGCTGTTCTGCAGGGAGCGCGTCCAGGCGATGGCGCTTTCGCGCACGTCGGTGGAGCGGCGCGGGTCCATCATGTCGCGGATGGTCTCCTGAACAATCTTGCGGCGGGCGTCCACGCTGTCGTCGAGCCGCACCGCGATGCGCGACGGCTGGCCCGGCAGCGCGGCCTGGATCTTGTATTCGAGGATGCCCATCGGCAGGATGCGGCTGGGCTTGACGTTATAGGCCGGCAGGCGCAGCAGCTCGCGCGGGAAGGGGATGCGGTAGGACCGGCCCTCGATGGTGGCCTTCATCACGGCCTGGTGGAAGCCGAACAAGGAACGCGCGGGCATGACGCGATAGACGCCGGGCTCGATGAGGTAGAGGAAGTTCTCCCCGCCGCTCACGGGCAGGCGGTACACCTCGGCCTGGCGGCCGCCCTCGCTCTCGAAGTTGATGACCGTGCGTCCGCCGCGCGTCTCGCCGGTCGGCAGCAGGAAACGCGTGCCGAGGAGGATGGCGGAGATGGCCTGCTCGGGCGGGGCGTTGCGCTCCGGCACGGTGCCGGAGCAGGCCGCGAGCGCGGCGAGCAGCAGGAGCGGGAGCCGCTTCATGGCTTTGAGGATAGCCGTTCCATGTTAAGGAAACAAGACTAGCCGCTACAGATTCTCCTCTGACGCGGCTGTGTCCGGCCGCTCGCGGTCGGACCTAGTAATCGAGCCGTGACAGCCCGATTCCCGGGAAATACGTGCGGATGATGGACTCGTAATCCTGGCCGGCCTCGGCGCGGCCCATGGCGCCGGACTGGCAGAAGCCCACGCCGTGCCCCCACCCCCGCCGCGGAAGACGAAGGCGTCGAGCAGGAGCTTGACGGGCGCGGGCCGCGCGGCTTTGCGGCCTTTGGCCGGGCCGATGGTGGTTTTGGGCGCGATGGACGGCTCCGGCTTGTATTCCGCGTCCACGACGAAATACGTCGAGCGCAGCGAGCCCACGCCCAGCAGGCTGCGGATGTCGAGCTCGTCGGTGAGCTTCGCGCTGCGGCGCGAGCCGATGACGAGCAAGGCGTTGACGTGGCCCGAACGCGCGCGGCGCAGCACGCGCAGGCCTTTGAGCTTGCCGATCTTCAGGCGCCGCGACAGCTTGTCCTCGAGCGCTTTGGCGGGCACCACGCGCGTCCAGCGGGTGTGCGAGGCGTGCACGTAGGCCGAGGGGCGGCAGAAGGCGTCGGGCGGCCACTGGGCCAGCGCGCGGCGCAGCTCCGCGGGCGAACGCGGCGCCTGCGCCGGGCCCGACACGTCGCTGACCGCCTTCCAATACGGCACGTCCCCCCAGCCGATCTCCTTGCCGCTCTGGGTGTGCCCGCCGCAATGCGACGAGTAGATGACCTGCGCGGGCCGGCCGTTGAAGGTGGCCACCAGGCCGCGCGTGGCCTCGACGACCGCGCGGGTGCGGTCGGTCTCGGCGCGCACGCCGGCGTACACCTGGCAGTGCTGCTCGTCGCAGATGTCGTAGCCCTCCTTCTTGTGGCGGAAGCGGTGGATGAGCTTGAGGTAATACACGTGCGTGCGCGCCATGACGGCCTGGGCCTTGAGCGCCTCCAGCGGCGAGCGGTTGGGCATCTCCGCGGAGACCACGCCGTGCGTGTAGTCCTCCATGCGCACGATGTTGACCAGCCGCAGCGTGCGCCGCCCGCCGTGCAGCGCGATCTCGAGCTCGCCGCGGTAGGTCCAGCCTTCGCGCTCCGGCACGCCGTCGAGCTCGAAGACGGAGCGCGCGGGGTCGTCGAGGCGCAGCAGCACCGCGTCGCCGGGCGCGGCGGCGACCTTCTTGTCCGGGCCGTGCAGCTCCAGGCGGGCGTAGCCCTTCTTGTTCTTCTTCGTCTTGTGCAGCGTGATGCGCGCGGTCCACAGCTCCCCCGCCTCGGCCGACAGCAGGATGCGGCCGGTTTTGGGGTCGAGCGCCTTCCATGAGCCGGCGGACTTCACGCCGGCGCTGCGGCGGGCGCGCACGCGGCCCATCGGCGAAGCGGCGATGCCGACGCGCAGCAGCGGGGCCGCGCCCTCGACCTCGGTGTCGGCGCGCGGGGCCGGGGCGCCGACGAAGGCGGGCGTCACGGGCCGCGGCTCGGCCGATCGCGTCATCATCGGCCGGATCTTCTCGATCATGGACCGCGTGAGTTTGGAGCCGGGCTCCGCGTCGGCCATGCGCAGGAGCTGGCGCATGGCCTCGTTGTAGCGCTTCAGGCGCAGGTAGGCCTGCGTGAGCGGGCCGCGCCCCTCGTTGAAGTAGGAGTCGGCGGCCACCGCCTTGCGGTACGCCTCGGCCGCGCCGTGGCCGTCGCCCTTGGCCTCGAGCGCGCGGCCCAGGTAGAAGTCCGCGGGCGTCAGGCCCGGCGCGGCGTCGGAGGCGCGGCCGAGCAGGCCGGCGGCCTCGTCCCAGCGGCCCTGGGCGGCCTTCACGCGCCCGGCCGCCAGCAAGGTCCAGGGGTCCTCGGGCGCGCGGGCCAGCGCGCGCTCCGCGGCGTCGGCGGCCTCCGCGGCGCGGCCCTGGCGCAGCAGCGCCATGGCGAGCGCGGCGTCTTTCTCCGCGTCGGGCGACAACTCGGCGGCGCGCGCGTACAGCGCGATGGCGCGCTCCGGCCGGCCGGCCTCCTCGAGCGCGATGGCCGCGTCGTACACCAGCTCCGCGCTCGACGAGGAGCGTTTCACCGCGCGTTCGAAGGCCTCCGCGGCCTTGGCGACGTCGGCGGCGAAATACAAGGCGCGGGCGGCCTCGGCGGCGGAGTTTTCGGGCGGCGGCCCGGGCTCGGCGGGCACGGCGACGGTGGAGGTCGTGGGCGCGTCTTCCGGCGCCTGGGCGGCGGCCGCGCGCGCGCCCATGAGGGCGGCGAGCAGGAGCAGGACCGTCGTCGTGCCGCGAGCGGCGCCGGGAAACATGGGCGTTGCGATTCTATCACCTTCGGCCGACGATGGGAACGCGTACGGGTAGGAAGAAACTCTTCACATCGCGGCTCCCCCCGCGCAGGGCCGCTTCCAGGGCCGGGGACCCCTCGGAGCCTGGGCACGAGGCCTCTGCCGAGCGGCCGGCGCCGGGGTTATCCTGTGGACATGAGCCGGAACCAAGGAGAGACCACGATGAAGACCTTCCAGGCGGTGCGGTTGCTGGCGGTGACGCTCGCGGTGCAGCCGTTCGCGGTCACGGTCGCTTCGGCGAACGCCCAGGGCGGCGAGGCTCCCGTCACGCAGGCCGCCGCGGGCCCGGTGGACCCGGCCGCCGCGGCGTTGTTCATCGCAGGCAGCCCCATCCCCGCGACGTTCTCGCCCGCGGATGTTTCCGCGGCCGCGGCGGTCGCCTCCGCCCGCGAAGCCCAGCTCACCGACAACGGCGAGACCGCCGAGGATTATCGGGAGCGCGTCGCCGACGCCGCCGAGGCCCTGCGCCTGTCTCCGACCGACACGGCCCGGGCCGTGCGCGTGTACTCGACCGCTTCCACCCCGGCTTCCTGCCGCCCGTCGCCGTGGCCGACGCGTCGCGCGGCCCGATCGACCTCGCCAGCGGCGAGGCGCGCGTGGCCTCCGCCTTGCACCGCCTGAAAGCGCAGTTCGCCGTCGGCGCGGCGCCGTCCGACGCCGACCTCAACGTCGCGGTCTCCGAGAGCGTGTGCGCCCGCGGCGAAGCGGTCTCCGCCTGCCTCACCCGCGCGGCTCGCGCCGCCGGCGAAACGGGCATGAATTTGCAGGGCCAATACGCCATCGCGGAGGCGGCGCGGGCCTCGTGGGTCGCCGCCGGCACGGTCGAGGCGCCCGTCGAGGAGCCCGTCGCCGGCGAGGACTCCATCCCGCAGGACGACCAGGAGCCTGTCGAAGTGACGCAGGAGCCGCCGAACGAGCCTGAGATGCCCATTGCCGAGGAGACTCGCAGCGAGCCGCCCGTCCCGCCTATGCAGGCCGAGCCGACCTCTTTCACCGGGGCCCTCAACGGCTACCTCGTATCGTCGGACTATTGCGGGCGCGTCGGCGGCTCGGTGGGCCGCGTCGAGCGCACGGGCGCGTTGTACGGCGATTCCGTGGCCTGCGTCACGCACCTGGTGCCGCGGTATCTCGCGGGGCTGGGTTTGGCGTTCGAGCGCTTCTTCCGCGACGGCGGGCGCTGACGGGCCCGGCGGGCCGGCGCAAAGTGGAGCGGGCGACGGGAATCGAACCCGTGTCTGAAGCTTGGGAAGCTACCGTTCTACCATTGAACTACGCCCGCGGTAACCGAGGCTATTGTAGCGGTTTGCCCCCATGCCCGGTCAAGGTTTGACGGGCCGCGCCTAATCCGATATATTCAGTCAAGATTCGGCGACGCTACCAACTAGGAGGCGCAATGGCCCAGGCAGAGTTCTTCACCCGCTGGCTGCACGTGTTCTTCGGCATCGTGTGGATCGGTCATCTCTACTTCTTCAACTTCGTGAACCTCCCCCTCCAGGGCAAGCTCGACGACGCGGCCAAGAAGGCCGTCAACCCGCAGCTCATGCCGCGGGCCCTGTGGTGGTTCCGCACCGGCGCGATGATCACCTTCCTCTCCGGCCTGGCGCTCTTCGGGATGATCTTCTTCTACACGCCCGAGGTCGGCTGGGGCGCGAACATGCTTTTCCGCGGAGCCGAGGGCGGCCTGTCCGACCGCGCGCGCTGGATCATGTGGGGCATGACGTTCGGCTCCATCATGTGGTTCAACGTGTGGTTCGTCATCTGGCCCGCGCAGAAGGGCCTGCTGTCGGGCAAGATCACCGGCGACGCCGCCGGCCCGGTGCGCGCGCGCGCCGCGCTCGCCTCGCGCATCAACACCTACCTGTCGGCGCCCATGCTCGTCGGCATGCTCGGCGCCGGGCACGCCGGCATGGCTTTCAGCTACGTCGCGCTCATCGCGGCCGCGCTGGTGGGCTTCGTCGTCGTCAAGGGCGCCTACGCCCATTCGACCTTCGTCGGGCAGTCGGTCTAGGAGAAACCATGTCCGGCATCCAGAACAAGCCCTACGTCGTCGAGGAGCAGCCGGGCCGCAAGGCCTGGTGCGCCTGCGGCCAGTCCGAGAAGCAGCCCTACTGCGACGGCTCGCACAGCCGCAAGAACACGGGTATGTCCCCGGTCATCTGCGAGATCGCCGAGGCCAAGAAGACGGCCTGGTGCGGCTGCCGTCAGTCCAAGACCAAGCCGTTCTGCGACGGGACGCACCGGTCGCTTCCGCCCATCGCGCCGCCCGCCGCTTAACGCGTTCCGTTCTTAAAAGAAAGGCCCCGGCTCTCGCGAGCCGGGGCCTTTTCTTTGCTAACGATAATAATACTAACGATAACCACTAGCGCTAGCGCCAGTTGCTAACGATAATGTTGTTGCGCCGGCGCAGCAACTAACTCAGACCGGCCGCGCCTTCGCCAGCTCGAGGAACTCCTTGCGGGTGCGCGCGTCCTTCTGGAACACGCCGAGCATGCACGACGTCGTCGTCGGCGAATGATGGGACTCGGCGCCGCGCATCTCCATGCACATGTGGCGCGCCTCCATCACGACGGCCACGCCGCGCGGCTTGAGCTTGTCGTTGAGGGTGTCGGCGACCTCGCGGGTCAGGCGCTCCTGCACCTGCAGACGGCGCGCGAACACCTCGACGATCTTCGGAATCTTGGAGAGGCCGATGATTTTCTTGTTGGGGATGTAGGCCACGTGCGCCCGCCCGAAGAAGGGCAGCATGTGGTGCTCGCACATCGAGTAGAACGAGATGTCGCGCACGAGCACCATCTCGTCGTAGCACTCGGTGAACAGCGCCTTGTTGATGAGGGCGTCCAGGTCCACGCGGTAGCCGCTGGTCAGCTCGGCCAGCGCCTTGGCCACGCGGTGCGGGGTCTTGAGCAGGCCCTCGCGCCGAGGGTCTTCGCCCAGGTCTTTGAGGATGTCCTTGTAATGGGACTCGATGCGGGAGATGTCCGGTTCCCCCCGCGTGACCGGCGCCTTCGATTTGATGCGGGTCATCTTAGAGCGCGCTCAGCCACTCGAGGATGGTGCGCACCGGCGAGCCGGTCGCGCCTTTGGGGCCGTAGGGCCCCTCGCCGGACCAGAACGCGGTGCCGGCGATGTCGAGATGCACCCACGGCTTGCCGTCCACGAACTCCTGCAGGAACAGGCCGCCGATGATGGAGCCCGCCTCGCCCCGCGCCTTGGAGATGTTCAGGAGCTCCGCGATGTTGCCCTTGATGTTCTCCTTGTAGTCCTCGACGAGCGGCAGCTCGCAGAAGGCTTCGTCGGCGCGTTTGCCGGCGGCCTGGAGCTGTCCGACCAGGCGGCTGTCGTTGCCCATGATGCCCGCGACGCGCGAGCCCAGCGCGATGACGACCGCGCCGGTCAAGGTCGCCATGTCCACGATGGCGTGCGGGTCCTGCTGGGCGGCCAGGCACAACGCGTCGGCCAAGATGAGCCGGCCCTCGGCGTCGGTGTTCCAGACCTCGATGGTCTTGCCGTTCATGGCCTTGAGCACGTCGCCGGGCTTATAAGCGTCGGGCCCGGGCATGTTGTAGGTGGCGGCGAAGATGCCGTGCACCTCGGCCTTGGGCTGCAGGCGCGCGATGACCTTGAAGGCGGCGATGACGGACGCCGCGCCGGCCATATCGCACTTCATCTCTTCCATGGACTGCGCGGGCTTGAGCGAAAGGCCGCCCGAATCGAAGGTGACGCCTTTGCCCACGAGGCAGACGCGTTTCTTGCCGCCGGTTTTCGGCTTGTAGATCATGTGCACCATCACCGGCGGCTGGGCCGATCCGCGGGCGACGCCGAGGAAGGAGCCCATGCCGAGCTTCTCGGCGGCCTCCTTGTCGATGACCTTCACCGTCACGCCGGAGCCCTTGAGGGTCTCGGCGAGGTCGGCGAGGCTTTGCGGCGTCTTGTCGGAGGGGCCGCGGTTGACCAGGTCGCGCGCGAGCGCGACGGCCTCGGCGTAGAGCGACGCCTTGGCGACGGCCTTCTCGACGGCGACGCGCGACGCGGCGTCGGCGACGAGCGCGGCCTCGGTCAGCTTGTCGTCCTCCCCCTTCTTGTACTCCTCGAACTTGTAGGACGCCAGCAGCAGGCCTTCGGCGGCGGCCTGGGCGTGTTCGACGCCGAGCAAGGCGATGGACGCGCGTTTGCCGCGAAGCGCCGAGAGCAAGGCGCCGCAGGCGCGGCGGTAGGCTTCGGACCCGGCGCCTTTCTTCTTGCCCAGGCCGACGGCATAGACGCGGCGGAGCTTGCCGACGAGCTCGACGTCCACGCGGCAGATTTCTTTAGCGCCGCCTTTGAAGCCCTCGGCCTTCAGCGCCGCCGACAACGCGGATTTGGCGGCCGACGCCAGGAGCTTCGCTCCGGCGATCGAGCCGTCGTCGTAGCCGAACACGGCGACGTCGCGGGCGTCGGCTTCCAGGGACTTCAGGGCGAGCGTTTTGACGGCGATCATGGGCGTTTCTCCTCGTGGACCAGATAGGGTGAGACGAGCGCGGCCAGGGCCGCGCCCGCGAGCGGGCCGACCCAGAACACGTAATGGTGCGTCCAGAAGCCGGAGGCCAGCGCCGGGCCGAAGGCGCGCGCGGGGTTGAGCGCGGCGCCGGTCAGGGGGCCGGCCGCGAGCGCGCCGAACAAGGTCGCCGCGCCGATGGCCAGCGGGCCGCGGCGACGGGCGCGGTTGTCGTTGGAGGCGGCGACCGCGCAGGCGAGGAAGAAGGTCAGGACCGCCTCCACGAGGGTGGCCGAGCGGTAGCCGATGCCCTGCAGCGCGCAGGCGCCCAGCGAGAAAGGCGGCTCGAGCAGCTCGGGGCGGCTGGAGAGCGCCGCGCGCAAAAACAGCGCCGCGCAGGCCGAGCCGAGCAGCTGGGCGGTGAGCGCGAACACCGCCTGGAGGGTGCCGATGCGTTTGAAGCCCAGGTCGGCCAAGGTCAGGGCCGGGTTGAATCGCCCGATGGCGCCGGGAAAGGAATGGAACGCGGCCACGGTCGCGGCGGCGTAGGCCAAGGCGACGCCGCCGGGCCCCAAGCGGCCCCCGGTGAGCGCGTCCATGCAGGCGGCCCCGGCCGCGCCCAGGACGAGAGCGAACGTGCCGGACATCTCAGCGGCGAAAGCGCGCAAGCCGACCATTCGGCCAGGATATCAAAATCGTGAGAGAGCGGACAGGTGCCTAACTCACGGGACGTCGAGGCGGTAGGCGGGCATGCGCCCGCCGGACCACTTCAGCGGGAAGTCGATGGTCACGGGACGGGCGGGGACTCCGGCGAGGTAGGTCTTCGCCTCGGGGTCGGCGGCGACCGCGTCGGTATAGACGATCTGCTGGGCTTCGACGGCGGCCTGGAGCTTGGACGCGAGGTTGACCGTGCTGCCGAAATAGTCGATGGCGCTGTTGAGGTTGACGGCCAGGCACGGGCCCGAGTGCACGGAGATGCGGATGCGCAGGGCCGTCTGCGGGTTGCGGCCGTTGAACCACTCCTGCAGCTCGACGGCGGCGCGCAACGCGTCGGCGGGCCGCTGGAACGCGCCGAGCGCCGCGTCGCCGATGGTTTTGACCACCGCGCCGTCGTGGCGGCGCACGACCTCGAACACCTTCACGAAATGGCGCCGCACCTGCGCGAAGGCGGCCGCGTCCCCCGCCTCCTCGTAGAACCGCGTCGAGCCGATGAGGTCGGTGAAGAGGATGGTCTGCACGCCGATCTCGAGCTGCAGGTCCTGCCCGACGGACTCCTCCGTGAAGAGGTCCCGGAACTCCTGGAACGCGAACAGGTCCCCCGGGCGCAGCGCGTCGAGGTCGAGCTCGCTGCGTTCGAGGACGAAGGTTTTCTCCCCGGGGCCGGGGTTCTCGAGCGTGAGCCCCGCGCCCGCGGCGAGGTCGCGCACCGCGTAGCCTTTCTCGCCTTTGACGCGCAGGCGGTAGCGGCCGTCGGGCAGCCGCGCGCCGACCGTTTCCGCGGCGCCCGGGGCGACGACGCGTTGGAGCGCGATGTGCGGCTTCTTGGCGGGCTCCGCCGCGCAATACAGGCGCGGCTGCGGCCGCCGAACGGTCGGGTGCGGACGGAAGGTCGCCTCCAGCGCGTCGAGGCCGGTCGCGGCGAAATCCACGCCGCAGGGCTCGCATTGCGCCTGGGCCGGCACGTCGCCGAGCGTGCGCGCCTCCAGGCGCGCGGCGCGGCAATGCGGGCACACGACGTCCCAGCTCAGCGTCAACACGCCGCGGCGCGTGGCGTGCAGCGCCGCCCGCAGCAAGGTCCGAGTCGGCGTCCCCCACTCGCGGGCCAGGCGGCGCACGCGCAGGCGCAGCAGGTCCTCGTCGGGCGCTTCGGCCAGGTACCGCTGCAGTGCGCGCGAGGCTTCGAGGGTCGAGCCTCGGCCGGCGTGCGCGCAGCGCCGCGTCGAGCCATTGGCGTTGTCGAGGCCGAGCCGCGTTCGTCGCGGTCGCGCTCGCCGCGGCGGCCGCCGCCGCGGGCTTCGTCGGCCGCACGGCCGTGGTGCCCGCGCATCCAGCCTTCGCTGGCGGCCAGCAGGAGCCGCCCGGCCAGGCCGCGCGGCGCCCAGCCGAAATAAACCGTCAGGCGCGTGCGGCCGGGGCCGGCTTCCTCCAGCGCGTAACGCGCGCGCACGAAACGCGCGAAGCCGCGGCTGTAGGTGCGCGTGTTGCTCAGCGAGCGGGCGTAGTCCCACTCCCACGGGCTCTCCACCCACTCCAGGCGGATGCCGGCGCTCGTCGCGCGCCCGTGCAGCGCGCCGTCCTTCTCGGTGAAGGTCATCTCGCCCAGGCCCAGGCGCCGGTTGAACGCCGAGGTGTCGGCGATGAAGGGCCACAGCCGGCGCGGGTCGGCCGGGAGGTCGAAGTTCCAGAGCCAGTCGAGCCGCCCGGGCGCCTCGGCCCAGGGCGCGGGCCACGGCCAGCGCTCGAGGAACTCGGGGAGCGTCATCAGAAGCGCAAGGACCCGGTCATGAGGTGGGAATCACCGAGGAAGCCGGAGGGCGCCCAGGCGTAGTCGAAGGTCAGGCGCTGGAAGACCAGGCCGCCGCCGAAGGTCGGCCCGGCCAGCACGCCGACGTCGCCGGGGCGCAGGCGGCCGTCGTAGCCGGCGCGCAGCGCGCCGGCGATGCCCGACGCCATGGGCGTGCGCCACTCGAAGCCGAGGCACGGGTAGCATGCCGTGGTCGCGGGGCGCGACCAGGTCGAAGGAGATGGTGACGCTTTTGATGGGGCGGATGGCGGTGGCGGCGGCGAACTCGAGCGGCAGCGGGTCGGAGGCCTCGTTGAACTTGAGCTTGCCGCCCGCGTGGCGCACCGTGCCCGCGACGTTCCACGGCACGTCGCCGGGCAGGAAGCCGCGCCAGCGCAGGCCCGCGTCGAGCGCGCCCGTGGCCGCGGAGCGGACGATCTTGGTGGTCACGTAGCGCACGGTGACGCCCGCGTCAACGCTACGCGTCATGGCCGCGCCCCAGGACACGCCGACGGCCAGGTCGCGCGGAGCGACGCTGCCGCCGGTCTCGGTGCCGGTGTTGTCGATTTCCTTAAGACGGCCGGCGTCGTGATAGACGGCGGACACGGCGATGGAGCCGATCTGGTCGGGCTCCAGGTCGCGCTCGCGGCGACTCCCCCCGCTGGGGCCTTTCACCGGCATCGCGAAGGTCAACATGTCCACGAAGCCGGATTGGAAGGAGGCGGCGTGGGTGACCGAGGCGTGGCGGTAACGCAGGCCGGAGAGCCCCGCGGGGTTCCACCAGGCCGACGTCGCGTCGTCGGTCGCCGCGCGCACCGCGCGTCCCATGCCGGCGGCGCGGGCGTCGCCGGCGAGCTTGAGAAACTCCGCGCCGCTGGTGCCGGACTCGGTCGCGCCGAAGCCCGCCCGCGCCGGAGCGGCCGGGAGCGCGAGCAGGGCGGCGAGAAGCAGGAGCCTCATCGTTCGATGGCCAGCCGCAGCAGGGCGGTGGCGTTGTCGGTGTCCGATTTGACGCGCGCGTAATAGACGCCGCTGGCGACGCGGCGGCCGTTCTCGTTGCGGCCGTCCCAGACCGCGCGCCCGGCGGAGGCGCCGCTGAAGGTGAAGTCCGCGACGTGTTCGCCCGACAACGTCAGGATGGTGACGCTGCCGGAGGCCGGCAGGCAGTGCGAAGATCATCCCGGGCCGTCGAAGACGCCGCCGCTGCCCGGCTTCCACGGCACGGGGTAGGCGCGCGCCGAGCTCAGGCTCGTGCCGATGGTGGCCGGGCCGAACAACGCGAACACCGAGAAATGCGGCGTGACGCCGATGACGCGGCGCTCCACGGGGTCGAGGGTCGCGGGCAGCTCCTCCCAGCGGTTGACCGTGGTGTTGAGCGTGAACATCCGCAGCCCGGACGCGGGCAGGGGCGGGTTGGTGCCGTCGATGAGGTTGTCGCCGTTGGAATCGTCGTAGGCGATGGACACGGTGGCCGAGGAGCCGAGGTTCTGGGTGAAGGGCTGGCCGCCCACCACGGGCACGATCTCGACGACGGAGTTCGGCGCGAGCGTGAGCCCGCTGGGCAAAGAGGACAGGCCCGCGTCGAGCGCGGCCGGCGAGATGCGGATGGGCGCGGCGGCGGGATTGGCCGACACGTAGAGGACGGCCGCCGCGCCGAAGGCCGCCGGCGGCAGCCCCACGCGCACGCGGTCGTTGGGCGGGGACGCCGACACGGTGGATACGGAGTTGCCGGAGTACTCGGCCAGGACCTCGGCCGCGCCGAAGGCGCGGTCGAAGAGGCGCACGCCGTCGATGCGGCCGGTGAAGCCGCGGTCGTAGGACGTCGCGCCCGACTGGCGGTTGCCGATGGAGACGTCGTGGGCGATGTTGTTGCGCGGGGGCGTGACGACGACCGTCGCGGAGAGGCGGCCGTTGACGTAGAGCGAGGCGGTGCCGGCCGTCGCGTCGTAGGAGCCCACGAGGTGTGTCCAGGCGTTGGCGGAGATGGCCGTGGTGGACATCGCCACGAAGCCGGGCTTGGGCATGAAGCGGAAGCGGCGCGTGGCCACGTCGATGGCGACGTCGAGGGCCCAGCTCTCGGCGCCGCCGTCGCCGCGCACGACCAGCCCGGCGCCGTGCTGCTGGGCCACGCTGGCGGGGTTGACCCAGGCGACGACGGTGACGTCGCCGGCGAAGTTGAAGGCCGCGGCGTCGGGCACGCGAGCGAGGCCGTGGTCGCCGCCAGTAATCGAGCCCGCGGTGCCCAGGCCGGGCGGGCCGGCCGCGTAGGTCGGCGTGGAGACGCAGGCCAGCGCGAGGCAGGTCAGGTACGCGGGGTTGTTGTTGCCCGACTGGTCGGAGGCCGTGGTGCCGGTGCTCTCGTCGAAATGCCACTGGCCGCGCAGGCCGTTGCCCGAGGCGTAGGGCGATGGCCCGGTGCCGTTCTGCGTGATGCCGGCGTTGACCCGCGTGACCGTGGCGCCGAAGAGCAGGAAGGACGTGTTGGCCTGGCTGCCGCTGACCGCGCGCACGCGCGCGTAGTAGGTGGTGCCGGGCAGCAGGCCCGTCACGGCCGCCGCGGTCGAGGACGCCGGGACGGTGGCGATGACCACGGCGAAAACCGCGTCGGTCGAGAGGTTGAGCTCGTAGAAGGTGTAGCCGGGGTTGCCGTTGGCCGCCCACTCGAAGGTGACGCTCGTCGAGTTGACGTAGGGCGTCGAAGGCGTGGTCGGAGCGTTGGCCAAGGTGAAGACGAAGGCGCTCGTGCGCGCGCCCGGGCCCGACGGGGTGTTCGCCTCGACCTCGGCGCCGTAGGACGTGTTGGCGTTGAGCGTGGCGGAGGTGAAGGTCAGCGCGGAGCCGACGTAGAGCACGGGCGCCCCCCCCGAGCCGTACAACGTGTAGCCCGTCGCGCCGGGCACCGCGGTCCAGTCGTAGCGCACCGAGGAGTTCGACAGCGCCGTGGCCGAGAGCGTCGGCGCGGGCGGTCGCGTGATGACGCCGCTCGTCACGTAGGCCGACGGCACGCCGCCGAAGAAGTCCGAGGAGCGCCCGTTGTAGGCGCGCACGCGCACGTAGTAGGTGGAGCCGGCGGGCAGGCCCGCGACCGAGACCGAGCTGCCCGTGAAGTCGGCGCCCAGCGCCACCGGCGTGGACACCGTCGGGGAGGCGAAGTTGTCGGTGGAGTAGGAGACCTCGAAACGCGTGTAGGTCGGGTTGCCGTTGACGTTCCAGGAGGCCGTGAAGCTGCCGGTGGAGACGTTCGAGAAGGACAACGCGGTGGGCACGGCCGCGAGCGTGTACGCGGTCGATGCGCCGGAGAGCACGCTGGTGCCCCAGATGTCGGTGGTCTTCACCGCGCGCGTCTGGCGCTGGTTGGGCCCGCCGGCGAAGTTCTCGCCGACGCTGAAGGTCGGGTGGGCCAAGGGGCCCGGCGGGTTGACGTCGAGCCCGGTGAGCGGGTTGACGAGGGTGTAGCTCACCGCGCCGGTGGGCGGGCCGCAGTAGCTCGTCGGGGCGGTCCAGCTCCAGGTGATGTCGTTGGCGGTCGTCGGCGTGCCGGCGAAGGAGCCGGGGGCCGAGGGCGGCGAGCTGTCGCGGGTGACCGTGACGGTCGGGCCCAGCGACGTGACGCTGAACGTGGTCTGCGCCACGAAGATCCAGCGCGAGTTGGCGGTCCAGGCCTCGCCCGGGACGTAGGTGAACGCGCTCTGGGTGCGCGTGGGCGGGGTGGACGGCGTGTAGGAGCCCGCGACGGTGGAATAGGAGACGCCGGCGTTGGAGGAGTACCTGCTCAACGCCGCCGCAGCCCTCGTCGTCGCCGAGCGCGCCGGTCAACACGCGGACCTCGTCGATGTCGCCCGTGAAATATTCGCCGCCGGAGGCGAGGCCGCCGATGGACGCGCTCGAGGCGATGGGGTGGAGCTGAACGAGCTCGTGCTCGACGCGACCGTGGTGGCGACCAGGGCGCCGTCGATGTAGAAGCGCGGTAGGAGCCGACGGCCGTCAGGCCGCTGGGCGGCGCCGTGGTGATGGTGGGGTTGGCCTCGACGGTCACCGTGACGGTGGAGCCGACGGCGCTGTCGCGCGAGTCGTAGTGGCTCAGCGCGCCGCCGTTCAGGGAGATGCCCCAGAACTTGCCGGCGCGCTCGGTGGAGAGGATGCGCTGCACGCCCGCGCCGGCCGTGCGGATCCAGGCGGTCAGGGTGTAGGTGGCGCCGAGGTCCCAGTCGATGGTCTGGGTGTTGGAGATGGCCCGCTGGCTGAGCGCGCCGTTGAAGGCGGCCTTGTTCGTGAACAACGCGGCATTGAGCGTGCTCGCCGAGAACACCGTGGTCGCGCCCAGGGCCGGCGCGGCTCCGGGGCAGGCGCCCAGCGACAGCGGCACGCGGCTGAGCCCGCCGTTGAGGGTGAAGCCGCCGCTGCAGTCGCCGTCATAGACGCAGGTGCCCACGCGCAGCAGCTGGGAGCCGTTGGGGTCGGTGTAGTCCCAATGGTAGCTGACGCGGTCCTCGTCGGGGAACGGGTTGCAGTCGATGGCGCCGGTGGCGACCGAGGAGGTGATGGCGACGCCCGAGTCCATGCGCCACAACGCGCGCGTGGACGTGGGGACGATGCCGAGGCGGTCCTGCCCGATCTTGAGGCCGACGGGGTCGCTGATGCTCACGCGCAGGACCGGCGTGGGGTGGCGGGTCGTGCTGCCCGCGGCGTAGGTCCCGTCGCATTGCAGCGTCTCGGGGGCGAACGTCGTCGCCGCCCGGGACGGGGACGCGGCGAGGAGCGCGGCGAGCGCGACGAGGGCAAGTCCGGGCATGCTCATCCTATTAGGGAAACATAGCCCCGCCCTATTACGCATTCATTTCAGGCGGGAGAGGAAGGCGAGCGCCTCTTCGCGCGTTTTGACCTTGCCCGTGGCCTGGGCCTCGCGCAGCGCTTCGAGCGCCTCCCCCACCTTCGGGCCGGGGGCGAGTTTGAGGGCCTTCATGACGGCCGCGCCGTCGAGCAGGCGCTCGGGCACGGGGCCGGGGCCCGGAGCCAGGCCGCGGCGCAAGAGCATGGACACGAGCTGGAGGTGGGCCACGGTTTTGCGGGCCTCCTCGGGCTTGAGGCGGGCCAGCTCGCGGCCGTCGGCCGAGGGGTCTTGGACCGCGGCCTTGAGCAGCTTCTCCAGGCGCGCCTCGGGCAGGTAGCTGGCATGGTCGGCCCAACACACGGCGAGCAAGGCCGGCGCGTCCTCGCCCAGGTCGCGGAACAGCCGATAAACGGCCTTGTCGCTGGCCCCCCCGCCCGCGACGAGATGGCCCGGGCGCAGGTGATGGCGCACCACCGCGCAGACGGAATCGATGGCGGCGCGCGAGAAACGCAGCCGTTTGAGCACGGCGGCCGCGCGTTCGGCGCCGATGACGTCGTGCTCGAAGAAACGCAGGCGGCCGTCCACGCGTTTGGCGGTCTCGGGCTTGGCGACGTCGTGGAGCAAGGCGCCCAGCATCAAGAGCGCGCGCGGCGGCGCGTCGCCCGGGGCGCGCGCGGCCAGGCGGCTCCAGAACGCCTTGGCCTGGGCCGGGTACAGGCTCTTGAAACGCGTCAGCAGGTAGTCCAGGCGCGCGCACACGTCGAGGGTGTGGGTCATGACCCCGCCGGGGCCGTAATAAGCCTCGGCGCATTTGCGGGCGGGCTCGAGCTCCTCGAGCACCGCGGTGAGCAGGCCGAGCTCGTCCATCTGGCGCAGGAAGGCCGAGGCGCCGGGGCAGTCGAGCAGGCCGGTCAGCTCGGCGCGCACGCGTTCGGCCGCGGGCTGGCGCGCGTCCTGGCGCCGCCGCCGGATCATGCGCAACGTCGCGTCCTCGATGACCAGGCCGAGCTGGGCGGCCAGGCGGAAGGCGCGCAGCAGGCGCAGCGGGTCCTCGGCGAAGAGGCGCTCGTCCTCGCAGCGCAGCACGCCCCGCTCGAGGTCGGCCAGGCCGCCGCGCGGATCGAGCACGTCCCCGGGGCGCGGCGACGCCGCGAGTTTCGGGCTCAGCGCGAGCGCGGCCGCGTTGCACGTGAAGTCGCGGCGCTGGAGGTCCTCGGCGATGCCCCCGCCCTGCAGCTCGGCGACATCGACCTGCAGCGGGCCCTTGCCCGCCGGCAGGACCACGCGATAGACGCCGTTCTGGGTGTCGAGCACGACGAGCGTGCCTTTAAACTCGCGCGCGCAGGCCGCGGCCAGGCCTTTGGCGTCATGGCAGGCCACGTCGAGGTCGAGCAGCGGGCGGCCCAGGCGCAGGTCGCGCACCGCGCCCCCGACGAGCCACGCGGGCTCGGGCCGAAGCGACGCCACGCGCCTGAGGACCGCTAACGCCGCCGCCGGAATCTTCGCTTTCGTCATCGTGGGTCGGACGGCACGGCGCTCAGGCCTTGGCGGGCTGTTTGCGGGCGAGCTCGCGGTCGCGCAGCTCGCGTTTGAGGACCTTCTGCAGGGCGTTTTTGGGCAGGGCGTCGAGGAACTCGACGTCGCGGGGCCGTTTATACGCGTCGAGCTTCTCGCGGAAGTGCTTCATCAGCTCGGCTTTGTCGGCGACGGCGCCTTTTTTGGCCACGACGAAGGCCTTGATGGTCTCGTCGCCGTCCTCGTCGGGCAGGCCGACGACGGCGACCTCCTCGACGAGAGGGTGCTCGAGGATGACGGCCTCCACCTGGGCCGAGAACACCTTCAAGCCCTTGATGATGATCATGTCCTTCTTGCGGTCGCGGATGGAGAGGTAGCCGTCGGCGTCGAGCACGCCCACGTCGCCGGTCTTGAACCACCCGTCGGCGGTGAACGCGGCCTTGGTGGCGTCGGGCAGGTTCCAGTAGCCCTTCATGACGTTGGGGCCCTTGGTGCACACCTCGCCTTCCGCGCCGACGGGCAGCTCTTTCTCCGCGTCGTCGGTGATGCGAAGGGTCACGCCGTCGATAGGCAGGCCGACGGTGCCGAAGCGGCGGTCGGACACCGGGTTGATGGTCATGACCGGGCTGGTCTCGGTGAGGCCGTAGCCCTCGCAGATGCCCACGCCGACCGCGTCCTTGAACGCCTGGGCCACGGCCGCCGCCAGCGGCGCGGCGCCGGAGACGGCGATCTTCACGCGGCGGAACGCCCACCAGCGCAGGAACAGGCGCGTTTTCGTGTCCTTGGCCTCGCGCGCCAGCGCGCCGTAGAGCTGGGGCACGCCCGCGAACAAGGTCAGGCGGTGGCGTCCCATGGCCTTGAGCCACGGCTTGGCGGGCGCGATGTTGGAGAAAACGACGGTTTTCGCGGTCAGGCGCAGCGCGATGAGCACGATGATCCAGCAGAAGCTGTGGAACATCGGCAGGATGCACAGGACCGAGTCGTCGCGGTCGAGCGTCATGCGCCGGATGGAGCTTTCGGCGTTGGAGAGCAGGTTGCCGTGGGTGAGCATGACGCCTTTGGGAAAGCCGGTCGTGCCGCTGGTATAGAGGATGGCGGCCGTGTCGCCTTCGTGGGCGGGGTCCTCGTCGCCCGGGCGCCAGGCGCTGGGCGCGTAACGCAGCTCGTTGAACGGGCGCACGAGGCCGGCCGGCTCGGCCGCGTCCGTGACCCAGAGCGTCTTGAGCGTCGGGCACTTGGCCGCCGCGCCTTTGAGCCCGGGCAGGAACTCGCCCTGGGTGACCGCGCCTTTGGCGCCGCAGTCGTTGATCATGTAGGCCAGCTCGTCGGGCTTGGACACCATGAAGTTGATGGGCACGGCGATGCCGCCGAGGCGGTTGACCGCGAGATAGGCGGCGACGAAGGCGGGGTCGTTGCGGTGGACGATGACGAGGCGGTCGCCTTTGACGAAGCCGGCCCGGCTCAGGCCCGCGGCCACGGCCAGCACCTCGGCGTGGAGGGCGGCGAAGGTGGTCTCGCGTTCCCCGACGATGTAGGCGATACGCGGCCCCCCTTCCTGCGCCGCGCGGTCGAGGAGTCCGTTGAGGGTGGGCATGGGCCCAGTGTAGCTATTTCTGGCGGGGGTCGAGGATGTCGCGCGCGGCGTCGCCCAGCAGGTTCCAGCCGAGCACGAACAGGAAAATCGCGGTGCCCGGAATGAAGACCGTATGCCAGTATTCGAACGGATTGCCCGAGGAGCCCAGGATCCAGTTGCGCGACAAGGAGATCAGCTGGCCCCAGTCCGCGTAGCCCACCGGCGCGCCCAGGCCCAGGAAGGAAAGGGCGGCCGCGGTGATGACGATGCGGCCCATGGACAAAGACGCCACCACGAGCACGGGGTAGATGGAGTTGGGGATGATGTGGCGGATGAGGATGCGCGCGTCGGAGGCGCCCAGCGCGCGCGCCGCGGCCACGAAGTCGCGCTCTTTGACCGAGAGCACGTCGCCGCGCATGAGGCGGGCGTAGGACGGCCACGACACCACGGTCACGGCCACCATCACGTTGGTGAGGCTGGGGCCTCTGACCGCGACGATGACGACGGCCAAGACGATATCCGGGAACGCCAGGATGATGTCGGTGAAACGCATCAGCAGCTCATCGACGATGCCGCCGTAGAAGCCGGCGATGCCGCCCAAGATCACGCCGATGATGACCGACACCACGACGACCTGGAGCGCGACCTTGAAGGCGGTGCGCGTGCCCCAGATCATGCCGTAGTAGAGGTCGTATTGCTGCTCGGTGGTGCCGAAGATGTGGTCCTTCGACGGGCGCACCGGGTCGGGGCTGTAGCCGGTCTGCGGGATGATGTAGTTGTCGCGCGAGCCTTTCTCGGGCGGGGCGAGCACGGGCGCCAGCGCGGCCACCGCGAAGAAGAAGCCGATGAGGCCGAAGCCCAGCAAGGACATCGGCTTGCGGCGCAGGACCTTCCACATCCCTTTCAAGCGTTCCATGTCAGCCGCCGATGCGGATGCGCGGATCGACGACCGCGTAGAGGATGTCGGAGATCATGTTCGCCACGACGAACAGGAAGGCCGCGAGCAAGGTCGAGCCCAGCACGCCCGGCACGTCGAGCTGCTGGGCCGCCTGCACGCCCCAGCGGCCGATGCCGGGGAAGTCGAAGACGGTCTCGGTGATGACGACGCCGCCGAGCAGGCCGATGAAGAGAAGCGAGGACAAGGTCACCACGGGAATCAGCGCGTTGGCCAAGGCGTGTTTGCGGATGATGACGCGCTCCGGCAGGCCTTTGGCCCGCGCGGTGCGCACGTAGTCCTTGGACAGCTCCTCGAGCATGGAGGAGCGGGTGATGCGCAGCAGCAGCGCGACCGAGATGTAGAGCAAGGTCGTCGCCGGCAAGACGAGGTGTTTGAGCACATCGACGAAGGCCGTCCACTGGCCGTTGAGCAGGCAGTCCAGCGTCAGCATGCCGGTGAAGTGGCGGAACTCGGCCGCGTGCACGAGCATGTCGGTCTCCAGCGTATAACGGCCCGGCGGGAACCAATGCAGGCGGCCGTAGAACACCATCAGGAGCAGCAGGCCGAGCACGAAGCTGGGCAAGGAGTAGCCGGTGATGGCCACGAAGCGCGTCGCGTGATCGACGAACTTGTCCTTATAAACCGCCGACAACACGCCGAAATACACGCCCACGATGAGGATCGGGAAAAACGCCACGAGGGTCAGCTCGAAGGTCGCCGGGAAAAACGAGGTCACGGCCTCGGCCACCGGCATCTTCGCGGTCTCGGAGTAGCCCAGGTCGCCGCGCGCCACCTGCTTGAGCCAGATGCCGTATTGCACGGGCATGGGCTTGCGCAGGCCGTATTTCTCGATGACCGACTCCAGCTGGGAGAGCTGGCGCGGGTCCTTGATGTAGAGCGAGGCGCGCATCTCCGGCGAGAGGAACTGCAGGCAGCCGAACAGGAGCGCGGTCACGCCGAACATGACGAGCGGCATGAACGCCAGGCGCTTGAGGATGTACTTGAGCACGCTATTCTTTGGAGATGGAGTAGAAGTAGCTGCCGTACGGCGAGTCCGGGAACACGGGGTTGTGGTACCACCCCTTCACCCAGTCGCGCTGCGTGCGGTAACGCACCACGTCGATGACGTAGAGCTGCGGCACCTCTTCGTAGGCCAGGGCCATGAGCTTGGAGTACAGGGCCTTGCGTTTGGCCATGTTGGTCTCGCCGTTGGCGGCCTCGACGAGTTTGTCGAACTCCGGGTTCTTGAACTTCTGGGTGTGCGGGTAGTCGCCCTTGGAGTGCAGCAGCGGGAAGGCGAAGTTGTGGGAGTCCGGGTAGTCCGCGTTCCAGCCCATGACGAAGATGGGCAGCTTCGACGACTTGTAGGCGTCGAGGAAGGTGGGCCATTCCACGGCGCGCACGTCGATCTTGAACTTCGGGTTGATGCTCTCGACGTGGCGCTTGATGATCTGGCACGCGGTCTGGCGCGGCAGGTTGCCGGAGTTGAAGGCCATGGTGAACTTGAAGCCGTTCTCCCACACCTTGCCCCCCATCGCCTTCTTGAAGTGCTCCTCGGCCTTCTTGAGGTCCAAGGAGTAGGTCTTGCCCTTGGGGTCGTGGCCGGGCAGGCTCTTCGGGATCGCGCCGGTGGCCTGGGTGCCTTTGCCGCGGAACACGTCGGAGATGTACGCCTTATAGTCGAAGGAGTAGGCGAACGCCTTGCGGATGTCCTTGTCGGAGAAGAAATCCGACGGGATGCCGTTGCCGTCGAGCTTGGCCGAGCCGAGGAAGGAGTTGCCCACCGCGTTGATCTGGTAGGTGAAGAACACGACGGGGTTCATCTCCATCGTGGGCAGGTCGTCGATGATCTGCACGCCGGGCAGGCCCTGGAGCTGGGAGAGCAGCGGGCGGTCGGCGTAGATGGCGTCGGCGTCGCCGGCCTGGAGCATCAGCTTGCGCGTGCCGAACTCGTTGACGCCCTTGATGACGACGTTTTTGAGCTTGGCCTTGCCGCGCCAGTAGTCGTCGAAGCGGGTGAGGATGACTTCCTTCGTCTTGCGGTCCCAGCGCTCGAGCTTGAAGGGGCCCGAGCCCATGGCCTTCTCGAAGAAGGGCGAGTTCTGCTTCTGGGGGTTGTTGTACTTCTGCCAGGTGGCCTCGGTGCCGTCCCAGTCGCCGTTGGCGCCGGCCCACTTCTTGGACAACACGGGCGCCCAGGAGGCGAGGATGGAGAGCAGCGGCGCGTAGGGCTTGGGCAGGCGCAAGACGAGTTTGTCGCCGTTGAGCGAGATGGCCTTGTTGGCGTCGGCCCACACGGTCGGCAGGATCTTGTCCTTCTCGTCGCGGGTGTTGGGGTAGCCGAGCAGGGGCTCGAGCAGCAAAGACGACGGGCCGGCGGCGCGGTCCTGGAGCACGAAGCGCAGCAGGGACCAGCGCACGTCCTCGGGCGTCACGGGCGAGCCGTCGTGGAACTTCATGCCCTTGCGCAGCGGGATGGTGTAGGTCTTGCCGTCGGGCGAGATGAGGCCGTTCTCGCGGGAGGGCACTTTCTCGGCGACCAGCGGGATGAGCTTCTCGGTCGAGGTCTTGTCGAACTGGAACAAGGGCTCGTAGATGTTCAAGATCAGCATGTGGCTGGCCGTGTCGTAGGAGAAGGCCGGGTCCAGGCTGTCCGAATCGGAGATGGTGAGGTAAGTGTAGGTGTCGGGGTTCTTGACGGCGGCCGCGAGGGCCGGGGCGGGCAAGGAACCGACGAGCAGCGCGAGGGCGAGGAGGGGTCTCATCATGGGCGTTATTCTAGCAATCCTTTTGGGTTATTCGGCCTTATAGAGGTCGTAATAATACGAGCCGTAGGGCATGTTGGGGAAGGTGGGCTTGAGGACGAAACCTTTCACCCAGGCGCGCTGGGCGCGGTAGCGGTGGCCCTCGGCGACGACGATGCTGGGGACCTCGTCGTCCCACAGGCGGTGCAGCTCGGCGTAGAGCTTCTCGCGTTTGGCGTCGTCGAGCTCGCGCACGGCTTTCTCGATGAGCGTGTCGAAGCGCGGGTCGGAGAAGTTCTGGCCCGTGGGGAAATAACCCGACGAATGCAGGAACGGGAAGGCGAAGTTGTGGGGGTCGGGGTAATCCACGCCCCAGGCGCCGGTGTAGAGCGGCAGCTTGCCGGCCTTCTTCTGCTCGAGGAAGGAGGACCACTGCAGCACGCGCACATCGACCTTGAACTTCGGGTTGATGGCCTCGACGTTGCGTTTGATCATCTGGCAGATGACCTGCGCCGGGGTCGAGCCGGTGTTGTAGATGACGGCGAGCTTGAAGCCCTTCTCCCAGACCTGTCCCCCCCGCGCCTTCTTGAAATGCTCCTCGGCCTTCTTGAGGTCGAAGGAGTAGGGGCTTTCCGCGGAGCGGAAGCCCAGCAGGCCCGGCGGCACGAAGGAGCGGCCGGGGCGGCCTTTGCCGCGCTGGATGTCCTTGACGTAGGCGTTGCGGTCGATGGCGTAGGCGAACGCCTTGCGCACGTCCTTGTCGGAGAAGAAGTCGGGCGGGATGCCCTCGCCGTCGAGTTTGCCCGAGCCCAGGTTCTGGTTGGCGACCGGGTTGATCTTGAAGGCGAAGAAGACCGCGCTGCCGATGTCGAGCGTGTCGAGCTCGTCGATGAGCTGCACGCCGGGGATGTTGTCGAGCTGCGGGAAATACATCTGCGGCGCATAGATCGAGTCCACGTCGCCGGCGCTGAGCATCAGCTTGCGCGTGGCGAACTCGTCAACGACCTTGATGATGACGCTTTTGAGCTTGGCCGGGCCGCGGCGGTAGCCGTCGTGGCGGTCGAGCGTGAGCTGCTTGAGGCTCTTGTCGTAGCGCGAGATCTTGTAGGGGCCGGTGCCGTTGGCCAGGCCCACGGCGGATGCTATCGACGGGGCCGGGGTTGTTGTGTTTGGCGGCGGTCTCAGGGCGGCCGTCCCACTGCTTGAGGCCCACGGCCCAGTTCTTGCTGAGAATGCCGCCGTAGCTGGGCAGCACGGTCAACAGCGGAGCGAACGGCTTGGGCAGCTTGAGCACGACCGCGTCGCCTTCCACGGTCACGGCCGCGAAAGCCTTCTCCACGATGCCGGGGATGAGTTTCCCGTCGGCGCGAGTCGAGGAGACGCCGAGGATGGGCTCCAGCAGCAAGGAAGACGGTCCGCCGTCCCGGTCGAGCAGCATGAAGCGCAGCAGCGAATAACGGACGTCTTCGGGGGTCAAGACGGAGCCGTCGTGGAACTTCACGCCTTTGCGGATGGGAAAGCGGTAGGTCAACCCGTCGGCCGACAGGAGGCCGTTGGCCTTGGTGGGCACCGCCGAGGCGAGCATCGGCTCCAGGTCCTTGAGGCGCACTCCGCTGCCTTTGAAGGAAACGAGGTACTCGTACACGTTGCCCAGGATGTGGCTGCTGGCCGAGTCATAGGCCCAGGCCGGGTCCGAGCTCTCCGGGTCGCCGATGCCGGCGAAGACGAAGGTGTCGGGGTTCTTGACCGCGGCGGCGGCGGGCGAGGCGGCGGGCAGGACCAGCGCGGCGGCGAGCAGGACGCGGAGGGCGTTCGTCATGGTATTTTGGAGACCTCGTAGAGACTCCCGTAGGGAGTGATGGGGTTGTACGTGAAGCCGGCGACCTTGGCGCGGCGCACGACGGCGTGCCACGCATCGACGGTGAAGACGGCGGGAATCTCGATGGACGACATGAGCTGCAGCTCGTGGTACATGGTCTTGCGTTTGGCGGTGTCGAGCTCGGCGGCGGCCTGCTCGACCATGCGGTCCACGCGCGGGTTGTTGTAGCCCAGCAGCGCGGCGAAGTAGCCCTTCGAATGCAGGAACGGCTCGATGGCGTTGTGGGGGTCGGGGTAGTCGAGCACCCAGCGATAGACGAAGGCGGGCAGGCGGCGGCGGCGGAACTCGTCGCCGAGCCGCGGCGTGCCGCAGGGCGGCAATCCACGGAGAACAGCGGGTTGAGCGCTTCCACGCGGTCTTTAAGGACGCGGCAGGCGAAGCGCCATTCGCCGCGGCTCTCGTTGTAGGCCACGGGCAGGCGGAAGCCCAGCGCCCACACCTGGCCCTTGAGCGCGCGCTGGAAGGCGGCCTGCGCGGCGGCCACGGAGGCCACGGGCAGCGGCATGCGGTCGTGGCGCCCCCACACCCCGCGCGGCACGGGGCCGCGCGCGCGTTCGGCCTGGCCCTGGAAACCTTCGGCGATGAAGCGGTCGTAGTCGAAGGCGAGCGAGAGGCCGCGGCGCACGTCGGGGTCGGCGAGGAAGTCCGGCGGGATGCCTTTGCCGTCCAGGCGCCCGGACCCCAGCCACGGGTTGCCCTCGGCCTCGACCTTCTGGTTGAGGAGGATGACGCTTTGCGCCTCCAGGTTGGGCAGGCCGTCTTGGACCACGATGCCGGGCGCGCCGGCGAAACGCGGGATGAAGCGGCGCTCGATGACCGCGATGTCGGCCTCGGCGCGCTCTAATAGAAGAATGCGCTCGCGCGCGTCCTGCGACACGCGCAGCACCACGGTGGCGAGTTTGGCCGGGGAGCGCCAGTAGCCGTCGTTGCGTTCGAGCACGACCCCGGCCGCGCGGTCCCACTTCATGAGCTTGAAGGGGCCGGTGCCGTTGGCCCGCGCGTACAGGCTGGACTGCTCCTTGGCCGGGTCGCGGTGGGCGGGCCAGGTCGCGCTCGCGCCGTCCCAGCCTCCAGCCGCGGCCACGGTTTTCTGCGACACGATGGGCGCGAAGTTGGCGAGCAAGGACAGCAGCGGCGCGAACGGGCGCTTGAGGCGGATGACCAGCGCCCCGCCTTCCAGGCGCACGGCCTTGTCGGCCAGCTCCCAGACCTGCTCGGGCTTCAGGTCGCGCGTCGAGTGCAGGCCGAGCAGGGGCTCGAGCAGCAAGCCCGACGGCCCCCCCTCCCGGTCGAGCAGCATGAAGCGCAGCAGCGAATAACGCACGTCCTCGGCGGTCAGGGCGGTGCCGTCGTGGAACTTAATGCCGCGGCGCAGCGGGAAGGCGTAGGTCAGCCCGTCGGCGGAGATGAAGCCGTTCTCGCGGCTGGGCACCACGGACGCGACGCGCGGCTCGAAGGCGTCGATGGCGCCCCCGGAGAAGTCGATGAGCGTCTCGTAGATCTGGTCCGTGACGAACAACGAGACGGCGTCGTAGGCCCAGTGCGGGTCGAGGCTGTCGATGTCGGAGGCCAGCGCGTAACGCAGGCTCGTCGGGTCCTCCGCGGCGCGCAGCGGCGTCGCGAACGGGCCGGCGAGCAGCGCGGCGAGCGCGACGGCTCTACGCACGATGCTTCTTGGGGCCGTCGGCGAGCCACTTCTCGGAGCCCACCAGCAGGAGCAGCACCGAGATGACGCCGAAGGCCGCGACCGAGGTCAGGTCGCTCTTGGCCAGCGCGGCGAAACGCTCGCTCATGTCCATGCTGGCCGACAGCGACGGGCTGAGGCTGAACATCGCGATGAGGATGCCCGCGATGGCGCCGCCGGCGATGTAGCCCGAGGAGAACAAGACGCCCGGGCTCATGTCGCCTTCGGACTCGCTCTTGTTGGTGGCGCGGTCCGAGAGCCAGCGCAGCACGCCGCCGATGAAGATGGGCGTCGAGGACGACAGCGGCAGATACACGCCGACCGCGAAGGGCAACGACGGCACCGCGCACAGCTCGAGCACGAGGGCGATGCCCACGCCGAGCAGCACGAGGCCCCACGGGAGCTTGCTGGTCAGGATACCGTCGATGATGAGCGACATCAAGCGCGCCTTGGGCGCGTTGTATTTCAAGGCGGTGGTGCCGTCGAGGCGGACGGTCTCGGTCCCGTTGATGCCGGGGTCGGCCAGGTACTTGATCGCGCCGGCCTCGTCCACGAGGTATTTGCCCTGGGGCAAGGACGCCACCTCGCCTTCGGCCACGTGCCACACCTTGTAGGTGCCGGCATCGACGGCCGCGTCGGGGCCCTTCAGGGGCTCGCTCTGCGTCAGCTCGGCGACGGGCGCGACGATGGCGGGGTAGGAGCGTTTGGCATATACCGTGCTCGCGTCGTTAAGGAGGAGCAAGGTCAAGCCGATGACGAGCGCGGAGGACAACGCGCCCACGAGCAGACCGAGCTGCTGGTAACGCGGGGTCGCGCCGACCAAAAAGCCGGTCTTGAGGTCTTGGGACGTCGTGCCGCCGTTGGAGGCCGCGATGCAGACGATGGCGGCGATGGACAACGCGGTCAGGCGCGCGCCTTTGCCCACCCAGCCGCCGTTGGGGTCGAGCTGGTTCATCAGCACGAAGATGAGGCAGGTCAGCAGCAAGGTGGCCACCGTCATGCCCGAGATGGGGTTCGACGAGGACCCGATCTCGCCGGTCAGGCGCGAGGACACGGTCACGAAGAGGAAGCCGAAGAGCACGATGAGCAGCGCGCCGAGGAAACCCTTGAGTCCGAAGCCCAGCCCCAGGCTGGGCGCCGCGGCGATGGCCACCACGAGGAAGGCCGAGCCCGCGACGACGACCCAGTTCGGCAGGTCGTCCTCGTGGCGGTTTTTGGCGCCGCCTTTGGGTTTGCCGACTCCGGCCAGGATGTCCTTGATGCCGGCGGCCAGCGAGTGGTAGATGGTGGGCAGCGCTTGGAGTAGCGAGATGATGCCGCCCGCGGCCACCGCGCCCGCGCCGATATAGAGGATGTAGGACTTCCAGATCTCGGCCGGGGACATGTCGGAGATGAGCTTGGTGGCCGGGAACAACGGGGCCGCCAGGCCGTCGCCGAACAGCTTGATGGCCGGGATGAGCACCCAGGAGGCGAGCACGCCGCCGGCGACCATGACGCAGGAGATGCGCGTGCCGATGATGTAGCCCACGCCGACGAGCTCGGGGGTCACCTCGCCGCTGACCGCGGCGCCTTTGAAAAACGGGATGTGCCGCTCGGGCGCGTCGCCCCACAGCTTGAAGCCGCTCATCAGGAGCTTGTAGGCCGCGGCGATGCCGAAGCCGGTGAACACGGTTTTGGCCGACGAGCCGCCCTTCTCGCCGACGATGAGCACGTCCGCGCACGCGGTGCCTTCGGGATAGGGAAGCACGCCGTGCTGCTTGACGATGAAGGCGCGGCGCAGCGGGATCATCATGAGCACGCCGAGCAGGCCGCCCAAGGACGACACGATGAGCACGCGCGCGGCGTCCATCTCGTAGCCCAGGATCATCAGCGCGGGCATGGTCACGCCCACGCCGAAGGCGATGGATTCGCCGGCCGAGCCGACGGTCTGCACCATGTTGTTCTCGAGGATGGTGGTGCGGCGCGCGCCGGTGAGCTTGGAGAACAGCCGGAAAAGGGTGATGGACAACACCGCGATCGGGATGGACGCCGACACGGTCATGCCGACCTTGAGCACGAGGTGCACAGCGAGGACGCGCCGAAGACGATGCCGAGCAACGCTCCCACGGTCACCGCGGACCAGGTGTACTCGTGCATGACGGTGTCGGCGGAAACGTAAGGCTTCACGGGCGCGTGGCTGGGTTGGCTCATGGCGGGATTCTAGCGATTTTATCCCGGATATCCACGCCAAAAGTCCTAATTTCCCCCCCGGCAAAAGGCCCGCCCGGCAGGAGCTTCAACTCGCACCATTATGTATGCGCATGGTGTATACCAACTGTGTCCGGCCACAGTTGGTATGCGGGCGTTGGCGTTAAAGCGCGACGAGGGCGGCTTCGGAGCGCTTCTCTTTAAAAGGAAGCACGGGGCAGGCGGCCAGGTGGCCGGCCTTGGCGTCGGCGAGCGCGGGGTCCTGCGTACGGCAGGCGTCCACCATGTAGCGGCAGCGCGGGTGGAAGCGGCAGCCCGACGGCGGCTTAAGCGGGCTCGGCACGTCGCCGGTGAGCAGGATGCGTTTGCGGCGCTTCTCGATGGAAGGATCGGGCACGGGCACCGCGGAGAGCAGCGCCTCGGTGTAGGGGTGCTGGGGGTCGTTGAAGAGCTGTTCGGAGTCCGCCATCTCCACGACGCGGCCCAGGTACATGACCGCGATGCGCGTGCACAGGTGGCGCACCACGGAGAAGTCGTGGGAGATGAACAGGTAGGCGAGTTTGTGCTCCTTCTGAAGATCCTTAAGAAGATTGAGGATCTGCGCCTGAATGGAAACGTCGAGCGCGGAGACGGGCTCGTCGGCCACGACCAGCTTGGGGTCGAGCGAAAGCGCGCGGGCGATGCCGACGCGCTGGCGCTGGCCGCCGGAAAACTCGTGCGGGTGGCGCGGCAGGAAGGACTTGGCGATGCCGCAGTCGTCCAACAGTTTATGCAGCTTCTTGGAGCGCGCCGCCGGGTCCTTGTGGAGCCCGTGAATGTCCCAGGGCTCGGTGATGATCTGCTCCACCGTCATGCGCGGGTTGAGGCTGGAGTAGGGGTCCTGGAAGATGACCTGCATCTTGCGGCGCATCTCCTTGAGCGCGGCGCCGTTCATGCCGGAGACGTCCTGGCCGTCGAAAAGCACGGAGCCCGCGGTGGACTTCTCGAGCGCGAGCACGAGTTTGCCGAGCGTGGTTTTGCCGCAGCCCGATTCGCCGACGACGGCGAAGCTTTCCTGCGGCATCACCGAGAAGGACACGCCATCGACGGCCTTGACCGTGGTCTTCTCGCCGAACATGCCCTTGCGGGCGGCGAAATGTTTCTTGAGGTCGCGGACCTCGAGGATGGGCGTGACGCTCACGCGGCCTCCGTCAGCTTCTCGAAGCGGTGCGTCTTGTCCGTGGACTCCGCCTCGACGTTGAAGCAGTTGGCCATGCGGTCGCCGGTCAGATGGTACTGGATGGGGTCCTCGGCGCGGCAGCGGTCCTTGACGTCGGCGCAGCGCGGCGCGAAGGGGCAGCCCGCGATGTTGCCGGCGCCCAGGTCCGGCGGCTGGCCGGCGATGGCCTCCAGGCGCTCCTTGCGCTCGTAGATGGAGGGCACGGAGAGCAGCAGGCCCTTGGTGTAGGGATGTTTGGGGTTCTTGAACAGCTCGCCCACCGGCGCGTGCTCCACGGGGCGGCCGGCGTACATGACCACGACGTCGTCGGCCATCTCGGCGACCACGCCGATGTTGTGGGTGATGAGGATGATGGCCATCTTGTACTCGCGCTGGAGGTCCTTCATCAGCTCGAGGATCTGCGCCTGGATGGTGACGTCGAGCGCGGTCGTCGGCTCGTCGGCGATGAGCACGTCGGGCTCGCAGGACAACGCGATGGCGATCATCGCGCGCTGGCGCATGCCGCCGGAGAACTGGTGCGGGAAATCGTTGACGCGTTCTTCGGGGTGCGGGATGCCGACCTTCTTGAGCAGATCGACGGCCTTGGCCCAGGCCTTCTCCTGCGACACGCCTTGATGCAGGACGACGGCCTCCGCGATCTGCTCGCCGACGCGCAGCACGGGGTTGAGGCTCGTCATCGGCTCCTGGAAGATCATCGCGATGCGGTTGCCGCGGAGCTTGCGCAGCTCCTCGGGCTTCATCTTCAGGATGTCGTCGCCGCGGAAGAGGATCTGTCCGCCGACGATCTTGGCGGGCGGCATGGGCAGCAGGCCCAGGATGGACAACGCGTGCACGCTTTTCCCGGAGCCCGACTCGCCCACGATGGCGAGCGTTTTGCCCGAATGCAAATCATAAGAAATGCCGTCCACGGCCTTCACCGTGCGCTCGGGGGTGATGAAGTGGGTCCGCAGGCCGCGGACCGATAGGACGGCTTGCTGCTGCTCGGCCACTTAGATGGAGGTGGTGACGAGGCTCTCGGTGGAGAGCACGCCCGGGGCGGCGCGGATGTCGCGCACGACCACGTTGGAGAGGGTGCCCACGTCCTCGGTCTCGATGTCGAGAACCAGGTCCCAGCGGCCGAACACGGCGGTCACATGCGAGACGCCTTTGATCTCTTTAAGACGAGCGAGCGCGTTCTTCTCTTTGCCCGCCATCAGTCGCACCAGCACGAGTCCGGTCACCATGTTCGAGTCGTCCCCCTCACTTCCTATATGCGCGGCAGTATATCATAAACTTCCCGCATGCGACGCCCGCCGCGTTCCCCCCGCCAGAAGGCCCTGCTCGCCGCGGTCGTGCTGCTCTACGCCGCGGTGGGCGCCACGTTCTGGCTGGGCTGGCGCAAGTGGCACGAGCGCCGCCGGCTGGTCTTCATCCGCGCGGAGCACGACGTGGTCCGCCACTACGACATGGTCGAGCTGCGCCTGCGCACCTCCGCCGACGACGCGGACGCGCGTTTCGCCGCCGCGCCGCCGCGCGTCGTCGTCACGCGGGGCGGCGCCGTCGTGACCACCGTCGCCGGCGTGCGCGAGCTGACCATGCGGCGCATGGCGTCGGGCCTGTGGGGCGCGCGCTGGCCCGTGCCCTGGAACGCGCCGCCCGGCGCGTACCGGCCGGCGCTGGTCGGCCACGACGACCTGGCCCCGCTCACGCGCATCGCGGAGTTCACCGTCGAGCGCCGCCCCGCGCCGCCCCCGCCGCAGGGCATGGTCGTCGCCACGCTCGAGCGCAACGACCCGCTCGCGGAGATGACGGTGCGGCGCCCCGACGGGACCATGACGGATTGGCGCGGCCTGCTCGACTGGACCGAGTCCCTGGGCGCCGACACGTTCTGGATGGCGGGCGGCTCCACGCCCGGCAAGGAGCCGGGGCAGACCTGGCTCGCGCCCAACAAGGAGCTCATCCACGAGGTCGCCAAGGAATGCCGCCGCCGCGGCCTGAAGTTCGGCGTCTATGTGCTCTACTCGCTCACGCTCGATTCGAAGAACCGCGTCCCGGGCTACGAATACGCCCTCGAGATCGAGCGCGGCCGCCCGACGCCGACGCGCGCCGTCTCCATCCGCGAGCGCCGGCGCCTCGACGACGCGGTGGAGTTCCTCGCGCCGTACGCGCGCGACCCGAACGTCGATTACGTCGGCTTGGACTACATCCGCAACGCGCTGGGCGGCGTCGAGCTGGTGGACGATTTCGTCTCGGAGATGCCCGGCGTGTCCTTGCCCTCGGGCTGGGCGACGTTCTCGCGCGAGGAGCGCATGCTCTGGCTGGCGCGCAAGAAGGCCATGCGCGTTGACGCCGCCTTCGTGGACGCCTGGCAGTGGTGGCGCGCGCGCCGCGTCGCGCTCATCGTCAAGGAGATCAAGGCGCGGCTGCGCGACAAGCCGTTATGGGCCTTCACGCTCACCTGGGACAAGGGCTGGCATCACGGCCAGGACCCGGTGATGATGCACGACGCGGGCGTGGACCTCGACGCGCTCATGTTCTACGAGGCCGACAAGGCCCAATACGGCGCGATGATCAAGGACTGGGGCGCCTACGTCCGGCACGGCGACGTCGCGTTGATGCCCGGCAACATCTTCGATTGGAACCTGCACCAGAAGGACCCGTCGGGCCCCAAGGAGTTCGGCCGCCGCCTCGACGTCGCGCTCGACCGCGTCTATGCCGACGGGCCGGCGCGCGCCGTGTTCTTCCACGACCTCGGCCGCCTGCTGTGGGGACGGCTGGGGCCTTGGGGCACGAAGGGCTGGGCCGAGGAGGCGCGGCGCGTCTCGCGAAAAGTTAAAATGACGGAGCAACGCCCATGACCGCTTTCCTGCTCGCCCTCGCGCTGACGGCCGCCGCGGCCGACCCCGCCGCCAAACCCGCGCCGAAGCCCGCGGCCCAGGCCGACTGCAAGCCGCAATTCCTCGAGAAGAAGACCAAGCTGACCTTCCCCTCCGGCAAGGCCATCCTGGTGGACGTCGCCGACACGCCTTCCACGCGCGAGACCGGCCTGATGTGCCGCAAATCCCTGCCGAAGGATTACGGCATGTTGTTCGTTTTCCCCAACGAGATGGGCCTGGGCTTCTGGATGAAGAACACCTTGGTGCCCCTCGACCTGCTGTGGATCGGCGCCGACAAACGCATCAACGTCATCGCCCCCCGCCTGAAGGCCTCGCGCGTGGACACGCCCGACGACAAAATCGCCCGCGCCGGCGGCCGCGGCCAATACGTCCTGGAATTGCCTTCCGGCGACGCCGCGCGCCGCAAGCTGAAGGTGGGCGACCGCCTGGACTTCGACGCCGCGACGCCCGAGAAGTAGCTAGGCGTCGAAGCGGTAGCCGAAGCCGCGGACGGCGACGATCTTCTCGGCGGGCGCGCCGATCTTCTGGCGCAGGTGGGAGAGCGTCACGTCGATGACCTTGGTGGTCAGCTCGATCCCGGAGTCGTAGCCCCAGACGTGCTGGAGCAGGAAGTCGCGCGTGAGCACGCGGTTCTTGCGGTACATCAGGAACCAGAGGAGGTCGAACTCCTTGGCCGAGAGCGGGACTTCTTTGCCGCCCACGAAGGACTTGCGCGCGTCGCGGTCGAGCTTGATGGTCGCGGCCTCGAGCACGGCGGGCTCGTCGCCTTTGCCGGAGCGGCGCAGCAGCGCTTCCACGCGCGCGACCAGCTCCTCGGTGTTGAAGGGTTTGGCGACGTAGTCGTCGGCGCCGGTGCGCAGGCCCTGGACCTTGTCGGACACGTCCTTCTTGGCGGTGAGCACGATGATGGGCAGCCCTGCGAGCTTCTCGTCGCCGCGCAGCTCGGCCAGTAGATCGACGCCGTCGCCGTCGGGCAGGTTGCGGTCGAGGATGAGCAGGTCGGGCACCGACTTCTTGATGCGGGCGCGCGCCTTGCCGAGGGAATCCACCGTGGCGACGTCGTAGCCCTCGCTCTTGAGGACCTCGATGATGAGGTCCGCGGTGGCGGGCTGGTCTTCGACCACGAGGATTTGAGCCTTGATCATGAGCGTTCGAAGTATAGCAGAAATGCCGGGAAATCCCAGTCTTAAAGCGGGATGTTCCCCCGGTTCTCGTGCGTGCCGGGCAGGCGTTTGTCTTTAAGGAAGCGCAGCGCGCGCACGATCTTCCAGCGCGTCTGCGCGGGCTCGATGACCTCATCGACCGAGCCGGTGGAGGCCGTCTGGTAGGGCGAGGCGAACTTCGCGGCGTATTCCGCCGACAGCTTGGCGCGCAGCGCCGCCTTGTCCGCGTCGCTCTTGCAGGCCGCGATCTCGCGCGAGTACAGGATCTCGACGGCGCCGGCCGGCCCCATCACCGCGATCTCGGCGCACGGGAAGGCGTAGTTGAAGTCCGAACCCATGTGTTTGGAGTTCATGGCGATGTAGGCGCCGCCGTAGGCCTTGCGCAAGACCACCGTGATCTTGGGAACCGTCGCCTCGGAGTACGCGTGCAGGATCTTCGCGCCGTGGCGGATGATGCCGCCGTGCTCCTGCTGGACGCCGGGCCAGTAGCCCGGCACGTCCACCAAGGTCAGGATGGGGATGTTGAAGGCGTTGAGGAAACGGATGAAACGCGCGGCCTTGTCCGAGGCGTTGATGTCGAGCGCGCCGGCGAAATGGCCGGGGTTGTTGGCGACCACGCCCACCACCTCGCCGCCCATGCGGCAGAAGCCGGTGACGATGTTCTTGGCGTAGGCGGCCTGCACCTCGAAGAACTTGTGCTCATCGACGATCTGCCAGATGATGTGCTGGACGCGGTACGGCTTGCGCGGGTCCAGGTCGCACATTTTCTCCAATAAAGGCGTAGAGCGCCGCACCGGATCCGGGTTCGCGATGCGAGGCGGCTTCTCGGCGCGGTGCTGCGGCAGGTAGGAGAGCAGCTCGCGCACCTGGCGGAAGCAGTCGGGCTCGGATTTGGCGACGAAGTGGCACACGCCGGACTTCGTCGAGTGCGCGTCGGCGCCGCCGAGCTGGTCGAAGGTGACCTCCTCGCCGGTCGCGGACTTCACCACGTCGGGGCCGGTCACGAACATCTGCGAGATGCCCTCGACCATGAACACGTAGTCGGTCAGCGCGGGCGAATACACCGCGCCGCCGGCGCAGGGCCCGAGGATGACGGAGATCTGCGGGATGACGCCCGAACATTTCACGTTGCGCTTGAAGATCTCGGCGTAGCCGTCGAGGGAATCGACCCCTCCTGGATGCGGGCGCCGCCGGAATCGAGCAGGCCGATGACGGGCACGCGGTTCTCGTGCGCGAGGTCCATGATCTTGCAGATCTTCATCGCGTGGGCCAGGCCCAGCGAGCCGCCGAGCACGGTGAAGTCCTGCGCGAACACGCAGACTTCCCTGCCATTGACCTGGCCGAAGCCGGTGATGACGCCGTCGCCCGGGATGTCCTTGTCCGCCAGGCCGAAGGCGGTCGCGCGCGTGGACACGAGCAGGTCGAGCTCCTGGAAGCTTCCCTCGTCGAGGAGGTAGTGGATGCGCTCGCGGGCGGTGAACTTGCCGCGCGCCTTCTGGGCCTCGACGCGGGGTCCCCCTCCGCCGGCCATGGCCTTCTCGACCGCGGCGCGGAGCTTGACGACGCTGGCGGCGGCGGGGCGGGGCGCGTTCGGGTCTTTTCTTTATCCATGTTATTCTCCGGTGCGGGCCACGGCGACGAGCGAGCCGTCGCGGGTCGTGAAATCCACGGCGAGGCGGGGACGGCCGAGCTCGGCCCAGCGTTTTTCGGGCAGGCCGCCGAGGCGCACCTCGGCGCCGCCGGCGCGGACCTCCACCATGCGGGCGTCGGCGTCCAGGCCGAGGCCGAGCAGCTTGAGCACGGCCTCTTTGCCGGTCCACAGGCGCGTCTGCGCGGCGGGGTCGGACGGCTCCACGCCGCCGAGCTCGTCGGGCGCGGCGACGAAGGCCAGCACCTCGCGCGGGCGCGCCACGACGCTTTCCAGGTCGCAGCCCACGCGCCCGCCGGGCGCGGCGACGGCGGCGACGCCGCCCCAGGCCGCGTGCGCGATGGAGAAGCTGGGGACGCCGCCGGGCGTGCCGCGCGGCAGGCGCAGCACGGGGCGGCCCGCGTCGTCGTTGGAGACGACCAGCTCGCGCGGGTCCGCGCGCCAGCCCAGCTCGGCGGAGAAGTGCTCGAGGAGGGCGCGTTTGGCGGCCACGCGGCCGGCCAGCCGGTCGCGCCGGCGTTTGGGCGCGAGCGCGTCGAGCTCGGCGCGCTCCCCGTCGCAAAGCCAGTCCGCGGGCGCGAGCGCGTCGGCGTCCGCGGCGGCGCACCACCCCAGGCGGTAGTTCGTAACCAAGGCCGGGATTATACCAATTCCGTTCCGGGTGTCCGGGCGGCGCGCGCCCCGCGCGCCGTTGCGCGCTTGACGCGGTGTTCCCAGGTCCGTATCATTCCTTCATTATGCCGGGACTTTGGGCGGACGGCTGGTTCTACATCTCATCGGCGGGCCTGCTCGTGAGCGGGGCCTTGTTCTTCTTCCTGCTCGGCCAATACCGCGCCGCGGCCGCCGCCGACGACGGACACAACGACGAGACGGCCGTGGAAGCGGTCGCCGACACGCCCGCGACCGTGCCCGTCAGCCGCGTGTATATTCCCGAGGAGCCCGCGACGCCCACCGCCCCCTCCGTTCCGCCGCGCCGGAAGCCGCGCCGACGCCCGCCCCCGCGGCCGATAAACGCGAGGGCCTCACCGGACAGACCCTCACGGGCGGCGTCAGCCCCGCTATCACCTATCTCCAGCAGCTCAAGGGCCAGCTCGAGGACATGGGCTCCGAGCTCAAGACGCTCTCTAAACGCGTCAACGCCATCACCGAGCGCGACGAGGCGCTCATCGAACGCCTCGGCGAGCTCACGGCCGCCGTCGAGTCGCTTAAATCCGCCGCCGTCGCGCCCGCCGCGGTTCCGGCCGAGTCGCCCGCGCCGGCCGCCGCGCCCGCGCCCAAACGCTCGCGCCGCGCCACCGACCCGAAGCCCGAGCCCGTCGTCATCGCCGCGCCGGCGCCCGAACCCGTCGCGCCGCCCGCTCCCGAGCCCGCGGCCGACCCGCTGGCCGGCCTCGTCGCGGCCGTCCCCCCGCGCCCGTCGTCGAGCCAGCGCCCGCGCCGGCGCCCGCGCCGGTCACCGCCGCCGAATTCAAGATCGAGCTCGGCGCCGCGCCCGGCGCCGGAGCCCCGGTCAACGAGCCCGAACCGGCGCCCGCCCCTAAATACCCGCCGCGCGGCCGCCGCCGCCGAAGCCACGCTCAGCGGCGGCGAGGTGCCGCCTCTCGTCGCGCCGCCGGCCGCCGAGACGCCCGCTGAGACGCCCGCCGAGGAAAAGCCGCGGCGGGGACCCGTCTGGCCCGTCTAACGCTCGCCGCGCTCCTCGCGTTGGCGGCGGCACCCGCGTGCGCGGGCTGGCTGCCCGAGGGATGCGTTCTCCTCCAAAGCCGCGTGGCGGCGCCGGCGCCGCCCTTCTTGAAGATGCCCGCCGGGTCGCGCACCGCCGCCATGGGCGGCGTCAGCGCCGCCGCGGGCCGCGGCGCCGAGGCGCAGTTCCATAACCCGGCTCTGCTCGGACGCTTGCGAGCCCGGAGTCGCGCCAGGAGCGCCGCGCTGGACTACGGCCGAGCTGCTTGAAAGCGCCTACGCGGGCACCGCCGCCTACGGCCGCGCGCTCGGCCGCGCGGGGGCGTTCGGCGCCGGGCTCGTTTACGCCGGGCAAGGCGCCCAGACCGTGTACGACACGCAGGGCAACGCCGGCGGCACCTTCCGTTCCGGGGACCTGGCGCTCGGCGCGGCCTACGCCCACCGGCTGGGCCAGTTATGGCTGGGCGGCGGGCTCAAGATCATCCGCCAGACCCTCGACGACCGCAGCGCGACGGGCGCGGCGCTGGACCTGGGCCTGGTCTCCACGCACGCCGCCGAGATCGGCGAGGGGCCGGTGGATTTCGGCGTGGCGCTCAACCATCTCGGTCCGCCGCTGAAGCTCGGCGCCACCGCCGACCCGCTGCCGCTGCGCGCGCGCCTGGGCGCCAACTGGCGGCATTCGCCGGTCTTCGACGCGGCCTTCGACGTGGTCGTGCCCTCCGACGACTCGCCGTTCCTCGCGATCGGCCTGGAGGCCCGCCTGCCCGCCGCGAGGCTGGGCTCGGCCAAGGACTGGTCGGCCGCGGCGCGCGTCGGCTTCGACCAGAGCCACATGCGCGAGGTGGACGGCCTCGCCGGCGTGACCGCGGGCTTCGGCCTGGACCTGTCGGGCGTGCGCGTGGACTACGCCTGGGTGCCCCAGGGCGACCTGGGCACGAGCAACCGCTTCACCGTCGCCTTCCGCTTCTAGGCCGCTTCGACGCAGGCGGCGACGCCCTGGCCGCCGCCGACGGAGATGGCCGCGACGCCCTTCTTCTTGCCGCGGCGTTTGAGCTCCAGCAGCAAGGTGTGGACCAGGCGCACACCGGTCGCCCCGAAGGGATGGCCGAGCGCGATGGCGCCGCCGTTGACGTTGAGGCGGTCCTCCGGAATCTCTAATTCCGTCCGGTCGAGCAACGTCTGCGCCGCGAAGGTCTCGTTGATCTCCCAGAGGTCCACGTCGGCGCCTTTCCAGCCGGCGGCCTCCAGCGCCTTGCGCGCGGCGGGCACCGCGGCGTAGGCCATGCGTTCGGGCGACAGCCCGATGAGCGCCGTCGAGGCGAGCCGGCCGAGCACCGGGCCTTTGGCGGCCGAAGCCGAGGCGAAGACGAGCGCGGCGCCGCCATCGACGATGCCGTGGGTGTTGGCGTGCGTCACGGTCTGCGGGCCGTCGGTGAAAAGTAATTCCGCGGACGCGAAGGTATCGGCGGTCGCGGTCGTCTTGACGGCGTCGTCCTGCGTCGCGGCGCCAACGGCGACGATCTCCTCGGCCAGGCGCGCGCGGGCCGCCGTCGCGCGCTGGTGCGAGCGCAGCGCCCAGGCGTCCTGCGTCTCGCGGCCGAGCGACGCCTCGGCGGCGCGCTCCTCCGCGGTTTTGGCGATGTGGCGGCCGCAGGACAGGTCGGTGAAGGAGGGCACGAAGATGTCCTTGCGCAGGCGGCTGGGCGTGTCCGCCCCGACGGCGGCGACGAGGTCGGCGTGGCCTTCGCGGATGACGGAGGCCGCCGAATCCACGGCGGCCAGGCCCGTGCCGCAGGCGAGGTTGACCGCGATGCCGGGCACCTCGGGCGGGCAGCCGGCGCGGTGGGTGACGTAGCGCGCGCCGTAGCAGCCGTGCGGCCCGCTTTGGTACATGTTGCCGAAGGCGACGTAGCGCAGCTCCGCGGGCGCGCGGCCCGCGCGGCGCAGCGCCTCGACGAGCGCGGCGGCGCCGAGGTCGAAGGGGTCCTTGTCCTTGAGCGCGCCGCCGGGGCCGCCCGTCCCGTTTTTGCCGTAGGCCCACGCGCAAAACGGCGTGCGCGCGCCCGAGACGATCAACACTTCCTTGTTCATCGCGTCCCCCTCAAGACCTTGAGCATACCCGCGTGGACCCGGCCGTTGGAGGCCACGGTCTCGCGGCCGAGCGACGGCCCGGCGCGCCACGGTTTGCCGGAAAAATCCGTGACCTTGCCGCCGGCTTCGCTCACGAGCAGCCAACCCGCGGCGACGTCCCACGGGCTCAAACCGGACTCCCAGAACCCGTCGAAGCGGCCGGCCGCGACCCAGGCCATGTCGATGGCCGCCGAGCCCGAGCGGCGCACGCCGTGGCTGATTTCCAGGAAGTCCTTGAAGCGGGCGAGATGGCGCGTCAGGCTCTCGGCGCGGCCGTAGATAGGGAAACCCGTGATGAGCAACGAGTCCGCCACGCGCGTAACCGCGGTGACCTTCAGGCGGCGCCCGTTGAGCGTCGCCCCGCGCCCGCGCTCGGCGAGAAAAAGCTCGCGGCGCGACGGATCGTAAACCCCGCCGAAGGCGGGCCGGCCGCGGCGCAACACGCCGATAGACACGCTCGAGGCCGGGTAGCCGTGCGCGTAGTTGGTCGTGCCGTCGAGCGGGTCGATGACCCATTCGTACTCCGCGCCGGTCGCGCGCACGGCGTCTTCCTCGGCGCGGTAGTCGTCGCCGGGAAGCGCGCGGCGGATGGCGGCGAGAATCACCTTCTGGCTTTCGAGGTCCGCGGCCGTGACGAGGTCGGCCGGACGCTTCTGGCGGTAGCCGACCTTGCCGAAGCGGGCGGTGAGAACCCGCCCGGCCGATAAAAGCGCCCTCTTAAGGACGAGTTTGCGGTTCATCGCAGCGCCTTCGCGCAGGCCTCGGCCAATGCCTTCGCGTCCGGCTTCTTCGCCGTCGCCGCCGGAACCACGCCGTGCGCGCGAAGCGCGTCTTCCGTGCTCGGGCCGATGGCCACGGTTAACACGCGCCGAAGGCGCGCGGTTCCTAAGGTCTTTCGTGCCTGCTCCACCGCCGAGCCGGAGGCGAATGAGACGCAGTTGACGCCGTTCCTCAAAGCATTCCTCAATGCCGCCGCGCCCGCGACGTCGGCGACCGTCCGATACGCCGTCACCACGGTCAGCCGCGCACCCGCCTTCCTAAGAAGACGGGGCAGCTCCGGGCGCCCTTTCTCCGCCCGCGGCAGCAGCACGCGGGCGTTGCGCGCCAGGCACATGGCCCGTCCCAGCCCGCGTCCGGTGCCTTCCTCGGGGATGAGGTCCGCCTTCCAGCCGCGCGCGGCCAGGGCCGCGGCCGTGGCCGGCCCCACCGCGCCCACGACGAGGGGGCGCCGGGGTTTGCCCCCCGGACCGCGCGGGCCCGGGCGAAAAAGGCCTCGACGGCGGCCGCGCTGGCGAAGGCCACCGCGTCGAAGGCCTCCAGGCGGCGCAACGCCCCGTCGAGGGCGGCCCAGGAACGCGGCGGGGCGGTCCGGATCAGCGGAGCGAACACGGGACGCAGGCCGCGGGCCCGCAGGGCGGCGGCCAACGACGCGCCGCGGCCGCGGGGGCGGGTGACGACGACGGCAAGACGGGCCTTCGGCACGCCCGCATTATACGACAAGAGGGGGTCTCCGCCCCATTTGACAACCCCCCCGGGGCGTGCGATAATAGCGAAGGAAGACCCCCCATGAGCTGGTTCCAAAAGAAGGCCCCCGCCACCCCCGCCGAAACCGCCAAGACGGCCCCCACCAGCGGACGTTCCGCCAAAGGGCTCAAGGTGTCCCCGCTGTTGGCCGAAGACGTCATCTTGCTGCCCGGCGAGGGCATGGATAAAAACGCGGTCCTCGACCGGCTGGCCGCGGCGGTGTGCAAAAAGGCGGGCCTCTCCGACCATCTCCCCTATCTCAGCAAGGTCCTCGAGCGCGAGCAGGGCATCTCGACGACCCTCGACACCGGCCTGAGCCTGCCGCACGCCCGGCTCGACGGCATCCCCGGCATCATGGCGGGCATGGCCGTCCTCAAGAAGCCCGTGCCCGACCCCAAGCAGCCCGACCTCGCCATCCGGGTGATGTTCCTCTTCTTCTCGCCCAACCGGCCGGACGCCTTCCCCCTCCATCTCCAGCTCCTGCGCGGGGTTTCCTCCTTGTTCCAGCCCGCCGTCATCGACCAGCTGGCCGCCGTCCCGACGTCCGCCGCCGCCCTCGAGCTGGTCCGCAAGCTTGAAGCCTGACCCGCGCTCGTCGCGCCGGGTGACCGACGTCGTCGTGCTGACCACGGCGATGTTGACCTTCATCTCCTTCTGGCGCGCGGCCGCCATCGTGTTGTGCGACATGGCCTCCACCGCCTGGTACATCGGCGGCATCGTCGAGAAGGCCATCGGTCCGGCGGCGCCCTGGTACATCGCGGTCGTCATGCTTTTCTCGGCGCCGGTGCTGTCGCTCTACGTCGAGGCGTCGAGCATGTTCGTGCGCGGCGGCGTCTATAAGGTCGTGCGCGAATCCATGGGCGGGACCATGGCCAAACTGTCGGTCTCGGCGCTCATGTTCGACTACGTGCTCACCGGCGCCATCAGCTCGGTGTCGGCCGGCCAATACCTCGCCGGCCTGGTCAACTCGGCCTTCCCCCACCTTCATATCAACTGGCAGGTGGATCCCAAGACGTTCTCCGTCGTGTTCGGCGTCGTCGTCGTGCTTTATTTCTGGCGCCAGAACATCCACGGCATCGAGGAATCCTCCGACAAGGCGCTGAAGATCATGTCCTTGGTGTCGGTGATGGGCGTGGTGCTTTTCGCCTGGTCGGCCTACACCATCTCCCAAAACGGCTTCCACTGGCCTTCCTTCGAGCTGCGTTTCAGCGAGGAGTCCCTGGGCTGGTGGCACGGGGAGTCCTGGTCCGGCGTCGTCGGCCGGCTGGGCGTGCTCATCGCCCTGGGCCACGCCTTCCTGGGCATGTCCGGCCTGGAGACCCTGGCCCAGGTCTATCGCGAGATGGAGGCGCCCAAACTCGTCAACTTGAAGCGCGCGGCCGTCATCATCTTCGTCTTCGCCATCGCGCTCACCGCGACCATGTCCTTCCTGGCGGTCGGCATCATCCCGCACGAGCTGCGCGCCCAATACGCCGACAACCTGCTCTCGGGCCTGGCGATGTCCATGGCCGGGCCGCATTGGGCGCAGCTCGCGCTGCAGGCCTTCGTCGTGGTCGTCGGCGTGCTCATCCTCTCCGGCGCGGTCAACACGTCCATCATGGGCTCCAACGGCGTGCTCAACCGCCTCGCCGAGGACGGCATCATGCCCGACTGGCTGCGCTGGCTGCACCCGCGCTACGGCACCACGCACCGGATGATCAACCTCGTCGTGATCCTCCAATGCGTGACCATCGTGCTCTGCCGCGGCGACGTCTATCTGCTCGGCGAGGCGTACGCCTTCGGCGTCATCTGGAGCTTCGTGTTCAAGTCGGCGGCCGTCACCGTGCTGCGCTTCAAGCAGCCCGGGCACCGCGAGTGGAAGGTCCCGTTCAACCTGAAGCTCGGCCGGCGCGAAATCCCGCTGGGCCTGGGCGCCATCTTCCTGTGCCTGCTCACCTTCGCGCTCATCAACCTCTTCACCAAGAGCATCGCGACCATCGCGGGCGTGGTCTTCACCGCCGCGTTTTTCGGGCTGTTCGTCCTCTCGGAGAAGCTCAACGCCCGCCACGCCAAACAGGCCGAAGGCGACCACCGCGAGAAGCTGAACCTGCGCGACGCCGACGACCTCAAAGGCGTGTTGTCCGAGCTCGACAAGGAGCACCGCGTGCTCGTCGCGGTGCGCGACCCCAACGGCCTCATCCCCCTGCAGAAGGCGCTGGAGACCCACGACCCGGATAAGACCGACATCGTCGTCTTCCACACCAAGATCCTCAAAGGCCTCGGCATCGCCGACGCCGACGTGTCGCTGGGCCCCGACGAGGAGCTGCTGTTCACCCGCGTCATCGCCATGGCCGAGAAACACGGCAAAACCGTGACGCCCATGCTCGTCATCTCCAACGACCCGTTCTACGCCATCGTGCAGGCCGCCCACGTCGTCGGCGCCTCCGAGGTCATCATGGGCGTGACCCAGCGCGTCAACGTCGAGGTCCAGCTCGAGCGCATGGCCATGACCTGGGGCGCGTTGGCCGGCGCCGGCGCCAAACCCGTCAAATTCAAGCTGGTCGGTCCCGGCAAAGACCTGACCATGGAGCTCTGATGCCCGTCCTGCGCATCACCAAACACGGCGAAAAGGTGCTCAAGACCGTCTGCCCGCCGGCGGACTACGCCGCGCTCGCCCCCGAGCTGCCCAACCTCTTGAAAGACATGTGGGCCACCATGCGCGCCGCCCGCGGCGTGGGCCTGGCCGCGCCGCAAATCGGGCTGTCGCTGCGCGTGGCCGTCATCGACGTCAAGCCCGACGGGAAAAGCGACCCGCTCGTGCTCATCAACCCCGAAATCGTCTCCCAGGAAGGCCAGCTCAGAGACGAGGAAGGGTGTTTGTCCGTCCCGGGAGTCTATTCCAAACTCCAACGGTACGCCAAGGTGCGCGTGCGCGCGATGGACGCCGAAGGAAAGATGTGGGAGCGCACCGGCGAAGGCCTGCTCGCGCGCGCCTTCCAGCACGAGATCGACCATCTCGACGGGAAGCTGTACGTGGACCGCCTGCCTTTCGAGGACCGCCTGCGCGTGCTCGACGTCATCAAAGGCGTGCGGGTCAACTGGGACTGATGCCGGCTATCCCCGTGCTCGCGTATCACCGCATCGGAACCCCGCCGCCCGGCGCCCGGCATCCGGACACCTACGTGCGCCCGCGCGACTTCGCGCGCCAGCTCGCGCTGCTCAAGGCGTTGGGCTACCGCACGATCGGCGCCGCGGAGTACGATGAGGCGCGACGCGAGGGCGGCCGGGCGCCCGCGGGCAAGCCCCTGCTGCTCACCTTCGACGACGGCTCCGCCACGCTCGTGAGCGACGCGTTGCCCCTGCTCAAGGCGCACGGCTTCCGCGCGGTCGTCTTCATGGTCACCTCCGAGATGGGCCGTCCCGCGGCGTGGGACGGCGAAGGGCCGGGTAGCGGCCACCGCCAGCTCACGCCCGAGGAGCTGCGCACGTTGCGCGCCGAAGGCTGGGACGCGGGGTCCCACACGGTCACGCACGCCCGGCTCACGGCGCTCGACGACGCCGCGCTGCGGCGCGAGGTCGAGGCCTCCAAGGCCGCGCTCGAGTCGGCCTGGGGCGCGGCGATCTCCTGGTTCGCGTATCCCTACGGCGACTACGACGACGCGGCCCGCGCGGCGGTGTCGCGCGCCGGATACCGGGCGGCTTTCGCGACGGAGCGCGGGGACGGGCGCGCGTTGTCCATCCCGCGCCGCATCATCTCGGGCCGCGCGGGGCTGCTGCGCTTCGCGCGGCATCTCTACCAGGCCGGACGCATGGCGAAGCGATGAACATCGCGATGCTCGTGGAGACGCTTTCGACGAGCAACGGGGTCTCGCGCACGGTGTTGTCCTTGGCCCGGGTGCTGGCCGGACGCGGGCACGACGTCCATCTGTATTCGTCGGTCAACCGCCTGCCGGGCGGCGACGCCGCGCCCCTGCCGGACGGACAAGTCGGCATGCATTGGCTCCCGAGCCTGCGGGGCTCCTGGCGCACCTGGTCCTTGCCGCTGGGAGCGTTGCTGCCGTTGCTGCCGATGCTGGCGATGCCGTTGGCCGCGCGCGCGACGGCGCGCGCGCGCGCAGTTCGCGCCGGCACGACGTGGTGGTCAGCCACGCGCTCACCGTCTCGCAGGACGTCATCGACATGCACAACGACCCGCAGGACGTGGAGCTCGCCAAGCTCGCGCGCATCCCGTTCACCATCGATCCCCCGCGCCTGCGCACGGGCCGGCGCGCGTTGCGCTCCGCCATCGAGCGCCTGCGCTTCTCGTCGGGCCGCCATCGCAAGGTCATCGTGCACTCGCGCCGCTCCGGCGACGAGGTCCGTTCGAGCTTCGGCCTCGACGCGGACGCGGTGCGCGTCATCCCGCACGGCGTGGATGCCGACTATTATTCGCTCGACGCCGCGCAGGACCGGCGCGTCGAGGCGCGCCGGCGTTACGCCCTGTCGCGCGAGGACGTCGTGTTCCTCTACGTCGGAGATTCCTGGAAAGGACTCGAGTTCGCCATCCGCGGCCTGGCCCGGCTGCCCGCCCGGTCCCCGGCGGTCCTGCTCGCGTCGGGCCCCTTCCCCAAGGAGCCGTTCTCGCGCTTCGCGCGCGAGCACGGCGTGCGCTTCGTCGCCGGCGACGCGTGCAGCGACGCGCGGGGCCTTTACGCCGCCTCGGACGCGCTGCTCAACCCCACCCCCTTGGACACCTTCGGGCTGTGCGCTCTGGAGGCCATGGCGATGCGCCTGCCCGTCGTGACGACGCGCCATGCCGGCATCAGCGAGCTGCTCAGCGACGGCGTGGACTCCTTCCTCGTGCCCGAGGCCTTCTCCGTCGCCGAGATCGCCGCGGCCTGCGAGCGCCTCCTCGACGCCGAGCTGCGCTCGCGCCTGGCCGACAACGCGCGGCGCAACGCCGAGGGCCACACCTGGGAGCGCGCGGCGACGAGCCATCTGCGGCTCTACGAAGAGGCCGCGACGTGACCGGGCTGCTGCGAAGCGTCGCCGCCTACCTCGCGCGCCGCAAGATGGACCGCTTCTACGGGCGCGGCGCCGACCCCTACGGGTTTCGCGGCTCGCGTTACGACCAGGAGCGGTTCGCGGCGATGGAAGCGGCGCTGGGCGAGCGTCGTTACCGCAACGCCGCGGAGCTGGGCGCCGGGGAGGGCGACTTCACCGAACGCCTCGCGCCGCGCGTCGAGCGGCTCGTCTGCCTCGAAGTCTCCGAGGTGGCCGTCGCGCGCGCCAAGCCGCGCCTGGCGGGCTCGTCGCACGTCGAATGGGTCTGCCAGGACGCGCGCGCCTGGGCGCCGCCGCGGCCGGAGCTCGACCTGGCGGTGGTCGCCGAGGTCTTGTATTACCTGGACAAACCCCTTTGCCGCGGCGAGTTCGAACGGCTTTTCCCCCGCGTCGCGAGCTGGCTGGTCCCGGGCGGCCGCTTGCTGCTGGTGCACGGGTACGTGACCGACGCGCAGCGCGACTCGCGGCGCGGCTACCGGGAGCGTTTCGAGGCGGCGGGCCTGCGCCTCGTGTCGGAGCGCGTGGTGGCCGGCGACCCGCGCGAGCAGCCCGTCTCGACCTTGCTCTCCCTGCTGGAGAAACCCGCGTGAGCGCGCTGCGCACCGTCTTCTTCGGCACGCCCGAGACCGCCGTGCCGTTCCTGCGCCTGCTGGCGTCCAAGACGGACGTCGTCTCGGTCGTCTCGCAGCCCGACCGCCCCTCGGGCCGCGGTATGACGGTTTCGCCCACGCCGGTGAAAGCGGAGGCCCAGAAGCTCGGCCTCACCGTGCTCCAGCCCGCCAAGCCGTCGGAAATCGCGGAACAGCTCAAAGCCCTGCGTCCCGACCTCGCCGTCGTCGTGGCCTACGGACGGCTGCTGAGGGCCGACGTGCTTTCCATCCCCCGGCTCGGCTGCCTCAACGCTCATTTCTCGCTGCTGCCCAAGTACCGCGGCGCCGCCCCGGTGCAGTGGAGCCTGGTCCACGGCGAGACGAAGACCGGCGTGACCTTGTTCTGGCTCGACGAAGGCATGGACACCGGCCACATCCAGGCCGCGGCGCCCGCCGACATCGGCCCGGACGAGGACGCCCCGGCGCTGCTGGCCCGTCTCACCGCGTTAGGGGTGGAGCTGCTCGAGCGCGAGCTCGGCGAGCTCGCGGCCGGGCGCGTGACGCGCACGCCGCAGAAGGGCGAAGCGTCCATGGCCCCCCTCATCGAGCGCGAGAACGCCCGCATCGACCTGACGAAAGACGCGTCAACCATCCATAACCTCGTCCGCGGCTTCCGCTCCTGGCCGCGCGCGGCCCTGGGGACCCTCCAGGTGCTCAAAACGGCCCTCCCCGGGCCGTCCGACCCCCTCGGAAAAGGGGTGCCAGGCACGGTCCTTTCCATTGAACGGGAGAGGGGTGTTTTGGTAGAATGTGGGTCCCGCAGTCGACTGTGGTTCCTCGAAGTACAATCCGAGGGAAAAAAGCCGCTCGCCGCTGTGGATTTTGCCAACGGCCGCCGTCTGGCCGTCGGCTCTGTTTTGTCTTAGGCGCCGTCTGTGACCACCGCGAACCGCCCGAACGTCGGACTATTGGAATTGGCCCTTACCGGGGTCGTCTTCGTCGCCGTCGCCTGGTTCGGCGGCCAGTGGGCGCTCGAAGGCGTGGTCCACGCGCGCAAGACGCAGACCGTCCCTGATTTGAAGGGCCGCTCCATCGCCGCGGCGCTCGACGCGCTGGCCCCGCTCAACCTCGGCCTGCGCCGCACCGGCACCGAGTTCGACGCCGCCGTGCCCATCGCCTCGGTGCTGCGCCAGGACCCCGCGGCCGGCACCGTCGTGCGCGAGGGCAAAACCGTGCGCGTCGTCGTCAGCCAGGGCGGCCAGACCGTGCTCGCGCCCTCCCTCATCGGCCTGCCGCTGCGCAACGGCGAGATGCTGCTGCGCCAGGCGCAGCTCGGCCTGGGCGAGGTCAGCGAGGCGTATTCGCTCAAGCAGGAGAAGGGCTCGGTGCTCACCCAGGACCCCAAGCCCGAGACCAGCGTGGAGCGCGACACCTTGGTCAACATCGTCGTCTCCAACGGCCCGCCGCCCGCCGGGGTCTCGCTGATGCCCGATTTCGCGCGCCGCGACGTCGGCGACGCGCAGACGTGGGCCTCGGGCCTGGGCGTCGTCATCACGGTCAAGTCGGACCCCTCCTCGTTGTTCCCCGGCGGCACGGTGCTCTCCCAGACGCCCGCGGCCGACACCGTGGTCTCGCCCGACGACAAGGTCGTGTTGACGGTCAGCGGGCGCAAAGGCGGCGCGGCGAAGACGATCGCCTCCAAGTCCTTCAAATACGAGCTGCCCGTGGGCGGCTCCGAGAGCCAGGTGCGCATCGTGCTCGTGGATCGTTACGGCGAGCGCGAGCTGTTCAACGGCCTGCGCAAGGCCGGCACCAAGATCGAGGTGCCCGTGCAGGACACCGGCTCGGCGCGCGTGAAGATTTACATGAACGGCATCCTGGTGGAAGAGAGAGACCTGTGATGACGGCCACGAAGGCTCCCTCGGTCGTGCCCTCGCTCCTGGCGGGCGACCTCGCGCGCCTGGGCGAGCAGCTCGACGCGGTGAAGGCCGCGGGCTGCACGTGGGTCTCCGTGGACGTGATGGACGGGCATTTCGTGCCTAACCTTTCGTTCGGTCCTGATTTCGTGCGGTTGTGCAAGGCCAAGGGCTTCATCGTGGACACGCACCTGATGGTGACCAATCCCCTCGCGGTGGCGCCTTGGTTCGTCGAAGCCAAGACCGATTTCGTGACCGTCCACCTCGAGGCCGTCAAAGACGGTCGCGAGGCGCTCAAGGCCGTTCGCGCTCTCGGCGTCAAGGCTGGTTTGCCGTTAAACCTAAGACCTCCGTGGACGGCCTGCTCGCCGCGCTGGACGTCTGCGACCTCGCGCTCGTCATGACCGTCGAGCCCGGCTTCGGCGGCCAGAAGTTCATGGCCGACATGATGCCCAAGGTTTCCGCGCTGCGCCAAGCCATCGATTCGAAGGACCTGGACTGCTGGCTCCAGGTGGACGGCGGCGTCAACGCCGCCAATATCGCTCAGGCCGCTTCGGCCGGAGCCGACAGCCTCGTCGCCGGTTCGGCCGTATTCGCCGCGAAGGACCCCGCACTCGCTTTCCGCGAGCTCGAGCAGAAGGCTCGCGCCGCTTTCGCAAACAAGACGTAACGGAGGCACACATGGCCGTTGTCATTCGTCTGCAGCGCAAGGGCAAGCCGCACCAGCCCTACTACCGCGTCGTCGCCATCGACAAGGCTCGCGCCGCGTCGGGCAAACCCATCGAGGTCATCGGCACCTACAACCCGCGCACCGAAGCGCAGGGCAAGAAGGTCGAGATCAAGAAGGAGCGTTACGAGCATTGGGTCAAGGTCGGCGCCAAGCCTTCCCCGACCGTCGAGTCGCTCGTGAAGGCCGCTCTGAAAACCGCCGCCGCCAAGTAAGGAGACAGCGTGAAGGAATTGACGCAGTTCATCGTGTCGCGTTTGGCCGACAAGCCCGACGCCGTCAAGGTCGAGGAGAGCATGGATGGGGACCTCACGGTCCTCACCCTTCTCGTCGATGAGGGCGACAAGGGCAAGGTGATCGGCAAGCAGGGCAAGGTGATCAAGGCCATCCGTTCGCTGGTCGCGGTCGCCGCCCAGAAGGAAGGCAAGAGGGCCGTCGTCGAGATCGACTAGATGCGGATAGACTTCGTGACGTTGTTCCCCGACATGTTCCCCCCGGTGATGGGCGCCAGCATCATGGCGCGCGCCGCCGAGAAGGGCGCTTTGTCGTGGGGCTGCGTCAACCCGCGCGACTTCTCCGTGGACAAACACCGCAAGGTGGACGACCGCCCGTTCGGCGGCGGTCCCGGCATGGTCATGATGGTGGAGCCGCTGGCGAAGGCGGTCAAAGCCGTCAAGAAGAAGGGCGCGCGCGTCATCCTGATGAGTCCGCAAGGCCGCCGTTTCGACGACGCGTACGCCAACGAGCTGACGAAGGAGAAACACCTGGTCCTCGTGTGCGGGCACTACGAGGGCGTCGATGAGCGGGCGATGGGCCTTTTCGACGAGGAGCTTTCGGTGGGCGATTACGTGCTCACCGGCGGCGAACTCCCCGCGCTGACCGTCGCCGACGCCGTGGTGCGCAAGCTGCCCGGCGTGCTCAAGAAGGACGAGGCCGTGGCGAGCGAGTCGTTCGCCGCCGGGCTCCTCGATTTCCCGCAGTACACGCGCCCCCGCACGTGGCGCGGACGTGAGGTCCCCGAAGTGTTGTTCTCCGGGGACCACAAGAAGATCGCCGAGTGGCGGCGCCAGGCCGCGCTCACGGCGACGATGAAGAAGCGTCCCGATTTGGTCGGCGGCGCGAACTAAGAGAGACGTCAGGAGACAACGTATGGTCGCGATGGAAGAGAAGAAGAAAGGCGCCACGCCGGATTTCCGGCCGGGCGACACCGTCAAGGTGCACATGAAGGTCATGGAAGGCGACAGCGAGCGCATCCAGGTCTTCGAAGGGACCGTCATCAGCAAGCGCGGACGCGCGGACTCGCAGACCTTCACGGTCCGCAAGATCTCGTTCGGCGTCGGCGTGGAGCGCACGTTCCCGCTGGTCTCCCCCCACATCGATAAAATCGAGCTGGTGCGCACGGGCAAGGTCCGCCGCGCCCGCCTGTACTACCTCCGCGGCCTCACCGGCAAAAACGCGCGTCTCGACGAGCGCGGCGGCGAGGAAGCCGCGCCGGCGAAGTCCGAGCCCAAGCCCGAGGCCGTGAAGGCCCCGGCGCCCAAGCCCGAGGCCCCCAAGAAGGCCAAGGACGCTCCGGCCGTCGCGAAGTAAGTCCGCATTGGGCCGCCGGTCCTTCGACGAAGGTCATCGCTTACGCGCCCCTGGCGCGGCGTTGGTCGGCGTCGATGAGGCCGGTCGGGGGCCCCTGGCGGGCCCCGTCGTGGTCGTGGCCGTCGTCCTGCCCGAGTCTCCGGGGCCGGATTTCCACGAGGTGCGCGATTCGAAGCTGATGACCGAGAAGGCCCGCGAAAGGGCCTTCTCGGTCATCGCGTCTCAGGCCCGCGCGGTGTCGGTGGCGTGGGCGCACCACGGGGACATCGACGAGAAGAACATCCTGGCCGCGACGCTGGCGGCGATGGGACGCGCCGCCCGGCGCGCCGCGTCGAAAACCGCGGGCCCGGTGCTCGTGCTCGTGGACGGTCCCCGCAAAGCCACCGGCCTCGACGTGGCGCAGGAGCCGGTCGTGGACGGCGACGCCAAGTCGCTGAGCATCGCCGCGGCGAGCGTCATCGCCAAGGTCCTGCGCGACCGCTGGATGGCGCGCATGGAGCGCCGGTTTCCCGGCTACGGCTTCGACGTGCACAAAGGTTACGGCACCAAGCGCCACCTCGCCGCGCTCGGCGACCTGGGCCCGTGCCGCATCCACCGCCGTTCCTACGCGCCCGTGCGGCGCGCGGAGGCCCTGCTTGGACCGCGCTGAGACGGGCCGCCGCGCCGAGGACGCCGCCGCGGCTCATCTCGAGTCGCTGGGCATGACCGTGCTCGAGCGCAACTTCCACGCCCGCGCCGGGGAGATCGACCTCGTCATGAAGGATAAAGACGAGGTCGTCTTCGTCGAGGTGCGCGCGCGCGCCACCATGGGCTGGGGCGGCGCCGCCGAATCCGTCGGCGGCAAGAAACGCCGGCGCGTCGTCACCGCCGCCAAGGTGTGGCTGGCCGCGCGCGGCTGGGACGGCGCCTGCCGCTTCGACGTCGTCGCCTTGGAAGACGGCGAGCTCGAGCATTATCCCGCGGCCTTCGACGCGGACGGGCGCGCGCCGTGAGCGAGCGCGGCCTGCTGACGCCCGAGCCCCTTCCGGAGGACGCGGAAGCCTCCCGCATGCCGTTTTGGGAGCACGTGGGCGAGCTGCGCGGCCGCCTCATCCGCGCCGTGGCCGCGCTGGCCCTGGGCACGGCCGCGGCCTACGCCCTGCGCTTCGAGTTATGGCGCCTGGCCATCATCCCGCTCGAGCGCGCGCTCGCGCCCTACGGCGTCACCGCGTTGTCGGCCTTCGCCTTCACCGACCTCGTGGAGCCCTTCGTCGTGTTCCTGCGCCTGTCGTTCTGGAGCGCGGCCTTTTTGGTCTCCCCCTACCTGTTCCTCCAGCTGTGGGGCTTCGTCAAGCCGGCCTTGCGCGAGTCCGAGCGCCGCTACGCCGGCACCTTCGTCTTGACCACGAGCGCGTGTTTCATCTCCGGGGCGTTGTTCGCCTACTTCATCCTCTTTCCCCTGCTCTCGGACCTGCTGCTCGCCGAAGCCGTGCGCGCGGGCCTGCGGGCCAACCTCAAGCCCGAGCCCTACCTGGACCTGTTCCTCTACACCGTCGTCGGCACGGGCGTGTGTTTCGAGGCGCCCATCCTGTTCTTCTTCCTGGGGCGCTGGGGCTTCGTGACCCCGCGGGGCATGTTGTCGCATTGGCGCGAGGCCGTGGTCGCCATCCTGCTCTCCTCGGCCTTCTTCACGCCGGGCGACGCGCTCACCACGACCGTCGTCTTCGGCGGCGTCCTGCTGGCCCTGTACTTCGTCTCCGTCCTGGTCGTCGCCGCCGCTCAGCGCAGCGGGGACAACGCCGCGGCGAACGCCGGGTCGTTGTAAACCTGCTCGGCCCAGTCCTCGGCGCGCGCCGACCCGTAGTGGATGCCGTCGGTCCCGTTGTACGGCGTCGTGCTCCGGATGTAGGAGCACAGCCCTCGGACCTCAGCGGCCAGGCCTGAATCAAGCCGAGCGCGGTTTCTCGCCGCGTCGGTCGCGGAAAGGCTCGGATAACCGGGAATCGGCGGCGGCCCGACCCATACGCAGCGCGCGCCGCGGATGACGGCCTGGCGGGCCAGGTCGCCGGCCGACGACAGCGAGCCGACGCCGCCTTGGCGCCAATCCGCCATGTTGGTGCCCAAGGCGATGACGACGAGATCGACGTCGTCGTCCACGAGGGTCGTGATGGCCGGGGTGGGCGACGCGCGCCGCACGTCCACGGCGGCGGCGGGCTCGCCGCGCCAGCGGCGAAACCACGTGCCGCACGGGCTCGAGCGGGAGCCGCCCGGCAGGAACCAGGACGGCGCGCCCGAACACGCCGCGAACACCTCCACGACGCGTCCCCCGGGCCGGCCGATGAGCGAGACGAGGCGGGAGCCGAAGCTCGCGACGGAATGGGAGTCGCCGATGACCAGAACCTTGCGCGCGTTCGCGCTCGAGGGGGCCGCTAAGGCGAGGAGGAGGATCAGGAGGGGCGCCTTCATGACTACAGAATGGACCGCGTCCCGTGAGCGCGCCAGGGCCTGCCGAACGAAAATACCGATTTTTTACCCGGCTCAGCCCGGGGCCCGTCCCCCCGCCTAGTCTTCGCCGGCGTCTTTGGTGAAGGCGGGTTTGCCGTCGAACTTGTTGAGCTTCTCGACGTGGACCCAGATGGCGTGGCCGGAGACGCGCGACAGCAGGTCCATGACCACGGCGTCGGTCAGGGAGTCGGACTCGCGCGACATGACGAAGCGCAGGCGCGCGCAGTCCACGGGGTCGGCGTCCACGCCGAGCTCGTTAGGATAGACCTTGGCGCCGCGGTTGGAGATGTGGGACAGCTTGATGGGCAGGCCGCGGATGGAGGCCTCGATTTTGGGGCCGAGGACCCCGGGGGCCATGTCGGTCTCGACGAACACGTCCACGCCCATCGGGCGGCGGTCGGCGGCGCGCACCATGACCGGGGCGTGCGTGACCGAGGGCATCTTCAGCAGTTTGTGCGCGCGGCGCGGGAAGGACTTGGGCGCGGAGCCGAGGTTCTTGATGACCTCGGCGGTGTAGGCCTTGGTCCCGGAGGGCTCGCGGCCGCCGCCGGCCATGTCGGCGGTGAGCACCTTGCCTTCCTCCATGGTGACGAGCAACGCGTTCTCCACGGTTTGCGCGGCGTCTAATTCGCCCAGGTGGCGCAGCATCAGCACGGCGCTGGAGAGGATGGCCGTGGGGTTGGCCATGTCTTTGCCCGCGATCTGCGGGGCCGAGCCGTGCACCGCCTCGAAGATGGCGGCGTCCTCGCCGAGGTTGGCCGACGGCGCGAAGCCCAGGCCGCCGATGAGCGCGCTGGCCAGGTCGGAGAGGATGTCGCCGTTCATGTTGGTCATGACGACGACGTCGAACTGCTCGGGGCGCATCACCATCTGGTGGGCGCAGTTGTCCACGATCTGGTGGTCGGCGGCGATCTCGGGGTAGTCCTTGGCCACGTCCTCGAAGACGCGTTTGAACAGCCCCTCGGTGATCTTGAGGATGTTCGCCTTGGTGGCGCAGGTGACCTTCTTGCGGCCTTCGGCGCGGGCCAGCTCGAAGGCGAGGCGGCAGATCTTCTCGGAGCCTTTTCGCGTGACGATCTTCAGCGCCTGCGCCACGCCCGGGGTCTGGAGGTACTCTATACCGGCGTAAAGGTCCTCGATATTCTCGCGGACCACGACGAAATCGATGCCGCGGCCCGAGTAGGGCGTGCGGATGCCGGGCAGCTCGCGCACGGGGCGGATGTTGCCGTAGGTCTCGAAGTATTTGCGCAAGGTGACGTTCGCGCTTTTTTCCCCGTAGCCCACCGGCGTCTCGAGCGGTCCCTTCAGCGCGCATTTGGTGCGGCGGATGGACTCCACGGTCTCCGGCAGCACGCCGGAGCCCACGCCTTTCTTGAACACGGCGGCGCCGGCGTAACGCTCCTCCCACTCGATGGGCACCTCGGCGGCGGCGAGGACCTGCTGGACGGCGGCGACGACCTCGGGGCCGATGCCGTCTCCGGGGATGGTGGCGATTTGATAGGACGCTTTAGGGGCCATGAAGCCCCTATTCTACCTAATCGGGCTTCAGGCCCGCGCCCCGGGAGGCCGCGAGAAAGCAGGCCAGAGCCTCGCCCCGGGTCTCCGGGATGAGCGCCACCTTCACGCGCATGTGGGCGACGATGAGCTGGTCGGAGAAACGTTTGGCCAGGGCCTTGGCCCGGTCCTGGGCCAGGCGCGCGCGCGCGTCGGGGACGTACGCTCGAGTTTATAGGTGCCGTCGGCGCGCGCCTCGCCCAGGCGCAGGCGTTCGGCCATCTCCTCGAGATAGGGCCGCGCGGTTTTGGCGAAGACCGCCTTGTCCTCCTCGAAGATGAGGCTCGTCAGGACCTCCAGGCGCGTCTCGCCCACGTATTCGCGGTGCACGAAGGAGTTGATGACCACGGGCTCGCTTTCGATGGTGAAGGAGCGCCCGCCGCGGCGGCCCGTGAAGCGGTAGCGGTAGGCTTTGCCGGGCGTCAGCGCCAAGCCGCCGGTCGGGCCCTGCCCCTCCCACTCCATGCGCTCGCGCAGCAGGCCCACGCCTTCGCTGCGCCACACCGGCTCGCGGTCGGCGAACACCTCGAAGACCCACGTGTCGTAGAGCGCCTCGATGTTGGCCGGGGACAACGCGAGGTACGGCGGCTCCGGGAACGGCTTCTCGAAACGCGCCGGGTCGCCGCCCACGCGGATGCGGGTGGTCGAAGGGCTGCGGTCGTCTTTGGCGAGGTCGAGCGAGCGCAGCACCTCCTCGACCACGGGTTTGGACGCCGCGGGCGGCGGCACGGCCAGCACGGGCCCCCCCGCCTTCGCCTTCACGGTGATGTCCTCTTGGAGCTCGGTTTTGCCCTGCGCGCGCGCCGGGGCGCCGAGGAACGCGAGCGCGGCGAGCAACGCGGCGGCTCTCATTTCGTCGGCTCGGTGGCCAGCGCGACCTGGGACGCGCCGGCGGCTTTGGCCGCGGAGATCAGCTTCTGGATCTCCCGGTAGGGGATGGCTTTATCGGCGCGGATGAGCACGATGGAGTCCTTGCGCTGGGAGATCTCCCGGCGCAGGTCGGGCACGAGCGTCTCCCATTTGGAATCGGCGGCGCGCACCGCCAGGCGCCCGTCCTCGAACAAGGTCACCGCGATGGTGACGTCCTGGTTGGGCGGGATGGCGGCGTTGGGCAAGGACACCGGCAAGGTCGGGTAGGCCAGCAGCGGCGCGGTCACGAACAGGATGACGAGCAGCACCAGCGAGATGTCGATGACCGGGATGATGTTCACCTCGGTCACCGGCTCGGGCTCGGACGTCAGCGCCCGCATGCGCAGGGCCCCGTATTTGGCCATCAGCGTCCCTCGTCCGGCGCGGTCGCGGCGGGCTCGGTCGGCGCGCCCGCGTTCGGGTCGAACACCTGGACCAACGCCACGGCGGGGGCGCCGAGGCCTTGGATGGTCTCGATGGCGTTCACCACGCGGCCGTGCGGCGTCTCCAGCTCCGGCGCGAGGAACACCTTCTTATCGTCGCGGCGCGCGAGCTCGGGCACGAGCCAGGCGCGCAGCTCCGCGTCGCCGCCGAGGAAGCGGCCCTCGACCACGTAGCCCGCCGGCGAGAGCCCGACGGCGAGCACGGCCTCGGGCGGGCGCTGCGGGACCAGGTCCTCGGCGCTGGGCGGCTTGGGCGGCGCGGCCTTGGCGGCGGCCGACTGGACCTTCAGCATGGATTGCGCGGCCATGGGCGAGAGCACGAGCAGGATGATGAGCAGCACGAGCGACACGTCGGCCAACGGCACGACATTGACCTCGGAGATGGGCGCCGCGCTTTCGTCGCGGTGGAACGGGTTACCGCCGCTCACCGGGCGCCCCCTCGAGCAGCACGGCCAGCTCGAGGACCCACAGGTCGGCGGTGCCCAGCCGCGCGCGGGCCGCGAGCGTGAAATAGTTGTAGAGCAAGGACGCGACGACGGCCACGCCGATGCCGAAGGCGGTGGCGATGAGGGCCTCGGAGATGCCGGCCGCGACGACGGCCGGGCCGCCCGCGCCCGCGGCCGAGAGGTCGTGGAAGGCGCGCATGATGCCGAGCACGGTGCCCATCAGCCCGATGAGCGGGGCGATGAAGCTCGCCGTGCCGAAGAGGCCGACGCGGCGGTTGAGCGCCATGGACAGGCGCTGGCGATGGAGCTGGAAGTTCTCGATGAGCCGTTCGTTGGTCGGGTTGTCGAGCGCGATGAGCCGCGAGAGCGCCTCGCCCATGATGCCCGAGTCGCGGCGGGCCAGCGACAACGCGCCGGGTTTGTCCCCCGCCTCCAGCCGCTCCTTGACGCGGTCCCACAAGCCGGCGGGCAGGCGCTGCGAGAACCAGAACGCAGCAGGCGCTCGAGCGCCTGGGCGATGACGGCGAACGACAAAACGAGCAGGATGGGCATCGCGATGCTGATTTTCAGCATCTCGACGAAGGTCAGCGGTGCCATGGCCGTGAGTATAGCCGTGCCCCCGAACCCCGCAAGTCTTCCATGTAAAGTTGACGAAGGGTCAGGCACCGAGTTGACGAATTCGTCAACTCGGTGCCTGACCCCTTCGTCACCCTTCGTCAACTATCAGCGGCCGATGAGGATTGTCGCCGGTGAGGACTTCGACGCGTTTGCGGGCGGTCTCGAAGGTCGTGCTGCCGCGTTCGGAGTGGCGCATCACGTCCATGTACAGGGGCGCGGCCTGGCGGGGCTTGTCCTCGAGCTCGAGCATGAGGGCCAGCCGCAGGAGGCCGGCCAGGCGCGCGGCGTCGCCGGCGGGGCGGGCGGCTTTGAGGCGCTCGTAGGCGGCCTTGGCCTGGGGGACGCGTTTGCGCTTCTCTTCGAGGCGGCCGAGCGGGTGCCAGGCCTTCGCCTTCTCGTAGGCCAGCGCGGCGCCCGCGAAATCGCCGGCGTCCTCGCGCGTTTTAGCCGCGGTGAGCCAGGCCCAGCCCGCCTTGTCGTGGTCGGGGAACTTCGTCGCGAAGGCGGCGAGGGATTTGGCGGCGGCGGCCTCGTCCGAGGTCTTGGTGAGGGCGAAGGCCCTGCGGTAGGCCGCGTCGGCGGCCTCCTGGTCGTCGCCGGTCACGCCGCCGTAGGCCTTGGCCGCGCCGGCGTGGTCGCCGGCCTCGAAGAGCAAGGCGCCCAGGCGCGAGGCCGCGTCGCGGCGGCGTTTGTCCTCGGGCGGGGCGGTGGCGAGGAAGCGGCGGTAGGCGTCCGCGGCGTCGGCGCCGTGGCCGAGCTGGCGCAGGGCCTCGTCGCGCAAAGCCAGTCGTGGACGCGCGGGGACTTCGGGTCGGTCTCGATCTGCTGGCGCAGCAGCTGTTCGGCGCCGGCCCAGTCGCCGCGTTTATAGGCCCCGGCGGCGAGGTCGCGCCGGATGACGCGCACGAGCGGGTGGTCGGGGCACTGCGCGACGAGGGCGGGCAGCTCGGGGTCGTCGCGGTCCGCCTGCCACACCGAGTTGAGCAGGAGGCCGGCGACCTCCTTGGTTTTGGGGCCGGGCGCGGCGTTCTCCAGGTAGCGTTTATAAAGCGGGATGGCGTCGCGGTAGCGTTTCTTGTTGTAGTGCACCTGCGCCATGAGCAGCAGCGCCTCGAGGTCGGCGTCTTTGGCCTCCGACGCCTTGGCCATGGCCTTGGTGGCACAGCTCCTGCTCGCTTTCCCCCTCCTCGGTGAGCAGCTGCCCGAGCTGGAGGTGCGCGTCGGCGGCGAACACCGAGCCGGGGTGTTTGTCCACGATCTCCTGGTAGCTCTTGACGGCCTGCGGCGTGAGCCCGAGCTTCTTGAGCATGAGGCCGCGTTCGCACAACGCGCGCGGGCGCAGCGGGCTGCGCGGGAAACGCGCGGCGAAATCCGCGTAGGCCGACGACGCCTCCGCGGTTTTCCCTCGCGGCGCAGCAGGTGCGCCGACGACAACGTGGCCGACTCGCGCACGTCGTCGAGCCCCCAGCGCGCGGCTTCCTTCGCGGCGCGGGCGAGCGCGTCGCGCGCGCGCGCCGGGCGCCCTTTGCGGTCCCAATCCGCCGCGACGGCGGCGAGCGCGTGCGCCTTGACCGGCGAATCGTGGCCTGCGGCGGACACCGCGCGGTAACGTTCGTAGGCCTCCTCGCGCTGCCCCAGCCGCTCCTCGGCGCCCGCGCGCCAGATCTGCGCGAGCGCGACCCAGCGGTCGGCCACGGCCGAGGCGTCCGCGTCGGGCACGGCCTTGAGCACGTCGGCGTCGCGGCCGAGCGCGGTGAACGCGGCGCCGAGCAGGTGGATGGCGCGGCCGCGCAGCGGCCCGCGGGCCGCGGCCACGGGCTGGAGCAGGCGCGCGGCGCGCGCGGCCTCGCCGCGGCGCAGGTGCAGCGCGGCGCAGGCCAGCTCGACCTCGGCTCGCGCGGGATGGTCCGGGTAGCGGCGGCGGAAATCGTAGCCTTCGGCCAGGCCGTCCTCGATGCGCTCCGAATCCACGGCCGCGCGCAGGCGGCCGAGCGCCTCCTCGGGCGTGGACGACGGCATCGCCGGCACGAACGGCTCGTCGGCCTCGGCCTGCTCGGGCTTGCGCAGGCTGTCGCCGGGCATGGTCTGCAGCAGCTTCAAGCCGCGCTCGCCCCATTCCGTGCGCGGGTAACGCGTGACCAGGATGTCGAGGTGGCGCTTGGCGTCGCCGAACTCGCCGCGCTGCAGCGCGATCTCGGCGGTGCGGTAGTGGTTGAGCGCGGCCACGTCGTCTTTGGGCGTGTCCACGCCGCGGCCGAGCTCGAGCGAGCGTCCGTAGTCGCGGCGCGCGCCGGACATGTCGCCGCTCTGCATCTTGAGCTCGCCCATGATGGAGCGCGCCTCCATGTCGAGCGCCTGATAGCCGTCGCTGAGCTCCTCGGCCGGGCGCGCGGAGGACGCGCCGTGGGCCGCCGGGGCGTAATAGAGGAAGACGACGAGCAGGGCCCGTCTCACCCCGCCAGTGTAGGGGCGCGTCGCGCGCCTGTCAATGCTCGGAGGGTTGCGGCGTTTAGCGGGAGAGGACGAGCACGCGGCCGCCGTCGAAGACCTCGAGCGGCGCCTCGTCGGCGGCGCGCTCGAGCTCGACCATCGCGCCGGCGGGCGACAGGGGCTTGGGGCCGGGCACGACGGGAACGTACACGGGCGACAGGCCGTCGTCCTCGCCGTCGAGGAGGTCCCAGCGCATGAAGAAGCCCTCGTCGGTGTCGGTGACGGGCGCGGCGGCGGCGGGGGCGGGGGCCAGGGGCGCGCCGGCGACGACGGGGGCCGGGGCGGAGAGCTGGGCGGGCAGGGGCACGGGCAGCGGAGAGGGTTTGCCGGGCAGGTTGACGCCGCCGTTGGCGGCGGGCACGGAGACGCCAGGAAGGGAGGTCAGCGGAAGGATGGGCAGGGGCACGCGGATGCTGGAGAAGGCGGCGGGGCGGATCGGGGCGACGGGGAGGCGGCCGAGCGGGCCGGCGGCGGCGGAGGCCGCGTGGAGGAGCAGGAAAAGAGGGAGCAAATGTCTCATGGGTATAGAGTAGCGGGCCGCGGGCCCGGGCTCCGATGTCACGGGTCAAGCCGGGCGCTTGATGACCCTCAATGGGTCCTTCGGGTAACGCGGGCCTGGGTCTTCGGACGTTACGACGTGAAACGGAAGGTCACGCGGCCCCACACCTCGCCTTTGGCGTTGGGCGCGGGCTCGAAGCGCCAGCGTTTGAGCGCGTCGAGGGCGCGTTTGTCGATGTCGGGGAAGCCCGAGGTTTTCTGCACCGCGCCCGGGCGCACGCGCCCGTCGGGCAGGACCTGGAAACGCACGGTGACGGTCAGGTCCAGGCCGCGCGTGCCGACCCAATCCGGGCTCGTCGGCACGGCGCGCTGCAGCACGCGCCGGTTGCCGACGGCGCCGTCCATGCTCCAGGACGCGCCCGCCGCCTTGCCGGGCCGACGCCGCCTTGGCGGCGTGGTCGATGAGGCTCTCGCCGCGCCCGGACGACGTCGCCGGGGTCGAGCGGCTCGGCCATGCGCGCGCCGCGCGCCGGCTGCGCGCCGCGCCGCGCAGGCCTTACCGACGGCCAGCCGCCGGCGTCGCCGCCGCCGTCGCGACGCCGCCAGCGCCGAGGCCGCGCCTGGGCGACGACCGCGGCGCCCGCGCGGGCGCTCGCGGCCGCGCCCCGCCGCGTCCCCCCGACGGCGGCGCGGCGCCGGCGTCGAGGACCTCGTCGGGGTCGTCCATCGTCGCCAGCGCGGAGGACAGCTCGGCGCGGCGCGCGGCCTTGGCCGCCTTCTGCTCGGCGAGCACGCGCCGCCGCTCGGCGGCGAGCGCGGCCTGGCGCTCGGCCTCCTGTCGCGCGGCCTCGGCGCGGCGCTCGCGCTCGATGCGGGCGTCCTCGGCGTGCTGCCGCGCGATCTCGCGTTTCTGCTCGGCGACGCGCTCGCGCTCGAGGCGCGCCTCCTCGGCGCGTTCGGCCGCCAGCGCGGCGCGTGCCGCGCGGCCTCGGCCGCGGCCGCGCTCTCGGCCGCGCGCTGCGCGCGCTCGGCGCGCGCTCGGCGCCGGCGCGCTCGGCGGCGCGTTCGGCCTTGGCGCGCGCGACGGCCGCGGCCTGGATGCGGGCCGATTCGCGGCGGCGGCGCCGCGGCGCGTCTCGGCCGCGGGGTCGCGGGCGGGCGGCGCCACGGCCTTGGCGGCCTGGGCCTTCACCGTCGAGCCTTGTTTGACGGCCGGGCCTTTGACGGCGGCGGGTTTGGCCACGGGTTTGGCCTTGGGCGGCGCGTCGGCCGCGCCGGCTTTCACCTTGGGCGCTTCATAGGCGCCGGGGCCGTGGCGCGGCGCGGCGGTGGTGCCGTCGCCGGCGGCCGGGGCGAGGTTGGGCAGCACGACGGGCAGCGCGGCGACGAACTCCACGGGCACGATCTTCTCGTCGGCGCGCGGGGCCGTGCCCCAGCGCAGCACGGGGTTGAGCGTCAGGAGCGCGCCGTGGGCCATGGCGGCCACGAGCCAGAACGGCAGCTCGTGGATCCAATCCGGGTCCAGGTCGTCTTCCCAGGCCATCGCCGTAGGATAACCGCCCCCCCGCGCCGCCGCAAGCCCCGCGTGATGACGGCGTGACGCCCGCTCTCCTCCTTCATATAATGCCCGGGTGAGCGAACGCCGGTGGCTGCATTCGGCCGCCTTCGACCTGGGCTGGTTCTGCGGGCCGCCGCTCCTGGCCGCGTCGGCGGTGCTGCTGCTGCCCGCGCTGCGCGCCGCCGACACGCCGACGTGGGGTTGGCTCCTGTTCGTGGTGTTCATCGACGTGGGCCACGTGTACGCGTCGTTGTACCGCACCTACCTCGACCCCGAGGAGTTCGCGCGCCGCCGCTCCCTGTACGTCTATCTTCCTCTGGCGGCCTGGGTCGCGGGGGTCGCGCTGCACCGCGTCTCGCCGCTCGCGTTCTGGCGGGGCTTCGCCTACCTCGCCGTCTTCCACTTCGTGCGCCAGCAATACGGCTTCCTGCGCGCCTACGCGCGCCTGGAGGGCCCGCGCCCGGCCTGGGAGGCGAGGCTCGACGCCGCGGCCATCTACGCGACGATGCTGTACCCGCTGGTGTATTGGCACGCCGACCCGGCGCGCAAGTTCTGGTGGTTCGTCCAGGGCGACTTCGTGCGCCTGCACGCGTGGGCGGGCGGCTGGGCCGGCGCGGCGTACGCGGCGGTGCTCGGCGCCTTCGTCCTCCGCCAGCTCGCGCGCGTCCGCGCGGGCCTGCCGGTGAACCCGGGCAAGGTCGGCGTCGTGTTCTCCACGGCCGCGGCCTGGTACGTCGGCATCGTGGCGACGAACTCGGACTTCGCCTTCACAGCGACCAACGTGGTCGCGCACGGCGTGCCCTACCTCGCCCTCGTCTGGCTCTACGGCAGCCGCAAATGGGCCGGCGACGGCGGCTGGCGCGGGGCCATCCACCGGCCGGCGGGCGCCGCGTTTTTCATCGGGCTGCTGCTCGTCTTGGCCTACGTCGAAGAAGGCGCGTGGGATTTCCTGGTCTGGAAGGAGCACGCGTCGGTGTTCTTCGGCCTGGCCACGGCGTGGGAGCCGGGGCCCGTCCTGCTGTCGCTGCTGGTCCCGTTGCTCGCGCTGCCGCAGGCCGTTCATTATCTCCTCGACGCGTGGATCTGGCGCTTCGACGGTTCCAATCCCGACCTGGGCCGTCATCTGCTAGGATACGGCCCACGAGTATGATCGAGCGTAAGTGCCCGCATTGCGGCGCCGCGATCGTCTTTAAGACCTCCATCTGCCTGCTGGCCGTGTGCGGGCATTGCTCCAGCCTGGTCCAGCGCAAGGACCTCGACGTGGAGAAGCTCGGCGAGGTCGCCCAGCTCTGCCCGACGGCACGCCTCTCCAGGTCGGCGGCCGCGGCCAGCACCAGGGCGCGTCCTTCGAAATCGTGGGCCGCGTCCAGCTCTCCACCGACGGGACCTACTGGAACGAGTGGAACATCGTCTTCGGCGACGGCAAACAAGGCTGGCTGGGCGAGGCGCAGGGCGCGTACGCGGTGAGCTTCCAAGCGGCGACGCCCGCCAACGTCCCGCTGTTCAAGAACCTCAAGGTCGGCCAGAAGCTCGAGCTGGGCGGCGCGACGTTCCGGGTGCGCGACCTGCTGAAGGCCCGGTACCTTTCGGCCGAGGGCGAGCTGCCCTTCCGCCCGCCGCTGGGCGCGGAAGCGCCGTCGGCCGACCTCGTCGCCCCCGGCCGCAAGTTCGCCACGCTCGACTGGTCGGAGGGCGAGGAGCGGCCGCTGCTGTTCCTCGGCGAATACGAGGAGTTCGACGACCTCAAGCTCACGGGCCTGCGCGAGTTCGAGGGCTGGAAGAGGCCCGCGTGAAGAAGTTCGACTGCCCGCAATGCGGCGGCACGCTGACGCTGCGCGCGGAAGGCGTCACGCGCACCATCGCCTGCCAATATTGCGGCGCCACGCTCGACGCGCGCGACCCTCGCATGGCGCTGGTCGGGAAATATTTCTCCAAGCTCGACGTCCCCCCGACCTTGCCCATCGGCGCGCGCGGCGTCATCCGCGGCGAGGAGCTCGAGATCGTCGGCTACCAGCGCAAACGCGTGCGCTATTACGGCGTGGACTACGACTGGGGCGAATACCTGCTGTGGAACCCGCTACCGGGGCTTCCGCTGGCTCGTCGAGTCCAACGGGCATTGGCTGCTGGCGCGCAACCTGCCCGACGAGCCCGAGCCGCGCAAGGGGCTGCTCGGATGAACTGCCCTAAATGCCGGGCGCCGCTCGAGCCGCACGAGGTCACGCCCGAGACGACGGTGGACGCCTGCCCGAAGTGTTTCGGGGTGTTCTACGACAAAGGCGAGCTCGCGGTGCCGCTCAAGCTCGAGACGCTCGCCGAGTCGAGCCTGGCCTGCCCGCGCTGCGACGCGCGCCTGAAGGTCGGCCAGACCGCCGGCGGCCAGCTGGTGCTCGATCAGTGCCAGGCCTGCGGCGGCCTGTGGTTCGACGTGGGCGAGATCCAGACGTTGCGCCGGCTCTGCGGCGTCGAGAAGGTCGCCTTCGGCGGCGAGCTGGAGAGCCAGGACCCCGTCGCGCCGCTCGCGGCCGCGCCCGCCGCGGCGCTCGCAGCGCCCGAGCCCGCAGAAGAAGCCCGACGACGCGAAATCGCCGAAAGGCGCCGGCGGCAAGCCGCAGCCCGAGGACATGTCCAAGGTTCGCAACCCGGACGCCGGCCAGAACCCCTCCTTCGTTTACGAAGGCGTGCGTTACGCCCACTTCCAGACCAGCGTTCCCGTCACCACGCACGTGCTCGGCGAGTTCCCCTGGCTCGCGGCCGCCGGCGACCGCGTGCGCGCGCGCGATTTCGTCGCGCCCCCCTTCCTGCTCTCCAACGAGGTGACGGAAGGCGAGTCGGTGCGGTCGCGCGGCGAATACGTCGAGCCCGAGGAGGTCTGGGCGGCGTTCGGTCCCAAGGGCTCCGCCCCGCCGCGCCCGCGCTCGGTCGCGCCGGCCCAGCCCAACCCGTGGCAGGCGCACCTGCCGTCCATGCAGGCGAGCTTCCTCACGGCGGCCGCGCTTATCATCGGCCTCTACTTCTTCATCGGCGCGCTGTCCTCCGGCAAAGGCGTGTTCGCGGCCGGCTTCGACTTCACGGCCACGGACGCGGAGAAGTCGCGCGTGAGCGACGTCTTCGAGATTCCGGGGCGGACCTCGAACGTGATGGTGCAGGTGGATTCCAACCTGGACAACCACTGGGCCTACGCCAACATGACCCTCATCAACGCCGACACCGACGTGGCGTTGGACTTCGGCGTGGAGCTGTCGCATTACCACGGCGTGGACGACGGCGAGGCCTGGAACGAGGGAGCACGCACGCGAAGGCGTACCTCCCCAGCGTGCCCGCCGGACGTTATTACCTGCGCGTGGAGCCCGAGACCGACCAGTCCGCGCTCTCTCTGCGCGTGGCGCTCGTACGCGACGTCACGTTGGCGCGCCTGCCGCTGATCGCCTTCCTCCTGCTCCTGCTGCCGCTGCTTTACGCCTGGATGCGCCGCGAGGTCTTCGAGAACGAGCGCTGGATGGAAAGCGACCACCCTCGCGTCGTCGAATCCGACGACGACTGGGAGGACGACGAATGAGCCGCTACTACCGCTTCTACGCCGGCGCGCTCGTCGCCGCGCTGGGCTGGGCGTTGTGGACGGGCTGGTGGCTCACGCCCGTCGAGAAGGTCACGGGCGTGCCCAAATCCGTGCGCGACAACCCGGGCTCCTATCGTTCCCACTATTCGCATTACCGACGCTACACCGGAGGAAAATGAAGAACATCCTGGACGTCTCGCACCTCGCCGCGGCCGTCGTTTATTCCGGCATCGGCGTGGCCGTGTTCACCGCCTGGTTCTGCCTCTTCGACAAGCTCACGCCCTACGACCTGTGGGCCGAGATCGTCCAGAAGCAGAACTGCGCGCTCGCGACCGTGATCGCGGGCATCTCGGTGAGCATGGGCCTCATCATCGCCGCCGCGGTCCTGGGCTGAAGACGGAGCGGCCGTGACGCACGCGCTGCTGGCCTCGTTGTTCGTCGTCGCCACCTGCGGGCTCGTTTACGAGCTCGTGGCGGGGGCGCTGGCGAGCTACCTGCTCGGCGACACGGTCCTGCAGTTCTCGACCGTCATCGGGGCGCACCTGTTCGCGATGGGCGTGGGGTCCTGGCTGTCGAAATACGTGGGCCGCGGCCTGGCCGCGCGGTTCGTGCAGATCGAGATCCTCGTCGGGCTCGTCGGCGGCTGGTCGGCGGCGCTGCTGTTCCTGACGTTCACCTACGCGGCGGGCTTCCGGCTGGTGCTCTACCTGCTCGTGCTGCTGGTGGGCACGTTGGTGGGCATGGAGATCCCGCTGCTCATGCGGCTGCTCAAGGGCAAGCTCGACTTCAAGGACCTGGTGTCGCAGGTGCTCACCGTGGACTACCTGGGCGCGTTGGGGGCGTCCATCCTGTTCCCCCTCGTGCTCGTGCCGCGCCTGGGCCTGCTCAACACCGCGTTCGTCTTCGGCCTGCTCAACGTCGGCGTGGCCGCGCTGGCCCTGCGCCTGCTGCGCGACGAGATTCCCGACGCGGCGCGGCTCAAGGCCATGTGCGCGGCGGCGGCCGTCCTGCTCGTCGCCGGCCTGGCCGGCTCCAAGGCCATCGCCGAACACGCCGAAGGCTCGTTGTTCGCCGACGAGGTCATCTTCGCCAAGACCACGTCGTACCAGCGCATCGTGCTCACGCGCTGGAAGGACGACTGGCGGCTGTTCCTCAACGGGCACCTGCAGTTCTCGACGATGGACGAGTACCGCTACCACGAGGCGCTGGTGCACCCGGTGATGGCCGCAGGCGCACCAAGGAGGCCTGCGCGCGTGCTGGTGCCGGCGGCGACGGCTGGCCTGGCAGGTGCCGCGCGACCTGACGCGTCCGTGCGGTCGACGTTGCGGTGACCGCCTGCATGCCGTAGCTCTCGAGCACCCGAGCTCTCGCGCCTCAACGGCGGCCCTTGCGCGACCCGCGCGTGAGCGTGGTCAACGCCGACGCCTTCAAGTGGCTGGAGACCTCGCTGGGCGGCTTCGATACGGCCATCGTCGATTTCCCCGACCCCTCCAACTACGCCGTCGGCAAGCTGTTCTCCGCGCCGTTCTACCGGCTGCTCAAGCGGCGCATGGCGCGCGGCGGGCTCATCTCGGTGCAGGCGACGTCGCCGCTGTTCGCGCGCCGCTCGTTCTGGTGCATCGAGAAAACCATGGCCGACGCGGGCTGGAAGACGGCGCCGTACCACACCTACGTTCCCTCCTTCGGCGAGTGGGGCTTCGTCATCGGCGGCGCCGGAGAGTACCGGCCGCCGCTGCGCCTGCCCGAAGGGCTGCGCTACCTGACCACGGCCACCTTGCCGTCGCTCTTCGAATTCCCCGCCGACATGGCGCGCGTGGACGCCGACGTCAACCGGCTCGACACGCAAGCCCTCGTGCGCTACTACGAGGCCGAATGGGAGAAGGTCGTCCAATAAGCCGTCGCGAGTTCCTCGGCGCGGGCCTCGCGGCCGTCGCGCTGGGCGCCTGCGTCCGCCGCCCGCCTTTATACGGCTCCTTGCTGGGCCCCTCGCGCGAGCGCGGCCACAAGCTTCGCGCGGGCAAGTTCCCCGCGCCGGCGCGCGAGGACAAGGTCCCCCTCGTCATCGTCGGCGGCGGCGCGGCCGGGCTGTCGGCGGCCTGGGAGCTGCGCCGCGCGGGCTTCGACGATTTCGAGCTGCTCGAGCTCGAGGACCGCGCCGGCGGCAACGCGGCCTGGGGCGAAAACGAGGTGTCGGCCTACCCGTGGGGCGCGCATTACCTGCCGGTGCCCGGGCCGCACGCGACCGAGCTCAAGACGCTCCTGCGCGAGCTGGGCGTGCTCAGCGGCGAGGACCGTTACGACGAACGTTACCTGTGCCACGCGCCGGAGGAACGGCTGTTCATCCACGGACGCTGGCAGGACGGCTTGTATCCGTCGGACGGGATGTCGCCCGACGATCGGCGCCAGAAGGAGCGCTGGGACGCGCGCATCCGGACGTATCGCGACGGCCGCGGGCGCGACGGCCGTCCGCTGTTCGCCATCCCGATGGAGCGCAGCTCCACCGAGCTGGCCGCCCTCGACCGCCTCTCGATGAAGGCGTGGCTGGCGCAGGAGGGCTTCACCTCCTCCCGTTTATCATGGTACGTGGACTACGCCATGCGCGACGACTACGGCGGGACTTCCGAGGAGGTGTCGGCCTGGGCGGGCCTGCATTACTTCGCCGCCCGCGCCGAGGGCGAGCACGACCGCGTGTTGACCTGGCCCGAGGGCAACGGCTGGCTCATCAAGAAGCTGCTCGAGCGCGCCGGCGAACGCGTGCGCGGCGGGCGCCTCGTTTATCGCGTCGCGCCCGACGGGGACGGCGCGGTCGTGGACTCGATGGACGCCTCGGGCGGCGACGCCCGCCGCCTGCGCGCCAAACGCGTCATCGTCGCGGCCCCGCGCTACGTCGCCGCGCGTCTGGTGCCGGGCCTGTCGGCCGAAGGCTTCGACTACGCGCCGTGGCTGACCTGCAACGTCACGCTCGAGCGCCCGGCCGACGGCCACGGCGCGCCGCCGAGCTGGGACAACGTCCTCTACAACGGCCAGGGGCTCGGTTACGTGGACGCTCGCCACCAGGACATCAGCCTCGATCGGCGGCGCACGGTGTGGACGTATTACCGCCCGCTCACCGGCGGCCCGTCGGCTCGCCGCCAGGAGGCCTTCGGCTGGGATTGGGCGAAATGCCGCGACCTGTGCCTCGACGATTTGGCGCGCGCCCACCCGGACATCCGCGAAAGGGCCACGCGCCTGGACGCCTGGCTGTGGGGCCACGGGATGATCCTCCCCCGCCCCGGCTTCCTGTTCGGCGCCGCGCGCCGCGCGGCGCTTTCGCCCGTCGGCCCCGTCTCGTTCGCGCATTCGGACATGTCCGGCCTGTCCTTGTTCGAGGAAGCGCATTACCGCGGCGTCAAAGCCGCGCAGGCTTCGTTGCGCGCGTTAGCTTAGGGCGTTAAGCGAGGTTCTTGAGGCAGGCCTCGAGAAGGGCCGGGGCGGTCAGGCCGTATTTCTCGTAGAGCTGCTCGGGGGTCGCGGACTCGCCGAAGCTGCGCAGGCCGACGCGCACGACGGGGCAGGCCACGCCGTGTTCGGCGATGGCTTCGCACACGGCCGAACCCAGGCCGCCGTGCACGTTGTGGTCCTCGGCGGTCACGACGCGCTGGCTGTCCTTGGCGAAACGCGCCACGGCCTCGTGGTCGAAGGGCAGCAAGGTCGAGGCGTTGGCCACGCGCACGGCGAAGCCCTTGGCCTCGGCGGCCTTGGCGGCCTCGATGGCGTGCGGCACCGGCCCGCCGGAGGCGATGATGGTCGCCTGGTACTTCGCGGGCTTCTTGGCGGGCTCCCACAACACGTCGATCTTGTTGGGCTGCCACTTGTAGTCGGGGCCGTGCACGTCGGGCATCTTCTGGCGCGTGAGGCGGATATAGACCGGGCCTTTGTGCTCGAGCATCCAGCGCACGGCCTGCTGGGTCTCGGCGTGGTCGGCGGGCTGCAGGATGGTCATGTGCGGCAACGCGCGCATGGCCGCGACGTCTTCGAGGCCCATCTGCGAGGTGCCGTCCTCGCCGATGCCGATGCCGGCGTGCGTGCCGACGAGCTTCATGTTCGTCTGGTTGTAGGCGGCGGACACGCGGATGGATTCCACGCGGCCGATGAGGAAACACGCGAAGGAGGTGAGCACCGGGATTTTGCCCGAAAGCGCGAGGCCCGCGGCCATGCCGACCATGTTCTGCTCGGCGATGCCCACTTCGAAGTGGCGCGCCGGGTACTTCTTCATGAACGGCTGGGTCATCGTGGACTTGGACAGGTCGGCGTCCAAGACGACCACGTTCGGGTTCTTCTCGGCGACCTCCAGGATGGTCTCGCCGAAAGATTCGCGCGTCGCTTTAGCGGGCATCGGAGATCTCCTTGACGGCCTTGTCGGCGTCTTCCTTCTTGGGCGCGTTGCCGTGCCAGGCGATGTTGTGCTCCATGAAGGAGACGCCTTTGCCCTTGACCGTGTTGGCGACGATGGCCTGCGGCTTGCCGTTGCCGGCGGACCAGGCCTTCGCGAGCGCCTTCTCCACGGCGGCGAGGTCGTGCCCGTCGCAGACCTGGACGTCCCAATTGAAGGCGCGCAACTTGTCGGCCACGGGCTCGATGTCCATGACCTCTTTGACGGGGCCGTCGATCTGGCCGCCGTTGTAGTCCACGATGGCGACGAGGTTGTCGAGCTTGAACTTGGGCGCGGCCATGAAGGCTTCCCAGCACTGGCCTTCCTGCAGCTCGCCGTCGCCGAGCACGACGACGGTCTTGAAGGCCTTCTTGTCGAGCTTGGCGGCGCAGGCCATGCCGAGCCCGACGGAGAGGCCCTGGCCGAGGGAGCCCGTCGAGAACTCGATGCCGGGCAGTCGGAGCCGGTCCGGGTGCCCCTGAAGCGGCGAGCCGAGCTTGCGCAGCGACATGAGCTGCTCTTTGGGGAAGAAGCCGCGATACGCCATGACGGCGTAGAGCGCCGGGCACGCATGGCCCTTGGACAGGATGAAGCGGTCGCGGCCGTCCCAGTCCGGCTTCTTGGGGTCGTGCTTCAAGAACTTCCAGTAGAGCACGGTCAGGATATCGATGATGGACAACGAGCCGCCGGGATGGCCGTTGCCGGCCGCCTCGATCATGCGGATGATATCGACGCGCATCTGCTTCGTCAGGGTTTTCAGGTCGGCGGGGGCGCTGGTGGCGGTGGGCATGAGCCGATTCTAGAAAACAGTCTTCTCGGTTCGCTAGAGAACGAAGGGCCCAGAAGCGCTCGAATTATTACCGGAGCCGCCGATGGGTTTTAGCCCATCGAACTAGCGCCAGCGCCAGTTCGATGGGGTTGACCTCATCGCGTTGGATGGGCGATTTGGTAGAATCGGGACGCATGAAAATCGAGAGCTATATCGGCCAAATCCGCAAGGCGGCGGCGTTCGTCAAGAAGAAGGCGCCGGGCTTCCGTCCCGACATCGGCTTCATCCTCGGCTCCGGCTTGGCCAAAGCCGTTCCCCCCCTCAAGAAGGCCATCGTTATCCCCTACCGCGACATCCCCGGCTTCCCGCGGACCACGGTCCCGGGCCACGAGGGCAAACTCATCCTCGGCTACGCCGCGGGCAAGTCCGTGGTCGTCATGCAGGGCCGCTTCCACTACTACGAGGGCCACGCGATGGAGTCCATCGCCTTGCCCGTGCGCACGCTCGAATACATGGGGCTCAAGACCCTCATCGTCACCGCGGCCGTCGGCTCGATGCGCGCCGACGTGCGCCCCGGCCACTTCACCGTGGTCAAGGACCACATCAACCTCATGGGCCGCAACCCGCTGCGCGCCTTCCACGAGGAGGAGTTCGGCACCATGTTCCCGGACATGACCGAGGCCTACGACCCGCGCCTGCGCAAGCTCCTGACCCGGGTCTGCAAGAAGCGCAAGGTGCCGGCCAAGGAAGGCGTGTACGTGGCCGTCGGCGGTCCCTCCTACGAGACGCCCGCCGAAATCCGGGCCTTCCGCTCCATGGGCGGCGACGTCGTGGGCATGTCGGTCGTGCCCGAGGTCGTGCCCGCCCGCCAGATGGGCCTGACCACGGCGGCCATCGTCTGGACGTCGAACATGGCCGCGGGCCTGCCCGGCGCCATCCAGAACCACGGCGACGTGCTGGCGCTGGGCGCGCGCGTCTCCGACGACCTGCGTGTCGTGTTGTCCGACCTGATCTCCGCGTTATAACGCCTATGAGGTTCCTCGACCTCATCGCCAAGAAGCGCGACGGGGGCCGGCACACGCCCGAGGAGCTCGAAGCCGTCGCGCGCGCGGCGGCGCAGGGGCTGGCCAAGGACTACCAGCTCTCCGCCTGGCTGATGGCCGTGCTGCTCAAGGGCATGGACGAGAAGGAGACGGTCGCGCTCACCCGCGCGATGGCGCGCTCCGGCGAGCGCCTGGGCCTGGGCGACCTGGGCAAACCCAAAGCCGACAAACATTCGACCGGCGGCGTCGGCGACGGCGTGTCGCTCGCGCTCGCCCCGCTGGCCGCGGCCTGCGGCCTGGCGGTCCCGATGATGTCGGGGCGCGGCCTGGGCCACACCGGCGGCACGCTCGACAAGCTCGAATCCATCGACGGCTTCACCGTGCGCCTGGACCTGCCGCGCATCCGCAAACAAATGGCCGAGCTCGGCGTGTGCCTGTTCGGCCAGACCGGCGAGCTCGCGCCCGCCGACCGCGTGCTCTACCAGCTGCGCGACGCCACCGCCACGGTCCCGGCCCAGCCGCTCATCGTGTCGAGCATCCTGTCGAAGAAGGCCGCCGAGGAGCTCGACGTGCTCGTGCTCGACGTGAAGGTCGGCTCCGGCGCCATCTTCAAGGATGCCAAACCCGCGCGCGAGCTCGCCAAGGCGCTGGTCAAGACGTCCAAGGGCCTGGGCATGAAAACCGTGGCCGTGCTCACCGCCATGGAGCAGCCGCTCGGCCGCTACGTGGGCAACGCGCTCGAGATCCGCCAGGCCGTCGAGATCCTCCAAGGCGATGAAAGCGCCGCCGACTATCGCGAGGTCACGCTCGCGCTCGGCGGCTGGATGCTCGCGCTGGCCAAACTCGCGCGCACGCCGGCCGAAGGCGCCGAAAAGATGGCCGGCGCCATCAAGGACGGGCGCGGCCTGGCGGCGCTGCGGGCCGTCATCAAGGCCCAGGGCGGCGAGCCCGCCATCGTGGACGACCCGAGCCTGCTGCCCAAGGCCAAGTTCAACCGCGTCGTGACGGCGCCCAAAGACGGCTTCGTCACGCGCCTCGACGCCCGCCTCGTCGGACAGGCGGCGGTGCAGCTCGGCGCGGGCCGCGCGTATATGGAGCAAGAGCTCGACTACGGCGCCGGCTTCGAGCTGAAGCGGAAGGTCGGCGAGCCGGTCAAGAAGGGCCAGGCCATCGCCGTGTTGCACGCCAACGACGTCGGGCGCCTCGGCATGGGCGAGAGGTTGTTCGCCGAGGCCTTGGCCGTCGGCCCTAAGGCGCCTCGCGTTAAGCCCATCATCCTGGAGGTCCTCCGCTAATGCCCAAATTACATGTCAGCGACCACCCGCTCGTCCAAGACAAACTCGCCGCGCTGCGCGACAAAAACACCGCGCCCGAGGATTTCCGGCGCCTGATGTCGGAGGTCGCCATGCTCGTGGGCTGCGAGGTGCTCAAAGGCGTGCGCACCCGCAAGGCGACCGTGCAGACCCCGTTGAAGAGCGCGCCCGCCACCGTGCTCGACCAGCCGCTGGCCTTCGTCGCCGTCTTGCGCGCCGGCCTGGGCATGACGCCCGGCCTGCTCCAGCTCGCGCCCAAGGCCGCCATCGGCCACATCGGCCTGTACCGCGACGAGCAGACCTTGAACCCGGTGCGTTACTACGTGCGGCTGCCCAAGAAGCTCAAGGACCACTTCGTCGTGCTCTGCGACCCCATGCTCGCCACCGGCGGCTCGGCCTCGGAATCCATCCACATCCTCAAGACCGACGGCGCCAAACAAATCGTCCTGCTGACCTTGCTGGCCGCCAAAAAAGGCGTCGATCGCGTCCACAAGGACCACCCGGACGTCCCCATCTTCACCGCCTCCGTGGACCCCATCCTCAACAGCCACGGCTACATCCTCCCCGGCCTCGGCGACGCCGGCGACCGCCTCTTCAACACCTAATTAACGAAAGGGACGGGCACTTTCGTTAATTAACGAGAGTGCCTGTCCCTTTGGTTGATGCCCCCATAAATAAGAACGGCCCCGAGGGGTCGGGGCCGTTTACACGGCTTCTGGTCCGGGTGTCTAAGGCTTAGGCCTGGTTCTTGCAGGTGCGGGGCCAGACGCAGGGCTGGAACTGCGCGACCGCGGGGGCGGCTTCGATCGTGACGAGCGGGGCGGCAGCCGGCGCGGATATCGGGGCCACACGCAGGGCTGGAACTGGGCGGTCTGGACCGGGGCGGTCACGGTCTTGCAGACGTTGGGCCACACGCAGGGCTTGAACTGGGCGGTGGTCACGGCGGGCTGGGTCGAGGTCATCGCGAGCGTCAGGATCAGGTTGAGCATTTTCGTTTCTCCGTGTCGTTTCGTCTAAATCGGTTGATTGCGACAGCTACAGTGTAGCGTGTTGTCGTTTTCATCAGAATGAGTCCGGTCAAGCCTTAGGCTTGATGGACCTCAATTGATGTAGGTCAAAGGTCCCAGGCCGCGTGGGCCCGGCGTCCGTCGAGGATAGGCCCGAAGGCCCAGGGGCGCCGCTTAGGCGGCGGAGCCGGCGAGCGCGCGCAGGCGCTCTTCCGACAGGATGACGAGGTCCTTCTCCTTCTTCTTGAGGACCTCGCGCTCCTCGAAATCCTTGAGGAGGCGCACCGTCGTCTCGATGGTCAGGCCCGCCATCTCGGCGAGGTCGCGGCGCTTGATGCCGGCGACCACGGGGTAGGGCTTCTTGGGGACCATCATGCGGATGAGGGTGTCGGCCAGGCGGCCGCGGGCGGGCTTGAAGGCTATGTCACGCGCCTTGTTCTCGCCGCGGCGCACGTCGCGCGCCAGCTCGCGCATCAGCGCGAAGCCCGCGTGCGGGAAGCGGTTGACGAAATCCTGGAAGGAGCGGCTCTCGATCATGGACACGACGCTGGGCTCGAGCGCCTCGCCCGTGCCGGTGTAGGGGCCCTCGTTGGCGAGGAAGGTCACGTGCCCGAGCAGGTCGCCCGGGGATTCCACGCGCGTGGTCAGCTGCTGGCCGGTGCGGCTGGATTTGTAAACCTTCACCTTGCCCGTGCAGACGATATAGACGCCCTGCGGGGCCGCGCCCTCGTGGAAAACGACCTCGCCGCGCTTGAAGGGGTTGGCCAGGCGCATGTCGCGCCAGGCCTTCTTGGCTTCCTTGGTGCCGAGCAGCTCGTAAAAGCAGTTCTTGCGGAAGGAGCACCAATCGCAGTTCGGGGCGTCACGCTTCGAATAAGGCATCGCGTGTCATTATACAAACTAAGGAGAGCGCCGGGGCCAGGGGCCGGTAGGCCTAGGGCGCGGGCGGGACGACGAGCATCGGCTCGCCGCCTTCGGCCGAGGGCGCGCCGGCCGCGAACAGGGCGCGGTATGACGCGGCGGTGTCGCGGCTGCGCACCTCGATCGCGTCGGCGCCGGCCAGCGGGCGAACGCCCGCGGCGGTGAGCACGCTCACCGCGTCCCAGCGCCCCCCCTCCAGGCGCGCCGTCGTGGGCGCGGCCGGGTGGCCTTCGTTGCCGTCGCGTTTGCCGTCCACCACGCGGAACTGGTCGATGGAGTGGATGCGTTTGAAGGCGAGCTCGCGCAGGTCCAGGCCCGCGACCGGGAACACCTTGGTGAAGGAGCGCCCGTCGCGCGGGCGGCGGATGTCGAGGCGCGCGGTGCCGTCGGCGCGCGCGGTGATGGTCATGACGAAACGCTCGCCGGGCTCGAAATACAGGTCGTCAGGGGTGCCTTTGTCCGGCTGGCCCCAGCCGTGCGGGGCGGCGCGCCAGAAGATGCGGTAGGCGTAGGCGCCCGTGCGGCGGCCGTCGGCGCCGAGCACGGGGCTCCAGCCCAGGCCCGCGTCCACCTCGGACACGCGCGAGCCCAGGCCGATATAGACGCTGGCGCGGTCGAGCGGGCCGCTGCGCCAGTCGCCCGGCGCGACGAAGTCGCGGCCGGGGTCGGCGCGGAAGGAGGGCAGGACGCCTTCGGCGCGCAGCCCGTGGCCGAGGCCTTCGACGCTTTCCACCTTGCGGAACCAGGCGCCGCTGGCCTTGGGGTCCACCACGGAGCGCATCGTCGCGGGGCGCGACAGGCCGGCGCGGGCGGACTCGAAGTCCTGGGCCAGAGGCTGGGCGGACGCGGCGGCGGCGAGCAGCAGGACGAAGGAAGTCGTCGTCACGGGGCTCTCCCCCGAATCAGCGCAGCGCGATTCGGTCGGCGTACGAAGAAACCGTCGAGCGGAACTCCGGCAGGTCGCGGACGGCTTCCAGCTCGACGTCGGTCTTCGACATCAGCACGAAGCGGCGCAGGTCGGAAGGATTGGTCGCGGCGTTGAAGGTCTCCTTGAGGGCGCCGAGCGCCGAGGAGGTCTTGCCCGACACCGCGAGCGCCAAGGCGCTCTGGTAGTGGGCGGCCGGGTTGAGCGGGTTGACCTGCAGCGCCTTGCGCAGCGAGGCCAGGGCCATGTCGGACTGGCCGAGCTTATTATAGGAGGTGCCGATCTTCTCCCAGATCTGGGCCTGCTGGGGCACGCCGAGCGTCTGGCGCTCCTGGTCGAGCGCGATGGCGTCCTGGTAGGCGGCGATGGCGGCGCCGAAGCGGCGGAACTTGTACTCCAGGTTGCCCTGGGCGACCTTGTCGAGGACCTCGGGGTCCTGGGCCGGGGCGGCTTTGGCCGGGGCGTCGCGCAGGGCGTCGCGCATCTCGCCGGAGGCGATGTCGTTGGACGCGACCATCATGTCCTCGTCGGCGGTCACGCCCAGCGCGCGGCGATGCATGGGCGAGGCGAGCATGACGCGGAAGGAGGGGTCCTTCTTGGCGGCGGCCTGGAGGGCGGCGACCTGGCCGTATTTGGCGGCCTTCTTGTGGGCGATCTCCAGGTTGTGCATCGCCTTCTCGCTGTCCTTCATCTTGAAGCGCAGGCGGGCGGCGTGCAGCGGGATGAGCGCCTTGTTGGGGGCGGCGCGGAAGGCGTGTTTGTAGGACTCGAGCGCCGCGTCGTGGTTCTCCACGGCCTCGTAACACATCGCCAGGCTGAAGTGCAGGCGGGAGGCGTCGGGCAGCTCCTTGAGCTTGGGGTCCAGGCTGAGCGCCATCTGGTAGGCGTCGATGGCGGACTGGGCGTCGTCTTTATCGGCGCCCTCCACGGAGCCGGCCTTGAAGCCGCGCTGGTAATGCGACCAGCCCAGCAGGAAATAGGTGGAAACCGAGCCCTGGCGGCGGACGGCCTTGTTGAGGGCGGAGATGGCGGCGCTGTATTCGCCGCGCTCCAGATTGCCCAGGCCCAGCGACATCTGGCGGGAGGCCTCGGCGTCCATTTTGACGGCCTTCTTGGCGGCATCCGCCGGAGAGGCGGACAGAAGAGCGACCACGGCGAGGGCCAGGGCGGTCTTCATCGTCTGGAGCAGGTTTTCCTTCATGCCTCCAGTATAGACGTCTGCGACCGGCGGCTACAGGGTCGGGGGGCCCCTTTTCGAGTAGGCCCTTGGACCTATATAGGCGAATCGGCCCCCCGGGCGTCCGGGCGGGGGCCGTCTCCTCCCCCGCCCGAAGGTCGTCAACCTCCCTAAGCCCTACACTTCGGCCAGCTGCTCCTCGCGCATGGGCTGGTGCTTGCGATGCGAACGGGCGAAAAAGCCGGTTTTGCGGCCTTCACGCCGGTCCTTTATCCACCGGCCGATCTTCTCGCGCGTCTGCTCCCCGGATTCCGGCGCCAGCAACACGCCCAGCGCCGACCCGAAGGCTATCCCGGCGAGCATATACGGCCAGACCGGGGTCTTCTTCTGCGGCACGGCCATGACGTCTTTTTTGAAGTCCATACGGTTCCCGCTCCTTAGGTACGAGATGGGACCGCTCACACGCGTCCACCGGTGACGGCGCAACGGAACAGCCCGAACGGGGCCCGGGGGTCCACCGGGGCGTCAAGCGTGGTATAATCAACCATTCGGTGGCCGTAGCTCAGCTGGTTAGAGCGCCGCGCTGTGAACGCGGAGGTCGGGGGTTCAAGTCCCCTCGGTCACCCCACTTTCCGTCATGAAAAGTCGTGCGCGACGAGGCGCGGCGTTGCTGGGTCTTCTCGCGCTCGCGTGCCCGCGGCCGTCGGCCGGCATCCCTCCGAAGAGCGCGCTGAAGCCGTTCATCCACTCGCGCACGCAGTGGCGCGCGGAAAACGCGGCGCGGATTCCGCTCGACGCGGTCAAGAACCGCATCGTCGTCCATCACACGGCGTACGTCGTGACCGACGCCGTCAAGGCGATCGCGACCAATAAAGCGAGCTGGAACGCCGCCGTCGCCCACGTCCACAAGGCGCAGGACCTGCACAAACGCGTCCGCGGCTGGAGCGACGTCGGGTACCACTACATGATCGACTGGAAAGGACGGATATTCCAGGGCCGTCCGGTCGACCGGCTCGGCGCTCACACGGAAGGCAACAACCGCGGCAGCATCGGCGTCGTGCTCCTCGGGGACTTCTCGCGCCAGCGGCCGCCTATCGAGCAGGTCGCCAGCATGAAGACGTTGCTGCGCTGGCTCATCGCCGTCCACGGCATCTCGCCGAAAAGCATCCAGGGGCATAACCAGTTTAAATACACGCTGTGCCCCGGGAAACACCTCGATGATTCTTCGGATCCGCGCACCCCGCTTCGATCGATTCAGGCGCAGCTCATCATCGAGGGGCTGACCGCGCCCCGCGCCGAGCGGCAGTAAGCGCGTAAGTTTCATGAGGGGCTCGAGCGAAACCGTGCTATAAGACCGACATGAAAATCGCCCTCGCTCTCGCCTGCGCGCTGTCGGCGCCTCGTTGGGCCTGATGGCGCTTTCGTTCGTGGCCGGGGTGCTTCTCGCGCGGCGAAGCAACTCGAATCGTTAGTCGTCCGGGGCTTCCAGGCGGTAGCCGACGGCGGGCTCGGTTTTGAGGTGCCGCGGCCGGACGGGTTCCTTCTCGATGCGGTGCCGGGTCTGATGGACGAGGATGCGCAGGGCTTCCGGCGTGTTTCCCCCCTCCGGCCATAACTCCTTGAGCAGCTGCTTTTGAGGGACGACGCGGCCCGCGTCGCGGACCAAGGCGGCGAGCAAGGCGTATTGGAGCGGCGAGACGCGGACCTCTTTCTTCGCCAGCCAGACCCGGCGCAGCGTCAGGTCGATTTTCAGGTCGCCGTGCTCGTAAATCGGCTCGGGGTCGCGCGCGGCGCGCTCGAGATGGCGCAGCGCGACGCGGATGCGGGCCAGCAGCTCCTCCACGCCGAACGGCTTGATGAGGTAATCGTCGGCGCCCTGGTCGAGTCCGGCGATCTTGTCGGATTCCTCGCCGCGCGCGGACACGACGATGACGGGCGCCGTGCTCCACTCGCGCAGGCGCTTAAGGACGTCGAGGCCGTCCATGTCCGGCAGGCTCAGGTCCAGGAGGATGACGTCCGGCTTCTTCGACGCGGCGAGCTCGAGAGCGGACCTGCCGTTGGAGGCTTCGATGACGGAAAAGCCGTGCTCCTCCAGCGCGGGCCGCAGGAAGCGCTGGATGGCCCTTTCGTCATCGACCACGAGGGCGGAGGTCATCGCGCCCCCCGCGGCAAGGTCAGACGGAAGGCGGCGCCGCCGCCGGGGCGGTTCTCAGCGCGAATCGTTCCACCGTGCGCCTCGACGACGGCCTTGCAGATGGCTAGGCCGAGGCCCGCTCCGCCGGGCGCGGAGCCGGCACGGTAGAACTTCTCGAAGACGCGTTCTAAGTCCTCGGCGTTGAGCCCGGGGCCGTCGTCGGCCACGGAGATTTCGAGCGCGTCCATGCGCTCTCGCGCCGCAATCTCGAGCGAGGCTTTCGGCGCGTGCCGGGCGGCGTTCTCGAAGAGGTTCACGAACACGAGCTCCATCAGCACGGGGTCCAACGGGACGAGGGGCAGGTTCTCGGGGATGTCGGCTTCCACGCGGCGGCCGTCGAGCGTCTTGGCGCAGCGTTCCAGCGCGGTGCCGATGACGTCCTCGATGGGATAGGGCTCCATTTTGAGGGCCGCGCCCGACTCCAGCCGCGTCGTCTCGATGAGGTTGTGCACGAGGCGCGTCAGGCGCTCGGCCTCGTCCCGGATGTTCTCGAGCAGGCCGCCCCCGGCCTTCGGGTTCTGGATCAGCGCGCTCGCCGAGCCGATGATGGCCGTCAGCGGCGTACGCAGCTCGTGGGAGACCGCGCTCAGCAGCGAGCTGCGCAGCTTTTCGGTCTCCGCGACGACCTCGGCGCGTTTGGCGGCCTCGGCCTGGGCGCGGACGCGCACGGCCAAATGCGCGATGAGCAAGGTCGCGGCGAACATCACGGCGAAGGTGACGACGTATTGGGGGTGCTCCACGTGGAAAGTGAAACGCGGCGGCACGAAGAAGTAATCGAACGCGAGCACGGCGAGCACGGCGCTGAACAGGGCCGGGCCGCGCCGGCCTTTGAGCGCCACGACCAGCGAGCCGAGCAGGAAAATCATGGCGACGTCGGTCAACGTCAGCCACGGGAGCAGCGCGAGGCCGGCCGCCGTGCAGGCGGCGACGGCGGCGGCGGCCAGGCCGTATTCCTGGATTGCCATGCGCTATTCTACCTTTAAGCCCCGGCGCCCCCGGGCGGCGCTCATAGCCGTATGAGCAGGGCGAGCGTCACCCGGTTCTCGGTGTTGCGCAGGTCGGGCGTGAACCCCGCCACGGCCGAGCCCGGCGCGCCTTGGTTGCCGCCGGCGGGCGTGATGCCTCCGGGGCCGGCGAAGTAGTTGACGTCCGCCTCCCGGTGGTTATATTCCGCGCGCCACGTGACGTATTGGCTGGGCATGTAGTCGGCGGTGATGGACGCATCCCACGCTTTGAATTTGTCGCCGGGGTTCTGGGTGAAGTGGCCGGAGGTCCCGGAAAACGCGGTCGCGCCGTTGATGGGCGGCAGGAGCACGAGATAACGGCCGGGGTTGTTGATTTGCCCCCCGCCCAAGGTCAGGCCGTATTTGTTCTTGGCGAACCAAAGCCGGTTGTAGAGCATCCAGCCGATGAACGACTGCTGAGGCCGGTTATCCTTGCCGAAGCAGCTCACGCCGCCGCCCTCCTCGCAACCGGCGTCCACCGTCACGGAGAACGCGGCTTTGCTCAGGCCCGCGGCGTTGGGGCGGTCGAGGTACTTATGAAGGACGCTATTGTCGGTGTGCAGGCGCTGGCGCCGAGGCTGCCCCGGCGTGTCGTGCCCATAGTAGTTGTTGGTCAGCACCTGCCAGTCGCCCGTCGGCCGCCAGAGCACCTGTAGGCCGAAGCCCGGGTCCTCGTTCTGTTTGTTGTAGGTCTGGAAGCCGTTGACGAACCACGGTTCGATTTTGAGCGTCTGGGTCGGGAAGAATTGCGCGCGCAGGCCGTTGAAGAACCACGGAGTGTTCGCGGAGACGTAGGACGGCGTGTAGGCCCAGTTCTCGTTCTGATAGTAGCTGAAGAGCCCGACATAGGACATGAAGACGCCGGCATCGAGATTGATGCCGTGCATCTTGTCCCAGTGATACCCCCCGTAGGCCTCGGAGAGGTAGCGGTAGGCGTCGTCGGTGCGCCACTGTCCGCGCTGCGGGCTGGAGTCGTTGCGGGCCGTCATCTGCGAATACATGCCGAATTGCGTCATGACGCGGCCCCGCACGTTGCCGAAGTGCAGGTCGCCGCCGACGCCCAGCTGCTGGAGCTGGATTTCGTTGGTGCGGCCTACCTCGCAGGCGCCGATTAACGAGTGGTCCTTTGGGTTGTTGAAGCTGTAGGTGTAGTTCACGTCGGCCATGAACTGGCTCGTGAAATACTCGTTGTTGATGAGCGGATTCGTGACGCGGCTGTTGCCGTTGACCCAGGTGAAGTCGGCGAACGCGAACGGCTCCGCGCGGCTCTGCGGGACCTTCACCCGCTCGCGGCTCATCGGCGGCTTTCCGCTGTTCTCGAGCTCGCCTAGGCGCTTCTGCAGCTCTTCCACCTGGCGGCGCAGGTCGGCGTCCTGCGCGCGTACCGCCGGCGCGATCGAGAAGAGGAGGCCGAGAAGCGCGATGACGCCGCGCAGCGACTTCCCCCACCGCTCCCATGCCCGAGGCCCCAGCAGCACGGCGCGCGCGCCGGTTGAGGCGCGCGAAATTCAGCAGCGGGAGGGCCGGCGCGTCCGTTCGAAGCGTCCAGTCACCGGGAGAGGCGACGCCGGCGTCGCCATCAGCGCGGACCGAGACGACGCTGACGGCGACATCGAGTTCCTTCGCGAGCTTATCGGCCGCGGCGCGCAGGACGACGCGGTCGTCGTTAGGTTCGAGGCACAGTAGTATCATGCCTATACGGTAGCCGCTATAGCCGTTATGAAACCATTGCCGGCGCCTTATCGCGGCGTTATTGAACGCGCACGGGCAGCACGATGACCTGGACGCCGTTGAACTGGAGGCGTCGCTGGATGGCGTCGGCGGTCTCGGCGTGGAGGATGGGCTGGTACCAGCGCTGCTCCTTGAAGATGAGCTTGCCGGTGAACACGATCATGCGCGGGAATTCGCGCGACAGCTCGATGAGGGTCCGCTCCAACGTCTCGATGGTCTCCGTGCCGATGGCCAGGCGCGAGTCCGCTTCGAGGCCGTTCTGCCGCGCCCAGGCGACGTATTTGTCCAGGTGTTCGCGTTTCTCCGCCTCGAGCTGGCCGACGGCGTCGCTGCCCTTGAAGTTGCCGGAATCCACGATGCCCACGGACACGAACACGAAGTTCTTGAAGTAGCCGGGCAGCAGGCGCTGGATGGCCAGGATGTGGTGCAGGCCGTAGCCGGAGAAGCTCGACACGGTCAACACGGCGGTGGGCGCCTTGCGGTCGAGCGCGGACGGCCCGCCGCGCTCAGCGGAAAGCGGCGTCGCCTCGACGAGTTTCTCCAGGCCGCGCATGCTCTCGCCCACCGCGCGGTAATGGCGCCGGACCCAGAAGCAGACGGCGATGGTCAGGCTCGTGATGACGGCCGTGACCCAGCCGCCTTCGAGGAACTTCTCATATAGCGTGACGGCGAGGATGCAGACGCACATCACCAGGCCCGTGCCGTGGATGGCGAGCTGGCTTTTCCAGCGCGGCTCCGCGTCGCGATGGATGATCCAATGGCGCGCCATGCCCAGCTCGGTCAACGAGAAGGTCAGGAAGACGTTGATCGAATACATGACGACCAAGGTCGTGATATGCCCCTTCGTGTAGATGAGCGTGGCCAACGCGGCCGCGCCCATCAGGAAGACGCCGTTCTGCGTGACCAGCCGGTCCGAGAGCCGCGAGAAGCTGTGCGGCACCCAGGAGTCCACGGCCATGTTGGACAACACGCGGGGGCCATCGAGGAAGCCTGCCTGGGCGGCGACGATGAGCAAAGCGGCCTCCGAGAACAAGGTGAGCACGACCAGGGCGCGTCCGAACGGGCCCCAGCCGCCGTAAAGGCTCTCGAGCAGCACGGCGTTCATGGTTTTGCCCTCGGCGGGCACGGCGTTGACCAACAGGTAGCCGAGCAGAATGCCGCCGGCCGTGAACGCGAGGGAGGTCGCCATCAGGAACATGGTGCGTTTGCCGGTCTGGACGCGCGGTTCACGAAGCATGCCGACCCCGTTCGAGACGGCCTCGATGCCGGTATAAGTGCCGCCTCCCATCGAATAAGCGCGCAGCAGGATGAAGGCAACCGGCGCGAATCCGAGAGAGGCGACTGACGAGCGGAACTCCAACGTCGCGCCGTGGAACACCTGCGGAATCTGCGGCAGATGGCTGCCGACGGCGTAGAGAATCATGAAGGCGTGGCTGACGACGAAGACGAGGAAGATGGGCACGAGGAGGGTCACCGACTCGCGCACGCCGCGCAGGTTGAGGATCAGCAGGAGCAGCAGCGCCGCCCCCGCCGCGACCAGCTTCGTCGAGGCCCAATGAGGCGGCAGGAAGGAGTAGAGGGCGTCGGAGGCCGCCGCGATGGAGACGGAAATGGTGAGCACGTAGTCCACGAGCAACGCGCAGCCCGACACCACGCCGGCTTTCTCCCCGAGGAGCTTGGTCGCGACCAGGTAGCCGCCGCCGCCGCCGGGGAAATGCTCGATGAGGTTCGAATACGCGATGGAGATGACGAAGATGGTGACCGCCGTCATCACGACGAGCAGCAACGCCAGATGGGTGTGGGTTCCGAGGGCGCGGAAGGCTTCGTCGGGCCCGTACGCCGACGAGGAGAGGCCGTCGGCTCCCAGGCCCACCCAGGCCAGGAAGGCGGCCAAAGAAATCTTGTGGAAGACGTCGGGGTCGCGGATGTCGCGCGGCTTGCCCAGCAGGAGCTGCTTCAATCGGTCGATCATAAACCGAAGGCACCGCGTAAGGGCGTTATAAAACCATTATCAAGGCGCCGAGCTCGCGCGTTAGGGGACGGTGACGCTCACCGCCTGCGGCTCTCCGATGGGCGTGTGGTCGTTGGCCGCCAGGTGGACCGTGAAGGTGTGCGGCCCGGCGCTGACCGTCGAGGTCCGGCGCCGGCGACAACCTGATGTTCCACGTCGCGCAGGGCCAGGCAAGCGGCGGCGATAAGCGCGCGCGCGTTCATGCGTGCCGCCGGCGCACCGTGAACCGGCGCGCGGCCGAGTTGACCGAGATGGCGTCGCCCACGTGGGTGCGGGCCGCCGCCTCGTGTTCGCCGTCTTGGAAACCGCTCCAATCGTACCACCAGAACCCCACCGCCTCGCGGCACGGGCGCCAATCGCCCTTGTCGAGCGCGAGCTCCACCGCCTTGGCGCCGGGCGTCGTCGCGACGCGGAACGTGTAGGACTTTCCGGTCAGTTCCTCGCCCTCGGCGGGGAACTCCACCAGGACCGCCGCGCGGCTTTGCGACGCCCGCGCCTTGCCCGGACGGCTGATATGGCTCTCGGCCAACGTCGCTTCACCCTCGTCGTGTTCGCTCATGGTGGACCTCCCGCGCGGCTATGGGGGTACGATACGCCGCGCCGGGGCGATTTTCCATGGACGCCGCGTCGCGTTATCGTCAGCGTTTCGCGACGGCTCGCGGCTTGGTATATTTTGAGCGAGATGAAAACCGACTACATCCACGGCTTCGACCCGGGCGAGCAGGAGCGGCTGCGCGCGCAAGCGCGTTATTTGGAGCCGATGGTGTTCGAGGGCGTGGCGTATCCCAAAGGCGCGCGGATCATCGAGGCCGGCTGCGGCGTGGGCGCGCAGACCGAGATCTTGCTGCGACGTTTTCCCGACGCGCGCATCGACGCCTTCGATTTGTCGCCGGAGCAGATCGCCGTCGCGCGGCGCCGCCTCAAACGCGCGGTCGAGACGGGGCGGGCGACGTTCGCGGTCGGCGACGCGACGCGGCTGGACGTTCCCTCCCGGCGTTATGACGGCGCCTTCCTGTGCTGGGTGCTCGAACACGTGCCCCGGCCCGCCGCCGTGCTCAAGCAGCTCCGCCGCGCGCTCAAGCCGGGCGCGGTCATCCACGGCATCGAGGTGATGAACTCGAGCCTGGTGTTCGAGCCCGCTTTCCCCGCGTTGCGGCGTTATTGGGACATTTTCAACCAGCGTCAGCGCGCGCTCGGCGGCGATCCCGACGTAGGCGCCCGCATGGGGAACCTGCTCCATGAAGCGGGCTTCACGGACATCCGCACGGCGCCCTACGGCCGTCATTACGACCAGCGCGACCGGCGGGCTTTCGCGGTGATGATCGACTACTGGGAGCGGCTCATGGCCAGCGGCGCCGCGGAGCTGCTCAAGGCCGGGGCGACGAATCGGCGCGGGCTGGCCGAGCTCAAGACGGGCTTCGCGCGCATGCGCCGCAGCCCGCGAGGGCTGTTCTACTACTCGCCCATCAAATACAGCGCGCGCGTTCCTTCGCGTTAACGCTTGGGCGCGGCGCCGTCCACGAAGCGACGGCAGTCGGGCGTGAGCTTGGCGCGCACGCTGCGCAGGCAGTCCGAGTCGAGCGTCGCCCCGTCGGCGCTCTGGGCGCAGTAGGTCTCGCTGTCGGACTGGCAGGCGCGCAGGGCCTTCTCGGCGTTGGGCAAGGTGCGCTTGAGCGCGGCGAAGTCGGTCAGCGTGTCGTTGATGGTCTTGCGGCACGTGTCGGAGAGCTTCGCCTCGTTTTTCTTCATGCAGGAAATCATGCGCTCGCGGCCGAGGCCGCCTTTGGCGCACAGCTTTTTCTGCTCCTCGCCGCACGCCGCGGCCCAGCGCGCGCGGGCGTCGCGCAGGCGCGCCAGCAGCGCGGTGGCGCGTCCGATCTGGGTCGCGCAGCGCGGCGTGAGCTTGGCGCGGTTTTCGGCGAGGCAGCCGAAGCGGTTGGGCGCGCTCGCGCAATGTTTCTTGGCGTCTTCGGCGCAGGTGATGGACCAGGCCGGGGGCTCGTCCGGAGCGGCCGCGGGAGCGGCGGCGGGCGCAGGGGCGGCGGCGGCGACGGAGGCGGCGCACAGCCAGAGAGCGAGAAGCGGGAGTTTCATCTTGTAAGGAGTATAACCCTTCCCCCGTTCCAGGGCAACCCACGGTAAAAAAGCCGTAAAAATACGCCGCGTTCATGGACGGCCGCGGCCTCACGGCGCATACTGTGGATATGCCGCTCACGCCCACGCCGGCCCCGGTCCGACGCCTCCACGTGTACGAGGTATTCAACGTGTCGCGCAAGGAGAGCATCCTGGCGCTTTCCTCCGAGGACACCGCCCGGAGCCTGGAGGACCGCCTGCGCCGGGTCCCCCCGCCCGGCCTGGAGTCCTGGGACCTGGCCCGCGACGGCGTGTCCGTCGAGCTGCTGGCCCCGCGGATGCAGCCGCACGCCGCCGAGGAGTTCGTGTCGCTGTACCTCGACAACATGCGCCACCGCACGTGGCGCTTCCATGTCTGGCGCGTGGACGAATAAACGCGCCGTCATGCTAGACTGACCCGGTGAGGATCGGCATCGGCCTGGGCCACGGCCCCGATGGGGAGCGAGCCGCCGCGGACGCGGCCCGACAGGCGCTCAAAGGCGTCCCCCGCCCGGACCTGACCGTGGCCTTCGGCTCCATCCAGCCTCGACCAGCGCCGCGTCAACCGCGTGTTGACGTCCGAGTTCGACGCGGACCGGCTCCTCGGCGGCTCCTCCTACGCCGAGGTGAGCCCCGCGGGCGTCACTAAAAACAGCGTCGTGGCGCTGTCGCTGGACTCAGGGCGGCCCCGCGCCGTTCGTGGCGTCGGCGCCGATTGCTCGGTGCGGCGCAGCCGCCCGCGAGCTGCGACGCGCTGCGGCCCGCGCCTGCGGCCGGCCGCCCGCTCGGGCTTTATTTCGGCTCGCTGACGTCGGGCCGCGAGCAGCGAGACCATGGCCGGCCTGCGCGAGGCCTGAGCGCGGTCCCGGTGTTCGGCGGCATGACCTGGCGGCGACTACGACCTGGGCATGAAACACGCCGACTTCTGGACCAACTACCAATACGGGCCGCGCCTGACGGCGCGACGCGGCGCGCGCGGCGCTGGTGACCTTGCCCGACGGCGCGCGCGGCGCGTTCGCCTACGAACACGGCTGGGACCCGGTGGGGCCGACCTTCGTCATCACCAAGGCGCGCGGCGGGCGCGTCTTCGAGGTGGACGGCCGCCCGGTGATCGATTTCTACCGCCGCCTGCTCGGCGGCGGGCACGACCGCGCGTTTTTCGAGCTGATGATCCAGCGTTACGGCTTCTCGGTGGAAAGCGACGCCGGCCGCCCGAGCTTCAAGCTGCCCGTGGACATCGATTTCAACGGGGGCTCCATCGCCCTGTACCCGCACGAGGACCTGCAAGGCCGGCGGGCGCGGCTCATCCTCTCGAGCCGCCGCGCGCTGCTCTCCGGCGCGCGCGCCGCGGCCGAGCGCTGCCGCGCGAGCCTGGGCGCGTGCCGGCCGGACCTCGTCTTCGTCGTGAGCTGCTGCAGCCGCGGCGCCATCCTGCACAGCCGCCTGGGCGAGGAGCCTCGAGCAGGTGCGCAAGGTGTTCGGGCGCCGGACGCCGGTGTTCGGCTTCTATTCGGGCGGCGAGATCGTGCCGTTCGCCTCGCGCTGGCGCGAAGGCGGCGCGGGCCTGGCGGCGTCGGGCTTCCACACCACGACCCTGACCCTCATGGCGCTGTCCTTGCCCGGTCGCACGCGCGTGGGCCCGCTGCCGCGCCTGAAGCCCGGCGCGGCGTCCGGCGACCCGGCCGGCGCGCTCGCGCGCGCCGAGGTCACGCTCGACCGCACCGAGAGCATCATGGCCAACCTCTCGCGCAAGTCCTACGAGGACAGCGAGAAGCTGCGGCGCCAGAGCGCGGTCATCCGCCGCTACACGCCGCACGGCGTGTGGGACGAGGTGGGCGCGCGCGCCGCGCGGTCAATACGAGGTGCCCGACGCCGCTTTCAAGGGCGCGTTCCTGTTCATGGACGTGAAAGGTTTCACCGCGTTCAGCGAGACGCGCGCGCCTTCCGAGGTCGTGCGCGAGCTCAACGCCCTGCTCTCGCCGGCGGCCGACGCGGTGGCGCGCGCGGCGGGGACGTCGATAAGTTCATCGGCGACTGCATCTTCGCGGTGTTCCCCACCGCCGACGGGGCGTTCGCCGCGGCTCGCGACATCCTGGCGCTGGCCGCGGGCGCATCGACCGCGGGCAGTGGCCTCGACGCGCGGCGACGTGCGCGTCCGCGCCGACGTGGGCTCCAACGTACGCCGCAGCTACACCGTGATCGGCGACGCGGCTCAACCTCGGTGCGCGGCTGGAAGCGCTAGTATGGTCCGGCCATGCTTGTCGTGCGGCGCTCGAGCGCCTGACCTGTCGCCGCCTCAAGGCGCGGCACACCGCTCTGCGTCCGCGTGAAGGGCAAGGCCGCAAGCAGTGACGGGCTGGGAGGTGGGCCGGTGAGCTTCGAGCCCTGGTCGCTCATGGGCAGCCTGATCTTCTCGGGCATCGGCTTCATCGCCTTTCGTTACGGCCGAAGCACCGCGAACTTCCAGCTCGTGGCGCTCGGCGGGGCGCTGATGGCGTATTCGTATTTCACGCCCACGGCGCTGCTCACCTGGGGCGTGGGCGCGGCGCTCACCGCCGCCGCCTGGTTCTCGCGCGACGCCTCCTGAATTTCCCCGGCTTGCGTCGAGGGGCGATTCGTGGTAAGATAATGACTGACCAGTCAGTTATTATTGTAAGAGGCCCCCATGAGCGTTAAAACCGTCGTCCGCGACCCTGATTCCAAGAAACGCGCCATCCTCGGCGCCGCGCGCCGCCTGCTCGTCTCGCACGGCTTCCAGAACCTCGTGCTCGACGACGTCGCCCGCGAGGCCGGCGTGGCCAAAGGCACCTTGTTCCTCCACTACAAGGGCAAGGAGCAGCTCTTCGAAGCCGCCTTCGCCGACCTGGTCGAGGGCCTGGGCCTGGAGCTCGAGGCGCTGACGCGCGCGGGCGTGACGGGCAAGGACCTCCTGCTGGCCACCGCGCGCGTCATCCTCGCGCACTTCGACCACAGCCGCGACTTCCTCTCCCAGTTCGCCACCGGCCGCTTCCCGGGCTGCGGCGACAAGTCCTGCGGCCGCCTCATGGATAAGATGCGCGCCAACATCGACCGCGTCGAGGCCTTGCTCAAGGCCGCGGCCAAAGACGGCGGCAAATCCGTCCCCGACCTGCGTTTCGCGGCGATGGTCTTCGTCGGCCTGTGCCGCACGGCGACCATGCGCAAGGTGGTGGACAAACACGAACGCAAGCTGGAGAAGGACGCGGAGGCGGTCGTCGGGTTCTTCCTGGACGGCAGCGGGGTGGCGCTGTGAGGGCGCTGCTGCTGGCGGTCCTGCTCTCCCCCCTTCCCGCGTCGGCGGCGCGTCCGCTGACGCTAGACGAGGCCTACCGGCTTTCCCTCGCGCGCAGCGAGGAGCTCGTCCAGCGCGGCGCCGACCACGACATCCTGGTCGCGCAGGCCCAGGAGATCCTCTCTCGCGCCAAACCCAGCGTCTCGCTGCGCGGCACCGAGAGCATCCAGGACATTCCCGCGGGCTCCAGCGGCCTCTTCTTGCAGCGTTACCGCGAGCAGGCCTGGGTGACGGTCAACCAGCCGCTGTTCTCCGGCTTCCGCGAGTTCCTGGCCTTCCGTTCGGCCAAGGAGACCGGCGAGGCCGGCGCGCTGCGCCTGGAGCGGGCCAAACACCTCCTTTATAGGGACGTCGCCGACGCGTACCTGGCCCTGCTCGGCGCCCAAGACGAGATCCGCATCCGCGCCAGCGTGCTCGACAACACCGCCCAGCGGCTCAAGGACCTGCGCTCGCGGCTCGAGGTCGGACGCTCGCGCAAAAGCGAGCTGCTCGCCGCCGAGGCGCAGCACGCCCAGGCCGTCGCGGAGGCCGAGCAGTCGCGCGCGGCCGAGCGCCGCTCCCAGTTCGAGCTGCGTTTCCTCACCGGCTTGGAGGAGGACGTCGAGCCCGCGCCCCTGGGCGACGCCCCCCCGCCGCCGGCGCTGGAGGCCGCGCTGGCGCGCGCGCGGGCGCGCGCCGACGTCGAGGCGCGCCGCCTCGAGGCGTCGGCGGCCGAACGCAACGTGAAGGTCGTCTCGCGCCAGCGCTGGCCGACGCTGGAGCTCGACGGCAACTACTACCTCAAACGCCCGCCGAGCTTCACCGACAAGGTGAAGTGGGACATCCTCATCAGCGGCACCTTGCCGCTGTACGGCGGCGGCGAGACCACCGCCCAGATCCGCCAGCAGCAAGCCCGCACCCGCTCGGCCCGCGCGGCGCACGAGCAGGCCGTCCGCACCGCGGAGCTCGAGGCGCGCGTGGCGCACGAGGACCTGTCCGCCTCGGCGGGCGTCGTGACGGCGCTCGACAAAGCCGCGGCCGCCGCCGAATCCAACGCCCGCGCCCAGGCCGAGGACTACCGCCTCGGCCAGGTGACCAACCTCGACGTGTTGGGCAGCCTCAACACCTTGCAGCAGGCGCGGCTGACGGCCAGCCGCGCCCGGCTCGACGCCTGGCGCGCCCGCGCCCGGCTCGAGGTCGCCGCCGGACTCCCGGGAGGGACCCTCTAATGACGCTTTCCGACATCTCGATCAAGAACCCCGTCTTCGCGTGGATGCTGATGTTCGCGCTCATGATCTTCGGCTGGATCGGCTACGGCCGCATGGGCGTGTCGCAGATGCCCGACGTGGACTTCCCCATCGTCAACGTCGGCGTGAGCTGGGAGGGCGCCGCCCCCGAGATCATGGAGGCCGAGGTCGTGGACATCATCGAGGACGCCGTCACCTCGGTGCAGGGCGTGCGCGAGATCACCTCCTCCTCCAAGCAGGGCCAGGCGTCCATCACCGTCGAGCTCGAGCTCGACCGCAACGTGGACATCGCGCTTCAGGAAATCCAGACCAAGATCGCCCAGGCCCAGATGCGCCTGCCGCGCAACATCGACCCGCCCGTCGTCACCAAGGTCAACCCCGAGGACAACCCCATCATGTGGATGGCGCTGTCGGGCGACGTGCCGCCCAAGGACCTGATGGTCTATGCGCAGGACGTGCTCAAGTCGAAGTTCCAGACCGTGCCCGGCGTCGGCGACATCTTCCTGGGCGGGCTCATCAGCCGCAACCTGCGCGTGTGGGTGGACGCCGAGAAGCTCAAGCGCCACGAGCTGACCGTCGAGGACGTCATGGCGGCCATCTCGCGCGAGCACGCCGAGATCCCGGCCGGCCAGATCGAGACCGCCGCCAAGGAGTTCAACGTCCGCACGCTCGGCGAGATCGCCGACCCGGCGCAGTTCGGCGAGCTGCTCATCACCCAGCGCGGCGGCAGCCCCATCCACGTCCCCATCCCGCTGAAGGCGGTCGCGCGCATCGAGGACGGCCTGGCCGACCAGCGCCGCATCTCGCGCGTGGCCGGCCAGCGCGCGGTGGGCATCGGCATCCGCAAGCAGCGCGGCGCCAACGCGGTGGCCATCTCCGAACGCGTCGAGAAGAAGATGAAGGAGCTGCAGCCGACCTTGCCCAAGGGCATGACGCTCGGCGTGCGCTTCAACTCGACCAAGTTCATCAAGCAGTCGGTGGCCGAGTTGACGCATCACCTCATCCTCGCGGCCATCCTGACGTCGGCGGTGTGCTGGCTGTTCCTGGGCTCGTGGTCCTCGACCGTGAACGTCCTGCTGGCCATCCCCACCTCGGTGCTGGGCACCTTCATCGTGACCTACTTCCTCGGGTTCACGCTGAACTCCTTCACCTTGCTCGCGCTGACGTTGTCCATCGGCATCGTCGTTGATGACGCCATCATGGTGCTGGAGAACATCGTGCGCTACGTCGAGAAAGGGCGCGACCGCGTCACCGCCTCGGTCATCGGCGCGCGCGAGATCACCTTCGCGGCCATGGCCGCCACCATCGCCGTGCTCGCCATCTTCCTGCCCGTCATCTTCATGAAGGGCATCATCGGCAAGTTCTTCTTCCAGTTCGGCGTGACCATCTCGGCGGCGGTGTCCCTCTCGCTGCTGGAGGCGCTGACCTTGGCGCCCATGCGCACCTCGCAGTTCCTCGAGACCGCCACGCACGGCAACCGCCTGGTGCAGGCCGTGGACCGCCTGTTCGCGTCCTTGGCCGAGCGTTACCGCCGCGGCCTGGTCTGGACCTTGGACAACCGTTGGACCGTCATCGGCCTGGGCGCGGCCTTCTTCGCGGTCTCGATGGTGTCGGTGAAGTTCCTCAAGAAGGAGTTCGTCCCGGCCCAGGACCAGGGCATGTTCATGGTGCGGCTGCAGACCCCGGTCGGCTCCTCCATGGAGTTCACCGACGGGCGCTTCAAGCAGGCCGAGCAGTGGTTCATCGACAACCCGACGGTGGCCGGCTACTACTCCGCGGTCGGCGGCTTCGGCGGCGGCGAGGTCAACTCCGGCATGTTGTTCATCACGCTCAAGGACCTGAAGGACCGCCCGCGCCGCGAGGGCGGCGGCCCCGTCACCCAGGGCGACGTCATGACGGACGCGCGCAAGGCGCTCAACGGCGTGCCCGACGTGCGCGCCTTCATCATGGACCTCTCGCAGGGCGGCTTCTCCGCTTCGCGCGGCTTCCCCATCGAGTTCACCGTGCGCGGCCCGAACTGGGACAAGCTCATCGAGTCGTCGGCGGCGCTCATGAAGAAGCTGGAGGCCACGGGCCTGATGATCGACGTGGACACCGACTACAAGACCGGCATGCCCGAGATCCGCGTTTACCCGGACCGCGCCAAGGCCTACGCCCGCGGCGTGTCCATGTCGGTCATCGGCAACACCATCAACGCGATGATCGGCGGCGTGCGCGCCGGCCTGTTCACCGACAACGGCCGCCGCTACGACGTGCGCGTGCGCGCCGAGACCCGCGACCGGCTCACGCCCGAGGACATCAAGCGCCTTTACGTGCGCAACGTGCGCGGCGAGATGATCCGGCTCTCGGACGTGGTGACCATCGAGGAGAAGCCGTCCTTGCTCGCCATCACCCGCAAGGACCGTGAACGCGCCATCGGCGTGTTCGGCAACATCGCCCCGGGCAAGTCCCAGGCCGCGGTGCTCGACGCCGTGGAGGCCGCCGCCAAGGAGACGTTGCCCGACGGCTATTACGTCAAGCTCTCGGGCTCCTCGCAGACCTTCCGCGAGTCCTTCCAGAGCCTCATCTTCGCGCTGCTGCTCGGCATCCTGGTCGCCTACATGGTGCTCGGCGCGCAGTTCAACAGCTTCATCCACCCGGTCACCGTGCTGCTGGCGCTGCCGTTCTCGCTGTCGGGCGCGTTTTTGGCCCTGCTCATCGCGGGGCGCAGCCTCAACATCAACTCCATGATCGGCCTGCTGCTGCTCATGGGCCTGGTGAAGAAGAACTCCATCCTGCTCGTGGACTTCACGAACACGCGCCGCGAATCCGGGCTGGACGCGCGCGCGGCCCTGCTCGAGGCGTGCCCGGTGCGCCTGCGGCCCATCCTCATGACCTCGGTGGCGACCATCGCGGCCGCCATCCCCACCGCGCTCGCGCGCGGCGCGGGCTCGGAGACCACGGTGCCCATGGCGCTGGCCATCATCGGCGGCGTGTCGGTGTCCACGTTCCTCACCTTGTTCGCGGTGCCCGGGCCTACAGCCTGTTCACGCGCATCGAGGGCAAGAAGTCCGACGTGTCGGCCGACGCCGTCATCCGGGCCATCCGGGAGGCCGAACGGGTCGGATGACCGAAAGCCTCCCCCCGTCGCTGCGGGCCCTGCGCCGGCGCGAGTTCCGGCTGTATTTCGCCGGGCAGCTCGTGTCCATGACCGGCACCTGGATGCAGCAGACCGCCCAGGGCTGGCTCATCTACCGGCTCACCGGCTCGGGGACCTTGCTCGGCGTGACCGCGGCCGTCAGCCAGGCGCCGAGCGTCCTGCTCGGCCTGGTGGGCGGCGCCGCGGCCGATCGTTACGACCGGCGCAAGCTCCTGCTGTGGACCCAGGGGCTCGCGCTGGCGCAGGCCCTGCTGCTGGCCGTCTTGACCCAGACCGGGCGCGTGACGGTGACGCACGTGCTCGTGCTTTCCTTCCTCCTCGGCATCGTCAACGCCTTCGACATGCCCGCGCGCCAGTCCTTCGTGCCGCAGCTCGTGCCGCCCGAGGACGCGGGCAACGCCATCGCGCTCAGCGGCGTGCTGCTCAACGCCTCGCGCGTCATCGGCCCGGCGCTGGCCGGCGTGGTCATCGCGTCGGCGGGCGAGGCGGCTTGTTTCTGGGTCAACGCCGCCAGCTACGCCGCGATGCTCGCCGGCCTCTCGCTCATCGCGGCGCGCCCCGCGGCGGCGCGCGTCGAGGTCTCGGCGCTCGCGCACATCCGCGAGGGCCTGGCCTACGCCTGGCACGACCCCGAGCGCCGCGCGCTGCTCGCGCTGCTGGCGGCGGTGAGCTTCGCGGGCATGCCGCTGTTCTCCATCCTGCCCGCCTTCACCGAAGGCGCGCTGAAGGCCGGCCCGCGCGGCATGGGCCTGCTCATGGGCGCCGTCGGCGTGGGCGCGTTGTTCTCCTCGGTGCGCCTGGCGCGCCGCACGGACACCGACGGCCTGCCGCGGGCCATCGGCCTGGGCGCGGCCGTGTTCGGGGCGGCGCTCGCGCTGATGGGCCTGGCCCCGACCTTGCCCGTCGCGCTCGCGGTGGCGGCGCTGGCGGGCTTCGGCATGATGACGGCGTTCTCCGGCGGCAACATCCGCCTGCAGACGCGCGCCGATGACGCGCACCGCGGCCGCCTCATGTCGCTGTTCACGATGTCCTTCATGGCGACCGCCCCCTTCGGCGCGGTCGCATCGGGCTGGGCGGCCGACCGCTACGGCGCGCGTTTCGCCGTGTCGGCCGGCGGCGTGCTCTGCGCCGCGGTCGCCGCGGCCTTCCTGCTGTCGCGCGAGGACCGTGGACGACGCTGAGTTCGAAGGGCTGGTCCGCGCGCACGCGCCGCGGGTGCGCGCGTTGTGCGCGTCCGTGCTCCAGGACGCCACGGAAGCCGACGACGCGGCCCAGGACGCGTTCCTCAAGGCGCACCGCTCGTTGTCCGGCTTCACGGGCGGCTCGACCTTCGCGACCTGGGTCCATCGCATCGCGGTCAACGTGTGCCTGGACCGCCTGCGCGCGGCCGCGCGGCGGCGCGCCGATTCGCTCGAGGCCCTCAGCGAGCGCGACGCCGCCTCCTTGCGCGTCTTGACCGAGCCCTCGGCCGCGGGCGCGCTCGAGGACCGCGACCTGGCCGAACGCCTGCTCTCGCGCCTGACCCCGGAGGGCCGGCTGGCCTTCACGCTCTGCGAGCGCGACGGCCTCAGCTACGCCGAGATCGCGCAGGCCATGTCCTGCTCGGTCGATTCGGTGAAGGCCCGCATCAAACGCGCCCGGGCCGAGCTGCTCGAAGCGTCGCGACACTTTTCCGGGTCCGGGGACGTCTAAACTCAGGAGAACGCCATGGAACACCGCGAAGCCGAAACGAAGCTGGATGAGTGGCTCGACGGCGAGCTGGCGGCCGACCTCGCCGCCGAGCTGTCGCGCCATCTCGACGCCTGCCCCGCCTGCCAACGCGAAGCCGCGTTGCGCCGCCGCCTGGGCGAGGCTCTGTTCGCCCCGCTTCCCGCCGAGGACCCCCGCGCGACCGAGGCCTTCACGCGCCGCGTCATGGCCCGCGTCGAGGAGGACGCGGTCCCGGTGTGGCAGCGCCTGTTCGGCCGCGCCTTGACCCCGGCCCTGGGACTGGGCCTGGCCGCCCTCCTCCTCAGCATCGTCGCGCCGGGCCTGGGCTACAGCGAGCCGTTCGACGGCTGGGACGAGCCCGAGCCTTCCTACAGCGCTCTCGCGGAGGTACCGTGAACAAGACATCCGCCGTCGCCGCCGCGTTGCTGGCCGGCCTGCTCGCCGGCGTCTGGATCGGCTCGGCCCTGGAGCGCTCCTCCAGCCGCAAGGCCCGCCGTCAGGGCCCGGACATCGAGCGCATGGTCAAGAAGCTCGAACGCGCCCTGGAGCTCGACGCCGCCCAGGTCGTGAAGGTGCGCGCGGCGCTGGAGTCGCGCCGAGGCCGCCATGAGGCGCTGCGCAAGTCCTCGCACGACTCCTTCATGGCGCTGCGCGCCGAGGTGGACCGCGACATCGAGGCAGTGCTGACCGACGTCCAGAAGCCCCGCTTCGCGGCGCTGCGCGCGAAGTGGGAGAAGCGGCATGCGCGTTAGGGCCTTGGCGGCGGCTTTGTTGGCCGCCGCCGTCCCGGCCCGGGCGCTGGTCGTGTCGTGGGAGGACGTCGCGCGCCAGGCCGCCGACGGCAACCCGGGCCTGTCCTCGTCTCGCCTGACGCGAGACGCGCGCCGCCTTTCCTATTATTCGTCCTATAACCGCCTGCTCCCCTCCCTTCGCTGACGAACTCCGTCTCGCAGACCAACGTCGCGCGCGACAACGCCTGGAGCGCGTCGGCGTCCGCGTCCTTGACCCTCTTCGACCTCGGCGACTACGCCTCCATCCGCTCGGCGTCGGCGTCGCTGGCCTCCTCCGAGGCGTCCCTGCGCCGCGCCTCGGCGGACCTGCGCTCCTCGCTGCGCCGCTCCTTCTCGGCCCTCCTGCTCGCCCAGTCCGGCCTGGAGGTGGCGCGCCGGGTGCTGACGCTGCGGCGCAACAACGCGGAGCTGGTCAACCTGCGTTACGAGTCGGGCCGCGAATCCAAGGGCAACATGCTGCGCGCCAAGGCCCAGCTCCTGCAGGCCGAGGTCGCCTTGGCCACGGCCGGACGCGAGCTGCGCACCTCGCAGCGCGAGCTCGGCCGCCAGCTCGGCCGCGAGGGCTTCGAGGCGTACGTCGCCACCGGCACCTTCACCGCCGCCCCGCCGCCCGCGCGCCCCGACGACTTCGGCGCGCTGCTGCCGCTGCGCCCCGAGATCGCTTCGGCCGAGGCGTCGCTGCGCTCCTCGGAGGCGGCGCTGGCCTCGGCCCGCGCGGACTACTTCCCCAACCTCAGCGCGAACTACTCCCGCACGCGCACCGGTGGCACGGAGTTCCCCTCCTCGCGATACGGCTGGTCGGCGGGCGCGAGCCTGAGCCTGCCGCTGTTCGGCGGCGGGCCGGCGCAGACCATGCTCGCCAGCCTGTCGGCCAAACGCGGCCGCGAGGCCGCCCGCGCAGGACCTGTCCGCCGCGCGCCAGTCCGGCCTCTCAGCGAGCTCGGAGACGCCTGGCGTCCTTGGCGGACGCCGACGCGCAGGTCGGCAGTACCTAGGACGCTGCTCGCCGCCGCGCGCCAGCGCACCAGGGCAGGCCGACGTGCGTTACGCCTCGGGCCTGCTCAGCTTCGACAACTGGGAGCTCATCGTGTCGGACCGCGTCTCCGCCGAGCGGCAGGCGGTGTCGGCCCGCCGCACGGCGATGGACGCCGAGACGGCGTGGGACCGGGCCTTGGGCCGGGCATTGGGAGAATGAGATGAAGCGCGCCATCGTCGCCGTCGTCGTGCTCGCCGTCGCCGGCGGGGCCTACACCCTCTATAGGAACAAGAGCAAACGCGCCGCCCGCGGCGAACGCAGCCGCCCCGTCGTGGCGCAGCTCGAGACCTTGGAGGAGACCGTCGATGCCACGGGCTCGGTCTCGCCCAACAACCGCGTCGAGATCAAGCCGCCCGTCGCGGGCCGCGTGGAGACCTTGCTCGTGGACGAGGGCGACCGGGTGAAGGCCGGACAGATCGTGGCGTGGCTCAGCTCCACCGACCGCGCCGCCATCCTCGACGCCGCCCGCGCGCAGGGGCCCGAGGAGTTCAAGAGGTGGCAGGACGCCTACAAACCCACGCCCGTGGTCGCGTCGCTTCCCGGCGAGGTCATCTTGCGCAACGTGGTCGTGGGCGAGGCCGTGGGCACGGGCACCACCTTGTTCGCCGTGGCCGACACCCTCATCGTCAACGCGCAGGTCGATGAGGCCGACATCGGCAAGGTGAAGGTGGGCCAGAAGGCGCGCATCCGCCTCGACTCCTACCCCGACCAGCCCGTGGACGGCACGGTCATCGACATGCTCTACGAGGGCAAAAACGTCTCCAACGTCATCACCTACGGCGTGAAGGTGCGTCCGGTCGCGGTCCCCGCGTTTTTCCGCTCGCAGATGACGGCCAACGTCAGCTTCGTCATCCGCAGCAAGGCCGACGCGCTCGTGCTGCCCGCCAACGCGGTGCGCGACGGCAAGGACGGCAAACGCGTCGTCTATCTGCCGGCCGCCGAGGAAGGCGGCAAACCCGTGGAGCGCGAGGTCAAAACCGGCATCGAGGCCGACGAGAAGGTGGAGATCGTCGAAGGCCTCAACGCCGGCGACACCGTCGTCATCGCGAGCGGGCGCTACGTGCCGCAGACGGCGCCGGCGTCGAGCCCGTTGTCGGCCGTGCCCGGCGGCCGCAACATGGGCCGCTCCGACGGCTCCGCGCCCCGCCAGCGCCGCACCGGCGCGGCCGCGGCGTCCACGCCGGCGGCGCGGACCCCCTAGAGCCGCCCATGAGCGCGCTCATCGAGCTGTCCGGCGTCACCCGCAGCTACGAGGTGGGCGGCGGCACGCTCCAGGTGCTCAAGGGCATCGACCTGGTCATCGAGGAGGGCGACTTCGTCGCGGTGATGGGCCCTCGGGCTCGGGCAAATCCACGCTCACCCAGATTCTCGGCCTGCTCGACCGCCCGACGTCGGGGACGTACAAGCTGATGGGCCTGGACGTCTCGCGCCTGAGCGACGACGAAGGCGCCGCGCTGCGCTCGCGCACCATCGGCTTCATCTTCCAGATGTTCAACCTCCTGGCGCGCACGAGCGCCCAGGACAACGTGGCGCTGCCGATGCTCTACACCGGCGAGCCCGGGCGCGACGCGCGCGCCGAGGAGGTCTTGCGCGAGGTGGGCCTGGGCGACCGGCTCGACCACGCCCCCAACCAGCTCTCCGGCGGCCAGCAGCAGCGCGTGGCCATCGCGCGCGCGCTGGTCAACCGTCCCCGCATCATCTTCGCCGACGAGCCCACGGGCAACCTGGCCTCCGATCAGGCCGAGGAGATCCTGGGCCGCCTCACCGCCATGAACCGCTCGGGCATCACCGTCATCATGGTCACCCACGAGCCCGACATCGCGGCCTACGCCAAACGCATCATCCGCATCAAGGACGGCCGCATCGTCGCCGACGAGCGCAACGGCGAGCCCAAGGGCGGGGCCGGGGGCGGCGGCGGGGCCGCGGTGCGCGAGCGCGCGGCGGCGACGCTCACCGAGCTGCCGCGCGTGCGCGAGCTCACCGCCGAGGAGCTGCTCGAGCACGCCCGCTCCGCGCTGGGCGCCATCCGGGCCAACAAGCTGCGCAGCGCCTTGTCCATGCTCGGCATCCTCATCGGCGTCACGGCCGTCATCGCGATGCTCGCCATCGGGCGCGGCGCGCAGAAGTCGGTGGAGACCCAGCTCTCGAGCCTGGGCTCGAACCTGATCATGCTCATGCCCCAGGCGCCGCGCGGCGGCGGCGGCGGCGCGCGCGGCGGCTCCGGCACCTTCTCGCGCCTCGCGCTCGACGACGTGTCCGCCATCAAAGCCGTGCACCCGGGCGTCCTGCGCGCCGCCGGCGAGGTCAGCGGCAACGTGCAGGCCGTTTATCGCGATAAAAACGTGAACACCAGCGTCATCGGCGCCGAGCCCGTGTACGCCGAGATGCGCAACTCCGCGCCCTACTACGGCCGCTTCTTCACCGCCGCAGAGAACGAGGCCATGGCCCGCGTCGCCCTGCTGGGCCAGACCGTCGTCACCAACCTCTTCGGCGTCGAGGACCCCGTGGGCCGCACGGTCAACCTCGACGGCAAGAAGTTCCGCGTCATCGGCGTGCTGCCCCGCAAGGGCTCCGGCGGGTTCCAGGACCAGGACGACCGCATCATCGTGCCGCAGAAGACCGCGATGAAGCGCCTGCTGGGCCGGCAGTTCCTCAGCACCGTGTCCATCGAGGCGACCGCCGCCGACCAGACCGACGCCGTCATGGCGGCGGTGCGCGCGCTCATGCGCAAGCGCCACCGCCTGCCCGACTACAAGGACGACGACTTCACGCTGCGCAACATGGCGGAGATCCAGAGCGCGCTGACCGGCACCTCCAAGATCTTCAGCCTGCTCCTCGGCATCGTGGCCGCCATCTCGCTGGTGGTCGGCGGCATCGGCATCATGAACATCATGCTCGTCTCCGTTTCCGAGCGCACGCGCGAGATCGGCCTGCGCAAGGCCATCGGCGCGACGCGGCGCGCCGTGCTCATCCAGTTCCTCGTCGAGGCCGCGGCGTTGTCCACGTGCGGCGGGCTCATCGGCATCGCGCTGGGCATGACCATCGCCTTCGTGATGGCCACCTTCGCCGGCTGGGCCGCGGTCGTGACGGCGCAGTCCGTGCTGCTGGCCTTCTTCTTCTCGGCGGGCACGGGCGTCATCTTCGGCTTCTGGCCCGCGCGCAAGGCGTCGCTGCTGTCCCCCATCGAAGCCCTTCGCTACGAGTAGGAGGTATAATCTCCTTCGTGGCGGAACGCATCTCCTGTCTCTACATCGGGCGCGTCGGCGACCTCATCGTCGCCACCCCCTTCCTGCGCGCGCTGCGCCGGCGCTACCCGAAGGCGCGCATCCGCCTGATCATCGGCTGGCGCGGCGTGCAGGTGCCGCCGCTCATCCCGTTCATCGACGACACGGTCGTGCTCTCCAAGCCGCTGGACCTGCTCGCCCATCTCAAGCTCGCGCGCTCCTTGTCCGGCAAGGAGGACCTGCTCGTGGACCTCAACTCCTCCTTCTCCAAGACCTCGACCATGCTCGCGCAGGCCGTGCGCGCGCCGGTCAAGCTCGCCTTCGCCAAGCCGCGCGGCCCCAACCCGTTCACCCAGCTGGTCGCCGCGCCCGCGGAGAAGGAGCACATCGTGCGACCGCTAGCGCGCGCCTGGCCGAAGCGCTCGCCGCGCCCTACGACCCGCACCCCGAGCTGCGCCTGCCCGACGCCGACGTCGAGGAGGCCGACCGCCTGCTGGGCTCGCGCGCCACCGAGACGGGCTTCAAGGTGCTCATCCATCCCGGCAACTTCGACCGCTTCTCCTTCCGCTGGCCCGAGGAGAAGTTCGTCGAGCTGGCCGACCGCCTGTTCGAGGACCGGACGTTGCATCTCTACTTCATGGGCGGGCCCGGCGAACACGGCAAGGTGGCCGACATCGTCCTCGCGCCTGAAGGTCTCCGTGCCCATCCTGCCGCCGGCGCGCCTGGGCGTGACCGGGGCGATGCTCAAACGCATGGACCTGTTCGTCTGCAACATCACGGGCACCACGCACCTGGCGGCCGCGCTCGACGTGCCGACCTTCGGCTTCTACGCGGGCTACACCCAGGCGGTGTGGCGACCGCGCGGCGCGCGCCACGGCGGCACGGTGTGCCCCGAGTGGGAGTCCTGCCGGGAGACCACGGTCGATGAGGCGTACGCGGCCCTGACGGCCCACATCGCGCGGCTCAGGCCGGCTTTTTAGCCAGCAAGCCCGACAACGCGTTCCAGGCCTCGTCCACGCTCGCGTGCCGCCCCGGGGTCTCGAGCAAGGCGTGCTCGGGCAGGTGCGCGTAGCCGAAGCGCCACGGCTCGGTGTGGGAGAACAGCTGGAGGGTGGGCGTGCGCACCGCGACGGCCAGGTGCATGGGCCCGGTGTCGGCCGAGACCACGGCGCGCGCGGCCGCGATGGCCGCGGCGAAGCGGCGCAGGGGCAGCGCCGGCGCGAGGCTGGCGCCGCCGGGCAGGCTCAAGCCTTCCATGAGGCGGCGCTCGGCGGGGCCGCCGACGAGCACGGCCTTGCGTCCCGCGGCGGCGACGCGCGCCGCCAGCTCCAGGAACCAGGCCGGGTCCAGCCTTTCTCGGCGCGCGCGCCGAGGAACAAGGCGACCGACTGCGCGTCGAGGCCCCACGACTCCCAGGTCCTCTCCCCCTCTTCCACTTCGCCCGGGGCGAAAAACCATTCGGTGCGCAGCTCGGCGTCGGGCGGCAGGGCCGCGCCCGGCGCGGCGGCGCGCACGAGGGCGGCGAGGTTGGCGGTCTCATGGGCGCGCGCGGCCGGGACGGGCACAGGTCGCCCAGGAACCGGCCGGCGTCGCCGCGCTCGAAGCCGACGCGGCGCGGCGCGCCCGATAGCGCGGTCCACACCGCGCTCGACAGCGAGAACGCGTGCTGCGGCGAGAAGTCGATGGCGAGGTCGTAGCCTTTGAAGCGCAGGGCCGGCAGGCTCGACGCCGTGAGCAGGCCGTCCACGTTCGGGTTGCGCGCCAGGGCCGTGCCGTAATCGTCGGCGATGAGCACGTCCACCGCGGCCTTCGGGAAGGCGAGCTTGAGCAGCTTCAAGGCGGGCGTGAGCAGGAGCAGGTTGCCCAGCCGCGCGTCGTGGCGCACGGCGAGCACGCGGCGCACGGACCCCGGGTCCACGGGCGCGTCGTGGCGGCGCGGCGCGGGCAGGAGCTTGAGCACGGTGGCGCGCAGGAGCGCCTTGCCGCCGGTCTCGACGTCCTTGAGCCTCACGAGGACGATTCTATCACTTTGTATAATCAGAGCCATGTCCACGGTCTCCCTGCGCACGGAAGGTCACGTCTCGACGCTCACCTTGGAGCGGCCCGACGCCTACAACGCGATGTCCGAGGCCATGGCCGCGGACTTCCTCGCGGCGGTCAAACGCGCCGCCAAGGAGCCCAGCAAGGTGCTCGTGGTGCGCGGCGCCGGCCCGGCGTTCTCCGCGGGCGGCGACCTGGGCTTCATCGAGACCAACATGGCGCGGCCCCAGGCCAAACTCGCGCCGCTGATGCGCAAGTTCTACGGCTCCTTCCTGTCCATCCGCGACGTGCCCCAGGTGACCGTCGCGTCCCTTCACGGCACCGCCGTGGGCGCGGGCCTGTGCCTCGCGCTGGCCTGCGACGTGCGCGTGACCTTGCTCGAGGCCAAGTTCTCGCTCAACTTCGTGCGCCTGGGCCTCAACCCGGGCATGGCCGCCTGGCCGTTGGCGCGGATGGCCTTCGGCGACGCGACGCGCGCGCGAGCTGCTCTTCACCGGCCGCGGCTTCACGGGCCGCGAGCTGGTGGAATGGGGCGCGGCCATCGCCGGCGCGGAAACGGCCGAGGAGCTGACGTTGATGACCGGCGAGCTGGCCAAGTCCTTGGCCGCGGCCTCAGGCCCGTCTTTGCGCATCTTGAAGGCCGAGACCCGTATCGGCGAGAAGCTCGACCCGTATCTCGCGCACGAGGCCAAGGGCCAGGCCGTGACCTTCAAAGGCGCCGACCTGGTTGAAGGCGTCGCCGCCGTCCGCGAGAAGCGCCTGCCGAAGTTCGTCTAGCCGTCGCGCAGGGCGGCGAGGAAGATCTCGCCGTATTCGACCCACTTCTTGGGGCCGACGCCCGACACCGCGCGCATCTGCTCCTCGTTGGACGGCCGCCGGGCGGCCATCTCCTGGAGGGTGGCGTCGTTGAACACCATATAGGCCGGCACGCCGCGGGTGTCGGCGAGCTTCTTGCGCAGCGCCCGGAGCTTGGTGAACACGGGCGAGCCCGCCGAGGAGGGGCCCTCCGCGCTGGCCGCGCGCGCGCCGAAGGACGCGCGCTTCATCGGCACCTCGGGCGCGGCGCCGACGGGGTCGAGGCCGGCGCAGGCGTCGCAGGACGTGCCGCACGGCGGCAGGGCCTCGCCGAGGTGGTGGGCGAGCGCCTGATGGCGGCAGGCGCGGCGCTCGGCGGAGCGGAACATCTCTCGCACGCGGCCCTTGTGCCAGTCGGCGAGCGAGGGCTCGAGGTCGGAGACCAGGCGCTCGTAGCCCATCACGTCGGCCCAGGAGTAGAACAACACGCAGTCCGCCGGCGCTCCGTCGCGCCCCGCGCGGCCGACCTCCTGCACCCAGGACTCCACCGAGCGCGGCATGTCGCGGTGGATGACGAAGCGCACGTCGGGTTTGTCGATGCCCATGCCGAAGGCGACGGTGGCCACGATGACGTCGGCGTCGTCGCGTTTGAAGGAGTTCTGGACGTGCTCGCGCTGCTCGGGCGTCATGCCCGCGTGGTAGGCCAGCGCTTTGACGCCGCGGCCGGAGAGGAACTCGGCCATGGATTCGACCGAGCGGCGCGAGAGGCAGTACACGATGCCGGACTCGCCCGCGCGGGCGCGCACGAGGCGCAGGATGGACCCCTTGGTGTCGGTGACCGCGCCCGGGCGCGGCGAGGCCTTCTCCCCCGCCTTGAGATAAGCGCTGATGTGGAGGTTGGGGCGGAACACCGACCCGCGCACGCGCAGCGGCGCCTCCATGGCGAGCTGATCGACGATGTCGTTGGTCACCTGGGGCGTGGCCGTCGCGGTGAGCGCGAGCACCGGCACGCCGTAACGCGCCTTGAGGCCTTTGAGGTTGCGGTAGGCCGGCCGGAAGTCGTGGCCCCATTGCGAGATGCAATGCGCCTCGTCCACGGCGATCAGCGCGAGCTTGGTGTCCTGGAGCGCGTAACCCGCGTAGGCTTCGAGGCCTTCGGGCGCGGCGTACACGAGCTCCCAGTCCCCGCGTTTGAGCCCTTCGAGGCGTTCGCGGCGCTCGTCGGAGGTCAGCGTGGAGTTCAGGAAGGTGGCGCGCAGGCCGACCGAGACCGCGGCGTCCACCTGGTCCTTCATCAACGAGATGAGCGGGCTGACCACGAGCACCGTGCCGCCGAGGGCGCGCGCCGGGATCTGGTAGGTCAAGGACTTGCCCGCGCCCGTGGGCATGACGGCGATGCAGTCGCGCCCGGCGAGCACGGCGTCGATGGCCTCCCGTTGCCCCGGACGGAAGGACGGGTAGCCGAAGACGATCTTTGAGCACCTGTTCCGGCGTCATCAGAACCAGTTGCACGACATTCCGCGCCGCAAGGCTCGCCGTCCGCGTCCCCCCGACGGGGTCTGGGTCTTCGGTCTGGAACGTCCGTAGGCCTTTCGGTCAACACGGCGTCATACGGGCGTTACGCGCCCGAGAACCCTCGACTATCCGTCGGCGCGCGACCGGCTGATACCATGAGGAGGTGAGACGATTAATCATCGCCGCGTTGCTCCTCCAGACCATCCCCGCCCCCGCGTCGGCCGCTTTGGCCCGCATCGGGGTCCCGCGTCTGTCCCCGGCGTTTTCGACGCCGGCCGTCGGCATGGTCCGCCTGACGGCCCCGCCGCTCACCGTCGGCCAGTCGGCGCCGGCGCTCTCCTTAATACGCCGTTATTCGCGCCCGCCGCTCGCTCGAAGCCGGCCGCGTACCGCCGTTGCCGCCGCGCCCGCCCCCGCCCCTGCCGCCGCCATCACGCTCGCCGCCGCCGCGGCCGTCGCCGCCGGCGAGGTCGCCGCCCGTCCTTCCGACGCCGCCCAAGACCGCGCCGCGGTGGACTTCGTTGACCAACCCGCCCGCCGCGAAGCGGCGGGCGAAGCCGTGCCCCTGGGAATCGCCGCCCAATCCGTTTCCATCCCGTTGCCGCGCGGAGCCGTCCGCTCTTCTCCCAACGACTCCCCCTCCATCCCCGCGCCCGCGCGCCCGGCCAAACCCGCCCCCCGCCTGAAGGCCTTCCTCGCCGGCACCTTCGGCGCGCAGCTCGCCTCCAACGCGCTGCAGGTGACGATGCCCCTGCTGCTGCTCACGGTCACGGGCTCGGCCGCGACCGCGGCCTGCGCGGCCCTGGCCTCGACCATCGACGCGGCCGGCACCTTGCTCGGCGGCCGCCTCGTGGACCGCTTCGGCTCGCGCGCCGTGCTGGTCGCGACCACGCTGGCTCGCGGCGCGGCCGTAGCGGCGCTGCCGTTGCTCGCCGCGACCGGCGGCTTGACCATGCCGGCCGTGTTCGCGGTTTACAGGCGGGAATCGCTCGCGCGCGGCGTCGCCGATACGGCGCGCAACACGGTTCCTCTCGAGTTCGCCGGAAAGGACGTCCCGCTTCTCAAGAAAATTCTCGCCAAGAACCAAGGTTTCTTCGGAGCGGGAGCCTCGCGGGGCCGTTCCTCGTGGGCGCCCTGATCCTCACCGCGGGCGGCGCGGCGTCGCCCGCCGCGTTGTGGCTGGCCCCGGCGGTGTTCGCCGGCGTCGCGCTCTCGTACTCGGCCTGCCGCGCGCGGCTTCCCTGCCGACCGCCCGCAGGCCCCGCAGCCTCCGGCGTCGCGCCCGGTCTTCGACGGGTGGACGCGCACGGCTCTTTCGCCACGGCCCTGCTCACGTTATACCCCCTGAAGGCCGTGTTGCCCGCGGTGTTCGCCGAGCAGGTGCTCGCCGATCCCGCCTCGGCCGCCTGGCTCGTGGGCCTTTTCGGCGTGGGCGGCCTCATCGGCTCGGTGGCCTATGGCCGCTTTTCTCCAAAATCGGCGCTTGGAACCTGGCTGACGGTCGGCGTGGTCGGCGCCGCGTCCCTCGGCGCGGCGTTCCTGCCCGGCGCCTTCCTGCCCGCGGCCCTCGGCGTGCTGGCCTTCTCCGCGGCCAACGTGTCCGCGCGGCTCTCGCTCGCCGCCGCGCTCCAGGCCCGCGCGCCCGACGGCAAGGCCGGCGCGGCCGTCGGCGCGGCGCGTTTCACCGCGAACCTGTCCTCGCTCGGCGTGCGCGTGCTGGCGGGCCTGGCCTTCGCCGCGGCGCTGGCGCCGGCGTCCTCGTTCTGGCTCATCGCGGGCGGCGTCGCCGTGGTCGCGGCCGCCCAGCATCGGGCGGCCCGCCGTCTCTCGGCGCCCGCGCCGCCGTCGGCGACGGGTTTCTTGGGCGTCATGTCCCGCGCCCGACGCGGGGCCGCGCCCGTCGCCGGTGCACGGCCTGCCCGGACGGCTCATCGTGGTGGAAGGACTCGACGGGTCCGGCAAATCCACCCAGATGGAGCGGCTCAAGGAGCGCCTCGAGGCCGAAGGCGTCGAGGTCGTGCTCACGACCTGGAACTCGTCGGACCTGGTGTCGGACGCGGTGAAAGGCGCCAAGAAGGAGCGCACGCTGACGCCCAAGACGTTCTCCCTGCTCCACGCCTCCGACCTGGCCGACCGCCTCGATAAAACCATCCTTCCGGCGCTGGAGCGCGGCGCGGTCGTGCTCGCCGACCGCTGGTTCTTCACGGCCTTGGCCCGAGACCGCGTGCGCGGCATGGACGCGCGGTGGCTGCGCAACCTGTACGAGTTCGCGCCGCGTCCGGACCTGACCCTTTATTACCGCCTGCCGGTCGAAACGGCCATCGGGCGCGTGCTGTCGCGCAGCGAGGGCCGGCTCGGCCTGTCCGAGGACTTCGAAGAGGACCCCGAGGCCGCCGCCGAAACCAAGGCGCGCCGCGGCCTTAAATACTACGAGGCCGGCCTCGACGCGAACCTCTCCGAAGACCCCATCGAGAACTTCAAGCTGTTCCAGACCGGCGTCACGGCCGAATACGACAAACAGGCGCGCGAGTTCGGCTTCCAGACGGTGGACTCCTCGCGCGGCCGCGACGAAATCTTCGCCGACACGGAGCGCCTCGCGTTCGCGGCGCTCGGGCCGCTGTCGTCGCCTTCCGCCGCGCCGCGGCCTTCGCCGCGCCGAACCTGTTCGACAAGGATCCGGCCGGCGACGCGGAGAATATCCGCCGCAATTACGCGCACGAGAAACGCGGGAGCCACTTCTACTTCCGCAACATGCTGCTGCCCATGCAGGAGCGTTTCGCCCAGCTTTTGGACATGCGGATGCCGCGCGTGCTGCTGCACGGCTCGCCCCACCTCGACAACTACGCCAAGGTCAACCACGGCGCGGCCGCATGGTGGACTTCGACCGCTCGCGCGTCGGCCCCTACGCCTGGACCTCGTACGGCTGATGGTCTCCATCTCGCTGCGCCGCAAGAAGGGCGGCGACGAGCTGCTCGATAAGGAGGTGCTGCGCCAGCTCAAGAAGGGCTACCTCTACGGCTTCCGCCACCCCGCGCGGCCGTTCTCCGAGGTCCGCCAGCTCAAGGACGTCGAGCCCGAGGCCGACGAGGCCAGCACCGACGCCTATCTCGCCGCGAACAAGAAGTGGGCCGCGGAGATGCGCAAGAATCCGCTGCCCGCCGATGACGCCGCCGTCGTCGAGCTGGTGCGCTCCTACGCCGCCGGCCGCGGCGACGGCACGCTCGACGACTACTTCATCGAGGAGGCGGGTCGCGGGCAAGGCTCGATGGGCTTCCGCGACCTGTTCCTCGTGGTCCTCGCGCCCAAAAACGCGGCCTCCGGCAAGGACCGCCTGTTCCTCAACATCAAACGCGCCCGCACCGACCCCGACACCGAGTGGTACAAGAGCCCCTACGGCTCGGAGGCCGAGCGGATGCTCGCCGCGACGCATCTGTACGCGCCGGGCTGGGAGCTGCGGCCCGGCGGCGCGCGCCTGGACGGCGTCGAATATTACGTGCGCGGCCTGCCGCCGCAGAACGTGAAGATCAAGAAGGCGCTCACGCTCAGCCAGCAGGCCGACTTCGCCTACGCCGTGGGCACCCAGCTGGGCCGCGCGCACCGCCTCTCGCTCGACGGGAGCGCGGCCGAGGAGCTCGAGGCGCATCTCGACGCGAGCTTCGACGACGTCGCCGCGGCGGGCCGTACCATCCGCGACGAAATCGTCGAGGCGCACGCGCGCTACCTCGCGAAGATGAAACGCGACGGGCTCGAGCCCGCGGGCGACGGCGGCGACGAATGAGCCGCCGCACCATCGTCATCGGCGACGTGCACGGCTGCTTCGACGAGCTGCGGGATCTGTTGCGCGCGACGCAGGCGGGACCCGAGGATCGGCTGATCAGCGTCGGGGACCTCGTCTCCAAGGGGCCCGACTCCCGCGCCGTGCTCGATTGGGCGATGTCCGCGCCTAATCTCGAATGCGTCATCGGCAACCACGAGCTGCGCCTGCTCAGCCATTGGAAGGCCGGCACGTTTTCACGCGAGAAGGCGCACGACGAGGAGACCTACCGTCAGCTCGGCGGGCGCTACGAGGACGCGATGCGTTTCATCGAGCGCTGGCCCGTGACGGCCTCGGGCGAGGGTTTCACCGTGGTCCACGCGGGTTTCGACCCGCGCGAAGGACTGGAATGGCGGTCCCGCGCCCAGCTCACCAATCTGCGCCGTCTCGACGACGGACGGGCGTGGTGCGAGCATTACCGCGAGTCGCGGCTGGTCGTGTTCGGGCATTGGGCCCGCCGCGAGCCCGTCTTGAGACCCAACGCCGTCGGCCTGGACACGGGCTGCGTGTACGGCGGCTCGTTGACCGCCTTGATACTGCCGGAGCGCCGCCTCGTGAGCGTGCCGGCCCGCCGTGAATATGTGAGGAAAACGACATGGAACTGACCGCCGCCGCTCCCCTGCCCGAAATCGCCGCGCCGCGCGCCGAGGAACGCCGCGCGCCCTTGTCCGGCTTCGTCGCCGGCGTGCTGAGCTCGCAGATTTCCAACAACGCGATGCACCTCGTCCAGCCGTTGGTCATCGCCGAGCTGTCCGGCTCGCTCGGACTGGCCGCCTTCGTGGCGTCGGCCGAGACCGGGGTGCACATGCTGGGCACCTTGGTCAGCGGCGGGACCGTGGACCGGCTCGGCTGCCGCAACGCGCTCGTGCTGGCGACCTGGGGGCGCGCCGCGGCCTGGCCCTGGTGCCGCTGGCCTGGGCCTTCGGCGGACTCACCTTGACCTGGGCATTGTGCGCGTACACCCTCGACGCTTTCGTGCGGGGCTACGTGGACACCTCGGTGCACGCTCTGCCGCTGGGCTTGGCCGACGGCGACCGCCAGGAGCTCGACCGTCTCAACGCGACCTACGAATTCACCTTCGATCTGGGCGCGGTCATCGGTCCTCTGCTGCTGGGCGCCCTTCTGCTGACGAAGCAGGGCTTCGCGGCGCACGCGGCCATCCCGGTCGGATTCCTCCTCGCGGGCTTCCTTTACGCCCGCGTCCCCGCGGAGCGGGTGCAGCCCGTGAAGCTCGCGACGGTGAAGAAGGCCGCCTGGCTCGATTGGGAAGGCTGGCGCCAGATCGCGCGCGACCGCCGCTTGCTCGGACCGGTCGCCGGCCTGGCGTTGTTCAATTTATTCCCCCTGCGCAAGGTATGGGCGGCGTTTTTCGCCAAGGCCATCCTGGGCCAGCCGGCCGCCGTGGGCTGGATCGGCGCGTCCTTCGGCTTGGGCGGCATCATCGGCGCGCTGCTCTTCCCCCGCTTGAAGCTGTCCACGCGGGCCAGCGTGCTGGTCGGCGCCGTCGGCACCGCCGCGTTGGCCGTCTCCTGGGCCCCGGCGCTCCTGTGGCCCATGATCCTGGGGGCGACGATTTTCGGCGCGGCCAACGCCTGCGCCGAGCTCTCGCTTCTGCGCGCGCTCGGCGAGCTCACCCCGGCCGGCTTGTTCGGACGGGTGACGTCGGTGGCCCGCGTGGGCACGACCTCGGCGTCGGTCACGCTCAAAGGGCTCATGGCGGCGGCGTTCGCCGTCGGTTTCACGGCCTACGGCTCGTTCGCGCTCGTGGGCGCGGGTCTGGGAGTCCTCGTCCTGGCCCAGCTCGCCGTGGCGGCGCGCCTGGGCCGAGACGAACGCTAAAGAGCTATCATGGCGCGTAAGGATCACGCCATGGCCCGTTCCAAAATCCTGCCGCTGAAGCTCGACGCCCACGCGCCTCACGCCGCGCCCCCCAAGGACGGCGGCCTGCGCGAGACGGAGCGCTTCTTCAACCGCGACCTGTCCTGGCTGGCGTTCAACGACCGCGTGCTTTCCGAAGCCGCGGACGCCTCGGTGCCCGCGCTCGAGCGCCTGCGCTTCTGCGCCATCGTGTCATCGAACCTCGATGAGTTCTTCATGGTGCGCGTCGCCGAGATCGCCAAACTCGCGCGACGCGGCGGCGGGGTGCAGCGTTTCCCCGACGGCATGAGCGCGCGCCAGGTCATCGCGCAGATCCGCGAGCACGCCTTGCGCCAGAAATCCCGCCAGGCCGAGGTGCTGCGCGACATCATCGGGGCGCTGAAGGCCGAGGGCATCGAGATGCTCACGGAGTTCCTGGCCGAGGCCGCGCCGGATTCCGAGATCCAGGAGCGCCTGCCGCCGCTCAAGGTCATGGTGCGGCGTTACCCCGAGCCCCCGCCCGCCTTGATGAGCGAACGCCTGCACGTGTTCGTGCGTTTCCCGCGCGAATACGCCATCATCAGCATCGAGGACCGCGAAGGCCGGCTGGTCTCCTTGCCCACCAAGGACGGCGTGAAACGTTACGCCTTGGCGGAGCGCTGGCTCTCCGACCGCGCCGACGACCTGTTCCCCGACCGCGAGGTCATCGAGTCCTTCCCCTTCAAGATCATCCGCGACGCCGACCTGCGCTGGCGTCCCGACGACGACGAGAACCTGGAGGAGCAGATCATGGAGGCGGTCGCGCGGCGCCTGCACTCCAAGGTGGTGCGCCTGGAGGTGGACGCGCCCGCCTACTCCGAGGGAGCGTTGTTCCTCGCCTCCGCGTTAGGCCTGGATTCGTCCTCGCTCTACCGGTTCGACCTGCCGCTCGACATGCGCACGCTCTCGCGCATCGAAGCCCACAAGGCGGGCGGCCTGCGTTACCCGCCCATCGAGCCCCAGGTGCCCGCCCCCTTCCGCAAGCCGTCCTCGGCCTTCGAGATCGTCAGGCGCAAGGACATCCTGCTCCACCATCCCTACGACGCCTTCGACATCGTGGTCAAGTTCATGGAGGCCGCGGCGCACGACCCGGGCGTGCGCCGCATCTATCACACGCTTTACCGCACCAGCGCCGATTCGCCCATCATGGGCGCGCTCAAAACCGCGGCGGCCAACGGCAAAAAGGTCACGGCCTACGTCGAGATCAAGGCGCGCTTCGACGAGCTGAATAATTTGCGCTGGGCCGAGGAGCTGCGCAAGGCCGGCGTGCGCGTGGTGCGCCACCTGGGCCGCTACAAGGTCCACTCCAAGGTCACGGCCGTCGTGCGCGAGGAGGAGGGCGTCGAGCGCATCTACTCCCACCTGGGCACCGGCAACTACCATCCCGTGACCGCGCGCCAATACACCGACCTCGGCCTGCTCACCGCCGACGAGGGCGTGGGACGCGAGGTCCTGAATTATTTCGACGCCTTGTCGAAGGGCAAGCGCCCGGAGGGGCTCACGGAGCTGCTCGTGGCGCCGGTCAATCTGCACGATGAGATGCTGCGGCTCATCCAGGAGGAGGTGCGCTTTCACCGCCTCACCGGCAAGAGCCACATCGTCGCCAAGATGAACTCCCTTCAGGACCCCGAGATCGTCGAGGCGCTTTACGACGCCTCGACGGCCGGCGTGAAGGTGGACCTGCTCGTGCGCGGCATCTGCTGCCTGCGTCCGGGCATCGCGGGCCTCTCCGAGAACATCCGCGTCGTCAGCGTCATCGACCGCTTCCTCGAGCACAGCCGCGTGTATTATTTCCGCCACGGCGGCGCGCGCAAGATGTACCTCTCCAGCGCCGACTGGATGCCGCGCAACTTCTACTCGCGTTACGAGGTGGCCTTCCCCGTGAAGGACCCCACCCTCAAGAAATACGTGCGCGACACCATCCTGGGGAAGGGCCTGGCCGACAACCAGAAGGCCTGGCAGCTAAAGCCCGACGGCTCCTATGCGCGCGTCAGCCCGGGCCCCGGCGCCGCCCCCGTGCGCTCCCAGACCTTCTTCGAGGCCCTCGCGCGCTCCGACTACCGCGATTCCGCGCTGGCCGACCGGACCAAGACTACTTAACGAAGAAGGACGCGCAGCGGCGGTACTTGTCGAGGCGCTCGGGGCGGAGGTCGAACTCGTCCTGGATCTCCTCGTTGAACTCGATGAGCTCGTCCATGTGCTCGAGTTTGGCCTCCAGCGACCCGTCGCCGGCCTTGATCTCGTTCTCGAACTCGCAGAAGGTCGAGAGGGCGTGCAGGCCGCGTTTGGCGATGTGGAAGGCGGAGATGCGGTCCAAGGACGGCTCGAGGAAGGCGGAGCCCAGGTCCAGCTCGAACTTCTCCTTCTGGTAGAGCGCCAGGATGGGCCCGCAATTGATGCGGCGGACCACGCCCGCGCCGAGGTGGCGGCGCATGGATTCGGCCATGTCCGGCGAGACGTTGCGCCGCAGGATGTTGGCCAACGTGTCGTCGGAGAAACGGACGATGTCGTGATGGCTTTCCTCGCGCACCAGCTTCTCGAGCTCGCCGGAGGCGAACTCCGAGCGGTAGAGCAGGCCGTCCTTGAAGAAGCCCGGCCCTTTGTACTGCAGGTACACGGCGGTGCCGTTTTTCTTGTAGCGCAGGCGCAGCGAGGCCCCCGCCTTGAGCACCTCGTAGCCGGGCGTGTCGAGGTACTGGTCGAAGAAGGAGACGCTTTTGCGGTGCTTGATGTCCTTCAGGTCGAGGAGCCAGTCGCGCACTTCGGACGCCTCATCGGGGTCCACGCGCATCTTGCACTCGATCTCGACGTTGCGCAGGTCGTCGATGTCGAGCCGGCGGAAGAGGAGCTTCGCGAAGGCGTCGAACTCCTTGGACATGGCCGCATGATATCATAACCCGCATGGAGCTACTGATCGTGCGGCACGGCCTCGCCGCCGACAAGGCGGACTGGGCCGAATCCGGACGTCCCGACTCGGCGCGGCCGCTCACGGCCGAGGGCGCCGAAAAACGCGCGCAGGCGGCCGAAGGCCTCGCGGCGCTCGCGCGCGTTGACGTCATCGGCACCAGCCCGTGGCTGCGTGCGCGCGCCAGACCGCGGCCCTGCTCGCGCGAGAACTGGACGCCCCGGTGGCGGCGTGCCCCGCGCTCGTTCCCTCGCGCCCGTTCGAGGAGCTGGCCGCGTGGCTGGCGGCGCGCGAGGAGGAGAAGGTGGCCCTGGTCGGTCACGAGCCGCACCTCTCGCGCTTCGCCTCGTGGCTGCTGACCGGGGAGCCGCGCTCCGTGTTGTCGCTCAAGAAGGCGCAGGCGTGCCTCCTGGAGCTCTCCGAGCCCGCGTCCGGCAAGGCGACTCTGGCCTGGTCCCTCCCCCCGCGCGTCCTGCGCCAGCTGAGCTGAGCCGTTCGTCACGCGGCCGTCGTTGACCTTTCCGCCATGATTTGGTCCCATAAGCGCATGGCCCAGGAGAAGATCCTCGTCGTCGAAGACGATAAGGAGATCGTCCGCCTGCTCAAGTACAACCTCGAGAAGGAGGGCTTCCGCGTCGTCACCGCGGGCGACGGCGAGGCCGGCATGACCGCCGCGCGCAAGGAGAAGCCCGAGCTCATCGTGCTCGACGCGATGCTCCCGAAGCTCGACGGCTTCGAGGTCCTCAAGCTGTTCCGCAAGGAATCCGCCGCGCCGGTCTTGATGCTCACCGCGCGCCGCGAGGAAGTGGACCGCGTGCTGGGTCTGGAGCTGGGCGCCGACGACTACGTGGTCAAGCCGTTCGGCGTGCGCGAGCTGATGGCGCGCGTCAAGGCGCTCCTGCGCCGCGCCGGCCCGGGGGCCGCGCCCGCGGCGCTGCTGCGCGCGGGCGGCATCGAGCTCGACATCGAGCGTTACGAGGTGAAGGTGAAGGGCAAACCCGTCGAGCTGACCTCCAAGGAGTTCGACTTCCTCAAGCTCCTGCTCACGGCCGGCGGCAAGGTCATGAGCCGCGACCAGATTCTCGAGAAGATCTGGGGCTACGACCAGTCCATGGAGATCGACACCCGCACCGTGGACCAGCACGTCGCCCGCCTGCGCGAGAAGCTCGGCGGCGAGGCCGCGCGCGTGGCCACGGTCAAAAACGTCGGCTACCGCATCAAGCTCGACTGATGCGCGCGTTCCCGGGCCGCCGGGCCGCGTTGTTCGCGGCCCTCGTGTGCGCCCCCCTCGCCGCGGCCGCGGTGCTGTCCGCGTCCAGACCGTGGGCCGCGCTCGCCGTCGTCGCGCTCGTCGCGGCGGCGGCGTTGGCGGTCGGCCTCGCCTTCGACGCGCGCCTGGCCGCTCATTCGCTCGTCGTTCGCCGTTGGGCCGCGGGAGACGAGGGAGCTCGTCCGCCGGGCGGCGACGCCTTGACGCAGGCGCTCGGCGAACTGCATGAAGGCCTGCTCGTGGCCGTGGGCGCTTGGACGCGCGACGAAGCGCAGCTGTCGGCCATCCTCGGGCAGATGACGGAAGGCGTCGTGGCCGTGGACAGCGCCGGGCGCGTCATCCTGGTCAACGCGGCGCTTTCGAAGCTCCTGGGCGTGGACGCGGAGAACGCGCGCGGCCGTTCGTATCTCGAGAGCCTGCGCCATCACGGCCTCGTCTCGCTGTTGGGCGTCGTGCTCGAGCGCAAGGAGCGCCTCTCGCGCGAGCTGCGCTTGTTCGCGCCTGACGAGCTCGTCTTCGACGCTTACGCGGTTCCGCTTCTCGACGCGGGCCAGCCGACGGGCGCCTTGGTCGTCTTGCACGACATCACCCGCCTGCGCCGCCTCGAGCAGATGCGCCGCGACTTCGTGGCCAACGTGAGCCACGAGCTGCGCACGCCGCTGTCCTCCATCCGCGGCTATGCCGAGACCTTGCGCGAGGGCGCGGTGGACGACAAGGAGCACCGCCTCGAGTTCCTCAAGACCATCGAGGAGCAGGCCCAGGGCCTCACGAAGCTCGTGGACGACCTGCTCGACCTTTCCGCCATCGAATCGGGCCATCGGCCGCCGCGCCTGGCGCCCGTCGAGGCGGGCCCGCTGGCGCGCGAGGTGGCGCGTCACTTCGGGGCGGCCGCCGCCGGCCGCGGCGTGGCGTTGAGCGTGACCCTGCCGGAAGACCTGCCGCGCGTGTTGGCCGACAAGGACCAGTTGCGCCAGGTGCTGGTCAACCTCGTGGACAACGCCGTCAAATACACCGAATCCGGCGGGGCCGTCGAGGTCTCCGCCCGCGCCCAGGGCGCGGAGGTCGTTTTCGCGGTGCGCGACAGCGGTCTGGGCATCCCGGAGGCCGACCTGCCGCGCGTCTTCGAGCGTTTCTACCGCGTGGACAAGGCGCGCACGCGCGAGGCGGGCGGCACGGGCCTGGGCCTGGCCATCGTCAAACACCTCGTCGAGGCGCAAGGCGGCCGGGTGTGGGTGGAGAGCCGCCAGCCGGGCGGCTCGACGTTCTCCGTCGCGTTGCGCGCCGCGTAAGAATCGTCATGCGGGCGTCATTGCGCGCATCGGATGCTCGTGTTATAATCATCGCGCTGATGAAGCTCTCGCGGTTCCTCGCCGTCCTCGCTTGGTGCGCCGTGCTCGCCGGCTCGCAGCTGGCCCCGGCGCTCGCGTCCTTCATCGCGCCGCCGGCGAGCGCGCAGCCGCAGCGCGAGGCGCCGGCGCACGATGACGAGCAAGGCGAGTGCCCCGAATCCTCGGAAACCGCTTCCGAGGACAACGACGCGAAACACCCCGCCGCCTTCGTCTATACGCTGCCCGCTCCCGCGCCGTCGCCGCGCGAGCGCGGCCTGTCCGCGCGGCCGCATCAGCGCGACGAGAAGCCGCTCCTGCCTCCCCCAATACGTCCTCGTCCCTGATCTAAGGGACCTCCCCCCGAGCCGTTCGGGCGCCCCGCGCCCGCATCCCTGACGCGCGCGTTTTTAAGGAGAACCACGTGCAAAAGCTCATCGAAGGCATCCATCAGTTCCAGTCCCAGCATTTCGCCGACCAGCGCGAGCTTTTCGAGCGCCTGGCCGACGGCCAGCACCCGCAGGCGCTGTTCATCACCTGCTCCGACTCGCGCATCAACCCGAACCTCATCACCTCCACCGAGCCCGGCGACCTGTTCATCGTGCGCAACGCCGGCAACATCGTCCCGCCTTACGGCGCGGGCCACGGCGGCGAGGAGGCGAGCATCGAATACGCCATCGCCGCGCTGGGCGTGGAGGACATCGTGCTCTGCGGCCACTCGCATTGCGGCGCGGTCAAGGGCATGCTCCACCCGGAGTCTCTTAAGGATATGCCCGCCGTCGAGACGTGGCTGCACCACGCCGACGCGACGCGTCGCATCGTGCGCGACAAATACGCCGAGCGCACGGGCGCGGCCCTGCTCACCACGGCCGTCGAGGAGAACGTGCTCGTCCAACTCGAGAACCTCCGCACGCACCCGAGGGTCGCGGCGGCCCTGGCCTGCGGCAAGATGAAGCTGCACGGCTGGGTGTACAAGTTCGAGACCGGGCAGGTCTTCGCCTACGACGCGACCAGCGGGCAGTTCCTGCCCCTGACGCGCGAGCCGGTCCCTGCCGCCTGATCCGCATCACCGACCTGGAGATCTAACATGACGATTATCGAGAGATTCAAATCCTTCCTCAATCCCTTCGACGTCCGTTGGGAGGACATGAACAAGGACAACTGGCCCTTGGTGGCGCTGCGCGACACCAGCGCCGGGCTCGTCGTCGCGATGATGGCCATCCCGATGGCGATGGGCTTCGCCATCGCCTCCGGGCTGCGCCCCGAACACGGCATCCTGGCCGGGGCCGTGGCCGGGCTGATAGGGGCGTTGTTCGCCGGCTCAAAGTACAACGTTTACGGACCCGTCGCGGCGCTGATTCCGACGATCGCCTACATCATGGGCAAATACGCCACGCCCGAGGACCCCTTCGCGGGCCACGGGTTCCTCGTGCTCATCTGCGTCGTCTCCGGGCCCATCCTCATGCTCGTGGGCCTGATGGGCTGGGGCAAATACGGCAACCTGGTGCCGCACTCCGTCGTCGTGGGCTTTTCCGCCGGCATCGCCGTCGTCATCGCCCTGACCCAGGTCGGCGAGGTGCTGGGCATCAAGGCGGCGCTCACGGGCGGCTTTCTCGATAAGCTGGCCATCATCCGCGACAACATCGGGCAGGCCAAGGGCTCGTCCATGTTCATCGGGCTGATGACCTTCATGCTCATCCGCGGCCTGCTGAGCATCTCGCTCTACATCCCCGCCCCGCTGATCGCGCTGGGCACGGCTACCTGGCTGTCCTCGACGATCTTCGCGGCCGACGGGCTCACGCTCGTCAAGACGAAGTACGGCGAGATCCCGACGGACTTCCTGCAGTTCACGCCGCCCACGCTCCCGTCCATGAGCACGGGCGTGCTCGCCGACCTGGCCTTCTACTCCGTGGCGTTCGCCTTCGTCTGCGGCTTCGAGAGCATCCTGGCCGCGCGCATGGCCGACCGCCTGGCGAACAACAAAGGCACGCCGTACAACCCGGACCGCGAGTTCTGGGGCCAGGGCCTCATCCAGCTGTTCGTGCCGATGCTCAACGGCATGCCGCTGTCGGGCGCGTTGGCGCGCACGGCGACGAACATCAAGCTCGGCGCGGTCACCCCGTTGGCCGGCATCATGAAGTTCACGCTCAAGCTGCTGCTGGCGTATTTCCTCGCGAACCAGCTCGAGCTCGTGCCGATGTCGAGCATCGGCGGCATCCTGCTGTGGGTGGCCGTCAACATGGTGAAGGTCGAGGAGATCAAGCTGGTGTGGGCGGAGAACAAGCGCCACTTCGCGCTGATGGCCTACACCGCCGTCATGGTCGTGGGCGCGGGTTTCCTGACGGCCGTGTTGACGGCGACCGCGGGTTACCTGGTCTTCCGGCGCTGGTTCGACGCGGTGCCCGAGCCGAGCGGCGAGGCCGTCCCGGCATAATTCCTCTAAGTTCCCGTCACGCGTTCGTCATGCGGAAGTGACCCGGCCCCCATACTCATGGGGGCCGGGTTTGCGTAGCATCTTCCCATGAAAATAATTCTGTCGTTCGTCGCCGCCGCGCTGCTCGTGCCCGCCGCGTTCGCCGCCGAACCCGGGTCGATCGAAGACCTGAGGGAACGCCTGTCCAAGCTCGAAGCGGCGGCGGCCGCCGCCCCGCCCCCGCCGCCCCGGCCAAGGCCGAGAAGTCGGGCCCGGCCTGGTACGACAAGGTCTCGCTGCGCGGCTACGTGCAGCTGCGCTACAACCGCCTCTTGGAGACCAACGGGGAGCTCAAGTGCGACCAGTGCGATAAATCGTTGGGAACCAACGGCGGCTTCTTCGCGCGCCGCGCCCGGCTGGTGCTCAGCGGCGATATTCACGAACGCGTTTACCTCTATATTCAGCCGGACTTCGCCACCGACGCGAGCGCGACCTCGCTGCACTTCACGCAGCTGCGCGACCTCTACGCGGACCTCGCGCTCGACGAGGCCAAGGAGTTCCGGGTGCGCGTGGGCCAGAGCAAGGTGCCCTACGGCTTCGAGAACCTGCAGTCCAGCCAGAACCGACTCGCGTTGGACCGGGCCGACCCGCTCAACAGCGCCGTCTCCAACGAGCGCGACATCGGCGCCTTCGTCTATTGGGCGCCGGCCCCCATCCGCAAACGCTTCTCCTCGTTGGTCTCCTCCGGCCTCAAGGGCACCGGCGACTACGGCGTGGTCGGCGTCGGCGTGTACAACGGGCAGACCGCCAACAAGCCCGAGGCCAACGACAGCCAACACGTCGTGGCCCGCATCACCTATCCGTTCCAGCTCGCGGGCGGCCAGTTCATCGAGACGAGCGTCCAGGGCTACGCCGGACGGTACTCTCCGACGCGCAACGCCGGCGTGGGCGGCCCCGGCGAGTTCGTGGACAGGCGCGCCGCCGTCAGCCTGGCCGTGTATCCCCAGCCCTTCGGCTTCCAGGCCGAATACAACGCCGGCGAGGGCCCGGAATACGAGGCGACGACGCGCCGCATCCAGCTCAAACGGCTCGAGGGCGGCTACGCCCAGGTCATGTACATGGCCAAAATCGGCGCCCACACGCTGACCCCGTTCGTGCGCGGCCAGTATTATCAGGGCGGCAAGAAACACGACACCGACGCTCGTCGTTACCTGGTCCGCCAGGTCGAAGGCGGCGCGGAGTGGCAGCCGAACAAGGCCTTCGAGCTGGTCGTGCTCTATTCGCTCGAGGACCGCGCCTACGAGGACAACACGACGCGCGGCAACCGCCAGAAAGGCGGCCGCATGCGCGTCCAGGCGCAGATCAACTTCTAGGCATCCCGCCGTCACCGGGCCGTCACGCCGTCGTCACACGCCGACGTTATCATGAAGGACAGGAGAATCGAATGAACCTCATCAGCCGCGCCGTCGCGCTCGTTCTGGCCCTCGCCCTTTCGGGCGTGCCCGCCCATGCCGCTTCCCTTATCAAGATCGACGGCTCCAGCACCGTCTTCCCCCTCACCGAGGCCGTCGCCGAGGAGTTCCAGAAGGACCAGAAAGGCGCCGTCCAGGTCACCGTCGGCATCTCCGGAACCGGCGGCGGCTTCAAGAAGTTCTGCCGCGGCGAGACCGACGTCCAGGACGCGTCGCGCCCCATCCTCAAGCAGGAGATGGAGGCCTGCGCCAAGGAAGGCGTGACCTATTACGAGCTGCCCGTGGCCTTCGACGCGCTCACCGTCGCCGTCAACCCTAAAAACGACTGGGCCAAGAACATCACCGTCGCCGAGCTCAAGAAGATGTGGGAGCCGGCCGCGCAGGGCACGGTGACCAAGTGGAGCGAGATCCGCCAGGGTTGGCCCGACCGGCCGTTCAAGCTGTTCGGCGCGGGCTCGGACTCCGGCACCTTCGACTACTTCACCGAGGCCATCAACGGCAAGTCCAAGGCCAGCCGCGGCGACTTCACCGCGTCCGAGGACGACAACACCTTGGTCACGGGCATCGCCAACGACAAGGACGCGCTGGGCTACATCCCCTACGCCTACTACGAGCCCAACCAGGACAAGATGAAGGCCGTCGCGGTCAACAACGGCAAAGGCGCGGTGCTGCCTTCCCTCGACTCGGTCAAGAAGGGCACCTACGCGCCGCTCTCGCGCCCTCTGTTCATCTACGTCAGCGCGGCCGCGGTCGCCAAGCCCGAGGTGAAGGCCTTCGTCGAGTTCTACCTCAAGAAGGTCGGCGCTCTGGCCCAGGAGGTCAAATACCTCCCGCTCACCGACAAGGCCTACGCGTTGGCGCTCCAGCGTTTCGCCAAGGGCCAGCTCGGCACCGGCTTCGGCGGCACGCCCGACGTGGCCGTGCGCGTCGAGGACCTCCTCAAACGCAAGCCGAAGCTCTGAACGCCTCCGCTCCCGCCGCGCCGCCGGTCTCCCTCCTCCTCGCTCGCAAGAGGAGGAGGGACCGCGTCGTGGAGACGCTGCTCCTGCTCGCGGCGTTGTCCTCGGTCGGCGTGACGGCGGCCATCGTCGGCATCCTCGTCATCGAGTCCATCCCGTTCTTTCGTACGGTGCCGCTGGGCACCTTCCTGACCGACACGCAGTGGATGCCGCTTTTCTCCGAGCCCCGTTACGGCATCCTGCCGCTGGTGTGCGGGACCTTGGTGACGACCGGGGTCGCCTTGCTCGTCGCCGTGCCGGTGGGCACCATCGCGGCGGTGTATCTCAGCGAATACGCGCCGCACCGCGTGCGCGAATGGGTCAAGCCGATGCTCGAGCTGCTCTCGGCCGTGCCCACGGTCGTGTACGGCTACTTCGCGCTTCTCTTCGTGACGCCCGCGCTCCAGCGCGTGCTGCCGGACCTGCCCGGCTTCAACATGCTCAGCGCGGGCCTCGTCATCGGCGTCATGATCGTCCCCTACATCAGCTCGCTGTCCGAGGACGCGATGCGCGCCGTTCCCGTGCATCTGCGCGAAGGCGCCTACGCGCTGGGCTCGACGCGCCTGCAGACGGCGCTGGGCGTGGTCATGCCGTCGGCGTTCTCCGGCATCGCCGCGGCCTACGTGCTCGGCATCTCGCGCGCCATCGGCGAGACCATGGTCGTGGCCATCGCCGCCGGCATGCAGCCGACGATGACCTGGGACCCGACCCAGCCCGCGGCCACCATCACCGCTTACATCGTCCAGGTCAGCCTCGGCGACCTGCCGCACGACAGCATCGGCTACCAGACCATCTTCGCGGCCGGGCTGACCTTGATGCTCATGACGTTGGCCTTCAACGTCGCGGGGCATCTCCTGCGCAAACGTTTCCGGGAGGTCTATTGACCGCCGCGCTCGCCGCCGTGCGCGCCGGCATCGCGCGCCGCCGTCGTTACGACCTGGCCTTCTCGGGCGTGGGGCTGGCGGCGCTGGCGCTGGGGCTGTGCACCCTCGGCGCGCTGCTGTGGGACCTGGGCGGCGACGGCTTCGGGCGGCTGTCCTGGAGCTTCCTGACCTCCTTCCCCTCCCGCCATGCGGAGAAGGCCGGCATCCTGTCGGCCTGGGTGGGCACGGCGTTGGTGATGCTGGTCACCGCCTGCGCGGCCGTGCCGCTCGGCGTGGGTGCGGGCGTCTATCTCGAGGAATACGCGCCCAAGAACCGCTTCACCGAGCTCATCGAGATCAACATCGCCAACCTCGCCGGCGTGCCGTCGGTGGTGTACGGCCTCATGGCGCTGGGCCTGTTCGTCTATCGCTTCGGCTTCGGCCAAAGCGTGCTCACCGCGGGGCTGACCTTGGCGTTGCTCATCTTGCCCATCGTCATCACCGCCACGCGCGAGGCCATCCGCGCCATCCCCGGCCACCTGCGCGAGGCCGCCTTCGCGCTGGGCGCCACGCGCTGGGAGACCACGCGCGACCACGTCGTGCCTTACTCCCTGGGCGGCATCCTCACCGGCGTCATCATCGGGCTCTCGCGCGCCATCGGCGAAAGCGCGCCGCTCATCACCATCGGCGCGCTGGCCTTCATCGCCTTCCTGCCCCCGGCGCCGCTCCAAGCCGAGGCGCCCTTCCTGTCGTTCAAGTGGCTGATGTCCCCCTTCACCGTATTGCCCATCCAGATGTTCAACTGGGTCTCGCGCCCGGTGGCGGCCTTCCATCTCAACGCCGCGGGCGCGGGCCTCGTGCTGCTCACGATGACCTTGGCCATGAACGGCGCGGCTATCTGGCTGCGTTACCGTTTCCGCAAGAGGATCAAATGGTAGAATCACCCGTCGTCGAGCCCACGCACATGAGCGCCCCGACCACCCCCTCCTCCACGCCCGCGCCTGCCGAGGATAAACCCGCGTTGAAAGCGGAGGCGCGCGGCCTGACCTTCCGCTACGGCGACCATGCCGCGGTCAAAGGCGTGAGCCTGGCGGTGTATGAGAAGAAGGTCACGGCCCTCATCGGCCCCTCGGGCTGCGGCAAGACCACCTTCCTGCGCTGCTTCAACCGGATGCACGACCTGTACCCGGGCAACTCCTACGAAGGCGCCATCAACCTGTATCCCGACGGCATCAACATCATCGGCCCCGGCGTGGACCCCATCGAGATCCGCATGCGCATCGGCATGGTGTTCCAGAAGCCCAACCCCTTCCCCAAGTCCATCTACGAGAACGTGGCCTACGGCCTGCGCGTGCGCGGCGTGACCGACCGCGCCGTCATCGAGGAGCGCGTCGAGAAGGCCCTGCGCGGCGCCGCGCTGTGGGACGAGGTCAAGGACCGCCTCGACTCGCTCGCCTTCAACCTCTCCGGCGGGCAGCAGCAGCGGCTGTGCATGGCCCGCGCTCTCTCCACCGAGCCCGAGATGCTGCTCTTCGACGAGCCCACCTCGGCCCTGGACCCCATCGCCACCGCGCGCATCGAGGAGCTCATGGCCGAGCTCAAGAGCCGCGTCACCATCCTCATCGTCACGCACAACATGCAGCAGGCCGCGCGCGTCTCCGACACGACCGCCTTCATGTACATGGGCGAGCTCGTCGAATGCGGCCCCACGCGCGACATGTTCACCAATCCGAAGGAGAAGCGCACCGAGGATTACATCACGGGGAGGTTCGGCTGATGAAACGTCAATTCGACACGGACCTGGAAGGCCTGCGCGGCCTGATCCTGCGCATGGGCAGCCTGTGCGAGGAGATGATCCACTACGCGGTGAAGGTGGTCATCGAGCGCGACGAGAGCTACCTCGGCAACGTGCAGGCCTGGGAGAGCGAGGTCAACCGCCTCCACATCGAGATCGACGAGGTGGCCCTGCGCCTCATCGCCTTGCACCAGCCCGCGGCCGGCGACCTGCGGCTGCTCGCCGCCGTCATCAAGATCAACTCCGACCTGGAGCGCATCGGCGACCAGGCCGTCAACATCGCCGAGACCGGCGTGTTCCTATGCAAGGAGCCGCGCATCAAGCTCGGCGACATCCCGCGCATGGTGGAAGTCGCGGCCGGGATGCTCAAGGACTCCCTCGACGCCTTTTCCCGAGGAGACGTCATGCTGGCGCGCGAGGTCATCAAGCGCGACGACGAAGAGGACCGGCTCAAGAGCCAGACGTTCAACGAGCTCGTCCACCTGATGCAGCGCGACGCCTCGGCCATCCAGCGCGGCATGGACATCATCCTCATCGCCCGCAACCTCGAGCGCGTGGCCGACCACGCCACGAACATCGCCGAGGACGTGGTCTTCATGGTCCTGGGCAAAGACATCCGCCACGGCGCCGAGCGCGCCGAAACCAACCCCTAGACGCGCGCCCCCCTGGACAGCGCCCCAGGGGCGGTTATACTGGAGGCATGAGGGGCGTTTTACTCCTGCTCGTCGCCTGTTGCCCCCCTCGCTGGGCGCCGCGGGCGTAGCCCGGGCGCCCGTACAGGCCGCGCGGCGTGGCAAGCCTTCGCCCAGACGCCAGCGGGACTCAACCTAGGCCGACAGCTCCAGCTGGACCTGCGCGAGCCGTTCGTCGCGGCGAGTTTCGCGGGCGTCATGGCTAACGGGTTCGGCGTGACGCCGAACGCCTCGCTCGATTCCATCCTGGCGGCCGAGCAGGAGGGACGTCTCGCCGACGCCGTGTCCGTCGCGGTGCGCGCCGGGGTGCTCGACGTGGAGCGCAAGATGAGCCGGCTCCAAGCCATGCCCGCGGGCCCGGCTCGCGACCAGGCGCGGGCCGAGTTGGCGGCGAGCGCCGACGCCGCTTTCGCGCTCGCGGTCCTCGCGCCCGTTTTAGACAAGAACATGCCCGGCCGGGCGCTCGCCGCGGCGCAGGCCGCGTCCGCCGCGCGCGCGGAGCTGCTCGGCGAGCGGGTCACCGGAACGGTCGAGGCGAGGCTTGAGGAACTCAAGCGCGCGTTCCGTCATAAGGAATTGACGTCCGAAGCCGTCTCGGCGGGCGCGGAGGTGAAGGCTCCCTTGGTCAGCTTGCAGCCTGCGACGGCGCGCGGCGCCGCCCAGCTCGCACCAGGCGTGCCGTCGCCGGTCGAGCTCGCAGGACGACGGCTCTCATCTCGCGGGCGCGAGAGCGCGAAGCTGCCGTACGCGTATCGGCTCATCGGCGAAGTGCCCGGTCCGCGCGGGGGACGCCTGCGCGTTCTGAGCGCGAAAGATGACGCGGGGTCGCGGTCCGGCGGCGCCGCCGAGCGTAACGCCGACGCCTTTCGCGGCGACCCGACTTCCCCGATAGATTTTCTCGGCCCTGAAGCCGCCGCGTTTCTCGGCATTCGCCGAGTCGGACGCTCGGCGGTCACGACGCCGGACCACAATGAATTAAACGCGGCTTTGAACGAATACAACGAGTCGGCTTCGTCCGAAGACCGCGTCAGGATGGGTTTCTACCGCCCCCGGAGCAAAAGCGTTAGCGACCGTGATTACGCGTGGCGCTTCGCGACGAGACTCGAGCACCCGCTCTCGGACGTCGACAGACCGCTGCTGTCTCGCCTGTCGTACGCGTTGTTCGGCCCGCGGGTGCCCTATGGAACGGGCCCCGCGGCGGACGCGGACGAGGCCTTACATGACATCAACGTGCACCTGCTGGGCATCTTTTTGCCGACCGAGGCGCTCGAGCACCGGGCCGCGCAGGTCGCGGCGGTGCGCGAGTTCGACGCCTTCGTGCGTCGGCGCCATTGGCTGCTGCGGCTGTGGCACGCGTTCTGGAGTCGCAAAGGCGAGAAGTTGGAGGTGGAGAGCGTCGCGGCCGTCGCCGATATCATCTCGCGAGCCGCGCAGCGCGTCGATCTCGTGACTGGCTTCGTGGGACCCAATATCGCCCCTTTCAACTCTCCAGGCAACATGCGCGAGGTGATCGCCGACCACATGGCGCTGGGCTCCACGCCGCTGGAGTATCTCCGCCGCGAGCTCGGCGCCGTGAGCCCGTACGTCGAAGCGGACCTTCGCGCTTTCGCCGCTGCCCAGGCGCGCGGCTCCGACGGTCTCTCCTGGCTCGACCGGCGCACGACGCTGACGGCGGAGCAAGTCGAGCGCGAGACGTGGGCGCGCGCGGCGCGGATGACCGCGCGTATGGCCGAACTTCAGCGACGCGCGCCCGAGCCGGAGAACACCTCCGACTGGGCGATAGCCGACACGTGGTTGGGTTACGGACCTACCCTGCTGACCGTCGCCGGTGCGCCCGCGAAGTACATCGGCTCCGGAGACTTCGGGACGGTCTACCGGCATCCGACGCGCGCGGGCGCCGTCGTCAAGGTGGCCCGTCACGGCTGGATTCGGTGGGGCCTTTGGGACGCCAATGCCGGACTCGCCGCCGAGGACCGGCGCCTGGCGCGGCTCGCCAGGGTCGGCGTGGCTCCGAGGCCCTTGGCGCGGGCCTGGGTGAACGGTCGCGCGGCGACGGTGCGCGAGTTCGTGGAAGGGCGCGCGCTCAACGCGTTGCGCGCCGAAGGCGCGTTCTCGTCCGAACATGCGGCTCAAGTGGAGGCGCTCGTGGAGGACCTCGCCGTCGCCGGCCTCTTGCCCACCGATCTGCACGGCGACAACATCCTGTTCGGGCGGCGCGCAGGCGCGGGTCCGTCGCGCGCGTGGATTATCGACAGCGTCGAAGTGCGCGACATCTCGCACCTGCCTCTAGAGCGCAGGCGCCGGGCCGTGGCCGACGAGTTGGCGGCGGGCTTGCGCGGGCCGCTTTTGGGGCCGCTGCTGGCATTCCGGCCGCTGGCGCGCCTGCTCGAAGGCTACGTAGCGACCCCGAGAGGCGCCGCTGTGCCGGAGACTTGAGCTAACGAGGTGTCGCGTCTATGGCCGCGGACTTCGTGTGACGCGCGAAGGCCCGTTTAGCGCGCACGGTTCCGATGCGCCCGAGCGCGAGCGCCGCGCTCGACTGCAGATCCTCGGGGCCTTTGCCGAGCAGGCGTGCGAGGGCGGGCACGGCGTTATCCGCGGCCGGGCCCATGTTGCCCAGCGCCAGCGCCGCGCTGGCGACGACGCGCCGGTCCTTATCTTTAAGCGCCTGGCTCAGGGGGCCGACGGACGCCGCGGCGACGGCGGGGCCGCGTTTGCCGAGCTCGTCGGCGGCGCGGGCGCGTTTGCGCGGGTCGGGGTCCTTGAGCAAAGCCAGCAAGGCGGGCAACGCGTCCGCGGCGAGTTTGCCGGTGACCGGCGCGTAGCCGGCCGGGAGGCCTTCGGGGTCGGTGCGCGCGAAGCCCGGGCCGAGCAAGGCGTCGATCTCCTCGGCCTGGCCGCGCGGCAGGGGCTCGGGCGCGGGCTCGGGCGGCGGCGCGACCGCGACCGTCGGCGTGGAGAGGATGGAGGGGTCGCGGGTGAACACCGGCTCGTCGATGGCGCCTTCCGGGGGCGCGACGGCGGCCGCCGCGCGGGCCGCGACCCACGGCGCGCGCCCCGAGCCGGGCGCGGAGACGCAGCCGCGCAGGTGGCCGCGCTCCCAGGGCCCGGAGAGCACGTCGCGCAGGACGGCCTCGCCGTCTTTGCCGAGGCTGCCGAGCCAGTGCAGCGCGGTGAGGCGCACGTGGCGGCAGGGCTCGTATTTGAGCACCTCGCCGAGGTCCGCGGCCGCGGGCGCGCCGGCGCGGCCCAGGAAATGCGTCGCGGTCAGGCGCACCTGCCAGTCCGCGTCCTCGGTCGCGTAACGCAGCGCGGGCAGGCCGTCGAGCCCGCGCTCGCCCGCGGCGTGCACGGCGTGCACGCGTTCGTTCCGACGTGCCGGCGCGCAGGTGGCGGTCGATGTCGCCGGGGCCCAGCGCGTTGGCGGTGCCCGTGAACAGCGCGGCCGCGCCGGCGAAGATGGCCGCGTGATAGGCGACGGCGGCGGCGGCCGCGACGAACCCTCCCATCGCGAGCAGGCCGTCGTCCTCAAGATGCGCGACGGCCATCAAGACCACTGGCCACGGCGCAGAACATGTTGGAGAAAGGGATGGGCAAAGGCAGCAGCAGCATGACGGCCATCGCGGCGATGACGCCGCCGGTCAGGTCGTGGCGCCGGGCGAGCCCGGACAGGCGCGGCCGCGCGAGCTTCTCCACCCAGCCGAACACCCGCTCCGCCGCGCCGAGCAAAGAGCGCAGGGTTTTCTCCTCCACCCGGCGGCGGGCGACCCACTCGGGCACCCACGGGACGCCGGGGCGCCGGGCGTGCTGCACGGCGGCGAAGGCGATGTAGAGCCCGATGGCCGTGGACAGGCCGGCCAGCGGCACGGGCTGGAGGAACGGCAGGCACAGGAAGACCACGAGCAGCGGGAAACCGTCTTCCCCCAGCCTCGCCGCGAGCTCGCCGAGCGTCAGCGGGCCGTTGATGGCCTCGCGCAGCCGGTGGAGGTGGTCCGCCGCCGCCATGCGGCTAAGCCTCGGGAGCGGGGTCGGTCTCGGGAGCGGCTTCGGCGGGTTTGACGCGGTCCACGGCCACGCGGCCGGAGGCGTCCACGCGCACGCCGTGATGGCGCTTGAGCTCCTCGAGGACTTCTTCGGGGCTGAAGCCCTGGGACCCGGCCCGGTTCTTTATATCGTTGAGCAAGGTCTTCAGGCGCGAGGGCACGTCCTTGATGCGCTGCAGGCGCGCGGCGTAGGTCCAGGCGACCTCGGCCAAGGTCTTGCCGCCGGCTTTGCGCGGCTCGTCGGAGACCGGGGGAGCAGGCGCGACGGGCGCCGCGGCCGCCTCCGAGGGCGTCGCGCGCGACGAGGAGCGGCCGCGTCCGCCGCGGGAGCGGCCGCCGGAGCGAGGCGCGGCCGCGCGGCCTCCGCGGGAGCGTCCGCCGCGGCGGCGGTTGTTCTTGGCCTTGGTCGTGCCGGCGCTCTCGTAGGAGCCCGTGGCGCCGGCTTCGGCGTCGGCCAGCTCGGCCTCGATGTCGCGGTGCGAGGTCCACACCGTGGCCATGCGGCCCAGGCGCTGGAGCTCGGCGGTCATCGCGGTGAGCGTCGCGTCGTTGGTGACCATGAGGAACGGCACGCTTTGCGGCAGGACGGCGTGTAACATGCCCGCGTGCAGGCTCATCACGAAGTCGGCGGCGTTGGCGCCGCCCTTGGGAGAGGTCACGGTGCAGAAGTTGGGCAGGCGCGCCAGCGGCTTCTCGAGGTTGCGCGGCAGCAGGGCGCCGGGGCGCAGGAACACCCGCACCAAGGTGTGCCGCGTGACGCGGGCGTCCGGCGGCACGTGCGGGTCGTTGTCGCCGTCGATGAGGAGCACGTTCTCGATGGGAGAGCGCGGCGCGGAGTAGGCGGAGGGGTCGGCGTAAGGCGTCGTATCGTAGGTGGGCGCGGGCTCGGGGGCCGGCGCGGGCGCCGGCGTCTCGCCGGGCATGGTTTCGGTCTCGTTCATCCCGAAACTATAGCAAACGGCTTCTTCTTGCGCTTGTAGGCGAGCTTCCCGGCCAGCCAGTCGTAGGCGAAATCCGGGATGGCGGGCAGGAGGTATTTGGCGGCGTAGGAGAGCTGCCAGGGGAAATGCACCACGCGCCTGCGGGCGTCGAGCCCCGCGAGCATGGCGGCGACGCCGTCCTCGGTCTCCATGAGGAACGGCATGGCGCCGATGTCGTTGCGGTCGGTCATCTCGCTGCGCACGAAGCCCGGGCACACCGTGACCACGTCCACGCCGGTGCCGCGCAGGTCCACGCGCATGGATTCGAGCAAGGAGATCAGCGCGGCCTTGCTCGCGGAGTACGGGCCCGACAGCGGCAGCCCGCGGAAGCCCGCCAGGCTCGCCACGCCCGCGATGAGCCCGGAGCGCCGCTCGAGCATGTCGGGCAGGACGGCCTCCACCCAGCGCGCGACGCCCAGCACGTTGGCGTCGAAGGTCCAGCGCACGTTCTCGGCGGCGAACTTCTTGGCGTCCATCGAATCGCTGACGCCGGCGTTGAGCACGGCCCAGTCCAGCCCCCCCCACGCGGCCTTGAGCGCGGCGTAATGGGCCTTCACCTCGTCGTCGTCGGTCACCGAGCCGTACAGCGGCAGGGCCTCGCCGCCGGCTTCGATGACCCGACGGGCCGTCTCGTCGAGCAGTTCGCGGCGGCGGCCCGTGACCGCCACGCGCCAGCCGCGGCGGCCGAGCTGGACGGCGAGCTCCCGCCCCAGGCCCGAGGTGGCGCCGGTGACGAGGACGCGCGTCATCGCGACGCCGCCGCGTCCGGGCTGACGAGGCGCAGCAGCGCGGAGGCGCGCGCAACAGGTCGAGCGCCTCGGCCTCGGCCGGATGGCGCGCCAGGCGCCGGTCGAGGGTCGCCAGGAGCTGCTCGAGCTTGCGCACCGAGCGCGGGTGGCGCCGGGCCTGGGTGATGAAGGCGGCGTGTTCGGCGGGCGTGGCTTCCTTCAGCATGTAGCGCCAGTTCACCGCGTCGGAGACGGTCAACGCGTCACCGGCTTCCACGGCCGCGAGCTGCGCGCGGTGCTTCGCGGGCGCGAGGTAGGTCCCGAAGAGCACGTCCATCGCCGGATGCACGATGGTGAAGTTCTTCGCCTGGTCCCAGTGGTGCAGGAGATGGATGTCCTCGAGCTTGCGGAAGTAGGACGAGCCGGCCCACGGGTGTTTGACGAGGTGGAAACGCGAATGCGTCTCGTCCACGACGAGCTTCGCGTAGGCCGCGAGCGCGGCGACGAACACGGCCGCGTCGAGCGTGAAGCCCCGCGTCGCGACGGTGACGCCGGCGGCGATCCAGCCCGGCACGACCCAGGACAACGCGAGCCCGGTCTCGGCGGCGACGTAGCCGGTGTCGCGTTTGTAGAAGCGGCCGATGGGGTAGATGACCATGTGGTGCATCCAGTGGTACATCTGGTTGCGGCGCACGGTCTTCGAGCGCCGGGTCAGCCAGCCCACGTGCTGGAAGAAGCGGTGGTAGGCGTAGCCGAAGGACTCGACGAGCAGCACGCCGCGCAGGGCCATCACGAGCAGGCGCGCGGGGGCGGGCAGGTCCTTCGACCAGGGCTCGGCCCAGGCCAGCGCGATGAGGGCGAGCAGCCCCGCGGCGGTCCAGACCTCGAGCAGGCGGCGGCGCAGGGAGTCGTCGGGCCGGCGCAGCAGCGCGGGCCACAGTTCGGCGTCGAGAGGGTGGTTCATGCCCCGATAGTAGGAAAAAAATAGGCCCTTGGTCCCCCGCGCGCGATGGGTCTAATGCCTGGCCGCCCCGGCGGCCGGCTGGCTCACGCGCCGCCGGGGCATAGGTTAGAATCGTTCTGGATGAGAGCGGCGTTCACGTTGCTCCTGTTGTCCACTCCGGCCCTGGGCCGGGTCGTCTTGCCGTCCCCGCGGCTCTCGGTTCGGTCGTTGCCGATGGTCGGAGCCCCCCGCTACGTCGCCCCGATTTTTTCGCCCGCCCTGGCTCCGGCGACGTTGACGACGACGTTGACCCCGTCGTTGCTGTTCGCGCCGAACAACGCGCCCACCCCCGCGCCCGCTCCGGCGGACCTGCCGGCCGCGCAGCCCGCCGCCCAGCCGGCCGAGCAGCCGGCCGAAGCCGCGGCCGCCGAAGCGGCGGCTCGTTTCGACGGGACCGTGCCCGCGCCCGAGGCGCCCGCGGTCGCCGTGCCCGCGCTGGCGGCTCCGGAAGGCGCGCACCCCGGCTGGTCGGTGCGCGCGGCCAAAGACGAGGATGCCGAATGGCTCGCCGGCGTCATCGCGGCGCTGCGCGAGTCGCGCACCGGACGCCGCCTGCTCAAGGACGTGGACGCGATGTCGGCGGGCCGCGGACGCCCCGTGCTCGTCGATGTGGCGCGCATCTCCAATAACGCCGAAGTCCGCTACGATTCCGGGCTCCTGGTGATGGATAAGAACCACCGGCGCAAGCCCGTGCGCCTGGCCGCGCCCATCATGGCCCACGAGCTTCAGCACGTGGTGCAGAAGGCCAGCGAATTTATCCCGGTGGACAGCCTTGAGATGGAGGTCGAGTCCTACACCATCGAGGCGCGGGTGTGGAACGAGCTCGGCCTCAAGCCGCCGCCGCGCAGCTTCGCGCGGATGGCCAAGACGCGCCTGGAGAAGGACCCCGACGGCTTCGTCATCTGGCTGGCCGGGGAATACAAGAAGAACCGCCTCCTGCACGGCTCGACCGTGGAGTCCTACGTCGAGTGGCTGGGCGCCGAGCGCGAGAAGAACCTCAAGAAGATCGCCGCCGCCGAGAAACGCATCCGGACCGTCGAACGCGTCCTGGAGCGCATGCGCGCGGCCGGCGCCCCGGCCGCTCAGATCGAGGCCCACCGCCACGACGACCTGGTGCCCGCCGAGGCGAACTTGCGCGACTACCGGCTCACCCAGGCCTGGATCGACCGTGACCTGGGCCTTCTCTCGACCGAGGAAGGCCGCAAACGTTTCCGGGAGTACTCCCGGGCGGTCATCCGCCGGGCCCGGGCCATGGGCCAAAAGACCCAGGCGTAAACGCCGTTGCGAGCTATAATAAAGGAATGAACGGGATACTGCTGCTTTTGGCCGTCGTGGCCCAGGCGACGGACGTCAAGGTCAACCCTAACGTCGGCCGCAGCGGCACCGGCTCCAACTCCGGCGTCGCCGGGGCCGTCAACACGGGCTACAACGCGCCCGGCGGCGTCCTCTGCCGGGGCCAGCGGCACTCTCATGGAGATCCTCTTTTTCAGGAGCCTCTGAAGATGCGACAACGCCGATGGATTCCCCTTCTGGTACTGAGCCTGGCCGCCGCCCTGCTCACAGGCTGCAGCACCACGCGCGTGGTCGAAGGCCAGGTGCAGAGCTTCTCGACCCTGGCGGCCGTGCCCGCGCCCGCCACCTACCGCATCGAACGCCTGCCTTCGCAGCAGGCCCCCTCATGGCGCGCTCGGCCACGCTGGCCGAGCATCGTCGACCGCGCATCGCCGCCGGCGCGCGCGCCGCGGGCGCGGTCGAGGCGCGCTGCGAGATCGTGCGCCCGGGCGCCGCCTCCGACGGCGGCGTGACGCGCGCGTTCTCCCGCACCTACGACGCGCAGACCGGCGGACGCGCGGGCCTCAAAGACGGCGGCACCAGCCCCAACGCCGTGCTCGGCTCGGCGCAGGACGCGGCCGCGCGCATCGACGCGCTGGTCGGCATCGCCCGCAAGGCGCCCCCGGCCGACGCGCCGGGCCACTTCCGCTCGGCTCTCGAGCTCGCCTCGATCGCGCTGCCCAATCGCGAGGCCGCCGAACGCGCGGTCGCCATCAACAACACGGCCGACGCGAAGGCCGAAGTTTCGCTCAACCCGCTCGCCGCCGCCGCGGCCGCCGCCGTCGCCTCGGGCGATAAGATGACCGCCACCCGCTTGCTCAAAGGCTTCGACAGCTGGCAGGGCCTGCTGCGCGACGCGGGCCGCCCGCCCATCGCCTACGGCGAACGCTTCAAGGAGTACATCGAGGACCGCGTGAGATCCGGCGCGGGCATGCCCGCCTCCGCGGTCGCGCGCACCGTCTGGTTCGAGAAACGCGGCGCGGCGTACGTCTATGTCGGCCCGATGAAGGACGCCGGCGTCAGCCGCGTCGCGGAATCGGCCAAGTTGTTCGCCGCGGGGCTCGCCATCGCCCCCGCCGCCATGACGGCGCTTTCCGGGGGCCAGGACGCGACGGCCGCCGCGTGGCGCGCTTACTCTTCGGACGCTCGGGCTTTCCGCGGCTTCACCGAGGTCTTCAAGGGCCGCCGCGCGCGAGGCGAAAACCCTGTCGAGGCCTTCCTGCCCGCCGCCGGCTTCTGGCTGCGTTCGCTGTGGTCGGCGCTGTGGCGCGGCCTGCGTTCGCTGGCCGGCTTCGAGCGTCCCTACGCCTTGAGCTCGCCGTCGGGCATCGCGGCCTTGACGCGCGACCTCGCCCTGCAGACCGAGACCGCCGCGCACGGCGCGGGCGTGCGCGCTGCGCTCGAAGGGGCCGCGCCGACCATCGGCTCGGCGCGCGCGGCGCTGTCGGCGTTGAGCCGCCAGGCCGCGGCGCACGAGCGCTTGCGCGGAAGCGGCGCGGCGTCCGGCGCCGCCCTTTTGTCGCGCCTCTTCGAGACGGCGGCCCGCGGCCGCGCGCCGTCCGAGCCCCTCTCCGACGGCATGAACGAGCTCGTGTACGGCCCCGACGGCGTGCTGCGCCAGTCGAGCCAGATGGCGCGCGACGCGGCGGCCTACGTCGATGGCCGCGTGTTCCCCGGCGTCGGAGCCGTGGGCGGCAGGCATGTCGAGGGCTCCCGGCTTTGGGTCCAGCGCGCCGGTCCGCTGCGCCTCTCGGCCGACCTGCGCGCCACCGGCGCCGGCGGCTTCATCGACGTGCGCGTCCCCGGCGACGATGCCGTGGCCGCGCGGCTGGCGAATCTCGGCCTGACGACGCGTCTGACGCGCGGGGTCGTGACCGCGTCCTACGACGCGGACGCCGCGGACCTCGACGCCGCGGGCATGAAGGCCCTCGCCGAGGACGCGCTCGCCGCCATCAACGGCGAAGGCGCGTCGTTCGACGCGGCGAGGGACCTCGCCGTGGCCGTCGATTCCGACAAGGAAGCCGCCCGTGCCGCTCGCGCTCGCGCTCGCGCGCTCGACGGCCGCGTTCAGGGCGGCACCGTGGTGGGGCGGGTGACCATTCGCGGCGACGAATACGATGCCGTCTCCGCCGGCCCCGTCCTCTTCCTGCGCGGCGCCGACCGCATGCCGGCCTTCGCGCGTTGAACCCGGCAGCCGCCGCGGTCCTGGCCGTCCTCACGTTGAGCCCCGGCCCCGGGCATCCCGTGTGCGGCCGCGCGGTGTACGACCGGGCCAAGGCCGCCGTCGGCGGCGGGGTGTTCGTCACCGACGAACTGGCGCCCGGCGCTGAGGGCGCGTTGCGCATGGCCGAAGCCGTGTTGACCACGCGTACGCGGCTACGCGAGCCGCGCCGCGGTGCTCGCGAGGCGCCACTCCGTGCCGGCGGTCGCGTTGCCGGGCGCTTATTGGGAAGACGACCAGCTCGTCGTGACCGAGCCGGTGCTGGGCCCCGAGGAGTGCAAAGGGTCCGTGTGCTGGAGGCCCGTGACGGGCTCGCGGCCGCGCGAGGTGCGCGAGGGCGACGCGTTGTGCGTGGACGCGCCGGGCGCCCGCCTGACGCTCGTGCCCGCCGCGGAAGCCGACGACCGCCTCGCCGCCGCCGAAGCGGCGCGGGCTTTCGAGGGCCTGCGCGACGCCGGGGCGCTGGAGCGCTGGCTCGCCGCCGACCCGCGCCCCGCGCGCGCGGCGTTCCTGCTCGAGGAGCTCGTCCCCCGCGCCGTGGACGGCGCCGCGGGCCCCGCCGAGTTCGAGCGGCTGCGCCGCGCCGCGTTCGCGGCCGCCGGCGACGAGGCCCCCCGCCTCAAGCGCGCGGAGCGAGCCGCGTTCGCCCGCGCCCGCGCCGCGGCCCGCGAGGAGCTCGCCGGCTGCGCCGAAGACGCCGCCGACGCGGCGTCCCAGGGCGTGCTCGACCGCCTGACGAGCCGCGCGACGGCGCAGGCCGGGCGCGTCGCCGCGACCGCGCGCCTGCTCGGCGTGGCCGACGGCGGACGCCGACGCCGCCGTAGGCAGCGGCCGCGGCCGCCGGCGCCACGCAAGGCTGGCCGCCAAGACCGGTGCTGCGCAGCGCCGCCGCGCAGGCCGCCGGCGCCGGACCTGGCCGTGCATCGGCTCGGCCTGCATCGCGCACGCCGGCGGACCGGCTGGCGACGCGGTCGCTGGAGCGCACGGCCGGCGACGCGTCGCTGGGCCTGCGCCGCAAGTCCGAACGCGTCGCGCGCGAAGATCCTCGACGCGGCCGCGTCGCCGTGGCCGCGCCTCTCGCGCCCGCGCTGGTCGCGGGCCGAGGACGCACCGCGCCCGCGGCCGACGCCGCGGCCTTCGGCGACGCGCGCCAGGAGGTCTGGGCCGCGTCCTGGGCGCCGGGCCCTTCGGCGCGCGCCTGCGCGCGAGGCCGCGGCGCCCGTTACGAGGGCCGCGCGCGCGCGCCTGCGCGTGGAGAAGACCGACGCCGTCGGGCTCGCGTTCTCGCGCGACCCGGGCACGGGCCGTCGGGGCCGCATCCTCGTGGAGGCCGGCGGCGACCGCTACGTGCTCGACCGGCGCAGCGGGCGCCAGGCCGCGCCGGCGCGGCTGAGCGCGGCCGACGGGAAACCCGCGCTCGACGCCGCCCGGCTCGCGCGCGTGGCGCGCCTGGCGCGCGCTCTCGACGCCTGGAAGGGCGCGGGCGTGGAGGCGTCGTTCACGTTCACCGGCGGCAAGCTGATGCTGCAGTCGGCGCGCGCGCTCGAGGCGCCGCGTCCGGTCACGCCGCTGCTCGACCCGTTCAGCCCGCGTCCGGCGGCCGAGACGCTGAACGTGCGGCCCGTGCGCTGAGCAGCGCGCGCACCTCCGCCAGCTCGTCGGGCGCCAGGAAGCGGCCGAGCGCCAGCCCGGCCGGGTAAACCGCGACGCACAACACGCGCGCGGCCACGGGCAGGCGCGAGCCGAGCATGAACAACGCGCCCGTCCAGGCCGCGACGACCGCGACGCGCCCCCACTCGTAGGACACGGGATGCGCGCGCCGTCCCTGGATGAACACCGCGAGCGCCATCGCGCCGTAGGCCGCGGCCGTGGCCCAGGCCGCGCCGAGCATGCCCCAGCGCGGCACGAACGCGAGCAGCGCCAGGAGGTTCACCGCCGCGCCGCAGGCCGTGGCGACGGCCACGCCGCCGGTGCGGCCCGCGATCATCAGCGGGGCGAGCATGACGTAGTAGAGCCCCGCGAGCAGGTAGCCGAAGGTCACGATGGGCACGATGGGCAGGCCGCCCCAGAACAGCGGGTGGATGAGCGAGCGGCCCGCGAACAACGGGGCGGTCACCGCCGGGGCCGCGAGCAAGGCGACCGCGAGGAACACCCACGACGCGCCGGCCGCGAAATAGGTCAACACGCGCGCCATCAACGCGTCGAGGCCGGGCTGGCCGGCGCGCTGCAGGAAAAACGGCTTCCACGCTTGGTCGAACATCGTGACCACGAGCATCATGAGGATGCCGAGCTTGTAGCTCGCTGAATAAACGCCGACGACCGCCTGGTCGTAATACAGCCCGAGGATGGGGCGGTCCACGACGTTGACGGCGATGGACGCCAGACCCGCGGGCACCAGGGGCAGGGCGTAGGCGAGCATCGGGCGCAGCAGCGCGGCCTCGGGCCCGCCGGTGACGCGGCGCAGCAGCACGGGGATGAGCAGCGCCAGCGACAGGCTCGACGCCATGAGGTTGGCCAGGAACACCCCGGTCACGCCCAGGCCCATGCGCGCGACGAAGAACCAGCACAACACCAGGTTCAGCGCGAGGCCGGTGAGACGGATGGAGGCGTAGGAGGAGGCGCGTTGCGAGCCGCGCAGCTCCGCGAAAGGCAGCGACGCGACCGCGTCGAGCGCGAGGATCCAGGCCGCGCAGCGCAGCACGGAGGCGGGCGCCTCGAGCGCCGGCGCCAGGCCCTCGGAGAGCCCCGTGATGACCGCGGCGAACAGGAGCGAGGCGCCGGTGACGGCCCAGAATGCGGATGAGAACGCGCGCGGGTCGGCCTTGCCGTCTTTGCGGCCCAGGCGCAGATAGGCGGTGTCGAGGCCGAGGCCGAACACCACGGTGAGGAAGGCGACGTAGGCGTAGGTGGTGGCGATGACGCCGTTGTCGGCGGGCGAGAGGAGGTGGGTGAACAGCGGCGTCAGCAGGAAATTCAGAAGCCTGCCGAGCACGGTCGAGAGGCCGTAAACGAGCGACTCTCGCGCCAGCGCGCGCATCTCCTTGAACATGGGCGCCATCCTATCAAATTGATATCCTGCGGCCGTGAAGCGCCTTGCGGCCTGGGGCCCCGTCGTCGCGTGGTGCGGCCTGATTTTCGCGTTCTCCTCGGTGCCGGACCTGAACTCGGGCCTGGCGTACGACTACCCCCTGCGCAAGGCCGCCCACATGGCGGAATACGGCGTGCTGGCGCTGCTCACGCGCCGCGCCGGAGCGAGCCGCGCGTCGGCCTTCGTCTTCAGCGTGTTCTACGCCGCGACCGACGAGTGGCACCAGAGCTTCGTGCCGGGCCGCGCCGGGGCCGCGTCGGACGTCATCATCGACGGGCTGGGCGCCTTGACAGCGCTGCTCGCCGGGGCCATCCTTAAGAGATGAGAGGCGAACGCCCCCCCGAAGCCTTGGTGCGGATGGCCTCGCGCCTGCGCACGGAGCGCCAGCTGCGCCGGCTCTCGCGCCTGCCCAGCGCCGGCGGGGACCGCGTCAGCTTCACCGTCCTGGGCGACTGCGAGCCCTCGCGCTGGTGGATCTACCGCAAGCTGTTCAACCGGCCGGGCGTGTTCGCCGAGCAGCTCAACGCGCTGCAGGAGCTGCCCGGCTCCTTCATCGTCCAGCTCGGCGACATGGTCGAGAAGGGCGAGAACCGCCGCTACGAGAGCTTCCTGCGCGAGCTGCGTCGCAACTGGAACGGCCGGCCGTACCTGACCGTGTGCGGCAACCACGACCGCTCGCGGCCCAACGGGCCTTCGCACTCCATCGCCTACCGCACGCTCTTCGGGCGGCCGAACTATTTCTTCGACCACGCGGGCGTGCGCTTCGTCGTGCTCGATTCCAGCGCCAAACGCGTGACGCGCGCCCAGCTGCGCTGGCTCAAGGCCGTGCTCGACGTGTCCGGCCGCAAGATCGTCTTCACGCACATGCCGCCCGTCCAGCTCGGCTTGTGGGGCGGCGTGGGCAAGGTGCACGAGCTGGGCGGGTTCACGCGCGGCTCGCGCGAGTTCGCCGAGGTGGTGGAGGCCGCCAAGGTCACCCGCGTGTACATGGGCCACGTGCACGCCTTCGGCGTGCAGGACCACCGCGGCGTGCGCTACGTCCTCACCGGGGGCGGCGGCTCCGCGTTGTTCCCCTCCGGGGCCGACGACCGCTTCCACCACTTCCTGCGCGTGGAGATCGGGCCGGAAGGCGTCACGGACACGGTGCACACGGCGGAAGGCTCCTGGTTCAAGGTCCCGTCGGCGCCGGTCATCCTCGAGACGCACGACGACCCTCATCCGTGGCGCAGCCTCGCCCTGCGGACCGGGCGGCGCCTGCTGCGCAAGCTGTCGCTGGCGCGTTAGAAGACGAGCCGCGGCCCGCGCCGCGCCAGCCGGCCCCGCGGCGCGCGGCTGGCGGTCTCCGCGAGCAGGTGGTCGCTGTCCAAGTCCACGAAGCGGAAGAAGCCCGTGCCCGCGGCCAGCGCCGCGCTCGCCGCCAGGCCGCGCGCGGTTTCGGCCATGCAGCCGATCATCAACGGCACGCCGGCCGCGCGCGCGATGGCGGCGATGGCCAGCGAGCGCGAGTAGCCGGACTTGGCGGCCTTGATGTTGATGGCCGTCGCCGCGCCGAGCTCGAGCACCTTCAGCGCGCCCTCGGGCGAGGCCACGCTTTCGTCGGCGGCGACCGGCACGGGGCAGCGTTTGGCGACGAAGGCCATGCCGGCCAGGTCGTGTTTGGGCAGCGGCTGCTCGAGCAGGTCCACGGGGCCGAGCTTGAGCGCGGCCTCGACGAGTTTGAGGGCGCCCGCGCGGGTGAGGCCCTGGTTGCCGTCGAGCAGCAGCCGCGCGCTTGGGCGCGCCGCGGCGCGCGGCGCGCACGCGCGCGAGGTCGTCGGCGTAGAGCCCGCCGACCTTCAGCTTGAGCACGCGGAAGCCCTCGCGGCCGCCTCGGCCGCCGCGGCCTCGGTCACGGCCGGGTCGGTCCAGGCGGAGAGCGTGAGGTCGCTTTCGACCTCGCGCAAGGCGCCGCCGAACCACTCGCGCAGGCCCCCGCCGCCCTGGGCGGCGAGCGCGGAGAGCAGCGCGCTTTCGAAGGCCGCGACCGCCGGGCTGAGCTCGCCGTGCGTGCGCCAGGCGTCGTCCACGAGGGCGCGCCAGGCGCGCGCGTCGCGGCCCTTCGCCGCGACCGCGAGCCGGCGCAGGGCGCGTTCGAGCGCGGCGGGCGTGAGGTGTTTGAGCGCGATGGAGGACGAGGCTTCGCCGTAGCCCACGCCCCCCCCGCCCAGGCGCAGCGTGAGCCCCACGTTGACCGTGCTGTCCTTGCGCCCCTGGGCGGTGACGAACGGGCGCTTGAGCGGGGTCTCGAAGGCGACGGCCGACGCGGAGGCCACGGCGTAGCGGGTCATCGGCCGACTTTAGCAGATTGTGTTATGATACGCCCCATGATGACCACCGTCCTGGCGCTCGTCGCGATGGCCGCGGCCCCGGCCGCCGCCCAGTCCACCGCCACCTTGCGGGGCGTGGACGTGTACCGCTCCGTGATTCTCGACTCCGCCCGCGCCGAGGCCTTGTTCGGCCCCCGGCTCAAGGAATACGTCAAGCTGCGCAACTCCAAGCGTCCGGCGTCCGACGCCAAGGCCGAGGAGATCCGCAAGGCCATCGAGCAGGAGGCCCTTAAGAAGCCCGGCATCATCTTCGCCTCCCTGCGCTTCGTGGAGTTCTACACCTCCGTGGACCACGCCATGTTCGCCTCCTTCGATATCGTCGATGAGGCCGACCGCGGACGCCTCGCCTTCGCCCCCCGCCCGACCGGGCGCGTGCCCGAGCCCGGCGGCCTGCTGACGGCCTGGAAGCAGTACTCCGAGCTCGGCGCGGCGCTGTCGCGCCAAGGGCGCATGGCCATCGACCGCCCGGAATGCCCCGGCTTCTACTGTCTGTGGGGCGGCCCCACGCCCGAGCTGGCCGCGCTGCAGCAGAAGCTGGTGGACGGCGTCCCCGGCAAGCTCAAGGAGCTGCGCGACGTCATGACCAAGGAGGCCGACGGCGAGAAACGCGCCGCCGCCTTGTACGCGCTCAGCTACGCCAAGGCCGGCGAGCAGGTCGTCGAGGACTGCCTGCGCGCCCTCAAGGACCCGGACAGCAAGGTCCGCAGCGCCGCCATCCAGATCCTGGCCGACATCTCCCACCACCGCAAGGAGCTGCGCGTGGACCTCGACCGCGTCCTGCCGTCGCTCGACGACCCGACCGGCGAGGTGCGCGGCAAGGTGATGGGCCTCCTCGTCTCCATGAGCGACGACAAGGAGCAGCGCCCGAAGCTGCTGTCGGCCGCGCCGCGCCTCGTCGAGCTGCTCAAGCTGCGCCAGCCCGACAGCAGCGACCTGGCCTACACCGTCCTGGGGCTGGTCTCCAAGAAGGACCTCGACCGTCGGGACATCCCGGCCTGGGAGAAATGGGCGGCCGCGGCCGCTTCCGGCAAGGATGACTGAAGCCGCGGGGGGCGCTCAGCCCTGGCTGGACATCACGCCGCTCATCGCCGTGCGCGTTTCCGCGGCGACCGTCTGCATCTCGACGGGCATGTATTACCTCGTCACCGGGCGCCGCGAGGCCAGCCTGGACCGGATGATCACCGGCGCCTTCCTGAGCCTGCTGAGCCTGCTGGCCTTCGCGCTCTAGCCGTTTAGGGCTTGCTGCGCCGCCGCTCGATCTCGCCGCGCATCTCGTCCTCGAGGCTTTCCATCTCTTTGACGCCTTCGGCGATGGCGTCCTCGATGACGTAGGGTTTCGCGGGCGTGACCATCACGGGCTTGGTCTTGGGCGCGGGCGGCAGCTCGACGACGGGAGCCGGCGCGGGCGCCTCGGCCGCGGGCGCAGGGGCCTCGGCGACCGGCGCGGGCGCCTCGGCGACGGGCTCGGGGGCTGGCTCGCGGCGACCCGAGGTTTCCCCCAGGAACGCCTTGGCCACCGACGAGCGCACGGAGAAGTTCACGCTCGTGATGGTCAGGCCGTCGGCGGCCTTGCGCGCCATCGAGGTGTTCACGCCGACGATCTGCCCCGAGCGGTCGAGCAGCGGGCCGCCGGAGTTTCCGCGGTTGATGCTCGCGTCGGTCTGGAAGGCGTCTTTGCCCTTCACGCCGCCGAGGTCGGCGATGACCGTGCTGACCACGCCCTGGGTGAGCGTCCACAGCCCGCCTTGCTCGGGGTGGCCGATGGCGACGACGGGGTCGCCGGGCTCGACGTTTTCATCGTCGCCCATGAGGATGTAGGGCGTCTTATCAGGGAAGGTGGCGTGCAGCAGGGCCAGGTCCAGCCCGGCGTCGAAGCGCGACACCTCGGCCATGATGGGATTGACCATGTCCACCTTCGGGTTGCCGGTGACCTTGGCGGGTTTGAGGTAGATGCGGATGGACGTGAACGGTTTGCCGGTCGCGGGGTTGACCACGACGTGCGCGTTGGTGAGGATGCGGCCGCCGGCGAGCACGCTGCCCGTGCCGAGCTCGCCCTGTTTGGAGTTCTTCTCCGAGGCGATGATAAGGACCACGGACGGAGCGGCGCGCTTATAGATGTCTTGCGCTGAGAGAACGACGGGCGCGACGGGCGCGGCCGGCGCGACGGGCGCCTTGGCGGAGGCGGTGAGGATGGCTCCGGCCCCGTCATAGGCCGCGGCGGCGGCCAGGCGCAGCCCGCGCCGCTCCGAGGCGGGCGCGGAGGGCAGCTTGGCCTCGGCCGCGTCGGCTTCGCCGAGCAGCTTGGTCAGCTGTTTGTCCGTATCGGTGGAGAGCTTGCGCCCGCCGCGCACGGCGGCGACGGCGGCCAGGCCCCGGCCGCGCTGCTGCGGCGGCGCCAGGTAGGAGCGCACGTCGTCGAGCCAGCCCGTCTCCTGCAGGAGCTCCGCGTCCGGCGTGGCGGCGGCGATGTCGGCGCTGGCGGACATCGGGCCTTCGACGGCGCGTTTGTGGGAGGCGGCGAGGCTGCGGTAGAGCAGCGCGGCGAGCTCGGCGCGCGAGCGGCCGGACCACGCCTTCTTCTTCTCGTCCTCGCGGGCTTTCTTGATGACGTCGGCGTAATCGTCCTCCGAGAGCACGAGCAGGAAATCCGCGGACTTGCGCAGCTCGGCTTCGGTCGAGGTGGAGCCGGCCAGCAGGACGGCGGCGGCCTCGTCGTAGGCGGCGGCGGCGACGAGCGGGTCGGTGGCCGCGTCGGCCGCGGCGAGGGCCTTGGAGACGGCTTTGTCGGCCTCCGTGGAGAGCTTTCGTCCGCCGCGCACGCCAGCAATGGCCGCGTTAGGCGTGCGCACCGTGAAGCGCTGGTTGAGGAAGCTGTTGGCGGAGTCAAGCCAGCCGGTCTGGGTGAGTAGGGAACCGTCCGGGGAGGCCGCGGAGGCGTCGGCGCTGGCCTTGGTAGGGCCGGCGCTGCGGCGTTTGGACTCGGCGAGGGCGCGATACATGAGCCCGGCCACCTCGGTGCGGCCGCGTTTGGCCCACGAACCGTCAACGGACGCGACCACTTCGGCGTAATCGTCGTCGGACAACGTGAGGAGGCGGTCGGCGGTGGCGCGCATGGCGGCCTCGTCCACGGCGTAGGCGGGCGCGGCGCACAACAAAAGGGAGAGCAGGAGGTGTTTCATGCCGTTAGCTTACAAAAAAGTATGCCCCCTCCAGGAATCGAACCTGGATCTCACGCTTAGAAGGCGCGGGCTCTAGCCGTTGAGCTAAGGGGGCGTCGCGTGATTATAACCCTCTAACGCGTGTCATAGCGACCCGCGCGGGGGCGAGGCGGCCACTTGCTACGCGGGTCGCCGTCGAGGCGGGCTTCGGCGAGCGCGTCGGAGGGGCGTTTGCGCGGCAAGGCCAGCAGCGCGATGTCGCAGTACAGGGCGTCGAAGACGCGTTGCCAGGTCCCCCACCGCGCGTCGAGCTCGCCGCTTTCCAGCCGGGCGATATGCGCCTGGGTCAGGCCGCAGCGCCGGGCGAGCTCCGCCTGGGACATGCGCAGGCGCGCGCGCAGCGTTTTCTGAAGCGCGCCCGGCGCCAGCGCCGGTTTTTTGGGCGAGCGCGCGGCGAAGGTGAGCCACTCGTTGAGGCGTTGCGTCCCGGCGAGGCTGCCGGTGGAAAGCCGAGGCATGTCGTTGTCCCCCTCTAGAGGTGATACATCAGATTATATTAAGCGCAGAGGGCGCCGCGGGGTATCGGGGATGCCGGGGCGTGCGCCCTCGCGCCGGGACGAGGACCTCAGCCCTGCTTGAAGATCTGCGGCAGCTGGAAGGGCAAGACGAGCGCCACGACGAGGAAGATCAGGTTGAACTTGTCCCACACCACGGGCGAGCCGGTCACGGCGCTCGCGCCGTACTCGCCGCACAAGATGGCGGCCGCCGCGAACGCCCCCGCCGCGGCGCATACCGAGCGAGGCGGCGGCAGCTGGTTCGTCGTTGATTTGAAGTTGTCGGGATGGAAGCCGTACACGGTGCCGAACAGCGCGGGGATGAGGGCGAACGCGCCCACGAACACGCGCAGGTTCAAGACGGTGAACACGCCCGTGTAGGCGCGCAGCGCGAACCAGGCCGCGGCCGTCGCCGCGAAGCCGAGCGCGCCGTAGGTCAGCGTGCGTTTCCAGTCGGTCACCACGTGGATACCTTGTAGTCCTTGAAGAATTTCCCGTACGCGTGTTTGCCGGTCTTTAAGCCGTCGTAGATGGGGTCGAGGATGCGCGCCGCGCCGTCCACCACGTCGAGCGGCGGCTCGAAGTCGTGCACGGCCTGCTTGCGCAGGGAATGCGTGAGCGGGTCCTCGTCGGTGACCCAGCCGGTGTCCACCGCGTTCATCCAGATGCCGTCCACCGCGTAGTCCGGCGCGGAGGTGAGGGTCATCATGTTGAGCGCGGCCTTGGCCATGTTGGTGTGCGGGTGTTTGTCGGTCTTGGTGCCGCGCGAGAAGATGCCTTCCATGGCCGACACGTTGACGACGTGTTTGGCGCCGGTGTTCTCGCGCGTCATCAAGGGCTTGAGCTTGGACGCGAGCACGAAGGGCGCCACCGAATTGATGAGCAGGACCTCGAGAAGCTCGGGCGTGGGCACGTCGGAGAGGGTCATGCGCCAGGTGTTCATCGTGCGCAGGTCCACCTGCTGGAGGTCGGCGTCGAGTTTGCCGGCCGGGAACACCTCGCGGCCGCTGACCTTGTCGTCATAGACCATCCGCACCTGGGAGAGCAGGGCCGACTGGCTCAGGCCGAGGCCGACCGCGCCTCCGTCCCAGGAGGTCAGGGCTTTGACGTCCGCGCGCTCTCCGAGGCCGAGGGCGGAGGTGACCTCGTAATGGCCGGCAAGCAGGCCTTGCTCGGCGTCGGAGAGCGCGCCCCACGGCAGCGCCTCGCGCTCGAGGAGATGGGCGTAGAAGCCGACGGGCCGGCGCACGGTCTGCGCGGCGTTGTTGAGCAGGTGGTCCAGGCGCGGCTCGGTCTGGCAGAGGTAGCGCGCGAAGATCTCGACGCTGGGCGAGTGGCGCAGGTCCAGGCCGTGCACCGAGAGCCGCCCGCCCCAGGCCTTGAAGTCGGCCTCGGCGGCGAAACGTTTGGCCGCGTCGTGCGGGAAACGCGTGGAGACGATGACGCGCGCGCCGGCGCGCAGCATCATCAGGGCCGCCTGGTAGCCGATCTTCAGGCGCGCGCCCGTGATGTAGGCGGCCTGCCCGCTCAGATCGGCGGTGGCGAAGCGTTTGGCGTAGTTGAACGTCGCGCAGTCCGGGCACAACGCGTCGTAGAAGTGGTGCAGGCGCGTGAAGTCCTGCTTGCAGACGTAGCAGGCGCGCGGCTGCTTGAGCTCGGGGACGGGGCCGTCCGGCATGGGCAGGACGCGGTCCGGCGCGGTGAACACCTCGGCGCGGCGCGCGGAGCGGATGCCGGTGCCGGCCTTGAGGAGGCGGTCCTCCTCGTTGGCGAGGCGGCGGCGCTCCTTGCGGAGCGTCTTGGCGATTTTTTTGCGCTCGAGTTTGGCCGGGCGCGACAGGCGGCCCGTGGCGTCCATGAGGCGGACGCGGTCGGCCTCCGGCAAGGCCGCCGACAGCCCGGGGTCCCTGACGAGGGCCTCCAAGGTCTCCAACGCGCGTCTGATATCCTCGACGGCCGTGGAGGCCGTGGTGGCGGGGGCGGTCACCCCCTTATTATATCAGTCAGGGTTGCCGGTAATGACGGACGTTCCGGCGATGAAATCATGGAGGCAGCGCCGGTCCTCCCGGAAGATGAACAGGCTGTCCACCAGGAAGAAGCCCGGGATGAAGTTGAGCAGGCCGGTCACCACGCCGCGGCGCAGCACGTTGACCACGAAGCCGCCGTTGACCTGGGTTTCCTTGACCACGACCCGGATGCCCAGAGCGCGTTTGCCGATGGTCTGGCCGCGCGTGGTCACCGAGTAGATCTGGTAGCCCACCAACGCGAACAGCGAGGCGACGCCGAGCAGGCGCACCGCGGCGGGCAGCGCCTCCACGAGGGTGAGGCCGTAGGGCACGGCGCCGATGAGGCCGTCGATTGCCGCGGCTCCGAGCCGGCTGCCACGAGAGGCGAGTTCCATGATGTCTCCTTTGCGTCTATAAACGCACGTCGCGGCCTTCGATGATGCGGCGCAGCCAGTTCTTGAGGTGGGTCGAGGCGTCCCCGGCGACGGGCAGGCCCTGGCGGATGTTGGTGGGCGAGCCGTCCTGGTAGAAGGCGAAGGCGGGCAGGGGCAGGCGGCGCAGGCCGGCGGGCAGCAGCTCGAAGGCGCCCGGCTGGTTGAGGTCCACGCGCGCGAAGGAGACCTTGCCCGCGTACTCCGGGGTCAGGCCGGAGAGGGCGAACTCCACCTGCGAGCAGGGGCGGCAGGACGGCGTCACGTAGAGCACGAGCACCGGCTTGGTGTTTTTGAGCACGGTGCGGTCGAAATCCGCGGGTCGCAGGTCGGCGAGGGTGGTGGCTTGGGCGGCGGTGGCGGGCGCGGGCTGGGGCGCGGCGGCTTTCACGCCTTCGGCCTCGGTTTTGGCCGGGGCGAGCGTCTGGTCGCCCCGCTGCCGGGGCGCGAGGGGATCTCGCCGCCGCCCCCCGCCGCCGGTGGTGCCGGAGACGGTCTGGCCGCCGCTTTCGGGGGCCGTGGTCGCGGGCGCCTCGCCGCAGCCGCCTTCGCAGGCCGAGAAACACAGGACCAACCCCAGGAGAGCGGCCGTTATCCTCATCGCGCGAAGTATAGCAGGACTACGCTTTGTCCGCTATGGGCGGGTGGTGGATGAACTGGAGGCCGTTGCCGTCGGGGTCCTTGGCGTAGAAGGACCGGGCCCCGTCGCGGTGGGTCCTGGGCGCCTTGACCGCGTGCGCCTTGACGTGTTCGTACCAGGCGTCCACGTCCTCGGCTTTGCGCAGGATGATGCCGAAATGGTCGAGGCGCGTCTCGCCCCGGGCTTCTCCTTTATGAAGGGCCAGGTTGTCCTGGCCGTTCATCGTGAGATAGACGTTTTCGGGGTCGGGGCGCCACTCCACCTGGTAGCCCAGAAGCCCGACGTAGAAGGCCTCGGCCTTGGCCAGGTCGGAGACGAACAGGGCGATGTGGCGGATGCCTAAAGTGGGCGGGAGGGCGGTCATGGGGACATGATATAATTTACCTGATGCTCTCCACGCTCGCGCGCCCGTACGTCCCCGACGTGTTCGCCTACCGCCGCCGCCGCACCCGCGAGGTGCTGGTGGGCAAGGTCGGCGTCGGCGGCGACAACCCCATCCGCCTGCAGTCCATGACCACGACGGACACCATGGACCCGGAGGCGACGTTCCGCCAGTCGGTCAAGATGATCGAGGCCGGCTGCGAAATCGTCCGCATCACCGCCCCCACCGTCGATGACGCCCGGGCCATCGGCAAGGTCAAGGAGCTGCTGGTCAAGGCGGGCTTCGACACGCCCATCGTCGCCGACATCCATTTCAGCCCCGCCGCCGCCGCCGAGGCCGCCGAGTTCTGCGAGAAGGTCCGCATCAACCCGGGCAACTTCGTGGACACCAAGCGTTTCGCGGTCAAGGAGTACACCGACGCGCAATACGAGGAGGAGCTCGAGCGCATCGAGGCCCGCTTCGTCCCCTTGGTCGAGAAGCTCAAGCGCCTGGGCCGCGCCTGCCGCATCGGCACCAACCACGGCTCGCTCTCCGACCGCATCATGAACCGTTACGGCGACTCGCCGCTGGGCATGGTCGAAAGCGCGCTCGAGTTCGCCCGCATCGCCGAGAAACACGGCTACCGCGACCTCATCTTCTCCATGAAGGCGTCCAATCCCAAGGTCATGGTCGCGGCCTACCGCCTCCTGGTCTCGCGGCTCGACGAGCTGGGCATGGACTACCCCCTCCACCTCGGCGTCACCGAGGCCGGCGACGGCGAGGACGGCCGCATCAAGTCCGCCATCGGCATCGGCTCCTTGCTCGAAGACGGCCTGGGCGACACGGTCCGCGTCTCGCTCACCGAGGACCCGGAGCTCGAAATCCCCGTCTGCCGCGAGCTGGTCAAGCCCTTCGACGGCCGCGCCGTCGAGCCGTCGAGCAAGGTCGCCAAGGCGCATTGCGCCGACTTCTACTCCTACGCGCGGCGCAAGACCGACTATTTCGAAGCCGGCCCCTTCATGACCGGCGGCCTCCAGCTGGTCCGCGTCGTTTCTTCCGTCGGTTCCCTGACGGCTCCCCAGATTCTCGCCGCGCATGAAGCGCAGTTGAAAAAAGCGCAGGGCGCGGATTTGGAGATCCTGGAGTTCTCCGACCTCGCGCACCTTCGCGCGGTGCGCGCGGCGCTCAAGCCCGAGACGTCCCGCTTGGCGTACCTAGCGCGCGTGGCCGAGCCGACCGACGACGCCGACCTCGTCTGTTGGACCGCGCCCGTCGAAGGCGAGCCCTACGCCGCCTTCCTCAAGGGCCTCAAGGCCAAAGGCGCCGTCAACGTTATCGAGTGCGAGACCGCCGCCGACGCCGTTCGTTTCGAGAAGGCGTCGCGTTACCTCGAGGTGAAGACCCTCGTCTCGCTGCGCGGGGCCGACGCGTCGAAGCTCCTGCAGCAGTACCGCCTGTTCGCCGCCCTCGGCGGCTCCTCCCCCATCCTCATCCGCGCCCCGCGGGAGGCCGGCGCCGAGCAGCAGGTTCTGCGCGCCGCCACGCTCATCGGCGGCCTGCTCTGCGACGGCATCGGCGACGCCATCGCCATCGACGCGGACCTGCCCTTCGAGCGCGGCCTCGAGCTGGCCTACAACGTCCTCCAGGGCGCGGGCGTGCGCATCACCAAGACCGAATTCGTGTCCTGCCCCTCCTGCGGACGCACCCTCTTCGACCTGCAGACGACCACCGAGCGCATCAAGAAGCGCACCGGGCACCTCAAGGGCGTGAAGATCGCCATCATGGGCTGCATCGTCAACGGCCCCGGCGAGATGGCCGACGCCGACTTCGGCTACGTCGGCGGCGCGCCCGACGCCATCAACCTCTACGTGGGCAAGGACTGCGTGCAGAAGGGCATTCCCTTCGCCAAGTCCGACGACGCGTTGGTCGAGCTCATCAAGAAACACGGCAAGTGGGTCGAGCCGGCTTAGCCGCGCTCCTGCTCGCGGGAGCGGCGGCCGCCGCCTCGGCCGCGCCGCGCACCGTCTATCTCGCCTTCCACGCGCCGGACTCCGCGGACGCCGCCGAGCGCCTGCGCGACCTGGCCGAACGTTTCGGCGGCCGCGAGGCGACGCGCGAGCCGGGCCATATCGTCAAACCCATCAGCCACTGCGCGCTGCTGCTGCCCGCCGCGCGCCTGCCGGAGTTCGAGAAGGCGGTGACGCGGCGCTGGCCGGGCGCCGCGCTCGAGCACGAGACGCCTGCCGACCCCGCGGCCGACGCCGCCCGGGCCCGCCGCCGCGAGCGCCTGGCCGCCGCGGCCGAACGCCCCGACTTCGCCTGGGAGCGGGCTGCGCGCGCTGGCCGACTCGCTGCGCGCCGAGGAGGCGCCCGCGACCGCGAGCGCCGACTGGGTGCGCGTCATCGCCTCCGTCATCGAGGACCCGGTCGCGCGCGAGGACCTGCTGGTGCACGCCAAGGGCAACGGCCTGAGCCGCCGCGAGGCCCCGGGGCTCGCGGGCGACGCCCCCGCGGAGTTGTCGCGCGCGGCGCGCGCCGACGTGGAGGAGCTGCGCGCCGCTTTCGGCGACGGCGCCCCGGCGGCGGAGAAGCGGCGGCGCCCCGGCGGCGGAGAAGCGGCGGCGCCTGCGCGCGCTCGACGCCGAGGCGAGGGAGTTCGCCGCCTTTTTAAAGGAACGCCCCGCGTTGACGGCCGTGCTCGCCGAGGCCCGGCGCGAGCTGCGGCCGCGCGTTAAGCCTTAATACTTGACCGAGCAGCCGTAGGGCTTGGTCGTGGGCACCGAGATCTTCTTGCCCGCCATTCCTTCGTCGAGCGCGGCCGCGACGTGGTTGCGCGCGCCCTTGATGTCCTTGGGGTCGGCGGTGGGCTTGTCATCGATGCCGCCCATGAACACGAGCGTGCCCTTGGGGTCCACGACGTACATGTGCGGGGTGGTCTTGGCCTGGTAGAGGCGGCCCACGTCGCCCTTGGGGTCGAGCAGGATGGCCGTCGAGGACATGCCTTCCTCCGCGAGCACGGCGGCCGCCTCGGCGGAGGTCAGGTGGCCCTGCTTGCCGGGCTTCGAGGAGACGACGGACAGCCATTTGACGCCTTTGGCCGCGTATTTCTTCTGCAGGTCCTGCATGTTCTTGGAGCCGTAGTGCTTGCGCACGAAGGGGCAGTCCTTGTTGAACCATTCCAGCACGACCCAGCTGCCCTTGAGCGCGGAGAGCTTGACGGGTTTGCCGTCCTGGCCGGGCAAGGTGAAATCGGGGGCGGGTTTGCCGGTCTCGGGGGCGGCGGCGGCGAACAGGGCGACGGCGAGGACGAGGGCGTTCATGGTTCTCCTAAGGCGTCGATGACCAGCTTGGGCGTCAGCAGCTCGGGGAGCAGGACCGGCTCGCCCCCTTTCGGATAGACGATATAAAGTGGGACGCCGCTTCGTCCATGACGGGCGAGTTCCGCGGCGATGACGGCGTCGCGGCCGGTCCAGTCCGCCTTATACGCGTCGCCGCGCGCCAGGGCCTCCTTGACCTCGGGGCGCGAGAGCACGACGCGTTCGTTGACCTGGCAGGTGAGGCACCAGGACGCGGTGAAGTCCACGAAGGCCGTGCGCCCGGCCGCGCGCGACGCGGAAACGGCTTCCGGAGACCAGACCTTCCAGCCGTCGGTCGAAACGGACGGCGTCATCAGCCGGGCCAATACCCAGAGAAGCCAGGCCGCCGTCAGGAACATCGGCACGGAGAGCGCCTTCTTGAGCGTCTCCATCCACGCGCCGGGGCGCGGCAGGCGTTTGAGCAGGCCGGGCCAGGAGGCGAGCAGGGCGAACGGCGCGGCCGTGCCCAGGCCGAGCGCGGCGAACACCGCGAGCGTCTCGAGGACGGGGCGCGTCAGCGCCCAGCCCAGCGCCGCGCCCATAAACGGGGCGGTGCACGGCGCGGCCACGACCACGGCGAAGACGCCCGACAAGAAAGAGCCGCCGGAGGCGCGTCCGCCCACGGACATCAGGCGCGTGCCCACCTCGAAGAGGCCGAGCAAGTTGAGCCCGACGAGGACGCAGAGCACGGCCAGCGCCGCGACCACCGGCGCCGACTGCAGGTGGAAGCCCCAGCCCAGCGCCGCGCCGGCCGCGCGAGCGGCCAGCAGGCCGAGCGCGAGCAGCTCGAAGGAGACGACCACGCCCGCGGCGTAGGCCGCCGCGTGCGCGCGCGCCTGCGCGGGCGAGCCGCCCGCGCGCTCGAGCAGGCCCAGCACCTTCAGCGAGAGCACGGGGAACACGCACGGCATCAAGTTGAGCAGCAGGCCGCCGAGGAAGGCGAGCAGGAGGTAACGCGCGGCCGCGCCGCCGGAGCCGACGGGCGCGGCTCGATCCGCCAGGGCTTGCTAGTGGCGCACCGGGATGCCCGAGAGGCGCGCGGCGACCTCGTCCCGGCGAAAGCGCCAACGTCAGCTCGGTTCGGGCGGGACCGACGGTCACGGGGCCGCGCCCGCCCTCGAACAGCGGCTCCCACGGGAAAAACTCCGCGCCCGGGTGTCGTCCGTCGATGACGAGCACGACCTTGCCTTCCTCGCGCCGCGCGTCGAGCGCGGTCCCGTTGCGCGGCAGGGCCGCGAGAGCGTCCCGGACGCGTCCGGCGTGCGGGCCGTCTGCCGGCGCGTCGGCGACGTCCACCGCGAGCGAGAGCTCGGCCTTGCCGGGCACGCAGATCTCGGCGCATTCGAGCCAGTCGGCGGTCGCGCGCAGGACGGCGCGCCCCTTCGTCGCGGGCGCGGTGAGCTCCAGCGGGAGCACGAGGTCCCCCCCGTAGCCGAAGCTCGTCAGCGGCTCGGCCACGATGCGCATGGGCGTGGGCCAGAGAAACGGCGCCGCCGACCAGCCGGGCGGCAGTCGCCAGGCGAGCGTGGTGCCCATGCCCGAGTCGCCGGGGTTCTGCCAATAGGTGTGCCAGCCGGGCTTGTGAATGAGGCGAAGGCCCGCGGAGAACGTCTCGCCGGGAATGACGGCCGCGCGCGAGGAGACCAGCTCGGCGCGCACGGCGCCCGCGGCGGCGAAGGAGGGCAGGGCCAGCAGCGCGAGCAGGAGCGTCTTCATCCGCCTGAGTTTAACAGTTAGAATGCGGCGTGGCGAAGAAGAAGGCCGACCCGGTCGTCTTGGCGCTGCGCGCGCTGGCCGCGCGCCAGGCGGGCTCCAACGAGCAGGCCGAACGCCTGCTCACGGCGGCCTTACGCGGGGCGCCGCGCCACCCGGCGCTCCTGCAGGCGCGCGCCGCCGTGCGCCGCGACCAGGGCCTGTTGTGCGCCGCGCGCGAAGACCTCGTCGCCGCGGGCGCGCGCGCGGAGCTGGCCCGGTTCCCGGACGCGGAGGCGGCCGCGGCGGAGTCGTTGGCCGCCGCGCGGGCCCTGTCGCGCTCCGGACGCGGGAAGGGCGCGGCGGCCGCGGCGCTCGACGCCGCCTTCCTCGTCGTCGGCGGTCCCGCGGCCCTGGCGCGCGCGGCGGCGGCGCTCGACGGCACGGCCGCGGCGACGCACCTGCGTCGTTTGATGTCCGAGAGCAAGGTCAAGGCCGAAGCCGTCGCGGCCTCGGCGCTGACGCAGAGGCGGGCCCACTTCCGAGCCGGTCGTTTCTGCGCACGGCGCGCGCAGTTGCCGGCTCTGCGCGGGCGGCGCTGCCGGGAGACGCGCTGCCGGCGCGCCTCGACCGTCTGCGCCTGGCGCTGGCCGCGGGCGACTTCGCCGACGCCGAGCGCGAGGCGCGCGCGCTGCGCGCGGCGACGCGCGACCCGGTCGCGCCTCGGCGGCGATGCACCCGGGCTTCTGGGAGACCGCCGACGGCGGCTGGGCCGTGCCGCCCGAGCCGGCGCGGCGCTGGCTCGCCGCCCGCGCGCGCCGCTACGCCGCGCGCGGCGACCGCGCGTGGGCCTACGTCCCGACATCCTCGCTCCGCACCGCCCCGTCGTCGCGCCGCCTGCGCGAAGGCCTGCGTCCGGCCGACGCCTACGCGGGCTACGCCTTCGGGCTCGTGTTGTCCGGCGCGCGCCGCTTCGAGGAGGCCGCGCGCTGCTTCCACGCCGCGGCGCGGACCTGCGAGCCGCCGTATTGGCGGGCGCTGGCCTTCGCCGCGGAAGCGGAGCTCGCGGCCGGACGCCGCGCGGCGAGCGCGCGCACGATGACGCGCGCCCGCGTCGCGGCCGCGGCGACGAGCCCGGCCGCCGCCGTGGACGCGCGCGTGTGGCAGGGCCTGCTGCTCCTGATGATGAAGCGTTACGCCGCAGCGGCCGCGCGGCTCGCGCCGGTGGCGGCGAGGTCCCGCTACGGCCAGGCCTGGCTCGGCGCCGCGCTCCTGCGGCTGGGCCGCCCGGCCGCGGCGCTGCCGCGCCTGACGGCGGCGATGAAGGCCGACCCCGGCGACGAGGAGGCCGCGGTGCTGCGCGCGGAGACGTTGGTCGCGCTCGGTCGGCGGCGCGAGGCGCTCGCGACGGCGCGGGCGCTGGCTCGGCGCTGGCCGCTCAACCCGTTCATCCCGCTGGTGGCCTTGCTCGCCGCGGGGCCCGACGAGTCGCGTTCGTGGTGGGCGCGCGCCTGGCGGCCGGGTGCGCGGCGGCGCGGCGCTGCTCGGACGGCGGCCGGCCTCTCACGCGGAGCGCGTCGCCGCGGCGCGGCGGCTGCTCGAGGACGCGGGCGGCTGCCGCGCCCGGCGCTACGAGGCCGACCTGTGGCGCGGCGAGCGCCCCGTCGCGGGCGCGCCGCGGCGGCCGGGCTGGCTCGTCGCTCCGCTTAGAACCAGAGCTGGGCGGTAAAAACGACCTGGTTGGGCTGCGGCCCGAACTCCGAGACGCGGTCCCCCCCGAAACGCTGCCAAGCCGCGGTGAGCCACAGGTCCTCGAGCGCGTTGTAGCCCAGGCTCGGGTAGAAGAAGGTGGAGCCGTCGCTCGCGTTAGCGACGCCGACGGCCTCGACCTTGACGAGGGTGTGCAGGTCGTGCGAGACGCTGCCGCCGACGTAATCGCGCCCGACGCCGATCTCGCGCCCGGCGCGCACGGCGGCCCGGTCGTAGCGCCGCGGGTCGGTGCGGCCGTTGCCCGCGTGGTACCATTCGACGACGAGCGAGGCGTCGTTGGGGAAGGTGTAGTCGTAGCCGAGGCCGGCTTTCCAGCACGACGTGCGGTTCTCGGGCGTGAAGTAGGCGAGCTCGCCGTGCAAGGTGCCGTCGAGCAGCGTGCCCGCGAAATCGCCGCCGACGAGGAACGAGCCGGTGGAGCCCGCGACCTTGCCGCCGAGCACGGACGCGTCCCAGCCCGCGATATTGCCGCGGCCGCGCGCGAGCAGGCTGTGCTCGGGCCAGTTTTCCTGCGGCGCCCAGACCAGCTCGGCCTGGCCGAGGTCGCCGACGGAGGCGCGGCCGTACAGCGAATCCACGCCGCGGCGCTCGCTTTGCTCCACGCTCACGGTCTGGTAGGGGTTGAGCACGTCGGTGGGGTTCCAGAGTTTGCCCGTGCCCCAGGCGATGCGTTGGCGGCCGGCGCGCAGCACGCCGCGCTCGTCCTCCAGCCCGACCCAGCCGCGATAGACGCCGTGGCCGTAGCCGTTGGTCGTGCCCGTGGAAATCGTGCCTTCCATGTCGAGCCAGGGCTTGGGCGGCGCGTAGCCGAACAAGCGGAACTCGGTGGTGCGGAAATAGGAGCCGGCCGCGACCTGGTGGTCGTAGTCCACGTGCGCGCGCAGGGCGCGGTGCTCGCCGTCGAGGGTCAGGCGCCCGCGCGAGGTGGACAGGTTGTAGGCGCGCTGGTCGAGGGCCGAATGCGAATACTGCCAGAGCGTCTTGAGGTAGCCCGACGCCTTCACCCCCGCGCTCGCCGGGAGCGCGCAGAGCGAAAGCAGGCTAACGAGCGCGAACGTCTTCGCCATGCAGCTGGCCGTCCTGCAGGTGGACCACGCGGCGCGCGCGCGACAACACGGCCGGGTCGTGGCTGGAGAACAGGAAGGTGAGCCCCTGCTCCCGGTTGAGCGACTCCATCAAGTCGAGCAGCGCCGCGCCGGTTTTCGAGTCGAGGTTGGCCGTGGGCTCGTCGGCGAGCACGAGCGCGGGGCGGTGCACGATGGCGCGCGCGACGGCGACGCGCTGCTGCTGGCCGCCCGAAAGCAGGTCCGGGCGGCGGTGCGCGAAGGCGTCCAGGCCGACGGCGGCCAGCGCCTCGAGCGCGGCCGCGCGCCGGCCCGCGGGGTCGCCGCCGCGCAGCACGAGCGGGCAGCTCCACGTTCTCGCAGCGCGTGAGCACGGCGGTTAGCAGGTGGAAGGACTGGAACACGAAGCCGAGGGTGCGCAGGCGGAAGTCGGCCTGGTCCGCCTCATCGAGGCCGGAGACGGCCACGCCCTCGTAGCGGATCTCCCCGGAGGTCGGGCGGTCGAGGGTGCCGATGAGGTTGAGCAAGGTGGACTTGCCCGAGCCCGACGGGCCGGCGAGCGCGGTGAACTCGCCGCGTTCGACGCGCAGGTCCACGTCGCGCAGGGCGGCCGTGCCGTTGCCGCGCGCATAGACCTTGCCGACGTCCACGGCCTCGACGAGGCTAGACATGGCGCAGGGCCTCCGCGGGTTTCAGGCGCTGGGCGCGCAGGGCCGGCGGCACGGCGGCGAGCAGGCTGGTCAGCACCACGGCGACGGCGGCTTCGGTGTGCGAGGCCCAGGCCGGCTTCATGTAGATGACCGACGGGAAGGGCAGGAAATAGGAGAACGCGTCGCCGACCGCCAGGTGCAGGCCCACGCGCCCGAAATGCGCGATGAGCGCCGCGCCCAGCAGGAGTCCGAAGGTCGCGCCGCACAGGCCCAGCAGCGCCGATTCGACGAGGATGAGGCGCATCACCCAGCGCGGCCGCGCGCCGATGGCCATGAGCACCCCGAACTCGCGCACGCGCTCGAAAAGGCTCATGAGCTGGGTGTTGAGGATGCCCAGCGCGACGATCATGAACACGACCAGGAGCACGATGCGCAAGATGGCGTCCTGGAAGGCCTGCACGCCGACGATCTCGTGGTCGATGTCGCGCCAGGACAGCGGGCGCAGCTCGGGCGGCAGGGCCTTGGCCAGGTCCGCGCGCAGGGCCTCGGCGTCCTCGAGGTCGTGCAGGCGCGCCACCAGGTGGTTGGCCTGGCCGGGGCGGCCGAGCAGCTCCTGGGCGGCCGACAGCGGCATCCAGATGATCTGGCCGTCGAAGGATTCGGAGCCCGTCTCGTGGATGCCCACCACGCGCAGGGCCTCGGCGCCCATCGAGCCGTCGGCGGCCTGGGCCATGACCACGACCTTCTCGCCGAGCCGGATGTCGAGGCGCGAGGCGAGTTTGACGCCCATCACGACGCCTTTGGGGTGGCCGACGAGGTAGGAGCCCTGCTTGATGTAGCCCGACATGCTCGTGATGTCGCGCTCCTTCTCGGGCTCCACCGCGGCGATGAGCGCGCCCACCGAGGCCTCCGGCGAGGACACCAGGCCGGTGAGATGGATGCGTTTGGCCGCGACCTTGACGCGCGGGTCTTTTTCCAGCACGGAGAGCGCGGCGTCGGGGTCCTTGATGTATTTGTCCGGGAACTTGTTCTCCTCGACGTCTCGGCGCTGGACCTGGAGATGGCCGGTGATGGAGCCCGTGGATTTCTCGACGAGCTGGGCCTGGAGCGACTTGATGAGGCTTTGCCCGAACATGATGGCCGCCAGGCCGAACCCCATCGCGGCCGCGTTGATGAGGCTGCGGCGCAGGTTGCGCCAGACGTTGCGCCAGGCCAGCCGGAGCATCAGCCTCCCCCCTTCTGGAGGCGGGCGTAGCTGAAGAAGGAATCGCTCAGCGGCACGTCGAACTCGAGCTCGTGGTACTGCAGCGTCGTGCGCTGGCCGGCCTTCTTGGCCGGCACGCATTCGAGATGGGTCGGCACGCGCCGGCCGCCCAGCACCTTGATGTCGGAGAGCGTGATGGTCCGGATGAGCTCGCCGCGCTCGGAGTAATCGAGCTCGAGCAGCGGCACCACCGACTCGTCGTCGTACAGCGCGACCTCGGAGATGACCTTGCCCCACACCACGGGCGCGTCGGGCTTGGGGATGCCCTCGATGCGATAGACCGTGCGGCCCTCCTCCTTCGTGGTCTTGAGGAGCTTGTGGGTGTAGTCCTTCACCACGGAGTCGGCCTTCACGATGTCCTCGTAGGTGAAGTCCGAGCCCTGCCAGGACGAATGCATCATGGTGGGCGGCACCTTGATGACGCGCTCCACCTTGGGCAGCCACACCCACATCTCGGTCTTGCGCCGCAACGTCGTGTTGCCGCGCTCCTTGGCGGGCGCGCGGATGACGATGAAGGCGAGCGTGCGGTCCTTGTTCCAGCCCTCGACGTCGATGGAGCGTTTCCACTCCGGCGTCTCGATGGTCATGGTCAGCCGGCCGTGGCTGGAGTCGCCGCGCAGGGCCTTGTTGGCCTTGTCCACGAGCTCGGTGACGGAGAATTCGGCGGCGGAGACCGTGGACGCCAGCAGGAGGAGCAGGAGCACGGCGCCATTCTACTTTATCGTAGAATGTGGGCGTGAAGCGTTACGCCTGCGTGCACGGCCACTTCTACCAGCCGCCCCGCGAGAACCCCTGGACCGGCCAGGTCGAGCGGCAACCCTCCGCGGGCGCCGACCACGACTGGAACGCCCGCATCGCGCGCGAGTGTTACGGCCCCAACGCCGAGGCCCGCGTCGTGGACGGCCAGGGGCGCCTCAGCGACCTGGTGGACAACTACGCGTTTATGTCCTTCGATTTCGGCCCGACTTTGCTGTCCTGGCTGGAGCGCGAGCGGCCGGCCATTCACGCCGCCGTCGTCGCCGCCGACGCCGCGAGCGTCAAGCGCCTGGGGCACGGCTCGGCCGTGGCGCAGGCCTACCACCACTCCATCCTGCCGCTAGCCGACCCGCGCGACCGCCGCACCGAGCTGGTCTGGGGCCTGGCGGACTTCAAGCGCCGCTTCGGGCGCGACGCCGAGGGCCTGTGGCTGCCCGAATGCGCGGCCGACGTCGCGACGTTGGCCGAGGCCGCGGCGCTCGGCGTGAAGTTCGTCATCCTCGAGCCGGGCCAGGCGGAAGGCCCCGTCACGCCCGGCGTGCCTTATAAATGGAAGGGCCTGGGCCAGGAGCTGGCCGTGTTCTTCTACGACGGCCCCCTCTCGCGCGCCGTGGCCTTCGAACGCGCCATGGCCCATAGCGGCGCCTTCGCGCGGCGCATGGCGCAGGCCCTGCCCGCGACGGCCGAGGACGGCCTCTGCCTGCTCGCCACCGACGGCGAGAGCTACGGGCATCACGACGCCTTCGCCGAGATGGGCCTGGCGCACCTGCTCACGCGCGACCTGCCCGCCGCGGGCCTGGAGACGGTCAACCTCGCCTGGTACCTGGCGAAGCACCCGCCGCGCCTGACGGTCAAGCTCAAGCCCGGCGCGACGTCGTGGAGCTGCGCGCACGGCGTCGAGCGCTGGCGCTCGGACTGCGGCTGCGGCCGCGAAGGGTCCGCGTCTTTGGCCTGGCGCGCGCCGCTGCGCGCCGCTCTCGACGGGCTGCGCGAGAGGCTCGCCGCGCTCTACGAGAAGACCGGCCCGGGCTGGGCCGCGCGCGACGCCTACATCGAGCTGGCGTCCGTGCACTCGCCCGAAGACGAGGAGAAGTTCCTCGCCCGCCACGCCCCCGACGCCCGCGACCCCGAGGCGCGCGCCCGCGCGTTGACCGCGCTGGAGATGCAGCGCCACGCCTTGATGATGTTCACCAGCTGCGGCTGGTTCTTCGGCGCGGTCGAGCGGCCTCGAGCCCGTGCAGATCCTGCGCTACGCCGCGCGCGCCCTCGAGCTCGGCCGCGCCCTGGGCGAGGACCACGAGCCCGCCTTCCTCGCCGATTTGAAGAAGGTCCCGTCCTCCGAGCGGGGCGACGGCGCCGGCGTCTGGAAGGAGCTCGTGCTCGACGGCCGCGTCGGCGCCGATGAGGCCGCCGCGCATTTCGCCGTCGAGTCCGTGCTCGCCGATGCGGGCGCGACGGCTCTGGGCTGGCGCTGCGTCGCAGAGCGCCTCGTGCGCCGGGCCGAAGGCGACGGGACGCGGATTCCTTGACTGTGCGCGGCAGTCTCGCGCGCCGGCGCCGCGCGCGACGCCGCTGTCATCGCCGACTGTGCTGTCCGGACAACGCGTGCAGGCCTTCGTGTGCGGCGACCTCTCCGATGAGAGGCTCGACGCGCTGCTCTCGGCCGCCGCGCGCGGGCAGGAGACGGAGCTTCCCCCCGGCCGCCACTTCCTGCTGCGCGACCTGCGGCCCGACGCGCGCGAACGCGTGCTTTCGCTGGTGCTCAAGCGCCGCCTCTCGCGCTGGGAGGCCGGCGCGCGCGACCAGCTCGACGAGGCCTTGCCGCTGCTGGAGCAGTACCGCGGCCTGGGCCTGTTGCCGCCTCCGGGCCTGCGCGAGGAGGTCCACGTGCTACTCGGCCACGCGTTGGCGGACGCGGCCGGCAAGTTCGAGGAAGGCGCGCACGGCGCGCTGGCCGCGCTGGCCGCCACCGTGGCCCGCGCGACCGCCGCCGGGCTCGACGTGCCCGGCGAACGCGCCGAGGAGCCCTTCGGCCGCGGGGTGGCGCGCGTGCTCTCCGAGCTCGAGAGCGATTGGGCGCCGCACCTGCTCGACGACCTCCAGGAGGCCGCCTCCGTCGCGGCCGCCGCCGGCCTGGCGAGTTGGCTGCCCCCGGCCCAGACGCGATTCCTGCGCCTGCTCAAGACGCGCGCCCCGGGCGAGCTGGCCGCCGCCGCGCCCGCCGCCGCCGCCCTCAGCGTCGCGCTGCCGCGTTAACGCGCGGGGATGGCGCGCATCTCTTCGCGGACGTAATGCAGCAGGGCCGGGGCGATGAGCACGCCCGGCACGCCCATCGTCGCCTCTCCGACCACCAGGCCGATGAGGGTCATCCACATCGGCGTGTCGATGGACCCGCCCACGATGCGGCTGTTGAGCAGGTACTCGAGCTTGTGGAGCACGACGAGGTAGATCAGGCCGCCGACGGCGAGCTGCACGGATTCGGTGAGGCCGGCCATCGTGATGAACGCGTTGCTCACGATGTTGCCGACGATGGGGATGAGCCCGCAGATGAAGGTGAGCAGGATGAGGAAGGTGCGGAACGGAAACCCCATGATGACGAGGAACGCGCCCGTCAGCACGGTGTTGACCACCGAGATGGTGAACTGGGCGCCCACGATGCGCTCGAAGCTGCGCACGAACAGCGCCACGCGGGCGGTGAACTCGATGCGCACCGCGTCGAAGAGCGAGCCGCGGTCCTCCTCGATGGTCGGCGTCAGGAAGCGCAGGTTGGCGATGAAGATGCCCGCGACGATCTGGAAGAAGCCGCGGGTGAGCAGGCCGCTGGTGGCGCCCACGGAACGGGCGTTCTCGCGCGCGGTGCTGACGACCAGGTCGCGCAGCTCGCGCGCGTTTTCGGCCGGGAAATCGACGCCCCGCGCCTCGGCCAGGCCGCCCAGGCGCGGCAGCACGCGGTCGAGCAGCTCGGGCAGGCGGTCGAGGCCGACGGTCAGGAAGCGGAAGATGACCCAGGCGAAGAGGGACGCCAGCACCACGAACACGATGACGGCGGCGGTGCGCGACACCGCGGCGCGCGTGCCCATGTCGCGCAGGCGCCGCTCGGTCAGGTCCAGGATCATATAGGACACGAGCGCCGCGAGCATACACGGCCCGAGGTGGAAGAAGCCGATGAGCACGAGGCAGGCCCCGAAGAGGACGTAGGACGCCGTGCGCGGACCCGTGAGCGCGGTCATGGACCGCAAGGATAGGACAGGCATCCCCCCCTGTCAAGTGCGCCCCGACCTTGCTAGGCTATCCTTATGGAGAAAACCACCGACGCCAAGCTGTGGCAGGACGCCGAGCGCCCCGTGGACGTCACCAACGTCCTCTTCCTCATCGGCAGCCCGCTGATCGCCGTGGCCGGCACCTCCGTTTATTCCTATTTCTTCGGCTTCCACTGGGGCGACCTGGTGATGTGGTTCATCTTCCACGTGCTCACCAGCGTGTGCGTCACCGCGGGTTACCACCGCTACTACTCGCACCGCACCTTCCAGTGCTCCAAGCCCGTCCAGCTGTTCTTCCTCGTCTTCGGCGCCGCCGCGGTCGAGAACTCCCTGCTCAAGTGGGCCTCCGACCACCGCTACCACCACCGCCACGTGGACACGCCCGAGGACCCGTACAACATCCTCAAAGGCGGCTTCTACGCGCACATGGGCTGGATCTTCTACAAGGACACCCGCGACCAGGTGCGCCGCTGGGAGAACGCGACCGACCTGACCAAGGACCCGCTCGTGATGTGGCAACACAAGTATTACCTGCCCCTCGTGGTCGGCGTGACCTTCCTGCTGCCGACCGTCATCGGCATGCTCTACGGGCGTCCGGTGGGCGGCCTGTTGTGGGGCGGCTTCGTGCGCGCGGTCGTCGTGCACCATACGACCTTCTTCATCAACTCGCTGGCGCACCTGTTCGGCACCAAGCCTTATTCGCTCAAGGACACGGCGCGCGATTCGTGGATACTCGCCCCCATCACCTTCGGCGAGGGCTACCACAACTTCCACCACAAGTTCCAGGCCGACTACCGCAACGGCCTGCGCTGGTGGCAGTTCGACGCGACGAAGTGGTTCATCTGGGGCCTGGAGCGCGCCGGCATGGCGTGGGGCCTCAAACGCACGCCCGAAGCCCTCATCTTGAAGGCCAAACTCGAGGTGGAAAAAGAGGTCATCGCCCGGCGCGCGACCGCCGCCCAGGTGAACCCGCTCCTGTGGGAGCGGCTGTCCTCGCGCCTGGAGGCCGGCTCGCAGCGCGTTTACGACGCGCACGCCGCCTACGTGCTCGCCAAGGCCGAATACAAACACCGCTACGCCTCCTGGTCGGCCGACGTGCGCCGCCAGTGGCAGGGCAAACTCGCCATGCACCGCGCCGACTACGAGGCGTCCATGATCCGCTGGCGCTCCACCATGCGCGCCATGCACCGCCTCCCTCAGCCCTCCGCCTCCGGCCTGCTGTCCTTGGCCGCCGTCCTCGACTTCCTCAAACACCGCTTCATCTGAGCTAGGACCATTGCCGCCCTCGCCTTGGGCCTAAGGGCCCCGGGGCGGGGGCGCGGTCTTTCCTAATATGCGGTTATGGCGCGTGCCCTCGCCGCGTTGTGCCTCTTGGCCGCTCCCGCGTGGTCCGCGGGCGTCGCCCCCCGCCCCCCGCCCCGCAAACGCGCGTCGTGTTGCCCGTCCGCTTCAACCTGACGCCGGCCGCCATGACCGCGGCCTATGGCGCGGCGACGGCGCGCCTGGACGCGGCCATGGCGCGCATCGCGGCCGTGCCGGCCCCGCAGGCGCGTTTCGCCAACACGGTGGCCGCGTATGAAGCCGCGCTCGGCGACTTCGCCGAGGCCGTCGAGCCCGTCACGGTGCTGGCCGACGTCTCGCCCGACCCCGAGGTGCGCGCCGCGGCCTCCGAGCTCTCCGAGCTCCACCAGAAGGCCGTCATCGCGTTGACCGCGCGCGAGGACCTCTACGCCGCGCTCGCCGCGGCCGCGGCGTCGGGCGAGGAGCTGGGCCCGGTGGACGCGCGCCTGCGCGATCGCGTGCTCGCCGACTTCAAGGAGGCCGGGCATGGGCTGTCGCCCGAGGCTGCGCGCGCGCCTGACCGCCGTGCACACGCGCCTGGCCGCGCTCACCGAGCGTTTCGAGGGCGCCTTGCGCGAGGAGCGCGGCGAGATCGAGGCCGAGCTCTCCGAGCTGGCCGGCGTGCCCGCCGACGTGCTCGAGGCCATGCCGCGCACGCCCGAGGGCCGCGTGCGCGTCAGCCTGGACATGGCGACCTACCAGGCCGTCATGACCAGCGCGCGCGACGCGGGCCTGCGCCGCCGCCTGGAGCTGGCCGACCAGCGCCGCGGCATCGAGGAGAACCCGGCCTTGCTGCAGGAGGGCCTGGCCCTGCGCGCCGAGGCCGCGCGCCTGCGCGGCTTCAAGACCTTCGCGCACATGGCCCTGGCCGAAGGCATGGCCGGCGCGCCCGAGAAGGTCGCGGAGTTCTTCGAGCGCGTGCGGGGCGCCTTGTCGGCGCGCGCGGAGCGCGACCGCGCCGAGCTGCTGGCGCGCAAGCGGCGGGACGAGCCCGGGGCCGAACGCCTGGAGTCCTCCGACCGCTTCTACTACGAGGAGACGCTGCGCCGCGAGCGTTTCGGCGTGGACCCCGACGAGGTGCGCTCGTATTTCCCGCTGGAGCGCGTGTTGCCCGGCGTGTTGCGCACGTATTCGCGCATGCTCGGGCTCGACTTCCGCCCCGTGCTCGACGCGCCCGTGTGGCACGCCGAGGTGCGCGTCTTCGACGCCTACGACGCCGCCAGCGGCCGCCTGCTCGGGCGCTTCTATCTCGACCTCATCGCGCGCGAGGGCAAATACGGCTTCGCCGCGATGCAGCCCATCACGGCCGGGCGCGCCTTGCCCGACGGGACCTATCGCGCGCCCACGGCGATGGTGATGGCCAACTTCCCGCGCCCCGTGGCGGGCCGGCCCGTGCTCCTGCCGCACTCCGACGTCGAGACCTTGTTCCACGAGCTCGGCCACGTGATGCACGAGCTGGTCACGTTGTCCCCCCACGCCTCGATGGCCGGCTCCCAGGTCGCGATGGATTTCGCCGAGCTGCCGTCGCAGATCATGGAGAACCTGGCCTGGGACCCGGAGATCCTGGCCGACATCTCGGGACGCCCCGAGGACGGGGCGCCGCTGCCCGCCGCTTTGCTCGAGCGCATGGTCGCCGCGCGCTCGTTCCAGCGCGGCCTGTTCTACCTGCGCCAGCTCGCCTTCGCCATGGTGGACCAGTCCCTGCACGCCGCCGTGCCGGCCGACGTCGTGGCCGCGGCCAACCGCCTCCTCGAGCAGGTGCTCGGCTTCCGCGTCCAGCCCGGCGCCGCGCCCGTGGCGTCGTATGAATACCTGTTCGGCGGCTACGAGGCCTACTACTACGGCTACGCCTGGTCCGAGGTTTATGCCGAGGACGCCTGGGGCCGCTTCCGCCGCGAAGGCCTCGCCGCCGCGGGCGCGGCGTTCCGCCGCGAGATCCTGGAGCGCGGTTCCACGCGCCCCGAAGCCGATTCCCTGCGCGCCTTCTTAGGGCGCGAGCCGTCGCTGGAAGCCTTCATCGCCAAACTGCTCGAGGAGCCCCGCTCATGATCCGACTGCTGCTTTCGCTCGTCCTGCTCGCCGCGCCCGCCGCGCCCGTCGCGGCTGCCGTCGTCGTCGCGCGCCCCGGCGCCGGCGGGTCCGCGGTCCCGGGCGGCCCGGCCTACCGCTGGAGCCTGTCGCCCGCCCAGATGCTGGCGCAGCACCGGCTCGCCCAGGCGAGCCTGGAGGCTTCGCTGGCGACCATCGCGTTGGTGCCCGCGCCGCAGGCGACCTTCGCCAACACCGTGCTGCCCTACGAGCGCGCCTCGGCCGCGTGGGTCCAGCAGTGGCTGCCGCTGCGTTTCCTGTCGGAGGTCTCCCCCGACCCCGCCGTGCGCGAGGCCGCGCGGACCATCCAGCAGGAGGTGGACGCCTATTCCATCGAGCTGGGCCAACGCGAGGACCTGTACCGGCTCTTCGAGGCCGCCGCCGCCAAAAACGAGGCGCTGAGCGAGGACGACCGCCGCCTGCTGGAAGGCACGTTGCGCGGCTACCGCAAAAGCGGCATGGGGCTGCCCGAGGCCGAACGCGCGCGCCTCAAGGCGCTCCAGGAGCGCCTGGCGACGGTGAGCCAGCGCTTCGAGCAGAACCTCAACGAACACGAGGACTTCCTCGAGCTCACGCAGGAGCAGGTCGCCGGCCTGGGCCTGCCCGCGGAGCGACGCCGCGTCTTTGCCGCGCCTGGAGAACGGCAACCTGCGCGTCGGCCTGGACTACCCGTCCTATATGCCGTTCATGCGTTACGCCAAGGACGGCGCGCTGCGCAAGGCGCTCAGCGCGAAGTTCAACAGCCGCGGCGCGCCCGCCAACAACGAGCTGGCGCGCGAAGCCCTCGAGCTGCGCCGCGATATGGCGGGCCTGCTGGGAGAGGCGTCGTTTCCCGCGCTCGCGCTCAAGGACCGCATGGCCAAGACGCCCGAGGCGGTCAAAGCCTTCCTCGACCGCGTGGCCGCCGCCGTGATGCCGCGCTCGCGCGCCGAGCGCGCCGAGCTGCTCGCGCTCAAGCGCCGCGAGGACCCGACGGCCCGCCGCGTCGAGACCTGGGACATCGGCTACTACGGCCGCCAGCTGCGCGAGGAGCGCCACGCGCTCGACGCCAACCTCGTGAAGGAGTATTTCCCCGTGGACCGCGTGGTGGAAGGCACCTTGCGCGTCTATCAACGCGTGCTGGGCGTGAGCTTCCGCGAGATCAAGGACGCGGCGTTGTGGCACCCGGACGCCCGCCTGTTCGAGATCGCCGACGCCGACGGCCGCCGCCTCGGCCACTTCTACCTGGATCTGCACCCGCGCCCCAACAAGTTCGGCCACGCCGCGGCGTTCCCCCTCTCGCTCGGCATGGAAGGCGCCGACGGCCGCTACACGGAGCCCGTCGCCGCGATGGTCGCCAACTTCCCCCAGGCCGCGCCCGGCAAACCCGCGCTGCTGCCGCACGGCGACGTGGAGACCTTCTTCCACGAGTTCGGCCACCTGATGCACCAGACCTTGACCAAGGCGCGCCACGCGTCGCAGTCCGGCTCCTCCGTCGCCACGGATTTCGTCGAAGGCCCGTCGCAGATGCTCGAGGAGTTCGTTTGGAAGCCCGAGGTGCTCGCCGAGCTGTCCGGCCACTGGCAGACGGGCGAGCCCCTGCCCGCCGAGCTGTTCGCCAAGATGAACGGCGCGCGCTCCGTTCTCTCGGCCGTCGAATACGCCTTCCAGGCCGCGCTCGCCACCGCCGACTTCATGCTCCACTTGAGCGCCCCGGCCGACCCGTCGGCGCTCTACAACAAGATCATCTCCGACATGACCGGGCTCGACGTGCCGCCCGGGACGCATCCGCTGGCGTCCTTCGGCCATCTCATGGGCTACGAAAGCGGCTACTACGGCTACCTGTGGTCGAAGGTGTTCGCTCTCGACATGTTCTCGCGCTTCGCCGAAGGCGGGGTGCTGTCGCCGGCCGTGGGCGCGGCGTACCGGCGTTCGGTGCTCGAGACCGGCTCTCGCCGCCCGGAGATGGATTCGCTGCGCGAGTTCCTCGGCCGCGAGCCCAGCGAGGAGGCCTTCGCGCGCGAGCTCGAGGCCGGCCCCGCGCCCTCGGGCGCGCCCGCGTTGACGCTGGCCGAGCTGCGCGCGCTCGCGCTGGCCCATGACGCGACGTTCCGCGCGGTCTTCGAAGCCGCGGGCGACGACATCCGCGGCGTGAACATCGGCGTGGACGCCGGCGACCCGTCCATCCCCGTATGGGTCATCGCCTTGAGCGCCGAGGCGTCCGATGACCGGCTCGCCGCCGTGCGCGCCGCGCTAGAGCCCCTGCCGGGCCGCGTGCGCGTGGAGCGGCGCCCGGCCGCCACGGGGAGTGGACGGCCGGGCGCCTAAAGGGTTAGTCGTAACGGCAGTTGAACACGCCGCAGTAGCCGCCGAACGGCTGCAGGATGCTCGTGTTGGCCGCATCGATGGCGTCGCGCCGGCGCGCGTTGAGCGCGTTGGCTGAGGCGACGGCGCGGATGCGCGAAGCCACGTCGCCGCGGGCGAGGTCTTCCCCGGTCAACGTCGGCGCCGGTTGGTCGTTGATGGCTCGTTTGGCCGCATCGAACGCCTCGTAAGAGGCCACCGCGTAGCCGCGCGCGGTGGCGCGCGCCGTTTGCCGTAGGATGGGGGCGTCCGACTCCGGAAGCAGCACCGAGTCGATGATGTCCCGCACCTGCGCGCCCAGGGCGGTGATATCCTCGGGCGACATCGCGGCGATGCGCGCGGGGGTGTAGATGCCCGCGTCGGTGACGACCTGCACGGGCGGGCGCTCGTTGCGTTCGGCCTGCGCGGGCCCCCCAACATGACGGCCGCGGCGACGATCGCCAGCAGCGACAGTGCTTTCTTCTTCATCCTCGATATCCTCCGGCCGGGACGGCTCATGCCGTTCCCGTTGCTTGAGGATACGCCGTAAACGCGGCGGCGGCCTGGGGCAGAGGTCTTAGGAGGCGCTGGGAGGAAGGCTCCTGAACGCGCGCGCCCGCGCGCGACCAGGATGTGAAGCGCGGCTTCCTACACGAACAACGCGAGCACGGCGTTGAAGCGGCGGGAGAAGTCCGCCAGCAGGCCCGAGAACTGCAGGGGCTCCGCATAGACGGGAACCGGGCGGACCATATCGACGGGCGCGACGGGGATGGTGAAGCAGAACGTGGCGCCGCAGCCCTTCCAGGACTCGGCCCAGATGCGGCCGCCGTGCAGCTCGACCATGGCGCGCGCCAAAGTCAGGCCCAGGCCCGTGCCGTCGGTCTTGCGCTGGCGGTCGGTGCCGGCCTGCTCGAAGAGCCCGAACACCTTCTCGAGCTCCTCCTGGGCGATGCCGCAGCCCGTGTCCTTGACCTTGAAGACGATGGTGCCCTGGTGCTCGTAGCGGCCCTCGGTCGCCGTGAGGGTGACGATGCCGCGGGTGGGCGTGTGTTTGATGGCGTTGGAGAGCAGGTTGATGAGCACCTGCACGACGCGGCGCTCCTCGGCCGCGACGCGCGGCAGCAACGGCGAGACCTCCTTGACCAGCTTGACGCCTTTGGCCACGGCGGCCGCGCGCATGGAGTCGGCGGCGTCATCGACCAAGGCGCGGGCCTCGCAGGGCTCCTTGGCGATCGCCATCTTGCCGGCGGCGATCTTGGAGTAATCCATGATGTCGTTGACCAGCCCTTCCAGGCGCTGGGTGTTGCGCACGGCCAAGGCCAGCATCTGCTTCTCATCGGCCTGGAGGCGGCCTTCGATCTGCTCGGAAAGGATTTCCAGGCCCAGGCGGATGGAGGTGACCGGGGCGCGCAGCTCATGGGCGAGGTAGGCGGCCTGCACGCGGGGCTCGGCCTTCTTGACCGGGGCCGCGGCGGCGGCCTGCACCGACTTAGGCGCGGGAAAGGGGTTGGGGGCGGGCGCAGGGGCCGGGACGTCCCGGATGACCATGTCTTCCCACACCGGCTGTTTCTGCTCCATACGGTCCATGGTAGCCTCCCCCTGTTACACGGGTATTACAAGAATCAAGACCCGTCTGATACGATATCGTTCCCAAGGCATGGAACTTTCACCCCCCCTCAATCGTATGTAGTGTAGGGACCCATGATCGACCGAGCCGCCTTAGACAGGTTCATCGAGGAACACGCCGATAAGGCGTACGGCTTCGCCATGGGGCTCTGCGCCGACGTTGACCGCGCCCAGGACCTGGTCCAGCAGGCTTACGTGAAGGTGATGGAGCACGCCGACCGCCTCGAGGCGGACCGGCTGGACCAGTGGTACCTGACGGTCCTCAAGCGCATCTATCTGGACGGGGTGAAGCTCATGGACAACCGGCCGAAGGTGACGTTCGACCTGCCCATCGAGGGCGGCGGGACCGTGGCGGACGCCCTCCCGGACGAACGGGAGGAGGCCCTCATCACCCGCCTGGAGCGCGCCGAGACCCGGCACCTGGTGCGCCGCGGCATGGCCCGGCTCAGCCCGGAGCACCGGGGCGTGCTGCTGCTGGTGGATTTGAAAGGCGTGACGTACGAGGACGCGGCCAAGGTGCTCGGCGTCCCGCTCAACACCGTGCGTTCGCGCATGATCCGTGCCCGCGCCGCGTTGCGCGAAGTCCTGCTGGAGATGGAGGTGACGCCATGAACCACGACGAACTTTTGACGGACTATCTCGACGAGCGCCTGGACGCCGAAGGGCGCCGCCGGGTCGAGGCCTTGCTGGCCGCCGACGCGGGGCTGGCGCGCCGCCTGCGCCTGCTGCGCGCCATGCGCGGAGCCTTGCGCGAGACCGAGGCCCCGGCCCCGGCGGGGCTGAAGGCTCGCCTGCGCGCCGACGCCGCGCCGCGGGCGAACGGACGACCTGGCTCGACGCGTTGAAGGACGCGTTGGCCCCCAAACCCTGGGCGTTCGGCGCGGCGTCCGCCTTCGCCGCGGCGCTCGTGGTCCTGGCGGTGCGCCACGAGCGGCCGGCGCCCGTCGCGGCGCCGGTCGCGCCGCCCGCCGCGGCGCCCGCCGCGGACTGGGGCCCGGCGAGCGCGGACCTGGCCAAGGAACTGTGGGCGGACGACGACGGAGGCGACGATGACGAGGCTTAAGCGGGCTTGTTGTCTGCTGGCGCTGCTGGCGGCGCCTTCGACGGCGGCGCGGCTGCCGCGGCCCGAGCCCGCGGCGTTGCTCGACGCCGCGCTGGCCGCGCCGGCCACGGGTTACGCCGGGCGCGTGAAGGTCCAATATTTCCCCGTGGGCGCCGCGCCCAAGGCGCAGTTTCGCGAGGTGCGCTGGGACGGACCGGGACGCGAACGCGTCGAGACCTTCGCCAAACGCCGCACCCCCTCCGCAGTGCGCGTCCGGGCCGACGGCGAGGAGCTGTTCTACACCGCGCCGCTGAAGCGGGCGTGGAAAGGCGCGCGTCCCGCGCCCGACGCCGAATCGGCGCGCCGCCACCGGGCCCGTTTGGACGCGCTTTACGAGCTGTCCGTGTCCACGGGCGGTCAGACCGCCAAACGCAAGACCTGGCGGCTGGACCTGCGCTCGCGCGCCGACGGGCGCGTGCGCCGCTCGTTGTGGGTCGATCGCTCGACCTCGTTCGTGCTCAAACGCGAGGACTATCGTAAAGACGGCAGCCTGCGCCTGCGCGAGCGGTTCCTGCGTTGGGAGCCGGGCGCCCAGGACCCCGAAGCGTTCAAGCGCGACGCGCCGCGAGGCGTGGCCGTCACCGGCCGCGACGTCCCGTTCATCGCCTGCCCCTCGCCGGGACGCAAAACCCCGTGCGCCTCCCCCGCGCTGCCGCTGCTGCTGCCGGTCTGGCTGCCGGAGGGCTACATGCTCTTCGACGTGCTCGGCTCGACCGAGGCGCGCCTGATCACGGCCTTCAACGACGGCTTGGCCCCGGTGAGCGTCGCCGCCTCCGCGCCGGGCGCCGCGGTCCTGTCCGGTCCGGGCGACCGCCCGTACGCGACCGTGCCCCTGCGCGAGGGGCGCGGCGAGCTGCTCGACGGCGACGGCGGCCCCTGCCTGTTATGGCGGCAGCCCCGGCGCCACTCGGTGGCGTGCGGCGACCTCGCGGAGGACGAGCTGGCCCTCCTGGCCGACTCGCTGGAGCCCGCGCGATGAACGACGAGCGCCCGCGCGAGAAGCTGGCCCGCCGCGGCGCGGCCGTGTTGTCCGACGCGGAGCTGGTGGCCCTGCTCCTGCGCACGGGCGCGCCCGGGCGCCCCGCGTTGTCCGTGGCCGAGGACCTGCTGCGCGAGTGTCCGGAAGGGCCCGGCGCCGGTTACGCGAGGCTGCGCCGCGTGCCGGGCGTCGGCCCCGCGCGCGCCGCGGCGCTGAGCGCGGCCGCCGAGCTCGCCCGCCGCCTCAAAGACGAGGACCCGCGGCCCGCCGTGCCCGACGGCCGCGCCGCGGCCGGGCTGTTCCCGGTCGCGCTGCGGACCGCGAAGAAGGAGCATTTCCACGGCCTCTACCTCGACGCCCGCCGCCGCCTGCTCCATCAGGAGACCATCTCGGTGGGCACGTTGTCGGCCAGCCTCGTCCATCCGCGCGAGGTGTTCGCGCCCGCGCTGTCCTGCTCGGCGGCCGCCGTCATCGTCGGCCACAACCATCCCTCCGGCGACCCGTCGCCGTCGGAGGAGGACCGCGAGGTCACGCGCCGCCTGCGCCGCGCCGGGGAGATCATGGGGCTACCCCTGCTCGACCACGTCATCGTGGCCGCCGGGCGCTGGTTCAGCTTCCGCGAGCACGGACTGCTATAATCGCGGCGTGAAGGCCCTTCTCGCCGCCGCGGCGCTGCTGCTGTCGGGCTGCGACACCTACCATTACCTGGCCGGCACCCTCCATGAGGACGCGCGCCGTCCCGCCCGCGCCCTGCCGCACTACGAGGCGTTCATCAAGCGCCGTCCCAAGGACCCGCGCGCCTGCGAGATGCGCCTGCGCGCCGCCGAGCTGTACCGGCTGACCTTCGGCCGCTGCGCCGAGGCGCGCGTCCATTACGAGGCCGTGGCGCGCGACTTCGCCTCGGTCCCGGAGTGCGCCGAACGCGGCAAGGCCGGCCTGCTCGCCTGCCCCGACTATTTCCCCCTCGACCCGGGCCGCACCTGGGTGTTCGTGGACAGCGCGTCCAAGGGCCGCGCCATGCGCCAGGAATGGGAGGTGCGCGAATCCTCCGGCGCGCGCGCCGTCATCGTGACCGCGCTGTACGCCGGCGACAAACGCATCCGCGCCGACCGCGAGGCCTACGAGAAACGCGACTGGGCGGTGTGGCGCGTCGAAGGCAAAGACGCCGAGCCGCTGCTGCGTTATCCGTACACGCTCGGCCAGTCATGGACGGCCAAACGCGGCAAGGCGAAGCTCTCCTACGAGGTCGTGGCCGTCGATGCGGTCGTATCGACGGCCGCGGGCGAGTTCAAGGACGTCTTGAAGGTGCGCGAGACCGACTCGCGTTTCCCCCAGGTGTGGCGCTTCGATTATTACGCGCCGGGCGTGGGCCGGGTGAAAACCGCGCTCGGCGGCAAGGGTTATGAGAACCCCAACGCCGAGCTCTCCCGCTACGACGGGGGAATGCTAAAATAGGCGTAAGGTGAAGCTCCCCCGCCCCCTGTCGCACTCGTCCATCTCGCTCTACAACGAGTGCCCTCAGAAGTACAAGTTCAAATACATCGACAAGGTCCCGGAGAAGCCCCGGCACTTCTTCTCCTTCGGGCAGAGCGTGCACACCGCGCTCGAGTTCTTCTACGACGTGAAGGTGCCCACGCCGCCGTCCCTCGAGGACGTGCTCAAACATTACCGCGAGAAATGGGTCTCCGCGGGCTACAAGGACGAGAACCAGGAGACGGAGTACTTCGAGCTGGGCCGGGGCATCATCGCGCGGTTCCACGACAAACACGTCAAGGACTTCAAGCCCCCCTTCTCCGTGGAGTACCTGTTCAACTTCGAGGTGGACGGCGTGCCCGTGACGGGCCGCATCGACCGCGTTGATAAGCTCGACGACGGCCGGCTGCACGTGGTGGACTACAAGACCGGCAAGCAGCTGCAGACGGGCCGCATCGACACCGACGCCCAGCTCACGATGTACCAGCTGGCCTGCGAGCAGCAGCTCGGCGTCGAGGCGGCCGAGCTCACCTTCTACCACCTGCCCACGCTCAAGCAGCACAAGGCCTTCCGCCGCCCCGCCCCGCTCGTGGACGCGCTCAAGAGCAAGATCGTGCTCACCGCCGAGTCCATCACCAAGGAGCGCTTCGACCCGGCGCCCGAAGAGACCAAGTGCAAGTGGTGCGACTACAAGCCCATCTGCCCCATCTTCAAGGACGTCGGCGTCGGCCCTTCGAGCTACGGCGCGCCGGCCGCGACCGCGATGGATTCCGCGCTCGTCGCGCTGGTGGACCGCGCGGGCGAGGCGCGCGCCAAGGCGGACGCGGCCAGGGCCGAGGCCGAGGCCGCCGCCGCCGAGCTCGGCGCGGCCATGAGCAAACGCGGCTACGTGCGGGCCTTCGGCGCGCGTTACGAGGTGACGTCCGCCCCGCTCGTGCGCTGGGAGTTCATGGACAAGAAGAAGGTGCTGGCGCTCGTCAAAGAGGCCGGCCTCTACGAGAAGGTGCTCGCGCCGTCGGCGCCCCTCGTCAACAAACTCGTCGAGGACCCCAAAACCGACGGCGACCTGCGCGCCAAGCTCTCCGAAATCGGCGAACGCGTCGAATCCTCCGAGCTGAAGTTCAAAGCCCTGTGAGCGCTGATTCACGGGATTTGGTGCTGGCCCTCGACCAAGGGTCGTCTTCTTCGCGCGCCGTGTTGTTCACCCTCGCCGGGAAGGTCGTCGCCTCGGCCCAGAAGCCCATCAAAACCGTCCGGCCGAAGGCCGCCTGGGCGCAGCACGACCCCGCGGAGCTGGTCCGCTCGCTCGAGTGGGCGTTGGACGCCGTGTTGGAGAAGGTCCCGTCGAAAGCGAACATCCTTTGCGCCGGCCTCGCCGTGCAGCGCTCCACCGTCGTGTTCCTGGACCGCCACACGCTCAAACCCGTCTCCACCGCGCCGTCCTGGATGGACGGGCGCGCCGCGGGCATCATCGCCCCCCTCCAGTCGCGCCAGGCCGAGGTGCACGCCAAAACCGGCCTGTACCTGACCCCGTATTACTCCGCGCCCAAGATCCGCTGGTACCTCGACCACGACCCGAAGGTGAAGGCGCTCGCCGACGCGGGCAAGCTCCTCGCGGTGCCCGTGTCCTCCTTCGTCGCCGCCCGCCTCGCCGGCGCCGCGCCCGGCGCGGACCCGAGCTGCGCGCAGCGCATGCTGCTCATGGACCTCGACGCCCAGGCGTGGGACCCGGCGCTGCTGTCCATGTTCGGCCTGGACGCGGGCATCCTGCCGGCCATCCGCCCGACCGCCGGCGAATGGGGCGTCATCGTCCGCAAGGGCCGGCGCATCCCGCTGCGCGCCTGCGTCGGCGACCAGCAGTCGGCGGCCATCGGCCTCGGCGTGGACCATCCGGGCGGCACCGTGGCCAACTACGGCACCGGGGCCTTCATGCTGCGTCACACCGGCGCCGACGCGGTGCGCGTGCCCGGCCTGCTCACCTCGGCCGGCCCGTCCACGTCCTGGTCCAAGTCTTATTTCCTGGAGGGCACCGTGCACGCGGCCGGGACGTCCTTCGACTGGCTGCGCGACAACTTCGGCTTCATGAAGGACGCCACGCGCCTCGACGAGGCCTTCGCCAAGTCCAAGAAACGCGTGTTCTGCCTGCCCGCCATCGGCGGCCTGGGCGCGCCGCGCTGGGACTACGTCACCCAGACGACCTGGTTCGGCCTCGACGGCAAAACCGAGAAGGCCGATCTGGTCCGCGGCACCGCCGAGGGCCTTTGCCAGCTCGTCGCCGACATCGCGGGCGCGATGACGTCGGCGGGTTTCCCCGTGAAGGAGGCGCGCGTCGCCGGCGGTCTGTCGAAGTCCTCGGCCATGATGACGTTCCAGGCGGGCATACTCGGCGCCGTCCTCGAACGCCGCCGCGAGGTGGAAGCCACCGCGCTCGGGGCCGCCGCGCTCGCCGCCCTGGCGTCGGGCGCCGACGCGTCGCGGATGACCAAGTCTCCCGTCGAGAAGACGTTCGCCCCGGCGTTGCCGGACGCCGAACGCGCGAAGCTGCGCGCGGCCTGGGGGCTGTTCGTGGACTCCGCCCAACGCCTGAGCCGGGCGGTGAGCCTGTGAGCGCCGAACACGACGCGACGCACGGAGGCCCCATGTGGATGTTCGCCGCGACGTTGGCCGCGTTGCTCTTCGTTTTCGCCGGGCTGTGGCTGCGTTACCGCATCCCCAGCGGCCCCTGGCTCGAGCACACGACCCTCGTCACGTACCAGCTCGTGGACGTCGGCACCGGCGAGGAAGCCGGCCGCTTCTGGCTCGTGGAGCCGCTCACCGGCCACCGGCGCGTGTTCCTGGCTTACGGCCCGCTGCCCTACATCTACATCCCGCGCGGACGTTACGCCGAGCTCGCGCCGGAGCCGCCGTCGCGCATGGTGGAGGCGGGCTACGCCGTCGAGGTGACCTACCGGACGCGGCGGCTGCTCTTCGGCGCGGGCGCGGCGCCCGCCCAGCTGGTCCGGGTGCGCACGGTGCCCGGCACGCCCGTCGTCTTGAAGTGAGGCGCGGCCGTCAGCGACGCAGGCGCGCGGCCAGCTTCTCGTAGTCCAGCCCGGAGAAGCCCGACAGCTCGAAGTCGGCGTGGCTGAGGTCCTGGCCGCCGTTGTGGACCGTGCGGAACGCCGCGACCTTGCAGCCGGCGCGTTTGGCGGCGAGCACGCCGATGGCGCTGTCCTCGATGGCGAGGCATTCCACCGTGGGCAGGCTCAGGCGCGAGGCGGCCTCGAGGTAGATGTCGGGGTGCGGCTTGGTCTTGCCGCCCACGTCGTCGGCCGACACCACCGTGTCGAGCAGGGGCGAAAGCGCGAAGCGGTCCACCACCATGTCGATCCAGCGCTGCGGCGACGAGGACGCGATGGCGGTCTTGGTGCCGCGGTGTTTGAGGCCGCGGGCGAGGTCGAGGAAGCCGTCGGCGCAGTCCACGGCCTCGCGATAGACGCGTTTGGCGACCTGGTCGCAGCGCTCGACGAACTCGTGTTTGCTCATCACGAGGTCGAACTCCTTCTCGAGGTGGTGGAACACGTCCTCGACGCCCATGCCCACGATGCGCTCGTGCGCGGCCTCGCTCCAGCCGGGCACGGCCTCGCGGAAGAAGGCGGCCTCCATGTCCTTCCAGGTGGTGCTCGGAATCCACGATGACGCCGTCCATGTCGAAGAGGACCGCCCTCATTCGACGGACTCGAGCTGCTGGAACTTGTAGAGGGTGGCGTACACGCCGTTTTTGGCGAGCAGCTCGGCGTGCGGGCCCTGCTCCTCGACCTTGCCGTTGCGCAAGACGACGATGCGGTCGGCCTTGGCCACGGTCGAGAGGCGGTGGGCGATCATCACCACGGTGCGGCCGGGGAACAGGCGCTCCATGGCGGCCTGCACCGCGCGTTCGGAGGCGGCGTCGAGGTTGGAGGTGGCCTCGTCTAAGATGAGCAGGCGCGGGTCCTTGAGCACGGCGCGCGCGATGGCCAGACGCTGGCGCTGGCCGCCGGAGAGGCCCGTGCCGCGGTCGCCCAGCGCCGTGTCGAGCCCGGCCTTGAGCGAGCCCACGAACTCGGCGGCGTCGGCGACGGTCAGGGCCTTCTCGACCTCGGCGCGCGTCGCGCCTTCGCGGCCCACGGCGACGTTGCCGAGCACCGAGTCGTTGAAGAGGATGGTCTCCTGGCTGACGAGGCCGACGGCCGCGCGCAGGTCGTGCGAGTTCATCTCGCGCAGGTCCACGCCGTCGACGGTGATGCGCCCCTCGGTCGGGTCGAACAGCCGCAGCAGGAGGTGCGCGAAGGTCGTTTTGCCGGAGCCCGAGGGGCCCGCGAGCGCGACGACCTCGCCGGGTTTGACGGTGAAGGACACGTCCTTGAGCGCCCAGGTATCGCGGCCGGGGTATTTAAACGACACCTTCTCGAACGAGATTCCCTGCTTGAGCGGCGGGAAGGGTTTGGGCGCGGCCGGCTCCACGACGGTCGGTTTCTCCTCCAAGATGGAGAAGATGCGCTCGGCCGAGGACAAGGCGAGCTGGAGGGTGGAGTTCATCTGCGCGATGTTTTTGACCGGGCCGTAGGCCGCGAAGAAACAGGCCAGGAAGACGAAGAACTCGCCGGGCGTCATGCGCCCGCCGACGATCTCGACGCCGCCTTGATAAACGACCGCGGTCATGACGAGCGAGCCGAAGAACTCCATGAGCGGCCCCGACAACGCGGTGGCGCGGAAGTAGCGCATCATCTGGTGGAAGAACTCGTCGTTCTCCTTGCGGAACTTGGCGATGGAGCCCTTCTCATAGTTGAAGGCTTTGACGACGAGCATGCCCTGGAGGGATTCCTGGAAGCGCTGGTAGATCTCCCCCATCACCTCTTGGCCGCGGCGGCCGGCCTGGCGCAGCTTGCGGCCGAGCACGCCGAGCACGCCTGCGGCCAGCGGGATGGCGATGAGGCCGGTGAGCGCGAACTTCCAGTTCGTGTAGAACATCACGCCGACGAGGACCACGACCTTGAGCGTGTCGCGGATGAGGTACAGCGGCACGAAATGAAGGCCCGACTGCAGCGCGTTCATGTCGTTGGTGAGCTTGGACATCACCTCGCCGCCTTTGGACTTCCAGAAGAAGTCCATGGACAGGGCGTGCAGGTGGGTGAACAGGTCGTCGCGGATCTCCTGGGTGATCTTCTGGCCGAGCCACGACATCAGGTAGCTCTGCGTGTGGAAGACCAGCTTGAGGAAGAACACGAGCGGGATGAGCATCACGACCTGGAGCAGCCGCTCGCCTTGTTTCTGGGCGAAGACCTGGTCGATGGCGGGCTTGAGCACGCCGACCATGGCGCCTTCCAGCGCGGCCACGACGACCATGACGAGGCAGGCCTGGAGGAAACGCGCGCGGTGGGGCTTGAGGTAGGGCAGCAGCCGGCGCAGGCTGTCGCCCGTGCTCACTTCGCGGCGACCGCGACGAGGGTCGGCAGGGCTTTCGCCATCGCGGCCAGCGCCTTCTCGATGTTCTCCACCGAGTTGGCGTAGGAGAAACGCAGGTAGCCCTCGCCGAAGGCGCCGAAGGATGTGCCGGGCAGGCAGGCCACGCCCGCCTCGTTGAGCAAGGCGTCGGCCAGGGCCTTGGACTTCATTCCCGTGCCCTTGATGTTCGGGAAGACGTAGAAGGCGGCGCTCGGGGACTTGCACGTCACGCCAGGCAAGGCGTTAAGCCCCTTCACGATGACGTCGCGGCGCTTCTTGAACTCGGCGACCATCGCGGTCACCGAGTCCTGCGGGCCCATCAGGGCTTCCATCGCGGCGATCTGCGCGAAGGACGCGGTGCAGCTGTGGTCGTTGGTGGCGAGTTTGGCCATCGCGTCGATGACCCACTTCGGGCCGACGCCGTAGCCCAGGCGCCAGCCGGTCATGGCCCAGGTCTTGGAGAACCCGTCGAGGAGGATGGTGCGCTCCTTCATGCCGGGCATGGACAGCAGGGACAGGTGTTTCCCTTCATAGACGATGCGCGAGTAGATCTCGTCGGTGAGCAGCATCGCCTGGGGCGCCTTGTCGCGCAAGGCTTTCGCCACGCGGTCCATGGTCGCCGCCGACATCACGCCGCCGGTCGGGTTGGCCGGGGAGTTGAGGATGACGAGTTTGGTCTTGGAGCTCAGCAGCCGCTCGAAATCCGCCGGGTCGAAGTCGAAATCGTTTTCCTCGCGGATGGGCAGCGGCACGGCCGTCCCCCCCACGTAGTTGATCATGGACTCGTAGATGGGGAAGCCGGGGTTGGGGTAGATGACCTCGTCGCCCGGGTCCACGAGCGCCATGATGGTGAAGAAGATGACGGGTTTGCCGCCGGGGACGATGATGGTCTCTTCCGGGGCGACGGCCACGCCGCGCGTCTTGGCGACGTATTCGGCCACGGCCTTGCGCGCCTCGGGCAGGCCGGCCGACGGCCCGTAATGGGTGTAGCCCGAATCAATGGCCTTCTTGGCGGCCTCGCGGATGTTGGCGGGCGTGTCGAAGTCCGGCTCGCCGATCTCGAGGTGGACGATCTTGCGCCCCTGCGCCTCGAGCGCGCGGGCGCGGGCGAGGACTTCGAAGGCGGTCTCGGTGCCGAGGCGGGAGAAGGACTGGGCGAGCTTCATTTCGTGATTTTAGCTTTTTTGGCCCTTATTTGAGAGGGCGCCCGAACATGCTCAAAACCGCGTCCGGCGAGAGGCGTTTGAAGCGGCCCAGCGCGCGGGCGTACACCGTCCCGTCGGTCCCGGCCAGCTCGCCGGCGACGTCCACCAGGCCGTGGCGCATGGCTTCGATGTGCGTGGTGACCAGGCAGGGCGCGCCCACCGGCAGGGCCCGGCGGAACTCCGTCTCCAGGCGCACGGTCAGGCAGGGCACTCCCGCGACCCAGGCGGCGGCGCCGAGCGCCTCGTCGAGCGCGGTGAGGGTCGCCCCGCCGTGCACCAGGCCCGGCGCTCCTTCGGCGCGCGGCCCGAAGGACGCGGTGGCGACCAGCGCGCCGTCCCCCCGCTTGAAGTAACGCAGCACGACCTTGTCCTTGTCGTCGGTCATGCCCGCGAAGGCGGAGCGCGCCGCGGTGAACGGGAAAGGCTGGACGCTCGTCCAGTCCGGCTCGGGCCAGGCCATGAGCCTATCTACCATTTACGGGGCGCGCGGCCTATACTAGCGGGCCATGTGGAATCTGATGGGGCCGGGCGCCCGCAAACATCTGCTCGCGCTGGTCGTCCTCGAATGTGTGCGCGCTGCTGCTCCAGCTTCCTCTCGACCCCACGGTGGAGCTTTCATCGACCGTCCTCGGGCGGACGATGGATCTCTCGGCGGTGGCGCTGTTCATCTACTATCCGCTGATAACGGCGCAGGCGCTGCGGCTCCTGGCGTCCGCGCCGGGCCCGCAACGAAATCGTTCGCCGAGCATGTTATTGCTGCTGCTCCTGCTCAACGCGCCGTTTGTGGTGGATGCTCGTCACCCGCCTGCACGCCCTCGGCGTGGTCGTCGAGTGAGAGTTACTTCGGCATCTTCGGCTCTTTGACGGCGACGGGGTCGCCGTTGAGCGCGTCGAGGAAGGCGATGAGGTCGATCTTCTCCTCATGCGTGAGCTTCAGAGGCTTCATGCGGCCGTCGAGCCAGGGGTTGGCCGTGCCGCCGCGGTCGTAATATTCCACGACCGAAGCCATGTCCTTCTCCGAGCCGTCGTGCATGTAGGGCGCGGTGTAGCGCAGGTTGCGCAAGGTCGGCGTCTTGAACGCGCCTTTGTGTTTCTCCTCCTTGGTCTGGTCGAAGCGCCCGAGCGCGGGCTTCTCGACGGCCATACCCACGCCGATGTTGTGGAAGTCGGAGTTGGAGAAGTTGAAGCCGTCGTGGCAGATGGCGCAGTTCGCCTTGCCCTGGAAGAGGACCTGCCCGCGGACGGCCGACGCGCTCATCGCCTTGGCGTCGCCGGCCAGCCACTTGTCGTACGGGGAGTTGCCGGTGAGCACGGTGCGTTCGAAGGCGGCGATGGCCTTGGCCACGCGGTCGATGTCGATGGCGGCGTCGCCGAAGGCCTTGGTGAACAACGGCGAATAACCCTTGATGGTTTTCAGCCGCGCGACGGCCTCGTCATGGGTGAAACCCATCTCGATGGGGTTCTGGATGGGGCCTTTAGCCTGCTCCTCGAGGCTGGGCGCGCGGCCGTCCCAGAACTGCAGCTCCATGTAGGCGGAGTTGAGCACGGTGGGCGCCGAGACGCCGCCTTTCTGCCCCTTGATGCCGGTGGACACCGGGCTCTGGTCGGTCCAGCCCTTCTTGGGGTCGTGGCAGGTCGCGCAGGACACCGTGCCGTCGCGCGAGAGCCGTTTGTCGAAATACAGGATCTTGCCGAGCTCGACCTTCGCGTCCGTGATGGGGTTGTCGGCGGGCACGTCCGGGGCCTTGAGGCCGAGCGGCACGGGATACGGGTACTCGGGGCCGTCGAAATCGTCGGCGCGCGCGGACGGGGCCAGCACCAGCAACGCGAGCAAGGCGATTCGAATCATAAACGTCCTCCTTGATAATTATTATCAGCCGACATAATAAGTCATTTGCGCCCCGGCGTCAAGGCCGCCAGCTCCTCGGGCATGCGGTAGAGGCGGCGTTTGCGCGCGGCCGCCTCCGGCGTCAGGCGCGCCAACGTCCATTTGCGCAGCACGAGCAGGCCGCCGGCCCCCCCGGCCTCCACGGCGGCGTCGTCCATGGCGCGTTCGTAGGCGCCGATCTCGGCCTCGTCGTTCCAGAGGTAGCTCCAGCCCAGACGCAGCAGCGAGGCCGCGGAGCGGCCGGCGTAGTCCTCCACGTGGGCCAGCTCGTGGAGGATGAGGGCTTCCAGCGCCGCGGCGGGCGGCGCGTCCTCGCATAGGCGCTCGTTGAGGCGCACGACGTAGCGACGCCGCGGCGACGCGCGCCAGGCGCGCTGCGGCCAGGCCTGCGCCGTAGTCGCCGTCTGGCGGAACAGCTCCGGTGGCCACGTCCAGCCCGGCGAGGGCCGGCCGCGCGCGCCGCGAGCGCGCGGCGGCTTTGCGGTACGCCGCCGTCGGCAGGGCCAGCAGCATCTCCAGGGCGAGCAGGAGCGCCGTCGATCGGGCGAGCCGGGCGGCGACGACGCCCCACACGGCGTTGAGCGCGAGCACGACGAGCGGCGTGGTCCAGCCGAACGCCTCGCCCAGCGGGCCGGCGCCCGCGCGCGGGAAGAAATAGAACAGCTGGGCGGCCGACGGCGCCAGGGAGACGAGCAGGCCGGCCTTCAGCGGCGGAAGCTTCTGCAGCGGCGGCAGGACCAGGAGCAGCCCCCAAAGCCCGCCCCAGACCAGGCGGGTGTAGAGCGACGGCGGCCCGAAGGGCACCAACACGCGGGTGCCGAGCGCGGCCATCAGCCCGGCCTGGGACATCAGGTGCCCCAGCAAGGTGTTCGCGAAGGCGCCCGCGGCGCCGGCGGCGTAACACAGGAGGACCCGGTTCACGCCGGGAGTGTAGCCGCCCGGCCGCTCCCTGTCAACGCCGAGAGGCGATTTGATATAAGGAGATATGACCACCGCCACCGTCCCCGAGGTGCACCCCCTTCTCAAGGAGTTCCTGAGCCGCCCGAAGCACGGTCTGCTCATCGACGGCCAGAAGGCCGACGCCGTCTCCGGCAAAACCTTCGAGACGCTCAACCCCGCCACCGGCGAGCGTTTGGGCGTCGTGGCCGAAGGCGACGCGGCCGATATCGACCGCGCCGTCGTCTCCGCGCGCAAGGCGCTGGAAGGCCCCTGGTCCAAGCTGTCCCCCGCGGAGCGCGAGAAGGTGCTGCACAAGGCCGCCGACCTGCTCGAGGCCCGCGCCGAAGCCTTCGCCCAGCTCGAGACGCTCGACAACGGCAAGGTCATCCGCGAGGCCAAGTCCGGCGACCTCCCCCTCTCCATCGCCCTGTTCCGCTACTACGGCGGCTGGCCCACCAAGCTGCACGGCGAGACCACGCCCGTCTCGGTCCCTTATTACCCCGGCGCCAAGTTCCTGCACTACACCGTGCGCGAGCCCGTGGGCGTCGTGGGCGCCATCATCCCCTGGAACTTCCCCCTGTTGATGGCGGTGGAGCGCCTGGCGCCGGCCCTCGCGTGCGGCAACGTCGTCGTCCTCAAGCCGGCCGAGCAGACGCCGCTTTCCGCCCTCTGGTTGGGCGAACTTCTTCTCGAAGCGGGCGTCCCGCCGGGCGTCGTGAACGTGGTGCCCGGCTTCGGCAAAACCGCGGGCGCCGCGATCGCTTCGCACATGGGCGTCGATAAGGTCACCTTCACGGGCTCCACGGCGACGGGCCGCGAGGTCTTGAAGGCCTCGGCCGGCAACATGAAACGCGTGACCATGGAGCTGGGCGGCAAGTCCCCCAACATCGTGTTCGCCGACGCCGACATGGAAGCCGCCGCGCGCGGCATGTTCATGGGCATCTTCTACAACCAGGGCCAGACGTGCTCCGCGGGCTCGCGCGTGTTCATCGAGCGCCCCGCCTACGACAAGCTCATGGGCGCGCTCGCCGACCGCTCGAAGACCATCAAGCTGGGCAACCCGCTCGACCCGAAGATGCACATGGGGCCCTTGGTCTCCGACCAGCAGCGCCAGCGCGTGCTCTCCTACATCGAGTCGGGCAAGACGGAAGGCGCGCAGCTGCTCTCGGGCGGCGCGGCCGTGCCCGGCGCCGGCTACTTCGTCCAGCCGACGGTGTTCGGCGGCGTCAAAGACGAGATGAAGATCGCCCGCGAGGAGATCTTCGGCCCCGTCGTGTCCGTGTTCCCCTTCGACTCGGTGGACGAGGTCATGGCGCGCGCCAACGCCACCGACTACGGCCTGGTGGCCGCGGTGTGGACCAAAGACGTGAAAAAGGCGCACCAGACGGCGGCCCGGCTGAAAGCCGGGACGGTCTGGATCAACTGCTACCAGTTCGTGGACGCGGCCGCGCCGTGGGGCGGGGTCAAGCAGTCCGGCTACGGGCGCGAGAAGGGCCAGTGGGCGCTCGAGAACTACACCAACGTGAAGTCGGTGTGGGTGGACCTCAACTGAGAATCCCCTCCGAAGCCGGCACGGACGTCATCGTCGAGCGCGACGGCGCCGTCGGCATCGTCACGATGAACCGGCCGCAGGCGCTCAACGCGCTGTCGCTGGCCCGCGTGAAGTCCGTCGCCGAGGCGCTCGCCGGCTTCGACCGCGACCCGCAGGTCCGCGCCATCGTGCTCACGGGCCTGCCGCGCGCCTTCGCCGCGGGCGCCGACATCGTGGAGATGAAGAGCCTGGCGGACTCGGGCGCCGCCGCCGCCGCGCTCGACGAGCATCTCGGGCGCTGGGATTTCATCGGCCGCCTGGAGAAACCCGTCATCGCCGCCGTCTCCGGCTTCGCGCTGGGCGGCGGCTGCGAGCTGGCCATGGCCTGCGACATGATCGTCGCGTCCGAATCCGCCCTGTTCGGCCAGCCCGAGATACTGCTCGGCACCATGCCCGGCGCCGGCGGCACGCAGCGCTTGACCAAGATCGTGGGCAAGGCCCGCGCCATGGAAATCTGCCTCACCGGCCGCCGCCTGACGGCCCGCGAGGCGTTGTCCCTGGGGCTCGTCAACCGCGTCGTGCCCGTGGAGTCGTACCTGACCGAGGCCGTCAAGCTGGCGCAGCAGATCGCCGCCATGCCGCCCGTGGCCGTGCGCTCGATAACAGAAGCCGTGCGCGCGGCCATCGACACGCCGCTGGCCGACGGGCTGAAGGCCGAGCGCAAGGCCTTCTACGCGACCTTCGACACGGCCGACCAGAAGGAAGGCATGCGCGCCTTCGCCGAGAAGCGCAAACCCGTCTGGACCGGTAAGTGACATGACCACCGCCGCCGCCGCCCCCGAGCTGCTCGTCGAGATGTCCGACGACGGCGTCTTGACCCTCACGCTCAACCGCCCCGACGTGCTCAACTCGCTGACCATGGGCATGATGGCCGGCCTCACGGCCTCGCTCAAGAAGGCCGCGACCGAGAAGTCCGTGAAGGTCGTGGTGCTGACCGCGGCGGGCCGCGCGTTCTGCGCGGGCGCCGACCTGGGCGACCTCCAGAAGCGCCAGGCCGTCAAATCCTTCTCGCTGGGCGACGAGCTGCGCGACCACTTCAACCCGCTCATCGCCCAGCTGCGCAAGCTCGAGAAGCCCGTCATCGGCGCCGTCAACGGCCTGGCCGCCGGCGCGGGCGCGTCGCTCGTCCTCTTCACGGACCTCAAGATCTGCGCGGACAACGCCAAGTTCATCAACGCCTTCGTGAAGGTGGGCCTGGTCCCCGATTCCGGCATGACGTATTTCCTGCCGCGCTTCGTGGGCTACTCGAAGGCCTTGGAGCACGCCTGGCTGGCCAAACCCATCACGGCACAGGACGCCTTGGCTTGCGGATTGGTCAACAAGGTCGTGCCGGCCGACCAGGTGGCGGGCGAGGCGAGAAAGCTGGCCGCTGAGCTCGCCGCGATGCCGCCGCTGGCGCTCGCGTTGACCAAACGCGCGATGAACCGCTCTCTCGAGGCCCCGTCCCTCGAGGACCAGATGGAGTACGAGGCGCACTTGCAGGAGATCCTCGGCAAGACGGCCGACCACGCCGAAGGCGTGAAAGCTTTCCTCGAGAAACGTCCCCCCCAGTTCAAAGGAGAATGACGATGGCCCTGGAACCCAACCGCGTCCGCGAAGAGAAGCTGCTCGAGAAAATCGCCAAAGGCGGCAAAATCGAGACCACGGACGAGATGTCCGACGAGTACCGCGAGCATCTCACCAACCTCATGATGATGCAGGCCGACTCCGAGCTGGCCGGCGCCTTCGGCTACGTGCCGTGGATCCAGAAGGCCCCCGACATCAACGAGACCTTGGTCGTCTCCCAGATCGTGAAGGACGAGGTGCGCCACGCGCAGGTGATGTACCGCCTGCTCAAAGGCATGGGCGTCGATATCGACGCCTACTACAAGAGCCACAACTTCAACCTGCGCGTGGACAAGGACGACCTCGGCACCTTGCGCGCCGCCGACGACAAACGCGTCAACATCTTCTACTACCCCATCGAGAAGTGGTCCGACTTCATCATGTTCAACTTCTGCATGGACCGCGGCGCGGGCCACCAGCTCGAGGACAGCCTCGACTGCTCGTATAAGCCCTGGTGCGAGGGCATGGAAGGCATCTTCAAAGAAGAAGAGATGCACATGGCCCACGGCGACCAGTGGGCCAAACGCCTGTCGGCCGACGCGAAGACGCACGACGAGCTCCAGCAGGCCTTCGACAAGTGGTACCCGCGCACGATGAACATCTTCGGCCGCCGGGGCTCGCCCAAAAACGCGCTGTACCGCAAATACGGCCTCAAGAAGCGCGACAACGACGAGGTCCGCCAGGCCTTCGCCAAGGACATCCAGGACAAGGCCGACAAGTTCGGCCTGAAGGTGCCGCACTGGGCGCCCGAGGCGTCCAAGATGTCCGAAGAGCCGTTCATCCCGGGCTGATCGTGGGCGCGCTCCTGGCGGCCTGGGAAGCGGTACAAGGCGGCGGACGCCGCGCCGTGGAGACGCCCGTCTGCCTCGTCGCCGTGGGCGTCGCGGCCGCGCTCCAGCTCGTTTACGAGGCCAAACGCCCGGACGCCTTCCCGCCCGCCGCGGATTGGGTCGTTACCGCGGCCATCCTCGCGCTGTTCCTCGCCGCGGTGCTGCGCGCGCTGGCGCCGTCGGTCTCACTGGCCCGCGCCGCGGCCGCCTTCGTGCTGGCCCAGGCCGCGTCCACGGCGACGCTGACCGTCGTCTTCCTCGTCGCGCGCGCGAACTTCCTGTCGGCGGGCGCCCCGCTGGTGCCCGTGTTCTTCTCGGCGCTGGCCGCCGTCGCGGCGCTGCGCGGCCCTTCGGCCGTCAAAACGCGTTGGGTCGAGGCGCTCGCGTTGGGCGCGTTGTACGCGGTCACCGCGCTCGCGTTCTCCCTGTTCATGCGCCTGCTGCCCGGCGGCGCCGCGGCCTTGCCCGCGACCGCCTTCTTCGCCTTCATGGGCCTGTTCGCCGCGGCCGCGCCGGTCGCTCTCGAGGAGCGTTGATCCAACGCGTCGCCGTGGTCGGCGCGGGCGTCATGGGCGGCGGCATCGCCCAGCTGTGCGCCCAGGCCGGCTTCGCGGTGAAGCTGCACGACCTGCCCGCCGCGCTCGAGGGTTTTCCCGCCCGCCACCGCAAGGCGCTCGACGCCGCGACGCTCAAGGGCCGCCTGACCACCCAGCAGGCCGACCGCGCCTTCCACAACGTGTCGCTGGCGCCCGCGCTCGAGGACCTGGCCGGCGCCGACCTGGTCATCGAGGCCGCGCCCGAGAAGCTCGAGCTCAAGCAGGCCCTGTTCGCGCGGCTCTCGGATATCTGCCCCGACGCCGTCTTGGCCACCAACACCTCGTCGTTGTCCGTGGCCGCCATCATGAAGGACGCCAAGCTGCCCGTGCGCACGCTCGGCGTGCATTTCTTCAACCCGCCGACGGCCATGAAACTCGTCGAGCTGGTGCGCTGGAAGGAGACGGGCCAGGAGGCGTTCAAGGAAGCCTGGGACTTCGTGCTCATGGGCCTGCGCAAGACGCCCGTGGACGTCAAAGACGTGCCCGGCTTCATCGTCAACCGCGTCATGCGGCCCTATTACCTGACGGGCCAGCGCCTGGCGACCCGGGCGACGGGTTTCGCCGCCGTGGATGAGGCCTGCCGCTCCTTCGGCGGCGTGCCCATGGGCCCCTTCGAGCTGATGGACCTCATCGGACTCGACACGAACTACGCCATCACGACCGTCATCTACGAGGCGCTGGGGCGTCCGGAGCGCTTCGCGCCGCCGGCGCTGCAGAAGGCGCTGGTGGAGCGCGGCATGAACGGCCGCAAGGCCGGCAAAGGGTTTTATCTGTACGCCGACGGAAAAATCACGGGTGAAAACCCGGACGCCGCGGCCTTGCTGCCCGACGCGGCGGCGCCTGCCGGCGCCGCGATTTGGAACGCGATGCGCGACCCGCTCATCGCCGAGGCCGCGCTCGTCGCCTCCGAAGGCACGGCCGGGCCCGGCGACATCGACACCGCGATCAAGCTCGCGATGAACTTCCCCAAGGGGCCCTTCGAATGGCGAAGAGAAAACACGGCCGCGTAGCGTCCGCCCGCCGTCAGCCGAACCTGCTGGATCTCCTGAAGAAGGACCAGTCGCGCGTCCTGCGCGTGCTCGAGAAACACGGCGTCTTCTTCGACGCCGGCACCTACATCACGCTCACCGCCCCCTCGAGAAGGCCGCCGCCTACCACGCGGTGCTCGACAAGAAGAAGTTCGTCCGCGACCTTCTCGGACGCTGAGCCCGGCCGGCGTTACGCGCGGCTGAAGTCGCGGATGCGGTGGGCTTGGGGGTGCGCCACCACGGGTTTGCCGGAGTGTTTGGTCTCCAGCAGGAAGTGGCGCGCCTGCGGGAAACCCGCGGCGAAGAGGTTGACGTGGGCGGGCTCGTTCTCGAAGGTGCCGGTGACCAGGCCCATGGACTTGAGCTTCTCGACGCATTCGAGCTTGAAGGCGTGGTCGGGCGTGTCGAACTTCGGCTTGAGCACCAGGCGCGCGGCCTTCCCGTCGAGCGCGTAGCCCTGCTTGCGCAGCGAGGCCTCGGTGCCCTCGCGCATGCCCTCGTCGCGGCCGGTCATGTACACGGCGCCCCCTCCGCGTTTGAGCACCTCGGCGACGAAGGCCGGGCCGCCGGCGATGGGCGCGTCCTCGAGCAGGTAGGGGTTCTTGAAGAAACGCGCGAACCAGAAGTCCTTGAGGTCTTTGGACAGCTCCTCGGGCAGGCCCGCTTCCTTGACCGTGTCGGTGATGGCGTAACGCAGCTTCTCGTGCTCGATGGCGCGCAGCAAGGCGGCGGCTTCGGGGTGTTTCGCCTCGATGAGGCCCGCGTATTCCTTCAGGATGCGCAGGTGGCGGTTGGCCGTGAGGAACAACGTGTCGTCGAGGTCGAAGACGACGAGCGCCTCGCCCTCACGGGCGGCGGTCTCGGTCTCCGAGAGCAGCAGGTCCAGGAGCTGGATCTGCTCCGCCGACGGGCCGGGGTTCATCAGGCCGCGGCGACGGCGTTCGGGTCCACGGCCGCCGGCTTCTTGAGCGCCTTTTTGGGCACCGCGTCCCAGATCTTGATGGAGAGCGCGAGGCCGATGAGGGCGAAAGGCACCAGGAACACGGGCCACCAGAACCAGTTGTTCGGGTCCTTGGCCGCGTCGCCCGTCGGGGTGATGGAGCCGATGATGACCGACTGCAGGCCCGTGCCGAGATAAACCATGCCGTCCACGATGCCGACGGCCGCGCCGGCGTTTTTGGCGCCGCCGAAGTCGGTCGTCGAGGTGCCCGAGAGGATGCCGTGCACGCCGATGACCGCCATGGACATCAGCAGGACCGCCGAGCCCGCGTACCAGAGGTTCGCGTCGAGGGTGAAGGCCATGAGCACCGCGCAGGCCGCCAGCAGGCCGTAGAGCACGCCCGCCATGGGCGCGCGGCGCGACTGGAACAGCCGGTCCGAGGCCCAGCCGGTCAGCACGGAGCCGGCGATGCCCGCGATGAAGAGCACGAGGCCCCAGTTCTGGGGCACCCAGAACGTCCACATGAAGCCGACCTCGGCCGCGACGCAGTTGCCAGTGCATGATGCCGTTGCGCAGGATGCCGGAGCAGAACTCGATGCCGCAGACGACCATCAAGACGGGGTGGGTGACGATCTTCTTGAACACCACGGTGATGGGCAGGCGCTTGCCGTCGTGCGAGAGGGCCTCCTCGCCGGTGTCGAAGTCCTTGTAGCCCGCCTGGCTGGGCGAGTCGCAGAGGTAACGGTACATCACGACCCAGGTCACGGCGAGCAGGATGGCGGGCGCGAAGAACAGCCACCAGTTCCCGTTGACGCCGTTGCCGCCGGGCAGCAGGGCCGCGGCGATGGACGCCCAGAAGCCGAGTTTGGCGGGGTCCACCACGGCGCGCGTCGCCTCGACGATGGCGAAGCCCCAGTCGAAGGCGAAAAGGATGCCGCTGGCGATCATGATGCCGAACATCGTCGAGAAGGTGCCGCGCTCGCGCACGTGGAACCAGGGCGCCTTGACGGTGACGATGGCCACCGCGCCGTAGCTCTGGAAATGCATGTTGACCGCGTAGAGGACCGTGAACATGCTGACCAAGGAGACCTGCCAGCCCCAGTTGGCGATGCCGTACACCATGAGGCCCATGACCGCGTTGACGAGCAGCGAGCCCATGGTGCCGATGAGCATGGCGCTGCGGCCGCCGACCTTGTCGGTGAGCGGGCCGGTCACGAGGAAGGAGAGGCCGTACACCCAGGCGCCGACGGCGAAGATGGTGCCGAACTGGGCCTTGGTCATCAAGGCGTCGCCGAACGCGCTTTTGGCGACGGTGAGGTTGTAGCGCCCCATGTAGAGGAACGCGTAGGCCAGGCCCATCGGGACCCAGTTCATGGCGCGGCGGAATTTATAGGCGGTCGAGTGGCTGGTGTGGTCCATGGCCTGATTGTAGCGTCATCGCGCCGCCGTCGGGAATAGGCCCAAGGGCCCATTTCAGCCCGTCGTGCGGCCCGGGTCTTCGCGTGACGGACGCGTGACGTTCAGCGTTTGACGGGCGGGTAGGTCTTGGCGACGTCCAGGGGCGCGCAATACGGCGAGTCCCAGACGTGGGCGAACAGCGCGGACGCGCGGCCGGCCAGCGCCGCGTCGCGCACGACGAGCTCGAGGTTGCGCGATTCGTCGAGGTAGCCGCCGCCCCAGTTGGAGGTGCCCAGCCACAGCACCGAGCCGTCCACGGTCATGTATTTGGAGTGAAGCACGCGCGAGAACGGGATGTAGCCCGCCGCGGCCTGCGGCACGGTGCAGACCTTGATGCTGATGCCGGGCAGCAAGGACAGGCTCTTGAGGTGCGAGATGGCGGGCTCGCCGGTGCTCCAGTCGGCCACGGCCAGGCGCACCTTGACCCCGCGCACCGCGGCGTCGCGCAGGGCGTTGTCGATGAGCGCGTAATGGCGCTTGGGTTTGCCGTACGTCGTGGGGTTGTAGTCCATGACCTGGACGTCCACCGCGGCCTTCGCCTCGCCGATGAGGGCGCGCAGCTCGGCTTCGGTCGCCGATGCCCGCGGGCGTGAAGCCTTTGGGGCTGGCGACGAGGTAGGCGCGGCGGGAGCGGTCGATGGCGGCGGTCGGGGGCACGCGCGCGCCCTCCGGCGCGGCGGCCGCGGCCCAGTCGTGCTCGAAGACCGACGCCACGTCTTTGACCACCTCCGGCTCGGCGATGCGCAGGCCGAGCTCGTGGATGTGCTTAAGCGAGCGCCAGTCCCAGTTCTGCGAGCCGACGAACGCGGTGGCGCCGTCCACCACCATGAACTTGGCGTGCACGATGCCCGCGCCGGCGACCGCCGACCACTCGATGATGCGCAGCTCGAGGTTGGGGATGGTCTTGAGCACGGCGATGCCGTCGAGCGAGTTCTTCTCGAACTTCTTCTCGAGCAGCACGCGGATCTTCACCCCGCGCTCGCCGGCCTGGCGCAGCGCCGTCAGCGTCGCCTCCAGCGGCTGGCCCGTGGCGTGGGCGACGTAGAACTGCTCGATGTCCACGGTTTTGCGCGCCTGGGCGATCATCTCGGGCCAGACGAAGCCCGCCTCGCGCAGGTCGGGCTCCTTGAGGTCGGTCTCCGCGGGGTAGGAATAAACGAGCTCCAGGCCCTGCCAGGTCATCACGGGCGCGCTGGAGGCGGCGGGCGCGTCGCCCGCGGCGGGCGCGCTCCAGCCCGGCAAGGCGGGCTGGGCGGCGGCGGGAGCGGCGGCGAGCAGGAGCAGGGCGGCGCGCAAGGTCATCAGGCCTCCGAGGAGAGAGAGCGGCCGAGGTATTCGATGAGGGCGTTGCCGACGGCCTTCGTCAACGCGTGTTCGTCCACGGGTTTGCCCGTGAGGCGGGCCATCGTGGTCATCACGTCGGATTCGAGCTTGCACGGATGGATGCGGCCGAAGGCCGTCAGGTCGTTGTTGACGTTCACCGCGAAGCCGTGGTACGACACGCCCCCGCTGACCGCGACGCCGATGGAGACGAGCTTCTTGCGGCCCGCCCACAGGCCGGTGAGGCCTTTGACCGGCGCGCAATCCACGCCGAAGGGCCGCAAGGATTCGGCCAACACGGCTTCCAGGTTCCGCAGGTAGGAGGTCGGCGTCAGGTCCAGCGCGCGCAGGTCGAGAATCGGGTAACCCACCAGCTGCCCCGGCCCGTGCCACGTCAGGTCTCCCCCCCGTTCCACCGCTAACACCGGGAACGGCAGGCCCTCGGGGATGAGCTGTTTGCTCGAGCGCCCGATGGTGTAAACCGGGTGGTGCTGGCACAGCAGCACGGTGTCGGGGATGGCGCCTTCCCCGCGCTCGTAAACGAGGCGTTTCTGGAGGTCCCACACCTCCTGGTAGTCCTTGATGCCGAGGTCCCGGACGAGCATGGCTCTAGGCGAAGACGGGCGCCTCGCGTTTGACCTGCAGCATGTGGATGGGGTGGCCGAGCGCGGCTTCGCAGGCTTCCGCGAAGGCCTCGTTGAGGGTCGGGTGCGGATGGATGGTCTGCGCGACCTGGGTGAGCGTGGCGCCCAAGGACACGGCCAGGCAGGCCTCGCCGATGAGGTCGGAGGCGTTGGGGCCGACGAAGCCCGCGCCCAGAATCCGGCCGCTGCCTTTCTCCGCCACGACCTTGCAGAAGCCTTCGGTCTCGCGCACGGCCATCGCGCGGCCGGACGCGGCGAACGGGAACTTGCCGACCACGGTGGTCAAGCCGGCGGCCTTGGCCTCGGCGTCGGTCAGGCCCACCCAGGAGATCTCCGGGTCGGTGAACACGGCCCAGGGCACGTGCCCGCGCGGCTCGAGCGGTTTGCCCGCGATGGACTGCGCGGCGAGGATGCCCTCACGGCTGGCCTTGTGCGCCAGATACGGCTGGCCCACCACGTCGCCGATGGCGTAGATGTTGCCCGCCGAGGAGAGCAGCTCGGTGTCCACGACGATGTGGCCGCGTTTGTCGAGCTCGACGCCGGCCTTCTCCAGGCCGAGGCCTTTGGAGCGCGGCGCGCGGCCGACCGCGAGCAGGATCTTGTCGCACGCGAGCTTGCGGAGGCCTTCGGGCGTCTCGACGACGACCTCGAGGCGTTTGCCCTTCTTGGACCAGGACTTGGCCTTCGAGGACAGCAGGACCTCGACGCCGAGCTTGGCCAGGCTGCGGTTGACCGGCGCCACCATGTCCTTCTCGATGACGGGCAGCAGCGAATCGGTGAATTCGACGACGGTGACCTTCGTGCCCAGCTTGGCGAAGAAGGTGCCGATCTCCAGGCCGATGACGCCGCCGCCGATGACGACGAGGGCCTCCGGGGGCTTGGCCAGGTCCAGGGATTCCTTGGAGCCGAGCACGTCTTTGCCGTCGATGGCGAAGCCCGGGACCGAGATGGCCTCCGAGCCGGTGGCGACGATGGCCTGGTCGAACTCCACGGTCTCGGTGCCGCCGTCGGCCTTCTCGATGACGGCCGTGCGCGCGCCGGTGAGCGTCGCGGAGCCCTGGATGTGCTCGCTCTTGTTGCCCTTCACGAGGACGCCGATGTTTTTGACGAACCCGCCGATCATCTGGTCCTTCCAGGCCACGACCTTGCCCCAATCGAGCTTGTGTTTGGGGTCGTCGAAGCCGGCGTCCTTGGTCTTCTTGGACTTGTGGGCGTGCCCCGCGGCCGCGATGAGGGCCTTCGACGGGATGCAGCCGTAGTTGAGGCACTCGCCGCCGAGCTTGTCGCGGTCCACCACGATGGAGCGTTTGCCGAGCTGTCCGAGCTTGATGGCGGCGACGTAGCCGCCGGGGCCGCCGCCGATGATGAGCACGTCGGTTTTAAGAGCCATGTCTGTTCTCCTAGAGAAGGGTGCGCGGGTTCTCGAGCTGGGCGATTAAGGTGTTCATGAACTGCGCGGCGTCCGAGCCGTCCACGATGCGGTGGTCGAAGGACAACACCAGGTTCATCATGTCGCGCGCGAAGATGCCGCCGTCGCGCACCACGGGGCGCTTCTGCAGCTTCATGAGCCCCAGGATGGCGACCTCCGGATGGTTGACGATGGGCGTGGCGAAGAGCCCGCCAATCGGCCCGATGTTGGTGATGGTGAACGTCCCCCCCTGGAGCGAGGCGACGTCGATCTTATTGGCGCGGACCTTCTCGGCCAAGGCGTTGATGTCGGCGGCCAGGCCGAACAGGTCCTTGCCGTCCACGCCTTTGACCACGGGCACGACCAGGCCCTGCGGCGCGGCCACCGCGATGCCCATGTTGACGGCCTTCTTGACCACGATCTCCTGCTTCTCGTCGTCGATGGACGAGTTGAACAGCGGGAACTCGCGCAAGGTCTTCACCAGCGCCTTGACGATGAAGGGCAGGAAGGTGAGCTTGGCGCCGCGCGCGGCGGCGACGGGTTTGAGCTCGTCGCGCAGCGCCAGCAGCGCGGTCATGTCGCATTCGTCCATGTGCGTGACGTGGGCGACGGTGTGTTTGGAGTGGGTCAGGTGCGTGGCGATCTTGCGGCGCACGCCCGCGAACGGGCGGCGCTCCTCGCCGGTGGCGGCTTCGCCGGCGGCCGAGAACACGAGCGGCCCCGCGGCGGGTTTGCCCGGAGCGCCGGGTTTGGCCTTGGGCGCGAGCGCGCGCACGTCGCCTTCGGCGATGCGGCCGCCGGGGCCGGTGCCTTTGACGGCGCCGAGGTTCACCCCGAGCGAGGCGGCCAGCGCTTTGACGGCGGGCGTGGCGTTGGCTTTCGACGCGTCGCCGGGCGCGGAGGCGGGAGCGCCTTTATAGTTGCGCACGTCGGCTTCCAGCACGCGGCCTTCCGGGCCGCTGCCCGAGAGCAAGGTGATGTCGAGGCCGGCGTCCTGGGCGAGCTTGCGGACCATCGGCGTAGCGAGCACGTCGGTCTGACGCGACGGTCGCGGGACGGAGGCCGCGGCCGAGGGCGCCGCGACCGGAGCCGCCGTGCTCGCGACAGGCGCCGGCGCTCCGCCCGTGACTCCGCCGAAGGTAACGAGGGCGGCATGAACCTTCACTTTTTCGCCGGGCTTCGCGTGAAGCTTCACGATTTTGCCGGTCTTGGGCGAGGGAATCTCGACTTCCGCTTTATCCGTCAGCACGGCGGCCAGGGGCTGGTTCTCCTTCACCGACTCCCCCTCCTTCACGTGCCATTTGACGAGCTCGCCTTCGACCAGGCCTTCGCCGATGTCGGGCAGGACGAAAACGTAGGAGCCGCCGCCGTTGGTCGCCTTGGCGGGCGCGGGAGTCTCGATCTTGGGCGCGGGCGCGGCGGCCTTCGAAACCTTGGGCGCAGCGGCGGGGGCGGCGGACTTCCCGTTACCACCGACATCAAAGGTCACGAGCGGGGCGTGGACCTTCACCTTCTCGCCGGGTTTGCCGAAGAGCTTCACGATCTTGCCGGTTTTGGGCGAGGGAATCTCCACCTCGGCCTTGTCCGTGAGGACGGCGGCCAGCGGCTGGTTCTCCTGCACCGTATCGCCGACCTTCACGTACCACTTCACGATCTCGCCTTCGACGAGACCTTCGCCGATGTCGGGCAGCTTGAATTCGTAGTCCATGGTGTCCTCTTAGAAGTTCAGGGCCTTGCGGGCCGCCATCACGACGCGGTCCGCATCGGGAATATAGTATTGCTCGAGGCGGAAAAGGGGCATACGGATGTCCCAGCCGCCCACGCGCTGGACGGGCGCGAGCAGCTTGAGCAGGCCGCGTTCGGCGATGAGCGCGGACAGCTCGGCCGCCCAGGAGCCGGTGTTGGGGGCCTCGTGGGCGATGACGCAGCGGCCGGTTTTGCCGACCGAGGCGAGAATCGCGTCCAGGTCGAGAGGCGAGAGGGTGCGCAAATCCAGAATTTCAACAGAGGCCGAATCTTCAGACTTAAGCTTCTCCGCGGCCTTCTGGCACGTCACGGTCATCGCGCCCCAGGTGATGATGGTGAGGTCGGCGCCTTCCTGGACGAGGCGGGCCTTGCCGATGGGCACGGTGTAGTGCCCCGACGGGACCTCGCCGGTGGCCGAGCGATAGAGGAGCTTGGGCTCGAAGAACACGACGGGGTCGGGGTCCTCGATGGCGGCCAGCAGCAGCCCCTTGGCGTCGTAGGGCGTGCTTGGAATCACGACCTTGATGCCGGGCGTGTGGCAGAAATAGGCCTCGGGGCTCTCGCTGTGATGCTCGGGCGCGTGGATGAGCCCGCCGTGCGGCGCGCGCAACACGAGCGGCACGGAGAGCTGGCCGCGCGAGCGGGAGCGGATGCGGCCGAGGTGGCAGACCACCTGGTCGAACACCGAGGGCATGAAGCCGTCGAACTGGATCTCGGCCACGGGACGCATGCCGTTGACGGCGAGCCCGATGGCCGAGCCCATGATGCCGATTTCGGCGAGAGGCGTGTCCACCACGCGGTCGTCGCCGTATTTTTTCCAAAGACCGTCCGTCGCCCGGAAAACGCCGCCGTTGCGGCCGACGTCTTCGCCCAGGATCATGACGCGTTCGTCGGCGCCCAGCGCGAGGTCGAGCGCTTCGTTGACGGCCTGGACGAGGTTGAGCGTGCGGGGCGCCGCGGGAGCGGCGGCCTTTTTGGCGGGCTTGGCCATGGTCTTGCTCACGGGAACCTCCCTTCCGACGGAGGCAGCTCCATGAGGATCTTCGCGCCGCCTTTGAACTTCAGCAGCTCCTCGAGCTCCATGCGCTGCTCGACGAGGCTCCAGGGCGCGTGCGCGTAGTTGTCGGCGAACATGTTGAGCGGGTTGGGCGCGGGCGTTTCTTCGTACGCCTTGATCTCGCCGTCGATCCACTTCACGGTCTCGGCCGCGAGCGCCTTCTCCTTCTTGGCGTCCCACAGCTTGCGTTTCTCGAGGAAAAGCTTGAAGCGCGCGATGGGGTCGCGTTTTTTCCACGCTTCGACTTCTTTGGAGTCGCGGTAACGCGTCGCGTCGTCGGCCGTGGTGTGATGCGACATGCGGTAGGTCTCGCACTCGAGAAGCGTCGGGCCTTCGCCTTTGCGGGCGCGCGCCACGGCCTCGCTCATCGCCGCATAGACGGCGAGCGCGTCGTTGCCGTCCACCTGCAGGCCTTTGACGCCGTAGCCCCAGGCTTTCTGCGCCAAGGTCTGCGAGGCGGCCTGCCGTTTTCGTGGAACGGAAATGGCCCAGCCGTTGTTCTCGATGATGTAGATGACGGGCAGCTTGAACTGGCCGGCGAAGGTCAGCGCCTCGTGCAGGTCGCCCTTAGACGAGGTGCCGTCGCCGCAGTAGGTCACCGCCACGCCGCCTTTGCCCTTGAACTTCTCCCCCCACGCCAGGCCCGCCACCTGGGTCAGGTGCGTGCCCACGGGAATGGAGAACATCATGTCCTTGTTGCCGTCGGGGAAATGCGTGCCGCGGTCGTCGCCCGCCCAGTAGAGCAAGGCGTAGCGCATCTGCATGCCGCGCGCGAAATACACGCCGCCGCCGCGATACGTGGGCACGGCCCAGTCCGTGGGCTTGAGGCAAAGCGGCGGCACGCATTGCGTGGCCTCCTGGCCCGTGATCATCGGGTAGGTGCCCAGGCGCCCTTGGCGCTGGAGCATGATGGCGCGTTCGTCGAAGGCGCGGATCTGGAACATGAGCCGGTACATCTTGAGGAGCAGGTCGTTGGAGACCTTGGGCATCAGCTTCTCATCGACCGTGCCGTCGGGCGAGAGGATCTCGAGCCGCTGGACGTCCAACGTCGCGACGGTTTTAAGAGGCATGGGTCTCCAGATGGCCTTTCAGGAAAAGCTCGGCGGCGCGATAGGAGGAGCGCACGAACGGGCCGGAGGCGACGTATAAGAAGCCGTGGTCCTTCGCCAGGTCCCCGTAGCGTTTGAACTCGTCGGGGTGGATGAACTCGGCCACGGGCAGGTGATGGCGCGAGCCGGTGGGGCGGAGGTATTGGCCCAAGGTGATGATGTCCACGCCGACGGAACGGATGTCTTTAAAGGCTGAGATGATTTCTTCTTCGGTTTCGCCCAGCCCCAGCATGAGCGACGTCTTCGTCGGCTTTGAAGGCGAATGTTTCTTAGCCGCGGCGAGCACGTCGAGCGACTGGCGGTACCCGGCCTTGGCGTCGCGAACGGATGCGGTGAGGCGTTCCACGCATTCGACGTTGTGGGCGATGACGTGCGGCTCCGAGTCCAGCACGACCTTCAAGAGGGAGGTGTCTCCACGGAAGTCTTGCAGCAACATTTCGACTTTCATGTCCGGGCAAGCCGTTCTAACGGCGCGAATACACGACGCTAAATGCGCCGCGCCCTGGTCCGGCAAATCGTCACGGCAGACGGTCGTCAACACGGCGTATTCGACGGCCATCTCTTTAAGGGTGAGGGCCAGCTTCGCGGGTTCTTCCGTATCGGGCAGCGGCGGCTTCGCCGCCGTGCCGACCGAACAGAACCGGCAACCGCGGGTGCACGTATCACCCATCACCATGAAGGTCGCCGTCCCCCCGCCCCAGCACTCGGCCAGATTGGGGCAGCGCGCCTCTTCGCAGACCGTGGACAGGCCCCGCGAGCGCGAGGCTTCCTTCAGGCGGGCGACGACCGGCCCGGTGGGCAGCGAGACCTTCAGCCAGGGCGGCAGTTTCTGCCGCTGGGCCGTCGGCATCAGTGCGTGCCCTGCTCGGCCAGCCAGCGTTCGGCCTCGAGCGCGGCCTTGCAGCCGTTGCCCGCGGCCGTGATGGCCTGGCGGTAGCGGTGGTCCATCACGTCGCCGGCGGCGAACACGCCTTCGACCGAGGTGCGCGTGCGGTCGTCGGCGACGATGTAGCCGTTTTCGTCCGTCTTGAGCTGGCCGCCGAGGAACTTGGTGGTGGGCTCGTGGCCGATGGCGACGAACACGCCTTCGGTCTTGAACTCGCTGACGGCGCCGGTCTTCAGGTTCTTGAGCTTGACGCCGGAGACGTGCCCGTTGCCCAGGACCTCATCGACGGCCGAGTCGAGCACCCAGCCGATCTTGGGGTTCTTCTTGGCGCGGTCCAGCATGATCTTGGAGGCGCGGAAGGTGTCGCGGCGGTGCACGATGGTGACCTTGGAGGCGAACTTGGTGAGGAAGTTGGCTTCCTCCATCGCGGTGTCGCCGCCGCCGACCACGACGACCTCTTTATTCTTGAAGAAGAAGCCGTCGCACGTGGCGCAAGCCGAGACGCCGTGCCCCATGAGTTTCTTTTCACTCTCGATGTTGAGCCACTTGGCGTTGGCGCCGGTCGCGACGATGACTGACTCCGCCGTGGCCGTGGTTCCTTCCGTCGTCGTTACGGTAAAGGGACGTTTGGAGAAATCGACCTTCTCGACGAGCTCCTGGATGATCTTCACGCCCAGGCGCTCGACCTGCTTCTGCATGCGCTCCATCAGCTCGGGGCCCATCACGGGCTCGGGGAAGCCGGGAAAGTTCTCGACGTCGGAGGTGATCATCAGCTGGCCGCCCATGGCGATGCCGCCGAACACGAGCGGGTCGAGGTTGGCGCGCGCCGCGTAGATGGCCGCGGTATAGGCCGCGGAGCCGGAGCCGATGATGACGATTTTCTTCGAATATGTCATGATAAAACCAGTATAGCATTTACGGAACATGGACCGAATCTGGCTGAACGGCGTCGCCTGCAAATGCCGCGTGGGCGTGCCCGCGTCGGAGCGGCGTCGTCCCCAGAAGGTGCTCGTGGACGTGGGCCTGGAGTTGGACCTGGCCGCCGCCGCCCGGGCCGACGATTTCCGGCTCGCGGCGGATTATTGGGCCGTGGAGAAGCTGGTCCGCGCCGAGGCCGAGACGGGCGAGCGGGCCTTGGTTGAAACCTTGGCAGAACGCCTTTGTTCCCGTATACTAGCCGCGCAGCCGCGGGCCGTCGCCGTGACCGTGCGCGTTCATAAGACGCCCGCGGTGATGCCCAAGACGCGCGAAGTCGTCGTGGAAATGCGCCGAGAGCGCGACCGGAGGAAGGCGTGAGCAAGTGGATCCTGATCGTGGACGACGACCCCGCCATCCTCGCCGTCACCGAGGCCGCGATCTCGCACCCCAGCCTGCGCATCACCACGGCCTCCGACGCCATCCAGTCCTTCATCCAGGCGCGCGACCTCAAGCCGGCCCTGGTCATCTCCGACATCCAGATGCCCGGCGGCGAATACGGCCCCGACGCCCTCAAGAAGCTGCGCGCCGACCCGAAAAACGCGCAGGTGCCCTTCGTTTTCGTCACCGGCATGCCGCTCGACCAGGCCAAGGCGCTGATGCCCACGGGCGACCCGATGATCCGTCTCCTGCCCAAACCCGTGCGCCATCGCAGGCGCTGCGCACGCTGGTCTGGGGCTACTGCGGCATCCTGAGCCTGGGCCACGGCGTAGTTCGTTCGCGCCCGCCGTGCTGGCGTCCGGCCTCCGCCGCGCGCGCCGCCGAAGAAGCCCGCGCCGCCCTGCGCGCGCTGGGCCGGCCCGAGCGCCGCGGCGCGCCGGCCACCCCCGCCGCCGAGTCGCGCCGCCGCCAGGCCGCCGCGCGGCTGGCCAAACTCTTCGCCGCCGTGCTCGCCGAGAACAAGGCCCTGCGCGCCGAGGTGAGCGAGTCGGGCGAAGCCATGGCCAACCTCATGGTCAAGCTGTCGCAGGACCGCCGGCGCTGGAAGGCCGCGCTGCTCAGCGTGCGCCGCCGCCTGCTGAGCATGCGCCCGCCGCAGACCGCCGCCGCCGGACGCGTCGAGGCGCTCGAGGTGGAGCTGCGCGAGTCGCAAGACGTCGCCGCCGGCCTCATGGTCGAGGTCGCGCGCGCCCAGCGCGGCGCCAAGGCCCGCCTCATCGGCGAGGAGCGCTTCCGCCGCCGCGTGCGCAAGCAGGGCGTCATCGGCGGCGCCGAGCGCGCGCGCGACGCCTACGCCGACGCGCTCGACGCGCGCCTGCGCGCGTTGGCCGATTCCCCCTCGGCCGACCCCGACCAGCTCGTCAAGGCCGCGGAGGACGCGCGCCGCCTGGCCCGCGGCGTGGCGCTGGCGTCGGTGGCGATGGCGCCGCCGCGCGCCGAACGCGCGGACGCGCGCGCCGTGGTCACGGCCCGGCTCGACGCGTGGGAGGAGGGCTACCGCCGGCGCGGCTCCTCGGTGCTGCGGTCGCTCGACGCGCGCTGGCCGCTCGCGCGCCTGGACGCCGCCGCCTTCGCGGTGGTCGTGGACCACCTCGTCGCGGGCGCGCTCGACCGCGCCGGGCGCGTCGGCGCGCTCGTGGTCAAGGGCGGCGAGGTGCCCGGGGGCCTGCAGCTCGAATTCTCCGACGGCGGCGCGCCGCTCGAGGAAGGCGTCGTGGAGGCGGCCAAGGCCGAAGGCGGCGCCGACCATCCGGGCCTGGGGCTGTTCCTCGGGCGCGTCATCTTGCGCGCCTGGGGCGGCGACCTCATCGCGGGGCCCGGCACGAAAGGCCGCGGCTCGAAGGTGACGCTCACGTTGTCGGCGGCCGTGAGGGCGAAATGATATGATGGCCCCGATGACACGCCGCCTCCTGATCGTGGACGACGACCCGATGATTCTCGCGGCGATGGAGGCCGGGCTCGGCGACGGGCCCTGGACCATCGAGACCGCCAGCGACGCGATGAGCGCCTTCATCAAGGCGCGCGACCTGCGCCCCTTCCTCATCATCTCCGACGTGCAGATGCCGTCCTTCGGCAAAGGCACCGACATGGTGCGCGCGCTGCGCAAGGAGAAGGCCACCGCGACCACCCCGGTCATCGTCATGACCGGCATGGACCTGGCCCGCGCCAGGACCTTGCTCGCCGCCGACGACCCCCACACGCGGCTCATCGGCAAGCCGCCGGACTTCCCCAAGATCGAGGCGCTGATCCGGGAGCTCGCGGGCGTCGATCCGCAGGCCAAAGCATGATCATCCGCAAGCTGTACCGCTTCGAGGCCTCGCACATCGTGCGCAACTGCTCCTCGGACCGCTGCAAATACAGCGTGCACGGGCATTCCTTCCGCTGCGAGCTGTTCCTGTCGGCCGAGCGCCTGGACCGCGGCCAGATGGTCTATGACTTCGGCCTGCTCAAGCAGCACGTGAAGGATTTCCTCGACGGCTTCGACCACGCCGCGCTTTTCTGGGACCGCGAGGCGCCGAAGTACAAAGCCGCGATGAAGGCGCACTCCAAGCGCTGGGTCCAGCTCCCGGTCTCGCCGACGGCCGAGCAGCTCTCCCGGCTGATCTTCGTCTCGGTCCAGGCCTTGCTCGACGCCACGCAGCGCTCCAACGACGACGAGGCCGCGCGCGTGCAGTCCGTCATCCTGCACGAGACCGAGACCGGCTACGCCCAGGCCTTCCGCGAGGACGCCTACTCCGACGCCATGGGCCTCATCGACCTGCGCAAGGTCGTGTTCTCCGACGCGGTCAAACGCGAGTGGCGCGAGCCGAAGATGTGGGAGAAGCTCCTCTCCGGCGGCAAGTTCAAGGTCGCCGCCCCCCGCCAGCAGATCGCGAGCCGCTAGGCTCTAAGCGATCAGCCGGCCGCCGTCCACCGTGAGCTCGGCGCCGGTGCTGAAATCCGCCGCGTCGGCCAGGAACACGCAGGCCCGCGCCACGGCCTCGGGCGTGCCCAGGCGTTTGAGCAAGGTGGCGTCGGTGATCTTGCGCTTCTCGTGCTCGCTCGTGCCGTCGGGAAGCAGCACGGGGCCGGGCAGGACCGCGTTGACGCGGACCTCGGGCGCGAGCGCGCGGGCCAGCGACTTGTTGACGCACAGCAGGGCGGCCTTCGACGCGCAGTAGGGCCCCCAGTCGGCGTAGGGCCGGTGCGCGGACCAGTCGCCGATGTTGATGACGACGCCCGAGCCGGAGCGCTTCAGGTAGGGCGCCAGCGCCTGCGCGAGGAACACGGCGCGCGCGCGTTGACGGCCATGTGGCGGTCCCATTCGTCGGTGGAGGCGAGCGCGAGCGGCGTGCGCTCGTAGATGGACGCGGAGTTGACCAGGATGTCCACGCCGCCGAAACGTTTGGCGACGGCGTCGGCCAGGCGCTGGGGGCCTTTGGGCTCGCCGAGGTCGGCGCGGAAGAAATCGGCGTCGGCCTGCGAGAGGCGTTTGCACGCGTCCACGACCTCGCGGGCCTCGGTCACCGAGGTGTGGTAATGCGCGGCGATGCGCGCGCCCTGCGCGGCGAAGGCCAGCGCGATGGCGCGGCCCACGCGTTTGCCCGCGCCGGTGACGAGCACGGTTTTCCCCTGCAGCTTCATCGCTTCTTCTCAGGCGCGGGCGCCGCGGGCGCGGCGCCTTTCATGCTCGACATCATCAGCCGCATGGTGATCTCCTGGATGCGCTGCATCATCTGGGCGTGGTCCTTGGCGTTGATGGCGTTGGCGGCGGACTGGGTCTTGATCGTGGCCAGGAGGTTGCGGATCTCCGCCATGTCGGCCTTGCCTTGGGCGTCGAGGTTCTTGGTGATGGCGGGGTTGTCGAGCATCGGCAGGATGGAGGCGATCATCCCTTCGGCGTTGGCGCGCAGCGCGTCGCCCTGCTGGAGCATGGCCTTCTCCTGCGCGGGCGTGACCTCGCCGGAGGGCGCGTTCTCCCCGCCCCCGCGCAGCAAGTCGAGGCTGGAGGCGCCGGACGCGGCGGACGGCGGCGCGCCGAGCGCCGAGGCGTCGAAGGTCGGCATCTCGCCGGGGCGTCCCGGCTGCGCGAGCTGCTGGGCCTGCAGCGTCTGGAGCAACGCGGCCGCCGCGGCCGCGCCGTCTTCGGCCGACATCACGGCCGACGCCTGCGCGAAGCGCTGCTGCGACTTGGCGTAGGCGGCGCGCGCGACGGCCTGGCCGGCGACGGACAGCCCGGCGAGCATCGCGCACGCGGCGAGCGCCCCGGGGAAACCCGCGCGCAGCAGGCCGGCCAGCGCGCCCGCCCCGGCCCAGGCGAAGAGCACCGACGGCGCGGTCCAGGCGAGCGGGAGCAGGCCGGTGAGCGCTTGGACCGGCGCCAGCGCGAAGAGCATCGCCGCGGCCTGGTAGCCGCGTTCGAAGCCGCCGTCGCCCCCCAGCGCCTTGCCCAGCCCGTAGAGCAGCGCGCTCGACAGCAGGAGGCCGGCCAGGCAGATGCCGAGCGCCGCGGCGCCGACCGCGAGGTAGAACGCGGCGGGGTAGCGCCCCAGCAGCGCGGGCTGGGAGATCGCGGTCAGCGCCACGTTGAGCGCGAGGCCCGATACGGCGAAGCCCAGCGCCAGGACGGTGAGCGCGCCGTAGGACGGAGCCGGGCGCTCGGCGAGCGCCGCGTAGGCGGAGCGCCCCAGCAGCAGGCCGGAGAGCGAGCGTTCGAAGAGCTCCCCGAGCGACGGCGCGACGGGCGGCTTTTGTTCCTCGGTCATCTAGGCTCCCGCGCGGCGTCCGGCCCACGTGCTTTCTTCGTTGCGGATGTTCGGCAGCTCCTTGTCCAGCGGCACCTGCAGCAGCACCGCGGTGTAGCCGCCCTTGCTCTTGACCCGGATGCCGCCGCCGATGCGCTCGAGCAAGCGGCGCGACATGGACAGGCCCAGCCCCATGCCGTGGCCGCCGGCGCGCGCCGAGACGATGGGCTCGAAGATGTTGGGCAGCACGCTTTCGTGTATGCCGCCGCCGTCGTCGGTGATCTCGATCTCGACGTGGCCCGCGACCGGGCGCAGGAGCATGGAGACGCGCCCGCCGCCTTTGGCGTGGCAGGCTTCGAGCGCGTTTTGCAGGACCGACAAGAGGGCCAGCTCGACGACCTTGTAGTCGGACTTGGCCGGGGGCAGGACGCCTTCGACGACGACGTCCACCGGGACGTCGGGCGCGAAGGCGAAGCGCGCCTCCACCGCGGACGCGCGCGCCACGGAGGCGAGATCCATGGCGGCCTGCGTGGTCCGATAGGAGGTCAGGGCGGATTTGTCGCCGAGAAGGCGCGCGAGCTTGGCGCTGAGCTCCTGCTCGGTGCGGCGCAGCCGTTCGAGGCGCTCGATGAACTTCGCGTCGCCTTTCGGGCCGGCCAGCGCCAGGGCTTCGGTGACCGAGGTCATGGTGATGACGTAGTCGCGCAGCTGGAACTGGGCGAAGGACAGGTACTCTCCGAATTGCGCGGAGCGCATGCGCGCGAGCGTGTTGCGGCGCTGCCCGGGGCCGCCTCGGGCGCGCCCCGACAGCGACGCGGCCACGGGCGGCAGGGCGTTGAGGACGACGGCGAGGACGTCGAGCGGCGCGAGAGCGCGTCCGGCGGTGACGCCCAGCGCGGCGGCCGCGGCGACGGGAAGGGCGCCGGCGGCCGCGCCGGCCCACGGGCCCAGGTCGAGCGCGAGGAGCACGGCGGGCGCGAGCGCGGCGGTCTCGAGGCCGGCGCGCCAGGCGCCGATCCAGTGGATCGTCCAGAGCAGGAAGAACAGGTCGAGCGTCGCGGCACCCGCTTCGACGTAGCGCCGCGTCCGCGCGTCATCGGGCTTGCCCGCGAACACGAGCACGCCCTGCAGGGCGTAGAGGACGAGGGCCGTGAAGGCCGGAGCGGTGACGTTCACCGCGCGTCCGCGCGTGAGCCAGTGCGCGCAGGCGAGGAACGCCGCGCAGTTGAGCGCGCGCAGGAGCCAGGGGGCCGCTCTCATGGCTCGCGCAGGTGCGCCACCTCGGGCACGGCGCTTTGCTCGCAGCGCGGGCAGTCCAGGCGGTTGGGGCCGGCGTAGGCCGACGGCGTGAAGCGGAACCAGTCGGAGACGAAGGCCGCCGATTCCCCCGCGCGCGGGCCGCTGACGTCCACGATGTAGCGATGGCCGCAGTAGGTGCACGCCAGGCTGACCACGCGCGTCGCGTCGCCGAGCAGGCGCTCCTCGTAGAGCTTCCAGCCCGCGGCGCCGGAGCGCGGCGGCCGCGGCGCGAGCAGGTGGTGGGCCATCAGGCGCGGGGGCAGGGGGCGCCCGTCCGCGGAGACCACCGGCGTCAGGTCGTTCTGGGTCTTGGCGACGACCGCTTCCACGAAGCTCGCGCGGCCGGCCTTGAAGCGGGCGCGGGCCACGACGCTCGTCAACGCGAACCACCAGCGCCGCCCTCGGGAAACGGCCTTCTTCACGCGCCAAGTATAGCCGAAATTCGTAGTATTTCCCAGGTCCGAAACCCATGCGCCTGAGCCACTGGCTCGCCGTCGTATTCGCCGTGTTCGGCGCCCTCCTCGCCGGGGGCCTCGTCGCCCGCCACGTCAGCGTCGCCCGCAACGAAGCCTACCGCCAGACCGAGAAGCTGGGACGCGTCACCCTGACGGCCGTGCAGGCCCTGGTCCAGTCGCAGGTGCGCCAAGGCCGCTTCATCGAGCTGGGCCGCCACCTCGAGGACCTGGTCGTGCAGGCCGGCATCGGCACCGTGGTCGTGCGCGACGGCAAGGGCCGCCGCCTGGTCGGCCGCTCCCACGACCCGAAGCTCGTGACGCGAGAGCCCCTGCCCGGCCGCGCGCTCAGCGAGGTGGACGACGGCATCTACGACGTCGAAGGCCAGGTGGACCTCGGCCCGCGCGGCAAAGGCAGCGTGCAGGTGGGTTTCCGCACCGATCGTTTGGAGGAGCGCCTGCGCGACATCGGCGCCGAAGGCGTCCAGCTCGGCGTCACCGCCTTCCTCTCCATCACGCTCGCGGCCTGGTTCATCGGCATGTGGGCCGGCCTGCGCATCCAGCGCGTGGTCACGCGCATCGAGTCGTTGTCCGCCACGCCCGAACGCTTCAAGCCGCTGCGCGTGGCCGGCTCCGACGAGGTGTCGCGCCTGGCCGCGGCCTTCAACCGCATGGGCCTCAACCTGCGCTCCGAGAGCTTGCGCCGCCGCGAGCTGGAGGCCGAGAAACGCGAGCTGGCCGCGATGCTCGTTCACGACCTGAAGACCCCGCTCACCGTCATCCGCTCCGGCATCACCTTGCTCGCCGACATCGCCACCGTGGACGGCAAACGCGCCAATAACCGGACCTTCGAGCTCCTCGAGATGTCCACCATGCGCCTGCAGCGCATGGTCGAAGACGTGCTCCAGCTCGCCAAGCTCGAGGAGATGGGCGAGGGCTCCGAGAGCCAGCTCGTGGACCTGCACGCGCTGGCCAAGGCCTGCGCCAAGGACTTCGAGCTCGTCGCCGCCGACCGCAAGCAGAAGGTCGTTTTCACCCAGGCCAAAGGCGCCATCCCCCCCGTCTTCGGCGACCCGGCCCTGCTGCGCCGCGTGCTCGACAACCTCGTGCACAACGCGGTCGAGCACACCCCGTCGGGCGGCAAAATCGCCATCGGCGTGCGCCGCGAGAACGGGGGCGTGACGGTGGAGGTCTCCGACTCAGGCCCCGGCGTGCCGCCCGAGGCCCGCGAGCACATCTTCCGCAAGTTCTTCCAGAAGGACGTCAAACGCCACGTCGGCAACGTCGGCCTGGGCCTGGCGTTGTGCGAGAAGGTCGTCTTGCGCCACGGCGGGACCATCGGCATCGGCGACGCCGTGCCCAAGGGCGCGCGTTTCTACTTCACCATCCCCGCCGCCCTCACCTGTCGAGCTGAGCTGAGCCGGCGACGCAGCGGACCTTCAAGCGGCGGGCATGCCCGCTCGCGTTGCCGGAGCCGCCCGACAGCAGGGCCGCCCCGCCCAAGACGAGCTCTTTTTCCTGGAGCGCGACGGCCAGCCAGTCGGCGCGGAAGTCGGCGGGCAGGGCTCCCGGGCGGTCGCGGACCGCGGCGTATTCTCCGACCGTGGGCAGGCGCCACGACCCGCGCGGCTCCAGCGCGGCGCAGCGCGCGGCCGCGGCGCGCAGGTCGGCGTCGCCGAAGCCCGCGTAATCCCCTCCAACGCCGGGCTCCAGACGCGCGCGCCGGTCCCCGCCCCGGGCAGCGGCTTAGGACGGCGCCGCCAGCGCTCGAGGTCCGCGGCGGAGCCCGCGACGCCTTCCTTGACGTCGCCGGCGACGTGCGCGAGCAGGTCGGAGAAATCCACGTGCGGCGAGGCGAGGCTCAGCAGCCCCGCCAGCGCGACGAGCGCCGCCAGGCACGCGAGCTCGGCCACGGCGCAGGCCGCTGGAGAGACGGCGCCGGAGGCTCGCCCCGCCGTCGAGCGCGAAGGCCGTCGCGAGCGTGGGCGGCGGCCGCGGCCCACGGCACCGTGACGGCCCAACGAGGGTCGCGGCTGCGCAGGAGGAAGACGACGACGCCCGCGCCCGCGGCCGCGTAGGACAGCGCGCAGAGGGCGAGCTGGGCGACGAGCCGCAGCTCCTTCAACGGCGCCGGGCGCGGGCGAGCAGCTTGCGCACGAGGCGCATCGGCAGGCCGGTGACGTTGTCGCGGTCGCCGACGACCTTCTCCACCAACGGGTCCTGGCGGTCCTGCACCGCGTAGGCGCCGGCCTTGTCCATGTGTTTGCCGATGAGCTTGCGCAGCTTCTCCTCGGGCAAGGCGCGGGCCTTCACCTTGGACAACGCGGCGCCCGAGAACAGCTTGCCCTCCGCCGAGACCACGGCCACCCCGGTCCAGACGTGCTGCCAGCGCCCGCACAACAGGCGCAGCATGCGTTCGCCGTCCGCGGCGTCCTTGGGTTTGCCCAGGATCTCGCCGGCGCACACCACGATGGTGTCGGCGCCGAGCACGACGCGGCCGGGGCGGCGTTTGGCGACGTCGGCGGCCTTGCGGCGGGCCAGCAGGACGACGAGCTTGCGCGGGTTCTTCTCGCGGGTTTTCTCGCTCGTCCCGCTGGGGTCCACGGTGAAACGCACGCCCGCGGCGCGCAGGATGGCGCGGCGGCGCGGCGAGCCCGACGCCAGGACGAGAGGCGCGCGCCTCACGGCTTCTTGGCCGGGGCGTCTTTTTCCGCGGCCAGCGCGCGCAGGATGACGAGCAGCTCGGCCTCGAAGGAGCGGCGCAGCACGGCGCGCTGCCCGGCGGGCAGGAACGACGCGTCCACGGCCTGCAGGGAGACCGTCACCAAATCGGCCGGTTGGAAACCCAGCTGCGAGTGGAGCAGGCGGTATTCGCCGACGAGGTCCACGCCGAACACGCCGGGGTCGTCGGTGCTCAGCGCCAGGGGCATGCCCAAGGTCCGCCACTCGCGCGCGGGATGGGCCTTCAGGCTTTTGACGGCCGAGGTGCGCAGGTTCGAGGTCAGGTTCACCTCGATGGGGATGCGGCGGCCGCGCACGGCCTCCAGCCGCCGGGGGTCCGACGCCAGCGCCGTGGCGTGGCCGAGGCGGTCCACGCCGAGCTCGAAGGCGGTCGCGATGTCGGCGGAGCCGGGCGTCTCGCCGGCGTGCACGGTGACGCCCAGGCCGGCCTTTTTGGCCTTCTCGAGCAGCGGCGCGTAACGCGACAGCGGCGCGGCCGACTCGTCGCCGGCCAGGTCCACGCCCACCACGCCGCGGCCCTGGTAGGCCAGCGCGAGCGCGAGCGTGGCCTCGTTGTCGGCCATGCTCAGCAGCGCGTCGGGGCGCAGCAGGCACAAGATGACGCCGGATTGCACCTTGAAGTCGCGCCCGCCGCGCGCCAGGCCGGCCAGCGCCGCGTCGAGCGCCTGCGCCGCCGTGAAGCCTTCGGCGGCCAGCAGCGCCGGGGCGAAGCGCACCTCGACGCGGCGCGTGTTGGCCTTGGCGGCGGCGCGCAGCAGCTCGTAGGCGGCCTCCTCCACGGCTTCGGGGCGCTTGAGCAGCGGATAGACGACCTTAAACGCGTCGAGCACCTTCGCCAGCGTGGGCTGGTTGGAGGACACGACGGACAACGCGGCGACCTGCGCCGGCGTCTTGTCCTTGAGCGGGGCGTAGCCTTGGTCCTTGGCGAGCTTGGCGATGAGCGCGGGCGACAGCGCGCCGTCGAGATGCACGTGCAGCTCGGCCTTGGGCATGCGCGCGATGAGTTTGTCCACCCGCGCCGGCGTCCACTTCACCGCGCGCAACGCGGCGGCGACCTCGGCCGTGTAAGGCTCGGGGGCCTGCGCCGAAGCGGCGCCGGCGGCCAACGTTAGAACAAGTCCGAGTAGTCGCCCCAATTCTCCGTCCTCACTTTCGCGGGCGCCACGCCCGCCGCGAGCAGGCCCGTCTTGATATCGGTCACGAGCGGCTTGGAGCCGCACAGGAAATACGTCGCCTCGGGGTCGGCGGCGGCGGCGATGACGTCGGATGCCGTCCAGCGGCCCGTCGCGCCGTCCCAAGACGCCTGGGTCACGCGGGGCAGGACCCGCGCGCCCGCCTTTTCCCAGGCCGGGTATTCGTCCCTGAAAAGGAGGTTGTCGGGGGTCTTGGCCGAATAACACACCGTCACGCGGCCTTTGCCGTGCAAGGCCATGGCGCGAAACGGCGTGACGCCCGTGCCGCCCGACACCAGCACGGCGTGCCCCTCCCCCGCCCACGTCCACTTGCCGAAAGGCCCGCGGCAGACCAGCCCGTGTTCGCCGCCGGGCGTCAACGCGCCGAGGCGGTCGGAGAACGCGCCCACCATGCCGACGGCGACCTCGAAATAATGCGCCGCGGCCTGCGGAGCCGAGCACACCGAATAGGCGCGCCAGGTCTTGGGGTCGTCGCCGAAGTGGAACATCAGGAACTGGCCCGGGACGAAGGCGAAGCCGGGAGGCGCGGCGAAGCGGAAAAGCCGCACGCCCGCCGCGAGGTCGCGCGCGGAAAGAAGCTTCGGCGCGAACGTCGGGTGGACCGAGCTCACTAGCGGTAGGTGACGGACCCCACGACGTGGATCTTGAGCATGTTGGAGGCCTTGTGTTTGGCGGTGCCGCCGGCGGTGACCAAGGTCGTGTCGCCGTTTTTGGCGAGTTTGTTGCCGAGCAGGATGCGCTCGCCGTAGGCGAGCATCTCGTCGGTGGTTTTGCCCAGCGGGCAGATCATCGGGGTGATGCCCCAATACAACGCGAGCTGCTGGGCGGTGGCCTTCAGCGGCGTCATCGCGATGATGGGCGCCACGGGGCGGTATTTGGACATGGCGCGCGCCGACCAGCCGGTCATGGTATAGACGATGACGAACTTGGCGCCGGTGACCTCGCAGGCGTCGTGCGTGGCGCGCGCGAGCGCGTGGGCGAAGCCGGTCTCGGGGGTGTCCTGCAGGCCGTGCGGGATGTGGCGGTAGCGGAAGGGCGACGCCTCGGCCTTGCGGATGATGTCGGCCATGACGGTGACGGTCTCGACGGGGTAGAGCCCGACGGCGGACTCGCCCGAGAGCATGACGACGTCGGCGCCGTCGTAGATGGCGTTGGCCACGTCGGAGGCCTCGGCGCGCGTGGGCTGCGGGTGGCTGATCATGCTCTCCAGCATCTGGGTCGCCACGATGGAGATCTTGCCGGCGTCGTTGGCCTTGCGCACGAGCGTCTTCTGCGCGGCGGGCACCTCGGCGGCGGACAGCTCGACGGCCAGGTCGCCGCGCGCGATCATGATGCCGTCGGCGGCGTCGAGGATGTTGTCGATGTTGGTGATGCCGTCGGGGTGCTCGATTTTGCCGATGATGCGGGTGGGCGCGCCGGCGGCCTTGATGATCTTCTTGGCGCGGATGATGTCGTCGGGGCTGCGCACGAAGGACAGCGCCACGGAGTCGATGCCGAGGTCCAGGCCCATCTTCAGGTCGCGCAGGTCCTTCGGCGTGAGCGCGGGCAGGTCGATGTCGGCGCCGGGCAGGTTGATGCCCTTGTGCTCCTTGAGCTTGCCGCCGACGATGACCTCGCAGTCCACCCAGCCGGCGCCGGTCTTGAGGACGCTCAGCACGATGCTGCCGTCGTCGAGGCGGATCTCCATGCCCTTCTTGACCGTCTGCGGCAGCTTCTTGAACGAGGTGGAGAACTCCTCGGCCGTGCCGACGAGGTCGTTGACGGAGATGCGCGTGCGGGCGCCGCGCTTGAGGTCGATGGGCTCGCCGTTGCGCAGGCGGCCGACGCGCAGGCGCGGGCCCTGCAGGTCCATGACCACGGAGGTGGCCTGGCGCGCCTGGCGCGAGCAGGAGCGGATGAGATCGACCGAGCGTTTGAGGTCCTCGAGCGAGGCGTGCGAGCAGTTGAGGCGGAACGCGTCCACCCCCGCGGCGAGCAGGTCGAGCATCATCTCGGGCTTGGCGGAGACCGGGCCGAGCGTGGCCAGGATCTTCGTCATCTTGCGGTTCACGGGTTTGTCGCCGTTCGTCTTCATCGTTGTTTGGAGAGCACTTTTCTTAGATTGCGCCCGTTGGCGGGCGAGACGACGCCCTTCTCGGTGACGATGGCGGTCACGAGCTCGTGGGGCGTGACGTCGAAAGCGGGGTGGCGGGCCTTGGCGCCGTACGGGGCGATGGGCGTGCCGAACACCTCGACCACCTCGAGGGTGGAGCGTTCCTCGATGGGGATGTCGTCGCCGTGCGCGGTCTTGAGGTCCACGGTGGTGCTCGGCGCGACCACGTAGAACGGGATGCCGTGGTGCTTGGCGAGGATGGCCAGGCCGTAGGTGCCGATCTTGTTGCAGACGTCGGCGTTGGCCGCGATGCGGTCGGAGCCCACGATGACCGCGTCGATCTTCTCGGTCTTCATGAGGTGGGCGGCCATGTTGTCGGTGATGAGGGTGGCGGGGATGCCGGCCTGCATCAGCTCCCAGAGCGTCAGGCGCGAGCCCTGCAGGTAGGGGCGCGTCTCGCACGGGTACACGTGTTTGACCTTGCCGGCGAGGAAGCCGGCGCGGATCATGCCGACGGCCGTGCCGATGCCCGCGGTGGCCAAGGCGCCGGCGTTGCAGTGGGTGATGACGCGCGAGCCCTTCTTGAGGAGGCGGGCGCCGAGCTCGGCCATGCGGGCGTTGTAGCCGAGGTCGTCGGCGTGGTACTTCACGGCGGCGGCGGCCATGCGTTTAGACAACGACTTTTCGGGGCCCGACAGCGCCACGGACAACATGTGGTCGAGGGCGTGCATCAGGTTGACGGCGGTCGGACGCGCTCGGCGGAGAACGGGCTCGGCTTTGCGCACGTCCGACAGCTTGTTACGGCGGGCGGCGAGCGCCATGCCGAAGGCGGCCGCGCAGCCGATGAGGGCGCGCCGCGCAGGACCATATCGGTGGTGGCCTTGGCGACCTGGGCGGCGTCGCGGCAGGTCACGCGCGCGACCCGGCGCGGCAGGAGGCGCTGGTCGAGGACCTCGAGGCGGTCCCCCTTCCAGACCACGTGGCGGATGGGGTCGATGTGCAGGGCTTTGGGCGTCATGCGGAGGCTGATTGTAGGATTTTAAGGGGTCCCCTAAAAGAGTCGGCGACGGACGGGGTTTCCCCATCCGTCGCCGAACCTTCCCAGGATGCAGCTGTTTGACCCGTATTAGGGGATGGACTCCATCACCCTCTTCAACTGCTCTTCGGTCTTGCCGACGATCTCGACCGTCTTCTCACGGCCGTTCGCGCCGCGCAGGATGCTGACGCGTTTGCCGGGGACCTCGAAGAACTCGGCCAGGTAGCCCGTGAGGGCGGCGTTGGCCTTCTGGTCCACGGCGGGTGCGGCGACCTTCACACGGAGCACGCTGCCGATGCGGCTGACGACTTCGTTCTCGGTTGCGTTGGGGATGACGCGCACTTTCACGATCATGCGGTGCCTCCTCTGGATGCCGGACTAGGTTGCGTAAAAATCTGCGAGCCGATCCTGACCAGGTCGGCGCCTTCCTCGATCGCGATCTCGAAATCGCGGCTCATGCCCATGTTCAGCTTGCCGCCGGGCAGATGGCGGTCGCGCAGTTCCCGCAGGAGCTTGAAGCTCGGGCGGACGGCCTCGAGGGGTTCGACGTCCGGGGCGATGCCCATCAGGCCTTCCACGCGCAGGCGCGGGAACGCCGAGAGGGACTTCAGCAGCCCGGGCAGCTCCTCGGGGAGCGCTCCGGATTGGCTCTGCTTGTCGGTCAGCTTGACCTGGAGCATGACCGGGAGGACCCGGTCCGACCCCGCGAGCGCGGAGTCGAGCGCGGCGGCGACCTTCACGCTATCGACCGAATCGATCGCGTCGAAGACCTCCACCGCTTTTCTGGCCTTGTTCGTCTGCAGGTGCCCGATGAGACGCCACCGGACCTTGCCCGCGAGCGCGCCGAGCTCGGCCTTCTTCTTCTCGGCGTCCAACACGCGGTTCTCCCCCACGTCGGCGGCGAGCCCTTGTTCCAAGAGCGCGCGCACGGATTCGAGAGGAGCGTACTTCGTCACCGCCACCAAGCGGACTGCGTCGGCCTCGCGTCCGGAACGGAGGCTCGCCGCACGCATGCGGTAGCGGATTTGGTTTATGTTGTCAATGAGCACCGGACCCTTTAATTATACCACAGACAGGTCCAAAAATGACAAAGGGATGGGCCAAAAGGCCCAGGCCTCTACGGGGTAGAAGAGGCCTGGGCGCAAGACGGGGACGGCGGGGCGGCTAGAGGCTGGCGGGTCTCCCGGCCGCCAGGGCGCCCTCGATGGCCGAGGTCATGGGCGCGACGGTCGCGTTATCGAAGCCGGCCTCCTGCCAAGCGATGCGCCCGTCGCGGCCGATGAGCACGAAGGTCGGCACGTGCCGCGCCCCGAACGCCTGCGCGGCGGAGCCGTCGTCGATGGTCTGGCGGTAGGTCGCCCGATGCCGGGTCATATAGGCGGTCACCCGCGCGGCGCTTTCCTGCTGGTTGACGCCGATGACGACGAGCCCCGCCGCGGCGTGGCGCGCGTGCAGCGCCTGCAACGTCGCGGTGGAGGCTTGGCAGGGCGGGCACCACGTCGCCCAGAAATCGAGGAGCACCACGCGTCCGCGCAGGGACGCCAGGCCGATCGGGTTGCGGTCGAGGTCCGTCAAGGTCACGGCCGGCGCTTGGGCGCCGGTCGCGGCGGCGAGTTGGAAACGCGGCGCCTGCGCGGAGCGCGGCCCGCAGGTCTCGGGGCCGGACCGTGCGCACACGCCGCCGCGGGGAAGGTCCGCGCGCATGCCGGCGAAGCCGTGGGCGTCGAAGCCCCCCGCGGCGCGGACGGGAGCGGCGGCGGTCAGGGCGGCGAGCAGCAGGGCGAGGCGTTTCATGGTTAGTCGCTAGTCGTCGTTGGGGCGGCGGATGGAGTCCATCGTGCGCAGGTGTTCCCCCTCGGGGACAGCGCGCGTGCGCATACGCGTCGCCGCGCTGCGCGTGGGGCGGGCGGCCATGCGGATCGCCGCTTCCCCGTAGCTCGCGGCGCTGCCGCCGGATTCGGAGATGCCGCGCATGATCGAGAGGCTCGTCGCGCGTTCCGCGCTGCCGGGCGCGGCGGCCGCGGCCTGCTGCGCCGCAACGTGGTGGGTCATCCCGTCGCGATAGATCTCGCCCGCCGCGACGCGCGCGTCGCCGAGCGCGGCCCCGTTGAGCGGGATGACCATGCTGCGGTTGACCGCTTCGGCGCGCTGCTTCACCGCGCGGCCGGCCAGGGCGTAACGCGTGGCCTCTATCCCAGCGTCCGCGGTGTGGCTGAAGGCGGCTTCGGTGAGCGCGCGCAGCTGCTCGCTCTCCATGTAGGCGATGAGCGACTCCATACACAGGCTCAGCGTGGTCTGGGAGGCCTCGGAAGAGATGCAGTCGGCGTTGGAGGGCACCACGACGCGCGTGGCGCGGCGGGTGCCTGCCTCGCGGCGCAGCTGCTCCGCGTGCGAGGCGGTGGCGGCGAACGCGGTCACGACGACCAGCAGGAGTTTGATGTTCATGGCTTCAGGATAGCCGGGAAGACGCCGCGCGCTCAGAGTCGTAAGACCCCTCCCCCTCTGAACCCGAAGGACCAGACATCCGGTTGCGCAGGCGCCCCCTAAGTGTGAAAAAAACGTTCACACCGGGCGATGAAACTTTCCCGCGGGGATTTCGTAGTGTTAAAGCGGCCCCATGGAAGACCCCACCGCCGACGCCCGGCTCGTCCGGCGCTGCCTCGACGGCGACGAAGCCGCGTTCGAGGCGGTGCTCGACCTGTATCGCGACCGGGTTTACGCCCTGTTGCTGCGTCTGGTGCGCGACGCCCGCGACGCCGAGGACCTGGCCCAGGAGGCTTTTTTGAAGGCCTTCCGGGCGCTGCCCTCCTTCGAGCCCGGGCGGCCGCTGGCCTCCTGGCTGTTTAAAATCGCGCACAACACCGCGCTCGACTTCCGCCGGGCCCGGGGCGAAGAGCTCGCGGCGCTAGACGACCCGGAATCGTCCGTGGACCCGGCCCAGCCCGGCCCCGGCATCGAGGCGGTCCTGGTCTCCGAGGAAAGCCGCGGGCGGGCCGAGCGCCTCATCGCGTCTTTGCCTCCCTTATATAGGGAGGTCATGCTCCTTCGCCACGCCGAGGACCTGGACTATCGCGCCATCGGAGAGATTCTGGGCCTTCCCGAAGGCACGGTCAAGATCCGTCTGTTTCGCGCCCGCGACCTGCTGCGGGCCAAGCTGGAGTCGTTGGGCGAGGCCCCTACAAAGATGCAAACTTTCTTCCGCGCCGGCTCGTAGTCTAGGGTAGCCATGTCACCATCCCAACCCGGCGCGCCTGCAGGAACGACCTGGACGGGGCCCTCCCCGCGCGGCGCGGCGCGCTCGACGCGCACCTCGCCGCCTGCGCCGCGCTGCGCCCGCGACGTCGCGGGGCTGCGGGCGGCCGTCGCCGCGTTCGCCGCCGCGCCCGCGCCGCGGCCGGCGCGCTGCGTCAATGGAGGTGCTGGCCGCGCTGCGCCCTTCCCCGGCCGCGGCCTACGCCGCCGGGGCCGCGGGCGCGTTGTGCGCCGTGTGGACGGCGGGCGTGGCCTACGCCGTGGCCGCGTCACGGCCGCCCGTCGTGGCCCGCGCTGGCGGCCGCCGGCGAATCCGCGGCGAACCTCGCGGTTTCCGCGGGCGTGTTCGCCGCCAAGCTCCCCTTCCCGGGGTCGCGCGGCTGCTGGCCAGCCGCGCGGGCGAGTCCGCCCTTCCGTTCCAGCTTTCGCCGCCGTCGTCGTCGCGTCATCGCTCATCGTCTGGCTCGGCCGCCCGAGGGCGGCGAGCGCCTGGAGGCATCAATGAAGACCCTGCCGTCGTTCGCGTTGTGCGCGGCGTTGCTCGCCGCGACGGGCCTGGCCGAGGCCAAGCCCCGCTTCAACATCAAGATCGACGGGAAGGACCCCGTCGAAGGCCCCGTCCGCGTCGCCAAGGGCGAGGTCCGCGACGGCGACATCGTCGCCCGCGGCTCCATCACCGTGGAGGGCGTGCTCAACGGCGACAGCGTGACGCTCGACGGGAGCATCGCCGTGCCCGGCTCGGTCAACGGCGACGTGGTGTCGCTGGGCTCGGCCGTGTCGGTCGCCGGCACGGTCAGCGGCGACGTGGCGTCCTTGGGCGGGGACGTGACCGTCGATGGCCGCGTGCACGGCGACATCGCCTCCATGGGCGGCGACGTCGTGCTCGGCCCCAAGGCCGAGGTCAACGGCTCGGTCGCCTTGCTCGGCGGCAAACTCAAGAAGGCCGACAGCGCCAAGCTCAACGGCTCGGTCACCCAGCACGACCTGGGCATGAGCAAGGACCTGCTGCGCCTGGCCGGACGCGTCAGCCGTAAAACCGTGGACCCCGAGGTGCGCGAGACGTGGCGCCTGGCGCGCGTGGTGGCCGGGCTGGTGTTCCTCGCCGGCTGCGCCCTGCTCGTCGCGCTCACGGCGGCGTTCGCGCCCAAACACGTCGAAACCGTCGCCGCCGCGGTCGAGGGCGACTTCTGGCGCTCGGCCGGCATCGGCCTGCTCGTGCTCATCGCCACCGGGCCGGCGCTGCTGCTCGTCGCGGTGTCCATCATCGGCCTGCCGCTGGTGCCGGTGGGGCTGCTGGCCGTGTTCGCGGCCAAGCTGCTGTCGGTGGCGGCGTTCAGCCTCGTGTTGGCGCGCCGCTTCGCCCAGTCCACGTCGCGTCCGGCGCCCTCCGTCCTGGGCGGCGCGGCGCTGGGGTTCCTGCTGCTGATGAGCCCCAACATCCTGGGCAAGCTCATCGCCTTGACCGGCCTGCCCGGCGGCATCGGCGGCATCCTGCTGCTCGCCAACCTCATCCTGCTGTCCTTCGCGGTGATGGTGGGCGTGGGCGCCATCTGGACGACGCGTTTCGGGACGCGCGGCGCGTGACGCCGCGCCCGCGATAAGAAACCCCCGCGCCGGATCGCTCCAGCGCGGGGGCTTTTTAGCGGCCCGGCGCTCCCCCCTCAGAGAGCGCCGGGCCTAAACCGTGATGCTGATGGTTTTAGGATAACCTGAAATGAAGCCGCGCGACAGAGTCGATGGGCCCCCACGCCGGGGAAGCTGAAGGACCAGACGGCCGGTTGCCTAGGGAGCGGCCTGCTGTGAAGTCGGGCTTCATAACGCGAGGGCGGCCGCCCGGTCAGGCCGCTTTGCGCCGCCAGTCCGCGGCTTTGCCCGCGGTCCAGCCGCAGGCGCCCCAGAACAGCAGCGAGAACAGCATGATGAGCACGGGCAGCAGCAGGCCGTCTTGGCCCGCGTCGGGCAGAAGGATGCCCGCGAGCGCCGCGGGCAGCACCGCGGGAATCATCAGCACCGAATACCAGGCCGGCGTGGCGTCGGGCGGCAGCAGGAATACGGAAATCCCCCACAACAGGAGCAGCCAGGCGGCTTGGAAGCCGGAGAGGGTCAGGGCCCAGCGGGTCGGTCGGGTCATCAGAATCCTGCTAACGATAATCATACTAACGATAACCACTAGCGCTAGCGCCAGTCAGTGGCGAATCGGGAAAAAAGAACTCCGGGTCCTTTCGGACCCGGGGGCGTTCCGACGGTCTCGCGCGAGGCGAGGCCGGCGGGGTTTAGCATGTCGCCGCCGTGGCTGTGGCCGGCGCCGGCCGCCGCGGGCTCCTTCTTCTCCGGGATGTCGGAGATGCAGACCTCGGTGGTCAGGATGGTGCCCACGATGGACACGGCGTTCTCGAGAGCGGTGCGCGTGACCTTGAGCGGGTCCACGATGCCGTTCTTGAAGAGATCGACGTATTCGCCGTTGGACGCGTCCAAGCCGATGTTGCCGTTGGAGGCGAGCACCTTCTGGACGACGACCGACGCTTCGTAACCGGAGTTCGCAGCGAGCTGGCGGATGGGAGCCTGCAGCGCGCGGCGCACGATCTGGCCGCCCGTGGTCTCATCCTCGTCCTCGCCCTTGAACTTGTCGAGGGCTTCGCCGGCGCGCAGCAGCGCGACGCCGCCGCCCGCGATCATGCCTTCCTCGACGCCCGCGCGGGTCGCGTTGGAGGCGTCCTCGACCTTGGCCTTCTTGGCCTTCATCTCGGTCTCGGTCGCGGCGCCCACGTTGATGACGGCCACGCCGCCCGACAGCTTGGCGAGGCGCTCCTGGAGCTTCTCGCGGTCGTAGTCGGAGGTGGTCGTCTCGATCTGCTTGCGGAGCGCTTCGGCGCGCTTCTTGATCTCGGTCTTGTCGCCGAGGCCGCTCACGATCGTGGTGTTGTCCTTGTCGATGACCACGCGCTTGGCGCGGCCCAACATGTCGAGGCTGGCCTTGTCGAGCTTATGGCCGAGCTCCTCGGAGATGGTCTCGCCGCCCGTGAGGATGGCGATGTCCTGCAGCATCTCCTTGCGGCGGTCGCCGAAGCCGGGCGCCTTGACGGCGGCGGCCTTCAGGGTCCCGCGGAGCTTGTTGACCACGAGCGTCGCGAGGGCTTCGCCCTCGACGTCCTCGGCCACGATGACGAACGGCTTGCCGGTCTGCACGATCTTCTCGAGCAGGGGCAGGATGTCGTTCATCGCGGAGATCTTCTTGTCCGTGATGATGAGGTAGGCGTCCTCGAGCACGGCTTCCATGCGCTCGGAGTCGGTGATGAAGTAGGGCGAGATGTAGCCGCGGTCGAACTGCATGCCCTCGACGACGTCGAGCGTCGTCTCGGCGGACTTGCCTTCCTCGACGGTGATGACGCCCTCGTGGCCGACCTTCTCCATGGCCTCGGCGATCATGTTGCCGATCTCGGAGTCGTTGGCCGAGATGGTCGCGACCTGGGCCTTCTCGGCCTTGGTCTTGACCGGCTTCATGCCCTTCTGGAGGTCCTTGACGACGACCTGCACGGCCTTGAGCATGCCGCGCTGGATGGACTTGGCGTTGGCGCCCGCGGTGATGTTGCGGATGCCTTCGTTGAGCAGGGACTGCGTCAGCACGATGGCCGTCGTCGTGCCGTCGCCGGCCTTGTCGTTGGTCTTGGAGGCCACCTCGCGGACGAGCTGGGCGCCCATGTTCTCGTAGGGGTCCTGGAGCTCGATCTCCTTGGCGATGGTGACGCCGTCATCGATGACGACGGGCGAGCCGAACTTCTTCTCGAGGACCACCGAGCGGCCCTTGGGGCCGAGCGTGACCTTGGTCGCGTTCGCGAGCTTGTCCACGCCGTCCTTCATCTTCTTGCGGGCGTCGTCGCTGAAAAGAATCTGTTTAGCCATGTCTGTGTCTCTCCTCTATATATGGGGTCGAACGTCTTTACTTCAGGATGCCCAGGATGTCGTCCTGGTGCATGATGAGATAATCCTCGCCGTCGAGCTTGATCTCGTTGCCGGAGTACTTCCCGTACAGGATCTTGTCGCCGACCTTCACGTCCATGGGGAGGACCTTGCCGTCATCGGCGGTCTTGCCCTTGCCGGTGGCCACCACGAGGCCTTCCTGCGGCTTCTCTTTCGCGCTGTCGGGGATGATGATCCCGCCGCGCTTCGTCTCTTTCGCCTCGACAGGCTGGACCAACACGCGGTCGCCCAGAGGCTGGATCTTCACTTTGGTCAGGGTCGCTTCGGCCATCTTTGATTCCTCCGTGGATTGACGTCTATAGTTCTCGGCGGGCGAGGTATTCTGGCACTCGCCCCTATCTGTTGCTAATTATACCTCAGGCGCCCAAAGCTGTCAATCTATTTGTCGGAGTGCTAGTTAAGAGTCAACAAAGGGACAGGCGCTCTCGTTGATCAACGAGAGCGCCTGTCCCTTTCGTTAACTAGTGCTGGGGGCCGGGGAAGACTTTGCGGAGGAACTTCGACAGCGCCTCTTGGGCGCCGGAGACCTCGGGCGGCGGGGGCTCGAGGTAGGGCGGGACGGTCGGGGGCTCGTCCTGGGTGAAGGCGGCGGGCGCGTCGGCGGCGCGCGCGACGGGCGGTTCGACGGCGCGGACGACGGGCGGCGGCGCCGCGGCCGGCAGGACGGGAATGGCCGGCAACGCGGGCTCCTCGGCGAGGGGCACGACCTCGCCGGAGCCGACGCCGTCGGGCTTGGTGCCGTCGAGGCGGTGGAAGTCCTCCTCCAGGCGGCGGATGAGGGCCAACGACTTGGTCAAGGACAGCTCCTTTTCGGAGAGGTCCCGCGACAGCTTGTCCACGAGGCGGTTGCGGATGGCCAGGTCGTTGGTCGTTTCGTTGAGCTTGCGGCGGGCGCCTTCCAGGTCGAACTTCGTCTTCTCCGCGGTCATGCGGATCTCGTCGAGAGCCGCGTCGCGCGTCGCGAGGCCGTCGCGCAGGACCGCGATGTCGGCCTGCGCGCGCGCGAGCGCCTCTTCGAGCTCCGGGATGCGCGGCAGCCGGCCTTCGGCCTTGGACGCGCGTTCGCGCAGCCCGGCGAGCTCTTCATCCACTTCGGCGAGCTGGCGCTGCAGCGCTCCGGCGAGCGCGCGCTCCTCGCGTCGCGCCTCGAGCTCCTTCATGAGGCCGGCCACGTGCGAGAACAGGCGCGCGCCGGTCTGGTCGAGCAGGGCGTCAACGTCGCCGGGGCTGGGCGGGGCGGCGTGCGCGGAGGCGGGCGGCGGCTCCGAGGTGGCCGCGGCGCGGGCCGACACGCAGCGCGCCAGGTCCTCGAACTCGCCGGCCCGGCGCCAGTTCTTCTCGAGAATCTCCCCTCCGCGGGGCAGACCAAGGTGGTCAGCCCGAAGCCCGGCGTGGCGGCGAGCTCCTCAGGCTCGAAGGAGCCGGGGACCTCGCCTTTCAGATAGACCCAGTAGCGCATTTAGACCTCGGGGGGCGTCGGGGGATCGGTGAGTCGGTGGAACTTGGCCAGGAACTCGCGCATCTCCTGGCGCAGCAAGGCGATGTCCTGGTCGGTCAGCGATTTGGCCTGGAGCAGGCGCTCGGAGGACGCCGAGGCCTGGCGGCGCAGCTCGCCGACGGCGCCGGAGGTCTCGGCGTGAAGCTGCTTGTAGCGGCCGGCCTCGGCCTCGAGCAGCTCCAGGCGGCGGCGGGCCTCGGCGAGGTCGCGCTCGGCGATCTCTCGGCGACCGCGCTCCAGGTTGAGGAAGCCGTCGAGCGCGCCTTCGTGGGCGGCGCGACGCTCGGCCTCGGCGCGGGCCCCGTCGCGTTCGCCCTCGATGCGCTCCTTCTCGAGACGCAACGCCGTCTCTCTGGACTCTGCTTCCAAGAGGGCGTCCTCATAGCGGCGCCCGGCGTCCTCGAGACGGCGCTCGAACTCCAACGCCATGCGCAGCAGACGGTCCAGCCGCGAGCGGAGAATCTCGTTCTCCTTGGCCAGCTCCTCGAGCCGCAGCGGCGGCTCGCCGGGGCGGGGCGGGACCACGGGGTCGCCCGGGTCCACCTTTCCGGCGAGGTCGGCGACGGGCTGCAGGCGCGGATAACCCTGCCAGCGCAGGTCTCCGAGCCAGTCGTCCTTGGGGGCGGCCATATATGAGGAAGCATAAGCCCTACCTGTTAAATTTTCAAGGCGTAACCTTGACCCCTCCGGCGCGATGCGCTACAGTTCCCCCATGGCTCGCAGGCCCCTCATCCTCGTCGTGGACGATGAACACGATTTCCGCGCCATCGTCAGCCACGTCCTCGACCGCGGCGGTTACGACGTCGTCGCGGCCGGCAACGGCGAGGACGGCTTGAAGATGTTCGCGGACTACTCGCCCGATCTCGTGGTCCTCGACGGCAACCTGCCCCGACATGGACGGCATAGACGTGTGCCGCAAGCTCCGCCTCACCGAGAAGGGCAAAACCGTGCCCGTGGTCATGTGCACCGTGCGTTCGTCCGTCGGCATCGTGGGCGACGGCCTCTCGGCGGGCGTCACCGACTACGTGGTGAAGCCCTTCGAGATGGAGGAGCTGCTGGAGCGCGTCGCCAAGGCCCTCGAGAAGGCCGCCGGGAAATGAGCGCGAAGGTCGCGGTCGTCGATGACGACCAGGAGATGCTCGACCTGCTCGCCCTCGTCCTGACCCCGACATCCAGTAGCTATTGCATCACCTGAGGCAAGCTGAGGTCTTCGTTTTAATCCGTCTTCCTTGCCGTGATCGTAGCCGTTGCCGTTAGGCCCAGTCCAGAGAAATGTCGTTGCCGTTGGAGGACGTGGCCGTGGACGTGGACGTTGCTGTTCCGTCCGTCGCGCGAATTTCGCGCGGCGCCGCTGGATGTCTTCCGCGACCGCCCCGCTATTTCACGGGGCGCAGCCAAGGAAGGCGGTCAGGCTCTCCCTCGGTGTCGACCACCCCAGGCACTTGCGGGGCCGGTCGTTGAGAAAGGCGTCGATGCGCCTGATCTCCGCCCGGCCGATGCCCGCGAAGGACGACTTTTTGGGATAGAGCCTGCGGATCAGCCCGTTGGTGTTCTCGTTGGTGCCCCGCTCCCACGAGTGATAGGGATGGGCGAAAAACACGTCCAGGACGGCGTCCTTGGCGATATCTTCGTGACGGGCGAACTCCTTGCCGTTGTCGAGCGTGACGCTTCGCCGCGCCCGCGGGGGCAGCGTCTTGAACAAGGCGCAGATCTTGAGCGCGACCTCCTCCGCCTCCTTGCTCTGCGTGCGATCGACCAGAGTGAACCGCGACTTACGCTCCACCAGCGTGGCCAGGTTCCCCGTGCCGTTGGCCCCGTTGATCAGGTCGCCTTCCCAGTGCCCGACGGTCCGACGTGTCTCTACTTCGGCCGGACGGGTGTCAATCCTTCGCTGGTTCGGGATTTGCCCGCGCCCGCGACCGTCCTGCCGGGGACAGCGGCGTCGCCGCTTGCGCTTGGCCCGGGGTAGGTTCTTCCACAGCGTCCCGCCGGCCTTGGCGTCGGCGTAGACGTGCTTGTAGATCGTTTCCGCGCAAACCCAGGGCCGCCCCTCAAGCCGCGCTCGTCCGCCGATGATCGCCGGCGTCCAGCCTTCTTTGAGTCGCGCCTCCGCGTCAGCCCGGACCGCCTCCGTGAAGCGCCGCGGTCCCGCTCGCTTGGCCTGAGCCTGCGCCTTTTCGTGCGCCTGTTTGGGCCGGTAGCCTTTCAGTCCCGTGTTGCGCGCGATCTCGCGACTGATGCTGCCCTGGCTGCGCCCCAAGCGTCGAGCGATCTCATGCTGCGCTGCACCTGCTCGAAGCCAGCGGCAAATCAGCTCTCGTTCTTCCGCCGTCACGCGCCTGTAAGCCATCTCGTTCTCCTCGTGTTGGGGAACACGAAGAACACAGCTTACCGCGTAAGCGTCTCACGCTACACGTGATGCACTAGCCGGTGGAACGCGGGGACCAAAAGCGGCTTCGACGTGAAGACTTACGCCACGCCCGGGCGCTTCTTCGACGGCCTGGCCAAATCCCGCCCCGACGTGACCGTGCTCGACATGCACCTGCCCGGCATGGACGGCCGCGACGTCATCCGCGTGCTGCGCGCCAACGCCGACACCAAGGCCATGCCCATCGTGGCCATCTCCGCCGTGGCGCGCTCGACGGCGGACGTGGTCCAGGGCCTCGAGCTCGGGGCCGACGAATACATGGCCAAGCCGGTGGACCTCGACCTGCTCGTGGCGCGCATCGCGGTGCTCCTGCGCCGCGCGCCCAACGGCGCCGCGTCCTCGGTGGAGACCGTGCGTTACGGCGACGTCATCATCTACCCCGACGAGCACCGCGTCCAGTGCGCCAACAAGGACGTCCCCCTCACCCATCTCGAGTTCAAGCTCCTGCTCTACTTCCTGAAGAACCCCAACCGCGTGCTCACCCGCGGCCTCATGCTGGAGAAGGTCTGGGGCACCGGCCCTGACCTGTCCACGCGCACCGTGGACAAACACGTCGAGACCCTGCGCAAGAAGCTGCCGTCCTTCGGCGAGCGGGTGGAGACGGTGATCCGCGTCGGCTACCTGTTTCGGCCCTAGTTGGCCGCGCGGGCGAGGGCCCACTTGATGACGGCGACCTCGGGCATCAGGCCGAACCAGTCCGCGCGCACGCGCCCGCGCACCACCTTGCCGTAGAGCCGCGTGGCCGCGCGCATCGCGCGCGACTTCACCGCGTCGGGCATGGTTTTGCCGTCGAGGAAGAAGGTGAAGTAGGCTGCGCTCTGCACCGTGCGCTCCTCCTTGGGCGAGAGCGAGTGGAACTTCACGTGTTCGAAACCCGTGTCGGACCAGCCCTCGAACGTGTCGGGCGTCTTCATGCCCATGGCCTTGCAGCGCTCGATGAGCGGCGTGCCGGGGTAAGGCGAGTAGATCTGGATGGGCGTGGTGTAGGCGTCGGGGTTCTCGCGCACCAGGCGCTCCATGAGGCGCAGGGTCTGCTTGACCTCGTCGAGCGTCTCGGTCGGGAAGCCGGCCATGAAACTGAACTTGGGCTTGATGCCGGCCTCGCGCAGCTTGAGGTTGGCGCGCAGGATCTGGTCCACGGTCAGGTCCTTCTCGACCAAGGCGAGCACGCGGTCGCTCCCGGACTCGGCGCCGAGGTAGAGGTAGTGGAAGCCCGCCTGCCGGAACAGGCGCAGGTCCTCCAGCGACATCTTGTCGATGTAGTCGATGCGGCAGTTGGCGCGCAGCGCGTCACGTCGAGGCCGCGCTCGATGACGCCGCGGCAGACCGCGCGCGTGCGGTCGAGCTTCGTGAAGAACTCGTCGTCGTTGATGTGCACGGCCTTGAGGCGGTACTCCTTGACGAGCCGCTCGATGTGGTCCACCGTGCGCTCCGGGCTTTCGGCGCGGTAGCGCCGGCCGTTGGGCATGGTGACGATGTAGCAGTAGGAGCAGCGCCAGGGGCAGCCGCGGCTGGTGGTGATCTGGAGCGAGCGTTCTCCCGGGATCTCGTTGAGGACGTAGTCTCACGTCCGCGACCCGTAGTCGAGCGGCGGCAGCTCGTCCATGGAGACGGGGTCGCGCGGCGGGTTGACCACCGGGCGCCCGCCGCGTTTCCAGGCCAGGCCCGCGATCTTCGAGAGGTCGGCGGGGCCGGGCCCCTTGAGCGCGGCGGTGAGCTCGAGGGCGAGCTCCTCGCCGTCGCCCACGGCCACGAGGTCCACGAGAGGATGGCCGAGGGTCTGCTCGGGCAGGATGCTCGGGTGCACGCCTCCCCAGACGAGCGGCACCGTCGGCGCGGCCTCGCGCACGACGCGGGCGGCGGCGAGGCCCCAGCGGATCTGTTTGCCCGTCATCGAGCTGATGCCCACCCAGGCGGGCCTTTCGGCGAGCAAGGCGCGCAGCCGCGCCTCCCAGCCGTCATCGACGCGTTGGTCCACGATCTCGACCGCGACGCCGTGGCGGCGCAGATAGGTCGCGATGTAGAGCACCGACAAGGGGAGCCGGGTCGTGAGGTTGCGGATGTCCCAGCGCGTCCGAGGATAGACGAGGACCACGTCGGCCATAGAGGAGTGATATCATTTTGCTCCCATGTTCGGCCGCTCCGCCGCCGTCTATGACCTCCTCTACGCGGGCAAGGATTACGCCGGCGAAGCCGCCGCGCTCAGCCGCCTTCTGCGCCGGCGCCGGCCCCGCGCGCGGACGCTGCTCGAGCTGGGCTGCGGCACGGGCCGCCACGCGGCGGCGCTGGCGCGCCTGGGCTGGCGGGTGACCGGGTTCGACCGCAGCCGCGGCATGCTCGCGCGGGCGCGCGCGCGAGCCGCCGGCCTGCCGCGGGCGCAGGCGCCCGCGTTTCACGTCGGCGACCTGCGCGCCTCGCGCCCCGGCCGCCGCTACGACGCCGCGGTCGCGCTGTTCCACGTGTTCAGCTACCTGCGCGACGAGGCGGGCCTGGCCGCGGCGCTGGCCGCGGCGCGCGCGAGCCTGCGCGACGGCGGCCTGCTCTATTTCGGCGTGTGGCGCGCGCCGCAGGCGGCCGGGCGCCCGGTGACCCGACGCGCCCGCGAGGGCGCGTTGTCGGTCGACGCGCCGGGCCGCGGCGCGGACCGACCCGACGGGCCGCTACGCCGTCGTCACGCAGGACTACGTCGTGACGCGCGGGCGCCGGTCGTCTCGCTTCCGCGAGACGCACCGGCTGCGTTACTGGTCGCGCCCCGAGGTGGAGGCGGCGTTGTCGGCCGCCGGCTTCCGGCTGCTGTCGGCGGCCGACGGCGACACGGGCGCCGCGCTGCGGCGCGGCTCGCGCAACGCGAGCTTCACGGCCGTCGCGAGGTAACGCAGGCCGCGCCGCGCGAAGCCGAGGGCGCTCGACGCGGTTTTGGAGTCCCCCGCGCGTCGCGGCGCGATGACGTACGCCAGCTCCTCGACGCGCAGGCCCGCGCGCCGGGCGCGGACGACCAGGTCCATGAAATAATCGCCGTGCGCCCCCTCCAGCCCGAGCGCCAGCAGGTCGGCGCGGCGCGCGGCCGCGAAGCCGCTCGTGTAGTCGGTGAGGCCGCCGCCGAGCAGCGCGCGCAGCGCCGCGTCGAGCGCAGCGCTCAGCAGCGCCGGCGCCGCGCCGATCGCGCGGGCCGGCCGGACTTGCGCCAGGCCGCGCGCCTGCCGGCAAACGCGAGCCACGGCCAGGTCGCAGCGCGCGAGGCGCGGCGACGAGGCGCGCGGCGTGCTCCGGGGGCATGGACAGGTCCGCGTCGAGCCACACGACCGCCTCGCCGCGCGCCGCGGCGAAGCCGTCGCGCAGGCTCGCGGTGAGGCCGCGCGGCCCCGCGCGGCGCAGCAGGACCACGGCGCGCCGCGGGTGCGCGGCGGCGTAGGCGAGCACGCGCTCCGGCGTGCCGTCGCGCGAGCCGTCGTCCACGACGACGGCTTCGAGGCCGGGACCGAAGGCGGCGAACAGGCCGTCGAGCAGGGCGCGACGTTGTCGGCCTCGTCGAGCGTGGGCAGCACGGCGCTCACCGCGGGCGCGTTCACGGCGCCTCCGGCGCGAGCTCGAAGGCCCGCAGGCCGCCGGAGGCCGCGAGCGGGCGCAGCGGCGCGCGGCCGAGCGCGGCGGCCAAAGACGGCGAGACCGCGGACGTGCTCAGCACGTAACGCGCGCCCAGCTCCCCGCGCAGGCCGCGCCAGAACGCCGCGTCCACGCCCGCGCAGTCGCCGCGCTGGCAGGCGAGCAGGCGGCGCACGTCGGGACGGCGCGCGAGCGCCGCCGCGCCGGGGCCCGGCGCCGACAGATGCCCGTTGATCAGCGGCCGGCCGTGGCGCGCGGCTCGCAGCGGCGCGAGCGGCTGGAGCCGTCGCCGTGCGCCAGCGGCGGGAGCTCCAGCGGCAATTCGAGCACGGCGCCGACGGGCGCCGCGGCGAGCGCGTCGAGCGCGGGGCCGGAGACGTCTTCGAGCGCGACGGGCCGCTCGAACACGGGGTTGGTTTCAAGCAGGAACGCCGCCGCGCAGGCCGCCCAGAGGACGCGCCGCGCCGCGGCGGCGCACGCGCGCGGCCGCGGCCTCCCAGCCCCAGGCCGCCAGCGCGGCTCCGGCCAAGGTCGCGCCGAACATGAACCGCGCCGGCACGCGCAGGAAGCTCACGACGGGCAGGCCGGTGACGGCGGACGGGAAGGCGGCCAGCAGCAGGAACGCCGCGGCGACGAGGAGCAGAGGCCGGCGCTCCGGGCGACGGCGCGCCGACCACGCCCCGAAGGCGGCCAGCACGAGGAACGCGGGGCCTAGGTAGCCGGCCGCCGCCTCCGGCCAGCCCGAGGCGGGCGGCGCCGCGCCGAGCTGGCGCAAGGCGTGATGCGCGGGCCAGGCGAGCACTCGCGCGGCCCGACCGTCATGGACGCGACGCGCGGCAGCGACCCCTCCTGCGCGAGACAGCGGGCAGCGCGTCGAGCGCCCGCGGCGCGCCGGCGGCGGCGAGCAGCAGGGCCGCGACGGCCAGCGTCGCGCGAGCGCCGCGGCGTCCGCCTGCGCGCGCGTTGCGTATGCACCAGTTGCGGCACAAGGCCGGCAGCACGACGGCCGTGCGCGGGTCGGCCGATTCGCCCGCCATGCCGCGGCGGCCAGGGCGTCGGCCGCCGTCGCGCGCCGCGGCGCAGTCCGCGAACGTCGAGCGCCGAGCAGCACGCCCCATTGCGTCTGCAGCATCTCGCCGTGGCCCGAGAGCAGCGCGTAGCCGCGATAGGAAGAGTAGGCGAAGGCGAACGAGCCCAGCAGGCAGCCCGCGATGGAAGCCGAGAAGCGGCGCAGCAGGGCGTAGCAGGCCGCGCCGGTCGCGGCGTAGGAGAAGACGGCGAGCGCGTGATGGGCCCCGAGCGGGCCGAACAGCGCGCCGAGCGGCGCCGACAGCAGCCAGCGCGGCAGGTCCGCGTCCACGGCGAGCCGGCTCACGGCGGGATGATACACCCAGCTCGTGGAAAACGGGTCGAGGCCGCGCAGCGCCGCGAACGGGCCCCACCATTGCACCCATACCGTGGAGGCCAGGTCGAAGAGGCTGCGGGCGAGCGCGGCGTCGCCGGGCGCCGCGAGCAGCCGGGCGAAGCTCAGCGACGCGAGCGCGGCGTGCAGGGCGGCGACGCCGGCGAGCTCGCGGCGCGTCGTCACGGCGCGACCTTCCAGACGCGGTAACGCGGCCGTCCCGCGCGGTCGGCGGCCTCGTGGACGAGGACCAGGCGCCGCTTCGCCTTCGCGACGACGGCGCGCAGGCGCTCGTGATAAAGCGCGCCGACCTCGCTGGCGTCGCCGGCGGCCGAGATGAAGTAGGCGCCGGGCTCCAGGGCGCGTCGCTCCAGCGTCGCGAAGCCGCGTTCGACCGCGCGGCGGCGGTGCCCGCCCAGCCCGACCGGGCGCACGCGGCCCTTCGTGAGCAGATAGACGCTCTGCGGGAAGCCCCACCTCGAGCGCGACGGGCTGGCGCGCGCCCTCGCGGTCGAGCGCGGCCGCGACGGCGTACACCGCGTCGGACCAGTCGGCGAGGCCGCCGCTCTCGCCCAGCCGCTTGTAAAACGCCGCGTCGGTGCGAGCGGAGGAAGGACGACGAGCCCGAGAGCGACGACGGCGGCCGCCGTCCCGCGCCGCTCGCGCAGCCAGGTGAGGGCCGCGGCGCCGATGACGGCCAGGCACGGCCACAGAACGAGCAGGTGCTGGTGGTCCAGGCCCATGGGCGTGAAGGCGGTCAGCGCGAGCAAGGCCGGGGCCGCGAGCAGCGCGAACGACGCGAGCGGCCGGCCGGCGAAGTCGCGCTCGCGCCGCACGCGCCAGGCCAGCGCGGCGGCCGACGCGAGGAGGAACGGCGTGAACAGGCGGTCGGACGTGACCTCTCCGGCCAGCCCGCGGGCACGCGGCCGGCGAACAGCGAGCCGAGTTGTCCCAGGCGCGTCAGGAGGTTGGCGCCCCACGCGGCGTTGTCCACGCCGGCGGGGGTCGGCGCGGCGAGGGCTTCGAGCAAGGAGCGGCCGATCTCCAGCCCGTGCGTCGCGTTGAAGAGGATGAAGTTGGCCGCGCCGAGCGCGCCGCACGCCGCCGCCGCCGCGAGCAGCCGCCTCGAAGGACGCTCGGGGCGCGGCAGCAGCGCCCAGAACAGCGGCGGATACGCGCACACGAGCGCCAGCGCCTTGGTCGTGATATTGAGCGAGGCGCCCAGCACGAACGCGGCCGCGCACAGCGCCGCGGGTCGGCGCGTGCGGCGCCACCCGAAGGCCAGCGCCAGCGCGGCGCAGCCGGGCAGGACGAGGAAGGTCTCCGCCGCGAAGTAGCCGAGGCGGGCGTGGAGCAGGTAGGCGGGCTGGAGCGCGAGCAGCAGCGCCGCGGCGAAAGCGCCGGCGGCGCCCAGCGCGGGCAGCGCGAGCGCGTACAACGCGGCCAGGCCGGCGGCGCAGACGAGCAAGGCCGAGAACCGCAGGACCGCCACCGACACGCCGCCGAGCTCGAAGGCGAGCGCCGAGGCGTAGATGTTGAACGCGGAGAAGTCGTAAGGATGACGGGTGCGCAGCGGGTAGCTCCTCCCCCCCAGCTCGACGCGCCAGTCGGACGGCGAGCGCGGCAGGTCGAGGGCGACCTCCATGCCCAGCACGGCGTCGGAGGCCTCGTCCGGCCACAGGCCCGGCAGGTCGAGCGCGCGCGAGCCGGCGAAGAGGAATAGGGCGAGGACCGCGACCAGCGGCGCCCAGTCGCGGGGACCCGGGGCCGCGGTTCTCACCGTCGCCGGGGGCGCGCGGCGGCGCGCACGGCGGCCGAGACGTAGGCCAGGCGCGCCGGCGTCAGCCCCGAGGAGGAAGGCAGGTACAGCCGTTTTCGCCCAGCGCCTCGGACACGCGCCGGCGCTGGCCGCGAAACAGGCTCCCGTAGGCGGGCTGCAGGTGCAGCGGCGTGAAGAAGCACTTGGCAACGAGCGTGGTTTCGGATGACGGCAGCGCCAAGGCCATCAAGAAGGTGGCTGAGGCAAAGAAGGCATTGCGCACCCAGTCGCTCGTGCGCGCAGTGGGATGGGCCAAAAAGGACTGAAAAAAGAAATCGTCTGAGCGGAGCGGTAGGCGCGCGCGGCGCGGCGGCGGCTTCGAGCAAAGCGTCGAAGCGTTCGAGCTGCGCCAGGCCGACCGCGGCCTGCAGGCTCGTCATGCGGTAGTTGAAGCCGACGACGCGGTGCCAGAAGTGGCGGTCGGCGCTGAAGCCGTGGTCGCGCAAGGTGCGCAGGCGCGCGGCCATGGCCCGGCCCTTCACGGCGACGATGCCGCCTTCGCCCGTGGTGATGACCTTGTTGGCGTACAGGCTGAAGGCCGCGGCCGCTCCCCAGGAGCCGACCGCGCGGCCGCGCCACGCGCCGCCGAGGCCTTCGGCGGCGTCCTCGAGCAGCACCAGGCCGCGCCGGCGCGCGAGCCGCGCGAGCGCGTCCATCGGCGCGGGCGAGCCGTAGGTGTGCACCGCGACGAGCGCCTTGGTGCGGCGCGTGACGCGGCGCGCCGCGTCCTCGGGGTCCATGTTCCAGGTGAGCGGGTCCACGTCGGCGAGCACCGGCGTCGCGCCCGCGTGCAGGACGGTGTTGGCGACGGCCGCCATCGTGAACGACGGGATGAGCACCTCGTCGCCGGGGCCGATGCCGGCGCCGACGAGGGCGAGGTGCAGGGCCGCCGTGCCGCTGCTGCAGGCCACCGCGTCGGCCGCGCCCACGCGTTCGGCGAAGGCCGCCTCGAACTCGCGCACCATGGGCCCGGCCGAGGAGATCCAGCCCGAGCGCACGCAGCGCGCCACGTAGCGGCCTTCGTTGCCGCGCAGGACCGGCTCGCAGACGGGGATGGGCAGGCGCAACGCGCGGGCGGCGCCCGGGGGACGCGCAGGGCCGGCTCGGGTCCGGGCGGCGGCGGGGCCGGCCCGCGCCGGAACGTCGCCGGGTCGCGGCTCATGGCGTGGCGGAGCTAGGCGGGCTCGAGGAACTTCTCGGCGCGCAGCGCCTTC